>CAVPAA010000015.1:0-2502653 GCA_963701485.1 uncultured Actinomycetota bacterium
TGGTCGAGGTCGTGGGCGAGGCGGCCGACGCCGACGCCGCCATCGCCGTCGTGCGCGAGCAGCAGCCCCAGGTCGTGCTGCTCGACGTGCACCTGCCCGGCGGGGGAGGGGTCGAGGTCATGCGCCGCCAGCCCTCGCCCGACACCCTCTACCTCGCGCTGTCGGTCTCCGACGCCGCCGAGGACGTCATCGGCACCATCCGCGGGGGCGCGCGCGGCTACGTCACCAAGACCATCACCGGGCCCGAGCTCGTCGACGCCATCACCCGCGTCGCCGGCGGGGACGCGGTGTTCTCGCCGCGGCTGGCCGGCTTCGTGCTCGACGCCTTCGCGGGGTCGATCGACGTCGCCGCCGTCGACGAGGACCTCGACCGGCTGACCGAGCGCGAGCGGGAGGTGATGCGGCTGATCGCCCGCGGCTACGCCTACAAGGAGGTCGCGAAGGAGCTGTTCATCTCGGTCAAGACCGTCGAGACGCACATGTCGTCGGTGCTCCGCAAGCTCCAGCTCTCCAGTCGTCACGAGCTGACGAAGTGGGCCTCCGACCGCCGTCTGCTCTGAGGCGGGCACCGCGCCCGGACGGGTGGGTGACGATTGACAACGCTGCGCGGAACCGGTGGGGTCGGGGCACATCCCCACCCCACTCGGGAAGCGAGAGCACGATGGCTGACGCCGCCACCATCCCGCACCAGGACGAGGAGGACGGTGAGCTCAAGCGCTCCATCACCGGGCGCCTCCTGTTCTTCTACACGCTCGGAGACGTGCTCGGGTCGGGGATCTACGTCCTCATCGGCCTGGTCGCCGCGGCCGTCGGCGGCGCCTTCTGGATCGCCTTCGCGCTGGGCGTCACCGTCGCCGCCATCACCGGATCGGCGTACGCCGAGCTGGTCACCAAGTACCCCCAGGCCGCCGGTGCCTCGCTCTACGTCAACAAGGCCTTCGGCAACCGGCCGCTGACGTTCCTCATCACCGTGTCGTTCCTGGCCGCCAGCATGGCGGCGTCGGGCTCGCTCGCGGTCGGCTTCGCGTCGTACTTCGACACCCTGTGGTCCGGTCCGCCGGCGCTGCTGGTGTCGCTGCTGTTCGTGGCGCTGCTGGTCGTCGTCAACTTCATCGGCATCACCGAGTCGGTGTGGATGAACATGCTGATGACCTTCGTCGAGGTGGCGGGCCTGCTGATCGTCCTGGTCATCGGGATCATCCACGTGGGCCGCGGCGACGCCGACTTCGGCGTCCTGACGCACATCGACACGAGCGGTGACTACGGCAGCCCCGCCCTCGCGGTGCTGGCCGGCATCTCGTTCTCCTTCTTCGCGATGACGGGCTTCGAGAACACCGCCAACGTCGCCGAGGAGACCATCGACCCCTACAAGTCGTTCCCGCGCTCGCTCGTCGGCGGCATGGTCGTGGCCGGCCTGGTCTACGTGCTGGTCTCGATGGCCGCCGCGCTGACCGTCCCGACGGAGACACTCGCGACCTCCGACGCGGCGCTGCTGGAGGTCGTGAAGGCGGGCATCCTGCCGTTCTCGACCGAGTTCATGTCCACGCTGTTCTCGATCATCGCCCTGATCGCGATCACCAACACCACGCTCGTGACGATCGTGACCCAGCCCCGCGTGCTCTACGGCATGGCCCGCGAGGACGTGGTGCCCGGCGTCTTCGCCAAGATCCACCCGGTCCGGCGCAGCCCTTGGGTCGGCCTGATCTTCTCGGGCGCCGTGGTGGGGTCCCTGCTGGTGATCGGAACCCTCGTCACCGAGGCCGGCGGCGGCATCGACCTGGTCGGCCGGCTCGCCACGGTGACCGTGGTCCTGCTCCTGGCGATCTACGCGATCGTGATCGTGGCGTGCCTCAAGCTGCGCGGCCAGGACGAGGAGAACCCGTTCTTCCGCGCCAACACCCCGTTGCTGCTGGTGGGCCTCGTGGGCAACCTCGCGATCCTCTACTTCACGATCTACGACGACCCGCACTCGCTCATCTGGTGCGCCGGGCTCCTCGGCGTCGGCCTCGTCCTGTTCCTCGCCGAGTACTTCTTCGGCAGCAAGGGCACCGGCGCCACGACCCCCGACCTCGACAGCCAGGAGGCCTGACATGCACGTCATCGTCGCCACGGACGGCTCCCGCCAGTCGCTGGCCGCCGCCAAGCACCTCAAGTCGTTCGCCGATCCCACCAAGGTCACCGAGATCTCCGTCGTCGCGGTGATCCGGCCGCTCGCCTCGGTGGCGTTCGCCGACGACCTGTCCGAGGACGGCTTCGACGGGTCGTTCCGCGACGCCGCCGAGAGCGCGGTCGCGACGATCGCGAAGGTCTTCGAGGGTTGGGGACCCAAGGTCAACAAGCGCATCCGCAGCGGCTCGGCGGCCAACGAGATCATCAAGGCCGCCAAGCAGTACGACGCCGGGCTGGTCGTGGTCGCGGCGGGCGGTCGGGGGCTCAGCGACAGCGTCCTCGTCGGCAGCACGGCCCAGCGCGTGCAGCACTACGCACCCTGCCCGGTGCTCGTCGTACGCCCTGCACCCAAGCCGAGGAAGCGCCGGTCCTGATCGTTAGGGTGTGCGCATGGAGACCCTGCGGCTGGTGCTGCTCTTCGTCCACATCCTCGGCTACGCCGCCCTCCTCGGAGGCCTCCTCGTGCAGGTGCGCGACGACACGAAGACCGTGAACTCGCTGATGCGTGACGGCGCCGGGACGGCGTTCCTCGCCGGCCTGCTGCTCGTCGGCGTGCTGGAGAGCCTCGGCTCGCCCGACCACGCCAAGATCGGCGTGAAGTTCGCCATCGGCCTGGTGATCCTGGTGCTCGTGATGGTCAACATGCGCAAGCCGAGCATCCCGCAGGGCCTCTACTACGGCCTGCTCGCGCTCACGATCGCCAACATCGCGGTGGCCGTCTTCTGGTCGCCCGTGCACGCCTGACCCAGCGCCCGACCCACCGCCGACCGGCCCCGACCGGGCCGACCGGGATGTCGTACCCGGCGCATAGGCTGGGGGTGACATGAGCCCCACTGACGCACCGGCCGACCAGGCCCTCTTCGAGCTCCGCGACCACCCGCTCCTCGACGGGCTCAACGAGCCCCAGCGGGCCGCCGTGACGCACGCCGGCGCCCCGCTGCTGGTGGTCGCCGGCGCGGGCTCGGGCAAGACCCGCGTCCTGACGCGTCGCATCGCCTGGCTGATCAACGAGCGCAAGGCGCACCCGGGCTCGATCCTGGCGATCACCTTCACCAACAAGGCCGCGGCCGAGATGAGGGAGCGCGTCGAGGCCCTGGTCGGCAAGCGCGCCCGGATCATGTGGGTCTCGACCTTCCACTCCGCCTGCGTGCGGATCCTCCGCAAGGAGATCGACCGGGTCGGCTTCAAGTCCAACTTCTCGATCTACGACGCCGCTGACTCCAAGCGGCTGATGACGCTGGTGCTGCGCGACCTCGAGCTCGACCCGAAGAAGTACCAGCCCAACGCGGTGCTCCACTGGGTCTCCGACCAGAAGAACGAGCTGCGCGACGCCGAGGACGCCGCCAAGGAGGCGCGCAACTCCTTCGAGGAGGCCTACGCCAAGGCGTTCAGCAACTACCAGCGCCGCCTGCGCGAGGCCAACGCCCTCGACTTCGACGACCTGATCATGACCACGGTCCACCTGCTGCAGGCCTTCCCCGACGTGCGGGAGAACTACCGCCGCCGGTTCCGCCACGTGCTCGTCGATGAGTACCAGGACACCAACCACGCGCAGTACAGCCTGATCCAGCAGCTGTGCGGGCAGTCGTTGGAGGAACAGGGCGCGGAGTCCGTCGAGCCGAGCGAGCTGATGGTCGTCGGCGACGCCGACCAGTCCATCTACGCCTTCCGGGGCGCCGACATCCGCAACATCATGGACTTCGAGCAGGACTTCCCCGACGCCACCACGATCCTGCTCGAGCAGAACTACCGCTCGACGCAGACCATCCTGTCGGCCGCCAACTCCGTGATCGGCAACAACCGCGGGCGCAAGCCCAAGCGGCTGTGGACCGACGCAGGGGAGGGCGAGCGGATCGTCGGCTACGTCTCCGACGACGAGCACGACGAGGCCCGCTTCGTCAGCGAGGAGATCGACAAGCTGACCGACGACGCCGGCGTACGCCCTGCCGACGTCGCCGTCTTCTACCGCACCAACGCCCAGTCGCGCGTGTTCGAGGAGGTGTTCATCCGCACCGGCCAGCCCTACAAGGTCGTCGGCGGGGTGCGCTTCTACGAGCGCAAGGAGGTCCGCGACGCGCTGGCCTACCTCCGGATGCTGGTCAACACCGCCGACGAGATCTCGCTGCGCCGGGTGCTCAACACCCCCAAGCGCGGCATCGGCGAGCGGGCCGAGGCCTGCATCGCCGCCCTCGCCGACCGCGACCGGATCACGTTCTGGGAGGCGCTGACACGGGCGGCTGAGGCGCCGGGCCTGGCCACGCGCAGCCTGAAGAACATCGAGGCGTTCGTCGCGATCGTGCAGGAGCTGCAGTCGATGGTCGAGGCCGACGAGCGCCCCGACGTCATCCTCGAGTCCGTGCTCGAGCGATCGGGCCTCCTCGCCGAGCTCGAGGCCAGCGACGACCCGCAGGACGGCACCCGCGTGGAGAACCTCGCGGAGCTCGTCGCGGTCGCCCGCGAGTTCGCCGAGGACCCCCAGCCGGGGCCGAGCGCCGACCCGGCCGAGGTCGAGGCCGGCACCGTCGCCGTCGGGCTCGGCGACTTCCTCGAGCGCGTCGCCCTGGTCGCCGACGCGGACCAGATCCCCGACTCCCCGGACGGCGACGACTCCGGGGTCGTCACGTTGATGACGCTCCACACGGCGAAGGGCCTCGAGTTCCCGGTCGTCTTCCTCACCGGCCTCGAGGACGGCGTCTTCCCCCACCAGCGCTCGCTCGGCGACCAGCCCGAGCTCGAGGAGGAGCGCCGCCTCGCCTACGTCGGCCTCACCCGCGCACAGCAGCGCCTCTACATCTCCCGGGCCCTCGTCCGCTCGGCGTGGGGGGCGCCCAGCCACAACCCGGCCAGCCGCTTCCTCGACGAGCTCCCGGTCGACCTCGTCGACTGGCGTCGTACGGCCGCCGAGCAGACCCGCTGGGGCCGCAGCGACCTCACCGGTGGCTCCACGCGCCTCGGCACCCCCACCGACGCCGGCCGCCGCAACTTCAGCTCCGCCGCCCTCCGCGCCGACGCCGCCTCCAAGGCCAAGCCCGCCCGCGACATCCCGAGCCTCTCCCCGGGCGACCGGGTGGCCCACGACTCGTTCGGCCTGGGCACCGTCGTCGCCGTCGAGGGCGCGGCCGAGAAGTCCGTGGCCTCCATCGACTTCGGCTCCGAGGGCGTCAAGCGCCTGCTCCTCCGCTACGCGCCGGTCGAGAAGCTCTGACGCTCGCCGGTCCACGGGACCGGGGAGTGCCGGCCCGCCCAGGGCGAGCCGGGAGTCCCCGGTAGCGCGTACGCCTCACCTGGCGGTGCGTCAGCCACGTTCTGCGGCTCGAAAAGGTGTCTCACTCACCGCTCACGCGCGTGTCGGCGTACGACGCGCCGGTGGCGGTGCGTCAGCACGTTTGGTACGCCGAGAAGGTGGCGCACCGCTGGCGTCGTACTCGGCGTACGCCTCAGCTGGCGGTGGCCCAGCCACGTTCTGGCCGCGCGGAACGTGGCTCAGGCACCGCCGGGGCGCGTGTCGGCGTACGACGCGCCGGCGGGCGGTGCGCCAGCCACGTTGTGGTCGCGCGGAATGTGGCTCAGTCACCGCTGGCGTCGTGCTTGCCGTGGCTTCGTCCCTCAGCCGCGCGTCGTGCGGCTCAGGTGGCTGTGCCGACCGGGCAGCACGATCTCGGTACGCACCGTCGCGACCTCGCAGGCTCGGTCGCGGGCGCTACTCGATCTCCCCTGACCTCGGGGCCGCTGACGCGTCCCCGTCAGGGGACGATGCCGTGCTCGACGAAGGCCTGGAAGGGGTCGACCGGGCCACCGCCGCCGGGGCGGACCTCGAGGTGGAGGTGGGAGCCGGTGACGTTGCCGGTGGCGCCGACGGTGCCGATGTTCTCGCCGCCGTTGACGCGGTCGCCGACGGAGACGTAGATCGCGGTCTGGTGGCAGTACCAGATCTCGGTGCCGTCATCGAGGGTGACGACGGTCTTGTTGCCGTAGGCCCCGTCGTAGCCGGTCTCGGTCACGGTGCCGTTGGCGATCGCCAGGATCGGGTCACCGGAGTCACCGTTGAAGTCGAGGCCGGTGTGGTAGTTGGCCCACAGGCCGTACTGGCCGAAGGTGGCGGTGATGCCGTAGTGGGCGAGGGGGAGAACCCACTTGTTCTCCTTGATCTTCGCGGCCTGCTTCTCCGCGGCGTTGCGCATCTCCTGGAGCTTGGCGGCCCGCTCGGCCATCTGCTTCTCGGCGAGCGCGACGAGCTCGGGGTCGGTCTCCTCGGTGCCCGAGTCGCGGGTGTGGTCGCGACTGACGACGACGCCGCGGCGGGAGATGGCCTGGCCGGCGACCGAGCCGATGGCCTGCGTGGCCTCGACCGCGGAGCCCGTCGAGGCGAGGGCGGTGACGCCCGAGCCGGACGCGGTGACGGCACCGCCGGCGGAGACCGCCAGCACGGCGACACCGGCGACGAGGGGCAGGGACGGGAGCCGGACCACGGAGCGCCGAGGCGGCGTGGAGGCACGTCGCTTGCCGCTCACGGGTGCAGGCTTGGCCGAGGTGCGTCGCTGGGGAGCGCGCTCCGCTCGGTGGTTGCCCATGGAGGAGTTACCAATCTGCCGGGTCGTCAGGGGGGTCGGGTCGGCTAGACCGCGCACGACTGTAACGGAAGGATCACGGGAAAGTGCAACCCTCGACCAAATAAGTTCATGTACCCCGCTGGGCGGCCGATAAACGGACGCGTCGAGGTGACGCAGCACTCAGCCGCGTGCCGCCTGGTAGCGCTCGAGCGCCTCCCGACGCTCGTCGGCGTGGTCGACGATGCGCAGCGGGTAGTCCCGCTCGTAGCCCACGTCGGACTTCCACGGCTCGTGGGCGGCCTTGCCCGGCAGGTGGTCGAGCTCGGGCACCCAGCGGCGTACGTAGTCGCCCTGCGGGTCGAACTTGAGCCCCTGCGTGACGGGGTTGAACACCCGGAAGTAGGGCGAGGCGTCGGTCCCGGTGCCGGCCACCCACTGCCACCCGTGGTTGTTGGAGGCCACGTCGCCGTCGATCAGCAGGTCGAGGAAGTGCCGCGCCCCGACCGGCCACCACACGTGCAGGTCCTTGGTGAGGAAGGAGGCGGTGATCATCCGCACCCGGTTGTGCATCCACCCGGTGTGCATCAGCTGGCGCATCCCGGCGTCGACGATCGGGTAGCCGGTGGTGCCGGTGCGCCACGCCTCGATCGCGTCGTCGGGGTCGTCGTAGCGCATCCCCTCCAGCGCGGGCTTGAGGTCGGACCACGCCGAGGACGGCGCGTGCCACAGCACGTCGGCGTAGAAGTCACGCCATGCCAGCTCGTTGGCGTACGTCGACGTGTGGGGGACCTCCGCGAGGAGCGAGCGCGGGTGCAGCACCCCGAGGTGGAGGTACGGCGAGAGCCGCGAGGTGCCGTCGTGGTCGGGGCGGTTGCGCTCGTCGCGGTAGTCCTGCAGGCCCTCGTCGCGGAAGGACCGCCAGCGGCGCCAGGCCGCGTCCTCGCCGGCGCCGGGCAGCTCGAACGGCGCCTCGGCCACCGCCGCCTCCAGCAGGTCCAGCGCACGTTGGTCGGAGGCGGCCGGCTCGAGCTCGGGGGAGCGGGGGGTGCGGGCGGGCTCGGACCAGCCGTGCTCGCGCCAGGCGCGGGCGAAGGCGCTGAACACCTGGTAGGGCCCGCCGCCGCCGTTGCGGACCAGGCCCGGCCCCACGGCGTACGGCGACCCGGTCGCGACGAGCTCGACCTGCTCGCCCACGGCCTTGTCGCGGCGCCGGCCGTACGGCGTCGTCTCGGCGGCGACGTGGACCCGCCGGCCGTCGGCCACCTGCGGCACGACCTCGCGGGGGTCACCGTGGCGCACGGTCACCGGGATGCGCTCGGCGAGCGCGAGCACGTTGGCGGCCAGCCAGGCCCTGCGGGCCGGGCCCGCCGTCGCCCAGATGGCCGGGTCGACGACGAACAGCGCGGTCACGGACCCTTCCTCGAGCGCGGCGAGGAGGGCCGGGTTGTCGCGCACCCGCAGGTCGCGCCGGAACCACATCACCGTCGAGGTCGAGCCCCGTTTCGAGCCTGGCTGGGGGGTGGACATGCTCCTCAACCTAGCCCGGGAGTGAGCACCACCACGCTCACCCGACCTCGCCCGACCCCGCCCGGAGGTCTAGGGTGCCGAGAGGGATTTCCCCGCACTGTTCGCAGACGAAAAGGACTGGTCACCTCGTGGACCTGATGGAATTTCAGGCGAAGGAGCTCTTCGCCAAGCACGGAGTCGCAACCACGCTCGGGGTCGTCGCCGAGACGCCCGAGGCCGCTCGGGCCGCCGCAGAGGAGATGGGCGGCGTCACCGTCATCAAGGCCCAGGTCAAGGCCGGTGGCCGTGGCAAGGCCGGCGGCGTGAAGATCGCCAGGACCGTCGACGAGGCCGAGTCCTACGCCCGCGACATCATCGGCATGGAGATCAAGGGCCTGCGCGTCAACCGCGTCCTGGTGACGCCGGCGACGCCGCCGGTGGAGGAGTACTACTTCTCGTTCCTGCTCGACCGCTCCAACCGCTCGCACCTGTGCATCGCATCGGTCGAGGGCGGCGTGGAGATCGAGGAGGTCGCCAAGACCAACCCCGATGCGGTGAAGCAGATCCGGATCGACGCCCTCGAGGGCGTCACCCCGGAGAAGGCCGCCGCGATCGTCGACGAGGCCAAGTTCCCCGCCGAGCTGCGCGACCAGGCCATCGAGATGGTCCAGGCGCTGTGGCAGGTCTACGTCCAGGAGGACGCCACCCTCGTCGAGGTCAACCCGCTCGCCCGCCTCGAGGGCGACAAGCTCGAGGCGCTCGACGGCAAGGTGTCGCTGGACGACAACGCCTCCGAGGTCCGCCACCCCGACCACGCGCAGTTCGAGATCCGTGAGGAGGCCGACGCGCTCGAGTCGAAGGCCAAGGACAAGGGCCTCAACTACGTCAAGCTCGACGGCCAGGTCGGCATCATCGGCAACGGCGCGGGCCTCGTGATGAGCACCCTCGACGTCGTCGCGTACGCCGGTGAGGCGCACGGCGGCGTGAAGCCCGCCAACTTCCTCGACATCGGTGGCGGCGCCAACGCGCAGGTCATGGCCGACGGCCTCGACGTGATCCTCAACGACGAGCAGGTCAAGAGCGTCTTCGTCAACGTCTTCGGCGGCATCACCGCCTGCGACGAGGTCGCCAACGGCATCAAGGGCGCGCTGGAGATCCTCGGCGACGAGGCCTCCAAGCCCCTCGTCGTCCGCCTCGACGGCAACAACGTCGAGGAGGGTCGTCGCATCCTCGACGAGCTCAACCACCCGCTGGTCACCCAGGTCGACACGATGGACGGCGCGGCCGACAAGGCCGCCGAGCTCGCCCACCAGGCCTGAGAGAGAGAACTGAACAGATGAGCATCTACCTCAACAAGGACTCCAAGATCATCGTCCAGGGCATGACGGGCGGCATGGGTGCCAAGCACACCACCCTCATGGTCGAGTCGGGCGCCAACATCGTCGGCGGCGTCAACGCCCGCAAGGCCGGCACGAAGGTCGAGCTCGGCGGCAAGGAGCTCCCCGTCTTCGGCACCGTCGAGGAGGCCATGAAGGAGACCGGCGCCAACGTGTCCGTCGCCTTCGTCCCGCCGGCCTTCACCAAGGACGCCGCGATCGAGGCCATCGACGCCGAGATCCCGCTCCTCGTGGTGATCACCGAGGGCGTCCCGGTCCTCGACACCGCCGAGGTCGTCCAGTACCTCGAGGGCAAGTCGACCCGCATGATCGGCCCCAACTGCCCCGGCATCATCACGCCGGAGGAGTCGCTGGCCGGCATCACCCCGCACACCATCGCGGGCAAGGGTCCGATCGGCCTCGTGTCGAAGTCGGGCACGCTGACCTACCAGATGATGTACGAGCTGAAGGACTTCGGCTTCACCACCGCGATCGGCATCGGCGGTGACCCGATCATCGGCACCACCCACATCGACGCGCTCGAGGCCTTCGAGAACGACCCGGAGACCAAGGCGATCGTGATGATCGGCGAGATCGGCGGCGACGCCGAGGAGCGGGCCGCGGCCTACATCAAGGAGCACGTGACCAAGCCGGTCGTCGGCTACGTCGCGGGCTTCACCGCTCCCGAGGGCAAGACCATGGGCCACGCCGGCGCCATCGTGTCGGGCTCCTCGGGCACCGCCCAGGCGAAGAAGGAGGCCCTCGAGGCCGCCGGGGTCAAGGTCGGCAAGACGCCGTCGGAGACCGCTGAGCTGATGCGGGCCGTCCTGAAGGAGATCTAGTCCTCAGGCGCTCTGGTCCAGAGCACTTTCCAGACGGCCTCGCAGGTCCACCTGCGGGGCCGTCGTGGATTTCGCGTGACGGTCGTGGCGCGTGGGCGGGTGGGCCTCCCACAGCAGCCGCCACACGACGTGGGCGCCCAGCAGGCGCACCGGCGCGACGGCGGTGAGCCGCCGCGGCGACGGCAGGGTCGGGCAGGCCGAGCTGGCCAGCGTCGATGGAATGGACATGGTTCTAGCACCCCGTTTTCGTGAACGCGCACATCGACCGGACGATCTGGTTGGTGGTCCCCGTGACCTCATCGGCCTGTCGGTCCAGCGACGCGAGCGTGCCTTCACCGTACGTCTGGACCATCAGGCGTGCCGAGCCGACCCGGGTGACCTGGAAGACCGAGCTGCCGAGCCCGTCGTCGTACGTCAGGCCCATCGTCACCGTGTCGTAGCCGGTGTCGCGGGCGAGGACGGTCCACACCTGGTTGGCGGAGCTCCGGCAGGTGCGGGCGGCCCGACGGACCTCCGTCATGGCCTCGACCGCGGCGTCGGCGTCGGCGTGGACGACGAGCTCGCGCCCGTCGTAGTACTCCGGGCCGAGCACGGCGGAGTAGAGGTGGCGGGTGCCGGCCGCGCCCGCGGTGGGCCAGACGACGCGGCCGCACATCTCGACGGGGCCCATGCCCTCGTCGTCCGTGGGAGGCGTGCGGTCGGCATCGCCGCCGTCCTCGAGCAGGCCGACGTCGAGCGGGAAGTCCGCCGGGATCTCTGCAGGCTCGGTGGGCTGGGTGGGCTCAGGGGTCTCGGGCGTCCCGCTCGGGCCGGTCGTCGGGGTGGCGACGACGGCGGCGGTCGACGGCGGGGCCGACGGGGTCGGCGACGGGGTGGACGAGGAGGGGGCCGAGGGCGACGGCGTGGTGGGCGACGCGGTCGGGGTCTCGCTCGGGGTCTCGCCCGCGCTCGGGCTCTCGGTGACGGCCGGCGTGGACGTCGGGAGCTCGCCGAACATCGCCAGTGCCTCGACCGTGCTGCGCAGCGGCGCGACGGTGGCGTCGACGGCGTCCCGGGCGCGCTCGCGGGTCCACTGGCCGTACGTCGACGTGACGAGGACCGCGGCGCCGACGGGCACGACGTGCACGATGGTCGCCCCCGTGCCGGGCTCGCCGTCGAAGCTGTAGGTCTGCAGCAGCGTGGTGGCAGGCCCCGGACCGAACGGCGACGCGAGCACCTCGGTGCGGGTCTCCATGTCCCCGGCGGCGGGCTCCGCGCAGTCCGCGACGAGTCCGGCCAGGCGGTCGGCGAGGCGGCGGGCGTCGTCGGGAGCCCCGAGGACCACCAGCTCGCGCGTGTCGGCGGACTCACCGCCGCTGTTGTCGGCGACCATCCGGTCACGGGTGCCCAGTCCGCGCAGCGGGGAAGTGCCGCACAGCTCGAGGTCACGCAGGCCGGTGCCGCTCCGGGAGGTCGGCACGGTGTCGGTGGGACCGCCCATGCCCGAGGACAGCGGGAAGTCGTCGGGGATCGCGGTTCCCGGGCTCGCCCCGTCGCTCGCCGACGCGACCGAGCCGTCCGACGAGCCACCCGTCGTCGGTCCGCCCGCCGACTGGTCCCCGCACCCGGCGGTGAGCGCGAGGGTGCAGGCCAGCGCGGCGGTGACGAGCCGTGCGCGGTGCCTCATGCCCGGTGAGACACCCGTAGGGGCGAAAAGGTTGCGTCGTCCCGGAACCGGGCTCAGCGCGAGGAGTCGAGCGGGCCGAGCCGCTCCGCCACGCGCCGGGCGAGGGCGACGAAGTCGTCGCGCGACATCGTCATGGTGCGGTCGGGGGCGAAGCCGAGCTGGGAGACGGCACCGCCGTCGCGCACGATCGCCATCAGGAACGGGAACGACTGGCTGTCGTTGATCTCGAACGTCAGCGCCCACACGCTCAGGTCGCCGGACTTCGAGGACGACGAGGCCAGCTGGGTCACGTTGGTGCCGAGGTTGGCCTGGCCGCACTGGCGGATGCGGTCGCGGACCTGGTCGACGAAGGTGGCGGCCCGGCCGGGCTTCATCGCGCCGACGGTCTGGGTGAGGCCGAGCTGGTTGGCGTTGGCCGTCTCGGGGAAGAGGAAGGTGCGGGTCAGGGCCTTGCTGATGCCCTTGCCCTGGAAGGTGGTCCGGTCGCAGCGGGTGGCGGCGTAGTTGTTGCGCGCCCGCTCGGGCTCCGTGCCGACCCAGGGGCCGCGGACGGCGGCGACCGGCGGCAGGTCGACCACCGAGAGCAACCCCGGTGGCGTACCGATCCCGAGCGGCGGTGTGGCGTTGTCCCGGGCGCGCCCGGCGCAGGCGCCGGCGCCCTCGGACCCGCAGACGCCGTTGACGGCGGCGGCGAGCCCGGTCAGCACCGCCTTGTCGGGGACGGCCTTGCCTCGGCTGCGCACGACCTGGGTGAGCACGAGGCTGCCGGTGCGGGCCGTGCCGACCGTGATCGTGGCCGGCTCCTTGCCCCAGGACCGGAGCCGGAAGACGCGTGCCTCGTCGCCGACGCGCTTCACGGTGCGGGTGCCCGTGAGCTGGGTGCGCGGGTCGATGCACCCCGCGAACCACAGCGAGGCGGTCTCGAAGCCCTGCGCGGCCTGCCGCTCGTTGCGCGACATCTCGACCATCTGGACGGCGGTCGACCGCACGTCGGTGACCTTCCGCTCACGCGTGCGCTGCCGGTTGCCCTTGCCGACCTTCGTCCGCTCGACCCGGGTCTCGGCGCCCTCCCAGGTGCGGGCGAGGGCGGTGACGCCGTCGGGGTCGGCGAACCGCTCGCGCTGGCACGGCGCCAGCAGGCCGTCGCCGTCGAGGTTGTCGGTGGTGGCGGTCTCGGTCCAGTCGAGCCCGGGCCCGTAGCGCGTGAGCTGGGCGGGGGAGAGCAGTGAGTCGGCGCTGATCATCTCCGCGCCGGCGGCGTCGTCGGCGGGCGCGTGCACGGTGACGCCGGGCGTGGCCTTGTCCTCCCGCAGGCTCGTGGGCTCGGCGCCGGCGCCGGTGGCGACCAGGGAGCCGGAGGCCAGGAGCGCGGCGGTGGCGAGACCGGCCCCGATCACGGTGTGGGTACGCCGTCGCGCAGCGCCGGAGCGCCGGATGACGGTGGCGCGGGGCCAGCGGATGTCCTCGAGCGGGCCGTTGAGGGCGTGGAGCAGCCGCGGGATGTCGGTGGTCGGGGCGTCGCGGTGCAGCGCGAACTGCGAGCTCGCGGTCTGGAGCTCGCGCTCGGCGTCGGCGCGGGGGAGGCCGACGGTGCGGGCGACATCGCCGAGGGAGAGCGCGGCGATGCCGTTGAGGACGAGCAGCTCGCGCTGTCGTGCGGTGAGCTTGGACAGCGCGTCGAGGGTGCTGCGCACCTCGGGGTCGAGCGACTTGTCGCGGTGCCAGATGCGGGCGGTGTGCCGCCGGCGGGCCCGACCCAGGGCGAGGGGGCGGACGTAGCCGTCGCGGTCCTCGAGCTGGCCGACCTTGCGCCAGCGGTGCCAGGCGACCACGAAGGCGTCGCGGACCGCGGCCCGCGAGGCGGGCGCGTCACCGGTGAGGGCGTACGCCTCGTGCAGGAGACGGGTGCGGGTCTCGACGTAGTAGGCGTCGAAGGTCTCGGGGCTCCTCATGACCGCTCCACGGTACGGGAGCAGCCCGTGCGGCGCACATCCCTGCCCCCCGGCCTGTCCCCGGCCCGCCCCCCGCGGCGGCGCGGCCGGGGCGGGCGGCGTGGGAGCGCGATCTGCCTCGGGGGCCGGGTGATGATGGGTCGGCCATGACGTCGCTGCTCACCCGACCCGACCGGTCCCGAAACGAACGTGGGCGGACCGAGGCTGCCCGACCGCGTCCGCTCGTGCTGATCGCGACCCTCGGCGGTGCGCTCGCGGCGCTGGGCCCCCTCGTCGTGCTGCTGGCGGTCGGTGTCATCGGCTGGTTCGCCTCCGACGCCGGCGTCCACGGCGCTCCGCGCGACGGCATGCGCGTGGGCGCCCTCGCCTGGCTCGCGGGCCACGGCTCCGGCGTCACCGTGATGGGGGCGCGGATCACGATCGTCCCGCTCGGCGTCACGGCCATCGCGGCGTGGTCGATGTGGCGGCTGGGGCACCGTGTCGGTGACTCGGTGTCCGGTCACGGCCCCGACGCCGACCGGATCTCCGACGGCGAGCGCGACTTCACCGTGCCCACCGCCGTCGCCCTGTTCTTCGCGGCGTACGCCGTCGTGGCCGTGGTCGTCGCGACCCTCGCCGCCGGCAGCACGGCCGACCCGTCGTTGCCGCGGGTGCTCGGCTGGATCGTGCTCCTGACGGTCTTCGTCGCCGCCCCGGCCATCGCGGTCGGCTCGGGCCGCGCGGCGATCTGGGCCGCCTTCCTCCCCGCCTCGGTCCGCGCGGGAGCGGCGGTCGCCGGCTCGGTGCTCGCCCGGCTGCTGGCGGTCTCGGGCCTCGTCTTCCTGATCTCCTTCGTCGTCTCGTTCGGCGAGGCCGCCACGATGTCCTCTCGGCTGCACCTCAGCCCCTGGGAGGCCGGCCTCTACGCCCTCGTCAACGCCGCCTACGCGCCCAACGCCGTGCTGTTCGCCGGGTCGTGGCTCCTGGGTCCCGGCTTCGCCGTCGGCGGCGCGACCCTCGTCTCGCCGGGCGCAGTCGTGCTCGGCCCACTGCCGGTCGTCCCGCTGCTCGCAGCGCTGCCGGCGGTCGGCACGCCGCCGGGCTGGATGGGCGCGCTCATGGCCCTCCCGCTGCTGGTCGCCGCCGTCTCGGCGCACCGCGTGCTCCGCGGCCGCCTCCTGACCTGGGACCGGATCGCCCTCGCCGGGTGCGGTGGCGGGCTGGCGGCCGGCGTCGGGTTCGCGCTGCTCGCCTCCCTGTCGGGTGGGGCCGCCGGCCCGGGCCGCATGCGCTTCGTGGGCCCGTTCACCCGCGACGTCCTGCTCCACTCGGTCACCGCGTGCGGCATCGGTGCGCTCCTCGGCGCATCGGTGCTGGCCTGGTTCGCGTGGCGCGCGGCCCGGTCCGTCGCGCCCGAGGAGGGCCCCGGCCCCGACGCGCCCACCGAGGACTGATCGGTGGGGGCTGGACACAGCCACGGCGAGCGCCCCTCCCTCGGGCCCGCGCCGCGGCAGATCAGGGTGCTGATGGCTGCCCTCGTGGCGCCGCTCGTGCTCGCGACGCTCGTCGGGCTCGTCACGCTCTGGCCCGACGGTGACCTGGAGGTCAGCGGTCCGGGTGTCGACGTCGAGCGCGGGACCGCCGAGGTGCTGTCGATCGGCCCGTGCCGCCAGGAGGTCGAGGGGTGCCAGCTCGCCGAGGTCGAGCTGCTCAGCGGTCCGGGCGCCCCCGGCGAGGCGGAGGCGCTGCTGCCCTACGGGTCGCAGGCGCCCGAGGTGGTGGCGGGGGACCGCATCATCGTGTCGTTCACCGAGCAGGCGCCCGACGGCGAGCAGTACGCCTTCCAGGACTTCGACCGCGGTCCACCCCTGCTCGTGCTGCTGGTCCTGTTCGCCGTGGCCGTCCTCGCGCTGTCGCGCTGGCGCGGCATCGGTGCCCTCGCCAGCCTGGCGTACTCGCTGGTCCTCATCGCGGGGTTCACGCTGCCCGCGATCATGGAGGGCGCCTCGCCGCTCCTCGTCGCCGTCACGACCGCGGCCGCCATCATGCTGGTCACGCTCTACCTCTCGCACGGCTTCACCGTCCGCACGACCGTCGCCATGCTCGGGACCCTGGTGTCGCTCGTGGTGATCGGCGGCGTCGGGTGGGTGTTCACCGAGGTCGGCCACTTCACCGGGCTCGTCGACGAGGGCAGCCAGTACATCTCCGGCATCGCCGCCCAGGTCGACCTCCGCGGCCTGCTGCTCGCCGGCCTCGTCATCGGTGCCCTCGGCGTCCTCGACGACGTCACCGTCACCCAGACGTGGGCGGTCTGGGAGCTCGCCGACGTCGACCCCGACGCCACCACGCGCTCCCTCTTCACCCGCGCGATGCGCATCGGGCGCTCGCACGCCGCGTCCACCGTCAACACCCTCGTGCTGGCCTACGTCGGCGCCACGCTGCCGCTGATGCTGGTCTTCTCCGCGCTGTCGCTGCCCTTCGGGGTCGCGGTCAGCCAGGAGGTGGTGGCGCAGGAGGTGGTCCGCGGGCTCGTCGGCGGTCTCGGGATCATCGCCGCGGTCCCGGTGACCACGGCCATCGCGGCGCTGGTGGTCGGGCGCCTCCTGCGCGAGCGGACCCACGCTGGCGCTCCGTCCCACCGGGCCTGAGGGCGCCCTAGACTTCCGCGCGTGCACCAGCCCACCCGCCTCGTCGTCCTCGTCTCGGGGTCCGGCACCAACCTGCAGGCCCTGCTCGACGCCTGCGCCGATCCGTCGTACGGCGCCCGGGTCGTCGCCGTCGGCGCCGACCGGGAGGACATCGAGGGCCTCGCCCGCGCCGATCGTGCCGCGATCCCCACCTTCGTCCGCCAGGTGTCGGACTTCGAGACCCGTGAGGGCTGGGACGCCTCCCTGACGACGGTGGTGGAGCGCTTCGAGCCCGACCTCGTGGTGTCGGCCGGCTTCATGAAGCTGCTCTCACCCACGTTCCTCGACCGGTTCCTCACCCTCAACACCCACCCGGCGCTGTGCCCGGCGTTCCCGGGGATGCACGGCCCGCGCGACGCGCTCGAGCACGGCGTCAAGGTCACCGGCGCCACCCTCTTCGTGGTCGACGCGGGGGTCGACACCGGCCCGATCGTGGCGCAGGTGCCCGTCGCGGTGGCCGAGGACGACGACGTCGCCTCGCTGCACGAGCGGATCAAGACCGCCGAGCGCGCGATGCTCGTGGACGCCGTGGGCCGCATCGCCCGCGAGGGGATCACGGTGGAGGGCCGCCGGGTTCGCATCGGGACCTCCGCTCGGTAGTCTTCGGGGCACACGACTGGCGCAGGTGGGCCACCACCAGGGAGTGACGCGCGAGAGCATCGAACGCCTGGGTGCCCTCGCACTCGTTTCGACCGAGGAGTCCCGTGTCCCCGACCTCTGCTGACCGCACCGCCGACCAGATCGCCATCAAGCGCGCGCTCGTCTCCGTCTACGACAAGTCCGGGCTCGATGACCTGGTCCGCGGCCTGCACGCGGCCGGCGTCGAGCTCGTCTCCACCGGCGGCTCGGCCGCGCTCATCGAGTCGCTCGACCTGCCCGTCACCAAGGTGGAGGACCTCACCGGCTTCCCCGAGTGCCTCGACGGCCGGGTCAAGACGCTGCACCCGCGCGTGCACGCCGGGATCCTGGCCGACCGCCGCCTCGACTCCCACGTGGCGCAGCTCGAGGAGCTCGGCGTCGAGCCGTTCGACCTCGTGGTGAGCAACCTGTACCCCTTCACCCAGACCGTCGCCTCGGGCGCCGGTCCCGACGAGTGCGTCGAGCAGATCGACATCGGCGGCCCGTCGATGGTGCGCGCCGCGGCCAAGAACCACCCGAGCGTCGCCATCGTCACCTCGCCCGCGGCGTACGACGCCGTGCTGGCCGCCGTCGCCGCCGGGGGGTTCACGCTCGCCGAGCGGCAGCGCCTCGCCGCCGAGGCGTTCGTGCACACCGCGACCTACGACGTCCACGTCGCGTCGTGGATGGGCAACGTGCTCACCGACAGCAGCGAGGGGTCCGGCTTCCCGGCGTGGATGGGTGCCACGTGGGCCAAGGAGGCGGTGCTGCGCTACGGCGAGAACCCGCACCAGTCCGCCGCGCTCTACAGCAACGGCTACCTGCCCGAGGGTCCCGGTCTCGCCCAGGCCAGGCAGCACCACGGCAAGGAGATGTCCTACAACAACTACGTCGATGCCGACGCGGCCCGCCGGGCGGCCTACGACTTCGACGAGCCGGCCGTGGCGATCATCAAGCACGCCAACCCCTGCGGCATCGCCGTGGGCGACGACGTGGCCGACGCGCACCGCAGGGCCCACGAGTGCGACCCGGTCAGCGCCTTCGGCGGCGTCATCGCCACCAACGTCCCGGTGTCCGTCGCGATGGCGGAGCAGGTGGCCGAGATCTTCACCGAGGTCGTCGTCGCGCCGGGCTACGAGGACGGTGCGATCGAGGTCCTGCAGGCCAAGAAGAACATCCGGATCCTCGAGTGCCCGCCGCTCGCCCGCGGTGGCGCGGAGGTGCGGTCGATCTCGGGCGGGCTGCTGCTGCAGCAGCGCGACGTGATCTCAGCCGAGGGCGACGACCCCTCCACCTGGACCCTCGCCACCGGGGAGGCCGCCTCCGAGGAGGTCCTGGCCGACCTGGCGTTCGCGTGGCGCGCCTGCCGCGCCGTGAAGTCCAACGCGATCCTGCTCGCCTCCGGCCGCGCCTCCGTCGGCGTCGGCATGGGTCAGGTCAACCGCGTCGACTCCTGCCGCCTCGCCGTCGAGCGGGCGGGGGAGCGGGCCTCGTCCGCGGTCGCCGCCTCCGACGCGTTCTTCCCGTTCGCCGACGGGCCGCAGATCCTCATCGACGCCGGCGTGAAGGCCATCGTCCAGCCCGGCGGCTCGGTGCGCGACGCCGAGGTCGTCGCGGCCTGCGAGGCCGCCGGCGTGACGATGTACCTCACCGGCGCGCGGCACTTCTTCCACTGATGAGCGACCCTCCCTAGGATGACCGCGTGACCGCACAGACCCTCGACGGCGCAGCCACGCTGCGGACCATCAAGGCCGAGCTCGCCGAGCGCGTCGCCGCGCTCCGCGAGCGGGACGTCGTGCCCGGTCTGGGCACCGTGCTCGTGGGCGACGACCCCGGCTCGCACTGGTACGTCGGCGCCAAGCACAAGGACTGCGCCGAGATCGGCATCACCTCGATCCGCCGCGACCTGCCCGCCACGGCCACCCAGGCCGAGGTGGAGGCCGTCATCGACGAGCTCAACGCCGACGACGCGTGCACCGGGTTCATCGTCCAGCAGCCGACCGGGCTCGACGAGTTCGCGCTGCTCTCCCGGGTCGACCCCGACAAGGACGTCGACGGGCTGCACCCGGTCAACCTCGGCAAGCTCGTGCTCGGCGAGGCCGGGCCGCTGCCCTGCACGCCGGTCGGCTCCATCGAGCTGCTGCGCCGCCACGGCGTCGAGATCGCCGGCGCCGAGGTCGTCGTCGTGGGTCGCGGCATCACCGTCGGGCGCCCGCTCGGGCTGCTGCTGACGCGGCGCTCCGAGAACGCCACCGTCACGCTCTGCCACACCGGCACCCGCGACCTCGCCGCGCACGTGCGCACCGCCGACATCGTCGTGGCGGCCGCCGGCGTGCCCGGCATCATCACCGCCGACATGGTCAAGCCCGGCGCGGCCGTCCTCGACGTGGGCGTCTCCCGCGTCGACGGCAAGGTCACCGGCGACGTGCACCCCGACGTGTGGGACGTGGCGGGCTGGGTCTCGCCCAACCCGAAGGGCGTCGGACCGATGACCCGCGCGATGCTGCTCACCAACATCGTCGAGATCGCCGAGAAGTCCGTCCGGTCCTGACATGGCCGACGCCGACCGCCCCGACCCGCCCGTCGAGCCCCCCGAGCCACCCGAGTCGGTCGCGCCGGTCTCGGCGGAGCCGCCGCCGGAGGACCCCGACGAGCCGCGCCGCTACCCCTCGACGATCGGGGGAGCGTTCTACCTGCTCGTCCTGGGCGTCGTCGCCGTGTCGATGGTCGTCGTCGCGCTCGACGAGTGGCGCACCGGCGTCCGGCTGATGGGTGGGGCGTTGATCTTCGCGGCTGCCGTGCGGCTGGTGCTGCGCCGGCGCGACGCCGGCATGCTCGCCGTACGCCACAAGGTCCTCGACGCGGCGATCCTCCTCGTGCTCGGCGGATCGCTCATCTTCCTCGCGGGCTCCATCCCCGACCAGCCCGGCGGCTTCTAGACAGCACGAAGGGCCGGACCCATCGGGTCCGGCCCTTCGTCGTTGCTCAGATCAGGCCGAGCTCGGTGACAGCCGTGCGCTCGTCGGCGAGCTCGGCGGTCGAGGCGTCGATGCGGGCGCGGGAGAAGTCGTCGATCTCGAGGCCCTCGACGATCGACCAGTCGCCGCCCGAGGTGGTGACCGGGAACGAGGAGATCAGGCCCTCGGGGACGCCGTACTCGCCGTTGGAGACGACCGCCATCGAGACCCAGTCGTCCTGCGCCGAGCCGAACAGCCAGTCGCGGGCGGCGTCGATCGTGGCGGACGCGGCCGAGGCGGCCGAGGACGAGCCGCGGGCGTCGATGATCGCGGCGCCGCGCTTGGCGACGGTCGGGATGAAGTCGTTCTCCAGCCAGGCCTGGTCGCCGACGAGCTCGGCGGCGTTCTGGCCCTTGACCTCGGCGTGGAAGAGGTCGGGGTACTGGGTGGCGGAGTGGTTGCCCCAGATCGTCATCCTGGTGATGTCGGTGACGGGCGCGCCGGTCTTGGCCGCGAGCTGGCTGATCGCGCGGTTGTGGTCGAGGCGGGTCAGCGCCGAGAAGCGCTCGCGCGGGATGTCGGGCGCGTTGGTCATCGCGATGAGGGCGTTGGTGTTGGCCGGGTTGCCGGTGACACCGATGCGCACGTCGTCGGCCGCGACCGCGTTGAGGGCCTTGCCCTGCGCGGTGAAGATCGCGCCGTTGGCCGAGAGCAGGTCGCCGCGCTCCATGCCGGGACCGCGCGGGCGCGCGCCGACGAGGAGGGCGAGGTTGACGCCGTCGAAGATCTTCTCGGCGTCCGAGCCGATCTGGACGCCGGCGAGGTTCGGGAACGCGCAGTCGTCGAGCTCCATGACGACGCCCTCGAGCGCCTTGAGGGCGGGCTCGATCTCGAGCAGTCGCAGCTCGATCGGGCGGTCCGCGGCCAGCGCGCCGCTGGCGAGGCGGAAGAGCAGGCTGTAGCCGATCTGGCCGGCGGCGCCGGTGACGGCGACCTTGAGGGGTTCGGAGGTCACGGTGGTACTCCTCGTGAGGTGTGCGGGAGGCGGGACGTCTGTCCGGCTGACGCTAGCAGCGCCGGATCCGCCGCCGGCCTCTGGTCTACGGCTGGCATGCTGGCGCCCATGACGAGGGGGCTCCGAGGCGTACGCCGTCCGCGCACGGCGGCCGCGCTGGCAGCCGGCCTCGTCCTCGGTCTCACCGGGTGCGCGGGCATCGGCCAGCCCGCGCCGTACGACTCGCCGGGGATCAACGGCCTCGTGATCCCGACGCCGACGCCGGCGCCCGCCGACTTCGTCGAGGGTGTCGACAACCCCTGGCTGTCCTTCACGCCGGGGACGCGCTGGGCGTACGACGTCACCGGGGACGCACGCGCGGGTGGTCGCATCGAGGTCGACGTGCTGGACGACACGGTGCCGGTCGCGGGCCTGGAGGCCACGCCGGTGCGGACCACGACGGACCTCGGGGTCGGCGCGTCGAGCGTCGAGACCCGTCTCTACGCCCAGGACGAGGCCGGCAACGTCTGGCTGGTCGGCTCGGACACCGAGGACGCGTCCTGGCGTGCCGGCGAGGACGGTGCGGAGGCGGGACTCGCGATGCCCGCCGACCCGCGGCTCGGCGACGGCTGGCTGTCGTACGACGTCCCCGGCCTCCCGCGGGCGAGCGCGACCATCGAGGACCAGTCCAGCGAGCTGGTGCAGCTGCGCAACGAGGCCGACACCACGACCCGCACGGTGTACGAGAAGGGTGTCGGCCTCGTGGGGCTCGCTGACCTCGACGCCGGCTGGACCGCCGAGCTGGTCGAGGGCTAGGCGCTCAGCCGGACCTCAGTCGGACCTCAGTCGGGGCGTCGCACCTGGGTGCGGCCGTCGTCGTCGCCGTCGGGGTTGCCCCAGTGACCGGGCTGACCCGGCTGCTGACCCGGCTGCTGGCCGGCTGCTGACCGGGCTGCTGGGGCGCGCCCCACTGGCCGGGCTGCGACTGGCCGGGCTGGGTCTGACCGGGCTGCGGCTGCGCGGGCTGGGCCGGCTGCTGCGGGGCGGGCTGGCCCCACTGGCCGGGCTGGCCGGGCTGCTGGGGCGGAGCGGCCTGCGGTGCGCCGTAGGCGGGGTCGGGCTGCTGCTGCGGCTGCTGGTAGGGGTCGGGCTGGCCCCACTGCTGCTGCGGGGGAGCGCCCCACGCGGCGCCGGGCTGTCCCCAGCTGGCCGGCTGGCCCTGGTTCCACTGGGCCTCGTAGTTGCCCGGCACGAACTGGTCCTTCCGGCCGCCGCCGAAGTTGAGGCCCGAGCCGGCCACCGGCGCGGCACCGTGGCCGAACAGGACCGGGTAGGTGAGTCCGGCGATCGCGGCGCCGAGGAACGGGGCGAGCACGAAGAGCCACAGCTGGACGATCGCGTCGGTGCCGGCGAAGACGCCGACGCCGATCGAGCGGGCGGGGTTGACCGAGGTGCCGGTCAGCGGGATCGCGAGGAGGTGGAACATCGCGAGCGACAGGCCGATCGCGAGCGGGCCGAGCGCGACGTTGACCTCGTTGCGCGCGTCGGTGACGGAGAGGATGACCCACACGAAGACGGCGGTCATCAGCAGCTCGAGCAGCAGGGCGGCCCACCAGGCGAAGCCGGAGCCCTGGTCGCCGAAGAAGTTCTGGCCCATGTTGCCCTCGGCGACGAAGCCCTCGAAGCCGTGGCCGAGGCCGAAGAGCACGGCGCCGGCGAGCAGGGCGCCGAGCAGCTGCGCGGCCATGTAGATGCCGACCTGGCTCCACGGCAGGCGCCCGCTCAGGACGGCGCCGAGCGTCACGGCCGGGTTGAAGTGACCGCCGGAGATGCGACCCACGGCGTAGGCCATCACCAGCACGGTGAGGCCGAAGGCCAGGGCCGTCGCGACGAGGTCGCCGCCGCTGTAGACGGCAGCGCCGCAGCCGAAGAAGACGAGCACGAAGGTGCCCAGAACCTCTGCGGTGAACTTCTGCCCGGTGGTCGGTGTGTCTTCGACGAGTGTCGCTCATCGCGAGTCCCTCCAGAGTCAAGGTGGCCGTACCCCTCGTAGGCCACGCGAAGCCTAGCGGCATCCGGCGCCATGCCTAGCGGCACGACAGGAGGGGTGCGAGGGTGGGCGAGTCGCCACCCGTCACCGGCGTCAGGTATCTTGACGTCAAGAGTTATGCCCGGATCAGATCGCGATCTACAGGAGCTGTCGTACCCATGGCCAAGATCATCTACACCCACACCGACGAGGCGCCGCTGCTCGCGACGTACTCGTTCCTGCCGATCATCGCCGCCTACGCGAAGACCGCCGGTGTGGACGTCGAGACCCGTGACATCTCGCTGGCCGGCCGCGTGATCGCCCAGTTCCCCGACCGCCTCACCGACGAGCAGCGCCTCGACGACGCGCTGGCCGAGCTCGGCGAGCTGGCGACCCGGCCCGAGGCCAACATCATCAAGCTCCCCAACATCTCCGCCTCGATCCCGCAGCTCAAGGCGACCATCGCCGAGCTGCAGTCGCAGGGCTACGACCTGCCCGACTACCCGGAGAACCCGCAGACCGACGAGGAGCGCGAGACCCGCGCCCGCTACGACAAGGTCAAGGGCTCCGCGGTCAACCCCGTGCTGCGCGAGGGCAACTCCGACCGCCGCGCGCCCGCCTCGGTCAAGAACTACGCGAAGACCCACCCCCACTCGATGGGCGCCTGGAGCAGCGAGTCGAAGACGTCCGTCGCCACGATGGGCCACGACGACTTCCGCAGCAACGAGAAGTCCGTGGTCCTCCCGTCCGACGACACCCTCGCGATCGTCCACGTCGGCAGCGACGGCCAGGAGACCGTCCTCAAGGAGGGCCTGAAGGTCCTCGAGGGCGAGGTCGTCGACGCGACCTTCATGAGCGCGGCCCACCTCGACGAGTTCCTCGAGCAGCAGGTGGCCAGGGCCAAGGCCGACGGCGTCCTGTTCTCCGCCCACCTCAAGGCCACGATGATGAAGGTCTCCGACCCGATCATCTTCGGCCACGTCGTGCGCGCCTACTTCGCCGACGTCTTCGCCCAGTACGGCGAGCAGCTCGCCGCGGCCGGCCTGTCCGCCAACGACGGCCTCGGCGCGATCCTGTCGGGCCTCGACAAGGTCGAGGGCGGCGCGGAGATCAAGGCCGCCTTCGAGAAGGGCCTGGCCGACGGGCCGTCGCTCGCGATGGTCGACTCCGACCGCGGCATCACCAACCTGCACGTCCCCTCCGACGTCATCATCGACGCCTCGATGCCGGCGATGATCCGCACGTCGGGCCAGATGTGGAACGCCGACGGCGAGCAGCAGGACACCCTCGCCGTCATCCCGGACTCCTCCTACGCCGGCGTCTACCAGGCGGCGATCGACGACTGCCGGACCAACGGCGCGCTCGACCCGTCCACGATGGGCTCGGTGCCCAACGTGGGCCTGATGGCCAAGGCGGCCGAGGAGTACGGCTCCCACGACAAGACCTTCGAGGTCCCCGCCGCCGGCAAGGTCGAGGTCCGCAACGCCGCCGGCGAGGTGCTGATGTCGCACGACGTCGAGGCCGGTGACATCTGGCGCGCCTGCCAGACCAAGGACGCCTCGATCCGCGACTGGGTCAAGCTCGCCGTGACCCGGGCCCGCGCCAGCGAGACGCCCGCGATCTTCTGGCTCGACGAGACGCGCGCCCACGACGCCAACCTCATCGCGCTCGTGACGGAGTACCTGAAGGAGCACGACACCGACGGCCTCGACATCCAGGTGATGGCGCCCGCCGAGGCGACGACGTACTCCCTCGAGCGGATCCGCCGCGGCGAGGACACCATCTCGGTGACCGGCAACGTGCTGCGCGACTACAACACCGACCTGTTCCCGATCCTCGAGCTCGGCACCAGCGCCAAGATGCTCTCGATCGTCCCGCTGATGAACGGCGGCGGCCTCTTCGAGACCGGCGCCGGCGGCTCGGCGCCCAAGCACGTGCAGCAGCTGGTCAAGGAGGACTACCTCCGCTGGGACAGCCTCGGTGAGTTCTTCGCCCTGGCCGCCTCGCTCGAGCACCTCGCCGGCTACGACGACAACGCGCGCGCCCGGATCCTGGGCGACACGCTCGACAAGGCCACCGAGACGTTCCTCAACGAGGACCGCTCGCCGGGGCGCAAGCTCGGCACGATCGACAACCGCGGCTCGCACTTCTACCTCGCCCTCTACTGGGCCGAGGAGCTCGCGAAGCAGACCGAGGACGCCGAGCTCGCCGCCGCGTTCGCCTCGCTCGCGAGCACGCTGCGCGCCGACGAGAAGGCGATCGTCGACGAGCTGCTCGCCGTGCAGGGCAAGCCGGCCGACATCGGCGGCTACTTCCGTCCCGACGCCGAGAAGGCCGCGGCCGTGATGCGGCCGTCCGCCACGTTCAACGAGGCCCTCGCCTCGCTCGGCTGAGCGCGCACCACGACATGACCACGGGAGAGCAGGGGCTGCCGCGCGCGCCCCTGCTCTCCTCGGTCTGGCTGGTCCTCGGCAACCTGCTGCCGCTGTGGGCGGTGTGGGCCGGCCACATGTCGGTGGGCGACGTCTTCATCGTCTACTGGATCGAGAACGTCTCCTACTGGGCGATCACGATCGTCAAGGTCCGCACCGCGCGTGGCACGAACAAGCCCGGTTCGGCGCGGATGACGCTCAACGGCAAGCCCGTCGACGCGTCCGACTCCGGCGCGCTGGCCTTCTTCTTCGCCCTCCACTACGGCATCTTCACCGTCGTCCACGGGGTGTTCGCCTTCGTCATGGCGTTCCTCGCCGGCGGCGACCTGCACCCGCGCACGTGGCTGCTGGCCGGGCTGACGCTGGCGCTGAGCCACGTCGGCTCGCTGTGGCTCAACTGGTACGACGGCGGGGAGCGGTGGCGGGTCTCCGCGACCACGGCCATGTGGCAGCCCTACCCGCGCATGCTCGTGCTGCACGTCGCGATCATCCTGGGCTTCGGGCTCGTGCTGCGGTCCGCGGGAACGGCCGGCGGCGCGAACGGGCTCGAGGAGCTGGGGCCCGTGCTGCTGCTCCTCGGCCTCAAGACGGTCGTCGACCTCGCCCTCCACCTGTGGGAGCGGCGGCGCGCAGCCGCACCCGTGCCGGCGCCGGCGGGGTGATCCCGCCCACGAAACGCCGCAGCCGACGGCTGCGGGGGAACAAAACCGGCTCCGTGCGTTCTTGCGCCAGGTGATGACGACGACCGCCGAGACCTCCGCCCTGCCCGCCGACCCCTCGTCGGCGGACCTCGACGTCCCGTCGGTGACCGCCCGCCACTTCGGGCTGGCGGTGCTCGCGCTCGCGATGGGCGGCTTCGCCATCGGCACCACCGAGTTCGTCACGATGGGCCTGCTGCCGCAGATCTCGAGCGGCGTCGACGTCTCGATCCCGACCGGCGGCCACGTCATCTCGGCGTACGCCGTCGGGGTGGTCGTCGGTGCACCGGTGCTGGCCTTCCTCGGCGCCCGCCTGCCGCGGCGCGGCCTCCTGGTCGCCCTCATGGCGGCCTTCGCCGTCGGCAACGGCCTGAGCGCGCTCGCGACCTCCTACGAGCAGCTGATGGTGGCCCGCTTCGCCGCCGGTCTGCCGCACGGCGCCTACTTCGGCGTCGCCTCCCTCGTGGCGGCGAGCATGGCCCGGCCCTCGCGCAAGGGCCGCGCGGTGTCCCTGGTGATGCTCGGGCTGTCGGTCGCCAACGTGATCGGCGTACCCGCCGCCACGGTGCTCGGCCAGGAGCTGGGGTGGCGCGCGGCCTACTGGGCCGCCGGTGGCCTGGCGGTGGTCACCCTCGGCCTCGTGGTGTGGTTCGTGCCGTCGTGCCCCGGGGACCCCGGGGCGAGCGGCCGCCGTGAGCTGTCGGCGTTCCGGGTGCCGCAGGTGTGGCTGACCCTGCTGGCCGGCGCGGTCGGCTTCGGCGGCATGTTCGCCGTCTACTCCTACATCGCACCCGTCGTCACCGACGTGGCCGGACTGGGGGAGCGCTCGGTCGCGGTCTTCCTGCTGGCCTTCGGCCTCGGCATGGTCGCCGGCACCGGGCTCGCCGGGATCATGGCCGACTGGTCGATCTTCCGCTCGCTCATCATCGGCGGCGTCGGCATGGCCTTCACGATGCTGGCCTTCTACGTCGCCGCCCCGCACGGCTGGGCCGCCCTGCCCGTGGTCTTCCTGATCACGACGCTCGGCTCGGTGCTGGTCGTCAACCTCCAGCTGCGGCTGATGGACGTGGCCGGCGACGCCCAGACCCTCGGCGCCGCGATGAACCACGCCTCCCTCAACATCGCCAACGCCCTCGGCGCGTGGCTCGGCGGGCTCGTCATCGCCGCCGGCTGGGGACTCCGTGCCCCGGCCCTCGTCGGGCTCGGCCTGTCCATCGCCGGGGTGGCCATCCTGCTGCTCTCGGCCGCGCTCCACGTGCGCCAGCGGGACGCCGTACCCGCCTGATCTGCGCTGCCTTGCGCGCAGAACCGTGCACGCCTTTTCCGCTGATGTTGCGTGGTGTTAACACGGGCGGAACTCTTGCGTAGCCCAGGCTTGGAACGATCCAATCCATGAAGGGCGGGTCAGCCGCCACAGGATCTCCGGATGGGGGAGTCATGGACGAGGACAAGATCGCGCGTCAGATGGAGCGCCGCCGCCAGCTGGCCGACCGCAACACCGGCGCGGTGGTCGAGCTGCTGAGGCGACGCGAGGAGCTGCGCGGCATCTACCCGGCAGCCGACCTGGTCGCGGAGAACGTCGGCTGGGCCGTGTGAGCCGCCCGGCCTGAGCCTCGGAGCGACCAGCAGCTGCTGATCTGGGGCAGGCCGGCGAAGCGCGCCTCGAAGAACGGCAGCGCCTCGGCCAGGTGCGGCACCATGCCGCCGACGTGGAGCGGCGCGACGTTGGTCGAGAAGCGGACGTTGGCCCCGGCAGCGCACCACGACCGCGCCATCGCCCGGCCGACGCCGTAGGGGATGGTGTCGTCGAGCGCGGAGTGGGTGACCAGCACCGGCACCCTCGGCCGGATGGTGCCGATGCGCTGCGACTCGATGATCGAGGCGAACGGCTCCTGCTTCATCAGCTCCGACATCGGCCGGCCGTCCGCGCTCAGCGACGCGGACCGCACGAAGGCGTGGTCGAGCAGGTCGAAGACACAGTCCTGCTCGACACCGTCCATCGCCGCGCGGCCGGCGGCGTTGAGGTAGGGCGTCAGGTCGACGTCGTGGCTCGCCGCCAGTCCGCGCAGGGCGAAGAACGCGAACGCCGAGTAGAGCCCGCCGTCGAGGTGGGTGGCCACCTTGGCGAGGTCGGCCGGCACCGCGCCGACGACCGCGCCGCGGAGCCGGAGGTCGGGGGCGTAGGTGGGGGCGAGCTCGACGGCGGACGCGGCCGCTCCGCCGCCCTGGGAGTAGCCCATGAGCCCGACCGGGCTGGTGCTGGTGAGCCCGGTGCCGGGCAGGCGCTGCGCGGCGCGTACGACGTCGAGCGTGGCACGACCCTGCGAGACCCGGTCCATGTAGGTGTGGATCCCGGCGGTGCCGAGGCCCTCGTAGTCGGGCATCGCCACCGCGTAGCCGCGCAGCAGCAGGCCCTCGATGCCGATGCCCTCGTACTCGATGCCCTCCGAGAACTGGCGCGAGGGGGCGCACCGGTCGGCCATGCCCTGCGTGCCCGGCGCGTAGCCGATGACCGGTCGCGAGCCGGCGCCGATCCACGGCGAGGTGGGCACCAGCACCGTGCCCGAGGCGGCGATGGCCGTGCCGCGGCGGTTGGTGGTCGTGTAGAGCACCCGCTGCGCGTTGCGGACCAGGCTGGTCGCGTCCAGCGGGTCGAGCAGGAACGTCATCCGCTCGCTGCGGATGACCGTGCCGTTGCCGCTGGGCAGGGTCGCGGGGGCCTCGTAGAACGCGGGCCGGGGCGGCTCGTCGACGACGGCGTGCGCCGGCGTCGTACCGACCACGGTGGCGATCGTTGCGACGAGCAGGACGACGAGCGGGGCGACGAGCGAGGTGCTCGCGCGGCGGAGCGCGGTGACGTGCATGACGGAGTCCCTCCTGGGCCGGACCCGGACCGGCCGATGAGGGGAACCTACTGGTGAGTCACATCGCTCGTCAGTGTGACCTGCGTCACGCCGTCAGGCCCAGCCGTAGACCATGCCCATCGCGGCACGGACCTCGTCGAGGGTCGCCTCGGCCACCTCGTTGGCGCGGGCGTTGCCGCGGCGGAGGACGTCGTCGAGGTAGCCCGGGTCGGCCTCGAGCTCGGCGCGACGGGCGCGGAGCGGGGCGAGCTCGGTGTTGATCGCATCGGTCAGGCGGCCCTTGAGCGCGCCGCCTCCGCCGTCGCCGATCTCCTCGGCGACCGCTGCCGGGTCGACGCCCTCGCACAGGCCGATGAGGGTCAGCAGGTTGGCGACCTCGGGCCGGGCGTCGGGGTCGTAGGTGATGACCCGGTCGCTGTCGGTCTTGGCGCCCTTGAGCTTCTTGGCGGTCTCGTCGGCGCTCATCCGGAGCTCGACGACGTTGCCCTTGGACTTGCTCATCTTGGTGCCGTCGGTGCCGAGGATCAGCGGCGCCTCGGACAGCAGCGCACCGGGCTCCGGGAACACGGGGGCGTACCTGTCGTTGAAGCGGCGCGCGACGACGCGGGTCTGCTCGAGGTGGGGGAGCTGGTCGCGGCCGACGGGCACGACGTTGGCCTTGCAGAACAGGATGTCCGCGGCCTGGTGGACGGGGTAGGTCAGCAGCAGCCCGCCGATCGAGGTGATGCCGGCCGACTTGGCCTCGTCCTTGACGGTGGGGTTGCGCTGCAGCTCGGCCACGCTGACCAGGCTGAGGAAGGGCAGCATCAGCTGGTTGAGCGCGGGCACCGAGGAGTGCGTGAAGATCGTCGCCTTCTCGGGGTCGAGGCCTGCGGCGATGTTGTCGACCAGCAGGTTGCGCACGTTGCCGGCGATGTCGCCGGCGACCTCGCGGTCGGTGATCACCTGGTAGTCGGCGATCAGCTGCCAGATCTCGGCGCCGCTGTCCTGGAGGCGGAGGCGGTTGCGGATCGAGCCGAAGTAGTGGCCGATGTGCAGCGCCCCGGTCGGACGGTCCCCGGTCAGCATGCGCAGCGAGGCCGGGTCCTTCGCCATCTGCTCCTCGATGGCGTCGCTGCGAGCCTGTGCGGCGCGGAAGGTGTCACTCACGCGGTCGATCCTTTCACGGGGGCGACCGGCGCCGCGATCGGGTTCTGTAGGGTTTCGAAGGTGCCCACCATCGGAGTAGCGATCGCGATTCCCGAGCCCTGGGCGAGCGAGCTCCAGGACTACCGGACCAGCGTCGGCGACACGACGGCGACGCAGATCCCCACGCACATCACGCTCGTCCCGCCGACCGAGGTCCCCGACCCCGACCTCCAGGCCGTGTGCGCGCACCTGACCGAGGCGGCGTCCGCCGTTCCCCCGTTCGACATCCACCTGCGCGGCACCGGCACGTTCCGCCCGGTCTCGCCGGTCGTGTTCGTCACCCTGGCCGAGGGGATCTCGGGCTGCGAGGTGCTCGCGAGCGCCGTACGACAGGGACCGCTCGAGGTCGACCTGCACTACCCGTACCACCCGCACGTCACCATCGCCCACCACCTCGACGACCAGACGCTCGACCAGGCGTTCGCGGAGCTCGCGGAGTTCGAGTGCCGCTTCGCCGTCGACGCGTTCAGCCTCTACGTCCACGACGCCGACGCCGGCTGGCGGGCCACCGACCACTTCGCGCTGGGCTGACCGGGTGTCCGTCATCGACAGCGTGAAGCAGCGCGTCTCCGTCCTCCGCGAGCGGCGTCCGGTCGTCGACCACCTCGTGCGCGCCGTCGAGCACTACGGGCAGGTCAACGGCAGCGCCCTCGCGGCCGCGGTGACCTACTTCGCCTTCCTGTCCTTCTTCCCGATCCTCGCGCTCGCCTTCGCGATCTTCGGCCAGGTCACCAAGGTCTACGAGGACGCCCAGGACACGCTGGTCGATGCGGCCAACTCCGTCCTGCCGAACCTCGTCGGCGGTGAGAACGGGGTCCCGCTCGACACCCTGCAGGCCGCCGCTCCGGGGATCTTCAGCGTCGGCATCCTGCTGACCCTCTACTCCGGGCTGGGGTGGCTCTCGGGCATGCGCTCCGCGCTGATGGCGATCTTCGAGGAGCCCGAGCGCGAGCAGCCCAGCTTCCTCTTCGGCAAGCTGCGTGACGTGCTCGCCCTGATGGCGCTGGGCACCATCCTGGTCGCGAGCGTGGCCGTGTCCGGCGTCGCGACCAAGGTGCTCACCCCGATCATCGAGTGCGCTCGACCTCGGCGTCGTCGCGGAGGGCTTCTTCTGGGTGCTGGCCCTGTGCCTGGGCCTGGCGGCCAACACGTTGCTCTACTTCGCGTTCTTCCGCCTGCTCGCGCAGCCCGACATCCCCAGCCGGTCGCTGCTGTCCGGTGCCCTGCTGGGGGCCGTGCTGTTCGAGCTCCTCAAGCAGCTCTCCACCTTCCTGCTCAAGGCGACGGCCAACTCCGACGCCTTCCAGGCCTTCGGCATCGCGCTGATCCTGCTGGTCTGGATCAACTACTTCTCCCGGGTCGTCGTCCTCTCCGCAGCCTGGGCCCACACCTCGCCCGAGGCCCGGGCCATCCGCGACGCCAGCCGGGTCGCCGACCAGATGCCCGAGGGGCCCCGCATCGACCTCGCCGCGGCAGCGCCCGGCGTACGCCCCGCCTCTCCCTCTCCTGCCTCCTCCCCGCAGGCCGCCTTCGCCGCGGGCGCCGCCGCGATGCTCGGGCTCGTCGCCCTCCTCCGCCGCCGGGGCTGAGGTCCGCCGCTCTCCGCTGCCGTGCCCCCGGGCGGTGTGTGAGCCACATTCCGCCGACGCGGAATGTGGCTCCGACACCGCTCGCCGGCGTGTCGGTCGTGTCGGTCGGTCGGGCGGTGGCCCACCCACAATTGCGGCCCCAGGAATGTGGGTGGGACACCGCTCGGCGCGGGCGGTTATGAGCCAACCCCGGGCCACGAAGTCTCCACAGCAGGCGCCCTCGGCGGTCCTTCCACAGGACGTACGACGACGGCGGGCGCAGGCGGCCCGAGTTATGGCGACATGGCGCCATGCACGACGTGACCCCGGAGCTCCTGCACGGTCCGTTCACCCGCGCGTACGCCCTGGCGCTCGGCATGCCTGCCCGCGTGCTCGAGGGCGTCCAGTTCAGACGCCTCCATCAGGGCGTCTACGTCCACCGGAACCATGAGATGACCTGGGCCGATCACGTGGAGGCGGCGCGTCTGGCGCTGCCATCGTCGGCGCGTACGACGGGTGCGACCCGCCTGCAGCAGGCGGGCTTCGACGCGGGGGACAGGTGGCCGCTCCACTTCGTCGTCGAGGGCGACCTGCACCTGGTGCTCGACGGGGTGTTCCTGCACCGGACGGTCAAGATGCCACCCAACGATGACAACGCCGTCAGCATCGAGGCGGCTTTCGTCGCCTTCTGCGCCCAAGCGCGGTTGCTCGACGCCATCACGGTCGGTTCGGTCCTGCTCAACAAGGGCGTGCTCGACCTCGGCCTCCTCGACGAGATCCTGCGGGAGGAGACGTGGCGGCACGGCGTGCCCGAGACGTCGTACGCCCTTCCTCATCTCGAGGGGCGCTGCCGGTCCATGCCCGAGGCCGAGCTGTTCGCCTACATCGTGTTCGCCGAGCTGCCAGTGCCAGAGGTCAACCGGCGGATCGCCGTCGTCGAGGGCGTCGAGCTCACGCCGGACCTCTGGTTCGAGGACTACGGGCTCGTGGTCGAGTACGAGGGCAGCCAGCACCAGAACGATCGCGGGCAGTACAACGCCGACATCGACCGCTACGCGCTCTACCGACGGCACGACGTGCCCTACGAGCAGGTCACCAAGGAGCGGATGCGCTCGCCGAAGGCCACGGTCCGGCTGGTCCACGCCGCGCTCGTGGCGGAGGGCTACACCGGGCCGCCGCCGGTGTTCGGGGCACAGTGGTGGTCCCTCTTCGAGCCGCTCGCCCACCTCGTACGCCGGCCCCGCGCGGCGTGAGCCGCCCGAGCGGTGCGTCACCCACCTTCGTGACGCTCGGAATGTGGGTGGGACACCGCTCGGCGAGCCGCCGCCGAGGCAGGAGGCCCCACCGCCCCGCGAGACGCGACGAGGGCCGGGGGAGACCCCCGGCCCTCGTCGCTGCTGCAGTACGTCGCTCAGTGACCGTGCTTGATCGCGGTCCGGAGGTCCTTGTTGAGCTGGGAGATCACGTCGAGCGGGATCTCCTTGGGGCAGGCGGCGGTGCAGGCGCCGATGTTGGTGCAGCCACCGAAGCCCTCGTGGTCGTGCTGGGCGACCATGTTGACCACGCGCTCGTCGCGCTCGGGCTGGCCCTGGGGGAGCAGGCCGAGGTGGGTGATCTTGGCGCCCATGAACAGCGAGGCCGAGCCGTTGGGACAGGCGGCGACGCAGGCGCCGCAGCCGATGCAGGTCGCGACGTTGAAGGCGCGGTCGGCGTCGTCCTTGGGGACCGGGACCGAGTGGGCCTCGGGCGCCGAGCCGGTGTTGACCGAGACGTAGCCGCCGGCCTGGATGATCCGGTCGAAGGCGCCGCGGTCGACGACGAGGTCCTTGACGACCGGGAAGGCGTCGGAGCGCCACGGCTCGATCGTGATGGTCTCGCCGTCGGTGAACGAGCGCATGTGGAGCTGGCAGGTCGTGGTGACCTCCGGCCCGTGCGCGTCACCGTTGATCATCAGGCCGCACATGCCGCAGATGCCCTCGCGGCAGTCCGAGTCGAACGCGATCGGGTCCTCGCCCTGGTCGTTGAGCTGCTCGTTGAGCACGTCGAGCATCTCGAGGAACGACATGTCGGGGGAGACGTCGGCCAGCTGGTAGGTGTGCATCGCACCGGCGCTGACGGCGTCGGGCTGACGCCAGATCTTGAGGGTCAGGTTCATTACTTGTAGCTCCGCTGCTTCATCTCGATGGCGGTGTACGTCAGGTCTTCCTTGTGCAGGACGGGTCGCTCGTCGAGGCCGGCCCACTCCCAGGCGGAGACGTAGGCGAACTCGTCGTCGTGCCGCAGCGCCTCGCCGTCCTCGGTCTGCGACTCGCCACGGAAGTGGCCGCCGCAGGACTCGCGCCGGTTGAGCGCGTCGATGCACATCAGCTCGCCGAGCTCGAAGAAGTCGGCCACGCGGCCGGCCTTCTCGAGCGACTGGTTGAGCGACTCGCTGGTGCCGAGCACCTTGACGTTGCGGTAGAAGTCGTCGCGCAGCCCACGGATCAGGTCGATCGCCTTCTTCAGGCCCGGCTCCGTGCGCTCCATGCCGCAGTACTCCCACATGATGTTGCCGAGCTCGCGGTGGTACGAGTCGACGCTGCGGGTGCCGTTGACGGTCAGGAAGTGCTCGATCCGCTCGGTGACCGACGTACGCGCCTCGACGACCGCCGGGTGGTCCTCGCTGATGGCCTCGAACGGGCCGTCGGCGAGGTAGTCGCGGATCGTGTGGGGCAGCACGAAGTAGCCGTCCGCGAGGCCCTGCATCAGCGCCGAGGCGCCGAGGCGGTTGGCGCCGTGGTCGGAGAAGTTGGCCTCACCGGTGACGAACAGGCCCGGGATCGTGGACTGCAGGTCGTAGTCGACCCACAGGCCGCCCATGACGTAGTGCACGGCCGGGTAGATCCGCATCGGCACGGCGTAGGGGTCCTCGCCGGTGATGCGGGCGTACATGTCGAAGAGGTTGCCGTACTTGTTGGCGACGGCGTCGCGGCCGAGGCGGTCGATCGCGTCGGCGAAGTCGAGGTAGACACCACGGCGTACGCCGTCCACCTCGGGGCCGACGCCGCGACCCTCGTCGCAGACGTTCTTCGCGGCCCGCGAGGCGATGTCGCGGGGGACCAGGTTGCCGAAGGCCGGGTAGATCCGCTCCAGGTAGTAGTCGCGGTCCTCCTCGGCGATCTCGCGGGGGTCCTTCTCGCAGTCGGCCTGGTTCTTCGGCACCCAGATGCGGCCGTCGTTGCGCAGCGACTCCGACATCAGCGTCAGCTTGGACTGGTGCGAGCCGGAGACGGGGATGCAGGTCGGGTGGATCTGCGTGTAGCAGGGGTTGGCCATGTAGGCGCCCTTGCGGTGCGCACGCCACGCAGCGGTGACGTTGGAGCCCATCGCGTTGGTGGACAGGTAGAACACGTTGCCGTAGCCGCCGGAGGCGAGCACGACGACGTCGGCGAGGTGGGTCTGGACCTCACCGGTGACCATGTCGCGGGCGATGATGCCGCGGGCCTTGCCGTCCGCGACGATCAGCTCGAGCATCTCGTGGCGGGTGAACATCGACACCGTGCCGGCGGCGATCTGGCGCTCGAGCGCCTGGTAGGCGCCGATCAGCAGCTGCTGGCCCGTCTGGCCGCGGGCGTAGAAGGTGCGCGAGACCTGGACACCGCCGAAGGAGCGGTTGTCGAGCAGGCCGCCGTACTCGCGGGCGAACGGGACGCCCTGCGCGACGCACTGGTCGATGATGTTGGTGCTGACCTCGGCGAGGCGGTAGACGTTGGACTCCCGCGAGCGGTAGTCGCCGCCCTTCACGGTGTCGTAGAAGAGGCGGTGGACGGAGTCGCCGTCCTCCTTGTAGTTCTTCGCGGCGTTGATGCCGCCCTGCGCGGCGATCGAGTGCGCGCGGCGCGGGGAGTCCTGGTAGCAGAACGTCTTGACGTTGTAGCCGGCCTCGCCGAGCGTGGCCGCCGCCGAGGCGCCGGCCAGGCCGGTGCCGACGATGATGATCGAGAGCTTGCGGCGGTTGGCCGGGTTGACGAGGCGGGCCTCGAACTTCCGGTTCTGCCAGCGGTCCGCGATCGGGCCCGAGGGGGCCTTCCCGTCGACCAGTGGCTCGCCGGGCGTGTAGTAGTCGATGGCGTCGTCGTACTCGCCGTCGAGGGACCCGCTGGCCGAGGCCTCCGTCGCGGTGACGGTGTCGGGCATGTCCATGTCGTGGCTGTCGTGGCTCACGTGTGGTGACCCCTTACTTGGTGATGATGCCCGCGAGCACGGCGAGCGGGACGAGGGAGAAGCCGATCGAGACGATCAGCGCGATGACGAAGCCGAAGACCTTGGCGCGCTGGCGCTTGGCCGCGGTGCCGGTCCAGCCGAGCGTCTGCGCGGCGCTCCAGATGCCGTGGTGGAGGTGCGCGCCGAGGGCGAGCATCGCGACGATGTAGATCAGCGTCATCCACCACAGGTCGAAGGTGTCGACCATCAGGAGGTAGGGGTCGTTGGTCGCGCCGCCCGACGGGTTGACCTTGCCGATGGTGAAGTTGAGCAGGTGCCAGATCAGGAAGACCAGGATCGTCACCCCGCCCCAGCGCATCATCAGGCTGGCCCGCGTCGCGCCGGTGTCCTTCTTCATGACGTACTTGGTCGTGCGGGCCCGAGCCGCGCGGCGCCAGAGCACGACGGCGCAGTAGACGTGCACCACCAGCGACAGGATCAGGCCCAGCCGCAGGATCCAGAGCGCGCCCTCGTGCGGGAGCATCGGCTCGCCGAGCACGCGCAGGTGGTGGGCGTACTCGTTGAACGCGTCGTGTCCGGCGAAGGCCTTGAGGTTGCCGTACATGTGCGCGAGCACGAAGCCGAGGAAGATGAAGCCGCTGACCGCCATGCCCAGCTTGAGCGCGATGGTGGTGCGCGAGGCTCTCGCGCCCTTCACGAGCCGAGGGGGATTGAGTTGGGTTGCCACGCCGCCACGGTATCGCGGCGCTCAGGCGTACGACGCGCCGAGGGCGTGTGACGTTTTGCTGGGCGCGGTGTCTTCCGCTCAGGCGTGACACAGGTCATAGTCGGGACCGTCGTCCGGGACCGCCTCCCGGATTGCCGGGACCTTCACGGAGGACGCATGGCGACAACCGACCACGGCGTGACCAGCCCGACCCGCGCGCGCATCGACGCGCGGACGTTGCGCCAGGACCGGTGGTGGCTCTCGCCCCTGACGACGTTCGTCGTGTTCTCGGCGTTCGTCGTCTACGCGACGGTCCGCGCGTTCATGGGCCGCGACTACTACGCCACGCCCTACCTGTCGCCGTTCTACTCCCCGTGCCTGGGCGACTGCGTCGAGGGCGCCTCCGACTTCGGCCAGCCCTTCGCGTGGTGGCCGCTGTCCGCGGCGCTGATCATCCTGATCTTCCCGCTCGGCTTCCGGATGACCTGCTACTACTACCGCAAGGCCTACTACCGGGCGTTCTGGCTGAGCCCGCCCGCGTGCGGCGTCGCCGAGCCCCACGGGTCCTACTCCGGCGAGACGCGGTTCCCGCTGATCCTGCAGAACGTCCACCGCTGGTTCTGGTACGCCGCCGTGCTGGTCGGCCTGGTGCTCACCTTCGACACGGTCCTGGCCTTCCGCCCGATGCCGGCGGAGTACGCCGTCGGCGACGGGGAGACCAGCGGCATCCACATGGGCCTCGGCACGCTGCTGATGATCGCCAACATCACCTTCATCTGGCTCTACACGCTGTCGTGCCACTCGTGCCGTCACCTCGTCGGCGGCCGGCTGCGCCACTTCTCCAAGCACCCGGTCCGCTACAGGCTGTGGACCTGGGCCTCACGGCTCAACGAGAGCCACGGCAGATGGGCGTGGTACTCGCTGTTCTCGGTCGCGATCGTCGACCTCTACGTCTTCCTGCTCGCCACGGGCACCATCCAGGACGTCAGGTTCTTCTGATGACGAGCGAACGGCACCCGATGACCGGCAACGAGATGTCCTACTACGCCGAGGGCGGCATCGAGCGGCACCAGTACGACGTCGTGGTGGTCGGCGCCGGTGGGGCGGGCCTGCGGGCAGCGATCGCCGCGCACGAGGCCGGCGCGGAGACCGCGATCGTGTGCAAGTCGCTGCTCGGCAAGGCGCACACGGTGATGGCCGAGGGCGGCATCGCCGCGGCGATGGGCAACCGGTGGCCGGAGGACAACTGGGAGGTCCACTTCCGCGACACCATGCGCGGCGGCAAGATGCTCAACCACTGGCGGATGGCCCAGCTGCACGCCCAGGAGGCGCCCGAGCGGGTGATGGAGCTCGAGGACTGGGGTGCCCTCTTCGACCGGACCGAGGACGGGCTGATCAGCCAGCGCGACTTCGGCGGCCACAAGTACGCCCGCCTCGCCCACGTCGGCGACCGCACCGGCCTCGAGATGATCCGCACGCTGCAGCAGCGCGCGGTGCAGGTCGGGATCGACGTGTTCATGGAGTGCACGGTCACCGACCTGCTGCAGTCACCGGACGACGCCGCGATCTCCGGCGTCTTCGGCTACTGGCGCGAGACCGGCCGGTTCGTGACGATCGAGGCGCCGGCGGTCGTGCTCGCCACCGGCGGGATCGGCAAGTCGTTCAAGGTCACCTCCAACTCGTGGGAGTACACCGGCGACGGCCACGCGCTGGCGCTGCGCGCCGGCGCGTCCCTGATCAACATGGAGTTCGTGCAGTTCCACCCGACCGGGATGGTCTGGCCGCCGTCGGTGAAGGGGCTGCTGGTCACCGAGTCCGTGCGCGGCGACGGCGGGGTGCTGAAGAACTCCGAGGGCGAGCGCTTCATGTTCGACTACATCCCCGACTTCTTCCGCTCGGAGACCGCCGACACCGAGGAGGAGGCGGACCGCTGGTACGACGACAAGAAGAACAACCGCCGCCCGCCCGAGCTGCTGCCGCGTGACGAGGTCGCGCGGGCCATCAACTCCGAGATCAAGGCGGGCCGTGGATCACCGCACGGCGGGATCTACCTCGACATCGCCTCGCGCCGCGACCCCGACTTCATCCGCAAGCGGCTGCCGTCGATGTACCACCAGTTCAAGGAGCTCGCCGACGTCGACATCACCCAGGAGCCGATGGAGATCGGACCCACCTGCCACTACGTGATGGGCGGCATCGAGGTCGACCCCGACACCGAGCTCAGCTCCGTCACCGGCCTCTACGCCGTCGGCGAGTGCTCGGGCGGGATGCACGGCTCCAACCGGCTGGGCGGCAACAGCCTCTCCGACCTGCTGGTCTTCGGTCGGCGCGCAGGCGAGGCGGCAGCGGCGTACGCTCTGCAATTCGGGGAGGGCGGCCTGGCGCAGCGACCCGAGGTCACCGACGAGTCGGTCCGGGCCGGGGAGTGGTCGGCGCTGACGCCGTTCCAGGTCGAGGGGGGCGACAACCCCTACACGATCCAGCAGGAGCTCCAGCAGACGATGAACGACCTCGTCGGCATCATCCGCACCGCCGAGGAGCTCGAGCAGGCGTTGGCGCGGATCGAGGAGCTCAAGGAGCGGGCGCAGCAGATGTCGGTGGAGGGCCACCGCCAGTACAACCCCGGCTGGCACCTCGCCCTCGACCTCCGCAACATGCTGGTCGTCTCCGAGTCGATCGCCCGAGCGGCGCTCGCCCGGCAGGAGTCCCGCGGGGGCCACACGCGCGACGACTTCCCCGCGACCGACCACGAGGTGTGGGGCCACAAGAACCTCGTCGTCCGCCTCGACGCCGCCGGCACCGGCGTGACCCTCGCCGAGCAGGCGCTGCCGGAGATGCCCGACGAGCTCAAGACGTACTTCGAGGAGACCTGATGGCCTACGACCTGAAGCTGCGTGTCTGGCGCGGAGACATCGAGGGCGGTGAGCTCACCGACTACACCGTCGAGGTGTCCGAGGGGGAGGTGGTGCTCGACGCGCTCCACCGGCTCCAGGCCACCCAGACCGGCGACCTCGCGATCCGCTGGAACTGCAAGGCCGGCAAGTGCGGCTCGTGCAGCGCGGAGATCAACGGCCGTCCGCGACTGCTCTGCATGACGCGGCTCTCCGACTTCGAGCCGTCCGAGACGATCACGGTCACGCCGATGCGCACGTTCCCGGTGATCCGCGACCTCGTCACGGACGTGTCGTTCAACTACCGCAAGGCCCGCGAGCTGCCGTACGCCGAGCTGGGTCCCCGCGACGCCGACGGCAAGCGGCGGATGGCGCAGGTCGACGTCGAGCGCGGCCAGGAGTTCCGCAAGTGCATCGAGTGCTTCCTGTGCCAGGACGTGTGCCACGTGGTGCGTGACCACGAGGACAACAAGCAGCACTTCGCCGGGCCGCGCTTCTTCATCCGCTACGCCGAGCTCGACATGCACCCGCTCGACACCCACGACCGTCGCGCGCTCGCGCAGGGCGCGGCCGGGCTCGGGATGTGCAACATCACCAAGTGCTGCACCGAGGTGTGCCCGGAGGGCATCCGGATCACGGACAACGCGATCATCCCGATGAAGGAGCGCGTGGTCGACCGCAAGTACGACCCGCTCGTGTGGCTCGGCAACAAGATCGGGATCCGCAACAAGGACACCGAGGGCCGCACGGAGGTGTGAGCCGCGTTCCCGCGACCTGGCGGCCGGTCACCAGCGCGACGTCGGGGAGGTCCGCTGCACGTACAGGCTCGAGGCACGCGCCACGAGCGGGTGCCGGTCGGCATGGTGGACGGCCCGCTTGCGCACCCAGAACCCGCCGGCCCGGAGCTGGCTGCCCAGCACCTCGGCGGGTCCCGGCAGTCGACCCTCGCGCTCGACGAACGCGCGCCGGTAGCGGCGGAACAGCTTCCCGTGGTCGAGGGCCATCGACACCAGCGCCGCCTGGGTGGCGGCGAGGAGCTCGGCGTCCGTGACCTCGTCGAGGGCGGGGCCGGCGGCCGTGACGTCGGTCGGCACGAGGTCGGACAGGTCGCCGTGGACCGTGAGGTCACGGCGGGCGAGCTCGACCACCATCCGCTCGCCGTACGACCGCGCCCACGCGAGGTGCTCCGGCGGCAGCTCCAGCGGCCGGGTGGTCGCGCCGGCGAGCCGTGACCGGATGCCGGCCTCGATGACGAACCGGTGCTGGGTGGCGTTGAACGTCCCGCCCACCGCCTCGTTGAGCCGGCGCACGACCTCGAGCTCGGCCGCGCCCAGCGAGACGTTGCGGACGGCCTGGTGCTCGGCGGGCCAGCCGGCGGGCAGGTCCGCCGCCGCGGCGAAGCGACCCAGGAGGGCGGTGCCCGGCGTGCCCCGTGGCGGCACGGTGACCAGCCGGATCCGACCCGCCGGCACCGCCGACGACCAGCTGTCGACCACGCGGAGGAGGTCGTGGCGCCAGTGGAAGGACGTGCCCTCGCTCGGGGGTGCGCCCTCCTGTCCCCGCACTGACGCCACGAAGTCCGCCCAGGTGGTGGTGCCGCCGTTCACGATCGTCTGCTGCCAGGCCGACACCAGCGTCCGCGCCATGTCGCGCGCACCGATCACGACGTGCACGCGGTGGCCCGCGAGCGCCCGCACCAGCCGGCGCGCCTGCCGCGGCCGCGCCAGGGACAGCTCCTCCTCGGAGACCACGACGGTCGGACCGTGGTGGGCGGCCACGAGCTCGACCAGCCGGCCCAGCGCCCCCGCGGCCTCGCCACGCTGCTCGCCGCCCACACGTTGGCCGAGCAGGTCGTAGGCCGCGAGACGCTGGGCGCGGTGGCCCCCCGGGAAGAGCACCCCCGCGGCGGCGAGCTGCTCCGCCGTGGCCGCGAGGGCGCCCTGGATCGTGGTCGTCCCTGTCTTGTACAGACCCACGTGGAGGAAGACGTCCGGCATGACGACGACGCTAGGAAACGGCGGCCGCGAGCACATGGGGCCGTCGTCCCGGCCGGCCGGGAATCTCCGGCAGGCGCGCTGGGACGGTGACCTATCCCATAGCCCGCGCCAGTGACCCTCGCCACTGCGCGGGCCTATCCTGCGCAGCATGACCGACCTCCCTGCTGGCACCGACGGTGGACTCGACGAGCCCGAGGAGCTGCAGCCCGTGGAGGGCTCCCTCCGGCTCGTCGGCGACGGCGACGCGTACGACGCAGCGGCGTGGGAGGCGGCCACGGCTGCCGTGCTGCGCAAGGCCCGCCGCCTCGGTGACGACGCGCCCGACTCCGACGTCTGGGCGGCCCTGAGCCGCACGACGCTCGACGGCATCGACGTCGCACCGATCGGGCAGCGGTCCGACCTCGACGGGCTCACCACCTCGGGGCGACCGTCGCGCACCGGTGCATGGGACGTGCGGACGCAGGTCGAGGTCGTCGACGCGAAGGCCGCCAACGAGGCGGTGCTGCAGGACCTCGAGAACGGCGCCACCTCGCTCGCGCTGCACCTCTCCGAGGGGACGGAGCACGACTGGGCCGCGCTGCTCGACGGCGTGCTGCTCGACCTGGCGCCCGTCGTCCTCGACCGTCCCTCGACCGAGCAGGTGGAGGCCTTCGCCGACTTCTTGGAGGGCGTGGAGGGTGCGCTGCACCCCGCCACGAACCTCTCCTTCGACCTGCAGACGATCGAGATGCTGCCCTTCCGGGTGCGCGAGGACGGCGTCACGGCTCGCGACCTGTTCGCGCCGGTCGCCCGTCGCGGCTTCCAGCTCGGCGTCCGCGCCCTGGTGGTCGACGGCACGGCACTGCACGACCAGGGTGCCAGCGACGCGCAGGAGCTGGGCTGGGCCATCGCGACCGGCGTCGCCTACCTCCGCCTCCTCGACGACGCCGGCTTCTCCGCCGAGCAGGGCGCGCGGCTGCTCGAGTTCCGCCTCGCGGCCACCGACGAGCAGTTCCCGACCATCGCCAAGCTGCGGGCGGCCCGCCGGTTGTGGGCCCGCGTGCTCGAGGCCAGCGGGGTCGAGGGTGGGGCCAGCGGCGAGATGGCCCTGCACGCGGTCACCAGCCGGCCGATGACCAGCAAGCAGGACCCCTGGGTCAACATGCTGCGCGGCACGATCGCCGCCTTCGCCGCCGGGGTCGGCGGCGCCGACGCGGTCACGGTCGTCCCGTTCGACGAGCGGCTCGGCGTGCCCGACGCGCTCGGCCGCCGGATCGCCCGCAACACCTCCTCGCTCCTGATCGAGGAGTCGCACGTCGCCGCGGTCACCGACCCGGCCGGCGGCTCCTACGCCGTGGAGAAGCTCACCGACGACCTCGCCGTCGCAGGCTGGGCCGAGCTCGGCCGCATCGAGGCCGCTGGTGGGGCGCTCGCCGACGAGGCCCGCGCCGGGGTCAAGGAGCGCTCCCGGGCGGTCCGTGCCGCCCGCGACGCCCAGGTCGCCGACCGCTCCCGTCCGCTCACCGGCGTCTCGGAGTTCCCGAACCTCGGCGAGGTGCTGCCCGAGCGCGAGGACCTGCCGCACCGCTACGCCCGCCACTACGACTGGGCGTTCCAGGACATGCGGACCGAGCCCGCCGAGCGGCCGGTCTTCCTCGCCACGATGGGCCCGATCGCCGCCCACACCGCGCGCGCCACCTTCGCCACCAACCTGTTCGCCGCCGGCGGCGTCGCCGTCGAGGCCGCTGGAGCGACCGCCGACGTCGCCGCGGTGCTCGAGGCCTATCGCTCCGAGCGAGGGGGCCAGCCCGTCGTGTGCCTCGCGGGCGCCGACGCGGCCTACGCCGAGTGGGGCGCCGACCTCGTCACCGCTCTGCGCGCGGCAGGAGCGACGTACGTCGTGCTGGCCGGCAAGCCGGGGGAGCGGACGATCACGGACGTCGATGACTCGTGTGCCGTGGGAGTCGATGCGCTCGGCTTCCTCGGCCGGATCCGAGAGGAGCTCGCCCGATGAGCATCCCGAAGAACTTCGCCGACGTCCCTCTCAGCGAGGGTCTCGTGACAGGACGTCGTCCCTCCTCGACCAGCGAGGGGACGCCGTGGAGCCAGCCCGGAGGGGATCGACGTCCTCCCGGTCTACGGCCCCGAGCACCTCGAGGGCCTCGACGGCCTCGACACGTGGCCGGGCCTCGCACCGTTCCTGCGCGGCCCCTACCCGACCATGTACACCACGCAGCCGTGGACGATCCGGCAGTACGCCGGCTTCTCCACCGCGGAGGAGTCCAACGCGTTCTACCGCCGCAACCTCGCGGCGGGGCAGAAGGGCCTGAGCGTCGCCTTCGACCTCGCCACCCACCGCGGCTACGACTCCGACCACCCCCGCGTGCGCGGTGACGTCGGCATGGCCGGGGTGGCGATCGACTCGATCTACGACACCCGCACGCTCTTCGACGGCATCCCGCTCGACGAGATGTCGGTCTCGATGACGATGAACGGCGCCGTGCTGCCCGTGCTCGCGCTCTACATCGCGGCGGCCGAGGAGCAGGGGGTCAAGCCGGAGCAGCTCGCGGGGACCATCCAGAACGACATCCTCAAGGAGTTCATGGTCCGCAACACCTACATCTACCCGCCGTCGCCGAGCATGCGGATCATCAGCGACATCTTCGCGTTCACCTCGCAGAGGATGCCGCGCTTCAACTCCATCTCGATCTCCGGCTACCACATCCAGGAGGCCGGGGCGACGGCCGACCTCGAGCTGGCCTACACGCTCGCCGACGGCGTGGAGTACATCCGCGCCGGCCTCGGCACGGGCATGACGATCGACCAGTTTGCGCCGCGCCTCTCCTTCTTCTGGGCCATCGGGATGAACTTCTTCATGGAGGTCGCGAAGATGCGCGCGGCCCGCGCGCTGTGGGCGCGGCTGGTCGACGACTTCGAGCCGCAGAACCCCAAGTCGCGGTCGCTGCGCACGCACAGCCAGACCTCGGGCTGGTCGCTGACCGCGCAGGACGTCTTCAACAACGTCGGCCGCACCTGCATCGAGGCGATGGCAGCGACGCAGGGCCACACCCAGTCGCTGCACACCAACGCGCTGGACGAGGCGATCGCGCTCCCGACGGACTTCTCGGCGCGCATCGCCCGCAACACCCAGCTGCTGCTGCAGCAGGAGAGCGGCACCACCCAGGTCATCGATCCCTGGGCCGGCTCCTACTACGTCGAGAAGCTCACCCACGACCTCGCCGAGCGCGCCTGGGCCCACATCCAGGAGGCCGAGCGGGCCGGGGGCATGGCCGCGGCGATCGAGCAGGGCATCCCCAAGATGCGCATCGAGGAGGCGGCCGCCCGCACCCAGGCGCGCATCGACTCGGGGGCGCAGAAGGTCATCGGCGTCAACACCTACCGCCTCGCCGCCGAGGACAGGCTCGACGTGCTGCGCGTCGACAACGACGACGTCTACCGCCAGCAGGTGGCCAAGCTCGAGCGGCTGCGCGCCGAGCGCGACGACGACGCCGTACGCCGCTCCCTGGACGCGCTGACGGCCTCCGCCGAGCGCGGCCCGGTCGGCGGTGGCTCCCTGGAGGGCAACCTCCTCGCGCTCGCCGTCGACGCGGCCCGCGCCAAGGCCACGGTCGGGGAGATCTCCGACGCGCTGGAGAAGGTCTACGGCCGCCACCAGGCGGTGATCCGTACGATCAGCGGCGTGTACCGCGACGAGGCAGGCGCCGCCGAGGGCAGTGCCGTCGCCGCCGTGCTGGAGGCGACCGAGGAGTTCGAGGCCGAGGAGGGGCGGCGTCCGCGCATCCTCGTGGCCAAGATGGGCCAGGACGGCCACGACCGCGGGCAGAAGGTCGTGGTGACCGCCTTCGCCGACCTCGGCTTCGACGTCGACGTGGGGCCGCTGTTCTCCACGCCCGAGGAGGTCGCCCAGCAGGCGATCGACGCCGACGTGCACATCGTCGGCGTCTCCTCGCTGGCCGCCGGCCACCTGACCCTGCTGCCCGCGCTGAAGCAGGCGCTGGCCGACCAGGGCCGTCCCGACATCATGATCGTGATCGGCGGCGTCATCCCGCCCGACGACGTCGAGACGCTGCGCGAGATGGGTGCGGCGGCGGTCTTCCTGCCCGGCACCGTCATCGCGGAGTCGGCCCTCGACCTGATCGCGCGCCTGCGGCAACAGCACAGCCAGGACCCGGGAGCCTGATGGCGCGGCCGGTCGACGTCCCCGCGCTGGTCGCGGGGGTGCGCGAGGGTCGCCGGGCCGCGGTCGCGCGCGCGATCACCCTCGTCGAGTCGTCACGTCCCGAGCACCGGGTGGCGGCGCGGGAGCTGCTCACCGAGCTCGCGGTCACCGAGCGACCGATGGCGACCCGCGTCGGCATCTCGGGCGTGCCCGGCGTCGGGAAGTCGACGTTCATCGAGGCGCTCGGCACCCGGCTGACCGGGTCGGGCCACCGCGTCGGCGTCCTCGCCGTCGACCCGTCGTCGGTGCGCACGGGCGGATCGGTGCTCGGCGACAAGACCCGCATGGCGACGCTCTCGGTCGACCCCGACGCCTTCATCCGGCCCTCGCCCTCGGCCGGCACGCTGGGCGGCGTCGCCCGGGCGACCAGCCAGGCGATGCTGGTGCTCGAGGCGGCGGCCTACGACGTCGTGCTCGTCGAGACGGTCGGCGTCGGGCAGTCCGAGGTCACCGTCGCCGGGATGGTCGACACGTTCCTGTTCCTCACCCTCGCCCGCACCGGCGACCAGCTGCAGGGCATCAAGAAGGGCATCCTCGAGATCGCCGACGTGGTGGCGGTCAACAAGGCCGACGGCGAGCACGAGACCGACGCCCGGGTCGCCGCCCGCGAGCTGTCCGGCGCGCTGCGCATGGTCCGCGGGCACGCCGAGTGGGCCCCGCCGGTCGTCACCTGCTCCGCCCTCACCGGTGCCGGGGTCGACGACGTGTGGCAGCGCGTGGGCGCGCACCGTGAGCACCTCGGCGTCGACGGCCTGGCCCACAAGCGCGCGGGGCAGCAGCTCGAGTTCACCTGGGCCCTGGTGCGCGACGAGCTCGACCAGCGGCTGCGCTCCTCGCCCGGCGTCGCCGCGGTGCGCGACGACGTCCGACGTGCCGTGCTGTCCGGTGAGCTGCCGGCGCCGCTGGCCGCGGATCGGCTACTCGCCGCCTACGACGGGCGGGCCACCTAGACTGGGTCGGTCATGCCACCCGAACTCCCCGCCACCTCAGTCATCGCCGAGGTCGTCGACAAGTACGCCGACGACCTCGTCGCCCTCCGCCGCGACCTCCACGCCCACCCCGAGCTGAGCTGGGCCGAGGAGCGCACCTCCGAGGCGGTCGTGACCGCTCTCGAAGGGGTCGGCTGGACCGTGCGGCGACCCGAGGGCGGCGGGGTGCTGGGCGAGATCGGCCACAGCGGCCGGCTGGTCGCGCTGCGCGCCGACCTCGACGCGCTGCCGGTGGACGACCTCATCTCCGACCCGTGGCGGAGCACCAGCCCCGGCGTCGCCCACGCCTGCGGTCACGACGTCCACACGGCCGGGCTCGTCGGAGCCGGGCTCGCGCTGGCGGAGGTCGCCGCACGCGGGCTGCTGCCCGGGCGCGTGCGGCTGCTGTTCCAGCCCGCCGAGGAGGTCATGCCCGGGGGGGCGCTGCAGCTGATCTCCGCCGGTGCGCTCGAGGGCGTCTCCCACGTCTTCGGCCTGCACTGCGACCCGAGCCTCGACGTGGGCCGTCTCGGCCTGCGCGAGGGTCCGCTCACCGGCGCCGCCGACGCGCTGACCGTCCGGCTCATCGGCAAGGGCGGCCACACCTCGCGCCCGCACCTCACCGAGGACCTGACGTTCGCCCTGGGCAAGGTCATCACCGAGCTCCCGGCGATCCTGAGCCGCCGTCTCGACCCCCGCGCGGGGGTCAGCGTGGTCTGGGGCATGGTGCGCGCGGGCTCGGCCCACAACGTGATCCCGCACGGCGGCGTGGTGGCCGGCACGGTCCGGATGCTCGACGCGGTCGCCTGGGCTGACGCCGAGCACCTGATCCGTCAGCTGATCACCTCCATCGTGGCGCCCTACAGCGTCACCGCCGAGGTGACCTACCAGCGCGGCGTGCCGCCGGTCGTCAACCACGAGGTGTCCACCCGGCTGCTCGGCACCGCGGTCGAGAACGTCCTCGGCCCGCACGGCCACGTGTCCACGGCCCAGAGCCTGGGGGGCGAGGACTTCGGGTGGTACCTCGACTCGGTCCCCGGGGCGATGGCCCGCCTCGGCACCCGCACGCCCGGCGGGCCGACGTACGACCTGCACCAGGGCAACCTCCGCATCGACGAGGCAGCCACCGGCATCGCCGCGCGCGTGCTGGCCGAGGCCGCGGTGACGGCGCTCAGCGACTGACGCGTCAGGCGGGCGGCAGCGGGAGGCCGAAGGTGAAGGTGCTGCCCTCGCCGAGGGTGGACTCGACGCCGAGGTGACCGCTCATCAGGTCGACCAGCTCGCGGCAGATCGCCAGGCCGAGACCGACCCCGAGGCGGTCGCCCGCGGACTGCGGGTCGGCCTGGACGAACGGGTCGAACAGCGTGCGGAGGTCCTCGTCCGCGATCCCGATGCCGGTGTCGCGGACCCGGAAGTCCACCCAGCTGCCGACGCCCGGACCCTCAACCGAGCAGGGGCGGCCGCTGACGCGCACGTCGACCGAGCCGTGCTCGGTGTAGGCGATGGCGTTCTGGACCAGGTTGGTGACGACCTGGGTGATGCGCCGGGCATCGCCGAGACCGGTCGTGGGGACCCCGTCGTCGACGGCCAGGGTGAGGGTGAGTCCCTGGGACTCGGCGAGCGGGACCGCCCAGGACGCGACGTCGTCGATGATCGCGCGTACGTCGACGGGCAGCCTCCGCAGCACGGTCTGGCGGGCCTCGAGGCCGGAGAACTCCAGGATCTCCTGCACGAGGTGCATGAGGCGCTCGCCGGAGCGGTGCACGATCCGGGCGAAGTGCTCGGGCTCGGGCGGCAGGTCGGTGTCGATGAGCAGCTCGGAAGCCCCCACGAGCGCGGCGAGCGGCGTACGGACCTCGTGGCTGACGGTGGCCAGGAAGAGCGTCTTGGCGGCGTTGGCCTCCTCGAGCTCGCGCAGCACGCGCTTGGCCTCGGTGACGTCCTCGGTGACCCCGTGCACACCGACGACCTCGTCGGCGACGATCACGGGGATCGCCGTGCAGCGGATGTCGACGACCTCGCCGTCGACCCGCACGACCCGTGCCTCGACCAGCTGCGGGTCACCCGCCATGGCCCGGTCGAAGCCGTCCTGGATCAGGTGCAGGTCCTCGGGGTGGATGACCTGCGCGAAGTGGGTCTGCCGCATCTCCTCGAGACTCAGCCCGGTCATCTCCAGCGCCCGGTCGTTGGCGTCGGTGAAGTAGCCCCGCGTGTCCACCGAGTAGGCGGCATGGGGGTGGTGGGTGAACATCGAGGAGTAGCGCTCGCTGCTCTCGGCCCGGGCGCCCTCCCCGAGGATCTCTCCTGCGGCCGGGACGTGAGCGTCGTGGTGGGGAACCATCGGAACCTCCGAGTCTCCGTCGGGTGCAGGGCACCGTACCCCGATCCGACGACCCCCACGCACGGGGGCGGGGCCGTGCCCGCGGCCCGCCTCGTCAGCGCATGAAGGGCTCGAAGATCGAGCGGACGAGGGCGGACGCGCGGTCCGCGTCGCCCTCCGCGACCGCCTCGACGAGATCGTGGTGGTGGCGGTGCGCCGCGTCGTCGTCGCCCGACTCCTCGTGGCGCATGTGGCTCGCGAAGACGTCCGTCACGCTCGAGTAGAGCTGCAGGTAGAGGGGGTTGTGCGTCGCCGCCACGATCGCGCGGTGGAGGGCGAGGTCCGCCCCCGCCCGGACGTCCGGGTCGTCCGACGACCAGCTCTCCTCGCGCCTCGTCCTCAGCTCGCGGAGCAGCTCGATGTCGGCGTCCGTGCGACGCAGCGCCGCGAGCGAGGCCGCGGTGCTGTCGAGCGCCAGGCGCAGCTCCAGGTAGTGCTGCCTGCTGCCGCCGGCCAGCTGCCGGGCCAGCGACCCGCTGAGCTCGGAGGTCGAGATCACGAACGTCCCGCGGCCCTGCTCCCGGCTGAGGAGGCCGGCGTGCACGAGCGACTGCAGCGCCTCGCGGACGGTGTTCCGGCCGGCCCCGAAGGCCGTCACCAGGTCGGCCTCGACGGGTATCCGCTCGCCGACCGGCCACCGCCCGGAGGCGATCTCCTCCTGGAAGCGCGCGGCGACCTGGTCGATCAGCCCCACTCGACGCACCGGCGGGGGTGTGCCAGACTTCCGGTGATTCATCCCATGATCCCATCATTCGTCGCGACCTCGGAGCAAGTGTTGACCATCCCCGCCGCCACCGCACCCACCCCCGGAGGCCCGGGCCTCGCCACCCGCGGACACCTGGCCCTGTGGGCCGGGCTCGCGATCGCCCTCACGGCGCTGAACCTGCGGACCGCGGTCACGGGCATCACGCCGCTGCTCGAGATCATCGGGTCGGACCTGGGGTTCGGGCTCGCCCTCGCCGGCCTGCTGGGCACGGTGCCGGCAGCGACGTTCGCCGTCTTCGGCTTCCTGGCCCCGGTCGTGACGAGGAGGTACGGGCTCGAGCGCACCGCCACCGCCGCCCTCGGCCTCTCGGCACTCTCCCTCGTGCTCCGGGCGCTCTCGCCGACGCCCGTCGCGCTGGTCGCGTCGACCGTCCTGGCGCTGGCAGGCATCGGCGCCGCCAACGTCGTCCTCGTCCCGCTCATCAAGGCGTGGTTCGCCGATCGCATCGCCCTGTGGACCTCGTCGTACCTGCTGCTGATGCAGACCGGTCAGTTCGTGGCACCCCTGCTGGCCGTGCCCGTCGCCGAGGCAGCGGGCTGGCGGGTCTCGGTGGGGATCTGGGCAGTCCCGGCCGCGGTGGCCGCGCTGGTCTGGTTCGTGCTCGCGGTGAAGCTGCCCGCCGACCACCACGTGCCGGCCGTGGCCGCGACGCCCACCGACAAGCTGAAGGTCGGTCGGTCGTCGACGGTGTGGGGGCTGGTGGGCCTGTTCGCGATGATGTCGCTGTCCAACTACAGCATCATCACGTGGGTGCCGGCGGTGCTCACCGACGCCGGTGGCAGTGCGTCGCTCGGCGGCACCATGGTCGGGCTCTACTCGGCCTGGGGGGTGCTCGCAGCCCTCGTGGTCCCGCAGGTCGCCACCCGGATGCGCAACCCGTTCGTGGTCGTCGTGGCGTGCTCGGTCGTCCTGGTCCTCGGCTACGTCGGCCTGGCCGTCTCGCCGCTCGACGGCACCGTGCTGTGGGTGTGCGCCCTGGGCATCGGCGTGAGCACGTTCCCGCTCTGCATGACCCTCATCAACCACCGGACGCGGACCCCGCAGTCCGCCTCGACCGTGTCGGGCTTCGTCCAGGGCATCGGCTACGGCCTGGCCTGCCTCGGGCCGATCGGCCTCGGCCTGCTCCGCGAGGCGACGGGGTCGTGGACGACACCGCTCGTCGTGCTCGCCGCCACCGCCGTGCCCGGAGTGCTGGCCGGCTGGTTCGCCTGCCAGCCGCGGTTCGTCGAGGACGACGTACGCCGCGTCGCCGGATGAGCACGAAGGGCCCGGCGCACGGCGCCGGGCCCTCCTCGAGCTGACCTACTGTTGTCGGTAGGGCACGCCGTCCGCGGCCGGTGGCCGGGAGCGTCCCACCAGGCCCGCCACCGCGAAGATGGTGACGAGGTAGGGGAGCATCAGCATGAACTGGCTCGGCACCGGCGAGCCGATGGCCGAGAGCACCCCCTGCAGGTTGGACGCGAAGCCGAAGAGCAGCGCCGCCAACGTCGCACGGATCGGGTCCCACTTGCCGAAGATGACAGCGGCCAGCGCGATGTAGCCGGCGCCTCCTGTCATCTCGCGGTTGAAGCCCGCGACCGAGACGAGGCTGAAGTAGGCGCCGCCGAGGCCGGCGATCGCACCCGCGAGCAGGATCGTGCGGTAGCGGGTGCGGTTGACCTTGATGCCGACCGTGTCGGCGGCCTTGGGGTGCTCGCCGACGGCGCGGACCCGCAGGCCCCAGCGGGTGCGGTAGAGGGCGTAGGCCACGACCGCGACCACGATGTAGAGCAGGTAGACGAGCGGGGTCTGGCGGAAGAAGATCGGACCGATCAGCGGGATGTCGCCCAGGATCGGGATGGGCACCGCGCGCAGTCGCTCGGGGGAGTTGAGCGTCTCGGAGTTGGGCGTGAGCACCTGCCGGAACAAGAAGTTGGTCAGGCCGACCACGAGCACGTTGAGGACGACACCGACGATGACCTGGTCGACGAAGTAGGTGATCGCGAACAGGCCCAGGATCAGCGCGACGAGGGCGCCGGCCACCGCGGCAGCCGCGACACCGGCCCAGGGCGAGCCGGTCGCCGACGCGGTCACCGCTGCAGCGAACGCGCCGAGGAGCAGCTGGCCCTCGATGGCGATGTTGACCACGCCCGCGCGCTCACCGAGCACACCGCCCAGGGCGCCGAAGACCAGGGGGATCGCGAGCGCCACGGCACCGCCGAGGAGGCTGACGACGCGGATCCGGTCACCGGCGGCGGCCCAGCTGAGGAAGCCGATCATCCAGACGATCGCGAAGGCGATCGGGATCCACGTCGGCTGGTGCACGCGGGCGAGCATGCGGCGGGTCGCCTCCGCGGTCAGCGCGAGGCAGACCACCACCATCACCCAGGCGGTGGGACCGGACGGCACCACGATGTCGGGCAGGGTGACGAAGTCGGTCACGACCGAGAGCTGGAACGTCGTGTCGCCCGACGGCTTCGACCGGAGCAGGATGCCGGCGAGGAGCAGGGTCAGCACGCCGAGCGCGACCGGGAGCTTGCGCGCGCCTGCGCCGCGGGTGGGCGTCACGACGGTGTCGGGAGCCAGGCCGCCGCTCTCGGGGGTCGGCTGGTCGGTCACGGTGCTCACTTGGCCTCCTGGGCGGGGAGCCGGAAGATCGCGCGCACCAGGGGAGGGGCGGCGAGGAAGAGGACGATCAGCGACTGCACCACGAGCACGAGGTCGACCGAGATGTTCTCGGAGGTCTGCATGGTGAAGCCACCGGCCTTGAAGGCGCCGAACAGGAGCCCGGCGGCCAGGATCCCGAGCGGGCGGGAGCGGCCGAGCAGTGCGACGGTGATGGCGTCGAAGCCGATCGCCGCGTCGAGGTCGAGCGAGACGCCGCTGGACACCGTGCCGAGCACCTGGTTGATGCCGGCGAGACCGAGCAGGGATCCCGCGACCATCATCACGACGGTGTAGGTCTTGCCGACGTTGATGCCGGAGGCGCGCGCCGCGTGCGGGTTCTCACCGACGGCGCGGATGCGGTAGCCGAGGGTGGAGCGGTTGAGCAGCCACCACGCGACGGCGACCGCCACGAGGGCGAGCACGAAGCCGAGGTGGAGGTTGAACTGGTCGCCCAGCACCTTGGGCAGCGTCGCGGACTCCTTCATCGGTGGCGACTTCGGGTTCACCGAGCCGGGTGTCTTGAGCAGCCACTCCTTGGTGAGCGCCCAGAAGACGAGGTAGTAGGCGACGTAGTTGAGCATGATCGTGACGATCACCTCGTGCGCCCCGGTGCGGGCCTTCAGCACGCCCGCGATGCCGCCCCACAGCGCTCCGGCGGCCATGCCGACGAGGATCGCGAGCGGCAGGTGGACGGCGAGCGGCAGGTCGAGCTTGAACCCGACCCAGCCGGCCGCAGCACCGGCGATGAGCATCTGGCCGCGGCCACCGATGTTGAACAGTCCCGCCCGGAAGGCCAGGCCGACGCCGAGGCCGCCCAGGATCAGCGGGCCGGCGAACTTGAACGTCTCCGTCAGCGGGCGCCACTGCTGGGCCGGCTCGGTGAGGTTGTAGTTGAAGACCGCGCCGCGGAACATCGCGCTGTAGGCGCCGGAGATGGCCTCCCACACGGCGGTGAAGAAGTCGGAGGGGCGGGCGGTGACGTAGCCGGCGGCCTCGCGCACCGTGTCGTCGGTGGCGGCGATCATCACCGAGCCGACGAAGACCGCGAGGACCACGGCCAGCACCCCGGCGAGGACGTCGCCCGAGGCGATCTCGCGCAGGAGCGAGCGTGAGCGCTCACCGCGCGCGTCGTGGGGGTCGGTCTCCGGAGTGTCGGTCACCGTGTCGGTGGCCGTCGCGCCCCGCGTCGCCTCGTCGTCGGTCGCCGGCGCGTCGGGCTTCTCGGGCTCGGGCTGGGGGGTGTCGTTCACGCGACCACGTCCTTCAGGTCCTTCGGGCGTTCGCCGGTCATCATGAGTCCGAGGGTCTCGCGCGGGGTGTCGGCCGAGACGATGCCGACGACCTTGCCGCGGTAGAGCACCATGATGCGGTCGGCGAGCGCGACCACCTCGTCGAGCTCGGTGGAGACCACCAGGACCGGGATGCCGCTGTCGCGGGTCGCGACGATCTGCTTGTGGATGAACTCGATCGAGCCGACGTCGACGCCGCGGGTGGGCTGGGCTGCGACGAGCAGCCGCAGGTCGCGGGAGAGCTCGCGGGCCACGACGACCTTCTGCTGGTTGCCGCCGGAGAGGTTGGCGGCCAGCGAGTCGATGTCGCGGGCACGGACGTCGTACTCCGTGAGCTTCTTCTGGGCGAACTCGCGCAGGGCGCCGAGGCGCAGCGAGCCGTTCCTGACGAACGGCGACTTGAAGCTGCGGTTCAGCATGAGGTTCTCGGCGATGGTGAAGCCGGGCACGAGGCCGTCGACCTGCCGGTCCTCGGGGATGAAGCCGACACCGGCGTCGAGGATCTTGCGCGTGGAGCGGCCGACCAGCTCGACGCCGTCGAGGTTGATGGAACCGCTGACGTCGTCCTGGAGGCCGAGGAGGGCCTCGGTGAGCTCGGTCTGGCCGTTGCCCTGGACGCCTGCGACCGCGAGGACCTCCCCGGCCCGGATGGTGAAGCTGAGGCCGTCGACCTGTGTGTGGCCGGCCAGGTCGACCACGCGGAGGTCCTTGACCACCAGCGCGTCGCCGCCGAGCTTGGCGGCGTCCTTGTGGACGACCAGCTCGACCGGGCGACCGACCATCATCGACGCGAGCTCGACGTTGCTGGCCTTGGGGTCGGCCTCACCGACGACCTTGCCGAGGCGGATGACGGTGATCCGGTCGGCGACCTCGCGGACCTCGCGGAGCTTGTGGGTGATGAAGACGATGGCCTTCCCGGCCTCCTTGAGCTGGCGCATGATGTCCATCAGCTCGTCGGTCTCCTGCGGGGTGAGCACCGCGGTGGGCTCGTCGAAGACCAGCAGCTCGGCGTCGCGGGAGAGCGCCTTGATGATCTCCACGCGCTGCTGCACGCCGACGGGGAGGTCCTCGACCAGGGCGTCGGGGTCGACGTGGAAGCCGAAGCGCTCGGAGATCTCGGTGACGCGCTTGCCGGCCTCGGCGAGGTCGAGCGTCCCGGCGAAGCCGGTGGTCTCGTTGCCGAGCATGACGTTCTCGGCCACCGTGAAGACGGGGATGAGCATGAAGTGCTGGTGGACCATGCCGATTCCGGCCGCCATCGCGTCGCCGGGGCCGGTGAAGTGCTGGACCTCGCCGTCGAGCTCGATCTCGCCCTCGTCGGCCTTGTAGAGGCCGTAGAGCACGTTCATCAGCGTCGACTTGCCGGCACCGTTCTCGCCGAGGAGGCAGTGGATCTCACCGGGTTCGACCGTGAGGGAGATCGAGTCGTTGGCCACCACGCTGCCGAAGCGTTTGGTGATGCCTCGCAGGACGAGTCTCATGGCATCGCATCCTAGGGGTCGGGACGGTCCGGAGGTCTGGACCGGGGGTCTGGTACGGGGTCGGCCGGGAGCCGGCCGGGAGTCGGCCGGAGCGGGCCTCGACACGGAGAAGGGAGGCCGACGAAACCGTCGGCCTCCCTCCGTCGTGGAGCGTGCTGGTGATCAGCCCAGGTAGGACTGGACCTTGATGGAGCCGTCGATGATGCCGGCCTTCACCGTGTCGAGCTCGTCGGCCAGCTCGGGGCTGACCTTGTCCTCGAAGTTGTGGAACGGCGCGATGCCGACGCCGTCGTTCTCGAGGGTGCCGATGTAGGGCGCGAAGTCGAACTCGTCGTTGCCCGCGGCCATGATCGCCTCGTAGGTCGAGACCTTCATGTCCTTGAGGATCGACGTCATGACGTAGTCCTGGGTGGTCGGGTCGGTCTCGAAGAGGTCGGCGTCGACGCCCACCATCGCGATGTCCTTGCCGGAGTCCTCGATCGCGGTGATCGCGCCCTGGTAGATCGGGCCGCCGACCGGCAGGATCACGTCGACGTCCTGGTCGAGGATCTGCTTGGCGGTGCTGGTCGCGGCCTCGTTGGCCTCGAAGCCACCGGTGAAGGAACCGTTCTTGCCGTCCCAGCCGACGACCTCGACGTCCTTCTTCTTCTCCTTGGCGTAGTACTCCGCGCCCTGCTTGAAGCCGTCCATGAAGATGGTGACGGTCGGGAAGGGCATGCCGCCGTAGGTGCCGACCTTGCCGGTCTTCGTGTAGTCGGCAGCGGCGTAGCCGGCCAGGAACGCGGCCTGCGCGGTGTCGTAGAGCAGCGGCTTGATGTTCTCGACGTCGGCCTTGCCGTCGAAGGTCTGACCGTCGTCACCGCCGTCGGCGGAGTCGTCGATCAGGACGTACTCGATGTCGGGGTTGGCGGCGGCCGACTCCTTGGTCGCCGCGGCCAGGGCGAAGCCGACGGTCACGATGGCGTCGCAGCCCTCGCCGACCAGGCTCTCCAGGTTGGGGCCGTAGTCGTTCTCGCTGTTGGACTCGACGGCCTTGAGCTCCACGCCGAGCTCGTCGGCGGCCTGCTTGGCGCCCTCGTAGCCGAGCTGGTTGAACGACTTGTCGTCGAACCCACCGGCGTCGGACACGATGCACGGCAGGAAGTCGCTGGCGGCCGGGGTGCTGTCGCTGCCGCTCCCGGTGGTGTCTTCCTCGGGCGCGTCACCACACGCAGCCAGGGTCGCGGCTGCGAGCAGCGCCACGAGGCCGCTCGAGACGACCTTCCTCGTCTTCAACACAAATGCCTCCAAGTTCGTGCACCCCCGGGTGGGGTCAGCTATTCGGGAGCATGATGCCTGCCGGGGCGCACCCCGTCACGAGGTTCCGAACTTCTGAAATGCGTTTGAGACATAAAAGTCGCCGGAGGACTTTCGGCGGAACCTGCCAAAGACCGCCGGTTCGAGGTATGCGCCATAGTGGCCGCCTGCAGGAGAAGGTGGAGTGATGGCGGAGAGAACAGTGGAGGACGCCGTGCGTGAGACGTGGGACCAACAGGGCTGGGACGAGCTCAGGGCGACTGCCACCGAGGTGATGCGGCGGGCCTACGCTCCCTACTCCCGTTACCCGGTGGGCGCGGCTGCGCGGGTGGACGACGGCCGCGTCGTGGTCGGCTGCAACGTGGAGAACGCGGCGTACGGCGTCGTGCTGTGCGCCGAGTGCGGCGTGGTGTCGCAGCTCTACTCCACCGGCGGCGGTCGGCTGACGCACTTCGTCTGCGTCAACGGCGAGGGTGAGATCATCATGCCGTGCGGCCGGTGCCGCCAGCTCCTGTTCGAGCACGGCGGTCGCGACCTGCTGGTCTGGACCGTTGCGGGGGTCAAGCCCATGTCCGAGGTGCTGCCCGACGCCTTCGGACCCGACGACCTCACCCACCTGGCCGACCTGGCCGACGCAGCATCGGAAGGAACCGACTAGTGGCTGCCCACGACGCCGTCGAGGTGATCCTCGCCAAGCGCGACAAGCACGAGCTGTCCGACAGCCAGATCGACTGGGTCATCGACGCCTACACGCGCGGCGACGTCGCCGACGAGCAGATGTCGTCGCTCGCGATGGCGATCCTGCTCAACGGCATGAACCGCCGGGAGATCTCGCGCTGGACCGGCGCGATGATCGCGTCGGGGGAGCGGATGGACTTCTCCTCGCTCTCGCGCCCGACGGCCGACAAGCACTCCACCGGTGGCGTCGGCGACAAGATCACGCTGCCCCTGGCCCCTCTGGTCGCCGCCTGCGGCGTCGCCGTCCCGCAGCTCTCGGGCCGGGGCCTGGGCCACACCGGCGGCACGCTCGACAAGCTCGAGTCGATCCCCGGGTGGCGCGCGGCACTGAGCAACGAGGAGATGTTCGGCATCCTCGAGGACGTCGGCGCCGTGATCTGCGCGGCCGGCGACGGCCTCGCCCCGGCCGACAAGAAGCTGTACGCCCTGCGCGACGTGACCGGCACGGTCGAGGCGATCCCGCTGATCGCCAGCTCCATCATGAGCAAGAAGATCGCCGAGGGCACCGGGGCGCTCGTGCTGGACGTCAAGGTCGGCAGCGGTGCGTTCATGAAGGACCTCGACTCGGCGCGCGAGCTCGCCGAGACGATGGTGGCGCTCGGCACCGACGCGGGGGTGCACACCGTCGCGCTGCTCACCGACATGGCCACCCCGCTCGGACTCACCGCGGGCAACGCGGTCGAGGTCCAGGAGTCCGTCGACGTCCTGGCGGGCGGCGGTCCCGCCGACGTGGTGGAGCTGACCCTCGCCCTGGCCCGCGAGATGCTCGCCGGCGCCGGGCGCGACGACGTCGACCCGGCCGACAAGCTGGCCGACGGCTCGGCGATGGACGCCTGGAAGGCGATGATCCGCGCCCAGGGCGGCGACCCCGACGCCGCCCTCCCCGAGGCGAAGGAGTCGCACGTCGTCACCGCGCCGTCGGGCGGCACCCTCACCCGCCTCGACGCGATGGCGGTCGGCATGGCCGCGTGGCGTCTCGGTGCCGGGCGGGCGCGCAAGGAGGACCCGGTCCAGGCGGGGGCCGGCGTCGTCTGGCACGCGCGGCCCGGCGACGAGGTGACCGAGGGCCAGCCCCTGTTCACGTTGCTCACCGACGAGCCGGAGCGCTTCGAGCGGGCACTGGCCTCGCTCGACGGCGGCTTCGACATCGGTGGGGACGCGAGCGGCGTCGGCACCGGCATCGTGCTCGACCGGATCGGCTGAGGTCCGCGCAGCGCCCTCCCCAACTCTGGCGATGACCGGCCAGTAGCAACCGGGTCTCCCGGGCCTCCTCCTAGCGTTTTCTTTACCTAAGGGATCGTGGGGACCCGATGCAGAGCAACGACCAGCGCGGACCCGGCCGCGCCACGATGACGTCGACCGCCGTGCTGGCGGTCGTGGTGCTGGTGACAGGACTGGCGGTCGGCGCGGGTGCGACGTGGTTCGCCCTGTCCCGCGACGACGGCGGGGTCGCCGCCTCCGAGGACGGGTGCGCCGAGTTCCGCAGCGTCGACCTCGTCGTCGCGCCGGAGATGTACAGCGTGGTGGTGGCCGCCCTCGCGGACGTCACGCCCGACTGCGTGCAGGTCGACCCGGCCCTGCGGTCGGGGATCGAGGTCGCCCGGGGCGCGTCGCTGGGTGGCCGGGTGCCGGACGTGTGGATCCCGGAGGCGCACTTCGTCGCCACCGAGCCGTTCCTCGGGAGCGCTGCCCGACCCCGGCTGCTCGTGCAGAGCCTGGCCCGGACGCCGGTGCTCCTCGTGGGCGGCAACGCCGCGCGGCGCTTCGCGACGTGGGGCGACGCCGAGGCGTCGGGGACGGTGTCCGTGCCCAACCCGGAGTCGTCCGTGGCGGGCGCCCTCGCGGTGACAGCGCCGGAGGCCGAGGCCCGCGCCGTGGGTCGCACCCGCGAGGCTGCCCGCCAGCTCCTGGTCCCCTTCGCGCAGGCCGCAGGAGCCCGCACCGTGGACGGTGAGGACGCCACCGTCCAGCCGGCCATGTTCGCGCGCCGCTCACCACGTCTGGTGGTCGCCACCGGGCAGCAGCTGGAGGCGGTGGAGGGTCGCGCCGACCTCCGCGACCTGACCCCGGCCGTGGGTGCCCCGGTCCTCGACTTCCCGCTCATGGTCGCCGCCGACGCCGCGCCCGGGTCGCGTGCGCTGGCGAAGGCTCTCGCCCAGCACCTCGAGGGAACGGTGGGTCGCTCGTTGATCTCCGACGAGGGACTCCGGCCGCCGAGCAAGGACGACGGCGGGGTCCTCCGACCGCCCGGGTCCAAGGCGATCGCGGAGGCGGTCTTCTCGTGGAGCCAGCTCAGCGTGCCGTCGGCCATGCTCGCCGTCGTCGACGCCTCCGGCTCGATGGACTTCGACGCCGGCAGCGGGTCGCGGATGGACCTCCTCGCCGACGCGGCCCGGATCGGGCTGGGCTTCCTGCCCGACCACGCGCGGGTCGGCCTGTGGGTCTTCTCCATCGACAAGGGTGGCCCGGGCAAGGACTGGCGCGAGCTCGAGCCCATCCGCCGCCTCGACGACCTGCGCTTCGGCCGCACCCAGCGCTACGCCCTCCGTGAGCGCGCCGCCCAGCTGCCGACCCTGACGGGCGGCGGGACCGGCCTCTACGACACGGCGCTCGCGGCGTACCGCACGGCCCTGCGCAACTACGACCCGCACTACTCCAACGCGGTGGTGCTGATGACCGACGGCCGCAACGAGGACCCCGGCTCGATCAGCCTCGACCAGCTGCTGAAGCGGCTCGGGGAGCTCAAGGACCCCGACCGGCCGGTGCGCATGGTGGGCATCGCGATCAGTGGGGACGCCGACGTCGCCGCCCTGCGCCGGATGGCCCGGGTGACCGGCGGCGAGGCCTACCTCGCGGCCGAGCCGCAGGACGTGCTGGGGGTGTTCGCCCAGGCGGTGCTGTCGCGGTGACGCCTCAGGCGAGCCTCACGCGAGGAGGAGCACGACGTGGGCGGCCACGCAGGCGGGCTTGTCGTGGCCCTCGATCTCGACGGTGTGCTCCACGACGAGCTGCTTGCCGGCCGCGAGGTCGCGGACCTCGCCGAAGCGCACGTGCGACCGGAGCCGGCTGTCGACCGGGACCGGGCTGGGGAAGCGGACCTTCTCCAGGCCGTAGTTGAGCCGGGCGCCCGGCGTCTCGAGCCGGAAGACCTGCGAGGCGAAGTGGGGGAGCAGGCTCAGGGTGAGGAACCCGTGGGCGATGGTGGTGCCGAACGGCCCCCTGCCCGCCGCGTCGGCGTCGACGTGGATCCACTGGTGGTCGAGCGTGGCGTCGGCGAAGGCGTCGATCCGCGCCTGGTCGACGTCGAGCCACTCGCTGGTGCCGATGTCGGACCCGGACGCCGCGGCGACCTCGTCGAGCGTGGTGAAGGTGCGCATGCGCACGAACCTATAGTGCTCGACCGTGGGGGAGCCTGCTTGGATGTCCCGATGACCACTCCCACCCGCGACCAGGTGCTGGCCGCCCCGAAGGTCCTGCTGCACGACCACCTCGACGGCGGACTGCGTCCGCAGACGATCGTGGAGCTCGCCGCGGAGGCCGGCCACGAGCTGCCCGCCTCCGACGCCGAGTCGCTCGGGCGCTGGTTCGCGGAGTCGGCCGACTCGGGCTCGCTGGTGCGCTACCTCGAGACGTTCGACCACACCGTCGCGGTGATGCAGAGCGGTCCCGCGATCGCCCGCGTCGCCCGCGAGTGCGTCGAGGACCTCGCCGCCGACGGCGTCGTCTACGCCGAGGTGCGCTACGCCCCGGAGCAGCACGTCAGCGGAGGGCTGACCCTCGACGAGGTCGTCGCGGCGGTCCAGGAGGGCTTCGACGCCGGGATGGCCGCCAGCGGCGGCAGGATCGTCGTACGCCAGCTGCTGACCGCGATGCGGCACCAGGCCCGGTCGATGGAGATCGCCGAGCTGGCGATCGCGTGGCGCGACCGCGGTGTCGCCGGCTTCGACATCGCCGGCGCGGAGGCGGGCTTCCCGCCCACCCGTCACCTCGACGCCTTCGAGTACCTCCAGCGCGAGAACGCCCACTTCACGATCCACGCCGGCGAGGCCTTCGGCCTGCCGTCGATCTGGGAGGCGATCCAGTGGTGCGGCGCCGACCGGCTCGGCCACGGCGTCCGGATCATCGACGACATCACCGTCCACGACGACGGGTCGGTCGAGCTCGGCCGACTGGCCGCCTACGTCCGCGACAAGCGGATCCCGCTCGAGATGTGCCCGAGCTCCAACATCCAGACCGGGGCGGCGGATTCCTTCGCCGAGCACCCGATCGGGCTGCTCACCGACCTGCGCTTCCGCGTCACCGTCAACACCGACAACCGCCTCATGAGCGGCACCTCGATGACGCAGGAGATGTTCGGCCTGGTGGAGGCGTTCGACTACTCGCTGGAGGACCTGCGCTGGTTCACCATCAACGCGATGAAGTCGGCGTTCCTGCCCTTCGACGAGCGGCTCGCGATCATCGACGGCGTCGTCAAGCCGGGCTACGCCGCGCTCGTCAACGGCTAGCGGCGCTGCTGTCGGCGGTCAGCTCGGCGTACGCCTGGTCACCCGTCGCGCGCCGGCAGCCCTGGCGCACCGCGTGGGCGACGACCCGCTGCTGGTCACGCATCAGCGCCAGCCCGCGGCGTACGAGCACCAGCGGCGGCTTGCGGTGCTCGCGCAGGTCGCGGGTGAGGCGCCGCCAGAACGTGACGAGCGGGTGCTGGGTGATGCAGTAGGCCGCGGCGAGGATGCCCGCCTCCCGGCACGCGGCCACCACCTCGGGGGCGAAGATGCCCTCGGCGACGAACCGGCTGCTGTCGCCGAGGTCGACGGTGCGTGAGCCGCATCGTCCGTTCTGCGCGATCTCGTAGATCGGCACCTCGCTGCGCCCGGTGGCGCACAGCTCGCGGAGCGCGGCCAGCGCGTCGGCCTCGTGCCACGAGGCGGGGTGGTCCCAGTCGACGAGCCCGGCGTTGGCGCCGGTGGTGATGCGGGGGAGCGAGGGGTCGTCGCCGTCCTTGTAGAAGTCGTCGAGGCGCAGGACGGGGAGTCCGAGGCGCTCGGCGAGCCGGGACTTCCCGGCGCCGCTGGGTCCGGCCAGGACGACCACCTGGGCAGTGCTCATTTGTTGCGAACTCATTTCGTCGTTCGGCCACGGAGGGTAAAGGCTGGACATTAGTCTCGCCCAGACCTTCGAACGACACCTCTGTGGGAGGACCTTCATGAGTCTCGACGACTCGACCGCGGCCGGGACCGCGGACAGCTCCGGCGGCGCCAGCCAGCGCCCCGCCAAGACCTTCGTGCTGGGCGGACTGGCGCTCGCGCTCGTGGTGGCTCTCGTCGGGTTCTTCATGGTGCGCGGTGCCAGCGGTGAGCCCGAAGGGGCCGACTGCATCACCGAGGTCGTCACCATGACCACCGCCCCGGTGATGGAGGACCTGGTCAAGCAGGCCGTCAAGGACGTCAACGCCGACGAGCCCTGCATCGACATCCAGGTGACCGCGGGCACCGTGAAGGACGTCGTCGCCCTGCTGAGCGACCCCAACGCCGAGCTCCCCGAGATCTGGATCCCGGACAGCCCGACCTGGAAGGGCCAGCTCACCAGCGCCGGCTGGGCCGGCACGCCGATCGCGGAGGTCGTCGCCCAGACGCCCGTCGGCCTCATCGGCGGCCCGGCCGCCAAGGCCCCCGCCTCCTGGGCCTCCGTGCTCGACGGCGGCAGCCTGTCGATGGCCGACCCGAGCGCCGAGGGTGCCTCTGCGCTGGCGCTCCTCGCCCCGTACGCCGAGATGAAGAAGACCGGCGAGACCGCGCTGACGATCGAGCAGAAGACCGTCCCGGTCGCCCAGACCTACGGCGAGCGCGCCGTCGCCGGCAGCGCCACCGAGAACGACCTCTCGACGATCACCGCCTCCAGCACGCAGCTCGTGCCCGCGACCGAGCAGGCCTACCTGGCCGCCCGCCGCAGCAACGACCAGCTCTCCCTGGTGGCGCCGAAGACCGGCGTGCCGATGCTGCAGTACCCGCTGATCGAGGTGAACCGCGGCAGCAACGGGATGGTCGCCTCGGGTGGCGACCTGTCGTCGCGCGTGGGTCGTGCCCTGGGTCGCTGGTTCGCCTCGAGCGCCGGCGTGGAGGCCATCGCGGCCGCCGAGCTCCGCGGCCCCGACGGTGCCGCGCTCCCCAACGACATCGGCCTCGGCAGCGCCCGGGTGCTCGCCAAGGTGCCGCAGAAGACCACCGACGACACCCTGCGCAAGTGGCGCGTGCTGTCGGTGCCGTCCAGCATCCTGGCGGTCGTCGACCTCTCCGGCTCGATGAAGATGGCCATCGGTGACACCACCCGCATCGGTCTGGCGGTGACCGCGTCCCAGCTCGCGCTCGACGCCTTCCCGGCGCAGGCCCGGATCGGCATCTGGGGCTTCTCCAAGAACCGCGGCGAGAACGGCGCCTCGTACGCCGAGTACTCCCCGCTCGACCGGCTCGACGCCCCGGCCGCCGACGGCAAGACGCACGGCGACGAGGTCCGCGCCGAGGCCGACTCCCTGCCCGGCAAGGTCCGCGGCGGCACCGGCGTCATGGACACCACCCTCGCGGCCTACAAGCACGCGCAGGAGATGTGGGACCCGGCGTGGTTCAACTCCGTGGTGATCATGACCGACGGCGCCAGCGACGACTCGAGCTCGCTCTCGCTCGAGTCGCTCGTCAACCAGCTCAAGTCGCTGCGTGACCCCGCCAAGCCGGTCAAGGTGATCGTCATCGGCATCTCGCAGGACGCCGACACCGGCGAGCTCGAGCAGATCGCCGCCGCCACGGGTGGCCAGAACTACCTCGTGACCAACCCGAACGAGATCCTCGGCGTGCTGGCCCAGGCCCTGCTCAACCGCTGATCGATCGGCTCACGCGCTTCTCCCCGGCCTGTCGGACTCGCCCACCAAGTACTGCCCCCAGCACGACGAAGGCCCCCGGAGGATCTCCGGGGGCCTTCGTCGTGCTGTCGGAGGACGGCTCAGACGCCGATCGGGTGCCAGACGGTCTTGGTCTCGAGGAACTGCGTCATCCGGTCCAGCCCGGGCTCGGCGAGCCAGTCGGTGTCGGGAGCGGGACGTCGTACGCGCTTGAGGTTGTCGGCGGCGGCCACCTCGAGCTCGGTCGCGAGCTCGGCGTCCTCGACCCCGGTCAGGTCGATGCCGTTGACGTCCATGTGCGAGGCCAGCCACGGGGCGATCTCGGTCTGCGAGCCGGTGAGCACGTTGACCACGCCGCCCGGGAGGTCGCTGGTGGCCATCACCTCGCCGAGCGTGATCGCGGTCAGCGGGTTGTCCTGGCTGGCGATCACGACGACGGTGTTGCCGGTGATGATGAGGGGCGCGACGACGCTGACGAGGCCGAGCAGGGGACCGCGCGGGGCGACGACGGCGATGACGCCGCTGGGCTCGGGGGTCGACAGGTTGAAGTAGGGGCCGGCGACCGGGTTGGCGTTGCCGACGACCTGGGTGATCTTGTCGGCCCAGCCGGCGTACCAGACGAGGCGGTCGATCGAGGCGTCCACGTAGGTGCGGGCGCGGGCCGGCGTGATGCCCTCCGAGGCGCGGAGCTCTGCCTCGAACTGCTCGCGGCGACCCTCGAGCACCTCGGCGACGCGGTAGACGACCTGTGCGCGGTTGTAGGCCGTCTTGCCCGACCAGCCACCGAAGGCGGCACGGGCGGCGACCACGGCGTCGCGGGCGTCCTTGCGCGAGGCCTGCGCCGCGTTGGCGAGCAGCCGGCCCTTCGCGTCGTTGACGACGTAGGAGCGGCCCGACTCCGAGCGCGGGAACTGGCCGCCGATGTAGAGCTTGTACGTCTTGCGTACGTCGATGCGGCTCACGCGTCCGCTCCCTTCAAGTAGCCCTCGAGACCGTGGCGGCCGCCCTCGCGGCCGTATCCGGACTCCTTGTAGCCGCCGAACGGCGAGGTGGGGTCGAACTTGTTGAACGTGTTGGCCCAGACCACGCCCGCGCGGAGGCGGTTGGCCATGGAGAGGATGCGTGAGCCCTTGTCGGTCCACACGCCGGCCGAGAGGCCGAACGGCGTGTTGTTGGCCTTCTCGATCGCCTCGGAGGGCGTGCGGAAGGTCAGCACGGACAGGACCGGGCCGAAGATCTCCTCGCGGGCGATCCGGTGGGCCTGCGAGACGCCGGTGAAGACGGTCGGGGCGAACCAGTAGCCGTTGGACGGCAGGTCGCACGGGGCCGACCAGCGCTCCGCGCCCTCGGACTCGCCGATCTCGGAGAGCTCCCGGATCTTGGCGAGCTGCTCGGCGGAGTTGATCGCGCCGACGTCGGTGTTCTTGTCGAGCGGGTCACCCACGCGCAACGTCGCCATGCGGCGCTTGAGCCGGCCCATCACCTCGTCCGCGACGGACTCCTGCACCAGCAGGCGCGAGCCCGCGCAGCAGACGTGGCCCTGGTTGAAGAAGATGCCGTTGACGATGCCCTCGACGGCCTGGTCGAGCGGGGCGTCGTCGAAGACGATGTTGGCGGCCTTGCCGCCGAGCTCGAGGGTGACCTTCTTGTCGCTCCCGGCGACCGCGCGGGCGATCGCCTTGCCGACCTCGGTGGACCCGGTGAAGGCCACCTTGTCCACGTCGGGGTGCGACACGATCGCGCGGCCGGTGTCACCGGCGCCCGTGACGATGTTGACGACGCCGGGCGGCAGGTCGGCCTGCTGGCAGATCTCGGCGAAGAGCAGCGCGGTCAGCGGGGTGGTCTCGGCGGGCTTGAGCACGACGGTGTTGCCGCACGCCAGCGCCGGGGCGATCTTCCACGCGAGCATCATCAGCGGGAAGTTCCACGGGATGACCTGCCCGGCGACGCCGAGCGGGGTCGAGCCGTAGCCGGAGTACTGGAGCTTGTCGGCCCACCCGGCGTAGTAGAAGAAGTGGGCGGCGACGATCGGCACGTCGACGTCGCGCGACTCCTTGATCGGCTTGCCGTTGTCGATCGACTCCAGGACGGCGAGCTCGCGGCCGCGCTCCTGGATGATCCGGGCGATCCGGTAGAGGTACTTGGCCCGCTCGGCGCCGGACATCCGCGACCAGACGCGGGTGTAGGCGCGACGGGCGGCCTTCACGGCCTCGTCGACATCGGCGTCGCTGGCCTCGGCGACCTCGGCCAGCACCTCCTCGGTGGCGGGGTTGACCGTCTTGAACGACGTGCCGTTGCCGTCGACGAACTCGCCGTTGATGAACAGGCCGTAGGACGGCTTGATGTCGACGATCGCGCGCGACTCCGGCGCGGGTGCGTACTCGAATGTCATGTCGGGTGCCTCAGTCCAGCGTGAAGTAGTCGGGACCGGAGTAGCGCCCGGTCGTCATCTTGGTGCGCTGCATGAGCAGGTCGTTGAGCAGCGTGGAGGCGCCGAAGCGGAACCAGTCGGGGTCGAGCCAGTCGTCGCCGCAGATCTCGTTGACCATCACGAGGTACTTGATGGCGTCCTTGGTGGTCTTGATCCCGCCGGCGGGCTTGACGCCGACCATCTGCCCGGTCTGCTCGCGGAAGTCGCGGACCGCCTCGAGCATGATCAGGGTGACCGGGAGGGTCGCGGCGGGCTGGACCTTGCCGGTGGAGGTCTTGATGAAGTGGCCACCGGCCATCATCGCGAGCCAGCTGGCCCGGCGCACGTTGTCGTAGGTCTGCAGCTCACCGGTCTCGAAGATCACCTTGAGGTGCGCGTCGCCACAGGCCTCGCGGACCTGGGCGATCTCCTCGAAGACGTCGAGGTAGCGGCCGGAGAGGAACGCACCGCGGTCGATGACCATGTCGATCTCGTCGGCGCCGGCCTCGACCGCGTCGCGGGTGTCGGCGAGCTTGATGTCCATCGCCGCGCGACCGCTCGGGAACGCCGTGGCGACCGCCGCGACGTTGACGCCGCTGTCGCCGAGCGTCTGCTTCGCGGTGGCCACCATGTCGGGGTAGACGCACACGGCCGCGGTGGACGGGCAGGTCGGGTCGGCGGGGTCGGGGCGCATGGCCTTGGACGCGAGCGCGCGGACCTTGCCGTGGGTGTCCTGACCCTCGAGCGTGGTCAGGTCGACCATCCGGATGGCCAGGTCGATGGCGTACGCCTTCGACGTGGTCTTGATCGACCGCGTGGCCAGACCAGCGGCGCGGGCCTCGCACCCGACCTGGTCGACGCCGGGGAGGCCGTGGAGGAATCGGCGGAGCGAGGAGTCCGAGCGCACGATGTCGTCGAAGACCGCGTGCGAGGAGGTCGTGCTCGCCGTCGAGCTGGCAGTGGGTGTCACCGACCCAGCATAGAGTTGGCCCGGACGCCCCCGGCAATCCGCAGGGGGCCAATGTCTGCCCAAAACGGCGAGGAGACCATGGCACGCCTGCAGGACGACGGCGAGGCCGTCGTGGAGCGCTTCCAGCCCACCAGCGGGCGGTTCTCCGGCTGGGCGGCCGTGCTGCTGAGCGCCGCGGTCCTGGTCGCCATGGTGGCCTACCTGGATGACGGCTTCCCTGCGTGGGTGGGCGGCGTCGCCCTGCTGGTCGGCGTCCTCTCGTGGGCCGCGATGCTGCGCCCGGCGCTGTGGGTCACCGAGGAGCACCTGGTGATGCGCAACCTCGCCGACACGGTCCGCATCCGCCTGGCCGCGGTCGAGGAGCTGGCCGTGCGCCAGGTCCTGGCGGTCCGCGCCGGCGACCGGCGACTGGTCAGCACGGTGCTGGGCCGCACGTGGCGCAAGTCGATGATGTCCCGCCGGGCCCCGTCGTCCACCCCCGAGTCCGAGGCCGGACCGCACGAGGGGATGCGCTACGTCGACTGGGCCGAGCACCGGCTCCGCGAGCTCGTCGACGCCGCCCGCGACCGAGCCGGGGTCACCGCCGGCTCGGAGGAGCAGCGCGCGATGCCCGACGCCGTACGACGTGAGCCCGCGCTGCTGCCCCTGGCGCTGATCGGGGTCGCCGCCGTGCTGATGGCGGTCAGCCTCTTCCTCTGATCTCCTCCGGCACGCGCTGCTCGAGGCCGTCCAGCACCAGCGCGAGCCCGTGGTCGAACTCGTCGCCGTAGGCGTAGTCCCGACCGGAGACCTGCTCGGCCACCATCTCGGCGAGGTGCGGGTACGCCTGGAGCGCGACCCCCAGTGAGCTCACGAAGTCCTCGGTGGACTCGCCGGGCTCGAAGGGCAGGTTCACCTCGGTGAGGACGAAGCCGTAGGTGTAGGCGTCGAGCACCGAGAAGGCGTGGGCGGCGAGCGCGACGGAGAACCCCGCCGAGCGCAGGCAGCCGATCACCGCGTCGTGGTGGCCGAGGGTGGCCGGCCCGGGGGAGCGCCGCGACTCCAGGAGCCCGAGCCCCCACGGGTGCGCGGCGAGCACCGAGCGCGCCGAGCGCGCCCGCTCCTCCATCTCCGCCCTCCAGTCCGGGCCCGGCCGCGGGAGGGCGATGCGGGCGAAGACCCAGTCCGCGAGGCCGTCGAGGAGCGCCTCCTTCCCGGCGACGTGGTGGTAGAGCGACATGGCCTCGACCCCGAGCTCGCGGCCCACGCTGCGCATGCTCACCCCCGCGAGCCCCGACGCGTCGGCGACCCGGCTCGCGGCGTCGACGACGCGGTCGGGGGAGAGCGGTGGTCTGGACATGCGGGCTCCTGCGCTTGGGTGACTTACGGGCGTAAGGCTACGGTGTCCGACACCAGACTTACGGGTGTAAGTCTCCCGGAGGTCGAGGAGTGGTCGTGAAGGCAGCAGTCGTGGAGCGGTACGGACCGCCGGAGGTCGTCTCGGTGCGGGACCTGCCCGACCCGGTCGCCGGGAAGGGCCAGGTCGTCGTCCGCGTCCGGGCGACGACCGTCAACTCCGGGGACGCCAGGATCCGCGGGCGCCGCTTCCCGCCCGGCTTCGCCGTGGCGGGCCGGCTCGCGCTCGGGTGGCGCGGCCCGCGCCGCCAGGTGCTCGGCGTCGTGTACTCGGGGACGGTCGAGTCGGTGGGCGCCGGCGTCACCGGTCTGGCGATCGGCGACGAGGTGGCCGGCATGACCGGGATGGGGATGGGGGCGCACGCCGAGCTCGCGGCCGTCCGCGCCGACCGGCTGACGCCCGTGCCGGCCGGTGTCTCGCACGAGGACGCCGCCGCCGTCCTCTTCGGCGGAAGCACGGCGCGCCACTTCCTGGGCGACGTGGTGGCGCCCGGCCGCAGCGTCCTGGTCAACGGTGCGTCCGGCGCGGTCGGGACGGCGGCCGTGCAGGTCGCGCACCTGGCCGGCGCGCACGTGACCGCGGTCTGCAGCGGACGCAACGCCGAGCTCGTGCGCTCGCTCGGGGCGGACGAGGTGGTCGACCACACCCGCACGTCGGTCCACGAGCTGGCAGCGACGTACGACGTCGTGCTCGACGCGGTCGGCAACCTCGACCGCCGCACGGGCCGCCGCCTGCTCGCGCCGTCGGGGGTGCTGGTGCTCGCCGTGGCGGGGCTCGTCGACACCGTCCTCGCCCGCGGGAACGTCCGCGCGGGAGGTTCCCCGGAGGACCCCGCCCACTTCGCGTGGCTGCTGGAGCGCCTCGCGGCGGGGGAGCTGCGGCCGGTGGTCGGACGGACGTTGCCGCTGGCCGAGATCGTCGAGGCGCACCGCGTCGTCGACTCCGGCCGCAAGGTCGGCAACCTCGTCGTCACGCCATGACGTGGCGCGCGGCCGCCGCCGTCCCGGGGGTGGGCCACCAGCGCGCGATCGCCGCCGACTGCCCGAGCGTCCACGTCGAGCTGCACACCCAGTAGACGAGCAGGGCCACCGGCACCACGCCGCCGGCGAGCAGCATCCCGCCGGCCGACATCACGGGCATGATGCGCTGCGCCGCGACCATCGCCTCCGGCATGCCCTCGACGGACGTGTTGGGCGCGACCACGAACCGCTGGGTGACGTACGACAGCGCGGCCGCGGTCAGCGCGAGCCCGGCCACGACGGCGAGGTGGAGGCCACCGGAGCCGAGGTAGCCGTGGCCGGCGAGCGAGACGCCGACGAGCGAGGCGGCACCGAAGGACGACACCAGTCCGGGTCCCATCGCGCCGACGGCCGTGCCGTGGGCCACGTCGGAGACGAGGTGGTAGAGCGCGAGCCACACCGGAAGCTGCACCAGCACCGGCAGGCAGCCGAGCCGGCTGACCCCGTGCTCCGCCGACACGGCGCGGCGCTCGTCCATGTGGGCGCGCAGGCTCTCGGCGTCCGTGCGGCCGCGGTAGCGCTCGGTGATCCCCTTCAGGTGCGGGCGGGCACGCGCCCCGGCGTGGGCCTGGCGGACGCCGTGGACGACGAACGGCAGCAGCAGGAGCCGCACGAGGACGACGAGGGAGGCGATGCCGAGCACCCAGGTGACGGCGGAGTCGGAGGAGGCGCCGACGGCGGCGAGGGCGTCGTGGGTCGTGGCCAGGACGGCGGCGAGGGCGTGCTTGAGCGGGGCGAGCGGTGACATGGAGGTCTCCTGGATCGGGCGGAAGGGTCTGGACGACGTCGCACGGGGGCGACGGGTCAGACGCGTCCAGGAGCGCGCGGGCGCACCGGGTGGACCACGTCGGTGGTCCGTCCGGCGAGCACGAGCGGGATGTCGGCGGCGCGACGGCGCGGCCGGAGCGAGTGGATCCCGGCGTCGGGCACGGCCAGCAGGCAGTGCACGCCGGCGAGGGCGGTGGCCGCGGAGAGGGCGGTCATCACCACGACGGTCTGGGCGGTCGCCGTCGGGTCCAGCGAGGCCGCCGCGAGGAGCGAGGCGACGCCGAGGAGGGTCAGGACGAGCGCGAGGCGCGCGCGTGCTGCCACGTCGGCGACGGTCCGGACCATGGACCGAGGGTAGCGGGTGATCAGCGGAGCTCGTGGGCTCCGAGGTCGATCGGTCCGGACGGGAGGCGACGTACGAGCCCGGTCGGGGCGGCGTACTCGACACGGGGCCGCCAGCGGCGGGGGACGCGGACGCCCCGGTCGACGGCCCGCGACGACGCCGTGAGCCGGAAGTCCTCCCGGGCGGGGTCCACGAAGCCGCCGAGCCCGACGCGGCGGTTGGCGCGCGCGTCGGGACCCGGGCCGCTGGCGAGCTCGCCGGGACCGACGAGGAGGTTGTTGCGCAGGTGGGCCCGGCTGCCGTCGGCGAGGGCGACGTAGGTGCCGGACGTGCGCTGGTTGACGAAGGTGTTGTTGACGACCCACAGCGTGCGGCTCGGGTTGGTCAGCCCCTCGGCGCCGTAGGAGACCAGCGCCGGGTTCTCCGACCGCGGCCCCTGCACGACGACGTTGCCGGCGACGAGCGACAGCCCGCCGTTCGGCAGGTCGATCGAGTAGCTCGCCGTGGCGTCGCCGTCGCTGATGCGGTTGGCGACGATCGTGTTGCGGGCCGCACGCGACTTCAGCTCGTGGCCGGTGTCGGCCTGCGAGAGCCAGCTGCCGCTGACCGTCAGCGAGCGGACGGCGCCGACGTAGAGGTTGTGCGAGTAGCCGTCGCCGTGGCCGTTGCGGAAGAACCGCGACCGCTCGATGACGAGGTCGCTCTCGGGGTCGGCGCCGGTGAGGATGCCGTTCTCGTTGTCGTGGAACCAGCTGCGCGTGACGGTGAGGTCGGTGCCCTCCTGGCGGATGCCCGCGCCGTTGCGGTCGGGCACCGCGGCACCGCTGAGCTCGATCCGGTCGACGGTCGTCCGGTCGCCGGCGATGACCCAGACGGCCTTGCCCTGGGCGTCGTTGCCGTCGGCGCGCAGGTGGGCCCGGCCGCCGTCGCCGCGCAGGGTCAGGTCGTCCTGGGTCCAGGTCGCGACGTCGCCGGAGTAGGTGCCCGGGTCGATGAGGACCGTGTCGCCGTCGCGCGCGACCGCCGCAGCGGCGCTGGGGGTCGTCAGCTCGCGGTCGGGACCGACGCGCCACGTGCGCGGACCCGCGTCGGCGTACGACGTCGCGGCGGGCGCCGCCGTGAGCAGGCCCGCGGCCAGGGCGAGGACGAGGGGGGTCGCGGTGCGCACGTCAGCCCCCGAAGGCCGTGCCCCGCAGGTCGGCCTTGATCGCGTCGAGCCGGCCCGCGGCGGAGATCCGGGCGGCATCCACGCCGGCCCCGTCGGGCCCCGTCTCCACCGGGACCACGACCTCGAGGTAGCACTTGACCTTGGGCTCGGTGCCGCTGGGACGCACGATCACCCGCGCGCCCTCGGCGAGGGAGTAGCGCAGCCCGTCGGTCGGCGGCAGCGCGGCCGATCCCTCGGAGAGGTCCTCCACCTGCTCGACCGCGAGACCGCCGAGCGTGGTCGGCGGTGCGCTGCGCAGCCGGTCCATCGTCGCCGGGATGGCAGCGAGGTCGTCGAAGCGGACCGACAGCTGGTCGGTGGCGTGCAGGCCGTGCTCGCGGGCGATGTCGTCGAGGAAGTCGGTGAGCCCGCGCCCCTCGGCCTTGGCCTGCGCGGCGAGCTCGCACACCAGCAGCAGGGCCGAGACACCGTCCTTGTCCCGGACGTGCTCGGGGTCGCAGCAGTAGCCGAGCGCCTCCTCGTAGCCGAAGGCGAGACCCTCGACGCGACCGATCCACTTGAAGCCGGTGAGCGTCTCCTCGTGCGGCTGCCCGGCCGCGGCGGCCATCTTGCCGAGCAGGCTCGAGGAGACGATGGAGTTGGCGTAGGTGCCCTGCCGCCCACGGGCCAGCAGGTGGTGGGCCAGCAGGGCGCCCACCTCGTCACCGCGCAGCATCCGCCACCCGTGGACGTCGGGCACCGCGACGGCGCAGCGGTCGGCGTCGGGGTCGTTGGCCACCACCAGGTCGGCCTTGTGCTCCGCGGCGAGCGCCATCGCCAGGTCCATCGCGCCCGGCTCCTCCGGGTTGGGGAACGAGACGGTCGGGAAGTCGGGATCGGGGTGCTCCTGCTGCTCGACGATGTGGGGGGCGTCGAACCCGGCGGTCTCCAGCACCTGCGCGACCGTCGTGCCGCCGACGCCGTGGAGCGGGGTGTAGACGATGCGCAGGTCGCGCGGGCCGTCCTCGGCCAGCCCGGCGACCGTGTCGAGGTAGCGGTCGACGATCTCCTCGCCGACGAGGCGGCCGGCGTCGCCGCGCGGGAGCTCCGCGAGGGGGCCGACGGCGGCGATCCGGGCAGCGATCTCGCTGTCGGCGGGCGGGACGATCTGGCTGCCGTCGCCGAGGTAGACCTTGTAGCCGTTGTCCTGCGGCGGGTTGTGGCTGGCGGTCACCATCACGCCGGCCGCGCAGCCCAGCTCGCGGATCGCGAAGGCGAGGAGCGGCGTGGGCAGCGTCCGCGGCATCACGAGCGCCTTGAACCCGGCGCCGGTCATGATCTCCGCGGTGTCGCGGGCGAAGACGTCGGAGTTGTGGCGGGCGTCGAAACCGATCACGACGGACCCGCCCTTGTGGCCGGTGTCGCGGAGGTACGCCGCCAGCCCGGCCGCCGCGCGCGTGACCACGACCCGGTTCATCCGGTTGGGCCCGGCGCCCAGCGCGCCGCGCAGGCCGGCGGTGCCGAACTCGAGGGTGCCGGCGAAGCGGTCGGCGAGGTCGGTCTCCTCGCCCCGCTCGGCGGCGGCGACGAGGGCCTCGAGCTCGGTGCGGGTCTGCTCGTCGGGGTCCTCGGCTGCCCAGGCGCGGGCCGCCTCGAGCAGGGCGGTCTGGTCGGTCGGCACGGTCATGGACGCACGCTATCCCCACGGGGCGTGACGGCGTCGGTGGGCGGTGCCACCATCGGGGCATGATCGATCACCTGGGCATCAACTGCACCGACCTGCCGCGCGCGGCGGCGTTCTACGACCGGGTCCTGGGCGTGCTGGGGCACCGGCGCCTGATGGACGTCGAGGTGGCCATCGGCTACGGCACGGAGCAGCCGGACTTCTGGATCAGCACCTTCGAGGGCGTCGGTCCCAACCGCGAGGTCCACGTGGCCTTCCGCGCTCCCGACGCCGCCACGGTCCGGGCCTGGCACGCCGAGGCGGTGGCCGCCGGGGCCGAGTCGCTCCACGAGCCGCGGCTGTGGCCGGAGTACCACCCGGCCTACTACGGCGCGTTCGTGCGCGACACCGAGGGCAACAACATCGAGGCCGTCTGCCACACCGGCGACTCCTGACGGCTAGCGTGTCGGCGTGCCAGCCGTCGTCCGCTCCGTCAACGCCGGCACGGCCGGACCCGTCCCGGGCCTGAAGCGGCCGAGCGGGATCCACAAGCGCCCGGTGGACGTGATCGACGTGCGCGACCCCGGGCCGAAGCGCGGCGGTCTCGGCAGCGGCGTCGTCGGCGACGCGGTCATCAGCCGCCGCCATCACGGCGGGACGACCCAGGCGGTCTACGCCGTCGCCCGTGAGGAGCTCGACTGGTGGGGAGCGCACCTCGGCCGCGACCTGTCCGACGGCATGTTCGGCGAGAACCTCACCACGGCCGGACTCGAGGTCGACACGGCCGAGGTGGGGGAGCGGTGGCGGGTCGGCGGCACGCTTCTCGAGGTGTGCGGGCCGCGCATCCCGTGCGCGACGTTCGCGAAGCACATGGCCGAGCGCGCGTGGGTACGCCGCTTCGCCGAGCGCGGCCTCACCGGCGCCTACCTCGCCGTGGTCGAGCCCGGGGCGATCCGGGCCGGCGACCCGGTCGAGGTCGTCGAGCGGCCTGGGCACGGGCTCACGCTGCCGATGTACTTCCGCGCGCTGATGGGCGACAAGGGCCTCGCCGCGACCTTCCTGGCCTCGGGACTGCTGCCGCAGGTCGAGCACGACTGGCTGGCCCGACGCCAGTGAGCCCGGAACGACGGTGGCCGCGGACCTGACGGTCCGCGGCCACCGATCGGGGTGTCGCTCGGGTGTCGCTCGGGGTGTCGCTCGCCTCAGCCGAGTGCGGCCACCGCGGCGTCGTAGTCGGGCTCGACGCCGATCGCGTCGGTGAGCTGGGTGTGGAGCACGGTGCCGTCGGTGTCGAGGACGACGACGGCGCGGGCCAGCAGGCCCTTCCATCCGCCGTCGGCCATCGCGACGCCGTAGTCCTCGCCGAAGGAGGACCGGAACGCCGACCCGACGAGGACGTCGTCGATGCCCTCGGCGCCGCAGAAGCGGGCCTGCGCGAGCGGCAGGTCGACCGACACGTTGACGACGGCGGTGTTGTCCAGGCCGGCGGCGAGCTCGTTGAACTTCCGGACGCTCGCCTGGCACACGCCGGTGTCGATGCTCGGGAAGATGTTGAGCACGACCCGCTTGCCGGAGACGTCGGCGTCGGTGAGGGCCGCGAACTGGGAGTCGACGAGGTCGAAGCCGGGAGCCTTGGAGCCGACCGTGGGGAGCTCGCCCACGGTGCTGACGGTGTTGGGGCCGAGTTGAGTGGTTGCCATGGCCCCCAACCTACTGGCCGCCGGTCCTAGAGTGCCCGCATGGCCCCTGCGCGAAGCGACGCCCGCACCGACGTCATCATCGAGGTGCTGCGCGACGCGTTCGCCCCCCTCATGCGCGCCGACCCGTCGGCGTTCCGGGCGAAGTACCGCAAGATGGCCAAGGACCCGCACGCGTTCTACCGCGGCAGCGCGTGCCTGTTCTACAACGACGTGACGGCCGAGGACGACGACTGGGCCGCCCACGGCGCGGAGCGCATCTGGATCCACGGGGACCTCCACGTCGAGAACTTCGGCACCTACCTCAACTCCGACGGCCGCCTGATCTTCGACATCAACGACTTCGACGAGGCGTACCTCGGCAGGTTCACCTGGGACCTGCAGCGCTTCGCGGCGAGCCTCGCGCTGGTCGGCTGGCAGAAGGCGCTCCCCGACGACGCGATCCGCAAGCTCGTCGCGCGCTACGTGCGCAGCTACCTCGCGCAGGTCAACCACTACGTGGCGTCCGACGACGACCACGACTTCGCCATTCGGATCGACAACGCCGATGGTCCGATCCTGACCGCCCTCACCGTGGCGAGACAGATGCGCCGGGCCGACCTGCTCGACGACATCACCACCGCGCACCGGGGCACCCGACGCTTCATCGAGGACGGCACCGCCTGGCGGCTGCCGCGCGAGGAGCGGACGGCCGTGGTCGCGGCCTTCCGCTCCTACCTCGACACGATCCCGGAGTCGAAGCGCTTCGACCGGGCGCTGTTCTACGAGCTGCGCGACGTCGTGGGGAAGTCCGGCTTCGGCATCGGCAGCGCCGGCCTGCCGGCGTACAACGTGCTGGTCGAGGGCTACAGCCAGGCGCTCGACAACGACGTGGTGCTCAGCATGAAGCAGGCCAACATCCCGGCCGTGAGCCGTTTCGTCGACACCACCGAGGTCGACGCGTACTTCGAGCACGAGGGCCACCGCACCGTGGTGAGCCAGCGGGCCCTGCAGGTGCACACCGACCCGCTGCTCGGCCACACGAGCATCGACGGTGTCGGCTACGTCGTCTCGGAGATCTCGCCCTACGAGGTCGACCTGGACTGGAGCGAGATCAACGAGCCCGACGACATGCGCGCCGTGGTGGACCTCCTCGGTCGTGCGACCGCGAAGATCCACTGCGCCTCCGACGAGGACAGCCAGCAGGACCTCGTCGACCTCCAGGTCGAGACGGCGATCGCCGCGTCGCTGGAGGGCCGTCGCAACGAGCTCGTCTCGTGGCTGTGCGACTGGGGGATCGCGTACGCCGTCCGCGTGCGCGAGGACCACGCGCTGTTCGTGGACGCCTTCCGCGAGGGCCGGGTCGGGATCGCGTCGACCTAGGCGCCGGCGCTCAGGCGTCGATCGACGCCATGCTGCCGTAGCGGTCGCCCTGGACGGCGTCGCGCGGCACGGCCTGCTCGAGGGCGGCCAGGTCGTCGGCGGTGAGCGCGACGTCGAGGGCGCCGACGTTCTCCTCGAGGTACGTCACCCGCTTGGTGCCCGGGATCGGTGCGACGTCCTCGCCCTGCGCGAGCACCCAGGCCAGCGCGAGCTGGCCGGGCGTGCAGTCCTTGGCGCCGGCGATCTCGCGGACCTTGTCGACGAGCGCGAGGTTGGCGTCCAGCGCCTCGCCCTGGAACCGCGGGAAGTACTCCGACCGGCGGCGGTCCGCCTCGCCGTCGGCCCCGCCGGTGGCGCTGATCGCGCCGGTGAGGAGTCCGCGGCCGAGCGGGGAGTAGGGCACCAGGCCGATGCCCAGCTCGCGCAGGACGGGGAGGATCTCGTCCTCGAGGTCGCGGGTGAAGAGGGAGTACTCGGTCTGGAGCGCCGTGATCGGGTGCACGGCGTGGGCCTTGCGGATGGTGGCCGCCGAGGCCTCGGACAGCCCGAGGTGGCGGACCTTCCCGGCCTCCACGAGCTCGGCCATCGCTCCGACGGTGTCCTCGATCGGGACCGTCTTGTCGACGCGGTGCTGGTAGTAGAGGTCGATGTGGTCGACGCCGAGCCGCTGGAGCGAGGCGTCGCAGGCCGCACGGACGTAGTCGGGGGACCCGTTGATGCCGACCATGGTGCCGTCCGGGAGCCGCTCGTTGCCGAACTTGGTGGCGAGCTGGACCTCGTCGCGCCGGCCGGCGATCGCCTTGCCGACGAGCAGCTCGTTCGTGAAGGGGCCGTACATGTCGGCGGTGTCGAGGAAGGTCACGCCCAGGTCGAGCGCGCGGTGGATGGTGTCGGTGCCGCCCTGCTCGTCGGGCGTGCCGTAGAACTCCGACATCCCCATGCAGCCGAGGCCGAGGGCGGAGACGGTGAGGGAGCCGATCTGTCGTGTCTGGATGGTCATGACTGCCACCCTTCGCCTTCGAGCGCGCTCAAGGTCAAGGGGCTGGCGCGACCTTGTTCTCGTAGAGCGCGATCTTGTGGTCGATGGCCCGCAGGTGGCTCGTCACCTCGGCGAGCTGGCGCTCGACGACCTCGCGGTGCGCGAGCAGCAGGCCCAGGCGCTCGGCCTCGTTGCCGTCGCCGTCCCGCACCAGGGCGGCGTAGCGGCGTACGTCCCGGATGGGCATCCCGGTGGCCCGCAGCCGGGTCACCATCTGGATCCACCGCAGGTCCTCGGCGGAGTAGCGGCGGTGTCCGGACGGGGCCCGGTCGACCGAGTGCAGCAGCAGGCCGTCACGCTCGTAGTAACGCAGCGTGTGAGCGGTGAGCCCGGTCCGCTCGGCCGCCTCGGCGATGCTCAGGCTGGTCATCGGACCAGTGTCGGGCTTGGAGCGTGCTCGAAGTCAAGCACCCAGGGCGGGACGGTGGAACTGCGCCGTCGCGAACGGGCCGCCGACGAACTCGGCCTCGGCGTCGTCGTGCGGCTCGGGCCCGACCCGGTCGGCGTACGCCTCGGCGTCGTCCTGCGGCTCGTAGCCCAGCCGGCGACCCGGCTCGAGGTCCCACCACGCGCGGGTGTTGGCGCTGATGCCGTAGAGGACGGCGTAGCCGGGGGCGGGGGTGCTCAGCGCCGCCTCCACCATCCGGAGGCAGTCGCCGTGGGAGAGCCAGGTCGACAGGCCGCGCACGCTGGCCGGCTCCTCCAGGAACGAGCCGATCCGGCACGCGACGGCGTCGATGCCGTGGCGGTCGGCGAACAGGCGCAGGAGCGCCTCGGCCGCGACCTTGGCGACGCCGTAGTAGGTGTCGGCGCGGGGCAGGGCCTGCTCGGTCAGGGTGCCGTCCGCGCGGGGCGTGCGGCCGACGGCGTGGTTGGAGGAGGCGTAGACGATGCGCGGCACGTCGTGGGCCACCATCGCGTCGAGGAGCGCGGCGGTCGTCACGACGTGGGAGGTGAGCTCGTCGGGCAGCGACGCCTCGTCGGGGATGCCGGCGAGGTGCACGACGGCACCGAGCCTGCCCCCGGTCGACAGGGCGGCGAAGACCGCCTCGACGGCGTCGCCGTCGGCGCAGTCCGCCTCGTGCCAGGTGAAGGGCGTGCCGTCGGGCGGCGGGACCAGGTCGAGGCCCACCACGTCGTGGCCGGAGGCGGCCAGGCCGGTGGTGACGACCCGGCCGATGCTGCCGGCGGCGCCGGTGACGAGGACGCGCATCGTCGGCCTCAGATCCTCGTCACGACCTGGCTGAGCAGGCCGCCCATCCTGCTGGCCGCGGAGCGACCCGCCTCCAGGACCTCCTCGTGGTTGAGCGGCTCCCCGCTCAGGCCGGCGGCGAGGTTGGTGACCAGGCTGATCCCGAGGACCTCCATGCCGGCCTCGCGGGCGGCGATGGCCTCCAGCGTGGTGCTCATGCCGACGAGGTGGCCGCCCATGATGCCGGCCATCCGGACCTCGGCCGGCGTCTCGTAGTGGGGGCCGGGGAACTGCACGTAGACGCCCTCGTCGAGGGAGCCGTCGACCTCCTTGCACATGGCGCGCAGACGCGGGCTGTAGAGGTCGGTCAGGTCCACGAAGTTCGCACCGACGATCGGGCTCGTGCCGGTGAGGTTGATGTGGTCGGAGATCAGCACCGGCTGGCCGGGCTGCCACCCCTGCTTGAGGCCGCCGCACCCGTTGGTGAGGACGATGGCCGAGCAGCCGGCCGCTGCCGCCGTCCGCACCGGGTGAACGACGGCGGCGACGCCCTTGCCCTCGTAGAAGTGGGTGCGCGAGAGGAAGACCAGGAGGAACTTGTCGTCCCCCTCCGGACCAGCACAGCGGATGGAGCGGATCTTGCCGCTGTGGCCCGCGACGGCGGCGGCGTTGAAGCCGGGGAGGTCGGTCGTGTCGATCTCGGCGGTCGCCTCGCCGAGCGCGTCCACAGCCGGGAGCCAGCCCGAGCCCAGCACCAGGGCGATGTCGTGGCGCTCGACGCCGGTGAGCTCGGCGAGTCGGGCGGCCGCCTCGGCGGCGCTCTCGTAGGGCGTGGGGGCGGGGGCGGCGTGGGTCACGCCGGGAACTCTAGACCGACCGGTCGCCGGTGCCCGGCGTGGTGCTCAGAGTCCGCTGGAGCGGCAGGCGCGGCGGCGGAGGGCCCCGACGTAGTCCTCGGGTGCGCCGGCCGCGTCGGCCGCGTCGGCGAGGACACCGAGGTAGGACGCCGAGGGCAGGCCCCCCTCGTAGGCGTCGAGGACGTAGGCCCACACGACGAGCTCGCCGGTCAGCGTCTGCACCCGCACCTTGGTCTTGCGGTAGAGGCCGGTGTCGGCGGCCTCCCAGCCGTCGAGCAGGCGCTCGTCCTCGGGTGTCACGTCGTAGACGGCCACGAAGACCTGCTCGAACGGGTCCTGGACGATCGTCGACAGGGCTCCGTCCCAGCCGTGCTCCTCGCCGCCGAACGTCAGGCGCCAGCCGGTCAGCCAGCCGGTGGAGTGGAGGATCGAGTGCGGGCAGCGCTCGCCCATGCGGGCGGGATCGAGGTTGGTCCCGTAGGCGGCGTACAGCGTCACGGGCCACACAGTATCCAGCCGCGACCCTTCGTGACGCGCGCCAGGGCGCACTCCTCAGGACAAGCCTCGGGCGGGTGTTCCCCGTGCACGGCGGACAACTAGGCTGGGGGCGTGACCGACACGCACTTCGACACCCTCGTCCTCGGCGCCGGCCCCGGTGGCTACGTCGCCGCGATCCGCGCCTCCCAGCTCGGCCAGAAGGTGGCCGTGGTGGAGGCCAAGTACTGGGGAGGTGTCTGCCTCAACGTCGGCTGCATCCCGTCGAAGGCCCTGCTCAAGAACGCCGAGCTGGCGCACACGCTGCAGCACGAGAAGGCGAAGTTCGGCATCGAGGGCGACGTCACGATGTCCTTCGGCCCGACCCACAAGCGCAGCCGCGACGTGAGCGCCGGCATCGTCAAGGGCGTCCACTTCCTGATGAAGAAGAACAAGATCACCGAGATCGACGGCTGGGGCACCCTGACCAGCGCGACCGGGATCGACGTCAAGGCCGACGACGGCCAGACCACCGGCTACACCTTCGACAACCTGATCCTCGCCACCGGGGCCACCGTGCGCCTCGTGCCCGGTGTCGAGCTGAGCGACAACGTGGTGACCTACGAGGAGCAGATCCTCACCGACGACCTGCCCGGCTCGATCGTCATCGGCGGCTCCGGCGCGATCGGCGTCGAGTTCGCCTACGTGATGGCCAACTTCGGCGTCGACGTCACGATCGTCGAGTTCCTCGACCGGATGGTCCCCACCGAGGACGCCGACATCTCCAAGGAGCTCCTCAAGCACTACAAGAAGCTCGGCGTGAAGGTGCTCACCTCCACGGCGGTCAAGAAGGTCGAGGACACCGGGTCCGGCGTCAAGGTCACCATCGCCCCCGCGGCGGGTGGCGACGAGCAGGTGATCGAGGCCGACAAGTTCCTCGCCGCCTTCGGCTTCGCCCCGCGGGTCACGGGCTTCGGCCTCGAGAACATCGGCGTCGCGGTCTCCGAGCGCGGCGCGATCGAGATCGACGACTACATGCGCACCAACGTCGACAACGTCTACGCCATCGGTGACTGCACCGGGAAGATGATGCTCGCCCACGTCGCCGAGGCGATGGGCATCGTGGCCGCCGAGACGATCAACGGGGCCGAGACGATGCCGGTGGACTACGACTTCGTGCCCCGCGCGACCTACTGCATGCCGCAGATCGGCTCGTTCGGATACAGCGAGGCCCAGGCGAAGGAGAAGGGCTACGACGTCAAGACCGCGACGTTCCCCTTCACCGCCAACGGCAAGGCGATGGGCCTCGGCGAGGCCGTCGGCTTCGTGAAGGTCGTCGCCGACGCCGAGCACAACGAGATCATCGGCACCCACATGATCGGCCCCGACGTCACCGAGCTGCTGCCGGTCATGACGCTGGCCCAGAAGTGGGACCTCACCGCCGACGAGGTGGCCCGCAACGTCTTCGCACACCCGACCCTCGGTGAGGCCGTCAAGGAGGCCGTCCACGGCATCGCCGGTCACATGATCAATCTCTGATGACCGATCACATCGTCATCGTCGGCGGCGGTCCGGGCGGCTACGAGGCCGCCCACGTGGCCGCGCAGCTGGGCGCCCAGGTCACCGTCGTCGACACCGACGGCGTCGGCGGCTCGGCGGTGCTGACCGACTGCGTGCCGAGCAAGACGCTGATCGCGACCGCCGAGCTGATGACCGACATGTCGACGGCGCAGGAGCTCGGGGTCAACTTCCACGACCACCAGGGCGACGCGGCGACGACCATCAGCGTCGACCTCGCGCGGGTCAATGCCCGCGTCAAGCAGCTCGCGGCCGACCAGTCGACCGACATCGCGGCGCGCCTCGACCGCGACGGCGTACGCGTCGTCACCGGTCGCGGCCGCCTCGGGCCCGACCTCACCGTCGTCGCCACGACCGCCGACGGCGAGGAGACCCTGCAGGCCGACGCGATCATCGTCGCGACGGGCGCGGCACCCCGCACGCTGCCCAGCGCCCAGCCCGACGGCGAGCGGATCCTCACCTGGGAGCAGGTCTACGACCTCACCGAGGTGCCGGAGAAGCTGGTCGTGGTGGGCTCGGGCGTCACCGGCGCGGAGTTCGCCAGCGCCTACCTGTCGCTCGGCATCGACGTCACGCTGGTCAGCAGCCGCGACCGGGTGCTGCCCGGCGAGGACGCCGACGCGTCGGCGGTGCTGGAGGACGTGGCCACCCGCCGCGGGATGAAGGTGCTGAGCCGCTCACGCATGCAGTCGGTGACCCGCGAGGGCGACGAGGTGACGGTGACCCTCACCGACGGCCGCACGGTCACCGGCAGCCACTGCATCCTGGCGCTCGGCTCGGTGCCCAACACCGCCGACCTCGGCCTCGAGGAGGCGGGTGTGGCCGTGGACGACGGCGGCTTCATCACCGTCGACCGGGTCTCGCGCACCTCGGCGCGCGGTATCTACTCCGCCGGCGACTGCACGGGCGTGCTGATGCTGGCCTCGGTCGCGGCGATGCAGGGCCGGATCGCGATGTGGCACTTCCTGGGCGACGCGGTCGCGCCGCTGGACCTCAAGAAGGTCTCGTCCAACGTCTTCACCTCCCCGGAGATCGCCACCGTCGGCTGGTCGCAGCAGGCCGTCGACGCCGGCGAGATCGAGGCCGAGGTCGTCACGCTGCCGCTGGCCGGCAACGCCCGCGCCAAGATGCAGGGCGTCCGCGACGGCTTCGTGAAGCTCTTCTGCCGACCGGGCACCGGGATCGTGGTCGGCGGAGTGGTCGTCGGGCCGCGCGCCTCCGAGCTCATCCACCCCGTGTCGGTCGCGGTCGCGGAGTCGCTGACCGCCGACCAGCTCGCCCACGCCTTCACCGTCTACCCGTCGATGAGCGGGTCGATCGCCGAGGCCGCCCGGCGCCTGCACCACGTCTGATCCCGGGGCCGTCGCCGACCCGGGCCTCCGGGCCACGTGCGGCGGTTGGCGGCGTCGCCCGGCACCTCGGCCTGCACGCTCACCGGGCCGCCGCACCGGCGGCAGCCCTGGCGCTGGCGGCCGGTGATCCAGTGGTCGTCGCCCTTCACCGGTGAGCCGGTGGTCACCTGGTAGGCGCCGGGCACGTGCGCCGAGTGGCGCAGCACCGTGGACGGTGCGGCCGTCGTCGAGGGGCGGGTTCGACAGCTCCGCCCCGCGACCGGGTCCCGGGCCCGGCGCATCCGGCGGTCCCTGCCCGCAACGCCCGGACCGCCTGTAACCTCGGAGGTTCGTCGTCCGATCTCGGGGGAGAGACCACCTGATGACCCGTTCCCGCCTGCTGCCGATCGCGCTCGCCGCGAGCGCGCTGCTGCTTCCTGCCCTGCCGGCGTCCGCCACGGAGGCGGCGGGGGCCGAGCCGCGCCAGAAGGTCGAGGCCTGGGCCGTCCCCGGCAGCAGCGCGATCACCATCACCGGCCACGGCTTCGGGCACGGCAACGGCCTGTCGCAGTACGGCGCGCTGGGTGCGGCCCAGCAGGGGCTGACCTGGCAGCAGATCAACGAGTTCTACTACCCCGGCACCACCTGGGGGGCCATCCGCGGCAAGCTCCGCGTGCTCATCACCGCCGACACCGGACGCGACGTGCAGGTCGCGGCCGAGCGCGGTCTCAAGGTCGGCCGGGTGGGTCGCTCGCGGACCATGCGCGTGCCGTCCAACAACGCACGCAAGTGGCGCCTCGTCGCCGCTGGCCGCGACACCGCCGTCCAGTGGACGAGGGGCGGCTCCTGGCGCACGTGGAAGAAGGTCCGCGGCGAGGCGGAGTTCAGCGCCGCCGACGGTCGCCTGACCCTCGTGCTGCCCGGCGCCCGTCGCGACTACCGGGGCACGCTCCAGTCCGTGGCCCCGCGCCTGGGCGGCAAGCGCGAGACCGTCAACCGGGTCGGGATGGAGGCCTACCTGCGCGGTGTCGTGCCGCAGGAGGTCCCCGCGCTGTGGACCCCGGCCGCGGTCAGCGCCCAGTCCGTCGCGGCGCGCACGTACGCGGCGTTCGAGCGCTCGCACCCCAACGCCTCCCACTACGACCTCTGCGACACCACGCAGTGCCAGGTCTACGGCGGCGCCGACGTCGAGCACCCGGCGGCGACCGCGGCCATCAAGGCCACGGCCGGGCAGGGTCTCTACTACGACGGGCGACCGGCGTTCACCCAGTTCTCCGCGAGCAACGGCGGCTTCTCCTCGGCCGGCTCCATGCCCTACCTCGTGGCGCAGCCCGACCCCTACGACGGCCTCGTCAACCCGACCTACTCCACGTGGACCACCACGATCGACGACACGCAGGTCGAGAAGCACTGGCCCGACCTGGGCGACCTCACCGGCATCGAGGTCGTCACGCGCGACGGCAACGGTGAGTGGGGCGGACGCGTCACCGACATGGCGTTCGTCTTCACCGGCGGCCGGGCGACGCTGAGCGGCGACGACGCCCGCTCCTACCTCGGCCTCTACTCCGACTGGTTCACGTTCAGCGTCATCCCGCGCCAGAAGGGCCCCGCGCGCCAGTGACCCGACGACTCAGGCTGGCGGCAGCAGTCGCCGCCCTCGCCCTCGCCGCGTCCGCCTGCGAGTCCGGCCAGGCGGCCGGCGACGGCGCGCGCCTGCCCGACCCCGTCGTCGACACCGAGGTGACGACCCGGATCGACTACGTCGCGATGGGCGACTCGTTCTCGGCCGGACCCGTTCATCGGCACGATGCGCACCGACCCGCAGGGCTGCGCGCGCTCCAAGGACAACTACCCGGCGTTCCTGGCCGACTGGCTCGACGTCGCGAGCTACACCGACGTGACGTGCTCGGCCGCCACGACCCGGGACCTCTACGCGCCGATGGTGATGTTCGACGGCAGCACCACCGGGCCGCAGGTCGACGCGCTGTCCGCCGAGACCGACCTCGTCACCCTCGGAATCGGCGGCAACGACTTCGGCATCTACGACTCGCTCATCCAGTGCCAGCGCGGACCGGCGGCCGCCTGTCCGGTCGAGCAGCTGCGCGCCGACACCCGCAAGGTCGCCGGCCGGGTCGGGGAGGCCGTCCGGCGCATCGCGACGGTCGCGCCCGACGCCGAGGTCCTCGTCGTCGGCTATCCCGACATCCTCCCCACCGAGGGCACCTGCCGCGCCGTCGGCGTCCCGGCCGAGGTGCTGGCCCCGGTGACCGAGGTCGCCGACATGCTCAACGCCTCGATCCGCCGCGGCGCGCGGGCGGCAGGTGCGTCGTACGTGGACATGGCGGCGGTCTCCGACGGCCACGACGTCTGCGCCAAGGGCCGGGCGTGGGTCAACGGCCCGCAGTTCCGCCCGGGCATCGCGGCGCCGTTCCACCCGAAGATCAACGGCATGCGTGCCGTCGCCACCGAGGTGTTCCGGCAGGTGACGGGGGAGGACCCCGAGGAGATCACGCAGTACGCCGAGCCCGACCCCGACGTGGTCGTCCTCAACGAGGGCTGATCACCAGCACCAGGTCGCCACCCTCGGCGGCCTGCGTGGCGCGCACCGCGAGCCGGCTGACCGTGCCGGCGACCGGTGCGGTGATGGAGGCCTCCATCTTCATCGCCTCGATCGTCGCGACGGTCTGGCCCACCTCGACGGTGTCGCCCTCGGCGACGGTCACGGTGACCGCGCCGTCGTAGGGGGCCGCCACGTGGCCGGTGTCGGTCGGGTCGGCCTTCTCGGCGGACGCGACGTCGGCGGAGATGCTGCGGTCGCGCACCTGCACGGGCCGCAGCTGTCCGTCGACCGTCGCCAGCACGTTGCGGTAGCCGCGCTCGTCGGGCTCGCTGATCGCCTCGATGCCGAAGATCATCTCGCGGCCCTCGCGGACGCGGACCTGGTGCTCCTCGCCGCGACGCAGGCCGTAGAGGTAGTCGATGGTGGAGACGCCCGACAGGTCGCCGTACTTCTCCCGCGACTCGTGGAAGGCGGCCGTCGGGCCGGGGAACAGCAGCTCGTTGAGCGTCGCGCGACGCTCTGCCGCCTCGGGGGACGCCAGGCCGGCCTGCTGCTCGGCGGTCAGCGTCTCGGCCGGCTGCTTCCACGTCTTCCCGGCCAGCGCCTTGCTGCGGAACGGCTCGGGCCAGCCACCGGGCGGGTCGCCCAGCTCGCCGTTGAGGAAGCCGATCACGGAGTCCGGGACGTCGTACGACGCCGGGTCCGCCTCGAACTCGGCAGGGTCGGCCTTGGCGGCGACGAGCGCGAGCGCGAGGTCGCCGACGACCTTGGACGACGGGGTCACCTTCACGACGTTGCCGAGGATGTCGTTGGCCGCGGCGTACATGTCCTCGACCTGCTCGAACTTCTCGCCCAGGCCGAGCGCGATCGCCTGCTGGCGCAGGTTGGAGAGCTGGCCGCCGGGGATCTCGTGGCGGTAGACCCGACCGGTGGGCGCGGGCAGGCCCGACTCGAACGGTGCGTAGACGCGTCGGACGGCCTCCCAGTAGGGCTCCATCGCGTTGACCGCGGCGAGCGAGAGGCCGGTCTCGCGCTCGGAGTGGTCGGTCGCGGAGACGAGCGCGGAGAGCGCGGGCTGCGAGGTGCCGCCGGCCATCGAGGCGGAGGCGGCGTCGACGGCGTCGACCCCGGCGTCGATCGCCGCGAGCAGCGTGGCGAGCTGGCCGCCGGGGGTGTCGTGGGTGTGCAGGTGGACCGGCAGGTCGAAGCGCTCGCGCAGTGCCGTCACCAGCGTGCGGGCTGCGGGGGCGCGGAGCAGGCCCGCCATGTCCTTGATGGCCAGCACGTGGGCACCGGCCTCGACGATCTGGTCGGCGAGGCGCAGGTAGTAGTCGAGCGTGTAGAGCTTCTCGCCCGGGGAGGACAGGTCGCCGGTGTAGCAGAGCGCGACCTCGGCGACCGCCGTCCCGGTGGCGCGGACGGCGTCGATGGCCGGACGCATCTGGGAGACGTCGTTGAGGGCGTCGAAGACGCGGAAGACGTCGATGCCGGTCTCGGCGGCCTCCTGGACGAAGGCCTCGGTGACCTCGGTGGGGTACGGCGTGTAGCCGACGGTGTTGCGGCCGCGGAGCAGCATCTGGAGGCCGATGTTGGGGATCGCCTCGCGCAGGGCGGCGAGCCGCTCCCACGGGTCCTCGTTGAGGAAGCGGAGGGCGACGTCGTACGTCGCCCCGCCCCAGCACTCGACCGACCACAGCTGCGGCGTCGTCCGGGCGACGTGGTCGGCCACGGCGAGGAGGTCGCGGGTGCGCACGCGGGTCGCCAGCAGCGACTGGTGGGCGTCGCGGAACGTGGTGTCGGTGACGGCGACGGTCTTCGCCTGGCGCAGCCGGCGGGCGAACTCGTCCGGGCCGACCTCGCGCAGCAGCTGGCGGCTGCCGTCGGGCACCGGCTGCGAGCGGTCGAGCCGGGGGAGCTTGCTGACCGGCGACACCGAGACCGGCGCGGTGCCGTGGGGCTGGTTCACGGTGACGTCGGCGAGGAAGTCGAGCAGGCGGGTGGCGCGGTCGCCGCCGAACTGCGCCTTGAGCAGCTGCGGGTGGTCCTCGATGAACGAGGTCGTCACGCCGCCGGCCGCGAAGTCGGGGTCGGCGAGCACGGCCTGGAGGAAGCCGACGTTGGTCGAGACGCCGCGGATGCGGAACTCCAGGAGCGCGCGGCGGGCCTTCTGCACGGCTGACTCGAAGGAGCGGCCGCGACAGGTGAGCTTGGCGAGCATCGAGTCGAAGTGGGGACTGATCTCGGCGCCCGTGTAGGTCGTACCGCCGTCGAGGCGCACGCCCGGGCCACCGGGGGAGCGGTACATCGTGATCCGGCCGGTGTCGGGGCGGAAGCCGTTGGCGGGGTCCTCGGTGGTGATCCGGCACTGCAGCGCGAAGCCCCGCGGTGCGACCGAGTCCTGGGTGAGCTCGAGGTCGGCGAGGGTCTCGCCGGCCGCGATGCGCATCTGCGACTGCACGAGGTCGACGCCGGTGACCTCCTCGGTCACGGTGTGCTCGACCTGGATGCGCGGGTTCATCTCGATGAAGACGTACTTGCCCGAGGGGTCGAGCAGGAACTCGACGGTGCCGGCGTTCTTGTAGCTGATCTCGCGGGCGAAGCGGACGGCGTCGGCGCAGATGCGGTCGCGGAGCTCGGGGTCGAGGTTCGGCGCCGGGGCGATCTCGACGACCTTCTGGTGGCGGCGCTGGACCGAGCAGTCGCGCTCGTAGAGGTGGATCACGCCATCGTCCGAGCCGGTTCCGTCGGAGAGGATCTGCACCTCGATGTGGCGGGGGTCCACCACGGCCTGCTCGATGAAGACGGTCGGGTCGCCGAAGGCACCCTCGGCCTCGCGCATGCAGGTCTCGATCGCCTCGCGCAGGTCGGCACGGTCGTCGACGCGACGCATGCCGCGCCCGCCACCGCCGGCGACGGCCTTCACGAAGAGGGGCGCCTCGATCGACTCGGCGGCCCTCACCAGCTCGTCGACGTCGGTCGACGGTGGAACGGACTCGAGCACGGGTACGCCGGCGGCCTTGGCCGCGGCGATCGCCCGCGCCTTGTTGCCGGTCAGGGTGAGCACCTCGGCGCTCGGACCGATGAAGGTGATGCCCGCGGCGGCGCACGCCTCGGCGAGGGCGGGGTTCTCCGAGAGGAAGCCGTAGCCGGGGTAGATCGCGTCGGCGCCGCAGCGGACCGCGACGTCGACGATGGCCTGCGGGTCGAGGTAGGCGCGGACGGGGTGGCCCTCCTCGCCGATCTGGTAGGCCTCCTCGGCCTTCATCCGGTGCTCGGACCCGCGGTCCTCGTGGGGGAAGACGGCCACCGTGCGCACGCCGATCTCGCGCGCTGCACGGAAGGCCCGGACTGCGATCTCGCCACGGTTGGCGACGAGCACCTTGGAGAACATGGGGCGCACGCTATCGAGAGTCGTGCGCGGCCCGGGTTACCCGTCCGTACGCCGGTCGGCCGGACCCGCTCGTCAGGCGGCCTCGACCTCCTGGCCGCGCCACCACGCCACCGTTCGGGCCAGGCCGTCGACCAGCGGGGTGGGTCCGAACCCGAGGCGTTCCTCGCTCGCGGACGAGTCCATGACGAAGGGCTTGGCGAACATGTAGCCGGTCTCGGCCATCTCCTTCATCTGCCGCGAGACCAGGCCGACCGCGCCGAGCACGGGCACCGGGATCGAGGACACCCTGGGAGCGCGCACGCCGCCTGCCTCGGCGACCAGCTCCACGAGCCGCCGCTGGGTGACCGGGGCAGCGGTGGGGGCGTGGAGGAACGAGTCCCACAGGTCCGGGCGGGCGGCGGCGGCGATCATCGCGGCGGCCAGGTCGGGGACGTAGGTGAAGGAGTGCGGCTGGTCGGGGCTGCCGACCACGCGCATCGTGCGTCCGGCGAGGACCGTCGGCACCATGCGCTCGCCGGCGTGGGCGTTGCGCACCAGCGGGCCGTAGAAGTCGGAGGCGGCGACGCTGACGGTCGCGGTGGCGGAGGCGTCGCGCTGGGCGAGCAGCTCCGTGCGGACCCCGAGCTTGCCGGTGGTGGCGGTGCGTGGCGTCGCCTCGGTGATCGCGCCGTCGACCGGGCCGTAGGAGTAGAGGCTCTCGGGAAAGACCACGACCGCCCCGACGCGGCCGGCCGCCTCGAGGACGGCCCGCTCGGCCTGCGGCAGCTCGGCGCGCCAGACGCGGGCGTCGTACGCCGACCCGTGGATGCAGTGGTGGACCGCGACCGCTCCCTCGAAGGCCTCGGCCAGCGCGTCGGGCCGGGAGACGTCGACGCGGCGGCGGTCGATGAGCGGGTGCGCCGGACCGCTGCCCGAGCGGGTGAGCAGGCGGACCTGCTCGCCCGCGTCGGCGAGCTGCTGGGCGACGGTCGCGCCGACGGGGCCGGCTCCGGTGACGACGTGGACGGACATGTGAGCTCCTGACGTTTGGGAGAGCGGTGCTCTCGGTTCGACCATCATGGCGCGCTCGTCGGTGGAAAACAAGAGCAGTGCTCACATTTGGCATCACCGCTCGCTTCGTATGGTTGGATGGGCGGATGGTCGACACCTCCTCCGGGACCCCTGCGAACCTCTCGCCCCGCGCCCGGGCGCGCGTCCAGACGATGCGTGACATCGTCCGGATCGGCCGCGAGCACCTCGCGACCGAGGGCGCGGCAGCCCTGTCGCTGCGCGCGGTGGCCCGCGACCTCGGACTGGTGTCGTCGGCGGTCTACCGCTACGTCGCGAGCCGCGACGAGCTGCTGACCCTGCTCGTGGTCGACGGTTACGACGAGCTCGGCGACGCTGTCGACGCGGCCCTGGTGCCGCTCGACCGCGACGACCACGTGGGCCGGCTCGTCGCCATCGCCCGCGCCACCCGCGCGTGGGCGCTCGCCGAGCCGGCGACGTACGCCCTGCTCTTCGGCAGCCCGGTGCCCGGCTACGAGGCGCCGGCCGAGCAGACCACGGGCCCCGGCACCCGCGTCGTCGGACGGCTGGTCGAGGTGTGGGAGGACGCCTGGCAGGCGGGTGCGATCTCGCTGGACGAGGCCCCGCTGGCCCCCCGCAGGCTGTCGCGCGACCTGGCCCGGATCCGCAAGCAGGTGGGCATCACCGCCCCCGACCGTCTCGTCGCCCGAGGGCTCTTCGCCTGGGCTGCGCTCTTCGGGTGCGTGTCGTTCGAGGTGTTCGGGCAGTACGGCGCCGACACCTTCGCGGACCCCAAGGACATCTTCGAGCACCACCTGCAGGCGCTCGTGGCCACCGTCGGCCTGACGTGACACCAGCAGCGGGGATCAGCCCGGGACCTTCGTCGCCGCCACGGCCAGGCACGCCAGTGCGCCGGCGGAGGTGAGGCAGCGCGCGATGTTGAGCGCCACCCACCGCGACTCGAAGTCGGCGCGCACCGCGGCGAGGTCCGTGATCCGGTCGATCCCCCCGGCGGCCTGCAGTGCGTCGTTCAGCGGGACGTTGCCGGCGGCGGTGATGGCCACCGTGCCGATCGTCAGGGCGGTGGCGGCGATCGCCCATCCCCGGGAGTGCGAGCCGCCCAGTGCCACCGCGGCACCCGCGAGCACCGGCGCCCCGATGAAGGTCGCGAGGAAGAGCGGGTTCACGATGGCGACGTTCATCTGCTGCATCGCGTGCACGAAGGTGCGGTCGTCGACCCGGGCCAGGCCGGGCATCACGCCCGTCGCCCACGTGAAGTACGTGCCGGCCTGGAGGCCGGCGACCACCGTGGCGACGACGAGCAGGGGACCGCGGGCGGGGCCGGCGAGGGCGGTGGTCACGAAGGTGTCGGACGACAGGTCGGAGGAGGTCATGCCTCCAGTGCACCGCCTTCGTCATGGACCATCCATGGCTGTGAGGGCCGAATCCATGCGCGAGCGTCTACAGTGAGGTGATGGACGCGCTCACGGCACTGCTGGACGGTCCTCGAGCGCGGCGGGCCTTCCTGCTGCGGATCCTGCTCGACGCACCGTGGGCGGTGCGACTCGCGGACGAGGCGCCGCTGTCGGTGACCGCCGTCGTGCGCGGGCACCTCGTCGTCCGTCCTGACGGCGAGGAGCCGACCCGCCTCGAGGCCGGCGACGTCGTGGTGCGCGCGGGCGGCGAGCACTGGACGATCGCCGACGAACCCGGCACCGAGGCGGGGATCGTGATCCACCCCGGTCAGCTGTGCACCACCGTCGACGGCCGGGTACTGGTCGAGGAGATGAGTCAGGGTGTGCGCACGTGGGGCACCAGCGCCGTGGGGGAGACGGTGCTGCTCACCGGGGTCTACCTGCTGGAGGGAGAGGTGACGCGCCGGCTCGTGCGGGCCCTGCCGTCCACCCTGGTGCTGCGCGCGGGCGAGCTCGACACCCCGCTGATCGGCCTCCTCGGGGAGGAGGTGGTCCGCGACGCCCCCGGTCAGGAGGCGGTGCTCGACCGGCTCCTCGACCTGCTGCTCATCTCGCTGCTGCGCACGTGGTTCGACCGGCACCGGTCCGACGTGCCTGCGTGGTACGGCGCCCAGGGGGACCCGGTCGTGGGACCCGCGCTACGGCTGATGCAGCACCACCCCGAGCACCCGTGGACCGTCGCCGGGCTCGCGGGCCGCGCGGGGGTGTCCCGTGCCGCCTTCGCCAAGCGGTTCACCGAGCTCGTCGGGGAGCCGCCCATGGCGTTCCTGACCGACTGGCGCCTCTCACTGGCGGCCGACCTGCTGCTCGAGTCGGACGCCACGCTCGACGCGGTCGCGCGGCAGGTGGGGTACGCCAGCCCGTTCGCCCTCAGCGCGGCCTTCAAGCGCGAGCGCGGCATCAGTCCGCGCGACCACCGGCGCGGTGGCGGTCAGCGCGCGAGCGCCCGGCCCACCGCGCGGCCGGAGAAGATGCAGCCGCCGAGGAAGGTCCCCTCGAGCGCGTTGTAGCCGTGCACGCCGCCGCCACCGAAACCGGCGACCTCGCCCGCGGCGTACAGGCCGGGGACCCGGGTGCCGTCGGCGGCCACGCACTGGCCGTCGAGGTCGGTCTCGAGCCCGCCGAGGGTCTTGCGCGAGAGGATGTTGAGGCGAACGGCGATCAGCGGGCCGTGCGCCGGGTCGAGGACCTTGTGCGGCTTCGCGACGCGGATCAGCTTGTCGGTACGGCTGCGGCGGGCGTTGTGGATCGCCATCACCTGGACGTCCTTGGTGAAGGCGTTGTCGACCTCGCGGTCGCGCGCGACGATGTGCCGCTCGAGGTCGTCGAGGTCGAGCTGCGGCCCACGGGCGAGCTCGTTCATCCCGGTCACCAGCTCGGCGAGGGTGTCGGCCACGACGAAGTCGACACCGTGCTCCTTGAACGCCTCCACCGGACCGGGGGCGCCCTTCGCGAGCCGGCTCTGGGCGAGGAACTTCAGGTCCTTGCCGGTGATGTCGGGGTTCTGCTCGGAGCCGGAGAGGGCGAACTCCTTCTCGATGATGGACTGCGTGAGCACGAACCACGAGTAGTCGTGGCCGGTGGCCAGGATCTGCTTCATCGCGCCGATCGAGTCCGCGCCCGGGACGCCCGACATGCCCTCGAGCCGCCGACCGGTGGCGTCGAACCACATCGACGACGGGCCGGGGAGGATGCGGATCGCGTGGTCGGGCCAGACCGGGTCCCAGTTGTGGATGCCCTCGACGTAGGCCCACATCCGGTCCTTGTTGACCATCGTCGCGCCGGCGTCCTCGGCGATGCCCTGCATCCGTCCGTCGACGTGGGCGGGCACACCGGAGATGAGGTGCTCGGGCGCGGCGCCGACCCGCTCGGTGGGCCAGCTGCGCCGCATCAGCTCGTGGTTGTGGCCGATGCCGCCGCTCGTCACGACGACGGCGGCGGCGCGGTGCTCGAAGCTGCCGGCCGCCTCGCGGGACGACTTCACGCCGCGCGCGGAGTCGTCGTCGGCCAGCACGGTGCCACGCACGCCCACGACCGCGCCGTCCTCGACGACGAGCTCGTCGACCTGGTGGCGGAACGCGAGGCGTACCAGGCCCTGCGCCTCCGCCCGCTCGACGGGCTCGGCGAAGATCCGCACGACCTCGGGGCCGGTGCCCCACGTCAGGTGGAAGCGGGGGACGGAGTTGCCGTGGCCGGTGGCGCGGCCGTCGCCGCGCTCGGCCCAGCCGACGAAGGGGAGCGACCTGAGGCCGAGGTCGTGGAGGTAGGCGCGCTTCTCGCGGTGCGCGAAGTCGACGTACGCCCTCGCCCACCGCTGCGGCCAGAAGTCCTCACCGCGGCCGGGGCCGTCGGTGCCGTCGCCGAGGCGGTCGAACTGGGCCGAGCCCTGCCAGTCCTGCCAGGCCAGCTCGGGGGAGTCCTTGATGCCCATCCGTCGCTGCTCGGGGCTGTCCACGAACAGCAGTCCGCCCAGGGACCACCAGGCCTGGCCGCCGAGGTTGTCGCGGTTCTCCTGGTCGAGCACGAGGACGCGCCTGCCGGCGAGGGCCAGCTCGTGGGTCGCGACGAGACCGGCCAGGCCGGCGCCGACCACGATGACGTCGGGGGTGAAGCCGCCCGTGGGAGTGGTGGGGGTGGGCTCGGTCATCGGGACTCCTGCTCGGGGTAGCGGTGGACGATCAGCTCGGCGAGCAGGCGGAGGGCCCGCTCGGCGGTGCGGCCGGGGGCGGCCGCGGGGTCGGGGTCGAGGGCGGAGAAGGCGAGCCCGTCGAGCATGTTGACCACGATGCTGAGGACGGCCGGGAGGTCGTCGGCGGAGAGGCGGTCGGCCCACAGGTCGGCGGCGACGTCGAGCATCTGCGCGTGCAGCACCTCGCGCGCGGGCAGCAGCGCCTCGCGGAGGCCGGCGTCGGCGCGGGCGGCGACGAGGAGCTCGCGCCAGGTCTGGTTGGTGGGGGAGAGCACCGCTGCGCGCAGCTGGGTCAGCACGTCGGCCACGTCGTCGACGGTGTCGACCGCGGCGCCCTCGGTCGTGGCGCGGAAGGCGGCGACGTTGCGGTGTCGCCACGTGCTCCGCGGTCGCGACCAGCAGCGCCTGCCGCGTCGCGAAGTGGCGGAAGAGCGCGCCCTGGCTCACGCCCGCCTCCGCGCAGACCGCGGCGGTCGAGGTGGCGGCGTACCCCCGCTCGGTCAGGCACGTCACCGTCGCCTCGAGCAGCGCGCCGATCGTGCCCTCGCGACGCTCCGCCTGGGTACGGCGCGGGGTGGAGGTCGTGGTCACGCCTCCAGTGTCACATAGAAAGTGAGTGCTTGCTATCTAACTTCCTCAGCCAAGGGGGGACAGGAGGTTCGACCGCCGTGCCATGCGCCGGTCCTCAGCCAAGGGAGGACGTCATGGGAAATTCGGGGTTCGAACCGCCGATTCCCATGACGTCCCGTGTGGATCAGTCCTTGATCTCGCAGATCACGGCGCCGTTGGTGACGGTGGCGCCGACCTCGGCCTGGAGGCCGGTGACGGTGCCGGCCTTGTGGGCCTTGAGGGGCTGCTCCATCTTCATCGCCTCCATGACGACGATGGTGTCGCCCTCGGCGACCTCCTGGCCGTCGGTGACGACGACCTTGACGATCGTGCCCTGCATGGGGGAGGTGACGGCGTCGCCGGAGGCCTTCGCGCCGGCCTTCTTCGCCGACCGCTTGGCGGCCTTCTTGGCGCCGGCTCCGCCGTTCGACCCTCCTGCCGAGAGCCCGCCCAGCCCCGCGGGCAGCACGACCTCGAGCCGGCGGCCGCCGACCTCGACGGTGACCTTCTGCCGCTCGCCCTGCTCCTCGGCCTCGCCCGCGTCGCCGGCGTACGGCTCGATCTGGTTGTCGAACTCGGTCTCGATCCACTGGGTGTAGACGGTGAACTCGCCGTCACCGGTGGGGGTCGAGGCGCCGACGTAGGCGGGGTCGCGGACCACGGCGCGGTGGAACGGGATGACGGTGGGCATGCCGTCGACGACGAACTCGTCGAGGGCGCGGCGGGAGCGCTCGAGCGCCTGGGTGCGGTCGCGGCCGGTGACGATGAGCTTGGCGATGAGGGAGTCGAAGGACCCGGGGATGGTCTCGCCCTGGTCGTAGCCGCCGTCCAGACGGACACCGGGACCGGCCGGGGGGTGCCACTGGGTGAGGGTGCCGGGGGCGGGCATGAAGTTGCGGCCGCCGTCCTCGGCGTTGATGCGGTACTCGATGGAGTGCCCGCGGATCTCCGGGTCGTCGTAGCCGAGCTCCTCGCCGGCGGCGATGCGGAACATCTCGCGGACGAGGTCGATGCCGGTGACCTCCTCGGAGACGCAGTGCTCGACCTGGAGGCGGGTGTTGACCTCGAGGAACGAGATGGTGCCGTCCTGGGCGACGAGGAACTCGCACGTCCCGGCGCCGTGGTAGCCGGCCTCGGTGAGGATCCGCTTGGAGGAGGCGTAGAGCTCGGCGACCTGCTCGTCGGTGAGGAAGGGCGCGGGGGCCTCCTCGACGAGCTTCTGGTTGCGCCGCTGCAGCGAGCAGTCGCGGGTGGAGACGACGACGACGTTGCCGTGCTGGTCGGCGAGGCACTGGGTCTCGACGTGGCGGGGCTTGTCGAGGAACTTCTCGACCAGGCACTCGCCGCGGCCGAAGGCGGTGACGGCCTCGCGGACCGCGGACTCGTAGGCGTCGGGGATCTCCTCGAGCGTGCGGGCGACCTTGAGGCCGCGGCCGCCGCCGCCGAAGACGGCCTTGATCGCGACCGGCAGGCCGTTGGCCTTCGCGAACTCGACGACCTCGTCGGCATCCTTGACCGGGTCCTTGGTGCCCGGCGCGAGCGGGGCGTTCGCCTTGTCGGCGATGTGCTTGGCCCGGGCCTTGTCGCCCAGCGCCTCGATCGCGGCGGGCGGGGGACCGATCCAGACCAGCCCGGCATCGATGACGGCCTGGGCGAACTCGGCGTTCTCGGCGAGGAACCCGTAGCCCGGGTGGATCGAGTCGGCGCCGGACTTCTCCGCGATCGCGATGATCTTGGCGATGTCGAGGTAGGACTCCGCCGGGGTGGCGCCGCCGAGGGAGTGGGCCTCGTCGGCGAGGCGCACGAAGAGGGCGTCGCGGTCCGGGTCGGCGTAGACGGCGACCGACCCGATCCCGGCGTCCTTGCAGGCGCGGATGACGCGGACGGCGATCTCGCCGCGGTTGGCGATGAGGACCTTCTTCAGACTCACGCGACTACTCCTGGCGGTGACACTGGCTGGGTGGCGACGGGCAGCCGGAGGGCCACCGCTCGGCAGGCTACCGCGACCGAAGCACGGCGCGACCGACTGCTTGGTGCACGGGTCGTACGACGCGCGCGTAGGCGATCCCCACTGTGAGCGACGCCACAAGCGCGAGCCACTGGTGACCCGCGTCCTCGAGGGCCGGGTAGACCTGCCAGTGCGTCAGGTAGATGAACAGGCTGGCGCTCGCCAGCACCCCCGCGACCCGCGCGAGCAGCGGCGTGACCGGCACGTGCGGGCGCCACAGCAGCAGCAGGAACCCGCCGACGACGATGACCTCGCGGTGCACCTCGCCGAAGAAGCCGACGACCAGCAGGAGGGCCAGGCCGGAGACGAGCAGGCGCTGCCGGGTGGTCGCGGCACGAGCGCCCGCCCAGCCGAGGGCGAAGAAGAACGCCACCACGAGCGTGGTGTAGCGCTCGGTCGGGCCGGCGCGCAGACCGACCTCGGCGACGCGGGCGACCGTCGCCACGGCCAGCACGCCGAGCGCGAAGCGGAACGGCGTACGCCGCTCGAGGCGGTGCAGCACCGGCAGCGTGGTGACGGCCAGCGCGGCGGCGGTGAGCCACACGAGCGACTCGAGGAACCACAGCTGCCACTGGTCGTCCCACTCCGAGCCGTTGACCACCTCGCGGACGAACAGGACGGTGGTGAGGTCGTAGCTGCCGAGCACGAGCGCTGTGCCACCGACCCACAGCACCGCCGGTACGACGAGCTGGGCCAGGCCGGCGAGCCCGTGCCGCAGCCGGGTGCGGGCGCCGCCGGGCGCGGAGAGCTGGAAGCGCGCGAAGTTGAAGCCGGCGAGCGCGAGGAGCAGGTGGGCGCCGCCCTCGAGGCCGACGAGGTCCACGTGGCTGGCGACGATGAGCAGGATCGCGAGCGCTCGCAGTGCGACCCCTGTGTCGAGGTACGTCGTGCGGCGCGGGCGGTCGGCGGCCGTGGGGCCGGCGGTCGTCCGGTCGGTGTCCGGCTGGACGTCGGCGGTCGCCGCGAGGCGCTGGAGCTCGCCGATCCCGCGCACGTGCCACCCGGCGGGCAGCCCGTGCGGGAAGTGGTCGGCGAGCCGGGTCGCGAGCTCGACGTAGGACAGCGAGTCGCCGCCGAGCGAGACGAACGAGTCGGCGTCGGTGGCGTCGGGGCGGCCGAGGACGCGGACGACGTCGGCGCGAACCGTGCGTGCGTGGCGGTCGGGCGCGGCCGTCGTGCCCTCGTCCCGCGCGACCTCCCGCTCGACCTGCATGGCGAGCTCGCCGAGGGCGGCGTAGTCGGGCTTGCCGCTGCTCGTGAGCGGCACCTGCGGCACGACGGTGACCCGCACCGCGTGCGGGGGTACGCCGCACCGGTCGGCGACGAGGGTGCGCGCGGCGGCGCTGCCGCGTCCGCTCGTGACGAAGGCGTGGACGGCGCGGCCCGTCGCGACCACCCGGGCGTGCCGGTCGACGTCGGCGCGCAGGCCCTGCTCGACGGCGTCGAGGTCGATGCGCAGGCCGAAGACCTTGCCCCACCGGTTGCGTCGTCCCACCACGGCGAAGAGGCCGTCGCGCTCGCGGGCGAGGTCGCCGGTGCGCAGCTCGGTCGTCACGCGGGGGAGGGCGAGGTCGGCGGGCTCCTCGGCGTAGCCGAGCATCACGTTGGGGCCGGTGTAGACGAGCTCCCCGACGCCGGGCCGGTCGTCGACGGACTCGTCGAGGTGCAGGTGCCCGCCGGGGATCGCGACGCCGATGCTGTCGGGGTGGTCCTCGGCGAGGTCCGGTGGCAGCCACGCCATCCGGGCCGTGGCCTCGGTGGCGCCGTACATCACCACGAGGTCCCACCCGCGGCTGCGACCGGAGCGGCTCCAGCGGCGCACGTCCTCGGGTGCGAGCCGGCCACCGGCCTGGGTGACCCGTCGCAGCGTCGGCAGGTCGCGGTCCTCGAAGCCGCTGGCGGCCAGCAGGTCGAAGGTGTGCGGCACGCCGGCGAGGCCGGTCACGCCGGTGCGCGTGAACAGGTCCCAGAAGCATGCGTCGACGACGCTCAGGTCGGTCAGCACGACGCTCGCGCCGACCGCGAGGTGGGAGTGCAGCACGGACAGGCCGTAGCAGTAGTGCAGCGGCAGGGTGGTGACCGCGCGGTCGGCCGGGGTGAGCGCGAGGTAGTCGGCGATGGCCGCGGCGTTGGCGGCGACGTTGTCGCGGGAGAGCCGCACGAGCTTGGGCGAGCCGGTGGTGCCGGAGGTGCTCAGCAGGAGCGCGAGGTCGGGGTGCAGGTCGTGCGCGCTCGTGGGGCGGCGTACGTCGTCGCGCGCGCCGGTCGTGCAGACGACGTCCGGGTCGTAGGCCGCGACGGTCGCGTCGCGCTGGGCGGGTCGGCCGTCGGGGACGACGAGCGCGACGTGGCCGTGCTGGAGCGCGGCGAGGTAGGCGACCAGCGAGTCGAGGTCGTTGGCGCCCTCGACCAGGACGAGCCGCCGGGCCGGGCCCCAGGTGGCCGCGCGGTCGGCGACCCTCCTGGCCAGCTCGGCGTGGGTGAGGACCTCGTCGCCGGCGAGCACGGCGGGGGCGGCGCCGAAGCGCGCGTGGTCGAGGACCGGGCCGACCGCCGGTGCGACCCTCCTGCCGAGGTCGGGCGCGCGGTGCAGGGGGTGCAGCGGGTGCAGCGGGTGCAGCGCGGGCTGGGGCGACGTGAGCGTCACGGCGTGCCCGACGGGTGGTAGGCCCGGACCAGGCCGGTGACGCGCAGGTGGACGGTGTCGCCGGGGCCCGGGTGGCGTACGCCCGCCATCCGCGCGAGGACCGAGGTGCCGTCGTCGAGGCGGACCTGCACGGCGCAGTCGTGTCCGTAGTAGCTGACCTCCTCGACCGTGCCGCGCACGCCCTCGTCGTGCGCGAGGTCGACGAAGACCTGCTCGGGGCGGATCATCAGCGCGACCGGCCCGGTGGTCGGCTCGATCAGCACGACCTCGCCCAGCGAGCAGGTCGCACGGGCGTCGGTGGCGGTGCCGGGCAGCACGACGGCGCGGCCGACGAACTCGGCGACCTGCGGGTCGGTGGGCGAGAGGTAGACCTCGCTCGGCGTCGCGGACTGCACCAGCCGGCCGGCGCGCATCACGGCGACCTGGTCGGCGAGCGAGAGGGCCTCGTTCTGGTCGTGGGTGACCAGCAGGGCGGTGGTGTTCGTCGCGTCGAGGGCGCGGCGCACGGCCCGCGACGTGCTGCCGCGCAGGCTGGCGTCGAGGGAGGAGAACGGCTCGTCGAGCAGCACGACGGCGGGCTGCGGCGCGAGCGAGCGGGCCAGCGCCACGCGCTGCTGCTGGCCGCCCGACAGCTCGTCCGGGCGACGGTCGCGGAAGTCGGCGGGCAGCTCGACGAGGTCGAGCATCTCGGCGACGCGGTCTCGACCCTCCTGGCCGCCGCGCGCGTCCCGCGGCAGGCCGAACGCGATGTTGGCGGCCACGTCGAGGTGCGGGAACAGCGCCCCCTCCTGCGGGACGTAGCCGACCCGCCGCGCCTGCGGGGCCACGGGGCGTACGCCGTCGCCGGCGACGGTCGTCTCGCCGAAGGCGATGCTGCCCGACTCGGGGAGCAGGAAGCCGGCGATGAGCCGCAGCAGGGTCGTCTTGCCGCAGCCGGACGGGCCGAGCACGGTCGTGAACGAGCCGTGCGGCACGTGGAGCGTGACGTCGTCGACGGCGCGGGTGGCCGAGGCCCCCGCGCCGAAGGACTTCGTGACGCCGGTGATCGTGAGCGAGCTCATGCGGGAACCCTCTCGGTGCGGGTGGCGGGGCTGTCGGAGCGCATCAGCAGCACCGTGGCGGGGATCGAGACGAGCACCAGCAGCAGCGCGTAGGGGGCCGCGGCGCCGTAGCGGAGCTCGGAGGAGGCCGACCAGAACTCGGTCGCCAGCGTGTGGGTGCCGATCGGCGACAGCATGAGCGTCGCGGTGAGCTCGGTGGAGATCGCGAGGAAGACCAGCGCGGCGCCCGCGCCGAGGCTGGGGGCGATGAGCGGCAGGGTCACCCGGCGGGCGGTCGCGAGCGGGCTGGTGCCGAGGCTGTGCGCGACGTCGTCGAGCACGGTGGGCGCCTGCTCCAGCCCCGCGCGGATCGTCACCACGGCGCGCGGCAGGAAGAGGATGACGTACGCCGCGACGAGCAGGGCGGCGGTCTGGTAGATCCCCGGCACGAGGCGCAGCGACGCCACGACGAGGGCGAGGCCGACGACGATGCCGGGCAGCGCGTTGGCGATGTAGGTGCTCCGCTCGATCACGGTGCTCGCCCAGCCGCGGTGGCGCACGGCCAGCCAGACCACCGGGATCGCGGCGAGCGTGGTGACGACCGCTCCGGCGAGCGCGAGCCCGACCGTCGCGACGAGCGCCTCGGCCAGCTCGGCCACCGGGAACTCGGTCGACGTGCCGACGACCAGCCAGCGCACCAGCGAGTAGGCGGGGATGCCGAGGGCGAGGACCACCACGGCACCGACGACGCCGAGGAGCGGCCAGCGCCACGGGCCGAGCGCGACGGGTACGGCACTGCGGGCGGCGCCGCGGCCGAGCCGGGCGTACCTCCGGTTGCCCCGCAGCCGCAGCTCGGCGAGCAGCAGCACCAGGCAGAGCAGGACCAGGACGACGGCCATCGCGGTGGCGGCGGCGCCGTTGAAGGTCGAGCCGTACTGGTCGTAGATGGCGGTGGTGAAGGTCGGGAAGCGCAGCAGCGACAGCGCGCCGAACTCGGCCAGCAGGTGCAGCCCGACCAGCAGGGCGCCGCCGAGCAGGGCCGGGCGCAGCTGCGGGAGGACGACCGTGCGGAAGGTGCGCGCGCGGGAGTGGCCGAGCGACCAGGCCGACTCCTCCAGCGCCGGGTCGAGGCGGCGCAGCATCGCGACGACGGGGAGGTAGACCAGCGGGTAGTAGGACAGCGTGACGACGGTGAAGGCGCCGGTGAACCCGTGGACGCTGCGGTCGAGCGAGACCCAGGCGTAGCCGTTGACGAACGCGGGGACGGCGAGCGGCGCGACGAGCAGGCCGTGCCACAGGCGGCGTCCGGGCAGGTCGGTGCGCTCGACCAGGACGCCGAGCGAGACGCCGAGCGCGGCGGTGGCGGCCATGCAGGCGATCGCCAGGGTGACGGTGTTGCGCAGCAGCTCGGCGATGCGCGGGCGGGCCAGGAGGTGCCAGAGGTCGACGGGGCCGATGACCACGACGTAGAAGGCCACGTAGGCCAGCGGCACCAGCGCCAGGACCGCGACCGCCGCCCCCGCGACGAGCAGTGGCCGCGAGGCGCGACGCCCGGTCCGGGCGGCGTACGTGGTCAGAGGAGGCCTGCCGAGGTCATCAGCTCGGTCACCTGCGGGCCGTTGAGGCTCGCCACGTCGACGGTCGGCGGCTCGAGCTCGTCGAACGGCTTGACCGCTGGGTCGAGCTTCGCGTCGGGGTTGAGGGGGTACTCCAGGGCGTACGACTCCGCCATCGCCTGCTGCGCGTCGGTGCTGGTCAGCCAGGTGACGAACTCCTCGGCGGCGTCCTTGTGCTCGCTGCTGTCGAGGATGCCGGCCCCGGAGATGCTGAGGAACGCGCCGGGGTCCTGGTTGCCGAAGAAGTGCAGGGCGGAGCTGTCGGAGTCGCTGCCGTTCTCCTGGCGGTCGCGGTACCAGTAGTAGTGGTAGGCGATGCCGGCGTCGACCTCGCCGGAGTCCACGGACTGCATCACGACGAGGTTGTTCTGCACGATGACGCCGTTCTCCTCGAGGCCGGCGAGCCAGTCGGCCGTGGCCTGCTCGCCCTCGAGCTCGAGGACGGCGGACACGATCGCCTGGAAGTCGGCACCGGTCGGGGAGAACGCCACGCGGCCCTTCCACTCGGGGTCGGCGAAGTCGAGGATCGAGGCCGGCATGTCGGCGTCGGTCATCGTGTCGGTGTTGTACATCGCGACGGTGGAGCGGGCCAGGAAGCCGGTCCACGCGCGGTCCGACGGGACGTACTCGTCCGGGATCGACGCCGTGGCGGCCTCGGGCAGCTCGGCGAACAGGCCGGCGTTGTCGACGATGCTCATCGCGGGCGAGTTCTCGGTGAGGAACACGTCGGCGGGGGAGTCCTTGCCCTCCTCGACGATCTGGTTGGCCATCTCGAGGTCCTTGCCGCTGCGCAGCTCGACGTCGAGGCCGGACTGCTCCTCGAACATCGGCACGATCTCGTCGAGGAGCTCCTCGTGCTGGGCGTTGTAGATCACCAGGTCGGGCGAGCCGAACACGCCGCAGCCGGACAGGGTGGAGGCGGTCAGGAGGGTTGCGGCCAGGGCCACACTGGCGCGCTTGGTCGCGCGGCGGGGGTGAGTCGACACGAGGGGGGCGTCCTTACTTTGCTTAGGCTGCCCTAACTCTAGACCCGGACCGTGGGGTGCGCGGAATCGCGTCCGTCACACCGCGGCGCGGACCTCCGTCACGCGGTGGAACGGCGTCTCGGCGAGGCGCTGACGGGTCGGTTGGTCCGGCCCGCCCTCGGTCTGCGCCCTCGGGCCCGCGCTTCGTCCGCGCTTGTGGCCCGCGGCGTGGCTATCGGCTCAGGCGTCGATCCGGGGGAGGACGTCGCCGACGAGGCGCTCGAGCTGGGCCACCTCGTCGCCGAGCGGCCAGACGTGGACCCGCGAGCAGCCCGCGGCGGCGTACCGCCCCAACAGGTCCGCGCAGCGCTCCGGGGTCCCGACGCAGACCCGGTCGCGGAGCTCGGCCGGGTCGCGCCGGACGAGCGGCGCGAGCACGTCGACGAGCACGCGCTCGCGCGTCCGCCGGGTCGTCGGTGACCCACGTCCACATCGTCGCCACCGCAGCGGGGAGGTCGGGTCGGCCGAGCCGGGCGCGCTCCTGCGCGAGTCGACGACGTCCCTCGGCGAACGCCTCCGGCGAGGTGTTGTACGCCGACGCGAGCCAGCCGTCGCCCCAGCGCGCGACGCGCCGCAGCCCGGCCGGCGAGCCCCAGCTGGCGACCCAGAGGGGCACCGGCGCGGGTGGTTCGACCGTCCTGGAACCGTCGAGGATCTCGACCCACCTGGCCGGCAGCGGCCCGGCGCCGAGCAGCCCGCGCAGGACGCGCAGGGACTCCTCGAAGTGCTGCCAACGGTCGTCGAACGGCACCCCGGCCACGGCGTGGTCCGCCGCCGAGGAGCCGGCCCCGACGCCGGCGACGACCCGGCCCGGCGCAAGGGCGGCCAGGGTGGCGAGCGCGGCGGCGAGCTGGGCGGGTCCGCGCAGCGAGGGCAGCGCGACCGTCGTGGCGAGGTCCATCCCTCCGGCGCGGTCGGCGACCGCGGCCAGGAGGGTCGGCCCGTCGAGCCACGGCCGGTGGAAGGTGAGGTGGTCGTTGGCGCAGACCGCCGCCAGCCCGAGGTCGCGGGCGGCGTCGACCACGTCCCGTACGCGGCCCACGTCGGGACGTTCGCCGCTCGTCGCGACCTGCGGCAGGTGCGCTGCCACCTCCATCCCGCGAGCGTCCCACAGGAAGTGGTCCTGGGGGTTAGCGATCGCTAACCTCCGGCGCTAGGGTGCGAGGCATGACCTTCGAGCTGTCCCCCGAGCACGAGCAGTTCCGCCGCAGCGTCCGCGACTTCGCCGAGGCCGAGATCGCGCCGCACGCCGCGCAGTGGGACCGCGACCACCACTTCCCGACCGACGTGGTCCAGAAGATGGGCGCGCTCGGCCTGATGGGGCTGACGGCTCCGGAGGAGTTCGGCGGCGCCGGCATGGCGGGCGAGGACGGCGGCTTCACCTCGCTGTGCCTGGCGATCGAGGAGGTCGGCCGCGTCGACCAGTCGATGGGCATCACGCTCGAGGCGGCGGTCGGGCTCGGGATCAACCCGATCCTCACCTACGGCACCGACGAGCAGAAGAAGACGTGGCTGCCCGAGCTCGTCGCCGGTGACAAGATCGCCGGCTTCGGACTGACCGAGCCCGGCGCGGGCTCGGACGCCGGGGCGACCAAGACGAAGGCGGTGCTCGACGACGGCGAGTGGGTCGTCAACGGCTCGAAGCAGTTCATCACCAACTCCGGCTCGGACATCACCTCGCTCGTCACGGTCACCGCCCGCACCGGCGAGCGGGCCGACGGGCGCCCGGAGATCTCGACGATCATCGTCCCGTCCGACACGCCTGGCTTCGTCGCGGAGAAGGCGTACGACAAGCTCGGCTGGCACGCCTCCGACACCCACCCCCTGTCGTTCAGCGACGCGCGGGTGCCGGAGTCGCACCTGCTCGGTGAGCGAGGTCGCGGCTACGCCCAGTTCCTCGCGACGCTGGACGACGGTCGCGTCGCGATCGCCGCGCTCGCGGTCGGGTGCATCCAGGCGTGCCTCGACATGTCGCTGCAGTACGCCGGCGAGCGGCAGACGTTCGGCGGCCCGATCGGACGCAAGCAGGGTCTCGCCTTCCAGGTCTCGGACCTGCAGGTCATGCTCGACGCCTCGCGGCTGCTGACCTACAAGGCAGCGGCGATGAAGGACGCGATGGACGCCGGCTCCTCCTCGGTCACCACGGCGTCGTTCAAGCAGGCGGCCGCCGTGGCCAAGCTCTACGCCACCGAGTCCGCGGTCACCGCGACCCGCATCGCGACGCAGGTGTTCGGCGGCTACGGCTTCATGGAGGAGTACCCCGTCGTCCGGTTCTACCGCGACGCGAAGGTGCTCGAGATCGGCGAGGGGACCTCCGAGGTCCAGCGGATGCTCATCGCGCGAGGCCTCGGGCTGCCGGTCGAGTAACGGTTCGTCAGGCGGGTCGCGGGGCGTACATGATCACCGCGACCCCGACCAGGCAGACCGCCGCGCCCGCCACGTCGTACCGGTCGGGCCGGAAGCCGTCCACGACCATCCCCCAGGCCAGCGAGCCGGCGACGAACACGCCGCCGTACGCCGCCAGGATCCGTCCGAAGTGCGCGTCGGGCTGGAGCGTGGCGACCAGGCCGTAGAGCCCGAGGGCGATGAAGCCGGCGCCCACCCAGATCCAGCCACGGTCCTCGCGAACGCCCTGCCAGACCAGCCAGGCACCGCCGATCTCGGCGAGCGCGGCGAGGACGAAGAGGGCGAGCGACGCGACGACGGTCATGGGCGGGAGTCTGGCAGCCGACCGGCCTCAGCCGGTGAGCACGTACTCGATGTGCAGCGCCGGCAGCACCCTGCGGCGACCACGTTGCCCACGCCCTTGCCGCGCTCCTCGGGCCTCACCCCGGCGTCTGCCTGCTCCTGCGTGAGCAGCGCGTCCAGGCGAGCCGTCAGCTCGGCCTGCGCGGCGATGTCCCGCAGCTCCGCGCGCGTCGCCACGACGGCGGCGGGGGCGCTCGGCAGCGGGCTCGTGGTCATGGCCCCACGGAAGCACCGGACCCGGACAGCCACGGCCGCGCGCGGCGTACGCCTGTGGACGGTCCGTGGTCCGTGATCTCCGCCTCCCGACGGATCCGGGCACACCGCCCGCCCCCTACGCTCGCCCCATGCCCAGCACGAGCCAGCGCGCCCTGACGTGGTTCGGCGTGGACGACGAGTGGGAGCGGCCCCGGCCGCGGGTCGGGCGCCAGGACGTCGTGCTGGCCGCCGGCGTCGAGGCCGTCAGCCTGCTCGCGCTCGAGCTGGTGCGCAGCGCCGGCGGGCTCGAGCACACCGACGCCCCGGTCTGGGCGCAGTGGCTCGCCGTGTCGACGGGGGCGGCGCTCCTCCTGGGCCGTCGCCGCTGGCCGCTGGTCGTCGCGAGCCTCGCCGCGCTGCACATGTTCGTCGCCGGCGTGTCGATGCCGGAGGTCATGGGGCAGGTGTCGCTCCAGATCGTCTACTTCGTCGCCCTGCTGTCGGGGGTCGCGTACGCCCGCGACCGGCGCGCGATGGTGGTCGTGATCGGCACGATCGTCCTCTTCATGTTCGCGTGGATCACCTGGCAGTTCGCCGTCGGATCGGCGGCGCAGGACATGATCGACGAGATGGACCAGGCGGATCGGGTCGGGTTCTTCTCGCCGATCCCGTCCGCAGTGGCGATGACGCTGCTGGTCAACGTCATCTACTTCGGCGGGGCGATCGTCGGTGGCGGCGTGTCGTGGCGCGCGGCCCGGCAACGCCTGCGGCTGCAGGAGCAGGCGGCGACCATCACTGCCCAGGCGGGCCGCCTGCGCGAGCAGGCCGTCGTCGACGAGCGGCTGCGCATCGCCCGCGAGCTGCACGACGTGGTCGCCCACGGTGTCTCCGCGATGGGCATCCAGGCCGGCGCCGCCCGCCGGGTCCTCGACCGCGACCCCGACGCGGCGCGCACGGCCCTCGCGAACGTCGAGGACGCCTCGCGCGACGCGCTCGCGCAGATGCGGCGACTCCTCGGCACGCTGCGGGAGGGACCCGCCGACGGCAGCGAGGAGGGCTCCGAGCCGGCCAGCGGGACGCGTACGTCCGAGGCGGGCGTCGGCGACCTGCCCGAGCTGGTCGCCCAGGCGAGCCAGGAGGGTCTCACCGTCCACCTCGACGTGGTCGAGGACCCGACGAGCGCCGCGAGCCGCCTGCCGCGGGGAATCGGGCTCGCGGTCTACCGCACCGTCCAGGAGGCGCTGACCAACGTACGTCGCCACAGCACCGCCGACACCGTCTCCGTCGTCGTGCGGGTCGACGAGTCCACGTCGTACGCCGAGGTCGAGGTCGTCGACAACGGCCGGCCGCGGCACGGCACGTCCGGCAGCGGCCTCGGCCAGCTCGGCATCCGCGAGCGGGCGGCCACCCACGACGGGCAGGTCGACATCGGGCCCCGGGTCACGGGTGGCTACCGGGTCCGCGTGCGCTATCCCCTCGGAGCGTCGTGATGGAGCGCCCGCTGACGGTCCTGCTCGTCGACGACCACGCCATGGTGCGCTCGGGCTTCGCGATGGTCCTCTCGGTCGAGGACGACATCGAGGTCGTGGGCGAGGCGGCCGACGGCGTCGAGGCCATCGAGCAGGCCCGCGCGACCCGCCCCGACGTCGTGCTGATGGACGTCCAGATGCCCCGGATGGACGGCATCGAGGCCACCCGCCACCTCGTGGCCGACGACCTCGGGCGCGTCGTCATCGTGACGACCTTCGACCGCGACGACTACCTCTTCGACGCCCTCCAGGCCGGTGCCAGCGGCTTCCTGCTGAAGAACGCCGGTCCGGAGCAGCTCCTCGACGCCGTACGCGCCGCAGGTCGCGGGCACGCGCTGCTCGCGCCGGAGGTGACGCGCCGGGTCATCGGCAAGATGGCCGGGGGAGCGGGGAACGGGGCGGGACCGGTCGCGACCGAGCGGGACGAACCGAAGGAGATGGCACTCCTCACCGCCCGCGAGCGGGAGGTGCTGGTGCTCCTCGGCCGGGGACTGTCGAACGGCGAGATCGCCGGCACCCTCGTGCTCGGCGAGGCGACGGTCAAGACGCACGTGTCCAACGTGCTGGCCAAGCTGCACCTGCGCGACCGCGTGCAGGCGGTCATCTACGCCTACGAGGCCGGCCTCATCCTCCCGACGGAGGAGTGAGCCAGGAGGGTCGCGCCTCCACCCCACAGATCCGTCCCGCGGGGGATCCCCGCCGGACCGCGCGTCACTAGCGTCGTCGTCATGCTGGAGATCAGGGAGCTGACCAGACGGTTCGGTGAGAACACCGCCGTGGACCACGTGTCGTTCGAGGTGCCGGCCGGTCTGATGACCGGCTTCGTCGGTGGCAACGGTGCGGGCAAGACCACGACCATGCGGATGGTCATGGGCGTGCTCGGCATCGACGAGGGGGAGGTGCTGTGGCAGGGCCGGCCGATCACCCGGCTGGACCGCCGCCGGATCGGCTACATGCCCGAGGAGCGCGGCCTCTACCCCAAGCAGCCGATCCTCGACCAGCTCGTCTACATCGCCCAGCTCAAGGGCATGGACCGGGTCGCGGCCCGCACCCAGGTGACCGAGCTGCTGGAGCGGTTCGGGCTGGGGGAGCGGACCAAGGACCACCTGGAGAAGCTGTCGCTGGGCAACCAGCAGCGGGTGCAGATCATCGCCTCGGTGCTGCCCCGCCCGGCGGCGCTGGTGCTCGACGAGCCCTTCTCGGGCCTCGACCCGCGGGCCGTCGACTCGATGGTCGACCTGCTGCGCGAGTACACCCGCGACGGCGTGCCGGTCCTCTTCTCCAGCCACCAGCTCGACCTCGTCGAGCGACTGTGCGACCGCCTGGTCGTGCTGTCCCAAGGACGCCGGGTCGCCGCCGGGACGGTTGCGGAGCTGCGCGACGCGGGGGTGCCGCGCTTCCGCCTCGTCCTCGGCGGCGACGCCGGTTGGGTCCGTGACCTGCACGGGCTCGAGGTCCTCGACCTCGAGGGGGCGAGCGCCCTCGTCGAGGTACGCCAGGACGGCGCCGAGCAGCACCTCGTCGCCGAGGCCACCAGGCGCGGCGACGTCCACGAGTTCGTCCGGGTCCGCCCGGCCCTCAGCGAGATCTACCGGGAGGCCACCGCATGAGCACCCACACGTCCGGCAACGACAACCGCGACCCCGACCGGCGCGACGAGCCCGCGTGGCTGCTCGTGACCCGCCGCGAGGTCGTCTCGCGGATCACCGACAAGTCCTTCCTCCTCGGCACCGCGTTCATGGTGGTGCTGATCGCCGGGTTCATCGGCTTCAGCGCCTGGCAGGAGGAGCGGACCGACACGGTGACGCTGGCCGCCACGCCCGACGCGGCCGCGATGGCCACGGCGGTCGCCGACGCCGCGCCCGGGGTGGACGAGAACGTCGAGGTCACGGTCCTCGAGGTCGACGACCGGGACGCCGCCGAGTCGGCGCTGCGCGAGGACGAGGCCGACGCCTGGCTGCACCCCGCTGACGACGGCTGGCAGCTGACCTCGGAGTCGAGCGAGCAGGGCTCGCTGACCAGCGTCGTGGAGGTGGTCGTGCAGCAGCAGGTGCTGGCCGACAACGCCGCGGAGGTCGGTACGACGGTCGAGTCGCTCCAGGCCGGCAGCACCGTGACCACGGACTTCCTGCGCGGCGACGCCGAGAAGGCGGGCGTGGCCGAGGCCGTGGGCTTCGTGTTCGTCTTCCTGTTCTACTTCGCGGCCCTCGTCTTCGGCATGCAGCTGGCGTCGTCGGTGATCGAGGAGAAGCAGAGCCGCATCGTCGAGATCATCGCCGCCGCCATCCCGGTACGGCACCTCCTGGCCGGCAAGGTGCTCGGCAACACGGCCCTGGCGGTGATCCAGCTGATGGTCTACCTCGTGGTCGGGCTCGTGGGGCTGTCGTTCACGTCCTACAAGTCCTACGTCCCGGCGCTGTCGGGTCCGACGGCGTGGTTCATCGGCTTCTTCCTCGCGGGCTTCATCGCGCTGGCCTGCCTGTGGGCGGTCGCCGGGTCGCTCGCCTCGCGCACCGAGGACCTGCAGGCGACGTCGACGCCGCTCACGATGCTGATGCTCGTGATGTTCTTCGGCGGGCTGTCCCTCGACGGCCGCGGACAGGTGATCGCGTCGTTCGTCCCGCCCGTCTCGGCGGTCGTGATGCCCAAGCGCATCCTGGCCGGCGGCGTGGAGTGGTGGGAGCCGCTGCTGGCCCTGGGCCTGCTGGCCGCGTTCGCCGCGGTCACCGTGTGGATCGGTGAGCGCCTCTACCGCCGGGCGCTGCTGCAGACCGGCGGTCGGGTCAGCCTCCGCCAGGCGTGGTCCGCGGCCGAGTAGCCGGCAGGCAGGTGGGTCGACGGGGACCTCAGAACAGGTGCACCAGCGACGAGGTCCCCGTCATCACCGCCCAGAACCGGAGGCCGCGACCGGCCAGGCCGGTGAGCATGAAGATCCAGAACGGCACCCGCAGCGTCCCGGCGAGCACGGCCGTGACGGCGTACGGCGGGATGCCGGTGAAGGCGGAGACGAAGAGCAGGCCGGCCGTGAACCACGGCCGGCCCTCGGCGCGCTCGTGCCACTTGTCCAGCGACGCCCGCGCCTTGGGCTTCTCGAGCTGGCGGTGGACCCAGGGGGCCCGCTCGACGTGCATGCCGCCCCAGTACCAGAGGATCTTGCCGAGCATCTGCCCGACCGTGGCCGCCAGGAGGAGCCCCCACGTCTGGCCGGGCGCCTGGCTGACCGAGACGACGAGGATGGCCTCGATGTTGATGAGCGGCAGCAGGGCGGAGGCGATCGACGCGCCCATGACGCTCCAGAACAGCATCAGCCCGCGGCGCCCGGTACCGGCAGGCCGATCTGCGCGAGGCGGCGCAGCGACACGCACTTGAGCACCAGCAGCGCGGTGGCGATCACGAGCCCCACCCACATCCAGCCGGTGACGAGCAGCAGCACGGCGAAGAGCGCGCTGTTGACCGCCTTGGCGGGCTTGGACCAGTTCCACAGCCAGATGGTGCGGTCGACGACGAAGAAGTAGTTGGGGCTGCGGATCGGCCAGGCGAGGAACGCGATCGACAAGAAGCAGTCGATGACCATGAACTCGGCGAGGTAGACGAAGATCGCCGGCGACAGGTCGGGCTGCAGCCACGCGAGGCCGATGTAGAACGCGGCGGCGTTGAACCGGTCGCACATGATGTCGAGGACGGCCCCGATGCGGGTCTCGCAGTCGCGCACGCGGGCGTAGAAGCCGTCGAGCATGTCGCCGACCCAGTAGACGCCGAGGGCGACGACGAGCAGCGTCAGGCTCTGCTGGTGGGCGGCCATGGCCGCGAGCACGACCGAGGCGATCGTCCGCACGAAGGTGATGACCGTGGCGCCGGTCAGCAGCCGTTCCTCGCGCACGCCGTAGCGGTCGACGGGACCAGCCTCCGGCCCTCCCGCCGTGCCCGGCACCCCGCTCCCCACTCCGGGGATGTTAGCGGGTCAGGTCCACAGGTCGGGCCACGCGTGGCCGAGCTCGAGGACCAGATCGCGCAGCAGCGGCAGGCTCACGCCCACCACGTTGTGGTGATCGCCCTCGATGCCGCGCACGAACGCGCCGCCGTAGCCGTCGATCGTGAAGGCGCCGGCGACGTGCAGCGGCTCGCCGGTCGCGACGTAGGCCTCGACCTCGTCGTCGCTCACGTCGGCGAAGTGCACGAGGGTCGAAGCGGTCGCCGCGACGACCCGTCCCGAGGCCACCTCACGCAGGCTGTGCCCGCTGTGCAGGACCGCGCTGCGCCCGCGCATGGCACGCCACCGCTCGCGCGCCTCGTCCGCGTCGCGCGGCTTGCCGAGCGCCTCGCCGTGCCCGCCCTCACCGCGCTCCGGCTGGAGCTCGAGCACCGAGTCGCAGCCCAGGACGAGCGCGTCGGGAGGTACGTCGTCGCGCGCGGCGACGGCGGCGCACTTGAGCTCGGCGAGCTGCAGCGCCAGCTCGGCCGGCGGCAACCCGTCGACCTGGGTCTCGTCGACCCCGCTCACGATCACCACCGGCTCGATGCCGGCCGCGCGCAGCGTGGCCAGGCGCGCGGGGGAGGCCGAGGCCAGGACCAGCGGCACGCGCGCGATCGTCACAGGCGCCCCAGCGCCGTGCGCAGCGGGTCGAGCCCCAGCGAGCCCAGGTCGAGCGCCGCGCGGTGGAAGGCCTTGAGGTCGAAGTCGGCGCCGTGGCGCTGGCGGACCTCGGCCCGCGCCTCGAGCCAGATGCGCTCGCCGACCTTGTAGGACGGCGCCTGGCCGGGGAGGCCGAGGTAGCGCTTGACCTCGAACTGGATGACCTCGTCGTCCATGCGGCAGTGCAGCCGCATGAACTCCAGCCCCAGCTCCGGCGTCCACGTCTCGCCGGGGTGGAAAGCGGTGCCGCCGGGGCCGAGCCGGTTGTCGTCGGGGATCGTGAGCTCGAGGTGCATGCCGATGTCGACGATCACGCGCGCGGCGCGCAGCGACTGGCCGTCCAGCATCCCGAGGAGGTCGGCGGGGTCGTCGAGGAAGCCGAGCTCCTCCATCAGCCGCTCGGCGTAGAGCGCCCACCCCTCGCCGTGGCCGCTGCACCAGCACATCAGCCGCTGCCAGCGGTTGAGCGTGTCGCTGCGGTAGGCCGTCTGGGCCACCTGGAGGTGGTGCCCGGGCACGCCCTCGTGGAACACGGTGGTGACCTCGCGCCAGGGGTGGAACTCCTCGATGCCGTCGGGCACCGACCACCACATGCGTCCCGGACGCTCGAAGTCCTCGGACGGGCCGGTGTAGTAGATGCCGCCGTCGTTGGTCGGGGCGAGCATGCACTCGATCCGCCGGATCGGCGCCGGGATGTCGAAGTGCACGTCGGCCATCGCGGTGATGGTGCGGTCGGCGAGGTCCTGCATCCACGCGCGGAACGCCTCGCGGCCGCTGACCACGCGGGTCGGATCGGCGTCGAGGTGGGCCACCGCGGCGTCGACACCGGCGCCGGGGAGGATCCGCTCGGCGGTGGCGTCCATCAGGTCGGACAGCCGCTGCAGCTCGGTCCAGCCCCAGGCGTAGGTCTCGTCGAGGTCGACCTCCGCGCCGAGGAAGTAACGGCTCGCCAACGCGTAGACCTCCCGCCCGACACCCTCGCGCTCGGCGCCCTGCGGCTCGAGCTCGTCGGTGAGGAACAGCCCGAACGCCGCGGTGGCGGCGCTCGCGGCACCGGCCAGGGCTCGCAGCTCGTCGCGGTCGCCGCCCTGCAGGCGCTCGACGAGGCCGAGGTAGAAGTCGCCCGCCTCGCCGGACTGACCGGTCCAGCGGCGCACCTGCTCGGCCACCTCGGCGTACTGCCGCGCCGCGACGACGTTGCCCTTGCGCGCCTCGTCGGAGAGCGTCACGCGCAGGCCCTCGAGCGCGGTGGGTACGCCGGCCAGACGCGAGGCGATGGCCGCGACGGCCTCCTCGCCCTCGGTCGGCATCAGGTCGAAGACCCCGCGGATCTCGTGCAGGGGGCTCCACAGCACCGACATGCGTGAGCGGTTGACGCCCGCCTCCTCCAGCTCGATCTCCAGCCGGGTCCGCTCGAGGAACGCGTCCCTCGCCGCCGCCTCGCGGTCGTCGACGGGGGTCGCGGCCTCCACGGCAGCGACCGCGCGGCGGGCCAGCGCCTCGCGGGCGTCGAAGCCGGCGGGGGAGAAGTCGGTCAGCTCGTGCTCGTGCCCGGCCACCCCGATCGCGGTCGCGGTCAGCGGGTCGAGGGCGCAGTAGTCCTCGACGAAGGCGTCGCAGAGGGCGTCGATCCGGCGCTCGTTCGGGAGGGGTTCGGTCACCCGGGCGACCCTAGACCTCGGCTCCGACGGGCGACGACCGACCGGGTCAGCGCGGCAGGCCGCTGGCCCGCCAGGCGCCGGGCCCGTGGCGGTGGGTGCGTCGTACGCCCCGCGCGGGGTTGCTCCACGACGACCGGGGTCGCCTCGGGGCCTCGCCGCCTCCCGACCCGAGCGCGGTGAACACCGCCACCAGGGCGGCGACCTCCTCGGGGGTCGCGTCGGCGTTGACGATCCGGAGGACCGGTCCCTGCTGCTGCTGCTGCTTGGTCAGGTCGTCCATCAGAGCGGGATGTTCCCGTGCTTCTTGGGCGGGAGGGTCTCCCGCTTGGTCCGCAGGAGCCGGAGCGAGCGGACGATCTCGACGCGGGTCTCGTGGGGCATGATCACGGCGTCGATGTAGCCCCGCTCGGCGGCGATGTAGGGGTTGGCGAGCGTGGTCTCGTACTCGTCGATGAGCTCGGCGCGCCGGGCCTCGACGTCGCCGCCGTCGTCGGCGACCTTCTTCAGGGTCTTGCGGTGCACGATGTTGGCCGCGCCCTGCGCGCCCATCACGGCGATCTGCGCGGTCGGCCAGGCGACGTTGATGTCGGCGCCGAGGTGCTTGGAGCCCATCACGTCGTACGCGCCGCCGTAGGCCTTGCGGGTGATGACCGTGATCAGCGGGACGGTCGCCTCCGCGTAGGCGTAGATCAGCTTCGCGCCGCGGCGGATGATGCCCTGCCACTCCTGGTCGGTGCCGGGCAGGAAGCCCGGCACGTCGACGAACGTCAGGACCGGGATGTTGAAGGCGTCGCAGAACCGCACGAACCGCGCGGCCTTCTCGGAGGCGTCGATGTCGAGGGTGCCGGCGAACTGCATCGGCTGGTTGGCCACGATGCCGACCGACTGGCCCTCCACCCGGCCGAAGCCGACGAGGATGTTGGGCGCGAACAGCTCCTGGACCTCGAGGAACTCCTCGTCGTCGAGCACCGCGGTGATCACGTCGTGCATGTCGTAGGGCTGGTTCGGGGAGTCCGGGATGATCGTGTCGAGGGCCCGGTCCAGGTCGGTGACCTCCATGTCGGGCTGCTCGTCGAGCTCCGGAGCCGGGTCGAGGTTGTTCTGCGGCAGGTAGGACAGCATCGCCTTGACGTACTCGATGGCGTCCTCCTCGTCGGAGGCCATGTAGTGAGCGTTGCCGGACTTGGTGTTGTGGGTCCGGGCGCCGCCGAGGTCCTCCATCGTCACGTCCTCGCCGGTGACGGTCTTGATGACGTCGGGCCCGGTGATGAACATCGCGGAGGTCTGGTCGACCATGACCGTGAAGTCGGTGACGGCGGGGGAGTAGACGTGCCCGCCGGCGCAGTTGCCCATGATCATGCTGATCTGCGGGATGACGCCGGAGGCGTGCACGTTGCGGCGGAAGATCTCGCCGTAGAGGCCGAGGGAGACCACGCCCTCCTGGATCCGGGCGCCCGCGCCTTCGTTGATGCCGATGATCGGGCAGCCGGTCTTCATGGCGAGGTCCATCACCTTGGTGATCTTCTCGCCGTAGACCTCGCCCAGCGAACCGCCGAAGACCGCGAAGTCCTGGCTGAAGACGCACACCATGCGCCCGTTGACCTCGCCGTAGCCGGTGACGACCCCGTCGCCGTAGGGCCGGTTCTTCTGCAGCCCGAACGCGGTCGAGCGGTGCCGGGCGAGCTCGTCGAGCTCGACGAAGGTGCCCTCGTCGAAGAGCATCTCGATGCGCTCGCGCGCGGTCCGGCGGCCCTTGGCGTGCTGCTTCTCGATCGCCTTCGTCGAGCCGGCGTGCACCGCCTCGTCGAGACGCCGCTCCAGGTCCGCGAGCTTGCCCGCGGTCGTGTGGACGTCGATGTCCGACTCGGACGGGACGTCGGTGCCTTCACCCGGCTGTGCGCTCACGCGGTGGCCTCCTGATTGGCTGGTCACGGGGTCCGGTCTGCCGGGGCGTGGTGCCCCGGGCCCGGTCTCTGGGGCAATCTAGACCCATGACGCCCAGCCCGGCACCGCGCCCACCCCTCGACCTCGACCGGCTGGCGACTCCCGCAGGCTGGCGCGTGGAGGTCGTCGAGTCGGCTCCCTCCACCAACGCCGCGGTCGCCGAGCGGGCCCGCGCCGGCGAGGAGCCGGGGCTCGTGCTGGTCACCGAGCACCAGACGGCCGGGCGTGGTCGTCTGGACCGCGCCTGGGAGACGCCCGCGCGCTCGTCGCTGACGTTCTCGGTGCTGCTGCGCCCCGACGTGCCGGCGGCGTCGTGGCCGTGGCTGCCGCTGCTCACCGGGTACGCCGTCCAGGCAGCGCTGGGCGACCGGCTTCCCGACGTCGCGCTCAAGTGGCCCAACGACGTCCTCGTCGACGACGGCTCGGGCGCCGGGCGCAAGGTCTGCGGCATCCTCGTCGAGCGGGTCGAGACCTCCGACGGCCCGGTGGCGGTCGTCGGCATCGGCATCAACGTCGACCAGACCCTCGACGAGCTCCCGGTCGCGCTCGCCACGTCGGTCTCGCTGGAGACCGGCGAGCCGGTGGAGCGCACCGGCCTCCTCGGCCAGGTGCTCGGCTCGCTCCACGGCCTCCAGGGCCTGCTCGACGACGTCGACTCGCTGCGCCGGGCGTACGCCGACGTGTGCGTGACGCTCGGACGGACCGTCGACGTCCACCTGCCCGCGGGCGACGTACGACGTGGCGAGGCGCTCGACATCGATGCGAGCGGGGCCCTGGTCGTCGGCACCGACGACGGCACGTTCACCGTCGCCGCGGGCGACGTCGTGCACGTCCGTCCCTCCTAGCAGCCACGGGCACCGGGTGACATGATCGGCGCGTGCCGTTCCCGAGCAAGCTCCTCAACCCCGGTGAGCACGTCGTCGTCTCCACCCGGTCCCACGTCAAGGCGCTGATCGTCCCCGTCGTGGTGGGCGTGCTGCTCGTCGTGGCCGTGGTGGTGCTCAGCCGGCTCACCGACTCCACCCTGGCGGGCGGTGCTGCGGGCATCGTGGCGGTCCTGGTGGCCCTGTGGTTCGTGGTGCGTCCCGCGGTGAAGTGGCTGACCACGACCTACACCTTCACCAACCGCCGCTTCATCAAGCGCTCCGGCTTCATCGCCAAGGAGGGCCGCACGATCCCGCTCAACCGGATCAGCGGCGTCGACTTCGAGATCGGCGTGATCGACCGGATCTTCGGCTGCGGCACGCTCGTCGTCTCCGACGCCAGCACCGACGGCAGCGTCCTGCTCCACGACATCCCCGACGTCGAGAAGGTCCAGCTGCAGGTCTCCGACGAGCTCCACCGCCTCGCGAGTGGCGACCGCCGCGACGATGGCGCCTGACCGAAAGCGCCGCGGCGGCCTCCCCGACACCGACCCTCAGGGGGCGCCGGGGGAGCGGCTCGACCACGCGATCCTGCGCAGCGAGCCGGCGTTCAACGCCCTCGAGGTCGCGGCCGAGACCGGCGTCACGATCGAGCAGACCCGCCGGTTGTGGCGCGCGCTGGGCTTCCCGGAGTTCAGCGGTGAGAAGGCCTACACGGCCGCCGACATCAAGGCCGTCTCCACCCTCATGGGCTTCGTCGACTCCGGCGCCGTCGACTTCGACACGGCGGTGAACCTGACGCGCGGCGTCGGTCAGACGATGGCCCGCCTCGCCGACTGGGAGGTCTCCACGCTGGTCAGCCGCGTCGAGGAGATGGAGGCGGGCGAGGAGGCCACCGGCTCGCGCATCGGGTCGGCGCTGCGCCTCATCGACGAGGTCAACCCGCCCTTCGAGCGACTCCTCGTCTACGCCTGGCGCCGCCACCTCGCCGCCGCCGTGGGCCGGATCGAGGCGATGGGGGCCAAGGACGAGGACCTCCACACGATCGACGTCAGCGTCGGGTTCGCCGACCTGGTGTCCTTCACCGCGCTGTCCAACACCCTCGACCGCGACGAGATCGGCGACCTCGTCGAGGTCTTCGAGAGCCGCTGCCAGGACGTCGTGGCGCGCTACGGGGGCCGGATCATCAAGAGCCTCGGCGACTCGGTCCTCTTCGTCACCAACACGGCCGAGGAGGCGGTCGGCATCGCCGAGGGGATCATCAACGTCATCGGGCGCGACCCGAAGATGCCCGACGTCCGCCTCGGCCTCGCCAGCGGCCCCGTCGTCCAGCGGCTCGGCGACATCTTCGGCCCGCCGGTCAACATGGCCGCCCGGCTGACCCAGGTCGCCCGTCGCAACCGGCTGATCGTGGACCAGAACACCGCCGACCTGCTCCCCGACGAGGAGTGGGAGGACCGGCGGCTGCCCGCCCGTCCGGTGCGCGGCTTCGGTCTCGTGGAGCCCGTCGCCGTCCGTCGTCGCTGACGCAGCGCACCGTCGCTCGAGGTGGACCAGACCAGTTCGCCACAATTCACCCATAAGGACCACCCGCGGGGCGGGCGGTCCCTACGTTTCACCGCGTGTTGGCTGTGCAGGACGTACGACTCGACCCCACCTCGCGACAGGTGTGGCGTGGCGACCGCGAGATCAGGCTCTCCCGCAAGGAGTTCCAGCTCCTGCACGCCCTGATGGCGCGGCCGGGCGACATCGTCACCCGCGGCGAGCTGATGGCCGACGTGTGGCAGACGTCGTTCTACACCAACTCCAAGACCATCGACGTCCACCTCGGCTGGCTGCGCCGCAAGCTCGGCGACGACCCGCGCAAGCCCACGCTGATCACCACCCACCGCGGTCGCGGCCTGCGCTTCGAGCCGGCCGCCGACACCGTCGCCAGCTGAGCAGCGAGACCGCAGCCGAGACCGCAGCCGGGGTCGCATAGGCTCCGGTCGTGTCCTCGACCGGCTCGCACCGCGCTCCCACGCTCGCCGTCATCGGGGGCGGCCAGCTGGCCCGGATGATGGCCCAGCCCGCCATCGGCCTCGGACTGCCGCTGCGGCTGCTCGCCGAGGCCGAGGGCGTCTCGGCCGCGCAGGTGATCCCCGACCACCTGGTGGGTGACTACACCGACCTGCCGACGCTCCGGAAGGTCACCGACGGCGCCGCCGTGGTCACCTTCGACCACGAGCACGTCCCGACCGCGCACCTGCACGCGCTCGCCGACGCCGGCGTCGCGGTGCGCCCGGGCCCTGAGGCCCTCGTCCACGCCCAGGACAAGGCGGTGATGCGGCGCCGGCTCGCCGAGCTGGACGTGCCGTGCCCGCGCAACGCCGTGGTCACCTCGCCCGCCGACGTGGAGGCCTTCGGCTTCCCGTGCGTGCTGAAGACCACCAGGGGCGGCTACGACGGCAAGGGCGTGTGGGTCGTCCGCACCGCCGACGAGTCCCGGGTCGCCTTCGACGCCGCCGCGGCGGCCGGCGTGGAGGTGCTCGCCGAGGAGCTCGTCGACTTCCGGCGGGAGCTGTCCGCCCTCGTCGCCCGCTCGCCCAGCGGCCAGGCGGCGGCGTACCCCGTCGTCGCCTCCACCCAGCTCGACGGCATCTGCCACGAGGTGGTGGCCCCCGCGCCGGACCTCGCGCCCGCTCTCGCCGGTCAGGCGCAGGAGATCGCCCTGCGGATCGCCGGTGCGCTCGACGTCACGGGCATCCTCGCCGTCGAGCTCTTCGAGACGACCGACGGCCGGATCCTGGTCAACGAGCTGGCGATGCGCCCCCACAACACCGGCCACTGGTCCCAGGACGGCGCCGTGACGTCCCAGTTCGAGAATCACCTCCGCGCCGTCATGGACCTCCCGCTGGGCTCGCCGGCCCCGCGTGAGCGCTGGACCGTGATGGTCAACATCCTCGGCGGACCCACCGACAGCGGCCGGCTCTACGACGGCCTGCCGCACGCGATGGCACGTGACCCGCGGCTGCGGGTGCACCTCTACGGCAAGGACCTGCGCCCCGGGCGCAAGGTCGGCCACGTCAACGCCTACGGCGACGACCTCGACGACTGCCTCGAGCGGGCGCGGCACGCCGCCGCCTGGTTCCGCGGCGACCTGGGCAACGAGAGCGAGTAGGACATGAGCGAGACGCGCACGCAGCAGGACGGCCAGGACCGGCAGGCAGCCGCCGTGAAGGTCGGCATCGTGATGGGCTCGGACTCCGACTGGCCGGTCATGCAGGCCGCCGGCGAGATCCTCACCGAGCTCGGCGTGGCGTGGGAGGCCGACGTCGTCTCGGCGCACCGGATGCCGACGGAGATGATCGCGTGGGGCCAGCAGGCCCACACGCGCGGGCTGTCGGTGATCATCGCGGGCGCCGGGGGAGCCGCCCACCTGCCGGGCATGCTCGCCGCGGTGACGCCGCTGCCGGTCATCGGGGTGCCGGTGCCGCTGAAGTACCTCGACGGCATGGACTCGCTGCTCTCGATCGTGCAGATGCCCGGCGGCATCCCGGTCGCCACGGTCGCGATCGGCAACGCCAAGAACGCCGGGATCCTCGCCGCCCGCATCCTCGCGACCAGCGACCCCGACCTGCAGCAGCGCCTCGTCGACCACCAGGCGGAGCTCGCCGAGACCGCCCACGCGAAGGGCGACGTCGTACGCCGTGCCGCCGCCGGCGACACCCGCCGCGTCGGCTTCTGAGCTCGCCTAGTCCCGGTCCCGCACCCGGCCGCGGAGGGCCTTGGTCGAGCCGCGCTCCTTCTTCGCCTTGAGCCGGCGCTCCTTGGCCCCGCGGGAGGGCCGCGTGGGCCGGCGCGGCGGCGGGGGCGGTGCCAGCGCCTCGCGCAGCAGGTCGGCGAGGCGTTCGCGCGCGGCGACGCGGTTGCGGTGCTGCGAGCGGTGCTCGGACGCCGCGATCGAGACGGTCCCGGACGGCCATCGCCGCAGCGCCCGGGCCCGCTGGGCGTCGGTGAGCGCCGAGGAGGAGGCGACGTCGTACTCGAGCTCCACCCGCGAGTCGGTGGTGTTGACCGACTGCCCGCCCGGACCCGGCGACCTCGAGAAGCGCTCCACCAGCTCGACGGCGGGCACGACCAGGCCCTCGGGAAGGCCCGGGCCGGCGGGGACGAGGAGGTCGCGCATCCCCCCATTGTGGGATGAACGCCGTTGTTGCTTGACGGCGACCGTGCGAGGCACCAGCGTCTCGCCCATGGGGGAACAGCGCGTCGGCGTCGTGGGCGGAGGCATCCTCGGCGTCGCGATCGCCCGCGAGGTCGTCCGCCGGCGCCCGGGCACCGAGGTCGTGGTGCTCGAGAAGGAGGACCGGCTCGCCGCGCACCAGACCGGCCACAACTCCGGTGTCGTGCACGCCGGCATCTACTACAAGCCGGGCAGCCTCAAGGCGCAGCTGTGCGCCCGCGGCCGCGAGCTGCTCCGTGAGTTCTGCGCCGAGCACGCCATCGCGTACGACGCCTGCGGCAAGCTCGTCGTCGCGGTGGATGCCGACGAGCTGGGCCGCTTCGACGCCCTCGAGCAGACGGCCCGCGCCAACGGGGTGCCCGGCCTGCGCCGGCTCACGGCCGAGGAGATCACCGACGTCGAGCCGCACGCCCGCGGCCTGGCCGCGCTCCACTCCCCGGAGACCGCGATCACCGACTACCCGGCGATCACCGAGGCGCTCGCCGACGAGGTCTTCGCGGCGGGAGGTGGCGTACGCCTCGGCGCCCGCGTCGTGGACATCCGGCGGCATGTCGACGCGGTGCTCGTGCAGGTCGAGGGCGACGCGACCCCGCTGCGGTTCGACCACGTGGTGGTCGCGGCGGGGCTGCAGGCCGACCGGGTGTCCGCGCTCGTCGACGGCGAGCGCAGCCCGGCGATCCTGCCGTTCCGCGGGGAGTACCTCGGCGTCGCCGCGGCCAAGCAGGACCTGGTGCGCGGCATGGTCTACCCGGTGCCCGACCCGCGCTACCCCTTCCTCGGGGTCCACTTCACGCGACGGGTCGACGGCTCGCTCGAGGTCGGCCCCAACGCGGTGCTGGCCACGCGGCGCGAGGGCTACCGGCGCCGCGACGTCTCGGCCGCCGACCTGCGCGACGTGCTGGCCTGGCCGGGGTTCTGGCGGCTGGCCCGCGAGCACTGGCGCACGGGCGTCGACGAGGTCGTCGGCTCGGCGTCCAAGCGGGCGTTCATGCGCTCGGCCTCGCGCTACGTCCCGGACATCGGCGTCGCGGACGTGACCCGGGCCGGCAGCGGCGTACGCGCCCAGGCCGTCGACCGGGACGGCAGCCTGGTCGACGACTTCCGGATCACCCGCGCCGACGGCGTCACCTGCGTGCGCAATGCGCCCTCGCCCGGCGCGACCTCGAGCCTGGCGATCGCGGCCCACGTGATGGACGAGGTCTGGCAGCCCCGCGCATGACCAGGCCCTGACCAGGACTGTCTAGGGTCTTGGCCATGACCACACGCTGGGGAATCGCCGCGACCGGGGGGATGGCCGCCGCCTTCGCCTCCGACCTCGTCCTGACCGGCGACGCCGAGATCGCGTTCATCGGGAGCCGCACGCCGTCCTCGGCCGCGGCCTTCGCCGAGCGCTTCGGGGCGCCCGGGTCGGGCACCTACCGCGACCTCGTCGAGGCCGGGCGGCGTGGCGAGGTCGACGTCGTCTACCTCGCGACCCCGCACCCCCAGCACCACGACCTCGCCCTCGCCGCCATCGAGGCCGGCACGCCGCTGCTGGTCGAGAAGGCCTTCACCGCCACCCTGGCCGGGGCGGAGGAGGTGGTCGCCGCCGCCCGCGCCGCCGAGGTGTTCTGCATGGAGGCGATGTGGACCCGCTTCCAGCCGGCGGTCGCCCACGTGCGCGACCTCGTCGCCGCCGGCGACATCGGCGAGGTGCTGGTGGTGCAGGCCGACTTCGGGGCGCAGCGCGACTTCGACCCGTCGAGCCGGCTCTTCGACCTCGCGCTCGGGGGCGGCTCGATCCTCGACCTCGGCGTCTACCCGATCTCCCTGGCCCAGCACCTCCTGGGCCGCCCCGACCGCGTCACGACGACCGGCACCACCTACCCCAACGGTGCCGACCGCTCGGCGGCCATCCAGATGTCGTACGACGACGGGCGGGCCGCGTCGCTGACCTGCACGCTGGCGAGCCAGACGCCGGGCCGCGCGATCGTCGTGGGCACCGAGGGCTCGATCGAGGTGGTCCCGCCGTTCTACCACCCCAGCACCCTCGTCGTACGACGCAACGGGGCGGAGCCCGTCGAGGTCGAGCGCCTGCCCAGCGGGCGCGGCTACGTCCACCAGGCCGAGGAGGTGCAGCGCTGCCTCGCGGCGGGGCTCACCGAGAGCCCGCTCATGCCGCTGCAGGACACCCTCGACGTGATGTGGGTGCTCGAGGAGGCCCTCGGGCAGCTCGGCATCACGATGGCGGAGGCGTCCGTCGAGGTGTGAGGGCGGCTCACGAGGCGGACGCGGTGCGGTCGGGGCCGAGCGGCTGCCTAGGGTTCGGGCGTGACCGACCAGGATCCCCGACTGCACGCGATCTACGACCTCGTCGTCCGGCGCAACCCGGGCGAGGGGGAGTTCCACCAGGCCACGCGTGAGGTGCTCGACAGCCTCGGCGCGGTGATCACCCGGCACCCGGAGTACGCCGACGCCCGGGTGATCGAGCGGATCTGCGAGCCGGAGCGGCAGATCATCTTCCGGGTCCCGTGGGTCGACGACTCGGGCCGGGTGGAGATCAACCGCGGCTTCCGGGTCGAGTTCAACTCCGCACTCGGGCCCTACAAGGGCGGCCTGCGGTTCCACCCCAGCGTCTACCTCGGCATCGTGAAGTTCCTCGGCTTCGAGCAGGTCTTCAAGAACGCCCTCACCGGCATGCCGATCGGCGGCGGGAAGGGCGGGGCGGACTTCGACCCCAAGGGCCGCTCCGACGCCGAGGTGATGCGGTTCTGCCAGTCCTTCATGACCGAGCTCTACCGCCACATCGGGGAGTACACCGACGTGCCCGCGGGGGACATCGGCGTGGGCGGCCGCGAGATCGGCTACCTGTTCGGCCAGTACAAGCGGATCACCAACCGCTACGAGTCCGGCGTGCTGACCGGCAAGGGCATCGGGTGGGGCGGCTCGGCGGTCCGCAAGGAGGCCACCGGCTACGGCACCGCCTTCTTCGTGCAGGAGATGCTGCGCCAGCGCGGCGACTCCCTCGACGGCAAGCGGGTCGTGGTGTCGGGCTCGGGCAACGTGGCCATCTACGCCGTCGAGAAGGTCCACGAGATGGGTGGGACGGTGGTGGCGTGCTCGGACTCGGCCGGCTACGTCGTCGACCAGGCCGGCATCGACCTCGACCTGCTCAAGGAGCTGAAGGAGGTCGAGCGCGCGCGGATCAGCGTGTACGCCGACCGGCGCCCCGGGGCGTCGTACGTCGCGGGCGGGTCCATCTGGGACGTGCCGTGCGACGTGGCGCTGCCGTGCGCGACCGAGAACGAGCTCGACGACGCCGCAGCCCGTTCGCTGGTCCAGCACGGCTGCCGCGTCGTGGCCGAGGGCGCCAACATGCCGACGACGCCCGCCGGTGTGGCGACCTTCGTGGACGCGGGGGTGCTCTTCGCCCCCGGCAAGGCGGCCAACGCGGGCGGCGTCGCGACCAGCGCCCTCGAGATGCAGCAGAACGCGTCCCGCGACTCGTGGACCCACGAGCACGCGGAGGCCCGGCTGGCCGAGATCATGGCGGGGATCCACGAGCGGTGCGCCGCGGCGGCCGACGACTACGGCCGCCCGGGCGACTACGTGCTGGGGGCCAACATCGCCGGGTTCGTCCGGGTCGCGGACGCCATGCTGGCGATGGGCGTCGTCTGACCGCTCACGCCGCGCTGGGTCAGCGGCCGCGCTTGCGCCACTCGATCGCCGGGCAGGTGTCCATCACCATCGGCACGCCGGCGGCGGTGGTCCGCTCGAACGCCTCGGCGTCGACGACCCCGAGCTGGAACCACACCCCCTTGGCGCCGACGGCGACGGCCTGGTCGGCGAACTCCCCGGCCGACTCGGAGCGGCGGAAGACGTCGACGACGTCGATCGGCACCGGTACGTCGGCGAGCGTGGCGTAGCCCTGCTCGCCGAGCACCGCGGGAGCACCCGGGTCCGCGAAGACGGGATGGACCGGGACGATGCGCTTGCCGCGCTCCTGGAGCAGCGCGGCGATCGAGTACGCCGTCCTGCCGGGGTCGCCCGAGAGGCCCACGACGGCCCACGTCTGCGCCTCGTCGAGCATCCGGTCGACGGTCGCGGGGTCCTGCCAGTCGCTGCTCACCGAGGTCTGCGAAGTGGTCATGACCACACGGTAGACCGCTGCCCCAGAAAGCATGGACGTCCTACAATCTCGAGTCATGAGCGAGTTCCCCCTCTACGCCCTCTCCGAGGAGCACCAGGCGATCCGCGAGGCCGTCCGTGCCGTCGCCGACGCGAAGATCGCGCCGTTCGCGGCGGCTGTCGACGAGGAGGCGCGCTACCCCCATGAGGCGGCCGCCGCGCTCCTCGCGTCGGACTTCCACGCCCCCCACGTGCCCGAGCAGTACGGCGGTGCCGGCGCCGACGCGCTCGCCACCGTGCTGGTGATCGAGGAGGTCGCCCGCGCGTGCGTGTCGTCCTCGCTGATCCCCGCGGTCAACAAGCTGGGTTCGCTCCCGGTGCAGATCGCCGGCTCCGAGGAGCTCAAGCAGACCTACCTCGGCGCGCTCGCCCGCGGCGAGGGCGGCTTCTCGTACTGCCTCTCCGAGCCCGACGCCGGCTCCGACGCGGGCGGCATGAAGACCCGCGCGGTCCGCGACGGCGACGAGTGGGTCCTCGACGGCGTCAAGCGCTGGATCACCAACGCCGGCGAGTCCGAGTTCTACACGGTCATGGCCGTCACCGACCCCGAGAAGAAGACCCGCGGCGGCATCTCGGCGTTCGTGGTCGAGAAGTCCGACGAGGGCGTCTCCTTCGGCGCGCCGGAGAAGAAGCTCGGCATCAAGGGCAGCCCCACCCGTGAGGTCTACCTCGACAAGGTCCGCATCCCCGCCTCGCGGATGATCGGCGAGGAGGGCACCGGCTTCGCGACCGCCATGCAGACCCTCGACCACACGCGCGTCACCATCGCCGCGCAGGCCGTGGGCGTCGCGCAGGGTGCGCTCGACTACGCGCTGGACTACGCCAAGGAGCGTCAGCAGTTCGGCAAGTCGATCGCCGACTTCCAGGGCATGCAGTTCATGCTCGCCGACATGGGCATGAAGGTCGAGGCGGCCCGCCAGATGACCTACGCCGCCGCGGGTCGCTCGGAGCGCGGCGACGACGACCTCACCTTCTTCGGGGCCGCGGCCAAGTGCTTCGCCTCCGACGTCGCGATGGAGGTCACGGTCAACGCGGTGCAGGTGCTCGGCGGCTACGGCTTCACGCGCGACTACCCGGTCGAGCGGATGATGCGCGACGCCAAGATCACCCAGATCTACGAGGGCACCAACCAGGTCCAGCGGATCGTGATGGCACGTCAGCTCCTCGCCGGGGTGCAGTCGACGCTCTGAGCCGCGGAACGCCTACGCGGGGACACGGCGCCGCGGCGGCCCAGAGGACGCGGTAGCGCCGCTGTCAGGACACCTGGAGCCAGGCCAGGGCAGCGGCCACCAGCGCTTGTGTGCCGGTGTCCAGCGTCGGCTGGAGGACGGGCGCGAAGGTCGCGGAGTGGTTGACGGGGATGTCCTGGTCGAGTCGCCCCGCCTCCCGGGCGGCGTCGTACGCCGCGGGGTCGATGCCGCCGATGCCCCAGTACGTGTACGGCGCCCCCAGCTGGCGCGGGAGATCGCTGAAGTCCTCGCTGGCACTCTGTTGCGGCAGCTCACCGGCCCGGTCGCCGAAGAGGTCGTGGAACGCGGACGCGACACGTCCGGTGACGTCCGGGTCGTTGTCGGTCAGCGGGTAGCGGTCGAACAGCTCGAAATCCGGAGGCTGGGTTGCGCCGGAGGCGTCGCACTCGGCGCGCACGATCCGCTCGATCGCGTCCAGGACCGTGGTGCGGGTCCGCTCGTCGTAGGTGCGGACGTTGAGCTGCAGGACGGCATGGTCGGGGATGACGTTGCTCTTCGTGCCGGCCTGGATGCTTCCGACCGTGAGGACCGCGACGTCGCCGGGGGCGATCTCCCGAGCGACGACGGTCTGCAGCCGGATGACGATCATCGCGGCGAGCACCACGGGGTCGATGGCGGCTTGCGGCATGGAGCCGTGGGCGCCGCGGCCGTGCACCGTGACGCGCATGCTGTCCGCTGCCGAGAGCGTCGGGCCCGATCGCGTGCCCACGGTGCCTGCCGGGTAGGGCAGGACGTGCTGGGCCAGTGCCACGTCGACCTTCCCGACCAGGGAGGCGAGCCCGTCGCTGAGCATGGCTCGGGCACCGTCGGCTGCCTCCTCGGCCGGTTGGAACACGGCCACGAGGGTCCCTGACCACCGGTCCGGGGCCTGGGCGAGGAGGGCGACTGCGCCGAGGAGGCAGGTGACGTGGACGTCGTGTCCGCAGGCGTGCATCACCGGGGACCCGTCCGCGGCGGTGTCCTGGCTGGCGTAGGGCAGGCCGGTCTCCTCCTTGACGGGGAGGGCGTCCATGTCGGCGCGGAGCAGGACGGTGGGGCCCGGGCCGGTGCGGAGGATGCCGACCACACCGGTTCCGCCCACGCCCTCGTGCACGTCGCAGCCGATCTCGTGCAGACGCTCGACCACCTTCTGCGCGGTCCGGTGCTCGTGGTGCGGAAGCTCGGGATGGGCATGCAGGTCGCGGTAGGTCTCCTCCTGCCAGCTCCGGACTCCGGCAAGCGCGTCGAGGACGGCAGCGGTCGCGCTCGTGGTCATGCGTTCCATCATGCGCCTCGCGCGGTGCCGGGAGGGGCCGGGGCGTTGATGTCGTAGCGCACTCCGACCATGCGGATCGCGAAGCAGGCGCCGGCTGCCACGAGTGCTGCGGGCAGCTCGGCCGCGCCCCAGGCGTCGGCACCCACGACGAGACCGGCCCCGACCAGGGCCGGGATGGCGTACAGGCCGCTGCTCAGCACTGACGGGACCTCTCGGATGAGGACGTCTCGCAGGGTGCCGCCTCCTACGGCCGTGATGGTGCCCAGGATGACCGCCTGGGCGAAGCCCATGTCGTGGTCCAGGGCCTTGAGCGCTCCGGCGACGGCGAAGAGGCTCAGCCCGGCGGCGTCGAGCACGAGGATCGGCGTGGTGAGCCGGTCCAGGCCGCGCCCGAAGGTAAAAGCGATCAGTCCGCCCACCGCCGCCACGGTGAGGTAGCGCCAGTCGCTGAACGTCGCCGGCGGCAGCGCGCCGAGCAGGATGTCGCGGAGGATGCCGCCCCCCAGCGCGGTGCACATGCCGAGCGTGACGACACCGACGATGTCGAGCCGGGTGAGCCTGATCGCCGTGAGGGCGCCGTTGAGCGCGAACGCGAACACCCCGGCCAGGTCGAGGGTCAGGAACAACGGCGACGTGGTGTCCACGAGCACTGTCTACCCCCTGGTGACCACGTCGGACAGCGACGAGAGGGGTGGTGGCCACGGCCGTGGGGCGTGGGTCAGGGTCACCACTTGTGCATGGTGCCGTGCTCGACGTTGTAGTACATGCCGATGTGCGTGTAGAAGTTCATCGCGCCGAAGAGGAGGAACACGGTGCCGCCGATGACCCAGGCCCACATGGCCCATCGCAGGAGCTGCGGACGGTCGGTCCACAGGGCGATCGCGAACAGCAGTGCACCGATCGCGACGATGCCCCACAGGCCGCCGAGGAACAGTGCCTCGAGGATGGGGAGGTGCCCGAAGCGTCCGCTGATGGGCTCCTCGGGCGGGGCCGCGCCGAGCTGGAAGCGGACGAAGGCGATGGCGAGGACGGCCATGCCCAGGCCGAGCGCACCCACGAAGATGCCGACCGGCTTGAACGCCGCCAGCGTGGCAGCATTCGCGTCCTCCACGTCACCGGCGTACAGGGCCCGGTGGCGCCACAGGTAGACGGCAGCGAAGAGCAGCAGCGCACCGAACCCGGCGGCGGGCTGACCGAACGCGATGTTGGCGTACTCGAAGCCGTTGCCGCCGAACGGCCAGGTGACGGTGGTGTGGATGCCCAGGGCGAGGAGCAGGACGCCGGTGACGGCGAAGAAGCCTGCCCAGCCTTCGCTGTCGATGCGCTTGCCCTTGATGAGGGTGGCCAGGAATGCGGCGAACCCGAGCAATCCGGCTCCGGCCGTCAGTGCGACCAGTTCGTTGTAGACGATCATGCCGTCCACGCTCCTTCCGTGCCTTCTGGAGGCACTTGTTGCTTGTCTGCGTTTGCGATATTTCGGTGACGTCCGCTTGTGACCACGCCAAGATGAGTGAGGGGTACGCCACGGCGGATCGGTTGAGGCGGGGGCTTTCCGATCGCAGTGCTGCGGCCCTTCTCGCGCGCGGACTCAGGCGGCGGGACGAGTGCTGGTCTCGGAGTCCTGGAGTGCCGCGTCACGGCCGGCGAGGTGGCCGAAGACCAGGCCGAGCGAGATCGTGCCGCCGGCCCCTCCGTAGAAGCCCTTCGTGGGGGCGCCGCCCGCGTTACCTGCGGCGTACAGGCCGGGAATGACCTGGCCGCGGGTGTCGAGGGCTCGCCCGTGTGCATCGGTGCGCGGCCCGCCGACGGTTCCCAGGGCGCTCGCCTTGACCTCGAGGGCGTAGTAGGGCGCGGTCTCGACCGGGCCGAGCACGCTGGACCTGGGGCTGTTCAGCACCGGGCGGATGATCTTGGCCAGCGGTCCGACGACGACCGAGCGCAGCCGATCGGGGTCGTTGCTCCGTGCGGCGCGCCCGGCGAGCTTGTTGACCACCGGACCGATCGCCGCGGCGATGAGCTGCCTGCCCTTGGCGGTCGCGGCGGGGAACCGTGCGTCGGGTGAGTAGCTGCCCAGGCGGGGGTAGTAGGCGCCGAAGTAGCGGTCGAACAGGGTCTCGCCGCGCTGGAACTCCGGGTCGCGGCCCTGCCGTGCGTTGGAGCTGAAGCGCTTGACGGTCGCGCGCAGTGCTGCCTCATCCACGCCGATGTCATTCGCGAGCTCGGACAGGGTGTCGGCACGGTTGAGGTAGTCGGGCACCTGGCCGCCGGGGGTGACGCCGAAGATGCCGAACTTGTTCCAGTAGGTCTGGTCGAAGACGAGCCATGCGGTGGCGTTGGGCATGGTGCCGGTCGCGGCGTCGACCTCGCGCATGATGGCGCCGAACTGGTCGTAGGCCAGTGCTTCGTTGGCGAAGCGCTTTCCGGAGCTGTTGACCATGATGCTGTGCGGCAGGGCGCGCTCGCCCAGGAAGACGCGGCTGAGCGGGCGGCCTTCGAGCTCTTCGCCGGGCAGCTGCACGCCGGGCATCCACCAGGCGTCCTGCATGTCGGTCAGGTCAGCGCCGATCTCCTCGGCCAGCTGGACGGCGATGCCGTCGTGCCCCTTGGGGGACACCTGGGTGCCGAGCGGCGCGTCCAGGTACTCGGTGGTCAGCTCGGCGGAGCTCTCGAACCCGCCGCTGGCCAGCACCACGCCCTTGGTGGCGCGCACGGTGTGCTCGACTCCGTCGGCCTTGACGATGACGCCGCGCACGCCGGTCTCGTCGGTGATGAGGCGGGCAGCGGGGGCCTCGACGCGTACGTCGACGCCGTTGCGCAGGCCGGCCTCGAGCAGCGCGCCGACCAGCGCCGGTCCGGCCAGCCAGGCCTCGTCGATGCCCATGCCGCCGAGCATCCAGAACGGGAGCGGGTTCTTCGCCATGCCGGTGGTCAGGGCTGGCCGCACGAACTTCGCGGCCTCACCGAGTCCCCTCGGGGAGTACGGTCCGGGGAACAGCGCACGACCGATGGACGCGCCGTCGATGTCGGAGCGGTAGTCCGGCCAGATGGTGGGGATCCAGCCGAAGGAGGTGTGCTCCTCGATGTACCGGGCGACGCGCGGACCCGCCTGGAGGAACGCCTCGACGAGGTCGTGGTCGAGGACCTGGTCGCGGCCCTGTCCGTAGATGTAGGTGCGCGCCTGCTCGAGGTCGTCGTCGACCTTGAGCGCCTCGGTGGAGAAGCCGTGGTTCGGGATCCATGCGGCGCCGGCGGAGATGCCGGTCGCCCCGCCCACGACCTCCCTGGACTCGACCACCAGGACCCGGGCCCCCTCCTTGGCGGCCGTGAGCGCCGCCATCAGCCCGGCGCCGCCGGATCCGATGACCGCCACGTCCACCTCCTGCGGCAGCCCGTGCTGGGCGACGGTCCCGATGGAGCCGGTGAAGCGTGTCGACGTGCTGGTCATGGTGTCCTCCTGGGTGTGCGTTGTCGCCGGGGCCGCCGTCACCAGTTGGCGGGCGGGTCGCTGGCGGGGAAGGAGTCGACGCCCCACAGCTCGACGAGGTCAGCCGCGTCGTCGCGTGCTGCTTGGGCGCTCGACGCCCGCGCGAGCGGACCGGGTGGTGTGGGCTTCGTGGTCACGTCCGGACTCCTTTGGTTGATGCGTCAACTATAACAGTTGGATCAGACAAACCAAAATGGTTGGTCTACCCTCACTACATGACGGACGACATCTCCACGGCTGCGGCACGGGAGGCGTCCGCGCGCCTCGAGCGCGCAGTCCCGATGCTGGTGCGCTGGTTCACCCGCAGCGACGTCAGGCGCCGGATGCTGGCCGACACGGACCCGGCCCTGTCGGCTACCGACGCCTGGTTGCTCGGACGGATCACCGACACCGGCCCCGTTCGGCTCTCCGAGCTTGCCGACTGGCAGGAGGTCGACCGATCCACGATGACCACGCAGGTACGGCGGCTGGAGACGATGGGGCTGGTGTCCCGCGCGACGGACCCCACTGATGGTCGAGCGACGCTCGTCCAGGCCACGCGCGCGGGGACGGCTCGCCACCGTCGTACGAAGCGGACGGCCCGCGGCGTCTACGAGGGGCTGCTCGCCGACTGGTCGGAGGACGACCTACGACAGGCCGCCCATGTCGCGGCACGGCTGGTCGAGACCCTGGAGAACCGGCCGCCCCGGGCTCGGCGCTAGCGTTGCGCGCTGCGCAACGCTGTGCGTCGTACGCAACCAACCCCTTGTCCTGAGCCCGCCGTCGGGCTCATCATCAGGGTGCGGCCGCCGACGGCGACGGTTGCGGAGGGAACGGCATGACCGTCAGCGTCTTCGACCTGTTCAAGGTGGGCATCGGTCCCTCGAGCTCGCACACGGTCGGGCCGATGAAGGCGGCCCACCTGTTCGCCGACGGGCTGCGCGTCGACGACCTGCTCCCGGAGCGTCGCCCGCGTCCACGTCGAGCTCTTCGGCTCGCTCGGTGCCACCGGCCACGGCCACGGCAGCGTCAAGGCGGTCGTCCTCGGTCTCGCCGGCGAGCAGCCGCACCTCGTCGACCCGGTGGCGGCCGACCCGATGGTCCAGGCGGTGCTGTCGTCGGGGAGCATCGAGCTCGCCGGGGTGCACCCGGTGCCCTTCTCGGTCGACGACGTCGTGATGCACCGGCGCAAGCGGCTCGAGTTCCACATCAACGGCATGGTCTTCCAGGCCTTCGACGCCGGCGGCACCGAGCTCAGGCGGCGCGAGTACTACTCGGTCGGGGGCGGCTTCGTGGTCGACGAGGACGCCGTCGGCAACCGGGTGCTGGTGGCCGACGAGACGCCCGTCCCCCACCCCTTCACCACGGCCGACGAGCTGCTCGCCATCACCCGGGCGACGGGCATGCGGATCAGTGACGTGATGCTCGCCAACGAGCTGGTCCGCCGGACCGAGGACGAGGTGCGCCGCGAGCTGCTGGCGATCTGGCAGGTGATGCGGGAGTGCGTCGAGCGCGGCAGCCGGACGAGCGGCGTGCTGCCCGGAGGGCTGAAGGTACGACGGCGCGCGGCCGAGCTGAAGGCCAAGCTCGACGTCGAGTGGGCCTCCGGCATCGCCGACCCGCTGATGGCGATGGAGTGGGTGACGCTCTACGCGCTCGCGGTCAACGAGGAGAACGCCGCCGGCGGGCGGATCGTCACCGCCCCCACCAACGGCGCCGCCGGCATCGTGCCCGCGGTGCTGCTGTACTACCACCACTTCGTGCCGGGCGCGGACGACGACGGCGTGGTCCGCTTCCTGCTGACGGCCGCGGCGATCGGCCTGCTGTTCAAGGAGAACGCGTCGATCTCCGGCGCCGAGGTCGGCTGCCAGGGCGAGGTCGGCTCGGCCTGCTCGATGGCTGCCGGAGGGCTGGCCGAGCTCCTCGGCGGCACCCCTGAGCAGGTGGAGAACGCCGCTGAGATCGGGATCGAGCACAACCTCGGGCTCACCTGCGACCCGGTCGGCGGGCTCGTCCAGATCCCCTGCATCGAGCGCAACGCCATGGCCTCGATCAAGGCGATCACGGCGGCCCGGATGGCCGTGCGCGGTGACGGCTCGCACGTCGTCTCGCTCGACAAGGCGATCAAGACCATGCGCGAGACGGGGCGCGACATGAAGGACAAGTACAAGGAGACCGCCCGCGGGGGCCTCGCCCTCAACGTCGTGGAGTGCTGAGTCGCGTCGGGGACCCGGGTGCGGTGTCACGCCGACGGGTGCTGTCCGGTCATCACTGCGGACCCACCCCACCCACGTGAAGGACACACCATGAAGATCGTCGTCATCGGCGGAACCGGCCTGATCGGTTCCAAGCTCATCGCCCGCCTCACCGAGCACGGCCACGAGGGTGTGGCCGCCGCACCCAACACGGGGGTGAACACGCTCACCGGCGAGGGCCTCGCGGAGGTGCTGGTCGGCGCGGACGTCGTCGTCGACGTCTCCAACTCGCCGTCGTTCGCCGACGCGGACGTGCTGGACTTCTTCACCCGATCGACCGGCAACCTCCTCGAGGCCGAGAAGGCGGCGGGCGTGGGCCACCACGTCGCCCTCTCGATCGTCGGCACGGACCGCCTCCCGGCGAGCGGCTACCTGCGGGCCAAGGTCGCCCAGGAGCAGCTGATCCGCGACGGCGGCGTCCCCTGGTCGATCGTGCACGCGACCCAGTTCTACGAGTTCACCGCCGCCATCGCGCAGGCCGCCACCGTGGGCGACGAGGTCCACCTGTCCACCGGCTACTTCCAGCCGATGGCCGCCGACGACGTCGTCGCCGCCCTCGGACCGATCACCGTCGGTGAGCCGCTCGGCCGGATCCAGGAGATCGGCGGGCCGTCCAAGGTCCGGATGAGCGACTTCGTCGCCGCCGCGCTCACCGCCCAGGGCGACCCCCGCACGGTGGTCGCCGACCCCGCCGCGACCTACTTCGGAGCCGTGCTGTCCGGTGACGAGCTCGTCCCGGGACCCGACGCGCGCCTCTTCACCACGACGTACGACGAGTGGCGCGCGGCGCAGGCCGCCGCGGTGTGACGCTGGCCCGGGGCCGGCACGTGACCCCGGTCAGTCCGGGGTCATGTGCTGCCAGGGGCGCGAGAGCTCGAAGCGACGTCCGCTGATCTCGGTGACGTCGACCTCGACGACGTTCCACTTCTCCGTGGCCACCCACGGGCGGAGCGGGAGGTTGTCGGCGCGGTGCTCCTCGTCCTCCTCGAGCCGGCGGGCCCGGCCGCGCAGCACGATGCTCGTGGCGCGCTCGCTGACGATCTCGTCGACCTCGAAGGCGACGTCGGGGTTCATCACGACCCCGAGCAGCTTCGAGCCCTCGGCGGTCCGGAACAGCAGGGACCGGCGACCCGTGGCCGGGTCGTGGTCGACGGCGTAGTTGACGGGTGCGATGTGCACCTCGTCGGCGAGGTGGTGGGCCAGCCTGCCGAACTCGTGGCGGCGCAGGAACTCCCAGCACTCCTCGGTGCCCATGCGGGTGATCGGCTCGTCCATACCGGGACGGTACGGCGGGGGATCGGGCGCCGGCAGGGTCGTTGGACCCCTCTCGGTCGGGCCGTCCTCACCTGTCGCGCGGCGGCCTCGCGGCGCACGCTGGAGGCATGGACAGCCCGCGCGCCACCACCCGACGGATCCTGGTCGCCTACGACGGTTCGGCCGACGCCGACCTCGCCCTCCGATGGGCCGCGGAGGAGGCGCGCAGCACCGGTCGCGGGCTCCACGTCGTCACCGTGGACGACGCGATCTCGTCGCCGTGGGGTGCGAGCGTGGCAGACCGCGGCGAGGACGTGCTGGCCGGCGTCGAGGAGCGGCTCGCCGACCTCGACGTCGAGCTCGAGAGCCGCGTCGGCCTCGTGACCGGCGAGCTGCTCCGCGCCTCGGTCTCCGACGACCTCGTGGTGGTCGGCAGCCGGGGACACGGCCGGGCCGAGGACCTGCTCATCGGCTCGGTCAGCCAGCACCTCGCCCGCCACGCGCCCTGCCCCGTGGTCGTCGTACGCCCCGCGCCCGGCGCCGACGCCCGACGCATCGTGGTCGGGGTCGACGGCTCGGCGACCAGCTCGGCCGCCCTGGAGCAGGCGTGCCGGCGGGCCGAGCGGACCGGCGAGACCGTGGTGGCGCTCCACGCCTGGCGCACGCACGCGCCGTCCACGGACGTGTGGAACAGCGAGCCGCGGGCGCAGCAGGGTCTCGCGCACCGCCGGGTCCTGCTGGCCGAGAGCGTCGCCGGGATGCGGGTCGACCACCCGGACGTCGTGATCGAGCAGGAGGCCGTCCCGGTCGCGCCCGTGCGGTGCCTGGTGGACGCCTCGCGCGGTGCGTCGTTGCTGGTCGTCGGCTCGCACGGCCTCGGCTTCTTCGGCGGACTGCTGCTGGGCTCGGTGAGCCAGGCGGTGCTGCAGCGCGCCGAGTGCCCGGTCATGGTGGTGCGCTGAGGCTAGCCTCGGGGCGTGCCCGCCCTCACCCTGACCATGCCCGACGGCGACGCCGAGGCCTACCTCTCCACCGCACCCGGCGGAGCGCCCGCGCCGGGCGTCCTGTTCGTCATCGACGCCATCGGCCTCCGGCCGCGGATCGAGGAGATGGCCGACCGGATCGCGTCGTGGGGCTACACCGTGCTCGCCCCCCACGTCTTCCACCGTGACGGCACCGCGGCCGAGCTGGCTCCCCGCACCGACCTGCGGGACCCCGGCGCCCGCGAGGCCTTCATGCCCGGCGCCATGGAGCGGGTCAGGGGACTCACCACCGACCTGCTCGCCCGCGACCTGCCGGCGTACCTGTCCGCGCTGCGCGCGCGTCCCGAGACCGCCGGGCAGGACGTCGGGGTCACCGGCTACTGCATGGGTGCCCGCATCGCGGTCCGCGCGGCCGGGATGGACCCGCACGTCGTGGCGGTGGGCGGCTGGCACGGAGGCGGCCTGGTGACCGACGAGCCCGACAGCCCGCACCTGGCCCTGGCCACGGCGCGGGCCGCGTTCGCCTTCGGGCACGCCTCCGACGACCGGTCGATGCCGCCCGAGGCCGTCACCGCCCTCGGCGCCGCGATGGCCGAGGCGGGCCTGACCGCGGTCAACGAGGTCTTCCCGGGCCCCCACGGCTACTCCATGGCGGACACGTCGATGTACGACGAGGAGTCCGCCGAGCGGCACTTCGCGAGCCTGCGCACGCTGCTGGACTCCACCCTCGCGGCCCGCTGACCCCGGAGCGCGCGCCCGGACGCCCCTCAGATGTGCACCGAGGGCGGCGTCCAGTCGCGCCGGTTGGCGACCACGTCGTTGGCGTAGGACTCCAGGCCCTGGTGCGCGAACGTGCCGGCGTCGGCCGGCGGCTCGGTGCGCAGGCCGTCGAGCGCCTTGCCCATCTCCTCGGCGATCCGCTTGATGTCGTTGAGGAAGCCGTTGTGGATCTCGGAGGCGGTCGCGGCACTGAGCACCTCCATCTCGATGCTCTTGTCCGGGATGATGTAGGTGACCAGTCCGGTGACCAGGCTGACGCCGCCGCTCACCGCCGCCGCGGGCGGGAACAGGGCGACCAGCCCGGTGACCGTGCTGACGTGGCCGAGGATGTCCTTGGCGCCGCTGTTGTCCGTCATCGCCCCCGTCGGCCAGGCGCCGCTCCGGTCCTTCCACGCCTGCCACTGCTGGAGCGCCTCCGTGACCCGGTCACGGCACTTCTCGGTCGCCTCGAGCAGGTTGGTCTGGTAGTCGGAGAGGCAGGCTCCGACCTGGGCGCTGGAGGACGCGAGACGGGCAGCGGCGTGGAGGTAGAGGCTGCACTTGTCGTTGACGTCGTTCCAGAAGTCGTAGAACGACTCCGAGCTCTGGGACGTCGCCGGCCAGTGCTGGCGCAGGTCGGCGAGCCACTGCGGCGCCTCGGGGTCGTCGGGGCTGGTCCACCCGGCTCCGGGCTCGAGCTGCTCGGCCAGCCACCGCGTCAGGTCGCTCAGGGCCTGCACCGGGGCCTCCATCGCGGAGGGGTCCGGCTCCCAGACGTCCTGGCTCGCGCTGCGGTAGACGGTGGGCACGGCGCTGTTCACCCAGCTGTCGTGGTTCTGGTTCCACGTCGTCGTGAGGGCCTCCTGCATGAGCCGCTCGCGGTCCGCGTTGGTCACCGTCTGCTCGTACCAGTCGGGGTGGGTGGGGTGCATCGCGACGTAGAGCGCCTGCGTCTCCCACGGGTGCGACCCGGGGATCTTGAAGTAGCCCGTCTCGTGGCACCACCCGTCCTCGAGGTGACGGTTCTGCTCGCTGTCGAACAGGTCGGCGCATGCCTCGTTGCCCTCGAGCTCGCCGATCCCGTCGACGATCTCGGTCCAGAGGGGTTCCAGCCGGGCGATGAGCTCGCTCACCTCACACCTCCGGGGCGGTCGGCTCGGGAGCGAGCTCGGGGTCGCCGACGTACTGCTGGTGCTGGGCGAACCACGCCTCGGCATCCGCGTCGACGGCCACGAAGTCGTCGGCGATCGCGTCGAGCGCCGTCGCGCTGTCGTTGAAGGTGCGGACCATCGAGCGCAGGTGGGTGAAGAGCTCGACCGACAGGTCGGCGAGGTCTCCCGCGACCGGGTGGTTGCCGGCGAGCGCGAGCTGGGCCGCGATCGGGTCGATCGCCCCCGACGTCGCGTCCGCGCGTGCGGAGAAGTCCGCGGCCTTCGCAGGCAGGACGTCGTGGGCCGCCTGGTAGATGGCGCCCATCTTCATCTCGATCACGGTCACGTGCTCCCCCTCGTCGTTCCCCGGCTGTACGCCACTGCTACCCCGCCGCGCCCGCGCGAAACCAGCTGGGCGCCGTGAGGCAGGATCGTGCGCGTGAAGCCCGTCGTCCCGTACGCCCTCCCGCTCGCGCTGGCCGGCGCCCTGCTGGCCGGGTGCAGCTCGGGGGAGGGCGACGACGACGGCCAGGTCGAGGCGGGCCACACCCACGCGCCCGGCCAGGGCCACACGTCGATGGCCGTCGGCGACGGCACCCGCGTCAGCGAGGTCGGCTACTCGCTCGCCGGCCTGCAGGTCCGGGAGCAGTCCGACGGCATCGGCGAGCTGAGCTTCCGCATCGACGACCACGAGGGCGAGCCGGTCACCGACTACGTCGAGGAGCTCACCAAGGAGCTGCACCTCTACGTCGTCAACGACGACCTCACCGTCTTCCGCCACCTGCACCCCACCCGCGACGAGGACGGCAGCTGGACGGCGCCCTTCGACGTGCCGGACGCCGGTGGCTACCGGGTCGTCACCGAGTTCATCGCCGTCGACGAGGGCGGCAACGGCGACCACGTCGTGCTGGGTCGCCCGCTCGCGCTGCCGCCGGGCGACCCGGGTGACACCGCCGCCGAGGACCGGGCCGTCTCGGTGTCGGTCGCCGAGGCCCCGACGACGGGCCCCAACGGCGAGCTGCGCCTCGTCGTGCGCGACGCCGGCCGGCGGCCGGTCGAGCTCGGCACCTACCTCGGGGCGTACGCCCACGTCACCGGCTTCCACCGCGAGACCGGCGCGATGGTGCACCTGCACCCGCTCGGTCCGCCCGAGGTCACCCAGGCCGGCTCCGAGCTGACCTTCCACGCCGAGATCCCCGACGCCGGTGACTACCGCCTGTTCGCGCAGGTTCGCGTCGACGGCTTCCTGCACACGGTGCCGGTGGAGCTCACGGTCGAACAGTCAGCGTGACGGTCGTGACCGGGTTGTCGAAGCGGCTCAGCGCGAGGCCCACCTGCACCTCCCACTCGCCGGCGCGCGGCACCACGACCTCGCCCCGGTAGGTCCCCGCGGCGATCGGCCGCACCACGACCGTGCCGAGGTCGAGGTCCTCGGTGCGCAGCCTGACGACGGGGTTCTCGGGCGGGTCGTACGGCTCGCCCGCGGCGTCCTGCACCTGCACGAGCAGCGTGTTCGAGCCCGTGCGCCGGGGATCCATCACCGCCAGGACGCGGAGGTCCCCGGCCGTGGCGACACCGACCCCGGTGGTGCCGGACTCGGCCGTGACCGGCGCCGGACGGGGTGACTGGTTGACCAGGAACCCGGTGACGCCGAGCAGGACCACGAGCAGCACCGCCTCGACCCGCACGGTGCGCGTGACGGCCGCGGCCGCGGCCTCGCGGTCGCCGAAGCCGGCCGCCCGCTCGACGGCGGGCAGGGTGCGCCAGCGGTTCCAGCCGCCGAGCGCCGCGACCAGCAGCGCGATCGCGACCTTGGCGAGCAGCAGCCAGCCGTAGCGGGTCTCGACCAGGCCGGACCAGGAGCCGACGATGCGCCAGGCGAGGAAGGTGCCGGTGGCGGCGACCGCCAGCAGCAGCCCGCCGGCGAGGGTCGAGAAGCGGGCGAGCGTGGTGGCCGCGAGGACCTCGCGTCCGGCGAGTGCCCGCAGCGACACCACCAGCCCGACGAGACCACCGAGCCACGTCGCTCCCGCCGCCAGGTGGAGGACGTCGGCCGCGACCAGCAGGGGCGAGGGGGCGAAGGCGCGGGTGTGGCCGACCAGGGACGGGCCGACGAGCGCCAGCACCGCGCCGCCGACCAGCAGCCTGCCGCGCGTCCGGTCGGGCGGCGCGTCGGAGGACGACCACGCCGCGACCCCCAGCCCGACCAGCACCATCAGCGCGCTCAGCAGCTCGTTGCGGACGAGGCCGGGGTCGAACGCCGACACGACGTCCGTGAGCTCGAGGCCCTGGCCGTAGACCGACGAGACGGGGACCTGGAGGACGATGCCGGCGGCGCCCGCCGCGGCGGCGTACGTCAGCAGGCGGCGCAGCCGGGCTCGCGTCTCGGTGCCGGGCCAGGTGCGGGGGAGGACGAGGGCGACGAAGAGCGCCAGACCCGCGGCGAGCAGCAGGCCGACGTAGGTGACGACCGTGACGACGTCGCGGACCACGGTCACGGTCGTCGACGAGCTCTGCGGCTCGGGCGCCGCGGTCACCGACGCCGAGGGTGCGCCGACCGAGAAGGTCAGCGCACCGGAGATGGGGTGGCCGTCGTCGGAGAGCACGTTCCACGACACGACGTAGGTGCCGTCCGCGAGGTCGGCCGCGCCGGCGAGGTCGACGGTCACCTCCGTGCCCGTGGAGCCGGCGGTGGAGCCGACCTCGTCGCCCGCCGCGTCGTAGACGGCGATCTCCTGCGACGTCAGCCGCACCGGCTCGTTGAAGGTCAGCGTGACGGTGTCGGGGGCCGTCTGCAGGACGGAGCCGTCGGCCGGGTCGGTGGCGATCAGCTCGGCGTGCGCCGAGGCCGGTGCGGCCCCGAGCACGAGGAGCGCGAGCGCGACCAGCGCGACGCCGACCCGCGCCCACCCCGGGGGGAGGAGCAGGGGCCGCCGCGCCGGTCGCGCCGCGGAGGTCACGACGACGAGCGGGTCCGGGCCAGGGCGAGGCCGCCGGCGGCCAGGCCGAGCAGGCCTGCGACGAGGCCGGCCCAGCCGAGGGCCGAGGAGGAGTCGTCCGTGTCGTCGGCCGACGCATCGGCGGACGCCTCGGTGTCGCCCGCCTCGTCGGCGTCGGCGTCGTCCGCCGCCGGCTCGGCGGCCGCGGCGTCATCGTGGCCGCCGGCCTCGGCCGCCACGATCTCGAACGCCGGTGCGGGGCTCTCGAGCTCCTCGGCGTCCTGGCCGTCGGCGGGGACCTCGGTCCAGCTGGTCTCGCCCTTCTGGCAGGTCTGGATCGTCGGGAAGCTCAGGGTCTCGCCCTCGGCGTCGGGCAGCTGGAAGGACAGCTCGAAGGCGTCGCGCTCGCCGTCGGGCAGGGGCGTGGTGGCCGTGTAGACGATCGACGCGGTGCGCTCGGTCACCTCGTTGCCGTGGGCGTCGGCCACCGGCTCGTCGAGCTTCTCGATCGTCTTCTCGACGTCGTAGAAGGGGTTGCGGCTCGGGGTCACCGACAGCACGGACTCCGGGACCTGGATCTCGAGCTTCGTGGTGGGGGAGCCCTCGCAGCCGTGGCCGACGCTGAACGTGACGACGGTGTAGGCGCCCGCCGCGGCGGTCGACGGCGTTGCGGTGACGTGCGCGCTCGCCGGGGCGGCGAGCGAGAGTGCGATGGCGGCCGTGGCGGCCGGGAAGGCGCCGAGGCGCGCAAGGGTGCGGATGGACATGTCTCTCCTGGGTGTGGGGCGGGGTCACGGGTCGGTGACCGCCCGAGCCCGGACGGGCTCAGGCGGACAGGACCGCCAGGGGCGGCCCGCGCCGCGGAGAGACGAGCAGGAGGACGAGCGAGGAGCGCGTGGGGGCGCCGGACGGTCGGCGGGACGCGCGGGTGCGGACGGGGACGGGCGGGTGCGCGTGCACCGAGACGGCGTACGACGCCGCGAGCCGGCCGGCCCACCAGAGCACGGCGGTCAGCAGGGTGACGAAGGCGTGCGCCCCGACCATCTGCCACGACCAGCCCGGGTCGGGGGCGACCACGGCGGCGTGCTCGTGGGACGCCACGAGGCCGAACGACTCGTGCACGCCGAGCTGGGCCGCGGCCACCGCGGGCAGCAGGGCCCACCCGGGCACGGCGCGCCGGAAGACCAGCACGCTCGTGCCGAGGACCACGGCGGCCACCAGCGCCAGGCCAGGTCCGGTGGGCACCTCACCGCCGGCCCAGGTGTGGGCGGTGGCGGCACCGGTGACGGCGACGGTCGTCGCCGCCCCGGCGCGGGCGAGGGCGTACGGCGCACGCGCGCGCACCACCCTCGCCTCCCAGGTCACCGGCCCATCGTCCCAGACGGGACCGCCCAGCGGGTGGCTGGTCTACCAGCCGTGCGGCCGCCCGTGGCGCCGGTAGTCGGCGCGCCCCGGCGGGGGCGGCGCCCACGGACCGCGACGGCGGTGCACGAACCACATGAGCGGGAAGATCAGCAGGAACAGCGGCGCGTCAGCGAACACGCTGAGGAGGATGAGGACGGCCAGCACCGGCAGCACCGGGAACTTGCGCCGCGAACCAGGCCTTCCGGGCACGCGGGCGATCGCGCGCGGCGGTGGCGCTGCCTGGAGGCGGGGCAGGTCGTTGAACAGCAGCGCCAGGTCGGCGCGCGTCCGCGCCGTCCAGATGGCGTCGAGCCGCTCGTCGTACTCCTCGTGCTCGAGACGCCCGTCGGCGTAGTGCATCGCGAGGTCGGCCATCGCCCGCTCCCGATCGCTGTCGGCGATCCGCATGCGCGGATCGGGGACGTTCATCGCTCGCCGTCCCGTCCGTCCGCGAGGATGCCGTAGAGCCGGCGGCGGGTGTCGACGAGCACGTCGAGGGCGGCCTTCTTCTGCTGCTCCGAGCCCTGGGTGGCGAGCTGCCAGACGGCGCTGACGACCTGCCCGATCTCGCTCTTGATGTCGGCGTGCCCGGACGGCTGGTCGGTGGGGGCCTCCTCGGTGCGGGCGAAGGGTGCCCACACGGCGGCGAGGTCGGTGCCGTTCTCCTCGGCCCAGGCCACGCCCGAGTCGGTGAGCCGGATCGTGCGTCGCCCGCGCTCGTCGTCGGACTCCACGAGGCCCTCGTCCTGCAGCTGCTGGATCGTCGGGTAGACCGAGCCGGGGGAGGGGCGCCACTCGCCGTTGCTCAGCTCGGCGATCTCCTGGATCACCTGGTAGCCGTTGATCGAGTCGTCGGCCTTCCGGGCGCGGTGCAGCACGTCGATGATCGCGGTGCGCACGTCGCCGCGTCGCACCCGCGGGCCGCGCTGCGTCGGGCGCTGCGGGGCGTTGGCGAAGCCGAAGATCTCGCCGAGCCACGGCGGGGGCCCGCCGGCACGGCGGCCGCGGCCACCACCGGAGAGGGCCTGGCCCCAGCTGGTCCAGTCGTTGCCGGCCGGGCGGCGGTAGTCGCGCTCGCCCCGGTCACCGCCGGCGTTGCTCGTGTTGGTGTCGTCGTTGTTCTCGGGCCAGTCGGCTCCGGGCCATTGGTGTCCCATGAGGTGCTCCTTGTGTGATGGAGATGGTGTGGTGGTGGAGGTGTCGCGGGGCGGTACGTCGTGACCTATCGGTGACGTATCGCGATATATCGTGAGCGTACGCCGGGGTCCACGGCGGGACAAGGTTTTTCGCGAGTCTGGAGCCGACCTCGCTGACCCCCGGCCGTGAACCGGGAACTCGACCGCTAGCGTTCGTTGTTGCAAATGACTTGCAACAACGAACGGGGTGCATGGTGTCGAGCGTCGCGACGCGGGAGCGGAGCCCGGCGACCCGTGACCGGTCTGATGACCCGCTCGGCCTCGCGGCCTCGCGGCGTCGTACGACGGCCTGGTTGATCGGTCTCGCGATCGGGCTCCTCGCCTCCGCGGTGGCAGGGATCGCGATCGGGGCGTTCGCCGTGCCGGGCGGCACCGTTGCCCGCGTCGTCACCCACCACCTCGTCGGCTGGCCGGGGGAGCAGGCCTGGAGCGCCCCGGTCGACGCCATCGTCTGGCAGGTACGCCTGCCGCGCGTGTTGCTGGGGGCGCTGGTCGGCGCCGGGCTGGCGATCTGCGGCGTCGCGCTGCAGGCCATGGTGCGCAACGTGCTCGCCGACCCCTACCTGCTCGGCGTCAACTCCGGGGCCTCGAGCGGCGCTGCCGCAGCGATCCTCTTCGGGGTGGGTGCCGGCTGGGTCGACCACGCCCTGCAGGTCACCGCCTTCCTGGGCGCCCTCGCGGCCTCCCTGCTGGTGTTCCTGGTCGCCCGCAGCGGCGGGCGGGTGACCTCGGTGCGGTTGCTGCTGGCAGGCGTTGCGGTCGGCTACGCGCTCTACGCCCTGACCAGCTTCCTGATCTTCGCCTCCGGGTCCGCGGAAGGCGCCCGCTCGGTCATGTTCTGGCTGCTGGGCTCGCTCGCCCTGGCGACCTGGGACCTTCCCCTCGCCGTGGTCGCCGCCGTGGTCCTGGGCGCCACGGCGCTGCTGACCGTGTGGGGTCGTCGGCTCGACGCGCTGGCGGTCGGCGACGAGACCGCCCACACGCTCGGCGTACGCCCGGACCGGTTCCGCCTGGTGCTGCTCGTCGTGGTCGCCCTGTGCGTCGGCGTGGTGGTCTCGGCCGCCGGGAGCATCGGATTCGTCGGCCTCGTCGTGCCCCACCTGGCCCGGCGTGCCGTCGGCGGCGCCCACGTGCGGGTGGTCGTCGTGGCCGCGCTGATGGGCGCCATCCTGCTGATCTGGGCCGACGTCCTGGCCCGCACGCTCTTCGCCCCCCAGGAGATCCCGATCGGGATCATCACCTCCCTCGTCGGCGCGCCGTTCCTGCTCGTGCTGATCCGTCGCCTGCACGCGACCAGCTCCTGACCCCGTTCGTCCCACCCCGGAGGAGATCCGTCGTGCCCGTCCCCGTTCCGTCCCGTGTCGTCGCCACGCTGCTGCTCGCGGGTGCACTTGCCGCGTGCGGTGGCGCCACGGACGAGACCCCGCCCGCCTCGAGCAGCACCGGGTCCTACCCCGTGACGATCGAGAACTGCGGCGCGGACGTGACGTTCGAGCAGGCCCCGGAGCGCCTCGTGCTGCTCAAGAGCTCGTCCGTGCCCTTCCTGCACGAGCTCGGGGTGATGGACCGCGTCACGGCGCGCGCGGGGCAGTACCCCGACGACTACTACGACGAGGAGACCCTCGCCGAGCTCGACGCGATCCCGCTGCTGACCGACGAGCTGGACAGCAGCGGCCACCTCCAGATCTCGAAGGAGGTCGTGATCAGCCAGGAGCCCGACCTCGTGCTCGGCCAGGTCGACAACCTCTCGCGGGACACCCTCGACGCCGTCGGCATCCCGCTCATCGAGGAGCCGGCGCTGTGCGAGGCGTCGAACGACGAGCCGGGCTTCGACGACGTGTACGACCAGCTCGAGGTGTACGGCACGGTGTTCGGCCGCGAGAGCCGGGCCGAGGAGGCGATCACCGACCTGCAGGCCGACCTGGCGGAGGTCGAGGCCGAGGTGGGGAACGGGACGGGGCGGACCGCGGCGGTCCTCTACCCGACGGTCGGTGGCGGCACCACCTACGCCTACGGCACCCGGAGCATGGCCCACCCGCAGCTCGAGGCCGCCGGTTTCGAGAACGTCTTCGCCGACGTCGACGAGCGGGTCTTCGAGGTCACCCTGGAGGAGCTGCTCGGCCGCGACCCCGACGTCCTGGTCCTGCTCCACAGCGAGGGCGAGCCGGGTCCGGTGGAGGACGCCGTCACCCGTCTGCCGGGCGCCGGCGAGCTCACAGCAGTGCGCAACGGCGACGTGATGACGCAGCTGTTCAACTTCACCGAGCCGCCGAGCCCGCTGGCGTTCGAGGGGCTCGAGCGCATCGTCGAGAGGTTCGGTCCGGGCTCGTGATCGCCGCTCACGACCTCTCCTGGGCGTACGGCGCCGCGCAGGTGCTGGACGCCGTCGACCTCGCCGCCCCGCACGGCCGGGTGCTCGGTCTGATCGGCCCCAACGGCAGCGGCAAGACCACCCTGCTCCGGCTGCTGCACGGTGCGCTCACCAGCCCGACCGGCTCGGTGACCGTCGACGGCGAGCGGCTGGCAGCGTTGCCGCCGCGCGACGCGGCGCGGCGCGTGGCCGTCGTGGTCCAGGAGAGCGGCGGCGGAGAGCACGCTCACCGTCGCGGAGATGGTGCTGCTCGGCCGCGGACCGCACCTGTCCACCTTCCAGCGGACCGGGACGGCCGACCACGACGTGGCGGCCGACGCCCTGGCCAGGGTGGGTGCCACCCACCTCGCGAGGCGAGCCTTCGCCGGGCTCTCCGGCGGTGAGCGGCAGCGCGTGCTCATCGCCCGGGCGCTCACGCAGCAGGCGACCCACCTGCTGCTCGACGAACCCACCAACCACCTCGACATCCGCTACCAGCACGAGGTCCTCGGCCTCGTCTCCGACCTCGCCCACGACCTCGGTCGCACGGTGGTCGTCGTGCTGCACGACCTCAACCTCGCCGCCCGCTACTGCGACGACCTCGTCCTGCTCGGGGAGGGCGGCGTCGCGGCCGTCGGGGCCCGTCGAGGACGTCCTGGTGCCCGACCTGCTCGAGCCGGTCTACGGCATCGGCGTCGAACGTGTCCGCACGGGCGGACAGCTCCACCTGCTCTTCACGCCGATCCCCGTCACCCGAGCCGCACCCGCGCCAGCACAGGAGGACCTCACCGCATGACCGACCAGCAGCTCCAGGGCTCGATCAACGACTACTGGACCGAGCGCGCCCCGTCGTACGACGCCTACCAGCAGCGTCCCGAGCGCCGCGACCTCGACGTCGAGGCGTGGGGCCGGGTGTGGTCCGCGGCCCTGCCCACCGGCACCGGCCGACGTGCTCGACGTCGGCACCGGCAGCGGCCACGTCGCCCGCCTGCTGGCCGGCCTCGGCCACCGGGTGACGGGGATCGACCTCGTCGCCCGGCATGCTCGAGATCGCCGCCCGGCACGCGGCCGACGACCCGCACCCGCCGCGGTTCACCGTCGGTGACGCCGTCGACCCGGACTTCCCCGAGGGGTCGTTCGACGCCGTCGTCGGGCGCTACGTCATGTGGACGCTGCGCGACCCTGCGGCGGCGGTCGCCCGCTGGCTGCGTGCTGCTCAGGCCGGGCGGTGTGGTCGCGATGGCCGACAGCCTGTGGTTCACCGACGGCCTCGGAGGCCTCTACGGCGAGCGGCCCGCGGGGCACCTGCCCCTGGCGGACGCCCGCTCGATCGAGGAGGTCGCGGACGTCCTGCGCCGCGGGGGACTCACCGATGTGACGATCACGCCGCTCGAGGAGGTGCTGGAGCTCGACCGCAGCCACGGCGTCGCGCCGGGTCACGACGTGGTGCTCCAGTACGTCCTCACCGGCCGCCGCGGCTAGGAGGCTCCGTAGGCGACTGGTGCGGTGAAGTAGAGCTCGACGCCGTCGTCGATCGCTTCGGCCATGGATGCCCCCTGGTGGTCGGTGAGCTTCGTCGTGCCGGTGTGGTCGACGAGGAGGGCGTGGCCGTGGGGTGTGCGCCAGAGATGTCGGCCGGGGCCGACGACTCGGGTGGTGAGGCCGCCGTGGGTCTTGGTGCGGTGGTGGCTGCGGCGGAGTGGTCCGGAGTTGTGGGGTCCGGTCTGGCCGGGTGGTCCGGTGTCGTCGTAGGGGATGGCGTGGTCGTAGTCGACGCCGTCGCGGGTGGCGGTGCGGGGGGTGTAGGGGAAGCAGTCGCCGCCGGTCTGGGCCCAGACGTGGTCCTTGACGGTCTCGGGGTGCTCGTAGGCGTCGATCCGGCGGCGCAGCGCAGGTCGAGGACGGGGGTGAGGGTGGTGTCGGCGTTGCCGAGGACCTCGGCCAGCTGTCGTACGTCGATGGGGCCGACGCCTTCGATGCGGGCGACTCCCCGCCCGGTGCGGAGGGCGTCGTCGGTGAGGTGGACGAAGAGGCGTCCGCGGCCGCGGAGCTGTGCGAGCTTGCGGGTGGGGAGGGAGCAGAGCCGGTCCACGGTGTCGGCCATGTGGTCGGGTGCCCATGCCGGCTGCTCGGGCTCACCGGTCTCGACACCGGTCTCGGTGTCCGGGCCAGTCCGGGTGTGTTCGAGGAGGAGCTTGAGGAGGTCGACGGGCCGGGCGAGCCAGCCGAGTGCGAGGGAGCGGAGCTCGTCGTGGTTGTGGTCGTGACCCATCGTCTCGGCGAGGATCTCGGCCACGCGCTCGACCATGGCATCGATCCAGGCGGCGTCACCGGCGGTGACGCGGGCGATGAGGTGGCGGTAGCCGAACTCGTCGGCGCGGGAGAGGCGGACGTAGCGCTCGTGGCGGGACCGTTCGCGTTCGGCGCGGTGGGTCTCGGGGTCGGCCTCGATCACCTTCGCACGGGCGATCTCGAGGACGGTCGAGGGCGCGTGCCCGCGGATGGCCTTCGCGACCGCGCGGTCCACGCGGCCGACGTGCTCGGAGAGCAGCGAACGGGTCAGCACGGCGACCTTGCGGGCGACCCACGGCTCGCAGTCGCCGGCCTCGACGACGGCCCAGGTGAGCGGCAGCCGGTGGACGAGGTCGAGCCCGTCGGCGATCAGTGCCCGCGTCGTGGCGGGATGGGTCTCGCGGACCATCGCCAGCTCGGGCACCGCGTGCTCGCGCAGCGGGGGAGTCCCGTCGCCTCCGGGTGTGACCATCGGGTCACGGTCGTCGCGAGGGTGTCCGTGGATGATGGCCCACTGGATCGCGAGCCGGAGCTCGGCCACCTCGGCCAGACGGCGTGTGCGCAGCGCCTGGGTAGCGCAGTCCAGCAGCTCCCTCGCCGACGCCTCCTCGTCCGCCGGTGGCGGCTGGTGGGCGAGGAGGGTGGAGGTCATGCCTCATTCTATCGAACACATGTTCGTATGACAACGGTTTCGAGAGGCTGGGGAGCAGTGCGACCAGGGCTGATAGACGCGCCGTGCCTCCGGGAGACGTGAGGCGACATGCCACCGATCAGACCAGGGATGCGGTCATCCTGATCGAGACGAGCAGTCCAGGTATCTCGACCCCGAGTTTGGCCGCGTAGCGGGCTGGTGGGTCAGACGGGAACCAGCGGGCGTACTCCTCGTTCATGCCATTGAAGTCGCCTGGGTCGGTGAGCAGCACGCCCACCTCGACGACGTCATCGAGCGTTGCACTCGCCTCCCGCAGGATCGCTTCGCAGTTCGCCAACGCTTGTCTTGTTTGAGCCTGGATGTCATCACCCGCCATGCGACCGGTGCTCACGTCGATGCCGACGGTTCCCGAGATGAAGAGCTGGGATCCGGCCCGAACTCCTTGGCTGAAGAGCGGCGAGCTCGGCGCGTTCGACGTTGTGACGATCTGACGGGGCATCTCGCACCTCCCTGCCAGGTCGTCCCACCACCAGAAGTTCAAGGAAAGCGCTTGCCGCGGCCGTTCCGCCATTGACTGCGCCCGAGTCTGTACAGCCGGCTCTCACCCTCGTACCACGGATCAGGACGCACGCCGATGAAAGGGAGCCCGAGCCGTTCCGCAACCCTGCGAGACGGCTCGTTGCCGACAAACATGCCGCACCAGACCTCCGTCAAACCACGGTCAAAGACATGGTCCAACAAGGCTTGCGCGGCCTCGGTCGCATAGCCTGCCCCGACCGAGTCGGGGTGAAGGTGCCAGCCGACCTCGTATTCGCCGAGGAAGTCACCGTTGCGCCGGACGGCCCTCGCCACGGACACAGTTCCAGCCACAACTCCTGTATCGCGGATGACGATGGCCCGGGTCATGTCGAGCGGGTCGCGCGCCTCCCGCTGGGTTCTGTCGTCGATCCAGCGAAGCGCTTCCTCGAGCCCAGCCATCGGTACGTGGGGCGGATCCCCCAGCCAGCGGATGACCTCGGGACGCCGCTGGATGTCAAGGACGCGAGGCGCGTCGCCGAGCTCATAGGCACGCAGCATCAGCCGCGTGGTCATCAACGAAGACATGCGCGGGCGGGAGGCCCCTCCAGGCGACTCTCCGGCAGGGCGTTCAGTCATGGTGTGGGTGTCGCCTTTCGCAGCCTCGACGCCTGACAGAGCTACCGCGCCCGCCCCGTCGGCGTGCAGGCCTTCTTCGGCACCGTGGAGTCGTCGATGATCGCGTTGAACAGCGCGGGTGCCCGGTCGGGATCGGCGACGATCCGGTTGGGGTCGCTCGGCGCCGGGAGGTTGGGCATCGTGCAGGTCTGGCTCTCGCCCGTCATGGCGAGGGCGAACCTGCCGAGGTCGAACGGATTCATGTCCTCGTCGATGCGGATGGCGCCGGTCGCGGCGTCGTTGATCCGCCAGTAGCGCACGGGGTTCAGGAAGGTCCACGGCGAGACGGCCTCGTCGCCGATCGCGCTGATGACCTCGCGCTGACGAGCGACGCGGTCGAGGTCGCTGAGCGCCGTCACGTGGCGCGAGCGCGAGTACGCCAGCGCGGTCTGGCCGTCGACCTCCTGGCAGCCCTTCTTGATGTCGAGCCGCGCCATCGGGTCCTTCATGTCCTGCTTCGGGCAGATCTCCACCCCGCCGAAGGCGTCGACGGTGTTGATGACGCTGCCGAAGCCGAGCTCGACGTAGTGGTCGATGTGGATGCCGGTCAGCGCCTCCACCCGCTGGACCAGCAGGGGTGCCCCGCCGCTCGCGAAGGCGGCGTTGATCATCTGCGTGCCGCCGTCGGGGACGTCGACGAGGGTGTCGCGGGGGATCGACATCATCGTGCGGCCGCCGGAGCCGGTGTGCAGCACGATGATCGTGTCGGTGTTGGTGCCGCCGCGCTCGCCGGTCTGGAGCGCCTTGCGCTGCTCGTCGGTGAGGTCGTCGGCCTTGTCGGAGCCGACGATGAGGTAGTTGGTGCCGGGCTGGTCGGCGGGGCGGTCCCCGCTGGGCGCGGCGTCGACCTTGTCGATCTTCGTCCAGTGGTAGAGCGGGACACCGAGGAGGTAGACGAGCAGCAGGATCAGCACGAGGGGGATGAGCCCGAGGCCGAACCGCCGGCCGCGCTTCTTCTTCTTCTTCGGCCGCGGCGGCGGGGCCGGTGCCGGCGTACGAGCGGGGGTGGGGGGCTGGCCTCCCGAGCCCCGTGCCTCGCGGCGGGCGACCGGCATCACCCGGGTCTCGTCGGGTCGGCCGCCCTGGGACTGCTGCGCCTCGACGCGCTGCGTGGCGTCGCTCGGCGGGGTCTTCGACTGGCTCCCGTAGAGCCAGTCGTACTCGGGGGTTCCCTTCTCGGGCACCCCGGAACCCTGCGGACGATCAGCCATGGGCGATGACGCTACCGTGCGGGTCATGAGCGAGCGCAGCGGCGCGCGACCCACGTCGTACAGCCGGGTCAGCCTGGGGATCATGGCCCACTCGAGCGAGGCGAACCTGCTGGGCAACGTCCACGGCGGGGAGATCATGAAGCTGGCGGACTCGACGGCAGGCGCGGTGGCGCACCGCCACAGCGGTGGGCCGGCGGTCACGGCGGCGATGGACGAGATGACCTTCCTCGCCCCGGTCCACGTCGGCGACATCATCAAGACCTACTCCCAGGTCAACTGGGCCGGGCGCTCGTCGATGGAGATCGGCGTGCGCGTGGAGGCGCAGCCGTGGGGCAACGCGAGCGACGAGCCCGTGCACGTCGCCAGCGCCTACTTCGTCTTCGTCGCGATCGACGAGGAGGGGCACCCCCGCCCCGTGCCGCCGCTGGAGACCGAGACCGCCGGTGACGTACGACGTCAGCGCGAGGCCGAGATCCGCCGCGCGCACCGGTTGGCGCGCAAGACCGAGATCGACCAGGGCCGCGAGGAGTGAGCGGACTGGCGCCACGTCCGTACCGAGCGGCTGTGGCTGGACCAGCCCGTGCAGGACGACCTGGAGGACCTCCACCGCATCCACGCCGACCCGGCGAGCTGGGAGCGGACCGGATGCCGGCAACGACGACCCGGACGCGGTCCGGCTGGTCTACCTCGATCGGGATCCGGACGCTGCGATCCGCGCGGCCATGGACGAGCGCTTCACGCCGGCCGACAGTCTGAGGACTGCGGCGCGTCGCGACCCGGTGGGACGGGTGTGACTGGTGATACTGGGCGGGCTGACTTCCCCCAGCAGAGAGAGGCCCCCGATGCCGTCCGTCCCGCCCCCCGGGTCGCACCAGCAGCGGTTCACCACGATCGACCGCGCCCAGCGCGTCCGGTTCCGCCGCGCGGTGACGCTGATGCTGATGACCCTGTTCCTCCCGGGATCGGCCCAGCTCGTGTCCGGCAACCGCAGGGTCGGCCGCATCGCGCTGTGGACCTGGCTCACGGTGCTCGTCGTGGGCGTGCTCGCGGTCGTCTCGTCGTACTTCTGGCACGGGCTCGCCTTCTGGGCCGGCACCAGCACGGTGCTGCTGCAGGTCCTGCGCCTCGCGCTGATGGCGCTCGCCGTCGGGTGGGCCTACCTCTTCGTCGACGCCTGGCGCCTCGGCCAGCCCCTGACCCTGCAGCGCCAGCACCGGCTCGCGATCGTGGGCGTCAACGGCTTCCTCTGCTTCAGCGTCGCCGGCGCGCTGCTCTTCGGCGCCCACGTCGTCGGCGTCCAGCGCGACTTCATGATCTCGATGTTCAGCAACGGCGAGGCGGTCGGTGCCCACCACGGCCGCTACAACGTGCTGCTCATGGGCGGCGACGCGGGAGCCGGCCGGTGGGGCCTGCGGCCCGACTCGATGACCGTGGCGAGCATCGACGCCGAGACCGGCAAGACGGTGCTGATCTCGCTGCCGCGCAACATGCAGAACTTCCCGTTCCCCGCGGGCTCGGTGATGGAGAAGCAGTTCCCCGACGGCTTCGACGAGGAGGGGATGTACCTCAACGGCCTCGCCACCTGGGCGCTCGACCACGCCGCGCTGTTCAAGGGCTCGAAGAACCCCGGCGTCGACGCGACCATCGAGGGCGTCGAGGGCATCACCGGCCTGAAGATGAACTACTGGGCCATGGTCAACCTCGAGGGCTTCAAGGACCTCGTGGACGCCGTGGGCGGCGTCGAGCTCAACGTGCGGCAGAAGATCCCGGTGGGCCTGCCCAGCGACTCCTTCTTCCACTACATCGACCCCGGCACCCGCACCCTCAACGGCATGGACACGCTGTGGTTCGCCCGGGCCCGCTTCGACTCCGACGACTACTCCCGCATGGCGCGGCAGAAGTGCGTGATGAGCGCGATGCTGCAGCAGGTCAGCCCGCAGACGGCCGTGACGAACTTCCAGAAGATCGCCAAGGCCAGCTCGGCGATGGTCTCCACCAACGTCCCGCGCGGCGAGGTCGACCGCTTCGCCGACCTCGCGCTCAAGGCCAAGAGCCAGAAGATCGCCACGCTGTCGCTCGTGCCGCCCATGATCAACACGGCGGACCCCGACATCGACCTGGTCCACGCCAAGGTCGCGGCGGCCATCGCGAAGGCGGAGGGTCGCGCGCCCGAGAAGCCCGTCGAGACCGCCGAGGCCGCACCGGCGGAGACCGGGTCGCCCGCGACCACCGACTCCACGGAGGACGAGGCGACCGCGGACGCCGCCGACGGCGCGACGGACCAGGGTGCCGCCCCGACGACGCCCACCCCGACGGCACCGAGCACGTCCCCGGCCGTCACCGGCGGATCGCTCGGCTCGCTGTCCACGGGCTACGCCGCCAACCAGTCGGAGGACCTCGGCGCGGTTTGCTGAGCGCGCCCGTGCCGCGCCTAGGGTGTACGCCGTGACCACCGGACCCCTGCCCCGCATCGTCGCGGTCGTGGTCACCTTCAACCGCCTCCCGCTGCTCCAGAAGCTCGTGGAGCGCCTCGGGCAGGTCGACGGCCTGGCCGAGGTGCTGGTCGTCGACAACGCGTCGACCGACGGCACGGGGCGGTGGCTCGCGGCCCGCCCGACCACCGGCGAGATCCCGCTGAGCGGGCGCACCCTCACCACCAACCGCGGCGGCGCGGGCGGCTTCCACGACGGGCTCGCCTGGGCGATCGACCGCGACGCCGACCTGGTGTGGCTGATGGACGACGACGGCCTGCCCGACGTCGACTGCCTGGACCAGCTGCTCGTCGAGTCCGACAACCTCGACTTCTGGGGGCCCCTGGTGGTCGACGAGGCCGACCCGGACCGGCTGGTGTTCCCCATCCGACTCCCCGGCAGCACCCGCGTCGTGCACGCGGTGGACGACGTGCGCCGCGCCGCGAAGAAGGACCGGATCGACGGAATCGTGATCCCCTTCAACGGCGTCCTGGTCACCAAGGAGCTCGTCGACCGGATCGGACTGCCCCGCGAGGAGTTCTTCATCTGGGGCGACGACCACGAGTACCGCCTGCGCGCGGAGGAGGCCGGCGCCCGCGTCGCCACCGTGGTCACCGCGACGGTGCGCCACCCCAGCGTCGGCAACCTCGGCACGCCGATGATGTTCGGCCGCACGACCTACAACGACTCGCCGAGCGACCTCAAGCACTACTGCATGGCCCGCAACAACCTGGTCAACCTCCGCGACTACCGCGGTCCGCTGCACGCGGTCGCCTTCGTCGTGAAGACCGCGTGGTTCTACACCTTCACCCGCCCGAGCCTGTCGCGGCTCCGGCTCAGCGTCGGTGCCATGCGAGCCGGCATCGCCGGTGACTTCGACGGCCACCGGAGGTTCCTGTCGTGACGATCCCGACCGCCCGGCCGACGGACTCGGCGGAGTCGGCGGAGACGGTGGCGGTCGTCGTGGTCACCTTCAACCGCGCCGACCTGCTCGCCCGGCTCCTCGACGGCCTCGCCGCCCAGACGCGGCTCCCCGACGCCGTGATCGTGGTCGACAACGCGAGCAGCGACCACACCCGGCAGGTGCTCGAGGCCCGCACCGACCTGCCGCTGCACGTCACCTGGAGCGAGGAGAACCTCGGCGGTGCCGGCGGCTTCCACCTCGGCGTGCGAGCGGCGTACGACGCCGGGTGGGACCGCGTGTGGCTCATCGACGACGACGTGGTGCCCGCCACCTGCTGCCTCGAGGCGCTGATGGTCGTCGACGAGGACTGCCTCATCGCGGTCCGCGAGGACCTGTCCGGCGCGCTCGTCGAGAAGGCCGCCGTCGAGTTCGACCTGCGCAACCCGCTGGCGATCAAGCCGAAGCGGTCCAGCGTCGACAGCACGTACGCCGACCGCGCGTCGATGCCGGAGCTCGTCGAGGTCCACAACGTCGCCTTCGAGGGCTTCATGGCCCGCCGGAGCGTGGTCGAGGAGGTCGGCTTCCCCGACCCCGCCTTCTTCATCTTCTACGACGACGCGGAGTACGCCGTCCGCGCGCGGCGCGCCGGCCACCGGATCTGGGCGGTGCGCGACGCCGTCCTGGTCCGCCAGCTCGACTTCAACCAGCAGCACGACCTGTCGGGGTGGAAGGGCTTCTACATGTACCGCAACCTCTTCGTGGTGCACCTGCGCCACGGGGAGAACGTGCTGGTGCGCCTGAAGCCATGGCTGATCACCCTCGTGGTGGTGCTGCTCAGCCCGGTGCGGGGCGGGCGGGCCGAGGCCCGCAACGTGATCCGCGCCATGGCCTCGGCGCGGGGGATGCGCCGCCTGACGGCTTCCGCACGCCCCCCTCGATAGACTCACCCCGCGTTTCTCACCCAAGGAGTTCATCCCTTGTCCCAGGGCCCCACGAACGACACAGAGCAGCTTCCCGACCTCGTCATCGTCGGTGCCGGGCTGTTCGGTCTCACGATCGCCGAGCGGTGCGCCGAGGAGCTCGGTCTCCGCGTGCTCATCCTCGAGCGTCGCCACCACCTCGGCGGCAACGCGTACTCCGAGCGTGACCCGGAGACCAACGTGGAGGTGCACAAGTACGGCGCGCACCTGTTCCACACCTCGAACGAGCGCGTGTGGGAGTACGCCAACCGGTTCACGTCGTTCACCGACTACCGGCACAAGGTGTTCGGCAAGTACCAGGGGCAGGTCTACTCCCTGCCGCTCAACCTGGCGCTGATCAACCAGTTCTTCGGCAAGAGCCACACGCCCGACGAGGCGCGCGCGCTGATCGCGGAGCAGTCCGCCGAGTTCGACACCGCCTCGGCGACGAACCTCGAGGAGAAGGCGATCAGCCTGATCGGCCGCCCGCTCTACGAGGCGTTCATCAAGGGCTACACCGGCAAGCAGTGGCAGACCGACCCCACCGAGCTGAGCGCGGACATCATCACCCGGCTCCCGGTGCGCTACACGTTCCAGAACGGCTGGTTCAGCGACACCTACGAAGGCCTGCCCGTCGACGGCTACACCGCGTGGCTGACCCGGATGGCCGACCACCCCAACATCGAGGTCCGTCTCGAGACCGACTTCCTGGATCCCACTACTGGGGTGGCTGAGCGCTACAAGGGCAAGGTGCCGATCATCTACACCGGCCCGGTGGACGAGTACTTCGGCAACTCCGAGGGCCGGCTGTCGTGGCGGACCGTGGACCTCGAGGAGAGCGTCGTCGACACCGACGACTTCCAGGGCACCGGCGTCGTCAACTACAACGACCAGGACGTCCCCTACACCCGCATCATCGAGTTCAAGCACTTCCACCCCGAGCGGGAGAAGACCCACCTGCCCGGCAAGAGCGTGATCGTCCACGAGTACAGCCGCTTCGCCGAGGAGGGCGACGAGCCCTACTACCCGGTGAACACCGCCGACGACCGCGCCAAGCTGCTCAAGTACCGCGAGCTGGCCAAGGCCGAGCCGATGGTCCTGTTCGGCGGCCGCCTGGGCACCTACAAGTACCTCGACATGCACATGGCCATCGGGGCCGCCCTGTCGATGTACGACAACAAGCTCAAGCCGCACTTCACCGAGGGCGCCGAGCTGACGAGCGGAGGCATCGACGCATGAGCACCACGTCAACCGTCACCCGGCTGCTGCAGCGGCAGATCATGCCGGTCGACCGCGACACCGACGTCTTCCCCCTCTACGTCGACCTCGAGGAGGCCAAGCTCGACACCGACCGCCACGCGGTCGGCGGCGACAAGGCGGCCAAGGACCTCAACAACGCGGCGATCCGCCAGTCGACCTCGACCGGCAAGAAGCTGCACCCCGACCAGATCCGCTCGCGCACCGCGCTGGAGCTCCGGCCGTCGCAGCCGCTCTCCTTCGGCACCTACTTCAACGCCTTCCCGGCCTCCTACTGGCGCCGTCACACCGTCGTCACCGACGTCGACCTGACCGTCGAGGTCGTCGGCGCGGGCACCGTGGTGACCGTCTACAAGTCGATGGCGCGCGGCCACGCCCAGCGCGTGGACTCGGCGACCGTCGAGGGGGAGGGGCCGGACGCGCGCGGGTCGTTCTCCTTCTCGCTGCCGCTCAAGCCGTTCGTCGACGGCGGGTGGTACTGGTACGACGTCGTCGCCGGCGACCACGGCGCCACCGTCGAGGGGGCCGCGTGGACCGCGCAGGTCCCGGCCGACCGGGCGGAGCACGGCACCGTCGACGTCTGCATCACCACGATGCTGCCCGACATGAGCGCCCAGCTGCTGGGCCAGCTCGGCGATGCGGAGGAGCTCCAGCCCTACCTCGACACCGTGATGGTGATGGACCAGGGCAAGGACAAGGTCACCGACAGCGAGTTCTTCCCGGCCGCCGAGGCGGGTCTGGGCGACAAGCTGCGGGTGATCGTGCAGGGCAACCTGGGCGGCTCCGGCGGTTACGCCCGCGGCCAGCTCGAGAGCGTCCGCAAGGGCACCGCGACCTACGCGATGATGATGGACGACGACGTCGTCTGCGAGCCCGAGGGCATCATCCGCGCGGTCACCTTCGGTGACCTGGCCAAGCGACCGACGATCGTCGGCGGCCACATGTTCAACCTCTACAGCCGCTCCGAGCTCCACTCGTTCGGCGAGATCGTGCAGCCGTGGCGCTTCTGGTGGCAGACCCGTCTCGACGGCTACAGCCAGTGGGACTTCGCCGCCCGCAACCTGCGCTCCTCGCGCTGGCTGCACAAGCGCGCCGACGTCGACTTCAACGGCTGGTTCATGTGCCTGATCCCGCGGGTCGTGCTGGAGGAGGTCGGCCTGTCGCTGCCGGTCTTCATCAAGTGGGACGACTCCGAGTTCGGCCTGCGCGCCAAGCAGGCGGGCTACCCGACGGTGTCCTTCCCGGGCGCCGCGGTCTGGCACGTGCCGTGGACCGACAAGAACGACGGCGTGGACTGGCAGTCCTACTTCCACCACCGCAACCGGATCATCGCCGCGCTGCTGCACTCGCCCTACGAGCGCGGCGGCCGGATGGTGCGCGAGAGCCTCAACCACCAGGTCAAGCACCTCGCGTCGCTGCAGTACTCCACCGCAGAGCTGCGCCACCTCGCGATGGAGGACGTCCTGCGAGGCCCGCACGCGCTGCACGGCGAGCTCGCCACGAAGCTGGCGGAGATCAACGCGTTCCGCAAGCAGTTCTCCGACGCCCAGCTCCACACCGACCGCGACGAGCTGCCGCCGGTGCGACGCAAGAAGCCGCCCAAGAAGGGCAAGTCCGACATCGAGATCCCCGGCCGCAAGGCGACGCTGCTGGCCGCCGGCCTCGCGCCGCTGCGCCAGCTGCGCCCGGTGCGCGAGATGGCCGAGGACTACCCCGAGACCGAGCTCACCGCGATGGACGCCGGCTGGTTCAACCTCGCGAAGTACGACTCGGTCGTGGTCTCGATGAACGACGGCTCGTCGGTCGCCCTCTACAAGCGCGACCCGGCCCACTACCGCGACCTGCTCAGGCGCACGATCGACATCCACCGGCGCTTCCGTCGCGAGTGGCCGGCCCTGGCCCAGCAGTACCGCGACGCCCTCGGCGAGATCACGTCTCCCGAGGCGTGGGAGAAGACCTTCGCCCCCTGGACCGACCCGGCGGACCGCCCTGCGGAGACCCCCGCCGACGGTCCGGCGAGCAAGACCGAGTGAGCCGCCCGTGAGCACGACAGCATCGAGTCCGGCCCGGCGTACCAGGGCCGAGCTGGAGACCCTGCCGCTGGCCCCGCCCGCGGCCACCGGCCTCGGCGAGGTCGTACGTCGCCGCTACCTGCTCAGCATGCTGGTGCGCAACACGATCAAGTCGCGCTACCAGGGCACGGTGCTGGGCTGGGTGTGGAGCTACCTGCAGCCGGCCATCCGGTTCTGCATGTTCTACTTCCTGTTCCAGGTGATGATCGGCCGCGGCGCCGGCATGGAGAACTTCGCCATCCACCTGTTCGCCGGAATGGTGGTCGTGCACTTCTTCACCGAGACCTTCAACGGCGGCACCCAGTCGCTGGTGCAGAACAGGTCGCTGATCACCAAGCTGCCCGTGCCGCGGGAGATGTTCCCGGTGGCACGCATGCTCGTGGCCGGCTGGCACACGATCCCGATGCTGGTGATCCTCGTGATCCCCTGCCTCTTCCTCGGCTGGACACCCGACCCGGTGGGGATGGCGGCCGCGCTGCTGGGCTTCGCGCTCACCGCGTCGCTCGGGCTGGCGCTCGGCCTCCTGTTCAGCGTCGGCAACGTCTTCATGCGCGACATCGGCAAGGTCGCCCAGACCCTCACCCAGTTCGTCACGTTCAGCGTGCCGATGATGTACCCGTTCACGCTCGTGTACGAGCGCTTCGGGGAGCCGATCGCGAGCTACTACCTGCTCAACCCGATGGCGGAGGCGGTGCTGCTCATCCAGCGCGGCTTCTGGACCGGCACCACCAGCGACCCCGAGGCGACGGCCGCGGTGCACCTGCCCGACCACCTGTTCACGCGTGGCCTCGTGATGACGGGCATCGCGCTCGTCATGCTGGTCATCTCGCAGCGCATCTTCGCCCGCCTCGAGTCCAAGGTCCCGGAGCGACTCTGATGACGACCATGATCTCGGTGGAGAACGCCACCAAGTCCTTCACGCTGTCCTACCAGCGCTCGCTCAAGCAGACCGTCCTGGCCAAGGCCCGCGGCCGCAAGACCAGCGACAGCTTCAACGCCGTCGACAACGTCAGCTTCAAGGTGCACGAGGGGGAGGCCGTCGGGGTGATGGGCCTCAACGGCTCCGGCAAGTCGACGCTGCTCAAGCTCATCAGCGGCGTCATGCGACCCGACTCCGGCTCCGTGCTCACCCGCGGCCGCATCGCGGGGCTGATCGCGACCGGTACGGGCTTCGACAACAACCTGAGCGGCCGGGAGAACCTCTACCTCAATGCGGCCATCCTCGGGATGTCGCGGGCCGAGACCGACCGCAAGTTCGACGAGATCGTCGACTTCGCCGACCTCGGCAAGTTCCTCGACACCGACGTGGCCTACTACAGCTCCGGCATGAAGGCCCGCCTCGGCTTCTCCGTCGCGGTCAACGTCGACGCCGACATCTTCATCGCCGACGAGGCCCTGGCGGTGGGGGACCGGCCGTTCAAGCGCAAGTGCAAGCGCCGCATGGACGAGATCGTGAGGTCCGGCGTGACGATGTTCTACGTCTCGCACGCGCCCGGCTCCGTCCGCACCCTGTGCGACCGGGTCCTGGTGATGGAGAGCGGACGCCTCGGCTTCGACGGCGACGTCGAGGAGGGCATCCACTACCTCCACTACGACGAGGGTGACGAGGACTCCGGCGACGACGACGGCCTCGGCACCGACATCTAGCCCCAGCCAGCCCACCGAGCGGTGCGTGAGCCACATTCCTGACCTGAGGAACGTGGCTCACGCACCGCTCGAGGCATTTCGTGGCGGCAGATGGCCTGCCGGCGGGCCGGTCGGGGGTGATGTGCCGCCACCTTCCGCGGGCCCGTCGGCGCGCCTGACGGCCGAATCGACAGCGATCCGTCAAGAATGACACCCATGTAACGGCGTGTCGACTGGAAATTACAGCGTTGTAGTTACTCAGAAACCCTTCCGTGACTGATGTGACTGGTGTGAAACTCCTGCCTTGTGTGACCTTCCCCCACACAGCAGGAGTCTTGTCATGCGTCCTCTTCAGGCCCGCCTCGTCACCTTCTGCCAGCAGGTGCTGGCACTCGGTGTCGTGCTCGTCGTGCTCACCCCCGCCTCCGGTGTCGTGTCCCTCGACATCGTGGGGGAGGCGCCCGGTGCCCCCGCTGCCGCCTCGACCGCCCCCGCGGCGCTCATGTCGGCGACCGTCCCCACGAAGCCCGTGACGCCCGACGTCACCGAGGTGCCGCTCACCGGTGCTGCCGGCGGCTTCGCCGGTCTCCGTGGCCGCACCGTCGCCGGTGGCGCCACCGAGGCGCGCGTGGTCAGCACCCCGCAGCCGGTGGACGCGTTCGGCGCGGTGGGCGTGACGTGGCAGAGCGGTGAGGTGCTCGACGAGGACCAGATCACCCTCCGCGTCCGCACCCGCAGCGGCGACGAGTGGAGCGCCTGGGAGGACCTGGAGTACCACGACGAGCACGGGCCCGACCCGGGCAGCTCCGAGGCCGCGAACGCCCGCCCCGGCACCGAGCCCACGTTCGTCGGCGACGTCGACGACGTCCAGGTCGAGGCCCGCACCGACGGTGTCGCGCTGCCGGACGACCTCTCCCTCGCCCTGGTCGACCCGGGGTCGACCACGAGGACCGAGACCGAGGCGCCGGCCGACATCGCCGACACGGACCCCAGCGCGTCGTACGACGACGACTACGCGCAGCAGGACGGCACCGACGCCGCGACGGAGGGCATCACCCTGCAGGCCGCGCGCAAGCAGACCGTCGCGCAGCCCACGATCTACTCGCGCGCCCAGTGGGGCGCCGACGAGAGCATCCGCAACAAGAGCGCGCTGCGCTACGGCACGATCAGCGGCGGCTTCGTCCACCACACGGTCAACGCGAACGACTACACCGAGGCCCAGGTGCCCGCGATCCTGCGCAGCATCTACGCCTACCACGTGAAGTCGCGGGGCTGGAGCGACATCGGCTACAACTTCCTCGTCGACCGCTTCGGTCGCATCTGGGAGGGCCGCTACGGCGGCATCGACAAGCCCGTCGTCGGCGCCCACACGCTCAACTACAACGACTACTCCTTCGCGATGTCGGCCATCGGCAACTTCGACACCGTCCAGCCGCCCGACGTGATGCTGCGCGCCTACGGCCAGCTGTTCGCGTGGAAGCTGTCGCTGCACGGCGTCAACCCGGCGTCGACGTCGCAGAAGATCGGCCGTGGCACGTTCCAGGCGATCAACGGTCACCGCGACGCCGGCTCGACGGCCTGCCCGGGCAAGTACCTCTACGCGCAGCTGCCGCTGATCCGGACGTACGCCTCCCAGTCGGCGCCGGCGGTCCCGCCGCCCCCGCCGACCGAGGTGCCCATCGCCGAGCCCGCCCCGCAGAACAACCTGGACGCCTCGCCCTACCCGGACCTCGTCGTGCGCCGCGCCTCCGACGGCCGCGGCCTGGTGCTGCCGACCGGCGGACTGACGTCCTTCCAGAAGCGCACGGTCGTGGGCAAGAAGGGCTGGGACAAGCGCGCGGACGTGCTCGTCTCGCCCGACCTCACCGGCGACGGCCTGCCCGACCTGGTGACGGCGGACACGTCCGGCGTGGTCCGGGTGCGGGCCGGCAAGGCCAACGGCAAGTTCGGCAAGACCACCCGCAAGCTCCGGCTGCGCGGCTACTCGATGATCACCGCCGTCGGTGACATCAACGGCGACGGCCGCAACGACCTCGTGGCTCGCTTCAAGGGACGCCTGGCCACGTTGCTCGCGACCGAGAAGGGCGGCTTCGCCCGCAAGGTCACCCGCAAGGGCTACGGCAACTACCGGCAGCTCATCGGTGCCGGCGACGTCAACGGGGACGGACGGGCCGACCTCCTCCTGCGCACGAAGAACCGGCTGTACCTGCAGACGGGCTACGGCACCGGCCGGTTCGCCTCGCCCAAGCGCGTCGCCGGCTCCTGGAGCGGCTACAACCGCGTCATCGCCGGCGACTTCAACGGGGACGGGCGCTCGGACATCGTCGCCCGTTCGTCCAAGGGCGACATGATGCTGATGCCGGGACACGGCAACGGCACGTACGGCGCCGCGCTGGGCCCCGCCACGAACCTCAAGTCGATGCGCTGGATCACCGGCGCGAACATGGTCGGCGGCGCCGGTGCGGACCTGATCGGCGTCTCGGGCAAGCAGCTCGTCGTGGTCGCCAACCGGGACACCTTCGAGCTCGGCGCCCCGATCGACACCGGCGTCTCCTTCGCCGGGATGGACACCATCCTCAACGCCGGCGACGTCAACCGCGACGGCTTCGGCGACGTGCTCACCCGCGACGGCTCGGGCCAGCTGTGGCTCTTCACCGGCAACGGCACCGGCGCGCTCGGCGCCGGCGCCGTCATCGGCCAGGGCTGGGGCCCGATCCAGGGGCTCAGGGCGGTCGGCGACGTGACCGGCGACGGCCTGCCCGACCTCATCGGGACCCCGTCCGGCGGCGCGCTGATGGTCTGGCCCGGCAACGGCTCCGGCTTCGCCGAGGCCATCGCCGTCAAGGGCGGCGTGGTCCCGTCCCGCGCCGGGCTCCCGTCGGACCTCTCCGGCTTCGACTGGGTCCTCGGGGTCCAGGCCATGACGCTCAAGGGATCGGCCGACTACATCGTCCGCGACCGGGCGAGCGGGGTGGCGTACGTCTACTCCGGCCGCAAGTCCGGCGTCTCCCACCCGCGGGTGCTGGGCGAGGGACTGGGGGCCTTCGACCTGGCCGGGTGACCGGCTCCGACCGAGGAGCGATCAGGCCCGGGCAGTCGCCCGTTCGGCGTCGTGGACGCCGTCCAGGCGAGCCGGGTCGGGATTGCGGACAAGGACCAGCGAGCCGCCTCGTCCGAGGGGCTCGGTGAAGGTGGCCATTCCTGGTGGGGAAGCCGGGTCGGCCACCGAGAGAAGACGGCCGCCGTCGGTGAGAGCACTCCCGACGGCGGCCGTCCTGTCGTGCGTCCAGAGCTCGGCCTGGGTGAGGTCGTCGGTGGCGAGGTCGTCCCCGGTCGGCGGGTCCCAGGCGGTGAAACCGTCCGGCTGCGACCAGATCTCCACGCCCACGTCGAGCACGCCGGCCGGGAGCTCCTCGGCGAACCGCACGCCCAGCGGGCGCAGGCTGCACGCGAGCACCGGCATCGAGCCGGCGCGGGGGGCCCACGCGTCGAGCCCGTCGGGTCCGCACACGACGGCGTCCGGGTCAGCCGAGGTGGTGACCCGCAGGCCGACGGTCCACGCGGCGCCCAGGAACACCGTCGACAACCAGTGCGGCGGGAGGTCGATGCGCAGCGACATGCCGCGCTCGAGGTCGGCGACCTCGGTCAGCAGGCCGGACGCCTTCGCCACCCAGTTGGCGTACGTCGTCACCGACAGCTCGACCCGCTCGTCGGTCGCGTGGTCGTAGAACGTCACCAGCGGGCGTCCGGGCTCGCGGCGCAGCTGCGCCGTCAGCACCTCGGCGAAGGTCGCGAAGGTGGTCATGCCTCAGACGGCGTTGGGCTCCGGGGAGTCCATGTAGGGGTAGTCCTCCATGAACGTCTCCAGCGCGGAGCCGCTGACCTCGGAGCAGTACTGCCAGACGCCGACCTGCTTGGACGGGTCGGTCTCGCCGACCCCGCCGACCGACCAGTGGGTCAGCGCGACGTGCTGGCCCTTGGGGAAGGACTTGCCGTCCTCGGAGGTCCACGGCACGGCCTTGAACTTGTCGCGGAGGTTCTCGGTGCCCTGCAGCTTGGAGGCGATGCCCCGCAGGACGTCCATCTGGTCGCCGTCGTCGGCGATGGTCTCGTCGTACCAGAGGATCGTGAAGCCGTGCTCGAGGTTGTGCACGAGCTCGCCGAGCTCCGGGCGGTCCGAGGCGGTGTAGAGCTTGCGCTCCATGCTGTCCCACATGTTCCAGTGCTGGCCGAAGGCCGGCGGAGCGTCGGGGTAGGTCATCGGCGTGCCGACGTCGACGTGGTCCTGGCTGCCCTCGGCCGTCTTGGTGGTGACGTCCTGGCAGACCGAGGCCTTTGCGCCGATCTCGCCGAGCGAGTCAGAGGCGTAGGCCCGCAGGTCCCACCAGTCCTTGATCGGCTTGAACGCCGCGGCGCCCACGATCAGCACGGCGACGAGGACGCACACGCCCACGATCGCCAGCCCGCGCCGGTTCTCGCCCTTGGACTGCTGGGAACGGATGGAGTCGATGACCGCCTGACGGTCGGTCTTTGCCTTCTTGGCCACGGTGCTCGGTGTCTCTCGGTCGACTGCTGGAGGGTGCTGCTGGGCGCGACGGATGCGTCTGCGGTGGCAGAGTCTACGTAGTCGCAGGTGACACGTCGCACACGACGTCGTTTCCGGCCCGCTCCCAGGCCCGGATCCGCCATCCGTGCGCGAAGCACACGGCGGCCACAGCCACGCGGTCGGCGTCGACCGGCAGGTGCAGGACGACGCGGCCCGGGTCGTCGTCGAAGGTCAGCAGGAGCGCCGACGACAGCGCCCGCCCGGCGCCGACCACGCGCGCGAGCGCGGAGTGCAGCTCCTCGGCCGGGGCGGGCGCCCCGAACGGGGCCCGGTCGGCGCCGTCCCCCGCCAGGGCGCGTACGACGGCCTCGCGGGCGCCCCAGCCGAACAGGTCGCCACCGTCAGGGCGCACCAGTGACCTGGCGCCGGGGCCGTCCTCACCGGGCGGCAGCACCAGGTCGGCCCGCCCGCGGACAACGGCGACCGGACGCCCGGCCAGCTTGCCCTGCGCGAGCTCCGCGGCGCCGGCGATCTCGTCGGCGACGGCGGGGAGGGTGACGGCCAGCGCGTTGCCGTGGGGGTCGGTGCGGCCGGCGAAGTCCTCGGCGACGAGCAGCCCGGCCGCCCCGATCGCGATGTCGGTCTGTCCCTCGCGCCACGCGCGTCCCGACGTGTCGGTGACCACGACACCGATGGTGGTCCCGGTGCGGCGGTGCACCTCGTGGCGCAGCGCGCGCGCCGAGGCGTCGGGGTCGAGCGGGAGGAGCACGACCGACCCCGCCGCCACGTTGGAGGCATCGACCCCGGCGGCGGCCATGGTGAGGCCGAGACGGTTGCGCACGATGGTCACCGGCCCGCGGCGGGCGACGACGCGGACCGTCTCGTCCTGGACGGCCGCGTCGCGGTCACCCGCCCGCACCCGCCCCTCGGCCTTGCTCACCACCTTGCTCGTCACGCACAGCACGTCGCCGTCGGCGAGGCCGTCGTCGCCCCGGAGGGAGTCGAGCACCAGGCCCGCGAGGTCGTCGCCCTCGACCACCTCGGGCATCCCGTCGGGAGCCCACACCTCGAGCCGGCTGCTCATGCCGGTCCGGGGGTGACGAGCGAGACGGCGGCGGCGGCCATCGCCGCGGTGGCGTCGTGGCCGGACATCATGAGGGGGACGGCCGCGGCGCGGATCCCCGCCGCCTCCAGCCCGGCCAGCTGCCCGGCGTCGCGGTCGTCGACGAGCCAGCCGTCGAGCACGCCCCCCGCCGACCGGGCGCCGTAGTGGGCGCCGACGGCGCCGGCGCTGACCTCGACACCGATGCTGGTGAGCATCTGCGCCGCCATGCCGTGCACGTGGGAGGCGCCGACGATGGGGGAGAGGCCGACGACGGGCGCGGAGGTCGAGCGGACGGCCTCGCGGATGCCCGGCACCCCGAGGATGGTGCCGACCGACACCACCGGGTTGGACGGCGGCAGCACGACGAGGTCGGCCTCACCGATGGCCTCGAGCACGCCGGGCGCGGGCGATGCCGCGTCCTGGCCGACCGCGAGCACCGTCTCGGCCGGCACCGCGGCCCGCAGCCGCACCCAGTACTCCTGGAAGTGGACCACCCGGCGCCCGCTCGCGGTGTCGGGGTCGGCCACGGCGACGTGGGTCTCGACCCGGTCGTCCGTCATCGGGAGCAGCCGCACCGTCTCGCCGTGGAGCGGGGTGAGCCAGCGGCGGCAGAGCGCCTCGGTGACCTGCGACAGCGTGTAGCCGGCCTCGAGCATCTGGGTGCGGACCAGGTGGGTCGCGATGTCGCGGTCCCCGAGGCCGAACCACGTCGGCTCGACGCCGTACGCCTCGAGCTCCGTGCGGGCGCTCCACGTCTCGTCGCGGCGGCCCCACCCGCGCTCGACGTCGATGCCGTCGCCGAGGGTGTACATCACGGTGTCGAGGTCCGGGCAGACCTTGAGGCCGTGGATCCACCAGTCGTCGGCGGTGTTGGCCACCACGGTGACCTCGGTGTCGGCGGACCCTCCCGCGATGACGCCGGTGCGGAGGCCGTGGAGGAGTCCCTGGAGGAAGCGGGCCCCGCCGACGCCGCCGGAGAGGACGGTGATACGGCGGAGCGTGGATGCGGATGATGGCATAGGAACAGCCTGCCGGAAGCGGAATGGGTATATCAGATCCGGGCTTGACGTGGCGGGTACGACAGGCATGTAATTCCCACAGTGTCGTTATGTTGTTTCATGCACCGTCCAGTTCTGGATACAGGGTCGAAAGGGCGTCAGCCATGAGAGCAGAACTGTTCCTCCTCGAGCCCGAGGGCGAGGAGCTCGGTTGGCAGGATCGCGCGTTGTGCGCGCAGACGGACCCGGAGGCGTTCTTCCCCGAGAAGGGCGGATCCACCCGGGAGGCCAAGAAGGTCTGCCTGACGTGCGAGGTCCGCGACGACTGCCTGGAGTCCGCGCTGATGAACGACGAGCGCTTCGGCATCTGGGGCGGTCTGTCCGAGCGTGAGCGCCGCAAGCTGAAGAAGAGCGCCGCAGGCTGAGGCCCGGGGCCGGCACGTCCGGCCCGTCGCCAGCAGCACTCCGGCGGTTTCATGGAGCGCGGAGCCCCTCGCTAGGGTGCTCCGGTGACCGTCACAGCGCTTCTCGTCAGTCATGACGGGGCGCGATGGCTCCCAGCAGTCCTGACCGGTCTGAGCGGGCAGACCCTCCCGGTGGACCGCGTCGTGGCCGTCGACACCACGAGCCGTGACGACAGCGTCACGCTCGTCCGCGACGCGCTCGGCGAGCAGGTCGTGCTCGACGTCGTGCCCGGCTCGACCAGCTATCCCGCCGCGGTGCGCCACGGCCTGGAGCTGGCGCCGGCGACCGGTGACGACGAGTGGATCTGGCTCCTCCACGACGACAGCAATCCCGCCCCGACGGCCCTCGCCGAGCTGATCGACGCGGCCCGGGAGCACCCCTCGGTCGCGATCCTCGGGCCCAAGCTGCGTGAGTGGCCCTCGCTGCGCCGCCTCCTCGAGGTCGGCCTGACCATCACCGGCACCGGGCACCGCGAGACCGGCCTCGAGCGCGGCGAGTACGACCAGGGCCAGCACGACGCCGTGCGCGAGGTGCTCGCGGTCAACACCGCCGGGATGCTCGTGCGCCGCTCCGTGCTGGAGTCGCTGGGCGGCCTCGACGAGGACCTGCCGATCTTCGGCAACGACATCGACTTCGGGTGGCGCGCGGCGCTCGCCGGGCACCGCACCCTCGTCGTCCCGCAGGCCGTGGTGTTCCACGCCGAGGCGGCCCACCGCGGCATCCGGCGTACGCCGCTCACCGGGCGCCACACCCACTACCAGGAGCGGCGCGCCGCCCTGCTCACCTCGCTGGCCAACGTGTCCTCGCGCGGCTTCGCCTGGCAGTACGTCCGGCTCTTCATGGGCTCGCTCCTGCGGGTCGTCGGCTTCCTCGTCGTGCGGTCGGTGGGGGAGGCGCTCGACGAGCTCGCGGCCGCGCTGTCGGTCCACGGGCGGCCCCGCCAGCTCCTGGCCGCGCGTCGCGAGCGGGCCGACCTGCGGCAGGGCGACCCCGCCGACGTACGCCGCCTGCTGGCCCCGAGGTGGCTGCCCTACCGCCACGGACTCGACTTCGTCACCGACCTCGCCTCGGCCGCCACCAGCCAGGCCGCCGACGTCGCCGAGCGGCGCCGCCTCGCCAAGGCCGAGGACGCACCCGGCACCGGGCCGGGCGTGCGCGAGGCGCGACGCGGGTCCGGGACGTCGGAGGACGACGACGAGGACGCCTACCTCACCGACTCCGGCATCGTGGCCCGCTTCTTCACCAACCCCGTCGCCGTGGTGCTGGCGCTCTTCGGAGTCCTGTCGCTGCTCGCCGCCCGCGAGGCCTTCGGCTCGATCACCGGCGGCGCGCTGTCGCCGGTGCCGGACGCCGCGGCGGACTGGTGGCGCCTCCACGTCTCGAGCTGGCACCCGCTCGGCACCGGCACCGACGTGCCGGCGCCCGCCTACGTGCTGCCGTTCGCGTTCGCCGCGACCCTCCTGCTCGGCCACACCGGAGCCGTCGTGTCCGGCCTGATGCTGCTCGCCGTCCCGGTGGCGGCGTGGGGCGCGTGGCGGCTGCTCAAGGTCGTCGGACGGCTGGTCGACCCGCTGGGGCTGCCGCGCTGGCTGGTGGTGTGGGGCGCCCTGACCTACGCCCTCGTCCCGGTGACCTCCGGCGCCTGGGCGGAGGGACGCTTCGGCACGGTGGCGGTCGCCGCCCTGCTGCCGTGGACCGCGCACGCCGCCCTCGGCTTCGTCGACCCGGACCGCGACCGGCGGTGGCGCGCGGCCTGGCGCACGGCCCTGCTGCTGGCCCTCGGCGCGGCGTTCGTGCCCGGGCTCTGGCTCTTCGCCCTGCTGGCCACCGCCGTCGTCCTCGGCGCCGCGGCCGTGATCGCCCCGCGGCTGCTGCGCGAGCGCGACAGCTGGGGCCCGCCGGTGGTCGCGGTCGCCGCGACGCCCGTGCTCCTCGCGCCCTGGCTGCTGCCGCTGCTCACCACCGGCTCCGCGTCCGGCCTGCTGCTCGAGGCGGGGCGCCTCACCGTCGACCAGGTGACGTTCGGCGGTCTGGTGACCGGTCGGCTCAACGACCTCGGCGCACCGATGTGGTTCGGCGTGGTGCTCGGCCTGCTCGCCCTCGTCGCGCTGGTCCCGCGTCGTACGCGCGTGCCGGTGCTCATCTGCTGGCTGGTGGCGCTGGCGGCGGCCGTCGTGTCCGGCCTGCTGTCGCACGTGACGCTCGACCTGCCGTCGGTGACCACCCGGCCCAGCCTGGGCCTGTTCGTGGTCATCCTGCAGGGCACCTCGGTCGTCGCGGTCGTGCTCGGAGCAGACGCCTACCTGCGGCGGCTCGCCGACCACCACCCGTGGTGGCAGCGCGTGATGGCCACCGCCCTCGCCGTGGCCGCGGCGGCGGTGCCCCTTGGCGGCCTCGTCTGGTGGCTGACCGCCGACGGCAGCGACGACCTGCTCGCGCGCGACGCCGAGCAGTCGGTCCCGGTCTACATGAGGCAGAGCTCGCTCCTCGGCCAGGAGCACGGCGTGCTCGTGATCGGCGGGTCCGTCGACGAGGGCGTCACCTACCGCATCCGTCGCGACGACGGCACGACGGTGGGGGAGGACGAGATCCTCACCCTGGCCGACGAGGACGCCGGGCTGACCAGCGACGTGCGCGACCTGGTGTCCGCCCCCACGCCGTCCGTCGTGGCCGACCTGGGTGCGCGGGGCGTGGAGTACGTCGTCCTCAGCTCGCCCGCCGACGGGCGCATCTCGTCGCTCCTCGACGCGACCGCCGGGCTCGAGCAGGCCAGTGCCGAGGACCGCACGACCCGCGCCTGGCGCGTCGACCGCCCGCTCGACCCGGCGTCGCTCGAGGGCCCGAGCCCGTGGTGGCGCACCGTGCTGCTCGTCGTGCAGGGCCTGGCGATCGTGCTCGTGCTGGTGCTCGCCCTCCCGACCGTCCGGCAGCGCCGACGGGAGGGGGACCGCGATGACTGAGCCCAGCACCAGCCCCGCCCCGGGAGGCGGCCGGCGGCGGGCCGCCGAGACCGCGCGCACCCGACCCTCGCCGGTGACGATCCTCGCCGTCCTCATCCCGCTGCTGACGGTGGCCGCCCTCGCCCTCGTGCGACCGGCCGGGCAGCCGTCGTCCTCCCACGCCCCCGCGGAGGCTCCGCTCGACCGCGTCACCGCGGTCTGCCCCGCCCGCCTGCCCGGCGCCGACGAGATCCGGATGGGCACCACCGGGCTGGGCTCGGGCGAGCTGACGCTGCGCGTCGGACGCCAGGACGACACCCAGTCCCTGACAGACGGCGTCGCGTCCCGCACCGAGCGGCAGTACGTCGTCATCAACGGCAGCGGCGAGCTCGCACCCGGCCTCGTCGCGTCGCGCTCCGGCGGCGGGTCGGCGACCGGGTGCGACCAGCCGGCACCCGAGCGCTGGTTCACCGGCGCCGGCGCGTCCGCCGAGCACACCTCGACCCTCACCCTCATCAATCCCGACCGGGGACCGGCCGTCGCCGACGTCACCGTCTGGGACGGCAGCGGTCTCGTCGACGTCCCCGCGCTCCGCGGCGTGCGCGTGCCCGGCGGCCGCTCGACCTCCTTCGACCTCTCGGAGGTCGCCCCCAACCGCGACGCCCTCGCGCTGCGCGTCAGCGTCTCGCGCGGCCGGCTCGCGTCGCACGTGGTCGACGTGGTCGACCCGGTCGGACGCGACCGCCCGGTGCGCGAGTGGCTCCCCGCCCAGGCCGCGCCCGCCTCGACGTCGTACGTCGCCGGCATCGGGACGACGGCCGCCGACCGCGTCCTCACCCTGGCCAACCCCGGCGACAGCGAGGTGCGGGTCGCCCTCGAGCTGGTCAGCGAGGACAGCGAGTTCGCCCCGTCCGGCCTCGAGGAGGTCACCCTCGACCCGGCGTCGGTCGACGAGGTCGACCTCAGCGGCGTGCTGCGCGGACGCGGCCTCGCGGGCGTCCAGGCGATCCGGCTGGAGGCGACCGGACCGGTCACCGCCTCGCTCGGCACCCGGACCCCGACCGACCTGGCGCTGACGTCGGCGGGCTCCACGATCGAGGGCGAGGCCGCTGTCGCCCTGCCGGCCGGGGCCAAGCGCATCGTGGTCACGGGCGCCACCGCTCCCGGCCTGGTGACGCTGCAGGCCTGGGACGAGGACGGCGACGCGGTGGTCCGCGAGCGCCGGGTCGAGATCGACCCGGCGACGGCGGCGCGCATCCGGGTGCCCGACGACGCGGTGCTCGCCCAGGTGCTGGTGGAGCGCACGGGCGCGGTCGTGTCGGTCGAGGTCAGCGACCGCGGGCTGTCCGTCCTGCCCCTGTCGCAGCTCGGCACGACCAGCGAGGTCGCGGACGTGCGTCCGGCCCAGCGCTAGGCCGGACCGGTCCGACTCAGTCGCCGTACCTCTCGTCGACCTGGCCGGGCGTCAGGTTGAGCAGCTCGGCGAGCTGCTCCACGACGACGGTGTGCACCAGCGCCTCGAGCTCGTCGCGCGAGGTCGAGCGGTGCTCGATCGGGCGGCGGAAGATCACCAGCCGGGTCGGCTCCTGGCCCTTGCCGCGCACCAGCGACGACAGCGGGACCGTCTCGTCGCCCCAGTCGTCGGGCAGCATCGGCGCGTCCTCGACGGCGTACTCCACCAGGCCGAGGTGGCGGTGCCACCGCTCGTCCAGCGGGGTCACCACGTCGAGCACGAGCTGGTCGAACCGCTGGCGCGCCGTGCGCAGCGCCGTGGTGCCGGGACGGGCCGGCACCACCCCGGGGCCACGCATGCCGCGGCCCCTCCGGTCGCGGGTCCGGTGCCGCACCTCGCCGGCCCGCTCGCTGCCCGTGTCGCTGCCCACCCCGATGTCCACGCCGCGAGCCTAAGCGCCGCGCGTGTGTGCGCCGGGTAGCGTCACCGCCGTGAGCCTTGCCCGTCGTTGTTCGCGGACGGCGTGTGGCCGTCCTGCGGTCAACACGCTGACCTACGTCTACGCCGACCAGACCGCTGTCCTGGGTCCGTTGGCGACGTACGCCGAGCCGCACGCCTACGACCTCTGCGAGCTGCACAGCGAGCGGCTGTCGGCGCCGCGCGGCTGGGAGGTGCTCCGGCTGGCGGCCGACCCGAAGGCCCAGGGCCCGAGCAGCGACGACCTGCTGGCGTTGGCCGACGCGGTCCGCGAGGCGGCCCGGCCCGCTCCGGCCCCGGTCCCGCTGCACTCCACCGACGACCCGACCCGTGGCGCCAAGCGCGGCCACCTGCGGGTGCTCACGCCCACTGACTGACCGGCCCCGGCACCCCCTAGGATCATCGGCGTGAACATCGACCAGCAGCTGCTGAGCATCATCGTCTGCCCGGCTTGCCACGGCGAGCTGTCGCCCGCGTCCGACGGCGTCGAGGAGCTCGTGTGCCAGGGCTGCGGCAACGCCTACCCGGTCCGCGACGACATCCCGGTGCTGCTGGTCGACGAGGCCCGCAAGCCCGCCTGAGCACTCCCGCCTGAACAATTAGGAGCTGGCCGTGGCGACGTGGTTCGACGAGGCTCGGCTGGACGACGCCGGGGTGCTGGAGACGGTCGACCTCCGGCTGCGGACGCTCGCCGAGAGCGGCGCCCGCGTGCGCCGGGAGGCCCACGAGGCCGCAGCGGCGACCGCGGAGGCCATCGCCCGCGGACGCGATGAGGCCCGTCCGCGCGCGGTGATCGCGGCGGGGCCCGACTCCCGGCTGCTCCGTGCGGTGCTCGAGCCGTGGTGCCCGGTGCCGTTCGTGGCGTGGCCCAACCCCGGGCTCCCCGGGTGGGCGGGGTCGCTCGACCTCGTCGTCATGCTGGCGCCCGAGGGCAACGACCACGGGTCGGCGTCGGCCGTCGCCGAGGCCGTACGCCGTGGGGCGCAGGTCGTGGTCGCGTGTCCCGAGCGCTCGCTCGTGGGCGAGCACGCCGCCGGTCGGCACGTGACGGTGCTGCCGACGGTGACGGGCGACCAGCTCGCGACCGCGGTGGTCGTCCTCGACTACCTGTCCCACGTCCACCTCGGTCCGCGCGCCGACGCCGAGTCGGTGGCCGAGTCCCTCGACCGGGTCGCCGAGAGCTGCTCGCCGCACCGCGACCTCGCGGTCAACCCCGCCAAGATGCTGGCGATCGCGATGGCCGACACGAACCCGCTCGTCTGGGGTGGCTCCGTCCTCGCGGCCCGCGCGGCCCGGCGGCTGACCGAGTCGCTGCGTCGCACGAGCGGCCGGTCCGCGATCGCCGGCGACGCCGAGCACCTGCTCCCCGTCATCGAAGCCACGAAACCGCACGACCTGTTCGCCGACCCGTTCGCCGACGAGCCCGGCGACCTGCGTCCGCTGCTGCTGATCCTCGACGACCGGTCCGACGACCCGGCGGTGCGCGCGCAGGCCGGCGAGCTCAAGGCCGCTGCCGCGCGCCACGGCGTACGGGTCGAGGTGCTCGAGACCGACGCCGGCGACGAGGTCGCGCGCTACGCGTCGCTGCTGCTCACCGGCACCTACGCCGCGGAGTACCTCCGCGTCGGCCTCGTGGAGGAGTGACCGGGCTCTCGCGTCGCCGGAGGTTTGAGCACCTCGGTGTCGGGCAGGACTGGGCGGTCAGCATCCACGTCCCAAGGAGCATCCATGCGTCGCACCTCCCTGTCCATCGCCGCCGGCCTCACCACCGCCGTCCTGCTCGTCTCCGGCACCCCGGCCCAGGCGGCCGTGTCCGCGAAGGACCTCCCGAAGAAGGGCGACATCGTCAAGGCGTTCCCCGAGATGGCGGACGCCGAGTTCAGCTCCTTCACCACGAAGAAGAACTCCGCGCCGGGGGCCACCTGCGACACCTCGAAGCTCGTGGCGGTCAAGCGCCTCACCAGCATCCGCGGCGTCTCGTCCACCAGCGCGTCCTACGTGCAGTCCACTGTCGTCGAGCACTCGTCGGCGGCCAAGGTCAAGGCGTACCTGAAGTCGTACAAGAAGTACGCCAAGGACTGCGCCACCTTCACCGAGCCCACATCGGGCGGCACGGTCACGACCACGCTGGTCAAGGCGCCCAAGCTCGGCCAGTCGACGCTGATGCTGCAGCAGGAGACCGCCGTCGCGGGCGTCATCTCCTACTCGAGCACCGTGTTCATCGGCAACGGCAAGCGCGTCGCGGCCGTCGTGGCCATCGACGACGCGGCCATCCCCGCGTCCAGCATCAACAAGCTCGCGAAGGTCGCCGCCAAGAAGATGAAGTGACGCCTCGCCCGAGGTGACCTCACGGAGCCCCGGAACCGACCGCACCACGCGGATCGGCCCGGGGCTCCGGTGTGCTCAGGGCCGCGTGCCCTCGGGTGCCTGCTGGTCCACGTCGGCCCAGACCTCGACGAGCTCGACGAGGAGGCCGTCACGCACGGTCGCGAAGCTCGCCACGGCGAACTCGAGGCCCTCGCCTCCGTCGCCCTTCCCGGTCACCCGTGCCCGCAGGACCCCACGATCGCCGTCGGCGACCAGGTCCTCGACGTGCATCCGCTCGAAGCCGGGGTAGTCGGCGTTGAACCGCACCCACTCCTCCCGGTCGAAGACCTCGCCGGTGTGCACCAGCCGACACGCGAAGTCGCGGTGCAGCAGGCCGGGCAGAGCCTCCCAGTCGTGGGTGTCGATGAGCTCGGCCAGACGAGTGATCAGTGCGCGGGCGTCCATGGGCCGAGTGTGCCCGTCGGTACGGACATCGGCCCCGACATCGGCTCAGGCCCGGAGCTGGGCACCGGAGTGCACGTGGACGTGGAGGTGCTTGGAGTCCTGGTAGGTGCCGAGGTTGGTCAGGACGGCGGCTGCGCCGTGCTCCTCCTCGACCTCCCGCGCGAGCCGTTGGACGACCGCGAGGAGCGCCCGCACGTCCGCCTCGTCCGACGCCGCGATCGTCGTGAACGAGGCGATGTGCCGCTTCGGCACCGCGACGAGGTGGACCTGCCAGAACGGCCTGGTGTGGTGGTAGGCGAGCACCAGGTCGTCCTCGTGGACGACCTCGAGCGGGACGGCCCGCGGGATCGCCACGTCGCAGTAGAAGTCGTTGCCGTCGTAGGTCCCCACGTCGCTCACGCCGACATCCTCGCAGCGGGCTCGCCGGCCGTGGCAGTCGAAGGTCGCGGACGTGGTGAAGGAGGCACGCGCCTCGCGCTGCCCAGGAGGAGTCGGGTCCTAGGGTGAGGTGGTGTTCGACCTGCTGCTGGCCCCGCTCGCGCGAGAGCTGATCTACCCCCGCCGGGGCACGCGGGTGCCGGTCGACGACGCAATGCATGAGCTGGACGTGGGCGAGGCGATGCTGCGCGGCTGGGTGGTCAACCCCGGCCGCGCCCGTGTCCTGCTCTACTTCGGTGGCAACGGCGAGGTACTCGATCCGTGGCGCGAGGTCATGGCACGCCAGTTCCCGGACCACACGACCTACCTGATGGCCTACCGCGGCTACGGAGCCAGCGACGGGCAGCCGAGTCAACGTGACCTGAGCGCCGACGCTGTGGCCCTGGTCGACCACGTGACCGAACGCCACAGCGGAGCACGGATCGACGTCATCGGCAGGAGCCTCGGGAGCGGTGTCGCGGTGCACGTCGCCACCCAGCGGACCGTCGAGCACCTCGTCCTGGTGACGCCCTTCGACAGCCTGGCGGCGACGGCATCGGACCTGTTCCCTGGACTACCGGTCGCACGGCTGATCGAGGACCACTGGGACTCTGCTGCCGTCGCGGCCCACGTCGGGGCACCGACCCTCGTGGTCCGTGCCGGTCGCGACGCGATCGTCCGGCCGGAGCGGACGGACGTGCTGATCCGGGCGTTGTCGGGCCCGGCGGTCGTCTCGTTCCCCGACGCCGACCACAACGACATCTCGGACGATCTTCGCTACTGGACTGCGATTGCGACGTTCCTGGAGGGGGCGGAGTCGGACGACCGCCGGGCATGACCGTGCCCCCGCCCTCTGTGGAGTGGCGGGGTGTGGGGCGGGGTCATCGTCGGCGCGGTCGTGGAATGTCAGGTGGTCCGGGTGGCTCGGCCTGGTCGACTGCGGTGGTGCCGGTTCGGTCGCGTCGGTAGTGGTGGCCGTGGGGTGAGGTCCACTCGAAGACTCCGGGGGCCGGTCATCCGGTAGCGCCAGGCGGTGTGGGTCTTCAGACCGATGGTGGAACCGGCACAGCACGGCGAGGTTGCGCGTCGTCGTCGGCCCCGGTTGTGGTCGACCCTGCGGCTCGGCGTCGTGGTCGTACTCGGTGACGTGGTCGATGTCGCAGCCCCGGGCAGGGCGGGTGCACCACGGGAACACGCATGTGCGGTCGCGGAGAACAACCTGCTCGCGGATCCGGTCGGGGATGTCGTAGGCCGGGGTGGTGAGGTCGATGTTGAGGTCGATGACCGGCTTGATGGTGACCTTGGTCCGGGAGTCGGCACACCAGTCGCGGACCTGGTCGAGCAGGACCAGCCGTTGGCCCTCCTCCATGCGCCCGGTGGGACCGAACACCGTCGTTTCGCCGGAGAAGCTTGCGTCGAAGTGGGCGTGGAGCACGACCTCGCGTGCGGCGGGCAGGTGCTCACGGTCGGCTCCCGCTCCGGCGAGGTCGAGGGCGGTCTGCGTGCGGGCCAGGTCACCCAGCGCCTTGGCCCGCCGTGCGTTCAACGACTGGGTCGACCCCAGTGCGGCCTGTGTGGCAGCACCGTGGGCCACCGCGCGGTCGAGGTCGATCGCGTCGGCGATGTCGACCTCGGCCTCTACCCGTACCGTGCCCGCGAAGTGGACGTCGTCGTCGTGGATCGTGACGTGGCGCGGGTCGACGTGCAGGTAGCCGTCCTCCGGATCCGCCGTGGGGTCGGGGTCGGCGAGGTCGAACCGCTTGATCGCCTCGGCGACGAGCCGGTCCAGCTGCGCCGGGCCGATGCGCCCGGCGACCGCGGCGACCTGCGCGTCCACGAACGCCGCAGCCTCGCGCGTCAGGGCTGGGGTGGAGTGGATGGTGGTCTCGGCGACCGACCGGGCCTTCCACGCCGGGACTTGGCCGGCCTGGACCTGTGCCCACAGGCGGGGGAGGCGGTGGCGCAGCTCGAGGGCGTGGCCGACGAGCTTCTTCGCCGCGGTGGTCGACGCCCCGAGGACCCCGCCGAGCTCGGCGATGCAGAACTCCGCCACGAGCGGCGCACCCTCACCCGCGATGGGTTCCTCGTGCTCGCAACCCGGCACGGTGAAGTTGCGGCCGCGTGGATCGACTCCGGCGGGTGCAGGTCGGCCCACTGTGCTGCGAGGACGAGCTGACGCGGCCGCCTCTGCGTCCTCGATCTCGCGCGAGTCCCGGATCGACGCCAGCAGGTCGCGAGCGGTGAGGTCCTCGACCTCACCTGCTCCGGGACCCTGCCAGCGCATCGATCATGTGTTCGATTGTACTCGCGACCACCGACAGTGACCATCGCTGTGGACGGTTGCTGGCCTGCCTTCATCGACCACCGCCGGGGAGCCCGCTGACTCCCACTTTGCTCGTACCCGGTGCGAGCGAACGTCGACCTACCGCCCGGCGGCGACCAGGTCGAGCACCTCGACGGTCGGCCGTACGTCGCCGTAGGAGCGGTGGACGACGTGGAGGGTCGCGTTGTGGTCCCGGTCGCGCATCGCCGCGCACGCGTCGGCGACGAGGATGACGCGAAGGCCGGCGGTGCTCGCGTCGCGCACGGTGTCCTCGACGCAGACGTTGGTGACGGTGCCCGTCACCACGAGCGTGTCGACGTCGCGCCCGGCGAGGAGGGCTGGCAGGTCGGAGGAGCCGGGGGAGTACGCACTCCGCGCGGTCTTCTCGACGACCAGGTCGTCCCGGGCGACGGCGAGCGAGGGGTCCACGCGCGACCGCGGAGGTCCGTCCCCGCCGGAGCGGGCGTAGCGCTCGGCCACCTCGTCGCCGAAGAACTCGCGGTCCTTGGCGCTCGGCGGCGTGTAACCGGGGACCACCCACGCGACCACGCCTCCTGCCTCACGGAGGGCGGACGCCAGCTGCTCGACGCGCGGCAAGATCCCGCGGACGTACGCCGACTCGCGGACGAAGAAGGGCACCAGGTCGAGCACCACGAGTGCGGTGCGTCGCGGGTCGAGGTGCTCGAAGGCGTGCCGCCGACCGCGCCGGGCCTCGTGCCGGGCGTACTCCCGCTCCTCGACGAGCCAGGCGTGGTCGGCCGTGTCCGGCAGGTCCGAGGGCGACGGTGTCGGCATCCGGCGAGGCTACTGTCCCTCCATGGCCACCGAGGGCGTGCTGCGCCGGATGCGGCTCGACGACGTCCCGGCCGTGATGGACGTCCAGGAGCCCACCTCGGTCGCAGGGCTCTCGGAAGTCTTCCCCCAGGACACCCATCCGTTCCCGCGCGAGGTGCTGGCGGAGCGGTGGCGTGAGGAGATCGACGACCCGAGGATCGCGTGCTTCGTGATCGAGCGCGCGGGGGTCGTCGCCGGCTTCGCGGCCCTGGCCGACGACGAGGTGAAGCACTTCGGCGTGGCCCTGGAGGAGTGGGGGAGCGGCCTGGCGTCGGCGGCCCACGACGAGCTGCTTGCCCGGATGGCAGCGGCCGGCGTCGCGCGACCCTGGCTCCGTTGCTACGCGGCGAACCCCCGCGGGTGCGCCTTCTGGGAGAAGCACGGGTGGGTCGCCACCGGTGAGCGCAGCCCCGGCCCGATGCCGCCGCACGCCGTGCTCCTGACCTACGTCCACGACCCTGCTTCGTCCTGAGCCTGGCCGCCCCGACGGGTGGTCCGCCGGGCACGACGACGTACGCCGCGCCGATAGGCTGCAGCCCACCGGACGCACCACCCGACCCACTGACCCGAAGGATCACCCATGGCCGGCGGACTGTTCGCCCTCCTCGACGACGTCGCCGCCCTCGCGCGCATCGCAGCAGCCAGCGTGGACGACGTGGGCGCTGCCGCGGGTCGGGCCAGCGCCAAGGCCGCGGGCGTCGTGGTCGACGACACCGCCGTGACCCCTCAGTACCTCCACGGGTCGGCGGCGGAACGAGAGCTGCCGATCATCAAGCAGATCGCGATCGGCTCGCTACGCAACAAGCTGCTGTTCATCCTTCCCGCCGCGGTGCTCCTCGGGCAGTTCCTGCCGGGGCTGCTGCCGGTGATCCTGATCTTCGGTGGTGCCTTCCTCGCCTACGAGGGCGCCCACAAGGTGCACGAGCGCCTCACCGGGCACTCCACCGAGGCCCAGGAGGACGTGTCGGAGGCGGGCGAGTTCACCCCCGAGCACGAGAAGCGCACCATCGCCAACGCCGTGCGCACCGACTTCATCCTCAGCGCCGAGATCATGGTGATCGCGCTCAAGGAGGTCGTGAGCTCCGACCCCGACGCGAGCATCTGGATGCGCGCCATCGTGCTGGCGGTCGTCGCGGTGCTCATCACCGTGCTGGTCTACGGCGTCGTCGCGCTGATCGTGAAGATGGACGACGTCGGCCTCGCCCTGTCCAAGCGCGACTCCCCGGCCTCCCAGCGGATCGGTCTCGGGATGGTCGGCTTCATGCCGAAGCTGCTCGCCGGCATCTCCCTCATCGGCACGCTCGCCATGCTCTGGGTCGGCGGCCACATCTTCCTGGTCAGCCTCTACGAGATCGGCGGCCACGACGGCCTCCTCGAGGGCACCGCCATCGGCGACGCGCTGCACGCGCCGTACGACCTCCTCCACCACTGGGAGGAGGAGGTGCACCACGCGATCGGCGGGGCGCTGGGCGCCCTCGTCGGGTGGCTGCTCAACACCCTCGTCTCCGCCCTCGTCGGCCTCGTCGTCGGCTTCGTCGTGCTGTACGCCCTGCGCGCCGTCGGCGTCGGTGGCCACGGCGACGAGCACGCTGCGGGCCACGTCCCGACGGGCTCCGAGGGACGCGGCGGCGCGACCGGATCGACCCCCGCCGACCCGCCCTCCGAGGATTCTCCGAATCGCTGACGGCGGTCCTACTCTCTTCTGGTCCGCGCGGGAGATCCCGAGGACGCACAGATGTGCGGCGCAGACGGCTCCACCACACCAGGAGACAACCGATGGACTTCCACGTCGCCGACCTCAACCTCGCCGCCTACGGCCGCAAGGAGATCGAGCTCGCCGAGCACGAGATGCCGGGCCTGATGGCCATGCGCGAGCGCTACGGCAAGGAGCAGCCCCTCAAGGGCGCCCGCATCGCGGGCTCGCTGCACATGACGATCCAGACCGCCGTGCTGATCGAGACCCTCGCGGTCCTCGGCGCGGACATCCGCTGGGCCACCTGCAACATCTTCTCCACCCAGGACCACGCCGCCGCCGCGGTCGTCGTCGGACCCCCGTCCGCGGGGGGCACCCCCGAGGACCCGAAGGGCGTCCCCGTCTTCGCCTGGAAGGGCGAGTCGCTCGCCGAGTACTGGGACGAGGCCGAGAAGGTCTTCGACTTCGCCGGTGAGAACGGCGAGCCGGGCGGCCCCAACATGCTGCTCGACGACGGCGGCGACATCACCATGCTGCTGCACCTCGGTGTCGAGTACGAGAAGGCCGGCGCCGTCCCGTCGCAGGACTCCACCGACAACGAGGAGTTCAAGGAGGTGCTGCGCGTCCTGGCCCGTTCGCTCGAGGCCGACCCGCAGCGCTGGACCAAGCGCGCCCCGCTGGTCAAGGGCGTCTCCGAGGAGACCACGACCGGCGTGCTGCGGCTCTACGAGCGCTTCAAGGAGGGCACCCTCCTCTTCCCGGCGATCAACGTCAACGACTCGGTCACCAAGTCCAAGTTCGACAACAAGTACGGCTGCCGCCACTCGCTCGTCGACGGCATCAACCGCGCCACCGACGTGATGATCGGCGGCAAGGTCGCCGTCGTCTGCGGCTACGGCGACGTCGGCAAGGGCTCCGCGGAGTCGCTGCGCGGCCAGGGTGCTCGCGTCATCGTCACCGAGATCGACCCCATCTGCGCGCTGCAGGCCGCGATGGACGGCTACGAGGTCAAGCGCCTCGACTCGGTCGTCGAGACCGCCGACATCTTCATCACCACGACCGGCAACTTCGACATCATCACCGTCGAGCACTTCCACAAGATGAAGCACCAGGCGATCGTCGGCAACATCGGTCACTTCGACAACGAGATCAACATGGCGGGCCTCGCCAGGATCCCGGGCATCGTCAAGGACGAGATCAAGCCGCAGGTCCACCAGTGGATCTTCCCCAGCGAGGACGGCAAGCCCGGCAAGAAGGTCATCGTGCTGTCGGAGGGCCGCCTGCTCAACCTGGGCAACGCCACCGGCCACCCGTCGTTCGTCATGTCGAACTCCTTCACCAACCAGGTGCTGGCGCAGATCGACCTGTTCACCAAGGCCGACTCCTACGAGCTGGGCGTGCACGTGCTGCCCAAGCACCTCGACGAGGAGGTCGCCCGCCTCCACCTCGACGCCCTCGGCGTCGAGCTGACCGAGCTCTCCAAGGAGCAGGCCGCCTACCTCGGCGTTCCGGTCGAGGGTCCGTTCAAGCCCGAGCACTACCGCTACTGAGCGAGCACACGCGTTCGGCTGAGGTCGGTCATGGTGCCCCAATAGACTGGGCGCCATGACCGACTTCGCCGAGCCAGCGCGCGGCAGCGTGCTCGTCGTCGACGACGACCCCTCCCTGGCGGAGATGCTGTCCATCGTCCTGCGCCAGGAGGGGTTCGACAGCCGGATCGTCGGGCGCGGTGACGTGGCCCTCGACGCGTTCCGCGACTACCGGCCCGACCTGGTGCTGCTCGACCTGATGCTGCCCGGCAAGGACGGCATCGACGTCTGCAAGGAGATCCGCGCCGAGTCGGGCGTGCCGATCGTGATGCTCACCGCGAAGGGCGACACCATCGACGTGGTCGTCGGCCTGGAGTCCGGTGCCGACGACTACATCGTCAAGCCGTTCAAGCCCAAGGAGCTCATCGCCCGCGTCCGTGCGCGCGTACGCCGCCACGACGTCACCCCCGGTGAGGGGCTGACCATCGGCGACGTGTCCATCGACGTGGCCGGCCACTCGGTGACGCGTGCGGGCGAGCCGATCAACCTCACCCCGCTCGAGTTCGACCTGCTGGTGTGCCTCGCGCGCAAGCCGTGGCAGGTCTTCACGCGCGAGGTCCTCCTCGAGCAGGTCTGGGGCTACCGCCACAGCGCCGACACCCGGCTGGTCAACGTGCACGTCCAGCGCCTGCGCTCCAAGGTCGAGCACGACCCGGAGAACCCGGAGGTCGTCGTGACCGTCCGCGGCGTGGGCTACAAGGCCGGCAAGTCCTAGGAGCCACCGGTGAGCATGCGTGACCGGCTCCCACCGGTGCTGAGGCACGGGCCCGCCTTCTGGCGGCGCTCGGTGCAGGCGCGCGTCGTGGTCAGCACGGTCCTGCTCTCGGCGGCGGTCGTCGGCATCGTCGGCTGGTTCCTCATGCAGCAGACCCGTGACGGGCTGCTCGACCACCGGGTCGAGGCCGTCGTGCAGGAGGCCGAGGGCGAGACCGAGGCCGCCCGCGCGGCGCTGGCCGCCACGCCCGGCATCGACGCCGACGAGTCGGCCCAGCAGCAGGCGCTCGTCGAGCCGATCCAGGCGCGCGGCACCACGCGGGGCTTCGCGGTGGTGCTGTCCCCGCCGATCGGCGAGGGACTGCGGCTGGCCGACGGCGGTGCGAAGTTCACCGAGGGCCTCGACCTGTCCAGCGTGCCGGAGACCCTCGAGGCCCGCTTCGACTCGCTCTCCCCGACGGCCTGGACCTTCACCGACATCCGCACCGTGCGCCCGATCCAGGGTCTCCCCGACGGCCCCGGCATCGTGGTCGGCAGCCAGGTCCGGCTCCCGGCCGACGACAACACCTACACGCTCTACTACCTCTACCCGCTGGCCGAGCAGCAGGAGACGCTCGCGCTCGTCTCGCGCGCGATGCTCATCGCCGGGGTGCCGCTGCTGCTGCTCGTCGCGGGGCTGACGTGGTTGGTGACCCGCCAGGTCGTGACGCCGATCCGGATGGCCCGCCGGGTCGCCGAGCGGCTCGCGGCCGGGCAGCTCCAGGAGCGCCTGCGCGTCACCGGCGAGGACGACCTGGCGCGGCTCGCGACGTCGTTCAACCAGATGGCCTCCAACCTCCAGAAGCAGATCCGGCAGCTCGAGGAGCTCAGCCGGCTGCAGCGGCGCTTCGTCTCCGACGTCTCCCACGAGCTGCGCACGCCCATCACCACCGTGCGGATGGCCAGCGACGTCATCCACGACGCCAAGCCGTTCCTCGACCCGGTCACCGGTCGCGCGGCGGAGCTGCTGCAGAAGGAGCTCGACCGCTTCGAGACGCTCCTGGCCGACCTGCTCGAGATCAGCCGCTTCGACGCCGGGGCCGCCGTGCTCGAGACCGAGGACGTCGACCTGGTCGACGTGGTGCGCCGCGTGGTCGACATGACGTCGGTGCTCGCCGCCCAGCGCGACACCCGCGTGGTGCTGCACGACCCCGGCACGCCGTGCGTGGCGGAGGCCGACGTACGCCGGGTGGAGCGGATCGTGCGCAACCTCGTCACCAACGCCATCGACCACGCCGAGTGCCGCGACGTCGAGATCTTCGTCGGCGCCGACCTCCAGTCCGCCGCCATCGCCGTCCGCGACCACGGAGTGGGCCTCGGGCCGGGGGAGTCCGCGATGGTCTTCAACCGGTTCTGGCGCGCCGACCCCGCGCGGGCCCGCACCAGCGGCGGCACCGGGCTCGGCCTGTCGATCTCGCTCGAGGACACCCACCTGCACGGAGGGTGGCTCCAGGCGTGGGGCCGTCCCGGCGAGGGCGCCCAGTTCCGCCTGACCCTGCCCCGCCGGCTCGGCGACCAGCTGCGCCACTCGCCGCTGCCGCTGGTCCCCGTCGACGCCCGGGAGACGGCATGAGAGACCGCATGACGCGCCGTCGCGCCGTCCGGGTCGCGCGCGTGCTCGGCCTGGTCACGGTCGCGGCGCTGATGGCCGGCTGCGTGCGGATGCCGACCTCCGGGCCGGTGGTCGAGTCGGAGGGCACCAGCGACTCCCAGGACGCGCCCGGCATCTCCTTCGACCCCCGGCCCCCGCAGGCCGGCCAGGCGACCGCGGAGGTCGTCGAAGGCTTCTTCGAGGCGATGAAGGCCACCCCGGTCAGCGTCAGCGTGGCACGCCAGTTCCTCTCCCGGGAGGCGGCGGAGGCGTGGGTGCCCGAGCAGCAGATCATCACCTATGCCGAGCTCGGTGACCCGACGGCCGGCACCTCCGTCCGGGTGTCGCTGAACGACGTCAACACCTACGACGCGCGCGGCGCCTGGCAGCGGACCCGCGGTGGCGCCACCCTGTCCCTCGGCCTGGTGAAGGAGGACGGTGAGTGGCGCATCGACGAGGTGCCCGACGCCCTCATCGTGCCGGAGACCTGGTTCGACGACTGGTACGAACGGGCCTCGCTCTACTACTTCGACCCCACGACCGAGATCATGGTCCCCGAGCCGGTGTTCGTGCCCCGCGGCGACCAGTTCGCGTCGTCGCTGGTGCGCGGGCTGCTGACCCGGTCGTCCTCGGACCTGCAGGACGTCACGCGCAGCTACTTCCCGCCGGGCACCACGCACGGTCTCTCGGTGCCGATCACCTCCGGCATCGCGCAGGTCTCGCTCTCGGGCGATCCGGACGCGGTGGACGAGCTGACCGCCCAGCGGATGCTGGCCCAGCTCGTCTGGACGCTCCGGCAGGAGCCGCGCATCGGTGCGGTCCAGCTCAGCATCGGCGGTCGGACGATCGTCGGGCCCAGCGGCTCACCCCAGGTCAGCCTGCAGTTCGGCAGCGGCTACGACCCGAACGGCGTGCCCGCCACCACCGACCTGTTCGCGCTCGACCAGGGGATGGTCGTCACCGGACCGATGGGCGAGCTCGCCCCCACCCTCGGCCCGCTCGGGCAGGAGGAGTCCGGCTACGACCTGCGCTCGATCGGGGCCAGCCTCTCCGGCGTCCGGGTGGCGGGAGTCACCTCCACGGGCACGGACCTGGTGGTGGCGCCGACCGAGTCGCCCACCGGTGAGGTGACGACCGTCATCTTCGGGGCCACCGACCTGGCCGCGCCGCACTGGGACTACCGCGACCGCATCTGGGCGCTCGACCGCAACAACGGGCGCGCGCGGGTGTTCCAGGTCGTCGACGGGGCCGCCCGGGAGGTGCCCGTGCCGGGGCTCAGCGGGCGTCGCCTCACCGAGCTGATCGTCTCGCGCGACGGCAGCCGGCTGGTGGCCGTCGTGCGCACCGGCAAGGCGGACCGCGTCGTCTCGGTGCGGGTGCGGCACGACTCCGCCGGTGCCGTGATCGGCTTCACCCGGCCGCAGTCGCTGCCCGAGCCCACCGAGGGCAACGCGCGGATCCGGGACATCGCCTGGCGCTCGCCCACGACCGTGTCGGTGCTGAGGGACATCATCACGGAGGGGCTCTCGCAGGTGCGCACGGTCTCCGTCGACGGGGCACCGGGCGAGATCTCGACCGGCGGCACGACGACCCTGCGCGGGCGCATCCGCACGCTCGTGTCCACCCCGGTGGACCTCGTCGAGGCCTACGCGGTGGCCGGGCGCTCGGTGTTCGCCCTGACGCGACCCGAGCGCTCGGTGCCCGACCTGCCGCCCGGACTGACGTCGCTCACCTACGTCGGCTGATCCACAGGCGCCGCGCCGGCGGTTGCCGTCGTACGACACCTGCTGCTGGCATGGCCGGGTGCTCGACGAGGCCCTCGACCTGTTCCTCGGCAGCCGGTGCGTGGGGTGCGACCTGCCCGGCCGGATGCTCTGCCCGGCCTGCCGCGACGGCCTGTCGGGCCGGCCCAGGGTGGCGTGGCCGACGCCCGTGCCCGACGGGCTGGTGACGCCGTGGGTCGCGGAGGCGTACGACGGCGCGGTGCGCGCGCTGGTGGTGGGCCACAAGGACCGCGGCCAGTGGGGCCACCGGCGGGTCCTGGGCGACCTGCTCGCGCAGGCGGTCCACGGCGCCGCCGCTCACCTCGACCCCGCGGTGCCGCTGCTGCTGGTCCCGGTGCCGTCCCGTCCGGGTGCCGGCCGTCGTCGCGGCTACGAGGCCACCGAGGCGCTCGTCCGCCGGGCGGCGTCCCGCGTACGTCGCGAGCGCCCCGCGGGCGTCGCGCCCCTGCTGGTCTCGCGCGGGGCCGCCGACCAGGCGGGACTCGACGCGGGGGACCGGGCCGCCAACATGGCCGGGTCGATGCACTGTCCCTCGGCCGCCCTCGCGCGCGTCGGCCGCCGGTGGAGCCGGGCGCACGTCGTCGTGTGCGACGACGTGCTGACCACCGGATCGACCGCCCGCGAGGCCCAGCGGGCCCTCGAGGCGGTGGGGCTGCCGCCCGTCGCGGTCGCGGCGGTGGCCGCCACCCGGCGGCGCGCCGGACCTGCGGGCCTGACGTCCCAGCCCGACAGGTGACCCCACGGTTGGCCCGATGCGGTTGAGGGGCTAGCGTCTTGTCATGGAGTCCGCCCGGGTCCGTGGTTGCGTCACGGAGAGGGCTGTGCGCGGCACCGCGAGGTGCAGCGACAGGCCAGACCCGTGGCAAGCCGATGCCAGTCGCAGGCGAAACGGTCCACGTAAGTCCCCGGGCACCGCGCTGCTCTGCAGCCCGACGCCCGTCGGACGATCACGGTGCGGCTTAGAAGTAAGTCCTGCCTCGTCGCCGGCACCAGATGTGCCGGACGCCGGGAGAAGGCCAGTAGTGACGGAGAAGTTGCGAACGCTTCAGCAGGCGATTGTGGGGTCGAAGACCAGGTCGGCCGGGCGGGCTCCATCCCACCCTGCCCCGGCGGGTGTGCCGCCGCGGCGAAATGGAGGGGTGCGGACCGTTCGCTAGTTGAGGAGGTTCACATGGAGGTTGTGGTCACGGGACGGCACTGCGAGGTGTCCGACCGGTTCCGCGAGCACGTGTCCGAGAAGCTCAGCCGTCTGGAGAAGCACGATCACCGCATCATGCGCGTCCAGGTGGAGGTCGAGCTCGAGAAGAACCCCCGCCAGCACGACCGGTCGGCGAAGGTCGAGCTCACGGCCTTCTCCAAGGGGCCGGTGATCCGCGCCGAGGCCGCCGCCGAGGACAAGATGGGTGCCCTCGACCTTGCCCTCGACAAGATGCAGTCCCAGATGCGTCGCGCCGCCGATCGCCGGCGCGTGCACAAGGGACGCAACGCGCACGTCGGCGTCGGCGAGGCCCTTGCCTCGTTGCCGGAGGCCGAGGACGCCTCCACCGACGACGAGGGGGTCGTCGAGCGCAAGGTCGGCCCGATCACGGTGACGGGTGACGGACCGCTCGTGGTCCGCGAGAAGTCGCACACCGCGATCCCGATGACCCTCGACCAGGCCCTCTACGAGATGGAGCTCGTGGGGCACGACTTCTACCTCTTCGTGGACAAGGAGAGCGAGCGGCCGTCGGTGGTCTACCGCCGCCGCGGCTACGACTACGGAGTCATCTCGCTCGAGGTGGACTGAACCGTCCACTGCCCCCGGTCGCGCGCGCATGACATGATGCGCGCGTGACCGAGGCAACATCAGCAGGGACCGAACCCGTCCGCGTCCTCGTCGTGGACGACCAGGAGCTCTTCCGCCGTGGCCTCATCATGCTGCTGGGTGGAGACATCGACATCGAGGTGGTCGGCGAGGCTGCCGACGGCATCACCGCCACCGAGCTGGCGATCACCACCGCGCCCGACGTGATCCTGCTCGACGTCCGGATGCCGCGCCGCACCGGCGTCGAGGCCTGCCGCGCGATCAAGGAGGCCGTGCCGGCCACCAAGATCATCATGCTCACCGTCTCCGACGAGGAGGCCGACCTCTACGAGTCGGTCAAGAACGGTGCCGCCGGTTACCTGCTCAAGGACTCCTCGATCGAGGAGGTCGCCCAGGCGATCCGCGTGGTCAACGAGGGCCAGTCCCTCATCAGCCCCTCCATGGCCGTCAAGCTCATCGACGAGTTCAAGCAGATGTCGAAGCCCGAGCGCGAGCAGGGCCCCGCCCTGCGGCTCACCGAGCGCGAGCTCGAGGTCCTGCGCCTCGTGGCCAAGGGGCTGAACAACCGTGAGGTCGCCAAGGAGCTGTTCATCTCCGAGAACACGGTCAAGAACCACGTCCGCAACATCCTGGAGAAGCTGCAGCTCCACTCCCGCATGGAGGCCGTCATGTACGCCATGCGGGAGAAGCTGCTCGATCTGCCGTAGGGCCGAGGCTCGAGGTCCGCCGCTGTCGGTCCCGTCTGGTTGAGTGCACGCGTGGACCAGCTCACGCAGCTCCAGGCCCGCCGGATCGCCCTGGCCGCCCAGGGCTTCACCGACCGGCCCCACGCCACGCCCACGATGGCGACGTTCGACCGCACGCTGGCGCGCACCGGCGTCCTCCAGGTCGACTCGGTCAACGTCCTGCAGCGTGCGCACTTCATGCCGCTCTACTCCCGGATGGGCCCCTACGACGTCGACCTGCTGCGTCGCGCCCAGCACGGCACCCCGCGTCGACCGCGACGGCTCGTCGAGTACTGGGCCCACGTCCAGGCGCTGATGCCGGTCGAGCTGTGGCCGCTGATGCGCCACCGGATGGAGAAGTACCGCAGCGAGCGCGGCAAGTGGGGCTTCACCGCGGATGCGTCGCTCGAGCCGCAGGTGCTCGACGCCGTGCGCGACCGGGGCCCGGTCACCGCGCGCGACCTGGAGGACGACTTCAGCACCGGCCCGCGCACCAAGGAGCACTGGGGCTGGAACTGGTCCGAGGCCCGCAAGGTCCTCGACTACCTCTACCTCGTGGGCGACGTCGCCGTCGCCGGGCGCAACAGCCAGTTCGAGGTGGTCTACGACGTGCCCGAGCGGGTGCTGCCCGCGAGCGTGCTCGCCGCACCAACACCGACGCCGCAGGAGGCGGTCACCGAGCTCGTACGTCGCGCCGCGCGCTCGCACGGCGTGGCGAGCGGCCAGTGCCTGGCCGACTACTACCGCCTGCGGCTCCAGCCGACGCCCGGGAAGGCGAGCGCCAAGGTGGCGATCGACGAGCTCGTCGAAGCCGGCGAGCTGACCCCCGTGGCGGTGCAGGGCTGGAGGCGGCAGGCCTACCTCCACCGCGACGCGCGGCTCCCGCGTCGGGTGGCCGCTCGCACGCTGCTCAGCCCGTTCGACCCGCTCGTGTGGGAGCGGGAGCGGGCCGAGGCCCTCTTCGACTTCTTCTACCGGATCGAGATCTACGTCCCGGCCGAGAAGCGCGTGCACGGCTACTACGTGCTGCCGTTCCTCCTCGGCGATCGGCTGGTCGGGCGGGTCGACCTCAAGGCCGACCGGGCCACCGGACGCCTGCTCGTCCAGGGCGCGTTCGCCGAGGCAGGGGCCCCGCCGGAGACCGCCCACGAGCTGGCCGGCGAGCTGCGACGGATGGCTGACTGGCTCGGGCTGGACGACGTCGTGGTGGGCGAGCGGGGCGACCTGTCGCACGCATTGGGAGACCCGTTGGCGAGGTAGGTACAGTTACCACTCGTGCCTGCCATCATCGACAAGCTCCTCCGCATCGGCGAGGGCAAGATCCTCCGTGAGCTCGAATCCGTCTCCAAGGCCGTCAACGCCATCGAGGACGACTTCGTCAAGATGACCGACGACGAGCTCCGCGGGATGACCGACGAGTTCCGCGAGCGGCTCGCCAACGGGGAGACCCTCGACGACCTGATGCCGGAGGCCTTCGCCACCGTCCGGGAGGCGAGCAAGCGCGTGCTGGGCATGCGGCCCTTCGACGTGCAGATCATGGGCGCGGCCGCCCTCCACCTCGGCAACATCGCCGAGATGAAGACCGGTGAGGGCAAGACGCTCGTCGCGGTGCTGCCCTCCTACCTCAACGCGCTCGCCGGCAAGGGCGTGCACGTGGTCACGGTCAACGACTACCTCGCGAGGTTCCAGTCCGAGCAGATGGGCCGCGTGCACCACTTCCTCGGCCTGACCACCGGCGTGATCCTGCCGTCGATGCGTCCCGCCGAGCGCCGCGAGGCCTACGCCTGCGACATCACCTACGGCACCAACAACGAGCTCGGCTTCGACTACCTGCGCGACAACATGGCCGACTCGGTCGAGGAGTGCGTGCAGCGCGGCCACAACTTCGCCATCGTCGACGAGGTCGACTCGATCCTCATCGACGAGGCCCGGACCCCGCTCATCATCAGCGGTCCGACCCAGGACGAGGTGAAGTGGTACGCCGAGTTCTCCAAGCTCACGCGCACCCTCGTCAAGGACGTCGACTACGAGGTCGACGAGAAGAAGCGCACCATCTCGGTGCTCGAGCCCGGCATCACGAAGGTCGAGGACCACCTCGGGATCGACAACCTCTACGACTCGGTCAACACCCCGCTCATCTCGTTCCTGAACAACTCCATCAAGGCCAAGGAGCTGTTCCGCAACGACAAGGAGTACGTCGTCATGGACGGCGAGGTGCTCATCGTCGACGAGCACACCGGCCGCATCCTGGCCGGTCGCCGCTACAACGACGGCCTCCACCAGGCCATCGAGGCCAAGGAGGGCGTGACCGTCCGCGAGGAGTACCAGACCCTCGCCACGATCACCCTCCAGAACTACTTCCGCCTCTACGAGAAGCTCTCCGGCATGACCGGTACGGCCATGACCGAGGCCTCCGAGTTCGACAAGATCTACAAGCTCGGCGTGGTCCCGATCCCGACGAACCGTCCGATGCAGCGCATCGACAACGTCGACCTGGTCTACCGCACCGAGGAGGCCAAGTACGAGGCCGTCGCCGACGACATCCGCGAGCGCCACGAGAAGGGCCAGCCGATCCTCATCGGCACCGTCTCGGTCGAGAAGTCGGAGTACCTCTCCAACCTGCTGCGCAAGCGCGGCATCCCGCACACCGTCCTCAACGCCAAGCAGCACGCCGACGAGGCCAAGGTCGTCGCGCTCGCCGGCCACAAGGGCTCGGTCACCGTCGCCACCAACATGGCCGGTCGAGGCACCGACATCATGCTCGGCGGCTCGGTCGACTTCCTCGCCGACCAGGAGCTGCGCAAGCAGGGTCTGGACCCGGTCGAGGCGCCGGAGGACTACGACGCCGCCTGGCCCGCCATGGTCGAGCGCATCAAGGCGCAGGTCGCCGCCGAGCACGACGAGGTCAGGGACCTCGGCGGGCTCTACGTCGTGGGCACCGAGCGCCACGAGTCGCGCCGCATCGACAACCAGCTCCGCGGTCGTTCCGGCCGTCAGGGCGACCCGGGCGAGTCCCGGTTCTACCTGTCGCTGCAGGACGAGATGATGCGCCTGTTCAAGTCGGAGTGGGTCGACCGCATCCTCACCGTCCTCAAGGTCCCCGACGACGTGCCGATCGACGCCAAGCGCGTCAGCAACGCCATCGCCGGCGCCCAGGCCAACATCGAGTCGCAGAACTTCGAGTCGCGCAAGAACGTGCTCAAGTACGACGACGTGATGAGCCGGCAGCGCGAGGTCATCTACGCCGAGCGCCGCCGGGTGCTCGAGGGCGCCGACCTCGGCGAGCAGATCCGCGGCTTCCTCGACGACGTCATCGCGGGCTACGTCCGCGGTGCGACCGAAGGCTACGGCGAGGACTGGGACCTCGACGGCCTGTTCACCGCGCTCAACCAGCTCTACCCGGTCGGCCTGACCAAGGAGGGCGTGGTCAAGGAGGTCGGAGGCGTCGAGGGGCTCAACCGCGAGAAGCTCATCGAGGACCTGCAGAAGGACGCGCAGGAGGCCTACGACCGCCGCGAGGACGAGATGGGCGAGGAGGTGCAGCGCGAGCTCGAGCGCCGCGTCGTGCTCTCCGTGCTCGACCGCAAGTGGCGCGAGCACCTCTACGAGATGGACTACCTCCGCGAGGGCATCTACCTGCGGGCCTACTCCCAGCGCGACCCGCTCGTGGAGTACCAGCGCGAGGGCTTCGACATGTTCGCCGCGATGATGGACGGCATCAAGGAGGAGTCGGTCGGCTTCCTCTTCAACCTCCAGGTCGAGGTCGAGGACGACGAGGACGACGAGGTGCCGGCCCAGCCGGCCGCACCCCAGGTCTCCGGGGCCACCCCGCAGATCGACTTCGCGCAGGCGGCGGCCCACGCGCCGGGTGCCCAGCCGCAGCAGCAGCCGCAGCAGCACTCGCCGACGATCCGGGCCAAGGGCCTCGACAAGCCCAACCGCCCCCAGAACCTGTCCTACAGCGCGCCGTCCGAGGACGGCGAGGCCGAGGTCCACGCGGCAGCGGGTGCCGAGGACGACGAGTTCGCCGGGATCGGCCGCAACTCACTGTGCCCCTGCGGCTCGGGACAGAAGTTCAAGCGCTGCCACGGTGCCCCGGGCGGCGCCTCCGGCCGCGCGACGATGGGCGGCTGAACACCGGCAGGACGGGTGTCAGCCCTGGCTCAACCCCACGCGATCGCCACGCACTGCCACCGGTCCCGCACGACCTCGAACCGTGCGGCGACCGCGCGGGAGCGACGGCCGTACCGCACGTGCGCGCTGGCCTCCAGCGCGTCGCTGCGGATCAGGGCGGTGCGTACGCCGACCACGACGGGCCGCGCCGGGTTCGGTCCCCGGACCCGCCCCGGGGCGAGGCCGGCGGCGGCGGTGACCGACCGGGCGCGGCCCGACAACGTGTCGAAGACCTCCGGGACCGTGTGGCGCAGGAGCTGGGCGACCGGCCGGTCGCCGGCAGCGACCTCGACCGCCGCCTGCAGGTAGCGACCGACGAAGGCGTCCACCTGCTCCCGTGAGGCGCGCTCGAGCTCGGCCAGGTCGCTCGCGCGGGTGCTGCGCAGGCGTGGCCGTGGGGGAGCAGTGCGGGGCGTCAGGTCCAGCGCCAGCGCTCCCTGCACGCTGGCGATACCGGCACTCGGCCGGAGGAGGATGACCTCCGCCTCGGCGCTGTCGGGTGTGCTCATCGTGGTTCTCCGTCCTTGTCGTCGTCGGTGGTCTCTGTGCTCGGGTCGATGTCGGTGTCGGGCAGTCGGAGCGCCTGGCCCGGGTGGATCAGGTCGGGGTCGTCGCCCACGACGCCGCGGTTGTGGCGCCAGATGACCCGCCACCGCGTCCCGACGTCGGTGCCCGCAGCCGGGTGGGCCCGGGCGATGGACCACAGCGAGTCGCCGGACCGGACCACGTAGGTCCTCGCGGTCGGAGCGGTGGCGGGCGCAGCCGGGCGCCGCTCCGCGGCCGGCGTGACGGCGCGCTCGGGCAGCGCGAGGCCCACGAGCACCTGGACCCCGTCGCCGCCCGAGGCCTGCGCGGGCGGTGTCGTGCCGACGACCACGGCCGCGCCGCACGCGAGCAGCACCAGGCGGCGTGTGGCTCCGCCGCTGCGGGGCGCCGCGCCCGCCACGACCTCGGCGACCGTCACCGAGGTGACGAGCCAGAGCCAGGCGAGCGCCAGCGCGAGCCCGGTGGCGCACGCGGCGACCAGCGCCTGGGGGACGGCCTCCGCGGTGCTTGCGTCGGTGACCGCACGCCAGGTCCCGGGCACGGCGTGAGCCGCGGACGCGGAAGCGGTCGTGACGCCGAGCCAGACGACGTACGGCTGCGCGGTGCGGATGAACCCCCGAGACATCACACGAACCTTTCGTTTGCGTGTGTTTGCTTCATTCAACGAGCGTTGGCGAGGCGTGTCAATCGCTCCTCCACAACCTCGTCGGTCGTGGCGGCAACCGATGCGGGGTCGAAGGCGTCTCCCGGTCGTAGGGGGACGATGACCGTGAGGACCATGACCACGCGAGCCCGGATCCGGGCGACGGCCGGGGCCGTGCTGCTGACCCTGGCAGCCGGCTGCGGGGCGCAGCAGGGCGACGACGCACCCGCGGCCGCCGAGCCGACGACGGAGCCGTCCACCGCGGAGCCCGACCCCGGTGGCACCCCCGACGCCGACCTCCCGGTGGCTGTCGCACTCGACCTCCATGTCGGCGGCGAGCAGGTGGCCGGGCGCTGGTACGCCGCCGCGGGTCGCGGCACCCACTGGGTCGGGCTCCGCGACGACCGCACCTGGTGGTGGGGCTACGACGCCGAGCCGCAGAGGATCGAGGGCGAGATCGACCAGCCGCCCGCGATCTCGCCCGACGGCGGCTACGTCGCCTACGTCCGGACCGAGCCTGACCACCGGTGGACGCTCGTCGGCGCCGACACCGAGGAGGGCGGCGAAGGCCTCGGCGCCGTGGAGCTGCCGCAGGGCGGGATGAGCCCGCCGCCCCGCGCGATCGCGGTGACCGGGGACGGACTCGTCGTGGCCGGCGGCCCCGACTTCCAGTGGCTGTGGCGACCACTGGTCGACGGGGCGACCGTCGACCTCGCCGAGACCGCGCCCGGGCAGGTCGTGCTCGGCGCCACCGACGCGGGCCTGGTGGTCAACGAGGGTGCCTACGGCCGGACCGACGCGACCCAGGGTGCTCCGTACCTCGCTGCCGTCGCTGACGACGGCACGCTGACCCGCCTGGACCCGCTGCCGACGCACGACGTGCTCGTGGCGGACGAGGAGTGGGTCGCCCACGTCCCGCCGGGGACGGTGGGCGGTGAGGCGTCGGGGACGCTCGAGCTGCAGGTGCAGCGTCGCGACGGCTCGGACGCCGGTGCGCTCACGGCGCCCGAGGGGTGGCAGTTCCTGGCACCGGGGTTCCGCTGGGAGTCCCCGGGGCAGCTGCTCGCCGTGCTGGTCTCCTGGACCGGTCAGACCGAGGGGCTGGCCCGGTGCCGGCCGGACACACTGACCTGCGAGCTGGTCCACGTCGCTGACTAGGCTCGCCCCATGTCCTGGGAGCACGACCTGTTCGCGCTGCTCGACGACCTCGAGGGGCAGGCGGCTGCAGCGTGGGAGGCCGACCGCGAGGCAGAGCTCGCCGACCGCGCCCGCACCGAGTACGGCGCCGTCACGCTCGCCAGCCGCCTGATGGCCTCCCGCGGTCGCGAGGTGGCCCTCGACCTGCCGCACGTCGGCCGGATCGAGGGACGGCTGGCGCGGGTGGGGGAGGAGTGGTGCCTGCTCGGCTCGACCGGGCAGGACTGGATCGTCCCGCTGCGGGCGGTCACCGGCGTACGCGGCGCGAGCGACCGCTCGGTGCCGGAGGTGGCCTGGTCACCGGTGGACCGCCTGGGCCTGCGCGCTGCCCTGCGCCGTCTGGCCGACGCCGAGGCTCGCTGCCTCGTCCACCTGGCCGACGGCGCCCGCCACGAGGCGTACGTCGAGCGGGTCGGGGCGGACTTCCTCGAGGGGCGCGCCACCTCGGGTGAGCTCTTCCTCGTGCCCTACGCCGGGCTCGTCGCCGTGCAGAGCCGCGACGACTGACGCGCGAGCCCGAAGGTCAGGTGGCCTCGACGTCGTAGGGCGGGACCTGCCCGTCGGGGAGCGCGGACTTCTTGGCGGTCGCCGCCTCCTCGCGGTCGACCTCGGCCATGGCCTCGGTGATGTGCTTGCGCACGATCGAGCGGGGGTCGAGGTCGCGCAGCTGGAGGTCGGCGTAGTCCGGGCCGAGCTCGCTGCGGAGCTCGTCACGGGCGTTGTTGGCGAGCCCGCGGGCGCGGTGGAGCAGCTGGGCGGCCTGGCGCGCGAGGTCGGGCAGCTTGTCCGGACCCAGCACGACGACCGCCACGAGGGCGATCACGGCCAGCTCGAGGAGCCCCACGTCGAACATGCTTCAGAACCTACTGCCTGGCTGGAGCCGCGTTCGGACGTCGTCAGAACTTGCTGGACGGGGTGAGCCCGAGCTGCATGCCGGCGAGCCCGCGGCCGCGTCCGCCCAGCGTCTCGGCGACCCGCGTGAGCTCGCGCGCGGCGGGGGCGGTCGGGTCGGCCTCGACGATGGGCTTGCCGACGTCGCCGCCCTCGCGCAGCGCGATGTCGAGCGGGACCTGCGCGAGCACCGGCACGTCGTAGCCGAACCGCTCGGAGAGCGTCGCGGCCACACGGGCGCCACCGCCGGAGCCGAAGACCTCCAGGCGGTGGTCGTCCTCGGGCGGGCAGTGCGGGCAGGGGAGGTAGCTCATGTTCTCGACGACGCCCACGACGCGCTGGTGCATCATCGACGCCATGGTTCCGGCGCGCTCGGCGACCTCGGCGGCCGCCTCCTGCGGGGTCGTGACGACCACGACCTCGGCGCTCGGCAGGTGCTGGCCGAGCGAGATCGCCACGTCGCCGGTGCCCGGGGGCAGGTCGAGCAGGAGGACGTCGAGGTCGCCCCAGTAGACGTCGGCCAGCATCTGCACCAGCGCGCGGTCGAGCATCGGCCCGCGCCAGGCGACGACCTGGTCGCGGCGGGGCTTGAGCATGCCGATGGAGATCACCGAGACGCCGCTGGGCGTGGGCACCGGCATGATCAGGTCGTCGACCTGGGTCGGCCGGGTGTCGGCAACGCCGAGCATGGCGGGCACGGAGTGGCCGTAGATGTCGGCGTCGACGACGCCCACCTTGAGGCCCTGCGCGGCGAGGGCGAGAGCGAGGTTGACCGTGACCGACGACTTGCCGACGCCGCCCTTGCCGCTGGCGATCGCGTAGACCTTGGTCAGCGAGCCCGGCTGGGCGAACGGGATCTCGCGCTGGGCGCGGCCGTCGCTGAGGATCTCCTTGAGACCGGCGCGCTGCTCGGCGGTCATCACGCCGAGGCTGAGGTCGATCGACGCGACGCCGGGGACCTTCGTGACGGCCGCGGTGACGTCGCGGTTGATGGTGTCCTTGAGCGGGCAGCCGGCCACGGTCAGCAGCACGTGGACCGCGACCGAGCCGTCGTCGGCCACCTCGACGGTGTCGACCATCCCCAGCTCCGTGATCGGGCGCTTGATCTCGGGATCGTTGACGGTCGCCAGGGCGTCCATCACCTGCTGCTGCGTGGGGGTGCTCATGATGGAGAAGTCTACGAGCCACCCCGTGGGCTCATGGTCCCGGCTCGTCCTCCGGCTCGCGGCGGGACAGCTCCTCGATGTCGCCCAGCAGGCCGCGGAGCTCCGAGCGGAGGAAGTCGCGGGTGGCGACCTCGCCGACCGACATGCGCAGCGAGGCGACCTCGCGGGCGAGGAACTCCATGTCGGCGTGGGCACGGGCGTTGGCCTGGCGGTCCTGCTCGGCGACCACCTTGTCGCGCTGCTCCTGGCGGTTCTGGGCGAGCAGGATCAGCGGGGCGGCGTAGGAGGCCTGGAGGCTGAGCATGAGCGTCAGGAAGATGAACGGGAACTCGTCGAAGCGCAGGTCCGTGGGCGCCAGCACGTTCCAGCAGATCCAGGCGACGACGAACATCGTCATCCACAGCAGGAACTTCGCGGTGCCCATGTAGCGGGCGAACGACTCCGCGAACACGCCGAACGTGTCGGCGTCCACGCTCGGGCGCCGCACGAGCTGCCGGCGCGTCTCGCGGGGGGTGTCGAGGCGCGTGCGGCGGTCGGCGCTCACCCGGCCCTCCCGGCGCTCGGTCCGCCGTTGATCCGGCCGGGCCGCGGGGCACGGTCGCGCCATCCCTCGGGCAGCATGTGGTCGAGCAGGTCGTCGACGGTGACCGCGCCGATCAGGCGTCCCTCGTCGTCCACCACGGGTGCCGCGACCAGGTTGTACGTCGCCAGGTGGGCGGCGACCTGGTCCAGCGAGGCGTCGGGGCGCAGGGGGTCCATCGACTCGTCGAGCGCGGCCGCGACGAGCGTCGAGGGGGGCTCGCGCAGCAGCCGCTGGATGTGCGCGGCGCCCAGGAGCTTGCCGGTCGGGGTCTCGAGCGGCTGGCGGCAGACGTAGACCAGGGCGGCGAGCGCGGGCGTGAGCTCGGGGTTGCGGACGTGGGCGAGCGCGTCGGCGATGGTGGCGTCGGGGGAGAGGATCACCGGCTCCGGCGTCATCATCGCCCCGGCCGTGTCGTCGGCGTAGGACATCAGGCGCCGGACGTCCTCGGCCTCCTCGGGCTCCATCAGCCCGAGCAGCGTGGCGGCGGTCTCCGGGTTGAGGTCGGCGATGAGGTCGGCGGCGTCGTCGGCCGACATCTCCTCGAGGATGTCGGCGGCGCGCTCGGAGTCGAGGTGCTCGAGGATCTCGACCTGGTCCTCGTCGGGCAGCTCCTCCAGGACGTCGGCGAGGCGCTCGTCGTCGAGGGCCGCGACCACGGCCGTACGCCGCTCCGGCGGGAGGTCGCGGATCATGTTCGCCGCGTCGGCCGGGCGCATCTCGTTGAGCGCGGCGATCAGGTGGGTGGCGCCCTGGGTCGGCTCCTGCTTCGTCAGCCCCGTGACGTCGCGCCACTCCACGACGTGGGTCTGGCCGCGCCGCCGGAAGCCCTTGCTCGGCTCCTGCACCGCGACGCGCGACAGCACCCAGTCCCGGTTGCGGGCCTGCTCCATCGCGACGTCGTAGACCACGCCGGTGGTGCCGTCGTCCTTGGCCGGGTCCTTGATGGTCACGGTGCGGTCGAGCATCTGGCCCATCACGAGCGTCTCGGTCGAGCGCTGCTCGAACCGGCGCATGTTGAGCAGCCCGGTCGTGTGGACCTGGCCGCTGTCGATGGCGGTGATCCGGGTCATCGGCACGAAGATCCGCCGTCGTCCGAACACCTCGGCGACCATGCCGAGGACGCGCGGCTGGCTCGTCTCCGTGCGGAGCGCGACCACGAGGTCGCGCACCTTGGCCACCTGGTCGCCCTGGGGGTCGAAGATCGGCAGCCCGACGAGCCGGGCCACGAAGACGCGGGTCGGGGTGTTGCTCACGCCGCAACGTTAGCGTGCCCCCCACCTCCGCGAACCGCCTCCGCGCCGAACCCGTGGTGTACCCTGACGTCGCACGAGTCACTTCTGTCACATCGATCGGACCCGGGCCGACACGTCGTCGACGTGTGGGGAGTGGTCACGGTCGGGTCACCTCGACGACGCCACTTCCCCGACATCTGTGAGGCCCCCTCCATGCCCGGCACGACTGCTTCCTCGCGCCCGACCTCCCTCCGACGCCTCTGCGCGGTCGGCCTGACGCTCGCCACGGCCCTGCTCGTGGCCCCGGCCGGAGCCGACGCCGGCCTCGCTGCCGCCGCGGCTGCCGAGCCGGCCGCGACCCCGGTCGCCGCCAAGGCCAGGACGGTCCCGCAGACCACCCCGGCCACCGGCTTCCGGGTGGCCAACTTCAACGTCCTCGGCGCCGACCACACCGCCCCCGGTGGCAACCGGAAGGGCTGGGAGTCGGGCGCGGTGCGCATGGACCGCGTCGTCAGCCTGCTGCAGCAGAACACCGTCGACGTCGTGGGCTTCCAGGAGTTCCAGCCGCCGCAGGCGGCCCGCTTCGCCGAGCTGACGGGCACGTCGTGGCAGACCTACCCGGGCCTCGACAACCCGGCCGGCCCGTCGGTCAACTCCATCGGGTGGCGCACCGACGTGTGGACGCTCCTCGAGGCGCGCACCCTCCCGATCCCCTACTTCGACGGCGCTCCGAGCCGGATGCCGGCCGTGCTCCTGCAGAACATCTCCACCGGCCGCCGCGTGTGGTTCTTCAACACCCACAACCCCGCCGACGTCCGCGGTCCGGCGCAGGCCTACCGCGACGCCGGCTTCGCGATGGAGGTCGCCCTCGCCAACGAGCTGCGGGCGGCGTACCCCGACGCACCGTTCATCTCGCTGGGCGACAAGAACGAGCGCGGCAGCTACTACTGCAAGGTCGCGCCCGGCGCGAACATGTGGTCGGCGAGCGGCGGCTACGTCGACGGCAGCACGTGCTCTGCGCCCGGCGGCGGCGCGATCGACTGGATCATGGGCACCAAGGACGTGTTCTTCAACAGCTACACCCGGGTGTGGAACGACTTCGTCTCCAAGACCAGCGACCACCCGCTCTACACCGCCAACGTCGTCGTCCCTGCCTCCGCGCCGGTCGGTGTCGACCACGTCGTGGTGGTCGCCGTCCCCGGCCTGACCTCGGCCATCGCGGGCGGCTCGAGCGCCCCCGGTGAGGCCACCCGCATGGCCACCAACGGCACGTCGACGATGAACGCGCGGACGGTCACGGAGAACACCCAGGCCGACGCCAACCTGATGTCGTTGCTCACCGGACGTCGCGTGTTCCCCAAGGGCGGCGGTCACGGCGTCGGCTCGAAGAAGACGCTCCCGTCCACGGTCCACGACTCGGCCGGCCAGTACGTCTCGAGCCTGTTCGACCTCGCGCACAACAACTCGGCGCGCACGATGTTCGCCTCGAGCCGCCAGGAGACCCAGCTCGTCCTCCGCAGCTGGAACCGCAAGAGCGGCGGCAAGGACCCCTACGGCGTCGACGACGGCACCGCCAAGATCGACCGCTTCAAGGTCATGCGTGACGACTCGAAGAGCGTCGGCTGGTGGCGCGAGACCATCGAGCGCAAGCCTGCCGAGCTGAGCGTCATCGAGCTCTCGGGCGTGCTGAAGGCCGGGACGGACGGCGGCTTCAAGGGCCCGGCCTACCAGAAGGCGGTCCGCAAGGCGTTCCAGAAGGTCGCCGGCATCCGTCGCAGCATCGCCAAGTCGCCCGCGATGAACGGCACCACGCTGCTGATCGTCACCGGCACCGGCGGCGCGCAGAAGTCGCGCGGCTCGTCGCGCACCTGGGCGCAGAGCTACAAGGTGCCGATGTGGGTGACCGGTCCGGGCGTCCCGGCCGGCAGCGACCTCTACGGCCTCAACCCGTCCTTCGGATCGCCCGGCCGGCAGCAGCCGGGCTACTCCGGCACCCAGCCCATCCGGGTCGGTGACCTGACCAACCTGGTGACGCGCTCGCTGGGCGTCCCGCCGGTGCCGGCGTCCTCGATGGACCCGGAGCAGCGGTTCCAGGTCTTCGACCCGCTGCTGGTGCCCGGGTCCTGACCCGGCGACGGTTGGTGCGGGGCGACGGCACCCGGTTAGGCTTGAGGTTCTGAGCCGTCCACGCCCGGCGTGGAGTCGTCCGCCGGGGCCGTCGGCTCACCTCCGCAGAAGGTGGCCGTGACGCACAAGGACCCCGAGACGACGGGCGGCGCGGGCACCCCGCGCCGTTCGCGCGTCGAGCTGTGGGCCCCGTTCCTCGTGCTCGCGGTCGTCGCGGCCGTGGTGTGGGCGTCGTTCTGGTCGGACTCGGCGGTCGACGACGTCGCCAGCGACCGGTCGGACGCCTCGCAGACCACCGACGCCTCCGCGGCCTCGGACGACACCGGCGGTTCGGGGGGCGACGACGGTGGTGCGAAGGACCGGACGGCGTCGGCCGGAGCCGAGCCCGAGCACACGTCGCCCGAGCAGCTCGCGGAGTCCGTACGTCGCTTCCGCGCCGCCCAGCGCCGCCTCGCCGCCCGCGTCTCGCGGCAGGTCAAGGAGGTCGAGCGACGCACCCAGCCGTTCGAGTTCCAGGTCGCGTCCTACAACGTCCTCGGCGACTCGCACACGGGGCCGGGGGGCAACAAGCCCGGCTTCCCCGACGGCGGTCCCCGCATGGACATGTCCATCGCCGCCCTGCGCAACAACGGCATCGACGTCGTCGGGTTCCAGGAGTTCGAGCAGAGCCAGTACGGCATGTTCACCTCGCGCGCGGGGGAGTACTCGCTCTACCCGGGGATGGCGCTCGGCAACAAGTCCGTGCGCTTCAACATCGCGTGGCGCTCCGACGTGTTCCGGATGGTGGAGGCCCACACCCTGTCCATCCCGTACGCCGGCGGCAGCCGCATCGCGATGCCGGTCGTCCTGCTGGAGTCGATCAGCACCGGGCGCCGCGCCTGGTTCGCCAACTTCCACAACCCCGCCGACACGCCGAACCTCGGCAACAACGCGCGCTGGCGCGCGGAGGCAGCCGCCATCGAGGTCGCCCACCTCACCGAGCTGCACCAGGCCGACGGCGTCCCGGTGATCGCGACCGGTGACTACAACGAGCGCGAGGAGATCTTCTGCCGCTTCACCGCCGGCGGCGTCTTCACCGCCGCTGCGGGCGGCAGCTCGGCCGGCGGCTGCTCCCCGCCGCCGAGCATGCAGGTCGACTGGGTCTTCGGCTCGACCGGCGTCGCCTTCACCGGCTACTCCGTCACCGGCACGGGCCAGGCCTCCGACCACAGCATGGTCCACGCCACGGCGACGCTCACCGGCGACGACGGCGACACCGACGTCCAGCCCGATGCCGACACCGACACCGACGGTGAGTAGGCGCTGAAGCCCCGCGCCTGCCGCTCGGTATAGTCCGCCGCGTGAGGTCCCTGAGCCAGCTGAGGCGCACCGCCGCGCTGGAGGTCCTCCGGATCGACGCCGCGGGGCTGCTCGTCGCCGGCACCCGCGAGCAGCTCGTCGACGTGGCCTTCGGCGGCCGCCGCATCTGGTCCTTCTGGCTGCTGCGCGACGGTGAGCGGGGCGACGACGGCGTCACCCTCACCTGGCCGAAGCCGCTGCGCCCGTTCCTCGACGGCGTCGCCGAGGTGACGCTGAGCGACCCCGGCACCGACACCGTGCTGTTCTCGCGCACGGTGCAGTTCGGGGAGCGCCCGGACCGGATCGAGGTGGTCAACCCCGCCGGCCGCCCGCTGAGCCTGGACAAGTCCCTCAAGCTCGTCGAGACCTTCGACACCCGCGATGCCGCGCAGGTCGAGCCGCTGCTCGACGCCATCGAGGAGGTGCTCGGCGCGTTGCGCCAGGTCGGGCTCGACGCCTTCCTCGCCTACGGCACGGCTCTCGGCGCCATCCGCGACGGCGGCCTCATCGGCCACGACAGCGACGCCGACCTCGGCTACGTCAGCACCCACGACCACCCGGTCGACGTGATCCGCGAGTCGTTCCGCATCCAGCGCGCGCTCACCGACATGGGCTACCGCGTCACGCGCTACAGCGCCATCGCGCTGAAGGTCCACGTCCTCGAGAGCGACGGCCTCGACCGCGGCCTCGACGTCTTCGGCGGGTTCATGCGGGACGGCATCCTCTACCTGATGGGCGAGATCGCCGTCCCCTTCGAGCGCGAGTGGGTCTACCCGCTCGGGACGGCGTCGCTGGAGGGCCGGGAGTTCCCGGTCCCCGCCGACACCGACAAGTTCCTCACCGCCACCTACGGCCCCCACTGGCGGGTGCCCGACCCGGCCTACAAGTTCACCACCCCCGCCAGCACCATCGAGCTCTTCAACGGCTGGTTCCGCGGGATGCGCACCGGCCGCGCCGGGTGGCACGCCTTCCACAAGCGCACCGCGCACCACTCCGCCTCGGTCTCGGCCGTCGCGAAGGCGGTCGCCGAGCGCCACCCGGACCTCGCGACCTACGTCGACATCGGCTGCGGGCGCGGCACCGACGTCGCGTGGTTCGCCGACCGCGGCGTCACCGCCATCGGTCTCGACTTCCAGCCCTACGCCTACGACGCGGAGGCCGAGCGTCGCGCCGACGACCCGCGCGTGACGTTCCAGCTCTTCAACCTCCTCGAGCTGCGCCACGTCCTCGCCGTCCCCGCCTGGATCGCCCGCATGCCCGGCCCACGCGCCGTCGGCTGCGTCCACGTCGTGGAGCGCCTCGGGCGCCGTGGCCGGCTCAACATGCTGCGCTCGGCCCGGATGGTGCTGGCCGGGACGACCGGCACCCTGCACCTGCAGTTCCTCAGCGAGAAGGGGCGCGACGGCTACGCTCGCCGCACCGGCGCCCGCAAGCCCCTCGACCCGGCGGTCGTCGCGGCCGAGGTCGAGGAGTCGGGAGGCCGGATCCTCGAGCAGGTCCGCGAGCACGTCTCCGACGCCCCCGGGAGCTCGCAGGTGTGCCGCATGATCATCGACTGGAACGCGTGAGGTGGGAGCAGACATGTTCGGACTGGGCAATCGGAAGGGGCACCGCTCCGGCCCCGAGGTCGACGGCAACCTCGAGAAGCGCGTCGCAGCGCTCGAGGAGGCCGTCCAGGAGAACCGCGCCCTCAACGTGCGGCTGGCCGAGCTCACCGACGTCGTGACCGAGCTGCTGCTGCCGGTGGCCGCGCGCGACGAGGAGAGGCTGGAGGAGCTGCTCGGGAAGTACCGCGGGGACTTCTCTTGAGCCCTGGCCCACACGACCGCGGCGGACCGCGGCGGGTCTTCCTGCACGTGGGGCTGCCCAAGACGGGTACGACGTACCTGCAGCAGGTCGTCTGGGCCAACCGGGACCGGCTGCGGTCGGCGGGGGTGTTCCTGCCCGGGTTCGGCCACCGCGAGCACCTGTGGGCGGCCCTCGACCTGCAGGAGCGACCCAGGCTCGCGCGGCGCCACCCGGACGCACCCGGGGCCTGGCGGCGCCTCGTGGACGAGGCGTCGGCCCAGCCCGGTGACGTGCTGATCACCCACGAGTTCCTCTGCGGCGCGAGCGCCGAGCAGGCGTCGCGGGCGATCGCCGACTTCCCGGACGCCGAGGTGCACCTGGTCGTCACGGCCCGGGACGCGGCCAGCGTCGTGTCGGCGGGGTGGCAGGAGTCGGTGAAGAACGGCAGCACCGTCGACCTCGACGCCGTCATGGCCGGCAAGGCCGCGGGCGGGCCCGAGTTCAGCATGCGCACGTGGGACCTGGCCGGTGTCCTCGAGCGCTGGACCCCCGACCTCCCGGCCGACCGCGTGCACGTCCTGGTGATGCCGGGCGCCGGCCAGCCGCGCGACCTGCACTGGCGGCACTTCGCCGAGGTGCTCGGCATCGACCCCGACGCCTACGAGGCGCCTGCCGACGCGGTCAACCCCGCGCTCGGGATCGTCCAGATCGAGACGCTCCGGCTGGTCAACAAGCACCTGCCGCCCTACTCGGCGCAGGAGCGTGGGGTGTGGATCCGCGGCTACCTCGCCGAGGACCTGCTGGCCCGGCAGCCGCGCGAGCGTGGCGGCCTGCCGGAGCAGTACCGCGCGCGGTTCGCCGAGCTCGACCGGGCAGCCACCGCGGTGATCGCCGACCGGGGCTTCCACGTGCTGGGGGACCTGTCGGCGCTCACGACGGATCCCGGCGGCCCCTCGGGCCGCGAGCCCGACACGGTCACCACCGACGAACTTCTCGAATCGGCGTCCCGACTCGTCGCTGATATCGTGGCCGACGTCCGCGCGAGCACAGGTGATGTGCCGCCACGTCGGAGGAATCTCTGATCCGGCCGCTTCGGTGCCACGTAGGAGTCTGTGTGCGTTCCAAGTTCGTTGCCCTCTTCGCTGCCTGTGGGCTGCTCGCCACGCTGGTGGCGCCCGCCTCGGGTGCCGCCTCCGCCGCGTCCGCGCCCACGTCGAGCCCGGCCGTCGCCGCGGCGACGGCGAAGCTGACGGCGCCCGCCGCGCGCAAGCCCGGCAAGCCGAACAAGAAGTGGAAGGTCCCCACCGGGGCCAAGTTCAACAACCCGATGGTCCCCAGCAAGCGCTTCGTCATCGAGCGCCACGTGCTGCGCGCGATCCGCAACACGCCCAAGGGCGAGAGGATCACGATCTCGGCCTACTCCCTCGACCGGCAGGTCTTCGCCGACGAGCTCATCCGCGCCAAGAAGCGCGGCGTCAAGGTCAAGGTGCTGCTCAACGACCACCTGGTCCCGGGCGCGCAGGTGCGCATCCAGAAGGTGCTCGGCCACAACACGAAGAAGAAGAACTTCCTCAAGCGCTGCGTCTCCGGCTGCCGTGCCGACGAGAACGAGTACAACAACCTGCACAGCAAGTTCTACCTGTTCAGCCGCACCGGCAAGAACGAGAACGTCGTCATGCTCGGCTCCTACAACATGACGCTCAACGCCGTGCGCTGGCAGTGGAACGACCTGTGGACCACGGTCGGCAAGAAGACGCTCTACGACCAGTACATCGCCCTGTTCAACGACATGCGCCCCGACTGGGACAAGCGCCGGGCGACCTACGCGTTCTGCGAGGCGGGCCTCAACTGCCCCTCGGGTGACCAGCAGAAGTACTACAACATCGTCTTCCCCCGCTACACGACGCCGAGCAACGACGCCGTCCTCGACATCCTCAACAACATCCAGTGCGTCTACACCGACGCGGCGGGCGCGCAGCGTCGTACCCAGCTCGCGCTGTCGATGCACTCGATGCGCGGCAAGCGCGGCAACTACATCGCCGACAAGCTCCGCGAGCTCTACGGCGCGGGCTGCAACCTGCGGGTCAACTACGGGCTGATGGGCTTCCACACCAAGCAGCACATCGGCGCCCCGACCGCGCGTGGCCGCGTGCCGTTGCGGTCCACCGGGTTCAACCTCAAGGAGGACGTGCCGACCGGTGACTCCGAGATCGACAACATGCCGGAGAACATCGAGCGCTACACGCACCACAAGTACTTCGTGCTGAAGGGCTCCTACAAGGGCAACGTCGACAGCAACATGGTGTGGACCGGCTCGACCAACTGGTCCAGCCTCGGCACCCCGCAGGACGAGATCCTGTTCAGCATGCACGGACGCGGCAACGTCCGCGACTACATGGCCAACTTCAACCTCATGTGGCAGAAGCCCTTCAGCCGCGACGCCTACACCACGACGTACTCGTCCTGGAGGACCGTCAACGGCCGCCGCGTCGGCGTCGGCCCGATGGTCACGGTCGAGCCGGACGGCCTCAAGGCCGGCGGCCCGACCTGGGAGAACGACTGACCTGAGGTCAGCCCTCCTGCTCGCCGGCCTGGTCGGCGGGCAGGAGCGACTCGGCGAGGCCCCGGACGGTCTCGAGGTCGGGTCCCTGCAGCACCACGGTGCTGCCCTTCAGGTCGTGGGCCAGCACGATCGCGCCGTCGTGGTCCCACGACGACCACGCGCCGGTGCCCCACGCCGAGAGGTCGACGTCGTCGGTGGCGGTGAGGCCGGACTGGTCGGCCAGCACGTCGTCGCTGGTGCCGGGCAGCTGGTCGAGCACCACGTCACCGGTCGGTGCGGTGAACTCCATCCGCCACCACTGCGGGTCGGGCTGGTAGCCGCCGCCCACCGTCGTCCACCCGTCGGGCAGCGTCGAGGGGACCATCGTGATCAGGTCGTCGCTCGTCGCGCGCAGGGCCGCCTTCTTGTACTTCGGGGCGACGGCGGGCTCGGTGCCGAAGTCCACGGGCTCCACCGGGGTGGCGCTGGGGGTCTCGCTGGGGGTCTCGCTGGCGAGTCTCCGAGGCTGAGCTCTCCGACGACGGGTCGACGCCGGTGTCGGGTGTGTCCTCCCCGCACGCTGCGAGGAGCAGGACGAGGGAGGCTCCGAGGGCTGGTCCGATCGCACGGGTGGCTCGCATGCACTGAGTCTCTCACGCAGGCCATGCCGGCCCGCGGTGTGACGACCGTCTCGGCGCGGGGACCTGCCCAGGGTGAACGATCGATAACTAGACTCCGAGCGATCCAGCCGCGAGCGCCCAGGAGCCACACATGCCCCGCCTCTGCCAGACCGATGGCCTCTCCGAGGACCAGTCCGAGATCCTGAAGGCCGTGCGTCAGTTCGTGGACGAGCAGATCATCCCGGTGGCCCAGGAGCTCGAGCACGCCGACGAGTACCCGACCGAGATCATCGAGGGGCTCAAGGAGCTCGGCGTGTTCGGCCTCACGATCCCCGAGGAGTTCGGCGGGCTCGGCGAGTCGCTGTTGACGTACGCGCTGGTGGTCGAGGAGATCGCGCGGGGGTGGATGAGCGTGTCGGGGGTGATCAACACCCACTTCATCGTGGCCTACATGCTCCTGCGGCACGGCACGCCAGGAGCAGAAGGAGAAGTACCTGCCCCGGATGGCGACAGGCGAGGTGCGGGGTGCGTTCTCGATGTCCGAGCCCGGCCTGGGCTCCGACGTGTCGGCGGTGTCGACGAAGGCCACGTGTCGAAGCAGGACGACGACGGGGGCACTCGAGTACTCGATCACGGGTCAGAAGATGTGGCTGACCAACGGCGCCACCTCGACCCTGGTCGCGGTGCTGACCAAGACCGACGAGGGCGCCGAGTCGGTCTACAAGAACATGACGACGTTCCTGGTGGAGAAGGAGGCCGGGTTCGGCCAGACCGCCCAGGGGATCACGGTGCCGGGCAAGATCGAGAAGATGGGCTACAAGGGCGTCGAGACGACCGAGCTGATCCTCGAGGGCCACCAGATCGCCGCGGAGCAGGTGCTGGGTGGGGAGCCCGGCAAGGGGTTCTTCCAGATGATGGACGGCGTCGAGGTCGGCCGCGTCAACGTCGCCGCCCGTGCGTGCGGTCTGGCGTGGCGCGGGTTCGAGCTCGCCATCGCCTACGCCCAGCAGCGCAAGACCTTCGGCAAGGCGATCGCCGAGCACCAGGCGGTGCTGTTCCGGCTCGCGGAGATGGCCACCAAGGTCGAGGTCGCCCACACGATGATGGTCAAGGCCGCCCGGTTGAAGGACACCGGGCAGCGGATGGACGTCGAGGCCGGGATGGCGAAGATGGTCGCCTCCGAGTACGCCAACGAGGTCGTCGAGGACTCCTTCCGCATCCACGGCGGCTACGGCTACTCCAAGGAGTACGAGATCGAACGCCTCATGCGCGAGGTCAAGTTCATGCTCATCGGCGAAGGCACCTCCGACATCCAGAAGATGATCATCGGCCGCTCCCTGCTCAAGGACTACCAGCTGCGCTGAACCGCCTCAGCGGCCCCCGGCCGCCTCGGCTGCAGCGTCGGCGGCGGCCAGCGCCTCGCTGGCGGCCTCGACGGCGTCGGGGGAGAGGACGTGCTCGATCGCGAGCGCCGAGGCTCCCAGCACGGCCGCCTCACCGCCGGCGCGCGAGGTGACGATGCGCAGGTGCTCGGTCGCCAGCGGCAACGACCGGTGGTAGACCGACTCGCGGATCCCGGCCAGCAGGTGCTCCCCGGCGCCGGCGACCTGGCCGCCGATGACGACCACCGACGGGTTGATCAGGTTGACCATGGTGGCGACGACCTCGCCGATGTCGCGCCCGGCCTGGCGTACGACGCCCATCGCGACGCGGCTGCCCGAGCGCACCAGCTCCACCACGTCGCCGCCGGTCTCGGCCTGCTCGCCCTGGGCGCGCACGGCGGCGGCGAGCGCGGGGCCGGCCGCGACGGCCTCGAGACACCCGGAGTTGCCGCACCGGCACGGCACGTCGTCGGCGCCGGGCACCCGGACGTGTCCGAGGTCGCCGGCCGTGCCCTGCGCGCCGCGCTGCAGGATGCCGCCGGACACGATGCCGGCGCCGATGCCGGTCGCGACCTTGATGAGGACGAGGTCGTCCACGTCGCGCAGGTGCCGGCGGCGCTCGCCCAGCGCCATGATGTTGACGTCGTTGTCGACGAGGACCGGCACGGGGTACTTCTCCTGCAGGTAGGCAGGCACGTCGAAGCGGTCCCAGCCGGGCATGATCGGCGGGTTGATGGGGCGCCCGGTGGAGTGCTCGACGGGGCCCGGGAGGCCGATGCCGATCGCGGCGAGGTCCTCGGCGGGGCGCTCGCTGGTCTCGAGGAGGTCGCGCACGGACTCCACGACCCAGGACAGGACCGCCTCGGGGCCGTCGGCGACCGCGATCTGCGCGTCGACCTCGCCGAGGATCGAGCCGTTGAGGTCGGTGAGGGCCGCGCTGGCGTGGGTCGCGCCCACGTCCACGCCGACCACGAGCTTGGCGGTGGGGTTGAGCGCGAAGAGGGCCGGGGGACGGCCGCCGGTGGACCGGGCGCCGCCGAAGGGGGCGACCAGGCCGAGCCTCATGAGGGTGTCGATGCGGGCCGTGATCGTCGATCGGGCCAGGCCGGTCGCCTCGGCCAGCTGGGCTCGCGTCCAGGGCCTTCCGTCACGGAGGAGATCGAAAAGCTCACCGGTTCGCACGGGCGGAGTCAAGCACATGCATGACTTTGCACGCCAGATGTAACACTTTTGACAGGTACTCGACAAAAGCCCGTGACGCGTGCCACAGTGTCGCCCGTGCCCCCGATCACCCCCGAGAACAAGCCGGTCGAGAACGCCCTCGTCGCGACCGGGATGACGAAGAGCTTCTTCGGCAACACCGTGCTGGACGGTCTAGACCTCGACCCTGCGCGCCGGTGAGGTCCACGGCCTCGTCGGCGAGAACGGCGCGGGCAAGTCGACGCTCATGAAGATGCTCGCCGGCGTCTACACCCCCGACAGCGGCACGATCGTCGTCGGTGGCGACGAGGTGTCGTTCAGCCACCCGGTCCAGGCGCAGCGCGCCGGCGTGTCCACCGTCTTCCAGGAGTTCAACCTCCTCCTCGAGCGGACGATCGCCGAGAACATCTGGCTCGGTCGCGAGCCCCGGCGCTTCGGCCGCTTCGGCCCGGTCGACACCGGCCGCATGCGCCGTGACACCGAGGAGCTGCTCACCGGCCTCGGCGTGGCCGGCCTCAAGGCCGGCACCCTCGTGCGCAACCTCTCGGTCGCCGAGCAGCAGGTCGTGGAGATCGCCAAGGCGGTCAGCTTCGACGCCAAGGTGATCCAGATGGACGAGCCGACGGCGGCGCTGGCCGACCACGAGGTCGAGCTCCTCTACTCGATCATCCGTCGCCTCACCGACCGCGGCGTCGCCATCGTCTACGTCTCGCACCGGCTCAAGGAGATCTTCGACCTCTGCACGACCATCACGATCCTCAAGGACGGCGAGCACGTGGCCACCCGCCCGGCCGCCGAGCTCTCCGAGGCCGAGCTCGTGCGCCTGATGGTCGGCCGCCCGTTGACGACGTACTTCCCCGAGAAGCCCGTCGACGTCGCGGTCGGCGACGTGCGGCTGGCGCTGTCCGGCGTCGGCAACGGCTACGTCGACGACGTCTCCCTGGAGGTCCGCGCCGGCGAGATCGTCGGCATCGCGGGGCTGCAGGGCTCGGGTCGCACCGAGCTCCTCGAGACCGTCTTCGGCGTGCACCCCGTGTCCCGCGGCTCGATCGCCCTCGACGGGTCGCCGCTCAAGGTCAGCAGCCCGCGCCAGGGCGTCCGCGCCCGGCTCGCCTTCATCACCGAGGACCGCAAGGCCAAGGGACTCGCGCTCAACCAGTCGATCCTCGACAACGCCCTCGGCGTGGTGCGCTCGGTCTTCCCGCGGCGCACCGGTGCCGCTCGGCGCGACATGCCGGGCGTGCTGTCCGGTCTCGACGTCGCGGCCCACAGCCTGGGCCAGGAGGTCCAGTTCCTGTCCGGCGGCAACCAGCAGAAGGTGGTGCTCGCCCGCTGGCTGAGCATCGACCCGCTGGTGGTGCTGATGGACGAGCCCACCCGCGGCATCGACGTCGGCGCCAAGCACCGCGTGTACGAGCTGATGCGTGAGCTGACCCGCAAGGGCGTCGCCGTGCTGATGGTCTCCAGCGAGCTCCCCGAGGTGATCGGCATGTCCGACCGCATCCTCGTGATGCGTGACGGCCGGCTCGCCGGCGAGCTCCCGGCGGGTGCGAGCGAGGAAGCGGTGCTGGCGATGGCCACCGGAGCAGCGAGCGAGGAAGCAGCATGAGTGCCACCACCGACCCGGCCACGAGCGTGGAGTCCCCTGGCTCCGTACGCCGTCGGCGCGCCGCGCGACCGCGCGGTGCCCGCCAGCTCGACTCGACCGCACTGATCTACCTCGTGCTCGTCGGCGTCATCATCGTCTCGACCGTGCTCACCGCCCTCGAGGGCCGCAACTTCTTCAGCCAGGGCAACATCTGGGCCGTCCTCACCGCGATGAGCGTGCTCGGGCTGATCGCGATCGGCCAGACCCTCGTCATCCTGGTGGGCAGCCTGGACCTCTCGGTGCCCTACGTCGTCAGCCTCGCGACGGTGGTCGCGGCCGGCGGCATGAAGGGCCTCGACGGCAACATCCCCGCCGCGGTCGTCAACACCCTCGCCGTGTGCGCGGTGATCGGCCTCGCGATGGGGCTGCTGGTCAGCGTCCTGCACGTCCACGGCTTCATCGCCAGCCTCGGCGTCGGCCTGATCGTCAGCGGCTACCTCGCCACCAACTACCAGGGCAGCCACGGCTCTGCGGCACCCGACCTGAGGCTCCTGGGCCGCAGCGGGATCGTGGGCTGGATCCCCACCTCGTTCCTGCTCCTGCTCGCCTGCGCGGTCCTGGTGACGCTCATGCTGCGCTACAGCCGGCTGGGCCACCACATCTATGCCATCGGCGGCAACCGCGACGTCGCCCGCATGTCGGGTGTGCGGACCGTCCTGCCGGTGGTCGCGGCCCACGTGCTCTGCTCGGTGCTGGTCGGACTCGCCGCACTGCTCCTGCTCTCGCGCACGGGCGTCGGGTCGCCGACGATCGGGTCGCAGGGCCGCTACGACCTGCTGTCCATCGCGGCGGTCGTGCTCGGCGGCACCCTGCTGGCCGGCGGCAAGGGCAGCGTGGTCGGCACGATGGGCGGCGTCGCGATCTTCGCCGTCCTCGACAGCGTCATGGGTGTCATGCAGGTCAACCCGTTCCTCAAGGACTTCGTCCGCGGCCTGGTGATCGTGCTCGCCGTGGCCGTCTACGCCCGCCGCAGCGTCGTACGCCGCCCACCACGCTTCGGCAGCGGTAGCCGTCCGTCGCTGCCCGTCCCCGGATCGACCACGAAGGAGGAGACCGCATGAGCACCGCGACCTCCAGCCCCGAGGCCTCCGCGGCCGGCCGTACGCTCCCGCTCACCGAGGGCTCGCTCCTGCAGCGGATCCTCCGCGGCGCGCTGACGCCGGGTGGGGCGGTGTTCATCCTGCTCGCCGCACTCTTCATCGCCGTCGTCTGGGTCAACCCCTCCTTCGGGGAGCCGCCGCAGCTGATCCGCTTCATCGGCCGCACCGCCCCGATCGCGATCGCTGCGATGGGCCAGTACTACGTGATCGTCGCCGGCGAGTTCGACCTCTCGATGGGGGCGGTCATCGCGACCCAGGTCGTCATCGCGGGCAACTACATCGGCGACGACGAGAGCCGGGTGCTCCCGGCCATCGCGCTCATGCTGGTGATCGGCGTGGTCGTCGGCATCGTGAACGGACTGGGCACCACGATCCTGCAGGTGCCGAGCTTCATCGTCACCCTCGGCACGATGCTCGCGCTCGGCGGCCTGGTGAAGTACCTGACCGGTGGCGCGGCCACCGGCAACCCCGTCGACACGTTCCGCGAGATCGGGCGCGGCGGCGTCCAGGACGTGCCCGTCCTCGACGTGCTGCCCTACTCGGTCATCATCCTGGTCGCCGTCGCCGTCGGCAGCGTCTGGCTGATGCGCTCGCCGTTCGGCCGCACGCTGATCGCGACCGGTGACAACCCGGACGCCGCCGGCCTCGCCGGCGGCAAGGTCTGGTGGATCAAGACCCGGGCGTTCATCCTGTCCTCGCTCTCGGCCACCGTCGCCGGCATCCTCCTCGTCGGCTACGCAGGAGTGCACCCCTCGGTCGGCGCCGGCTACGAGTTCCAGGCCATCACGGCTGTCGTGCTCGGCGGTGTCGTGCTGGGCGGCGGACGCGGCTGGGTGCTCTCCGCCGCCGCCGGCGCCTTCGCGCTGGAGCTGCTCTTCTCCTTCCTCAACTTCCAGGAGGTCGAGTCCACCTGGAGGAACACCGTCCAGGGCGTGATCATCATCCTCGCCGTCGCCGCCTCGGCACGCGCGTGGACCCTGGGCCGTCGTCCCCCCTCTCGGTCAGCCACACCTGCACCATCACCCACCACTGCCCACCCGGGCACTGAAACAGGAGAAAACTGATGCGCCACAAGATCCACCGCGCGCCGATGGCAGTGGCCTCGGCCCTGCTGCTCGGGGTGTTCGCCACCTCGTGCAGCACTGAGGACCCGACCGACTCCACGTCCGGCACCGACGAGAGCTCGGAGACGTCCGAGTCCCCCGAGGCGTCGGAGGAGGAGGGCTCGGGCGACGAGCAGGAATGGTTCGACCAGGCCGTCTACGACGAGCAGTTCGACCAGCGCTCGGCGACCTTCGAGGGTGACCCCGAGACGCCGTACCTGCAGTACATCGACGGCGAGATGACCGACACGTCCGACCTCAAGGTCAAGGGCGAGCAGAAGGCGTGCTTCGCCAACGCCTCGATCTCCAACCCGTGGCGCCAGACCGGCTGGATCACCATGAACCAGCAGCTCAAGGACCTGCAGGACAAGGGTGTCATCTCCGAGATGGAGACCCGCGACGCCGGTGACGACGACAACACCCAGATCGCCGACATCGACTACTTCATCTCCGAGGGCGACTGTGACGCCTTCATCATCTCGCCCAACTCCACCGCCGCCATGACCGACGCGGTCGAGCGTGCGTGCGAGACCGGCAAGCCCGTCGTCGTGTTCGACCGCGGCGTGCAGACCGACTGCGCCACCACCTTCATCCACCCGATCGGTGGCTTCGCGTGGGGCATCGACACCGCCGAGTTCCTCATCGACAACCTCGAGGAGGGCGACAAGGTCGTCGCGCTGCGCATCCTGCCCGGCGTCGACGTGCTCGAGCAGCGCTGGGCCGGTGCCGAGAAGCTCTTCGAGGAGAACGGCATCGAGGCGGTCGACTACTTCACCGGCGCCGACCCGACCGAGATCAAGAAGATCATCACCGACGAGCTCGGCAAGGGCGACGTCCAGGGCATCTGGATGGACGCCGGTGACGGTGCCGTCGCCGCCATCGAGGCCTTCGAGGACTTCGGTGCCGACTACCCGGTCATGACCGGTGAGGACGAGATGAGCTTCCTGCGCAAGTGGGAGGACACCGGGCTGACCGGCCTGGCGCCCGTCTACTCGAACTTCCAGTGGCGCACCCCGCTCCTCGCGCTCGAGAAGATCTTCGCCGGCGAGGAGGTCCCGAAGGAGTGGGTGCTCCCGCAGACCCCGATCACCGAGGACGAGCGCGCTGACTACCTCGAGGCCAACGACGGCATGCCCGACGGCCACTACGCCAAGTTCGGTGGCGAGGACCTCGTCGGTTACCCCGAGGTCTGGCAGGACCGCCAGATCCCCTGATCCGGTCCTGATCCGGATCACGTCGTGATCTGATCCACCCGTCGGTGGGCCGGGCTCGCCCGGCCCACCGACGCCCGTACCTGCACCATCTCGCACACGCGCGAGAACACCCCCGCACGCACCGACACGGCACACCGCCCCGGAAGGACCCCCCATGCGAGAGATCGGCGTCAACACGTGGGTCTGGACCTCGCCGCTCACCGACGCGGGCGCGGCCGACCGGCTGCGACGGATCGCCGACATGGGCTTCGACGCCGTCGAGCTCCCGCTGGAGAACGCCGGCGACCTCACCGTCCCCGTCGTGTCCGACGTGCTCGCCGAGACCGGCCTGACGCCGTGCGTCGTGGGAGCCATGGCGCCGGGACGCGACCTCGTCGACCCGTCCTGCGTCGCCGACACCCAGGACTACCTCCGCGCCTGCATCGACTTCGCCGCCGGCATCGGCGCGCGCTCGGTCTGCGGCCCGTTCTACGCCTCGACCGGCCGCGTCTGGCGCATGGACGCCGACCAGCGGCGGACGGCGTACGAGGACCTCCGCACGCACCTCGCACCGGTGGTCGACCACGCGGTCGCGCAGGGCGTCCGGCTCGGGATCGAGCCGCTCAACCGCTACGAGACCTCCCTGGTCAACACCGTCGACCAGGCCCTCACCGCCCTCGAGCCGCTGCTCGGCGAGGGACTCGGCCTGGCCCTGGACAGCTACCACCTCAACATCGAGGAGCGCTCCAGCGCGGACGCGATCCGGACCGCCGGTCAGCACCTGGCGCACGTCCAGGTCTGCGGCAGCGACCGTGGCGCGCCGGGCGGCGACCAGACAGACTGGAAGGCCCTGGTGTCCGCCCTCGACGACGTCGGCTACGACGGCCCCCTCGTCATCGAGAGCTTCACCGCCGACAACGCCTCCATCGCCACGGCCGCCTCCATCTGGCGTCCGCTGGCACCCACCCAGGACGAGCTCGCCCGAGACGGCTTGTCCTTCCTCCGGTCCCTCGCCTGAGCGACCGTCCCCGCAAGTCAGGAGAAGCACGTGACCAGCACACCCAGCGCATCGGGCGCCGCCGGGTCCCCGGGAGTCGCCGTCATCGGATACGCCTTCATGGGCAAGGCGCACTCCCACGCGTGGCGCAACGTCGCGGCCCTGCGCCCCGGCGCTCCCGGCGTACGCCAGCAGGTGCTGGTCGGTCGTGACGCGGACGCCGTGGCGGCTGCTGCGGGCCAGTACGGCTGGACCGAGTCGGCCACCGACTGGCGCGAGGTCCTGGACCGCGACGACATCGACATCGTCGACGTGTGCGTGCCCGGCCACCTGCACGCCGAGGTCGCGATCGCCGCCCTCGAGGCGGGCAAGCACGTCATCGCCGAGAAGCCCCTCGCCAACACCATGGCCGAGGCGGAGAAGATGGTCGCCACCGCGAAGGCCGCCCGTGAGCGCGGCGTGCACTCGATGGTCGGCTTCAACTACCGCCGCGTGCCCGCGCTGGCGCTGGCCCAGCGACACATCGCCGAGGGCCGACTCGGCGACGTCCGCCAGGTGCGCGTCTCCTACCTCCAGGACTGGCTCGCCGACGACGCCGCCCCGATGACGTGGCGACTGCGCCGCGAGCTCGCCGGCTCCGGCGCGCTGGGCGACCTGGCCTCGCACGCCGTCGACCAGGTGCGCTTCCTGCTCGGCCAGGAGGTCACCTCCGTCAACGCGATCACCCACACCTTCGTCCCGCAGCGCACGGGTGCCGACGGCCTCGAGGACGTCACCGTCGACGACGCCGCGTGGGGCACCCTGCGCACCGACGCGGGTGCCGTGGTCAGCCTCGAGGTCACCCGCATGGCGACGGCCCGCAAGAACGCCCTCGGCATCGAGGTCTACGGCAGCAACGGCGCCCTGCGCTTCGACCTCGAGTCGCTCAACCACCTCGACGTCTGCCTCGACGGCGCCGACAGCTTCAGCCGGCAGCTCGTCACCGAGCAGGACGACCCCTACATCGACGGCTGGTGGCCGCCCGGCCACGTCCTCGGCTGGGACGCCACCTTCACCAACCAGGCCGCCGACTTCCTCGCCGCGCTCGCCGCGGGACGGGAGCCGACCCCGTCGTTCGAGGACGGGCTCGCCGTCCAGCGCGTGCTCGCCGCGATCGAGGCCAGCTCCGCCCGCGGTGGCAGCTGCGTCGAGGTCGAGGGGAGCCTGGCCTGATGGGTCGCCCGTTCACCCTCTTCACCGGCCAGTGGGTCGACCTGCCGCTCGAGGAGGTGGCCCGGCTCGCCGCCGGGTGGGGCTACGACGGCCTCGAGGTCGCCGTGTCCGGCGAGCACCTCGACGCCTGGCGCTGGGACGACGAGGACTACGTCGCCGAGCGTCTCGGCATCCTGGAGGAGCACGGCCTGCAGCTGCACGCCATCTCCAACCACCTCACCGGCCAGGCGATCTGCGACGACCCGATCGACTTCCGGCACCAGGCCATCGTCCGCGACCACGTGTGGGGCGACGGCGACCCGGAGGGTGTGCGCCAGCGCGCCGCCGAGGAGATGAAGCTGACCGCCCGGCTCGCGCAGAAGCTCGGCGTGAAGACGGTCGTCGGCTTCACCGGGTCCTCGATCTGGCAGTACGTCGCGATGTTCCCGCCCGTGCCCGCGGAGCGCATCGAGGCCGGCTACCAGGACTTCGCCGACCGGTGGAACCCGATCCTCGACGTCTTCGACGAGTGCGGCGTGCGCTTCGCCCACGAGGTGCACCCCTCCGAGATCGCCTACGACTACTGGACCACCCGGCGCACGCTCGACGCGATCGGCAACCGTCCGGCGTTCGGCATCAACTGGGACCCCAGCCACATGATGTGGCAGGGCATCGACCCGGTCGCCTTCATCTCCGACTTCGCCGACCGGATCTACCACGTCGACTGCAAGGACACCCGGATGCGGATGGGCGGGGGCCGCAACGGCATCCTCTCCTCGCACCTGCCCTGGGACGACCAGCGCCGCGGCTGGGACCTTCGTGTCCACCGGCCACGGCGACGTCCCGTGGGAGGACTGCTTCCGCGCGCTCACCGCGATCGGCTACGACGGCCCGATCTCGGTCGAGTGGGAGGACGCCGGCATGGACCGCCTGCGCGGCGCCCCCGAGGCGCTCGAGCGCCTGCGGGCGCTCGACTTCGAGCCGCCGGCGCAGTCGTTCGACGCCGCCTTCAGCAAGCAGTCGGAGGGCTGAGCACCCGGGCCGGGTCGGGGAGATCGTCGGTCGTCGGCCGTACTCACGGTGACTCATCCCACGTCGAGGCCCGACGCGGCCCGGCGTGCGGCACCATGTCCGCCATGAAGACCAACGCCGGCAACTACTTCGAGGACTTCTCCGTCGGGCAGGTCATCGAGCACGCCACCCCGCGCACGGTCACCGAGGGTGACCGGGCGCTCTACGGCGCCATCTACCCGACGCGCTTCGCGGTCCCGTCGTCCGCGGAGTTCGCCGCGTCCGTCGGGCTGTCCGCCCACCCGGTCGAGGAGCTGGTCGGCTTCCACGTCGCCTTCGGCAAGACGGTGCCCGACGTGTCGATCAACGCGGTGGCCAACCTCGGCTACGCGGAGTGCCGCTTCCACGTGCCGGTCGTGCCGGGGGACACCCTCCGCACGCGCTCGGAGGTGATCGGCCTCAAGCAGAACTCCAACGGCCGCACCGGGGTGGTCTGGGTGCGGTCGACCGCCACCAACCAGCGCGGCGAGGTGGTCGATCGACTGGGCCCGCTGGGTGATGGTGCACAAGCGGTCGGCCGACTCGCCGGCTCCGGAGACCGTCGTACCGGCCCTCGCGGACGCCGTCGCGCCCGAGGACCTGGTGGTGCCCGCGGGCCTCGACTTCTCGTCGTACGACGTCGTGGCCGCCGGGGAGCCGCACCGGCTCGGCGACTACGAGGTGGGGGAGCGGATCGACCACGTCGACGGCGTGACGCTCACCGACGCCGAGCACATGATGGCCACCCGGCTGTGGCAGAACACCGCCAAGGTGCACTTCAACACCGACGCGCGCCCCGACGGCCGGCGGCTCGTCTACGGCGGCCACGTCATCTCGCTCGCGCGGGCGCTGTCCTTCAACGGCCTGGCCAACGCCCAGCTCGTCGCCGCGATCAACGCCGGCGCCCACGTCGCCCCGGCGTTCGCCGGCGACACCGTCCACGCCTGGTCCGAGGTGCTCGACACCGCGACCCTCGACGCACCCGGTGTCGGGGCGCTGCGCCTGCGGCTGGTCGCCACCCGCGGTCGCGACGAGTCGATGACGCTGCGCGGCGACGACGGGACGTACGCCGACGGGGTCCTGCTCGACCTCGACCTCTGGGCGCTCGTCCCGCGCTGAGCCTTGCTCACCGCTGGTCGGTGAGTCGGCGCAGGACACGCCCGAGGGCGGTGCCTGAGCCACCTCCGGGAGCCCCGGAAGGTGGCTGGGGCACCGCTCGGTCGGGCGCCGCCGGCGACACGCGGCCCAGCAGGGCTTCGGCGATCAGGCCGACGGCCTCCTCGAGCGTCGCCGGCTCGGAGTCGGCGCCGAGGCGCGGCAGGACCGCCCGGGCCGCGGCGAGCAGCTCCTCGTCGGTCGCGTCGTCGGGGGTACGGCCGTCGCGGGGCGGCGCCGGCAGCAGGTCGTCGAGGTCGCCCACGACGTCGTACGAGCTGGCCCGGAGGTCGGCGACGATCGCCGCCGAGCGCTCGTGCACCCAGGCGTGGTGCCGGGCGGGCAGGACGAAGGACTCGCGCGCCGCGCTGCCGACGAGCGCCTCGGGGACGAACGTCGCCTTCACGTGGCGGGTCAGCTCGGGGGACCGCTCCGAGCGCGGCATCCGCTCGTTGATCCGGCGCAGGAGCTCGGCCTCGACCAGGCCGAGGGAGTCGTTGGGACGTTCGGCCTCCGTGTCGAGACCGGCCACGTCGACGCCGAGGACCGAGGCGGTCCGCAGCCACAGCTCCTCGCGCGGCGCGCCCGGAGGAGGTACGACGACGAGGTGGGCGCGCTCGTCGGGGAGGCCGTCCGACCAGAGCTCGAGGATCGCGGGCACGTCCTGGTAGCGCCAGAACTTCTGGTCGTCCTCGTCGCGGCGGACGGTGGCGAGGAAGCGTCGGTAGGCCTGCCGGGCGCCCATCTTGACCCGCTGCTGCCACGCCGAGGGCAGCACCCGTCCGAGGTCGCGCGCCGTGACGACGACGTGCACCTCGTCCGCGACGCCGGCGAGGTCGTCGAGCGCGGCCTTCGCCGCCTCGGCGGGGGAGTCGGCGAAGTGCTCGTTGGTGAGCAGCACGTCGCCCGGCCAGTGCCGCGCCTCCTCGACGAGGCGCCGCCAGGCGTCGCGCTCGCGGTCGACGAGCGTCTCGACGACGGCGGTCATGCCCTTGACGACCGCGGCCGCGGCGAAGTGGTCGCGGCGCGCGCCGGGCAGCAGCAGCCCGCGGCCGCGCAGCTCGTCGCGGTGACGCCACCAGAGGTCCTGGAGGAAGGAGGTGCCCGACTTCGCCGTGCCGACGTGGAGGAACACGCGGCGAGCCATGCGGGTGACCCTACTGCGTGGCGGCAGACTCGGTCCGTGGCCTGGGATCGCACGTTCTTCTACGACACCTACCCGCGGCTGGAGGCGGCCTTCTCGGCGCGCCTCGACGAGAGCCTCGCCCCGCGGGACCCGTCGGTGCTGCTGCAGGTGGTGCGCGAGCTCGACCTCCGCCCCGACAGCCGCGTCGTCGACGTCGGGTGCGGGGAGGGCGCCCACGCCGTGCGGCTCGCGACCCACTTCGGCTTCCGCGTGCTGGGCATCGACCCGGTGCAGCGCCACCTCGACCTCGCCCGCGCCGCCCGTCGCGACCTCGTGCCCGACCTCTCCTCCCGGCTCTCGTTCGAGCGCGGCACGGCCACGCACCTGCCGGTGGCCGACGCCACGCTCGACCTGGTGTGGTGCCGCGACGTGATGGTCCACGTCGAGCAACCCGACGACGCCTTCGCGGAGTTCGCCCGCGTGCTGCGGCCGGGCGGGCACGTCGTGGCGTTCCAGGCCGTCGCCACCGACCTGCTCGCCGACGAGGAGGCGGACTGGCTCTTCGACGTCATGGGCGTGGTGCCCGCCTCCGCCGACCCCCGGGTGATCGACGACGCGATCGCCCGGTCGGGGCTGCACGTGGTCGACTCGATCGACCTGTCCACCGAGTGGGGCGAGTGGTCGCAGGAGCAGGACGGAAGCGAGGGCCGGGCTCTGCTGCACCTGGCGCGGCTGCTGCGCGAGCCCGAGCGCTACCGCGCCGAGTTCGGGGACGCGGCGTACGACGTGATGCTGGGCGACTGCCGCTGGCAGGTGTACCGGACGATGGGCAAGCTCGGCGCGCGGATCGACGTGCTGCGCAAGGGTTAACCGCTCGACCCGGCTTGCCGGGTTTGGCAGGGTGGGTGTTCCGACCGTTCATCGATCCAGGAGGACCTCATGGCCGATCAGGACCCCAACGCCGACATCAAGGCGAAGATGCGGGAGGCCCTCGATCGCAAGAAGGGCCACGACCACCCGGACGACAGTGCGGGCTCGCGGGAGAAGGCGCACGGCTCCGAGGTCAACGACAAGAACGTCGCCAAGCCGATGCACCGACGCAAGGCCGGGGGCGGCGGCGTCTGAGCCGCCCGCCTGAGCCCTAGCTCGCGCCGGCGGGCACCTCGTCCGCCGGCGCGAAGGCCTTCGCCAGCCAGAACAGGGCCACCACCAGCACGAGCGGCACGGCGAAGCCGATCCTCAGCGAGCTGGAGCCGACGGCCCCCGTCATGACGGCGCCGAGCAGCGCACCGGCGTAGTTGAACTGGTTGAAGCGCGCCACCACGGCGTCGACCCGGGCCCGCCGCGTCGCGGGGTCGGCGTCCCGGCCGGCCAGCGCCGCGGCGGCGGAGAAGCTCAGCGGCGCCACGACCGCCACCCCGCAGCCCAGCAGGGTGAAGCCGAACACGGCGACCGGCCATGACGGCGCGGCGACGACCACGGTGAGCGCGACGAGCGCGATCGCCGCCCCGACCCGCACCAGGCGCACCGCGCCGACCTGCTCGGTCAGCCGGTCGCCGGCGAGACGCACCACGCCGCTCGCCACCAGGTAGGGGAGCGTGGCCAGGGCGACCAGGTCCTCCGGGGCGTCGAAGACGTCATCGAGGTAGACCGGCCCCCAGGTCGCCGCGGCGGTGTCGACGGTGTAGAAGACGACCAGGGCCAGCCCGACCATCACGATCGCCCGCCACGGCACGTCCGTCTCCGTCGTGGTGGCGGGACCGCCGTGGTCGCGACGGAGGTACGGCGCCATGGTGGCGGCCAGCGGGAGCGCGGCGACCAGCGCGACCGCCGACCACGGGACGTCACCGGTGGCCAGGGTGACGACGGCGCCGACGATGCCGCCCATCGTCCACGCCCCGTGGCACGACGGCAGCACGACCCGGCCCCAGCGGTGCTCGAGGGCCACCGCCTGCATGTTGCCCGTGGCGTCGACCAGACCGAGCCCGACGCCGTACGCCGCGAGGCCGACGACGAAGACCGGCCGGGTGGGGGCGAGGACGGTGACCGCGACCGACACCGCGACCACCAGCAGCCCGGCGCGGAGGACCACCGCGCTGTCGAGGCGCGGGGCGAGCCGCTCGGCGACGAGCGACCCCGCCCCGGCGAGCAGCACCATCATCAGCAGGACGCCCGAGAGCGCGAGCTCACCGAGGTCCCATCGGTCCTGGAACCGGGGGAGCCGCGTGGTCAGGCTGATGAACACCAGGCCCTGCACGGCGAACGCCGCGGCGATCGCACGTCGCGCCCGGCGGAGGTCGGCGGTCGTCATGCCGAGCATCGTGGCAGCCCCGCCCGCCGCCCGTGGCAGACTCGCGGACATGACCTCCGGCGGTGCGAACTCCGATGGCCCCGAGCTCTGGGTGGTCCGGCACGGTGAGACGGAGTGGAGCCGCGACGGTCGGCACACCTCGGTGACCGACCTGCCGCTCACCGCGACCGGTGAGGAGGGCGCGGCGGCGCTGGCGCCCCGGCTGGCCGACGTCGGGTTCGACCTCGTCCTGACGAGCCCGCGGCAACGCGCGCGTCGTACCGCCGAGCTGGCCGGCTTCCCCGGTGCGGTGGTCGACGACGACCTGGTCGAGTGGGCCTACGGAGACTACGAGGGCGTGACCACCGCGGAGATCCGCGAGGACGTGCCCGGCTGGACGATCTGGACGCACCCCGCGCCGGGCGGCGAGACCGCCGACGAGGTCTCCGCCCGCCTGGACCGCGTCGTGGCGCGAGCACGGGACCACGACCGCACCCTCGTCTTCGCGCACGGCCACTCGTTGCGCGTGCTCACCGCGCGCTGGGTCGAGCAGCCGGCCGACGAGGGCCGGTTCTTCAAGCTCGACACGTCGACCGTGTCGGTGCTGGGCTTCGAGCGCGAGCACCCGGCGCTTCTGAAGTGGAACAGCTGACGTGCGGATCGACCTCCACACGCACTCCTCGGCCAGCGACGGCACCGACACCCCGGGAGAGCTGGTCCGCGAGGCCGCAGCCGCCGGGCTCGACGTCGTCGCGCTGACCGACCACGACGCGATGTCCGGCTGGGCCGAGGCGCGCGAGGTGGCCGACGAGGTCGGCATCACGCTCGTGCCGGGCCTCGAGATCAGCACGCGCTTCGGTCACCGGGGCGTGCACCTCCTGGCCTACCTGCCCGACCCGACCGACCCGGCGCTCGTGCTCGAGCTGGACCGGATCCTCGAGGGACGCACCGCCCGTACGCCGGCCATCGTCGCCGCCCTGCGCGCGCACGGCGTCGACATCACCGAGGACGACGTACGTCGTGAGTCGGGCGGCTCGGTCGCGGCGGGACGCCCGCACGTGGCCGACGCCCTCGCCCGGCTCGGCGTGGTCCGGGACCGCACCGAGGCGTTCGCGACGCTGCTGAGCCCGGGCCAGCCCGGCTACGTCAACCGCTACGCGTCCGCGCTCGAGGAGATGATCCCGATCATCACCGGCGCCGGCGGCGTGCCCGTGATCGCCCACCCGTGGGGGCGCCGCGGCGGCACCGTGCTCGACGAGTCCGCGCTCGCCAGGCTCAAGGACCTCGGCCTCGCCGGGATCGAGGTCGACCACCAGGACCACTCCCCGGAGCTGCGCGAGCGCCTGCGCGGCATCGCCGCCGACCTCGACCTCGTCGCCACCGGCAGCAGCGACCACCACGGCCTCGGCAAGGTCGACCACGACCTGGGCGTCAACACCACCGACCCCGAGCAGTACGAGCGGCTGCTCTCGCTGGCCCGCGACCCGCTCGGTGGCTGACCTGGTGGACGGGCTGCCCGACCGCGTCCTGGTCTACGGCGTCACGGGGAGCGGCAAGTCGACTGCCGCCCTGGCGATCGGCGCCCGCACCGGCCACCCGGTGACGCTCGTCGACGACCTGACCTGGCTCCCCGACTGGGTGCCGGTCGACGGCGAGGTCCAGCGGGACCTGATCAGCGAGATCGTCGCAGGGGAGCGGTGGCTCCTCGACTCGGCGTACGGGGCCTGGCTCGACCTGGTGCTCCCGCGCGCCGAGCTGGTGGTCGGGCTCGACTACCCGCGCTGGCTCTCGCTCGGCCGGCTGGTGCGGAGGACGGTCTCGGCCGCGATCACGAAGGAACCCCGCTGCAACGGCAACGTCGAGACGTGGCGGGCCATCGTGCGGCGCGACTCGATCCTCGTGTGGCACTTCCGGTCCTTCGCCCGCAAGCGCGCCCGCCTGCGGGCCTGGGCCGCCTCGCCCGACGGTCCCGACGTGCTGCTCTTCCGGCGCCCCCGCGACCTCGAGGCGTGGCTCGCGACGCTGGGTCCTGTCCCAGTGGACGAGCGACCCTGACCGGTCAGCTGCCGCCGCCGATCCACTGGTTGGTCGTCATCCGCGTGACGGGGTCCGCCTGCTTGCCCGCGCGGGCGCTCGGTCTCCGCGCTCCTGCGTCGCAGCCTTGCGGCGGCCCTCCGTGCCTCAGCCAGTGCTGCCGCCTTCGGGTCCTTGCGGGGCGTCGTCGGAAGAGTCGCACGGCTCCATCCTCCCCATGAGCGGACGTGCGTCCCCGTTCGTCGAGGAGGTCGCGCACGAGCGCCGTCGCGCAGCGGGAGACTCATCGTGACATGTCGAGCACGACGGGTGGCCGTCAGTCCGGCGTCGCGGCGACCGTCCGGTGCTGGAGAAGTCGCGCAGCCGGTCGACGTCACGGTTTCCGCGTCGAGCCGGTCTCGCATCGAGCCGATCGGCGACCATCCGCCGCTCCAGCTCGCGACCCGCTCGTCCCGGCGCGAGCGCCGCTCGGCGAACACCGACGCGGGCATGAGGTCCGCGTACGCCTCCTCCCAGACGTCGAGGTGGAGGTCGGCCAGTCGCTCGGCATCGCCGACGAGAGGGGGTGCGACGCGCACCGTCACCGGCGGCCCATGCTCTGGGTGAGCCGGAGGACGCGGTTGGGGATGGCGGTCGTCAGCACCCGGATCGCCTTGTACTGCGCGCCGGGGATCGAGTAGGCGCGGCCCTTCTCGAAGTCCTCGAGAGACGTGCGGACCAGGAAGTCGGCGTCGAGCCACATGAAGCCCTCGCCACGCGTGACCTGCATCCGCTCGTGGAACTCGGTCTTGGTGAAGCCCGGGCACAGCGCCATCACCTTCACGCCGCGCGACTTGTACTCCATGTGCGCCCACTCGCTGAAGCTGTTGACCCACGCCTTCGAGGCCGAGTAGGTGCCGCGGGGGAGGAAGGCCGCGACGCTCGAGACGTTGATGATGCCGCCGTGGCCGCGCTCGGCCATCGCGCCGAGGGCGGCGTGGCTGAGCCGCAGCACGGCGGTGACGAGGACCTCCAGCATCGCCACCTCGTCGTCGGCGGTGTTGTCGAGGAACCGCTTCTTCAGGCCGAAGCCGGCGTTGTTGACCAGCAGGTCCACCGGTCGGTCGTGGTCGGCGAGCCGGGCCTCGACCGTGGCGAGCTGATCGCGGTCGGTGAGGTCGGCGACCAGCACCTCGACCTGGACCTGGTGGGTGCGCCGCAGCTCCGCGGCCACCTCCTCGAGGCGGGCGGAGTCGCGCGCCACGAGGACGAGGTCGTCACCGCGGGCGGCGAGCTGGACGGCGTACTCGTGGCCGATGCCGGCGGTCGCGCCGGTGATCAAGGAGGTGCTCATGCCCCCAGCATTTCAGGACCGACCCACCGGCCGCGAGCCCGTCCGGCACAATTGCCGACAATGAGCACCAAGAGCCGGGGAGCGGCCCCCGTCACGCTGGCCGTCGCCAACCAGAAGGGCGGGGTCGCCAAGACCACGTCCGTCGCCTCGATCGGCGCCGCGCTGGCCGAGCTCGGGCACCGCGTGCTGCTGGTCGACCTCGACCCGCAGGCCTGCCTGACGTTCTCGCTCGGCATCGACCCCGAGGACCTCGAGACCTCGGTCCACCACGTCCTGACCCAGGGTGTCGACCCGATCGAGGTCATCATCGAGACCGAGGAGGGCGTCGACGTCCTGCCCGCCACGATCGAGCTCGCCCGCGCCGAGGCCGACCTCCTCACCCGCACCGGGCGCGAGCACGTCATCAAGGGCGCGCTCGAGCAGCTGGCCGAGGACCTCGAGGACTCCGAGGTGGGGGCCTACGACTGGGTGCTGCTCGACTGCCCGCCCTCGCTCGGCGTGCTGACCGTCGCCGCGCTCACCGCCGCCGACGGCGTGCTCATCCCCCTGCAGTGCGAGACGCTCTCGCACCGCGGCGTGGGCCAGCTGCTCGACACCGTCCACGACGTACGCCGGTTCACCAACCGCGGCCTCGAGGTGTGGGGCGTGCTGCCGACGCTCTACGACGGCCGCACCAACCACTCCCGCACGGTGCTCGAGACGATCAGCGAGACCTACGACCTCGAGGTCGTCGAGCCGCCGATCCCGAAGACGATCAAGTTCGCCGAGGCGCCGGCCGCCGGCCGGTCGATCCTCGCCACGAGTCGCAGCAGCAAGGGCGCCAACGCCTACCGCGAGGTCGCCCGGAACCTCGTCGAGCGGGCCTCCCGCCCCAAGAAGAAGGTGGCGAAGAAGCCCGCTCGCGCGACGAAGTGACCCCGGAGGGCCGGCGGTCAGGCCTTGGGGGCCTCGACCGACTCGCCACCGCGGGTGCGACGGCGGTTGCGGTTGCGGCGGCGGGGTGCGTCACCGGACTTCTCCGAGGACCCGGCGTCGGAGCTGCTGCGGCCCGAGCCCGAGCCGGAACCCGAGCCGGAACGACGCTCGCGCGGCGCGCGCTCCTTCTTCTCGACGGGTGCGGGGTCGACGATGCGACCCTTCGTGCCGGCCGGGATGCCCTGGTCGTGGAAGAGGTGCTCGGAGGTCGAGTACGTCTCCTGCGGCTCGTCGAAGGGCAGGTCGAGCGTCTTGTTGATCATCTTCCAGCGGTGCAGGTCGGCCCAGTCGACGAAGGTGATCGCGGTGCCGGTCGCGCCGGCGCGGCCGGTGCGACCGATGCGGTGCACGTAGGTCTTGTCGTCCTCGGGGCAGGTGTAGTTGATGACGTGCGAGACGCCGCGGACGTCGATGCCGCGGGCGGCGACGTCGGTGGCGACCAGGACGCGGATCTTGTCCTCGCGGAACTTGGCGAGCGCCTTCTCGCGCGCGACCTGCGCCATGTCGCCGTGGAGCGGCGAGGCCGAGAACCCGCGCTCGGCGAGGTCGTCGGCCACGCGCTGCGCCTGACGCTTGGTGCGGGTGAAGACGATGATCTTCTCGGCGTCCTCGGCCTGCAGGATGCGGCCGATGATCTCCGGCTTGTCGAGGTCGTGGGCCTGGTAGATGAACTGCGCGGTGGCCGGGACCATCGTGGTGTCGTAGGACGACTCGGCGCGGATGTTCATCGGGTGGCGCATGTGGATGCGGGCCAGCGAGACGATGGCGGCCGGCATGGTCGCCGAGAACAGCATCGTCTGGCGGGTCTCGGGCGTCTTCGAGATCAGCGTGATGACGTCGGGCAGGAAGCCGAGGTCGAGCATCTCGTCGGCCTCGTCCAGGACCAGCGCGTGCACGTGCGAGAGGTCGAGCGATCGGCGGTTGGCCAGGTCGATGAGCCGGCCCGGCGTGCCGACGACGATGTCGACACCGGACTCGAGCGCCTCGAGCTGGGCGTCGTAGCCGACGCCGCCGTAGACGGTGAGCACGCGGAGGCCGAGGTCCTTGCTCGCCAGGTGCAGGTCGTTGGAGACCTGCAGGGCCAGCTCGCGCGTCGGCGCGACGATCAGGGCCTGCGGCTTGCCCTGCGGCATGTCCGCGTAGGCCGGGTCCTTCGGGGCGACGCTGCGCTGCAGCACCGGGATGCCGAAGGCGAGGGTCTTGCCGGTGCCCGTGCGGGCCTGGCCGATGAGGTCGGTGCCCATCAGGGCGACCGAGAGGGTCATCTCCTGGATGGCGAAGGGGGTGGTGATGCCGGCGCGGTCGAGCGCGTCGCAGATGTCGGGCAGCACGCCCAGTTCACGAAAGGTGGTCACGAGATGGTGTCGCTCTCTGCTGAGTCGGATGTCCCACGTATGCGGTCAGCCCACTCGAGAGGCCCTTGTCGGGCGAGTGCCGACCGCGCACATACAGGCGGCCACCGGCTGATACGTCGGCGGCTCGGTCACCATGATGCTATCGCTAGGCTGCGAACATGACGGAATCGCCCGACGAGGACTACCGGCGCGCCGCAGTCGACCTCCTCGGAGCCATCGCCTACGGCGAGCTGTCGGCGTTCGAGCGCCTCGTCGAGGACGGCAAGATGGCGCCCGGGATCGGCGACAAGATCGCCATCGGCGCGATGGCCACCGCCGAGTTCGGGCACCTGCAGAAGCTCGTCGAGCGGCTCGAGCAGCTCGGCGCCGACCCGGCCGAGGCGATGCAGGCCTTCCGGCCCAGCTTCGACAGCTTCCACGCGCACACGGCGCCGTCGGACTACTACGAGGGCCTGATCAAGGCCTACGTCGGCGACGGGCTCGCCGCCGACTTCTACCGCGAGATCGCCGCCTACCTCGACCCGGAGACGCGCGAGGTCATCATCAGCTCGCTGCAGGACACGGGACAGACGGCGTTCATCGTCGAGCGGGTCCGCGCCGGCATCGCCGAGGACCACCGGCTCGGCGGCCGGCTGGCCCTGTGGGGGCGACGGCTGATGGGCGAGGCCCTCACGCAGGCGCAGCGCGTCGCCGGCGACCGGGACTCCCTCACCGCGCTGCTGGCCGGGGGAGTGGACCGCCCGGGTCTCGACCTGGCCGCGCTGGGCCGGATGTTCACCCGGCTGACCGAGCTCCACACGGACCGGATGGCGCAGCTCGGCCTGGAGGCCTGAGCCGCCACCGCAGACGCGACCCCGCCAGGACGAGGCCCCGCATCCGATGGATGCGGGGCCTCGTGCGGTGGTGCGTGCGGGTCAGACCCGCGTGCGGGACCCGGTGTTGCGGCCGGTGACCGTCGAGGCGATGACGACCAGGACGGCTGCGGTCAGGACCGCGACGATCCAGCGGACCCAGTCGATGCCGTTGGAGCCGTCGCCACCGAACAGCGAGTAGATCCAGTAGCCGAGCAGGACGCCGCCGATGCCGCACAGGATCGTGAGCCAGATCGGGATGTTGTCCTTGTCGCCCGGTGCGACGAGCTTGCCGAGCAGTCCGATGATCGCGCCGATGATGATGAGGACGATGAGATCTACGACCATGATGGGCCACCTTTCTTTGCCACGAGCTCGTGACGGGAGTGCCGACAGTGTGTGCCGGCTTCCTCATCATGTTCCCCGAAGGGGGCCGGATCAATCACCGCGCCGCCCGGAAGGATGGGGTGTCTCACCCCCACCGGTGAAGCGTCAGCGGAAACCGACGGTGCTCGCGCTCGGCGACCCGAGCTCGATGTAGGCGATCTTGTCGGCCGGCACGACGACCGAGCGGCCCTTGGTGTCGGCCAGGCGCAGCACGCCGTTGGCGGACAGCGCCTCGGTCAGCCGCGACTCGATGTCCTCGGGCGTGCTGTCGGTGTCGAGCACCAGCTCGCGCTGCGCGTGCTGCACGCCGATCTTGACCTCCACGATGTTGCTCCTCAGCTCAGGGGTGTTGGGTGACGTCTCGAATGATGCCGGGTAGGTGGGCGGATCAGTTGTCGGATCAGTGGTCGTCGGTCATCGGGTAGCCCCGGATGCCGCGCCAGGCCAGCCCGGCGATCAGGGCGGCCGCGTCGTCCTGGGTGATCTGGCCACCGCCCGCGAGCCAGAACCGCGCCGACACCTGTGCCATTCCCACCAGGGACACCGCGAGCAGCTCCGAGGCCTCGTCGGGCAGGCCCGTGTCGGTGCGGATCACGTCGGCGATCATCGACGCGCACTCGGTGGTGACCCGGTCCACGCGCTCGCGGACGTCGGGCTCGCTCGTCAGGTCGGACTCGAAGACCAGCCGGAACGCGCCCTCCTCGGACGCGACGTAGCTGTAGAACACCCTCATCGTCGCCACGACGCGGTCCCGGTTGTCGTTGGTGGAGGCGAGCGCCTCGCGGCAGTTGTCGATGATCAGGTCGCACGAGGTGTCGAGCAGCGCGAGGTAGAGGTCGAGCTTGCCGGGGAAGTGCTGGTAGAGCACCGGCTTGGACACCCCGGCCCGGTCGGCGATGTCGTCCATGGCGGCCGCGTGGTAGCCCTGCGCCACGAAGACCTCGAGCGCGGACTCGAGCAGCTGCACGCGACGCTCGCGCCGCGGCATCCGGCCGCCGCGCGGTCGGGGGTTGACGCCGTCGGACGTGGTGTCGGTGCGGCCTGCGGTCACGTCGTACTCCTGGGTAGGGGATCGACCTGAGCCTATCCGCAGCCGCGGGCCGGGCCGCGTCCGCATCGCGGGACCGGTGGAGGGGCGTGGGGGGCCGCGGGGAACATGGGAGTCGTCGGTGCTGTTGCACCCACACCCGAGTCGAGGAGAAGACGTGTCGTTCCCTGCACTTGTCGAGCCCGCAGCCGAGCTCAGCACCGACGAGGTGCGCCGCTACAGCCGCCACCTGATCATCCCCGACGTGGGCATGGCCGGTCAGAAGCGGTTGAAGAACGCCAAGGTGCTCGTCATCGGCGCCGGTGGCCTGGGCTCGCCCGCGCTGCTCTACCTGGCCGCGGCCGGCGTCGGCACGCTCGGCATCGCGGAGTTCGACGAGGTCGACGAGTCCAACCTCCAGCGCCAGATCATCCACGGGATGTCCGACATCGGCCGCCCCAAGGCCGAGTCCGCCAAGGAGTCGATCGCCGAGGTCAACCCCTACGTCGAGGTCATCGTGCACAACGAGCGCCTCGACAACGACAACGTGCTGCAGGTCTTCGAGGGCTACGACCTCATCGTCGACGGCACCGACAACTTCGCGACCCGCTACATGGTCAACGACGCCGCCTACTTCCTGAAGATCCCCTACGTCTGGGGGTCGATCTACCGCTTCGACGGCCAGGCGTCCGTCTTCGCGCCGACCCTGGCCGACGACGCCCCCTGCTACCGCTGCCTCTACCCCGAGCCCCCGCCGCCGGGCATGGTCCCCAGCTGCGCCGAGGGCGGCGTGCTCGGCGTGCTGTGCGCCAGCATCGGCTCGATCCAGGTCAACGAGGCGATCAAGCTGATCACCGGCATCGGGGACCCGGCCATCGGCAAGCTCGTCATCTACGACGCCCTCGAGCTCGAGTGGCGCAAGCTCAAGGTCCGCAAGGACCCCAGCTGCGCGCTGTGCGGTGACAACGCGACGGTCACCGGTCTCATCGACTACGACGCCTTCTGCGGCGCCGTCTCCGACGAGGCCGCCGAGGCCGCCGCCGGCTCGACCATCTCGGTCACCCAGCTCGAGGTGATGCTCAAGGAGCGCGAGGAAGGCACCCGCGACTTCGAGCTCATCGACGTCCGCGAGCCCAACGAGTTCGAGATCAACCGCATCCCGGGCGCCAAGCTGATCCCGAAGGGCGAGTTCCTCAACGGCAACGCCCTCGGCGACCTGCCCAGCGACAAGCCGATCGTCCTGCACTGCAAGTCGGGCGTCCGGTCCGCCGAGGTGCTCGCGATCGTCAAGGGCGCCGGCTACGGCGACGCGGTGCACGTGGGCGGCGGCGTCGTGGCGTGGGTCAGCCAGATCGACCCGAGCCAGCCGGCGTACTGACGCCTGCCTTCCTCGCACGGCGCGACCCCGTCACCTAGGGTCGCGCCATGCGTGCGTTCGGGGAGTGGTCGGCGGGCGTGCGCGCCGTGCTCGCCGTCGCCGCTACCTGCGTGTTCATGGTCCTGGTCGCCTGGGCCACGCTGATCGGCCCGGACGAGGTGTTCACCGGCACGGGGCGGGTGCGGGCCCCGACCACCACGGCGGAGACGTGCATCCCGCTCCCGGTGGCCACGGCCGCCGATGGCTCGACGACCGTCGAGATCCCTGACGACTTCGCCGCGCGCAACTACTGCGAGCCGCCGCCGGGCTTCGGTGGCGACGACTCGGGGGACGTCACCGAGAAGGCGCCGCCGCTGTGGGTGGGGGTGCTCACGGGGCTCCTCCTCCTTGCGGCCGCCGCGGGTGGCCTCGCGATCCTGGTGTGGCTCGCTGCCCTGGTCCTGCGGGAGGTCCGGGCGCGCCGCCTCCGCGAGGACGAGCGCACCGCGATCGGCTTCACCGTTCTCGACGAGCCGGCCCGGGTGGCTCGACAGGTGGCCGCCGACGCCGGGGAGCAGGAGACGCTGCTGCGCGAGGGAGACCCGCGCAACGCCATCGTCGCCGCCTGGCACCACTTCGAGGTCCAGGGCGAGCGCGCGGGGGTGGCCCGGCGGGCCTCGGAGACGTCGTCGGAGTACGGCCTGCGCATCCTCGACCTCGCCGCGGCCGACAACGGCTCGGTGAACCGCCTCGCCGAGCTCTACCGGGAGGCCCGGTTCTCCGACCACCCGGTCACCGAGGAGCACCGCGCACGGGCCCTCGCCGCCCTGGCCGACATCCGGCACAGCCTGGGGGTGGGGGCATGACCTCGCTCTCCGACCGCGTGACCGGGCGCGTCGCCAAGGGGGTCGGCCTGGCCGTGGCGGGTTTCGTCGCCGCGATCCTGCTCGACATGGAGCCCCAGCCCCTGCCGTACGTCGTGTGGTCGGTGGTCGTGCTGACGACGGCGTACCTCGTCATCGACACCCTCGACGTCCCCACCGCGGAGTGGTTGCAGGGACCGCCGCCGACGGACCGGGTGGACGAGGCCTCCTCCGACCTGCGTGTGCTCACCAGCCACGTGCAGTCCGACCAGCCGTCCGACGCGCTGGCCCACCGGCTCGTGGCGCTCGCCCGCGCCCGCGACCCCGACCTCGCCGAGACCGTCCGGCGCGAGCTCGCCGGCACCCGCCGGCTCTCGCCCGCCGACATCGACCGCATCCTGACCCGAATCGAGGACGTCCCGTGAGCGACGCCGACCAGCCCACCACCCAGCGAGCAGAGTCCCTCGAGCCCGCGCAGGTCGCCGCGTTCGCCGAGCGCGTCCTCGACGAGGTGGCCCGCGCCGTCGTGGGGAAGCGCGAGGTGCTCTCGCTGGTGCTGGCCGGCATCCTGGCGAAGGGACACGTGCTGCTCGAGGACTTCCCGGGCCTGGGCAAGACGCTGGCGGCGCGCTCCTTCGCCGGTGCCCTGGGCCTGGAGTTCTCCCGCGCGCAGTTCACCCCGGACCTGCTCCCGGCCGACCTCACCGGCTCCTACGTCTACGACCAGCGCCGGGCGGAGTTCGACTTCCGCCCGGGGCCGGTGTTCGCCGGGCTGCTGCTCGCCGACGAGGTCAACCGGACCCCGCCGAAGACGCAGGCGGCGCTCCTCGAGGCGATGCAGGAGGGCCAGGTCACGGTGGAGGGGAGGACCCACCCGCTGCCGAGCCCGTTCCACGTCCTCGCCACCGCCAACCCCGTCGAGTACGAGGGCACCTACCCGCTGCCCGAGGCGCAGCTGGACCGCTTCCTGCTGCGCGTCGCGTTCGGGTACCCCACAGCCGGCGAGGAGCACGACGTCCTCCGGCGCCGGCTCGACCGGCAGCGCGAGGAGGTCGACATCGCCCGGGTCACCGACGCCGACGGCCTGGCCGCCGCGCAGGCCGCGGTCGAGCGGGTGGTCGTGGACGAGTCGGTGGCGCGCTACTGCGTGGACCTCGTCGCCGCGACCCGGTCCCACCCCGACGTCCTCACCGGCGCCTCGCCGCGCGGCAGCCTCGGCCTGGTGCTGACCGCCCGCGCGTGGGCGGCGATCCGCGGCCGCGACTACGTCGTGCCCGAGGACGTCAAGGTCGTCTCCCGTGCCGTGCTGGCGCACCGGATCACGGTCAGGCCGGACCTCTGGATGACGGAGGCGTCCGGCTCGCGGGTCGTCGACTCCGTGCTGGCATCGGTCGAGACGCCGCGCACGCTGGAGGCCCACGGGGGCGGCCGCCCGTGACCTCCTGGCGGCCGACCCCAGCGCTCGTGCGCGCCTGCCTGCTCGGGCTCGGCGGCGTGAGCCTCGGGATCGTGCTGGGCCAGGAGGTGCTGGCCGTGCTGTGCGCCCCGTTCGTGGTCCTCGCCGCCACCGGGCTCGTCGGCCGCCCGCGCCGGAGGCCGCAGGTCGCCGCCCGCCTCGACCACCGCAGCCTGCACGAGGGGCAGGGCGGGACGTCCCGCCTCGACGTCGACGACCTCGCTGGTGTCGAGCACGTCACCCGGGTCGCCGCCCGCGCGGCCCACGTCGCCGCGTCGCCGACGTACGGCACGGTCGGCTCCCTCGTCGACGACGGACTGCCGACCATCGGCTTCAGCCCGCGTCGCTGGGGTCGCCGCGCCGTGGGTGCCGAGCGGGTCGCGCTGACCAGCGCGTGGGCAGGCTGGCGCTGGGGTCCGGTGCACCTCCCCGAGACCAGCCTGGTCGTGCTGCCCAGGAGGGCGCCGTACGACACCCGGGCCGAGGTGCCGCAGCCCGACGGCCTCGTCGGCCGGCACCGGTCGCGGCGCGTGGGGAGCGGCACCGAGTTCGAAGGGATCCGGCCCTTCGCCACCGGCGACCGCCTGAAGCGGATCAACTGGCCGGTCTCGCTGCGGACCGGCGAGCTGCACGTCGTCACCACACGCGCCGAGCAGGACGCCGGGGTGTGGCTCCTCGTCGACGCCCTGCGCGACATCGGCGTCTCGGGCGGGATCGACGGCCGTGCCAGCACGCTCGACCTCACCGTGCGCGCGGCTGCCGCCCTCGCCGAGCACCACGTCCGCACCGGCGACCGGGTCGGGCTGCTCGTGGTCGCCGCCAACGGGGCGCGGGTGCCGCTCGGGTCGGGGCCGCGCCACCTGCAGCGGCTGCTCGGCACCCTCGCCCGGATCCGCACCGACGCGCGCAGCATCCCACCCGAGCGCCTCGAGCTCGGCACTCGGGCCGGGAGCGTGGTCCACGTCCTGTCGCCGATGCTCTTCACACCGCTGGTCACCGCGACCGCCAGCCTGCAGCGCGGCGGGACGTCGGTCGTCGTCGTCGACACGCTCGGCGACGCCCTCACCGAGGCCGACGGTGCGGACCGGCTCGCCCTGCCCAGCCTCGCCATGCGGATGCAGAAGATCGAGCGCGACGACCGGCTCCGGCGCCTGGCCGCCCTCGGTGCGCCCGTGGTGCCGTGGCGCGGGCCCGGCACGCTCGACACCGTCCTCCACCAGCTGTCGCGCCGTGCGCAGGTGCCGCGGGTGCGTGCGTGATGCGCGTGCTGCGTCCCGGCGTGAGCCCGGCGGTGGTCGTGCTGCGTGCGCTGTTGCTCGTGCTGCCGTGTGCCGCGCTGGCGCTCGCGCTGCCGCAGGTGCCGCACGGCCTGGTGGTCGGCGGGGTCGTCGTGTCCGCGGCGGCCTGGGCGTGGCTGCCCGACCACGCCGTCGGCGTCGTGCCGCTCGCACTCGTCGCAGGCTGGTGGACGGTCCACGACGTCGTCGACTGGCGGCTGCTGGTGGTCGGCGTGCTGCTCGCCACCGCGCACGTCGCCGCCACCCTGGTGTCGTACGGCCCCTCGACGCTCGCGATCGACCCGCGCCTGGCGCGGCTGTGGCTCGTCCGCGGCGGGCTGGCACTGGTCCCGCTGCCGCTGACCTGGCTGGCCGTCCGCGGCCTCGACCCTCGGCTGGCCCCGTCGTGGCTGTGGCTGCTCGCCGGGGTGACGGTGGTCGGCCTGCTGGTCGTCACCGCCCGCATGGTCCGGCCGGAGGAGCAGTGACGACCGAGGAGGAGCGCGAGCTCTACGCCGAGCTGGTGCTGCAGTGCGCCGAGTCGGTCCCGCGCGGACGCGCGACGACGTACGGCGCGATCGCCGACGTCGTCGGCGAGCGGCTCGGGCGGGGCGGTCCACGCCTGGTCGGGTCCGTGCTGGCCGCCCACGGCGGCGGCGTGCCGTGGTGGCGGGTGGTCCGTGCGGACGGCTCCCTGCCGCCCTCGCACGGCGAGGAGGCCCGGCAGGCCTACCTCGAGGAGGCCACCCCGCTGCGGCCGAGCGGGGCCGTGGATCTGACACGGGCGTTCTGGTCCCCGCGCCTGGGGGCAGAATGACTGCCATGCTCTACACGGTCGCGCACGGAGTCATCCCCCCGCTCGCCCGTGCCATGTGGCGCCCGGTGGTCGAGGGGCTGCACCACGTGCCCGCCACCGGACCGGTCATCGTGGCGAGCAACCACCTGTCGTTCTTCGACAGCGTCGTCATCCCGGTCGTCGTCCCGCGCAAGGTCGTCTTCCTCGCCAAGTCCGACTACTTCACCGGCACCGGGGTGAAGGGCACGCTGGTCCGCGCGTGGTTCGAGGGCCTCGGCATGCTCCCCGTCGACCGCGACGACACCAAGGCGGCGATCGCCAGCCTCGACACCGCGCTCGAGGTGCTGCGGCGCGGGGAGGCGTTCGGGATCTACCCCGAGGGCACCCGCTCGCGCGACGGCCGGCTCTACCGCGGTCGCACGGGCGTGGCGCACCTCGCCCTCACCGCCGGCTGCCCCGTCCTGCCGGTCGGCCTGCTGGGGACCGAGGAGATCCAGCCGGTCGGTGCCAACCGCCCGCGGCTGGGCAAGGTCGACGTCACCGTGCGGGTCGGCGAGCCGATCACGGTCGCGGACGAGTACGACGGCGTACCGAGCGGCCGCGCGCGTCGCGACCTGACCGACCGGATCATGGGCGCCATCGCGGGCCTCACCGGCCAGGAGCCCGCCGGCATCTACAACGAGCGGCCGGCCCCCTCGGCCTGACCGGGCCGCGTGGCTGACCCTGGTGGGCGGTGTGCCAGCCACATTCCTGTCGCTCGGAAGGTGGCTCACGCACCGCTCCGGGGCGCGTCGTGTGTCGGCGCGCCGGTGGGCGGTGTGCCAGCCACATCGTCGTACGTCAGGTGGCTCACGCACCGCTCGCCGTGGACATCGGGTGGCTCACGCACCGCTCAGGCCGAGGGGACCTTCGCCGCGAGCGCGGCGAGCGCCTTCGGGAAGATCTCCGCGGGCGGGGTGACGAGCCCGGCGCCCACCTGGCCCACGCCGGCGACCTTGCCGGCCATGCCGGTGTTGATCTGCGGCAGGATCGCGGTGCGGCACACCTTGGTCACGTCGATGCCGGTGGGCGTGCCCATGAACTCCAGGACGGGCACCGTCCAGCGCGGGTTCTCCGCGAGCGTGATCTCGTGCATCCGCCGGGTGGTGGCGAGAGCGTCGGGCACGGTCCCGCCGACGAGGCGGACGATCGCCGGGGCGGTCGCCATCGCGAAGCCGCCGATGCCGGCGGTCTCGGTGATGGCGGAGTCGCCGATGTCGGCGTTGGCGTCGTCCGGGCCGTAGTCGCCGAGGAAGAGGCCCTCGGCCACCTGGGCCGGGCCGGTGAACCACTCGTCGCCGGTGCCGGAGACCTGGATGCCGAAGTCGGTGCCGTTGCGCGCCATGGCCACGACCATCGTCGAGCCGGGCACGTCGCGGCCGGCGTCGAGCGCGAGCTTGCACGCGGGCATCGCGAGGTTGAGGAAGAAGTGGTCGTTGCCGCCGACGAAGCGCAGCACGTCGGCGACGTCCTTGCTGCTGAACCCGGCGTCGGCCCCGCTGCCGACCATCGCGGGGGAGAGGTCGCGCAGCAGCATCAGCGTGCCGGCGCGGTTGCGGTTGTGCGCCTCGTCGCCCATCTGCAGCATCTGGGTGAGGATGCCGGTGACGTCGGTGGCCTCCTCGGTGCCGCGCACGGCGGCCTGCAGCAGCGGGCCGAGCACGTCGCCCATCCAGCGCAGCCGGGTAAGGACCTCGGCCGAGTAGGCGCCGTAGCGCAGCACCTTGCCGAGCCCCTCGTTGAGGGAGCAGTACGTCCGGCGACCGGTCGCGCGGTCCTCGAGGACCCACATCCACATGGACGGCGTGACGACGCCGGCCATCGGGCCGACGGCGCTGCGGTGGTGGCACGGCTCGAGGCTGACCGAGCTGCCGGACTCGAAGAGCGCGGCGGCGTCCTCGGGGTCGTCGACGAGGCCCTCGAGGGCGGCGCCGCCCATGAGCGCGCCGCGCAGGGGGCCCGACGTCCGTGCCCACTCGATCGGCGGACCGGCGTGGAGGAACTGGCCCTTCTCGAGGCCGAGCACCTCGGAGGCGGGCGCGACGTCGACGAGGTGGGCCGTGACGCCGAGCATCGCCTCGACCGCGCGGCGGTTGGCGTCGGTACGGCGGGGGTCGGTCGCGACCGTCGCGAGGTCGGCCTCCGTGCCCGGCATCGGCGGGCGCCAGTCGACGCGCTCGACGTCGACGGCCTGACCCGCCACGGAGTCGGCGAACATGTCGGCGCCGACGGTGACGACGGTGGGCTGGCTCATCGGGCCGCTCCTTCGATCAGGTGGATGGCGCGGCGGGTGGCGCTCGCGTTGGAGAGGTGGACCTCGGCGCCCGCGGCGACGAGGGCGTCGCGCTGGGCGTCGAGTCCCTGCGGGTCCAGGTCGGTGCCGACCAGGCTGACGACCACCGGGACCTGACGGTCGCGGCGGGCCGCCGCGATCGCCGGGGCGAGGAGGGCGGCCGGGTCCGGCTCGGCACCGTGGCCAAGGACCAGGTCGAGCAGGATGACGCCGGTCGCGGGGTCGGCGGCGGCCCTGGCCAGCTGCTCGTTGCGCAGGGTCGGGTCGATCATGGGGTGCGCGCGTCCCTGCGTGAGCGCGTCGTCACCGAAGTCGACCATGGTGTGGGCGTCGACGAGCAGGTCACCCTGCTTGTTCGGGGCCAGCGCAAGGTCGTCGGACAGCGGGATGTTGCTGCGGACCGGGCCCAGGGCCGCCGACGCCAGCAGCATCGACTCGTCGCAGAGCGTGCCGCCGACGAAGAGCCCGCGCAGCAGCGGCCCGGTCGCGGGGCCGGTGTTGTCGGCGCCGTGGACCGGCCACTCCGGCGGGGTGTGGCCGAGCCGCTCCAGCACCGCCTCGGCCACCGCGGTGAGGTCACGCTGGCCGCGGCCGAGCAGGCCGAGCTCCACGGGCGTGCCGAGCGACCCGGTCTCCTTCGTGAGTGCCTCGGCGACCTCGGGCGCCGGGGGCTTGGAGACCACGACGACGAGGTCGACGTCCGGGTCGGCGTCGAGCCGGCGCAGGGCCTCGCGGGTGGCGAGACCGCCGACGGCCGACGACAGGTCGCGACCGCCGACGCCGAGCGCGTGGCGCACCCCGACCCCCTCGGCCGTCTCGCCGGCGTGGTGCAGGAGGGCGAGGAGCTGCTGGCAGCCCGTGCCCGAGGCGGCGACGATGCCGATCCGTCCGGGACGGACCGCGTTGGCGAACCCGAGCCCGACGCCGTCGACGACCGCGGTGCCGCAGTCCGGCCCCATGACGAGCCCGCCGCGCGAGGCGGCGTACCGCTTGAGGGCGACCTCCTCGGCCACCGGCACGTTGTCGCTGAAGACCATCACGTCGGCGCCGGCCTCGAGCGCGTCCATCGCCTCGACGGTGGCGCTGGCGCCGGGCACCGAGACGAGCGCGATCGCGCCGGGAGCCGAGCGGCGCAGCGCGCTCCCGGTGGTGCGCGGCGGGGCGATCGTGGTGTCGCCGCCCGTCGGACGGATCGGCGTGAGCGCCGCGTCGACCGCGGCGAGGGCTGCGGACACGTCGGCGTCGGCGTCGAGGCGGAGGGCGACGACCATGTCGTTGGGGGAGGAGCCGGGGATGTCGAAGCCCATCCCCTCGAGCACCTCGAGGTTGAGGCCGGTCGCCATCGCGACCTGCGCGGCCACGACTCCGGGGGCGGCCTGCACCGCCCGGCTCACCTGCAGCAGCGTCACCGAGTCGGCGTACGCACCGCTGCGGAGCTCGACGTGGTCCTTGGTCGGCGTGGTCATGCAACCCTCCGGGATGTGGTGTGGTCCTCGATCGATGCCAGGGCGAGCCCGGCGCCGGCGAGGAGGCCGGCGCCCGAGGTGGCGCCGACGGCGAGCAGCGCGTCGGTGGCAGGGTCAGTGGGGTGGGCGAGCCAGTCGGCGAGCTGGGGCAGCGCCTCGCCGCGGATCGCGCAGTCGAGCAACGTCGCGGACAGCAGGGTCGTGGCGGGGAAGTGACGTCGTACGGCGGCGGCCAGCACGTCGTCGGGCCGGCCGATGGCGGCGCGCGCGGTGAACCACCCGGCCAGCACGTCGTCGCCGAGCGGCGTCAGGCCCGGCCCGCGGCCGACGAGGCGGTCGAGGTGGGCCGGCGCGAGGCGGCCGTCGGCAGGGAGGTCGAGGTCGTCGAGCGCGGACGTCATGGCGGCCGGTCGTCCGGGCGACCCCTCCTCATGACGTCCCACGCGGGGAGCGCGCGGGTCGACCAGGCGGGTGGTCCGGACCGGCCGGTCGCCGACCACCAGCCGGCCGCCGCGCACCTCGACGACCGGGTCGAGGACGCCGAGGTCGGGCAGGGTCGACCAGAGCGCGCAGGGCACGCGGGTCGCCGTCGCCGACACGAGGCCGAGGCACCAGCCGTCGAGGTCGACGTACAGGGCGGAGCTGCTCGCGTGGACGACCCGCCGCGGACCATCGGACGCCGCACGGAGCCGATCGTGCACCCGCAGCGGCGCTGCGACGGGGATCGGTCCGGAGATCATTCCCCAGACGCTAACGGCTCGTGCGACACTCGCGAATGTGAGAACTTGTCGGACCAAGGGGTGAATGTGCGCCAAGACTTGATAAGCGACCCGGAGGCCGTCGCCGCGCTGGAGCGCGCCGACGCGCTGCACACCGCCCTCACCCACATCGTGCTCGAGGGCGGCGACCTCGCCGCGATCGCGGAGGCGGTGGGCGACGCACTGGGCTGCGGCGTCGTCTTCACCTCGACCGACGGCCGCGAGCGCGCCGCGCACCTCGACGAGGCGCAGCGGGCCGCGATGGCGAGCGGTGACCTGCTCGACCCGACCGGTCGTGTGCGCGTCGAGCGGATCGACCCCGACGGCACGACCGTGGGCAAGGGCGAGGCGCTCGTGCGTCGCGTCGTCGCGGCCGGCGTCGACCTCGCGCGGCTGGTGGCGCTGCGCCCCGACGGCAGGATCCACTCCTCCGACGTGCAGGCGCTCGAGCGGGCCGCGATCGTGGCGGCGCTGCTGGTGACGCGCGTGGAGGCGATCACGGCGGTGGAGAACAAGTACCGCGGCGACTTCCTGCGCGACGTGTTCCTCGACCGGGCCGGTGAGGACGAGTACGTCGCCGAGCACGCGCAGGCGTTCGGCTGGCACCTGGACCGCCCGGTGATGGTCGTGGTCGCCGTGCTCGACCCCGACGCGATCGCCTCCCTGGCTCCCGACCCCGAGGACCGGCGGGCCTGGCAGGACCGCTTCGCCCACGCGTGGCGCCAGGTCTCCGCGACCGTGGACAACACGATCGCCTCGGTCGCCTTCAGTCGCGAGGTGGTGACGCTGGTGCCCGTCGACCCGGCCGCCCCTGCCGCCGCGCAGGTCGCCGTGGACCGGATCATCGCCGCGGTGCGTGGCGACCGCGGCGGCGGCCGGATCGCCTTCTCGGCCGGCGTCAGCCGCGTCTCCCAGGGACTCGGCGAGCTGCCCGAGGCGTTCCGCCAGGCCCAGCGCGCCGTCGAGATCGGGCGCCGCGTGCACGGCGGGGGATCGGTGACCCGCTTCGACCAGCTCGGTCTCCACCGGCTGCTCGCCCTCGTCCCCGACGGCGCCGAGCTGACGTCGTTCGCCGCCGACGTCCTCGGCCCGCTCGCCGAGCGCACGCCCGAGGCCGCCGACCTCCGCGAGACGCTCCAGGTGCTGCTCGACACCAACTTCAACGTGGCCGAGGCGGCGCGCGCCCAGTTCTTCCACTACAACACGATGCGCTACCGCGTCGGCAAGCTGCAGCGGATCCTCGGCCCCGTGGCCACCGACCCCCACCTGCGGCTCGACGTCGCCGTCGCGCTCCGGGCGCTGGAGATCGTGGGCTAGGCGTACCGATCGGGGGTCAGGCAGCCGGCCGGGAGCCTTCGAGGCCGGACCTCAGCTGGGCCAGCAGTCGCGAGAGGATGCGGGAGACCTGCGCCTGCGTGAGCCCGACGGTGTCGGCGATGTCCTGCTGGCTGCGCTCCTCGTAGAAGCGCAGGAAGAGGATCCGACGCTCCCGGGCGGGCAGCTCCGCGATCAGCGGCTCGAGCACCACCTTGGCCTCGACGGCCTCGGCCGTCGTGTCCTCCACGCCGATCATGTCGCCGAGCGTGGTCGCGACGTCGTCGAGCGGCGTGTCCAACGACGTGGGGGTGAAGCATCCGTCGGCGGAGAGCGCCTCCACCACGTCGTCGAGGCCGACCCCGAGGTGGCTCGCCACCTCGCTGGGACGCGGGGAGCGGCCCAGCGCCTGCTCGAGCCGGGACTGGGCCGTGCTGATGCGGGACTGCAGCTCCTGCACACGGCGCGGCGGACGGACGACCCAGCCGAGGTCGCGGAAGTGGCGTCGCAGCTCACCCCGGATGGTGGGCACCGCGAACGACATGAAGTCGTGGCCGAGGCCGGGGTCGAAGCGATGGGCCGCCTTGGTGAGGCCCAGCAGTGCGACCTGCTCGAGGTCCTCGAGCGTCGATGCCCCGGTTGCGGTAGCGGGAGGCCATCGTGCGTGCACGGTGGCGCTCGCCGTGGGTCTCCAGCGAGATGAACGGGAGGATGAAGATGCCACATGTCTGGACCAGTGGTGCACACCCCCGCGGGCGAGATCTCCCGATCCCTCCGTGAGACGGGTCAGAGGACCTTCTCGTAGAACACCCGCGTGACGCCGTCCTCGGTGGCGTCGTGGGTCCGGACGTAGCCGATGCGCTCGTAGAGCGCCTGGTTCTCGACCATCGTCACGTGGGTGAAGAGGCGGATGCGCGTGCAGCCGCGGGCGGTGGCGCGCTCCTCGGCCAGCTCGAGCAGGGCCCGGCCGACGCCGCGCCCGTGGTGGGAGGGGAGGACGGCGACGTTCTCGAGGACCAGCACGTCCGACCCGTCGCCGGCGAGCACGACGAAGCCCACGGGGGAGGCGTCCAGGCAGGCGAGCCACGTCTCGCACTCCTCGACGGCCGCGAGGTAGTCGGCGTCCAGGGGGCCCGGGCGCTGCCCGCCCATCCGCGGCAGGTAGGGCGAGTACGCCGCCGACGCGATGCGCTGCAGCGCCGGGGCGTCGTCCGCGTGGGCCCGCCGGAGCTCGGTCATCCCGCGATTGTGGCAGTGCCCCGGCCGACCCGCCCGAGAACTTGTCAGTGACCCCGGCGTTCCTTCGGCAGATGTCGCCAGTGAGGGTGTGAGATGGACCGCACTAGTTTGTGGCTTCTCGGGTAACCACCCCGTCGAATCTGGAGGCCTGCACATGTCGATGTTCAAGTGGGAAGTAGTCGATCCCGCACCGGGGCAAGCAGTGCTGCCGATGCAGCGCCTGCCGTGGGGCAAGACGATCGGTCTCGGTGCCCAGCACGTGGTCGCCATGTTCGGCGCCACCTTCGTCTTCCCCCTGGTCATGGGGCTCGACCCCAACCTCGCCATCCTGTTCTCGGGCTTCTGCACCATCCTGTTCCTGCTGATCGTGCAGAACCGGGTGCCCAGCTACCTCGGCACGAGCGCGTCGTTCGTGGCCTCGGTCGCGGCGATCCGCGCGCTCGACACGAACAACGACTCGTCGTACGTCACCGGCGCGATCCTCGTCGGCGGCCTCGTGCTCGCCGCGATCGGCGTGCTCGTGCACTTCGCCGGCGCCCAGCTGATCCACCGCATCCTGCCGCCGGCGGTCACCGGTGCGGTCGTCATGCTGATCGGCTTCAACCTCGCGCCCGTCGTCGCCGGCGTCTACTGGCCCCAGGACCAGTGGATCGCCCTGCTGACGGCCGCCTTCATGGTGTTCGCGGCCGTGGCGCTGCCCGGCTTCTGGTCGCGCATCGCGGTCTTCCTCGCCCTCATCTTCGGCTACGTCCTGTCGTGGGTCGCCGACCTCGTCCTCGGCCCGATCACCTCCGTGCTCGGCGGCGCCACCGAGGCCACCGAGCACGACCGCGTGTCGTGGGCCGGTGTCGAGGCGGCCAACTGGATCGGCCTGCCGAGCGGCACCCTCGCCGACGGCGTCTCGGTGGTCCACGGCCCGTCGTTCTCGCTCACCGCCATCCTGCTCGTCCTGCCCGGCGTCATCGCGCTCGTCGCGGAGAACACCGGCCACGTCAAGGCCGTCGCGGAGATGACCGGCGAGAACCTCGACCCCTACATGGGCCGCGCGATCGGTGCCGACGGCATCGCGACCGCCTTCGCCAGCGCGTTCGGTGGCTCACCGACCACGACCTACGCCGAGAACATCGGCGTCATGGGCGCGACCCGGGTCTACTCCTCGGCCGCCTACTACGTCGCAGCGCTGGTCGCCATCCTGCTCGGCCTCTGCCCGAAGTTCGGCGCGATCGTCAACGCGACGCCCGGCGGCGTCCTGGGCGGCATCACGGTTGTCCTGTACGGGATGATCGGACTGGTGGGGGCGAAGATCTGGGTCGAGAACAACATCGACTTCGGCAACCCCGTCAACATGGTGGGCCTGTCGGCCGGCATCATCGCCGGCATCGGCGGCGTGACGCTCACCTTCGGTGACAACTTCGAGCTCGGCGGCATCGCCCTCGGCACGATCCTGGTCATCGTCTTCTTCCACATGGTCAAGGGCCGCGGTGCGGACAGTGCCGGCTCGGTGACCCGCAACCTCAGCCACCCCGACTACGACGAGGGCGTCGACGACGCAGCCTCCGGAGGCAACCACAAGCGATGAAGCCTGCACCCTTCGCCTTCCTGCGACCGTCCACCCTCGAGGAAGCCCTCGCGGCGCTCGCTGGGGAGCAGGGGGCGAAGGTGCTGGCCGGCGGTCAGTCGCTCGTCCCGCTGCTCTCCATGCGGCTGGCCGCTCCCTCGATGCTCGTCGACATCAACGCCCTGCCCGACCTCGGCCACGTCCGCGTGGCCGAGGACGGGGTCAGGGTGGGGGCCCTGGCCCGGCACGCCGAGGTGCTCGCCTCGGCCGAGGCCGCGCAGGCCCAGCCGCTGCTGGGCATGGCGCTGAGCCACGTCGCCCACCCGACGATCCGCAACCGCGGCACCACCGTCGGCTCGATCGTGCACGCCGACGCCGCGGCCGAGATGCCGATGGTGCTGCGGCTGCTGGAGGGATCGGTCGACGTCGCGTCGGTGCGCGGTCGTCGTACGATCCCGGCAGCGGAGCTGTTCGCCGGCCCGCTCGAGTCGACCCTCGCCCACGACGAGATCGCGGTCGAGGCGTTCTTCCCGGGCCTCGCGCCCGGTGCCGGCGTCGCCTTCCAGGAGATCGCCCGCCGCCACGGCGACTACGCCCTCGTGGGCGTCGCCGCGCACGTCGAGACCGACGGCGAGACCGTCACCCGCGCCCGGGTGGGCTTCGTGTCGGTGAGCGACACCCCCGTCGTCGTCGACGTCACCGACGCGGTCCAGGACCCGGCGGGCGACCCCGCCACCATGGCCCTGGCCGAGCTCGACCCCGCCGAGGACATCCATGCCACCGCCGCCTACCGGACCCACCTGGTGAAGGTGCTGGCGCCGCGCGTGCTGGCGGCCGCGACCGACCACGCCCGTTCCCGGGCAGGAGAGGCGATCCACCCGTGACCACCGAACAGCTCCACGACGTACGCCTGCACGTCAACGGATCCGTCCACGAGGTGCAGGTGCCGGCCCGGCGCCTGCTGTCCGACGCGCTGCGCCACGACTGCGGCCTGACCGGCACGCACGTCGGCTGCGAGCACGGCGTGTGCGGCGCGTGCACGGTGCTGGTCGACGGCACGCCGATGCGCTCGTGCCTGATGCTCGCCGTCTCCGCCGTCGACGCCGAGATCACCACGGTCGAGGGGCTGACCGAGGACGACGGCTCCGCCCAGGGTCGGTTGAGCCCGGTGCAGCAGGCGTTCTCCGACTGCCACGGACTGCAGTGCGGCTTCTGCACGCCGGGCTTCCTCACCACCATCACGGCCGGCCTGCGCGAGACGCCCGACCCGACCGAGGACGAGGCCCGCGAGATGATCGCCGGGAACCTCTGCCGCTGCACGGGCTACCAGAACATCGTGAAGTCGGTCCTCCGCGCCAGCGAGATCGTCGCCGAGCGCAAGGCGGGTCAGGCATGACCACGAAGATGTTCGGCGCCAAGGTGGCGCGCGTCGAGGACCAGCGCTTCCTGCGCGGCCAGGGTCGCTACGTCGACGACCTCCTCACCGACGACCCGCGGTTGCTGCACTCCGCCGTGCTGCGCTCGCCGCACGCCCACGCGCGCGTCATCGACATCGACGTCTCCGACGTGCTCGACCTCGAGGGCGTCGTCGCCGTGTGGACGTGGGACGACCTCACCGGTCCGATGGCCGAGCCGCTCCCGCTGCTCATCCCGCACCCTGCCCTCACCCACGGCCGCACGCAGTACGCGCTGGCCAAGGACGAGGTCAACTACGTCGGTGAGGCGATCGCCTTCGTCGTCGCCGTCGACCGCTACGTCGCCGAGGACGCGGTGTCCCGGATCCGCGTCGACTACGAGATCCTCAAGCCCGTGGTGGGCATCGCTGCCGCCCGCGCTGCGGCGACGCCCGTCCACGACGACGTGCCCGACAACGTCGGCGCCCGCATGGTGCAGGAGAACGGCGACGCCCGCGCGGCCATCGCCACGTCGCCCCACACGCTGACCCTCGACCTCGACGTCGAGCGCTCCGCCTGCACGCCGATGGAGGGGCGCGGAACGGTGGCCCGGTGGGACCCCGACACGTCCCGCCTGACGGTGTGGTCCTCCACCCAGACCTCGTCCGGTGTGCGGGGGTGCGTGGCCGCCAAGCTCGGCCTCGACCTGGCCAGGGTCGACGTGGTCACCCCCGACGTCGGCGGCGGCTTCGGTGTCAAGGTCGTGCACCCGTGGCCCGAGGAGCTGCTGGTGCCGCTGGCGGCCATGACGCTCGGCCGGCCGGTCAAGTTCACCGAGGACCGGCGCGAGCACTTCATCTCCTCGGCGCACGAGCGCGCCCAGCAGCACCACGTCGAGGTCGGCTTCGACGACGACGGCCGGCTGCTCGGGCTCAATGTCGAGTTCTGGCACGACCACGGGGCCTACACGCCCTACGGCCTGATCGTCCCGATCATCACCTCGACCCAGCTGCTCGGCCCCTACAAGCCGGGCGCCTACCGCGTCGCCTTCGAGTCGCTCTACACGAACACCGTCATCGTCACCCCCTACCGCGGCGCCGGACGGCCGCAGGGCTGCTTCGTCATGGAGCGCACGATGGACGCGATCGCGGCGTACCTCGGCAAGGACCGCACCGAGGTCCGCAGCGCCAACTTCATCCAGCCCGACGAGTTCCCCTACGAGCACGGCCTGGTCTTCCAGGACGGGCGCGAGCTGACCTACGACTCCGGTGACTACCCGGCCTCGCTGGTGAAGCTCAAGGAGCTCGTCGGCTGGGACGAGTTCGAGGACTTCCGCGCGGAGATGGCCGCCCAGGGCCGCCGGGTCGGCATCGGCCTCGCGTGCTACGTCGAGGGCACCGGCGTCGGTCCCTACGAGGGCGCCCACGTCCACATCGAGACCTCCGGGAAGGTCAAGGTCGCGACCGGCCTCACGACGCAGGGCCAGGGGCACCAGACGGCGTTCGCCCAGATCGTGGCCGACACCCTCGGGGTGCGGTTCGAGGACGTCGAGATCACGACCGGCGACACCCGCAAGATGCCCTATTCCGTGGGCACGTTCGCCTCCCGTGCGGCGGTGATGAGCGGGTCGGCCATCCACCTCGCCGCCCTGCGCGCGAAGGAGAAGGCGCTGCGGATCGCGGCGGAGGCGCTGGAGGCGTCCGAGGACGACCTCGAGATCGCCGACGGGGTCGTGTCGGTGCGCGGCACCGGCACGTCCATCGACCTCGGCACCGTCGCGGTGCTCTCCAACCCGCTGCGCTACGCCTTCGACGAGGCGTCCAAGGCCGCCACCCAGTTCTCCGTCGGCGACCCCGGCAAGCCGCCGGTGGCCGAGGACGACGAGCCGGGGCTGGAGGGCAAGGACTTCTACTCCCCGCCGCGCTCCACCTTCGCCAACGGCATGCACGCCGTGATCGTGGAGACCGACCCGGACACCGCGGAGATCAAGATCCTGAAGTACGCCGTCGTCCACGACTGCGGCAACCTCATCAACCCGATGATCGTGGAGGGCCAGATCCACGGCGGCGTCGCGCAGGGCGTGGGCGGCGCGCTCTACGAGCGGATGGCCTACGACGAGTCGGGCCAGCTGCTCAACGCGTCGTTCATGGACTTCCTGATGCCCTACGCCACCGAGGTCCCGGCGAGGATCGACATCGACCACATCGAGACGCCGTCGCCGCTCAACCCGCTCGGCATCAAGGGCGCCGGCGAGGCGGGCGTGATCCCGTCGGCCGCCGTCTTCGCGGCGGCCATCGAGGACGCCGAGGGCTTCCCGATCATGTCGATGCCCATCTCGCCGTCCGAGCTGTTCGAGCTGCGCCTCGCGCACGCCGACGAACCCCACCCCCTGACTGAGGAGTCCGCATGAAGATCACCGGAGAGGCCACCCTGGTCGCGCCCGTGGAGCAGGTGTGGGACGCGCTGCTCGACCCCGCCGTGCTGGTCCGCACCATCCCCGGCTGCGAGCGGCTCGAGGAGACCGCGGACAACACCTACGACATGACGGTCACCGCCGGGGTCGCGAGCATCCGCGGCACCTACGCCGGGACGTGCCGGCTCAGCGACCTGGCGCCGCACGAGTCGCTGAAGATGAACCTCCAGGGTGCCGGCGCACCGGGCACCATCAGCGCCGACGTGGCCGTTCGCTTCGAGGGCAACGCCGACGGCACCACCACGCTCTCCTACGACGCCGACGCGGTCGTCGGCGGCATGGTCGGCGGCGTCGGCCAGCGCATGCTGACCTCGGTCTCGCGACGGATGGCCGCGGAGTTCTTCGGCAACGTCGAGAAGGCGATCGCGGGTGGGCCTTCAGAGGCCGCGACGACCGAGCCGGGTCTCGTGACGGGCGCCGGCGCGCCCTCCTCGACCACCGGTGGCGGGCAGGTCTTCACCGCCCCCGCCAAGCCGTCGGCCCTCGCGGGCGCCGGCTCCCAGCAGGACTTCCTCACGGGCGTGGCCGTCGGCGCCGGTCTCGTGGTCCTCGGCGTCGTCGTCGGTGGGATCTTCGGTCGCCGGCGATGACCGACGTCACCGGTCGACTCCACCGCCCGCGCCCAGGCCGCCGCCGTCCGGTCCGGGGAGATCTCGGCGACCGAGCTCCTCGAGCTGCACCTCGACCGGATCGACGAGCGCAACCCCGAGCTCAACGCGATCGTCTCCCTCGACGCCGAGCGCGCCCGTGCCTGGGCGGCCGTCGCCGACCAGGCGCAGGCCTCGGGCGAGGACGTCGGCCCGCTCCACGGGCTGCCCTTCGCGGTGAAGGACACCCACGCGCTGAAGGGGTGGCGCACGACCTACGGCTCGCCGATCTTCGCCGACTCCGTCGCCGACCACGACGACCTCCTCGTCGAGCGGGTCCGCAACGCCGGCGCGGTGTTCGTCGGCAAGACCAACGTGCCGGAGTTCGCGGCCGGGTCCCACACGTTCAACACCGTCTTCGGCGTCACCCGCAACCCGGTCGACCCGTCACGTTCCGCGGGCGGCTCGAGCGGGGGAGCGGCGTGCGCGCTCGCATCCGGGATGGTGCCGCTGGCCGACGGCTCCGACATGGGCGGCTCGCTGCGCAACCCGGCGTCGTTCTGCGGCGTCGTCGGCATGCGGCCCTCGCTCGGCCGGGTGCCGGAGTGGCCGCTCTACAACCAGTGGGAGAGCACGTCCGTCGGGGGTCCGATGGCCCGCAACGTCGGCGACCTCGCCCTGCTGCTGTCGGTGCTCGCCGGTCCTGACCCCCGGGCGCCGCTCGCGCTGGGCGACCCCGGCACGTCGTTCGCCCCGCCGCTCACGCCCGCGCCGCTCGCCGGGCTGCGGGTGGCGTGCTCGGTGGACCTCGGCGGCGCGTTCGAGGTCGACCACGAGGTCGCGGACGTCGTACGAGCGACCGCGGCGCGGCTCTCCGACGCGGGTGCGTCGGTGGCCGAGGCCCACCCCGACCTGTCCCTGGCCGACGACACGTTCCGCACGCTGCGGGCCTGGCACTTCCAGGCCAAGCTCGGGCGGCTGCTCGCCGAGCACCCCACCTCGTTCAAGGCGTCGCTGGAGGCCAACATCCGCGCCGGTGAGCCGCTGACCGGCGCCGACGTGGCCCGCGCCTACGCGCAGCGCACCTCGCTGTCGGAGACGATGCGGCTCTTCTTCGGCGAGCACGACGTGCTGCTGCTGCCGACCTCGCAGGTGCCGCCGTTCCCGGTCGAGCAGGAGTTCCCCGAGACGATCAACGGGCAGGAGATGCCCGACTACCTCGCCTGGATGCGCTCGGCCTACTTCATCACCGTCACCGGCTGCCCGGCGATCTCGGTGCCCGGCGGGCGCACCGCCGGCGGCCTGCCCGTCGGCGTCCAGCTGGTCGCCCGGCACGGAGCCGACCGTCAGCTGCTCGAGGTGGCCGCTGCGGTGGAGGAGCTGCTCGCCCACTGACCCGCGAGGGCCAGCACGGCGCGCTGGTTGACCAGCGACGAGGACGGGGCGGGGAGGAGCTCGCCGCGGCCCTCGAGCAGGCCGTCGGTCAGGACGAGCTCGATGCCGACGCGAGCCAGCACCGCCTCCGAGGCGACGTTGCCGGACTCGACGGTGGCCTCCATCCACGTGATGCCGCGGGCACGGGCGACCGTCGTGACGGCGTCGACCAGCGCGGAGGCGATGCCCCGGCCCTGCTGGGCGTCGACCACCTCGAAGGCCAGCTCCGCAGCGTCGGGAGCCGTCTTCACGTAGCGGCAGATGCCCACGGGCACCCCGTCGACGAGCGCGACCCAGGCGACGTGCCGGCGGCCGTCGACGTCGGCGAGGGCACGTCGGTGCCCGCTCGGGAGCCGCGGCATCGGGACGAGGAACCGTTGTCTGCGCGACCGCGTGGACATGCCCTCGAACACCGCCTCCAGGACGGCGATCTCGCCGCCGACGAGCGGGCGGAGCAGGACGGACCCGCCGTCCCGGAGCCGGACGTGGACGTGGACATGGACGGGAAGGGGGACCGGGTGGCCCGCCCGCCCGCCCGCTGCGCCGGTGGTGGGCGCAGGAGTGGGCGCAGCGGTGCGGGGCACGGCCGTGGCGGTGCTGCAGGGCATCGGATCTCCTTCAGGAACGGGTGACGTGGAGCGAGCGGGGCGCGCGCCGGCTCGTCGGCGGGTGCGCCTGGAGCTCGAGCACGCGCGACATCAGGCGGTCGGGGCGGCGTACGACGGTGCGCAGCTCCCGTTCGCGTGAGGTGGCGAGGACGGTGGTGAGCGAGTGGTGCATGAGCGGCTCCTGTTGGTGGTGGCTGGTCGGTGTCGGACTGAGTGGTCCGAGGTTGGTCCGACCGCCTTCCGGCGCCCTTCCGCAGCCCGTCCCGGCCGGGGAAGGAATCCGGAAGGCCGGGGGAAGGTCCGCCGACCAACCTCGGTGCCATGACCACCACCCAGGTCGGCGCCTCAGCCCGACGCACCGGGGCCGTCACGGCGGTCCGCGAGGACTAGCCGGTCACCACGCTCGCGACGAGCATCACGAACCAGGACGACGTGCTCGTCCTCGACGGCACCGGCGTCGTCTGGCGCGACCCCGCGGTCAGCGCCGCCACCACCCACCCAGACGCCGGTCACCGGCACCGACACAGGAGAAGATCGCGACCCCCACGACCACCGTCGACGTCGTCGTGGTGGGCGGCCGAGTCGCCGGCGCCTCCACGGCGCTGCTCCTGGCCCGGGCCGAGCTGCTCGCCCGGCAGGTGCTCGCCTCCCACGCCGGCACCGTCCCCGAGCAGGTGGCGCTGGCGCGCTACCAGGAGACCCGCGACCGGCTCTCGCGCGAGCTCGTCGCGGTGACCGAGCGTGTGGCGGCGTACGACTGGGACCCGCCCGGCATCCGGTCGCTGCTCCGCCGGTTCAGCGCGGCGATGGGCGACGAGGTCGAGCACCTCGAGCAGCTCGATCGGGCCGACGTCGCTCACTGAGCGCGGTGCGACCGGGCCACCGCTGGGAAATGGCGTCGATCCGGGCGCGCGGACCGGCGTAGAGTCGCATCGCTCGCGGCTGGAGGGTGCGATGCACGTCGACATCAGTCTCCTGGGAGGGTTCGCGGTCGTCGTCGACGGCCGCGCGATCGCCGCGCACGCCTGGACCCGCCGCAGCGCCGCCACGCTGGTCAAGGTGCTCGCGCTCAGGCCGGGCCGCCAGCTGCCACGTGAGCAGCTGGTGGACCTCCTCTGGCCCGACCTGCTCCTGGAGCAGGCGGCGCCGCGGTTGCACAAGGCCGCGCACTACGCCCGCGCGGCCGTCGGGGTCCCGTCCGCGGTCGTCCTGGCCGGCGACGTGGTCTCGCTGCTGCCCGACGCGGAGGTGGCGGTGGACGTCGAGCGCTTCGACCGGGCAGCGGGCGACTCCTCCTCGGTCGCGGAGGCGATCGACCTCTACCGTGGCGACCTGCTGCCCGAGGACCTCTACGAGCCGTGGGCCGACGCCGAGCGCGAGCGCCTCCGCGTCTCCTACCTCGAGCTGCTCCGCTCCGCGGGGCGCTGGGCCGAGCTGGTGGCTGCCGAGCCGCTCGACGAGGAGGCGCACCTCCGGCTGGTCCAGCAGCACGTGGAGAACGGCAACCGCGGCCAGGCGCTGCGCCGGCTCGAGGTGATGAACCGGACCTGGCGCGACGAGCTGGGCGCCGAGCCCGGACCCGCCGCGCGCGCCCTCCACGCACGCGCGCAGGCGATGCCGCCCGTCGAGCCGGCCGTCGTGGCACCGGGCGCCGATGCCAACCGGGTGCCACGCCCCGCGACCCGGACGGTCGGCCGCGAAGCCGACGTCGACGCGGTCCTCAGCCTCCTCGAGGAGCACCGCCTCGTCACCCTGCTCGGCATCGGCGGAGTCGGCAAGACGCGGCTCGCGGCCGAGGTCGCGCACGTCTGGGGCGAGGCCACCGGGCAGCGCACCTGCTACGTCGACCTCACCAAGGTCGCCGACCCGGGTCTCGTCGCCGAGCTGACCGTGAGCGAGCTCGGCATCCGGTCCGGGGACAACTCGAACGTGGTCCAGATGCTCGAGGAGGCGCTCCAGCGCCAGAGCCTGCTGCTGGTCCTCGACAACTTCGAGCACGTCGTGGAGGCCGCCGACCTCGTGGGCGACATGCTGACGTGGTCCACCGACCTCCGGGTGCTGGTGACGAGCCGGGCGCGGCTGCGGGTCGCGGGCGAGCACGTCCACGAGGTGCATCCGCTGACCCTCGACGGCGGCCACGGGACCCACGGCCTCGCCGACGCCATCGTCTTGTTCGACCAGGTCGCGACAGCTGTCGACCCCCACTTCGACCTGGTCGCCCACGTCGACGACGTCGCCGCGATCTGCCGTGCCGTGGACGGGCTCCCCCTCGCGATCGAGATCGCCGGCGGTCACCTGCGCACGTTGTCCCCGTCCCTGCTGCGCGAGCGGCTGACGGGCCGCCTCCTCTCGACCGCCGCGGTCGGACGAGACCTCCCGGACCGCCACCAGACGATCCCGGCGACGATCGACTGGAGCCTGCAGCTGCTGGGGCCGCCGGAGCAGCGGCTCTTCGGGCTGTTCTCGGTGTTCCACGGCGCCGTGCCGCTGGAGGCCGTCGAGGCGGTGTGGGCCGACGGCGACGTGGTCGACCCGCTCAGCGTCCTGGTGGACCACAGCCTGGTGCGGCGCACGACCGGCTCCCGCGGCGAGCCGCGCTTCGGGATGCTCGCGCTCGTGCGGGACCACGCCGCCCGGCTGCTCGACGGGGACCGCGAGGCCGCCCGGGCCGGCCATGCGGCGTACTTCTCGTCCTGGCTCGACGACCTCTACGAGCGTCGGTGGACCGACGCGACCTACCGCTGGCTCGACGACATCGGCGAGATGCTGCAGGAGGTGCGCGCGGCGCACGCCTGGGCGGCGAGCGCGGGCGACCTGCCGCTGACCGCGAGCATCACCGCGGCGCTGGGCGCCTACTGGTTCCTCGAGGGCAACCACGCCGAGGGACGGCGCTGGATCGACGAGATGCTCGCCGTGGAGGACCGGCTCGACCCTTACATCTCGGCGCGGATCCACCTGGCCGCCGGGTTCATGGCGTTCCCCTCCAGCCGGCCCGAGGCACGGACCCACTGGGAGCGTGCGACCGGCCTGTTCCGCGAGCTGGGGGAGACCCGCCTCGTGGCCTACGGGCTGGCCGTCACCTCGGCGACGTACATCGGGGACGTCGAGCAGACCGCCCTCGCCATGCGGACGAACGACGAGGCGCTCGCGCTGGGTCGCGGCGTCGGCAGTCCCGCGCTCGTCGCGCAGGTCCTCAACATCCGCGGCGAGCTGACGCGGGTCGCCGGGCGCGACGAGGAGGCCCGCGAGGCCTACGAGGAGGGCCTGCAGATCTCCGGCGACCTGGGCGACGAGATGTACGTCAGCGTGTTCCTGTCCAACCTCGGCTACCTGGCCGACCACCGCGGCGACCACGAGGAGGCCCGGCGGCTCACCCACCAGGCGCTGCGCATCTGCTGGTCGCAGGGCCGGCGGCTGATGGCGGCCTGGACCGTCTCCCAGCTGGCCGGGCCCGAGCACGCGCTGGGCCACCCGGAGCTGGGGGCGGTGCTCGTCGGTGCCGGTGACGAGGCGCTGCGCGTCCTCGGCGCCCGGCGCCACCCGGGCGACGTGCCCGAGCACGACCGGGTCGTGGGCGCGCTCCGCACCGACCTCGGTGACGAACGGTTCGAGGAGCTGCGCGTCGAGGGCGCGGGGCTGACCCTCGACCAGGTGCTCGCCCGCGTGCTCGGCTCCGACAGCGGTGAGGAGGAGGGACCCCGCCGGTAGGGCCCAGCAGGTCTTGCCGAGGAAATGGCGATCCGTCGGCAAAGTATGCCGTGGCCGCTCGCGCCTCGGACTCGGTTGAATCGTCCCATGAGCGCGCGGCGGATCAGGATCGGCATCGACACCGGGGGCACGTTCACCGACGTGGTCGCCTTCGACGAGGACTCGGGTGAGCTGGTCACCACGAAGACCCCCAGCACACCGGGCAACCCGGCCGACGGCTTCATCGCCGGCATCGAGAAGATCCTCGACATCGTCGGTGCCGGGGGCGGCGACATCACGGCCGTCTCGCACGGCACGACGGTGGCGACCAACAAGCTGCTCGAGGGCAAGGTCGAGGCACTCGGCTTCATCACCACCGAGGGCTACGAGTTCATGCTCGAGATCGCCCGCCAGTCGGTCCCCGACGGCTACGGCAACTCCTACTTCTGGGTCAAGCCCGACCGCATCGTCCCGGCGGACCGGGTGCGCACCGTCGGTGGGCGCCTCGACTTCACCGGCGCGGAGATCCGCCCCTTCGACGAGGAGGCGGCCGTCGCGGCGGCCCGCTGGTTCAAGGACCAGGGCATCACCACCATCGGCGTCTGCCTGATCCACGCCTACGCCAACGACGAGCACGAGCTGCGGATGCGCGACATCCTCCGCCGCGAGCACCCCGACGCGATCGTCTCGATCTCGAGCGAGGTGCTGCGCGAGTACCGCGAGTACGAGCGATCGATGACCACGCTCGTCGACGCGGCCGTGAAGCCCAACGTCAGCCGCTACGTCACCAACATCTCCGACCGGCTGCTCGGGTTCACCGGCAACGAGATCCCGTTCTACGTGATGAAGTCCAACGGCGGCGTGCTCTCGGCCGACGAGGTCGTCCACCAGCCGATCACCACGGTGCTGTCCGGCCCCGCCGCCGGGGCCCTCGGCGCCGCGCTGATCGCCAAGGTCGCCGGCTTCCCCAAGATCCTCACCTGCGACGGCGGCGGTACGTCGACCGACGTGTCCGTCGTCCTCGACGGCGAGCCGACCCTCACCACCGAGGGCACCGTCGGCGCCTACCCGAGCAAGATCCCGATGATCGACGTCGTGACCGTCGGCGCCGGCGGCGGCTCGATCGCCTGGCTCTCGCCCGAGGGGACCCTCAAGGTCGGCCCGCACTCGGCCGGTGCCGACCCGGGCCCGCTCTGCTACGGCAAGGGCGGCACCCAGCCGACCATCACCGACGCCCACGTGACCCTCGGCCGGATCCCTCCCCACCTGCTCGGTGGCGAGATCCCGCTCGACGTGGAGGCCGCCCGCACGGGCATCGCCGACCTCGCCGAGCAGCTGGGTCTCGACTTCGAGCGCTGCGCCACCGGCATCCTGGAGATCTCGGCCTGGAACCAGGCCAACGCCCTGCGGCAGGTCAGCGTCAAGCGCGGCCTCGACGTGCGCGACTTCATGCTGACGACCTTCGGCGGCTCCGGGTCGCTGCTGGCCTGCCGGCTCGTGGACATCCTCGACCTCGCCGGCGTCGTCGTACCCCCCAACCCGGGCAACGTGAGCGCGTTCGGCCTGCTGACCGTCGACGTGAAGAACGACTACGTCCAGACCCACGTCGCCAAGGAGTCCGCGCTCGACCACGCGGCCGTCCAGTCGATCCTCGACGACCTCACCGACCGCGCCCGGGAGGCGCTCGCCAAGGAGGGCTTCACCGCCGACCAGCACCGCTTCCAGCGCACCATCGACGTGCGCTACGTCGGGCAGGCCTTCGAGGTGCGGGTGGCCGCGCCGGAGGGCACCGTCGACGCGGCGTACGTCGAGCAGGTGGCCGAGACGTTCCACGGCGAGCACCACCAGCTCTACGGCTACGACTTCCGCGGCGACCGCGACCAGCAGGTCGAGTGGGTCAACCTGCGCGTGACCGGCATCGGCCCGATCACCCGTCCCGAGATCCCGACGCTCGACAAGGTCGACGGTGACGTCCTCGAGCGCGCCGTGCGCAGCCGCCGCGAGGTCTGCTTCGACGCCGAGCAGGGCTACATCGACACCCCGGTCGTCTGGCGCGCCGACCTCGGCGCCGGCGACACCTTCAGCGGTCCGGCCATCGTCGAGGAGTTCGGCTCGACCATCCCCGTCCACCCCGGCTTCGAGGTCGTGGTCGACGACTGGGCCAACCTCGTGATCCGGAAGGAGTCGGCCCGATGAGCACCTCGAGGACCGATGTCAGCACCCGCCCAGTGGACCCGGCCTACGTCACCGCGAAGCCGGTGAACCCGGCTGGCCTGCCGACCGCCTACGAGCACGGCGGCCGCCTGACGGCCGAGGGGGCGACGGTCGACCCGATCCTGGTCGAGATCGTGCAGGGCACGCTCGCCAGCGTCGAGATGGAGGTGGAGACCGCGATCGGTCGCACCAGCCGCTCGCCGATGATCCGCGACGCCCACGACTTCCGCGCGGGCATCCACGACCGCCAGCTGCGCAAGCTGACCGGCCGCTCCTACAGCGCGCTCGTGCACCCGATCGTGCGCGACTACCCGATCGAGGAGATGCGCGAGGGCGACGTCTTCTTCCACAACGACGTCTACGAGTCCGAGGGCGGCATCGGCCACCTGCCCGACCTGTGCGTCACCGTGCCCGTGTTCCACGAGGGCGAGGTCGTCGCGTTCGTGCAGGCCTTCGGCCACCACGACGACATCGGCGGCGCGGTGCCGGGCTCGATGCCCAGCAACGCGACCACCGTCTACGAGGAGGGACTGGCCGTCCCGCCGATCAAGCTGTGGGACGCCGGCGTACCGAACAAGTCGGCGCTGCGGATCATGACCCGCAACTCGCGGATGCCCGACAGCCTCGCCGCCGACCTCGACGCCGAGTGCTCCGCCTGCCTGATGGGCGCGCGCCGGCTCGGCGAGCTGTTCGAGCGCTACGGCCGTGACGCGATCGAGACGTCGTTCGACGCGATCCTCGACACGACGACCGAGACCTACCGCCGCGAGATCCTGTCCAAGATCCCCGACGGCACCTACGTCTGGGAGGACTACGCCGAGCACGACGGCGTCGACGAGCCGCAGCTGCACACCCAGCGGATCACCCTGACCAAGGTCAGCGACGCCCCCGCCGACCCGGAGAACGGCCGGCCCGCCGGGCCGCGGCTGATCATCGACTTCACCGGCACCAGCGCCCAGGCGAAGGGGCCGATCAACCACTGCGGCGACTACGTCGGCGGCAACTTCCTCAAGAAGTGGCTCGCCCCGATCCTGCGCAACCTCGCCGACACCCCCGAGCGGATGGCCGAGCTCGACGTCAACGAGGGCATCGTGCCGCTGATCGAGATGCGCTTCCCCGAGAAGGGCACCCTCCTCACGCCGATCCACCCCGGCCCGACCAACGCCCGCACCTTCGTGATCCTGCGGCTGCTCGGCGTGCTCGCCGGCGTCGTCGCCAAGGCCGTCGACGGCAAGATGCCCGCCGACCAGGAGACGATCCGCTACACCGGCGTCTACGGCAAGGACCTGGACGGCAACGACTACCTGATGCGCGAGGTGCTCGGCGGCGGCTCCGGCGGTCGCTACTACGCCGACGGCGAGGACACCATCCACGTGGTGCCCGACTCCCGCAACCTGCCGACGGAGTTCACCGAGTCCCGCTTCCCGTTCATCGTCGAGCGCCTCGGCCTGGCCCAGGACTCCGGCGGCGCGGGGGAGTTCCGCGGCGGCCTCGGCTACGAGAAGCACATCCGGATGCTCAAGGACGCGCACTTCATGTCCATCGCCGACCGCTCGATCCTGGCCTGCTGGGGCGTGCGCGGCGGCAAGGCCGGCATGCCGTTCCAGGTCGTCATCGACCCCGGCGGCCCCGACGAGCGCGAGGTCGACGCCCTCGCCGACGCCGAGGAGATCAAGGCCGGCCAGCTCGTCCGGATCCGGACGACGGGTGGCGGCGGCTGGGGCGACCCGCTGGCCCGCGACCCGGAGTCCGTGGTCCGCGACGTGGTCTGGCGCAAGGTGTCGGCCGAGGCCGCGCTGCGCGACTACGGCGTGGTGCTCACCGGCTCGGCCGACGACGGGACCCTGGGCTTCGACGACGCGGCCACCTCTGCGGAGCGCGCGGGCCGTGCTGCCTGGAGCAAGGACGACGACGCGTTCTTCGACCGCGGTCCGGGCTACGCCTCGCTGGCCGACGGCGCCGCCTTCGCCGAGGTCGACCGGGTCTGATGCTCGCGGTCCTCGGCGGGCACGGCAAGACCGGCCGGGCGGTCTGCTCGGCGCTGGCCGACCGTGGCGTCGACGCCCGGCCGCTGGGCCGGGCCGACTGGCCGGACCTCGCGTCGGCGGTCGCCGGCTGCGAGGCGGCGTACGTCATCGCGCCCAACCTGCACCCCGACGAGCCGGCCTACGTCGCCTCCGCACTGGCCGCGCTGGACAGCGCCGGGGTGGAGCGGGTGGTCTACCACTCCGTCGCCTCGCCCTACGCGCCCGCGATGCCGCACCACGTCGGCAAGGCGGTCAGCGAGGACCTGGTCCGGCGCAGCGGGCTCGGGTGGACGATCCTCCAGCCCGGCGCCTACCTGCAGAACCTCGACCTCACCGGTCCGCTCGACCTGCCCTACTCGCCCGATGTCCGGTTCGGCTTCCTCGACCTCGCCGACCTCGGTCGGGCCGCGGCCGTCGTCCTGACCGAGCCCGGCCACGAGGGAGCGACGTACGAGCTCGCGACCCGCGTCGCGACCGTCCGGGAGCTCGCCGACGAGGCGGGTGTCCCGGTGCGTCGGGTCGAGGACCCGGGCACCCATCCCTGGCTGTCGGCGATGTTCGCCTACTACGACGCCCACGGGCTGCCCGTGGGCACGCGCGTGCTCGACGCGCTGGTGCGGAGCTGACGAGCCGCGCGCAATTGCAGGTGCGGTCGCGCGTCCGGTGCGGTGGAATGCCTGCATGGGAGTGGACGAGCCGGGGACTGCCGACGCTGTACGACTGGGCGGGCGGCCTCGACCCGCTGCGCCGGATGATCGACTCCTTCTACGACCGCGTCGAGGCCGACGACGCCCTGGCCGGCTTCTTCCCCGGTGGGGTGTCGCAGCGGCACCGCGAGCACGTCACCGACTGGTGGGCCGAGGTGCTCGGCGGGCCGACGACCTACACCGACCGCCACGGCGGCTACGAGTCGATGCTCCGCCACCACGTGGGGCTCGACATCACCCCGGCGCAGCGGCACCGCTTCGCCACCACGATGAGCCTCGCGGCCGACGACGCGGACCTCCCGGCGGACCCGGAGTTCCGCGCCGCGATCATCGGCTACCTCGAGTGGGGCACCCGGCTGGCGATGGAGAACTCCCGGCCGGGAGCGCCGGTGGTCGAGCACGCGCCCACCCCGCGGTGGGGCTGGGGCGTCGCGCCGCCCTACCAGGGATGAACGGGGAGGAGCGACCGGATGACCTCGCACGACACGTACGCCGACCTCGGTGAGGCGGCCTGGCGCTGGGTGCTGGACCAGGTGCGGTGGGACGACGGGCCATGGATCCCTGAGACCGTGCCACACGACGGAGGCCCGCCCGAGGAGCGCGACGGGATGCACAGCGGCATCGGAGGGCTCGCGCACGTGCTGGCGGAGGTCCGCGAGACCCGGGCGTGGACCGCGGAGGAGCAGGCGCTGGCCGACGGGATCGTCGACCGGGTCCGGCGCGGACTCCCGACGACCGAGACGTACTCCTACTTCGACGGCCTCGTCAGCGACCTCGGCGTGCTGTCGGCGCTGGGCGCGGACGGGCTCCGAGCACGCGATCGCCCGGCTCGCCGAGCTCGCCACCGACGACGGCTGGGACCAGCCGTGGATGGCGCCCCCGCGGTTCGCACCGCACACCCGCATCAACGACGTCACCCTCGGCACGGCGGGCAACCTCCTCGGGGCCGTCTGGGCCCACCGGCACGGCACCCCGGGCGCGGCCGCGCTGTCCCACCGCACCGCCGACCTCCTGCTGGCGGAGGGGGAGCCGACCGAGGCCGGGACCGACTGGCCCTTCGTGCCCCGGCGCTTCAGCGAGGCGATCCGGGCCGAGCGGGGCGACAGCCAGATGCCCAACTGGTCGCACGGGCTCGCCGGGATCGCGGCCTCGCTCGCCGTCGCCGGCGCCGAGCTCGACCGTCCCGACCTGGTGGACGCGGCGCGCAGCGGGGCGGAGCACCTCGTCACCCTCGGAGACACGAGCGACGGCGGCTTCGTGGTGCCCCACGTGATCCCGCCGGAACCCGACATGGACGAGGTCACCTACACCTGGTGCCACGGGCCGACCGGCACCTCCCTGCTCTTCACCGCGCTCGAGCACGCCGGCGTCGACGGCGTGGCGGGGGAGACGCCGGCGCAGTGGCACCGCCGCTGCCTGCACGCGATCCGCACCTCGGGCATCCCCGAGCGCCGCCACCCGGGCTTCTGGGACAACGACGGCCGCTGCTGCGGCACCGCCGGGGTGGGCGAGGTGTTCCTCGACGCCTGGCAGCGGCTCGGGGTCGACGACGACCTCGTCTTCGCGCAGGTCCTCGGCGACGCGCTCGTCGACCGCGCGATCGTGGAGGGCGACCGCGCCTGCTGGCGCTTCACCGAGCACCGCAACGACGACCCCCTGCTCCCGCCCGGCGTCGGCTGGATGCAGGGTGCGGCCGGCATCGCGGCGTACCTCCTGCGCCTCGGCCGCGTCCTGCGCGAGGGACGTACGACCCCCGCGGTCGCGCGCCTCGACACCTGGTGGAACCTGCCGTGAGCAGGGCGCCGGCGAGGCGTGCGGGGGTCCGGGCGCCTACGGCTCGATGAGCCCGGCCCGGATCGCGTAGCGGGTGAGCTCGACCCGGTCGCGCATCCCCAGCTTGCCGAGGATGTTGGCGCGGTGACCCTCGACCGTCTTGAGCGCGATGTGCAGGTCCTTGGCGATCTCGCGCGACGAGCGGCCCTCGGCGATCAGCTTGATCACCTGGTCCTCGCGCGCGGTGAGCACCGACGTCGGCACCCGTTCGCCGCGGCGCATCCGGTCGAGGTAGTCGCGCACGAGGGTGCTCTCGGCGCCGGGGTAGAGGAAGGTCTCGCCGCGCATCGCCGCCCGGCAGGCGCTGACGAGGTCCTCGTCGGCGACGGACTTGAGGACGTAGCCGCTCGCGCCGGCCTTGAGGGCGCCGAAGAAGTACTGCTCGTTGTCGTGCATCGACAGCATCAGGATCTTGGGCGGTTCGCGACGCTGCGCGATCTCGGCGGCCGCCTGCAGCCCGGTCATCCGGGGCATCGCGATGTCGAGCACGACGAGGTCGACCTCGGTGTCGCGCACCCGCTCGACGGCCTCGGCCCCGTCAGCCGCCTCGGCGACGACGGACAGGTCGGGTTCCTGCTCCAGGATGAGGCGTACGCCGCGGCGCACCAGCGTGTGGTCGTCGGCCAGCAGGATCCGGATCACGCGCTCGCCCCCGTGGTCGTGTCGACGGGCACCTTGAGCCGCACCGTCGTGCCGTGGCGTGGCTGGCTGATCACCGACAGCTCGGCGCGGACCAGGGCGGCGCGCTCACGCATCCCCATCAGGCCCGAGCCCTCGGTGAGGCCGGTGAAGCCGCGGCCGTCGTCGCGCACCTCCAGCACGACGTGGGCGCCGAGCCGTTGCAGCGAGAGCTCGACGGAGCGGGCGTCGGCGTGCCGGGCGGCGTTGGTCAGCGCCTCCTGCGCCACCCGGTAGACCACCACCTCGGCCTCCGGGCTGAGCGCCGGCAGGCCGGGGGCGAACGAGCGGCGCACCGACGCGGAGCTGTGGTCGGCGAACTCGGTCGCGAGCGCGGCCAGGGCGCTCGCCAGCCCGAGGTCCTCGAGGACGCCCGGGCGCAGCCGCCGCGCCACCCGGCGTACGTCGTCGAGGCTGGCGCGGGCACTCTCGCGGACCGCCGCGAGCTCGGGCACCAGTGACGGAGGAGACTGCGACTCGAGCTGCTTCAGGCCCAGCAGGACGACCGTCAGGCTCTGCCCGACCTCGTCGTGCAGCTCCTGGGCGATGCGGTGGCGCTCGGCCTCCTGCGCCGCGAGCGCTCGCGCGTCGCCGGTGCGGCGCTCCTCGGCGAGGCGGGCGAGCAGCCCGTTGACGCTGCGCGCGATGCCGAGGACCGGGCCGGACCCCTCCTCGGGGAGCTCGGTCGGCTCGAGGTGCTCGATGCCCTCGAGCCGTGCGATGAGGCGGTGCAGCGGCGCGAGCGCCCAGCGGATGAGGAGCGCGTTGGTCAGGATCATCACCACCAGCCCGGCGCCGATGACGACGAACTCCGACGGCACGGCGTCGGCCGACACGCGGGCGGGGGAGAGGAGCAGCAGCAGCGCAGCGACCACGAGCACCACGCCGTTGATCAGACAGATCGTCCAGAACAGCGGGAGGTGGCCGGGCAGACGCATGTCACCAACCCTCCCATCCCTGCCCCGGTCCCAGCCGAATCCAGATGGGGTCAGGCACCCATGGTCGCGACCACCCGGCCCGCGAAGACTTCGGGGCATGCCGCCACCGGACGAGAACACCGCCGTCGACCCGACCGGCGCGGCGTGGGTGGTGTGGCTGGTGATCGTCGGGCCGGGCCTGCTGTTCGCCACGCTGATGTGCGTACGCCGCGTCGCCCCCGGCGAGCTCGTCCTCGTGGTCCGGAAGGGCGAGGTCGTGCGCGTCCGGCGCAACGGCTTCGTCGCCCGCTGGCCGGGCCTCGAGCGGTTCGAGACCGTGACCACCGACCCGCGGGTGGTGCCGCTGGTGATCCGCTCGCGGACCAGCGACGGCGTCGACGTCGTCGCCCTCGCCGACCTGACGGTGCAGGTGCGCGACGTCGAGCCGGGCACGGCGTACGTCCCGCCGGTGCAGGCCGCGCGGCTCGCCGAGGACACCGTCGCGCGGGCCGTCGAGCAGCTCGAGGTCGAGTCGCTCGTCGACGACCTCGAGGCCCTCGAGACCCGGTGGCCCGGCATGCTCACCCGGCAGCTGCCGGTCGGCACCGCGGCGACCGCGCTGGCGGTCACCGAGGTCGAGGCCCGCCTGACCGGGGGAGCCGCATGAGCGACACCCCCTACCTCCTCGAGGTGGCGGTGTCCGTCGCCCTCATCGCCTCCGCGATCGGCTTCGCCGTCGGGCTCGCGATCGGGCGCGGACGCCAGCCCCGCTGGCAGGAGAAGGGCAGCTTCGTGCACAAGGTGTCGATCGGCTTCGCCACCCTCGACCGGCTCGACGCGGTCCTGCTGCGCTTCGAGGTCGAGCCCGCCTCGCGGTTGTCCGGCGTCGAGGTCGGCGAGCTGCGGCTGCCGCCCGGGTCGGGGGTCGCCATCCTCGCGCGTGGGAAGGAGGTGCTCGTCCCCGACGCCCGCACCGGCCTGCGCACCGGCGACCAGGTCCTCGTCGTCGCCGCCCTCGGCCAGGTCGCCCAGGTGGAGGAGCGGCTGCGGTCGGTCAGCCGCTACGGCCGGCTCGCCAGCTGGGCCGAGGACACGGACGACCCGGCGCGCTCGGCCCGCGCCTTCGGCGTGCCCAGGCGGGTCGCGTGATCCTCACCTCCGCCGCCCTGGCGGTCTTCATCGTCGCCTATGCCCTCATCGCGACCGAGCGCGTCCACCGCGTCGCCGCCGCCCTCGGTGGCGTGGCCGGCATGGTCGTCATCGGCCTGGTCGACGCCCAGACGGCCTTCTTCGAGGAGCACACGGGCGTCGACTGGAACGTCATCTTCCTGCTGTTCGGGATGATGATCATCGTCGGCGTGCTCAAGCAGACCGGGCTCTTCGAGTTCCTGGCGCTGTGGGCGGCGAAGAAGTCCGGCGGCCAGCCCGTACAAGCTGCTCGTGCTGCTGGTCCTCGTCGCGCGCCGCCGTCGCGCCGATCCTCGACAACGTGACGTGCGTGCTGCTCGTCGCCCCGGTCACCCTGTCGGTCTGCCGGCGGCTCGAGCCTGCCCTCGGCGCCGTACCTGATCTCGCTGATCCTGGCCTCCAACATCGGCGGCATGTCCACCCTCATCGGCGACCCGCCCAACATCATCATCGGCAGCCGAGCCGGGCTGAGCTTCGCCGACTTCCTCGTCCACTCGCTGCCGCTGACGATCATCCTGCTCGTCGCTCTTCGTGGTGATGGCGCGCTGGCTCTTCCGCAAGGACCTCGACCGTGATGGTCGACGTGCACGGCCTCGACGACCTCCGTCCCGGCCGACGCGATCACCAACGTCCGGATGCTGCGCCGCTGCGCTGGTGGTGCTGTTCCTGGTGATGATCGCCTTCAGCCTGCACACGGTGCTCCACCTCGACCCGTCGGTCGTGGCGATGATGGGCGCCGGCACGACCGTCCTGGTCTCGCGGACCGAGCCCGAGGAGTTCCTCGAGGAGGTGGAGTGGGGCACCCTCGCCTTCTTCATGGCGCTGTTCGTGCTGGTCGGCGCGCTGGTGCAGGTCGGCGTCATCGGTGCGATCGGCGCGTGGGCGGCCGAGGCGATGGGGCGAGCGCGAGCTGCTCGGCGCGACGGCCCTGCTCTTCGGCTCGGGCGTGGTCGGCGCGTTCGTCGACAACATCCCCTACACGACCGCCACGGTGCCGATCGTCGAGGACATGGTGCCGCGACGACCGACGTCCGGGGCCGACAGCCCGCTGTGGTGGGCCTTCGTCTTCGGCGCGGACCTCGGCGGCAACGCCACCGCGGTCGCGGCCGGTGCCAACGTCGTCGTGCTCGGCATCGCCGCCAAGGCCGGGGAGCCGATCAGCTTCTGGGGCTTCACGAAGTACGGCGTCGTGGTGACCGTCGCGACACTGGTGGTCGCCTGGGTCTACGTCTACCTCCGCTACTTCGCCTGGGCGTAGCCCGGGCGTGGCCCGGCCCCCGCCAGCCGGAGCGCCCCAGCGCACACTGGGTCGATGGACGAGGACGTCGCGCAGATGGGTCGCGAGGAGCTGGTCGCCGAGGTGCTCGCGCTCGGCGACGATCCGCCGCACCCGGCCACCTCCGGGCACGACGTGTCCGGGCACCGACTCCGACCGGGGGCGCGCTGCCAGAACGGGTCGACCCCGAGATCGCCGTCCAGCCGTGGCCGAGGTTCATGCGCGGGTACGAGGCCTACCGGCAGTCCCGGACGCCCACCGGGCCAGTATCGACGACCACCTACGCCGCACGTGTCCGAGAAGCCGCCCCCGACGATCCGATGGGAGGGCAACGATCGCGGACACGTGTGCCCTGGTCGTCACCCGCGGCCGGACCCGACGCCGACCGTTGGTCAACATCTGACTCGCAACCGCGCGCACCTGACATCATGTTGCCGGTGGTGAGGGTGCGCCAGATCACTACGGTTGCGCGCATGAGGGTCCTGCTCGCACTCGGCGGAAACGCCATGACGAATGCCGACGGCCGCGCGCGCCCCGAGGACCAGATCGAGGCGGCGCAGGTCGCGATGGCCGCGGTCGCCGGTCTGCTCGAGCACGACCACGAGGTCGTCATCACCCACGGCAACGGCCCCCAGGTCGGCAACCTGCTCGTCAAGAACGAGCTCGCCGCGAGCGTCGTGCCCCCCGTCCCGCTGGACTGGTGCGGAGCGCAGACGCAGGCCACGCTCGGCTTCGTGCTGATGGACGCGCTCGACCACGAGCTCGCCGCCCGCGGGATCGACCGACGCAGCGCCGCCCTCGTCACCCGCACGTTGGTGGACGCCGACGACGACGGCTTCACCCGGCCGACCAAGCCGATCGGGCGCCACCTGCCCGAGGCCGAGGCCAGGGTGCTCGTCGACCACGGCGAGACGTGGGAGGACCGCGGCGAGAAGGGGTGGCGTCGCGTGGTCGCCTCGCCCGAGCCGCAGGAGATCCTCGACGCCCCGGCCGCGGTCGCCCTCATCGAGGCAGGCTTCGTCGTCGTCGCCAACGGCGGCGGCGGCATCCCGCACGTACGCCGCCCTGACGGCTCGCTCGCCGGCGTCGAGGCCGTCATCGACAAGGACCTCGGCGCCGCCCTGCTCGCCCGCACCACCCGTGCCGACGTGCTCGTCATCGCCACCGACGTGCCCAACGCCGTGATCCGCTGGGGCGAGCCCGACGCCGAGCCCCTCGGCCGGATCACCGTCGAGCAGCTGCGCGCCCACGCCGCCGACGGCCACTTCGCCTCCGGCTCGATGGGACCGAAGGTCGACGCGGTCTGCCGGTTCGTCGAGACCACCGGCGGCACCGGCGTCATCACCAGCCTCGACCAGATCACCGCAGCCGTCGCCGGCGACGCCGGCACCGTCGTCGTACCCGCCTGACACCCAGCAGCACCACCGAAAGGAAGCAGCCGACATGCCCAGCGCCACCCCTAGCGCCATCGAGGTCCGCAAGGTCCCCATCCACTCCGTGGCCGACGCCTCCGAGCTGACCAAGCTGATCGACGACGGCGTCATCGCCGCCGACCGGGTCTTCGCGATCATCGGCAAGACCGAGGGCAACGGCGGCGTCAACGACTACACCCGGATCATCGCCGACCGCGCGTTCCGCGAGGCGCTGGTCGCCAAGGGCGCGGACCCCGAGCAGGTCAAGGGCGTCCCGATCGTCTGGTCGGGCGGCACCGACGGCGTGATCAGCCCGCACGCCACGATCTTCGCCACGACCGACGTCCCCGAGGACGACCCGTCGCGCGAGGAGATGCGGCTGACCGCGGGCTTCGCGATGAGCGAGGCGATCCTGCCCGAGGAGATCGGCTACACCGCGATGATCGAGAAGGTCGCGGCCGGCGTGAAGGTCGCCATGGAGCGCGCCGGGATCACCGACCCCGCCGACGTGCACTACGTGCAGACCAAGACCCCGCTGCTGACCATCCACACCATCCGCGACGCCAAGGCGCGCGGCAAGAAGGTGTGGACCGAGCACACCCACGAGTCGATGGACCTCTCCAACGGCGTCACCGGCCTCGGCATCGCCGTCGCCCTCGGCGAGATCGAGATGCCCACCGACGCCGACGTGATGCACAGCCGCGAGCTCTACTCCTCGGTCGCCTCCTGCTCCTCGGGCGTCGAGCTCGACCAGGCGCAGATCGTCGTGGTCGGCAACGCCAAGGGTGTCGGCGGCCGCTACCGCATCGGTCACTCGGTGATGGAGGACGCCCTCGACGCGGACGGCATCTGGGAGGCGATCCGGTCCGCCGGCCTCGACCTGCCCGAGCGCCCGCGCACCAGCGACCTCGACGGCAAGCTGGTCAACGTCTTCCTCAAGTGCGAGGCCAGCCAGGACGGGATGGTCCGCGGGCGCCGCAACGCGATGCTCGACGACTCCGACGTGCACTGGCACCGCCAGATCAAGGCGTGCGTCGGTGGCGTCACCGCCGCCGTCACCGGCGACCCGGCGGTCTTCGTCTCGGTCTCCGCCGCCCACCAGGGCCCCGAGGGCGGCGGCCCGGTCGCCGCGATCGTCGACCTGGGCTGAGGTTCGTCCACACCCCACCGCGGGGCCGGCAGGACACTGTCGGTCCCGCGTGATGGGGTGGACCCCATGAACGACACGTCCACCCGCTACCGCCTGGTGCGGCCCGAGCGCGAGGTCGTCGTCCCGCAGCTCGACGAGCACCAGCAGCGGGTGGTCGACCACGAGGGCGGACCGCTCCTCGTCCTCGCCGGCCCCGGCACCGGCAAGACCACGACGCTGGTCGAGGCGATCGTCGACCGCGCCCAGGAGGGCCGCGGGGTGCTGGCGCTCACCTTCTCGCGCAAAGCCGCCGAGCAGATGCGTGACCGCGTGACCGCCCGGATGGGTGCCACCACGACGGCGATCACCTGCAGCACGTTCCACTCCTTCGCCTACTCGCTCGTGCGCCGCTACGCGCCCACCGAGCTCTACGCCGCCCCGTTGCGGCTGCTGTCGGCCCCGGAGCAGGACGTCGTGCTGAGCGAGCTACTCACGACGGCGCCGGAGTCGGTCGTGTGGCCCGACGGACTGCGCGCGGCCGTCGGCACCCGCGGCTTCGCGCGCGAGGTCCAGGACGTCCTCGCCCGGGCCCGCGAGCGGGGCCTCGACCCCGAGGACCTCGCGGAGCTCGGCCGTGCCGAGGGCCTCCCGGTGTTCGAGGCCGCCGGCCTGTTCATGGAGCAGTTCCTCGACGTGATGGCGGCTCAGAGCGCCATCGACTACCCCGACCTCATCGCGCGGGCAGTGATCGAGGCGACCCGCCACCGCGACGAGCTGCGGGCGGAGTTCGCCCACGTCTTCGTCGACGAGTACCAGGACACCGACCCCAGCCAGGTCGAGCTGCTGCGCCAGATCTGCGGCGACGGTCGCAACCTGACGGTGGTCGGCGACCCCGACCAGTCCATCTACGGCTTCCGCGGCGCCGAGGTGCGCGGCATCCTCGACTTCCCGCGCGCGTTCCCGCAGCGCGACGGCCGCCCCGCCGACGTCGTAGCGCTTGGCACCACGCGCCGCTTCGGGTCCCGACTGCTCGCGGTGTCGCGGCGCGTGGCGGGACGGATCGCGGTCAGTGGGTCGATCCCCGCGGAGACCTTCGAGCGGTTCCGCTCGCCCGAGCCGGCCGGTGCGCCGTGGGGCCCCGGTCGGGTGGACGTGCTCACCTTCGACACCCAGCGCGCCGAGGTGGAGCACGTCGCCGACCTGCTGCGGCGCGCCCACCTCGAGGACGACGTGCCTTGGGGAGAGATGGCCGTCCTGGTGCGCTCGGGCCGTGCGTCCGTGCCGCCGCTGCGGCGCGCGCTCGTCGCCGCAGGGATCCCGGTCGAGGTCGCCCGTGACGAGGTGCCCCTCGTGCGCGAGCCGGCGGTCGTGCCCCTGCTCGATGCGCTCCGGGTCGTGGTCGACCGGGCACTCGACGATCCCCAGCACCCCGACTTCGTCACCCCCGACCGCATCGACGCACTGCTCACCTCACCGCTCGGGGGCCTCGACGCGACCGACCTGCGCGGCCTTGCGCGGGGGTTGCGGGCGGCCGACGACACCGGTGCGTCCTCGTCCGACCTGGTGCGGCGCGCCGTGCTCGAGGGTGCCCGGCTCGACGGGGTCGAGGGCGTCGGGGTCGGCAAGGCCCGGCGCCTGGCCCACCTGCTCGCCTCGGCCGCTGAGGTCGAGGAGGCCGGCGGCACCGTCGAGGAGGTGCTGTGGGCGCTCTGGTCCGGCACTGAGTGGGGACTCCGGCTGCGGGCGCTGACCGATCGTGGCGGCCACGCCGCGCGGCTGGCGCACCGCGACCTCGACGCCGTGTGCGCGCTGTTCGAGACCGCCGCCCGCGCCGAGGAGCGCACCCGGCGCTCGTCGGTCGCGGAGTTCCTCCACATGCTCCGCGCCCAGCAGATCCCGGGCGACACCCTCGCCGACGACGGGGTGCGCGGTGAGTCCGTGCGACTGCTCACCGCCCACCGCTCCAAGGGCCTCGAGTGGCGCCTCGTGGTCGTCACCCACGTGCAGGAGGGCGGGTGGCCCGACTTGCGCCGACGCGGCAGCCTGCTCGGCGCCGACCGGATCTCCCGGGACGGTCTGCTGCCCGAGGTGACCCGCGCGGCCATGCTTGCCGAGGAGCGCCGCCTGTTCTACGTCGCCTGCACGCGCGCACGGCAGCGCCTGGTCATCACGGCCGAGAAGTCGCCCGACGACGACGGCGAGCAGCCCTCGCGCTTCCTCGCCGAGCTGGGACACCAGCCCGTCCACGCCGTCGGCCGCCCGGTCCGTCCCCTCTCGCTGGCCGGTCTCGTCGCCGATCTGCGCAAGGTCCTCGGCGACCCGGAGTCGCCGCCCGCGCTGCGCGACGCCGCCGCCCAGCGGCTCGTGCGGCTGGCCGACACCCAGGTGCACGGGCGTCCGGTGGTGGCCGCCGCCGACCCCGGCACCTGGTGGGGGATGCGTGCCCTGTCCCGCTCCGAGCGCCCGGTGCGGTCCGAGACCTCACCCGTCGCGCTGTCGGCCAGCGCGCTCGAGGGCCTGCTCACCTGTCCGGCCCAGTGGTTCCTCGCGCGGGAGGCCGGCGGCGAGCAGACCAGCTCGGCCAGCCAGGGCTTCGGCAACCTTGTCCACGCCCTCGCCGACCGCGTCGCCCGCGGGGAGATCGCCCGGCACGGTGACATCGCCGAGGCCGTCGACGACCTGATGGCGCACGTCGACCAGGTATGGGACCGCCTCGCCTTCCGCACACCCTGGTCGCGCTCGCGGGAGCGCGTCGCGCTCCACGCCGCCCTGAGCCGTTTCCTGGCCTGGCACCGGCGCCCCGGCGCCGCGACCCGGGTCGAGACCGAGGTCGCGTTCCGCGCCGAGGTCACCCTGCCCGATGGGCAGCGCGTGCTCCTCAACGGTCGCGCCGACCGGCTCGAGGTCGACGAGGGCGGCGACGTCATGGTGATCGACCTCAAGACCGGCAAGTACCTCCCCACCGACAAGTCCCTGCCCGACAACCCCCAGCTCGGCCTCTACCAGTACGCCGTCGACGCCGGCGCCGTCGACGAGGTGCTCGGTGCCCCCGCCCGGGCGGCGGGCGCCGCCCTGGTCCAGCTGCGCGCCGGCTCCGACCTGCCCAAGGTGCAGGAGCAGGCCCCCCAGGCCCCCGACGCCGACGGGTTGCTGACCATCGAGCGCCAGCTCATGCAGGCGGCGGCCGTGGTGCGGGCCGAGGACTTCGTCGCGCGTCCGGGACCGCACTGCGAGCGCTGCCCGTTCCATGCGGTCTGCCCCACCAAGTCCTCGGGATCGGTGCTCTCATGACCACGCTCGCCACGCCCAGCGCCGACATCACCACGCCCGAGCAGCTGCGCGAGGTCATGCAGGCCGACTTCGCCTTCAGCGACGAGCAGTTCCGTGCCATCACCGCCCCCCTGGAGCCGGCCGTGATCATCGCCGGCGCCGGGTCGGGCAAGACCACGGTCATGGCGGCTCGCGTGGTCTGGTTGATCGCGACCGGGCGGGTGGCCGCCCACGAGATCCTCGGCCTGACCTTCACCACCAAGGCCACCGCCGAGCTCGCGACCCGCATCCGCGACAACCTCGCGCGCGCCCGCCTCATCGACCCCGATCGCCGGCGCCCGGTCGACGAGGAGCCGGAGGAGGCCGACGAGCCCACCGTGTCGACCTACCACTCCTACGCCGCCAACCTCCTCACCGAGCACGGGCTCCGCATCGGGCACGAGCCCGATGCCCGGCTCATCGCAGACGCGCTCCGCTACCAGCTCGCGGGACGGGCCGTGCAGCGGCACGTGCGCCCTGTCGACCACCTCACCGACTCCCCGCCCCACGCGATCGCCGGCCTGCTGGCACTCGACGGCCAGCTCAGCGAGCACCTCGTCGACCCGGACGTGCTGCGCGCCCACGACGCCGCCGACCGCGTGCGCTTCGAGCAGGGGATGGCGGGGGAGTCGCGCAAGACCTACCTCGAGCGCAACCTGAAGGCGATCGGCGCCATCGACCGACGAGCCGAGCTGCTCGACCTCATCGCCGGCTACCGCGCCCTCAAGTCCCAGCTGGGGCTGGTGGACTTCTCCGACCAGATCGCGCTCGCCGCCCGTCTGGCGCAGGATTGCCCCGAGGTCGGCGAGGCCGAGCGCGCCAAGTTCAAGGTCGTGCTGCTCGACGAGTACCAGGACACCTCGGTGGCCCAGGCGATCATGCTGAGCCGCCTCTTCTCGGGCCCCGACGCCGAGCACGGCCGCGGTCACGCGGTGACGGCGGTCGGCGACCCGAACCAGGCGATCTACGGCTGGCGCGGAGCGTCGGTCTCCAACATCCTCGACTTCGACAAGGACTTCCCAGCTCGTGAGGGTCGGGCACGACGCTTCACGCTCGCGGTCAACCGTCGCTCCGACCGCCGCATCCTCGAGACCGCCAATCACCTTGCGGCCACTCTCTACGACACCACCCCCGACTCGGGTCGGCTCGTCCCGGCTGACGACGCGGGCCCGGGCGAGGTCGGGGTGAGCGTCCACGCGACCTGGGACGACGAGCTCGACTGGCTGGCCGACCGCGTACGCCGGGCACGCGCCGAGATGGCGGAGCCCGCATGGCGCGGCATCGGCGTCCTCACGCGCGACAACTCCCACGCCGCAGCAGTCTTCGACCGGCTCAGCGAGCACGAGATCCCCGTCGAGATCGTCGGGCTCAAGGGCCTGCTCCGCCTGCCCGAGGTGGCGGAGGTTGTCGCGATGCTCACTCTGATCGGCGACGTGACCGCCAACGCGGACCTGCTCACCGTCCTCAGCGGTGCGCGGTGGGCCGTCGGACCGCGCGACCTCGCCCTCCTGGGCCGGCGCTCGCGCGAGATCGCCGGGCGGCGCGGAGGTGACGACGGCTCCGTGCCGCTGGAGGCCGAGCTGCTCGGCGCCGTCGACGGCGCGGACCCCACCGAGATCGCCTCGCTCTCCGACGCGCTCGCCGACCCCGGCGACCTCGACTACAGCCCTGAGGCACGCGAGCGCTTCGCGCTGCTGTCGGAGGAGCTGCGCCGCCTGCGTCAGGCCGCCGGCGAACCCCTCCTCGATCTCGTCCGGCGCATCATCGAGGTCACGGGAATCGACGTCGAGCTCGCGTCGTCGAGCTCGCCTGCGGCGGCAGCGCGTCGCGACAACCTCGACCTCTTCGTCCAGGCCGTCTCCGAGTTCCAGGGGCTCGACGGGCAGGTCACCCTGTCCGCCCTGCTCGCGTGGCTCGAGGCCGAGGACGAGTTCGGGCAGGGCCTCGACGTGGCCACGCCCAGCGAGGCCGACTCGGTCAAGCTCCTCACCGTCCACCGTGCCAAGGGCCTGGAGTGGCACACCGTCTTCCTGGTCGGGGTCTGTGAGGGACGGTTCCCGACCAGCCAGGGACGCTCGACCTCGGTCACCGTGGCGCACGTGCTCCCGGTCGCCCTGCGAGGGGACAGCCAAGACCTCGCAGCCCTGCGCGGGCACACGCCCGACGACATCGAGGCCTTCAAGAAGGAGACCAAGGAGCGCGACGCCGTCGAGGAGCTGCGGCTCGCCTACGTCGCGTGGACCCGGGCCAAGCACCGCCTCTTCGTCTCCGCCTGGTGCTTCGCGCCTCACCGCAAGACCGGCACCGGGCCGTCGGCCTACGCCCGCGCGACGCGTGAGGCGATCGAGTCGTGGGGCGGGGCCCCCGAGCACTGGCAGGACTGCCCGCAGCGCGGCGACGCCAACCCCTACGCCGCCGTCGTGACGGACCTGCCGTGGCCGATCTCCCACCACACCCCGGAGGTCGACCGCCGGCACGAGGCGGCCCGCCTCATGGAGTCCGTCCGTTCCGGGCCGTGGCAGCCTGCCCACGTCGATGATCTCCTCGTCCAGCAGCGCATCGAGGCATGGGACCAAGAGATCGACCGGCTCGTCGCCGAGGCCCTGCGCGGTGAGGACGGCGACCGCGAGGTCCCACTGCCGAGCAGCCTCTCGGCGACCTCGATCGCCCGGCTGCGCGACAGGCCCGAGGACTTCGCCCGCGACCTCGTGCGCCCGATGCCGCGCCCTCCGGTGTCCCAGGCTCGGTTCGGCACCCGGTTCCACGCGTGGGTAGAGGGTCGGTTGGGACAGCAGCAGCTCCTCCTCGATCCTGACGACCTGCCCGGTCGGTTCGACTCCGGCATCGAGGATGACGCCGATCTGAAGCTCCTCCAGGACGCCTTCGAGTCGGGCCCGTTCGCCGAACGGGCCCCTGACGCCGTCGAGGCTCCCTTCGCGCTCGTGCTCGCCGGGCAGGTGATCCGCGGTCGCATCGATGCGGTCTACGCCGAGCCCGGCGGCGGCTTCCTCGTCGTGGACTGGAAGACCGGCCGCCACGAGTCCGCCGACCCCCTCCAGCTCGCCCTCTACCGCCTCGCCTGGGCCGAGCTCACCGGCACACCTCTCGACCGGGTCCGGGCCGCCTTCCACTACGTCCGCTCCGGCCGCACCGTCCCCTTCGACGACCTCCCCGACCGGCCCGCCCTCGAGAAGCTGCTCGCTGAGGTCTGACCCGCCCTAGCGGTGGGTGAGGCAGGTTCTGGGCCCGTCGAACCTGTCTCACGCACCGCCGGCGGTGGCCCACCCACAATCGGGCGCGACGGAAGGTGGCTCACACACCGCCCGCCGGCGCGTCGTACGCCGACGCGGGGGAGCGGTGGGTGAGGCAGGTTCTGGGCCCGTCAAACCTGCCTCACCCACCGCTAGCGGTGGTCCACCCACATTCGGGCGCGACGGAAGGTGGCTCACACACCGCCCGCCGGCGCGTCGTACGCCGACATGCCGACCAGCGGTGCCCCACCCACATTCAGGCGCGACGGAAGGTGGCTCACGCACCGCCCGCCGGCGCGTCGTACGCCGACACGGGGGAGCGGTGGGTGAGGCAGGTTCTGGGCCCGTCGAACCTGTCTCACGCACCGCCAGCGGTGCCCCACCCACGTTCCAGACCCGCAGAACGTGGCTCACACACCGCCCGCCGGCGGATCAGCCGAGGGCAGCAGTCAGCGCGATCTCGACCATCTCGCCGAAGGTCTGCTCGCGCTCCTGCGAGGTGGTCTCCTCGCCGGTGACGATGTGGTCGGACACCGTGCAGATCGCGAGCGCGCGGCGGCCGTGCTTGGCGGCGAGGGTGTAGAGGCCGCTGGCCTCCATCTCGACGCCGAGCACGCCGTACTTCACCATCTCGCCCAGCAGCTCGGGGCGGGCCGGGTAGAAGGAGTCGCTCGAGAAGATCAGCCCGACGTGGAAGGGCGAGCCGTCGCGCGCCTCGGCCGCCTCGACGGCGCCGCGCAGCAGGCCGAAGTCGGCGACGGGGGCGTAGTCGATGCCGTGGAAGGCGATCCGGTTCATCGAGGAGTCGGTGCACGCGCCGGAGGCGATGATGATGTCGCGCACCGCGACGCGGTCGGTGACCGCACCGCACGACCCGACGCGCACGATGGACTGCACGTCGTAGTCGGTGAAGAGCTCGTTGACGTAGATCGCCATCGACGGCTGACCCATGCCGGAGCCCTGCACGGAGACCGGCCGGCCGTTCCAGCTGCCGGTGAAGCCGTACATCCCGCGCACCTCGCTGTAGCAGCGAGCGTCGTCGAGGAACGTCTCGGCGATCCACTTGGCCCGCAGCGGGTCGCCGGGCAGGAGGACGGTGGGGGCGATGTCGTCGGGCTGGGCGCCGATGTGCGTGCTCACGGGGGTGACGTTAGCGACTGGCGTACCGGCTAGCGTGGGAAGGCGTGAGCCCCGAACGCCTTCTCCCGCACGTCGCCCTCTCCGCCCACGCGCACAACCGGATGGGACTCCGGCGCACGGACGACGCGTGGCTCGCCGAGCAGATGGCCGATCCCGCCACGCGCGTCCTCGTCGTCGCGGGCAACCGGCTCCGCCCGGTCGACGGTGCGGTCGGGTGGGTCGGTCCGGCGGAGGCTCCCCAGGGCACCCTCGTGCTGCTCGGTGACAGCGACGGCGTGGTGCACCTGGCCGTCATCGTGCCGCCGGACGAGGCGCCCGGCGAGGCCGAGGAGTGGGTGCCGCTGCGTTCGGTGCTGACCCCGCTCGCCGAGGGCAGCCCGCAGCAGGCGCCGCTCGTCATGCACGCCATCGGCCTGGCCGAGTGGCACCACGCCACCCGGTTCTGCCCGCGCTGCGGAGGCATCCTCGCCAGCCGGTCGGCCGGGCACGAGCTGCGGTGCACGCAGTGCGACCGAGCCCAGTTCCCGCGGACCGACCCGGCCGTGATCATGGCCATCACCCACGGCGACGGGGAGGACGAGGCGATCCTGCTCGGACGCAACACCGCCTGGCCGGCGGGGCGCTGGTCCACCCTCGCGGGGTTCTGCGAGCCGGGGGAGACCCTCGAGGACGCCGTGCGCCGCGAGGTGATGGAGGAGGTCGGGGTGCAGGTGGGTGAGGTCGCCTACTTCGGCAGCCAGCCGTGGCCGCTGCCGGCGAGCCTGATGCTGGGCTTCACCGGACGGGCCGTGACCACCGACATCGACGTCGACGGCGCGGAGATCGAGGAGGCCCGGTGGTGGACGCGGGCCGACTTCGAGGCCGCCGGCCGGTCGGGCGAGCTCGTCGTGCCGCGCGGCATCTCGATCTCGTCCTCACTCATCGAGAGCTGGTTCGGTCGCCCGCTCGACGGCCCCGGCTGGGACTGACGTCAGCCGCCAGTCAGGCGCAGTTGTCGCAGATGCCCGTGGCCGGCAGCGCGAGGAAGCAGGTCGGGCACAGCTTGTCGACCCGGTCGCTGGCGGCCACCCGCGGGCGGGGGGTCGTCGCACGTGTGGTGGTCGCCCGTGGCGTACGAGGCGTGGTCGAGCGCGTGCCCGGCACCCGCTGGGGGGCCGGCGGGGAGTCGTCGCGGATGTCGAAGCCCAGCCGGGTCAGGGCCTTGCTCGCGCCCGCGCCACCGCCGGGGACCTCGGCGGGCGTCAGCGTGTTGCCGGTCGCGAGGCCGTGGGCGATGCCGACGATCGCGGTGGCGTCGTACTCGCGACCGCCGTGCACGAGCACGTGCGTCGAGACGCCGCCGCGGACCAGCATGTAGTTGGACCCGCCCGCCTTGTCCCACGTCTCGATGGCGGTGAGGACGTGGGGCCGGTCGATCGAGTTCAGCAGTGACACGACGACAGGCTAACCCCGGGGGCGTACGGGCTCCACGCCAGCGTCACGAGATCGCGGCCAGCTTCTCCTTGACCTGCGCCACCGACGGGTTCGTCAGCGTGCTGCCGTCCGAGAAGAGCAGGGTGGGGACGGTCTGGTTGCCGCCGTTGGCCTGCTCGACGGTGAGCGCGGCCTCGGGCTCCTGCTCGATGTCGACGATGGAGAACTCGATGCCCTCGCGGTCGAGCTGGCTCTTGAGGCGGTGGCAGTAGCCGCACCACGGGGTGCTGAACATCGTGAAGGTCATGGATCGAGTGTCCCCTCCGGCGTCTAGGGTTCGAGGAGGAGGGTGGTCGTCACCCTCCACCAGCCCCAACCACGACGTCGCAGGAGTTGTTCCGTTGCTCGAAGCGCTCGACCCCGAGCAGCGACAGGTCGCCGAGGCGCTGCGCGGACCGGTGCGGGTCCTGGCCGGCGCCGGCACCGGCAAGACCCGGGCGGTCACCCACCGCATCGCGCACGGCGTCGCCCAGGGGGTCTACGCGCCCACCGAGGTGCTGGCGCTGTCGTTCACGACCCGCGCCGCGGGTGAGATGCGGGAGCGGCTCCGCGCCCTGGGGGCGCCGGGGGTGCAGGCGCGGACCTTCCACTCCGCCGCGCTGCGCCAGCTGCGGTTCTTCTGGCCGCGGGTCCACCAGCGCGAGCTGCCCGAGCTCGTCCAGTCCAAGCTCGCGATGCTCGCGCTCGCCGCACGGCGACAGAGGCTCGGCGTCGACCAGGCCACGCTGCGCGACCTCGCCAGCGAGATCGAGTGGGCCAAGGTCTCCAACGTCAGCCCCGAGAGCTACGCCGCGATCGCCCGCGCCCGCGGCCGTGCGGTGTCCAACCTCGACCCCGAGGTCGTCTCCCGCGCCTTCGACGCCTACGAGGAGGTCAAGCGCGGCCAGGGCCGCATGGACATGGAGGACGTGCTGCTGTTCGGCGCCGGCCTCCTCGCCGACAACGAGGCCGTGGCCGCCCAGGTCCGCCGCCAGTACAAGTGGTTCGTCGTCGACGAGTTCCAGGACGTCTCGCCCCTCCAGCACGCCCTGCTCGACCTGTGGCTCGGCGGGCGTGACGAGCTGTGCGTCGTGGGCGACCCGGCCCAGACGATCTACTCCTTCGCCGGTGCCGACGCGCGCTACCTGCGCGAGTTCACCCAGCGCTTCCCGTCCGCCACGAGCGTCGACCTGGTCCGCAACTACCGCTCGACCCCCGAGGTCGTCTCCGCGGCCAACCGGCTGCTCGACGGCACGCCCAGCAAGGGCGTCGACCTCGTCGCCCAGCGTCCTGCTGGCGCCCGCATCACGTGGCGCGAGGCCACCGACGAGGTCGCCGAGGCCGACGCCGTGGCCGACCGGATCGCCGCGCTCCGCGCGCAGGGCACGCCCGCCAGCCGGATGGCCGTCCTGCTGCGCATCAACGCCCAGTCCGAGCGGTTCGAGGAGGCGCTGGCCGCTCGCGGCGTCCCCTACGTCGTACGCGGCGCCGCGCGGTTCTTCGACCGTCCCGAGGTGCGGCAGGCGATCACCCTCGTCCGGGGTGCGGCCCGCTCGGGCGAGGCCTCCGGCCCGGTGTCCGAGGCGGTCGTGGCCGTGCTCTCGCAGATGGGCCACTCCACCGATCCACCCGAGGGCAGGGGAGAGGTCCGCAACCGGTGGGAGTCGCTGCAGGCGCTCGTCGACCTGTCGGCCGACTTCGGCCGCGAGCGTCCCGAGGCGGGGGTCGGCGACTTCGTCGACGACCTCGACCGCCGGGCCAGCGAGCAGCACGCGCCGGTGGCCGACGCCGTCACCCTCGCGACGATCCACTCCGCCAAGGGCCTGGAGTGGGACGCCGTCTTCGTGGCCGGCATGCACGACAAGATGATGCCGATCTCGCAGGCGCAGACGCCCGCAGAGGTCGAGGAGGAGCGCCGCCTCCTCTACGTCGCGATGACCCGCGCCCGTGACGAGCTCACCGTCTCGTGGGCGACGGCCCGGGAGCCGGGCGGCCGCTCGACGCGCGGCAGCTCGCCGTTCCTCGCGCCCCTGCTCGACGGGGTGCCCGGGGTGTCCGCGCAGCGGCGCGAGCGCACCAAGCGCAACCGGGCGGCCATGCACTGCCGCGAGTGCGGCAAGGCGCTGTCGACGCCGGCGGAGAAGAAGATCGGCCGCTGCGCCGACTGCCCCGCGTCCTACGACGAGGCGCTCTTCGAGCGGCTCCGGGAGTGGCGACTGGCGCGGTCCGCGGAGGACAGCGTGCCGGCGTTCGTGGTGTTCACCGACGCGACCCTGCAGCTGATCGCCGAGCACGTCCCCACCGACGAGTCGGGCCTGCGCAAGATCAGCGGCGTCGGCCCGAGCAAGATCGCCAAGTACGGCGACGAGGTGCTCGCGCTGGTCGCCGAAGCCGGCGGCTGACAGGCACGGACGGGCGTCGGAGAGCGCTCCGAAAAGAAATCTCCGGTAATACCCATTAAATGGTTTGCCCCTGACGATGTGAGGGGTCTAACGTTCCCTTCACAACAACCCGCGCACGGGATCGCTGACGACGATCCGCGCCTGATGCCCCGAAGGAGGTGGCCCCCATGGAGAACTACACGATGACGATGACGGCGTGGACGCCGTCCTTCGGCATGCCCGCTGCCGGCCACCGCTGCGCCACTGATGTGCGCGTCCTCGGTGTCGATGCTGCAGCTGCGCTCCAGGGGACCGCTGTGTCCATCGAGCGCGTCAAGGGCGTCTTCCCGGGTCTTCCAGCCTGGAGTCCACCGACGAGTTGAGAAAACTCGCATCGGCAGCCTCCAGGCCGCGGAACCCGACACCCGGGATCCGCGGCCTTTCTGTTTGTCCCGAGTGAGTCACACACCGCGATCAGGTCAACGAGGAGGAGGTGAACAACATGACCATCAGCGTTCTCGACCGAGACCGAGCTGCCGACAAGACCGAGGTGGAGCCCCAGGCCCCGCTCGGAGCCCTGCACGACGCAGCTGCCGAGGTGAACGAGGAGCTGCTGCCCTGCCGCGTCAACGACGCAGAGCTGTGGTTTGCCGAGTCCCCCGCGGACGTGGAGCACGCCAAGGCCCTCTGCATCGACTGCCCCGTGCAGGCACTGTGCCTCGACGGAGCCCTCGAGCGGCGTGAGCCGTGGGGCGTCTGGGGAGGCGAGCTCTTCCTCCAGGGCGTGGTGATCCCGCGCAAGCGGCCGCGAGGCCGGCCCCGCAAGTCCGAGCAGGTCGCCGCTCAGGCCGGCCAGAACCAGAAGGACGGGGCCGCCGCCTAGGCGCCACCGCTCCACCACCTCCGAAGAAGTACAGGAACACATCCCTCATGAAGACCTACCGAAATGGACGCAACGACATGAATCTCATGCATGAAGAACTCGCACGCGCGCAAATGACCGCGCGCCTGGGAGAGGCGCACGAACTGCGGCGCGGCCACCAGCTGGCCCTGGCCCGCCGTATGAGCCGCAAGGCCGAGGAGGCCGCGCAGCAGGCGCGTCTCGCCCTCGCTCGCGCGATCTGACGTGTTCCGAGGCCGACCTGGCCTCGGGACGGCACTCGCCCTGATCGCGGGTGAGCACACACAGCGAGCCGGTACGTCGTCACCGTGACGTCGTACCGGCTCGCTGCCATTTCCTGGGTCGCGAGGCCCGCTGGCTACCCCGACGCGCGGGGGTAGCCTCGAGGCGTGAGCGACCTCGTGACGTGCGACTTCTGCGGCACCCAGGCTCCCGAGGGGGAGACCCTCACGTGGACGACCTCGGTCGAGAACGGCCGGCGGCGCGCCTACTGCGACACCTGCTCGCGCACCCACCTGAGGGCGATGGAGGGCAAGCTCGACAGCGAGTGGTGGTGACGGGCCCGATCAGCCCGCGTCGAACCCCGCGTCGAACCCCGCGTCGAACCAGGCGCACCCGCAGTAGGGGTGGCGCTGCCAGCGTCGCGCGGCCGGCATCGGCTCGTGGTCGACGCGCCACGAGGTGAGCCACGTGTGCGGCAGCTCGCTGCGCGACCACGCGGCGAGGTCGCGGGCGACCGCTCCGGCGGCGACGGTGAGCAACGGCCTCGGGATCGCCCCCGGCGCAGCGCGATCACCCTCGTCGAGGACCGCAGCGGCCACGCACCGCGCGCACGGCCCCACGCCGGGCGCGACCCACGGGCCGACGTCGACCGCATAGGGCTGCACGCCCACCAGCACGTGCGGCAGCGAGTCGACGCACCAGGCGTCGACCCTGGCCGAGACCAGGCGTGCGGGGGTCACCGCGATCCCGACGGGTGCCGTGCGGTCGAGGACGACCCCGGCCGCGGACAGCGCGGCGACGACCGGCCCGGTCCAGGCGTCAGGGCAGTCGAGCTGCGCGCGCGTGCGGCCGGCGTACGGCGAGGGGGCGGGGCGGGTGGGCACCCTCCGACGGTGCCACGACGGCGTGGGGTGCGGGCCGTCGTCCACAGGCGACCGCGGGTGCAGCACCCCGACATGCAGCAGCGGCGTCACCCGAGGGGTGACGCCGCTGCCATGAGCTCAAGAGCTGAGGCTCACGCCTTGCCGAGGATGCGGTTCAGGTTGGTACCGCAGACCGGGCAGACGCCCTTGGCCATCTTGGTGCCCTTGTCGTTGACCTTGATCTCGCCCTCCGCCTCGCGCTTCTCCTTGCACTTGACGCAGTAGAACTCACCGCTCCAGGTCTCCGCCATGACGGCCTCCTTGCTTGTTTTCTTGGTCGTCGCGACGGGGAGTCTCTCGGGGAAGCCCGCCGGGGAGGGCCGACGGTTGCCAGCGCTCCGCCGACGACCCTACGCCACGCGTGAGCCACGCTCACGCACCACACGCGCTGAGCGTGAATCCGGGTGTATCCACGCTCAGCGGGATCAGTACCCTCGGGCCATGTCCGAGACCTCGTCCGACCTCGTCCACCTCCGCCTCGAGCGCCCCTCCGAGGGGGTCGTCCTGCTGACCCTCGACAACCCCGGGATGCGCAACGCCATGAGCGACGAGATGACCTCGTCGTGGGTCGCGGCCATCGACGAGATCGCCGCCGACACGTCCGTGCGCGCGGTCGTGGTGACGGGGGAGGGGAGTGCCTTCTGCTCGGGCGGCAACACCTCGTGGATCGCCAGCGAGCCCGACGCGAGCGTGGACCGGCTGCGGTCGCGGATGCTGCCGTTCTACCGGGCGTGGCTGTCGATCCGGCGCCTCGAGGTGCCCACCATCGCCGCCGTCAACGGCGCCGCGATCGGGGCCGGCCTGTGCCTCGCCCTCGCCTGCGACATCCGCTACGCCGCGGACGGCGCCAAGCTCGGCGTGCCCTTCAACAAGCTCGGCATGCACGCCGGCATGGCCGGCACCTGGCTGCTGCCCGACGTGGTCGGTCCCGCCCACGCGCGCGACCTGCTCCTCACCGGCCGCGTCGTGGAGGCCGACGAGGCGCTCCGGCTCGGCCTGGTCTCGCGCGTCATCGACCCCGGGTCGTTCCTGGACGAGGTGCTCGAGACGGCGGCCGGCATCGCGGCGACCGCCCCGATCGCGGCGCGCCTGACCAAGGTCGCGCTCGCGAGCGGGGGCCACGCCGACTTCGAGTCCGCGCTGCAGTGGGAGTCGCTCGCCCAGCCGATGACGCTCGCGACCGCCGACCTGCAGGAGGGCATCGCGGCGGCCAAGGAGAAGCGCGCCCCGCGATTCCACGGCCGCTGATCGCGGGAGCCCGGCGACGGGAGCGAGGAAAGGGCCCCGCAGCCCTCCGACGCCTGCCTTCCCCAGCTGGCGTCGAGGAGCCGTGGGGCCCTTCTGGCCGCAAACCTAGGGCCGGCCACCCGCGCGGTCAACGAACTGATGTCCACTCCTGTGGACAGGCCTGTGGAGACGGTGTGCACCGCGGCCCGTCGGGGGTGGACGGAGCCGCCGGTCGTGGGGAGGACCCTGTGCGCGACACGCCCGGCGTGAGCGCCGTACTGTGCGGGTGACCAGCGACAACACCTGCGACGGGGCTGTGGAGGAGAAGAAGTTGGGTGAGGAGTCGACGGCGGGCGCCGCCCGCGGTCCCGTGGCGACCCTGCGACGCATCGCGTTCCTCATGGAGCGCCAGCGCGAGGAGACGCGCCGCATCGAGGCCTTCCGCAAGGCGGCGCGCACGATCCTGCCGCTGCCCGAGGAGGAGGTACGCCGCCGCGCGGCCGACGGCACGCTCACCGAGCTGACCGGCATCGGCCCCAGCACCGCCGCCGCCATCACCGACGCGTGCAACGGGGTGGTACCCGAGCGCCTCGTGAAGCTCGAGGCGACCGCCGGACCGTTGGCGCAGGGCGGGGAGGAGCTGCGCGCCCGGCTGCGCGGCGACCTGCACTCCCACTCCGACTGGTCCGACGGCGGCTCGCCGCTGGAGGAGATGGCGATGACCGCCATGGAGCTGGGCCACGACTACCTCGTGCTCACCGACCACAGCCCACGGCTGCGGGTGGCCAACGGGCTCAGCGCCGAGCGCCTGACCCGCCAGCTCGGGGTCGTGGACGCCGTCAACGAGCACCTCGGCGGGTCGTTCACCCTGCTGAAGGGGATCGAGGTGGACATCCTCGACGACGGGTCGCTCGACCAGACCCCGGAGATGCTGGGACGGCTCGACGTCCGCGTCGCCTCCGTGCACTCCAAGCTCAAGATGGACGCCGCCCCGATGACGAAGCGGATGGTCGCTGCCGTCCGCAACCCGCACACCAACGTCCTCGGCCACTGCACCGGCCGCCTGGTGACCGGCAACCGGGGCGTGCGACCGCAGAGCCAGTTCGACGCGAAGGCGGTGTTCACCGCGTGCGCGGAGGAGGGCGTGGCGGTGGAGATCAACTCACGGCCCGAGCGCCGCGACCCGCCCACCAGGCTGCTCGAGCTCGCCCGCGACCTCGGCTGCCTGTTCTCGATCGACTCCGACGCCCACGCGCCCGGCCAGCTCGACATGCTCGACTACGGCGCCGCCCGCGCCACCGAGGCCGGGATCGACCCCGACCGGATCGTCACCACCTGGGACCGTGACCGGCTGCTCGAGTGGGCCGCGGCCCGGCTCTGAGCGCGAGGCCCGCGGGCGGGTCCTGCCGGCGATCCGCCAGCGAGTCCACCCCCGAGTGTGGGTGGCGAGGGTTAGGTTCGGCACATGAGCACCCCGGCCACCCCGCCCGACGTGGAGGTGCGCCGCTCGCGCCGCCGCCGTCGGACGGTCTCGGCCTACCGCGACGGCGACCGGATCGTCGTGCTCATCCCCGCCGCGATGAGCAAGCGCGACGAGGCGACGTGGGTCGCCGACATGGTCGCGCGCATCGAGCGGCAGGAGAAGCGCCGCCTCCGCTCCGACGACGACCTCGTCGCCCGCGCCGCCAAGCTCAACGACCTCTACCTCGGGGGCCTCGCGGTCCCGGCCTCGGTGCGGTGGGTGACCAACCAGAACGCCCGCTGGGGCTCGTGCACCCCCGGCGACCGCACCATCCGGCTCAGCGACCGGCTGCAGAAGGTGCCCGGCTGGGTGGTCGACTACGTGCTCGTCCACGAGCTGGCCCACCTGCTCGAGTCGGGCCACACGCCGGCGTTCTGGGCGTGGGTCGACCGCTACCCCCGCGCGGACAAGGCGAAGGGCTACCTCGAGGGCTACTCCGCGGCCGCCCGGCTCGAGCCGCCCCCGGGCGTCGACGAGGACCCGAGCCGAGGACTGACGGGCCCGCACCCGCGCGACCGCGACCTCGATGAGGACGTACATGTCGTCGAACGTCGCCGGCAACGCGTCGACCGGCCACCAGCGCACGTCGAGCGACTCCTCGCTCGTGGCGTGGGCGGCGTCGGGCTCGGCGGTGGCGAGGAACCGTACGTCGAGGTGGTGGACGGTGCCGCGGTCGGAGCAGAACTCCACCGCGTGCTCGTCGAGCGACAGCGGCTCCTCGTCGAAGTCGAACGACGTCAGCCCGGACTCCTCGACGAGCTCGCGCCGGGCGCCGCCGGCCAGCGACGTGTCCTCGGGCTCGAGGTGCCCGCCGAAGGCCAGCCATGCGTCGGCCTTGCGGTGGTGGTTGAGGAGCACCGCGCCGCCGTCGGGGGAGACGACGATCGCGCCGGCGGTGAGGTGGTCGGGGAAGCACGCCTTGGCCAGGCCGTCGGGGTGCGCGGCCAGGTGGGCGAGGTAGCGGTCGCGGAGCGCGCCCTGCGCGGGCGTCGGCGCGGCCCAGCCCGACAGCGTGGCGACGGCGCTCGCGTGGAGGGTCACTCGGCGGGGCGGGTGCCGCTGTCGCCGCCGTCGAGGAGGTCACGCAGGCCGGCGTCGAACTCCTCCTCGGACAGCTCGCCGGGCGTCACCGAGTCCTCCCGGAAGCCCAGCGGGTCGTCGAGGTCGGCGGCGGTGGGCAGCAGGTGCGGTGACATCCAGACGCCGTCGCGGGCCTCGGCGCCCTGGCGGGTGCGCAGCGAGCCCCAGAGGACCGACGCGTCCCGGAGCCGGCGGGGCCGCAGCTCGAGGCCGACGAGGGTGGCGAACGTCTGCTCGGCCGGGCCGCCCGCGGCGCGCCGGCGGCGTACGGTCTCCTGCAGCTTGGACGCGGCGGGCATCCGCTCGGCGGTGGCCTGGCTGACGACCTCGTCGACCCAGCCCTCCACGAGCGCGAGGGTCACCTCGAGCTTCTCCAGCGCGGCCTTCTGCGCGGTCGACGGCTCGGGGTCGAAGAGCCCGCCCGCGAGGGCGTCCTGCATCGCCTCGGGGTTGGTCATGTCGACCTCGCGCAGCTTGGTCTCCATCCCGGAGGTGTCGAAGTCCATGCCGGCGCCGTACTCCGAGACCGCCCCGATGAGGTGGTCGCGCAGCCACGGCACGCCGGCGAACAGCCGCTGGTGGGCGGCCTCGCGCAGCGCGAGGTAGAGCAGCACGTCGTCGGCGGAGACGTCGGGCAGCTCCTCGGCGAACGCCGCGACGTTGGTGGGCAGCAGGGCTGCCTTGCCGATCGGGCCGAGGGGCAGGCCGATGTCGGAGGCGCTGAGCACGTCACCGGCGAGCGCGCCCAGGCCGCTGCCGACCTGGGAGGCGACCATCGCGCCGCTCGCCTTGCCGAGCATCGCCATCAGGGGACCGGCGAGCTGCTTCATCTCCTCGGGCATCGACTGGCCGAGGGCCTGGGTGGCGGAGCCGGCGATCGGCTCGACGAGCACCTTCCAGACCGGGATCGTCTCGACGATCCACTCGGCCCGCGACCACGCGGCCGTGGTGGTCACGCCGGAGGGGAACTCGGTCGTGGTGTCGAGCCAGTGGTCGGCGAGGCGCACGGCGTCGGCGACCGCGCCCGACTGGGCGGGGCTGACGGTCGGGTCGGGCTCCTGGGCCGCGGCCCGGCGGGCGAGGTCGGTGACCGTCTCCCAGTTGACCGGGCCGTCGTGCGGCGCGAAGAAGGACTGCATCTGCGCCATCAACGAGTTGAGGTCGGGCATGCCGCCTCCTGAGCCGAACCCGCCCATCTGGGAGAAGATCTGCTCGAAGGGCGTGCCCTTGAAGGGGTTGTTGTCGTCGGGACCCTGACCGGACGATCCGGGACCACCGGGGGTGTCACTCATGGCGTCCACGGTACCCACCGCGCCCAGCAGCGGCACCCCTAGACTCGGCCGCGTGAGCGACCCCACGTCCGATCCCGTGCGCCTCGTCGACATCCGCGACACCCCGCTCGACGTGACCGAGGTCCTCGACGCGCTCGGCGACGACGGTGCCGGTGGCCTCACGCTCTTCGTGGGCCAGGTCCGCGACCACGACGGCGGGAAGGGCGTCACGGCGCTCGACTACTCCGCGCACCCGACCGCGCTGGCGCGGCTCGAGGACGTCTGTCGCCGGGTGGCCGCCGACCACGACGTCCGCGGCGTGGCGGCCGTGCACCGGGTGGGCGAGCTGCGGATCGGGGACCTCGCGGTCGTCGTCGCCACGACCGCGGCCCACCGCGGCGACGCCTTCGCCGCCTCGCGCGCCCTCATCGACACGCTGAAGGCCGAGGTGCCGATCTGGAAGCACCAGGTCTTCGACGACCGGACCGAGGAGTGGGTCGGCACGCCGTAGGGCCTCCCGGCCCGGGCCCCTCGCGGCTCCTATCCTCGTCGCGTGGAGATCCTGCTCTGGCTCGTGCCGTCCGCCGTCGTGGCTGTCGTGGCGATGGCGTGGGTGTCGTGGGCCGGGCGGGACGGTCGCGGCGAGGTCGATCGCGACGTCGCCGTCGAACGCCTCGGCCGCGCCCTCACCAAGGAGCCGCCGGCGGGCACGCGTCGCGCGTCGGCACGGGTGCGCGACCGCAGCACCGGCATCGCCGTCCGGCCCAGCAACGGGGCCGGCCGCGGGGACGGCACCACCCGACGCGCGTCCTGAGCGACGCGCGTTGCCGCGGAGTTGCCGCCGTTTGAGAGAGTTGCGCCCATGACTCAGCGGACCAGGGCGGGATTGCTCGCTCTGTGCCTGCTGGCAGTGCTCTGGGCGACGGCTGCGTTCGTGCCCCTGCCGTACGTCACCTACTACCCAGGACCGACCGTCGACATACTCGCCAAGAACGCCGGGGACGAGATCGTCGAGGTCACCGGACACCAGGCCTACTACGACGACGGCGAGCTGCGGATGACGACCGTCTACGTCAGCACGCCGCAGGAGGACGTCAGCCTCCCCGAGCTGCTGCGCGCCTACTTCGACCCCGACGCCGCGGTCTGGCCACGCTCCTCGATCTACGCCCCCGAGGAGACCGACGAGTCGAGCGACCGCCAGTCCGAGGCGGCGATGGTGTCCTCGCAGGACACCGCGGTGGCGGCCGCCCTGACCCAGCTCGGCGAGAAGGTCGACCCGCTCGTGGAGGTCCTCGCCGTGACCCCCGGCATGCCGGCCGACGGCAAGCTGGAGGTGCGTGACGTGCTGCTGCGGATCGGCGGGACGGAGGTCACCGGCCCCCAGGACGTCGTCGACGCCGTCGACGCCGCGTCGCCCGGGGAGCCGATCCCGTTCGTCGTACGCCGTGGGAAGAAGGAGGTGGCCGTCGACGTGACCCCCGAGAAGGTCGACGGGGACCTCCGCATCGGCATCACGCCCGGCGTCGGCTACGACTTCCCGTTCCAGGTCAGCGTCGACATCGCCGACAACATCGGTGGGCCCAGCGCCGGGCTGATGATGTCGTTGGCCATCTACGACACCCTCACCCCGGGCTCGCTGACCGGTGGGGCCGACATCGCCGGCACCGGCACCATCACCCCGGCCGGCAAGGTCGGACCGATCGGCGGCATCCAGCAGAAGATCGCCGCCGCCCGCGACGCCGGCGCGGAGCTGTTCCTCGTCCCGGCCGACAACTGCGACGGCATCGGGGGAGTGGACACGGGCGACATGCGCCTGGCGAAGGCCACCACGATGGACGGCGCCGTGACGACGTTGAACGACTGGGTCGCCGACCCCGACACCGACCTCCCCAGCTGCGAGGAGACCGCCTCATGACCAGCCCCACCGACCCGACGCCCGACGCTGTCCCCGAGCCCGGCGCCCCCGACGCGCTGCCCGAGGACCCGGCCCTGGCGGCGGCGATCCTCGAGATCGAGGCGCACGTCGCCCAGGAGGGATGGGACCAGCCGGCCCGGCTGTACGCCCTCGTCGACACCGCGACGCTCGTGGCCCAGGAGCCCGCGCTCGCTGCGGCGATGGCGATCGACGGCCCCGGTGACGACGGGTCGTTCACGCCCATCGAGCAGGACGGGCTGCCGCCCGGTCAGGTGCTCGAGGACGCGCTGCACACCATCGCCTGGCCCGAGAGCGTCGCCGGGTGCGCCGCCGTCATCGAACGGCTCGTGCTCCCGCCCGAGATCGACGACGAGATCCCCGACGACCCGACCGCCGCGGAGCTGTTCGCGCGGGAGCACCCCGACCGCCAGGAGGTGCGGATGGTCGCCGGCGTGACGCGCGCCGGGGCGTCGTACTGCGCCCTGCGCCTGCGCGCGCACGACGACGAGCAGTCGGTGGTCAACGGCACCGAGCTGGTCCCGGGCCTCCTCGACCTCCTCCACGCGACGCTGCACGACACGTCCCACGACCTCTCGCACGACACCCAGCCCCGCCCCGACGAGAACCCCTGAGGCCATGAGCAATCCCTTCGACCGACCCAGCGGACCCACCGGACCCGACGGCCCTCAGCGGCCCGGCGGGAACGGAGGATCGGGCGGCGCACGTCCGGCGAGCACGTCACGCCGACCCGGTGCGCTGGTCATCACCGCCATCATCCTCGTCCTCGCCTTCATGCTCCTCAGCGCCTTCGCGTCCTTCTGGACCGAGCGGCTGTGGTTCGGCTCCGTCGGCTACCGGGAGGTCTTCACGACGCTCCTGCTCACCCGCATCGGGCTGTTCTTCGTCTTCGCCGGGCTGATGGCCGCCGTCGTCGCGGTGGCGATGGCGATGGCCTACCGCTACCGGCCCGTCCTGTGGCCCGGGATGCCGGGGATGCCCGACGACGGGATGGACCGCTACCGCCAGCTGGTCGGGCCGCGCATGGGCTGGGTCATCGGCGGCGCTGCCGCGGTGATGGGCCTCTTCGCCGGTGCCTCGGCGTCGGGGCAGTGGCGCAGCTACTCGCTGTGGCGGCACAGCAAGGAGTTCGGCACGACCGACCCCTACTTCAACAAGGACGTCGGCTTCTACGTCTTCGACCTGCCGTTCTGGCACTACCTCGTCGACTTCGTGATGGCCCTGGCCGTCGTCGGCCTCATCGCCTCGCTGCTGATGAACTACCTGTTCGGCGGCATCCGGCTCTCCGCCCGTCCCGGCGAGCGGCTCACGAGCGCCGCGCAGATCCAGGTCTCCGCCCTGCTGGCGCTCTTCGTGCTGGCCAAGGCCGTCGACTACTGGCTCGACCGCTTCGACCTGGTCACCAACTCCGGCTCGATCTTCACCGGCATGGGCTACACCGACGACAAGGCCGTGCTGCCCGCCAAGGAGATCCTCGCCGGCATCGCGATCGTCTGCGCCCTGCTGTTCCTCGCCAACATCTGGCGGCGCACGTGGCTGCTGCCGTCGGTCGGCGTGGCCCTGTTCGCGCTGTCCGCGATCATCCTCGGCCTGATCGTCCCCACGCTCGTCCAGGCGATCCGGGTCAACCCCAACGTGCCGGACCGTGAGGGCCCCTACATCAAGGCCAACATCGACGCGACGCGCGCGGCCTACCAGCTCGACCAGGTCGACGTGCGCGACGTCGCCAGCACGACCGGCGCCGACAACGGCGAGCTGGGGTCGCTCAACAGCCGGACCGACGGGATCCCGCTCGTCGACCCGCAGATCGTCAGCGAGATCTTCGAGCAGCAGCAGCAGGTCCGCGCCTACTACTCGGTGCCCAACGTGCTCGACGTCGACCGCTACGAGATCGACGGCAAGGACCGTGCCGTGGTGCTGGGTGTGCGCGAGCTCGACCAGAGCGGCCTCGCCGAGGGCGACCAGAACTGGTCCAACCTCCACACCGCCTACACGCACGGCAACGGCGTGATCGCGGCCTACGCCAACCAGCGACCCGAGGACGACTCGGTCCAGCAGAGCGGCATCCAGTGGGCCGAGGGCCAGGAGTCCGACGAGGATGCCCTCACCCGGCTCGCCGGTGAGGACGGCTACGAGACGCGCGTCTACTTCGGCGAGTCGAGCCCGACCTACAGCATCGTCGGCCAGCGACCCGGCGGGGCGCCGGTCGAGTTCGACCTGCCTCGCGGCGACCGCAGCGACGACGAGGTCGCGACGACGTACGACGGCAAGGCGGGCGTGCCGATCGGCAACATCTTCAGCCAGCTGCTCTACGCGGTGCGCTTCAGCGAGCCCAACCTGCTTCTGTCGAGCCGCGTGCACGAGAACTCGAAGATCCTCTACGACCGCAACCCGCGCCAGATGGTCGAGAAGGTCGCCCCGTGGCTGACCGTCGACTCCGACCCCTACCCGGCCGTGGTGGACGGTCGGATCCAGTGGATCCTCGACGGCTACACGGTCACCGACAAGTACCCGCTCTCCCAGCGCGAGTCGCTCGAGGAGATGACCGACGACTCGCTGCAGGAGAACACCGGCTTCCAGACGCTGCCGACCGACGAGATCAACTACCTCCGCAACTCGGTCAAGGCCACGGTCGACGCGTACGACGGCACGGTGAACCTCTACGAGTGGGACGAGGAGGACCCGATCCTCCAGGCGTGGGAGGAGGTCTTCCCCGACGTCGTGAAGCCGAAGGGACATCCCGGACGCGCTGATGGAGCACCTGCGCTACCCCGAGGACCTGTTCAAGGCCCAGCGCTTCCAGTTCCAGCGCTACCACGAGACCTCGGCGTCCGCGTGGTTCGAGGGATCGAGCCGCTGGGAGGTCCCGAGCGACCCGCAGCGCACCACCCGCCTGCAGCCGCCGTACCGCCTGTTCACCGACACCGGTGACGGCGAGACCTGGTCGCTGACCTCCGTCTACGTGCCGCGGCGCAAGGAGAACAACCTCGCGGCCTACATGGCGGTCAACAGCGACGCGACCAGCTCCGACTACGGCAAGGTCTCGGTCCTGCAGCTGCCCAACGAGCCGTCGGGCGGCCCGCTGCAGATCGCCAACACGTTCGCCACCAACGAGGACGTCAGCCAGGCGCTGCTGCCCTACACGACCGGCGACGCCGACCGGGTGCCCGGCAACCTGCTGACGCTGCCGATCGACGACACCTTCATGTACGTCCAGCCGGTCTACACCCGTCGTGCCGGTGAGTCGAACTTCCCGATCCTGCGCTTCGTGCTCGTCTCCTACGAGAACCGGGTCGGCATCGGCACCACGCTGCGTGGAGGCCATCGAGGACTCGCTGACCGCCGATCCGTCGACGGAGGGCGGCTCGTCGGAGACCCCGACCGAGGCAGCCCACGCCGACGGAGGAGCCGACCACCGAGCCGTCGCAGTCGCCCGGCTCGCAGCCGACCCAGGAGCCCGGGGGAGAGGCCAGCGTCTCCGAGCTGCTGCAGCAGGCGGAGGACAAGTTCGCGCAGGCCGACGAGGCCCAGCGCCAGGGCGACACGGTCCGGTGGGCGCGGCTCATGGATGAGGGGCGCAAGCTCGTCGAGCAGGCCGTGGGCAAGCTGGGCTGACCCCCGATTTGGGCCCGGCCCGCCACCCCTGTAATGTTCTGTTCACCGACGCGGGGTGGAGCAGCTCGGTAGCTCGCTGGGCTCATAACCCAGAGGTCGCAGGTTCAAATCCTGCCCCCGCTACAAAGTTCAGGCTCGGAGATCAATGATCTCCGAGGCGGTGAAGGCAGTTCAGACTTGATCCAGCTGCCACAAGCCCGCCAGAAACCCCTCGGCCAGGCACTGGTGAGCCGCCACAGCGAGCAGCACGCTCGACTGGCGCACCGACGGCAGCGGGCCCATGCGCATGAGAGCGTGCGTGCAGCGGGAATGCGTGCAGGTGGGGTGTCGATTACGCGAGCATCGACCCTAGGAGTGATGAAGATGGCTTCGGACCTGCAGCGGAACAAGGAGAACGTCCAGGCGTTCTACGACCTCATGTTCAATCAGTGCCGTCCACGCGAGGCCATCGAGCGGTACGCGGGCGAGGACTACCGGCAGCACAACCCTCACGTTGCGGACGGCAAGGAAGCGTTCATCGAATACTTCGAGCGCATGGCCGAGGAGTATCCCGGCAAGCACGTTGACTTCGTTCGGTCCGTCGCAGAAGGCGATCACGTAGTGCTTCACTGCCACCAGACATGGCCGGGCTCGGATGACTACGCGGGCATCGACATCTTCAGGCTCGACGCAGACGGCAAGGTCGTCGAGCACTGGGATGTACTGCAGGTGCTTCCCGACGCATCAGCCAACGACAACGGAATGTTCTGACGACCGCCATGTCTGATCCGAACCAGACTGAACTGCCTCTGCTATTGGACTGGGGAGCCTGGGGCCTCCTGGCGTCGCCGGGCGTGGCAGACATTCAGAGCGCGGGCTCACCGCCTCAGGCATGACCGGCAGCGCCGTCACGACGCCTAGATCTACCCGCTCATCGACAGGTCCGGATGTCCCCTCCCGACAGGCGGCGCGATGACGCAGCCCGGTCAGTAGCCCCCGCCGCCCGTTCCGCCGCCACCATTGCCTCCGCTGTAAACCGCCAGCAGCACGATGACGACGGCGACGAGAACTGCCGCCGCGACCACGATCCATCGAGTGCTCGACTTCATAGGCTCCCTCCATCGCGAAGAGCGTAGGTCGATCCGAGCTGAAACAGCGGACTGCTCTTCACCTTCCTTGAGCCACTTACGCGTGCCTCAGTGTGCCCACTCAGCCCCTCGCCTCCCCGGTGCTGTGCCGTCGCCGAGATGCCGTCGCCGCAAGGTCAGCGCCGGGAGGCGGCGGTGTGGCTCAACTTCAAGCGCGCGGATCGAGTCAGCGGAGATCAGTTGCTAGCCGATTTCTTGCCGCTACGTGGCCCGCGCCCTCCGTCGCCTGGTGGAAACACGGCCGCAGCTGCTTGGCGGAGCATGGGAGCGACGCCCAGCGGATGTTCGCCCTGGAGCCTCTACTGCACGAGGAGATGGTGCAATTCTGCGGCGAACCGTTCAGGGGCGCTCTCATCCGGCGCGTTGTGATCGGCATCCTTCAGCGTGAGATGGCGCGCCTGCGGGATGACCGCACTCAACTGTTCCAAGACGCCGGTGAGATAGCCGGGCGACACTGTCCCCGAGACCAGGAACGTGTTCGCTGTGATCGTGGCGAAGTCCGAGCCGTCGCCGTCCGAGAGGGCGACCTCGTCCAGCTCGGCTGGGGTGGTCGACATCAGGTCCCGCATCTCGCCACGGCGGCCGACCAGTAGCCAGGCGAGGACCCAGCACACCGGGTAGGGCGTCCACGGGAGCGGGATCAACCGCGTTGCATGGAGAAACAATGCCATCGCCCGGACGTGCTTGCCCCGCGTGAGCAGACTCCGGAACTCCGAACGGAAGGAAAGGTCAAACGACCCGTTGATAGAGATCCCCGGTTCGTAGACCACTAGCCCGGTCGATGTCGGGGTTCGACCGTGCGGCGGTGAGCGCGATGAGGCCGCCGTAGCTGTGTCCGAACAACATCCGTGCGCCAACGGCGTCCGCGACCGCTTGGAGGTCATCGACTTCCCGGTCCATCGAATACCCAGGCCCTTGAGGACCGCTGTTCCCCCTGCCGCGGCGCTCGATGACGCAGACCGAGAACCCGTCCACCAACGCTGCGGCCAGCCGGTCGTAGTTGTGCGCCATGCGGTTGTTGCCCGGCACGATCACCAGCGCGGGACCCGTCCCCGTCAAGCGGTACTCGATGGTGGTGCCGTCTGCAGAGTCGATGATGTGCGTGACGGCGCTCATGCCCTCGATAGTCCATCATGGCGCCTTCACGACGCGACAGAGCCCGCAGCGCACTTCTGGCCCCGACTCCGCGCAGGGGTCGAGGCCAGAAGTACCGGATCAGGCGCCGCGGTCAGGCGCCGTGATCAGGCGCCGTGGTCAGGCGACTGATGGGTGCCTGGTGCGGTCGAGCTCGCCTTCCGCGTCGCTGCGGGTGCGGTGCTGGGCGGCGTCGAGTCCGGCGAGGTAGCCGAAGACCAGGCCGAGGGAGATGGTCCCGCCGGCGCCTCCGTAGAAGCCCTTGGTGGGGGCACCGCCGGCGTTGCCGGCCGCGTAGAGCCCGGGGATGGCGCGGCCGTCGGTGCTGAGTGCGCGGCCGCGGGCATCGGTCCGGGGCCCGCCGACCGTGCCGAGCGCGCTGGCGTGGACCTCGAGGGCGTAGAAGGGCGCCTCGTCGACGGGGCCGAGGACGCTGGACCTCGGGCTGTCGAGCACGGGGCGGATGATCCGCGCCAGCGGCCCGACCACGACCGAGCGCAGCTTCTCGGGGTTGTTGCTCCGCGCGGCGCGCCCGGCGAGCTTGTTGACGACCGGACCGATCAGTGCGGCGATCCGCTGGCGGGCCTTCGCGGTGGCGGCGGGGAACCGTGCGTCAGGCGAGTAGCTGCCCAGGCGGGGGTAGTAGGCGCCGAAGTAGCGGTCGAACAGGGTCTCGCCGCGCTGGAACTCCGGGTCGCGGGCCCGCCGGGCGCTGGAGTTGAAGCGCTTGACGCTCGTCCGCAGCGCTGCCTCGTCCACGCCGATGTCGTTCGCGAGCTCGGACAGGGTGTCGGCTCGGTGGAGGTAGTCCGGCACCTCGCCTCCGGGGGTGATGCCGAAGATGCCGAACTTGTCCCAGTAGGTCTGGTCGAAGATCAGCCACGCCGTGGCGTTGGGCATGGTCCCGGTCTCGGGGTCGACCTCGCGCATGATGGCGCCGAACTGGTCGTAGGCCAGGGCCTCGTTGGCGAACCGCTCGCCCTTGCTGTTGACCATGATGCTGTGCGGGAGGGCGCGTTCGCCGAGGAACACGCGGCTCAGCGGCCGGCCTTCGAGCTCCTCGCCCGGCAGCTGCACTCCGGGCATCCACCACGCGTCCTGCATGCCGGTCAGGTCGGCACCGATCTCCTCCGCGAGCTGGACGGCGATGCCGTCGTGACCGTCGGGCGAGACCTGCACGCCGAAGGGCGCCTGGAGGTGGGTGGTGGTCAGCTCGGTCGAGCTCTCGAACCCGCCGCTGGCCAGGACGACACCGCGCGCAGCGCGCACGGTGTGCTCGACCCCGTCGGCGCGTACGACGACACCGCTCACCATGCTGTCGTCGGCGAGCAGTCGTACGGCAGGGGCCTCGACGCGAACGTCAACTCCGGCGCGCAGACCTGCTTCGAGCAGCGCTCCGACGAGGGCGGGGCCGGCGAGCCAGGCCTGGTCGATGCCCATGCCACCGAGCAGCCAGAACGGCAGGGGGTTCTTGGCCATGCCGGTGGTCAAGGCCGGACGGACGAACTTCGCGGCCTCGCCGAGCCCTTCGGGGGAGTACGGGCCGGGGAAGAGGGCGCGGCCGATGGAGGCTCCGTCGATGTCGGAGCGGTAGTCGGGCCAGATGGTGGGGATCCAACCGAAGGCGGTGTGCTCCTCGATGTAGCGGGCGACGTGGGGGCCGGTCTCGAGAAACTTCTCGACGAGGGCGTGGTCGAGGACCTGGTCCCTGCCCTGGCCGTAGATGTAGCGCCGCGCCTGGTCGAGGTCGTCGCGGACCTTGAGCTGCTTGGTCGAGAAACCGTGGTTGGGGATCCACGCTGCTCCGGCGGAGATGCCGGTCGCGCCTCCGACGAGCTCGCGCGACTCCACGACCAGGACGCGCGCACCCTGCTTGGCAGCGGTGAGCGCTGCCATCAGACCGGCACCTCCCGATCCGACGACGACGACGTCCACCTCGTCCGGGATGCCCTTCTCGGACACCGTCCCGATGGAGCCGGTGAACTGGCTGGATGTGCTGGTCATGTTCTCCTCCTGTGGTGAAGTGCCTACTTCTTGTCGGCCGCTACCAGTTCGCGGGCGCGTCACTGGCGGGAAAGGAGTCCTGCCCCCACGTGTCGACGATGTCCGACGCGGACGACTCGACGGCCGGGGCGGGGACGACGGGGGATGTGGTGGTCACGTCTGCTCCTTCGGTTGGCGGCTTCACCTGGCTCAACCACGAGAGCGGTTGGACTAATCCAACCAAAATGGTGAGGCTAGTCTCACTACATGGAGCGCTCGAGGCAGGAACTGACAACAGACGCGGCATCCGCCCTCGAACGTGCGGTGCCGATGCTGGTGCGCTGGTTCACCCGCGGCGAGGTGAAGCGGTCGATGCTGGCCAACGTGGAGCCGTCACTGTCGTGGACCGACGCGTGGCTGCTGGGGCGCATCGCCGACACGGGTCCCGTACGGCTCTCCTCCCTCGCGGCTTGGCAGGAGGTGGACCGGTCCACGATGACCACCGAGGTACGGCGCCTCGAAAAGCTGGGTCTCGTCGAGAGGACCACCGACCCGTCGGACGGTCGGGCGGTCCTTCTGCGCGCCACCAGGGCGGGCACCGCCCGGCACCGGCAGACGAAGTCCACGGCACGGGCGGTCTACGAGTCCCTGCTCCAGGACTGGTCGCCGGAGGACCTCGCTGCCGCGGAGCGGGTCGCTCGGCGCCTCACCGCCGCCCTGGAACCCAGGTAGGCAGGTAGGCCGCTTCAAGACGAGGTCGTCGCCGGCGCTCGGGTGCGAGGCGCGCTTGCCCGACGACGTGTCAGCGACCTCGGGGTGGCGCTCTTCGTCTCGCCGGGGAGCCGGCGGGTCGTGGGAGACTCCCGGCATGGAGACCGCTGCACCCTGGCTGCGCTGGACCCGCGCCGGGACAGTTCGCGACGGTCGCGACCCTCCTGGCTGTCGGGGCACACGTCCAGGCGGGCGGTCCCGCCCCCTCGCTTCCGGTGCTGGCGTTCCTCGTCCTCGGCCTCACCGCGGCCAGCGCAACGCTCCTGGCCGGGCCGGCGTCCACCGTGCGCGTCGTGCTGCTGACGGCGGGCGGTCAGCTGGTCGCACACCACGTCCTCACCGCAGCGTCTGCGCCCGCAGTGGCTGGCTCGGCCACCGGAGGCATGGCGGGCATGGCGGGCATGGCGGACATCATGCCGGCCACGTGCTCGAGCACGGAGCGCCCGGCGCGGTGCCGGGATCGACCCGCTGTTCCCGCACCTGCTGCCCGCTGATGCACGGATGATGGCCGCCCACCTCGCCGCGGCTGTCGTCGTCGGCCTGTGGCTCGCCGCAGGGGAGCGGGCTCTGTGGACCCTGCTCACGCACATCTGGCGCTCGCTCCGCCTCCCCGTCTCGACGGCACCGTCGACGCCGGTGCTCGGCCGCGCCCCGGCCCCGCAGCTGGCAGGGACCACGCTGGCCCGCATCGCGGCCGGCAGCGTCGTCCGACGCGGGCCACCGGCCATCCTCGCCATCTGACAAGTCCCACCCGCCACCCGGCTGGACGCGATGCCCCGCGCACCGCCCCGGGGCATCGGCGCGTTCCGTCCTGCCCGGCCCCACCGAGGGTGACCCGGGCTCATCGAGGAGACCCATGACCCAGCTCGACGCCCGTCCACCGACCGACCCCGACGACCCCCGGCCCGCCCGCCGTACGACACCACGAACAGGGTCCCGGCCGGGTTCCGGCGGATGGTTCCGCGCGGTGTGGCGATGGCACTTCTTCGCCAGCATCGTCATCGTCCCGGTGCTGCTGGTGCTGGCCACCACCGGCCTCATCTACCTCTTCCGGTTCCAGCTCGAACCGCTGCTCCACCCCGACCTGCTGAAGGTCGAACAACCCGCCGGGATGGACTTCCAGCAGCCGTACAGCGCCCAGCTCGACGCGACGCAGCGCGCCTACCCCGACGCCACCCTCACCTCGGTGGCCGAACCGCGCTCCGCCGAGCGGCCGACCGTCATCAACGCCGAGATGCCCGACGGGACGGTCCGTGAGATCTACGTCAACGCGTGGGGCGCCGAGGTGCTGGGCTCGATGAACCCGGACACCACCCTCAGCGGCTACGCCGTTCGGCTGCACGCCGACCTGATGTCCGGCGTCTGGGGCGACCGGCTCATGGAGCTCGGTGCGTGCTGGGCGCTGGTCAGCGCCCTCATGGGCTACTACCTGTTCTGGCGGGGACGACGCGCCCGCGCCCGGAAGCCCGCGTCCCTACGCTCCTGGCACGCCCGCATCGGCGCAGTGGCCGGCGTCGGCCTGCTCACCCTCCTCGTCTCCGGCCTCCCGTGGACCGGCTTCTGGGGAGCGCAGGTCCAGGAGCTCGCCACCAAGCAGGGCACCTCGATGTGGAGCCTCGACCACGGCGCCGAGTCAGACCCCGCATCCACGCTGGACGAGTCTCTGCCGCACCAGCCACGCCGTGCCCTGGGGCGCCGGCAGGACCGAGGTCCCGCGCTCCGACGCAGAAGGGCACGAAGGAGCGGTCGCCAACGTCGACACCGCCATCGACGTCGCCGCCGGCGAAGGACTCAGGCACCCGATGACGGTCGCGCTCCCCGACGGCGAGGACGGCGTGTACTCCGCCATCGGCTATGCCTTCGACGCCCCGTCGGACGAGCGGACCGTGCACGTCGACCGGTTCGGTGGACAGGTCGTCTCCACCTACGGGTACGACGACTACCCGCTCCTGGCGAAGGTCGTCTCCCAGGGAATCGGGTGGCACGAAGGCCGCTCGCTCGGCCTCGTCTCGTTCTGGGCAGCGGCCGCCATGTGCGCCCTCGTCATTGCTTCCTGCGTCACCGGGCCACTGATGTGGTGGCGACGGCGTCGCCGTGGCGCCGGACTGGGAGCCCCGCGCGGACGGATGCCGATCGCGGCGTCGCCGTGGCTGCTGGTGGGGCTGATCGCCCTCGGCGTCCTCCTGCCCTTCTTCGGCGTCACCCTGCTCGTCGTGCTCCTGCTCGACCAGCTCGTCGTACGTCGTGTCCCGTTCCTCGGCAGGTGGTTCAGCGCTCAGTAGCGGGACCGCGGGAGGCGGTGCCGGCGATGCGGAGCGCAGCCAGCGCCCGGTGCGGGTCGGGGACCGTGACGGTGACCCTGCGGCCGTTGGTCAGGCGAAGGCGCAGGGCCGGGCCCGTCCGCACGGTGCAGACGGTCCGACCGGGGGTCCACCAGAAGCTGTAGCTCACGGCCCACCACGGGACCTCGACGACGGAGGCGCTCGCGATGTCGGCGAGGGCGTAGCTCGCCCGTGGCCACCCGAGGACTCCCCAGTGGATGCTGACGCCGTGGGGGCCGCAGGAGGCGCGCACGTCGGACGCGGTCGCCACTTCCGCCAGGAGCCCCAGGAGCGCGAGGACCGTGACGGCGACGACGGTCTCGGGGACCGATCCGCTGCTGGCGGCCAGGCCGATCAGGGGGACCAGCAGGAGTCCGCTGACGATCACGCTCGGCCAGTTGGTCGCGCGCCCGGTGTAGGCAGTCGTGTTCATGACAGCTCCTTGACGAGGGTGATGACGTCGGACGGGTCCAGTCCGTAGCGTCTGGCGAGGTCGATGGCTTCCTGGACGGCATGACGGACCGGGGCGAGGTCGCCTGACTCGGCGGTCGCTGCGATGCGCGCCCCGCGACCGCGACGGAACTCGAGGATCCCGGCGTCGCGGAGCTGGCGATAGGCAGCCAGCACGGTGTTGCGATCCACCGAGATCGCCTCGGCCAGCTCGGCAGCAGGGGGCAGCTGCTCGCCGACCGACAGCTCCCCGGTGTGCAGGCCGCGGACGACGCAGGCGGCGACCTGGTCCTGCAGCCGCTGCGTCGAGGAGTGGTCCACCGTCCAGTGCATGGTGCTAATCGTACTAGCACTATTCAGAAGTGGCTACCCCGTGCTGGTCGCCGGGGCCGGCTCGGGCCCTCCCGCCTCCGCACGGGGAGCAGGGAGCATCGTGGTCAGCAGGAAGGCGGCGACGACGGCCACCACGACCTGCGGGGTCACCGAGACGCCGTCGGCGCCGAGCAGCAGCGTCGCCAGCATCGTCGAGGTGAGGGGTAGTCGCAGCATGGCGGTGCACATCGCGCCGATCCCCATGCCGATCGCCGGCGCCAGGGCCATCCCGGGCAGCTCGGAGACGGCGATGCCGAGGACGGCGCCGATGAACATGGCAGGGAAGACCGGTCCTCCGCGGAAGGCACTGAGCGAGAGCCCGTAGGCCAGGGTCTTGCAGGCAGCCAGGAGGACCAGGACCCCGGTCGAGTAGGCGGTGGCGTGCTCGACCAGGGCGGGCATGGCGTCCTGGCCGGAGAACAGGACCTGCGTGAAGCTGTGGTCGGAGACGAGCTGGTAGACCATCGCGGTCGCACCGATGCCCAGGCCGAGCACCGTCGTCACCAGCACCCGGTTGAGGTGCACCAGCGGTCGCAGGGACAGGCCGATCCAGCGGATCAGCCAGCCGAGCAGCGCACAGGCGACGCCGATCGGCAGGGCCCACAGCATGGTGGCGATGGTCGGGTCGGTGGCCGGCGGCACGGACGTCAGCGCCAGCGAGAAGCTCCCGAGCCCGGTCCAGCTGTTCATGCCGACGAAGACCAGTGCCCCGATGCCGGACGCCAGCAGCCCCGGGAGTGCCACCAGGGTCAGCGTCGCGCCGCCGATGCCGGCCGCCTCCATGATCAGGAACGCGGCGAGCAGCGGTGACCCGAGCAGCGTGCTGATCGCGGCGAAGCTGCCGGCCGACGCCATGATCGTGAGCGCCATCGGTGGCGCGTCCTTCTTCGTGAGGTGCACGGTCAGTGCCGCGAGCCCGCCGCCGATGGCGATCAGCGGTGCTTCCGGTCCGAGGACGGCGCCCAGGCTCAACGTGGTGAAGGCGGCGAGGATGACGCCGGGGAGGTCCTGGGGCTCGGGCGGACCTCCACCTGCGTGGAAGCCGAAGGCGGGGGAGTGCCCGCCCGTGCCGGGCAGGTACCGGATGGTCAGCCCGGTCAGCAGCCCGCACAGGGCCAGCCACGGCACGGGCCACCAGGCGGGCGTACCCGCCGTCGAACACCCCGTCCGGCAGGTCGACGAACACGAGCTGCTGCATCTGGGCGACGAGCGCCAGGAAGCCGTAGGCGACGGCGGAGATGGGCACGCCCAGGGCCGCCGAGATCAGCAGGGCCGACAGGTACGGTCTCGAGCGGACGACCGTCGCCGGGTCGAGGGGTGGTGCGTCACCCTCTGTGGCCATCGCGTCACTCCGTGCTGGGGGCGCGCAGCGACGAGCAGGCGCGAGGCGAGGCCGCGACGAACGTCGGCTGTCAGTAGGTCACGAACCGGGCCCGGCGGCCTCATCCGCGGCGGGTGACCCCAGCCCCCGTGCAGGCAACGATCTTCCGCGCGTAGGAGACCCCATGTCCAGACGGTTCTACCTAGCCGTGTCCGCGGCCGCACAGCGGCCCTGATCGGTGCCATGACCAGCCCACCGGCGTCTGCGGACCCGAACAACAACACGGTCAAGAAGTTGACGACGGCCGTGACGCCGGAAGGCGTGTTGGATCACCTCGGCGCGCTGCAGAAGATCGCCGACGACAACGGCGGCAACCGCGCCGCCGGGTCTTCCCGGCTACAGGCGTCCGTCGACTACGTCGTGAACCAGTTGCGCGGTGCCGGCTACGACCCGCAGGTACAGCAGTTCATGTTCGACTACTTCGAGGAGAACTCGAAGCTGATCCGGGTCAGCGCCGAACCCGCGGGTCGTTCGTCGACGGTACCGATTTCCTGCGCAACGCCTTCGACTCCGGAACCCCGAAGGCACGGCGACCGGCACACTGCGTCCGGTTGACCTCGTGATCCCCGGCCGCGGCGAACTCGTCAGCAGCGGCTGCGAGGCCGCGGACTTCGCCGGGCATTCCCCGCCGGCGCGATCGCGCTGGTCCAGCGCGGCACGTGCGGCTTCAACGTCAAGGTCGCTCAACGCCCAGGCGGCGGGCGCGAGCGCGGTCGATCGTGATGAACGAGGGCCAACCCGGTCGCACCGGGCTGATCAGCATGATCGGGGACGCGACCGGCCTGACGGATCCCCGCGGTCTTCACGACCTTCGGCGGCCGGCGCCGACCTCGCGGCGACGCCGGGCGCCACGGTCACGGTGCACCGTCGACTTCACGCGCCGAGATCAGCGCGCGGCGTGGAACGTGACCGGCCGAGACCAAGAGCGGCAACGACGGCAACGTCGTCATGGCCGGCGCGCACCTCGACAGCGTCCAGGACGGTGCCCGGCATCAACGACAACGGCTCCGGCAGCGCCGCGCTGCTGGAGACCGCGATCCAGATGGCGAAGGTCAAGCCGACGAACACGGTGCGCTTCGCTGGTGGGGCGCTGAGGAGTCCGGCCTGCTCGGCTCCGAGCACTACGTCGGCCAGCTGACCGAGGCGAGGCCGACGACATCGCCCTCTACCTCAACTTCGACATGGTCGCCTCGCCGAACTACATGTTCGGGGTCTACGACGGCGACAACTCCGGGCGGCACGGCAGCCCCCGGCTTCATCCCGCACGGGTCCGCCCAGATCGAGGACGTCTTCGAGCAGTTCTACGCAGAGCGCGGCGAACCTTCGCAGGACAGCGAGTTCTCCGGCCGCTCGGACTACGGACCGTTCATCGCGGTCGGCATCCCGGCCGGCGGCCTGTTCACCGGCGCCGAGGTGCCCAAGACCGCGGCCGAGGCGGCGCTCTACGGCGGCGTGGCCGGCGCGTCGCGTACGACCCGTGCTACCACCAGCCGTGCGACAACCTGACCGGCGCCGGCCAGCACGCGGCGCTCTACGACCTGCTGCGCGAGGACTACACGCTCGTCGGCAACATCAACGTCCACGCGCTGGACGTGAACTCCGACGCGATCGCCAGCTCGGTGCTCACGTTCGCGTACGACACGTCGAAGGTCAACGCCGTGCCGGGCACCGTCGGAGTAAGAGCATGTGAGCGACCTCGACGATCACCCCGCGACGACGGATACTCCGTGCCGCGTCGCCGACGGGCGCGTCCGCGCGGGCGCCGGTGCGCTCGGCGCCGATGCCGGCCGCCACGACGAGCAGGATGCCGACGACGGCGATGCCGTTGGGCACCTGGCTGAGCACGAGGAAGCCGATCACCAGGGCGAAGGCGGGCTCGAGGGCCATCAGGGTGCCGAATGCGCCGGTGGTGAGCCGCCGCAGCGCGAGGAGCTCCAGGGCGAAGGGCACGACGGGCAGCAGGATCGCCAGGCCCAGGCCGTACAGGAGCAGCTGGGGGGTGAGCTGTCCGACGACACCCGGACCGGCGACCAGCGTTGCGACGATGGCGGCGACGGGCATCGAGACCGCCAGGCCGCCCAGCCCGCTCACCGCGTCGCCGACGCGCTGGGTCAGCAGGATGTACGCCGCCCAGCACACGGCAGCGCCCAGGGCACAGGCCACGCCGACCGGGTCGGCCGTGCCGGTCCACGGCTGGGTCAGCAGCAGCACGCCGACGGCAGCCAGCGCCGCCCAGGACCTGCCCACGCCGCGGCTGCGCCACACGGCGATCGTCAGGGGACCGAGGAACTCGAGGGCGCTGGCCGTGCCGAGGGGCAGGCGCGCCACGGCGGCCATGAAGAGCAGGGTCACCCCAGCGGTGACCACGCCGAGGGCGGCACCCGACCACAGTGCCTCGCGGGAGTAGAGCGACAGCCGGGGACGGACGAGGACCAGGAGGAGGATCCCCGCCCAGAACAGCCTGATCCAGGCCGCGCCCGACGCGCCGAGGTCGTCGATGAGCCCGACGGAGACGGCCAGGCCGAGCTGCACGCAGAGCATCGACGCGACGGCCATGGAGGCGCCTGCGCGAGCCCCGGACGGGAGGGTGGTGGTAGCCATGACCTCAGTAGACGGTGGACCGACCGTTCGTGTCCACGTGACTTTGCTGGACAGTTCGTTCGTCACATCGACACAATGGCGGCATGGACGTCCGCCGCCTCCGCATGCTGCTCGAGCTGTCCCGTCTCGGCTCGATGCACGAGGTCGCCGACGCGCTCGGGACCACGACGTCGAGCGTCTCGCAGGGGATCGCCGCGCTGGCCCGCGAGGTCGGGAGCCCGTTGCTCGAGCCCGACGGCAGGCGGGTGCGGCTGACGCCGGCCGGGCGGCGGCTGGCCGACCACGCCGTGACGATCCTCGCCGCGGTGGAGGCCGCGCGCCTCGACCTCGACCCGACCGCGGAGCCGGCCGGTGTGGTGCGTGTCGCCGGCTTCGCCTCCGCGGTCAGGAGGTCGTTGCTGCCGGCGATCGACGACCTGCGCTCGACCCACCCCCGCATCGAGGTGCGCATCCACGAGTACGAGCCGCTCGAGTCGCTCGACCTGCTGGCCCGCGACGACGTCGACCTCGCCCTCGTCTACGACTACGACCTCGCGCCGGCGGAGTGGCGCGACGACCACGTCGTCTCCCCGCTGTGGGAGCGGGAGTGGGGGATCGGCGTGCCGACGGCCGACCGGCACCTGGAGCTCGCCGACCTCGCCGACCGCGACTGGATCGTGAACTCGCGCCACACCGCGGACGAGGACGCGTTGCGCACCCTGGCCTCGCGTGCCGGCTTCGTGCCGCACATCGTGCACCGGATCGACGCGCTCGAGCTCGTCGACGACCTCGTGGTGGCCGGACGCGGGGTCGCCCTCCTGCCGCGGGGGCGCGCCTCGCGACGGGGCGTGAGCGTCGTACGCCTGCGGGACCCGCAGGTGCGGCTGCGCGCCTACGCGGTGACCCGGCGCGGGCGGGGAGGCTGGCCGCCGCTGAGGGCGGTGACCGACCGGCTGGTCACCGCCGCGCCTCGACGTCCGTGACGTGGCCGAGGACCTCGTCAGCGACGACGTCGGGGTGGGTCCGCGGCGCCCAGTGACCGAAGGGCAGGTGGTGGCGCCGCAGGTCGTCGCACCAGGGCTCGCTCGCCCTGAGCGACGACTCGCGGATCGCGGGGTCGCGGGTGAGCGCGAGCTGCAGCACCGGCACGGTCGTACGACGCTCGCGCGGCCGCCGGCGGACCGCGACGTTGCCGCGGTAGTAGCGCAGCCCGGAGACCATCTCCCGACCCCCAGCACCCGCAGGACCGGAGGCGCCAGCGGCGAGACGAGGAACGGGACGTAGGAGGAGGCGAGGCCCTGGCCGGCCAGGCGGGTGACGCCGACCGGCGTGGGGTGTCGGAGCGTCCGACGCGTCCACGCGGCCACGTGGTCGAGGTTGGGCCCGCTGATCGAGGTGAAGGAGGCGATGCGGCCCGCTGCGTCCGGCTCGCACACCGCCTCCCACGCCTGCACCGAACCCCAGTCGTGGCCCACGACGTGGACGGGTCGGTCGGGGCTCACGTCGTCCACGACGGCCATCAGGTCGGCGGCGAGGTGGGGGAGCGCGAAGGCGTCGTCGGGAGCGTCGGTGGGGGACAGGCCCTGGCCGCGCGTGTCGTAGACCACGACCCGCAGGTGGGCGGCGAGCCGCTCGGCGACCGGCAGCCAGATCCGGTGGGTGTCGGGGTAGCCGTGGACCAGGACGACCGCAGGGGCGTCGGGGTCGCCGGCCTCCTGCACGGCCAGGTCGACGCCGTCGCCGCAGACGGTGCGACGGCGCCAGGGCAGGTGCGGGTCAGGGTGCGGGTCGGGATGCGGGTGCATGGCGCTAGGTACCCCCGGACCCGCGTGTCCAGTGGCTCAGGCGCGCAGCACCTTGGCCATGGGCCGGCCCTTGGCGAGCTCGTCGACCAGCTTGTCGAGGTAGCGGATCTGCCGCATGAGCGGATCCTCCACCTCCTGCACCTTGACGCCGCACACCGAGCCGGTGATCTGGTCGCAGCGCGGGTTGAGGTGAGCCGCGGCGAAGAACTCCTCGAACGTGGTGCCCTCGTCCAGGTGGTTCTGGAGCTGCGCGGCGTCGAAGCCGGTCAACCACCCGATGACCTCGTCGACCTCCTCGCGGGTGCGGCCCTTGCGCTCCGCCTTGGCGACGTAGTGGGGGTAGACCGAGGCCACGCTCGTGGTGAAGATCCGGTGCACGGTCCGAGGATAGGTCGAACCGCCGACATCCGTCCGCGGCGAGCGCCGGGCTCAGCCCTTGTCGGTGTCGGCCGCCCGACGCAGCATCGCCGACTCGCTCGCGACGGCCTTGACCGTGGCCGGGTCCATCAGCGGCTCGGTGCCCGGCTGGTGCAGGTCGGTGTCGGTGGTGTCGGGGTTGAACCCCTCGCCCGCGGCGGGGATGCCCGACGGCGTGGTGATGTCGTCGGCGCTGGAGACGTCGAGCTCCTCGACCTCGGCCTCGCTGAGCCCGAGTGCCGGGGCGAGCACGGCAGCCTGCTTGGACGGCGCCTTCTTCGCAGCGGCCTTCTTGGCGGGCGACTTCCGGGTCGCGGCCTTCTTCGCGGGCGCCTTCTTCGCAGGCGCCTGCGTGGCCGGTGCCGTCGGTGCGGGCGGCGTCGTCACGGCCGGCGCCGGGTCCACCACGGTGGACGTGGGCCGGTCGGTGGGCCACGGCGCGGACGGAGCCGGACCGGTGCCCGACACCTGCTCGATGACCCGGGCGACGACACGGGCCGTCGTACGCACCCCGGTGGTCGCGAGGCCCACGGACGTGCCGATGACGGCTGCGGCGGCGTGGGCGGGGAGCGTGACGGCTCCGGAGACCAGGCGGATGGGGTTCACCAGCGATCCTCTCGTCAAGGTTCTAGATGGGGTCCGTACCCCGATCGGCGTCGCGTCACGCCGTGACCTGCGCCACCCGTGCTGGTCCCCACTCCGGGGTGGGAGCGATGCGTGCGACCGGGGTCAGCGGGTACGGAGCCGCCATGAGCGACGACATGCGTCTCCGGTCCCGGTCCACCGCGACCGGCACTCCCGTCCAGGCAGCGGCCGCCCTCGTCGGCGTCGCCTTCCTGCTCGTCGGCGTGCTGGGGTTCATCCCGGGCATCACCGCCGACAGCGGCAGCATGGAGGCGGCCGGGCACGAGTCCCACGCCGAGCTGCTCGGGATCTTCCAGGTGTCGGTCCTGCACAACGTGGTCCACCTGCTCTTCGGCGCCGCCGGGATCGCGCTCGCGCGGAAGCCGTCGAGCGCACGGGCCTTCCTCGTGGGCGGTGGGGCGATCTACCTCCTGCTGTTCCTCTACGGGCTCGTCGTCGACAAGGACTCCCAGGCCAACTTCGTGCCGCTCAACACGGCCGACGACTGGCTGCACCTCGTGCTGGGCGCGGGCATGATCGCCCTCGGTGTCGTGCTGGCCAAGCGGCCCGGCACGTCTGACGGACCCGGAGCCGGACGCGGTCCCGCCGCGCCGACTGGCGTCGGGGCCCCAGGCGCAGCGAACCGGCCCGCCCCCGGGGGACGGGCCGGTGGTGCTGCGGGTGGACCGGGGTCAGGACTGCGTCTGCGAGCGGACCTCGTCCACTCCCGACTGACCCTCGGACTTGACCTTGCCGGCGCTGTCGGAGGCAGTGTCCTTGACCTCCTGCGCGGCCTCGGCGGCCGTCTCCTTGACGCTGTCGACGACGTCCTGCGCCACCGACTTCGCCTGGTCCACGACCGGCTGGCCGTGCTCCTTGGCGGCGTCGACCACGTGACCGGCAGCCACGGCCTCCTTCTCGGAGGCCGGGATCAGGGCCGCGACGATGACGCCGGCACCGAAGGCGACCAGGCCGGCCGCGAGGGGAGCGCCCTGCACCTTGTCCTGGGCGCCGCTGACGGCTCCGGACGCCGTGTCCTTGACGGAGTCGACGGCCCCGCCGGCGGAGCCCTTGGCAGATCCTGCGGTGCCGGACGCCGACGACTTCACGCCGTGGGCGGTGCCCATCACCTTGTCGCGGACGCCGAGCACGCGGCTGCGGGCCGCCTGCTTGCGTCGCTCGACGATGGCGGTGGGGCTCACCCGGTCCTGCAGGGCGTCGACGTCGGCGGTCATCGACTGCCGCGTCTGCTCGATCTCAGACCTCAGTTCTTCTGTGCTTTGACCCATGCTGCGTCCTCCTTGAGTGTCTGCTGCGTCTCCGGCAGCTGCGGGTTTGCGTTCTTGAGCTCCTTGCGGCCACGGGCCGCCAGGACGGCGCCGACGATCGCCCACAGGATCGTGACGATCAGGAACGCCAGCTCGACGGGCATCCAGTTGTCGAGCAGATAGGCCAGGGCGAACGAGCCGAGGATCAGCGCGAGCAGGCCGGCGACGCCGGCGCCGCCGAGCATCCCGGCGCCCTTCCCGGCCTTGGCCGCCTCCTCCTTGAGCTCGGTGCGAGCCAGCTCGAGCTCCTGCTTGACCAGCGTCGTCAGGTCGGTGCTCAGGTCGCCGACGATCTGGCCGAGGCTGCGCTCGTCATCCACGCCGGGGACGTGCGAGCCCACCGGGCTCGTCGCGGTCGTCGTCGGCAGCGGGTCCACGCCCGGCGCCCCTGTCACGGGGTGTCCTGGGTGCGCGCGCCCGGGAGCCCGGACGAGGTGGAGTCGAGGCCGGACGGGGTCGTCAGCGTCGGGTCGGGCGCCGGGGTGTCGTACCCCGTCGTGCCCGGGCTGCCGGTGCTCGACTGGCCCGCCAGGGGCGCTGCGCCGCTGGCCGTGCCCATCGGACCCGTCCCGACACCGGTGGTGCCGTACGTCGTCCCGCCCGTCCCGCCCGTGCCGCCGGACTCGGCGAGCGACGCGGCGGCCGCGCCGTCGGCGGTCGCGCGGAACATCCGCCCGGCCACGAGGCCCGCAGCGAGGGCGCCCACGAGGAACGTCCCGGGGCGGCGTCGCGCGAAGTCGCGGGCGTCGTCGAGGAGCTGTCCGGGCTCGCGGTTCTCGAGGTGGCTGCCGAAGGCCCGGACCCGGTCCGAGACCTCCTGGGCGATGTCGGTGGCCAGGCCCTGCGACGGGCCCTGGCCCTGCGCCATCTGCTGCAGGTCGTCACCCAGCGTGCGGAGGGTCTCCGACAGCTTGTCGCGGCCGGTGGTGGCCTGGTCGCTGAGCTGGCTGGTGACTTGCTGCTTCGCCTCGCCCACGACGTTGCGGGCCTGCTCGGCCGCGGTGCCGGCGACGTTGAGCGCCTCGTCCTTCGCGGTGCCGGCCACCTGCTTGCCCTGGTCGGCAGCGGTGGACGCGGTGTCCCTGGCCTTGTCGGTCGTGCTGGTGTCGTTGCTGCCCGAGTCGTAGCCGCCCGTGGCGGTCGTGCCCGAGTCGTAGCCGCTCGTGCCGGTCCCGCTGCCGGTGCCGGTCGTGCTCAGGGGGTCATTTCCGTAGGTCGTCATGCGTCCTCCTCGGAGTGGGGATGGGTGGTGCCTGTGTCCGGATCCGCGTCCTGGTCGTGGTGGGATTGCTCGGTCATGGGCGCTCCGTACCCACCGGTCTGCGCCCCACTCCACCCGTGGGGAGGCATTTCGCAGATGCATGTGAGCACCGGCGTCGGGGCACTGGGAGCGATGGCCGCCCTCCTTCAGCACTCCCCGCGCCAGAGGTCCTACGACGACCTGACGGACGCGGAGGTCGAGGAGATCGGCCGCACCCTCGACGCCCTGCGCGAGGAGGTCCTCGCCGACCGCGGCGCCCGCGACGCGGCGTACATCCGACGTGTGATCGCCGTCCAGCGCTGCCTCGAGGTGGCGGGTCGGGTGGTCCTCCTCGGCAGCCGCAGCCGCACCGCGTGGTGGCTGGGAACGGCGTCGCTGACCCTGTCGAAGGTGCTCGACAACATGGAGATCGGGCACAACGTCCTCCACGGGCAGTGGGACTGGATGCGCGACCCGCGCATCCACTCCTCGACGTGGGAGTGGGACCACGCGTCGGCGCCCGAGCAGTGGCAGCGCGCCCACAACGACCGGCACCACGTCAACACCAACGTGCTGGGCAAGGACAACGACCTCGGCTACGGCATCCTGCGCGTCGACGAGGCACAGGAGTGGCAGCCGCGCCACCTGGCCCAACCGCTGTGGAACCTCGTCAACGCGTGCATCTTCGAGTACGGCATCGCGATGTACGACCTCGACCTCGGCGAGTCGCTCCGCTCCGGTGACGGCTTCTCCTCGGAGCAGAAGGAGGAGATGCGCACGACCGCGCGCCGGGCCGCGCGCAGCGCGCTGCGCGACTACGTCCTGCACCCGCTGCTCTCGGCGCCCACCGGGTCGGCCCGCACCACCCTGACTGCCAACCTCGCCGCCAACCTGGCCCGCAACGTGTGGAGCCACTCGGTGATCATGTGCGGCCACTTCCCCGAGGGCGTGGAGACGTTCGAGGTGCCCGAGCTCGACGAGCACGAGACGCGCGGGCGGTGGTACGTCCGCCAGATGCTCGGCTCCGCCGACGTCTCGGGCCCGCCGCTGCTCCACGTGCTGTGCGGCAACCTCTCGCACCAGATCGAGCACCACCTGTTCCCCGACCTGCCCAGCAACCGCTACCGCGAGATCGCGGGACCCGTCCGCGAGCTGTTCGAGCGCCACGGGCTGGCCTACAACACCGCGCCGCTGTGGCGGCAGGTCGCCAGCGCCTGGAAGAAGGTCCTGCGGCTGTCGGTGCCGCCCCGACGCTGACCCGAGGCCCGGCCCGGTCCGCGCATGACGCGGCTCCCGGAGGGGCACCTGTGCGCCATGACGAGCGGGATGCCGGCGGTGCCGTCGCACGTGCCGGGCGGTGAGTTCTCCGTCGGCGTGGAGGAGGAGCTGATGCTCGTCGACGACCGCGACGAGCTGATGGGCACCGCGGCCGCCCCGCTCGTGGAGGCGATGTCCCGGTCCGGGTCCGACGCGGGCGTGGTGACCGGTGAGATCTACGTCGACCAGGTCGAGCTCAACACTCCTGTGTGCCGCAGCGCGGAGGACGCCTGGCGCTCGCTGCGCGACCTCCGTGCCCTCGTCGACAAGCAGGGCGGCCGGATCCTCGCCGCGGGGGTGCACCCGACCGCGCCCGTCGGGGTCCCCGACATCGCCACGTCGCCGCGCTACGACCGCATCATCGACGAGTACGCCGGCCTGCTGCGCACGCCGACCGCGGCGCTGCAGGTGCACGTCGGGCTGCCCGACGAGCGCACCGCGATGCTCGCCTACCGCGGGCTGCGCAACCGGCTGCCGCTCCTGCGTGCCCTCGCCGCGGGATCGCCGTACTGGCACGGGCTGGACTCGGGCCAGGCCTCGGCCCGCGCGGCCATCATCCGCTCCTACCCCCGCACCACCATGCCGCCGCTGCTGCGCTCCTGGGACGACTACGTCGAGCGCACGGAGGCGTTGATGGTCGCGGCCGAGGCGTCCGACCACACCTACGTCTGGTGGGAGATGCGTCCGCGCCCGCTGCTGGGCACCCTCGAGGTGCGGGTGATGGACGCCGTGCCGTCACTTGCGACGGTCGCCGCGCTGACCGCCTTGGTGCAGGGCATCGCCCGCCGCGCCGTCGAGTCGCCCGACGAGCTCGACCTCGAGGACGACGTGCTGGCGGTCAACGACCACCGCGCGGCCCGCTACGGCCTCGACACGCGCGTCGTCGACGTCGACGGGTCGCTGCGTCCCCTGCGTGAGATCGCGGGCCGGGTGGTCGCCGAGGCGCGGACCGTGCTGGCCGCCGACCGGATGGACGCGCCGCTCGACCCGCTCGACGCCGCGCTCGCCCGGGAGACCGAGCCGAACCGCCAGCGTCGGGTCGTCGCGGCCGGTGGCATGCCGGCCCTCCTGGCCGACCTCGTGGCCCGCACCACGGACCTGGACGGGTGACTCGCTGCGGCGCGGATCAGCCGCTGACCGACGCGCTCGACGTGGACACCGCGGCGCGACGCCGCGCGTCGAGTGCGGAGGAGCGCCGGGTCAGGCGCTGGTCGAGCAGCTCGGCGGCCTCGGTGGTGCGCCCGGCCATCGCCAGCGCGTGCACGAGCGTGTCCTCGACGACCTCGCGCTGGGCCCGGCTGCCGCCCAGCGGCGCCATCGTCGCGACGACGCCGGTCAGGGCCGCGGCAGCGGCGTTCCAGCGCTCCTCGACGACGTGGACGAGTCCGGTGCACAGGGGAGCCACGACCCCGCGGAAGACGCGGTCGTCGCTCCGCTCGGCGTGGGCCGCCAGCTCGGTCAGCGCGGTGGCGTCGGCGTCGGCGGCGAGGAGGACGGCACTGTGCATCGCGGCGAAGGGCGTCGGGGGAGCGGTCAGCCACTCGGCCGGGGCCTGCGCCCGCACCTCGGCGACGGGGAGGTCGTCGGTCCACGCGCCGGTCACCCGGCCGCGCCAGAGCAGCGACCCGCTGTCGACCACGACCCGGCTGCCGCTGACGACCGACGGAGCGAGCTCGCGGGCGTAGCGGCGGCGTACGGCCTCGACGTCGTCCTGCATCAGCTCGTGGAGCGCGGCGTGCCAGGAGAAGTGCGAGCGGTGGTTGGCCTCGGGCCCGCGGGTGCGGATCCACTCGTCGAGCCACGCCAGCCCGGTCGTGTGGTCGCCGGTCTCGTAGTAGACATGGGCCCGCGCGTGGACGGCGTGGCCGGACGCGGGCTCGACGGAGAGGGCGTAGGAGGAGAGGTCCTCGGCCTCGGCCCAGCGCTCCTGGTCCTGGCGGACGAACGCGAGCTGGCCGGCGTACCACCAGTCGTCGCCGTAGGAGCGGCCCAGCGACTCGACGAGCTCGGCCGTCTGGGTGCCGCTGGTGAGCCCGCCGAAGGCGACGGTCGGCACCGCGACGCTGACGGCGAGCGCGTCGCGCGGGAACAGGCGTACGTGCCGGAGCAGGGCCGCGGCGCCCGTGGCCTCGTCCGTGCGCAGCCGGGTGGTGACGGCGTCGAGGAAGGAGGACTCGCGGTCGTCGAGGTGGCGGTCGGCCGCGGCCCGGTGGGCCGCGCGCAGAGAGGCGCGCCAGTGGGTGTTGGCGCCCCACTCGTGCCCGAGCAGCGCGAGGGCGGCGTGGGCCTGCACGAAGCCCTCGTCGGCGGCGACCGCGTCGGTGAGGCCCTCCTCGACGCCGTCCTGGAGGCGCAGCAGCCGGCCGAGTGCGGCGTTGTAGCGCTCGGCGGCGTCCTGGCTGGTGGAGAGCGTGAGGCCGTAGGGGTCGACCGGGCGGCGGCGGGCCTCGCCGTGCAGCGACCGGCTCACGATGCGGGCCACGTCGTAGGCCTGCTCGCGGATCTCCGGCATCGCCGTGGACTCCCACAGGTTGCCGCGGCGCAGCGAGCCGACGGCGAGGAACGGGAGCGTGTCGGGCAGGGTGCCGAGGATGCGACCGTCGTCGGCGGTGTCGATGCCCAGACCGGCCGGGCCGGGGCGGACCAGGCCCGACTGGGCGAGGCGGGTGAGCAGCGGGTCGGCGGCGATCGAGCCGACCGGGCCGGTGCAGTTGACCACCGCCGCGACGCGCAGGGTCGTCCCGTCGTCGAGGGTGACGTGGAGGGCGGACCGGTCGGCGCGCACGGCGGCGAGGGTGCCGCGGTGGCGCACGAGCCTGCCCTGGGCCGCGACCGCGTCGAGGCGCCGGGCGGTGGCCGGCGCCATCCGGTGCCGGTGCACGTCCCACGAGCGGGCGTCCTCGGCGATGAAGCGCCGCTTGTCGGCCTCCGACAGGCCTCGCCACAGCTGGGAGGTGACGGGACGGAGCCCGTCGATCGCGGCTCGCCAGTCGCCGGTGCTCGCGACGGTCTCCTCGACGTGCGCGGTGAGGGTCGAGCGGAGCGTGTCGAGGTCCTGGGTCCGGGTGATGCCGGGCGGCGGCGGCACCGGGGGAGTCGTGGGCAGCACGTGGGGCTGCGGCACGGCGTCGGTGCGCGAGACCACGTGGATGGTGCGGTCGGGCCGGTCGGCGCTGATCGCGAGGTCGACCATCGTCAGGCCCGAGCCCAGCATCAGCACGTCGCCGACCTCGGGGATCGCCTGCGTCCACGGGTCGGCGACCAGACGGGCGTCGGCCGCGAGCTCGGGGGGTGCCCACCCGGTGCCCGGCCGGCTGCTGGTCGCCAGCACGACGGCCCGCGCCTCGAGCTGCTCGCCGTCGGAGAGCTCGACGACGAACCCGTCGCCGGACCGGCTGATGTCGGCGACCTCGGCGTGGCGGCGGACGAGCCGGGCGTTGCCGGGGAACTCCGTCGCGGTGGTCAGCAGGCCCTCGATGTAGCGGCCGAACACCGCACGCGGCGCGAAGTCGTGGGGCTGGAACGTCGGGTCGTGGTGGTTGCGCAGCCAGCGGAGGAAGTGCTCGGGGTCGCGGGGGAACGCGCTCATGCCCGAGGCCGGGACGTTGAGGAGGTGGCGCTCGTCGGTGGTGGAGTAGGCCTGTCCGCGGCCGGTGCTCGGCGCCGGGTCGACCAGCTCGACGCGGAAGCGCGAGGAGAGCGCCGTCACCAGGTGGGTGGCCACCAGCGTGCCACCGGCACCGGCTCCCACCACGACGACCCGACAGTCACCCTCGTTCGTCCTCACGGTGCACACCTCTCATAGTCCACTGAGTTACTTGACAAAAGGTAGCAGCGAAGCGCTCGCGGACCCATTCGGGGGAACCCCGGCGCGTCGTGACGCACGGCGGTCAGACCCCTCGACGCATGACCACGCGCGGGAACCCCGCCGAGGTGGCCTCGGTGGTCGCGGCCATCTCGAAGCCGGCGTCCTCGAACAGCTTGCGGGTCCCGACGTAGGCCATCGTCAGGTCGACCTTCCGGCCCTCGTTGTCGACCGGGTAGCCCTCGACGACCGGGGCGCCGCGCTCGGCGGCGTACGCGACCGCGCCGGCGAGGAGCACGTGGGAGATGCCGCGACCCCGGTGACCGGGGCGGACCCGGATGCACCACGCCGACCAAGCGGGCCGGTCGTCGACGTGCGGGATCTTGGTGGACCGGGCGAACGGCAGCTCCGCGCGCGGGGCGACGGCCGCCCACCCGACGACCTCGTCGCCGTCGTAGGCGAGCACGCCCGGCTTGGTGCGCTTGCGCGTCAGCGCCTCGACGTACGCCCCGCGGTCGGGCCCTGCCAGCTCGCGGTTGTCCTTCGCCGCGATGCGGTGGCTCAGGCACCAGCAGACGCTGGACGCCGGGTTCTTCGGGCCGACCATCGTGCGGACGTCGTCGAAGCGGGCGTGCGTCGCGGGGTGGACGTCGAACCCGCCGGAGCTCACCAGGGGTCTGCTGGCCATGTCGTCACGGTAGACCCAGCCGGTTGAATGGGGGCATGGACGCTGGTGCACCGACGATGCGCAAGATCGGCCTGCTGGGCGGGATGAGCTGGGAGAGCTCCGCGCTCTACTACGAGATCCTCAACGAGGCGGTGCGCGACCGCCTCGGCGGCTACCACTCGGCCCGCGTGCTCATGTCCTCCGTCGACTTCGCCGAGGTCGAGGCCATGCAGGCGGCGGGGGAGTGGGAGGACGCCGGCCGCCTGCTCGCCGCCGAGGCCGCCGCCCTCGAGGCGGCCGGCGCGGAGTGCGTGGTGCTCTGCACCAACACGATGCACAAGGTCGCCGACGCGATCGAGGCAGCGACGGGGGTGCCGCTGATCCACATCGCCGACGTCACCGCCGCGGCCGTCCGCGGCGCCGGGCTCTCGCGGGTCGCGCTGCTCGGCACGAGGTTCACCATGGAGCAGGCCTTCCTGCGCGACCGGCTCGCCACCCACGACGTCGAGGCGCTGGTGCCGCCGAGCGAGGACCGCGAGCTCGTGCACGAGGTGATCTACGGCGAGCTGGTCCACGGCGTCGTGCGCGACGAGTCGCGGGCGGCGTACGTCGACGTGGTGGAGCGGCTGGTCGCCGACGGCGCCGAGGGGGTCGTGCTGGGCTGCACCGAGATCGAGCTGCTGCTGGGGCCCGACGACGTCGACGTGCCCGTCTTCGCCACCACCCGCCTGCACGCGCTGGCCGCGGTGGACTTCGCCCTCAGCTGAGGGGCGTCTCGCGCACGACCAGGTCGAGCCAGTCGTCGAGGCGGCCGAGCTGGTCGGTGCGCCCGAACAGCGGCCGCTTCCCGGGCGGCGGCAGGTAGCCCACGGCGTCCATCACGATCCAGTAGGAGTCCGCGTCGGTGCTGCTCGCCGCGGCGTAGCGCCGCAGGAGGTCCTGCGCCGGGCGGGTGCCGTGGGCCAGGGCGAGGTTGGACGCCGCGTGCGCCGCGTCGAGCCACGCCGGCCCGGTCGAGGTCTCGACCCAGTCGACCACCCCGCTGATCGCGTCGCCCGACCACAGCAGGTTGCGGTGGCCGAAGTCGCGGTGCAGGAACGTCTGCTCGTACGCCGGCGCAGGGCCGGCCAGCACCTCGAAGGCGCGCCGCCACGAGTCCGGGTGCTGCGACCAGGCGGGCACGACCCACTTCTCCTCCCACGCCCAGGACTGGAAGGTGCGGAACGGTGCGGCCGGACGCTGGTCGTGGATCGTCACCAGCAGGTCCGCCATCGCCTGCAGCCGGTGCTCGCCCAGCGCCTCGCCCTCCTCGAGCGGTGCGCCGGGGAGCCGGGACATCAGGTGCGCCGCGGCGCCCGCGACCGTCCCCTCCGCGTCGAGAGCGAGACTGGTCGGAGCGGGGACCGGCGTCCCCGCCATCGCCAGCTGCGCCTCCCGCTCGCGGGTGGTCAGCTCGGCGCCGTGCGTGCGCCACGGCTCGATCGTCATCAACCGCAGCACGTTCTCGGCGCCGTCGTCGTGCCGGAGCGCGAGCATCGTCGACGTCAGGCCGCCGGCGAGGGCGTCGTACGACGTGACCGGCGACCCGACAGCGGAGCCCGCCCAGGCGAGGGCGGCCGCGAGGTCGAGGTCTGGGTCCGGCACCCGGCGACGGTAGCGGGCCCGATGGCCGCCCGTGCTGGGGCCGTCAGCCCTGCTCGGGCCAGAGCGAGTGGTAGGCGTTGATCGCGGGCTGCCCGCCGAGGTGGGCGTAGAGCACGTGGGAGTCGCGCGGGATCTCACCCGCGATGACGAGGTCGATCAGGCCGGCGAGCGACTTCCCCTCGTAGACCGGGTCGGTGATCATCGCCTCGAGCTGCGCGCCGAGCGCCATCGCCTCCATCGTCGAGTCGACGGGCAGGCCGTAGAGCTCGCCCGCCCAGCCGTCGAGCACGGTGATCTCGTCGTCGCGCAGGTCGCGTCCGAGCTCGATCAGCTCCGCGGTGTGCCGGGCGATGCGGGCCACCTGGTCGCGGGTCTTCTCGAGCGTCGCGCTGGCGTCGATGCCGAGCACCCGGCGGCGTACGCCGGTGAGGTCCTCGAGCGCGGCGAAGCCGGCGATCATCCCCGCGTGGGTCGAGCCGGTGACGGTGCAGACCACGATCGTGTCGAAGGTGATGCCGAGCGCCCTCTCCTGCTCGGCCACCTCGAAGGCCCAGTTGGCGAACCCGAGGCCGCCGAGCCGGTGCTCGCTCGCGCCTGCCGGGATGGCGTACGGCGTGCCGCCGGCCTCCTCGACCTCGCGGATCGCGTCCTTCCACGAGTCGCGGATGCCGATGTCGAAGCCGTGCGGGTCGAGGCGGGAGTCGGCGCCCATCATCCGGCTGAGCAGGATGTTGCCGACCTGGGTGTTGGTCGGGTCGTCCCACGGCACCCACTTCTCCTGCACCAGCCGGCACTTCAGCCCGAGGTGCGCGGCGACGGCGGCGACCTGACGGGTGTGGTTGGACTGGAAGCCACCGATGGAGACCAGGGTGTCGGCGCCGCTGGCCAGCACGTCGGGGACGATGTACTCGAGCTTGCGGACCTTGTTGCCGCCGAAGGCGAGGCCGCTGTTGACGTCCTCGCGCTTGGCCCACACCTGGGCGCCGCCGCCCTTCGCGGCGAGGTGGTCGGACAGCCGCTTCAGGTGGTGGACGGGCGAGGGGCCGAAGGTGAGCGGGTGGCGCTCGAACTGCTCGAGGTTCATGAGATCTCCTGCTGGTCGGTCTGGGTCGGACGGTCGGGGGCGGACCGCACGGGGCCAGGCATGCAATATATTGCATATCACTCGGCGCGGAAGCGCAAGGGCGCTTCGACCGCCCCTCGACGACTGACGGCACCCGACGGGGGTACTAGCGGGAGTGCCTGCCCCGTTCCGTCGCGCCTTCGAGCTGCTCGCCGTCCTCCGGTCCGCCCCCGCCTTCCACCCCGACGGCGTGCTCTACGAAGGGCGCGCCGAGGTCCGTGGCCAGGGACCGCTGCCGCCCGGGGAGGTCGACTGCCTGGTGCGCCTGTCCAAGGGCATCGGCACCCCGCGCGGCACGGGTGACCTGCTGGGCCTCGCCGTCCGGCTGCACCACGACCCGCCGATCGACGTGCTCGGCACGACCGCGCCGGGCGGCGACGGGTGGCGGCGCTACCTGCTGAGGCCGCGGCGGACCTGGTCCGGGGCCACGCTGACCTCCCTGATGTGGTGGCGGTCCCCGGCGGGCGAGCGGCTGCAGGTCGTCCTGGAGGCGCCCGGTGACGGCCTCGACTCACCGGAGCCCGAGGTCCTCCTCGACCGGCTGCCGGTGACGTTCACGCTGCGGGTGGTGGGTCCGGAGGGTGAGGTGCAGGCCGGCACGATCCGGGTCGATCGGCGGTCGAGCCGCCCGCGGCCGGACTTCGACCCGGTGCTCCACCCGCCGCTGCCGTGGCGCCTCGGGCCGCGCTGGATGGCGGCGCTGCGGGCGCGGGCGTACGTCGGCAGCCGCGCCGGGCAGGCGCAGGGCACCTCGGATCGGGCAGTCTGACCCCATGCTCACCGTCATCGTGGCGCTGACCGCCAACACGATCCTCGCGATCCTGAAGAGCATCGTCGCCGTCGTCACCGGCTCGGCGTCGATGGTCGCCGAGGCTGCTCACTCGTGGGCCGACGCGGGCAACGAGGTGTTCCTCGTGATCGCGGAGCGACGGTCCGAGAAGCCGGCCGACGAAGCCCATCCGCTCGGCTACGGCCGCGAGGCCTACGTGTGGTCGATGATCGCCGCCTTCGGCCTGTTCGCCGTCGGTGCGGCGGTGTCGGTCATCCACGGCGTCCAGTCGCTGGGCGCCGAGGAGGAGGAGGCCGACTACCTCTGGGCGTACGTCGTCATGGGCGCCGCGTTCGTGCTCGAGGGCATCTCCTTCCTGCAGGCCTCGCGCGAGCTGCGCCGCGGTGCGCGGTCCGCCGACGTGAGCCGTGTGAAGTTCCTCGACCAGACGTCCGACCCCACGCTGCGCGCCGTCTTCCTCGAGGACTCCGCCGCCCTGCTCGGCATCGTCATCGCGGTCACCGGCCTCGCGCTGCACCAGGCCACGGGCGACCCCGTGTGGGACGCGATCGGGTCGATCCTCGTCGGACTGCTGCTCGGCTGGGTGGCGGTCTACCTCCTGCGCCGCAACATGGCCTTCCTCGTCGGCCAGGTGGCCGACCCCCGCATCTACGACACGGTGCTGGGCTGGCTGCGCGAGCGGCCCGAGGTCCAGACGGTCAGCACGCTGCACCTGCAGTACGTCGGCCCGGAGCGGCTGTTCCTCGTCGGGTCCGTCGACCTCGTCGGCGACGACCTGGAGAGCGCGGCCGCCGAGGAGCTGCAACGCCTCGAGGACCACCTCGAGGAGCGGCCCGAGATCGCGCGGGCCGTCCTCTCGCTGGCCGCGCCGGGGCGCCCGCCCAGCGTCGGCCACGTCTACGGGAACAACCAGGATGGTTGAGCGTTGAACCAGGCATGAAGAAGATCGGGTTCCTGAACTTCGGCCACTGGACCGACTCGCCGCAGTCGGCGGTCCGCACGGCGTCCGACACGCTCCTGCAGTCCATCGACCTCGCGGTCGCGGCCGAGGAGCTCGGCGCCGACGGTGCGTACTTCCGGGTGCACCACTTCGCCCGGCAGCTCGCCTCGCCGTTCCCGCTGCTCGCCGCCGTCGGCGCGCGCACCAGCCGGATCGAGATCGGCACCGGCGTGATCGACATGCGCTACGAGAACCCGCTCTACATGGCCGAGGACGCCGGGTCGGCCGACCTCATCGCCGGCGGCCGGCTGCAGCTCGGCATCAGCCGGGGATCACCGGAGCAGGTGATCGAGGGCTGGCGCTACTTCGGCTACGCACCCGCCGCGGGCGAGGACCAGGCCGACATGGCTCGGCGTCACACCGAGGTGCTCCTGCAGGTGCTGGAGGGGGAAGGTTTCGCCCAGCCCAACCCGCGCCCGATGTTCCCCAACCCGCCGGGCCTGCTGCGCATCGAGCCGCACTCCGAGGGCCTGCGCGACCGCATCTGGTGGGGTGCCGCCTCTGACGCCACCGCCCGCTGGGCGGCGGAGAAGGGCATGCACCTGATGAGCTCGACGCTCAAGGCCGACGAGTCGGGCGAGCCGTTCCACGTCCAGCAGCGCAAGCAGATCGAGGTCTTCCGCGAGGCCTGGCGCGAGGCCGGCCACGCGGTCGAGCCGCGGGTGTCCGTGAGCCGTTCGATCATGCCGATCACCACCGACCTCGACCGGATGTACTTCGGGCACGAGGGCACCAGCTCCGACCAGTTCGGTCAGATCGAGGCCAACCTGCGCGCGGTCTTCGGCAAGACGTACGCCGCCGAGCCCGACGTGCTGGTCAAGGAGCTGGCCGAGGACGAGGCCGTCGCCGCGGCCGACACCCTGCTCCTCACGGTGCCCAACCAGCTCGGCGTGGACTACAACGCCCACATCCTCGAGACCGTGCTCACCGATGTCGCGCCCGCCCTCGGCTGGCGCTGAATCCCACCCATCACACGAAGGAACTGAGCTCATGGCACGCATCACCGTCCTCGGCGGCACCGGATACGCAGGCGCGGCAGTCGTCGCAGAGGCGCGCAGGCGCGGGCACGACGTGACGGCGGTGAGTCGTACCGCGCCGTCCTCGCCGGTCCCGGGAGCGGACTACGTCGAGGGCTCCGTGCTCGACGCCGACGTCCTCGAGCGCACCACCGCCGACAGCGACGTCGTGCTCGTCGCGCTGTCGCCCCGCGGCGACATGGCCGGAAAGGTCGAGGGTGTCGTCGAGGCGCTCATCGCGCGCCTGGCCGGCACCCCGACGCGTCTCGGCTACGTCGGCGGCGCCTCGTCCCTGCTCACCGAGGAGGGCGGCCCGAGCGTCTGGGACGTCACCAAGGACCAGGTGCCCGACGAGGTGAAGCCCGAGGTGCAGACGGGTCTCGACACCTACGCGATGTGCCAGGAGAGCCCCGGGTCGCTCGACTGGTTCTACGTCAGCCCGCCGGCCGACTTCGGCTCGTGGCTGGGCACGGAGTCGAAGGGTGCCTACGTCCTCGGCGGCGACGTGCTGCTGCGCGACGCCGAGGGTGCCTCGACGATCTCGGCCGACGACCTCGCGCTGGCGATCCTCGACGAGATCGAGACGCCGACGCACCGGCGACGCCGGTTCACCGCGATCGCCTGACGCGCAGGACCTACGGGGCGGCCGCCCGCAGCTTCTCGAGCAGCGGGCCGGCCGCCTCGCTGATGAAGCGGTCCTGCCCCTCGTCGCCGATCTGCACGAGGGCGACGTCGGTGAACCCGGCCTCCCAGTAGGCCGAGACGGCCTCGACGACCTTGTCGAGGTCGGGTCCGCAGGGGATGGACTCGGCGACGTCCTCGGGCCGGACGTACGTCGTCGCGCCGGAGAAGCCGGCCGGGGTGGGGAGGTCGGCGTTGACCGACCAGCCGCCGCCGAACCAGCGGAACTGCTCGTGGGCCCGCGCGACGGCGGCGTCCTCGTCGGGGTCCCAGCAGATCGGGATCTGGCCCACGGCGCGCGCGTCCCCGCCGATGCGCGGGGCGCCGTCGACGCCGTTCCAGGACTCGATGAGGTCGGCCTCGGGCTCGGTGGCCACGAGGTGGTCGGCCAGCGGGGCGAACCGCTCGATCGCGCGCTTGCCGCCGACGGCGACACCGATGTCGACGCCCTCCTCGGGCAGGTCCCAGATGCGGGCGGAGTCGACCTGGAAGAAGTCGCCGCGGTGGTCGACGAGCTCGCCGGTGTGCAGCGCCCGGATGACCTCGATGGCCTCGGCGAGCATGTCCTGCCGCTCGGCGATCGCGGGCCATCCCTCGCCCACGACGTGCTCGTTGAGGTTCTCGCCGCTGCCCAGGCCGAGGGTGAAGCGCCCCTCGGCGAGGATCTGCAGGGTCGCGGCCTTCTGGGCGACGACGGCCGGGTGGTAGCGCAGCGTCGGGCACGTCACGTAGGTCATCAGGCCCACGCTCTGGGTGGCCTGCGCGACCGCTCCGAGCGTCGTCCAGGCGTACGGCGCGTGCCCCTGCTCGGTGAGCCAGGGCGAGAAGTGGTCGCTCATCACCTCGAAGTCGAAGCCGGCACGCTCCGCCGCGACGGCGTACGACACCAGCTCCCGCGGGCCGCTCTGCTCGGTCATCAGGGTGTATCCGAAGCGCGTCATCCCTCGACCGTAGCCAGCCCCGCGGGTCCGCCCACCACCCGGCGAGGTGAGGTGTGGCTTGGGGGGCGCTGGTTGTGTGGAAGGTCCCCCACGACGCAGGAGGTTGCTCATGAGCGGCACGGACGGCAAGGACGAGAAGAGCAAGGACCAGCAGGAGGGGCAGGTCTCGGAGATGGTGCCGGACGCACCGGAGCCGATCAGCTCGGGTGACTCGGTCGCCGGGCAGCCCGACCCGCACCCCGGCGAGGTCGATGAGGGTGGCCAGGGACCCGACGCGATCCCGGACGACCCCACCGGCCAGCACCCGCACAAGCCCTGAGGCGCGAGGAGGACCACGATGACCTACCGGGTCGGATACTTCGTCGGCAGCCTCTCGTCGACCTCGATCAACCGTCGGCTCAGCCAGGCCCTCATCGCGCTGGCCCCCGACGACATGGAGTTCACCGAGATCCCCATCGGCGACCTCCCGCTCTACAGCCCGGACTTCGACGCCGACTACCCGCCGGAGGCGCGAGCGCTCAAGGACGCGATCGGCGCCTCGCAGGCGATCCTCTTCGTGACGCCGGAGTACAACCGGTCCATCCCGGGCGCCCTGAAGAACGCGATCGACTGGGCGTCGCGGCCCTGGGGCCAGAACTCCTTCGACCACATGCCGGCGGCCGTGATCGGGGCGTCCATCGGCTCGATCGGCACCGCGGTCGCGCAGCAGAGCCTCCGGGCCGTGCTCAGCTTCTGCAACGCGCGCCAGATGACCGCGCCGGAGGCCTACATCCACCTCCAGGAGGGCGCGATCGCCGACGACGGCACGGTGGACGACGACGGGCTGCGGCAGGTCCTCACCGAGTTCATGCAGGAGTTCCGCACCCACACCGAGCGGGTGCTGACCGTCCTGCCGCGCTCCACGGCCTGACCGCGCTCGCCCGGCTCCGGTAGAAACGACCCATGAGCAGCAGACCAGTGATCGTCGTCGTGGGTGCCGGGCCGGGCGTGAGCGGGTCGGTCGCGCGCCGTTTCGCCGACGAGGGCTACGACGTGGGGCTCCTCGGCCAGGACCAGCAGGTGCTCGACCAGCTGGTGGCCGATCTCGGCGCCCGCGGGGCGACGGTCGGCCATGCGTGCGTCGATGTCACCGACGAGCAGGCGGCGCGCGACGCCGTACGCCGCTTCGGGGAGCACGGCGGGCGCATCGACGTCCTGCACTTCAACCCCAGCGCCTACCGCGAGAAGGACCCGCTGTCCCTCACGGTCGCCGAGCTGCTGGAGGACGTCGCGCTCGGGGTGGGATCCCTGCTGACCGCGGTGCAGGCGGCCCGTCCCTTCATGTCCGCCGGCGGCCGGATCAGCGTCACCGGCAGCATGGCGGCCGACGAGCCGTCGGAGCGCGCCGCGTCGCTGGGGGTGCAGAAGGCGGGCGTGCGCAACCTCGTGCACAGCATCGACCGGACGCTGGCCGGCGACGGGATCCGTGCCGTGTCCGTCACCGTGCGCGGGGCACTGTCGCGCGAGGGGGCGTTCACCCCCGACCGGGTCGCCGACGCGATCTGGGACGCGGTGGCGACGGCCGACGCCGACTGGCGCAGCGAGGTCCCCTACAGCGGGTGAGCGGTGCGCGTCAGCGCTTGCGTCCGAGCAGCAGGTAGGCGAGCGGGCCGACCGGCTGGATCGACAGGGCCGGCGCCCACAGCAGCTTGGGGCCTCGCACGAGCTCGGCGGGGCGCTGCCGGAGGTCCTTGACGCACCACACGGTGACGGCGACCTCGACGATGCCGGCCACGGCGACGAGCTTCTTCTGCGTGGGCGTCATGTCGCCCCAGGACTTCTTCTGTGCCATGACCGCAACCTACCGGGAGCCGGGGCGCTGAGCCGTGCGTCAGGCGCCGCTGAACCCGTTGAGCAACAGCCAGAAGACCACCACGCCCACGAAGGCCGCGGAGCAGTCCCCACCAGGCTCCCGTCATCGCCCTGCGCCCGGTCGTCGCGCCCTCGCGGGCGAGCCCGGGAAGCGCGATCGTGACCGCGGCGCCGATCGCCGCCATGGCCACCAGGTCGACGAGGATGATCCAGTTCTCCGCGCCCTCGCCGTCGAGGCGGCAGCCGACAGCGGCAGGGCCAGCACGCCGAGGACGAGCAGGACGACGATCCCGACGAGGCGCTGCGCTGACCGGCTCATGGCGGCACGCTAGCGAGCCGCCGAGCGGTGGCCCAGCGACATTCCGGGCCGCCGGAGGGTGGTCTGGACACCGCCGGCCGGCGTGTCGCGCTGCGCCGCGCCCGGTGGCGGTGGCCCAGCCACATTCCGAGCCTGCGGAATGTGGGTGGCGCACCGCCCGGCGCGGCGCAGCGTGTGAGGTCAGGCCTCCTTGGCGACCAGCGTCAGCACGTCGTACGTCGCGACCGGCTCGTCGTCCTGGTTGACCACCAGCGCGTCCCAGCGGACCTCGCCGTAGTCGGCCGAGGAGCGCGGGGTGATCTGCTTGACGGTCAGCGTCACGCGGATCGCGTCGCCGGCCTTGACCGGGGTCAGGAAGCGGAGGTTGTCGACGCCGAAGTTGGCGAGCACCGGACCCGGGGCGGGGTCGACGAACAGCCCGGCCGCCATCGACACGATGAGGTAGCCGTGGGCGACGATCCCGCCGAAGAGCGGGTTCTGCGCGGCCGCCTCGGGGTCGGTGTGGGCGTAGAAGGTGTCACCGGTGAAGTCGGAGAAGTGGTCGATGTCCTCGCGCGAGATCACCCGCGACCCGGTGGCGATCGTGTCGCCGACCTCCAGCGTCGCGAGCGAGTGGCGGAAGGGGTGCTCGGGCGTCTCGTGGCGCTGCGAGCCGCGCGTCCAGCGGCCGGTGATCGCGGTGAGCATGTCGGGTGAGGCCTGGATCGCCGAGCGCTGCATGTGGTGGAGCACGCCGCGCACGCCGCCGAGCTCCTCGCCGCCGCCGGCGCGACCAGGGCCACCGTGCACCAGCATCGGCAGGGGAGAGCCGTGGCCCGTCGACTCGGGCGCGTCGTCGCGGTCGAGCACGAGGATCCGGCCGTGCCACGGCGCGAGGCCGAGCACCAGGGTGCGGGCGACCGTCCGGGTCGTGGGTGACGACCGAGCCGACGAGCGAGCCCTTGCCGCGCGCGGCGAGCGTGACCGCCTCGTCGAGGGAGTCGTACGACATCACGGTCGACACCGGACCGAAGGGCTCCACGTCGTGCGGCTCGACGGCGCCGGCGCGGGCCCTGAGCAGGACGGGCGTCATGAAGGCGCCGCGCTCGCCGTCGCCGGCGAACCCCGTGGTCGCGTTCGGGTCGCCGAGGACGACGTCGGCCGAGGAGCGCAGGGCCTCGACGGCCTTGCGGACCTCCTCGCGCTGGCCGAGCGAGGCGAGCGGGCCCATCCGGACGGACTCGTCGCCGGGGTCGCCGACCGTGATCGTCGCGAGCCTCGCCGCGATCGCGTCGGTCATCTCGTCGGCCACCGCCGACGGCACGATGACGCGACGGATGGCCGTGCACTTCTGTCCTGCCTTGGCGGTCATCTCGGTGACGACGCCCTTGACGAACAGGTCCCACTCGGGGTCGCTCGACGTGACGTCGGGCCCGAGCACCGAGCAGTTGAGCGAGTCGGCCTCGACCTGCAGCTGGACGCCGCCGTGGAGCACCGACGGGTGCTGGCGCAGGATCCCGGCGGTGTGCGCCGAGCCGGTGAAGGCCACCGAGTCCTGGACGCCGAGGTGGTCGAGCAGGTCGCCCGCCGATCCGGCGAGCAGCTGGAGCGAGCCCTCGGGCAGGATCCCCGACTCGATGGTGCGGCGCACCACGAGCTCGGTCAGGTAGGCCGTCTGGCTGGCGGGCTTCACGATCGTCGGCAGCCCGGCGATGAAGGCCGGCGCGAGCTTCTCGAGCATCCCCCAGACGGGGAAGTTGAAGGCGTTGATCTGCACGGCGACGCCGGGACGCGAGGTGTAGACGTGCTGGCCGAGGAAGACGCCGGTGCGGCCGAGCTGCTCGAGGTCGCCGTCGCACACCACGTGGGCGTTGGGCAGCTCGCGGCGGCCCTTGGAGGAGTAGCTGAACACGGTGCCGAAGCCGCCGTCGATGTCGATCAACGAGTCACGTCGGGTGGCGCCGGTGGCCAGCGACAGCTCGTAGAACTCGTCCTTGAGCCCGGTCAGGTGGGTGGCGAGCTCCTTGAGGAGCAGTGCCCGCTCGTGGAAGGTCAGCTCGCGGATCGCCGGCCCGCCGACCGTGCGGGCGTGGTGCGCCATCGCGCCGAGGTCGAGGCCGGCGCTGGAGATCCGCGCGACCTCCTCGCCGGTGGCCGCGTCCAGGAGCGGGTGGCCCTCCGCGGAGGCGGCGTACCACCGTCCGGCGGCGTAGCTCTCGAGCAGTCGGGTCACGGGGGTCTCCCTCGGATCGGGGTGTGGTTCGTCAGGGCAGCCGGTGTTTGCGCACCGGAGTGACTGGTGCCACACTAATAGCAGACCGATCGGTCAGTAAATGCGGTCGCAACCCCCACGTCGCCCCTGTGCCGGAGGACGGATGACACTCACCGAGACGCCCACCGAGCGTGACCTCGAGGCCGGGTTCGAGGCCACGGTCTCGCGCAACGAGCGGATCGAGCCGCGCGACTGGATGCCGGAGGGCTATCGCAAGACCCTCGTGCGCCAGATCGCCCAGCACGCCCACAGCGAGATCATCGGCATGCAGCCCGAGGGCAACTGGATCGGTCGCGCGCCCAGCCTGCGGCGCAAGGCCATCCTGCTCGCCAAGGTGCAGGACGAGGCCGGTCACGGGCTCTACCTCTACTCGGCGGCCGAGACCCTCGGCGTCTCCCGCCTCGAGCTCACCGAGCTGCTCATCGCGGGCAAGCAGAAGTACTCCTCGATCTTCAACTACCCGACGCTGTCATACGCCGACGTCGGCACGATCGGCTGGCTCGTCGACGGCGCCGCCATCTGCAACCAGGTGCCGCTGTGCCGCACCTCCTACGGTCCCTACGGCCGCGCGATGATCCGCGTCTGCAAGGAGGAGTCCTTCCACCAGCGCCAGGGCTACGAGCTCCTCGCCACCATGATGCGCGGCACCGACGAGCAGCGCGCGATGGTGCAGGAGTCGGTCGACCGGTTCTGGTGGCCGGCGCTGATGATGTTCGGCCCGCCCGACGACGCCTCGCCCAACACCGCCCAGTCGATGGCGTGGGGCATCAAGCGCCACACCAACGACGAGCTGCGGCAGAAGTTCGTCGACATGTCCGTGCCGCAGGCCGAGGCCCTCGGCGTCACCCTTCCCGACCCGGAGCTTCGCTGGAACGACGAGCGCGGCCACCACGACTTCGGCCAGCCCGACTGGGACGAGTTCATGGAGGGCGTGAAGGGCAACGGTCCCTGCAACGCCCAGCGGATGGCCCACCGCCGCCGCGCCCACGAGGACGGCGCCTGGGTGCGCGAGGCCGCGACGGCGTACGCCGCGAAGCAGAGGGCGGCGACCGCATGAGCAACCTGTCCGCCGAGGGCGGCCACGGGGCCGTGCCGCTCGAGGGCGTGCCCACCGGCCAGGGCGTGCCGGCCCCCGAGCCCGAGTGGCCGCTCTACGAGGTCTTCGTCCGAGGCAAGCGCGGGCTCAACCACGTCCACGTCGGGTCGCTCCACGCGGCCGACGACCGGATGGCCCTGCTCCACGCACGCGACGTCTACACCCGTCGCAACGAGGGCGTGAGCATCTGGGTGGTGCGCGCGGACGCCATCACCGCCTCGAGCCCCGACGAGAAGGACCCGATGTTCGCCCCGAGCGGCGACAAGGTCTACCGCCACCCGACCTTCTACGACATCCCCGACAACGTCCCCCACATGTGATGAACGAACACATTCACACCTCTGCCGAGGACGAGCACGACAGCGCCTACAGCGGCCTGCTCGTCAACGACGCCCACTGGGCCTTCGGCACCGACTTCGAGGACCCGCTCGCCGGCGTCGACACGACGATCCCCGACGGCGTCGACGCGCCGACCCTGGCGGCGTACGCCCTGATGCTGGGCGACGACGCGCTCGTGATGTCCCACCGGATCTCGGAGTGGACGAGCAACGCGCCCGACCTCGAGGACGACATCGCGCTGTCCAACATCGCGCTCGACCTGCTCGGCCAGGCGCGCCTGCTGCTCGCCCGTGCCGCGAAGGCCGACGCGTCGGTCGTACCGGTGCTGCCCGAGGGCTCGCCCGCGCCGCCCGAGGACGCGATCGCCTACTTCCGTGAGGCCCACCAGTTCCGCAACGTCCGCCTCACCGAGCTCGTCAACGGCGACTTCGCCGACGCGGTCGTGCGGGTGCTGCTGTTCTCGGTCTGGCGGCTCGCGACCTTCGAGCGCCTCCGCACCAGCCGCGACCACGTGCTCGCCGCTGTCGCTGCCAAGGGCGTCAAGGAGCTCGCCTACCACCGTGACTACTCGGCGCGGTGGTTCGTCACGCTCGCCCAGGGCACCGACGAGTCCCGCCGCCGGCTGCTCGCCGCGCTCGACGCCCTCTGGCCTCTGTGGCCCGAGCTGTTCGACACCCACCCGGTCGAGGCGGCTGCCGCAGGGTCCGGCGTCGGCGTCGACCCCGCCGCGGTCCGCGAGGCCGCCGAGGGCGTGCTCGACCGGGTGCTCGACGCCGCCGACGTGCCACGGCCCGAGGCGCCGCGACGCGCCGGGGTGCTGGGCCGCACCGGTCGCGACGGGATGCACGGCGAGGCGCTCGGGCGGATGCTCGCCGAGATGCAGTCCGTGGCCCGCGCGCACCCGATGGGTCAGTGGTGAGTGGAATGAGGCTGATGAGTCGTACGACGGAGCGCGCGCGTCGCGTCGCCGAGCAGGTCACCGACCCCGAGCTGCCCATGCTCACCCTGGTCGACCTCGGCGTGCTGCGCGACGTCGAGGTGGTCGGCGACTCCCACGTCGTCGTCGACATCACGCCGACCTACTCCGGTTGCCCGGCGATGGCGACGATGCGCGACGACCTCGTGCGCGAGCTGCAGGGAGCCGGATTCGACCGCGTCGAGGTGCGCGTCAGCCTCGACCCCGCCTGGACGACCGACTGGATCACCCCGCAGGGCCGTGCCGCCCTCGCCGCTGCCGGCATCTCCCCACCGGGACCGGCGCCCTCGACGTCGGGACCGATCCCGCTGACGCTCCTGCCGACGGCGCGCCAGATCCGCTGCCCGCAGTGCGACTCGCCCCTGACCGAGCTGGTCTCCGAGTTCGGCTCGACGGCCTGCAAGGCGCAGTACCGCTGCACCTCCTGCCTCGAGCCGTTCGACCACGTGAAGGAGATCTGAGCCGTGGCGACCACCTTCCACCGGCTCACGGTGCGCGACGTCGAGTCCCTGACCGACGACTCCGCCGCGGTCACCTTCGACGTGCCCGACGACCTGCGCGAGCTGTTCGCCTTCGAGCCGGGGGAGTCGCTGACGCTGCGCCGCGTCGTCGACGGCGTCGAGCACCGCCGCTCCTACTCCATCTGCGCGCCCGCCGGGGGCGCGCCGCGCATCGGCGTGCGCGAGGTCCCCGGTGGGATGTTCTCGTCGTGGCTCATCCGCGAGGTCGGCCCGGGGGAGCCCGTCGAGGTGGCCCCACCCAGCGGCAGCTTCCGCGCCGACCCGGCGAGCCCGGGCCGCCACCTCTGCATCGCCGCCGGCTCCGGCATCACGCCGATGGTCTCGATCGCGGCCTCCGTGCTCGCCAACCCGGCCAGCACCGTCACGCTGCTCTACGGCAACCGCGAGACCACCTCGGTGATGTTCGCCGAGGAGCTCAGCGACCTCAAGAACCTCCACGGACCCCGCTTCGACCTCGTCCACGTGCTGTCCCGCGAGCCGCGCGACGTCGAGCTGTTCTCGGGCCGCCTCGACGCCGACCGGCTCCGGCGGCTGCTGCCGCTGAAGGTGCACCTCGCCTCGGTCGACCACGTCTGGCTCTGCGGGCCGCACGGCCTCATCGAGGACGCCCGCGCCGTCCTCGCCGAGCTGGGCGTGCCGAAGGAGAAGGTGCACTTCGAGCTCTTCTACGTCGACGAGCCGCCACCGGAGCTGCGACACGCCGACCGGGTGGTCGAGGGCGTGACGAGCGACGTGACGGTCGTGCTCGACGGTCGTACGACGACCACGCCGATGCCGCGCGACGCGACCGTGCTCGACTCGGCGCAGGCGGTGCGCAGCGACCTCCCCTTCGCCTGCAAGGGCGGCGTCTGCGGCACCTGCCGGGCCAAGGTCGTCGACGGCGAGGTCGAGATGGTGCGCAACTACGCCCTCGAGCCCGAGGAGGTCGAGCAGCAGTTCGTGCTGACCTGCCAGACCTTCCCCGTCAGCGACGCCGTCACCGTCGACTTCGATGCCTGAGGCCGCACCGCCCGAGCCGGGGCTGGAGCAGGCCCGCGCGATGTGGGTCGCCGACGCCGCCAGCGCCGCGCTCGGGATGCGGCTCGTCGAGCTGGGCCCGGGGCAGGCGCGGGTGTCGATGGTCGTGCGCGCCGACATGGTCAACGGCCACGACCTGTGCCACGGCGGCCTCATCGCGAGCCTCGCCGACTCGGCGTTCGCGCTGGCCTGCAACTCCCGCGGACCCGTGACCGTCGCGGCCGGCTTCGAGGTCGACTTCCTGGAGCCCGCACGGCTCGGCCAGGTGCTCGACGCCCACGCACGCGAGGTGGCCCTGCGCGGCCGCAGCGGCCTGTACGACGTCACCGTGCGGGCCGAGCGCACCGTCGTGGCCGAGTTCCGCGGCCGCAGCCGCTCGCTGGCTCCGCGCACCTGACCGGTCAGGCGCGGTGCCGCACCAGGCCGTCGAAGGCGAGCGTGGTGATGGTGTCGGCGAGCGCGTCGACGTCGCTGCCCTCGCGGAGCCACTCCGTCATCGAGTTCACCATCCCGAACAGCAGCCTGCTGGCGAGCAGGGGGTCGATGTCGGCGCGGATCGCGCCGGTGTCGGCGGCCTCGCGCACCATCTCGGCGAGCCGGTGGTCGATGTCGCGGCGGCGGGCGAGGGCGTTCTGCTCCGCGGGGGTGTTGCCGCGCACCCGCAGCAGCAGGGTGACGGCGGGCAGGTGCTCCGCCAGCACGACGACGCTGCCGCGCACGGCGGCGCGCAGCCGCTCCTCGGGCGTGTGGGACGTGTCGGCGTGCACCGTGTCGAGCGCGGTCGTGAGCTCGTCGAGCGCCTCGTCCAGCGCCCGCTCGAGCAGGTGCTCCTTGCTCGGCACGTGGTGGTAGATCGCCGACTTGGTCAGCCCGAGCTCGCGAGCCAGGTCGCCCATGCTCGCGGCGTCGTAGCCTTGCCGGTTGAAGAGCTCGATCGCGACGCGCAGGACCGTCTGCTGGTCGTGGCCGGGCCGGCCCCGTCGTACGGGCTCTGACATGGATGAACGTTCTCACGACCCACCACGCGCGACCGGAGGACCACACCGTGATCGACCTGACTCCCCAGCCCGGCGACCTGGACCCGATCGAGACCGCCCCGGTCGACGAGCTGCGCGCGCTGCAGCTCGAGCGGCTCCAGTGGTCGGTGCGCCACGCCTACGACCACGTCGCGCACTACCGGCAGGCCTTCGACGAGGCCGGCGTCGGCCCGGACGACATCGGGTCGCTCGCGGACCTGGCGAGGCTGCCGTTCACCACCAAGGCCACGCTGCGCGACAACTACCCCTTCGGCATGTTCGCGGTCCCGCGCGAGGACGTCGTACGCCTGCACGCCTCGAGCGGGACGACCGGCAAGCCGACCGTGGTCGGCTACACCCGTGACGACCTCGCCATGTGGGCCGACGTGGTGGCGAGGTCGATCCGGGCCGCGGGCGGGCGGCGGGGGATGGTGCTGCACAACGCGTACGGCTACGGGCTCTTCACCGGCGGTCTCGGTGCGCACGCCGGGGCCGAGCGGCTCGGGTGCACGGTCGTGCCGGTCTCGGGCGGCATGACGCAGCGCCAGGTGCAGCTGATCCGGGACTTCGAGCCCGACATCATCATGGTGACGCCGTCCTACATGCTCTCGATCCTCGACGAGCTCGAGGCGCAGGGCGTCGACCCGCGCTCGACGTCGCTCAAGGTCGGCATCTTCGGCGCCGAGCCGTGGACCAACGACATGCGCCGCGAGATGGAGGAGCGCACCGACATGCACGCGGTCGACATCTACGGCCTGTCCGAGGTGATCGGCCCCGGGGTGGCGAGCGAGTGCGTCGAGACCAAGGACGGCCTGCACGTGTGGGAGGACCACTTCTACCCCGAGGTCATCGATCCCGTGACCGGCGAGGTGCTGCCCGACGGCGAGGAGGGCGAGCTGGTCTTCACCACCCTCACCAAGCAGGCGATGCCGGTGATCCGCTACCGCACGCGCGACCTGACCCGGCTGCTGCCCGGCACCGCGCGCAGCATGCGCCGGATGGAGAAGATCACCGGCCGCACCGACGACATGATCATCCTGCGCGGGGTCAACCTGTTCCCGACGCAGATCGAGGAGATCGTGCTCGGGATCCCGACGCTGTCGCCGCACTTCCAGTGCCACCTCGACCGCAACGGCAACCTCGACACGCTGACGGTCCGCGTCGAGCGGCGCGACGCCACGACCGACGCGGAGGCAGCCGCCGCGCAGACCGAGCTGGCGCACCGGATCAAGGCGTCGATCGGTGTGAGCGTCGGGGTCGACGTGGTCGACGTGGCCTCGATCGAGCGCTCGGTCGGCAAGATGCGGCGGATCGTCGACCACCGCGCGGCGCGCTGAACGGGGATATTTACCGACAACGGGCCGGCGGGGGCTACAGTGGAGGCAGCGTTCCAGACGCCGTGCCGCTGTGATCACCCCCGATCCGCCGGCCACCGCGCACCTGGCGCCCGCTCCACACCTCCACGCCGTGCGTGCAGGCAGAGCCGACACGGGCTCGCCTGTTCCACGACGCGTACCCCAGTCCGGGAGGACCACCTTGGCCCAGCGCCAGCGTCAACGCGGCAGCCGCCGCACCCCTGCGCACGCCCGCCACAAGGACAACGAGGGCATCGTCCCCGTCCTGGCGCGCGCGGTGCGCGAGCTCGAGTCGGCCGTCCAGCGCGGACCGCTCGCCCCCGGGCAGCGGGTGCGCTTCCAGGTCGTCGCCCTGCTGGTGCGCGAGCACCGCACCGACGTACGCGCCTCGACCGAGCTGACCGACGCCCAGAAGGCCGACGAGCTCAAGCGCCTCGACGGCATCGCGACGATCCTCGCCAAGACCGCGACCCGCGACCCCTCCCTCTTCGCCCTGCTCTCCGAGGAGTCCGTCGTCACCGACTCCGCCCGCGACCTCCGCCTGGAGATGCTGCGCAAGGCGGGCGTCGAGGTCGCAGCCGAGGAACCGAAGCCCGACGACGAGTCGGGGCCCGGCGTCGTTGAGCGCCGGGTGATCCCGCAGTCCGTGGCGCAGCACCAGCTCGCCAACCCGTTCCTCGTGCCCGACTTCGAGATCGGCCGCGAGCGCCGCCGCGTCCACGGCCGCCTCTCCACCTGGGAGCTCCTCGGCCCGCTGTTCCGCTCCTTCGAGCTCGGCGGCTCCTCGTCGTGCATGGACCTGCCGGAGCCCACCTCGCTCGCCGCCCCCGGCAAGCTCGAGCTGATGCCGCACCAGGCCGCGATGATCGCCTCGGCAGCGGAGGGCCACCGCACCTTCCTGCTGGCCGACGAGCCGGGTCTCGGCAAGACCGCGCAGGCGCTGCTGGCCGCCCAGGCCGCGGACGCGTTCCCGCTGCTGGTCGTGTGCCCCAACGTCGTCAAGACCAACTGGGCTCGCGAGACCGAGCGCTGGATCCCGCGCCGGCGCGCGACCGTCATCCACGGTGACGGGGGACAGGTCGACGCGTTCGCCGACGTCATCATCGTCAACTACGAGATCCTGGACCGCCACGTCGGCTGGCTCGGCAGCTTCGGCTTCAAGGGCATGGTCGTCGACGAGGCGCACTTCATCAAGAACAAGACGTCGCAGCGCTCGCGCCACGTGCTCGAGCTGTCCGAGCGGCTCCGATCGCGTGCGGCCCGGCCCCTGCTGATGGCGCTCACCGGCACCCCGCTGATCAACGACATCGAGGACTTCCGCGCGATCTGGGAGTTCCTCGGCTGGGTCGACGACACCAAGCCGCTGGCGCGGCTCATGGAGAAGCTGGAGGAGACCGACCTGACGCCGGCCGACCATGCCTTCTACCCCGCCGCGCGCAAGGCGGTCATCGACATGGGCATCGTGCGCCGACGGAAGGTCGACGTCGCCGCCGACATCCCGGCGCGTCGCATCGCCGACATCCCCGTCGAGCTCGACGACGAGGACGCCCGCTCGATCAAGGCGGCGGAGAAGGAGCTGGCCCGGCGGCTGGTGCAGCGCTACAAGGCGGCGCTCGAGACCCGTCGCACGGGCTCCGTCGTCGACGGCATCGACCACGAGCTCGTGCGCCGCGTGGCGACGTGGGAGCGCGAGGAGATGGACAAGGGCACGTCGGGCGAGAACGTCTTCTCGATGTTCCGCCGCATCGGCCGCGCCAAGGCCGGCCTGTCGGCCGACTACGCCGCCCAGCTCGCGCGCAACGTCGGCAAGGTGGTCTTCTTCGCCCGTCACGTCGACGTCATGGACATCGCCGAGGAGACCTTCACGCGCCGCGGTCTCAAGCACGTGTCGATCCGCGGCGACCAGACGCCGAAGGCCCGGGAGAAGGCGATCCACGCCTTCGTCAACGACCCCGACGTCCAGGTGGTCGTCTGCTCGCTCGCGGCCGCCGGCGTCGGCGTCAACCTCCAGGTCGCGTCCAACGTCGTGCTCGCCGAGCTGTCGTGGACCGACGCCGAGCAGACCCAGGCGATCGACCGCGTGCACCGCATCGGCCAGAGCGACCCGGTGACCGCGTGGCGCATCATCGCCGCGCAGACCATCGACACCCGCATCGCCGAGCTGATCGACTCCAAGGCCGGCCTCGCCGCGCGGGCGCTCGACGGCTCGGACGAGGAGGTCGGCTCCTCGGCCAACATCCAGACCGAGGCCCTGGTCGCCCTGCTCACCGACGCACTGGAGCGCGAGCTCGGCTGATCAGGGACATCGGCCCTTGTCCGGGCGGGTCGGCTCCGGTAGGTCTGTAGTCATGAGTGAGGACCGCGAGACCTATCTCGACATGTCCATCGACGACGAGGACCAGCTCCAGCCCGGTGACACGCTGGACGACGGCGACCTGGAAGACGTGCTCGACCGGGGCTACTCGCCGCCCGACCGCCCCCCGAAGGGCTACGAGGACTACCCGACCGAGGCGGAGACGCGCCAGGGCGAGTCGCTCGACGAGCGGCTGGCCGAGGAGGAGCCCGACGTCGACCCCTATGCCGTGGACGACCGGGACGACGACCGCGAGGACGAGAACGCCCTCGACGAGCAGCTCGGCCTCGACGAGGCCGACGAGCGCACCGGCCGCCTGGTCGCGCCCGACTCCGGGCTGGGGGAGGACGTGGACAAGCAGGAGCTCGCCCGCGACGTCGGCATCGACGGTGCCGGCGCCTCCGCCGAGGAGGCGGCCATGCACATCACCCGCGAGCCGGAGCCGCCGGAGGACGACGACTTCTGAGCGACGGCACCGTCTCGTCAGGTGGCGAGTGCGGGGAAGGTCCACGCCCCGCTGAGGATCTCGGGCCGCGGGCGGTACAGGCGGACCAGGTAGTTCCAGCCGTCGGTGATCGGCAGGGAGTTGCGCGTCGGGTCGCCGTCGCCGCCGAAGCGGACCGTGACGGTGCCGTCGTCGTTGCGAGCGGCGGTGATGCTGTTGACGCTGTAGGCGTCGCGCTCGTTGGGCTCGAAGTAGCCCTGGGCGTTGTAGACCGAGATCGACCAGAACCCGTCGACGGGCACGTCGGCACCGACGGTGAGCTCGTACTCGCCGACAGGCAGGCCGGGCGAGAAGCCGACGTAGGTGGCCTCGGCGTCGGGCAGCCCACCCCATCCGGCGGCGGAGCCGATCACGTGGTGCACCGGGTTGACGTCCTGCGCTCGCCCGAAGGTCGACTCGAAGGACGTCATGTCGGCGGCCAGACCGAGGAGGGCCTGGCGGGTGCGGTCCAGGCTCGCGGTGTCGTACTCCGGCGGGGTGAAGGTCCGGTCCGCTGCGACGTCGAGGAGGAGCTGGTCCTGCAGGGAGGCCACGGCGGCCAGGTCGTCCGGGTCCCTCGGGTCGACCAGCGTGCGGGCTGCGAGCACCACGTGGTCGCTGCCGAGGTCCTCAGCCGTCAGCTCATACGCGCCGGCGTCGTGGAAGACCCGGTTGATGTAGTGGTCCTCGTTGACCGCCATCACCGACAGGTAGCGGTCGCCGGCGTCCGGCACGGTGAGCGTCGCCCCGGCTGCGACGTCGACGACCGCGAAGCTGTAGAGCGTGTCGCGGTTCATCCGGATGACGGTCTGCTGGTCGACCGACGCGGGTGCACGGTTGTGCGCGAACCTGTTGCTGCCGCCGGCATCGCGCTGCAGGTCGGCCATCATGCGGTGGGTCTCGGCCCGGGCGAAGTTGTCGACGTTCACGTGGATCGCAGTCACCTCGCGATCATCGACGAACCGGTGCGGCACCTGCTCACCCGGGCCGGGGGAGGCTGCACGACGTCGCTGCTGAATAAGTTCGACGGGCGTCGGCCCGGGCGCGCCCTGTGGAAGGAAGCCATGACCCCCGACAGCCACGCACGCACGATGCTCCCGATCCCGGACCGTCCCGCCCCCGGGCTGACGACGTACGACGCGAAGGACCCGGACACGTCCTTTCCGGCGATCGAGCCGCTGCTGCCACCGAGCGGGGCGCCCAACGTGCTGGTCATCCTGCTCGACGATGTCGGTTTCGGCGCCTCGAGCGCGTTCGGAGGTCCGTGCCGGACGCCCACTGCCGAGCGGCTGGCGTCTGGCGGGCTGCGGTACAACCGGTTCCACACGACAGCCCTCTGCGCGCCGACGCGGCAGGCGCTGCTCACGGGGCGCAACCACCACTCGGTGGGGATGGGCAGCATCACCGAGACTGCGACGTCTGCGCCCGGGCAGAGCTCGCTACGCCCGAACACCATGGCGCCGCTCGCGACCACGCTGAAGATGAACGGATACTCCACGGCGCAGTTCGGCAAGTGCCACGAGGTGCCGGTCTGGCAGACCTCACCCATGGGCCCGTTCGATGCCTGGCCCTCCGGAGGCGGTGGGTTCGAGACCTTCTACGGCTTCATCGGCGGCGAGAACAATCAGTACGAACCCGCGCTGTACGACGGCACCACACCCGTCGAGCCTCCCGCCACGGCGGAGGAGGGCTACCACCTCACCGAGGACCTGGCCGACCGGGCCGTGTCGTGGGTGCGCCAGCAGAAGGCTCTGATGCCGGACAGGCCCTTCTTCGTCTACTTCGCACCCGGAGCGACGCACGCGCCGCACCACGTGCCGAAGGAATGGGTCGACACGTACGCCGGCAAGTTCGATGACGGCTGGGACGTGCAACGCGAGCGCACCTTCGCCAGGCAGAAGGAGATCGGAGTGATCCCGGCGGACACCGAGCTGACCCGGCGCCACGACGAGATCACTGCCTGGGACGAGATGCCCGACGACCTGAAACCCGTCCTGGCCCGGCAGATGGAGGTGTACGCCGGCTTCCTGGAGCACACGGACCACCACGTGGGCCGCCTGGTGGACGCGATCGAGGACCTCGGGATCCTCGACGACACGATCATCTACTACATCATCGGCGACAACGGCGCGTCGGCCGAGGGCACCATGAACGGCGCCTTCAACGAGATGGCGAACTTCAACGGCATGGCGGCGCTCGAGACGCCGGAGTTCATGATCTCCAAGATGGACGAGTTCGGCGGGCCGGACTCCTACAACCACTACTCCGTCGGCTGGGCGTGGGCGATGAACGCTCCCCTCCAGTGGACCAAGCAGGTGGCGTCACACTGGGGCGGCACCCGCAACGGAACGATCGTGCACTGGCCAGGGGGCATCGAGGAGGCGGGTGGACTGCGCTCGCAGTTCACCCACGTCATCGACGTGGCCCCTACCGTTCTGGAGGCCGCGGGGCTGCCCGAGCCGACCACGGTCAACGGTGTGACGCAGTCGCCCATCGAGGGCACGTCCATGCTCTACACCTTCAACGAGGCTGACTCGCCGGAGCGTCACGACCTGCAGTACTTCGAGATGTTCGGCAACCGAGGCATCTACCACCGGGGATGGAGTGCGGTCACCAAGCACAAGACACCCTGGGTCATGGTCGGCGGCGACCTGCCGGCGTTCGACGACGACGTCTGGGAGCTCTACGACGGCAACGGCGACTTCAGCCAGGCCCGCAACCTCGCCGCTGAGCACCCGGACACGCTGGCCAAGCTGCAGCGGCTCTGGCTGATCGAGGCCACCAAGTACAACGTGATCCCCCTCGACGACCGTGGAGCCGAACGGCTCAATCCCGATCTCGCTGGTCGACCGACCCTCATCCACGGCAACTCCCAGCTGTTCTTCGCCGGCATGGGCCGGCTGTCGGAGAGCAGCGTGGTGAGCATCAAGAACAAGTCCTTCTCGGTCACTGCCGAGATCGACGTGCCCGAGACCAGCGCGAACGGGGTGCTCATCGCCCAGGGCGGCCGCTTCGGTGGATGGGCCGTCTACATCAAGGACGGCAGGCTCAAGTTCGTCTACAACGTGCTGGGCATCCACGAGTTCGCCACGGAGGCAGACACCCGCCTCCCGGAAGGGACCCACCAGGTGCGCATGGAGTTCGCCTATGACGGCGGCGGGCTGGCCAAGGGCGGCGACGTCACGCTGTACTGCGACGGCGACCCAGTGGGCCAAGGGCGGGTCGCCGCCACCCAGCCCATGATCTTCTCCGCGGACGAGACGACCGACATCGGCTACGAGTCCGGCACCACCGTCACCCCCGATTACAGCGCTCGCGACTCACGCTTCACCGGCAAGCTGCACTGGGTCCAGCTCGACGTCGGCACCGACGACCACGACCACTTCATCGATCCCACGGAACGCCTGCGCGTGGCGCTGGCGCGCCAGTAGACGAGCCCTCCGAGCGCGAGATCACGTCGTCGATGGCCGCCCGGACTGCCGGGGTGACGGAGCCACCCGACGTTGGGCAAGGTGGGGACATGAGATGCCGCCGGGCGACGGCCGACGACGTGGACGCCCTCGTCGAATTTCCGCAGGACCCCGGTGTGGTGGGTCCACCCCGCGACCAGGTTCGCGCGGACTTCGATGCGCGTCGGATGCGACCGGAGTGGTCCTGGGTGCTCGAGGAGGAAGGGCGCCTCGTGGGTCGCGCCCTGTGGTGGGGGCGTGGCGACTCGCTGCCGAGCGCCCTCGACGCCGTGGACGTCCTGCCGGAGGTCGACGACCCACGGTCGGCAGGGGTCGACCTGCTGCGTGGCGGGCATGCCGACCTCGCCGCGTCCGGTGTCGGCCGACCGCTCCCGTACACCGCGCGGTTGCCGGGCCTCTGGCGTGACGACGAGCGGGCCGTGCGGGCGGCGACGTGGCGGTGCGAAGCGATGTCGGACGTTGGGCTCACGAATGCAGTCGAGCGACTTCAGTACGCCTGGACACCGGTGAACGGGGTCCCTGCCGGCGACACCCGAGTCACCTTCCGACCGGGTTCGGACGAGGAGTTCGTGGAGCTGTTCGGCGAGGCAGCGCGGGGCAGCCTGGACATCGAGACCCGGCGCGGGTTGGAGACCATGGACGAGGTGAGCCAAGCGCGGGAGGACCTCGAGTTCTACGCGGGGTGCCCGGGCGAGCGCGACTGGTGGCGGGTGGCTCTCGATGATCGCGGCGCCCCCGTGGGCTTCATCGTGCCGTCGGCGACGCCGTACCACCGCAACGTCGGCTACCTCGGCGTGCTGCCGAGCCACCGGGGGCAAGGGTTCGTCGACGACCTGCTGAACGAGGTGACGCGGTTCCATGCCAGCTCGGGGGCCGGACTCATCAGCGCGACCACCGACACGACGAACGTGCCGATGGCGGCAGCCTTCGATCGAGCCGGCTACGTGGTGACCGAGACCCGACTGGTCTTCGAGGCGCCGCGCTGACGTCGCGCTCGTCCGGCCCCTACGACTCCAGCGGTTCAGTGGTCGACGACCCCTCCCTGCGCGCCTGCCCCGGAGGGCCGAGGACCGCCACCCACAGCTCCTCCGCCGGCCACGCCGTCGCCCACTCCGGTGACACGATCTCGTAGAAGGGGTGGTCGAGGCCGTCGGCCGGCGCGTAGAGCTCGTGCATCGCCTCCACGACGAATCCGGAACGGCGCAGCTGTCGGACCCACTCACCGTGCGACGGATGGAACTCGAATCCGCCACCCGGCCAACGGACCCGGTGGACCTCGCGCTGGCCGCGGAGCAGCCGGTCCTGTGCCACGCCGCCCTCGGCAGGGACGCACAGCGTCGACAGGTTGCTGTTGGTCAGGAAGGCCAACCGGCCACCGGGGCGCAACAGCCGGGCCGCCTCGGGCAGCCAGCGCTCCGGGTCGCACCAGGCTGCGGCGCCGTGCTCGCTCACGATGAGGTCGAACTGGCCGCTGACCAACGGGGCCTGCTCCGCGTCGCCCTGGACCAGGGGGAAGGCGGGGCCGAGCTGTGCCTGGAGCCGTCGTGCTGTGCCGAGCTGATCACCGGAGAAGTCCAGTGCGACCGGCCGGGCACCTGCGCGCGCGAGCCAGGCGGCGACGTACCCGGTGCCGCAGGCAAGGTCCAGGACGTCCAGACCGCGGACGTCGCCGAGGACGCCCAGCTGCTCCTCCGGCACGGCGAACAGGCCCCACGCCATCTCCGTGCGGCGCCACATGCTCTCGGCGGCGGCGTCGGTGTATCGCTCGTTCACGATCGCCCAGAGCTCACGGTTCGCGGCGATCTCCGCAGGTCTGTCCTCCGTCACCGATGCAGTCTCCCCGCCACCGGCGACGCGTACAAGAACACCCCGCGAGGCTGGGATCTACGCGTCAACATCATGGGCGCCACCGGTGCCCCCGGCGCGGTCGGCCCGCAGGGAGTGTCTGGCGCGACAGGGGCGACGGGCGAGACCGGCGCGGTCGGCGCGACGGGTTCGGCGGGTGCCACCGGAGCCCCCGGCGAGACCGGCCAGACCGGCCGGCGGCGGTTTCTCGCCTCCGGCCATTGACGCACGGTGTGACGGCGGTTACCTTCTAAGCGAATCGCGGTTCTAGAAGCAACGCTCTAGCGCGCGATGCGTCACACTAGTCCCGCACCCGAAGGTGGAACACATGGCAACCATGGACGCGCTCGAGACCTTGAAGGTCCGGCGGATGACGCCCACGCAGTACGTCACGGTGGCCGTCGGCCTCCTGCTGGTCGTGCTCGACGGCTACGACATCGCCCTCACCTCGTTCTCCTCGCCCTACATCGCCGAGGGCTTCGACATCGCCCCGACCGAGCTCGGCATGGTCGGCTCCGGCGCCCTGGTGGGCCTGTTCATCGGCGCGACGGTGATCGCGCCGCTGGGCGACAAGATCGGGCGACGCACGACGGCGATCCTCGGCTCGGTCCTCGCGACGCTGGGCATGTTCCTGTCGGCTGGGGCCGACACGCTGAGCGTGCTCATCGCGGGGCGGATCGTGGCCGGTGCTGGCATCGGCACCCTGATCGCGGCGATCGCGATCATCTTCTCCGAGCTCGTCAGCCGCAAGGCCTACGCCCTCGTCATGGCCCTGTACGCCGCCGGCATCCCGCTCGGCACGTTCATCGGTGCCGAGCTCGTCGGGCCCATCGTCGCCGACCACGGCTGGCGCATCGGCTTCGAGATCGGTGCGGTCGTGACCGCCCTGAGCATCCCGCTGACCCTGATCTTCATGCCCGAGTCGCTGGCCTACCTCGCCGGCAGCCGCCGCGCCAATGCGCTGGAGCGCTTCAACAAGACGCTGAAGAAGCTCCGCATCGAGCCTGTGAGCGAGCTTCCCGTCGCGGACAACCTGACCAAGGTCAAGTACCCGATCAGCGAGATCCTCAAGGGCCGGCTCCTGGCCCGCACCGCGCTGGCCGCGCTGGCGTACTTCCTGTTCATGCTGAGCTTCTACTTCGCCACCAACTGGGCGCCGAAGTACCTCGCGGACGTCAGCGGCGACCCCACCTCCGCGCCCAGCCTGATGAGCGCGTTCTCGGTCGGTGGGCTGGTCGGCGTGGCCGTGTTCGCCATCGTCACTGCGCGGTCGAACCCCAGGACGCTCTACGTGATGACCGCTGCCGCCACGCTGCTCGCATCGATCGGCCTGATCTGGTACGGGCACGCCGCGACGATCCAGTCCCACCCGTACCTCATCTTCGGGATGGCCTCCTTCTTCCTGGCTGCCGGCACCGCCGGGTTCTACGCCATCACCCCGCGGCTCTACCCGGAGAAGGTCCGCTCCACCGGCTACGGGGTCGTCATCGGGGTTGGCCGGATCGGCGGCATCATCGCGCCGACGCTCGGCGGATGGTTCTTCGACGCCGGGACCGACCCGCAGACGATCTTCTGGCTCTTCGGGATTCCGCTCGTCGCTTCCACGGTGACCACGCTGGTCCTCATGACCTTCCGCAACGACCGCTCCGAGGTCGTCGTGCCGCCGGCCCGCGAAGCGGTCGCAGTCTGACGTCCACCGCACACCCCACGGGGCGCCGGCCAGCAGGCCGGCGCCCCTGCTCCGTCCGGAGCTTCCAAAGGAGAAGAGCCCGTGAACACCGCACTGATCCTGGCCGCCGGCTCCGGCATCGGCGCAGCCGCCGCCCGAGCGCTCGCTGCGCGAGGCGACCACGTCACCCTGCTCGCCCGCAGCGAGGGCGTCCGCGACGTCGCATCGGCGCTCGGAGGCACGGCGATCGTCGGCGACTACACCGAGCCCGGCGTGATCGAGTCGGCCGTGGAGCAGGTCGTCGAGGCGCACGGTCGGCTCGACGTCCTCGTCGTCAGCGCGGGCCACGGGCCCAAGGGCGCCATGGCGGAGCTGGGCGAGGACGACCTCGCGCACGGCTTCGACCTGTACTTCTACAACGTGGTGCGTGCCTGCCAGGCCGCCCTCGGGCCGATGCGGGCCCAGGGCGGCGGCGTGATCGTCAACGTCTCCTCGTCCTCACCGAGCGAGCCCTCCCCGAGGTTCCCGACCTCGATGGTGGCTCGCGCGGCGATGACCACGTGGACCAAGCTGTGGTCGGCCGAGGTCGCCGCCGACGGGGTCCGCCTGAACAACGTGCTGCCCGGCTACACCGTCGCCGACCCGTCCTCCGTGCCCGCCGAGTGGGTCAGTGGCATCCCAGCCGGCAGGCCCGCGTCGTACGACGAGGTGGGCGGCGTCATCGCGTTCCTCGTCTCGGACGCGGCGGCCTCCATCGTCGGCCAGAACATCCGCGTCGACGGCGGCTCAACCCGCAGCGTGTGAGGCGTCCTGCTCGCGGGCGAGAGCCTCGTACCTCTCGATGACCGCCTCCAGCGACTGCGAGGCGAGCTCGGCGTAGACCTCGAAGTCGAGCTTGATCGAGGAGTTGGCGTGGACGTAGAGGCCGTCGGCGATGGCGAGGGCCAGCACGGCCAGGCGCTCGGGGAGCTCGGGGAACGTCTCGGCCAGCTCGGGGCGTACGGAGTCGCGCACGCGCAGGACGTTGACCTCGAACATCTTGGCCCGGATCTTCATGTAGGCCTGGCTGACCTCGCTCTCCTCGCCCAGTCCGCCGAGGCGCTTGTCCAGCGCCATGATCTGGGCCAGGCGGAGGAAGGACTCCTCGAGCGTGTAGTGCTCGGGGTCTCCGCCCAGCGAGCCGACGATGCCGCGGCTGACCTTCTCGCGCAGCTTCACCGGGCCGGTGTAGATCTCCATCCACCTCTCGTAGCTGTGGTCGAGGAGTGCGACGAAGAGCTTCTCCTTGTTGGTGAAGTGCCAGTAGACCGAACCGATCGGCAGGCCGGACTCGGCGCTCACGTCCGCCATCGTCGTGCCGTCGTAGCCGCGCTCGACGGCCAGTCGCAGCGCGGCCTGGAGGATCCGTTCCTTGGAGCCCTCGGACCGGGCCTGGGTGCCTGAGCGTGGTGCGCGGGAAGCCATGCGACGCAGCGTACGCGGAATCACCGATGGGGTCTTGCACGTGGCGACGCTCACTAGTACCGTCGCTCTAGAACCAATCTTCTAGTGAGGTGTGAGCATGTCGAACGGGTCCTTCGCAGTCGCCGGCCTGAGCCACGCGCCCGTCCTGGGTCGGGTTGACCCGGGCGGCACGATCTACGACGAGATCCTCGAGGCGGTCGACCGGGCGCGGAAGTTCGTCGTCGACTTCGATCCCGAGGTCGTCGTGTCGTTCGGCCCTGACCACTTCAACGGCGTCCTCTACGAGATGATGCCGCCGTTCTGCATCGGCGCCCAAGCGGCCGGCGTCGGCGACTGGGGCACCTACGAGGGCCCGCTGCCGGTCGACTCCGAGCTGGCCCGCCGTCTGCACTACGACGTGCTCGACCAGGGCACCGTCGACGTCGCCCGCTCCGAGCGCCTCTACGTCGACCACGGCATGCTCCAGTCGTTGGAGTTCCTGTTCGGCGAGCGCTTCAGCCGCGAGTTCGTCCCTGTCTTCGTCAACTGCGTGGGCAAGCCGCTGAGCACCATGCAACGCATCCGCCTCTTCGGCGAGGCGCTCGGCAAGGCCGCGCTCAAGCTCGACAAGCGCGTGCTGTTCACTGCGTCCGGCGGCCTCTCCCACGACCCGCCGATCGCGGACTTCGACAGCGTCTCGGAGCAGGCGCGCGAGCGACTGATCCACGCCGAGATCACCCCGGAGCAGCGTGCCGCCCGCGAGTCGATGATCCTCGCGGCCGCCGAGGAGAAGGCCGCCGGCTCGGCCAAGTACAAGGACGTCAACGTCGCCTGGGACCGGGAGGTCCTCGACGTGCTGTCGTCCGGCGACCTCACCCGCGCCGACGCCTGGCGCAACGACTGGATGGTCGCCGAGGGCGGGTCGGGCGCGCAGGAGATGCGCACCTGGCTGGCTGCCTGGTCGGCGATGTCCACCGCCGGGGCCTACGAGACCGTCGAGGAGAACTACTGGGCCTCCCAGCCCTGGGGCTGCGGCTTCGGCATCGTCACCGCGAGGACCGCGTGGTGACGCTCGACCGGCCCTACGACGTCCACCACGAGACCCTCTGGTCGCAGGTCGCCGACCGCCCCCACGTGCTGGAGCTCCCCGAGATCGCCGGTGTCCGGACCCGGGTCCTGCGGGTCGGCGCCGAGCACGCGGACCGCGGCACGATCCTGATGCTGGCCGGGACCACCGGCCACCTGGAGGCCTTCACCCACAACGTGCGCGCCCTGTCGGACCACTACCAGGTGCTCGCCTACGACTACCCCGGCCACGGCTGGTCCACGTTGGCGAGCGGCGGTCTGGAGATCGACGACTACGCCTCGCACCTCCTGGCGCTCGTGGACCACTACGGCCTGGTGCGCCCGCACCTCCTCGGAGAGTCGCTGGGCGGCTGGATCGCGCTCAAGGTCGTGCCCCACCATCCCGACCTCTTCGGGGCGGTGATCCTCTCCGCGCCCGGTGGGCGGATGATCGCCACGGACCAGCTCGCCGGCACCCAGAGCGTCTCGCGCGACGCCGTCGCCGACCCGTCGTGGGACAACGTCAAGCGCCGCCTGGGGGTCGTCATCCACGACCCCGACGCGATCAGCGACGAGCTGGTGGCGGTGCGTCAGGCGATCTACGCCCAGCCGGGCTTCCCGGAGTCCGCGCGGGCGATCGCCGCGCTGAGGACCCCGGAGGTGCGCGAGCGCAATGCGGTCACCGAGGCCGACTACGCCGCCCAGCCGCGCCCGACCCTGCTGGTGTGGACCGACCACGAGCCCTCGGGCTCTCCCGAGGTCGGCCGCGCCCTCGCCGCCGAGCTGCCCGACGGCCGGTTCGTGCTGGTCGAGGGGGCCGCCCACTGGCCGCAGTGGGAGGCGCCCGCCCAGTTCAACGCCGCCGTGCTCGCCTTCCTGGAAGAGGTCTCCCGATGACCACATCCGCCGACGTCTCCGCCGACGTGCTCGACCGGGTCACCGACCTGCTGTGGGAGGCGACACGGACCGGCAGCACGATGCCGCACGTCCACGACTTCATCGCCCCCGACGACGTCGCCTCGGCCTACGAGATCCAGCGGCGCATCGTGGAGCGCAAGCTCGCCGCCGGCCGGGTCCGGGTCGGCCGCAAGGTCGGCCTGACCAACCCGAAGGTGCAGGCAGCGGTCGGCGTCGACGAGCCCGACTACGGCACGATCCTCGACGACATGGTCTTCGCGTCCGGCGTCGTGCTCGACGCGGATCGCTTCATCCAGCCCAAGATCGAGTCCGAGGTCTGCATCGCCCTCGGGCGCGAGCTGACCTCGTGGGACGTCGGCTTCATCGAGGACTCGATCGAGTGGATCGCCCCGTCCTTCGAGCTGGTCGACGGCCACCTCCCCGACTACCGCGGCACCATCGTCGACACCATCGCCGACAACGCGTACTGCGCGGGCATCGTGATCGGGGAGAAGCAGGAGTACGGCGCCGTCGACCTCGCCGGCGTACGCCTGTCCCTCCGGCGCGACGGCGTCGAGATCACCGACGGGATCGGCTCCAACGTCATGGGCCACCCGGTCAACGCGGTCGCCTGGCTGGCCCGCACCGCCCTCGAGCAGGACCTGCCGCTGCAGGCCGGCGAGATCCTGCTGCCCGGCTCGATCGGCATGATCATGGACTTCCACGCAGGTCCCCAGTACACCGCGGAGATCTCCGGGCTGGGAACGGTCGAGGCGCGCCTCGAGGCGCGACCGGGGGTCGCCTCGTGAGCATCACCGCGAACGACCACCTCGAGGTCGTCCGGCTGGTCCTGGAGCTGGGCTACCGCAACGACCACACCGCCGACACCATGCACGAGCTGGTGGCCGAGGACTACACCTCGACCGGTCCGATGGGCGGCATGGACGGCCGTGGCGCGCTGGCCGCCTGGGGCGCCAAGCGCGTCACCAACCCCAGCCAGGTGCGCCACGTGCTGAGCAACGTGCGTGTCTTCGAGGACGACGGCGTGCTCTGCGCGACCACTTACTACGTCGCCTTCCGCGACTCCGGCGCCAACCCGGCAGTCCCGGCGAGCATGGGGGAGTACCACGACACGTTCACTCGCGTCGATGGCACGCTCCTCTTCGCCTCGCGCCGGGTCGTCCCCGTCTTCGTGAACGCCGACGCCCCCCGGCCCGACATCGGGGGAGCGCGATGACCGTCCCCGCCTACCTCCACGTCGGCACCCGGTCCCAGCACGTCGCCGAGGCGGCCCTGTGGGCCGGCTACGACGGCCTGGTCCTCGACCTCCAGCACGGCGAGCTGGACCTGGGCACCACCCAGGTCCTGCTGCGCAGCGTGCCCGACCCGCTGGACCGCACCCTGGTGCGGGTGCCGAGCATCGAGCCGGGCGTGATCGGCACCGTCCTCGACGCCGGCGCGGGAGGCGTCATCGCCCCCTGCATCGAGACCGTCGGGGAGGCCCGCGCCCTGGTGGCCGCGACGAAGTACGCCCCGCTCGGTGGCCGCAGCCTCGGCCCCGTGCGGCCGGGTCTCTACGCCGGCTCCGGCGAGTACGGCTCCGCGCCCACCGACGTCGCCAACTCGCGCATCCGTGCCTTCGTGCAGATCGAGTCGGCGCTCGGTGTGGAGCGGTGTGAGGACATCCTCGCCGTGCCCGGCCTCGACGGCGTCTACGTCGGACCGGCCGACCTCGCCCTGACCATGGGCGAGTCGCCGCGGCTGGACTGGGAGGACGGCGCCGTCCGCGCGGCCATCGACCTCGTCCTGGCCACCGCGGGTCGTCTCGGGTTGACCCGCGCGGTCTTCTGCGTCTCGGCCGCGTACGCCGCCGACCTCGCCGCGACCGGACAGGTCGACCTGGTGGGCCTCGGCACCGACCTCGGCCTGGTCTCCCAGGCGACCCGTTCCCTCATCGACACCTACAGGGGTGAGCACAATGTCTGACGTCCAGGTCCTCGTGGTGGGTGCCGGTCCGACCGGACTGACCCTCAGCAACATGCTCGGTCGCTACGACGTCTCGACGCTCGTCGTGGAGCGCCTCCACGACCTCATCGACTACCCCCGTGCCATCGGCATCGATGACGAGGCGCTGCGCTCCATGCAGTCGATCGAGCTGATCGACGAGGTGCTGCCCCACACCGTCCCGCACCACATGGTGCGGGCGGTGAACGGGCGCGGCGCCGTCATCGCGGAGATGAACCCGCAGACCGACGAGTTCGGCTGGTCCCGGCGCAACGGGTTCATCCAGCCGCTGGTCGACCGTGTCCTGCTCGCCGGGCTCGACCGGTTCCCGCGCACCGAGGCACGACTGGGGACGGAGCTCGTCGGGATCGACGACCGCGGCGACCACGTCGTTGCCACCCTCCGCGACGTGGACAGCGGCGAGACGACCACCGTCACCGCCGACTACCTCGTCGGCACGGAGGGCGGCCGCTCCCTCACCCGCGAGTGGATCGGCGCCGAGTTCGCGGGAATCACGCTGAAGAAGCGCGTCCTGGTCGTCGACGTCGAGGACGACCCGTTGGGCACCCCGAACGCCATCTTCGGTGCCGACCCGGTCCGGGCGTGGGCCACGTTCGGCCTGCCGCACGCGATCCGGCGCTGGGAGTTCATGCTCGACGACCACGAGTCGGTCGAGCTGGCCGAGTCGGAGGCCTTCGTCCAGGACCTGCTGCGTGGCCACGTCCCCCACCCCGACCGCCTCTCCATCATCCGCAGACGCGTCTACACCCACAACGCCCGCGTCGCCTCCGAGTGGCGCAAGGGCCGCGTCCTCATTGCGGGCGACGCTGCGCACGTGATGCCGGTCAACGCCGGCCAGGGGTGGAACTCCTGCATCCGCGACGCGGTGAATCTCGGCTGGAAGCTCGCCTCGGTCGTCCACGGCACCTCGACCGACACCCTCCTCGACACCTACCAGGACGAGCGCCGCGACCACGTCAAGGGCATGGTCGACCTGTCGGTCAACATGGGCACCGCCTTCGCGGGCAGCGGCAAGGGCAAGGACCTGGTCCGCCTCGCCGCGGGCGTCGTGGTCGACAAGGTCCCCGCGCTCAAGGACTACGTCGGCTCCATGCGGTTCAAGCCCATGCCGTCCTACACGCGCGGCGTGGTGGTGCACCGCGACGACCCCGAGGTCACCTCGGTCATCGCCGCCCACCGGGACAACCGCAGCGTGGGCCGGTTGTTCGTCCAGCCCTTCGTGACCTTGGCCGACGGCACGCGCGCCCGCCTCGACGACGCCATCGGCCTGCACTGGGCCGTCCTTGCCTGGAACAACGACCCCACCCGGCTGCTCGACAAGGAGGCCGTGGCCGACCTCCAGCGGCTCGGTGCCGTCTTCGTCCAGGTCGTGCCCGAGGTCCAGCGTGCCTGGGCCGCGGCCAACGCCGGCGCGGACACCACCGTGCTCGGCGACGTGGACGGCCGGATCAAGCGGTGGTTCGACGACAAGCCGGTCTCCACCCTGTTCCTGCGCCCGGACCGCGTCATCGCGGCCGAGTGCCTTGCCATCGAGGCACCCGAGACCGCCGCTGCCGTCCTTGCCGCCGCCTCGTTCCGGCCCGACCCGGTCTCCGTCCCCTGACCCGCTCCTGACCCCCGCCCGACCTCCGATCCTCGACCCCAAGGACCCTCATGAAGTACGCCAGCTTCCTCTCCGCCGACCGCACCCCCACGTGGGGCGTCGTCGTCGACGAGACCGTCTTCGACCTGGGCCCCAGCGGCCTCGGCCTGGCGCCCGACCTCAGGACGGCGATCGCCGACGGCCTCTTCGGCTCGGTCGACGAGCAGCACCGGGGTGCCCCCGCACGTCCGGTGGGCGAGGTCGAGCTCCTCCCGGTGATCCCGGACCCCGCCAAGATCCTCTGCATCGGGGTCAACTACCGCACCCACCAGCAGGAGACCGGCAAGGGTGGCGGCGCCGCCGCCCCCACCGTCTTCACCCGGTTCGCCGACACCCAGGTGGGCGCCGGCCAGTCGGCGGTCATGCCCGCGTCGACCACCCAGTTCGACTACGAGGGCGAGCTCGCCGTGGTGATCGGCACGGAGGCCTTCCACGTCAGTGCCGACGACGCGTGGGAGCACGTGGCCGGCTACGCGGCGTACAACGACTTCACCGCCCGCGACTGGCAGCGCGCCACCAGCCAGTGGATCCCGGGCAAGAACTTCCCGGGCACGGGCGCCTTCGGGCCCTACCTCGTCCCGGCTGCCGACATCGACGACGTCGACGCCCTCGCGCTGGAGACGCGCGTCAACGGCGACGTACGCCAGAAGGCCTCGCTCGCCGACCTCGACTTCTCCATCCCCCGCCTCATCGAGCACGTCACCGGCTTCACCCGGCTGGCTCCCGGTGACGTCATCGTGACGGGTACGCCGGGCGGGGTCGGCCTCTTCATGGACCCGCCCGGGCTGCTGTCGGAGGGCGACGTGGTCGAGGTCGAGATCACCGGGCTCGGCGTGCTGCGCAACGTCGTGGTGCGGGAGAGCTGAGGACGCGGTGGAGCCCACCACCGACGTCGTCGTCATCGGCGCCGGCCCGACCGGCCTGACGGCAGCCGCCCTGCTGGCCGACCAGGGCGTCCGGGTGACGCTGGTCGAGAAGGCGAGCGGGACCAGCGACGAGCCGCGCGCCATCAGCGCCACCGACGAGACGCTGCGGGTGATGGCCCAGCTCGGCGTCCTCGACGACCTGCGACCCGAGATGCTGCTCGACACCGGCGCTCGCTACTTCGGCCGCCGCGGCCAGCTTCTCGCCGAGGTGCGGCCCGGCAACCCGCGGCTGGGCCAGCCGGGCAAGTCGCAGTTCGACCAGCCGGTCCTCGAGGCCGTGCTGCTCGACGGGGTCCGCCGCCGGCCGGGCGTCGAGGTCCGGTTCGAGACCGAGGCGTTCGGCGTCCAGGACCGCGGGGACCACGTCGAGCTGACCGTGGTCGACGACGCCGGTCGGCACACCCTGCGCGCAGGCTGGGTCGTGGCCTGCGACGGCGGTCGCAGCCCCGTCCGCAGCCAGCTCGGGATTCCGCTGGAGGGCTCGACCCAGACCGAGCAGTGGATCGTGATCGACCTGGTCAACACCGGGGCCCACGACCGCTTCGCGGAGTTCCACTGCAACGGCACCCGCCCGGCGGTCGTCGTGCCGGGCGTCAAGGGCCGCTGTCGCTTCGAGTTCATGCTGCTGCCCGGCGAGGTCGCGGACGAGATGACCAGTACCGACGCGGTGGCCGACCTGGTCGAGCCCTATCTGCACCGTCGCATCGCGCCCTCGGACGTCCGCCGCGCCCGCGTCTACGTCGCGCACCAGCGGGTCGCGCACTCCTGGCACCAGGGCCGGGTGCTGCTGGCGGGAGATGCGGCGCACCTGATGCCGCCGTTCGCCGGGCAGGGGCTCAACGCCGGGATCCGCGACGCCGCGAACCTGGCGTGGAAGGTCGCTGCCGTCGTCCGCGGCGACGCGACACCGGAGCTGGTCGCCACCTACGAGGCCGAGCGGAAGCCGCATGCCGCCGACATGGTCCGGCTCTCGGCCCGCATCGGTGGGGTCGTGATGAACACCGACGCGCGACTGACCCGCCTGCGCGACGCCGCGATCACCTCGTTGGGCGTCGTCCCCGCGGCCAAGGCGTGGGTGGCGGGGATGCACTTCCTCAAGCAACCCCACTTCGCGACCGGCGTGGTCGTGCCCCCAGCGAGGAACGCCCCGGGCGCCGGCCTGGTCGGGCGTGCCCTGCCCCAGCCGTCGGTCACCGCGCACGGCCGGACCACCGGCCTCGACGCCCACCTCGGCAGCGGGTGGTGCGTGCTGCGCGTCTTCGGCAGCACCATCGACGTGGCCCCGCTCGACGGGACCACCGCCTCATCGGTCACCGTCGACGCCCCGTGGCTCGGCCTGACGCGGCCCGTCGGCATCGTCGTACGCCCTGACAGGTACGTCGCCGCAGTGACCGAGTACGGCCAGGAGGCCGCCGCCCTGCGCGAGCTCGAGGGCCTCGTCCCGCACCTGTCCGCGACACACGCCGAAGCCACCAGCCCATCGCCCGCGAGCGCCTGAAGGAGCCCCCTCATGGCCATCACCTCCACGACCACCCCCTCGAGCACCCCCTCGAGCACCCCCTCGACCACCCCCGAAGCTCTCGAGACCTGGGGCGACGACGCGCTCGCCCGGGCCGTGGCGGTCGCCGACCTCCCCGCCCTCCTCGTGGCGCTCGCCCAGGTCACCGGGGACGACGTGTACCTCGACCCCCGGCTGCGTCCGCGCGCCGAGGTGCCGGCGGTCGGCGGCATCGACCAGGGAGGCTACGACGCGGGACAGAAGCAGCTGGCCCGCGAGCTGTGCCTGCGTGGCCTGCAGGTCTTCCGCGACTCCGGCTTCGCCACGGCTCCCGAGCCGGACACCGCGCGTCTGCGGACCCTGCTGGCGTTCTCCGCGCCGGGCGCGAGCGAGGAGTACCTCCCGCTCCTCGCCCACGAGCTCGACGTGCCCCGGGACAGCGGTGCGCCCGGCTGGGTGCTCGACGAGGTGGCTCCCGGGCGCGAGCTCCGGGTCGCGGTGATCGGCGCCGGCCTCTCCGGTCTGGTCGCCGCGCACCGTGCCCAGCAGGCCGGCCTCGACGTGGTGGTGTTCGACAAGAACCCGGCCGCGGGCGGCACCTGGTTCGAGAACACCTACCCCGGGTGCCGGCTCGACACCCACAACTACGCCTACGCATACTCCTTCGCGCAGAAGCCGGACTGGCCCTCCTTCTTCTCCACCGCCGATTCCATCCGCGACTACCTCGCCGACTTCGCGGTCGACGAGGGGATCGAGGAGCTGGTGCGCTACTCGACCCGCGTCACCTCCCTCGCCTGGGATGCCTCGACGTCGACCTGGCTGGTCTGCTCCACGGGCCCGGAGGGCGAGCGCAGAGAGACCTTCCACGCCGTGATCAGCGCGGTCGGCCAGCTCAACGTCCCCCAGGTCCCGGCCTTCCCCGGCCTCGACACCTTCGGCGGCGAGGCGTTCCACACCGCCCAGTGGCGCCACGACGTCGACCTGACGGGCAAGCGCGTGGCAGTCGTCGGCACCGGCGCCAGCGCCTTCCAGGTCGTCCCGGCCATCGCCGGAGAGGTGGGCGAGCTGAGCGTCTTCCAGCGCAACGCCCCGTGGACGCTCCCGACCCCGCGTTACATGGACCGGATCGAGGAGGCCCAGCTCGACCTCTTCCGCTCGGTGCCGTCGTACGCCGCGTGGTTCCGTTTCTACCAGTTCTGGACCTCCGTCGAGGGCCGGCGGCGCTTCGCCGAGGCCGACCCGGCGTGGACCGGGGGACCGGAGACGGTGTCGGCGGCCAACGCCGAGCTGCGCGAGGCGCTCCTCGGCTTCCACCGCGAGCGGTTCGCGAACCGTCCGGACCTCGCTGCGAAGACCACGCCGACCTACCCACCGGGCGCGAAGCGGATGCTGCGCGACAACGGCGTCTGGGCGGCGGCGCTCGGGCAGGGCAACGTGCACCTGGTGACCGCCGGGATCTCGGAGATCACCCCGGCCGGGATCCGCACCACGGACGGAGTCGAGCACGAGGTGGACGTCATCGTCTGGGCGACGGGCTTCAACGCCTCCAACTTCCTGGAGTCGCTGCAGGTGTCCGGAGTCGACGGTGTCGACCTGCACCGCTACTGGGACGGCGACGCGAGGGCCTACCTCGGCATCACCGTGCCGCACTTCCCGAACCTCTTCTGCATCTACGGCCCGAACACCAATCTCGTGGTCAACGGCTCGACGGTGCTGTTCTCCGAGCTCTCGGCCGAGTACATCCTCCGTGCGCTTCACGGCCTCCTCGAGCGCGGCGAGGCCGCGCTGGAGGTGCGCGAGGACGTCTACGAGGCCTACAACGAGCGGGTCGACGAGGCCAACCGGCTCATGGCGTGGGGTGCTGCCGAGGTGAGCAGCTGGTACAAGAACTCCCGCGGCCGGGTGTCCCAGGTCTGGCCGTTCCCGATCCTGGACTACTGGACCTCCACCCTCGAGGTGGACCTCGACGCCTACAAGCGAGAGCCGCTCCCGGAAGCACCGCGGTGAGCGCACCAGCAGCAGGCTTCCGCCTTCGGCGCGTGGAGACGGACCGGGGTCACCGCTGGGCGCGGGTCGGCGGTCGGGGTCCGTTCCTGCTCTACCTGCACGGCGTGGGCGACATCGGGTCGATCAACCCGCTGCTGCGCCGGCTGGCCGACCACTACACGATCGTGCGCCCGGACCACCCCGGATTCCTCGGCACTGACGGTGCGGGGTGTGCCTCGGTAGGAGATGTCGCGGCCTACCACGTGGACCTGCTCGAGGCGCTCGAGCGCGAAGGTGAGGAGAGTGACGGCGTCGTCATCGTCGGCTCATCGTTCGGAGGCTGGGTCGCAGCCGAGCTGGCGCTGCTCGCGCCGACATGTGTCGCGTCGCTGGTCCTCATCGACCCCGCCGGTCTGTCCGGCGCGGAGCCCGCGCCCGACCTCTACGCCCTCGACCCCGCCACCATGGTGCGGATGTCCTTCCACGCACCGGACCTCAAAGCTGGGGCGGAGAACCTCGATGACGCTACGCGCGGCGTGCTGCGAAGCAACCTCGCGGCGGCCCGCCGGGTCGCCCCCACCATGAGCGATCCCACCCTCGCTGGGCGGCTCCCAGCGCTCTCGCTGCCGGTCACCGTGGTCTGGGGTGCGGAGGACGAGATCTTCCCGGTGTCGTACCTCGAGGAGTGGCGCCGAGTGCTGCCGCACGCTCGCACCGGCGTCGTCGAGGATGCGGGGCATCTTCCGCACGTCGAACGGCTCGACGAGCTCCTGTCCTTCGTCTGTCCCTCCGTGCCGAGCAGGTGAGGTTCGGTGAACTGTCGGGAAGAGATGGAGCGTGCCCGAGGCCATCTGTACCAGCCGGCCGCTCTCCAACTTCATCCATGCGGCCATCGATGCTCGTCGCAGCGAGTCGCGTCCAATCGATTCCGAACGCACTCATCTGCCGCGAACAGTGCGCGGGTCTGCCGAGATGGGTTCGTTCCCAGACTCCCTCGCGAGTCGTACGGTCGCCGATAGCCTGCTCGCGTGAAGTCCCTGCGTGCCGCCGCGTCGCGTCTCATGACGATCGGGGTGACAAGCGATGGGTGGTACGCGATCCTGACCGGCCTGGTGCTGCTCCTCCTGGCCTACCTACTCGGGAGCGTCCCGTGGGACGTCGACCCCGCAGCGACTCTCGTGGCGATGGCGTTCCTGGTCATGGGTCTGTGGCAGCTCACGCGGGGCCTTCGTGCCGAGTTCCCGCGACAGCGCAGGTCCACCGACGACGCGGGTCCGCCCAGATGGAGTGGTCGGACACGGGGCATTCGAACGGACTCACATGAGGGCTGACACCCGATGAACCGTTACTCCTACTGGTCCCGCGCCGCACGGTGTGAATCGACCATGGTTGAGAGCATCGATACGGTCTCAACGTGATCAGCCAGAGGGACGACGGGGTCAGGCAACACGCCGTGCGACGGGCGACAGTCGCAGAGGTCTCTGAACTCGCCGGCGTCTTGCGGGACGCGTTCGACGACTACTCGTGGACTCGCTGGACAATCCCGGTGGAGGACTACGAACGGCGGTTGGAGACCTGCAGGGCGTGTACCTCACACACGCCATGGCTCACGGTGGACGCATCTGGGTCACGGCAGATCTTGCTGCCTTGGCGGTGTTCATACCGGCTCAGATACCGGACCCGGCTCCCGAACTTGTCGAGCAGATCGTCGCAGCACATGGCAACCGTGTCGACCGTCTGTCAGCTCACGAGTCCGCGGCTGCAAGCGTTCGCCCTGCCCACGATTGGGTTCTCGCGACGGTGGGGGTTCTGCGGGAGCACCGAGGCAAGGGCGCAGGAAGCGCGGTCCTGCGGGCGGGACTAGATGACCTCGTCGGGGAGAGAGTGCTGCTGGAGACCTCGGAGTTGACCAACGTGCGGCTGTACGAGCGCTTGGGGTTCGGGCTCGCCGGTGAGCTTGTCGGTAACGGACCGCCGGTGTGGGTGATGCTTCGCTGAGTGCCTCGTCGGCTGCGGGGTCGGGTGCGGCCGTCACAACGTCCGGATCTGCCGCAATGGCGCACTGACCTGCCGAGATGCGGTGATCCCGACCGGATTGGGGGCCGGCGTGAGGGCGAGAAGTCGGACACCTGTGCTCGGGGGCAGCCCCGTGTACGGGTCGGGGAGACGCGCTGCTCAGCGAGCGGGGTCGATCATCGTGATGCCGGCCGAGGTCGTCTGGTCAAAGGTGGGCAGGAGCATCGCAGCCTCCTCGAGGCCGATGGTGCGCTGGACCAGCTGCTCGGGCCGGAGCACGCCGCGTTCGACGAGGTCGAGCATGTCCGGGTAGTCGACTGCGGCCATCCCGTGGCTGCCGAGCAGGTCGAGCTCCCATGCGATCACCCGATCCATCGGCACCCGCGGGTGACCGTCGACCGGCGGGAGCAGTCCCACCTGCACGTGGCGACCGCGTCGGCGGAGGCTGAGGATCGCGTCGGCGCAGGTCGACTCGCTGCCCACGGCGTCCACCGCGACGTGGCTGCCGCCTCCCGTGAGGTCGGCGACGGCGGTCGGGACGTCCGAGCCGTCGGCGAGCAGCACGTGGTCCGCGCCGAGGTCGGCGGCCAGGGCGAGCGCCTCGGGGTTGCGGTCCACGGCGACCACCCGACATCCGAGGGCGCGCGCGATCATCACCGTGCTGAGTCCCGCGCCGCCGGCGCCGACGACGGTCACCCACTCACCGTCGGTGACACGCGCGCGTCCGACGAGGGCGCGGTACGCCGTGGCGAACCGGCAGCCGAGGCTGGCGGCGGTCGCGAAGGCGATCGACTCGGGAAGGCCGATCAGGTTGGCGTCCGCGGCGTGCAGGACGACGCGCTCGGCGAAGGACCCCCAGTGGGTGAAGCCCGGCTGCTGCTGGTCGGGGCACACCTGGGCGTTCCCGGACAGGCACCACTCGCAGCGACCGCACCCACAGACGAACGGGACCGTCACCCGGTCGCCGACCGCCCACCGGCCGACACCGGCTCCGGTCTCGACGACCGTCCCGGCCAGCTCGTGCCCCGGCACGTGCGGGACCGCGATGTCGTCATGTCCCGCCCACGCGTGCCAGTCGCTCCGGCACATCCCGGTGGCCATCACCCGGACCACCACACCGCCGTCCGGACACGTCGGATCGGCTACCTCCCGGACCTCGGGACGTCCCCGGACCGCGTCGACGACCATGGCGCGCATCCCGGCATCCTGTCAGCCGGTCGTCGCGCCGGGCACCTCGCCTGCCGGGAGCCACAGGTCACCGAGCAGACGGCCACCGGCGCGTCCGATCGCCTCGACGAGAGGCTCGGCCCACAGGTGCTCGAGCAGCGCCACGGCGGCGACCCCGCCCGGTGGGACCGCGTCCGCCAGCGACCAGGCCTCGTCGAGCGAGACGTCGCCATCGGACTCCCCACCTCCGCCGAGGACCTCTGCGGCGATCCGCCCCAGGTCGGGATCGCTGCCGGGCGGCGGCTCGAGGATCTCGAAGGTCCCGTCGTGGCCACGCTCCACCAGCAGGACGTCCACCAGCTGCACGACGCCGCGCTCGCGGAGCCCGGCGAGCTCGGCCAGCACCTCGCCGGAGAAGGACGGCGCCTCGAACCCGATCACCAGGACCTGGACCGGGCCGGTCACCGCTCGACCCGCTCCCGCAGCGCCTCGAACTCCTCCTGAGTCAGCACCCCGGTGTCGAGCAGGTGCTGCAGGGCCTCGACCGGGTCCTGTGAGGGCCGGGTCGGCGGCCGCGCGGCCGCCCGTTGCGCGGCCGGAGGCGGCACCTGGGGACGAGGCGGGTGCGCCGCGGCGTACGCCTGCGCCGGGGTGAAGCGCCCGCCGTAGTAGGGCACGTTGCCGGTCATCCCGGCCATCCGGATCTGTCGCGGCACCAGTACGACCACAGGTCGATGATGCCGCACGCGACGGCAGCCGGCTACTGCTCGAGCGCTCGCAGGGCTCGGCCCTGCGAGCCGAAGAGCTGTCCCGTCGTCCGCGCCAGCTCGGAGACGTCCGCGTCGCGCAGGCTCGTGAGCTGGTGTGGGTCGCGCTCGAGGTCGTAGAGCTCCCACTCCGCGGAGTCGTGGTGCTCGATGTAGGCGGTCGAGCCCTCGCGGAGCATCGACCAGTCCAGGTTCGTGTTCTCGACCAGCAGCCGTCGGCGCCAGCCGGACCAGTCGCCGGACCTGAGCGGCTCGAGCATGGAGCGGCCGTCGAGGTCGCGGCCGGCGTCGGGGTCGAGGCCGGCGATGTCCAGGGTGGTGGGCATCAGGTCGACCTGCGAGACCAGCGCGTCCACGGTGCGTGCCTCCGCGCCGGGGCCGCGCACGGTGAACGGGATGCCCGCTGCCTCCTCGTAGGGCTGCGACTTGTGGAGCAGCCGGTGCTCGCCGAGCAGGTAGCCGTTGTCCGAGACGAAGAAGATCCAGGTCCGCCTGAGCTGGCCGGTGCCCCGCAGGACGTCCAGCACGCTCGCGACCTGGTCGTCGACGTCCTGCAGCTCCTCCAGCTTGCCCTCGTAGATCCTCCGCATGCGTTCACGGTCCTGCGGGGGAAGGTCCTGCAACCACGTCGGCTTGTCGCTCATGTCGGCCTCGTTGGACGCCGGCGGGTCCCAGGACACCCCGTCGAAGTCGTCGGCGTGCTCCGGGCTCGGTGTGTACGGGCCGTGCGGCGCCGTCGGTGCGAACACCGCGAACCACGGGCCGGTGTCCTGGTGGCGGCGGATGAAGCGGCGCAACCGCTTCGCCGCGAACCGGTCGAACGCGCGCTGCGAGGGGACCTGCCGGATGGTGCCGTCGACACTGACCCGCGGATCGTCGATCATGCCGTCGAGCAGCGCGACCCACCGGTCCCAGCCGGGGGCGACGTACGACGGTTGCTGGGCGAGCCCGTTCATGTACTTGCCGAAGTAGCCGGTGTCGTAGCCGGCCGCCCGGATCCGTGTCGCCACGGTGTCCCGGTCGTGCCCCTGGGCCACGAACGGCGGGTGGGTCATGTTGCTGCTGCACCCGTGGTTGTGGGGGTAGCGACTGGTGAGGATGGAGGCGCGCGCCGGGCCGCACAGGGGCATCGCGCTGTAGCCCCGACGGAAGTGCACGCCCTTGCGGACGAGCCGGCGCCACGTCCGGTCCATCGACCTCAGCGTCGAGCGCATCTGGTCGTCCGTGATGATCCACAACACGTTGTCGGCCATGCTCTGCACCCTACGCACGGCGGCTAGGCCATCCGGCGCAGCAGCCCGACCGGCACCCGCTTGACCACGAAACCGAGGGGCACCCACGGCCAGGCGGGGACCACGGCCGACTTCTTCTCCTTCTCGATGGCCTCGACCATCGCGCTGACGCCCTTCTCGGTCGACGCCATGAGGGGCGTCTTCGCCGACGTCCCGGACATCTCCGAGACGATGTAGCCGGGGTAGAGCACGGTCACCTTGATCGGCGTGCCGTGCACGTCGGCGCGGAAGCCCTCGGCGAGGTGGGCGACCGCGGCCTTGGTGGCGGCGTACGTGGTGATGTTCCTCGGCATCCCGCGCAGCGCCGAGAACGACGAGACCATCACGAGGTGCCCCGAGCCCTGGGCGCGGAAGATCGCGGCGGCCGCCTCGGTCTGGGCGAGCGCGCCGATGAAGTTCGTCTCGGCGGTCTCCTTGTTGGCGTCGAAGCGCCCGGTGCCGAGCGGCTGACCCTTGCCGAGACCGGCATTGACGACGACACGGTCGAGCCCGCCGAGCTCGTCGCGGAACTCCTCGAACACCCGGAACACGGCGTCGTGGTCGGTGACGTCGAGCGCCTTGACCACGACGCGGCGATCCGGGTGGGCGGTCGTGATCTCGGTGGCGAGCTCGGTGAGGCGGTCGGTACGACGCGCGCAGAGGGCGAGGTCGTGGCCCCGCGCGGCGAGCTGGCGGGCCATCTCGGCTCCGAGCCCGCTGCTGGCGCCGGTGATGAGGGTCGTCGACATGGGGGTCCTAGCGGTAGGTGATCAGGTCGGGGGAGAGGTGGTCGGCCGCGTTGAAGGTGACCAGGGTGGTGCCGCGGGAGCCGCGCACGATCGTCGAGGTGCCGGTGTTGATCGACACCGGGTTGAGCCGGAGCCACAGGTCGGTGCGGGCCGCGTCGGGGTCGGCGAGCAGCGAGGCGGCGACCCACGCCACCGGCCCGCCGCTGGTGAGCACGACTGCCGTGCCGCTGCGCGGCAGCGTCTCCGCGAGCCGCGAGAGCGCAGCACCGACGCGTGCGGTGAAGGTGGCGAAGGACTCGTCGTACGACTCGTCGTGCTCGCCCGACGTCCAGCGCCGCGTCGCCTCCTCGAACCACCGCTGGAAGGCGGCCTTCTCCGACTCGCCCTCCGTCGTCGTGGGCTGGTCGTGGACGGCGAGCACCTGCAGGTGGTCGAACTCGTTCCAGCCGGCGTCGACCTCGACGTCCGTCGACCAGCCGGCGCCGTCGAGGACGCCGGCCGCGGTCTGGCCGTGCCGTCGCATCTCGCCGGCGACCAGCAGGTCGGGCACGACCCCGCGGGCCGCGAGCGCTGCGCCGAGCACCCGCGACTGCTCGTGGCCGGTGGGGGAGAGGTCGTCGTAGTCGGCGGCACCGAACGAGGCCTGTCCGTGCCGCACCAGGAGGATGCGGCTCACTGGTCGTCAGGGGCGATGAGCCCGTCGAGGCGGCGGCCGATGATCTGCACGGCCGGCCCGAAGAGGGCGTACATCTCGTTGGTCGTCTGCCCGTGGAAGTACCGGTAGTAGATCTGCTGGGCGATGACGGCCATCCGGAACAGCCCGAAGACCTCGTAGAACCGCCACTGCCCGGGGGTGACCGACCGGCCGGTGCGCTCGGCGTACGCCGCCACGAGCTCGTCGCGGGTCAGCATGCCGGGCAGGTGCGTCGGCACCCGCCGCATCATCTGGAACTCCTCGGTGTCGTCGGCCTGCACCCAGTAGGCCATCGAGCCGGCGAGGTCCATCAGCGGGTCGCCGAGGGTTGCCATCTCCCAGTCGAGCACCCCGACGACCCGGGTCACGTCGTCCTCGGCGAGGACGAGGTTGTCGAGCTTGAAGTCGTTGTGGATCACGCAGGTGGCCACGTCGTCGGGCTGGTGCGCGTCGAGCCACGCCATCACCGTCTCGAGGTCGGGTACGTCGTCGGTGCGGGCGTTGCGGTAGCGGGTCGACCAGCCGTCGACCTGGCGCCGGACGTAGCCGTCCCCCTTGCCGAGCTCGGTGAGCCCGGCGGCCGCCGGGTCGATGCCGTGCAGCTCGGCGAGCACGTCGACGGCGTGCAGGCACAGCGCGCGCGCCTGCTCGGCCGAGAGCGGGACGTCGGCGGGCCACTCGCTGCGGGGGATCACGCCGGGGATGCGGTCCATGGCGTAGAAGTCGTCGCCGATGACGTCGGCGTCGTCGCAGAAGGCGACCATCGACGCGACGTGGTCGAAGACCGGCGCGAGCGCCGACTGGATGACGTACTCGCGGTGCATGTCGTGCGCACCTCGCGCCTTCGTGCCGGCCGGCGCGCGTCGCACGATGAGGTCGCGGCCGGAGGGATAGCGCAGCAGGTAGGTGAGGTTCGACGCGCCGCCGGTGAACTGCCGGACCTCGGGGTCGCCGTCGAGCCCGTCGGGGGTATCGGCATGGACGCGCAGCCACGCCGCGACCCGCGCGACGTCGAACGCGTCCTCCTCGCGCACCTCGCGCGCGCCCGGGACGGCGGTCACGACGGCCGTCCGAGCTTGGCGGGCCTGGTCGCGCATCACGGCGTCGTACGCCGGTCGGTCGGCCCACTTGAGGAAGTAGGCCTGCCGGGCCGCCTCGTCGGGGACGATCACGTCCTCGCCCGCGTCCATGCCCGCCAGGACGGCGGCGGCGATGTCGTCGGCCGTGACCTGCGAGCGCTCGACGAGCGCGCCGACCACCCGGCCCACCGCCTCGTCGCTGCCCTGCATGGAGTCCATCAGGTTGGTGCGGAAGTAGGAGGGGCAGACCACGCTCGCCCGGATGCCGTACGACGCCAGCTCGTGGCCGCAGGTCTCGGTGAACGCCACCACCGCAGCCTTCACCGCGTTGTAGGAGCCCATCCCGCCCGGGTGCACGAGCCCGGCGAGCGAGGCGACGTTGACCAGGTGACCGGCGCGCTGCTCCTTGAGCATCGGGACGAACGCCTTCGTGCCGCGGACCAGCCCGAACAGGTTGATGTCGGTGATCCACTGCCACTCCTCGAGCGTGCAGCGGTCCACGCGTCCGCCGCCGGCCACGCCGGCGTTGTTGACGAGCACGTCGAGACCGCCCCACCGCTCGCGGACGGCGTCGACCGCCGCGGCCCAGTCGTCGTCGGAGGTGATGTCGAGGACGAGGTCGATGCCGCCCTCGACGGACGACGCGTCGACGCGGTCGGTGGCGAGCACCTCGTCGCCACGTGCCCGGAAGGCTGCGACCAGGGCGGCCCCCAGGCCGGACGCGGCGCCGGTGACCAAGACCCGGCGTGGGGGCTCATGCGGTGTGCTTCCCGAGCTCGATCTTGGCGATGACGTTGCGGTGCACCTCGTCGGGGCCGTCGGCCAGCCGCAGCGACCGGGCGCCGACCCAGGCGGACGCCAACGGGAAGTCGTCGCTCAGACCACCGCCGCCGTGCAGCTGGATCGCCATGTCGATGACGTCGAGGGCCATGTTGGGCACCTCCACCTTGATCTCGCTCACCGCGGAGTAGGCCTCGCGGCTCATGCCCTGGTCGAGCAGCCACGCGGCGTGCATGACGAGCAGGCGGGAGCGGTTGATCGCGATGCGGGCATCGGCGATGCGCTCGCGGTTGCCGCCGAGGTTGGCGATCGGCTTGCCGAAGGCGGTGCGCGAGACCGCGCGGGCGCAGGCCAGCTCGAGGGCACGCTCGGCGAGGCCGATCGCGCGCATGCAGTGGTGGACCCGGCCGGGGCCGAGTCGCCCCTGGGCGATCTCGAAGGCGCGCCCCGGGCCGAGCAGGACGTTGGACGCGGGCACCCGCACGTTGTCGAAGGAGACCTCGCCGTGGCCCAGGGGCTCGTCGTAGTAGCCCATCGTGGTCAGCATCCGCTCGACCTTCACGCCCGCCGCGTCGCGCGGCACGAGCACCATGGTGTGGCGCGAGTGCCGGTCGGCCTGGGGGTCGGAGAGACCCATGAAGACGAGCACCTTGCAGTCGGGGTTGCCGACGCCGGTGGACCACCACTTGCGGCCGTTGATGACGATCTCGTCGCCGTCGACCTCCGCGGTGGCCGCCATGTTGGTCGCGTCGGACGACGCGACGGCGGGCTCGGTCATGCAGAAGGCGCTGCGGATCTCCCCGCGCAGCAGCGGCTCGAGCCACTGCTCGCGCTGCTCGTCGGTGCCGTACTTGAGCAGCACCTCCATGTTGCCCGTGTCGGGCGCGTTGGAGTTGAAGACGAGGGGGGCGAGGAACGAGCGCCCCATCGCCTCGGCGACGGGGGCGTAGTCGACGTTGGTGAGGCCCTCGCCGCCGTCGGTGCCGAAGTCGGCGGCGTAGCGGCCGGCGTGGGCAGCCGGGAGGAAGAGGTTCCACAGGCCCTGGGCGCGTGCCTTGGCCTGCAGCTCGCCGATGACCGGGTCAGGGGTCCAGCTGTCGCCGCCGGACTCGCGCAGCCGGGTGATGCGCCGGTGCGCCTCGGCCTCGATCGGCTCGATCTCGTCGGCGACGAACGCGCGCACGCGGTCGCGGAGGTCGGCGGCGCGCGGGGAGAGGGAGAAGTCCATGACGTTGACCTTCGCACACTGTTGAGCAATGCTCAACAGCATGTCCGACGCCGATCCGACCGTGCCCGCAGCAGCCCCGGTCGTACGCCGCCGGATGAGCGCGGACGAGCGCCGGCGCCAGCTCGTGGCGATCGGTCTCGCCAAGATCGTCGAGACCCCGATCCAGGACCTGTCGATGGACGACGTCGCCACGGAGGCCGGCATCTCGCGCGGCCTGGTGTTCCACTACTTCCCGACGAAGACCGACTTCTACCTCGCCTGCATCGCCGCCGCCGGGCGCCGGATGCTGCGCACCACCGCGCCCGACGAGGGCGCGCCGGGGGAGGAGCAGGTGGAGACCGTGACCCGGCTGATGATCGAGCAGATCGAGCGCCGGCGTGGTTTCTACCTCGCGCTCGTCCACGGTCACGGCGTCGCCGACCCGCGCGTCAGCGAGGTCATGGACTCGGTCCGCGACGGCAGCACCGAGCGCGTCATGACCGCGCTCGACGTCCCCGAGGCCCGCCGCGACGTCGTCCGCGCGTGGTGGGCCTACACAGAGGACCGGGCGCTCACCTGGTCGGCAGTGCCGACCGGCGAACGCCCGGTCCCGTTGTCGCAGCTGGTCGAGGAGTGCGTCGCCGCGCTCCACGCCCTGCTGCGGATCAGCTCCTGATGGTGCTGCCCGTCACTTGGTGACGCGCCCCTTGACGGCGAACCGCATCTTGTCGTCGAGCGGCTTGCCCTTGCAGGCGAGCAGCGTGCCGCGGCCGCACTGGTAGCGGGTCGAGGCGTTGACCAGCGTCACCGTGACGGCGCCGACCTTGCGGTTGTCGAAGGGGACCTTGATGCGCCCGTCGCCGCCGCGGTTGAGCTTGACGGTCTTGACCTTGCGCTTGCCGTCGAGCTGGTGGACGACCACCACCGCGGCCGGCGAGGTGCGCTTGGCGGGACCGGAGATCTGCAGGCGCAGCTTCCACTTCTTGCCGTCCAGGCCCTTGCCGGGTCCGTAGACGTAGGACGCGGAGGCCAGGTGGTTGACCTTGGTGCCGAAACGCTTGGCACGCTTGCGCTTGCTCAGCAGCTTGGCGCCGCGGACCTTGGGGCCGGGGTACTCGGCACCCTCGGGGAAGTTGACGGCCGGGGTCAGGTTGCCGGCGGCGAACTGGGCGTAGTTCTTGGTGAAGCCGCCCTTGCGCTTGAGCACCTTCTGCAGGGCCGGGAGGCTGTTCTTGCCGCCGTCCTTCTTGAGGCTGCCGGCCTGCTTCCAGGTCTTGAGCACCAGGCCGTTGCCGTAGCGCGCGGTGAGGTACTCCCAGAACACCCAGTTGCCGTACTGGAAGCCGTTGGTGCGGCTGAAGGCGTCGAGCGGGATGTTCGGCGCGTAGATCTGGCTGACCGGGAGGTACTGGCGGTTGTCGTTGACCGCGGTCGCGATCCGCTCCTCCATCCAGGTGGCCGTGGACTCCATCATCCACGGGTCCTCGGCGTAGTCGTAGGCGTACTGGACGGCGTGGAAGAACTCGTGCCCGGCGGTCACGACCAGGTTGTCGAGCGGCGTGCCGTTGGGGAACTGGGCGGCAGCGAAGTCGTTGTCGAGCACGCAGTAGCCCGAGGCGGTGCGCTTCTTGGCCTTGTCCTCACCGGCGCAGAAGCCGTAGAGGTCGCCGCCGAGGTCCTTGAGGTAGACGTCGAAGAGCGGGCTGCCGCCCTGCGACCCGTCGCGCACCGGCGCGCGGTAGCCCATCTGGTCGACGATGGTGGTCCACACCGAGTCCATCACCGCGAGGTTCTGGGCGGGCCAGTCGGGCGACGGCGGGGCGTCGATGCCGGTCGGCACGTAGTGCACGCACAGGCGGGTGTTGCACAGCGGCGGAGCCTCGGCGGTGGTGTAGCCGAAGCCCTGCGGGTCGGTCACGCCGTCGGTGGGGCGGGCCAGCATGGCGTCCGCCTGGCGACGCTCGGCCCCGGTGAGCCGGGCTCGCTTCATCCAGAGGTCGCGCAGCACCAGCGTCGCGGACGGGTCGCTCGGGCGGGCATCGCCCGCGAGGACGCGACGGGCGGTCGCGAGCGTCTCGGAGGCCGTCGGCTCGATCTGCGACTCGAGGACCGGCAGGGCCGGCTCGGGCGTCAGCTCCAGCAGGTCGGAGGGGTCGAGGACCCCGGCCGATCCGGGGACGGCCGCGGGCGTGCCCGGGCGGCTGGTCTCGGCAGCGACGGCCGGGGCGCCGAGCGCCCCGCCCACCAGTGCGATGGCCACAGCGGTGGTGACGATTCTGCGCATGGTTCCCCTCGTGTCGGTCATGTCCGGGAGACCCTAACCCGGCGACCTCGCCGGGAGCGGGTCACAGATCCGCGATGTGCTCGATGATCGCGGTGGTGGAGATCGCCGGGGTGCGGGCGAGGTAGACGACCTCGCACACGTCCCCGAGCTCGTCGAACTTGCCGGCCCAGTCGTCGCCCATCACGAGGACGTCCGCGCCGTGCTCGACGACGTAGTCGCGCTTCTGCTCGAGGCTCTCCTCGACGAAGACGGCGTCGACGACCTTGAGCGCGCCGACGATGGCAAGCCGCTCGCGCTCGCTGAAGATGGGAGCCCGACCCTTCTTGCGCTCGTTGAGGGCGTCCGCGGACACACCCACGACCAGCCGGTCACCGAGCGCGGCGGCACGCTCGAGGACGCGCAGGTGCCCGACGTGGAAGACGTCGAACGTCCCGAAGGTGATCACGGTGCGAGGCATGCGCGGCATTCTGGCACGGTCGGGGAGGATGGCTGGCATGGCCGCCACCTCCGCCACCTCCTCCGCTCGCTCCTCGTCGAGCTCCCCGCCGAGCCCGCCTCCGATCTCCCTGATCACGCCCGATCCAGGGATGGACGAGGCGCGTCGCCGCGGGCTCCGTCAGATGCGGACGGTGGCCGTGGGCCTGCTGCTGCTCGCTGCCTGCGTGTACGCCGCCACCCTGGGGCGCGACGGGTTCTGGGGGTTCGTCAACGCGGGCGCCGAGGCGTCGATGGTCGGCGCGATCGCCGACTGGTTCGCGGTGACGGCGTTGTTCAAGCACCCGCTGGGCCTGCCGATCCCGCACACCGCGCTGGTGCCGAAGCGCAAGGACGAGCTGGGCAAGGGGCTCGAGGAGTTCGTGGGGGAGAACTTCCTCCAGGAGGACATCATCCGCGAGCGGGTGGCCGCCGCGACGATCTCCGCCCGGGTCGGGACCTGGCTGGCTGAGCCGGCCCACGCCCGGCGCGTGGTCGACGAGGTGGCCGACGTGGCCGTGATCGCGCTCGGCAAGGTTCGCGACGACCACGTGGCCGACCTGGTCACGCACGCCCTCGTGCCGCGGTTCCGCGAGGAGCCGATCTCGCCGCTCCTCGGGACGACGCTGATGGAGGTGCTGCGCGACGACCTGCACCACGGCCTGGTCGACCTCGCGGTCGACGAGCTGCACACCTGGCTGGTCGACAACCCCGACACCTTCACCCGGGTGCTGGAGGAGCGCGCGCCGTGGTGGGCGCCGCCCAAGCTCAACGACGCCGTCACCTCACGCCTGCACGTGCAGGCGCTGGCCTGGCTCGAGGACATCCGCGACGACCCGCACCACAGCGCTCGCGAGGCGCTGGACTCGATGCTGGGGCAGCTGGCCCACGACCTGCTCAACGACGAGGAGACGGTCCGCCGCACGGAGGCGCTCAAGGAGCGCCTGCTCGAGCACCCCCAGGTCGTGACCACGGCCATCTCGCTGTGGAAGGCGATGCGCTCGGCGCTGCTGAGCTCGATCCAGGACCCCGAGGGGGCCGTGCGCCAGCGGCTCCTCGTCGAGCTCAGCTCGTTCGCCGAGCAGCTGCGCGACGACGCCGCCCTGCGCGAGCGCCTCGATCGGATGGCCGCCGACCTCACGGTCTTCGCGGTCGAGCGCTACGGCGCCGAGGTGACCACCGTGATCACCTCCACCATCGAGCGGTGGGACGGCAAGGAGGCGGCTCGTCGCATCGAGCTGCACGTCGGCCGCGACCTGCAGTTCATCCGGATCAACGGCACCATCGTCGGCGGCCTGGTCGGCGTGCTGATCCACGCGATCAGCCTGGTCGTGCTCTGAGCGGACCGGCTTCGAGTCAGCGGCGGCAGGGCTTCATCACGGGCATGACCCGCGACCGGCTCTGGTGCGCACGGGCGTACGCGTCGTCGAAGTGCGCGAGGTACTGGTCGTGCAGCCAGCGGTTGTCCACCACGCGGAGCATCACCTCGTCGTTGTAGAGCAGGCCGCCGCAGGTGGTGTTGGAGGTGCCCGTCACCACGAGGTGCGTGACCTTGCCGCGGAACCTGGCGTGGGCGACGACCATCTTGTCGTGGGTCAGCACGGTGCGGACCTGGCGGTCCGGGATGTCGCCGCTGGGCAGCTCGCGCTGCACCCAGTTCTCCACCGTGTCGCGCGAGGTGATGATCCGCACCCGGCACCCCCGGTCGGAGAGCCGCGCCAGCTGGGCGCGTACGTCGGCGCGCTGGATCACCGCGACCATCGCCGAGACGTCACGGGCGCCGCGCGTGCAGGAGATGTCCTTCAGCGTCGAGAGCAGCAGGTCGCTGCGGTTGGGGTAGACGGCCGCCGTGACCGGTCCGCTCTTCCACACCTTGCGGCGGTCGTCCCACCGCTCGCCGTCGACCGTCAGGCTCTGCGCCTCCATCCGGGAGAAGTACGCCACGCCGAAGCGGTAGAGGGCCGGGTCGTCGATCTTGATGAACGAGTTGTACTGGCGGTACTGCCGGTCCTCGAGGTTCGCCGAGGACGTCACGAACGACTGCACACCACCGATGTCGGTGACGTAGAACTTCAGGTGCTGGACGTCCTGGCTGTCGGGGTAGGGGCCCGGTGCGCGCCACGGCAGGCAGGCACCGTCGCAGATGGTGACGTTGCGTCGCGCCGGGTCCTGCTCCTCCAGCGTCGCGATCAACCGGCGGCCCTGCTTGTTGAGGCGGAGGTCGTCGTCGCCGACCAGGAGCACCGTGGCGCCGCGGCGCTGGGCCGCGAGGATCGCGTCGGTGGGTGGCTTGATGTCCCAGCGGAACATCGCAATCCGGATGGTGTCCCCGGGGCCGGCGGTGTCGAAGAGCCGGCTCGGGCGGTCGAGCACCGTCGGGTCGCGGGGGACCGCGAGCGGGGACGTGAAGCAGGCCTCGAACCCGGCCTGCACCTGGCAGCCGGTCTTGGCGGCCGCCCCGGCCGCCGCGGCCGGACGCGCGTACGCCGGAGCGCCGGGCGTGGTGACGGCCAGCAGGGGCGTCGCGAGGCAGAGCGACGCCGCGGCGAGGAGGAGGCTTCGGATGCGCACGGGCACCTACCCTAGAGACATGTCACCGACCAGCGAGCCCGTCGACGTCCCGATCCGCGACGAGTCGATCCGGCTGGGGCAGTTCCTCAAGCTCGCCAACCTCGTCGAGAGCGGGGCGGAGGCCAAGCCGTTCATCGCCGACGGGGCGGTGCTGGTCAACGGCGAGGTGGAGACGCGGAGGGGCCGCCAGCTCGCCCCTGGTGACGTTGTCACGCTGGGCGGGCTGGCGGCCAGGGTCGCCACCGGTGACGTCGAGATCGACGTCCCCTGGTGACGGGGTGAGGTGAAGCGTCCCCCGACTACTTCACCTCACGAGTGAGGACCCGGTAGGTGCCGATCGCCAGGGGCAGCAGCACCCACACGGCGCTCGCGGTGCCGAGGTGCGCCCAGTCCTCGCCCGCCATCTCGCCGGCGAAGAGCGGCTGCGTGACCGAGTCCAGGTTGAGCCACGTGCCCGCGTCCTCGAGCGCGCTGATGGCGAACGTGGCGATGGACCAGACGGTCGGCAGGACCAGGACGGCGACGATCGCGACGGGAGTGTTGAGGAACAGCAGGCCGAATGCCACGCCCTGCAGGACGTAGATCAGGAGGGCGAGCACGAGGCCACCGGCTGCCGATGCCTCGAGGTCCCACTCGCCCGTGCCGCCGACGACGTTGGCCAGCGCGGACGCAGCGACCGTCGCGACGAGGACGACCAGGGCGAGGGCCAGCGCGGCCAGTGCCTTGGCGAGGACGACCCGGCCCCGTCGCGGCTCGAGGCTGAAGGTGACCAGGCCCGTGCGCTGCGTCCACTCGGCGGTTGCGGCCATGATGCCCAGCACCGGGAGCAGCATCGCGAGGGGCAGCGTGGCGAGGTCGAGCAGGCCGCCGAACGACGCGTCCTCGGCCGGGCCCCAGACGACGAAGGCAGCCAGGATGATGGCCGCCGCGGCGGCCATCACGATGACCATCCAGCGTCCCGCGCGGGTGTCGACCATCTTGCGCAGCTCGGCGTGGAACGTCCGGGCGAACGGGACGCCCGGACGGCCCGCCAGGGCGGTCGGTGCGGCGTGCCGTGCTGACGTCGGGTCTCCGCCGACGACAGGGGTGGTGGTCTCGGTGCTCATGCGGCGTCTCCTTCACGAGAGGTGGCGGCCGTGAGGCCGAGGAACATCTCCTCGAGGCCCTCCGAGCCGCCGGAGCGCAGCTCGAGCAGGACGAGGGACTCGCGGGCGGCGATCTCGCCGACCACGCGGGGCTCGGCCTCGACGACCAGGCCCGAACCGGTGCGGGTGACGGGCACGTCGGCGGCTTCGAGCAGCTGGGCGAGCCGTGCGTCGTCGGTGGACGACACCGAGGTACCGCCGCGGCTGAGGAGCTCCTCCTTGGAGCCCATCGCGACGATCCTGCCGCGTCCGATCATCACGAGGTCGTCGGCGACGATCTGGACCTCGTGCAGCAGGTGGCTCGACAGGAGCACGGTCCCGCCGCCGTCGGCGAAGCGGCGCAGCAGGCCGCGCATCCAGTGGATGCCCTGCGGGTCGAGGCCGTTGGCGGGCTCGTCGAGGACGAGGACCTGCGGCTCGCCGAGGAGCGCCGCGGCGATGCCGAGACGCTGGCGCATGCCGAGGGAGTAGTTGCGGACGCGACGGCCGGCCTCCTCGTCGGTGAGGCCGACGAGCGCGAGGGCCTCCTCGACGCGGGTCCTGGAGACCCCGATCGAGATGGCGGCGACGCGGAGCACCTCGCGGCCGGTGCGGCCGGGGTGCTGGGCGGACGCGTCCAGCATGACGCCGACCTGGCGGCCCGGGTTGTGCAGGTCGCGGTAGGGCTGGCCCAGGAGGGTCGCGCGGCCCGCGGTGGGCGGCGTCAGCCCGGTCATCATCCGCATGGCGGTCGACTTGCCCGCACCGTTGGGTCCGAGGAAGCCGACGACGCTGCCCGGGCGGACCTCGAAGGAGATGTCGTCGACGGCGGTGAACCCGCCGTAGCGCTTCGTGAGGTTCTCGACTGTGATCATGGCTCCAGCCTCCTGCCGCCGGGGGTGGCGGGGCATCGGGCGCAGGGCTAGGCGGGGTCCGACCTCGGTATCGGCCTGCGCCGTCGGGACGACACCTGGGTCTGACGCGGGCGTGCCGGCCGTGCGCCTAGGGTCGGTGCCATGGTGAGGACGGGTCGGCTCGCAGCGACCTGGCGCTACGCACTCGCGGCCCTCATCAGCCTGGTGACGTGGGGCGTCCCGCTGATCAGTGCCGGGGACCGGACGGCCGAGCCGATCGTCCTGTGGTGGCTGATCGGCGACCCGCTGCTCGGGCTGGTGTCGTTCGTGATCATCCGCTGGCGGCACCGCCAGCCGGCGCTCGTCGCCGGCCTGCTGACGGCCTTCTCCTTCGTCTCCGCGTCCAGCGCCGGGCCGGCGTCGTGGATGATCGGCTCGATCGCCTCGCACCGCCGCTGGCGGCTGCTGGCGGTCGTCGCGCCCTTCAACGTGCTCGCCGGGATCGTGCAGGAGCGGGTGGGCGTCACCCAGGACACGCTGCCCCTGTGGGTCTCGACCGCCTTCGGCTGCCTCGTCGTGGGCATCCTGACGGCCACCGGCTACGCGATGGGTGCACAGCGCCAGCTCGTCGACTCCTACCGGGAGCGCGCGGTGACCGCCGAGCGTGAGCAGCAGGCGCGCGTGGCGCAGGCGCGGGCCGCCGAGCGCACCCGCATCGCACGCGAGATGCACGACGTGCTGGCCCACCGGATCTCCCTGGTGGCGATGCACGCCGGCGCCCTCGGCTACCGCTCCGACCTGAGCGACGAGGAGCGGGCGGGTGCCGCCAAGTCGATCGAGGACAACGCCCACCGGGCGCTCTCGGACCTCCGGGCCGTCCTCGGCGTCCTCCGCGATCCGACGCAGCCCGCCGACGTCGTGCCCGAGCGACCCCAGCCGGGCCTCGACGACGTCGCGGCGCTGGTGGCGGAGGAGCGGGCCGGCGGGATGCGCGTACGCCTGTCCGACCGGGTCGAGGACGACGTGCCCGCCGCCACGGGCCGCACGGCGTACCGGATCGTGCAGGAGGCCCTGACCAACGTGCGCAAGCACGCACCGGGCACGGCCGTCACGGTGGACGTGGCCGGGTCGACCGCCGACGGCCTCGTCGTCGCCGTGCGCAACGCGGCGCCGGTCGGCCCGGCAGCATCGCCGTCCCTCCCGGCGTCGGGGCTCGGCCTGCTGGGCCTGGCCGAGCGGGCGGCCCTCGCGGGTGGCCGGATCAGCCACGGCACCGACCCGCGCGGCGGCTACGCGGTACGGGCGTGGATACCGTGGGACACGTGACGGGAGCGAGCAGCGGGGGCGTGGTCCGGCTCGTCGTCGTCGACGACGACCCCATGGTCCGGGCGGCCCTGCGCATGATGCTCGGCGGCGACTCGGGCCTGGCCGTCGTCGCGGAGGCGAGCGACGGCGAGGAGGCGCTGCGCGTCGTGCCGGCCTCGGACGCCGACGTGGTGCTGATGGACATCCGGATGCCGGTGCGCGACGGGCTCAGCGCCACGGAGGAGCTGCTGGCGGCCGACCCGGGCCTCAAGGTGATCGTGCTGACGACCTTCGACACCGACGACATGGTGCTCCGAGCCCTGCGCATCGGTGCGGCGGGCTTCCTGCTGAAGGACACCCCACCGGCCCGGCTCGTCGAGGCGATCCGCACGGTGGCGTCGGGCCAGCCGATGCTGTCGCCCAGCGTCACCGCCCAGCTGATCGCCGCCGTCACCCGCACCGACCGGGACGTCGAGGAGCAGGACCGGACGCGGTCGGCGCGCATCGCCCTCGACACCCTCACCGAGCGTGAGCGCGACGTGGCCGACGGGGTCGCCCGCGGCCTGAGCAACGCCGACATCGCGGCCGAGCTCTACATGGGCGTGCCGACCGTGAAGACCCACGTGGGGCGGTTGTTCACCAAGCTGGGCGTCGAGAACCGGGTGCAGGTCGCGATCCTGGTCCACGACGCCCAGGCGTAGGTGATCCCTCAGGTGGTGGTCAGCGGACCTCGAGCAGGTCGACCACGAAGATCAGCGTCTCGCCCGGCTTGATCACGCCGCCGGCGCCGCGGTCGCCGTAGCCGAGGTGCGGCGGGATGACCAGCCGGCGGCGGCCGCCGACCTTCATGCCCTGCACGCCGGTGTCCCAGCCGGAGATGACCTGGCCGATGCCGAGGCGGAACTGCAGCGGCGTACCGCGGTTGTAGGACGCGTCGAACTCCTCGCCCGAGGAGTGGGCGACGCCGACGTAGTGGACCGAGACGGTGGAGCCGGACGTGGCCTCGACACCGTCTCCCTCGACGAGGTCGGTGACCTCGAGGTCGGCGGGCACGTCGCCCATGTGCGGGTCGACGTCGGGCTTCTCGCTCACAAGTGTCTCCAATTCGTTGGTGTGTCAGGTCTGGTGCACGTAGCTGTCGAGCTGGTCGCGCTCGAACTCGAGCTCACCGATCCGGTTCTTCACCACGTCACCGATGCTGATGATGCCGGTCAGCCGTCCGTCGGCCACCACCGGGACGTGCCGGATGCGGTGCTCGGTCATGGTCTGCATCAGCTCGGTGAGGCCGTCGTCGCCCGCGCAGGTCCGCACGTCGGCGGTCATGATGGAGCTGACGGCGTGGTCGAGGACCGTGGCGTCCTGGTGCAGGCGGCGTACGACGTCGCGCTCGCTCACGATGCCGGCGACCCGCTCACCGTCCTTGCTCACCACCAGCGCCCCGACGTTGTGCTCGGCGAGCAGCGCGACGAGCTCGCGCACGGTGGCCTCCGGGTCGATGGTCACGACCGCCTGGTTGCCCTTGTGCTGGATGACGTCCTTGATCTTCATGGTGCCGCCTCTCGTCGCGAGGAACTGGTGAGAGGTCACCGTAGCCAAGCCGGACAGCGAGGGACAGGGGCGAACGACCCGCCTCAGTCCAGCACGGGAGGGGCCTGCCGGGCGCGCAGGCTGCTGACCGAGCCCGGGCCGCGGCGCGGCACGTCGGGGTCGGTGCCGTCGTCGTCCATGGCGCCGAGGAAGGACAGCGCGGCGTCGTGGAGGTGGCCGTTGGAGGCGAGCGCGTTGCCGCCCCACGGACCGTCGGTGCCGTCGAGGGAGGTGAACCGCCCTCCGGCCTCGCGGACGATGACGTCGAGGGCGGCCATGTCGTAGACCTCGAGCTCGGGCTCGGCCGCGATGTCGACGGCGCCCTCGGCGAGCAGCATGTAGGACCAGAAGTCCCCGTAGGCGCGGGTGCGCCAGCACCGGCGCGACAGCGAGACGAAGTCGTCGAGCCGGTCGCGCTCGTCCCACCCGGACAAGGACGAGTAGCTCAGCGACGCGTCCTCGAGACGGCGTACGTCGCTCACCTCGCACCTGGTGGCCTTGAGGAGCGAGCGACCGGTCCAGGCGCCGTTGCCCACCGAGGCCCACCACCGGCGCTGCAGCTGCGGCGCGGACACCACGCCGAGCACCACCTCGTCGTCGACGGCGAGCGCGATGAGGGTCGCCCAGACCGGCACCCCGCGCACGTAGTTCTTGGTGCCGTCGATGGGGTCGACGATCCACCGGCGCTGGCTGTGCCCGGTCGTGCCCTGCTCCTCGCCGATGACCGCGTCGCGCGACCGGACGCGTGACAGCGTGCGGCGGATGCCCTCCTCGACGGCCTTGTCGGCGTCGGTGACCGGCGTCAGGTCGGGCTTGCTCATGACGTGCAGGTCGAGCGCCTTGAAGCGGGCCTGCGTCAACGAGTCCGCGTCGTCGGCCAGGACGTGGGCCAGCCGCAGGTCGTCGGTGTAGTCGGTGGAGCCGGTGATGGGCATGTCCACAGGCTATTCCCAGCAACGGCCCCTACCCTGCACGCATGGAGCTCAACGGTGTGCCGCTGCACCCCCTCGTCGTGCATGCAGTCGTCGTCCTCGGGCCGCTGGCGGCCGTGACCGGACTGGTCTACGCCGCGGTGCCGAAGTGGCGCTGGCTGCTGCGGTGGCCCCTCGTCGTGCTCGCCGTCGTGGCAGCCGGCGCGTCCGTGCTGGCCGCCCAGTCCGGCGAGTCGCTGCTGGAGTCGCGGCCCGAGCTCGCGCCGATCGTGGAGGAGCACGAGGAGTCGGGCGAGCTGATGCGCAACGTGGCGCTCGGCTACGCGGTGCTGTCCGCGCTCGGGGCGTGGGCGCTGGGCGGGGTCTCCGCGCTGGCGTCCGGGAAGGGTGCCCGCGAGACGCGGTTCGGCATCCCGGTCGCCGTGCTCCTGGCGGTCGGCGCGATCGCGCTCCTCGTCACCGTCTACCTCGCCGGAGACTCCGGCGCGAAGGCCGTCTGGGGCTGACCCCGGTCCGGCCCGATCACCAGTCGGTGGCCGAGCGGGCCGCGAGCAGACGGCGGAACGACTCGACCCGGTCTGGGTCGGCGGCGCCCGCCTCGACCGCCTCGTCGAGCCCGCACTCCGGCTCGTCGCTGCCGTGGGTGCAGCCGCGGGGGCACGTCTCGGTCATCTCGTCGAGGTCGGGGAACGCCTCGATGAGGTTCTCCGGCTGCACGTGCGCCAGCCCGAACGACCGGATGCCGGGGGTGTCGATGATCCAGCCGGCCGCGTCGGGCAGCTCGAGGAGGTAGGCGCTCGTCGAGGTGTGGCGTCCGCGTCCGGTGACGGCGTTGACGATCCCGACCTCGCGGTGGGCGTCGGGCACGAGCGCGTTGACGAGGGTGGACTTCCCGACACCGCTGTGGCCGACGAAGACGCTGGTGCGCCCGTGCAGCCGCTCGCGCAGGTCGGCCAGGTCACCGGCGCCCTCGCCCTTGAGCTGGGTGACGACCCACGGCACCCCCAGCGAGCGGTAGGTCGACAGCAGTGTCTCGGGGTCGGCCAGGTCGGCCTTGGTGAGGCACAGCAGCGGCGCCATCCCGGCGTCGTACGCCGCCACGAGTGCGCGGTCGATCAGGCGCGGGCGGGGCTCGGGGTCGGCGAGCGCGGTCACCACGACGAGCTGGTCGGCGTTGGAGACGATCACCCGTTCGACCGGGTCGTCGTCGTCGGCCGTGCGGCGCAGCGTCGTCGTGCGGGGGACCACCTCGACGATCCGGGCCAGCGACCCGTCGTCGCCGCTGGTGTCACCGACCACGCGGACGTGGTCGCCGACCACGACGCCCTTGCGGCCCAGGGGGCGCGACTTCATCGCCATCACCCGGTGACCGTCGACGAGCAGGGTGAAGCGACCGCGGTCGACGGTGACGACGCGGCCCGCGACAGCGTCGTCGTAGGTGGGCCGGTCCTTGGTGCGGGGGCGGGTGCGGCGGCGGGGGCGCTCGTAGTGCTCGTGGTCGTGGTCCGAGTAGCGCCCGGTCGTCACGGGGTCGTCCTCGTCGACGCTCCGACACCGCTCGGCGTCCCGTGGACCGCCCGGCTCCAGGCGGCGGCGAAGTCGGGGAAGGTCTTGGCCGTGGTGCCGATGTCCTCGACGAGCACGTCGTCGACCGCGAGGCCGAGGATCACGCCCGCGTGGGCCATGCGGTGGTCGGCGTACGTGCGGAACGTGCCGCCGTGCAGGGCCGCCGGGCGGATGGTGAGCCCGTCCTCGCGCTCGGTGACGTCAGCCCCCAGTCGGCCCAGCTCGGTGGCCAGGGCGGTGATGCGGTCGGTCTCGTGGCCACGGATGTGCGCGACCCCCCGGAGGTGGGAGGGGGAGTCGGCCAGGGCACAGAGGGCGGCGACCGCCGGGGTCAGCTCGCCCACGTCGTGCAGGTCGAGGTCGACGCCGGACAGGCGCGGCGGGCCGACCACGGTGAGGTCGCCGTCGGTCAGGCTCACCTCGCAGCCCATGAGGGTGAGGATCTCGCGGAGCTCGTCGCCGGGCTGCGTGGTGGCGGCTGGCCAGTCGGTGACGGTGACCCGACCGCCGGTGGCGGCAGCGAGGGCGAGGAACGGGGCCGCGTTGGACAGGTCGGGCTCGATGTCGTGGTCGACGGCCCGGACCGTGCCCGGGGCGACCGCCCAGCGGTTGGCGTCGCTGTCGTGGACCTCGACCCCGTGCTGGCGGAGCATCTGCACCGTCATCTCGATGTGGGGGAGCGACGGCACCGGCTTGCCGACGTGGCGCACGTCGACGCCGCGGTCGTAGCGGGCGCCCGCAAGCAGCAGCGCCGAGACGAACTGCGACGAGGCGCTGGCGTCGATCGTGACGGTGCCCCCGGGCACGGAGCCCGTGCCGTGCACCGCGAAGGGGAGTGCACCCCGACCGCCGTCGTCGACCCGGACGCCGAGCGCGCCCAGGGCGGTCAGCATCTGGCCGATGGGGCGCAGTCGCATGTGGGGGTCGCCGTCGAAGCCGACCCTGCCGTCGGCCAGCCCGACGACCGGCGGGACGAACCGCATCACCGTGCCGGCGAGGCCGCAGTCGACGTCGGCGTCGCGGTCCCAGGCGGCGGGCGTCACCGCCCAGTCGCCGGAGCCGGTGTCCTCGATGCCCGTGCCGAGCGAGGTGAGGGCGGCGGCCATGAGCAGGGTGTCGCGCGAGCGCAGCGGACGGCGTACGACACTCGGGCCGTCGGAGATCGCGGCCAGCACGAGGGCGCGGTTGGTCAAGGACTTGCTGCCGGGCAGCGAGACGACCCGGTCGACGGTGTCGGTGGGGCGCGGGGCCGGCCAGAGGTCACTCACCCGCGCACCCTATCGAGGTCAGGTCAGCTGGACCTTGGCGAGCTTTGCCTCGCGGCGCGCGGCCTTGGCGACGTGCTTGGCCTCGCGCCGTACGTCGGTGGCGGCGCGGCGGGCCCGCCACGCCAGGCCGGGCTTGCCCTCGGTGTCGACCGCCGCCAGGAGCAGGCCGCCGAAGACGGAGGTGTTCTTGTAGAACTGCAGGCGCTGGGCGTTCTTGGCCTGCGGGTCGGTCTCGTTCCAGAAGGCGTGGCCGGCGAGGGTGGTGGGCACGAGGGACGCCGCCAGCACGGTCGCGCTGAGCCGGGGGGCGCGACCGGTGGCCAGCGCGGCGGCGGCCAGGATCTGGGCGCCGGCGTTGATCCGGACCAGCGTGGCCGGGTCGGTGGGGATCGGCGCCTTCGGCACGGCCTGCTGGGCGACCGGCACGACCTTGTCGGTCACCTTCTTGGCCTTCGCCGCGTGACCCTCGGTGTTGCGGAGGGCGTTGATGCCGCCGGCGACGAAGATCGTGGCCAGCATGGGACGTGCGAGCAACCGGGTGATCGTCATGCGTCCCTGTCTACACGATGTGCGGGGAGGCCGCTCCGTCCACAGGGGTGCGTGGACGCGGGCCGGCTGCCGCGACTCAGTCGAGGACGGCCCGCCAGGTGTTGTTGGCCGGGTCGGGGTCGTCCGCAGGTCCCTCGAGCGTCGCCGTGACCGAGGCTCCCGGCAGCGCGACGACGTTCATCGACACGCTCGGATCGGCGGACGTCACCTGGCACAGCAGGCCCGTGGCGACCCGGTCGCACTGCGGGTCGACGTTCCACAGCAGGACGACGCGCGTGAGGGTGACCCTCAGGGTGGCCGGACGGTCGGCCTGGACCCCGGCGGCCCGCAACGTCACCCGGAACAGCGGTGCGTTGCCGCCCACGCTGCCGGAGATCGAGGTGTCCACCGCTACGGGGTCCGGGTCGGTCGTGGGGTCCGGGTCGGTGGTCGGGTCCGGGTCGGTGGTCGGGTCCGGGTCGGTGGTCGGGTCCGGGTCGGTGGTCGGGTCCGGGTCGGTGGTCGGGTCCGGGTCGGTGGTCGGGTCCGGGTCGGTGGTCGGGTCCGGGTCGGTGGTCGGGTCCGGGTCGGTGGTCGGGTCCGGGTCGGTGGTGGGGTCCGGGTCGGTGGTCGGGTCCGGGTCGGTGGTCGGGTCCGGGTCGGTGGTCGGGTCCGGGTCGGTGGTCGGGTCCGGGTCGGTGGTCGGGTCTGGGTCGGTGGTCGGGTCCGGATCGGTGGTGGGCTGGGTCGGTGGTCGGGTCCGAGGTGGGCTGCGTGGTCGGGTCCGACGGTGGGCTGCGTGGTCGGGTCCGAGGTGGGCTGCGTGGTCGGCTGGCTCGTCGGCTGCGTGGTCGGATCGGACGTCGGATCGGACGACGGATCGGACGACGGATCGGTGGTCGGGTCCGTCGAGGGATCCGTCGAGGGATCGGTCGAGGGATCGGTCGCGAGGTCTGTGGCCGGGCTCGTGGCGGGGTCCGTGGCGGGGTCCGTGGCCGGGGCGGGGGCATCGACGTCCGCGACACCGTCGTCCTGGCCGGAACGTCCGTCGTTCGTCCCGCGCCGCGAGGAGGTCCCGGGCTCGGACGGATCTGCAGTCGTGGCCGCTGAGCTGAGTCCGGGCGCGCGGGGCGGGGGTTCGGCCGTGGTCCGCGAGCCGTTGTCGAGCGTCACCGCCACGACGCTGCCGACCACCACGACGCTGGCCGCGACGCCGGCCACGGCGACGGCGCCGCTGTTGCCGACGACGAGGTCGCGGACCCGGCCCACGACGGCGCCGACCCCGACGGGGGCGGTCGCCGCCGACACGGAGGCACTGGCGTAGGCGGCCGCGGCGCCCCCGAGCAGGAGCGGGGCCAGGATCGCGCCGAGGTTGGAGTTGACCTCGGTCAGCTCGAGGTAGATCGCCATGCATCCGCGACAGGTGCCGAGGTGGTGCTCGACCTTGGTGGCGTCGCGGCGCGAGCTGGCGTTGCGGACGTAGGCGCCGAGCTGGCCGTGGGTCCAGCGGCAGGTGTCGTCCTCGAGCTCGTCGGCGTGCTGGGTGAGGAACGCCTGGCGCAGACCCTCGCGGGCGCGGTAGGCGAGAGCGGAGACCGAGTTGGCGCTCATCCCGAGCATGGGCGCGATGTCGGCGGGCTTGTCGCCCTCGACCTCCATGTGCCACAGCACGAGCTGCCAGCGCTCCGGGAGGCTGGCGAAGGCGCGAGCCGCTGCCGCGCTCTCGAAGCCCTCGACGGCCGTGTCGCGGAACGGCACGCCCGGGTCGAACGCCTCCATGTCGTCGGTGGTGTGGAGCCGGGACCCCGCCCGGAACCGGTCGACCTGGAGGCGACGGACGGACGTCAGGAGGTAGGCGCGGAAGGCGAGGTCGGGACCGCCGCCGCGCTGCAGCACACCCATCACCTTGACGAAGGCCTCGGAGACGAGGTCCTCGGCGTCGCCCGGGGGAGCGAGCTGGCGGGCGAGCCGGCGAGCCGCGTCGACGTGGCGCTCGAACAGCGTGCCGTAGGCCTCGAGGTCGCCTCCGCGCACCGCCGAGATCAGCTCGGCGTCGCTCGGCGCCTCGACGCTTGCGGCCATGCTCATGGTTCGACGCTCATGTGGATCGACGCTCCCCGGAACACCACCCGACGGTCGCCGGGCGTCCTCGACTGTAGCCCCGCCGGAGCCTCGTGGATCCGCGAAAGTGAAGAAACTGAGAATTCTGGTCTGGTCCGCGTCATGGGTCGCCTCGGGCGCCGTCCCACTTGCGAAACATGACATGGGGGACCCGGGAGGGGGTATGCCGTGAGGATCTTCGCCACGCTGGGGCGTCGACTCGCGGTTGCCGATCCTGGGGTGAGCGAGCCGGAGCCCACCGTCGAGCGGTCGGGGTTGCCGCACCGGTTCGAGGCTGTCGGAGAAGCGCTCACCTCAGGATCGGACGTCATCGGCGTCTGCTCCGTCGCGGGCCAGGAGCTGGCCCGCGACGGAGCGTCCGTCGAGGAGACGCTCGCCGGGCTGCGCGCCACGTGGCGGGGGCTGACCGGCGACGATCCGTCGTACGACGTCGTCACGGCGCTGCTCACGGCGTGGAGCGAGACCACGCTGGGCTACCTCAACCAGCTCTCCTGCGAGGACCCGCTGACCGGGCTGTCCAGCCAGGCCCACCTGCGGAGCCGGTTCTCGGAGCTCTACCGCCTCGGCGGTGCCGGGACCGAGACGGGCATCGGCGGCTACGCCCTCGTGGTCTTCGAGATGCCGTCGGACGACGACCCGTCGGACGAGCCCGGCGACCACTTCACCCGCGCGATGCGGGTGGCGCGGTGCGGCGAGCTGGCACGCACGGCGTTCGCCCGCGACGAGACGGTCGCACGCCTCGGCATGCACCGGGTGGGGATCCTCACCCGGCGCGACGAGCACCTCGGTCGGCGGGTCCGGGTGCTGCGCACCCTCCTCGACGGGACCGAGCCGCACGGCCTCGTGCGGGTGTGGATCGAGGGGCTCCCGTCGACGGACGCGGTGGCCGGCATGCTGCTCGACGAGCTGGCCCGCGGCTGAGCGGACCCCCGCGCCGGGCTCCCCTAGGGTGGGTCCCGTGTGTGGTCGCTATGCCTCGTCCCGCAGTGCGGACGACCTCGTCGAGGAGTTCGAGGTCGTCGAGACCCGGATCGCTGCCCCGCTGGCGGCCGACTACAACGTCGCGCCGACCAAGGAGGTCTACGCCGTCGTCGAGCGCCCGCCGTCGCGGGAGTCGGGCCAGGACGCGATCGAGCCTCCGCAGCGCCAGCTCCGCGTCCTGACGTGGGGGCTCGTGCCGTCCTGGGCCAAGGACCCTTCGATCGGCAACCGGATGATCAATGCCCGGATGGAGACCGTCGCGGAGAAGCCCGCCTACCGCAAGGCCTTCGCCACCCGGCGGGCGCTGCTGCCCGCCGACGGCTACTTCGAGTGGTACCCGACGTCGCGCACCAACGCCAAGGGCAAGCCGGTCAAGCAGCCGTTCTTCATCCGCCCCAAGGACGGCGGCGTGCTCGCGATGGCCGGGCTCTACGAGATCTGGCGCGACCCCACGAGGGCGGAGGACGACCCTGCCCGGTTCCGCTGGACCTGCACGGTGCTCACCACCGAGGCCGAGGACTCGCTCGGCCACATCCACGACCGGATGCCGCTGATGGTCGAGCGCGAGCGCTGGCACGAGTGGCTCGACCCGACCACGCCCGGTGACACCTCGCTCCTCGTGCCGGCGGCCCCGGGTCGCCTCGAGGCCTATGCCGTCCCGACGTTGGTCAGCAACGTGCGCAACAACGGACCCGAGCTCGTCGAGCCGCTGCCCCTGGAGGAGGTCGAGTGAAGAAGGCATCCGTCCGGACGGTCGCCACGCCCCACGGTGAGGGCCGGCTGCACACACGTCGCGCCTCCAGGCCGATGGCGACGATGCTGCTGAGCCACGGCGCCGGCGGGGGCGTCGATGCCCGGGACCTCTGGGCACTGGCCGACGCCCTGCCCGCGCAGGGCGTCTCGGTCGTCCTCTTCGAGCAGCCGTGGCGGGTCGCCGGCCGCAAGATCGCCACCGCCCCGCCGACCCTCGACACCGCCCTCCGGTGCGCCGCCGACGTGATGCGCGTGCGTACGCCCCTCGTCGTGGGCGGCCGGTCCGCGGGCGCCCGCTCGGCGGCGCGTACGGCGCGCTCGCTGGGCGCCTCGGGATGCCTGGCCCTGTCGTTCCCGCTGCACGCGCCGGGGAAGACCGAGCCGACCCGGCTGCCGGAGCTGCAGGCCGTCGGTCTGCCGACGCTCGTGGTGCAGGGGGAGCGCGACCCGATGGGGAGGCCCGAGGAGCTCCCCGGCGACCTCGACGGGCTCGACGTGGTGGTGATCCCGGGCGGCGACCACGGCCTCAAGGTGCCCGCGCGGGGCGAGGTCAGCCAGGACGAGGCGATGGGGATCGTCGTCGAGTCGACGCTGGAGTGGCTGGTCCGCGAGGTCGTCGGGAATCCCCGGCGGGGGTGAGGTGTTCAGGTCAGTGTGACTGCACTGACCCTCGATCGACCCACGGCGGTACTGTGGGAGGCGATGACTGAATCGCTCCGGGACGAGATGTCCCCACCTGCAGAGATCGCCGTCGAGGACGAGACCTCCGACCAGCGCTCCGCGCGCTTCGAGCGTGACGCGCTTCCCTTCCTCGACCAGCTCTACGGCGCGGCGATGCGGATGACCCGCAACCCGGCCGACGCCGAGGACCTCGTGCAGGAGACGTTCGCGAAGGCCTACAGCGCCTTCCACCAGTTCAAGCCCGGCACCAATCTCAAGGCCTGGCTCTACCGGATCCTGACGAACACCTACATCAACTCCTACCGCAAGAAGCAGCGCCAGCCGCAGCAGTCGATGTCCGAGGACGTCGAGGACTGGCAGCTCGCCCGCGCGGAGTCGCACTCCTCGACCGGCCTCCGGTCCGCGGAGATGGAGGCGCTCGAGCACCTGCCCGACTCCGAGGTCAAGGACGCGCTGCAGCGCCTGCCCGAGGAGTTCCGCCTCGCGGTCTACCTCGCCGACGTCGAGGGGTTCCCCTACAAGGAGATCGCCGAGATCATGGACACCCCGATCGGCACCGTGATGTCGCGCCTGCACCGCGGCCGCCGCCAGCTCCGCGACATGCTGGCCGACTACGTGCGGGCCAACGACCTGCTGCCGGCGTCCACCGTGCCCGGCCAGGGAGAGGGGAACGAGTCGTGAGCAGCCACGAGCACGGCATGGAGAGCGGCGAACGACGACTGCGTCGACTACATCGAGCGCATCGTCTACTTCATCGACAACGAGCTCGACCAGGCCGACTGCGCCGTCGTCGAGATGCACCTGCGCGAGTGCGGGCCCTGCCTCGAGCGCCACGACCTGCAGAAGGCCGTCAAGCAGCTCGTCGCGCGCTCCTGCTCGGAGTCGGCGCCGGAGTCCCTCCGCGACCGCGTACGCCTGCAGCTCCGCGAGGTGCGAGTGCAGATCACCGAGGGCAAGCTGAGCCTCGGCTCGACCCGATTGGCCGCCTCGCGGCCGGATTTGAGAGACTGCTCCGAGCACCGACTCCAGGAGGACCACCATGGGCAAGACCGGACGCAAGCGCCGCGCTCGCAAGAAGAAGGGCGCGAACCACGGCAAGCGCCCCAACGCCTGACGCGTCTCTCGCCGTCATCGCGAGAGTCCCCGCCACGGCGGGGACTTTTGCATGTCCGGGGTGTCCTACGCGAAGTAGAGCTCGACGCCGTCCTCGATCGCTTCGGCCATGGATGCCCCCTGTTGGTCGGTGAGCTTCGTCGTGCCGGTGTGGTCGACGAGGAAGGCCTGGCCGTGGGGTGTGCGCCAGAGATGTCGGCCGGGGCCGACGACTCGGGTGGTGAGCCCGCCGTGGGTCTTGGTGCGGTGGTGGCTGCGGCGGAGTGGTCCGGAGTTGTGGGGGCCGGTCTGGCCGGGTGGTCCGGTGTCGTCGTAGGGGATGGCGTGGTCGTAGTCGACGCCGTCGCGGGTGGCGGAGCGGGGGGTGTAGGGGAAGCAGTCGCCGCCGGTCTGGACCCAGACGTGGTCCTTGACGGTCTCGGGGTGCTCGTAGGCGTCGGTGCGGCGCCGCATCCGCAGGTCGAGGACGGGGGTGAGGGTGATGTCGGCGTTGCCGAGGACCTCGGCGAGCTGTCGTACGTCGATGGGGCCGACGCCTTCGATGCGGGCGACTCCCCGCCCGGTGCGGAGGGCGTCGTCGGTGAGGTGGACGAAGAGGCGTCCGCGGCCGCGGAGCTGCGCGAGCTTGCGGGCGGGGAGGGAACAGAGCCGGTCCACGGTGTCGGCCATGTGGTCGGGTGCCCATGCGGGCTGCTCGGGCTCACCGGTCTCGACCCGGTCTCGGTGTCCGTGCGCCAGTCCGGGTGTGTTCGAGGAGGAGCTTGAGGAGGTCGACGGGCCGGGCGAGCCAGCCGAGTCGCGAGGGAGCGGAGCTCGTCGTGGTTGTGGTCGTGACCCATCGTCTCGGCGAGGATCTCGGCCACGCGCTCGACCATGGCGTCGATCCAGGCGGCGTCGCCGGCGGTGACGCGGGCGATGAGGTGGCGGTAGCCGAACTCGTCGGCGCGGGAGAGGCGGACGTAGCGCTCGTGGCGGGACCGTTCGCGTTCGGCGCGGTGGGTCTCGGGGTCGGCCTCGATGATCTTGGCTCGGGCGATCTCGAGGACGGTCGAGGGTGCGTGGCCGCGGATGGCCTTCGCGACGGCGCGGTCCACGCGGCCGACCTGCTCGGAGAGCAGGGCGCGGGTGAGGACGGCGACCTTGCGGGCCACCCACGGCTCGCAGTCGCCGGCCTCGACGACCGCCCAGGTGAGCGGCAGCCGGTGGACGAGGTCGAGCCCGTCGGCGATCAGTGCCCGCGTCGTGGCGGGATGGGTCTCGCGGACCATCGCCAGCTCGGGGATCGCGTGCTCGCGCAGCGGGGGAGTCCCGTCGCCTCCGGGTGTGACCATCGGGATCACGGTCATCGCGGGGGTGTCCGTGGACGATGGCCCACTGGATCGCGAGCCGGAGCTCGGCCACCTCGGCCAGACGGCGTGTGCGCAGCGCCTGGGTAGCGCAGTCCAGCAGCTCCCTCGCCGACGCCTCCTCGTCCGCCGGTGGCGGCTGGTGGGCGAGGAGGGTGGAGGACATGCCTCATTCTATCGAACACATGTTCGACAGGCAACGGTTGTGGGCGCCTGTTTGGGGCGCGACCTGCCGGGCGAGTCACAAGCGGAATGTCCCTTGGTGGTGCCTAGTGCGGACGATCAGTGTGCTCGATCGTGTCGCACCGCAGCATGGAGAACGTTGTCCGGCGGCCCAGCACGAAGACGTACGGTCAGACACATGCCCCGACTCCGAGTTGCGACGTGGCTCCTGCCCGCGATTGCAACACTCTGGTTGGCCCCGCCTGCTCACGCCGACACCACTAGCTTCAGCGACCCGCGAGGGGACGCGCCCGTCCGCTTCGATCTCACTCGGACCACAATCACCAACGGACAAGAACGCGTTGTGGTCAAGCAGCAGGTACGGGACCTGCGGGGAAGCGGTTCGCAGATCTTCGGCTTCAACGTTGTCGCCGGCAGCGAGGCCCTCGTAGTCCAGACGATCCGTCGTGGCAACGGTGCTGTGACCGTGCGAGTCATCGGTGAACGAGAGTGCGCGGGAGTTCGGGCCAGCTGGCGGATTGCCAGCGATGAGATCCGATTCTCGATGCCACGCGACTGCATCGGGCAAGACGGCGCGATTCGAGTCAGCACCTTGATTGGCGCTGGCGATGGCACCGCTGGAGATCCAGCCGACTGGACCAAGGCAGTCCGCGTCGACCAGTCCTGACTCCCAGGAAAGCCTTTCTGAATTCGGGTGTAGCCGTGAGGCGGCGGACAGACACGCCTCGGTAGCGACTCGAACAGCTAGAGGACCGCGCCGCGGGGCGCGACTTCCACGGCGGCAATACCCCTTGCGTACAGCACCAAGAGCCGATCGCCGTGTCTACAGCGGAGCACGCCGGACTCCTTCGAAAGCGTGCTGATGACGTGGTCGATGACTTCGTCCTCACTTCCCGCACTGTGGTCGTCGTACGTGACATCCATGCTGTCACCGCTCACCAGCCGGACCCGAAGCACAAGCTCTTCCATACCTCGCACACTAGACGCGCGCGACGTTCACTCGCCTTGGATCTTCGCGACGAAGCACGGCGCCTTCAGTGGTACAAGCTCTCTCGACAAAGCTCATCAGGTCCAAGCCGACAGGCGGCGGAGTGCCTCAGCCCAACCGTGACATGAACCGCTCGGCGTCGACGACGACACGCGTGATCTCCCCAGCCGCCAGCACCTTCCCCGACCCCGCGTCGCGCGCGCTGACGGTGAACCGGTGCAGCCGGCCGTCCTCGTAGACGCTGGACGCGCTGACCTCGACCTCGGCGCCCACCGGGCTCGCCGCGAGGTGCTCGACCTGCACCCGCGTGCCGACGCTGGTCGCCCCGTCCGGCAGCGCCGGAGCGACGCACGCGCAGGTCGCGGCCTCCAGCCACGCGAGCAGTCGTGGCGTACCGAGGACGGGCAGCGACCCGCTGCCGACTGCCGCGGCGGTGTCGTCGTCGGTGACCACGTAGGTCAGCGTGGCGGTCTCGAGCTGCGGCATGGGTGGGCCTTCCGGAGTTTTCCTGCGTCGATGGGGCAACCTGAGGGTCGAGGACACGTCTACCAGACATGAGCACGAGGTCGATCGGGATGGCTGGCACAGAGCCGGTGGTGGACATCACTGAGCTGTACGCCGCCCACCGCCTGTCGCTCGTCCGGCTGGCGATCCTCCTCGTGGACGACTTCGCATCCGCCGAGGACGTGGTGCAGGACGCGTTCGCGGCTCTCGCCCGCCGACCTGACGCGGTCAAGGATCCCACCAAGGCCCTGGCCTACCTGCGCGTCTCGGTCGTCAACACCGCCCGCTCGGCCCTGCGCCGGCGGCGTACGGCCCGGGCGTACTCGCCACCCCACGACCTGTCGCCACCCTCGCCCGAGGACACCGCGGTGCTGGCGGAGGAGCACCGGGAGGTCATCGAGGCGCTGCACCAGCTCGCGCCGAGGCAACGCGAGGTGCTGGTGCTCCGCTACTGGTCGAACCTGAGCGAGGCCGAGATCGCCCGGACGCTGGACATCAGCCAGGGGACCGTGAAGTCGACGGCCAGTCGTGGGCTGGTCGCTCTCGAGAAGGCCATGGCGAAGACCCCGCAGACGAGCTCGGGGAAGGAGGAGCGATGAGCACCACGGACATGCCGCCCGAGCTGGCGGACATCGAGGAGCGGCTCCGCGCCGCGCTCGCCGCTCGCGCCGAGCAGGTGCAGCCGGAGGACCTGGCGCAGCTCGCGACCGTCGTGCCCCTGCGACCGCGCTGGCAGTCGCCCTGGGTGCTGCTCGCGACGGCGGCCGCGGTGCTGCTGGTGATCGGCGTTGTCTTCCAGGGCCTGGGTGGCAATCCGAGGTCCGACCGGATCGCTCCCCAGCCCGACGCCCCGACGATCGACCTGCCGGCCGACATCGGCCGCGACTGGGAGCCTGACGACCTCTCCACCCCGGCCCGCCTCGACCTGGACGGCGACGGCACTCGGGAGAAGGTCGTCTTCCTCGCCGAGCCCACGAAGGACCACGACGGCCGGACCCGGCTGCAGACGACGCTCAGCAGCACCGGCGAGGAGGCCTACGGCCTGGTCGAGCTCGGCACCACGATCGGCATCACCGCGCTCGACCCGATCGACGCGGACAGCGACGGTGACCAGGAGCTGGTGCTCTACACGACCGCCGTGGACGGTGGGCCCGGCGCGCCCTTCGAGCCGGTCGTCCTCGACCTGCGCGACGGGGTGCTGGTCCGGGCCGTGCCCGAGGACCCGGAGCTGCTCGCGAGCGGTGACGTCGTGGTCCCCGGATCGACGACGCCTCACTACGACCTGGTGCACGTCCAGACGTTCATGGTCGAGAGCGGAACGCTCGTGTCGACCCGGTCGGTGAACGCGTTCGCCCGTTCGGCAGGCAGCATGACCCTGCTCGTGCCCGAGACCTACGTGATGGACACCTACGAGTGGACGCTCGACGACCAGGGTGTCCTGCGGGCGGGGGAGCAGGGCTGCCTGGTGCACGTGCCGGAGGCGACGAGGCCGTGCGACGCCGACAGCGCGGACGACCTTCCCTACGTGACCACCGAGGCGACGGACACGATCGGCCTCGGGGAGCAGGTCGAGCTGGACGACGGCGGGCTCGGCTACCGCGTGCGGGTCGAGGACGACGGCGGTCCGAACCTGGTGATCGACGGGCCGGGGGCCGACGGCTCGGTCTACGCGCTCGACGCGCCCGAGCCCCGGGTGCACGTGGTGAGCCCGGCCTCCCTGGTCGGCTTCGATGCTGCGTCGGCGTACGTCACCTCGGCGACGGATCCCGGTGCGGTCGAGATCGTCGCCCAGACCGCCGACCAGGCGGGTCTGGTCGGCCTGCGGCCAGTGGGCGAGGTCCCTCTCGGCACCGGCACCGACACCGACGGTCGCGACTACCGCACGTGGCTCACCGAGAACGGGTCCGTCGTGACGATGGTGGCGGGCGGCGACGGCTCCTGGGAGTCGTGGCAGTGGGTGCGCGACGGGCAGACCGACATCGCCGCGCTGCCGACGGGCACCGTCTGCTTCGACGACGTCACCGACCCCGCGAGCCTCAGGCGCTGCTGAAGGACTTGGCGAAGGCGAGCAGGTCGACCCCGGGCACCGGCGACCAGTCGCGACCGGGGTCACGGGTGTAGCCGAGGCGTCCGTAGACCGTGTGCGCGGCGGCCATCGTGGCGAGCGACGACAGCGCCATCCCGGTGGCCCCGTGCTCCCGGGCCCGCTCCTCGCACAGCCGGGCGAGGGCGGTGCCCGCACCCGACCCCTGGGCGCCCGGGTCGACGGCGAGCATCCGGAACTCGCCCTCGTCGTCGCGTCCGATCTCGCGCCACGGGGAGCCGGGCGGGCAGTAGGTGACGACGCCGACGACCCGGTCGTCGACCACAGCCACCCACACCTCGGCCTGCGCGTCACGGGTCGCGACGTCGTGCAGCCGCTCGCGGTAGTCGTCCTCGGCGCCGGTCAGGAGGGGGTCGTACGCCGCCACGCACACGTCGCCGGCGGCGGCGTGCTCGTCGGTCCGGATCCGGCGCACCTCCACGACCGGGACCTCAGATGCCGAACGTGGTGCGCGGGTAGGCCGCCTCGACGTCGGTGATCACGTTGACGAGGTAGGGAACGCCCGAGGCGTAGGCCCGGTCGAGGGCGGGGCCGATCTGCTTCGGGTCGGTCACGGTCTCGCCCGCGCCGCCGAGCGCCCTGACCACGTCGTCGTACGGCGTGCGCTGGGCGAGGTCGGCGACGACGTCGTAGCCGTAGAGCATCTGCATCGGACCCTTCTCCAGGCCCCACGCGGAGTTGTTGCCCATCACCATGACGACCGGCAGGTCGTGGCGCACGAGCGTGTCGACGTCCATCAGGGAGAAGCCGGCCGCGCCGTCGCCGAGGAGGAGCGTGACCTGCGCGCTCGGTCGCGCGATGCGGGCCGCGATCGCCGCGCCGAGGCCGGCGCCGAGGCAGCCGTAGGGGCCGGGGTCGAGCCAGCCGCCGGGCCGCTTCGGCTCGACGTACTTGCCGGCGAAGGAGACGAAGTCGCCGCCGTCGCCGATGACGACCGAGTCGTCCTCGAGGCGCGGGACCAGCTCGCCGTAGATGCGGGCGGGGTGGATCGGGTCGGCCTCGGCGGTGAGGAGCTGCGCGTCCCGCTCCGCGGCGGCCCTCACCTGGTCGCGCAGCTGGTCGGCCCACGCCCGCCAGTCGGGCTTGTCGCCGCCCTCGATCGCCTTCTGCAGGCCGTCGAGGACCGTGGTGAGGTCGCCGGCGACGGACGCGGCGAGCTCGGCGTGGCCGGAGACCTGGCCGGGGGAGTCGGCGATGTGGACGACCCGGGCGAACTCGCCGGTCGGGTTCTTGTCCGGGCCGCCGAAGGCGCCGTAGCCGAGCCGGAAGTCGAGGGGGGTGCCCACGACGACCACCAGGTCCGCCCCGGACAGGGCTGCACCGCGCGCCTTGGTGACCAGCGAGCGGTGTCCGCCGGGGATGACGCCGCGGCCCATGCCGTTGGTGAGCGTCGGGATGCCGAGGTCGTCGACGAAGCGCAGCGCCGCCGCCTCCGCGTGGTCGGCCCACACGTCGGTGCCGAGGATCAGGACGGGACGCTGGGCCCGCGCGAGCAGGCCGGCGATGGTGGCGATCGCGTCGCCGTCGGGCTCGATGCGGGTGCCCTCGCCCGAGCCGACGGTGCCGGACGCCGAGTTGAAGAACTCGTCCATCGGTACGTCGACGAACACCGGGCCGCGGTGGCTCGAGCGGGCCAGGGTGAAGGCCTCGTCGACGCCGGCCGCGACGTCGCCCGCTGTCAAGATGGTCCGCGCCGCCTTGGCCACCGGCGCGATGATCGGCGGCTGGTCGAGCTCCTGCAGCGAGCCGGTGCCCCAGCGGTTCTGGGGGGCGCGACCACCGACCACGACCATCGGGGAACCGGCGAACTGGGCCTGCGCGATGGCGCTGATGCCGTTGGTGACGCCCGGACCGGCGGTGAGCACGGCGAGCCCGGGGACGCGGGTCAGCTTGCCGGTCGCCTCGGCGGCGAAGGCGGCGGTCTGCTCGTGGCGCACGTCGAGCAGCCGCATCTGGGGGGCCTGGCCATCCTCGTTGATCCGCACGGCGCCGTCGTACATCGGGAACACGTGGGCTCCGGAGAGGGTGAACATCGTGTCCACGCCGTGGGCGCGGGCGACGTGCACGGCCAGCTCGCCGCTGTGTCCTGTGATCTCGCTCATGTCCCGCAGGTTAGCGGGTGTCTACTCGCAGGTAGGGACCGTTGGTCATCCGCAGCGCCTCGATCACGACGAGGAGCAGGTCGGGCCGCACGGCCGGCGGCTCGTGACCCAGCGAGAGGTGCAGGAAGAGGGCGCGGAGGAACGCCTGCGGCGCCGCGGTGACCGCGTAGGGGTCGTGGTCGGCGGGCCCGCGGAAGGGGTTCGCCGCGGCCCCGATGCGGTGCACCCACGGCTCGAGGGTGTCGACGCCGAGGGTGTTGCGCCGCAGGATCTGCATCACCGCGGCGGCGAGGCGGTCGGGCTCGCCGGAGGTCAGAGGTGCCTCGACCGGCTGGTCGAGGAGGCGCTCGGCGACGATGTCGAGGAGCACCGCGTGCTCCGGCCCGTCGAGGTGGGGTGACTCCCCGAGCGCGCCCAGGGTGTCGGCGCCGTGGGCGACCGTGTGCGCCCACCCCTTCTCCGGGACGTAGCCGCGGGTGTCGCGCTCGGTGAGGAACCAGGTCGCGGCCCGGTCGCCCCACTCGAGGATCTTCGCGCCCGGCAGGAGGTGCTGCTCGTTGTCGCGCTCGATGCAGGCGCCCAGGATCAGCGCGCTGAAGCTGCGGCGGAAGACGGTGTCCGTCCCGCCCTCGCCGATCCCGACCGCCAGCCCGGCGACCATGCCGTCACCGAGACCCGCGAGCAGGTCGTCGTAGACGCCGTTGGCGATCCACGTGGCGAGGGCGGGGAAGGCGGTGCCGTCGCGGACCTCTGGTCGGGTGGAGCCGAGCATCGCGGTGAGCTCGGCCGTCAGCTCGTCGAGGGGGCGGTCCGAGGGGACCTCGAACCCGGCCTTCTGCACCTGGTCCCAGTAGCCGATCGACATGCGCCCCATCCTGCCAGCCCCCTCGGACGTCGCCCGAGCCCGGCCTCGGGCTGGCCCTAGGCTGACCGGGTGCCTTCCCTCCACGAGCTCGTGCGAGCCCACACCGACCTCGTCGAGGACGACATCGCCTGGCTCCAGCTGCTCATGGCGGACTGGCAGATCCTCGCCGACCTGTCCTTCGCCGACCTCGTGCTGTGGCTCCCGGACCGGGAGGGCAGGGGCTACTGGGCGGGCGGTCAGATGCGCCCCACGACCGGCCCGACGGCGCTCGTGGACGACGTCCTGGGGACCTTCATCCCGACCGGGCGCCGCCGGATGCTCGACGAGGCCTTCACGACCGGGCGCCTGGTGCGCGAGGGCGACCCCGAGTGGCGTGACGACGTGCCGGTGCGGGTGGAGGTCATCCCCGTGCGCCGGGCCGGCCGGGTGATCGCGACGATCGGCCGCAACACCAACCTGCTCGGCGTACGCACGCCCAGTCGGCTCGAGCTCAGCTACCTCCAGACCGCTGCCGACCTCACCCAGATGATCGCCGCGGGGCACTTCCCGCTGAGCGAGCAGCGCAGCGACCACGCCGACTCACCCAGGGTGGGCGACGGATTCGTCCGGCTCGACCCCGCCGGCCGGGTCGTCTACGCCAGCCCCAACGGACTGTCGGCCTATCGCCGGCTCGGGCTGCAGGGCGACCTCGCGGGCCTGGTCCTCACCGACCTGACGCGCGAGCTGGTGCCGGCCCGGAGACGGCCCGACGAGGAGACGCTGAGCGCCGTGCTGGGCGGCCGCGACGGGCGCGCGACCGAGGTCGGCACCGACGAGGTCACCCTCATCGTGCGCAGCATCCCGCTGCGTCCGCAGGGGGAGCGCAGCGGGGCGCTGCTGCTCGTGCGCGACGTCACCGAGCTGCGCAGCCGCGACCGCGAGCTGGTCACCAAGGACGTCACCATCCGCGAGATCCACCACCGGGTGAAGAACAACCTGCAGACGGTCGCCGCGCTGCTGCGCCTGCAGGCGCGTCGTACGGGTGCCGAGGACGCGAAGGCGGCTCTCGAGGAGGCGGTGCGCCGGGTGGGCTCGATCGCGATCGTGCACGAGACGCTGAGCCACGCGGTGGAGGAGACCGTCGACTTCGACGAGATCGCCGACCGGCTCGGCTCGATGGTCGTCGACGTCAGCGGGGTGGAGGTGCCGGTGCGGGTCGTGCGGGAGGGATCCTTCGGCAAGCTGCCCTCCGAGGCGGCCACCCCGCTCGCGATGGTGCTGACCGAGCTGCTGCAGAACGCCGTCGAGCACGGCTACTCCGACCAGGACGTCGCGACGGTGGAGCGCTCGGGCCGCGTGGTGGTCACCGCCCGCCGCATCGTGGGTCGGCTGCACGTCGTGGTGGAGGACGACGGTCGGGGCCTGCCCGACGACTTCGACCTCGACTCGTCGACCCAGCTGGGCCTGTCGATCGTGCGCACGCTGGTGGAGTCGGAGCTGGGCGGCGTGCTGGAGATCGGCCCCGGGAGCCGTGGCACGCGGGTGCAGGCGGACCTCCCGGTCGACTGACGTCAGGCGGTGCGGATGCGAGCGCGGGCGTTGCGGCGCTTCAACGCGCGACGCTCGTCCTCGCTGAGGCCGCCCCAGACTCCGTGGTCCTGCCCGGCCTCGAGGGCCCAGGCAAGACACTGTTCGCGTACCTCACAGCGACGGCAGACCTGCTTGGCCTCCTCGATCTGGAGAATCGCGGGACCGGTGTTGCCGATCGGGAAGAACAGCTCAGGGTCCTCGTCGAGGCATGCGGAGCGGCTGCGCCAATCCATGGGTGGGGGATTCCCTCTTTCACATCACGTCGGTTTGCTGTTCACGGACGTTCAGCTGGGCCCGGGCGCCAGAATGCGCAGCGACCAGACTTGCAACCTTTGAACGTTCACACAACCCCCAGCACTGGTCGTGTCCGTCACAACTACTGTTGTGCAGTGCCCGTTACGCCGAAGGCTGATCCCCCTGGTCCCGATCCTGTCGCCCCGCCGCCGTTGCAGGTGGCGGCCGCTCTCGTGGCGCTCGAGGCGCTGGTGCTCGTCGTGCTCGCCGTCCTCGAGGTGGCGAACCTCCGCTCGATCCGGCTCACCATGGGCGTCACCACGACGGTGTTCTTCCTCGTCGCCGCGGCCGGGCTGGCGTGGTGCGCGTGGTCGCTGTGGAAGGCCCGTCGGTGGGCCCGCGGGCCGGTCGTGATGGCCCAGCTGATCCAGCTCGGCCTGGCGTGGAACTTCCGCGACGCCCCCACCACGCTGGTGGCCATCGGCCTGGCGGTCGCGGGCGTGGTGGTCATCGCCGGGCTGCTCCACCCGGCGACCACGCAGGTGCTGGAGCAGGACCCGGCCTAGCCGCGGGTCACGCCTAGTCCGCTTCGAGCGACGTACGCAGCTGGGCGAGCGTGCGGGTCAGCAGGCGCGAGACGTGCATCTGGGAGACGCCGATCTCCTCGGCGATCTGCGACTGGGTCATGTTCTTGAAGAACCGCAGCAGCAGGATCCGCTTCTCGCGCTCGCCGAGCCCCTCGAGCAGCGGCTTGATGGACTCGCGGACCTCGACGTGCTCGATGTTGGCGTCCTCGACGCCGAGCGTGGCGAGCATGGCCGGCGGGCCGTCGTCGTTGTCGTCGGAGGCGTCGAGCGAGAGCGTCGCGTAGGCGTGGGAGGACTCGATGCCCTCCATGATCTCCTCCACGGTGCAGCCGATGGTCTCGGCCAGCTCGCGTGGCGTGGGGGAGCGGCCGAGCTTCTGCGTCAGCTCGCCGGTGGCGCTCCCGATCTGCATCCGCAGCTCCTGCAGGCGGCGCGGCACCCGGATCGCCCAGCCCTTGTCGCGGAAGTGGCGCTTGATCTCGCCGATCACCGTCGGCGTCGCGTAGGTGGAGAACTCCACGCCGCGGTCGGTCTCGAAGCGGTCGACGGCCTTGATCAGGCCGATCGTGCCGACCTGCACGAGGTCCTCGAACGGCTCGCCGCGGTTGCGGAAGCGCCGGGCGCAGTGCTCCACCAGCGACAGGTGGAGGTGCACCAGGTCGTCGCGCGCCATCGACCGCTCGGCGCTGCTGGCCTCCTCGTCGCGCAGCACGCCGAACAGCTCGGCGCTGCGTGCTCGTACGTGCTCCAGACCGCTGGGCACGACGTCGTCGTCGAGCCCGCTGTCGACGGCAGCCTCGGCTGCCGTGTCGTCCCCCGTGTCCCCCGTGGCTGTGCTCATGTCAGAGCTCGGCACCCGTCATTCCCGCAGCGACCGCCGACGTCACCGTGAAGCGGACGCGGAAGCGCCCGTCAACGGATCCTGCCGACGCGTCCTGCGCCATCGTGTCGAGCACCTGCCAGGCGAAGCTCTCGGTGTCGAGCGGGGGGTCGTCCATCGCCTCGGCCTGCAGCTCGACGGTCATCGAGCCCCGGGCGAACCAGAAGCTCGCCACCAGGTCGACGCCCGGGTCGGCCTCGGGGATCACCAGGGCGCTCGCCTCGCCGATGGCGATGCGGAGGTCCTCGATGTCGTCGATCGTGAAGTCGAGCCGGGCCGCGAGCCCGGCGGCGGTGGTGCGGACGATCGTCGCGTAGGCCCCCTCGGCAGGGAGCCGGAGCTCGACGTCGGCGCGAGATGTCCCCGTGTTGTCTGCCATCTGCGTCAATGTCCCGTCCTCGAGGCCGATGCTCCGCACACCCTAACGGTCCCGGTCAGGTGAACCACGGACACAGCTGGTCGCGGGTGCGCAGCTCGTGGCGGTGGCGCGGGTCGTGCAGCAGGGGTGGGGGCCTGCCCTCGCCCCGACCAGCGGGCACCGGCGACTGTCCCGGGACCCGCGTCACGATCGGCGCGCCGGCCGGCGCGAGCGGCTCGAGCTCGACGACGACGCCGTACACCCCGTTGCCCTCGTCCTCGAGGGACACCGCGCCGAGGCGGCGGAGCATCCCCAGCGATGCCGGGTTGCCCTGCAGCACCTCGGTCACGATGCGGTGCACGCCCTGCGGTCGGCGGCGCATCAGCACCTCGAGCAGCACGGTGGCCACCCCGCGGCCCTGCCACTCGTCCTTGACCGTGACGGCGAGGTCGGCGGCGTCGGTCACGTCGGCGTAGCGCACCATCCGGGCCAGGGCGACGGGGTCGTAGACGTCGGGGCTGGTCTCGACGCACAGCACGAGGGCGATGTGGTCGACGCCGTCGACGTCGTCGACGAGGTGGTCGAGCATCGCGTCGCTGAGGTGCCTGACCGGCGCGAGGAACCGCCGACGCTGGGACTCGGGGGAGAGGGTCTCGAACTCCGCCACGAGCGCCGCCCGGTCCGTGCGCTCCAGGGGCACGACGAAGGCGTCCGTGCCGTCACGCAGCGTGACCTGCTCGATCATGGCCCTCCCGTCCGCTGGTCCGGAGCCTAGCCAGCGCGGGGGACCGGGACGCACGAACGCCGCACCGACCCGGTGGGTCGGTGCGGCGTTCGGGAAGAGGTGCGAAGCGGCAAGCCGCTCAGAAGAAGGCCTGAGCGGTCCCCGCTCCGCGGTGCCCGTTCAGGCCTTCTTCGTCTCCCAGAAGATCTCCGCGATCTCGTCGATCTTGGCGAGCAGCTCGTCGGCCTTGCCGGCGTCGAGCTCACCCTTGGTGCCGGAGGCACCGGCCAGCTTGGTGGCCTCGTTGACCAGCGTGTGGAGCTGGGGGTACTTCTCGAAGTGCGGGGGCTTGAAGTAGTCGGTCCACAGCACCCACAGGTGGTGCTTGACGAGCTCCGAGCGCTGCTCCTTGATGAGGATGGCGCGCGTGCGGAAGTCGGGGTCGTCGTTGTCGGCGACCTTGGCGATGATCGCCTTGATCGACTCGGCCTCGATGCGGGCCTGGGCGGGGTCGTAGACACCGCACGGCAGGTCGCAGTGGGCGGAGACCTCGACGGTGGGGGCGAGCAGCTGGCGAAGCATCGGGTTCCTCTCGATCGGGAAGATGTGCGTCTGCTGCGACACTACTCCGCGTGAAGCGGCGTCGGCAGCGGGGTCCCGCCCCCCGGGGTGGGCGCTCCGGACCGCCGTTCGGGACGGCCGTGGTCCGCGGTCGGTCGATGCTCCCGACGCTGCGCGAGGGCGACCTGCTGCTCGTCCGGTACGGCGCCCGGCCCCGGCCGGGCGACCTCGTCGTCGCCCGGTTCGCCGACGGCACGGTGGCCGTCAAGCGCGCGGTCGAGGAGCGTCGTACGCGCTCGGGCGCAGCCGGCTGGTGGTTGCTGAGCGACAACCCCGACGAGGGGGTCGACTCGCGGCACCGCGGACCGGTCCCCGACGCCGACGTGCTGGCCGTCGTCCGCCTGCGGGTGTGGCCTTCCCCACGCATGGGACACAGGCTCCGGGGCCGCTGAGCTGTGCGAGTATCGCCGGCATGGTTTCGCACCCGCACGCCGGCGACCCGGTGTTCGACCTGCACGTCGGCGGCAAGATGGAGATCCTCTCGACGGTCGCGCTGACCGGCCCAGACGAGCTGTCCCTCGCCTACACCCCCGGTGTCGCGCGGGTGTGCGAGGCCATCGCCGCCGACCCGTCGCTGACCCAGCACTACACGTGGGTGCCCAACACGGTCGCCGTCGTCACCGACGGCACCGCGGTCCTCGGCCTCGGCGACATCGGTCCGGCCGCCGCGATGCCGGTGATGGAGGGCAAGGCGGTGCTGTTCAAGCAGTTCGGGGGCGTCGACGCCGTGCCGATCTGCCTCGACACCACCGACGTCGAGGAGATCATCGAGACCGTCGTCCGGCTCGCGCCGAGCTTCGGCGGGATCAACCTCGAGGACATCTCCGCGCCGCGCTGCTTCGAGATCGAGGCGCGGCTCAAGGAGCGTCTCGACATCCCGGTCTTCCACGACGACCAGCACGGCACCGCCGTCGTCGCGCTCGCGGCCCTGACCAACGCGCTCCGGCTCACCGGTCGCGACGCCGCGACCGTGCGCGTGGTGGTGCAGGGCGCGGGTGCCGCGGGCGTCGCGGTGGCGCGCATCCTGCTCGAGGCGGGCGTCAAGGACATCGCGGTCCTCGACCGGCAGGGCGTGCTCAGCTCGACGCGGTCGGACCTCACCGAGGTCAAGGCGGCGCTGGCCCGCGACACCGCGGACCACTTCGGCCGCCGCGGCACGCTGGCCGACGTGATGACCGGCGCCGACGTCTACATCGGTGTCTCCGGCGGTCAGGTGCCCGAGGAGATCGTGGCCTCGATGGCGGACGACGCGATCATCTTCGGCCTGGCCAACCCGACGCCCGAGGTGCACCCCGACCTGGCGCACAAGTACGCCCGGGTCGTCGCCACCGGACGCTCGGACTTCCCCAACCAGATCAACAACGTCCTCGCCTTCCCCGGCATCTTCCGCGGGGCCTTCGACGTGCACGCCACCGCGATCACCGAGGGGATGAAGGTGGCCGCGGCCACCGCGCTCGCCGAGCTCGTGGGCGACGACCTGCGCGAGGACCTGGTCATCCCCTCGCCCTTCGACCCGCGGGTGCCGGGTGCGGTGCGGGAGGCCGTCGCCGACGCCGCCCGGCGCGACGGGGTCGCCCGCCGCTGACGCGGCCGCTACGCGAACAGCGGCCGCAGGTGGTCGTTGAGGAACATGCCCTGCGGGTCCAGCTCGCGCCGGAGCGCGATGAACTCGTCGGCCCGCGGGTAGAGCTCGTGCAGCCGCTCGGGCGTCATGAAGTGCAGCTTGCCCCAGTGGACGCGGGCGTCGAACCCGGCGAGGAGCGCGTCGACCGAGCGCAGGTAGGCCCAGTAGTCGGTGCCGGGCGTGCCGGAGACGGAGATGACGACCGTGGGCGTCCGGAACTGCGGGGAGAGGAAGGCCTCGTCCGCCCCGACCGTGCGCACCTCGAGCGGGTAGACGGAGTCGGGGAGGCTGCGCTGCATGAGCTCGCGCATCGCCTGCAGCGCCTCGGGAGCGCGGTCGAGGGCGACGAAGTACTCGAGCTCGTGGAAGTTGGGGTCGTAGACCATCGGGAAGATCCGGTAGCACCGGTCGACGCGGCGGCCCACGGTGTCGTCGTCGGGCACCTCGGGGCCGACCTCGTCGTAGACCTTGACGTAGCACTGGTCCGCGAGCCGCTCGCCGTGCCCGTCGAGGTTGTAGAGCGCGCCCGACTCCTCGGTCGGCAACCAGAACATCCCGAAGTGGCGGTGCTCCTCGACCAGCTCGTCCCAGTGCTCCATCACGTCGTCCCAGGTCCGGAGGCTGACGTGCTCGCGCAGGCGGTAGGCGTCGGTGACCTCCAGCTCGAGCTGCGTCACGACCCCGAGCATCCCGACGGAGACCTGCGCGGCGTGCAGCAGGTCGGGCTCGTCCTCGCCGATCTCGCGCACGTCACCGGTCGCCGTCACGAGACGTACGCCGCGCACGACGCCGGACAGGCTGGTGCAACGCGTGCCGGAGCCGTGCGTCCCGGTCGCCACGGCGCCGGCGATCTGCTGGGTGTCGATGTCGCCCTGGTTGCGCAGCGCCAACCCGGCCGCCCACAGCGGCTCGTAGAAGTCGCGGATCAGCGTCCCGGGGAGAGCAGTCGCGCGCTTGCCAGCGGCGTCCGTCCCGACGACGCCGCGCATCGCTGAGACGTCGAGCAGCAGCCCGTCGGTCTGCACGACCGGGGTGAAGGAGTGCCCGGCACCGGCAACCCGGACGCCCTGGCCGCTCCCGGCGGCCCGGCGCACGAGCGCGGCGACCTCGTCCTCGTCGCGCGGCGTAGCGGTCGAGGCGGGTGCGAAGGACTGGTTGCCCACCCAGTTGGTCCACGTCATGCGGGTCAGCCTGACCAGCGGCGGACCTGCCGTCAACGGTCGGTCAGAAGCCGATCGACGGCTCCGGCGCGACGGCGGTGCGCATCGCCCGCGCCAGCTCTGCGTACGCGCCCGGGCGGTGCTCCTGCACGAGACCCGCGCGGAGCCGCCCGCCGATGCCGTGGCCGAGGTAGCCGGCCCCGAGGGCGGCCACGTCGAGGGTGACGTCGGCAGGGGAGTCGGTGCGCGAGGCGGCGCCCGTGCCCGAGGTGGCGCTGAGGCGCCAGCGCCCGGCGTTCCAGGGTGCGTGGCGGTCGAGCACCTCGACGACCACGTCGCAGTCGGACTCGTAGGACCGCAGCGGCCAGGCCGCCTCGACGTCGACGAGGCGGACCCAGGTGCTGTCCCAGGTCTTGAGGTCACCGGTCCCGCGGGGTCCGCCGACCCAGCCCAGGATCGGGTCGTCGACGCCGACGTTCTCCAGCTTCGTCGTGCCCATCAGGTCGAGGTCCACGACCCGGCGCGCGAGCGCCAGCCGGGCGGCGGGGCCACCGCAGAAGGTGCCGACCACGACCGTGCCGGACGGGCGGGCGTCGTTCCACTTGTGCTCGCGCCGCAGGCCGGTGAAGCCGATGTCCTGTCCGTCGCGGCGGGCGAAGATGATGCGACGGGGCTCCTTGTCGCGCAGCTGGTCGGGCGTCTCGAGGGCCATGAGCGCGAAGAAGTCGGGCAGGCCGATGATCGTGCCGGGGAAGTCCGGCGCCGAGGCCAGCTGGCAGGCGCGCATCCGCTCGGTCACCCCCGGGGCGGCCATGTCGAGGAGGTGGGTGGTGATGCCGGCGACCTCGTCCTCGAGGTGCGGCGCGGTGAACGTCGTCCCGCGGCCGAGCGAGACCTGGTGCGTCAGCACCGCGTTGCCGTAGCCGAAGCGGCCGTAGATCGCGGCCTCGCTCGCGTGGAGCGCGGAGACGGCGGTGCCGGCGTCGTGCGTGCGGGCGAGGTGGTCGGCCATCATCGCCGCCAGCACGCCGCGGCGGCGCGCGTCGGGGTGGACGCCGACCCAGGTGAGGCCCGCGATCGGTACGACGGCGCCGCCGGGCAGCGACATGTCCATCGGGCGAACGCCGTAGATGCCGCTGTGCAGGTCGACGGGGCCGTCCGGCAGGTCGACGACGAACCGCTGGTCCTCGGGGAGTCCGAGCCGCAGGTGGTCCGCGTCGTCGGGGGTGACCTCGCCGAACCAGACGAGCTGGTCGGTGGCCAGGTACTTGGCGGCGTCCTCCGCGGGGCGTACGTCGATGCTCACCGTCCCAACCCAACCTGTCGGCGCGAAGGCCCGCAACCGGATTGGGGCAGCCACTCGCTAGGGTCGAGGAATGTTCGCCGTCTACGCCGAGTCCTTCTCACCCGACGACCCGCTGAGCGGCCTGGTGGTGGGGGAGCGGCCGGCTCCCGAGGCGCCTGACGGGTGGGCGACCGTGACGGTGAAGGCCGCCAGCCTCAACCACCACGACCTGTGGTCGCTGCGCGGGGTGGGCCTGCGCCAGGAGGCGCTGCCGATGATCCTGGGCTGCGACGCCGCGGGCGTCGACGAGGACGGCAACGAGGTCGTGGTCCACGGCGTCATCGGCGACCCCCGGTGGACCGGTGACGAGGCCGACGACCCGGGCCGGTCGCTGCTCTCCGAGCGCCACCAGGGCACCTTCGCCGACCAGGTCGTCGTGCCGCGGCGCAACCTCGTCCCCAAGCCCGGCTCGCTCTCCTTCGAGGAGGCGGCCTGCCTGCCCACCGCGTGGCTGACCGCCTACCGGATGCTCTTCGTGCAGGGCGGCTGCCGGCCCGGCGAGACGGTGCTCGTCCAGGGCGCCGGCGGCGGCGTCGCCACCGCGCTCATCACCCTGGGGCGCGCGGCGGGCCTGACGATCCTCGCGACCAGCCGCGACGAGGCCAAGCGTGCACGGGCCCGCGAGCTCGGCGCCCACCAGGTGTTCGAGTCCGGCGAGCGCCTCCCCGTGAAGGTCGACGCGGTCATGGAGACGGTCGGCAAGGCCACCTGGACCCACTCCATCCGCGCGCTGCGCCCGGGCGGCAGGATCGTCATCAGCGGCACCACCTCGGGCCCCGACGTCGGCGACCCCGGCCTCACGCACGTGTTCTTCAAGCAGCTCTCGATCATCGGCTCGACCATGGGCACGCGCGGCGAGCTCGACCTGCTGGTGAAGTTCCTCGACGCCACGGGCGCCCGGCCGCTGGTCGACCGGGCCATCCCGATGGAGGACGCCCGCGACGGCTTCGCCGCGATGGCGCAGGGAGACGTCTTCGGCAAGATCGTCTTCACCCGGTGAGCACCCACGTCCTCACCGGGGCGGGCTCGGGCATCGGTCTCGCGCTGGCCCGCCGCCTGGCCGAGCGGGGTGACCGCCTCGTCCTGCTGGCCCGCAGCGACGCCCGCGCAGCCGAGCTCGGCCGGACGTTCCCCGACGCCCAGCTCCTGGTCGCCGACCTGGCCGACCCGGGCACCCTCAACGGCGTGGGGCGGCAGGTCGACGGGCCGGTCGACTCCGTCCTGCACGTCGCCGGCGTGGTCGACCTCGCGCCGGTGGAGCGGCTGCGGCTCGCCGACTGGGAGGAGCAGCTGACCGTCAACCTCACGGCGCCGGCGGTCCTGACCCGCGAGCTGCTGCCGCACGTGCGCGACGCCCGCGGCACGTTCGTCTTCGTCAACTCCTCCGCCGGGCTGGCGGCCGGCGCCGAGTGGTCGGCGTACGCCGCCTCGAAGTTCGGCCTGCGGGCGTTCGCCGACGCGCTGCGGGCCGAGGAGGTCGAGCACGGGGTGCGCGTCAGCACCGTCTACCCGAGCCGCACCGCCACCCCCATGCAGGAGAAGGTGCACGAGCAGGAGGGGCGCACCTACGACGCCTCGCGGTGGATCAGCCCCGAGACGGTCGTCGACACGATCCTCCACGTCGTCGACCTGCCGGCCGACGCGACGATCCCCGACGTCACGGTCCGCCCGGTCGTGCCGCGCTCCGGGACCTAGAGGGGCATGAGGACGAAGACCCGGATCCGGCGGCGATCGCCGACGCGCTGCCGGTAGCGCGCGTAGCCCGGGTAGAAGCGGGCGGCCAGCGCGAAGACCTCCTCGGCCTCGGCGGGCGTCGCGGGCCGGGCCACCACCTCGCGCGAGATGCCGCGGTAGGTGATCGTCGCCCGCGGGTCGGCCTCGAGGTTGAGCGACCACGCCGGCGTCGTGGCCTGGCCGAAGTTGGTGCCGAGCAGCGCCAGCGTGCCGTCGTACGGCGCCGCGATGAGGTGGCTGGTCCGGCGCTGACCCGACCTGCGCCCGGTCGTCGTCACGTCGAGGACCTCCAGGCCCGCGAGCAGGCCCGGCGCGCTGCGTCGTCCCCGGCTGAGCCGAGCGACGGCGTCGTCGAGGTGGCGCAGGACGTGGGAGAACACCCAGCCGCCGGCGCGGGTGCCGGCGCCCCGGCGCACCGCCCGGTGGAGCGGGTTGCCCGTGGCGTGCGCGTAGCCGAGGTCGGCGGCCAGGTCGCGGTCCGGCTCGGGCGTCATGCGTGCGAGCCTAGGACACGCGGCTGCCTAGTCCTCGGGGTCGTCGAGCCGGGCCAGCCAGGTGGCCAGCCGCTCGATCGGCACCTCGAAGTCGGGGTGCGCGTCGACGAACGCCTGCAGCTGCTCGGCGAGCCACGCCAGGGTGACCTCCTCGTCACCCCGGCGCCTCTCGAGCTCCTCGATCCCGCGATCGGTGAAGTACACCGCGTCTCCCCAGGCTCCGGCTCAGTAGTCGTGGCCGGCCGCGCGCGGCGACTCGAAGGCCGCGTCGAGCAGCGTCTTCTGCTCCTCGACGTGGCGCTTCACCGTGCCCACCGACGGCGCCGCGGACGACGGGCGGGTGACGGGCTCGACGGTGACGTCGAGCTGCGGCCACACCTCGAGCTGGTAGTGCGGCCACGGGCCCATGTTGCGCGGCTCGTCCTGCACCCACCGGACGGACTTGAGGTTGGGGTACTTCGCGACCTCGGCCTTGATCTCCGCGACGGGGTTCGGGTAGAGCCGCTCCACGCGACCGATGGCGAACGCGTCGCCGTTGTCGCGCTTGGAGCGCTCGACCATGAGGTCCCACGTCACCCGGCCCGAGCACAGGATCAGCGTCTCGACCTTGTCGCGGTCGGCGTTGTCGTCGCCGATGAACGCGCGGAAGGTGGTGTCGCCGGTGAAGTCGGCGGGCTGGGAGGCCGCCTCCTTGCGCTTGAGCATCGACTTCGGGGTGAAGACGATCAGGGGGCGGTGCTCCTCGCCGAGCGAGTGCCGGCGGAGGAGGTGGAAGTACGACGCGGGCGTCGAGGGCTGGGCGACGACCATCGCGTCCTCGGCCGACATCGTCAGGAAGCGCTCGATGCGCGCCGACGAGTGGTCGGGTCCCTGGCCCTCGTAGCCGTGGGGGAGCAGCAGGACCACGCCGGACTGCTGGCGCCACTTGGTCTCACCGGCGGAGATGAACTCGTCGATGACGGTCTGCGCGCCGTTGACGAAGTCGCCGAACTGCGCCTCCCACAGGACGAGCGCCTCGGGCCGCGCCACGGAGTAGCCGTACTCGAAGCCGAGGGCGGCGTACTCCGACAGCAGCGAGTCGTAGACGTGGAACTTCGCCTGGTCCTCGGTGAGGTTGGTCAGCGGCGTCCACTCGTCGGCGTTGACCCGGTCGATGATCGTGGCGAACCGCGAGACGAACGTGCCGCGGCGCGAGTCCTGGCCGGCCAGCCGCACCGGGCGGCCGTCCATCAGCAGCGAGCCGAAGGCGAGGATCTCGCCGGTGCCCCAGTCGATGGGACCGTCGGTGATCGCGGCCGAGCGGCGCTGCAGCTGCGGCATCACCTTCGGGTGGACGGTGAAGTTCTCCGGCGGGGTGACGTAGCTGTCGGCGATCCGCTTGAGCACCTCTGGCGTGACGGCCGTGGAGAAGTCGCCGGCCGGCTTGTCCGGGTAGTCGGGGACCGTCGTCCACTCGGTGGGAGCCTCGGAGCTGGCCTCGCGCACCTCGGTGAAGACCCGCTCGAGCTGCTGCTGGTAGTCCTTGAGGACCTGCTCGGCCTCCTCGATCGTGATGTCGCCACGACCGATGAGCGACTCGGTGTAGAGCTTGCGCACCGACCGCTTCTGCTCGATGAGGTCGTACATCAGCGGCTGCGTGTAGGACGGGTCGTCGCCCTCGTTGTGGCCGCGGCGGCGGTAGCAGACGAGGTCGATGACGACGTCCTTGTTGAATGTCTGGCGGTAGTCGAAGGCGAGCCGGGCGACGCGGATGCACGCCTCCGGGTCGTCGCCGTTGACGTGGAAGATCGGCGCCTGCACCATCCGCGCCACGTCGGTGGCGTAGAGGGAGGAGCGCGACGAACCCGGCGCGGTGGTGAACCCGACCTGGTTGTTGATCACCACGTGCACCGTGCCGCCGGTGCGGTAGCCGCGCAGCTGCGAGAGGTTGAGCGTCTCGGCGACCACGCCCTGTCCGGCGAACGCGGCGTCGCCGTGGACCAGCAGGGGGAGGACCGGGAACTTCTCGCCCTGGTCGAGGATGTCCTGCTTGGCGCGGGCGATCCCCTCGAGGACCGGGTTGACCGCCTCGAGGTGCGAGGGGTTGGCGGCCACGGAGACCTTGATCTTGTCTCCCGAGCCGGCCAGGAACTCACCCTCGGCGCCGAGGTGGTACTTCACGTCGCCCGAGCCCTGGACGGTGCGCGGGTCGATGTTGCCCTCGAACTCCCGGAAGATCTGGCTGTACTTCTTGCCGACGATGTTGGCGAGCATGTTGAGCCGACCGCGGTGGGCCATGCCGATGGTGACCTCGTCGAGGCCGGTCTCGGCGGCGGCCTCGCAGATCTCGTCGACCAGCGCGATCGTGGTCTCGCCACCCTCGAGGCTGAAGCGCTTCTGCCCGACGAACTTGGTCTGCAGGAAGGTCTCGAACGCCTCGGCCTGGTTGAGCTTGAGCAGGATCCGCAGCTGCTCCTCGCGGGGCGGCTTCACGTGCGGCTGCTCCACGCGCTCCTGGATCCACTTGCGCTGCTCGGGATCCATGATGTGCATGTACTCGATGCCGGTGGTGCGGCAGTAGGAGTCGCGCAGGATGCCGAGGATGTTGCGCAGCTTCATGAAGCGACGGCCCTCGCCACCGAACGAGCCGGTCGCGAACTCGCGGTCGAGGTCCCACAGCGTCAGGCCGTGCGACTCGATCTCGAGGTCGGGGTGGCTGCGCTGGCGGTACTCCAGCGGGTCGGTGTCGGCCATGAGGTGGCCGCGGACCCGGTAGGCGTGGATCAGCTCGAGGATCCGCGCCTGCTTGACGATGTCGTCGTCGTGGGACGCGACCACGTCACGGGCCCAGCGGATCGGCTCGTAGGGGATCCGCAGCGAGCGGAAGATCTCGTCGAAGAAGTCGTTCTCGCCGAGCAGCAGGCCGTGGACGCGCTTGAGGAACTCACCCGACTGCGCACCCTGGATGACGCGGTGGTCGTAGGTGGAGGTCAGCGTCATCGCCTTGCTGATGGCGTTGCGGTTGATCGCCTCGTCGGAGGCGCCCTGCCACTCCGGCGGGTACTCCATGGCGCCGACGCCGATGATCGCGCCCTGCCCGGCCATGAGCCGCGGCACCGAGTGGACGGTGCCGATGCCGCCGGGGTTGGTCAGGGACATCGTGGTGCCCTGGAAGTCGACGACGGTCAGCTTGCCGTCGCGGGCCTTGCGCACCATCTCCTCGTAGGCCGTCCAGAAGGCGGCGAAGTCCATCGCCTCGGCGCCCTTGATGTTGGGCACGAGGAGCTGGCGGGTGCCGTCGGGCTTCTGCATGTCGATCGCGAGGCCGAGGTTGATGTGGGCCGGCGTGATGAGGTTGGGCTTGCCGTCGCGGACCTCGAAGCCGACGTTCATCTCCGGCATCGAGCGCAGCGCCTTCACGAGTGCGTAGCCGATGATGTGGGTGAACGACACCTTGCCGCCGCGGGCGCGGGCGAGGTGGTTGTTGATGACCGTGCGGTTGTCCCACAGCAGCTTGACGGGGACCGAGCGCACCGACGTGGCGGTCGGGACCGACAGCGAGGCGTCCATGTTGGCGGCCGTGCGGGCCGGGGCGCCACGCAGCACCGTGTAGGTCGGTCCGTCGTCGGCGGGGGACGGCGTCGCGGGCTTGGGGTCCTTGGCGACCGGGGCCTTCGGGCTCTGGGTCGACGTGACGGCCTTGGCCGGTGCCTTCTCCGGTGCCTTCTCCGGGGCCTTCTCCGGAGCCTTCGCGGCCTGGCTGGGGGCCTTCGCGGGGGCCTTGGCCGGAGCCTGGGACGTCACGGGTGCGGCGGTCCTCGTCTGGGTCTGGTCTGGGTCTGGGTCGTGGTCCGGGTCTGGCTGCTCTGCGTGGAGGGGGCGGACGAGGCCGCCTGGGCAGGTGCGGTGCTGCCGTTGCCGAAGTACGACGCCCACTCGGGACCCACGCTCCCGGGATCCTTGTCGTACTGCTCCTTCATCTCCTCCACGAGCCACTCGTTGGCTCCCAGGTCAGATGACGGTGCAACCGAGGACTGGTTGCCGGACTGCCCGTTCGGGGACTGCGCCACGCTTGTTTCGCCTCTTCCAGATGTGATCGCGCGAGGTATGGACCAAGTCGCCCACAAGGCTAGTCGCACACGCACGCAAATGCAGGGCCGGGTTCGTCTGGTGAGGCATGGTGTCGACCACACCCGTAGTCACTCACTCGTCCTTCTCGGGTTTCACCCCTGCCGTCCGCTCGAAACCCTGCCTGGAGCTCCTCATGCCCCGCCCCTCACCGGGCCGCGCCCACCGGGCCCGCCGCCTCGTGGGACTCGCGCTCGTCCTGCTCGTCCCGCTCACCTCCGCCTGCCAGTCCTCCACCGAGTCGTCGGCCGCCCCCGACCGGCTGAGCCGGTCCGACGCGCAGGCGACGCTGGCCTCGAACCCGGCGCCCACGAAGGTCGGGATCCACCAGGTCCACGGCCGGCTCCCGGTCGCCCGGCGCAAGGCCGTGCGCCGGCAGGTCGGCGCCGTCGTCGACCGGTGGTGGGAGGCGGCCTACCTGGGTGGCACCTATCCCCGCAGCGGCTTCCCCGCCGCGTTCCCCGGCTTCACCGCCGCCGCGGAGGAGCGTGCCCGGGCCGACAAGGCCCTGTTGACCAACCAGACCGGCGGCCCGCGCATCGACTCGGTGACCCCGCGGCAGCGCAGGGTCACCCTCGACATCCTCGCCACCGACCGGCAGGCCCGTGCCGTGACGGCCCAGTTCGTCCTGAAGTTCGACACCACCGGCCAGAAGACCGGCACCACCACCGTGCGGGGCCGGCTCTTCCTCACCCGCAAGCGGGGCGCCTGGCGCATCTTCGGGTACGACGTCGCGAAGGGAGCCCGGTGATGGGGCGGACCATGAAGCTCGTGCGCACGGTCGCCCTCGTGGCCGTGCTGGCCGTGACGGCGTTCGTCGTACCCACCTCGGCGGTGCAGCCGACCGACGTCAGCCTGGTGAAGATCCGCCACGCCGAGGGCGTCGCCGTCGGCGGGCAGGACGTCATCTGGATCCTGGCGGTCGGCTCCGACGCCCGGCCGGGTGAGGTGATGACGCGGTCGCGGGGCGACGCCCTGCAGATGGTGGGCATCAACACCCGCACGGGGTCGGCGACCGCCATCGGCGTGCCGCGCGACTCGTGGGTCGCGATCCCCGGTCACGGCCGGGAGAAGATCAACTCCGCGCTCTACTTCGCCGGTCCGCGGGGGATGGCCGGCGCGATGCGCAACCTGATCGGCATCGAGCCCGACTACGTGATGGTCACCCGCTTCCCGTTCTTCGAGGACATGATCGACGACATCGGCGGCATCACCGTCGCCAACCCGCGCCGGTTCCAGGACCCGTACCTCAAGAAGGAGGGGTTCAAGCAGGGCCGTATCCACCTCGACGGCTACAACGCGATGGCCTTCTCCCGGATCCGCAAGGGCCTGGTCGGAGGGGACTTCGACCGCTCGGCCAACCAGCAGCGCACGCTGCGCGGCATCCATGCCCGGATCCGCTCGCAGGCGGGCCGCCCCGGGTTCATCGAGCGCGGCGTGATGACCGTGATGGCCCACACCGACACCAACGCCTCGCCCGGCGAGCTCTTCGAGATCGCCCAGGCCGTCGCCCAGGTCGACCCGCGCCGGATCACGACGTGCGTGGTGCGCGGCCGGGTCGGCTTCGTCGGTGCCGCCAGCGTGGTGTTCCCCGACGTGGCGCAGGCGCGGCGCCTGGGGCGCGAGGCCCGGCCGGACGCCGCCCTGCGCGGCTGCTGAGGATCAGGAGCCGTAGATCCGGCCCGCGGTGCGGGCCAGGTCGATGACGACGGCGTCGGAGTAGAGCTTGATCCGCAGGCCGATCACCTGCGACCCGCGGTAGCCGGTGTCGACGAGCTGGCGCTGGATCTCGCCGACGCCGCCCGGCAGCTCGACGACCTCACCAGGTGCGGGGACCGGCACCTGTTGCCCGGCGACGGTGATCGACCCGACGCCGGTCGAGACCTTCGAGCCGACCCGCTTGCCGGCCTTCTGGCGCATCGCGGCGCGCGAGCTGACGTCGGTGATGACCAGCTGAGCGGTCGGGATGGAGACCGATCCGATCGCGGTGCGCGACCAGCCCTTGGCGACCTTCCCGCGCTTCGTGCCGGCCTTGGCGCGGAACTGGTCGCCGTTGACCTGGTAGGTCACGCCCTCGAGCAGCACCGGCACCGGGACGAGCTGGGTGGCGTGGGGGACCTGGTAGGTCTGCGTCCGGCCGCGGGTGCCCTGGCAGGGGAGCGCCTTGTGCTCGACGTTGCCGAACGTCAGCGCACCCTGGAGTGCCTGGTAGTCCATCGCCGTGCCGCCCGAGCGGAAGACGCCGACGGGCGCCGGCCCGCCCATCCGGACGCGGGCGGTGCCGAGCTCGACGAGCTGGCGGCGGTCGCCGGCGGTGACCTCGATCCGGAGGGCCGAGGCCTGCGACTGGGCGTTGTGGCTGTTGGCGCGTCCGTTCTCGTAGCCGAGGGCGATGGTGCCCAGACCGGGGATGACGATCGGCTTGGTGACGTCGCTGAGCACCTGGAAGACCTGCTGGGCGACCTGCTGGGTCCCGGTGAAGACCGTGTCGGTGACCTGGTCGAGCGGGGCCAGCAGCTGCTGCAGCTCCGGCGGGAGCTGCTGCACCACGGTGTCGTCGAGCAGCTCCAGGGTGATGCTGGCGAAGGTGAAGCCCTCGTCGTGGCCGTAGCCCCGCGGGGTGTGGAAGGCGTGCGCGGTCGTCTGCAGGCCCTTGATGACCAGGCGGGGCGTGGTCAGCGGACCGACGGTGCCGCCGACGCTGATGTCGCCGATGGTGTTGGTGCCGCGGACGCCGTGCGTCTCGCCGTCGGCGTACGTCTCGGTGCGGCTCGTGCTGGCCGAGACGCGGATCAACGGGTTGTCCGGCACCGACACGACGCTCTGCTGCTCGACGACCTTGCCGGCCGAGCGGGTGCACAGCTGCTGCGCGTGGGCGTCCTTCAGGTCGAGCGCCTCGACGCTGTCGGTCACCAGCTTCACGCCGTAGACGTCGCCGCGGTAGCCGAAGGTGGTGAGCTGGTCGGCCGTCGCGGCCCGGTCGTCGGTCGAGCCGACCGCCTGCGCCGTCGCGGCCCCGGTGGACAGCACGAGCGCCGCGCTCAGGCCGAGGCCGACGGCGGTGGCGAGCCGTCGCTGGGTTGTCTTCATGTGCCGCTCAACGACACGGACCCGGATTGGTGACGCCCGTCGCACCAGGAACGACGAAGGCCCGGACCCTCGCGGGTCCGGGCCTTGCTGTGGGCGCCTCCGGCAGGATTCGAACCTGCGGCACCTGGTACCGGAAACCAGTGCTCTATCCCCTGAGCTACGGAGGCCCGCACCGCCCGGATCGCTCCGGGGCTGGTGCGCGCTGAAGACTACCGGTCGCCCGGCGTCGTGGTGAAACCGCCTCAGCGCAGGGCGAGGGACCCGGACGTGTCGGCCGGGAAGGGCAGGCTCTCGTGCTCGGCGACGCGGGCGTCCAGCTTGGCGGCGACGTCCTCGGGCCAGGGTGCGGTGCGCCGGGTCTCGAGGTCGATGTGCAGGAAGATCTCCTCGACCACGCACGCCACCTGCTGGTGCGTCTCGTCGAGCAGGTACACGAGCACGTGGGCGGCCCGCTCGGAGCGTCCGAGGAGGCGGACCCGGGCCGACATGGTGTCGCCGGTGCGCAGCTCGTTGAGGTAGGTGACGTGGTGCTCGGCGGTGAAGCACGCGTGACCGTGGCTCAGCGGCCACATCTGCGGGATGCCCACCTCGACGAGCGACTCGTCGAGGCCCTCGCTGGCGATGCCGATGTAGTGGCGGACGTTGAGGTGGCCGTTGATGTCCTCGAACGGCATCGGCACGGGCTGCTCGACATAGGGCGGGAGGTCGATCAGCTGGTCGTAGGTGGGGTGCGTCGTCACGCCCCGAACCCTAGGGCAGGACCCCGGGGACGTCGGCGGGCCACGGCGTGAAACCGGTTCGGCCCGCACCGCGACCCGCCGATAGGCTTGCCCGGTGAACCCCGATCAGCTCTCCACGACCATCGTCGACGCTCTCGAGGCCCTCGTGGCCGACGGCGCGATCACGCTGCCCGACGGCGTGCCGGCCCAGGTCACGGTGGAGCGACCCCGGCAGCAGGGCCACGGCGACTACGCCACCAACGTGGCGCTCCAGCTGGCCAAGAAGGCCGGGACCAACCCCCGCGCCTTCGCCGACCTCGTCGCCGAGCGGCTCCGCGCCGCCGACGGCGTCGCCGAGGTCGAGGTCGCGGGTCCGGGCTTCCTCAACGTGACGGTGGAGGCCGGGGCGCAGGGCCAGGTCGCCGCCGACATCGTCGCGGCGGGGTCGTCGTACGGCCGCTCGGAGACCCTGGCCGGCCAGTCGATCAACATCGAGTTCATCTCGGCCAACCCGACCGGCCCGCTGCACCTGGGTCACACGCGGTGGGCCGTGCTCGGCGACGCCATCGGGCGCGTGCTCGAGGCGGCGGGCGCCTCGGTGGCGCGCGAGTTCTACATCAACGACCGCGGCAACCAGATGAACCTCTTCGGCGCCTCCCTCGAGGCGTCCGCGCTCGGCAACCCGATCCCGGAGGACGGCTACCAGGGCGCCTACATCGCCGACCTGGCGGCGGCGATCGTCCGCCGGCAGCCGGACATCGTCGACCTGCCCGAGGGCGAGCGGCTCGCCGCCTTCCGCGAGGCGGGCTACGCGTTGCAGCTGCAGGAGCAGCAGGACCAGCTCGACGGCTTCAACACGCACTTCGACGTGTGGTTCTCCGAGCGCGACCTCCATGCCGACGAGTCGCACGGCTCGGTGGCCGACACCCTGCGCAGCCTCAAGGACAACGGCCACCTCTTCGAGGCCGACGGCGCGCTGTGGATGCGCACCACGGACTTCGGCGACGACAAGGACCGGGTGCTCATCCGTTCCAACGGCGAGCTCACCTACTTCGCCTCGGACACCGCCTACTACCTCAACAAGCGTGCTCGCGGCTTCGACCACTGCATCTACCTGCTCGGCGCCGACCACCACGGCTACGTCGGTCGGCTCCGGGCGATGGCCGCGTGCGTCGGTGACGACCCGGCGCAGACGCTGGACGTGCTGATCGGCCAGATGGTCAAGATCATGCGAGACGGCCAGGAGATGCGCCTGTCGAAGCGCGCCGGGACGATCGTGACGCTCAACGAGCTGATGGACGAGATCGGCGTCGACGCGCTGCGCTACTCCCTGGCCCGCTATCCCGCCGACAGCCCGCTGACGCTGGACGTCGCCGAGATCACCAAGGCCTCGAGCGAGAACCCCGTCTACTACGTCCAGTACGCGCATGCGCGCTCCTGCCGGATGATGGAGAACGCCGCCGCCATCGACATGGTGTCGCCGGGCGCCGACTTCGACCCGTCGCTCCTCACCCACGAGCTCGACGGCCGCCTGCTCCGCGCCCTGGCGGAGTTTCCGCGGGTCGTCGCCAGCGCTGCCGAGCTCCGCGAGCCGCACCGTGTCGCCCGCTACCTCGAGGACACCGCTGCGGTGTTCAACCGGTGGTACGACACCAAGGAGTGCCGGATGCTCCCGATGGGCGACGAGCCCGTCACGCCGACCAACGAGGCGCGCCTCGTGCTCGTTGAGTCTGTTCGCACCGTGCTCGCCAACGGCCTCGACCTGCTGGGCGTCTCGGCCCCCGAGAGGATGTGACCGGGCGTGCCCACCGCACACCCGTCCGGTTGGGCCCACGCGGACGGCGCGCTGCGCGGGCCGCACTGGCTGCGTGAGCCGAGCGACCCCGACGCGCTCGTGCCGCTCCTCTGGTCGCGGACGGCGACGAAGTCCGACGGCGTCCTGAGCGTCGGCGGCGTGCCGCTGCCCGAGCTGGTGCGCGAGCACGGCTCACCGGCGTACGTCCTCGACGAGGCCGACTTCCGCAGCCGCGCCGGCGCCTTCCGTGACGCCTTTGCTCGCCAGGGATCGGTACAGTTCGACGTCTTCTACGCGGGCAAGGCCTTCCTCTGCACCACCGTCGCCCGGTGGCTCGCGGAGGAGGGGCTCTCGCTCGACGTCTGCTCCGGCGGCGAGCTCGCCGTCGCCGAGCGGGCCGGGTTCCCGATGGAGCGGGTGGGCTTCCACGGCAACAACAAGACCCTCGGCGAGCTCGAGCGCGCCGTCGAGCTCGGCGTGGGCCGGGTCATCGTGGACTCCTTCCACGAGATCGGGCGCCTCGCCGAGGTCGCCGCCGAGCTCGGCCGGACGGTGGGGGTGATGGTGCGGGTCACCGCCGGCGTCGAGGCCCACACGCACGAGTACATCGCGACCGCCCACGAGGACCAGAAGTTCGGCTTCTCGATCGCCAGCGGCGACGCGCTCGAGGCCGTACGACGTGTGCACGAGGCTCAGGCCCTGCGGCTGCTCGGCCTCCACTCCCACATCGGCAGCCAGATCTTCGACACCTCGGGCTTCGAGGTCGCCGCCCGCCGCGTGCTCGCGCTCCACGCCCGGGTGATCGACGAGGTCGGTGTCGAGATGCCCGAGATGGACCTCGGCGGCGGCTTCGGCATCGCCTACACGACCCAGGACGACCCGTCCGACCCCGCGCAGCTGGCCACGGAGATCACCAAGATCGTCGAGCACGAGTGCCGTGCCCTCGACATCGCCCTCCCGCGCCTGTCGATCGAGCCGGGCCGCGCGATCGTCGGTCCGTCGATGTGCACGGTCTACGAGGTCGGCACCGTCAAGGAGGTCGCCCTCGACGGCGGCGCCCGGCGCACCTACGTCTCGGTCGACGGTGGGATGAGCGACAACATCCGCACCGCGCTCTACGACGCCGACTACTCCGCCACGATCGCCTCGCGCCCCTCCGGCGGACCGCCGACGCTGTCGCGCGTCGTGGGCAAGCACTGCGAGGCCGGCGACATCGTGGTCAAGGACGAGTTCCTGCCCGCCGACGTGCGTCCCGGGGACCTCGTCGCCGTGCCCGGGACGGGCGCCTACTGCAGATCCATGGCGTCGAACTACAACCACGCGCTGCGTCCTCCGGTGATCGGAGTTCGGGACGGGAAGACTTTCACCGTGCTGCGACGAGAGACTGTGGCGGACCTGTTGGCGACCGATGTGGGTGTTCTCTGATGAGCGAAGGTGACAAGCGCACCTTGAAGGTGGCTGTCCTGGGCTGCGGTGCGGTCGGGTCGCAGGTGGTGAGGCTGCTCAGCGAGCAGCACGACGACCTGGCCGCCCGGGTGGGCGCGCCCGTCGAGCTGGTCGGGGTCGCCGTACGACGCCTCGACGCGGCCCGCGACGTCGATGTGCCCGACGGCCTGCTGACGACCGACGCGCAGGGCCTGGTCGCGCGCGACGACGTCGACCTCGTCGTCGAGGTGATCGGCGGTATCGAGCCCGCCCGGTCGCTCATCCTCTCCGCGCTCGACAACGGCGCGAGCGTGGTCACGGCCAACAAGGCGCTCCTCGCCGAGGACGGCCCGACCCTCTTCGAGGCGGCCGCCAAGGCCGAGCGCGACCTCTACTACGAGGCGGCGGTCGCGGGGGCGATCCCGATCCTCCGGCCGCTGCGCGAGTCGCTCGCCGGCGACCGCGTCACCCGGGTGCTGGGCATCGTCAACGGCACCACCAACTTCATCCTCGACAAGATGGACACCTCCGGCGCCGGCTTCTCCGAGGCGCTCGAGGAGGCCCAGCAGCTCGGCTACGCCGAGGCCGACCCGACGGCCGACGTCGAGGGCTTCGACGCCGCGGCCAAGGCGGCGATCCTCGCCAGCCTCGCGTTCCACTCGCGGGTGACCGCCGCCGACGTCTACCGCGAGGGGATCTCCGAGGTCACCGCGGCCGACGTCGCCAGCGCCCGCGACATGGACTCGGTGGTCAAGCTGCTCGCGATCTGCGAGCTCCGCCCGGGCCCCGACGGCCAGGAGCAGGTGGCCGCGCGCGTCCACCCGGCGATGATCCCGCGCTCGCACCCGCTGGCGAGCGTCCGCGAGGCCTACAACGCGGTCTTCGTCGAGTCGGAGGCCGCCGGACAGCTCATGTTCTACGGACCCGGTGCCGGCGGCGCACCCACGGCGAGTGCCGTGCTGGGCGACCTCGTCACGGTCGCGCGCAACCGCCTGGCCGAGACGCGCGGTGCCGGTGAGTCGGCCTACGCCGACCGCGCGGTCCTGCCGATGGGGGAGACCCGGACCCGCTACCACGTCGCGATCGACGTCGACGACCGCGCCGGGGTGCTCGCGGCGGTGGCCAACGCCTTCGCCGACCACGACGTGTCGATCCAGACCGTGCGCCAGGAGGGTCGCGGCGCCGACGCCCAGCTGGTGGTCGTCTCGCACGCCGCCGCCGACGCCGCGCTCAGTGCGACGGTCGAGCAGCTCCGCAACATGGACATCGTCCGTGAGGTCACCTCGGTGATGCGCGTCGAGGGAGGCGAGGAGTGAACGGCATGGGCACGGCCGGCAGCGGCACCCACCAGTGGCGCGGCGTGATCGAGGAGTACCGCGACCTCCTCGACCTCCCCGAGGGGATGCCGGCCGTGACGCTCCGCGAGGGCGGGACACCGCTCGTCCACTCCGAGTGGCTCTCCGGGCTCACCGGGGGAGAGGTGTGGCTCAAGGTCGAGGGCGACAACCCGACCGGCTCGTTCAAGGACCGCGGCATGACGGCCGCGATCTCCCATGCCCGGCACCTCGGCGCCGAGGCGGTCGTGTGCGCGTCGACGGGCAACACGTCGGCCTCCATGGCGGCCTACGCCGCGAAGGCCGGGCTCAAGCCGCTGGTGCTCATCCCCGAGGGCAAGATCGCCGCCGGCAAGCTCGCCCAGGCGGTGGTGCACGGCGCCCAGGTGATCATGGTCCGCGGCAACTTCGACGACTGCCTGTCGATGGCCATCGGGCTCTCGAAGAGCTACTCGGTCGAGCTCGTCAACTCGGTCAACCCGGTCCGCCTGCAGGGGCAGAAGACCGCGTCGTTCGAGATCGTCGACTTCCTCGGCGACGCCCCCGACGTGCACCTGCTGCCGGTCGGCAACGCCGGCAACATCTCCGCCTACTGGCTCGGCTACCAGCAGTACGCCGACCTCGGCCGGGCCACGAGGCGCCCGCGGATGCTCGGCTTCCAGGCCGAGGGCGCGGCGCCGCTCGTGACCGGTGAGCCGTTCCCCGACCCGGAGACCAAGGCGACCGCCATCCGGGTCGGCAACCCGGCGTCGTGGCACCTCGCCGAGCAGGCGGCCAAGGAGTCCGAGGGCGGCTTCGCGGCCCTCTCCGACGCCCAGATCCTCGCCGCGCAGATCGAGCTGGCCCGCAACGACGGCGTCTTCGTCGAGCCCGCCTCGGCCGCGGGCGTCGCCGGCCTGCTGGCCGCGCTGGAGTCCGGTCAGGTGTTCTCCGGCGCGACGGTGGCGATCACCGTCACCGGTCACGGGCTCAAGGACACCGCCACCGCGCTGGAGTCGTGCGGCGACCTCGTCGACACGGTCGTCGACGCCGATGTCGACGCGGCGGCCGCCGCTGCCGGCCTCTCCTGATGACCCAGTTCGTCGACGGGCCGGTGCGGGTCTCCGTCCCCGCGACCTCGGCCAACCTCGGCCCGGGCTTCGACAGCCTCGGCCTCGCGCTGTCGCTGCGCGACGAGCTCGAGGCGGAGGTGCTGCCCGAGGGGTTGGCGGTCGACGTCGAGGGTGCCGGCGCCGAGAGCGTGCCGCGCGACGAGTCGCACCTGGTGGTCCGCTCCATGCGCGCGGCCTTCGAGCTGATGGGGGAGCAGCCGCCCGGCCTGCGCCTCGCGTGCCGCAACGTCGTTCCGCACGCCCGCGGCCTCGGGTCGTCGTCCGCGGCGATCGTCGCGGGTGTCGTCCTGGCCCGGGCGCTCGTGGCGGGCGGTCAGCTGCTCGCCTCCGACGAGGCGCTCTTCGACCTCGCCGCCGACCTCGAGGGCCACCCCGACAACGTCGCCCCGGCGTTCTACGGCGGGTTCGTCATCTCCGGCCGCGAGGACGGGCACTGGTACGCCGTCCGCGCCGGGGTCGACCCGCGGGTCACCGCCGTCGTGTTCGTCCCGCCGACGGGGGTCGAGACGACGGTCGCGCGGAGCCTGCTGCCCGACGTCGTGCCCCACGCCGACGCCGCCGCCAACTCCGGCCGCGCGGCCCTGCTGGTCGCCGCCCTCACCGGGCAGCCCGAGCACCTGCTCGCCGCGACCCGCGACTGGCTCCACCAGGACCAGCGCGAGCCCGCCATGCCCGAGACGCTGGCGCTCGTACGCCGCCTGCGCGCCGAGGGCGTGCCCGCCGTCGTCTCCGGCGCCGGCCCGACCGTGCTGGCCTTCGGCTCCTCCGACACCGCCGACCTGCTGTCGCGGTGCCCCAGCGGGTGGACCCCGCACCAGCTCTCGATCGACGTCGACGGCGCGCGCCTCACCTGACGCCATCGGCACGCAGGGTGCCTGCTAACCTGACCGAACGCCGATCGGCGTACCTGCCCGTCCCCGTCCTCGCGATGTCTCGAGGTCCGCGTGGACGGGACCCACCATCCGCCTCGCCGGCCGTTCGACCGGTCCGGGAGGCGACGCAACGTGCGAAGGATCCACGTGACCGAGACCCCCTCTGCTCCTGCGGAGAACGCTCCCACCAAGCCTGCCAAGAAGTCCGGTGGGCTCAGCTCCATGCTCCTGGCCGACCTCAAGTCGATGGCCGCAGGCCTCGGCATCGCCGGAGCCGGCTCGATGAAGAAGGCGCAGCTCGTCGACGCCATCCGGGCGAACCAGTCCGGCGGCGCCCCGGCGCGGCCGGCGAAGCAGACCCAGCCCGAGCAGCCGGTCCAGAAGACGGAGCAGCCGGAGCAGAAGTCCGCGGAGCCCGCCGCGGCCGCCGAGCCCGCGCCGCAGACGACGGTGCGCACCCGCACCCGCAAGCAGCGCCAGGCCGAGCAGCAGGCCGAGCGGTCGGAGCAGCAGCCCGAGAACCGCGCCGAGCCCGAGCAGAAGTCCGAGCAGCAGCCTGAGCGGTCCGAGAGGCAGGACCAGAAGAAGTCGGACCGGCAGCAGGGCCAGAAGCAGGACCAGGGCCAGAAGCAGGACAGCAGAGGCACAGAACCAGCAGGGCAAGCAGGACCGCGACCAGAACCGGCAGGACCAGAACCGGCAGGACCAGAACCGGCAGGACCAGAACCGCCAGGACCAGAACCGCCAGGACCAGCAGGCCCAGCACCAGTCCGACGACGACGAGGACGGCGAGGGCGGCAGCCGCCGCAACCGCCGCCGTCGCGGACGCGACCGGACGCTGCCCCGCCAGACCGGCAGCCGCAACGAGCCCGACACGACGATCCTCGAGGACGACGTCCTGGTGCCGGCCGCCGGCATCCTCGACGTGCTCGACAACTGCGCCTTCGTGCGCACCTCGGGCTACCTGCCCGGCCCTGAGGACGTCTACCTGTCGCTGTCGATGGTCCGCAAGTACCACCTCCGCCGCGGTGACGCCGTGGTCGGTCAGGTGCGCCAGCCGCGTGAGGGCGAGCGCCGCGAGAAGTTCAACCCGATGGTCCGCATCGACAGCGTCAACGGCACCGAGGCCGAGGGCGCCAAGGAGCGCCCGGAGTTCGCCGACGCGGTCCCGGTGCACCCGCACCAGCGGCTGCGCCTGGCCTCGGACGCCGACCTGATCGGACGCGTCGTCGACGTCGCCGCCCCGGTGGGCAAGGGCCAGCGTGGACTGGTCCTCGCTCCGCCGCGCACCGGCGCCACCACCCTCTTCCAGTCGATCGCCCAGTCGGTGACCGCCAACAACCCGGAGTGCCACGTCATCGTGGTGCTGGTCGACACCCGCCCCGAGGAGGTCACCGACTACCAGCGCGCCGTCAAGGGCGAGGTCGTCGCCTCGACCTTCGACCGGCAGCCGGCCGACCACACCCTGGTCGCCGAGCTGGCCATCGAGCGCGCCAAGCGGCTCGTCGAGCTCGGCCACGACGTGGTCGTCCTGCTGGACTCGCTCACGCGCCTCGGGCGGGCCTACAACCTCGCCGCGCCGGCCAACGGCCGCGTCCTCGCCGGCCTGGTCGACGCCTCCGCCGTCCACCCGACGAAGGAGTTCTTCGGTGCCGCCCGCGCGATCGAGGACGGCGGCTCGCTGACCATCCTCGCGACCGTGGCCGTCGGCACCGGTTCGGCCACCGACGAGTTCTTCCTGGAGGAGCTCGCAGGCGCCGCCAACCTCGAGCTGGTGCTCAGCGCCGAGCGCGCCGCCAAGGGCATCGTCCCCGCGGTCGACGTCGCCGCCTCGGGCACCCGGCACGAGGAGAGGCTGCTCGCCCCGGCCGAGGGTGCCGTCGTCGGCGACCTGCGCAAGCAGCTCGCCGCCGCCGACTCCCCGCAGGCCGTGACCAAGGTCGTCGGCGCCCGCTGATCTGCGGGTTCCCGAGCGGGAATCCCCGGATTGGCGCCGTTGTTCATACCGGTGGCACACTTGTGCGCCGGCTCCGGTTCACGTCACTACGCATCCACGCGGGCGACCCGGAGCAATTCGAGAGGAACACCATGAAGAAGGACACCCACCCCGAGTACGTCGAGACCCAGGTGACCTGCACCTGCGGCGCGTCGTTCACGACCCGCAGCACCGCGACCTCCGGCTCGATCCACGCCGACGTCTGCTCGCAGTGCCACCCGTTCTACACCGGCAAGCAGAAGATCCTCGACACCGGCGGCCGCGTCGCCCGCTTCGAGGCCCGCTACGCCAAGAAGGCCCCGGCCCAGGCCGAGACGGCCGACACGAAGTAGTCCACGTCAGGCGCCGGTCTCCCGCTCACCGCGGGTGGCCGGCGCCTTGTCGTCTGTCCACCCGATCCCGAGGAGCAGCGTTGTTCGAAGCCGTCGAGGGCATGCGCGAGGAGCACGCCGACCTCGAGCGACGCCTCTCGCTCCCCGAGACCCACGCCGACCAGCGCCTCGCCAAGCAGCTCAACCAGCGCTACGCCGAGCTGACGGCCGTCGTGACGACCTGGCAGGAGTGGCTCCGCCTGGGCGACGACATCGAGGCCGCGCGCGAGCTGGCCTCCGACGACCCCGCCTTCGCCCAGGAGGCCGACGACCTCACCAAGCGGCGCGACGCCGCGGGTGAGCGGCTGCGTCGCCTGCTGGTGCCCCGCGACCCCTCCGACGGCAAGGACGCACTGCTCGAGATCAAGTCGGGGGAGGGCGGTGAGGAGTCAGCGCTCTTCGCCGGCGACCTCCTGCGGATGTACTCCCGCTACGCCGAGACCCGCGGCTGGAGCGTCGAGGTGCTCGACGCCACCGAGTCCGACCTCGGCGGCTACAAGTCCGTCACCGCGGCCGTCAAGGCCCGCGGGACCGTCGAGCCCGGCCAGGCGCCGTACGCCCTGCTGAAGTTCGAGGGCGGTGTGCACCGCGTCCAGCGGGTGCCCGTCACCGAGTCGCAGGGACGGGTCCACACCTCCGCCGCGGGCGTGCTGGTGATGCCCGAGGCCGAGCAGGTCGACGTCGAGATCAACGACAACGACCTGCGCATCGACGTCTACCGCTCCAGCGGCCCCGGCGGGCAGAGCGTCAACACCACGGACTCCGCCGTCCGGATCACCCACCTGCCCACCGGCATCGTGGCCAGCTGCCAGAACGAGAAGAGCCAGCTCCAGAACAAGGAGTCGGCCATGCGCATCCTCCGGGGTCGCCTGCTGCAGGCCGCCCAGGACGCCGCCGACGCCGAGGCCAGCGACGCGCGCCGCTCGCAGGTGCGCACGGTCGACCGCTCCGAGCGGATCCGCACCTACAACTACCCGGAGAACCGGATCTCCGACCACCGCACCGGCTACAAGTCCTACAACCTCGACCAGGTGCTCGACGGCGACCTCCAGCCCGTCCTCGACTCCTGCGTGGAGACCGACATGGCCGCCCGGCTCGCGGCCCTGGAGGCCTGAGGTGCGGACCAGCCAGGCGCGTCGCGAGGCGGCCGCCCGGCTCCGCGACGCCGGTGTCGCCTCGCCCGAGCGGGACGCCGACCTCCTCCTCGCCCACGTGCTCGACGTGCCGCTCGGCCGGCTGCCGTTGCTCGACGACCTCGGAGTGGGGGAGCGGGAGCGGTACGACGCCCTGCTGGCGCGTCGGGCGGCCCGTGAGCCGCTGCAGCACCTCACCGGCACCGCAGCGTTCCGCCACGTCGAGCTGGCGGTCGGGCCGGGGGTCTTCGTGCCGCGCCCCGAGACCGAGCTGCTCGCCGGGTGGGCGATCGAGCAGGCGCAGTCCGTGGACGGGGCGCCGGTGGTGGTCGACCTCTGCACCGGGTCCGGCGCGATCGCCGCGGCCGTCAAGGACGAGGTGCCGCACGCCGACGTGCACGCGGTCGAGCTGAGCCCCGACGCGTTCCGCTACGCCCAGGCCAACCTCGCTCCCTTCGCCGGCGTCGACCTCCGGCTCGGCGACGCCTTCGCGGCCTTCGACGACCTCGTGGGCGCCGTCGACGTCGTGGTGTGCAACCCGCCCTACATCCCGCTCGAGGCCTGGGAGTCCGTCGCCGTCGAGGCGCGCGACCACGACCCCCACCTCGCGCTCTTCTCGGGCCAGGACGGGCTCGAGGCCATGCGGCTCCTCGAGCGCCGGGCGGTCTCCCTCCTCCGGCCCGGGGGAGTGGTGGGGGCCGAGCACGCCGACGCCCAGGGCGCCTCGGCGCCGGCCGTGTTCGCGGCGACCGGGCGCTGGCTCGACGTGCGCGACCACCTCGACCTCGCGGGTCGACCGCGCTACGTGACCGCGCGACTGGCACGATGAGCGGCGTGGACAGGCTTGCGACCTCGACCGAGGAGGAGCGGGAGGCGGCGGTGACCGCCGCCGCCGGCGCCGTACGACGGGGAGACCTGGTGGTCATCCCCACCGACACCGTCTACGGCCTCGCCGCCGATGCGTTCTCCCACGAGGCCGTACGACGCCTCCTGGAGGCCAAGGGCCGGGGCCGCGAGATGCCGCCGCCGGTGCTCGTGTCCGCCGCGACCACCCTCGACGCGCTCGCCGAGACCGTGCCGCCGTGGGCGCGCACCCTGGTCGAGGAGTTCTGGCCCGGCCCGCTCACGCTCGTGTGCCGCCAGCAGGGCTCGCTCATGTGGGACCTCGGGGAGACCCGCGGCACGGTTGCGGTGCGGATGCCCGACGACGAGGTGGCCCTCGCCGTCCTCGAGCGCACCGGTCCGCTGGCGGTCAGCTCGGCCAACCTCACCGGCCGTCCCGCGGCCACCGACGCCGACCAGGCCGAGGAGATGCTCGGTGACGCCGTCGCGGTGATCGTCGACGCCGGCACCTCCCCGGGCGGCGAGGCCTCCACCATCATCGACGTCACGGTGCCCGAGGGTCGGGTGCTGCGCCTCGGTGCGCTGTCCCTCGAACGGCTCAACGCGGCGATCGAGGAGCACGGGGTCGTGCTCGAAGACCAGGGCTAGGCCGGATGCGGGAGTACCTCCTCGTCTTCCTGGTCGCCCTGTCGGTGACCTACCTGCTCACGGTGATCGCGCGCGAGATCGCGCTGCGCACCGGCGCCGTCGCAGCGGTCCGCGACCGCGACGTCCACGCCGAGCCGATCCCGTACCTCGGCGGGCTGGCCATGCTCGGCGGGCTCTACGCGGCCTACCTGGTCGCCCAGCACCTGCCGTTCCTGTCCACCAGCGAGGAGTTCGTCTTCCCCGACGCCGGCGCCGTGCTCCTGGCCGGAGCCCTCGTCTGCGCCGTCGGGGTGATCGACGACATCTTCGACCTCGACGCGCTCACCAAGCTCGGCGGACAGGTGCTCGCCGCCGGGCTGCTGATCACGCAGGGCGTGCGGTTCTACTACTTCCCGGGCGCCGACGGCACGCAGTTCTCCCTCGACGACGTGCAGGGCGCCGTGCTGACCCTCCTCGTGGTCATCGGCACGATGAACGCCGTCAACTTCGTCGACGGCCTCGACGGGCTGGCGGCGGGCGTGGTGGGAATCGGGGCCGCCGCGTTCTTCCTCTACTGCTACTTCGCCTCCGCGCAGGCCAACCTCACCCTCGCGACCACCGGCGCGCTGCTGAGCGCCGCCCTCGCGGGGGCGTGCGCCGGCTTCCTGCCCCACAACTTCCATCCCGCCCGCCTCTTCATGGGTGACTCGGGCTCGATGCTGATCGGGCTCGTGCTGTCGGCGAGCGCGCTGACCCTGACCGGGCAGTTCGTCGGCATGCCGGAGACGACCGGCAACAGCCTGTTCGTGACCGTGCTGCCGGTGCTGCTGCCCATCTCGCTCCTGATGGTGCCGATCGTCGACCTGGTCCTGGCCGTCGTACGGCGCACGCGTGCGGGTCGCTCGCCGATGAGCGCCGACAAGCAGCACCTGCACCACCGCCTCCTCGAGATCGGCCACTCGCAGCGGCGCGCGGTGCTGATCATGTGGATGTGGGCCTTCACGATCGCCACCGGCGCGGTGCTGGTGAGCCTGTTCGACGACCCGCTGGTGTGGTGGAGCCTCGGCTCGATGATCGTCTTCTCGGTGGCCCTCACCTTCGTGCTGCCGAAGCTGCACCGCCCGCCCAAGACCGGGCTCGGCGACACCGGGCTGCCCGAGAACGCCTCCGTGGAAGGACGGGTCGAGGGGCACGCGGACGAGCCCGTCCCCGGCCCCTGAATTCAGCGCCGCGGCGACTTTGTGATAGTTTTCACGAGCAGGGACGCACCGACCGTACAGACCAGACAGGCCGCCGACATGACGACCGAGAGCAGCGCGAGCACCCGCCGCAGCAGCCTCGTGCCGGGCGTCCGGGTCGTGGCTCGAGCAGCCGCCCTGACGGCCCTCGCGGGGGTCGTCCTGGTGGTCGTCGCCGCCGTCGTGCACGGGGGCGAGGCGGCTGCTGCCGCCGCGGTCGGCGCCGGCCTGGTGATCCTCGTGGTCTCCTTCGGCACGCTGTCCCTCCACGTGGTCGCGAGCGCGATGCCGGCGGCGTCCCTCCTCGTCGCGCTGGTGACCTACCTGACCCAGCTCGCCATCGTGCTGGTGGTCTTCCTCGCCATCACCCGGGGCGACGCGTTCTCGAGCGACCAGGCACGCGGCTGGCTGGCCGCGTCGATGGTGCTCGCCGTGCTCGTGTGGACGGCTGCGCACCTCGTGCTCACCGCACGGGAGCGGGCCCCCTACTTCGACCTCCCGCCCGGGGGTGAGTCATGACCACCGCGACTGATAATGTCCGCAGCGCAATGGCCGAGTCCGGTGCCACTTCCTCCCAACCGTCACGCAGCAGTGCTCCCAGCTACCTGGTGGCCGGGGTGCTGTTCTACGGAGCGGTCGGTTGGCTCCTGGACCAGTGGCTGGGCACCCGCTACCTGGTGGCGGCGGGGGTCCTGCTCGGCGGCGCACTTGGCACGTACCTGATGATCGTGCAGCTCAACCGGCTGACAGCCGCTGAGCAGACGCACGCCAGCAACACGACGAGCAACAAGACGAGCAACGAGGAGTCGGAGTGAGCATCAGCCAGCCTGTCGCGGCAGAGGGCGGTTCGGAATTCCACGCCCCCGGCCCCGGAAGCTTCGAGCTGCCCCCCATCTTCGGCGACGTCACCAAGCCGATGGTGCTGCTGACCCTGTCGCTCGTGCTCGTGTTCGCGTTCTTCTACTTCGCCTCGCGCAGCTCCTCGCTGGTGCCGGGCCGCCTGCAGTTCGCCGGTGAGATGGTCTACGGCTTCGTGCGCAACAACGTCGCCCGCGACAACATCGGCAGCGAGCACTACATGAAGTTCGTGCCCTACCTCTTCACGCTGTTCACGTTCATCCTGGTGAACAACTACTACGGCGTGATCCCGTTCCTGCAGTTCCCCAGCTTCGGGCGCATCGGCTTCATCGTCCCGCTGGCGCTCCTGAGCTGGCTCATCTACATCGGCGCCGGCATCTGGAAGCACGGCGTGCTGGGCTACCTCAAGCACGCCACGATGCCGTCCGGCGTCAAGGGACCCATCCTGCTGCTGCTGGTGCCGCTGGAGTTCTTCTCCAACATCCTGATCCGCCCCGTCACGCTGACGCTGCGACTCTTCGGCAACATGTTCGCCGGGCACCTGCTGCTCATCCTGTTCGCGACCGGTGGCGCGGCGCTGCTGGCCAGCGGCAACATCCTGTACGGCGCGGTCGGCATCCTCTCCTTCGGTCTCGGCATCGGCGTCAGCTTCCTCGAGATGCTGGTCATGTTCCTGCAGGCCTACGTCTTCACGCTCCTGAGCTCGATGTACATCGGCGAAGCACTCGCCGACGAGCACTGATCCGCACCACCCCACAAGTTTCGCCAAACAGCGGCGCGAGAGACGCGTCGCCGACGAAAGGAAAAGCCGTGGAAGGCTCCATCAACCTGGTCGGTCTCGGCCTGTCCGCCATCGGTCCCGGTGTCGGTATCGGCCTGATCTTCGCCGCGTTCATCTCCGGTGTCGCGCGCCAGCCCGAGGCCCAGAGCCGTCTGCAGTCGATCGCCATCCTTGGCTTCGTTCTCGCCGAGGCGCTCTTCATCATCACCGTCGCGCTCGCGTTCGTCCTGCCTCTCTGACGACCGTCGCACTTCAGCCCTAGACCGTAGGAGTTCGACTCATGGACCACATCGTCCTGGCGGCGGCGGAGGGAGAGACCCACAGCCCGGTGCTGCCGGTCTGGTCAGAGGTCATCCTCTCCCTCATCGTCTTCGCGATCCTCTTCGTGCTCATGCGCAAGTTCGTCGTGCCGAGCTTCGAGAAGACGTTCGCCGAGCGCACGGCGGCCATCGAGGGTGGGCTCAGCGCGGCCGAGACCAAGCAGGCCGAGGCCGACGCCAAGCTCGCCGAGCTCGAGAAGCAGCTTGCCGACGCCCGGCACGAGGCGGCACGCATCCGTGAGGAAGCGCGCGAGCAGGGTGCCGGGATCATCGCCGAGATGCGGGAGCAGGCCCAGGCCGAGTCCACGCGGATCGTCGAGCACGGCAAGACGCAGATCGAGGCCGAGCGCCAGCAGGCGGTCACCGCGCTCCGCGCCGAGGTCGGCGCCCTCGCGACCGGCCTGGCCGGTCGCATCGTCGGCGAGAGCCTGGACGACGAGGCTCGCCAGAGCCGCGTGGTCGACCGGTTCCTGTCCGAGCTCGAGGCGCAGAACGGCACCACCTCGGGGAGTGTCAACTGATGATGCGAGGAGCGTCTGCCGACGCCTACGCCGCAGCCGCCGAGGCCCTTCCGGGCTCCGGCGACCTCGGCAAGGTGGCTCAGGACCTGTTCGGAGTCTCGGACCTGGTCCGCTCCGAGCCGGGCCTGCGGCGCGTCGCCACGGACGCGTCGGTCCCCGGTGAGGCCAAGGCGCAGCTGCTGCGCGGCGTCCTCACGGGGAAGGTCTCGACCGAGGCCGTCGACGTGGTGAGCGCGGCGGTCTCCCAGCGCTGGAGCGCCGGGCGCGACCTGCCCGACGCCCTGGAGCAGCTCGGCGTCGTGGCGGCGGTTCGCTCGTCCGGCAGCGACGTCGCCCGCCTCGAGGACGAGATCTTCGCGGTGGGCCGGCTCGTGCAGGCCTCACCGGAGCTGCGCGACGCGCTCTCCGACCCTGCGCGCAGCCGCGCCGACAAGTCGGCCCTGATCAGCGGCCTGCTGGGCGACAAGGTGCTTCCCGCGACCATCGCCCTCGTGCAGCAGTCGCTCTCGGGCAGCCACCGCACGGTCACGGTGGCCCTCGAGAGCTACCAGAAGGTGGCCGCCGAGGTCCGTGGGCAGGGCGTGGCGACGGTGCGCGTCGCGCAGCCGCTCGCCCAGGGGGAGCGCGACCGGTTGGCCGCCGCCCTCGCCCGCACCTATGGTCGCGAGGTGCACCTGAACGTGATCGTGGACCCCGACGTCATCGGCGGCATCCGCGTCGAGATCGGCGACGACGTCATCGACGGCACCGTCTCCACGCGCCTCGACGAGGCCGGGCGCAAGCTCGCCGGCTGACCGTGACCGACATCCAAGAACTTTTCGAGCAGACCCAGAGAACAGGTGAGATGAAATGACGGAGCTGTCCATCCGTCCGGACGAGATCCGCGACGCTCTTCAGCGCTTCGTGTCGGACTACAAGCCCGAGTCGGCCAGCAAGGAAGAGGTCGGCACCGTGGCGGAGGCCGCGGACGGCATCGCCCGCGTCAGCGGCCTGCCGTCGGTCATGGCCAACGAGCTGCTCGAGTTCGAGGACGGCACGCTCGGCATCGCGCTGAACCTCGACACCCGCGAGGTCGGTGTCGTGGTCCTGGGTGACTTCGACAAGATCGAGGAGGGCCAGGTCGTGCGTCGCACGGGCGAGATCCTCTCGGTCCCCGTCGGTGACGGCTACCTCGGCCGCGTGGTCGACCCGCTCGGCACCGCGATCGACGGTCTGGGCGAGATCACCCCGCTCGAGGGCCGTCGCGCGCTGGAGCTGCAGGCCCCGGGCGTCATGGTCCGCAAGTCGGTGCACGAGCCGCTCGCGACCGGCATCAAGGCGATCGACGCCCTGACGCCCATCGGCCGCGGCCAGCGCCAGCTGATCATCGGTGACCGCTCGACCGGCAAGACCACGATCGCCATCGACACGATCATCAACCAGAAGCAGAACTGGGAGTCCGGCGACCCGGACAAGCAGGTGCGCTGCATCTACGTCGCCATCGGCCAGAAGGGTTCGACCATCGCCGCCGTGCGTGGCGCCCTCGAGGAGGCCGGCGCGCTCGAGTACACCACCATCGTGGCCTCGCCCGCGTCCGACTCCGCCGGCTTCAAGTACCTCGCCCCCTACACCGGCTCGGCCATCGGCCAGCACTGGATGTACGAGGGCAAGCACGTCCTGATCGTGTTCGACGACCTGACCAAGCAGGCCGAGGCCTACCGCGCCGTGTCGCTGCTGCTGCGTCGTCCGCCGGGCCGCGAGGCCTACCCCGGTGACGTCTTCTACCTGCACAGCCGGCTCCTCGAGCGGTGCGCGAAGCTCTCCGACGAGATGGGCAAGGGCTCGATGACCGGCCTGCCGATCATCGAGACCAAGGCCAACGACGTCTCGGCGTTCATCCCGACCAACGTCATCTCGATCACCGACGGCCAGATCTTCCTGCAGTCCGACCTGTTCGCGGCCAACCAGCGCCCGGCGATCGACGTGGGCGTCTCGGTCTCGCGGGTGGGTGGCTCGGCGATGACGAAGGCGATGAAGTCCGTCACCGGATCGCTCAAGGTCGACCTGGCGCAGTTCCGCGCCATGGAGGCGTTCGCGATGTTCGCCTCGGACCTCGACGCGGCCTCGCGCCAGCAGCTCGACCGCGGTCAGCGCCTGATGGCGCTGCTCAAGCAGCCGCAGTACTCGCCGTACCCGGTCGAGGAGATGACGGTCTCGCTGTGGACGGGCACGTCGGGTCGTCTCGACAGGGTCCCGACCGACGACGTGCTGCGCTTCGAGAACGAGTTCCTCGACTACCTGCGTCGCAGCCACGAGGGCATCCTCGCCGGCATCCGCGAGAGCCTGAAGTTCGAGGACTCCACCGAGGACCAGCTGGCCTCGGCCTACGACTCCTTCCTCGACCAGTTCGAGACCTCCGACGGCCAGAGCATCAAGGCCGGCAAGGAAGAGCACGTCGCTCTCGAGGACGAGGACGTCGAGCAGGAGCAGATCGTCAAGCAGAAGCGGGGCTGACGCAATGGCTCTCTCGGTACGCGAGTACCGCGCGCGGATCAAGTCGACGGAGTCGATGAAGAAGATCACGCGTGCCATGGAGCTCATCGCCGCGTCCCGGATCATCAAGGCGCAGCAGCGAGCCCAGGCGGCAGCGCCCTACGCCCGCGAGCTGACCCGTGCGGTGTCGGCCGTGGCGACGTTCTCCAACGTCGACCACGCGCTGACGCTGGAGCCCGAGGACCCGAAGCGGGCCGCGGTCCTCATCGTCACCTCGGACCGCGGACTCGCCGGTGCCTACTCCTCGAGCGTGATCAAGGAGGCCGAGCGCCTCGTCGAGAAGCTCAAGGGCGAGGGCAAGGACGTCGACCTCTACACCAGCGGTCGCAAGGGTGAGGCCTACTTCAAGTTCCGCCAGCGCGCCGTCGTGCAGGCGTGGACCGGCTTCTCCGACCAGCCGACCTACGACGTCGCAGCCGAGATCGGCGCCACGCTGATCGCGGCCTTCCTCGCCGACGAGGAGGACAGCGAGTCCGACGTCCGGGCCGTCGACGAGGTCCACGTGGTCTACACGCGGTTCCGCTCGATGCTCAGCCAGGAGCCGACGGCCGTACGCCTGCTGCCGCTGGAGGTCGTCGAGGGCACCGAAGCCCCCGACAAGGCCGACCTGCTGCCGCTCTACGAGTTCGAGCCGTCCCCCTCGGAGGTGCTCGACTCGCTGCTGCCGCGCTACGTCCAGAGCCGGATCTTCTTCGCCCTGCTGCAGGCGGCCGCCTCGGAGCTTGCCGCCCGCCAGAAGGCCATGAAGGCCGCGACGGACAACGCCGACGAGCTCATCAAGAAGTACAAGCGCATCGCCAACCAGGCCCGCCAGGCTGGCATTACCCAAGAGATCAGCGAGATCGTCGGTGGCGTCAACGCCCTTGCCGACGCCCAAGCCGGGAGTGAGTGAACATGACTGCCACTGTTGAAGAGACGACCACCGAGAGCAAGGGCGGCGCCGTCGGCCGCATTGCCCGGGTCATCGGCCCCGTCGTGGACATCGAGTTCCCGACCGACTCGATGCCCGCCATCTACAACGCCCTGACCTGCGAGTTCACGCTCAGCGGCGAGACCAAGACGATCATCCTCGAGGTCGCCCAGCACATCGGTGACGGCATGGTCCGTGCCATCTCGATGAAGCCGACCGACGGCCTGGTGCGCGGCGGCCAGATCATCGACACCGGCGGTCCGATCACGGTCCCCGTGGGCGACGCGACGCTCGGCAAGGTGTTCAACACCACCGGTGACGTGCTGAACCTCGAGGAGGGCGAGACCTTCGAGCCCGCCGAGCGGTGGGGCATCCACCGCAAGGCGCCGGCCTTCGACCAGCTGGAGTCCAAGACCCAGATGTTCGAGACCGGCATCAAGGTCATCGACCTGCTCACCCCCTACGTGCAGGGCGGCAAGATCGGCCTGTTCGGTGGTGCCGGCGTCGGCAAGACCGTGCTCATCCAGGAGATGATCGCGCGTGTCGCCAAGGACCACGGTGGTGTGTCGGTGTTCGCCGGTGTCGGCGAGCGCACCCGTGAGGGCAACGACCTCATCGTCGAGATGGAGGAGGCCGGCGTCCTCGGCCAGACCGCCCTCGTCTTCGGCCAGATGGACGAGCCGCCGGGCACGCGCCTGCGCGTCGCCCTGTCGGCCCTGACGATGGCGGAGTACTTCCGCGACGTGCAGAAGCAGGACGTGCTGCTCTTCATCGACAACATCTTCCGCTTCACCCAGGCCGGGTCCGAGGTCTCCACGCTGCTCGGTCGCATGCCGTCCGCGGTGGGCTACCAGCCCAACCTGGCCGACGAGATGGGCCAGCTGCAGGAGCGCATCACCTCGACGCGTGGTCACTCGATCACCTCGCTGCAGGCGATCTACGTCCCCGCCGACGACTACACCGACCCGGCGCCCGCCACGACGTTCGCGCACCTCGACGCGACCACCGAGCTGTCTCGCGAGATCGCCTCGCTCGGCATCTACCCGGCCGTGGACCCGCTGACCTCGACCTCGCGCATCCTGGACCCGCAGTACATCGGCGAGGACCACTACCGCTGCGCGGTGCGGGTCAAGCAGATCCTGCAGCGCAACAAGGAGCTCCAGGACATCATCGCGATCCTCGGTGTCGACGAGCTCTCCGAGGAGGACAAGATCATCGTCTCCCGGGCCCGCCGCATCCAGCGCTTCCTGTCCCAGAACACCTACGTCGCCAAGCAGTTCACCGGCATCGAGGGCTCGACCGTCCCGGTGGCCGACACCATCGAGGCGTTCAACAAGATCGCTGACGGCGAGTACGACCACGTGGCCGAGCAGGCCTTCTTCATGTGCGGCGGTCTGGACGACGTCGAGCAGAAGTGGGCCGAGATCCAGAAGAGCCTCTGATGGCCGGGTCCACCGACAAGGTCCTCCAGGTCGAGCTGGTCGCCGCGGACCGGCTCGTCTGGTCGGGCCAGGCCACGATGGTCATCGCCCGCACCACCGAGGGCGACGTCGGCATCCTGCCCAACCACGCGCCGCTGCTGTCCTCGATCATCGAGGGTGTCGTGGACGTGCAGACCACCGAGGGCGAGACCTGGATCGCGGCCGTCGACGCCGGCTTCCTGTCGGTGGCCGACAACCGCGTCTCCATCCTCGCCGAGCGGGCCGAGATGGCGCACGAGATCGACCTCGAGCACGCGCGCGCCGAGCTCGAGCGCTGCAAGCAGGCCGGCGAGAACGACGACGAGGCGCAGGAGAAGCTGCGTCGCGCCGAAGCACGCGTCCGTGCCGTGGAGCGGGCCTCCTGACGAGTCCCGAAACTCGACCGCTAGGGTGAGCGCACGAACCGCTGGGTTCGTGCGCTCACTGCGTTCGGAGGGTGTGGATGCCGGTCTGGGAATGGGCGCTCGACATCGTCGGGCTGTGCCTGCTCCTCGCTCTGCTCTACGGCATCGCCCTCATCGTCCGGCGCCGCCTCCTCGCGCGCCACGGCGGAACGTTCGAGCTCAGCTACCGCGCGCGAGCCGAGCACCCGGGGCGCGGTTGGCTGCTGGGCATCGGCCGCTACTCCGGGCAGTCGCTGGAGTGGTTCCGGATCTTCTCGCTGTCCCCGCGGCCCAAGCGGGTGTGGGCCCGCGACCTGCTGGAGTACGCCGGTCGCCGGTCGCCGGCGGGCGCGGAGGAGATGTCGCTCTACGACGGCCACGTGGTGGCGGCCTGCCGCTACGACGACGAGCCGCTGGAGGTCGCGATGAGCGAGGCCTCGCTCACCGGCTTCCAGTCCTGGCTGGAGGCGGGCCCGCCCGGCACCGACTGGAACCGGCGCTAGTCAGGCCGTTGCCGGCACCGGTCCGGTCGAGCCGCCCACCCGCATCCGGACCGGCAGCAGCACGTCGTCCGCGACCTCACCGGCGATGCGCGCGAGCACGGCCCGCGCGGTCGCGCGACCCTTCTCGGCCAGCGGCTGCACGACGGTCGTGAGCTCGAGGTCGAGCCACGGCGTCGCGACCCCGTCGAAACCGGCGACGCTGACGTCGTGGGGGACCGCCATCCCGCGCCGACGCGCCTCGAGCACCACCCCCGCGGCCTGCACGTCGCTCTGGCAGACCACCGCCGTCGCCTCGCCGCCGCGGTCCCACCACGCGCCGACCGCGCGCTGCGCCGCCTCGAGGTCGCTGGCGCACGGCCCGATCACCTCGGCGTCCGGGTAGACGTCGCGCAGCCCGGCCTCGCGCTCGCGCTGGGGGTGCGAGGGGTCGAGGGTGAGGGTCGCGACCCGGCGGTGCCCCAGGTCGTGGAGGTGCCGGGCGACCTCGGCGGCACCGCGACGGTGCTCGACGTCGACGTACGTGGCTCCGGTCCACGCCGGGCCCTCGACGACGACCAGCGGCACGCCGCGAGCCACCAGGTCGTCGTACGGGCCCCAGGTCTCGCACCCGCAGATGTCGTAGATGACCGCGTCGAGGGGGAGTCCTGCGTGCTCGTCGCCGTCCGGCATCAGCAGCAGGCCGAGACCGGCCGCGTCGAGGACCTCCGAGACCGCGTCGAGCATCGGCAGCGCGGCCGGGTCGCGGAAGGCGGTGCTGAGCCGACCGACGGCGACGCCCACCACACCGCTGCGGCCGCGGCGCAGGTTGCGAGCCAGTGGGTTGGGCCCGGCGTAGCCCAGGGCGCCGGCAGCGGCCAGCACCCGCTCGCGGGTCACCTCCGAGACCGGCTTGTTGCCGGAGAAGGCGAGCGAGGCGGTGGAGAGGGACACGCCCGCGGCAGCGGCCACGTCGGCCATGGTGGGGGTTCGGCTTGGACCGGACACGTCCCGGACGATAGCATCGAAACGATTCGATCGAAACGTTTCGCCCGTGTACCCGAGGAGCAGCACCGTGCCCACCCTGACCGCCGCACGCAACGCCGTGGCGCTGACGTTCTTCCTCAACGGGCTGGTCTTCGCCAGCTGGGTCTCCCGCATCCCCGAGGTGCGGTCCAGCTTCGACCTCACCAACGGCCAGCTCGGGCTCGTGCTGCTCGCCATCGCGCTGGGATCGGTGCTCGCGCTGCCGACGACCGGCGCCGCCATCAACGCGATGGGCACGGTGCGGATCGTCCGGATCGGCGCCGGCGCGGCGACCCTCGGGATGGTGGCCGCCGCGATCGGCCTGGGCGACATGCTGCCGCTGACGGTCGCCGGGCTCTTCGTCTACGGGCTCGGCATCGGCGTCTGGGACGTGGCGATGAACGTCGAGGGCGCCGAGGTCGAGCGCGGCCTGGCTCGCACGATCATGCCGCGCTTCCACGCCGGCTTCAGCGGGGGCACGGTGGTCGGCGCCCTGCTCGGGGTGCTGCTGATCGAGCTCGGCGTGCCGGCGCTGGCCCACCTCGTGGGGATCGTCCTCCTCGCCATCGTGCTCGTGTGGTGGACGTCCCCGTCGTTCCTGCCCGTGGTGGAGCGGCACGAGGAGAGCGCCCCCTCGGCCGCACGCGCGTGGCTCGAGCCGCGGACCCTCCTGATCGGCGTCATGGTGCTGGCCCTGGCCATGACCGAGGGCACGGCCAACGACTGGCTGGCCGTCGCGCTGGTCGACGGGCACGACGTCTCCCACGCCGTGGGCGTGGCCGGGTTCGCCGTCTTCGTGCTGGCGATGACCGCGGGCCGCTTCGCCGGGACCGGCCTCATCGACCGGTTCGGCCGCGTGGCCGTGCTCTGGGGCACGATGGCGCTCGCCGGCGCCGGCGTCCTGCTGATCGTCCTTGCCGAGCAGCCGGCGCTCGTCGTGACCGGCATCGTGCTGTGGGGGGTGGGCGCCTCGCTCGGCTTCCCCGTCGGCATGAGCGCCGCCGCCGACGACCCGGTCCGTGCCGCGTCGCGGGTCAGCGTGGTCTCGACCATCGGCTACGCGGCGTTCCTCGCCGGCCCGCCGCTGCTCGGCTTCGTCGGCGACGAGGTCGGCACGCTCAAGGCGCTGCTGGTCGTCGCCGTGCTCCTGATGCCCGCGGCGCTCGTCGTGCCGGCGGCCCGCGAGCAGCGCGGGGTCCGTTCCGGCCAGCCTGTCGGCTAGACCCGTCCGGCCTTGCGGCGGCGCTTGTCGGCGTACATCGCGGCGTCCGCCCGGGCCTCGGTGTCGGCGATCGTCCCCGCGCGCTCCAGCGTGGCGGCGCCGATGCCGGCCGACAGGCCGGCCGCGGCCAGCTCGGAGCGGATCCGGTCGGCGTAGACGGAGGCCTGCGACGCCGTGGTCTGGGGGCACAGGACCCCGAACTCGTCCCCGCCGAGCCTCGCCACCAGGTCGGTCTGGCGCGATGACCCCCGTACGACCCCGGCCGCCCGGCGGAGCATGGCGTCGCCGGCGGCGTGACCGTCCCGGTCGTTGACCTGCTTGAGGCCGTCGAGGTCGATCATCACGATGCTCGCGTGGTCGCCCAGGCGGTGGTGGCGCGCCTGCTCGGCCTGGCAGGCGCGCTGCCACGAGCGCCGGTTGCGCAACCCGGTGAGCGCGTCGGTCTCCGACTCCAGCAGGGTCAGCTCGAGGCGACGGGCCAGGGACACGGCGCGGCCGTCGAGGTTGCGGACCACGCTGAGCAGGTGGCCGAGCAGCTGCAGCTGCGGACCGAGCTCGGTGAAGGAGTCGGGGCGGGCCTCGTGGTCGATGCCGCAGATCGTGCCGAAGAGGGTCTCGTCCTGGTTGTAGACCGGGATGCCGACGTAGCTCGTGACCGCCAGCGCGCGCGCTGCAGGGTTGGAGGCGTAGGCCGGGACCCGGGAGATGTCCGGGGCGACGCTCGGAGCCCCGTTGACCCACATCTCGTGGCAGAGGGAGTCCTCCCAGGCGGGCCCGTCCCCGACGCCCAGCCCGAAGTCGTTGTCGGGCGTGACCTCCAGGTAGACCTGCCGGCCGTCGATCACGCGCGACACCGTCCAGAACTCCATCGGCACCTGCGCCTGCAGGTAGTCGAGGACCAACCGGGAGGCGTCCTCGAAGCTGGTCATCGTGGCGAGCGCCGGCGGGGGCGCAAGGGCAGGGCTCTGCGTGGGCACGGCTGTCCTCGGACGTGTCGGCGGGTGTCCGGATCATTGTCGCCGCAAGGGGGGTGACCGCGCAGGCGATGCGAGGAAAGGACCGCCCGCCTCACTCGTCGAACAGGCCGCGGATGTCGTCGGCCGTGATGCCGGTCGAGGTGGCGCCGCCACCGTCGACCACTTTCGAGAAGAGCTCGGCCTTGCGGGCCTTCAGGGCCGTGACCTTCTCCTCGATGGTGTCGGCGGCCACCAGACGGTAGACGAGAACGTGCTTGTCCTGCCCGATGCGATGGGCCCGGTCAACGGCCTGCGCCTCGGCTGCAGGGTTCCACCAGGGGTCGAGCAGGAAGACGTAGTCGGCCTCGGTGAGGGTCAGACCTGTGCCGCCCGCCTTGAGGCTGATCAGGAAGACCGGCGCCTCGCCACGGCGGAAGGCCGCGATGACCTCCTCGCGGTCGCGCGTCGAGCCGTCGAGGTAGACGGTGGCGATGCCCTCCTCGGTGAGCCGGTCGCGCACGCGACGCAGGAAGGAGGTGAAGGTGCTGAAGACCAACGAGCGATGGCCCTCGGCGGTGATCTCCAGCAGGTGCTCGGCGAGCATCTGGGTCTTGGCCGAACCGACGTCGTGATGGGCGGGGTCGACGAGGGCGGGGTCGAGGGCGAGCTGCCGCAGCCTGGTGAGCGCGCTGAAGATGGCGACCCGATTGCGGTCGAAGTCGTCCACGAGCCCGAGGATCTTCTGGCGTTCCTTGGCGAGGTGGGTGTCGTAGATCCGGCGGTGCCGTGGCTCGAGCTCGATCTCGAGCACCTGCTCCTGCTTGGGTGGGAGCTCGGCGGCGACGAGGTCCTTCGTGCGCCGGAGCACGAAGGGGCGGATCCGGGTGCGGAAGCGCTGGAGAGCGCCGTCGTCGCCGTCCTTCTCGACCGGTCCGACCACGACCTCACGGAAGCGGCGCGAGGTGGGGTAGAGCCCGGGTGCGGTGATCGAGAGCAGCGACCACAGCTCCATCAGCCGGTTCTCGAAGGGCGTGCCGGTGACGGCGAGGCGGAAGTCGCAGGCGATCGCGCGGGCGGCGGCGTAGGTCTTGCCGAGGTGGTTCTTCACCTGCTGTGCCTCGTCGAGCACCAGCCCGCTCCACGGTCGCGCGGCGAACTGGTCGCGCTCGAGACGCAGCATGGCGTAGGTGGTGACCACCACGTCGTGGCTCGCCGCGATCGATGCCACGTCGTCGGCGCGGCGGCGCACGACGCCCACGCGCAGGCCGGGAACGTGGGTGACGGCCTGCTGGCGCCACGCCGTCACCACGCTGGTCGGTGCGACCACGAGGAAGGGCGCATCGAGCCCGGAGGAGCGGACGTGCTCGACCAGCGCGAGCACCTGCAACGTCTTGCCGAGGCCCATGTCGTCGGCCAGGATCCCGCCCAGGCCGTGCGTGTGCAGGAAGGCCAGCCAGCAAAAGCCGTCGCGCTGGTAGGGGCGGAGCTCGGTGGTCAGGCCCGGCGGCGGGTCCGGGCGTGGCAGCTCGGTGATGTCGCGCAGGGCGGTCGCCCGTTCGACCCAGGCCGCCGCCCGACCGTCGACGACCCCGAGGTCGGCCAGCTCAGCCCAGAGGCCCAGGTCGCTCGTCCCCACACTGAGCCGGTCGGACCCGGAGTCGCGCAGCTGGGCCGCCAGTGCCACCAGCTCGTGCAGCCGGGCGAACTCCGGCCGGTCGAGCGTGACGTAGGCCCCGCTCGGTAGGACGAGGAACTCGTCGTCGCGAGTGAGCGCCGCGAGCACGTCGGGCAGCGGGACCTGCTCCCCGTCGACGCTCACGCGGACCTCCAGGTCGAGCCAGTCGGTGTGGTCGGGCTGGGTGTCGGCGAGGACGAACGTGATCTCCGGGTCGTCGTTCGCCTCCCGGAAGTCGGGTGGCGCGAGCTCCTCGACGTCGACGTCGAGGAGGGTGCGCAGATGGGGGAGGTCGTGCAGGGCGAGGGCGAGCGCATCGCCCCCGACACCGACACCAGCGCTGCGCCGGACGAGGTGAGCGAGTCGGGCAGGGTGGCGAGGATCGCGCGCTCGGCTGCGGGGTCGCGCAGGCCGTCGAGCGGGTCGGTCGCGTCGAGGTCGCAACGGCGGTCGTCGTAGGCCCACTGCCAGCGCAGCTCCGCGGAGGTCGAGGACTGCCAGGCGACGGTCAGCGAGAGCCTCGGTCGCGGCGGTGCCGGCACCTCCACCGAGCCGTCGGACGACTCGACGCCGAGGCTGCGCACCAGGGGTGCGACTGCCCGCAGGAACGCATCGCGCTCGTCGCGGGGGGCGGCCACGCCTCGGCGGTCGAGGACGAGGTCCATCACGGCGTCGTGGCATGGCTCGGACAGCTCGGCCAGGACCACGTCGTCGCCGTCGAACAGGCCCACCGACGTCGCCGGGCGACCGAAGGGGACCACCTCGTCGCCGCGCCAGCGCCGACCCTGCAGCCGGACCGAGACGTCGAGGCGCAGCTCGTCGTCGACCTCGGCGAGGTCGGCGACGATCACGGCCGGCTCGGGAGCGACGACGACGGACGCGATCCCGGCGCCGGGGACGAGGGTCACCCCGTGCCTGATCGCCTCGCGCAGCGCCGGCACCAAGCGGTCTCCGAAGTCCTCCAGGGCGGAGGGTGCCCCCACCACGAGGTAGGAGGGGCGCGTCATCAGGCCGCGATGGAGGCTGCGGAGGGCGTCCACCTGCGCGGGCACGAAGCGCGACGTCGCCACGGGGCCGATCAGGTCGCTCCACTCGGCTCCGCTGCGCGCCCACCCCCGGCGCGCGCCGGGACGCACCGGACGCATCGACAGCTCACCCGCTGTGCCACGCGACCAGCGCGACGCCGGCCGCCTGCTGAGCTCGAGCCCGAGCCGCTGGCCGGTGAGCGTCGAGCGCGCCCGGGTCTCGATGTCGCCCGTCAGCCGGCCGAGCTGCTGGCGCCATGCCGAACCGGTGACCACCGGTGCGGGCGAGCGCAGCGTGAGCGCGACGGCCGCGCCGTGCTTGCACATCCGGACGACCGGGCACGAGCAGGAGCTGAAGATCCAGTCGGCGGCCACGTCCACCTCGGCGTGGAGCTGGACTCGGTAGGGGAGCGGGGCGGTGCCCAGCACAGTCGCGGTGGCCGTCAGCGAGCTGTCGGTCTCGTGGACGACCTCGAGGTCCTCGACCGCGTCGAGGTAGTGCCGGGCGCGGGCCAGCGCACCGGGGTCGAAGAACCCGGCGAGGTAGTCGTCGGTGAGCGCGTGGCGGATGTCCATGGGCGGCTCATCGTGTCACCACCGGACGACATCGGGCCGCGGCTCTCCACAGGCCGACGACGGGCGGAAAGGTCAGCGCTCCCCGCCGGGCACCCACAGGACGTCGCCGTTCTCGCGGTTGGCGTGCCGGGCGAGGATGAAGAGCAGGTCCGAGAGGCGGTTGAGGTAGGTGATCGCGAGGACGTTCATGGTGTCCTCGTGCTCGGCCCAGGCCGCCCACCCGGCTCGCTCGGCACGGCGTACGACGGTGCGCGCGACGTGGAGGTGGGCGGCCGCGGCCGTCCCGCCGTTGAGGATGAACGACCGCAGCGCCGGCAGGGCCTCGTTGTAGTGGTCGCACCAGGCCTCGAGCCGGTCGACGTAGTCCTGCTCGATCCGCAGCGGCGGGTACTCCGGGTCCGCGACGACCGGGGTGCAGAAGTCGGCGCCGACGTCGAAGAGGTCGTTCTGCACCCGGGTGAGGACCGTGACGACGTCGTCCTCGAGCCCGCCGTGGGCCAGCGCCACGCCGATGTGGGCGTTGCCCTCGTCGACGCAGGCGTACGCCTCGAGGCGCGGGTCGGTCTTCGAGGTCTCGCTCATGTCGCCGAGCCGGGTGCGACCGGCGTCACCGGTACGGGTGTAGATGCGCGTCAGGTTGACCATGGCCCGAGCCTAGTGGCGGGGGACGCGCCGAAAAGATCAGGCATCGATGCAACCGAACGGGGTACAACTACGTCAGGAACAGTGACAGCAGTCACACGGGGGCGTCGGGGGACGCCGGTGAGGAGCACACCGGATGGACATCGTCTCGGACATCGTCGCGGGCGGGCACGTGATCGTCCTGCACGGGGACTTCGACGTGCGCAGCACGTGGGAGGTGCGCAACGCGATCTACGAGTGCATCGACGTCCACGACGGCGACGTCGTCCTCGACATGACCGACGTCTCCACCATCGACGTGACCGCCCTCCGCCTGCTCGCGGTCGCCACCCGTCACGCGTGGCTCGCCGGCCGGCACCTGACGGTCCGCAACCCCGGTCCGGCCGTGCGCCGGATGGCCCACCTCGCCCGGCTCGCCCATGCCATCGAGGTCGAGCGGGTCGCGGCGACCGCCTGAGCGGCGCACGAAGGACGCCTCGGGCTGAGGCATCCGTCACACGTCCGACCCGGTGACTGGCGGGTAACCGCGTCCTACCCTGTCGAGCATGACCGAGACTGGTGAGCCGGACCGCCCCGTCAAGGACCGGCCCTGGGTGATGCGCACCTACGCCGGCCACTCCACGGCCGAGGCGTCCAACGCGCTCTACCGCACCAACCTCGCCAAGGGCCAGACCGGACTCAGCGTCGCCTTCGACCTGCCGACGCAGACCGGCTACGACCCCGACAGCCCGCTGAGTCGCGGCGAGGTCGGCAAGGTCGGCGTACCGGTCCCGCACCTGGGGGAGATGCGCAAGCTCTTCCACGACATCCCGCTGACCGGGATGAACACCTCGATGACCATCAACGCGACGGCGATGTGGCTGCTCGCGATGTACCAGGTCGTGGCGGAGGAGCAGAACCCCGACCTCTCGCCCGACGAGGTGGCCCACCAGCTCGCCGGCACCACCCAGAACGACATCATCAAGGAGTACCTCTCCCGCGGGACGTACGTGTTCGGGCCCGAGGCCTCCCTGCGCCTGATCGGCGACATGATCGCCTACACGGTCCACGAGATCCCGACGTGGAACCCGATCAACATCTGCAGCTACCACCTGCAGGAGGCGGGCGCGACGCCCGTGCAGGAGCTCGCGTACGCGATGTGCACCGCGATCGCCGTGCTCGACCAGGTGAAGGGCTCCGGCCAGGTCTCCGACGACGACTTCGAGAAGGTCGTCGGCCGGATCTCGTTCTTCGTCAACGCCGGCGTCCGGTTCATCGAGGAGACCTGCAAGATGCGGGCCTTCGTGCAGCTGTGGGACGAGATCACCCGCGAGCGCTACGGCGTGCAGGACCCCAAGATGCGCCGCTTCCGCTACGGCGTGCAGGTCAACTCGCTCGGCCTGACCGAGGCCCAGCCGGAGAACAACGTCCAGCGCATCGTGCTGGAGATGCTCGGCGTGACGCTGTCCAAGGACGCGCGCGCCCGGGCCGTCCAGCTGCCCGCCTGGAACGAGGCGCTCGGCCTGCCGAGGCCGTGGGACCAGCAGTGGTCGCTGCGCTTCCAGCAGGTGCTCGCCTTCGAGTCCGACCTGCTGGAGTACGACGACATCTTCGCCGGCAGCCACGTGATCGAGGCCAAGGTCGCCGAGCTGGTGGAGGGCGCCAGGGCCGAGATCGACCGCGTGCAGGAGATGGGTGGGGCGATCGCCGCGGTCGAGTCCGGCTACATGAAGCAGAACCTCGTCTCGGCCCACGCCGCCCGACGGGGCCGCATCGAGTCCGGCGCCGAGGTGATCGTGGGCGTCAACCGGTTCGAGACCACCGAGCCGTCCCCGCTGACCGCCGACCTCGACGCGGCCATCATGGCCGCCGACCCGGCCGCCGAGCAGGCCGCCCTCGACTCCGTCGCTGCTTGGAAGGCGCAGCGCGACGAGACCGAGGTCGCGGCCGCCCTCGCCGCGCTGGCTGAGGCCGCCGGGACCGACGCCAACCTGATGAAGCCGACCCTCGCCGCCGCCCGGGCCGGCGCGACGACGGGGGAGTGGGCCGGCACGCTGCGCGAGGTGTTCGGCGAGTTCCGGGCTCCCACCGGCGTGAGCGGTGCCGTCGGTGTCGCCGAGGCCGGCGCCGACCTGACCGCCGTCCGCGACCGCGTGAGGGCGACCGCCGAGGAGCTGGGCGGCCGGCTGCGGGTGCTGGTCGGCAAGCCGGGGCTCGACGGTCACTCCAACGGCGCCGAGCAGGTCGCCGTACGTGCGCGCGACGCGGGTTTCGAGGTGATCTACCAGGGCATCCGGCTCACGCCCGACCAGATCGTCGCGGCGGCGGTGGCCGAGGACGTGCACCTCGTCGGGCTCTCGATCCTCTCCGGCTCCCACATGGAGCTGGTGCCCGACGTGCTCGACGGTCTCGCGGCCGCCGGGCTCGGTGACCTCCCCGTCATCGTGGGCGGCATCATCCCGGCCTCCGACGCCCGGGCGCTGATCGAGCGCGGGGTGGCTGCGGTGTACACCCCCAAGGACTTCGGCCTGACCGAGATCATGGGCGGCTTCGTCGACGTGATCCGCGCGGCCCACGGGCTGGACGACGATAGGTAAGGCTCCCCTTACCCTCTGCTACTCTCCCGGCGTGGGCAAGAAGGACAAGAAGGCGCGGGCCAAGGTCGAGACCTCGGCCCGGCTGACGGTGCGCAAGCTCCCCAAGACCGAGTGCTGCGTGTCGAAGAAGCGCTGCCAGCGCTGCCCCCTGCGCATGCTCAAGGAGGGCACCCTGCCCGTCGGCTATACCGTTCACAAGCGCAAGCTGGTGCGGCTCGACGGCAAGAAGGTCACCAAGAAGAAGCTCGCCAAGGCCGCCTGACCAGCGCCCGACCCCGTCCCCCGACAGAGGAGCCCACGTGCCCGCCCCCCGCTTCGTCGCGCAGCTCAACGCCCAGATCGGCAACGAGCTCGCCGCCCACAACCAGTACCTGGCCTGCGCCATCTACTACGACGCGCTGACCATGCCCCGCATGGCGGCATTCTTCTACGGGCAGGCGCTCGAGGAGCGCGGGCACGCGATGATGATGGTCCAGTACCTCGTGGACACCGACTCCGAGGTCGTCATCCCGGCCGTCGGCGCACCGACCTCCGCCTTCGCCGACCTCGTGGCCCCGGTCGAGCTGGCCCTGGCCCAGGAGCGCACGGTCACCGACCAGGTCAACGGCCTGCTGCGCATCGCGCGCGAGGAGGGTGACTTCGCCTCCGAGCAGTTCATGCAGTGGTTCATCAAGGAGCAGGTCGAGGAGGTCGCGACCATGAGCGACCTGCTGGCGGTCGCCACCCGCAACCGCGACGACATCGAGGACATCGAGGAGTACGTCGCCCGGGAGCACGGCGGCGAGGGTGAGGACCCGACCGCGCCGCGCCAGGCCGGCGCCGGGGGCTGACAGACTGCCGCCATGGGGCGTGTGATCGTCGTCGGGGCAGGAGTCGTCGGACTGACGTGCGCGGTGCGGCTGCTCGAGGCCGGGCACCGCGTGGACGTGGTCGCTCGCGACCTGCCGCTCGAGACCACCTCCGTGGTCGCGGCCGCGCTGTGGTCGCCGTACGTCAACGAGCAGGAGCACGTCCTGCGGTGGTCCCGCCGGGCGTACGACGTCTACGCCGGGCTGGCGACCGATGACCGGACGGGGGTGCGGCTGCGCGAGGGGACCGAGGTGTTCCGCGAGGAGTCGCCGCCGCCGTGGTGGTACGAGGCGCTGCCCCGGGATGCCGGCCCGGACCGGGAGACGCGGTTGCCCGCAGGCTTCGCCGCCGGGTGGACGATGACCTGCCCGGTCATCGAGATGCCGGTCTACCTGCGCTGGCTCGTCGCCCGGGTCGCGGAGCTGGGCGGCACCATCACCCGGATGAACCTCAGCAGCCTCCCCACGGACAGTGGAGCGCTGGTCCTCAACGCCAGCGGGATCGGGGCCAAGCACCTCGCCGCCGACCCGACCGTCGGGCCGGTCCGCGGTCAGGTGATGTACGTCGAGCAGGTCGGCCTCGAGCGCTGGGTGCTCGACAGCGACGCCCCGACGTACGTCATCCCGCGTGGTCGCGACATCGTGGTGGGCGGCACCCACGTGGCGGGGGAGTGGAGCCGGACCGTGGAGCCCGCCACCGCGTCGTCCATCCTGGAGCGGGCCATCGCGCTGGTGCCCGAGATCGGCGATGCCCGGGTGCTCGGGCACAAGGTCGGCCTGCGGCCGGCCCGACCGGCCGTGCGGCTCGAGCGGGTCGGGGACGTCGTGCACTGCTACGGCCACGGCGGCTGCGGGGTCACCGTGAGCTGGGGCTGCGCCGACGACGTGGTGGGCCTGGTCGATGGGTGACCTGCAGTGCGCCGCGCGGATCTTCGTCGCGCGTCACGGCGCGGCCGACTACGAGAGCGAGATCCTCAGCGACGCGGGCGGCTGGTTGAGCCCGCTCGGCCGTGAGCAGTCGCGCGACCTGGCCGACCAGCTCGGCGGCGAGCGGATCTCGCGCGTGTGGACCAGCGACATGTCGCGTGCGGTGCAGACCGGGGAGATCGTCGCCGCCCGGACCGGCGTCGACGTCACCGTCCGCATCGGCCTGCGTGAGTTCGGCGTCGGCGACGCCGCCGGGACGACGGGTGATCCCGACCCGTTCGCCTCGACGTTCGCCGCCTGGCTCGGCGGCGACCTGTCCGCCCGGATCCCCGGGGGTGAGAGCGGGCTCGAGGTGGTGGCCCGCTACGAGGCCGTCCTCGAGGAGGTCGCCGATGCGCACCGGGGCGAGTCGGTGCTGGTGGTCAGCCACGGCGGGGTGATGTCCATGGTGCTTCCGCTGCTGGCCCGCAACCTCGCGCCCGACCACACCCGCGGCCTCCTGCTGCCCAACTGCGGTGTGGTCGCCCTCGAGGCCGACGCCGACGGCTGGGTGGCCCGCTCGTGGGCGGGCCGGCCGGTCGCCTGACCCGGCTCGCCGGGGTCAGCGGGCGACGCCGATCGCCCAGAGCAGGGCGGCGAGGCCGAGCATCACGACCAGGGCCAGCCCCATGCGGACGGCCATGCCCCTCACCCACAGGGACGTGAGCGTCTCGGACCGGCCGTGTCGGTCGAGCGGCGTCACCTCGACGACGGCCCTGCGGTCGATCGGTCCGTAGACGTGCGGATAGGTGTCGTCGCCGACGGGCTCGACCCGCACGTCGGCGCCGGTGAGCCGCGCCGGGTCGATGGTGAGCAGCACGAGGTGCTCGCCCGCGTCGCGGTAGTACCGGTCGAACACGCCCTGCACCTGGTCACGCCGGCTGGCGTGGATGAACCCCTCCTCCTCGAGGCTGCGACCGACGGTCGAGGTGGTGTAGGTCCCGCTCGCCAACGTGCGTCGCCAGTCCGCGGCGGTGGCGATGTGGAAGATGCGTTCAGGCACCATCAGAAGAGCCGGTGCTCGGCGTCGTCCATCCCGCGGAGCGCGTCGTAGTCCACGAGGGCGCAGGCGATGCCGCGGTCGGTGGCGAGGACGCGGGCCTGGGGCTTGATCTCCTGGGCGGCGTAGATGCCGCGCACGGGTCCCTTGCTGGTGAGCATCGGGTCGCGGTTGAGGAGCTCGAGGTAGCGGGTGAGCTGCTCCACGCCGTCGATCTCGCCGCGCCGCTTGATCTCCACGGCGACGGACAGGCCGTCGGCGTCGCGGCACATGAGGTCGACCGGGCCGATGGCGGTCATGAACTCCCGGCGGACCAGGGTGAGGCCGTCGGCGAGCGTGGCGGGGTGCTCGGCGAGCAGCTCCTGGAGGTGCTTCTCCACGCCGTCCTTCTGCAGGCCCGGGTCGACGCCGAGGTCGTGCGAGGAGTCGTGGATCACCTCGTCGATGAGGATCCGCAGGGTGTCGTCGGACTTGGTCGCGGTGACCAGCCACTCGGCCTGGCCGTCCTCGGAGACGCCCTCCCGGACGGTGCACGGGGGCGACATCCAGTTGAGCGGCTTGTAGGAGCCGCCGTCGGAGTGGATCAGCACCGACCCGTCCGACTTGAGCATCAGGACGCGGGTGGCGAGCGGGAGGTGGGCCGAGAGACGTCCGGCGTAGTCCACCTGGCAGCGTGCGACGACGATCCTCACGACGGGCGAATCTACAGTGACCCCGTGACCGACCACGCAGTGCGCCCCGCGCGGCAGCGCGACCTCGTGCAGCTCGACCTCGACGAGCGGACCGGCGCGCCGGGCTTCGTGATGGTCGCCGGCGACCCGCCGGTCGGGCACGTGCGCATCGACCTCCTCGACGGCCACGCCCATCTCGCGGCGCTCGTCGCCGGTGCGGACCTGGGCGGCAGCACGGCGCGCGCCCTCGTGGAGTCGGCGTGCGAGCGCCTGGCCGCGCGCGGTCACGGGCAGCTCACGGCTCGTCCGTACGCCGGCACGGAGGCCGCGACCTACGCCGCGCTCGGGTTCGTCGAGATCCCCGCCGACGAACCGCTGCCCGGCCCCCTGGCCCGCATGCCCGAGGCGCCGGGACACGTCCTCGTGCGTCGCGTGCTGCGCGCCCACCGCACGATGACCGAGCTGTCCTCGATCCTGCCCGAGCTCGACACCGCCCCGCGCGACGTCGGCACGCTGCGAGCCGTCGTACGCCGCCCAGCGCTGGGGGCGCGCGAGGTCCTGGACGTCGGCCACCTCGACGTCGCCGAGGGCCTCGTCGGCGACACGTGGGTCGAACGGGGGAGTCGCCGGATGCCGGACGGCTCGCCCCATCCCGACATGCAGCTCAACCTGATGAACCACCGCGTCGTCGAGTTCCTGGCCCAGGACCCCGACCGTGAGCAGCTGGCCGGCGACCAGATGTTCGTCGACCTCGACCTCTCCCACGACAACCTGCCCGCCTGGAGCGAGCTCCACATCGGCGGGCCCGACGGCGCGGTCATCGTGGTCACCGACCAACCGCACACCGGGTGCGGCAAGTTCATCGCCCGCTTCGGCAAGGACGCGCTGGCCTTCGTCAACGGGCCGGATGGGAAGCCGCGCCGGCTGCGCGGGCTGTGCGCGAAGGTGGTGCGCCCCGGCCCGGTCCGACCGGGCGACGAGGTGCGCGTCGTACGCCCTGCGGCCCCTGCTCCCGACTCCCCGGTGGCGTGACGCTTCCCACATCCTCGATGCGCGGGCGGCATGGGACCATGCGTCCATGACTGACACGGCTACTCGTGAGTTCACCTCCGTCGGCGTCATCGGCCTCGGCACCATGGGCGCCGGCATCGCCGAGGTGTTCGCGCGCAACGGCTACGCAGTCATCGGGGTCGAGGTGAGCGACGCGGCCGTCCAGCGTGGACGCGAGCACCTCGAGCACTCCACGGGTCGGGCGGTGAAGCGCGAGAAGATGACGCAGGAGGCGGCCGACGAGCTGCTCGGCCGCATCACGCTGACGACCGAGATGCAGGACCTCGCCGACGCTGACCTGGTGGTCGAGGCCGTCGTCGAGTCGCTCGAGGTCAAGAAGTCGATCTTCCGAATGCTCGACGGCATCGTCCGTCCGGACGCCGTCCTGGCGACCAACACGTCCTCGCTCAGCGTCACCGAGATCTCCACCGCCAACTCGAGCCCCGGCCGCGTGGTGGGCGTCCACTTCTTCAACCCGGCGCCCGTGCAGAACCTCGTCGAGGTCATCCGCACGGTCGTGACCGAGCCCGACGTCCTCTCCGACGTGGTGGCGCTGCTCGGCGATCTCGGCAAGAACCCGGTCGTCTGCGGCGACAAGGCCGGCTTCATCGCCAACACGCTCCTCTTCGGCTACCTCAACCACGCAGTCGCGATGTACGAGGGCAAGTACGCCTCCCGCGAGGACATCGACGCCGCCATGCGCTTCGGATGCGGCTATCCCATGGGGCCGCTGGCGCTGCTCGACCTGATCGGCCTCGACACCGCCTACGAGATCCTCGACACGATGTACAAGCAGGGGCGCGACCGGCTGCACGCGCCGGCGCCGATCCTCAAGCAGTACGTCACCGCGGGCCTGCTCGGTCGCAAGTCCGGGCGCGGCTTCTACACCTACGAGGCCCCTGACAGCCCGGTGGTGGTCGACGACGCGCACACCCCGAGCGCCGACGACAAGCCGCAGCTCCGTCACGACATCCGGCTCGTCGGCGTCGTCGGCACCGGCACGATGGCCTCCGGCATCGTCGAGGTCTTCGCCAAGGCCGGCTACGACGTGCTCTTCACCGGTCGCGGCAAGGACAAGGTCGACGGTGTCGTCGCCGCCATCACGAAGAACTTCGACAAGCAGATCCAGCGCGGCAGGGCCACCGAGGAGCAGAAGACCGAGGTGCTCGGCCGGGTGCGCGGCACCACGTCGCTCGACGACCTGAGGGACGTCGACCTCGTCGTCGAGGCGATCGCCGAGGACCTCGCCGTCAAGACGACGCTCTTCGAGAACCTCGACGAGATCTGCAAGCCCGGCGCCATCCTCGCGACCACCACGTCCTCGCTGCCGATCATCTCGATGGCGAGGGTGACCAAGCGTCCGCAGGACGTCATCGGCATGCACTTCTTCAATCCCGCCGCGGTCATGAAGCTCGTCGAGGTCGTGTCCACCGTGGCCACCGACGAGGCGGTCACCGAGAGCGTCCTCGCGCTGTGCGAGAAGGTCGGCAAGGTGGCGGTGCGGTGCGGTGACCGTTCGGGCTTCATCGTCAACGCGCTGCTCTTCCCCTACCTCAACGACGCGGTGCGGATGCTCGAGGCGCACTACGCGACCGCCGACGACATCGACACGGCCATGAAGCAGGGCTGCGCGCTCCCGATGGGGCCGTTCGAGCTGCTCGACGTGGTGGGGAACGACGTCTCGCTGGCGATCCAGCGCGAGCTCTACCTCGAGTTCCGCGAGCCCGGCTTCGCACCGGCCCCGCTGCTCGAGCACCTCGTCACGGCCGGCTACCTCGGGCGCAAGACCGGTCGCGGCTTCCGCGACTACAGCGCCCGCTAGGAGCCCTGGTCCGCCGGATCAGTCGAGGCAGAACTCGTTGCCCTCGGGGTCCGTCATGACGATGTGGCCCGCGGACATCGGCGGGGCGGGCTCGTGCCGCTCCACGCGGGTCGCGCCGAGGGCGACGAGGCGGTCGCACTCGGCCTCCAGCGCCGCCATCCGCTCGTCACCGTCGAGCCCGGGCGCGGCCCTGAGGTCGAGGTGGACGCGGTTCTTCGCCGTCTTGCCCTCGGGCACCCGCTGGAAGAACAACCGCGGCCCGTCGCCCTCGGGGTCCTGCGCCGCGGACGCCGAGTTCCACTGGGACTCCGGGACGCCGATCTCGCGGAGGAAGTCGTGCCAGGCGTCGAACGGGTCCTGGCCCGGCGCGAGCTCGCGCCCGGGCGGCGGCGGGTTGACGTAGCCCATCGCGTCGGCCCAGAAGCGGGAGAGCGACTCGGGGTCGTGGGCGTCGAAGGTCACCTGGATGGTCCGGCTCATGCCGGTCATCCTGCCGGGCACCACCGACAACGGCCACCGCTGCGCGAGCCCGGCAGGGTCTTCGGGCGGCGAACCCTCAGCGGTTGTCGACGACGAGCGCCGCGAGGCGGGCGCGCGTGTTGATGTCGAGCTTGCGGTAGATGTGGGTGAGGTGCGCGTCGACGGTGCGCGGGGAGACGTAGAGCTCCTCGGCGATCTGTCGGCTCGTCAGCCCGTGCGCCACCCGCTCGGCGACCTGGCGCTCGGCGGCCGTGAGCGCGTCGAGCACCGACGGTCGCGCGGACGCGGTCCGGCTGAAGACGGCCGTGACGAGCGGGACCGACGTCGGCCGACAGGTCGTCGCCGTCGAGCCACTCCGCGGGTGCCCGTGCGGCCGGCACCACGTCGTAGTCGGCGGAGTAGCCCCAGCGGGCGGCCTTGCGCGGCGTGCGGAGCGCGAAGGCCGCTGCGGCGAGCGACCGCGCCTCGGACAGGTCGCGTGCCCGCGCCACCCCGGCGAGGCCGTCGAGCACGTCGGCGGCGCGCAGCGGCAGGCGCATGGTGTGGCAGTGGTCGAGGGCGGTGAGGTACGTCGTCGTGGCCTGGTCGAGGTCGCCGAGGTTGACCAGCGCGCGGCCGAGGAGCAGGCGGGCGTCGACCGCGTCGCGGCCCAGCCGGGCGGAGTCGGCCAGGGCGACCACGTCGGCGGCGAGTCCGGCAGCCCGCTTGGCGTCCCCCCTGGCCAGCAGGTCGCGCCCGTCCTGGGCGAGCACGGGGAGGCGGACGGCCCAGGGCAGCGTCTCCCGTACGACGTCGGTGGGCACCCACGTCGGGTCGAGGTTGCGCAGGAGCGTCTCGGCGAGCAGCCCGACCCGGTCCTCGGCGAGCTCGCGGGCCTCGACGACGACGGCCCGGGTGCCGGCGACGGCCTCGGCGATGCGGCCCTGCTCGAGGGCGATCCGGGCCAGCACGGTGCGCAGCGAGAGGTCGATCCATCGCTCGTCCCCGGTGGTGCGCGCGGGCATCGCGGCGACGGCGGCCTCCGTGGCCTCGGCGAAACGACCCTGGGAGGCGTAGACGTCGGCCAGCGTGCGGGTGGCCTGGCGGGTGATCGAGCCGTCGGGGTCGAGGTCGATCGCGCGCCTGGCCTCGATCTCGGCGCTGGCCAGGTCGCCGGCGTCGAGGTGCATCTCGGCCCGGATGGAGGCGGTCTTGGACAGCTGCTCCTCGGGGCGGGGCGCCGACGAGGCGTGCTGGTCGGCGCGGTCGAGGAGCCAGAGCCCCTCGTAGGTCCCGCGCACCTCCGAGGCCGCGATCCCGGCGCGTCGGGCGATCTGGGCGCCCATGGCGGGCGGTCCGTCGCCGCTGGCGAGGGCGCCCTCGAGGATCTCGACGGCCTCGCGGGCGCGCATCGAGGTGTAGAGGGAGGAGAAGATGCGGTTGGCCACCGAGTAGCCGTGCGCCCGCGTCTCGGGCTCCGCGCAGGCCGTCAGGACCGCGTGGCGCATGGCGGGCAGGTCGCCCAGCCACTCGGCGTCGGCCGCGCCGTAGTTGTCGTGGGCGGGCGCGTGGGTCTCCGCCCACGCGAGCAGCCCGGCTCGGACCGCGGCCACGTCGTCGGGGCGGGCGAGGGCGCGCGCCCGGCCGCGGATCGGCGACAGCATGTCGAAGTGGCCTCGTGCGTCGACCTCGAGCAGGCTCCGGCGCACGAGGTTGCCGGCGAGCTCGGCGGTCTCGGGGACGGACGCGTCCAGCACGTGCGCCAGCACGCCGAGGCCGACGTGGAAGTCGAGCAGCCCGATGCGGCGCAGGGCGGTGGCGCTGGCCTCGTCGAGGAGGTCGTGGGCCGAGTCCACCGCCTGGTCCAGGCTGACCGCGGACATCGCGTTGCTGAGCCCGACCAGTGCGGACTGCACGGCGACCTGCTCGATCAGCAGTGGCAGCCCACCGGTCGCGCGCAGCAGCCGACGTACCTCGTGGGCCTGCTCGGCCAGGTCGACCTGCTGTCCGCCGGCGGCACGGATGCGGCGGAGGAACAGCTCGACGGCGGGGCCCTCCAGGGGTGCGCGCGGGGCGGGCACCGGCAGGGGGCCGACGCGGACGACGGTCTCGGCCGGCTGCCGGGCGGTCGTCAGCGCGGTCACCACCACGCGGGCGTCGCTGGTCGCCTCGAGGATGGACTGCAGGACCGGACCGGCCGCCGTGGAGTCGAGGTCGAGGCCGTCGAGGACGAGCAGGCACTCGCGCCCGTCGACCGCCCGGCCGAGGGCACCCGTCAGCGAGTCGCCCGGCGCCGTCTCCGAGTCCAGGCTCTCCAGAGCCGCGACGAGCACGTCGTCGATCGTGCGCAGGTTGCGGGCGTCGACCCACGAGGCGGCCGCGGCCGCGGCCGCGGCGACGTGGCGCACCAGCAGCGTCTTGCCGCTGCCGGGCGGGCCCACGACAGTCACCCACCGCGACTCCTCCAGCGCCTCGTGCAACGCACGCTGCGCGTCCTCACGACCGAGACAGGGGGACAGCACGTCATGAACCTATCGCTCCTACGCACCTGAGTTACGTAGGACTACGGATGCCGGGACGGAAGGGTTCGCGGGAGTCTTCTCGTACGCCGAGGGCATCGAGGCCGCGCGAGGGGATGGCCCCGCTGCCCACCGGCCGCTTGTCGGAGCAGGTCGCACATCGTCGGGGGTCGATGGGCGGCCTGCTCTTGCAGGTCCCGAGCCCCTGCGGCCTTTCCGCCGATGCGTACTCTGGGGCCATGGAACTCGTGCTCCTGCTGGTCGTCATCGGCGGGCTCGTGGCGGTCGCCGTCACGGCCGGCAAGACGGGCAAGAGGCGTGAGCTGGCGCGCTCCGAGTCCGAGGTGGCGCCGGTGAAGAAGCTGGCCGAGGAGGACGTGACCGCCCTCGGCGTGGAGCTGCAGGACCTCGACATCGAGCTCGCCGGACACCCGCTCGACGCGGGCGCCAACGCCGACTACCAACGTGCCCTCGACTCCTACGAGGCGGCCAAGGTGGCCGCTGCCGCGCTCACCAGGCCCGAGGACGTCAAGCACGTCACGGAGATCCTCGAGGACGGCCGCTACGCCATGGCGTGCGTGCGCGCCCGCGTGGTGGGGGAGCCGCTGCCGCAGCGCCGCCCGCCGTGCTTCTTCGACCCGCGCCACGGCATGTCCGTCGGTGACGTCCCGTGGACGCCGCCGGGCGGCGCGCAGCGCGAGGTCCCGGCGTGCGCGCTCGACGTCGAGCGCGTGCGTGCCGGTGCCGAGCCCGACATCCGCAAGGTGATGGTCGGCTCGCGCCGCGTGCCCTACTGGCAGGGCGGCCGGGCCTACCAGCCCTACGCACAGGGCTACTTCGGCGCCTTCTCGCCGATGGACTGGATGTTCATGGGCATGCTCTTCGGTGGCGGCTTCGACGGCCTGGGTGAGGGCATCGGCGCGATCGGCGAGGGCATCGGTGACATGTTCGGTGGCATCGGCGACGGCATCGGCGGCATGTTCGACGGGTTCGACGGCTTCGACTTCTGAGCCGTCCACCCGCAGGGAGGGCCGCGCCAAAAGGCCCTTCCCAGGGGTGTGCTGAGCAGCGGACCTCGGTCCTAGCGTGCCGAGACATGGCCGGAGTCGAGACAGGCACCATCACCACGGACATCCCCGCCCGCATGGACCGCCTCCCGTGGGCGCGCTGGCACTGGATGGTCGTCATCGGCCTCGGCACCGTCTGGATCCTCGACGGCCTCGAGGTGACGATCGTCGGCTCGATGTCGGAGGCCCTCAAGCCGGAGGACACCGGGCTCGGGCTGTCGAGTGCCGACATCGGCCTGGCCGGTGCGATGTACGTCGCCGGTGCCTGCATCGGCGCGCTGTTCTTCGGCCAGCTCACCGACCGGTTCGGCCGCAAGAAGCTCTTCCTGATCACGCTCGGCGTCTACACCGTCGCCACCGTGCTGACGGCGTTCTCGATGAACCCCACGTGGTACTTCGCCTGCCGCTTCCTCACGGGCGCCGGCATCGGCGGGGAGTACGCGGCCATCAACTCCGCGATCGACGAGCTGATCCCGGCGAAGTACCGCGGCCGGGTCGACGTGGCCATCAACGGCTCGTTCTGGGTGGGGGCCGCCCTGGGCTCGCTGCTGACCATCCCGCTGCTCGACCCCAACGTCGTCGACCCCAGCTGGGGGTGGCGCGCCGCGTTCGGGCTCGGCGCGATCCTGGCCGTCGGCATCCTCGTCGTACGCCGCCACGTGCCGGAGAGCCCGCGCTGGTTGTTCATCCACGAGCGCGAGGGGGAGGCCGAGCGCATCGTCGACGACATCGAGCACACGGTCGAGGAGGAGACCGGGGAGCAGCTGGAGGGCGTCGACGAGACGATCACCATCCGGCAGCGCAAGACGATCAGCCTCCCGCTGATCGCGAAGACGGTGTTCACGATGTACCCGCGGCGGGCGCTGCTGTGCTTCTCGCTGTTCGTGGGCCAGGCGTTCCTCTACAACGCCTTCTTCTTCACCTACGGCGACACCCTCAGCACGTTCCTCGGCGTCGAGCAGACCGGGTGGTACCTCGCGATCTTCGCGGCCAGCAACTTCGTCGGCGCCCTGCTGCTCAGCCCGCTCTTCGACTCCCTCGGCCGGGTCCGCATGATCGCCGGCACCTACATCCTCTCCGGCGTCCTCCTCGCGGTCGCGGGGACGATGCTCGGCGGACTGACGGCTGTCACGCTGACGGTCTTCGGAGCCGTCATCTTCTTCTTCGCCTCCGCCGGCGCCAGTGCGGCGTACCTCACCGCCTCGGAGATCTTCCCGATGGAGACGCGTGCGCTGTGCATCGCGTTCTTCTACGCCATCGGGACCGCTGCCGGCGGCATCGCCGGACCCCTGCTGTTCGGTCGCCTCATCGACTCGGCCAGCAAGGACGGCGACATCACCGGGATCGCCGTCGGCTACTTCATCGGCGCTGCCCTGATGATCGCCGGCGGCATCATCGAGATCTTCCTGGGCGTCAAGGCCGAGGGCCAGTCGCTCGAGGACATCGCGCAGCCGCTCACCGCGGAGGACCAGCCGGCCGACGACGGGTCGGTGGCCGCGACCTGACCCGGCTGCGGGAGGATGGCCGGGTGAGCCTGCACCGCACCGAGCTCGGCGCCTCCGGTCCCCGCGTCGTCTTCTGCCACGGACTCTTCGGCCAGGGCAAGAACTGGACGCAGGCCGCCAAGGCCCTCAGCACCGACCACCGCGTGCTGCTCCTCGACATGCCCAACCACGGCCGCTCGCCCTGGACGGAGACCTTCGACTTCCTCGAGCTGGCGGACCTGGTCGCCGCCGAGATCGGCGACGAGCCGGTCGCGCTCGTCGGGCACTCCATGGGCGGCAAGATCGCGATGTGCCTCGCCCTGCGGCACCCGGAGCTGGTCGAGCGGCTGGCCGTGGTCGACATCGCCCCGGTGGCGTACGACAGCGGGCGGGAGTTCGTCGGCTACATCGAGACGATGCGGGCCCTCGACCTCGACTCCCTGGAGAGCCGCGCCCAGGCGGAGGCGGCCCTGGAGGAGGCGGTGCCCAACCGGGTCGTGCGCAGCTTCCTGCTGCAGAACCTCAGGCGCACCGACGACGGCTGGCACTGGCAGATGAACCTCGACCTGCTCGGCGAGCACATGGGCGAGCTGGTCGGCTGGCCCGGCGAGCGGCTCGGTGACGCGTCGTACGACGGCCCGGTGCTGTGGGTCGGGGGCGCCCGCTCGGACTACATCTCCGACGACCACGCCGGGGAGATGGACCGCCGGTTCCCGCGCAACCGGCGGGTCCTGGTGAAGGAGGCCGGCCACTGGGTCCACTCCGAGCAGCCGGACGTGTTCCTCGAGGTGCTGAGGCGCTTCCTGCCCTGAGGGCCGGCCGTGCTCAGGTCCGCTGGCGCGCCCGGTAGGCCGCGACGGCCTCCCGGTTGCCGCACGTGGTGGAGCAGTAGCGGCGCGAGCGGTTGCGCGACAGGTCGAGCACGACGTCGTCGCAGTCGTCAGCCGCGCACGTGTCGAGGCGCGACATCTCGTCGGCTCGGATGACGTCGACCATCGCCATCGCCGTCTCCACCACCACTCGCTCGCCGAGCGGGCGGTCGGGGTCGACGGCGTGGAGGTGCCAGTCCCAGTGGTCGTGGCGCTGCAGCTGGGGGAGCGCCTTGGCGCGGGCGAGCATGTCGTTGACGATCCCCGCCGCCTCGTCGCGGTCGGCCAGCAGCAGGGACCTCAGGGCGGGACGGAGCCGGCGTACGGACTGCAGCTCGTCGGGTGTCGCGTCGTGCCGACCCGTGTAGGGCCACGAGGCGAGGAACGCCGACAGGTCGTCCACCGATCCGAGCGGCGCCCCGGGCTCGTCCGTGGAGTTGACCAGCGCGACGGCTGCCTGCAGCGACGCGTCGGTGTCATCCGTGAAAAGCATGTTGACACATTACAGGAGGCGCGCCTAACGTCATGACCGTGACGGCTTTGACTCATGACAGTGCACGGTCGCGGACCACGACCGGCCTGGCCCTGGCGGTCGCCTCGGCCGCGTCCTTCGGACTGTCCGGCGTGCTGGCGCGCGGCCTGCTCGACACCGGCTGGAGCGCCGGGGCGACCGTGGCGCTGCGCATCGCGATCGCGGCGGCCGTGCTGGTCGTCCCAGGCATCCTCGCGGTGCGCGGGCGGTGGCACCTGCTGCGCACCAACGCCGGGCTCATCACGGTCTACGGCATCGCAGCCGTCGCCGGCGCCCAGCTCTGCTACTTCTACGCCGTCACCTACATGCAGGTCAGCGTCGCGCTGCTGCTGGAGTACACCGCCCCGGTCGCCGTCGTCGTGTGGCTGTGGCTGCGCCACGGGCACCGCCCCTCGGGCACCACACTGCTGGGCGCCGCCATCGCCGCCGGCGGCCTGGTGCTCGTGCTCGACGTCGTCTCGGGCGCCGAGCTCAGCGCCGTCGGCGTCCTCTGGGCCCTCGGCGCCATGGTCGGTGCGGCGACCTACTTCGTCATCTCCGCCGACGAGGACAACGGGCTCCCGGGCATCACGCTCGCGGCAGGCGGCCTCCTGGTCGGCGGTGCCGTGCTGCTCCTCGCAGGAGTGAGCGGCGTGCTGCCGTTCCACGCCTCGACCGCCGACGCGGTCTACGACGGGCGGGCCGTCGCGTGGTGGATCCCGGTGGTCGCGCTCGGCCTGGTGACTGCGGCCTTCTCCTACGTCACGGGGATCGCGGCGGGGCGTCGGCTCGGCAGCCGGTTGGCGTCGTTCGTCGCGCTCGGCGAGGTGCTCGCCGCCGTCATCTGGGCGTGGCTGCTGCTCGGCGAGCTGCCCCGCCCCGTCCAGCTGGCCGGTGGCCTGCTGGTGCTGGCCGGCGTCGTCGTGGTCAAGCTGGGCGAGTCGCGGGCTCCGCTCCTGGTCGAGCCCCTCCCGGAGCACGACCCCGAGCGCGACCCCGAGCGCGACCCCGAGCCCGGTCTCAGTGGGCGTCCTGCCGCCTGAGGAACACCTCGCGGTGGAGCAGGAGCAGCGCCGCGGCGACCGGGACCGCGAGCAGGGCACCGATGATGCCCATGAGCGAGCCACCGACGAGGGCGGCGACGACCGTCACGGAGCCCGGCAGGTCGACCGACCTCCTCATGATGCGCGGGTAGATCACGTAGGACTCGAACTGCTGGTAGGCGATGTAGTAGATGAGGGCGACCAGCGCGACGGTCGGGGAGATGGTCAGCGCGAGGAGCGTCATGAGGGCCCCTGACACGAAGGCGCCGACGACCGGGATCAGCGAGAAGAGCCCGACGACGAACGCCAGCGCGAAGGCGTACTCGCTGAGGCCGACGATGAACGAGAAGATCAGCGTGCTGACGCCGGCGCAGATCGCGACGACGAACGCGCCGGCGACGTAGGCGCCCGTCGACCGGATGATCCGGTCGCCGAGCTCGCTGACGCGGGGACGGCGCGAGGCGGGGGCCAGCGAGTAGGCCGCGTGCTTGATGCTCGGCAGGGAGGCGAGGAAGTAGATCATCAGCACGATGACGATCAGGCTGTTGGTCACCGCGGAGAGCACGCGCAGGCCGACGCCCAGCGCGCCACCGAAGACCTTCTGCCCGAAGTCCCCGTTCTGGATGTACTCCTGGGCCTTGGCGATGACGTCGAACTGGTCGTCGAGCTTCTGCACCTGCCGGTTGGCCTGCAGCTCGTCGAGCCATTCGGGCGCGTTGCGGGTGATCAGTGCGATCTGGTCGCTGATCACGGGGGCGAGAGCGACGACGAAGAGCGCGAGCACAGCGATGACCGCGACGAGCACGAGCAGCACCGACAGGCCGCGCCGGATCCCACGGCGCATGAAGAACTCGACGACCGGGTTGAGCCCGATCGCGAGGAACATCGACATGACGAGCAGGATCAGCACCGAGGAGATGCTGAGCAGCTGCTCGGTCAGGAAGATCGCGGCCACGGCCCCGAGCGCGCCGAAGAAGCCGAGCTTGAACGGGGAGTGGCGCAGCAGCAGCGGAGTGGGGGCGGGCTCCGCCGGCACGTAGGGAGCCGGGACGCCCTCGTCGACCACGAGGTCCGTCGCGTCGTCGATGTGCTCGGCGATGGCAGCGGCCGAGAGGGCCGACGCCTCGGCCGACTCCTGGGCCGCCCCGGCGGCGGCCTCGGCCCGGTCGGCGTCGTCGGAGACCTGGTCGGCGACCTCCTCGAGCTGCTCAGGGCTGTCGGGACCGGAGGTGACGAGCTCCCGGAGCCGGACGCGCCAGCTCAGGACTCGTCCTCGCCGAAGCCCGCGACGACGTCGCGCAGGGCACCCAGCTGGGCGGTGATGGCGTCACGACGCTTCGCGGCGCGGTCGACCTCGGCCTGGATGTTGGCCAGCTCGCGCTCGGCCTCGGCGACGCGGGTCGCCCCGATCGAGTCGGCCTGGGTGCGGGCCGAGGCGACGATCTGCTCGGCCTCGCGCCGGGCCCGGGTGAGCAGGCCCTCCGACTCCGACTGGGCCTGCTGGCGGTGGGTGTTGGCCTGGGCGGTGGCCTCCCGGGCGCGCTGCTCGGCCGCGTTGGCCCGTGCCTCGGCCTCGGCCACGAGGCGCTGGGTCTCGGAGGTCGCGTTGCTGTGGTGCTCGGCCGCCTCGCGGGCGAGCCGCTCCTTCTCGACGGCCAGCGTGCGCCGGGCCTCCTGGACCTCGCGGTCCGCTGCGGCGCGCGCCTGCTCCGCCTCACGGGTGGCGGTCACGCGCATCTCGTTGGTCTCCTGCTGCGCGGCGAGCCGGACCTGGTCGGACTCGCGTCGCGCGGAGGCGAGCAGGTCCTCCGCCTCCGCCTTGGCCAGGCTGCGCTCGGTCTCGGCGTCGGCGGTCAGCCGCGAGCGCATCTCGTCGAGCTCCTTGAGCTGCACCATGCGCATGTCGTCGGCCTCGCGGGCGGCGTCGGCGCGGATGCTGTAGGCGTCGCGCTCGGCCTGGGTGCGGATCTCGTCGGCCTCGCGACGGGCGGCGGTGCGCACGTCGGCGGCCTCGTCCTCGGCCATCTTGAGCATGGAGGTGGCGCGACCGCCGAGACCGGCGTAGGTCGGGTTGGTGTTCTCCGAGACCTCCTGGCGCAGCCGCTCGAGCTCGGACTCGAGCTCGATGACCCGCTCCTCGCTGCTGGCGAGGCTGGTCGCCAGGCCGGACTTCTCGCTGTGGAGCTGGTGGACGCGCTGGTCGACCGCTGCCTTGTCGTAGCCGCCGCGGCGCACCACGGGGAGGGGAGTGGTCGTCTGGGTGGGCACCGCGGGACGCGGCGCGGCCGGGGGGACCACCGGTGAGCGCCGGGTCGCCTCAGCTGCGGGAGCTGCGGGGCTGCGGGCTGCGGGGCGCCGGCTGGGCCGGCTGGGCCGGCTGGGCCGGCTGGGCCGCAGGTTCGTCCTTCGGGGTCACCGGCAGCACCTGGGTCTCCTCGCCGGCGTTCCCACGCCCGGTCGAACCGCCGGGAGCGGCCGTGTCGTCGGCGGACTCCGGCTCGTCGAAGATGGACAGGCCCTGGTCGGAAGCCATGGTGAGGCACCCTCTCTCACGTCGTACGGACTGCGTCGGTGCCAGTCTCTCCGATGCGTCGGAAAAGACACACCCCGGCTCGCGGGCGACTTCGGTCGAGTCGCGCGAACCGGGGTGGCAAAGGTCTCAGGCTCGATCTCGGGCCCGAGACGTCAAGCGGGGATCAGACGCCGCGGAACCTGTTGATCGCGGTCTCGTGCTCCGCTCGCATCTCCTGGTCGAGCACGCCCAGCCCCTCCTCAGGGGCGAGGCAGAGCACGCCGACCTTGCCCTGGTGGGCGTTCTGGTGGACGTCGAGGGAGGCCTGGCCGACCTCGTCGAGGGTGTACGTCCTCGAGAGGGTCGGGTGGATCTTGCCCTTGGCGATGAGGCGGTTGGCCTCCCACGACTCGCGGTAGTTGGCGAAGTGGCTGGAGATGATGCGCTTGAGGTTCATCCACAGGTAGCGGTTGTCGTACTCGTGCATGTAGCCCGAGGTCGAGGCGCAGGTGGTGATGGTGCCGCCCTTGCGCGTGACGAAGACGGAGGCGCCGAAGGTCTCGCGGCCCGGGTGCTCGAAGACGATGTCGATGTCCTCGCCGCCGGTGAGCTCGCGGATGCGGGCGCCGAAGCGCTTCCACTCACGCGGGTCCTGCTCGGTGCCCTCGTCGTTCCAGAACTTGTAGGCCTCCTCGGAGCGGTTGATGATCAGCTCCGCTCCCATGCTGCGGGCGATCTTCGCCTTCTCCTCGTTGGAGACCACGCACACGGGCGTCGCGCCACCGTTGAGGGCGTACTGCGTCGCGAAGCCGCCGAGGCCGCCGGAGGCGCCCCAGATGAGGACGTTGTCGCCCTGCTTCATGTCGCCGCCGTTCTTGCTGACGAGCTGGCGGTAGGCCGTGCAGTTGACGAGGCCGGGAGAGGCGGCCTCCTCCCAGGTCAGGTGCTCGGGCTTGGGCATGAGCTGGTTGGCCTTGACCATCGCGACGTCCGCGAGGCCGCCGAAGTTGGTCTCGAAGCCCCAGATCCGCTGCTCGGTGTCGAGCATCGTGTCGTTGTGGCCGTCGGGGCCCTCGAGCTCGACGGACAGGCAGTGCGCCACCACGCGGTCGCCGGGCTTCCACTTCGTGACGCCCGGCCCGGTCTTGAGCACGACGCCGGCCAGGTCGGAGCCGACCACGTGGTACGGCAGGTCGTGGCGCTTGGTCAGCTCGCTGTTGCGGCCGTAGCGCTCGAGGAAGCCGAAGGTCGAGACCGGCTCGAAGATCGAGGTCCACACGGTGTTGTAGTTGATGGCGCTCGCCATCACGGCCACGAACGCCTCACCGGGCCCGAGCTCCGGCAGCGGCACGTCCTCGACGTGGAGGGACTTGCGAGGGTCCTTCTCCTTGGCGGTGAGGCCCTCGAACATGTCCACCTCCTCCTTCTTGACGAAGGCGGCGCGGTAGGACTCCGGGAGCTCGAGGCTCGCGAAGTCCTCCGAGGTGGCGTTGCCGGACTGGATGGCGTCGAGGATGTTCTGCACGGGTGTCTCCTGGTGAGGCATCGGGTGAGGCATCGGTGGCACGAATGGCGGTCAAGATACCGGCGAGTAACCTCGAGCGGTCGGAGGTGTGACGTACGTCGCTGCGGGAGCAGGCGTCAGTGCTGACGGGCGGCGGGCTCGACCAGCTCGACCAGCACGCCGCCGGCGTCCTTGGGGTGGATGAAGTTGACGCGGCTGTCCGAGGTGCCGCGCCGGGGGGCGTCGTACAGCAGGCGAAGGCCGCGGCTGCGCAGCACCTCGGCGACGTGCTCGACGTCGTCGACACGGAAGGCGAGCTGCTGGATCCCCTGGCCGTTGCGGTCGATGAACTTGGCGATCGTCGACTCGGGGGAGAGGGGCGCCAGCAGCTGGATGCACGAGCCTCCCGGGTTCGAGGCCCGGTCGCCCACCCCGACCATCGCCTCGCGGACGCCCTGCTCCTCGTTGACCTCCTCGTGGAGGACCTCCATGCCGTAGGCCTCGCGGTAGAACGCCATCGCCTGATCGAGGTCGGGCACGGCGATGCCGACGTGGTCGATGGCGGTGAAGAGGTGCCGGACGTCGCTGAGCTCGGGGGTCATGGGGTCATGCTGTACGACACCGCGCCCGGGGGCGAGGGGGTGTGACGGTCGCCACTCCCGAGACTGGTGGCTCTCCCGTGCTATCCCAGCGTCGCGGACCTGTCGTAGCGGCCGACCACGGCCGCCGCGTCGATGTCACCGACGAAGCCGAGCGGGCTGGCGCACGGGCCGCCGTAGTCGCCGATGTAGAAGTCGTCGCCGGTCGGCATGCCGTAGTAGACGCTCACCGCCGCGGGGGCGGGGGTGCCGACCTGGCGGCCGTCGACGAAGAGGCGGATCGTCGTGCCGTCGAAGGCACCCATCACCGTGTGCCACTCGCCGTCCCAGAGGCTCGGCACCGGCATCGGCGGAGCGATAGACGGTCGTGCCGTCGGAGACGTAGAACTCCAGGCCGCCGCCAGCCCCGGTGAAGAGGCCGTACGACGCGTTCTCGCACTGGAAGGCGCCCTTGGACATCACGTAGCGGAAGGCGCCGGCGCCGGTGCTGCGCACCCGGGCCAGGACGGTCACGCCGTCCGGCTCCAACGACGGGGCGTCAGCCATCCGGACGCTCTGCGAGCCCGAGAAGCGCAGGGCCGCGCGCTTGAGGAAGAGCAGCTTCGGCAGTGCGACCCACGTGGGGTCGTTGGCGTCGACGCCGGGGGTCGTCCCCAGCATGCCGCGGTTGCCGTTGAAGGAGAGGTCGCCTGCGACCTGGCCGGAACCCTCGTCGAGGAGCCAGAGCCCCCCGACGCCGCCGGTCCGTGCGCTCGCCGGCGGTGCGGCGAGCGCCACGGCGAGGGTCGCGGTCGTGGCCAGGGCGGCGACGGAGGTGAGGCTACGGCGGAAACGGTTCATCGAGCACTCCTCAGGACGGGGACGGACGCGATACCCGAGGACCGCTGACGGCCACAGCCCACCACGTCCGTCCACCCCCAGGGGTGGGGGAAGGTACGGCCTCCCACATTTTGGTGAGGGAGCGACGTGGCCCGCCGAGGTTGTGACGAGCGCCTCACTCCGGGCCGCGGGGGCACCCTCCCGGTGGGGGTGCCGCGGTGGGTAGTGTCCGAAGGAGCACGACCCCCGAATCTCGACCCGATCGCTGGAGGCACCCGTCATGTCTGGATCCGTCATCGTTGCCGGGGCTCGCACCCCGATCGGCCGCCTGCTCGGCGGGCTCAAGGACCAGTCGGCCGCCGACCTCGGAGGGGTCGCGATCAAGGGCGCCCTGGCGAAGGCCGGTGTCACCGGCGACCAGGTCGACTACGTGATCATGGGTCAGGTCATCCAGGCCGGCGCGGGCCAGAACCCCGCCCGTACGGCCGCGGTGAAGGGCGGCGTGCCGATGTCGGTGCCCTCCATCACCATCAACAAGGTCTGCCTGTCCGGTCTCAACGCCATCGCGCTGGCCGACCAGCTGGTGCGGGCCGGTGAGTGCGAGATCGTGGTCGCCGGCGGCATGGAGTCGATGACCCAGGCCCCGCACTTCCTGCCCAAGTCGCGCGAGGGCGTGAAGTTCGGCGACGTGAAGCTCGTCGACTCGATGGCCTACGACGCCCTCTTCGACCAGTTCACCTCGCAGGCGATGGGCCTGCTGACGGAGGAGTGCAACGCGGCCGGTGCCAACCTGACGCGCGAGGAGCAGGACACCTTCGCGGCGTACTCGCACCAGAAGGCCGCGGTCGCCTGGAAGAACGGTGTCTTCGCCGACGAGGTGGTGCCCGTGGAGATCCCGCAGCGCAAGGGCGACCCGGTCGTGGTCACCGAGGACGAGGGCGTCCGCGGCGACACCACCGTGGAGTCCCTCGGCAAGCTGCGGCCCGCCTTCAGCAAGGACGGCACCGTCACCGCCGGCTCGGCCTCGCAGATCTCCGACGGCGCCGCCGCGGTGGTCGTGATGAGCAAGGCCAAGGCCGAGGAGCTCGGTCTGACCTGGCTCGCCGAGATCGGTGCGCACGGCCAGGTGGCCGGCCCCGACTCGACGCTCCAGCTCCAGCCGGCCGCCGCGACCGCGAAGGCCTGCGAGAAGGAGGGCATCTCGCCCTCCGACCTCGACCTGGTCGAGTTCAACGAGGCGTTCGCCGCCGTCGGCATCGCGTCGGCCCGCGAGCTCGGCATCGAGGACGCCAAGGTCAACGTCAACGGCGGGGCGATCGCACTGGGCCACCCCGTCGGCATGTCCGGCACGCGGGTCGTGCTCACGCTCGCCCTGGAGCTCCAGCGCCGCGGTGGCGGCGTCGGTGCCGCTGCGCTCTGCGGCGGTGGCGGCCAGGGCGACGCCCTGATCGTCCGCGTGCCCTCTGCGTGAGGAGCGCGTGACGCGCAGCGTGACGAGGCGGGGAGCCCACGCGGTCCCCGACCTCGTCGCGCGCGCGCGCGACGGTGACCCGGCCGCGGTGGCGCGGCTCATCACGCTCGTCGAGGACGCCTCGCCGCTCCTGCGCGAGGTCATGTCGGCGCTCGGCCCCGACGCCGGCCGGGCACACGTCCTGGGCATCACCGGCGCCCCGGGGGTCGGCAAGTCCACCTCCACCAACGCCCTCGTCGCTGCGATGAGGCGCGCCGGCAAGCGCGTCGGCGTCCTGGCCATCGACCCCTCCTCGCCCTTCTCGGGCGGGGCCCTCCTGGGGGACCGCGTGCGCATGGGCGACCACGCGCTCGACCGGGACGTCTACATCCGCTCGATGGGTGCCCGCGGTCACCTCGGCGGCCTGGCGTGGTCGACCCCGCACGCGGTCCGCGTCCTCGACGCCGCCGGCTGCGACGTGGTGGTCGTGGAGACCGTCGGCGTCGGGCAGAGCGAGGTCGAGGTGGCCGGCCTCGCCGACACCACCCTCGTGCTGCTCGCGCCGGGCATGGGGGACGGCATCCAGGCCGCGAAGGCAGGCATCCTGGAGATCGGGGACGTGTACGCCGTCAACAAGGCCGACCGCGAGGGGGCCGACCGCACGCGCCGCGAGCTCCGCACCATGCTCACGATGGCCGAGCGTCGAGACGGCGCCTGGCGGCCGCCGGTGCTCCAGACGGTCGCCAGCACGGGGCAGGGCATCGACGAGCTGCTCGCCGAGGTCGACCGGCACGCGGCCTGGCTGCGGGACTCGGGCGAGCTCGCCCGTCGTCGTACGGTCCGGGCGCGGCGCGAGGTGGAGGCCATCGCCCTCGCGGCGCTGCGCGAGCGGTGGGGGCGTGCCGATGCCGGCGCCGACCTCGACGCGCTCGCCGAGCGCGTGGCGACGGGTGAGGTGGACCCCTACGCCGCGGCCGACGAGCTGCTGGCCGACGGAGGGTCGTCCGGCTAGCTGGCCGTCGACAGCGCCCGGTGGATGTCGTCGGCGAGCCGGCGGGTCCAGGCCTCCAGCACCTGCGCGCTCGCGCCCTGGGCGGTCACGGTGAGCAGGTGGCGCTCGCCCTCCGGCGACGGCACCGACGCGATCACCGTGTGGAGCAGGCCGAGCGTGAGCTCGACCGTGTCGACCGCGAGGTCCGGGTCCGGTCCGCCCGGGGTGCGGGCCGCGAAGGCCGCCCTGCTCTGGCGTGCCACCCGGGCGACGTCCGTGCGGGCCAGGCCGTGCACCGCCAGCGGGTCACCGTCGGCCGTCGCGAGCAGCGCCGCCGACGGGCCGTCGATGGCCCCCAGCACCTCGACGAGGGAGGCCCACAGCCCGCCGACGGGCGAGCCCGGCCCCGGCGACTGCTCGAGGAGCGGCGCGCGGCCCCGCCGGGAGGCACGTCCGATCCAGGAGGCGCCCCGCGCGAGTGGGTGCGGGGTGACCAGTTCTGCGGTCAAGGGGGCGTCCTTCCGAGTCGAACGAGGGGAGCGGCCGGCCCGAGACGGCGACGGGTCCTGTAGGTCCCGTGTGGCTTCCGTGTGGGTGAAATGTAACCGCGGCACACGGCCTCGCGAGGCGATTCGGAGATGTTGCCCAGGACGCAGGGCCGACCGGGACCCGTGTCAGCTGATGCGGAGGGTCTGCCCGGTGATGCGGGCGGCGGCGCTGCTCGCGAGGAACAGCGTGGCGTCGGTGACGGCGTCACCGACGCGGGGCTGGCTGCGGACCAACGTGCCGCCGGCGACCCGGCTGCCGCCGGCCGGGGCGGCGCTCGGCGCGTACTGCCGGGGGAGCACGGTGCGGCCCTCCTGGAGCACGGAGTTGACCCGCACGCCCAGGCCGGCCCAGTTGCGACCGGCGCGTGCGGTCGACTCGGCCAGCTCGCGCTGGGCCGCCTCCGGGGTGCTGGCGAGCTGCAGCCAGCTCGTCACGGCACCGGTGTTGACGACACAGCCGCCGCCGAGGGCCGGGCTCTGGCCGAGCTTGAGCCGGAGCCGGGTCGTCAGGAACGTGGGGCCGAGCAGTCCGGAGCGCGCGGCCTCGGTGATGAAGGCCTGCTCGTCGGGCGGCAGGCCGTAGGGGAGGTTGCAGGACGCGGCCAGCACGAGGACGTCGATGTGGTCGATGGTGCCGACGAGGTGGTCGATCGAGTCCTGCCGCGCGAGGTTGACCGACTCGTAGTCGAACGCCGAGAGGTCGGTGTCGTAGAGCGAGCGCAGCATCATCGTGCCGGTGACCGTCACCGAGGCGCCGGAGGTCGCGAAGGCCGACGCGATGCGGTGTCCCTCGCCGCGAGTGCCGCCGACCACCAACACCTGGTACCCGTTGAAGTCGTACGACCCCGCTGTCGTCATGCGACGTGCCCTCCCCTAGAGACCCCGGCATGTTCTACCACGCAGTAGCCCTCCGGCGACAGGTGCTGACGGGGCTCAGTCGACGCGTACGTCGTCGTCCTGGCGCTCCTCGAGCAGCCCCAGCCGGGCGCTGCGGACGGCGGCGAACGTCCACAGCTTGTTGAGCACGAACGACAGGGGGGTCACCACCGTGATCACGATGAGCTGCGACCAGTAGAGCCGGCTGCGGAGCCCTGAGGAGTCGTCGAGGACGTCGCGCGGCAGGCTGATGGGGGAGGCGGGGTGCATGAGCAGCGTCAGCAGGGCGAGACCGATGACCTGGCAGGCCAGGCCCACCGCGAGGAAGGGCCAGTACTCGCGCCACCAGGGCGCGGCGCGGTTGCTCTTGAACGTCCACGTGCGGTTGAGCTGGAAGTTCGTGAGGTTGGCGACCAGGAAGGCGATCGTCGAGTAGACGTGGTACCAGCGGAGGTTGAACCCGGACGAGCCGAGCGCGAGGACGGCGTCGTCGAAGTGGGGGCCGTAGCGGCGCAGCACCACCAGGGTCAGCAGGTTGACCAGCACGCCCGAGGCGCCCACGACGCCGAACCGGACGAGGAGGCCGACGTTGCGCCGGTGCCGCGTCATCAGCGCGGCTCCCCGGGATCCCATGTCGCGAGGTTACCGACCCCCGCACCCGTTCGAGGCCCGGCTCCCTAGGATTGGGGCATGACGCAGCAGCCGTTCAGCCGCCCAGGTGCCATCGACCTCTCCGGGCTCGGCCGGCCGCCGGCACCGCAGCAGGCGGCCCCGACCGCCGGCGCCGGGGCCGGGGCCGGGGCCGGGTCCGCCGGAGGGGCGTACTCCGTCGCGATCACCCAGGACAACTTCCAGCAGGTGCTGCAGGAGTCGATGACGGCGCCCGTCGTGATCGTGTTCCACTCCGCGGCGCAGGCGCCGGGCAGCGAGCAGTACGCCGCCGACGTGGCCGCGGAGGCGGAGCGGCTGGAGGGCCGGCTGCTGGCCGCGCTGGTGGACGTCGACGCCCACCCCGAGATCGCCCAGGCCATGCAGATCCCCCAGGTGCCGCTGACGATGGTGGTCCTCGACGGCCGCCCGGTCAGCCAGCCGATCCCCGGCGCGCTGTCGCCCGAGGAGATCTCCACGCTGTTCAGCCAGCTGGGCCAGCAGCTCACCGCCCAGGGCATCACCGGCCGGCACCAGCCCCGGTCCGCCGGCGCGCCGGCGGCCGAGGGGGAGGAGGAGGTCGTCGACCCTCGCTACGCCCCGGCCGAGGACGCGCTCGCCGCCGGTGACATCGACGCCGCGGTCGCGGAGTACCAGAAGCTGCTGGACGCCAACCCGGCCGACGTGGAGGCCGCCGGCGGCCTCGCCATCGCGAAGGTCATGCAGCGCACGCAGGACGTCGACCTCAACGCCGCCCGGGCCGCGGCCGCGGACAACCCCGACGACGTCGACGCGCAGACCCTGGTCGCCGACCTCGACATGCTCGGAGGGCACGTCGAGGACGCGTTCACCCGGCTCGTCAACCTGGTGGCCCGCACGACCGACAAGGACCGGGAGAAGGCGCGCGACCACCTCCTCGGTCTCTTCGCGGCGGTCGGCAACGACGACCCGCGCGTGCTGGCGGGCCGTCGGAACCTGGCCTCAGCGCTCTTCTGAGTCCCGCTTCCCGAGCACCGAGCGTCCGGCCTCGAGCCGGGCGACCGGCACGCGGAAGGGCGAGCACGAGACGTAGTTCAGCCCCACCTCGTCGAAGAAGTGGACGGACAGCGGGTCGCCGCCGTGCTCGCCGCACACGCCGACCTTGAGGTCGGGCTTGGTCTTGCGGCCCTTCTTGGTCCCCATCTCGACCATGCCGCCGACACCGAGCTGGTCGAGCGACTCGAACGGGGAGACGTCGAAGATCCCGTGCTCGAAGTAGCGCGAGAAGAACGACGCCTCGACGTCGTCACGGGAGAAGCCCCACGCCATCTGGGTCAGGTCGTTGGTGCCGAAGGAGAAGAAGTCGGCGGACTTGGCGATGCGGTTGGCCAGGAAGGCCGCACGCGGCAGCTCGATCATCGTGCCGATGGCGATGTCGAGCTTGACCCCGCGCTCCTCCTCGACCTCGGCGATCTGCTGGTCGATCTCGGCCCGGACGATCTCGAGCTCGCGCACGCTCGCCACCAGCGGCACCATGATCTCCGGCCGCGGCGTGCCGTGGGCGGCCATCCGGTCGGCGGCGGCCTCGGCGATCGAGCGCGCCTGCATGCGGAACAGGCCGGGGATCTGGATGCCCAGACGTACGCCGCGCAGGCCCAGCATCGGGTTCTGCTCGTGGAGCCGGCGGACGTGCGTGAGCAGCTTCTTCGCGCGCTCGTCGACCTCGCCGCGCTCCTCGGCGAGGGCGACCTCGACGCTGAGCTCGGTGAGGTCGGGCAGGAACTCGTGCAGCGGCGGGTCGAGCAGCCGGATCGTCACCGGCAGGCCGTCCATGGCCTCCAGGATCTCGGTGAAGTCCTGCCGCTGCAGCGGGAGGAGCTCGTCCAGCGCGGCCTCCACGCCGGTCTCGTCCTCGGCGACGATGAGCTTCTCCACCAGCTCGCGACGCTCTCCGAGGAACATGTGCTCGGTGCGGCACAGCCCGATGCCCTGGGCGCCGAAGCGGCGGGCCCGGGCGGCGTCGTCGGGCGTGTCGGCGTTGCTGCGGACCCGCAGCCGGCGGGCGCCGTCGGCGTGGGCCATGATCCGCGCCACCGCCTGGGCGAGGTCGTCGTCGATCTTCTCGCCCTCGAAGTGGCGCACGACCACCGAGTCGGCGACCGGCACGGCACCGGCGAACACCTCGCCGGTGGTGCCGTCGATGGAGATGACGTCGCCCTCGCTGATCGTCTCGCCGTCGCGGACGCGGAACTCCCGCGCCTTGGTGTCGACGTCGAGCGACTCGGCGCCGCACACGCACGTACGACCCATGCCGCGCGCCACGACGGCCGCGTGCGAGGTCTTGCCGCCGCGGCTGGTGAGGATGCCCCGCGCAGCCACCATGCCGCGCAGGTCGTCGGGGTTGGTCTCCTTGCGGACGAGGATGACGTCCTCGCCGCGATCGGCCCACTCCACGGCGGTGTCGGAGTCGAAGACGGCCTTGCCGACGGCGGCGCCGGGGGAGGCGTTCATGCCCGTCGCGAGGAGCGTGCGGTCGGCGGACTCGTCGAAGCGCGGGAACATCAGCTGGGCCAGCTGGTCGCCGGTCACGCGCAGCACGGCCTCGTCCATCTGGATCATGCCCTCGTCGACCATGTGCACGGCGATGCGGAACGCTGCCTCCGGCGTGCGCTTGCCGACGCGCGTCTGCAGCATCCACAGCTTGCCGCGCTCGACGGTGAACTCGATGTCGCACATGTCGCGGTAGTGGCGCTCGAGCCGCGTCATGATCTGCATCAGGTCGTCGTGGGACTTCCGGTCGATCTCGGCCATGTCGGCCAGGGACACGGTGTTGCGGATGCCGGCGACGACGTCCTCGCCCTGGGCGTTCTGGAGGTAGTCGCCGTACTCGCCCTGCGCGCCGCTGGCGGGGTCGCGGGTGAAGGCGACGCCGGAGCCGGAGTCCATGCCGAAGTTGCCGAAGACCATGGCCTGCACGTTGACCGCGGTGCCGAGGTCCTCGGGGATCCGCTCCTGGCGGCGGTAGAGCCGCGCGCGGTCGGTGTTCCACGAGTCGAAGACCGCGCGGATCGCGAGGTCCATCTGCTCGCGCGGGTCCTGCGGGAAGTCGCTGCCCGTCTCGGTCCTGATGATGTCCTTGAAGGTCTCGACCAGCCCACGCAGGTCGTCCGCGTCGAGGTCGAGGTCGTTCTCCGTCCCCTTGGCCTTCTTCGCCTCGTCGAGCGCCTCGGAGAACAGCTCGGAGTCGACGTGCAGCACGGTGCCGCCGAACATCTGGAGTAGCCGGCGGTAGGAGTCCAGCGCGAACCGCTCGGACTCGCTGTGGGCCGCCAGACCGCCGACCGACGTGTCGTTCAGGCCGACGTTCAGGACCGTCTCCATCATCCCGGGCATGGAGAACTTCGCGCCCGAGCGCACGGACACCAGGAGCGGGTCGTCGGAGTCGCCGAGCTTCTTGCCCATCGCCTCCTCGAGCGCCGCGAGGTGCTCGGTGACCTCCTCGGCCAGCCCCTCGGGCTCGCCTCCCTCGGCGAGGTACGCACGGCACGTCTCGGTGGAGATCGTGAAGCCCGGCGGGACCGGCAGGCCGAGGTTGGTCATCTCGGCCAGGTTGGCGCCCTTGCCGCCCAGGAGGTCCTTCTTGTCCTTGCTTCCCTCTGCGAAGTCGTACACCCAGGTCATGAAGGCATCCTGCCTCAGCGACCGGACTCCGTATACGGCTGGTCGCCCCCGACCGCGGCCCGCACCCTCCGGGAGGTGAAGTCGGCGGCCAGCTCGTCGACCTCCTCCAGCGTGCAGAAGCGCACGTCGCGGATCTCGCGCTCCTGCATGACGATGCGAGCGAGGACCTCGGGGCCGTGGGTGCCCCCGTCGAAGACCAGGCACACTGCGTCGTCCCAGCCGCCCCACGCGGGCAGCCAGTCGGTGAGCACCAGGTCGCCGGGCTCGATCTCGAGGCCGAGCTCCTCCTCGACCTCGCGCCCCACTGCGAGCCGCGGTGACTCGCCGACCTCGACCACGCCGCCGGGGAGGTCCCAGTCGCGCTTGTAGGTCAGCTGGCACAGCAGCACGCGTCCCTCGGGGTCGCGCACGAGCATCTGCGCGATCGCCCGCTTGCGGGGGAGGAAGGAGTTGAGGAGGGACCGGAAGCCCTCGGGGTGGTCGACCGGCCGGTCGTCGCGCACCCGGGCGTACACGACCCGGTCCGCCACCTCGCCGTCGACGGTCAGCCCTCGGCTGACGCCCTCCTTGAGGAGTCCCGCCCAGGTGGCGGAGCGTTGCGCCTCGCGGTCCTCGAGCCCGATGAGGGCCTCGACGCGCACGTGCTCGACGAGCGCGGACGCCACCTCGCGCCGCAGGTCGTCGGTGGTCGTTCGATCGTCCCACTCGATCCTCGCCACGCCATCGGTCACGGTGATCACGCGGATGGAGGAGGACACGCGCTCACCCTAGCGAGGAGCAACCAGCCCGAGCGTCGCGACGTGGGCCCGCGCGAGGACCCCTGCCTCGTCCGGGCGCATCCGCCCCAGGCTCACCGCCACGCCGAGTCCGTCCACGAGGGCGTGGAGGACCTGGGCGTGGTGGGCGACCGCCTGCGCATCGAGCTCCGGCGCCGCGACACGCACGGCCATCTCGAGCCGGTCGGCGAGGTAGTCCTCGCGTGCCTGCCGCGCGGCAACCACCACGTCGAGCTCGCCATCCGGCGAGGTGGCCGACCGGGGGCGATCGATGCTGGCGCGGAGCACGTCGGACGGCACGTAGCCGTGGTTGGCGACAGCGAACCGGTGGTGCAGCGGGCCGCCGTCCTCGTCGTCGAGGTCCGCCGTGACGTCGGAAGGCATGCACGCCGTCGTCGGTGCCGCGATGGCGAGCCGCCACCACACCAGCTCCTCGGCGACCTGCTCCGGAACGGCGGGGATCAACGGCAGCAGGAGGCGCGCGCCGGCGTCCGGTCCCGTGGCGGCGGTGGCCGGCGTGAGTCGGCGGCGGCGCCGATAGGCGACCTCGTTGAGCGCGAGCTGACGGAGATCGGCCTCGGGGTTGAGCAGGCGCCGGACCGTGCTGATGGAGGTGGCGAGCACCCTGGCCAGGGCGTGCCGGCTGAGCCGATCCACTCCGTGGTCGCGCACGAGGGTGAAGCTGGCCAGCTCGAAGAAGGCGAACCGTCCTGCGTAGTCGACGATCTTGGGCACATGCCCATTGCAGCAACCGACGCGAGGATGTGCGACCCGTTCTCCACAGGAGCGGTCGTGACACACCAGGTGCCACCACCCGTCGCGCGGTCGCCGGTGTTGTGCCACGCCCTGGATCAGGTGCACAGCCGCGGTCCAGGTGGATTCGGCACGCCCTGTGGCACCTCGGCGCGATCCTCGAGCCGAGTTCCAGCACGCGATGTGTCACAACCGGGACATGTCCCTCGTGGGAGTCTGTCGGCGTTGTGTCACCTCACCGGACGACGTCGAAGCGGGCCATCATCCCGTGGTCCTCGTGGTCGAGCATGTGGCAGTGGATCATGAACGGGCCCGTGTAGTCGGTGAAGCGCGCTGCGACCTCGACCTCCTCGCCGGGCTCGAGGCGCCAGGTGTCCTCCAGGCCCCGCTCCCACGGGGGTGGACGCCGGCCGTCCCGGCGCAGCGTGCGCCACTGCTCGGCGTGGATGTGCACGTAGTGCGTGACGTCGCTGGTGTTGCGGAAGCGCCACCGCTCGACGCTGCCGAGGCGGGCGCGGTGGTCGACCCGGCGCGGGTCGAAGGCGCGGCCGTTGATGGTCCAGGCGCTGCCGTGGTGGGAGGACTCCTCGAGCCCGAACGTCCACGTCTGCGACACCTTCGCCGGGACGGGGGAGACCAGCTTCGGCGAGGGCAGTCGGGACGGCAGCCGGGAGGCGTCCCGGGCCGGGGCGCCGACGCGGAACTCCATCACCGCGGTCTCGCGCGCGTCGTCCCCGGAGGTCCCGCTCGCGGCCGGCACCGACGCGAGCACGAGGCGCTGGCCCGTGGCGCCGCTGAAGTCCACGATGACGTCGGCGCGCTGGGCCGGCCCGAGCAGCACGCCGGAGCGCACGACGGCCCGGGGGAGCAGGCCGCTGCCGGTGCCGATCTGCAGGAACGGCCGGCCGTCGGACAGCGTGAAGTTGTAGCTGGAGAACGGCGACGAGTTCAGCAGCCGGAGGCGGTAGCGGGTCGCCGACACGTCGAGGTACGGCGCGAAGCGGCCGTTGACCAGTACCTTGTCGCCGATCGTCGCGTCGTCCGGCGGCGCGTTGGCACCCGTCCACGACATGTCGCCGTGGTGGCCCGCCATCTTCGGGCCGTGGGCGAACGGGTCGGTCAGCTGGTTGCCGCTGGTGAACGACCGCTCCGAGACCATCAGCGGCACGTCGCGCTTGCCCGTCGGCAGGCTCAATCCGCGCCGGGGCGGGTCGGTGACGATGAACATGCCCTGGAGGCCGCGCCAGTTGTTGCGCGCGGTGCGGTCCATCCGGTGGTCGTGGTACCAGAAGAACGAGCCGGGCTCGGGACGGCCGTCGACGACCAGCGGGTAGTCGTAGGTCCGCTCGCTGCCGCGCGCGATCAGGTACGTCGTCGGCTGGCCGTCGTCGGCCGAGGCGTGGTGGTCGCCGTGCAGGTGCGTCGACATCGACCCGGCAGCACGGGGGAGCCGGTTGACGACGGTCACCTCGGTGCCGCGCCCGCCCCGTCGCCTGATGGTCGGGCCGGGATAGCTGCCGTCGTAGGTCCACATCGACGTGCGTGGCCCGTGGGGGAGGGCCCGCACCTCCGCGCGGCGCATGACCAGCCGGATGTCGGCGCCGGAGCGGGTGCGGGGGACCACGAGCGGTTGCTCGAAGCGCGTGTCGACGGGCTCGACACCACCGGCGACCCCCTCGACGGTGATGGTGCCGCGCATGTTGGGGTGGAACTTGCAGTAGAAGGCCCACGCGCCGGCGGACAGCGCTTCCACGCCGGGGACGGTCGCGGACGTCCCGGCGGGGACGCGTACGTCGAACAGGGGCGTCCCGTCGGCGGCGCGGGCGACCGACGTGACGGTGTGGTCCATGGAGTCGAGGTTGACCACGGTGACGGTGCCGCCGCCACCGACGGTCACCTCGGGCGTGGCGAAGCCGGTCCGGGCGCCGCCCTCCTCGACGACGATCGTGGCGTTGCGCACCGGTTCGGCGGAGGCCCTGCGCCCGTCCGGTCCGGGCCCCGCGTCGATGGCCACGAGCGCGAGGGCGCACGCCACGACGACGACCAGCCAGGCCGTCTGCCGGCGACGCAGGATCCCCGTCATCGTCCCGAGTGTGCATCAGCGACGGAGGGTCGGCACCCCTCGGTCGAGGTGGTCTGGACCTCGCCCGGATGTGCCGAAAATGGGGGATGACGGGCCCGCAGGACCGTGCCACTACTGGAAGGTGGTGCCGACGGCACCGCACCCACTTTCCAGAAGGGTAGGACCACCATGCACGTGCCCACCGGACTGCGAAGGGTGGTAGCGATCGTGTGCGCCACAGCGCTTGCGAGCTCGCCCGTCCTCCTTGCACCCACGACCGCCAGTGCCTCCGGCGCTCCCACGACCAGCGCACGCGCCGCGATGCCGCAGATCACCGCGCTGCTGACCAAGAAGACGATCCGGCTCACGGGTGCGGACGGCCTCCGCGCCGGACGTGTGAAGCTCAGCGTGCACGGCAAGGGGCCCGTGGAGTTCGCGATGTTCAAGGCCGGCTACGACGTCGCCGACTTCACCGCCGACGTCAACAAGTTCGGTGCGAAGAACGACGTGAAGGCGCTCAAGCGTGCCCTCAAGAACACGACCATCATCGGCGGCCTGGCGGGGGGAGGCACCGGCACCATCGTGTTCCCGAAGCCCGGTGCCTACACGCCGATCTCGCTGGGGGGCGCTGGACTCGTCACCGGCAAGACGCTCGTGGTGAAGGGTCCCAAGGGCTCGACCAAGGCGCCGAGCACCGACGGCTCCATCATCGCGAAGAACGGTCCGTCGTGGGGAGGTGCCTCCCAGCTGCCCATGAAGGGTCGCTTCCAGTTCAAGAACAAGGCGGACCAGCCGCACTTCGTGGTCCTCCAGCAGGTCGTCGAGGGCACCACGACCGACCAGGTGCTGTCCTACCTCCAGAGCGGTGACGAGGCCCCGCCGCCGTGGGGGCTGCAGGCAGGCATGGAGACCGGCACGCTCAGCCCCGGCCACAGCATGACGGTCGACTACGACCTGCCCGCGGGCCAGTACGTCGTCATGTGCTTCTTCCCCGACCCGAAGATGGGCGGCATGCCGCACGCCCTGATGGGGATGCTCGAGATGATCCACCTGACCTGATCAGGCGGGGCCGTCCTCCTTGCGGAACCAGACCGTCGCCAGGGGCGGCACCACGATGTCAGCGTGCGCAGGCTGGCCGTGGTGCTCGCCCTCGGCGGCGGTCACCGCGCCGAGGTTGCCCACCCCGGAGCCGTGGTAGGACTCGGCGTCCGTGTTGAGGATCTCCGTCCACGTGCCGGCCGACGGCAGGCCGAGGCGGTAGCCCTCGTGCGGGGTGCCGGCGAAGTTGGCGACGCACACCAGGTCCGGCTGACCGGGGGAGCGGCGCACGAACGAGAAGGTGTTGGCACCCGCGTCGTTGGCGTCGATCCACTGGAAGCCCGACGGCTCGTTGTCGCGGCCCCACAAGGCGCCGCTCTCCTTGTACGCGCGGTTCATGTCGCGCACCATCGCGTGGACACCGGCGTGCTCGGGGTGCTCGAGGAGCCACCAGTCGAGCTCGCGGCTCTCGGCCCACTCGGACTCCTGGCCGAACTCGCAGCCCATGAAGAGCAGCTGCTTGCCGGGGTGGGCCCACATGTAGGCGAGGTAGGCGCGCAGGTTGGCCAGCTGCTGCCAGCGGTCACCGGGCATCTTGCGCAGGAGCGAGCCCTTGCCGTGCACGACCTCGTCGTGGCTGATCGGCAGGACGTAGTTCTCGGCGAAGGCGTAGACGAGCGAGAACGTCATCTGGCCGTGGTGGTGGCTGCGGTAGAGCGGGTCCTTGGAGACGTAGTTGAGCGAGTCGTGCATCCAGCCCATGTTCCACTTGAACCCGAAGCCGAGGCCGCCGTCGCTCGTGGGACCGGTGACGCCCGGCCAGGCGGTCGACTCCTCGGCGATCGTGACGATGCCGGGCACGCGCTTGTAGACGGTGGCGTTCATCTCCTGGAGGAACTGCACCGCCTCGAGGTTCTCCCGGCCGCCGTCCTTGTTGGGCGACCACTCGCCGTGCTCGCGGGCGTAGTCGAGGTAGAGCATCGAGGCGACGCCGTCCACGCGCAGGCCGTCGGCGTGGTACTCCTCGAGCCAGTAGACCGCGTTGGCGTAGAGGAAGTTGCGCACCTCGTTGCGGCCGAAGTTGAAGATGTGGGAGCCCCACTCCTTGTGCCAGCCGCGCTGGGGGTTGGGGTCCTCGTAGAGCGGGGTGCCGTCGAAGCGGGCCAGGGCCCACTCGTCGGTGGCGAAGTGGCCGGGGACCCAGTCGAGGATCACGCCGACGCCGGCCTGGTGGAGCCGGTCGATGAGGCGCTTCAGCCCGTCCGGGTCGCCGAAGCGCGAGTCCGGGGCGAAGTAGGACGTGACGTGGTAGCCCCACGAGCCGCCGAACGGGTGCTGCATCACCGGCATGAGCTCGACGTGGGTGAAGCCGAGGTCGGAGACGTAGGGGACCAGCGCGTCGGCGATCTCGTCCCACGTGTAGAGCTCGCCGGAGTAGTGCTTGCGCCACGAGGCGAGGTGCACCTCGTAGGTCGACATCGCCTCGTCGACCGGCTTGCTCGTGCGGCGCTCCTCGAGCCACGCCTCGTCGTTCCACTGGTGCTCCGAGCGCCACACCTTCGAGGCGGAGCTCGGCGGCTTCTCGGCGTACTGCGCGAGGGGGTCGGCGCGGTCGACCCACTGGCCGTCGGCGCCGCGGATGCGGAACTTGTACTGCGACCCGACACCGGCGCCCTCGACGTGGACGTGCCAGACGCCGGACCCGTCGAGGCGCGTCATGGGGTGCGCCGAGCCGTCCCAGCCGGCCCACTCGCCGGCGACCTGGACCTCCAGCGCGTTGGGGGCCCAGACGCGGAACGAGGTGCCGTCGTCGCCGGCCTGCGCGCCGAGCACCCGCCAGAGCTCCTCGTGCCGGCCCTCCCCGATCAGGTGCAGGTCGAGCTCGCCGGGAGCGTGGGTGTCCTGCGCCCCGACCGCCGGGGTGCTGGTGGGCGTGCTGGTGGGCGTGCTGGTGGGCTTGGTCGTGGGCTTGGTCGTGCGCTTGCTCATGACGTCTCCTCCAACGCTGCGAGAGGGATGGGGAGCCATCCCGGACGATTGCGTGCTTCGTAGACCGCCTCGTAGACGACCTTGTCCGCGAGGTAGGCATCGAGCAGTACCCCGTTTGCGCCGTCGATCTCCTCGCCGCGCTTCTCGGTGTAGGCGGCGAGGAAGGCGGCGCGGTTGCGCGCGGCCCACTCGGAGGCCCGGTAGTCCCGCTGCTCGGCCTCGCCGCCGGCGTCGGCGCCGCCGGTCATGGCCACCACGCGGGGGGCGTAGTCGAAGGAGCGCACCATGCCCGCCACGTCGCGCCAGACCGAGTCGGGCTTGAGCCGCTCGGCGAGCGGCTTGGCCGGCTCGCCCTCGAAGTCGACGATCTTCCAGCCCTTGACGGTGCGCAGGGTCTGGCCCAGGTGCAGGTCGCCGTGGACCTGCTGCACCTCGACGGCGTCGAGCTCGCGCAGCCGGGCGAACGTCGCGCGCAGCCTGCTCTCGTGCGCCGCCAGGTCGGGTACGACGTCGAGGGCGGCGACGAGCCGGCCCTCCATCGCCCCGGCCAGCTCGCCCAGGGCGTCGGCCTCGCGCCGCTCGACCGGGAAGTGCGCGGCCAGGTCGGTGTGCACCTCGGCCAGCGCGATCCCGAGCCGCGCGGCCTCGCCGGCGAAGTCGCCGCCGACCTCGTCGGCGTGCAGGTCGGCCTCGGCGAACAGGTTGCGCACGCTGGCCAGCGCCAGGTCCCAGCCGTCGCTCGCGGTGCGGAGGAACTGCTGGAGCATCGCGAGCTGGATGGTCGTGTTGGTGTCGTCGTCGACGAGGTCGAGCCACCCGTAGAGCGCGGCGACGTGCGTCGACCCGGCCTCGGTGAGGACCTGGTGGATGGCGATGTCCGGGTTGACCCCCGGGGTCACCTTGCGGAAGACCTTCATCAGCGCGTCCTCGCCGAACGCGACCGACGAGTTGGACTGCTCGCCGGAGAAGAGCGTCGAGTGGGCCTCGATGTCGAGGTCGTGGCCCGGCAGCCGGTGGAACATCAGGTCGCCGCGCACGTCGGACGGCGGCCTCGGCTCGACGCCGTGCCGGGCGAACGCCGCCAGCCACAGCGCCATCGCCTGGCGGTCGTGCAGCGCGTCGTAGACGAAGGAGTGGCCGAGCTCGTCGTCCTCCCACTCGCCGATGAGCGCGTGGGCGATCCGCTCCTGCGGCTCGGTGTAGAAGGCGAGCGGCAGCTGGTAGAGGTCGCTCGACCCGTCGGCGTAGGCCACCTCGGCGAGCTCGATGGTGACGTGCAGCCAGTCGGGTGCGTCGGGCAGCCGCCCGACGCGGCGTACGCCGCCGAGCTCCCAGTCGCGTCCCTTGCCGCCGAACCAGCGGGCCTGGTCGATCCAGGCCTTGATCTCGGTGCCGCTCACGGCTCCACCCCCGTGGTGTTCGGATCCGTCAACCGCAGCCACAGGAAGCCGTAGCCGCCCAGGGTGAGCAGGTAGGGCAGCTCGCCGACGGCCGGGAACGGCACGCCGCCCAGCAGCTCGACGGGGACCATGCCCTCCCACTGCCGCAGGTCGAGCTCGACCGGCTGCGGGAAGCGGGACAGGTTGTTGACGCAGAGGATCACGTCGCGGTCGTCGGCTCCGCGGTGCTCGCGGATGTAGGACAGGACGCTCGGGTTGGAGCCACCGAGGTCGACGAAGTCGCCGAGCCCGAAGGCCGGGTGGCGGCGCCGGGCGTGGACCAGGCGGCGCGTCCAGTGGAGCAGCGAGGAGGTGTTCTCCAGCTGCGCCTCGACGTTGACCGACTGGTAGCCGTAGACCGGGTCCTGGATCGCCGGCAGGTGGAGCTTGCCGGGCGTGGCGGCGGAGAACCCCGCGTTGCGGTCGGGCGTCCACTGCATCGGCGTACGCACGCCGTCGCGGTCGCCGAGCCAGATGTTGTCGCCCATCCCGATCTCGTCGCCGTAGTAGAGGACGGGCGACCCGGGCAGCGACAGGAGGAGCGCGGTGAAGAGCTCCATGCGGTTGACGTCGTTGTCGAGCAGCGGCGCGAGCCGGCGACGGATGCCGATGTTGGCCTTCATCCGCGGGTCGTGGGCGTACTCCGACCACATGTAGTCGCGGTCCTCGTCGGTCACCATCTCGAGGGTGAGCTCGTCGTGGTTGCGCAGGAAGATGCCCCACTGGCAGCCGTCGGGGATCGCCGGGGTCTGCTCGAGGATCTCCGAGATCGGGAAGCGCGACTCGCGGCGCACCGCCATGAAGATGCGCGGCATGACGGGGAAGTGGAAGGCCATGTGGCACTCGGTGCCGATCCACCGGCCGTCCTCGGTCTCCTCCGGACCGAAGTACTCCACCACGTCGGCCGGCCACTGGTTGGCCTCGCAGAGCAGCACCCGTCCGGGGTAGTTCTCGTCGACGAAGCGGCGGCACTTCTTGAGGAAGTCGTGCGTCTCGGCGAGGTTCTCGCCGTTGGTGCCGGGGCGCTCGTAGAGGTACGGCACCGCGTCGAGGCGGAAGCCGTCGAGGCCCATGTCGAGCCAGAAGGCCATCGCCTCCAGCATCGCGTCGTGGACCTTGGGGTTGTCGAAGTTGAGGTCGGGCTGGTGGTGGAAGAACCGGTGCCAGAAGTACTGCTGGCGCACCGGGTCCCACGTCCAGTTGGACGGCTCGGTGTCGACGAAGATGACGCGGGCGTCCTGGTAGAGCTCGTCGGTGTCGGACCACACGTAGAAGTCGCCGTAGGGCCCCTCGGGGTCGCTGCGGCTGGCCTGGAACCACGGGTGGGCGTCGCTCGTGTGGTTCATGACGAAGTCGATGATCACCCGGATGCCGCGCTGGTGGCAGGCGTCGAGGAACTCGTGGAAGTCCTCGACCGTGCCGCACTCGGGGAGGATGTTGTTGTAGTCGGCGACGTCGTAGCCGCCGTCGCGCAGGGGCGAGGTGAAGAACGGCGGGACCCACAGGCAGTCCACGCCCAGCCACTCGAGGTAGTCCAGCTTCTCGATCAGGCCCTTGAAGTCGCCGGTCCCGTCCCCGTTGGAGTCGCGGAACGACCGCACCAGCACCTCGTAGAACACCGCCGTGCGGAACCAGTCGGGCTCCGCGTTGAGCACGGCGGTCGCGCGGGTCGCGTCCGTCGGCATCTGGGACGAGGCGGGATGGTCGGTCAACGGGTCCTCCTGACGGTGATCACGTGGGCAGGTTCGTAGCCGGGGTCGAGCCGGACGTAGTTGTGCGCGGTCCAGCTCCAGTCCTCCCCGGTGATCTCGTCGTGGGCGACGAAGGAGTCGTGCCACTCCAGGCCGAGGGCCGGCATCTCGAGGTGGATCATCGTCTCGCGGGTGCCGTGCGGGTCCAGGTTGATGACGCTGATCACCACGTCGCTCTGCCCATCAGGGAGGTCGTGCCTCTTCGAGAAGACCAGCACGTGGTCGTCGTCGCTGGAGTGGATCGTCACGTTGCGCAGCAGCTGGAGCGCCGGGTGCTGGCGGCGGATCTCGTTGAGCCGCGTCAGGTACGGCGCGAGCGTGGTGCCCTCGGCGTCGCGCTTCTCCCAGTCGCGGATGCGGATCTGGAACTTCTCGGAGTCGAGGTACTCCTCGGCGCCCGGACGGATCGCCACGTGCTCGAAGAGCTCGTAGCCGGCGTAGACGCCCCAGCTCGGGGAGCCGGTCGCGGCGAGCGCGGCCCGGACCTTGAACGCCGCCGGACCGCCGTACTGCAGGTAGGCCGGGAGGATGTCGGGGGTGTTGACGAAGAAGTTCGGCCGCATCAGGTGGTCGGACGACGCCGACACCTCGCGGAGGTAGTCCTCGATCTCGCGCTCGGCCGTTGCGCCAGGTGAAGTAGGTGTAGCTCTGGTGGAAGCCGACCGCACCCAGCCCGTGCATCATCGCCGGCTTGGTGAAGGCCTCGGAGAGGAACACCACGCCCGGGTCGGTGCGCCGTACCTCGGCCAGCAGCCACTCCCAGAACGCCAGCGGCTTGGTGTGGGGGTTGTCGACGCGGAAGATCCGCACGCCGTGCGAGATCCACAGCTTGACCACCCGCAGCACCTCGCGGCAGATGCCGGCCGGGTCGTTGTCGAAGTTGATCGGGTAGATGTCCTGGTACTTCTTCGGCGGGTTCTCGGCGTACGCGATGGTCCCGTCGGCCCGCGTGGTGAAGAACTGCGGGTGCGTGGTCACCCAGGGGTGGTCGGGTGCGGCCTGCAGGGCGAGGTCGAGCGCGACCTCGAGGCCGAGCTCGCCGGCGCGTGCGACGAAGGCGTCGAAGTCCTCGAAGGTGCCCAGGTCCGGGTGGATGGCGTCGTGACCGCCGTCCTTGCTGCCGATCGCCCACGGCGACCCGGGGTCCTCGGGACCGGGGGTGAGCGTGTTGTTGGGGCCCTTGCGGTTGACCTCGCCGATCGGGTGGATCGGCGGGAGGTAGATCACGTCGAAGCCCATCGCGGCCACGGCGTCGAGCCGCTCGGCGGCCGTGCGGCAGCGTGCCGCTGGTGATCGCGCCGGTCTTCTCGTCGCGGGTCGCGCCCTCCGAGCGCGGGAAGAACTCGTACCAGCTGCCGAAGAGCGCCCGCACGCGGTCGGCGCGGAAGCGGAACGGACCGTACGTCGACGTGAGCTCGCGCAGCGGGTGGGCCAGGAGCACCTTCTCGAGCTCGGGGTCCTGGAGGGCGGCGAGCCGGGCGGCGACGGGTCGGTCGGTGTCGGTCGCGGCCGACAGTGCTCCCGAGACGACGGCTGCCGACGGCTTGTCGAGCGCGTCCTTGCCCGTCCCGGCGGCCACGCGCTCCAGCAGGAGCCGCGCCTCGGTGAACATGAGCTCCACGTCGACACCGGCGGGGATCTTCACGCCTGCGTCGTGCTCCCAGGTCGCGACCGGGTCGGACCAGGCCTGGATCTCGAAGGTCCACTCGCCCTCGACGTCGGGGGTCACGTGGGCGACGTAGCGGTTGGGCTCCTCGCCCTCGAGCCACATCCGCACCGGGTCGCGCCGCACGCCCGCGGGGTCGATGGCGACGACCTCGGCGGCGAGCTGGTCGTGGCCCTCGCGGAAGACGGCGGCGCGCACGGGCATCGGCTCGCCCACGGTGGCCTTGGCCGCGAGCCGACCGAGGTCGACCACGGGGGAGACGTCCATCACGGGTATGCGTCCAACCATGCGCCCACACTTGCGAACCCGTAGGCGCGACGCAAGCCGACCGCGGCCGAGGCCACCCCTTGGGACGTCCCGGCCGCGGCCGATCCGCGGCCGAGCAGGGCCAGCCGCGGCGATCATGGCGTCGCGGGCGTCCAGCATCGAGGTCGCGCCCTGCTGGAGCAGGAACGCGTCGAACATCAGCTGCACCCAGCGCCGGTTGCCCGGGCAGGTCTCGACGGGGCGCGGCGTGGCGGTCGGCGTCGCCTGCGCGCACGCGAGCTGCAGCTGCGCGTCGTCGTACGGGAACCGGGCGTCGTACTTCTCCACGAGGGCCTGGCGGACCTCCCACATGGTCCCGTTCCAGATCTCGCCGTCGGCGTGGACCTCCGGACCGGTGGAGTCGAAGCCGTAGTCGGAGAAGTTGAGCGGGTTGCGGTCGATGGCGTAGTCGCGGATCGCGGTCTCGGTGTTGCCGGTGGCGTAGGCGCCGACGGCCCACACGTTCCCGCCGTTGCTGTAGCCGTGCGAGAACTGGTACTCGCGCGGCGACCAGGTCGCCCCACGACTCGCCCATCGCGCCGCCGTGCTCCGACGTCAGGCCCTCGTCGGGTCCGCCGACCATGCGGTTGCTGATGGCGTGGGTGTACTCGTGGCCGACGATGCCCATGTCGAGGCCACCGTCGGTGCAGGGTGCGTAGAACGCGCCGGCGATCGGCTCGAAGAGGTACTGGTTGGTGATGCCCGGGGTGCCGTCCTGCAGCGTGACCTGGTTGGCGTTGTCGCGGCCGAGGAAGCTCGGGCTGCCGCCGGTGATGGCGCCGGCCTGGGCGTTGCCCACCTCCTGGTCGCCGGCGACCCCGCCCCGGCTGCCGTTGTCGAGCTGCAGGTTGTAGTTGTCCTCGGTGAAGCCGAGGTAGTAGGAGTAGTCGTGCATGCGGTTGTGGGCGGCGAAGAGGTTGCCCACCGACGCGTCGATGTCGTTGCCTCCGGGCACGAGCTGGCCGACGTCGCAGCGGCTGTTGTTCCAGCGGTCCTCGAAGTCCGCGGTGTAGTGGCGATCAGCGGAGACGGGCGCCTGGAGCAGCCCGCCGGGGGTGAGCGGGCTGGCCCACGCCTCGTGGGTGTTGGCGTTGTTGCCGACGGTCGTGAAGGTGGGCAGGGCGCTGACGGTGTCCCACGGCCCGAAGGCGGCGACGTTGCGCAGCGGGGTCGGCGGGGCGGTGCAGCCGGCCTCGGCGTTCCAGCAGCCCGACGATCGAGTTGTCCGGCGTCTCGGTGGGGGAGTCGAGGGTCGGGTTGGCGGTGAACCAGCGCCAGCGCGGGTTGGCGGCGAGGTCGCCGGCGCCGGGCGCGGCGGTGTCGCTGGTGCTGACCGCGAGGGCGTACTGGCCGGCGACCACGGACGCGGCGTCGAACGGGCAGACCTGTGCGGCGTAGGTGCCGGCGGGGATGGCGGCGGCGGAGTACGTCGCCACCTCGGGGTTGGTCGCCAGGTCGCCCGAGACGAGGACCTCGTCACCGCGGAAGATCTTCACGACGAAGTCGTCGGTGGGCAGACGCCGTGGCGACCGCGGTGATCGAGCGGGTCAGGTCGTCGCTCGAGGTCGAAGGGCTGCTTGGGTCCGCACGCCGTCGGGGTGACGGCGCCCGTGAACACGTCGTTGTAGGTCGAAGTTGTCGGTCTTGTTGTGGCGCACGAGGACCTTGCCCGTGATGCCGTCGACCAGTGAGGTGAAGGCCAGGGTGGAGCCGCCGGCCACGTCCACGACGTTGGCCTCGAGGACCGGGCGGACGGTGCCGTCGGCCATCGGCAGGGCGCGGAGTCGCACCTGCTGCTCCTGGGCGAAGCCGGGAACGCTGAGCCGGGTCCATCCACCACTCGACGGAGCGGACGACGTCGCCGACCGTGTCGGCCGGGATGCCGACAGACAGGTCCTCAGCCGCCCTCAGCCAGCCCTGGAGCGGGGTGAGGGTGGCGGCCGGCATCGCGGTCGTCGGGCGCGCCAGCGAGGACGAGACGTAGGCCACCTGGCCGTCCGCCACACCGACCGTCACCAGCCCGCCCAGCGCGGGGGCCGTCCCGTCGAAGTCCTGGCGGAGGAGCACGGCGCGGGCGGCCGAGCCCGCGAGCTGCTGGGAGCTGACGAGCGCCAGGTCGTCGACGTCGGCGGGCGACATGCCGAACGCGGCCGCGTGGTCGCGCAGCCAGTCGCGTGCGGCCACCACGGGCGTGCCGTCCGCGGCGCCGAGGCTGCCGTCCGCCGGGAGGATCGACGCGGGGGTGCCGAGGGAGCCCCAGCGCGTGGTCACGTCGCCGAGCGCCGCGACGGCCTGGCGCTGGAGCGGGGTCGGGACGGCCGAGCCGCGGGTGTCCACGTCCCGGGGGCCGGCGACGGGGTCGCCGAGGGTGCGGACGTCCGGCGGAGTGGGGCCCGGGGTGCTCGTCCCGGTCCCGGCGGTGGCCGAGGACGCGACCGGGGGGATGGTGCTGAGCGTGGAGATCGCGAGCAGCGTCGCGACGGCGAGGGAGGCGCGACCGAGGCGGGGTCGGGGGATGGTCATGCCGCAACAACGGCGTGGTGGGTCCTCGGGTTATGCGCAGCTGTGACGCGCAGGGGTGGGGGGCGCTCTTGGATCGTTCCAAGAAATGGCCTAGCGTGCTGGTCCGTGCGAGCGTTCAGACGATTCACCGTCCGTCCTGTCCTCCCCGAGCCCCTGGGGGCGCTGGCCGCCCTGGCCGGCAACCTGCGCTGGTCGTGGCACCCGCCCACCCAGGACGTGTTCTCCTCGATCGACGCCGAGCTGTGGCGCCAGGTCAAGGGCGACCCGGTGCGCTTCCTCGGCGCCGTGGGCCGCGAGCGGCTCGACGAGCTGGTCGAGGACGGCGACTTCCGCGCGCGCCTCTCCGCCGCGCACGGTGACCTGCAGCGCTACCTCACCGAGGACCGGTGGTACGCCCGCAAGGCCGGCGACGACGCCCCGCGCGCCATCGCGTACTTCTCGTCCGAGTTCGGCATCACGTCGGTGCTGCCGCAGTACTCCGGCGGCCTCGGCATCCTGGCCGGCGACCACCTCAAGGCGTCCTCCGACCTCGGCATCCCGCTGGTGGGGGTGGGCCTGTTCTACCGCCACGGCTACTTCAAGCAGGCGCTCGACCGTGACGGCTGGCAGCAGGAGAGCTACCCCGTCCTCGACCCCGACGAGCTGCCGCTGACGGTGCTCCGCGAGGCCGACGGCAGCCGGGCGACCGTCTCCCTCGCCCTCCCCGACGGCCCCGACCTGGTGGCGCGGATCCTCGTCGCCCACGTCGGTCGGGTGCCGCTGCTGCTCCTCGACACCGACGTCGAGGAGAACAGCGCCCACTACCGCGACGTGACCGACCGGCTCTACGGCGGCAACTCCGAGCACCGGCTGCGCCAGGAGCTGCTCCTCGGCGTGGGTGGCGTACGCGCCCTGCGGGTGTGGTCGCGCATCACCGGCGCCCCGGCGCCGGAGGTCTTCCACGCCAACGAGGGCCACGCCGGCTTCCTCGGCATCGAGCGCATCCGTGAGCTCACGGTCGACGAGGCCGGGCCGCAGGTGGACTTCGACACCGCGCTCGAGGTCACCCGCGCCGGCACGGTCTTCACGACCCACACGCCGGTGCCCGCGGGCATCGACCGGTTCCCGCGTGAGCTCGTCTCCCAGTACTTCGGCGGCAACTCGCCGACGCCGGGCGTCCCGGTCGACCGGATCCTCGCGCTCGGCGCCGAGGACTACGACGGCGGCGAGGCCGGCGTCTTCAACATGGCCGTGATGGGCTTCCGCCTCGCCCAGCGCGCCAACGGCGTCTCCGAGCTGCACGGCCACGTGTCGCGCGGGATGTTCAACGGCCTGTGGCCGGCGTTCGACGAGGCCGAGGTGCCGATCACGTCGATCACCAACGGCGTCCACGGCCCGACCTGGATCGCGCGCGAGGTCATCGAGCTCGCCGCGAGCCGCGGCGGTGACATCGACGGCGACGACACCGACGCCCTGTGGCCGCTCGTCGACCAGATCAGCGACCGCGAGATCTGGGACCTCAAGCGCACGCTGCGCACCCGCTTCGTCGACGACGCCCGCGACCGGATGCGGCGCTCGGCGACCAAGCGGGGCTACGCGGCGGCGGAGACCACGTGGATCGACAGCGCGCTCGACCCGAACGTGCTGACCATCGGCTTCGCGCGGCGCGTGCCGACGTACAAGCGCCTCACGCTGATGCTGCGCGACCCCGCCCGCCTCAAGAAGCTGCTGCTCGACCCGGAGCGGCCCATCCAGCTGGTCATCGCCGGCAAGGCGCACCCGGCCGACGAGACCGGCAAGCGGCTCATCCAGGAGATGGTGCGCTTCGCCGACGACCCGGAGGTCCGGCACCGCATCGCGTTCCTGCCCAACTACGACATCGCGATGGCGCAGCCGCTCTACCCCGGCTGCGACGTGTGGCTCAACAACCCGCTGCGCCCCTACGAGGCGTGCGGCACCTCCGGCATGAAGGCGGCGCTCAACGGCGGCCTGAACCTCTCGATCCTCGACGGCTGGTGGGACGAGTGGTACGACGGCAACAACGGCTGGGCGATCCCGTCGGCCGACGGCATCGAGGACCCCGACCGGCGTGACGACCTCGAGGCCAACGCGCTCTACGACCTGCTCGAGGGCGAGGTCGTGCCGCGCTTCTACGAGACCAACGACGAGGGCGTGCCCCCGCGCTGGCTGGAGATGGTCCGCCACACGCTGAAGTCGCTCGGCCCCAAGGTGCTCGCCACCCGCCAGGTCCGCGACTACGTCCGCGAGCTGTACGCCCCGGCCGCGCACACCGCGCGCACGCTCAACTCCGACTACGTCGGCGCCCGGACCCTGTCGGGCTGGAAGCACGACGTCCGCGCCGCGTGGCCGGGCGTCCGCGTCGAGCACGTCGACTCCGAGGGCGTGGGCGACCAGGCCGTCGTGGGCGCGACGCTCGCCGTCCGCGCCTGGGTGGCGCTCGGCTCGCTGTCGGCCGACGACGTCGAGGTGCAGGTCGTGCACGGGCGGATCGGCTCCGACGACGTCCTCACCGCGACCTCGGCCACGCCGATGCTGGTGGGGGAGTCCTACGACGGCAACCGCCACCGCTTCGACGCCGCCGTGCCGCTCGCGGTCTCCGGCCCGTTCGGCTACACGGTCCGCGTGGTCCCGCGCAACGAGTCGCTGGCCTCCGTCGCCGAGCTCGGGCTGGTGGCCGAGCCGGCCTGACAACCCCGCGGCAGCGGGCGGGCCAGAGGCCGCGTCAGGCGGCCGAGCTCGTCGCGAGCGGGTTCGGTCGCCGGCAGTGGCAGACGTCGCTGCACGGGAGGTAGGTGTGCGCGGCGTGGCCACACCCCGGGCACGGCAGGTCGTGGCTGAGGCGGGACCGGCTCGTCTGGACGGTGTCCCACATGGTGCACCTCCTTCCGGTGCTGGCTGGTCATCACAGCGTGCGCCTTCCCGTGCCCACTTCGCATCCGGGTTATTACGTACGCCGACGCCGGGCTGCGCCGGTAAACGCGTTGCCGCGGGCGGCGGTCACGAGGACGATCGCCCCATGCCTCCGACCACTCCGCCCGGCATCCTCGAGCCCTTCCTCGCGGCTGCTGACGCCGCCGCCGCGTCGCGACCCGACGTGGACGCGGAGACCGCACGGGAGCTGATGGCAGAGGCGGCGGGCATGCTGCACGACAGCCTCACGCTGGACCACCTCGACGAGCACGACCTCCCGCTCGTGGTCACCGCCCTCGCCGCGGACCTCACGGCCCTCGACCCGGGCGCGGCCGTACGTGCCCGCGCCGCCGGGGTGGCCGAGGGCGACCCGGCCCTCCACGACCCCGACGGTGTGCGCGGGACGTACCTCGTGACCGTGCAGGTGCTCGGGCTCTGACCCGGGCCGCGACTGATCAGCCGAAGGTCAGCCAGAGCCCGATCACCGTGGGGACGACGGCGAGCAGCAGCCAGGGGGAGACGATGCGCTTGCCGTGGATCGCGCGGCCGACGGCGACGGCGAAGGCGCCGAAGATGCCGGCGATGACGTTGAGCCCGATCTTGGACGACGTGGGGGAGTCGTCGAGCATCACGGCGGCCACGACGAGGCCGACGACGAGGTGCAGGATCGTGGTGACGGCCAGCGTCGACATCACCCAGCGCTGCACGCGGGCGAGGTCGCGCGCGTCCTTCTCGGGGTCCTGGACGATCCGGCGCGGGGCGTCGAGGTCGAGCAGGTGACCGCGACCCTTCTCCGTACGTCGAGCGGGAACGCTGCCGGCCATGCGAGCCTCTCTCACGAATCGTTTGCTGTGACAACGATTGCTAGGCTAACGGAATGTCCGCGCCCCGCCGAATCGACGACTCCGACCCTCTGGCCCTCGAGCGCCAGGTCTGCTTCGCCCTCGCGGTGGCGTCCCGCACGGTCATCTCGGTCTACCGGCCGGTGCTCGAGCCGATGGGGCTCACCCACCCGCAGTACCTCGTGATGCTGGCGCTGTGGGGCGGGGAGCCGTTGTCCGTGACCGAGCTCAGCCGCCGGCTCGAGCTCGACCCGGCCACGCTCTCGCGGCTGCTCCGGCGGCTCGAGGCGGCCGGCCTGGTGCGACGGGACCGCAACCCCACGGACGAGCGCAGCCTCGCGGTGGCCCTGACCGACCGGGGACGCGACCTGCGGACGCAGGCGCTCGAGGTGCCCGGCACGATCCTGCGACGGCTGGGCATGGGGCTCGACGAGCTGGTCGACCTGCGCGACCGCCTCACCGAGGTGATCGGGGCCGCCAAGGCGGCGACGGAGGCGCAACCCGCCTGAGCGGGTGCAGACTGCGCACGTGCGATCAAGTGCGCGGCCGGGCCGCGGGCGAGGGTGGTGGGCATGACGACAGCGGCCGACACCTTCGCCGAGTTCCTCGTCACCCTGGCCGAGACCCTCGACCTGGGCGGCGACGAACGGGCCCGCCGGCTCCACCTCTCGCGCTTCCACCTCGCCCGCGTCGTGTCGGCGGCGGGCGGTGAGCCGCCGGAGCGGATGCGCCGGAGGCTGCTGCTGGAGCGCGCGGCGTACCGCCTGCTCACCGGCGACGAGCAGGTGGTCGACGTGGCGTTCGAGGCCGGCTACGGCTCGCACGAGGCGTTCACCCGGGCGTTCGCGCGGGAGTACGGCACCGCGCCGAGCCGCTGGCGTCAGCACCCCACCCGCACCCAGATCGAGGGTCCGAGCGGCGTGCACTTCCACCCGCCCGGCAGCCTACGGCTGCCGACCTCCCGAAAGGTGACCCCGATGGACCTGATGACCCGCATGATCGAGCACCACGTCTGGTTGACCGGCGAGCTGATCGACCGGGCGACCCGGCTGACCGACGAGCAGCTCGACGCCCCGATCGAGGTGCCCATCGGCACCATCGACTGCGACATGACCATCCGCTCCGTGCTCGGCCGGCTCGTCGGGCAGCTGGCCCAGTGGAACGCCGCCGTCGACCAGCGGTCCTACGACTGGGACCAGGAGCGCGGCAAGTCGCTCAGCACGCTGCGGCGCGAGCTCGCCGAGGAGGGCCCCGCCTTCCTCGAGCAGGTACGTACGACGGTCGAGGAGGGCCGACTCGACGACACCTTCGTCGACGTCACCTGCGAGACGCCGCGGGTCTTCACCTACGGCGGGATGGTGGCGCACGTGCTCACCTTCGCCGCCGTACGACGCCTCGTGGTGCTGGGCGCCTTCGAGAACCACGGCATCACCGACCTCGACGCCGGCGACCCGATGGAGTGGGTGGGCGCCCGGGCCTGACGGCCCGGAGGGATCGCCCGGCGGGATCAGGTCTGGCGCAGCACCAGCACCGAGCGCGCCTGCAGCTCCATCGTCCCGCCCGCGACCACCGGTGTGCCGACGGCGAGATCGGCGTTGGTCGACAGGACGACCTCGCCCTGGTGGACCCACTGGTTGGCCGGCAGCACCAGCTCGACGTCGTCGACCCCGGAGTTGAGCCAGATCATGAACGACCGGTCGCGCACCTGCTCGCCGTGCGGGCCGGGGGAGCGGAGGGGAGCGCCGTTGAGGAACATCCCGATGGTGCGGATGCTGTCGTCGTTCCAGTCGTCGACGGTCATCTCGTGGCCGCTCGGGTGCACCCAGACGAGGTCCTTGATGCCGCCCTTGATCGTGGGCCGCCCGGCGAACCAGTGCCGCTGGCGCAGCACCGGGTGCTCGCGACGCAGCCGCAACGCGGTCTTGGTGATCTCGTAGACGTCGAGCCACGCGTCGTCGGGGCGCCAGTCGATCCACGAGATCTCGTTGTCCTGCCCGTACGCGTTGTTGTTGCCGCCCTGCGTGCGGCCGCGCTCGTCGCCGGCCGTGAGCATCGGGACCCCGCTGGAGAAGCACAGCGTCGCCATCAGGTTGGCCGCCTGGCGGCGACGCAGCGCGATGATCTCCGGGTCGTCGGTCTCGCCCTCGACACCGCAGTTCCACGACCGGTTGTTGTCGGTGCCGTCGCGGTTGTCCTCACCGTTGGCGTCGTTGTGCTTGTCGTTGTAGGACACGAGGTCGCGCAGCGTGAAGCCGTCGTGGGCGGTGACGAAGTTGACCGAGGCGTAGGGGGATCGGCCGTCGTCGGCGTACAGGTCGCTCGACCCGGCCAGCCGCGTCGCGACGGTGCGCACGCCGCCGGAGTGGCCGCGCCAGAAGTCGCGGACCGTGTCGCGGAACTGGTCGTTCCACTCCACCCACGGCGGTGGGAACTGCCCGACCCGGTAGCCGTCCATCGACGCGTCCCACGGCTCGGCGATCAGCTTCACGTGGCGCAGCACGGGGTCCTGCCCGATCGCGGTGAGCAGGTGCGAGCCCATGTCGACCACCTGGTCGGTGCGGGTCAGCGCGCTCATCAGGTCGAAGCGGAAGCCGTCGACGTGCATCTCGGTGACCCAGTAGCGCAGCGAGTCGAGGATCATCCGCAGGCTCTGCGTGTGGGTGGCGTCGACGGTGTTGCCGCAGCCGGTCACGTCCCAGTAGCGAACCGGCTCGGGGTCCTGGCCCGGCTTCGCCGGCGGCGGCACCACACGCTGGTAGTAGCCCCGGTCGTCGAGGCCGCGGAAGCTGAGCGTCGGCCCGCGGGGGCCCGACTCGGCGGTGTGGTTGTAGACCACGTCGAGGATGACCTCGAGCCCGGCGAGGTGGAAGTCCTTCACCATCTGCTTGAACTCGGTGACCTGCTGGCCCCGGTCGCCGGCGGCGGAGTACGCGTTGTGCGGGGCGAAGTAGCACAGCGAGTTGTAGCCCCAGTAGTTGACCAGGCCCCGCTCGGCGAGGGCCGTCTCGGAGAAGAACTGGTGCACGGGCAGCAGCTCGACCGCCGTCACGCCGAGGTCCTTGAGGTAGTCGGTCACGGCCGGCGCGGCCAGTCCGGCGTACGTCCCCCGGAGCTCGTCGGGCACCCGGTCGTGCAGCGCGGTCATGCCCTTGACGTGCATCTCGTAGATCACGGTGTCGCGCCAACGGCGGTGCGGCGAGGTGTCCGGTCCCCACTGGAAGTCGTCGTGGACGACGACGCTGCGCGGGACGTACGGCGCGGAGTCGAGGTCGCTGCGGGTCGCGGGGGCGCCCTTCACGTAGCCGAAGATGGCCTCGTCGACGACGAGGTCCCCGGACACGGCCCGGCCGTAGGGGTCGAGCAGCAGCTTGGCGGGGTTGAACCGGAGCCCGGCCTCGGGATCCCAGGGCCCGTCGGCGCGGTAGCCGTAGCGCGCGCCCCGTGCCACGCCCGGCAGCGCTCCGTGCCACACGCCCAGCGTGAGCTCGGTCAGCCGGTGGCGCGTCTCGACGCCGTCCTCGTCGAACAGGCACACCCACATCGCGCGCGCCTCGGGGGCGTACACCGCGAAGTTGGTCGACTCCCGGGACCACGTCGCGCCCAGCGGGTGGTGGCGACCCGGCCAGACCTCCATGGTCTCGCCGTCGTGGTGCCAGACAGTGCTCGTCTCGGGGGGCGGTGTCACGCGAGCCATTGTGGTGGCACAGTCCCGGCACGGCACAATGCGCCACGCGCCGCGCCATCTACGTGACAAGGAGCCACCATGGAGTTCGTCTCGATCGACGTGACCGACGGGGTCGCGGTCCTGCGACTGGACCGCCCCAAGATGAACGCGATCAGCGTGCAGGTCCAGGCCGACCTGCGCGAGGCCGCGGCCGAGCTGACGGAGCGCGACGACGTGCGATCCGTGGTCGTCTGGGGTGGCGAGCGCGTCTTCGCCGCCGGCAACGACGTGAAGGAGATGGCCGACCTCTCCTACGCCGAGATGGTCAAGGTCGCCGCGTCCGCCACCTCCGCGATCACCGCCATCGCGCGGATCCCGAAGCCGGTCGTCGCCGCGGTCAACGGCTACGCCCTGGGCGGCGGCTGCGAGCTCGCGTTGGCCGCCGACTTCCGCTTCGCCGCCGAGGACGCCGTCCTCGGCCAGCCCGAGGTGCTGCTCGGCATCATCCCCGGGGCCGGCGGCACGCAGCGCCTCACCCGGCTGGTCGGCACGGCGAAGGCCAAGGACATCATCTTCACCGGTCGGTTCGTGAAGGTCGACGAGGCGCTCCGGATCGGGCTGGTCGACCGGGTGATCCCCGCCGACAAGGTGCTCGAGGAGGCGGTGGCCTACGCCTCGCAGTTCAGCGGCGCGGCGGCCCTCGCGATCCGCGCGGCCAAGGAGTGCATCGACCGGGGCAGCGAGACCGACCTCGACACCGGCCTGGAGATCGAGCGCCAGCAGTTCGCCGCGATCTTCGCGACGGAGGACCGTACCCGCGGGATGACCTCGTTCGTTGAGAACGGACCGGGCAAGGCAACCTTCGTGGGCCGCTGAGCGGTCCCGGACCGAGAGGAAGACCACCACGTGGCAACGAAGATCCGGGCGACGCTCGCCCAGCTGGTGTGGCTGGCGTGCGCGCTCGCGGCGCTGGTGCTGGCAGCGGGTGCGCTGCTGATCGCGCTGGACGCCAACAGGTCCAACGCGCTCGTCGACGCCGTCCTCACGGCCGCCTCGTGGGCCGACCTCGACGTGTTCTCGCGCCGGGACGGGATCAAGCAGTTCCGCGGCGAGGGCGCCGAGGTCAAGAACGCGCTCTTCAACTGGGGCCTCGCCGCGATCGCCTGGCTGGTGGCCGGCCGCATCCTCTACCGCGTCATCAAGCCCTGACCCCGGCCGGCGGCTCACCGATGGTGACGGTGCGACTGTGAGCGACCGCACCCGGGACGCCATTCCGATCGGCACTGACCGACCAGTAACCTCATAGCCACATCCGACTGCACAGGAGGGGCCGCGAGGCCACACCACCATGAACATTGTTGTCTGTGTGAAGTACGTGCCGGACGCGACGGCCGACCGCAAGTTCGAGGACGACTTCACCGTCGACCGCGTTGGCGTCGACGGCCTGCTGTCCGAGCTCGACGAGTACGCCGTGGAGCAGGCGCTCCAGTTCCGGGAGAAGCGTGAGGGTGAGGAGATCACCGTCACCGCGCTGACCGTGGGTCCGGAGAAGGCGGTCGACGCGGTGCGCAAGTCGCTGCAGATGGGTGCCGACTCCGGTGTCCACGTCGTCGACGACGCGATCGCGGGCTCCGACTACCTCGGCACCTCCCTGGTGCTCGCCAAGGCGGTCGAGAAGATCAAGGCCGACACCGGCGCCGACCTGGTGATCTGCGGGATGGCGTCGACCGACGCGTCCGGCTCGGTCGTGCCGGCGATGCTGGCCGAGCGCCTCGGCATGCCGCAGGTGACCCTGGCCTCGGTCGTGGAGTCGCAGGGCGACCAGGTCCGGATCAAGCGTGACAACGAGGGCTCGACCGAGGTCATCGGCGCGACCCTGCCGATCGTGCTGTCGGTGACCGACCAGTCGGGCGAGGCCCGCTACCCGTCGTTCAAGGGCATCATGGCGGCGAAGAAGAAGCCGCTCGAGACGTGGTCGCTGACCGACCTGGGCCTCGACGCCGACCAGGTCGGCCTGTCGGTGGCCTACACGCAGGTCGAGGACACCACCGCCCGCCCGCCGCGCACCGCCGGCGAGATCGTCACCGACGAGGACGGCTCGGGCGCCGGTGCGCTGGTCGAGTTCCTCGCGTCCAAGAAGTTCATCTGAGGAGCAGCCAGAGATGTCTGAGGTTCTTGTTGTAGTCGACCACGCCGACGGCGAGGTCAAGAAGCCCACCTACGAGCTGCTCACGATCGCGCGCCGTCTCGGCGAGCCGTCCGCGGTGTTCTTCGGCTCGCCCGAGCAGGGCGACGCGGTGGCGGAGAAGGTCAAGAAGTACGGCGCCGCGAAGGTCTACGTCGTCGACGACGCCCAGATCAAGGGCTTCCTCGTCGCGCCGAAGGCCGAGGCGCTGCAGCAGCTCGCCCAGCAGGCCAGCCCTGCCGCGATCCTGCTGCCCTCGACGTTCGAGAACAAGGAGGTCGCCGGTCGCCTGGCGATCAAGCTGGGCTCGGGCCTGATCACCGACGCCGTCGACGTCTCAGCTGGAGATGGCGGGGCGGCGGTGACCACGCAGAGCGTGTTCGCCGGCAACTACACCGTCCAGGCGAAGGTCACCCAGGGCACGCCGATCATCACGGTGAAGCCGAACTCGGCCGCCCCTGAGGAGGCCGACGGCGCCGGCGCTGTCGAGGCGTTCGCCGCGACCATCTCCGACGTCGCGAAGACCGCCCAGGTCGTGGCCACCCAGCCGCGCCAGTCGACGGGTCGCCCCGAGCTCACCGAGGCCGCGATCGTGGTCTCCGGCGGTCGTGGCACCGGCGGCAACTTCGAGCCCGTCGAGGGCTTCGCCGACTCGCTCGGCGCAGCCGTGGGTGCCTCGCGTGCCGCGGTCGACTCGGGCTGGATGCCGCACGCCTTCCAGGTCGGCCAGACCGGCAAGACGGTCTCGCCGCAGCTCTACGTCGCCAACGGCATCTCGGGTGCGATCCAGCACCGCGCCGGCATGCAGACGTCGAAGACGATCGTCGCGGTCAACAAGGACCCCGAGGCCCCGATCTTCGAGCTCGTCGACTTCGGCGTGGTCGGCGACCTGCACTCCGTGCTCCCCGCCGCCACCGAGCAGATCACCGCCCGCAAGGGCTGACCCGCACGTCGTACGACGAACGCCCCCGGCCGGTCGGCCGGGGGCGCTCGTCGTCGGTCGTCGACTCACCAGCGGCGGAGCCGCACCGTCCACCCGCTGCCGCGACGCACCACCTCGACGGTCTGGCCGTGGTCGATGCGCGTGCTGCGCATCTCGAAGCGGGTGGGCCGGTCCCAGGACTGCTCGACCGACCTGCACCTGCCGGCGGTCGGCGCTCCGGACCGCCCGAGTCGCTCGACCCCGCCTCCGGAGAGATGGCGCAGGGTCACCGGCCACCTCCGCGAGTGCCGTCCGGCGACGAGCAGCACGGCCTCGTCCGGACCGGCGGGCACGGCGACGTCGCACCGCCCGGTGGTCCCACCCGCCAGGGTGACGACGCCCCGGTCGGCTGAGATGACGTGGGTGCTGGTGGGGCCCGGCACGGCGACGTACCGGCCGTCCCGCGACTGCCCGAGCACGCGCGGACCCATCCGCAGCGCCTGCCAGGTGAGACCGTCGCGGGTGGTGAGCGCGACGTTGTTGCCCCCGCACCTGACGACCGCGACGAGGACCGCGACGGGCTGGTCGGTCCCGTTGCCGTTCCAACGGCAACGGCCTCGCGACTCGAGCACCGTGGTCGAAGGGCTCCACGCCTGGGCGACCGGGTCGTACACCTGGGCACGCACCTGCCTGCCCCGACGGGAGCCGAGGGCGACGAGCGGCGCACCGGGCGCGGTGACGTACTGGGTGTACAGACGCCCCTCATGGTGGACGAGGCCGGGGGCGGAGTCGGGAGCGAGCCGCGTGACGGTCCACGGGGACGAGGCGTCGGGACGGGAGATGACGGCGACGGAGGCGGGGGAGGCGAACTCCCCGAAGACGGCCGTGTTCGCGTCCACGTTGGCGAAGTTCCGGTCCTGGCAGGCGTCGTCGATCTCGACGTCCTGGCGCGTCGGGGCGGCGTCACCCGTGCGGGTCAGGACGACCATCCCGCACCGCCGGCGGGACAGGTGGGCGCCGTAGAGGTAGGAGACCTGCGCGTCGTCGGTGATCGTGGCGGTGGCGGTGTACTCCTGGCCGCGTGTGTCCAGGTCGTGCCCCGCGAACCCGGCTGCTGTGCGGGTGACGTAGCCACCGGACTGCAACCACACGGCGTTGGCGCCGCTGGGGGAGATGCCGGGCTCGTCGTACGCCTCGCCCTCCAAGGGGTACGACGACCAGGTGACCGCGTCGGGCGACCAGAGCGCCTGCGAACCGACCGGCGCCTGGTCCTCGGCGTAGCCGTAGAAGTCGCACTGCACCATCGCGGCGACCGCGCCGCCCGACGTGCGGGCGTCCACGTCGCCGCAGAACAGGTGCTTGCGGTGCAGCACCTCCAGGCGGGGACCCCAGGAGCCGGTGGCCGCGTCGTGGCGCCGGGACCACACCGTCCGGTAGTCCGCCGCCGCCCACAGGCGCAGCAGGTCGCCGTCGGCCATCGTGAGCTCCACCCCGCGCTCGATCTCCCTCGGCAGGTCCGCGACCCCGGGGACGTCCGCCGCGGAGGCCGGCGCCGGTGGCGGCGCCGCGCCCACGGTCGATCCGGTCAGGACAGCCGCTGCCGTCGCCAGAGCGACGATCACCCCCGTGATGCGAGACATGACGTCACCCTAGGCTCGCCCGCCCTACGCTGGACAGCATGAGCAGCGAGGAGGCAGTGCGCGAGGTCGCCGGTCGGGCCAGGACGGCCAGCCACGAGCTGGCCACGGCCACCAGGGCCACCAAGGACGCCGCGCTGCGGGCCATGGCCGACGCGCTGCTCGCCTCGTCGGAGGAGATCCTGGCGGCCAACGCCGAGGACGTCGCCCGGGCGGAGGCCGCCGGCACGCCCGCCAACATCGTCGACCGCCTCCGGCTCGACGAGTCCCGCCTCGAGGCGATGGCACAGGGCCTGCGCGACGTCGCCGGCCTGCCCGACCCCGTCGGGGAGGTGCTGCGCGGCAGCACGCTGGCCAACGGGCTGGAGCTGCGTCAGGTGCGGGTGCCGTTCGGCGTGGTCGGGATGATCTACGAGGCACGCCCCAACGTCACGGCGGACGCCGCCGGCATCTGCCTGAAGTCCGGCAACGCCGTCCTGCTGCGCGGCTCCTCGAGCGCCCGGTCGAGCAACGCCGCGATCGTCGGGGCGATGCGCGGCGCGGTGGCCGGCAGCGGCCTGCCGGAGGACGTCGTACAGCTGGTGCCGGGGGACACCCACGACAGCGTCAAGGCGCTGATGCGGGCGCGTGGCCTCGTCGACGTGCTCATCCCGCGCGGGGGAGCTGGGCTGATCCGCAGCGTGGTCGAGGAGTCGACCGTCCCGGTCATCGAGACCGGCGTCGGCAACTGCCACGTCTACGTCGACGCCTCGGCCGACCTCGAGCAGGCGCTCGCGATCGTGCTCAACTCCAAGACCCACCGCACCAGCGTCTGCAACGCCGCCGAGTCGCTCCTCGTGCACGAGGACGTCGCCGACGAGTTCCTGCCCATCGTGGTCGAGGCGCTGCAGGCGTCCGGGGTGCTGATCCACGGCGACAGCGCGTTCGCGGAGTACGACGACGTGGTGCCCGTGACCGACGAGGACCACGCCGCCGAGTTCCTCGGCCTGGAGATCTCCGCGGCCGTCGTCGCCGACGTCGAGGGCGCGATCGCCCACATCCGGCGCTGGTCGTCCGGCCACACCGAGGCGATCCTCGCCCGCGACCAGGCGACGATCCGGCGCTTCGTCGCCGCGGTGGACTCCGCGGCGGTGATGGTCAACGCCTCCACCCGCTTCACCGACGGCGGCGAGCTCGGCTTCGGCGCCGAGATCGGCATCTCGACCCAGAAGCTCCACGCGCGCGGTCCGATGGGGCTGCCGGAGATGACGTCGAGCAAGTACGTCGTCATCGGCGAGGGCCACGTCAGGTGACCGGGCAGCGGTGCCGGTAGGGTGAGCGCCATGCTGAGCACCGTCATCACGCTGGCCGCCGAGGCCGAGAGCGAGCCTGCCGTCCACCCCTACGTCGTGGGCGCCATCGCGCTGGGGCTGCTGCTCGTCCTGCTGCTGGCCGTGGTCTCCTTCGGTGGCGGTCGCGAGCACAGCTGATCCGGTGACCGGTCCCAGGGGGCAGCGCCGCGTCGGGGTGATGGGTGGCACCTTCGACCCCATCCACCACGGCCACCTCGTGGCCGCGTCCGAGGTGCAGGCCTGGTTCGACCTCGACGAGGTCATCTTCGTGCCCACCGGCGACCCGTGGCAGAAGAGCGACCGCTACGTCACGCCGGCCGAGCACCGCTACCTGATGACCGTGGTCGCCACCGCCGCCAACCCGCGCTTCAACGTCTCCCGCGTCGACATCGACCGCGAGGGCAAGACCTACACGATCGACACGCTCCGCGACCTCAAGGCCGAGATGCCCGACGCCGAGCTGTTCTTCATCACCGGCGCCGACGCGCTCGCCGACATCTTCACCTGGCGTGACGTCGAGGAGCTCTTCGAGCTCGCCAACTTCGTCGGCTGCACCCGGCCCGGCTACGAGATGGACCCCTCGGCGCTCGCCAAGATCCCCTCCAACCGCGTGACGATGGTCGAGATCCCGGCCCTCGCGATCTCCTCGACCGACTGCCGCGACCGCAAGCGTCGCGGCGAGCCCGTCTGGTACCTCGTGCCCGACGGCGTCGTGCAGTACATCGCCAAGCACGACCTCTACACGGCCGCAGACGCCGCCCCCCCGACCAGCACCACCCACCGCACCAGCTCCAGCAAGGACTCCGCATGACTGCCACCGACCACGCCCTCGAGCTCGTCGCCGTCGCGGCCCAGGCCGCGCACGACAAGAAGGCCGACCAGGTCCTGGCCTTCGACGTCAGCGACCAGCTCGCCATCACCGACGCCTTCGTGCTCGCCAGCGCCAACAACGAGCGCGCCGTCGGCGCGATCGTCGACGAGGTGGAGGACAAGCTCCGCGAGGTGGGCGCCAAGCCGATCCGCCGCGAGGGTCACAAGGAGGGGCGCTGGGTGCTCCTCGACTACGGCGAGATCGTGATCCACGTGCAGCACGAGGAGGAGCGGTCCTTCTACGCCCTCGAGCGCCTCTGGAGCGACTGCCCGCTCATCCCGCTGACCCTCACGTGAGGCGCCTCGTCCTGCTCCGGCACGGCCGCACGGAGTGGAACGACATCGGGCGCGCGCAGGGCCACGCCGACGTACCCCTCGACGAGGTCGGTGAGGCGCAGGCCAAGGAAGTGGCCCCCGTCCTCGCCGCCCTGCGTCCCGTCGCGGTGTGGTCCTCCGACCTCGCGCGGGCAGCCATGACCGCTCGCGCCGTCGCCGACGAGGCCGGGCTCGAGGTGGTCCTCGACGCCCGCCTGCGCGAGTTCGCCGTCGGCTCGAACCGCACCGGCCTGACCTCGGAGCAGTACGCCGCTGCCCACCCCGCGGAGCACGCCGCGCTGATGGCCGGTGACATCGGCTCGATCCCGGGTCGGGAGTCCGACGACGACGTACGGGCCCGCTTCCTGCCCGCGCTGACGTCGTACGCCGACGTGCTGGGGGAGGGCGAGACCGGCATCGTCGTCTCCCACGGCGCGGCGCTGCGCGTGGTCGTGGCTGCCTTCCTCGGGTGGGGCGACGATGTCGTCGAGTCCCTCGGGGTGCTGAGCAACTGCGGCTGGGTCGAGCTCGAGCACTCGGCCTCCGCGTGGACCGGAGGGGTGGAACGGTGGCGGCTCGCGGCCTGGAACCGCGTCGTGTGACCGAGCGCGCCCGCGAGGTCGACGTGGCGCCCAGCCGCCAGCTTGCGAGGGTGATGGACGACGCCGTCACCGTGCCCGGCACCGCATCGGGCTCGGCCTCGACGCGGTGATCGGACTGGTGCCCGGCATCGGCGACGCCGTCGGCAGCGCCCTGTCCAGCGTGATCATCCGCGACGCGATCCGGGCGCGGGTCCCGATGGCGGTGCTGGCGTGGATGGGGCTCAACCTGGTCGTCGACGCGCTGCTGGGGCTGGTCCCGGGCGTCGGCGACCTCCTCGACGTCGCCCACCGCGCCAACCGCAAGAACCTTCGACTGCTCCTCCGCGAGATCGAGCGCCAGCCGCTCCGCGAGCCGCCGAGCACGGCGTACGTCGTCGGCGCCGTCGCGCTGATGGTCGTCCCGGTGCTCGCCGGGCTGGCCGTGACGGTGCTGGGGATCTGGCTCCTCTGGCGCTGGCTGACCTGATCCCGGACCCCGATTTCACCTGCGGTCGGGTGTCGGCTAATGTTCTCCGCGTTGTCCTTCCGGCTCCACGGAAGGACGATGTTGGGGCTGTGGCGCAGCTGGTAGCGCATCTGCATGGCATGCAGAGGGTCAGGGGTTCGAGTCCCCTCAGCTCCACCAACTCAGAAGGCCGGCGCGAGAGCGTCGGCCTTCTGTCGTTCTCCGGTGATCGGGGAGCGCCGGCCCGTCCAGGGCGAGCCGAAGCTCCCCGATGAGTGGTCTGGTCGTGGAGTCGGCGTTCGAGCGAACCCGGTGGCACCATGTGCTCATGACCGCGACCGACGTCTCCACGGGCACCACCCCCGCCCAGATCTCCGAGCGCACCGCCGCCCACATCGAGGCCACGGAGCGCTACGCCGCACACAACTACCACCCGCTGCCCGTGGTGCTCGCCGAGGGCGACGGCGCCTGGGTGATCGACGTCGACGGCAAGCGCTACCTCGACTGCCTCGCGGGCTACTCGGCGCTCAACTTCGGCCACTCCAACGAGCGTCTCGTCGCGGTCGCGCGCGAGCAGCTCGGCGTGCTGACGCTGACCAGCCGCGCGTTCTTCAACGACAAGCTCAGCGGCTTCGCCGAGGCCCTGTGCCGGCTGACCGGCAAGGACATGATCCTGCCGATGAACTCCGGCGCCGAGGCCGTCGAGACCGCGATCAAGGTCAGCCGCAAGTGGGGCTACGAGGTCAAGGGCGTCCCGGCCGGGCAGGCCACCATCATCACGATGGAGGGCAACTTCCACGGCCGCACCACGACGATCGTGAGCTTCTCCGACGACGAGGTCGCCACCTCGGGCTACGCGCCGTTCACCACCGGCTTCCGCGGCGTGAAGTACGGCGACATCGAGGCCATCGCCTCCGCCATCGACGAGACCACCGTGGCCGTCCTGTTCGAGCCGATCCAGGGCGAGGGCGGCGTGGTCATGCCCCCCGAGGGCTTCCTGCGCGACCTCCGCGCGCTCTGCACCGAGCGCAACGTGCTGATGGTCGCCGACGAGATCCAGTCCGGCCTGGCGCGCTCCGGGAAGACGTTCGCCTGCGACCACGAGGACGTCGTCCCGGACATCTACATCATGGGCAAGGCGCTCGGCGGCGGCATCTACCCGGTCTCCGCGATCGCGGCCGACCGCGAGGTCATGGACGTCATCACGCCCGGCTCCCACGGCTCGACCTTCGGCGGCAACCCGCTCGCCGCCGCCATCGGCACCGAGGTCATCGCGATGCTCGAGGAGGGCACCTTCCAGGCCCGCTCGGCCGAGATCGGCGCCCAGCTCGACGCCGGGTTCGGACTGCTCGTCGGCAAGGGCCTCTCCGACGTCCGGGTCCGCGGCGCGTGGGCCGGCATCGACATCGACCCGACCCTCATGTCCGGCCGAGCCATGTCGGAGGCACTGATGGCGCGCGGCATCCTCGCCAAGGACACCCACGGCTCCACCGTCCGCTTCGCCCCGCCGCTGGTCGCCAGCGACGAGGACATCGCCGGCCTGGTCGCCGCGGTCACCGAGATCCTCAGCGGCGCCTGAGCCGCCAAACCCGCTGGACGGGGCTCCTAGCCTGTCAGGCATGGGAGCGCGCTTCGACCACCTCGTCGTCGCCGTCGAGGACCTCGACGAGGCGGCGGCGCGGTGGCGTGCCGCCGGCATCCCCGCCGAGCGCGGGGGAGCGCACCCCGTCGGCACCGAGAACGTCCTGGTCCGCGGACCCGCACCGGCCTACGTCGAGCTGATCGCGGCCGGGTCGGACGAGTCCAACCCCTGGCTCGACCGCGTCCGCTCGGCACGCGGCCCGATCTCGTGGGCCGTCGCGGTCGACGACCTCGACGAGGCGCGTACGGCGTTGGAGGCGGCCGGGTTCGAGCCCGACCCGCCCGTCCCCGGCTCGCGCCGCACCCCCGACGGCGAGCTGCTCGAGTGGCGCGTCTGCGACGTCGGCCCGGAGCCGTACGACGGCTCGCTGCCGTTCCTCATCGAGTGGACGACGCCGATGCCGCCCGGCCCCGCTGACGGCCCCGTCCTCGAGGGGATCTCGCTCCTGCCGCCCGACCCCGACCGGGTCGCCGATCTTCTCCTGGCGCTGGGGTTCACCGACCACCACTTCCCGCGCCGCGCCTTCTTCGAGCGGGGCGGGGTCTCGGTCACGCTGCTCCCGCTCGAGGAGCCGGCGCACGCCGACGACGCGGCCCGGGTGTCCTTCGGCACCGATGCCGCCCCGCAGCCGGCCTCGATCATCCTGGCGACGCCCCACCCCTCGTCGACCACGCTCGTCCTCGACCAGGTGGAGGTCACGACCCGTCCGGACCGGCGCCGGTTCCCCGCGTCGGCGCTGCTGCCCGCGGTGGACGAGGCGTTCGCGCGGCTCCGCGGCGACCTCGCCGACTGGCCGGACCCGCGCCCCGGAGGACGTCCGGCCGCGGACGAGGAGTACTCGCGGGTGACCGAGCCGGAGCGCTACCGGCTGCTCGCCGCTCGCGCCGACGCCTGGGTCGAGGCCGTCGTCGCGGCCGGGCTCGGCGAGGCGGAGGACGTCGATCCCGGCTCGGTGACGTGGGTGGAAGCGCGGCACCTCCCCGAGAGCCGCACCACCGTCGTGCGCGGGCGCCCGGGCACGCAACCGGTGGTGGTGGCGAACCTGCAGGACGAGACCTTCGTCCAGGTCGGCGTGGGCGACCCCGCCGAGGTGCTGGAGCTCCAGCCCGACTGCGGCTGCGACGCCTGCGACACCGGGTCGGCCGACCTGCTCGACACCGTCGACGACGCGTTCGTCCTCGCCCTGGGCGGCGGGGTCCTCGTCGTCCGCGAGGGTGACCGCGTGGTGCGACGGACGCTCGAGGGGTGGTCGAGCAGCGGCGTGTCCGACGCGGAGCGCTGGCTGGACGACGCCGCGGCGGGGCGGCGTACGGACGGGGTCGTCGCGGGCGAGCCCTGGCTCTGATCAGGCGCCGACGACCTCGGCCAGGTGACGGTGTCCGCGCAGCTCGAAACCCACGACGGTGACCCAGGGCGCCAGCATGAGGACGCCCAGAGCCGCTGACATCGACGCACCACCGGCGGCCAGCGCCCACGCGGCGACGAGCACGACCAGCGTGCCGGCGAGCAGCCAGTAGTGCAGCGCGTCGCGGCCGGGGAACATGACGTGGAACAGCACGAACAGCACCACGGCGAAGAGGCCGACCGGGACGGCCATGGTGAGCACGGTCTGCGCGGCGTCGAGCTCGCTGCGGTCCTCGAGGAGGTACGCCGCGGCGTGCAGGCCGGCACCCGTCGCGGCGATCGCGGCGTACAGCAGCACGTGCCCGAAGCCGAAGATCATGCTCTTCGCGTTGCTGCCGCGCAGGGCCTCGCCGTAGGGAACGGTGAAGTAGCACCACCACAGGCCGACGGCCAGCGAGACGCCGGCGAGCGCGATGGCCGCGGCCTCGGCGCTCCAGCCGTGCTCGGCAACCACGGCCTCGATCGCCGTCGTGGTGCCGAGGATGACCTCGCCGAACGTGATGATCGCCAGCAGGGCGTAGCGCTCGGCGATGTGGTGCGGGTTCCACGGCGTCGCCGGGAAGTGGGTCTCGATCCACACCGTGCCGCCGACCTCGACGGCGAAGAGGACGAGCGCGAGCCCGATCTGGGCGCCTGTCGGAAGCAGGTCGAGCGCGGTGATGATCCACCCGACCTGCACGGCGGCGATTCCGCGGGCGTACGCCAGGCAGGTCGAGCGCCGCTCGCGGTCGTGCCGCGCGGCGCGTGTCCAGAGGACGACCATCGAGACCCGCATGGTCACGTAGCCCGCGACCAGGACCGCGTTGTCGAACTCCCCGTGGTTGAAGCCCTCGAAGACGTCGTGGAGCCCCAGCGCGATGACGAGCACGCCGACCATCTGCACGAGCGTCGCGAGCCGCATGAACGCGTCGTCGGTGTCGTAGGCCGAGGAGAACCAGGAGAAGTTGATCCACGCCAGCGTGATGGCGAACATCGCAACGCCGAAGCCGAGGAGCCCCGCGACGACGTGGTCCTCGACCAGCGCGTGTGCGAACTGCCCGCCGGCGACGCTGAAGGCGACGACCAGCGTCAGGTCGTAGAGCAGCTCGAGCGGCGTGGCAGCGCGGTGGGACTCATCCGGGTCGCGGCCCGTCATCCGGCGCAGCCGGTGCGACCGGTCGGCGGCTGGCGCAGTCATTGCGGGATTCTTGCAGAACCCCGCCGTGCGCCGCCTCAGGCGATCGTGAGTCCGCCGTCGACCGGGATCGTCTGCCCGGTGACGTAGCCGGCGGCGTCGGAGGCCAGCCAGACGGCGGTCGCCGCCAGCTCGCGCGGGTCGCCCTTGCGACCGGCCGGCACCCGCGTCATCGCCTGGTCGAGGTAGCCGTCCGGGTAGGTCGCGGTCATCTCGGAGGAGAAGAAGCCGGGTGCGAGCGCGTTGACGCGGATCCCCTTGCGGCCCATCCACTGCTGGGCGAGGTCGCGGGTGAGACCGCCGAGACCGGCCTTGGAGGCGGAGTACGCGGCCTGCGGCAGGCCGCCGGTGGTGAGGCCGAGGATCGAGGAGATGTTGATGATGCTCGAGCCGGGCTGCATCACCCGGCCGCACGCCTGGGCCATCCAGTAGCAGCCGTTGAGGTTGACGTCGATGACCGAGCGGAACTCCTCGGGCGTCTCGCGGGTGGCGGGGACGGCGGAGCCGACGCCGGCGTTGTTGACCAGCACGTCGACCCGGCCGAACTTGGCGACCGCCTCGTCCACGAGCCGCTGGCACTGCTCGGGGTCGGCCACGTCGGTCGCGACGGTGTGCACGCGGCGGCCGGTGGAGCGCACGGAGTCGGCGACCCGCTCGAGCTTGTCCACGCGACGCGCACCCAGCACCACGTCGGCGCCGGCCTCGGCGAAGCAGTGGGCGAACGCGACGCCCAGCCCGCTCGAGGCGCCGGTGACGATGACGACCTTGCCGTCGAGGCGGAAGAGATCCATGACGCTCATGCTCGCTGACCCTAGGACGTGCCGGTCATCACCTCGGCCACGGGGGTCGCCGGTGCCCGCGGCAGGTCGCGCACCGACCGTGAGCAGAGCACGAGCCCGCAGATGGCGGCGTACGCGATGCCCGAGGCGACGAGGACCCGCTCGTTGCCGAAGGCCACGCCGAGCGGACCCCAGGCGAGCTGGCCGATCGGCATCGCGATGAACGAGCCGAGCATGTCGTAGGAGTAGGCGCGGCTGAGCATGTCGTCGTCGATGTTCTCCTGCATGGCGAGCGCCCAGCCCATCGAGAACACCTCGATGCCCATGCCGCCGACGAACGCGGCGACGACGAGGGCGACGACGACCGGGTCGACCCCGAGCATGATCATCGGCGCGGCGTTGAGGATGATCGCGAGCATGCCCCAGCAGCAGTGGTCGCTCGAGCCGGTAGCGCAGGAGCACGAACGCCATGACGAGGAGCCCGGCGGCCTCGGCCGAGAGCACGAAGCCCCAGGCCTGGCGTCCGATCGTGTCCTCGGCGACGACCGGCCCGAGGGTGAAGAGCGCCCCGTTGTGGATCATGTTGAGGCCGCCGAACCCCAGCGACGACGACCCACAGCCAGGTGACGCTGCGGAAGAACGTCCAGCCCTCGCGGAGGTCGCTGCAGCGTCGAGGTCGCCTCTGCCCGCGGCGCGCGCCGGGGGGATGTTCACGGGGATCAGCAGGAGCGCGGCGAGAGCCCAGGTGAAGGCGTCGACGGCGAGCGCCCAGCCGGGACCCGACGGTGACGACGAGGAAGGCGCCGAGCGACGGGCCCAGCACCGTGAGGCCGTTGCGGGTCAGGGAGAGCAGCGCGTTGGCCTGCTGCAGCGACTCGCGGGGCACCAGCTGCGGGACCATGCCCGGCCATCGCCGGCATCGACATCGCGGACACCGCTCCGTGCACGGCGGTCAGCGCGATGATCATCCAGAGCTCGGCACGCCCGGTCAGCACGAGACAGGCGATGGCGCCCTGGCGAGAGCGCGGAGGCGACGTTGGAGACCTGCAGGACCACGGCGCGGGGGAAACGGTCGGACGATCACGCCGCCCCAGAGCAGCAGCACGATCATCGGGATGGTGTGCGCGGCCAGGACCATGCCGATCGCGATCGCCCGGCCGTCGATGTCGAGCACGGCGAAGGTCAGCGCGATGTTGGCCATCATCGCGCCGAGGGTGTTGACGAGGCGCGAGGAGAAGTACCACGCGAAGTTGCGCTCGCCGCAGGGGCGCGAGCGCGCCCTCGCGCCTCATCGGCGCTCCTCGGTGGCAGGCGTCCAGCGGGCGTCCTCGCCGGTGAGGCCGCCGGACATGGTGAAGGCGTTCGTGGTGACGCTGACGTGGACGGTTCCGCCGTGCCCGCGGGCGTGGCCGCCGCGTGGAGGAGGAGGGAGGCCTCGTGCATCAGGTCGAGGGCACGGCGCCACACCTCGACCGGCACCCACGCCTCGAGGTCGCTCGACGAGCCCGGCCCGGCGTCGCGGCGTCGAGCAGTCGGCGCTCGACCTCCAGGGCGGTGGCCCGGGCGTAGGCGATCCGGTCGTCGACGGGGCTGGAGCGGTCGGCGACCTCGCGCGTGGCGTCGTAGCGGTAGCGCTTGGCCACACCGCCGCGGATCTTCTCCTCGCTCTCGACCACGAGCTCGCCGGCGTCGTGGAGCAGGCGCAGGTGGTACGACGCGTTGGCGTGGGTGATCTCGAGGGTGCGCGCCACCTCGGCCGCGCTCATCGCCTCGGCGGTCAGCAGCGACAGGATGCGCAGCCGCACCGGGTGCGCCGTCGCCCGCAGCCGCGCCACCGCGTCGTGGTCCGTCTCGTCCATGCCACCCTCCAAGAGTTCTTGGGGAGTAGCGTGGCGGGTGCCGGCGCGACTGTCAAACACTTCTTGGGCGGTGGGGTGCGCGAGACCACCCGCGATCGACCCTGACCTCACCCTGACTCGACCCCGGAACGGGATGATTCCGGCTCGCCGGCGTGCTTGGCTTGTCATCGACAAGGAACGGGCACCCGGCCCGCCGAGGAGTGAGTGAGATGTCCGACCAGTACCCCAGCCCGTACGACCAGTCCGGTCCGGGCGGCCAGCAGCAGGGCGGCTACGGCCAGCAGCCGCAGCCCACCTACCGTGCCACGCCCGCCACGATGTCGCCGGAGCAGGAGCGCACCTGGGGCGCGATCAGCCACGCCGGCGCCGTGGTCGCGATGATCTGCTCGGCCGGGTTCCTCGGGTTCCTGGCCTCCATCGCGGTCTACGTCGTCCACAAGGACCGCGGGCCGTTCGTCCGCGCGCACGCCGCGAACTCGATCAACGTCCAGATCTCGATGTTCATCTGGCTCGTCGTCGCCACGGTCCTCTACGTGGTCCTGGGCATCGTCACGCTGGGCATCGGCTTCGTGGTCTTCCTGCCGGTCTTCGTCGTGCCGCTGGTCGTCGCCGGCATCCTGCACGTGATCGGCGCGGTGAAGGCCTACAACGGCGAGTGGTGGAACCCGCCGATGACCCCGCAGTTCGTCAGGTGACCCAACACTGCCTCCGCCCGCTCCGCCGGGCGGAGGCAGTCGTCGTACCTGCTCAGGTCAGCCGCCGTGGGAGCGAGTATGATGTCTCCATGCAGAAGCAGCTCCTTCTTCGACAGCCGCGCTGATCGCGTCCCACACCCAGCGGACCGACCACGCGGCCACCCCTCCATGCGAGGGGTTTTTTCATGCCCGACCCCAGCACCACCCGCACCTGCAGAGGACACGCCATGAGCAGCCCGGACACGGCAGACACCGCAGCCCACGACGCTGAGCGCGCGACGTACGACATCGCCGCCACGGAGACGAAGTGGCAGCGGGTCTGGGGAGAGCTCGACCCGTTCCGCGCCGACGACGACAGCCCGCGGGAGAAGCGCTACGCGCTGACGATGTTCCCCTACCCGAGCGGTGACCTGCACATGGGCCACGCCGAGGTGTTCGCGCTGCACGACGTGGTGGCGCGCTACTGGTGGCAGCGCGGCTACGAGGTGCTGAACCCGATGGGCTTCGACTCCTTCGGCCTGCCGGCGGAGAACGCCGCGATCCGCCACGACGAGCACCCCGACACCTACACCCGGGCCAACATCGCCAAGTCGATCGAGTCGTGCCGGAAGTACGCCGCGTCCTTCGACTGGTCGCGCACGTTCAACACCAGCGACCCGGAGTACTACCGCTGGACGCAGTGGCTGTTCCTGGAGTTCTTCAAGAGGGGCCTGGCCTACCGCAAGAACAGCCCGGTCAACTGGTGCCCCAACGACCAGACCGTGCTGGCCAACGAGCAGGTCGTCGGCGGCGTCTGCGAGCGCTGCGGCGCCGAGGTGACCAAGAAGAACCTGACGCAGTGGTACTTCAAGATCACCGACTACGCCCAGGAGCTGCTGGACGGCCTGGACGAGCTGGCAGGACACCTGGCCCGACCGCGTGGTCACCGCGCAGCGCAACTGGATCGGCCGATCCGAGGGCGCCCACGTCACGTTCGCCCTGCACACCGCCGGCGGTGAGCGCGACATCGAGGTCTACACCACCCGCCCCGACACGCTGTACGGCGCGACGTTCATGGTGGTGGCGGCCGACGCGGCGCTGGCGGCGGAGATCGTGCACCCCGACCGCGCGCAGGCGCTGGAGGACTACCTGGTCGAGGTCCGCAAGGCCTCCGACATCGACCGGCTGGCGACCGACCGGCCCAAGACCGGTGTCGACCTGGGCATCACGGCCACCAACCCGGTCTCGGGCGAGGAGGTCCCGGTCTGGGCGAGCGACTACGTGCTGGCCGACTACGGCACCGGCGCGATCATGGCCGTGCCCGCCCACGACCAGCGCGACCTGGACTTCGCGCGGGCGATGGGCCTGCCGGTGCGCCGCGTCATCGACGTGCCCGGGGAGGACGACCCCGAGGAGAGCGGCGTCGCGACGTCCGGCGACGGGGCGTACGTCAACTCCGGAGACCTGGACGGGCTGGGCGACAAGGCATCGGGCATCCGCACGATCGTCGAGCGGCTGGAGGCCGACGGGCGCGGCTCCGGGGCGGTCAACTTCCGCCTGCGCGACTGGCTGATCAGCCGGCAGCGCTACTGGGGACCGCCGATCCCGATCATCCACTGCCCGGTGGACGGCGAGGTCCCGGTGCCCGAGGACCAGCTGCCGGTGACCCTGCCGATGCTGAAGGGCGCCGACCTGAAGCCGAAGGGCACCTCGCCGCTGGGCGGCGCGACCGAGTGGGTCAACGTGGCCTGCCCGACGTGCGGCGGCCCGGCGACCCGCGACACCGACACCATGGACACCTTCGTGGACTCGTCCTGGTACATGTTCCGCTACTGCTCGCCCCACGAGAGCGACCGGCCGTTCGACAGCGCCAAGGTCAACGCGTGGATGCCGGCGAACCTGTACGTCGGTGGTGTCGAGCACGCCGTGCTGCACCTGCTGTACGGCCGCTTCTTCACCAAGGTCCTGAACGACATGGGCCTGGTCGACTTCCGCGAGCCGTGGTCGGCCCAGCTGAACCAGGGCTTCGTGATCAACCAGGGCAAGAAGATGAGCAAGTCGCTGGGCAACGGCGTCGACCTGGGGGACCAACTCGGTGCCTTCGGCGTGGACGCGGTGCGCCTGACGCTGGTCTTCGCGGGCCCGCCGGAGGACGACATCGACTGGGCCAACATGTCGCCTGACGGGTCGCTGCGGTTCCTGCAGCGGGCCTGGCGGCTGTCGGGCGACGTCACCTCCGAGCCCGGGGTGGACGTGTCGGGCGGCGACCTGGCGCTGCGGCGTACGACGGCGCGGACGGTGCACGACGCCGCCGAGCTGGTCGAGAACTTCCGCTTCAACGTGATGGTCGCCCGGGTGATGGAGCTGGTCAACGCGACCCGCAAGGCCATCGACTCCGGCTGCGGCCCCGCCGACCCCGCGGTGCGGGAGGCGACCGAGGCGGTGGCGATCCTGCTGTCCCTGGTCGCGCCCTACACGGCCGAGGAGATGTGGGAGCGGCTGGGCAACAACCCGGACCACGCGGTCACCGTCGTCCACGCCGGGTGGCCGGTCGTCGACGAGGCGCTGCTGGTCGAGGACACGGTCACCGCGGTGGTGCAGGTCAAGGGCAAGGTCAAGGCGCGCCTGGAGGTGGCCCCGGACATCTCGGAGGCCGACCTGGAGGCCGTGGCCATGGCCGACGCCGGCGTCCAGCGGGCGATCGACGGCGCGACGGTGCGCAAGGTGATCGTCCGCGCTCCCAAGCTCGTCAACATCGTCGTCTGACGTCCTCCCCGACCCCGACACGACTGACCAGTAGGGTCGCGCTATGCCTCGCGTGGTGGTGGTCACCGACTCGACCGCGAGCCTGCCCGCCGAGGTGGCGGAGGCGCGTGACATCCGGGTCGTGCCGCTCCAGGTGGTGATCGGCGCCCGGGTCCTCGACGAGGGACCCGACGGTGCCACGCCCGACGTGGTCGCCGAGGCGCTGCGCGACTTCGTGCCGGTCAGCACCTCGCGTCCGGCGCCGGCCCTGTTCACCGATCTCTACCGCTCGCTCGAGGCCGAGGGGGTCGAGGAGATCGTGTCGGTGCACCTGTCCGGCGAGATGAGCGGCACCTTCGAGTCCGCCCAGCTGGCGGCGCTCGAGGTGGAGCTGCCGGTGCACGTCGTGGACTCGGGGCAGGTCGGCATCGCGACCGGCTACGCCGCCCTCACCGCCGCCGACGTGCTGGACGCCGGCGGGACGGGGGAGGAGGCGGCGCTGGCCGCGCTCGCCCGGGGCCAGGCGGCGACCTCGCTCTTCTACGTCGACACGCTGGAGTACCTCCGCCGCGGTGGGCGGATCGGCGCCGCCGCCGCGATCCTCGGCAGCGCGCTGTCGGTGAAGCCCCTGCTCGAGATCGCTGAGGGCCGGGTGGCGCCGCGCGAGCGCGTGCGCACGGCCTCACGGGCGCTGGCCCGGCTCGCCGAGCTGGCCGTCGAGGCGGCCGGCGACCAGCCGGTCGACGTCTGCGTGAGCCACCTCGCCAACGCGGGTCGCGCCGAGGAGCTCGCCGCCGCGCTGGCCGAGCGGCTCGCCGACGGCCTGGACGGCCGTGAGGTGATGTGCGGCGAGCTCGGTGCCGTGCTCGGCGCCCACGTCGGGCCCGGCATGGTCGCGGTCTGCGTCTCCCCGCGCCCCTGACGCCGTACGTCGCGCACGCGGGGTGACTCGAGCGCACCATCGGCCGCTCGACGCACGCCATGGCGTGCGTCTAGCGTCCATGGCGGCCGTCGAGCGTCCACAGGTCCGCTCGAGTCGAGCCGTGGTCGCCTCTCCACAGATTCCCGATCGCCCCTGTCGCGGGGCCGGTCGCGATTCCTAGCGTGGAGGCATGCGCCGATCCCAGTCGTCCTCCGAGCACGCCGAGGCGGTGTCGCGGCGGCTGGCGACGCTGAGCGCGGAGCTCGCGGCCGTGCGCGGCGAGCCGGACGACGCGGACGACGCGGCCCACGGGCACACCCGGGTCCGCGAGCGTCCGGGCCTGATCGCCGCCCCCGCCCGCCTCCGCCCGCGCCCGTCGTGCCGTCGGTGCCGGGCCGCCACGCATCGCGTCGGCTGCGGATCGGCGGGTTGCAGCTCGGGCCGGTGCACCTCGCCGTCGTCGCCGTGGTCGCGGCCCTCGCCGTCGGGCTCGCGGCATGGTGGGCGGTGCGTGACCAGGCCCGCGCGGTCCCCGTCGCCCCGGCTGCGTCCGACGCCGGGTCGGCGACGCCGCTCGCGCCGGTCGTGTCGACGGACGTCGAGGGCGGCGCGGCCGGCCCCGCCGGTCCCGGGGAGGAGCTGGTGGTCGACGTCGCCGGCAAGGTACGACGTCCCGGGATCGCGGTGCTGCCCGCCGGGGCCCGCGTCGTGGACGCCCTGGAGGCGGCGGGCGGTGCGCGCCGAGGGCGTCGACCTCACCGCGCTCAACCTCGCCCGCCCCGTCGTCGACGGCGAGCAGATCCTCGTGGGCGTCGCGCCGGCCGCGGGTGTGGCCGGCACGGTCGACTCCCCGGCGCCCGGCGGTGACGCGCTCGTCAACCTCAACACCGCCGACGAGGCGGCCCTCGACACCCTGCCCGGCGTGGGGCCGGTGACGGCCGACGCGATCCTCGCGTGGCGCGACAGCAACGGCGGCTTCACGTCCGTCGACGAGCTGCTGGAGGTCGACGGCATCGGGGAGGCCACCCTCGCCGACCTCGCGCCGCTCGTCACCCTCTGAGGCGGCCGTGCCCGACCTGCGCGCGGTCGCCCTGGGCGTGGGCGCCTGGGTGGGCGCGCTCCTGGTGCTCGTCGCGCCTGGGTGGCCGGCCCTCGCCGCGGTCGCGCTGGTGGTGGCCGTCGTCGGGACCGGGGTGGTGCGGCGGTGGTGGTCCCTCGGATGGCTCGGCCCGCTCGGCGCCCTCGTGGCGGTCGCAGGCGTCGCCGCCCTGCAGCACGTCCTCCTCACGACCTCGCCCCTCGCCGCACTGGCCGAGGAGGGCGCTGTCGTGCAGGTCGAGCTGGAGCTGACGTCGGACGTGCGCGTGGTGGCGGGGCAGTACGGCGACCTGCAGGTGGTCCGGGCCGCGGTGACCCGCCTCGAGGGGCGGGGGAGCGCGTGGACGCTCGACGCGCCCGTCGTGGTGATGGCCGACGCCGACTGGCCGCGGTTGCCGCTGGGCACGCGGTTGGCGACGACCGGCGCGGCTCGTCCCCGGTGACGGCGACGTCGCCGCGCTGGTCCGCCCGACCGGAGATCCGCAGGTCGTGGCCGGGCCCGACGTGTGGTGGGACGCCGCGGCGGGCGTACGACGGTCGGTGCGCGCTGCGGTCGCCGGGCGCGACGCCGACGCGCGTGAGCTGGTCCCGGCGCTGGTGGTCGGCGACGACGGCGGGCTCGACCCCGACCTCGCCGACGACTTCCGGACCACCGGGCTGACCCACCTGCTGGCGGTGAGCGGCACCAACCTGACGCTGGTGGTCGGGTTCCTGCTGGTGCTCGGCCGGTGGGCCGGCGTGCGCGGCACCTGGCTCTACGCGCTGGGGGTGCTCGGCATCTGCGGCTTCGTGCTGACCGCACGGGCCGAGCCCAGCGTCGTACGCGCGGCCGCGATGGGTGCCGTGGCGCTGGTCGGGATGGGGCGCAACGGACGGTCCCGCGGGGTGCGCGGCCTGGGGGTGGCGGTGCTCGGCCTGCTGCTGGTCTGGCCGCGGCTCGCCGTCACGGCGGGGTTCGCGCTGTCCGCACTCGCGACCGCCGGGATCCTCCTGCTGGCGCCGGTGTGGCGCGACGCGCTCATGCGGTGGACGCCACGCTGGGTCGCCGAGGCGGTGTCCGTGCCGCTGGCCGCGCAGGTGGCCTGCACGCCCGTGGTCGCGGCGATCTCGGGCCAGGTCAGCCTCGTCGCGGTGGGCGCCAACCTGCTGGCCGCGCCTGCCGTCGCGCCGGCGACCGTGCTCGGTCTCTCCGGCGGGTTGCTCGGCCTGCTGTGGAGCCCGCTCGGCGTCGCGGTCGCGGCCCCGGCGGCGTGGTCGGCCGGCTGGATCATCGCGGTCGCCCGTTGGGGCGCCGACGTCCCGACGGCGGCGGTCGACTGGGGCACCGGACCGGTGCCGCTCGTGGTGCTCACGACGCTGTGCCTGCTCACGGTGCCCCTCGCCCCGCGGCTGCTCGGCCGTCCCACCACGACCCTCGCCTGCACCGGCCTCCTGCTGGTGGTGATGCTGGTCCGGCCCCCGAACCCGGGCTGGCCGCCGCGCGGCTGGGTGCTGGCGATGTGCGACGTCGGGCAGGGGGACGCCCTCGTCCTGCGCGCCGGGCCGGGGGCGGCGGTGGTCGTCGACGCCGGCCCCGAGCCCGCGCCGACCGACGCCTGCCTCGACCGCCTCGAGGTCACCGCCGTGCCGCTCCTGGTGCTCACGCACTTCCACGCCGACCACGTCGGCGGGGTGGCGGGTGTGCTGGAGGGCCGTGAGGTGGGGGAGGTCGAGGGCACCGCGCTGCTCGACCCGCTCGACGGCGCCGGCGACGTGGCGCGCGCGGTGGGCCGCGACCCGGCGCCGGCGGCGTACGGCCTCACGCGGCGGGTCGGCGAGGTGACGCTGCAGACGGTGTGGCCGCGCCCGGGTGCCCGCCCGGGCGACCCGTCGGAGAGCGCGCCCAACAACGCCAGCGTCGTCCTCGTCGCCGAGGTGGGTGGGGTACGGGTCCTGCTGACCGGGGACGTCGAGCCGTCGGCGCAGGCCGCGCTGGCCCGCGACCTGGCGGGGCTGCGCGTGGACGTGCTCAAGGTGCCGCACCACGGCAGTCGCCACCAGGACCTCGACTGGCTCGCCTCGCTCGGCGCGCGGCTGGCACTGGTGTCGGTGGGGGAGGACAACGACTACGGGCACCCCGCCCCGGACCTCCTCGCGGCGCTCTCCGCTGCCGGCGCCGGCGTGTGGCGCACCGACGTCTCCGGGGACGTGGTCGTGGTGGTCCGGGACGGCGAGCTCGGTGTCGTCGCCCGCGGATAGGGTGGGCCGCACCATGGCTCGCACCCCCTCCGCCGCGCAGGTCCTCGGCCACGTCGTCCTCGTGACGGGCAAGGAGGAGTACCTCTCGGCCCGCACCGTCGCGTCGGTGCGCGACGCCGTCCGGGCCCACGACGCGGAGGCGGAGATCGCCGAGTCCACCGCCTCCGACCTGACCCTGGCCTCGCTCGGCGAGATGTCGGCGCCGTCGCTCTTCTCCTCGATCCGGTGCGTGGTCGTGCGCGGGCTGGAGGACCTGCCCGACGAGTCCGTCGACGGCCTGCTCGACTACTGCGGCGGCCCCGGCCGACGACGTCGCGCTCGTGCTGGTGCACTCCGGAGGGCAGAAGGGGAGCGGCGTGCTCACCAAGCTGCGCAAGCTCTCGCCGGTGACCGAGGTGAAGTCGGAGGAGGTCAGGCCGAGCGAGATGACCGGCTTCGTGACCTCCGAGGTCGCGTCCCACGGCGCGAAGATCGACTCCGACGCTGCCGCCTTCCTCGTGCAGGCCGTCGGCACCGACCTGCGGTCGCTCGCCGCCGCGGCCGACCAGCTGACCAACGACTTCCACGGCGAACAGCTCACGATCGAGAAGGTCCAGCGCTACTTCGGCGGCCGCGCCGAGGCGAAGTCGTTCACCGTCGCCGACGCCGCGTTCGCCGGTCGTCGCGCCGCGGCCCTCGAGGAGCTGCGCTGGGCGCTCGACTCCGGGACGTCGCCGGTGCTCGTCACCTCGGCGATGGCCGCCTCCGCGCGCAGCCTCGCCCGCTACCTCGGGTCCCCTCGGGGCGCCCGCGACGCCGACCTCGCCCGCGACCTCGGCGTACCCCCGTGGAAGGTGCGCACCGTGCGCGACCAGTCCCGCTCGTGGAGCTCCGAGGGCATCGCCGCCGCGGTCCGGGCGGTGGCCCACGCCGACGCCGACATCAAGGGCCAGGCGCACGACGCGTCCTACACGCTCGAGCGGCTCGTGCTCACCGTCGCCGGGCTGCGCGACGGGCGCTGATCGGCCCGAAATGCAGAACACCCGCCACGAGGGCGGGTGTCGCAGCTGAGGGCTCGCGTCAGAGCGAGGCGGCCTTCTTGGCGATCGAGGACTTGCGGTTCGCGGCCTGGTTGCCGTGGATGACGCCCTTCGAGGCGGCCTTGTCGAGCGCCTTCATCGCGTCGCGGCTGGCGGCGACGGCAGCGTCCTTGTCGCCGGCCTCGGACAGCTCGCGGAACTTGCGCACAGCGGTCTTCAGGCGCGACTTCACGGCCTGGTTGCGCTGACGGGCAAGCTCGTTCTGCTTGTTGCGCTTGATCTGGGACTTGATGTTCGCCACGTGTGAATCCTCGGAGCTAGAACTGGTCTGGAATGGAAGTCTGTGCTTGTCGGCTGCCTGGCAACCCCTCCAAGATCAGCACGGGAGGGTCGGGTGCCGGACATGCAGTGAGAAACAGTACCGCCACGCCTCGCGCGCGCCCAAATCGCCTGCCGCGGTGGCGAAGGCCGTCGGACCCACGTGCACAGCCATCAGCGCCCGGTGCGTCGGGCCACGGCCTCCAGCATCCTCCTCGACTCCCGCACCCGGAAATCGTTGAGGGTGGGCAGGTTGACGTCGACCGCGACCACCGAGCGCACCGCGAGGTGCGCGCCGAACCCGGCGAGGAAGGCCGTGACCGCCTCGTCGCCCACCTCCGCGAGCGGTGGGGAGGACGCTGCGGACGTGTCGAACCATCGGTCCTCGACGCGCTCGAGCCGGGCGAGCAGCGGGTCGACCCAGGAGGGTCCGCGTGCAGCCACGCCCCAGTCGACGAACACCACCTCGCCTCCTGGGCGGCGCAGGAGGTTGTCGACGCGGATGTCCCAGTGCACGACCTGCGACATGGGTCGGGCGGCGTGCTCGCGCAGGACCGCCGCCCAGTCGTGGGGGTCGGTGCGCAGCCACTCCGGCACCGGCGTCGCGTCGGACGCATCGGCCAGGTCGGCGAGGCTGTCGGCCCACTTCGCGAAGACGTGGGCGACGTCGACCAGGCCCACCGTCGACGGCACGTCCCGCTCCCGCAGCACGACGGCCAGGCGGTCGACCGCACGCAGGACCTCATCGACCTCCGCGGCATCGCCGAAGTCGGGATGCCGCCCGTCGACGTCCTCGATGAGCAGCGCGACCCACGCCCCGTCGTCGTACGACGCCAGCATCCGCGCCCAGAGCTCGTGCTCGCCGAGGTGGTCGAGCACACCGATCTCGCGGCGGAACAGTCCGGGGGTGTCGGGATTGAGCTCCGCCCCGACCGCCTTGACGAAGGCGCGGGTGCCGTCGGCGCACACGAGGCGCGTGGCGCATCCCGGCGACATCCCGCCGACCTGCTCGGCCGTCCGGACGACGGGGGAGCCGAGCTGCTCCTCGACCCAGGAACGGACCGCGGCGGGCACGGCGTCGTAGGCGAGGCGTACGCCGACCGCGCGCGGGGCGGTCACGCCCAGCGCCGCCGCTCCGCCAGCCAGTCCCAGCACACCTCGCCCTGCCAGCGCTGGTGGTCGCGGAGGTGGGGCGACGTCGGCGGCACGGGCAGCTCGCACTGGGTGAAGAAGTAGCCGACGTAGAGGGCGAGGTTGATGTCGAACGCCTCCGGGTCGACGTCGCGCAGCAGCCGTCGCTCGGCGATGACGGCGTCGACGTCGATGCCCTCGCCGCGCGGGCCGATGAGCGCGGCGAAGGAGTCGAACCACGCGGCGCCGCGGACCGGCCAGTTCCAGTCGCAGATGAGCGCCCGCCCGTCCGGGTCGATGATCGCGTTGTCGGAGCGGATGTCGGTGTGGACCACGGTGTCGCCACCCACGACCTCGGCGTAGCGCCGCGCCAGCGCCTCGGCCTCGGCCAGCTGCTCCGCGTCGAGGTCCGTACGCCGTTCGCGGAGCGCCGGCCAACCCTCGATCAGCGGGGCGAAGTCGTCGGCCGCGGTGTCGAGGTCCAGCCCGGGCGGGGGCGGGGTCAGCACGTCGGCCACGACCTCGAGCGAGTCGAGCAGCGCGTCGAGGTCCTCGGCCTGCCACGGCCGGCGCGGCGTGCGGGCGGCGACGTACTCGATGCCGAGCACCACCCAGTCGTCGTCGAGGTGCCACAGCAGCCTCGGGGCCGGCACGGCCTCCGGCAGGGCGGCGAGCTTGCGCGCCTCCTCGCGGTAGGAGTCCGCGAACGCCCGCTGGGCCTTCGTGGAGGCCGCCTTGACGAAGTGGCGCGAGCCGTCCTCGCAGACCAGCACGGAGGCGAAGCCGGGGGTGAACCCGCTCGTCTGGGAGATCGCCGACACGACGGGGGAGCCGCACCTGCGCTCGATCCACGCCCGCAGGTGGGGCGGGAGGAAGGCCCACTCGAGCCGCCGGGCGGTCCGGTCGTGCGGAGCGGGGTAGGGGGCGATCGACGTGGAACGGGCCATGGGCGCATCCTCCACCACCCCGACGGCGGGTCACGACCGGATATCGGGTGGAGGCCGGAGCGGGCGACCCGGAAGACTGGCGCCATGCCCGAGCTCGTCCTGCCGACCACCACCGTCCACGCGTCGTTCCTGGAGGCGATGGACGAGTTCGTCGCTGAGGGCGTCGAGCTCAGCCAGACGGCCGCGTGGATCGACCACAACGCGCCCGGCTGGAAGGAGCCCGATGCCTTCGCGGCCTTCGTGGAGGCGGTCCGGGCCGACGCGCTCCCCGAGACGCCGCGGCTGGAGTGGCACGTGCCGTGCACGACGCTCTGGTGGGTGGACGGCCGGGACTACCTCGGCCGCATCGCCATCCGCCACGAGCTCAACGACTTCCTCCTCGACGTGGGTGGGCACATCGGCTACGACGTGCGCCCGACCCGGAGGCGCGAGGGCCACGCGACCGCGATGCTGCAGCACGCCCTGCCGTGGGCGCTCGGGCTCGGGATCGACCCCGCCCTGGTCACCTGCGACGACGACAACGTCGGCTCGGTCCGCGTCATCGAGGCGGCCGGCGGCGTGCTGGAGGACGTGCGCGGGGTGAAGCGGCGCTACTGGGTGCCGACCGCGTCCTGAGGGTCCTGCTCGGGGTCCTGGGTGGGCACGGGCGTACGCCGGGTGCGCGTGGCCGCACCGACGCCGACCACCGCGACCACGAGGCCGACGAGCTGGGTGGGCGACAGCGTCTCGTCGAGCACCAGCCACGCGAGCACGGCCGTCACCGGCGGGCTGAGGAAGAACAGGCTGGCCGCCGCGCCCGAGCCGCCGCGCAGGACGAGCAGCGCCAGCAGGACCAGGCCGACGATCGAGTTGACGACCGCCAGGAACAGCACCGACACGACCGCCTGCGAGGTGTCGGTCACCGGCCAGGCGCCCTCGGTGGTCCAGCCCAGCACGAGCAGCGGGGGAGCGGACACGGCGAACTGCGCCGCCGCCGACCACAGCAGGTCGGGCTGCGCGCCGATCCAGCGCTGGCCGAGGGTGCCGAGGCTGAGCGTGAGCATGCTCAGGCACCCGACGAGCACCGCGACCGGGCCGCCGGCGTGGCCGAGGTCGGCGCCCAGGACGAGCAGGACCCCGGCGACGCCCATGGCGAAGCCGGCGACCTGCAGCAGCGAGACCCGCTCCCCGAGGAGCACGGCCGCCAGCAGGGCGGTCAGGACCGGGCTGAGCGCATGGAAGAGCGACGCGAGCGTCGCGCCGAGCCCCAGGTCGAACGCGACGTACATCAGGCCGAACTGGACCGCGTTCATCACGAAGCCGACGGCCGCGACCCGGCCCAGCGTGCCGCGGTCCATCCGGGTGGGCCGCCGCATCACGAGGGCCAGGCCGGCGGCGAGGAGGGCCGCCAGCACGAAGCGCCAGCCGAGCACCGTGAACGGCGCCGCCGCGTGGACGGCCGCCGGACCGGAGATGTAGCCGGACGACCAGATCAGCACGAACGCCGCTGCCGGGACGAGCGGAAGGCTCGATCCGTTCCGCGAGGTCACCGCTGCACGCTAGCGTCCGGACATGGAAGCACCGGCACCGGTCAGGCGGTCGGTGCCGCGCGCACTGCGTCGCGCCTGGCTGGCCGGCCTGGTGCTCCTCACCATGGGGGTCGTCCTTCCCGGCACGCTGCTCGCGGCCCCCGGCCTGCTCGTGCTGGCGGCGGCCGCCGGCGTGACGGCCGCCCGCGACGACACCCCGCGCGGCTGGTACGCCCTCGCGCTGGCCGTGCCCGCCCTGCCGGTCGCGGTGGGGGCGGCCGTGATCGCCTGGCTGGTGCTGCGGGGCGCCGACCTGCAGGTCGCCCTGCTGGTCGTCGTGCTCGGCATACCCGTGCTGATCGGCTTCTGGGCGGTCTTCGGGGTCGCGGCCGCGGTGGAGCTCTTCCGGGGGCGTCGGCGCCGGTTCGGTGCGGCAGGTCCCGCGTGGAAGAATGACCCGACCCCGCCGTCGTACTCCTGAAAGCAGTCCGTGAGCCTCACCAACCAGCCGTTGCCAGGCTCGACCGACCCGTCGATCATCCGGAACTTCTGCATCATCGCGCACATCGACCACGGCAAGTCGACGCTGGCCGACCGGATGCTCCAGCTCACCGGGGTCGTCGACGAGCGGGCGTCGCGCGCGCAGTACCTCGACCGGATGGACATCGAGCGCGAGCGCGGCATCACGATCAAGTCGCAGGCCGTGCGGATGCCGTGGACGGTGCCGGTCGACAACGAGGCGGGAGCCGAGCCCGGCACCTACGTCCTCAACATGATCGACACCCCCGGGCACGTCGACTTCACCTACGAGGTGTCGCGCTCCCTCGAGGCGTGCGAGGCCGCGGTGCTGCTGGTCGACGCGGCCCAGGGCATCGAGGCGCAGACGCTGGCCAACCTCTACCTCGCGATGGGCGCCGACCTCCACATCATCCCGGTCCTCAACAAGATCGACCTGCCCGGCGCGATGGTGGACAAGTACGCCGCCGAGCTCGCCGGCCTGGTCGGCTGCGAGCCCGACGACGTCCTGCGTGTCAGCGCCAAGACCGGCGTCGGCGTGGCCGACCTGCTCAACGAGATCGTGCTGCAGACGCCGGCGCCCGTCGGCGACGCTGACGCCCCGCCGCGCGCGCTGATCTTCGACTCCGTCTACGACACCTACCGCGGCGTGGTGACCTACGTCCGCGTCATCGACGGCCTGCTCACCCACCGCGACCGGATCAAGATGATGTCGACCGGCGCCGTGCACGAGATGCTCGAGGTCGGCGTGATCAGCCCCGAGCCGGTCAAGGCCGCGGACCTGGGCGTCGGCGAGGTCGGCTACCTGATCACCGGCGTGAAGGACGTGCGCCAGTCGCGCGTCGGCGACACCGTCACCAGCCAGCACCACGGCGCCACTGACGCGCTCGGCGGCTACAAGCACCCGAACCCGATGGTCTACTCCGGTCTCTACCCGATCGACGGTGACGACTACCCGACGCTGCGCGACGCCCTCGAGCGGCTCCAGCTGAACGACGCCGCGCTGACCTTCGAGCCGGAGACCTCCGGTGCCCTTGGCTTCGGGTTCCGGATCGGCTTCCTCGGCCTGCTCCACATGGAGATCACCCGCGACCGCCTCGAGCGCGAGTTCAACCTCGACCTCATCTCGACCGCACCCAACGTGGTCTACGAGGTGCTGATGGAGGACGGCGCCGAGATCGTCGTGACCAACCCGAGCGAGTACCCCGAGGGCAAGATCGCGGAGGTCCGTGAGCCCGTCGTCAAGGCGACGATCCTCAGCCCCAGCGACTACATCGGCACGATCATGGAGCTCTGCCAGCTCAAGCGCGGCAACCTCCAGGGCATGGAGTACCTCTCCGAGGACCGCGTCGAGATGCGCTACACCCTGCCGATGGGCGAGATCGTCTTCGACTTCTTCGACCAGCTCAAGTCGCGCACCAAGGGCTACGCCTCCCTCGACTACGAGCGCTCCGGCGAGCAGGCCGCCGACCTGGTCAAGGTCGACATCCTCCTTCAGGGCGAGCCGGTCGACGCGTTCTCCGCGATCATCCACAAGGACGCGGCCTACGGCTACGGCGTGATGATGGCCGGCAAGCTCAAGGACCTGATCCCGCGCCAGCAGTTCGAGGTGCCGATCCAGGCCGCCATCGGCGCCCGGGTCATCGCCCGCGAGAACATCCGTGCCATCCGCAAGGACGTCCTCGCCAAGTGCTACGGCGGCGACATCTCCCGCAAGCGCAAGCTGCTCGAGAAGCAGAAGGCGGGCAAGAAGCGGATGAAGAACATCGGCACCGTCGAGGTCCCGCCGGAGGCCTTCATCGCCGCGCTGTCCACCACCCAGCCCGCGGAGAAGACCGGCAAGAAGTGACGGTCGTCCGAGCCGCCGACGTACGGCCCCGGCCGTGGGCCAACGGGGGAGGTACGACGCGCGAGCTGGCGGTCGCCGACGACGGCGCGTGGCGGATCAGCCTGGCCGACGTCGACCGCGACGGGCCGTTCTCGACGTTCGCCGGCCGGCAGCGCCTGCTGACGGTCGTCGAGGGGCCGGTGCTCGACCTGCAGGTGGACGGCGACGCGCACGTCGTCGAGCCGCAGCGGCCGTTCGACTTCCCGGGGGACGCGACCACGGTGGCGTCCGTGCCGGAGGGGCCGGTGCGGGTGCTCAACGTCGTCGTCGACCCGGCGCTCGTGCAGCCCTACGTCACGGTGCTCGAGCTGGGCCGCTCGTCGACCTTCCCGCTGGGCGCCGACCAGGCCGCGTACGTCGTCTCCGGCGCCCGCGACGGCCTCGAGACCGGCAGCCTCGTGCTGGGCCCCGGCGAGGTGGCCGGCCGGTGCACGGTCGCGGTCGTCACCCTGCAGCGTTCCTGACCGACCACCGGGTGGAACGGTCGCCCCCGTCGCGCCGTCCCACGCGCGTGATGGTCACCCGGATGTGCGCTGCGGGCGTGCTGCTCGCGGCATCGCTCCTCACCGGCTGCGGCGTCGGCTCCGAGTGCGAGAACGGCCCTGACCTCTGGCGGGAGCTGGGACCGTCGCTCGTCCTGGACTCCGCGATCGCAGGCGACGGGGAGCCCCTGGACACGGTGGAGCTGTCCCGCCTCCGCTTCGACGGCCGACCCGTGGACCCGAGGGCACTCGTGTCAGCGGTGGAGTCCGAGGGTCTCGTCCTCGTCGGCGGCCGCCTGACCTGCCGCCTGCCCTGCGCGCTGGCGGGGACGAGGGGAACCTGGCAGCTCCGTGTCACCGACCCGGCCGCGGGCACGGTGCGGGTCGTCGCGCAGGGGCGTCCGCGGGTCAGCCCGGGCGGGTGCCGCCCGACGGAGGGCGAGGTGCCGATGATCGAGGTGCGGCTCACGCCGGTCGCGGCACCGTCGCGGTCGTGACGCTCGGGCGCCTCAGCCGACCGACGGCCGCCAGCCGGGGTCGCGGCCGAGCCGCGCGAGCAGCCGGTCGGTCGCCGAGGCGTCCGGGCCGACCTCGACGGCGTCGGCGCACACGCCCTCCGAGTGCAGGGCAGCCCCCCAGCCGTCCGCGGTGGCGTGCAGGTCGGCGGCCTCGGCGTCGCTGACCGACCACTCCTGACCGGTGGCACGCGCGACGTCGGAGCCGTGCACCACCAGGTCCCAGCCGTAGAAGTCGGCCACCGTGGCGGCGATCGTCGTCCGGCCGAAGTAGCCGTCGTACTCGCGCGCGGCCACGCCGTCGGCCTCCAGCACCGCGGTGACGTGTGCGCGCTGCGCTCGCCATGCGGCCGCCGGGTCGGCGAGGTCCGGCTGCGGACCGGCGTCGAGGCCCTGCGTGGTCAGGAAGTCGCGCTGGGTCTGGAGCACGTGACCGACCACGTCGCGGGCGCTCCAGCCCTCGCACGGTGACGGCACGTCCCAGCTGCTGGCCGAGACGTCGACCGCGTCCACCACCTGGGTGAACCGGTCGGCGCGCTGCTGGAAGAGGGAGAGGTAGTGGTCGGTGCCGGGGGTCGTCGTCTGCGTCATGCGACCACTCTCGTCCACGCGGTGTCGGTGGTGATTGTGATAATCCGACACATGACCAGCCGGACCGGGGCACCCGGCGGCCCGCACCGGGTGGACCCGATCGACCGGGCCCACCTGACGGGCGTGAGCCGACCGTCCCCGCCGATCCACCGCTACGGCCCCAGCGAGCACCTCGTCGACCTGGTCGAGCGCTACTGGATCCCCGTGTGGTCGCTGGCCGAGCCGTCCACCCAGTCCACGCTCCAGCACCCGGTCTGCCTGGTGGTCGTGAGCGACACCTACGCCCGCTTCTACGGCGTCAGCCGGGGCCGCTCGAGCGTCACCCTGGAGGGCGACGGCTGGGCGGTCGGCACGATGCTCAGCCCGGCCGCAGGTCGCCTGGTGCTCGGACGCTCGGTCGCCGAGGTCACCGACACCTGGGTCGACCTGGCCGACCTCGTCGCCGACGACCGGTCGGGAGGCGCCGTCGTCGCCGGCGTGCGTGCGGCGATGGACGACGACCCGCACGACCCCGCGGCCCACCTCGCGGCGCTCGCCCACGTCGAGTCGTGGCTGGCGACGCACCTGCCCGTCGACGCGTCCGGGCTGCTGGTCAACCGGCTGGTCTCGTGGCTGGGCGAGCACCCCGAGGTCACCCGGGTCGACGAGCTGGCGCGCGAGGCGGGGCTCTCCGAGCGCAGCCTCCAGCGGCTGGTGGAGCAGCGCATCGGGCTGAGCCCGAAGTGGCTCCTGCAGCGCCGTCGCCTGCACGACGCCGTCGAGGCGCTGAAGGCCGGCCGCGGCACCCTCGCCGAGGTGGCCGCCGACCTGGGCTATGCCGACCAGGCCCACTTCACCCACGACTTCCGCACGGTCACCGGCATGACGCCGGGGGAGTACCTCCGCGACCAGCCCGGCTCAACGTCAACCAAAGGTTGACAGCGCACGGTGTGGAGGGAGACGGTGAGGCATGCCCGCCTCCCTCGCCCAGCTGCTCGTCGCCGCCGCCGTCACGCTCGTCGTGGGGGTGGTCACCGGCGAGGGCTGGCCGGGCTACGTCGTCGGAGCCGTGCTGTCCCTCTCGCTGTGGGTGATGATCTTCGCCGGGTCCTACGCGCACCCCGGCGGGGTCGCCGACATGCGGGTGTCCCCGCGCCAGTACGCCGTGGCCGCGGCGCTGGGGGTCGCGATCGGGTGGGCGATGTACGTCGTGGGCGACGGCGCGAGCTGGTGGGCCGTGGGCTTCATCCTCGCCGGGGTCCTGGTGCCGGCGGGGTCGGCAGCCGCCGACGGGTCCCGGTCCGGTGACGGAGCCTGAGGCCGACGGCCCCCTGGGACGGGTGCGGGCGGCGGCCACCGCGGTCGGCCTCGCCGAGCAGGCACTGGCCGACAGCGTGCACCGCGCGCACGCGGCCGGGCACAGCTGGGCCGCCATCGGGTCCGTGCTCGGCACGTCGAGGCAGGCGGCCTTCAAGCGGTTCGGCGCCGTCCGCGACCCGGCGACCGGCCGGCCCGTCGCGCGGACGGTGCTGGCGGACGTCGCAGCGACGACCGAGCGGGTCTTCGGCCTGCTCGAGGAGGGTCGCTACGACGAGCTGCGCGCGCTGATGCCGGACGACGTGGCGCGGGCGCTGACCCGCGACGCGCTGCTGGGCGCCTGGACCCGTGCGATCGCCGACACCGGTCACCTGGTGCGCTGCGAGGACACGGTGGTCGAGCTCGCCGGCGGCGAGCCGATCGGCGGCAGTGACGTCCTCGGCACCGCGGTCGGGGTCACGACGCTGGTCTGCGAGGCCGGGGAGTGGCAGGGCCGGGTCGCGATCGGCAGCGGGCACCGGTTGCTCGGGGTGCTCGTGGTCGCGCCGGGGTCGACCGGCCTGCCGTTCTGAGCGCCCGGGTGCCGCCCCTCAGGCCGCGTCGCGGCGGAGCGTCACCTCGGTGACGGTGATGCCCAGCGCCGACTCGAGGGCGGCGACCGGCTCGTCGAGCTCGGCCTTGCGCGGCCGCCTCGTCCGCGCGAACCAGGTGACCTCGAGCGGTCGGCGCCTCGCGGTGCCGGCGGCTCGCCAGAAGCCGGTGATCCGGCCGTCGACGAGCAGCGGTGGGAGCAGCATCCCGTTGGACTCGTTCCACAGCCGCCGGTGGTGCTCCGGCGTCGCGAACCGGTCCCGGGCCTTGGAGTCGTAGCCGCACAGCAGGGCGTCGAACTCCGGCAGCAGGCGCACTCCCGGCAGGTCGCGCGGCGGTGGAGCGTCCGGCAGGTCGACGTACGACCGTCCGTCCGGGCCGTCCTGCTCGACGACGTCCAGGCCGGCGAGCCCCTCCTCGACGGCCCTGAGCGGGATCCCGGCCCACCACGCGACGTCCTGCCGCGACGACGGTCCGTGGGCGCGCAGGTGGAGGCGTACGACGTCGGCCAGCGTGACAGGTCCGGTGCGGTCGAACGTGCCGTAGACCGGCCTGCCCTGCCCCTCCCAGCGGTCGCCCGAGGCCGGCCGGCGGACCAGGCCGCCGTGGGCGAAGCCCAGGTAGCGCCCCGGGCCGGCGGCGGCAGCGTCGAGGGAGCCGGGAGCGTGGCGGGCGAGCCACTCGTCGACGTGGGCGCGGAGCTCGTCGGGCGTGCGCCACTCGCGGGCGAAGGCCTCGACGGATGCCCACAGGTCGGCGATCTGCGCGTCGCTGATGCCGAGGATCCGGGCCCACCGCTGGTGCTGCCCGACGCGGGTGGCCTCGGCCAGGACGGTGTAGGCCTCGGGGGTGGCGGTGTGGACGGTGCCGCGGATCGTGCTGCCGCGCACGATCTCGCCGGCGTCGTAGGCCGCCGTGATCTCGGCGTGGGTCACGCCGGGGAAGCGTGCGGCGAGGCCGATGAACGCCGATCGGGCCGTCTGGGTCTGCAGGTCGCCGATCGCGCGCACCCGCTCGGCCACCGAGCCCGGGTCGTCGGGGAACTGCCGGGCCAGCGACGCGGCCGCCAGCTCGTCCCAGCTCATGGCCGTCACCCTAGGGCGTCGCCGGGCCGGTGCTACCGGGGCGGAGCCGGGAAGCCGCCGGCCCGGAGCAGCGCTCCCGGGAGGCGCTTGCCCAGCCGCTCCTCCAGCCAGGCAGTGGTCGCGGTGGTCGTCGCGAGGTCGAGGCCGGTGCTGACGCCCATCCGGTCGAAGAGGTAGACGAGGTCCTCGGTGGCGACGTTGCCCGTGGCGTTGGGGGCGAACGGGCAGCCGCCGGTGCCGCCGATGCTGGCGTCGAGGGTGCGGACCCCAGCCGCATGGGCCGCCACGGCGTTGGCCACGCCGGTGTGCCGGGTGTCGTGGAGGTGCAGGCGGAGCGGCACGTCGGCGCCGGCGACCTCGGCGGCCAGGGCCAGCCGGGAGGAGACCTGGCTCGGCACCGCCACGCCGATGGTGTCGGCGAGCGCCAGCTCGTCGGGTCCGGCGTCGGCGACGCGGCCGAGGACGTCGCGCAGCCGCTCCTCGGGGACCTCGCCCTCGAACGGGCAGCCGAACGCCGCGCCGATGGTGACCGTGGTGAGCACGCCCGCCTCGCGGGCCCGCTCGACGAGCGAGGCCGCCTGCCGGCAGGCCTCCTCCGTGGTGACGCCCTGGTTGCGCAGGCAGAACGTGTCGGTCGCCACGACCACGACGTCGACCTCGTGCACCCCGGCCGTCAGGGCACGGTCGAGGCCGCGGTCGTTCATCACGAGGCCGGCGTAGCTGACCCCGTCCGGGCCGGGGGAGCGCGGCCATCACCTCGTCGGCGTCGGCCATCTGCGGCACGCGCGTGGGGTTGACGAAGCTGGTCACCTCGATGCGCCGGGCGCCGGCTCTGACCGCCCGCTCCACGAGCTCGACCTTGTCGGCGGTCGACAGCACGGCGCTCTCGTTCTGCAGGCCGTCACGGGGGGCCATCTCGACGATGCTCACCGCGTCCGTCGACGTCACCGGTCGTCACCTCCGGCGGCGGTGGCGAGGTAGGCCAGGGCGGTCGCCTCGTCCACCACCTCGGCGTACTTGGCCCGCAGGTCGCGGAGGTTGGACTCGTGCGGCTCCGGGGCCCGGTCGCCGACCGCGTCCGCGACGACCAGCGGGACGAACCCGTGCTGGATCGCGTCGACCGCGGTGGCCCGGATGCACCCGCTGGTGCTGACGCCGACGACGACCACCGTGTCGACGCCCGGCGGCGTGCAGGGTGGACGCGAGCGAGGTGCCGAAGAAGGCGCTGGCGTACTGCTTGACGATCACCAGCTCGTCGTCCGTCGGCGCGACCGGAGGCATCAGCTCGCCCATGGGGCCGTCGCCGACCAGCGCCTGCAGTGCCGGGACCTTGCGGAAGAACACCCCGCCGTCCGCACCACCGGCGCTGTAGCGCGACGCGGGTGTGAACCACGGGTACGCCGTGCTCGCCGGGCAGTCGCCAGCACCCGCGCCGCGGAGTGCAGGCAGTCGTCGGCGGGCAGGCACAGCGCGCTGCCGGGATCGAAGTAGGCCCGCATCATGTCGACCGCGACCACGGCCGGGGACGTGCCCGGCCGGAGCGAGCCGCCGAAGGGCTCGTCCGACCGGGGCCGGGTGGGGTCGTCAGCCACGCCGGGTCACCGGGGGACCGGGGGTCGCGGGGCGGGCAGGCCGGTCTCCTCGAGGGCGCGCTCCAGGATCGTCTCCAGCGGCGGGCCCATGTCGAAGGTCGGCAGCGGGTGGGGCCGGTCGGCGTCCAGCGTGCTCCGCAGCGTCTCCGTCGCGGACACGTCGACGGCGCCGGACTCGTCGCACACCACGCCGTAGCGGCGCGCGCCGTCGGCGGTCACCAGGCCGCGTCGGACCTCGAGCCCGACCAGGTCGGGCTCTCGGGCGAGCGGGTCGCCCCACCCGCCCCCGCCCCAGGTGACGAAGTGCAGCAGGTCGCCGCGCTCCACGGGCACGTCGTGGACCTTGCTGCCCAGGACCTCCGTGGTGCCGTCGGCACGCTCGAGCCACTTGCGGCCGCGCGCGCCGGGCTCGCCGCCGTTGACGCCCCAGGGGTAGGTGAGCCACCGGTCGTCGTGGATGGCGATGGTGCCGGCCTCGAGGAAGCGGTAGGCCACGTCGACCCCGTTGCCGCCGCGGTGCAGCCCCGCACCTCCCGTGTCGGCCACGGTCTCCCAGCGCTCGATGCGCAGCGGGTAGTAGGACTCGAGGTACTCGCACGGGATGTTGACGAACGAGGGCCACAGCGAGTGGCCGTCCGGCCCGTCGCCGATCGGGCGGCCGGGGATGCCGCCGAAGCCGATGGAGTAGAGCTGGAACCACTCGTTCTTGCGGTCGCCCTCGCCGTAGGTGCCGGAGTACATGAAGTGCGGGGACGAGGAGAAGCCGGCGGCGTTCAGCAGGTCCGGGTTGGTCTGGCCCAGCAGGCCGCCGAAGAGGTCGAACACGCGGCCGATGCCGTGGTTGCGCGCGTTCAGCGCCGCCGGGTACTGCGGCTTCCAGAACGAGTCGTCCGGGATCTCCACGTCGACGAGGGGGTAGAAGCCGTCGTTCCAGAGGATCTGCGGGTCGGCCACGGTGATCATGTAGATCCCGAAGAACATCCGCACGAGGTTCTCGTTGATGTAGTAGTTGATCGGCCCCTGGGCCTGCGGGCTGCTGCCGGTGAAGTCGAGCAGCACCTTGTCGCCGGTGCGGGTGAGGCTCAGCTTGAGCTCGTAGGGCCCGTAGCCCAGCGCCGTCGTCGCAGATGTAGTCGGTGAACGAGAGCGTCCGGCCCTCCTCGAACACCATGGCCAGCAGCGTCTTCATGGCCCGGTAGTTGCGGTCGAGGAGCGCCTCGAGCGCCGAGTTGTAGGTGTCGACGCCGAAGCGCGCGCACAGCTCCTGCACCCGGCGGGCCGCGGTCCGGCAGGCGGCCACGATCCCGTTGAGGTCGGCGCGGTTCCAGTCGGGCTTGCGGACCTGGTTGAGGATGATCCGCAGCGCGTCGTCGTCGAGGACGCCCTTCTTGTAGAGCCGGAAGGGCGGGATGACGACGCCCTCCTCGAAGATGGTGCGCGCGTCGGTCGGCATCGACGCGGGGGTCTTGCCGCCGACGTCCGACATGTGCCCGAACATCGACGACCAGCCGACGATGCGGCCGTCGAAGAAGATCGGCATCACGACCAGCCAGTCGTTGGCGTGGCTGATCGCTGCGCCGCAGGAGTAGGGGTCCGACGTCAGCAGGACGTCGCCCTCCTCGATGGTGCCGTCGAAGTTGTCGAGGAAGTCCGGGATGGACAGCCCGAACTGGCCGACGATCATCTTCCCGTCGCGGTCGGCGATGAGCGGGAACTCGTCGTGCTGCTCGCGGATGCCGGGGGAGAGGGCCGTGCGGAACAGCACCTCGTCCATCTCGTAGCGGGCGTTGCGCAGCGCGTTCTCGACGAGGTCGAGGGTCACGAGGTCGACGTCGACCTGCTGCATCGGGGCGGTGTTGGTCTCGATCAGGCGTGCCATGGCTCAGCCCTCCTGGCTGCTGGTCGACGGGTCGGATGAGGAGGCTGCCGCTCGGATGGACCGTCGCCGCGTGGTCGGGCAGCACGAGGGTCGTGGAGTCCATCTCGGTGATCACGGCGGGCCCGGTGACGACGTTGCCGGCCCTGAGGAGCGACCGGTCGTAGACGTCCGCGTCGACCAGGCCGCCGTCGGACCAGATCCGGTGCTGCTGCACGCGTGCCGGCGGAGGCGTCGCTGCCGCCGTCCTCCAGCTCGACGGACCGCGACGTCGGGACGCGGGCCGCGTCGGCGGTCGCGCGGAGCGTGACCAGCTCGTGCTCGGTGTCGAGCACGAAGGAGAACAGCCGGTCGTGCTCGGTGTCGAACGCCTTGCGCGAGCGCCTCGAGCCCGCCCCCGCCGCCGTCGAAGGCGTCGATGTCGACGGACACGGGGATCTCGAAGCCCTGGCCGTGGTAGCGCAGGTCGGCCGAGTAGCGTCACGCGCAGGTCGTCCTCGGGGACGCCCTCGGCCGTCGAGCGTGCCGCGCGCCGACGCCGCCAGGTCGTCGAGGATGGCCCGCAGCCCGTCGTCGGTGAGCTCGGCGAAGCGACGCACCAGGGTGCGGACCGCCTCGTCGCGCAGGCTGGTGGTCGCGTCGCCGTAGGCGCAGAGCACGCCGGGCGAGGGCGGGATGATGACCGGCCAGGACCCGGTGAGCCGTCCGAGCGCGTTGGCGTGCAGCGGGCCGGCTCCGCCGAACGCGACCAGCGCGAAGTCGCGGGGGTCGAAGCCCTGCTGCACCGAGACCAGCCGCAGCGCGCCGAACATGTTCTCGTTGACGATGTCGATGATCCCGGCGGCCGCCGCCTCGACCGAGTCCAGGCCCGTGGCGTCCGCGATGGTCTGGACGGCGGTGCGGGCCGCCTCGGGGTCGAGCGTGATCTCGCCGCCGGCGAGCGCGCTGGGCAGGTAGCCCCAGCACCACGTTGGCGTCGGTGACCGTCGGCTCGGTGCCGCCGGCCGCGTACGCCGCCGGGCCGGGCGCCGCGCCGGCGGACTGCGGGCCGACCCGCAGCGCCTGGGTCAGCGGCGGGACGTGCGCGATGGAGCCGCCGCCGGCGCCGACCGTGCGGACGTCGACCGACGTGGCGCGGACCTTGAGGTCGCCGACGGTGGTCTCGCGGCCGATGCGCGGGGTGAGGTCCTCGACCAGCGCGACGTCGGTGGAGGTGCCGCCCATGTCGAAGGTGAGGAAGTCGCGGTAGCCCGGTCTGCGCGGCGACCCAGGCGGCGCCCGTCACGCCGCCCGCGGGGCCGGACAGCAGCAGGTTGACCGGGTTGTCGGCGGCGACGCCCGCCGAGACGAGCCCGCCGTCGCTGCGCAGGATCGACAGCGAGCCGGTGACGCCCGAGTCGCCGCAGCTGAGCCTCGAGGTTGGCGACGTAGCGCTACACCTGCGGCTGCACCACGGCGTTGGCGACCGTCGTGATCGTCCGCTCGTACTCGCGCAGCTCGGGCAGGACCGCCGAGGACATCGAGACGGCGAGGCCGGGGAGCTCCTCGGCGGCGATCTCGCGGACCCGCTCGCTCGTGGGTCGGCGTTGGCGTAGGAGTTGATCAGGCTGATGCTCAGGGCCTCGATCCCGCGACCGGCCAGGGCACGCAGCTGGGTGCGGACGTCGTCCTCGTCGAGCTCGGTGACGACCGATCCGTCGCTGGCGATGCGTCCCCGCACCTCGACGGTGTCCTCCAGCGCGGCGAGCGGCTCGGGCTTGGGCCAGATGATCCAGCCCGCCAGGCCGCCCGGGCACGAAGGAGCGGGCGATCTGCAGCACCTGGCGGAACCCGTGGGTGGTCACCAGGCCGACGCGGGCGCCCTTGCCCTCGAGGATGGCGTTGGTCGCGACCGTCGTCCCGTGGAAGACGTCGCCGACCGCGGTGCGCTCGATGCCGGCGGCGGCGCAGACCTGGTCGATGCCGCGCAGCACGCCGACGGACTGGTCCTCGGGCGTGGAGGAGGTCTTGGCGCGGAACGTCGCGCCGGTGTCCTCGTCGATCAGCAGGATGTCGGTGAACGTGCCACCCACATCGACTCCGAGCCGGTAGGTCATGCTGCTCTCCTTGATGTCGGTGGTGCGCCTCAGATGACGCCGTCGGCGCGCAGGGACGACAGGTCGTCGTCCCCCAGGCCGAGCAGGCCGCGGTAGACGTCGTCGTTGTGCTCGCCCAGGGCCGGACCGACGTGTCGGACCGATCCGGGGCTCTCCGAGAGCTTGGGGGCGACGTTGTGCATCGCGAACTCACCCAGGTCGGGGTGGGCCAGGCGGACGATCGCCTCGCGGGCCGCGAAGTGCTCGTCGGCCAACATGTCCTTGGCGCGGAAGATGCGCCCGGCCGGCACGCCGCCGGCGTGCAGGCGCTCGAGCAGGTCGTCGGCGTCGCACCGTCGTGCTCCACTCGGCGATCAGGCCGTCGAGGTCCTCCATGTTCTTGCCGCGGGCGCCGTGCGAGGCGTACTGCTCGTCGGTGGCCAGCTCGGGCCGGCCCATGACGTCGGCCAGCCGGCGGAACACGGTGTCCTGGTTGGCGGCGATGAGGATCATCTCCCCGTCGGCGGTGGGGTAGACGTTGCTCGGGGAGACGTTGGGCAGCGTCGTACCGGTCCGCTCGCGCTGGTAGCCGGCCACCTGCCACTCGGGCACGAGCGACTCCATCAGGGAGAGGACGGCCTCGTAGATGGCGGAGTCGACGACCTGGCCACGACCGGTGCGCCCGCGCTGGTGCAGGGCGACGAGGGTGCCGAGGCAGGCGAACGTCGCCGCCAGGGAGTCGCCGAGGGAGACCCCGGCGCGAGCCGGCGGCCGGTCCGGGTCGCCGGTGACGTAGCGGATCCCGCCCATCGCCTCGCCGATGGAGCCGTAGCCCGCGCGGGCGGCGTACGGACCGGTCTGCCCGAACCCGGTGACCCGGGTGACCACGAGACCGGGGTTGGTCTCCCAGAGCGTCTCGGGGGCCAGCCCCCAGCGCTCCAGCGTGCCGGGACGGAAGTTCTCGATCAGCACGTCGGCCTCGGCGACCATGCGCCGGACGAGGTCCTGGCCGCGCGCGGTGCGCAGGTCCGCGGTGACCGACAGCTTGTTGCGGGCGACCACCGGCCACCACAGCGACTGGCCGTAGGGCTTCTCCCGCCCCCACTGGCGCATCGGGTCGCCGTTGACCGGGTCCTCGACCTTGATCACCTCGGCCCCGAAGTCGCCGAGGAGCTGACCGCAGAACGGGCCGGCCAGGAGCTGGCCCAGCTCGACGACGCGGAGGTCGTCGAGGGGGAGAGCCGACGGTGAGGCCACGGGAGCCCTTTCGTATGCAAAGCGGGCATGAAGTGTGAGGCAGGTCATACCGTTCGGCGCCGACGCTAGCCACCATCCGCGGCCGTCGTCAACGGCGTCTCACGAATTGCATACAATCGTGGCGTCGACGCGCGCTGCTAGGGTTCGCGACCATGACCCAGGACGCGGGCTCGGACGCCGGCAAGGCCGCCGAGGTCACCTACGCGACGATCCGCCGGCAGATCCTCAGCGGCGAGCGCGCGGGCGGGGAGTGGCTGCGCGAGGGCGACCTGGCGGCCGTCATCGGGGTGAGCCGGACGCCCGTGCGGGAGGCCCTGCGGCGCCTCGCCGCCGAAGGACTGGTCAGGCACGAGCCCAACCGCGGCGTGCAGGTCGAGGACTGGGGGGTCGGCGACCTGGACGAGATCTTCAGCCTGCGCTCCCAGCTCGAGCCGTGGGGGTGCGGCCTCGCCGCGACCACCGGGCTGGCCGACGTCGGCACGCTCGGTCGGCTGGCCGACCTGATGGACGAGCAGGCGCGACGCGACCCGCCCGACCTCGACGCGATCACCGAGCTCAACAACCAGTTCCACCGCACCGTGCTCGAGGCGTCGGGCAACGGGCGCCTGGTCGCGATGGTGTCGTCGGTGGTGGAGGTCCCGCTCGTGTGGCGCACGTTCTCGCACTACTCACGCGAAGCGATGAGGCGGAGCCTGGCGCACCACCACGAGATCGTGCAGGCGCTCGCCGCGGGCGACGCCGAGTGGGCGGAGTCGGTGATGCGGTCACACGTGCGGGCCGCCTGGGTGAGCCTGCGGGAGGAGCACCCGGAGGGGCCCCCGGACGCAGGTCAGCCGCGCATCGGGCCGCCGGCACGACCGTAGGACTCGGCGACGATCTCGGCCACCACCGACAGGGCGATCTCGCCCGGGCCCTTGCCGCCCAGGTCGTGCCCCGCCGGCACGTGCAGCGTGGAGACGTCGACCCCCTCCGCGGCGAGCTCCTCGAGGAGCCCGGCTGCGCGGCCCCGGCTGGCCATCATCGCGACGTAGGACGCCTCGGACGCCAGCGCCGCACGCAGCACGGCAGGCGCGTCGGGAGCGTCGTGGTCGCACAGGACCACGGCGTCGCCCGGCCCCGGGGCGAGGCCCGGCCCGCCGTCGTCCGCCGGCTCGACGACCACCGCGCGCCCCGCCGTGGACGCGATGGCGGCGATCGACCGCGAGATCGGGTTGTCGCTGAGGACCAGGATCCGGCCGTGCCCGACGGCCTGGTCCGACCACGGCTGCTGCCTCATGCCCGCCAGCCTAGGCTCGCGGGCATGCCGGTCACCATCCCCGAGGGGCTGCTCGCCCAGCGGGAGCTCGGTGACGACTGGGGGCGCTGGCTCGACCGGCTGCCGCGGGTGACGGCCGACCTCCTCGACGAGTGGCGGCTGCGTCCGACGGGCACGTCGCTGCACGGCTTCTGCTCGCTGGTCCTGCCGGTCGAGGACGCGGACGGCGCGGCCGGTGCACTGAAGGTCGGGTTCGACGGCGACGACGAGTCGCGCCACGAGGGCCTGGCGCTGCAGCACTGGGGCGGCAGGGGCGCCGTACGGCTCCAGCGGGCCGACCCGCGTCGACGCGCGCTGCTCCTGGACTGGCTGCCCGGGCCCGACCTCGGCGACGCCTGGGACGTCGAGGCCTGCGAGGTGGTCGGCGAGCTCTACGGCCGGCTCCACATCCCGGCGATGCCACAGCTGGCCGCCGTCTCGTCCTCCGTCGAGCGGTGGCTGCGGGAGCTCGGTGAGCTGGGCCGCGACCTCCCCGTCCCGCGCCGCTACGTCGAGCAGGCCCTGTCGCTCGGCCGGGACCTGGTCGCCGACGGCGCGGCGACCGTCGTCGTGCACGGCGACCTCCACTACGCCAACGTGCTGGCCGACGAGGCGGGGGAGTGGCTGGCCATCGACCCGAAGCCGATGGCCGGCGACCCGCACTACGAGCCGGCGCCGATGCTCTGGAACCGGATGGACGAGCTCAGCGGGCCGGGCGCGGTCGGGTCGGTGCGCGACGGGCTGCGCCGGCGCTTCCACGCCCTGGTCGACGCGGCCGGCCTCGACGAGGCGCGCGCCCGCGACTGGGTGGTCGTCCGGATGGTGCTCAACGCGGGCTGGGCGGTGCAGGACGCGCAGCGCGTCGGCCGCCGCCTGACGTCGCAGGAGCAGGACTGGATCACCCGCTGCATCGCCGTCACCAAGGCCGTGCAGGACTGACGAAAGTCGGAAAGTCGCGGCGTCTGACGGGACTTTCGCCGCGTTTGCTACCGCTGGGTAAACCTCGTGATCTAGGTTACAGCCCAAGTCTCCCAGCTTGCCCCGCTGTGTGGTGCCGTCGCGCCACGCTCCGACGAATGAGTAGGTAACAGATGCCGACCACCATCGACACGGCCTTCCTCGACACCATGCCGCCCAACGTCGCCGTCCAGTTCTTCGACCGCGTCACCGCGACCCCGGACGCCGAGGCCTTCCGCTTTCCCCGTGGCGAGGCGTGGGAGTCCGTCACCTGGAAGCAGGCCGGCGACAAGGTCGAGGCGCTCGCCGCAGGCCTGATCGCGCTGGGCGTCGAGCCCGAGCAGCGCGTCGGCATCGCGTCCGGCACGCGCTACGAGTGGATCCTCGCGGACCTCGCGGTGATGTGCGCCGCCGGTGCCACCACCACGGTGTACCCGAGCACCAACGCCGAGGACACCGTCTACATCCTGGGTGACTCCGAGAGCCGGGTCGTCTTCGCCGAGGACGACGAGCAGGTCGCCAAGCTCACCGCGCACCGCTCCGAGCTCCCCCACGTCACGAAGGTGATCACCTTCGAGGGCGCGTCCGACGGCGACTGGGTCATCTCCCTCGAGGACCTCGCCGCGCTGGGCGCGGAGCGGCTCGCCGAGCAGCCCGACGTGGTGCGTACGACGTCGCAGGCGATCGGTCCCGACCAGCTGGCCACCCTCATCTACACCTCCGGCACCACCGGTCGCCCCAAGGGCGTGCGGCTGCGCCACTCCTCGTGGGTCTACGAGGGCGAGGCGATCCGCGCGCAGGGCATCCTCGGCCCCGACGACCTCGAGTTCCGCTGGCTGCCGATGGCCCACTCCTTCGGCAAGGTGCTGATGTCGACCCAGATGGCCTGCGGCTTCGCCGCCGCGATCGACGGCCGCGTCGAGAAGATCGTCGACAACCTGGGCGTGGTGAAGCCGACGTTCATGGGTGCCGCTCCGCGCATCTTCGAGAAGGCCCACGGTCGCATCGTCACCATGCAGGCCGCCGAGGGCGGTGCCAAGGAGAAGATCTTCAAGAAGGCCTTCGAGGTCGGCCTCGAGGTCGAGCGCCGCAAGCGCGAGGGCCAGTCGGTGCCGATCGGCCTCAAGGTGCAGCACGGCCTGTTCGACAAGCTCGTCTTCTCCAAGATCCGTGACCGCTTCGGTGGGAACGTCCGCTTCTTCATCTCCGGTGCTGCCGCGCTCAACCGCGACATCGCGGAGTGGTTCGGCGTCGCCGGCATCAAGATCCTCGAGGGCTACGGCCTCACCGAGACCTCGGCCGGGTCGTTCGTCAACCACCCCGACCGCAACAAGTTCGGCACCGTCGGCCCGGTCTTCCCCGGCAGCGAGGTCAAGCTCGGCGACAACGACGAGATCATGATCAAGGGTCCCGGCGTGATGGACGGCTACCACAACCTGCCCGAGGAGACGGCGAAGACGCTGACCTCCGACGGCTGGCTGCACACCGGCGACAAGGGCGCCGTCGACGAGGACGGCCACCTGGTCATCACCGGCCGCATCAAGGAGCTCTTCAAGACCTCCGGCGGCAAGTACATCGCCCCGCCGGCGATCGAGTCGAAGTTCAAGGCCGTGTGCCCCTACGCCAGCCAGTTCATGGTGTTCGGCGACGAGCGCAACTACTGCGTCGCGCTCGTCACCCTCGACCCCGACGCGATGGCGGGCTGGGCCGCGGAGAACGGCATGGGCGGCAAGTCCTACACCGAGATCGTGCAGTCCGACGAGGTGCAGACGATGGTCGGCGGCTACGTCGACGAGCTCAACAGCCACCTCAACCGGTGGGAGACCATCAAGAAGTGGAAGCTCCTCGACCACGACCTGACGGTCGAGTCGGGTGAGCTGACCCCGTCGATGAAGGTCAAGCGCAACGTCGTGCAGGAGAACAACCAGGCGCTCATCGAGCAGATGTACGCCTAGGGCCGAGACGACGGGCGGGTGCCGGTGGGGGACCACTGGCACCCGTTCGCGCGTCCGGCACGTGGTTGGATACCGGCGTGTCCCCCGCCCAGCCCGACGGTGACGTCGCCCCCGAGGACGGTCTGCTCCCCGACGAGGCGTGGGCCCAGTTCGGCAGCAAGCCCTTCGGTCTCTACGTCCACGTGCCGTTCTGCTCGGTGCGGTGCGGCTACTGCGACTTCAACACCTACACCGCCCAGGAGCTCGGCGACGAGGTCGGCGCCAGCCGGTCGTCGTACGCCGAGGCGGCGATCCGCGAGATCCGCTTCGCGCGTCAGGTGCTCGGCCACCGCGACGTCCCCATCGACACGATCTTCTTCGGCGGTGGCACCCCCACGCTGCTCAAGGCCGCCGACCTCGGGGCCATCGTGGCCAGCGCCGCCGCGGAGTTCGGCCTCGCCGACGGCGTCGAGATCACCACCGAGGCCAACCCCGACAGCGTCGCCGCCTGGGACCTCGAGGAGCTGCGCACCGCCGGCTTCAACCGGATCAGCTTCGGCATGCAGTCCGCCGTCGACCACGTGCTGCGCACGCTCGACCGCACCCACGACCCGATGCGTGTGCCGGCCGTCGTCGACTGGGCGCGGCAGGCCGGCTTCGACGACGTCAGCCTCGACCTCATCTACGGCACGCCGGGGGAGTCCCTGGCCGACTGGGAGACCTCGGTCGACGCCGCCCTGGGCTGTCGCCCCGACCACGTCTCGGCCTACTCGCTGATCGTCGAGGACGGCACCGCGATGGGCCGCCAGGTCAAGCGCGGCGAGCTGCCGATGCCCGACGAGGACGACCTGGCCGACAAGTACCACCTCGTCGACGAGAAGCTCTCCGCCGCCGGGATGAGCTGGTACGAGGTGTCCAACTGGGCGACCTCGCCCGACCACTGGTGCCGCCACAACCTCCTCTACTGGACCGGCGGGCACTGGTGGGGCGTCGGCCCCGGCGCGCACTCCCACGTCGGCGGGGTGCGCTGGTGGAACGTCAAGCACCCGGCGGCCTACGCCCAGCGGCTCGCCAGCGGCGTCTCACCCGCCCTGGCACGCGAGGTGCTCGGCTACCACGACCAGCGGGTCGAGCGGATCCTGCTGGAGATCCGGCTCGTCGAGGGGCTCCCGGTCACCGCCCTCGAGGCGACCGGCCGCTCCCACGTCGCCCGCCTCGTCGCCGACGGGCTCGTCGAGCTCGCCACCGAGCGCCTCGTGCTCACCCAGCGCGGCCGGCTCCTCGCCGACGCGATCGTGCGCGACCTGGTGGACTAGCGAGCGAGGCGTCCCTCGCTGGTCGAGGAAGGCGCCCTGCGCCTGTCACGAGACCCTGCTCGTGACCCGGGTCTCGTGACGGTCGCTGCGCGACCTCCTCGACCAACGGCTGGGCGCTCAGGGCTGGGTCGTGAAGTCGATGAGCTCCTCGACCCGGCCGAGCAGGGCGGGCTCGAGGTCGGCGAAGGAGGAGACCCGGCCGAGGATGTGCTTCCAGGCGCGGGCGATGTCGGCCTGGTCGCGGTGCGGCCAGCCGAGCTGCTGGCAGGTGCCGGTCTTCCAGTCGATCCCGCGGGGGACGGACGGCCAGGCGGGGATGCCGAGGCGGTCGGGCTTGACCGCCTGCCAGATGTCGATGAACGGGTGGCCGACGACCAGGACGTGCTTGCCGATGGGGGAGCGCGCGATGCCCTGGGCGATGCGTGCCTCCTTGGACCCCGAGACCAGGTGGTCGACCAGGACGCCGACGCGGCGCTGCGGGCCGGGCTTGAAGTCGCGCAGGTGCTCGGCGAGGTCGTCGACGCCGCCCAGGAACTCGACGACCACGCCCTCGATCCGCAGGTCGTCGCCCCAGACCTTCTCGACGAGCTCGGCGTCGTGCCGGCCCTCGACGAAGATGCGGCTGGCGCGCGCGACACGCGCCCGCGCGTTGGGCACCGCGACCGAGCCGGACGCCGTACGCGTGGGGGCGGCGGGTGCACCGGTCCGCACGGGCCGGGTGAGGATCACCGGCCTGCCCTCGAGCAGGAAGCCGGGGCCGAGCGGGAACGTGCGCCGCTTGCCGCGCCGGTCCTCCAGCGTGAGCGTGTCGATGTCGCGGTCGACGGCCACGACCTCGCCGCACCAGTCGGTGGTGACCTCCTCGACGACCATCCCGATCTCGGTCGGGACCTCCGTGGCGCGACCGTTCTTCGGCGCACGCCAGTCACCGGAGAGGACGTCGGTTCCGTAGCGATCCTGGGGCACCGTTCCACGGTAGGCGTCCGCCGGGCCGCCGGCCGGGTGGCTCGCCGTGCGTCACGGATCACACCCGCCACGACGGACGCCGGGGACGACCGGGGACGACCGAGGACTCAGCCCCCGGCGATGCCGCCGCCCTCGGCACCGTCACCGCTGTTGGCGTCGTCGCCGTCCGTGCTGGTGTCGGTCGTGCCGGCGTCGCTCTCGCGCGTCGCCTGCCCGGCGCCCTCGTCGGAGTCGCCCGACTGGGTGGGCGCCTGGCTCGCGCCGTCGTCGTTGCCCAGGTCCTCCTGGGTGGCGTCCATCTCGAGCTCCTCGCGGCTCTTGGTGTCCTCGGCGTCGGGGTCGAGGGGCTCGGCCAGCGGGTTGTCCTCGCCGGGCTGCAGGTCCTCGGGCAGCTGGTCGTCGGAGATGCCGCCCAGGGTGGCGCCGTCGGGCGAGGCGGTGCCGCCGGAGTGGTCGGAGTCGGCAGGACTGGTGCCGCTGCCCGCCTTGGGCGTGTCGGTCGACTCCGTGTTGTCGGTCTGGGACTCGCTGTTCTCGGTCATGGACCAGTCCTACTGGGCCGACCACCGCGAGACCAGCCCCCGGAGGGTGGGGGCGGTCGGGCGGCCAGATTCGGGCCACTAGATGAGGGGGAGCCGCTTCTGGCTGCGGGGCAGGTGCTCGTAGCCCAGCCGGACGGCGCTCCCGAGCCGCTCGCGCTCCCACGGCCACTCGCCGGCGGCGAGGGCCTCGGACTGCGGCACCCCGCGCGAGGCGAGGTCGCGGATGGTCTCGGCGATGACGCCGAGCTCGGTGCGCTGGTCCTGCACGAACTCCTTGTCGACCACCTTGCCGTGCCCCGGCACGACGACCGTGGCGTCGGTCATCAGGCCGAGGACCAGGTCGAGGGTCAGCGGCCACTCCAGCGGCCACGAGTCGTCGCCGATGAACGGGGGGTCCGACTCCTCGACCAGGTCGCCGCCCAGCAGCACGTCGGCGTCCGGCACGCGTACGACGAGGTCGCCGGCCGTGTGCCCACGCCCGGGGTGGATCAGCTCGACGGCCCGGTCGCCCAGGTCGAGCTGGACGGCGGAGGAGAAGGTGCGCGTGGGCAGCCGGAGGGTCGTCGCGAGGATCTCGTCGCGGCGCGGGTGGCCGATGTCCTGCCCGTAGTGCTCGAAGGTGTGTGCCGCCGACACCTCCATGTGCTCGGCCGCCCAGTCGGTCGCGTGGATCGGCAGGTCGCCGAACTGCTCGACCATCGTCGCGTTGCCGAAGTGGTGGTCCCAGTGCTCGTGGGTGTTGACCAGCCCGGTCAGCGGTCCCGCGCCGAGGCGTCGTACGTCGTCGGCGACGATCCGCGCCTCGGCGGCCGATCCGTGCGTGTCGACCATCAGCAGGCCGTCGGACCCACCGATGAGGGTGATGTTGACGTGCATCCAGTCGTAGTGCGCGACCCACACGCGCGGGGCGACCTCGGTGAACCGGGGGGTGTGGTCGGGCATGACCGCGAGCCTACGGACTGCTAGTAGTCTTGGCACTCCGGGCGAACGAGTGCCAGAACGCGACGTGCAGAGGAGTGGCTCGATGGTCGACGACCGCAAGCTCGACGTGCTCCGCGCGATCGTGGAGGACTACGTCGCGACCGAGGAGCCCGTCGGCTCCAAGGCGCTCGTCGAGCGGCACGGCCTGGGCGTCTCGCCCGCGACGGTCCGCAACGACATGGCCGCGCTCGAGGACGAGGGCTACATCCACCAGCCCCACACGAGCGCGGGGCGCGTCCCGACCGACAAGGGCTACCGGCTCTTCGTCGACAAGCTCGCCACGCTCAAGCCGATGAGCGCGGCGGAGCGCCGGGCGATCGCCACGCTGCTCGACGGGGCGGTCGACCTCGACGACGTCGTGCAGCGCTCGGTCCGGCTGCTCAGCCAGCTCACCCGTCAGGTCGCGATCGTGCAGTACCCGTCGCTCTCCCGCTCGACGGTCCGCCACATCGAGCTGGTGTCGCTGACGCCGACCCGGGTGATGGTGATCCTCATCCTCAGCACCGGTCGGGTCGAGCAGCGCCTCGTGGAGCTCGACACGCCCGTGGTCGACAGCGACCTCGCCGAGCTGCGGGTCGCGGTCAACCAGGCCAGCGCCGGGGTGCAGATCGCGGCGGCCGCCGTCGCGCTCGCAGACCTGCCCGACGGCGTACGCCCCGAGCAGGCCGACTCGACCCGCGCGATCGTGGGCGTGCTCACCGAGGCGATGTCCGACCACCGCAGCGACGAGCGCGTCGCGGTCGGCGGCACCGCCAACCTCGCCCGCTACGGCGACTTCGACACCGCCGTCCGACCCCTCCTCGAGGCGCTCGAGGAGCACGTCGTGCTGCTCAAGCTGCTGGGGGAGTCGGGGACCGACGCCCTCACGGTGCGCATCGGCCACGAAGGCCCCTACTCCCAGCTCGCGGCCACGAGCGTCGTGGCCACCGGCTACGGCCCGCAGGAGTTCCACCTCGGCTCCCTGGGCGTGGTCGGCCCCACCCGCATGGACTACCCCGGATCCATGGCAGCCGTGCGCGCGGTCGCGCGCTACGTCTCCCGGATCCTCGATGAAGGAAACCAGTGACACAGGACCCCTACGAGATCCTCGGCGTCTCGCGTGACGCGAGCGCCGACGACATCAAGAAGGCCTACCGCAAGCTCGCGCGGCAGCTCCACCCCGACGTCAACCCCGACCCGGAGACGCAGGAGCGGTTCAAGGACGTCTCGCGCGCCTACGAGGTGCTCAACGACCCCGGCAAGCGTGCGGCCTACGACCGTGGCGGCGACGCCTTCAGCCAGGGCTTCGGCGGTGCCGGCCAGGGCTTCAGCTTCACCGACATCATGGACGCGTTCTTCGGTGGCGGTGCCGCCGGCGGCGCGCAGACCCGTGGCCCGCGATCGCGGGCCCGGCGCGGCCAGGACGCGCTGATCCGGCTCGACGTCGAGCTCGCCGAGGCCGGCTTCGGCGTCACGCGCGACCTCAAGGTCGACACCGCGCTGCGCTGCGAGGCGTGCGAGGGCCAGGGCACCGCGCCCGGCACCTCGCCGACCACCTGCGAGACCTGCCACGGCCAGGGCGAGGTCGCGGTGGTCCAGCGCTCGTTCCTCGGCGAGATCCGCACGCTGCGCCCGTGCGCGGCCTGCCGCGGCTACGGCTCGATCATCCCGGACCCCTGCCGTGAGTGCTCGGGCGACGGCCGGGTGCGCACGCGCCGCACCCTGACGGTGAAGATCCCTGCAGGCGTCGACCACGGCACCCGCGTCCAGCTCACCGGCCAGGGCGAGGTCGGCCCCGGTGGCGGCCCGGCCGGCGACCTCTACGTCGAGATCCACGTCGAGCCGCACCCCACCTTCACCCGCCACGGCAACGACCTCCACACCACCATCTCGCTGCCGATGTCGGCGGCCGCCCTCGGCACCCAGCTCACGCTGCCGCTGCTCGAGGCCGACCTGCCCGCCTCGTCCGACGAGTCCTCGGAGACCGTGACGACCTACGACCTCGACATCCGCCCCGGCACGCAGTCGGGCAGCGAGCAGGTGGTCCGCGGGTTCGGCGTGCCGAGCCTGCGCGGCGGTCGCGGCGACCTCGTCGTCAGCATCGCGGTGGAGACCCCCACCCGTCTCGACGCCCGCCAGGAGGAGCTGCTGCGCGAGCTGGCGGCGATCCGTGGCGAGGAGCAGCCCGACGGCAAGAACGAGGCGCCGCACAAGTCGATGTTCGGTCGACTCCGCGACGCCTTCCAGGGCTGAGCCGGGTGTCGCTCCCGGTCCACCTCGTCGAGTCCCTGGACGGAACGGCTCCCGGCACGCTCGTCGAGGTGACGGGCGACGAGGCGCACCACGCGGTCGCCGTACGACGCCTCCGCGAGGGTGAGCAGGTCGTCCTCACCGACGGCCGGGGCACCTCGGCCACCGGGTCGGTGACGTCGACGGGCAAGCGGGTCTTCACCGTCACGGTCGAGTCCGTCGCTCACGAGCCGCGCCCGGAGCCGGCGATCACCGTCGTGCAGGCCCTGCCCAAGGGGGAGCGCGGCGAGCTCGCCGTCGAGGTCCTCACCGAGGTCGGTGTCGACCGCATCGTGCCGTGGGCGGCGTCGCGCTCGGTGGCGGTCTGGAAGGGCGAGCGGGCGACGAGGTCCCACGCGAAGTGGCAGGCCACCGCCCGCGAGGCGGCCAAGCAGTCGCGCCGCTCGTGGCTGCCCACCGTCACCCCGCTGGCCTCCACCTCCGACCTCGCCACCCTCGTCGCCGAGGCCGACCTGGCGCTGGTGCTGCACGAGGACGCCACCTTGCCGCTCGGCGCGCTGGAGGTCCCCGAGGCCGGCCGGATCGTGCTCGTGGTCGGGCCGGAGGGCGGCATCAGCCCCGACGAGCTGGCGGTCCTGGGCGACGCCGGCGCGCACGTCGTACGCCTCGGCGCCGAGGTGCTGCGCACCTCCACCGCCGGTGTCGTCGCCGTCGCCGCGGTGCTCGCCCGCACGTCGCGCTGGGCCTGACGCGCGGGTCGCTAGTCGACGACCGTGATCCGGCGGGTGTCGGTGTCGGTGGTGCCGTCCGCGTTGCGCACGGCCGCGACCACCTCGTACTCGCCCGGTTCGGCGTCGGCAAGCGTGAAGGCTGCCTCGAACGCGGTGAGGCGGTCTGGCCGGAGCAGGCCCTTGAGCGTGCCGTCGCCCGCGCTGCCCGTGCCGTCCACCCGGTCGATCGTGATGCGCAGGCGGTCGTCCGAGGTGACGCCCCGACCACTGACCGTGAGGTGGGTTGCGTCGTTGTCGACGACCTGACCCTCCAACGGCGCGGAGATCGACACCGGCGCGAGCACCTCGAGGTCGGGCGATCTCGTCAGTGGCGCCGTCGTCGGCACGCCGAGGATCGTGTCGGTCACCTGCTGCTCGACCTGCACGTCGACGGGCACGTTGCCCCGGCCGCCGACGGCCTGGGCGGTCCGGACGAGCTGCTCGAGCGCGAGGCGGGCGTCCTGCTCGCTCATGTCCGCGGGACGGTCCACCGGAGCGCCTTCGAGGCTGACCGTGATCCCGTCCGGTCCGTCCGACCACTGGCGGAGGACCACGCCCTCGGGCCAGGGGGAGCGGTAGTCGGGGTCGAGCGCGTCGCCCCCGAGGGCCGCGTGGATGCCGAGGACCACCCGCGAGTCGGGGTCGAGGTCGGGCCGGACCTCGCGGAAGAGCCGCGGGCCTGCTGCGGTGTCGCCCACGAAGTACACGTCCACCGGACGGCCCGTCCCGTCCCCGTCCGTAGCGGTGGTGCCCGAGGTCGACGCCGGGCCGGCGGGGTCGGGGTCCGTCGTCTGCGGCACACCGCCGGTGTTCAGGGCGACTGCCGTCACCACCGACGCGGCCACCAGCCCGGCGGCGCCGGCCACCCACCACCCGCGACGGGTACGCCGACCAGCGGGCGCGGTGGCGGTCCGGATCGCGTCCAGCCGGTCGCCCGGCTCGATGTCGTCGGCGACCTCGTGGAGGAGGTCCCGGATCTTCAGGTCGTTCATGAGGGGTCCTCCCACCAGTCGCCGAGCAGGTCGCGCAGGGCCGCGCTGCCGCGGGATGCGTGTGACTTGACGGCACCACGCGAGACGCCGATCGCGTCCGCGATCTGCGCCTCCGACCAGTCCAGGTAGTAGCGCAGGACGAGCACCTCGCGCTGGCGCTCGGTGAGCCGGAGCAGCGCCTCGCGCACGGCGTCGCGGCGGGCGCCGCCGACGGACGGCCCGTCGACCGTCCCCTCACCCGGCGCGGTGGTACGCACGTGCCGCTCGACGACGGCCCGGTGCCGGAGCGCCGATCGGGAGCGGTTCACCACGGCCTGCCGCAGGTAGGCGAGCGCCTTCTCGGGGTCGCGGAGCCGCGACCACTTGCCGTGCATCGCGACGAACGCGTCCTGGACGACGTCCTCCGCGGCCTGCTGGTCGTGGACGAGCAGGGCGGAGAGCCGGACGAGCTGGCGCCAGTGGGCGGCGTACAGCTGCTCGACCGCGACGTCTGCGTCCACGCCGACGAGGCTCAGGTGGTCAGGCACCGGAGTCCCCTCCCGGCGGGGTCTGGTCTCGATGGTCACGCAAGGGGACGCGCCACCGCGCCGACCGGTTGACGGCTCAGCCGACCGTGATCGTCTTCGTGTCGACGGCCGGGCCGGGGCCCTCGGTGCCGCCCGTGGGGTCGTCGGTCTCGCACTGGACCACGACCTCGCCGGAGACGTCGCCGAGCGGCAGGTCCACCTCGAACGGGTAGAGCCGGTCGCCCATCCACCCTGCCGACTGGTAGCCCTCGAGCGCGATCTCCTTGCCACCCTGCAGGAGCCGGCACGGCCCCGACGCCTCGAAGGAGCTGGCCACCCCCGTCACCGTCAGGGTGTCGCCGCTGACGGTGTCGCCCTCGGCGGGCGAGGTGATGTTGACCAGGTTGAGGGTGCGCAGCGTCGCGGCCGCCTCGAACGGCGTCGCGGTCGACAGGCCGAAGAGCGGTGCGCCGCCCTCGCGCTGCACCTGCACGGGCACGCGCTCCTGCTGCACGCCCTGCAGGGTGCGGACGAGCTGCTGGACGGCGAGCCTGGCGTCGCGCCGCGACATGCCGTCGGGGCGGTCGGTGAAGCCGTCGGAGGGGATGTCGACCAGGAGGACCCCGTCGGTCGCCTGGACCGAGCCGATCTCGACGCCGGGCCAGAGGGTGCGGTAGTCCGGGTCCACCGGCTGGCCGCCCCCGGCGACGAGCCGGGCGGCCTCGGTCAGCGGGTCGCCCTCGACGCGCTGGAACTCGCGGAACAGCACGGTGCGTCCGCCCGGGCCGTCGCCGGCGAAGTAGACCGGGACCGCGGTGCCGGACGGCGCGGGCTCCGACGGGGACTCGGACGACGCGGGTGACTCGGTCGGCGACGCCGGGTCGGTCTCCTGCCCGGACCCGGGCTCCGAGGGTTGCGGCTCCTCGGTCGCGGCGCCCGTGTCGTCGGCGACCGGCGTCGGGTCGTCGCTGCACCCGGCGAGGGCGATGCTGCTCGCCACGACGACGGCCGCGGCGCCCGCCCAGCGTCGTACGACGCGGGCGCGAGCCGGTCGAGCGGTGGAGGGGAAGGTCATGCCCGCACGGTAGTGCGGGGCCTGGGTGCCGCTTCCGGTCCCACGCCGCGCCGCCAGCGCCTAGGGTGGCGCCATGAGCGAGACGGCCGACTGCATCTTCTGCAAGATCGTCGCCGGCGAGGTCCCGGCCGACGTGCTGGGCCGCAACGACCACGCCGTCTCGATCAAGGACCTCAACCCGCAGGCGCCGTTCCACGCGCTGGTGATCACGGTGGACCACCACGCCAACGCCGCCGCCTCCGCGGCAGCCGACCCGGCGAGCATCGGCCACCTCGTCGCCCTGGCCGACGAGGTCGCCCGCGGGTCCGGCAACGCCGACTACCGGCTCATCGCCAACACCGGCGCGGGCGCCGGCCAGACGGTGTTCCACACCCACCTCCACGTGCTCGGCGGCTCGTCGCGCATGTCCGAGACGCTGGTCTGAGCCGCATGTCCCGCCTGCCGTCCCGCACCCGTCCCGCCCTCGCGGCGCTGCTGGCAGCCGGGCTCCTCGCCCTGTCCGCCTGCAGCGGCAGCGACGGTCCCGGCAACGCCGACCAGACGGCCACGCAGCCCGCGGACTCCCCGACGAGCGCGTCCAGCACGCCCACGGCGGACGCCGAGAAGGCGGGCCACAGCGGCCACTACGCCGAGCCGGCGACGTCCCGGCGCCTGCGTGCGGGGGAGACGCGTACGACGATCGCGATGCCGGGTGCCTACACGCCGTCCGCGCCCTACGGCACCGGCACGGACGACTACCGGTGCTTCCTGCTCGACCCCGAGCTCGACGAGGACACCTGGCTCACCGGCACACAGGTGCTTCCCGGCAACCCCGACGTGGTGCACCACGTGATCCTGTTCCAGGTCCCGCCCCGGCAGGTCGCCGCCGCCGAGGCCAAGGACGCTGCGGAGGAGGACGAGGGCTGGACCTGCTTCGGCGGCACCGGGCTCGATCGCTTCCAGAACGTCGACCGGTCCTCGTGGATCGGCGCGTGGGCACCGGGCGGCAAGGAGTCGGTCACCAAGCCCGGCTACGGCGTACGCCTGCGCAAGGGCAGCCGCATCGTGATGCAGGTCCACTACAACCTGCTCGCCGGGCAGCAGCCCGACACCTCCGCCGCACAGCTCCGGCTCGCCGATGGCACGCGCGACTACGAGGCGCTCAGCACCATGCTGCTGCCCGCGCCCGTGGAGCTGCCGTGCCGGCCGAAGCACTCCGACGGAGAGCTGTGCGACCGGGACGCGGCGCTCGCCGACGTCAAGGAGCGCTTCGGCGCGGAGGGCAACACCGCCGACCTCCTCCACCTGCTGTGCGGCGGTGAGCCGCGCGCCGGCGAGGTGCAGTCGTGCGTGCGCACCCTGTCCGAGCCGATCACCATCCACGGCGTCGCCGGGCACATGCACCTGCTGGGCCGCTCCCTGAAGATCGAGGTCAACCCGGGCACCCCGCAGGCGCGGACCATCCTCGACATCCCCGTCTGGGACTTCGACGACCAGGGCAGCCGCCCCATCGCCCCGATCCGTCTCGAGCCGTTCCAGCAGGTCAAGGTGACCTGTCGACACGTCCAGTGGCTTCGCGACAGGCTGCCCTCCTTCGAGGGCCAGCCCGACCGCTACGTCGTCTGGGGCGAGGGCACGACCGACGAGATGTGCCTCGGGATGCTGCAGGTCACCCGCCCCTGACGGCCCCACCGTGACCGGCCACCCCTCGTCGGGTGGGCCGCGCGGGACCGGCTCGGTAGCATGGTGGGGCTCCACCCACCGACCCGGAAGGCCGCCCGCACGGGCATCCATGACTGCGACGAACCAGCCAGGCTCCTCCCAGGAGCGACCGACCCACACCGTGGTCGTCCCCAACAGCATCGACATGGTCTCGGTCCTGGGTCCGGGAGACGAGCACCTCCGGCTGATCGAGCGGGCCTTCGACGCCAGCGTCCACGTCCGCGGCAACCGCATCACGCTCGCCGGCGAGTCCGCCGAGGTCGCCACCGCCGAGCGCCTCCTCGACGAGATCGTGACGCTGGTCCGCACCGGCCAGGGCGTCACCGGCGAGACGGTCGAGCGGATCATCCAGATGCTGCGCACCGAGACGCAGGAGCGCCCGGCCGACGTGCTGAGCCTCAACATCCTGTCCAACCGCGGGCGCACGATCCGGCCCAAGACGGTGAACCAGAAGCGCTACGTCGAGTCGATCGACCAGAGCACGATCACCTTCGGCATCGGCCCGGCCGGCACCGGCAAGACCTACCTGGCGATGGCCAAGGCCGTGCAGGCGCTGCAGGCCAAGGAGGTCAACCGGATCATCCTCAGCCGCCCGGCCGTCGAGGCGGGGGAGCGGCTCGGGTTCCTGCCCGGCACGCTCAGCGAGAAGATCGACCCCTACCTGCGCCCGCTCTACGACGCGCTGCACGACATGGTCGACCCCGAGACGATCCCCAAGCTGCTCGCCGCCGGCACCATCGAGGTCGCCCCGCTGGCGTTCCTGCGTGGCCGCTCGCTCAACGACTCGTTCATCATCCTCGACGAGGCGCAGAACACCACGCCCGAGCAGATGAAGATGTTCCTGACCCGCCTCGGCTTCGGCTCGCGCATCGTCGTCACCGGCGACACCAGCCAGGTCGACCTGCCGTCCGGCACGAAGTCGGGCCTGCGGGTCGTCGAGGGCATCCTCGACGGCGTCGACGACATCACCTTCTGCCGCCTCACCGGCACCGACGTGGTGCGCCACCGCCTCGTGGGCCGCATCGTGGAGGCCTACGAGGTCTTCGACTCCGACAACGAGCGTCCCGGCCCGAAGAAGACCGAGCGGAGCCCGCGATGAGCATCGAGGTGCTCAACGAGTCGGGCCTCGACGTCGACGTACGCCGCCTCTCCCGGCTGGCGCGCTTCGTGATGGACCAGATGCGCGTGCACCCGCAGGCCGAGCTGTGCATCAAGGCGGTCGACGAGGACACCATCGCCGAGCTCAACGGCCAGTGGATGGAGAAGGAGGGCCCGACCGACGTGCTGGCCTTCCCGATGGACGAGCTGCGCCCCGGCAAGGTCAACGAGGAGCCCGAGGAGGGCGTGCTCGGCGACCTGGTGCTGGCGCCGTCGGTGGCCGAGCGGCAGGGCGAGGAGGCCGGGCACGGTCGCGAGGCCGAGATCGACCTGCTCACCGTCCACGGCATCCTCCACCTCCTCGGCTACGACCACGCCGAGCCCGAGGAGCACGCGGTGATGTTCGGGTTGCAGGGCGAGCTGCTGGAGAAGTGGCGCGCGTCGGCCGAGCCTGCCTGACATGACTGCTGACATCTGGCAGCTCGGCTCGGCCGCCCTGCTGGTCGTGCTCGCCGGGCTCTTCTCGGCCGCCGACGCCGCCCTCGGCGGCTTCTCGCGCGCCCGCGCGGAGGAGCTCAAGGCCGAGGGACGAGCCGGCGCGGTGCGACTGGTCAAGCTCCTCGACGACCCGGCGCGCTACCTCAACACCGCGCTGCTGATGCGCCTGCTGTGCGAGATCAGCGCGATCGTGCTGGTCGCGACCTGGGCGCGCGACGCCTACCAGGGCTCGCCCGTCCCGACGTTCCTCACCACGATCGGCGTGATGCTGGTCGTGTCCTTCGTCGTCATCGGCGTCGCGCCCCGCACGATCGGCCGCCAGCACGACGTACGCGTGGCGCTGGCGTCGGCGGGCCCGCTCTCCCTCGTGACGACGATCCTCGGCCCGATCCCGGCGCTGCTGATCCTCCTGGGCAACGCGATCACGCCCGGCAAGGGCTTCAGCGAGGGCCCCTTCTCGACCGAGACCGAGCTGCGCGAGCTCGTCGACCTGGCCGAGGCCGGCGCGATCATCGAGTCCGGCGAGCGCAGGATGATCCACTCGGTCTTCGAGCTCGGAGACACCATCGCCCGCGAGGTGATGGTGCCGCGCCCCGACGTCGTCTACATCGAGCGCCACAAGAACATCCGCCAGACGCTGTCGCTGTTCCTGCGCAGCGGCTACTCCCGCATCCCGGTCGTCGACGAGAACCTCGACGACATCGTCGGCATGGCCTACCTCAAGGACCTCGTCCGCCGCGACTTCGAGGCCCCCGACGTGGAGTTCACCCAGCGCGTCGACGAGGTGATGCGGCCGGTGCACTACGTCCCCGACTCCAAGCCCGTCGACGCGCTGCTCACCGAGCTGCAGGCCCGGCGCCAGCACATCGCGGTGGTCGTCGACGAGTACGGCGGCACCGCCGGGCTGGTCACGATCGAGGACGTCCTGGAGGAGATCGTCGGCGAGATCACCGACGAGTACGACGCCGAGGAGGTCGAGGTCGAGCACCTCGACGGCGGCGCCATCCGGGTGTCCTCGCGCTACCCGGTCGACGACCTCGACGAGCTGGTCGGCTTCGACGTGGAGGACGACGACGTCGACAGCGTCGGCGGGCTGATGGCCAAGCACCTCGGCAAGGTCCCGATCCCCGGCTCGGTCGTGGAGTGCTACGGCCTGCGCCTGGAGGCCGAGCGCGCCACGGGTCGCCGCAACAAGATCGAGACCGTGCTGGTGACGGTGCTCGCCCCGGAGTCGGACGCCGCCGCCGACGACTCCGCGGTCACCTCCGCCGGCCGCTGACGGACGCCCGCCCGGATGCCCACCGGGCCGCTCACTAGGGTTCTCGCATGAGCAACGACGCCGTCGACCTCAGCGCCGAGGACGCCAAGCTGGTGACCCTCGCCCGAGCGACCCGGGCGCGGGCGCGCGCCGACGAGGGCGCCGCTGTGCGCGACCTCGACGGCCGCACCTACGCGGCCGCCAGCGTGCGCCTCGCGCACCTCGACCTGTCGGCGCTCGAGGTGTGCGTGGCCATGGCGGTCTCGTCCGGATCGGCCGGCCTCGAGGCCGCTGTCGTGCTGGCGGACGGCGAGCCCGCCCTCGACGCCGTACGCGACTTCGCCGGCGCCGACGTGCCGGTGCACCTCGGCGACGCGCGCGGCGCGATCGCCCGCTCGCTCGCCACCTGAGGGCCACTGGGCGGAACCTGCTCGCGCCGGAGGTCCCGGATCGCTAGCGTGGAGGGGTGCGAACGGCTGTTGGTCGCGAGCAGCATGCTGCTGGGGAGGCGAGGCTCAGGGAGTCCTACGCCGCCCTGCCGCCGGGTGCGCCGGTGCGACTGGCCAAGCGCACCAGCAACCTCTTCCGCGGCCGGTCGGCCCCCGGGGCCGGCCTCGACGTCTCCGGGCTGACGGGCGTCGTCGAGGTCGACGGCGACGTGGCCGAGGTGCAGGGGATGTGCACCTACGAGCACCTCGTCGAGGTGACGCTCGCACACGGGCGGATCCCGCTGGTCGTGCCGCAGCTCAGGACGATCACGCTCGGCGGCGCGGTCAGCGGCCTCGGCATCGAGTCGACGAGCTTCCGCAGCGGGCTGCCGCACGAGTCGGTCCTCGAGATGGACGTGCTCACCGGGGGCGGCGAGGTCGTCACGACCAAGCCGGGCGACGAGCTCTTCGACGCCTTCCCCAACTCCTACGGCTCGCTCGGCTACGCGACCCGGCTGCGGATCGAGCTCGAGCAGGTGCCGTCGTACGTCGCCCTCCGGCACGTCCGCTTCCCCGACGCGGCCGCGCTCGCCGAGGCCGTCGTCCGCGTGGTCGAGGAGCGGGCGTGGGCGGGGGAGCGCGTCGACGCGATCGACGGTGTCGGCTTCGCCCCCGACGAGCTCTACCTCACCCTCGCGCGGTGGACCGACGACCCCGGGCCGACGAGCGACTACGCCGGCCAGCAGGTCTTCTACCGGTCGCTGCAGCAGCGCAGCACCGACCGGCTCACCGTGCACGACTACCTCTGGCGCTGGGACACCGACTGGTTCTGGTGCTCGCGTGCCTTCGGCGCCCAGCACCCGCTCGTGCGCCGGGTCTGGCCGCGGCGGCTGCGGCGCTCCGACGTCTACTGGAAGCTCGTCGCCCTCGACCGTCGTCTCGGCGTGGCCGACCGGCTCGACCGGCGCGCCGGTCGACCCCAGGGCGAGCGCGTCGTCCAGGACGTCGAGGTCCCCGTCGAACGGCTCCCCGAGTTCCTGGCGTGGTTCGACCGCGAGATCGGCATGCGCCCGGTGTGGCTGTGCCCGCTGCGGCTGCGTCGCGGGGCAGGCGGATCCGGCGGCTCCGGCGACCGGCCCTGGCCCGGCTACCCGCTCAGCGCCGCGACGACCTACGTCAACGTCGGCTTCTGGGGCATCGTCAACGTGGGCCCCGACGCGCCCGCGTCCCCCCGCAACCGGGCGATCGAGGCCAAGGTCTCCGAGCTCGGCGGCCACAAGAGCCTCTACTCAGAGGCGTTCTACGCGAAGGCGGAGTTCGACCGCCTCTACGGCGGGGACCACCTGGCCCGCGTCAAGGCCGCCCACGATCCCGACGGCCGACTCACGTCCCTCTACGACAAGGTGGTGCAACGACGATGACCTTCCACACGGACCCGGGCTCTCGACCGCGCCCACCGTCACGGCTGAGCATCGGCGACGCGATGGACCGGCTGGTGAGGGGCGGGCTGCCGCTGCACTTCACGGCGTACGACGGCAGCAGTGCCGGCCCCCCGGACGCCGACGTCGGGATGCAGCTGCGCACCGAGCGCGGGCTCGCCTACCTGATGACGGCGCCCGGCGACCTCGGCATGGCGCGGGCCTACGTCAGCGGCGACCTCCAGCTCTCGGGGGTCCACCCCGGCGACCCCTACGACGCGCTCGTGCTCCTCAAGGACCACACGAAGTTCCGGGTGCCGGCGCCGTCCGAGGCGGTGCACATCGCCCGCAGCCTCGGTCTCACGCACCTGCGGCCCCCGCCCCCGCCGCCGCAGGAGCACCTGCCCCGCTGGCGGCGCGCGGTGGAGGGGCTGCGCCACTCCATGACCCGCGACGCCGAGGTCATCTCCCACCACTACGACGTGTCCAACCGGTTCTACGAGCTGGTGCTCGGACCGTCGATGGCCTACACCTGCGCGCTCTACGAGACACCCGACATGAGCCTCGAGGAGGCGCAGGCGGCGAAGTTCGAGCTCGTCTGCCGCAAGCTCGACCTGCAGCCCGGGCAGCGCCTGCTCGACGTCGGCTGCGGCTGGGGGACGATGGTCCGCCACGCCGCCCGCGAGCACGGCGTACGCGCGCTCGGGGTGACGCTGTCGCTGGAGCAGGCGCAGTGGGCCAAGGCGGCGATCGACCGCGAGGGCCTCGGCGACCTCGCCGAGGTGCGCCACCTCGACTACCGCGACGTCGTCGAGTCCGGCTTCGACGCCGTCAGCTCGATCGGGCTCACCGAGCACATCGGCGTGCGCAACTACCCCGCCTACTTCCGCCACCTCCGCGACCGCCTCCGGCCCGGCGGCCGCCTGCTCAACCACTCGATCACGCGGCGGCACAACCGCCGGACGGAGACGGGCCACTTCATCGACCGCTACGTCTTCCCCGACGGGGAGCTGATCGGGTCGGGCACGATCATCCGGGCGGCGCAGGACCAGGCCCTCGAGGTGCAGCACAGCGAGAACCTGCGCCTGCACTACGCCGCCACGCTGCGCGACTGGAACCGCAACCTCGTCGAGAACTGGGACGAGTGCGTGGCCGAGGTCGGCGAGGGGACGGCCCGCGTGTGGGGCCTCTACATCGCCGGGTCGCGGGTCGGCTTCGAGCGCGACGAGGTCGAGCTGCACCAGGTGCTCGCGACCCGCAACCACGACGACGGCCGCTCCGACTTCCCGATGCGTCCCCACTGGTGAGCCACCGATAACCTCAGCGGGTGAGCACCCGTGCAGCCCAGTTCCAGGCGACCGTGCGTCGCCGCGAACCGCTCTCGGACCACCTCGTGCGGCTCGTCCTCGCTGACCTCGACGGCTTCGCCTCCACCGGGATCGCCGACGAGTGGGTCGGCCTCGTCGTGCCGGGGCAGTTCCAGAGCCGCTACTACACCGTGCGGTCGTTCCGGGACGGTGAGCTCACCCTCGACGTGGTGGTCCACGACGTCGGCCTGGTCACCGAGTGGGCGATGCGCGACTGCATCGGCGACACGGTGACGATCACCGAGCCCAAGGCGTCGTTCGCCCCGCCGCCGGGGGCGTCCTGGCTGCTGCTCGTCGGCGACCTGACGGCCATGCCGGCGATGGCCCGCATCGCCGAGTCCCGCCCCGACCTGCCGACGTACGTCATGGCGGAGGTGCCCGACCAGGACGAGCGAGCCCTGTCCGGCTACCTGCCTGCCGGCGTCGACGCCACCTGGCTGGCCCCGCCCGCGCCCGGTCAGAGCGCGCTGGCCGAGGTGGTCGCGGGCATCGAGTGGCCCGAGGGCGAGGGCTACTTCTGGATGGCCGGTGAGTCCGCGCAGATGCGCGCGATCCGCAAGCACCTGATGCGCGAGGTCGGCCTCCCGTCCAGCCACTACGACGTGATGGGCTACTGGCGTGCCACCGCTGCCCGGCAGCCCCGCGCGGTCGACCCCGGACCGATCTGGCGCGCCGGCAAGGCGGCAGGCAAGACTGACGAGCAGATCTGGATCGACTACGACGCGGCCCAGACCGAGGCGGCACCGACCGAGCAGGCGAGGGAGGCCAGCGATGGCTGAGGACGACGACAAGGACCTCGAGCTCGAGGTCGACGAGGTCGACGAGGTCGACGACGAGGATGACGGGGACGACGACGAGCCGGACGGCGACTTCGACCTGTCCGGGGTCGCGCCGGCGGGCGCCTTCTACGAGGCGCCGGAGGGCTACCGCAGCGGCTTCGCGTCGTTCGTCGGCCGCCCCAACGCGGGCAAGTCGACCCTGACCAACGCGCTCGTCGGCCAGAAGATCGTCATCACGTCGTCCAAGCCCCAGACCACCCGCAACGTGGTGCGGGGCATCGTCCACCGCGAGGACGCGCAGCTGATCCTCGTCGACACCCCCGGCCTGCACCGGCCCCGCACCCTGCTGGGCGAGCGGCTCAACGACCTGGTGCGCACCACGTGGGCGGAGGTCGACGTGGTCGCGGTGTGCTTCCCGGCCAACGAGAAGATCGGGCCCGGCGACCGGTTCATCGTCACCGAGCTCGGCAAGGTACGCCGCACCGTGCGCATCGCGGTCGCGACCAAGACCGACCTCGTGACGCCCGAGCAGCTCGGCCAGCACCTGCTCGACATCCAGGCGCTGGGCGAGGAGACGTCGACGGTGTGGGCCGAGATCGTCCCGGTGTCCGCGGTCTCCGGCGACCAGGTCCAGCTGTTGGCCGACCTCCTCGTCGGGCAGCTGCCCGAGGGCCCGCCGCTCTACCCCGACGGCGACCTCACCGACGCACCGGAGGAGGCGCTGGCCGCCGACCTCATCCGCGAGGCCGCCCTCGAGGGCGTGCGTGACGAGCTGCCGCACTCGATCGCCGTGGTGGTCGAGGAGATGGGCCTGCGCGAGGGGCGCCCCGACGACAAGCCGCTGCTCGACATCGTGGCCAACCTCTACGTCGAGCGCGACTCCCAGAAGGGCATCATGATCGGCCACAAGGGCTCGCGCCTGCGCTCGGTCGGCACGGCCGCGCGCCACCAGATCGAGGCGCTGCTCGGCACCCCGGTCTACCTCGACCTCCAGGTCAAGATCGCCAAGGACTGGCAGCGCGACCCGCGCCAGCTGCGCAAGCTCGGCTTCTGACCCCTACCCGCGGCCGCGTCGTTCCTGCTCGGCGAGGGCCTCGACCAGCGCCTCGACGAGGCGACCGACCGCCGGTCGGCGCGCGGTCGACGCGCGGTGGACGGCCAGGAAGCGGCGCGTGGGCACCGGTCCGCGCAGCGGCACGACCCGCACGGTGTCCGGAAGGGGCGGCCGGCCGAGCCGCGGCAGCACCGCCACGCACAGCCCCGCCGACACCAGGGCGAGCTGCGAGGCGTACTCCTCGGCCCGGAAGTCCACGCGCGGGTGCTCGGTCGCGGCGCCCAGCATGTCGAGGATCCACCGGGTGCAGATGCTGTCCGAGACATCGGTGACCCACACGTCGTCGACGGTCTCCGAGAGGGCGACCGTCCGCCGGTCCGCCAGCCGGTGGGTGGCGGGGACGACCAGGTCGACGGGGTCGTCGGCCAGGTGCACGGACTCCAGGCCTGCGGCGAGCGTGGTGCGGTCGTGCACCCAGTCGTGGACGACCGCCACGTCGACGTACCCGCCCGCGACCGCCTCGAGACCCAGCTCGGGTGCGAGCTCGCGGAGCCGGATGCGCAGCTCGGGTGCGGCCGCGGCGAGCGACCGCAGCGCGGGCGCGACGACGCCGCGGACCGCCGAGGGGAAGCACGCCAGGCTCAGCGATCCCGTCAGCCCGCCGGAGAGGGCCTCGAGCCGCCCCCGTGCCTCCTCCTCGGCCGCCTCGACGGCGATCGCGGCATCGACCAGCACGAGGGCGGCGTCGGTGAGCACGACCCCGCGGCCGACGGGCTCGAGCAGTCGGACGCCCGCCTCGCGCTGGAGCTTGCCGATCTGCTGGCTCACCGCGGAGGAGGTGTAGCCGAGCTCGCGCGCCGCGGCCGTCACCGAGCCGTGGCGGTGGACGGCGCGGAGGAAGACGAGACGGGACAGGTCGATCATGTAGCAACGCTAACCAGTGAGGCCGCGAGATGCGCGCTGGTCCTTACGTGTCCTGGTGTCGATGATGGCTCCATGACCGCACTCGCGCAGCAGCACTGGGTCCCCGAGCACAGCCGCACCCACATCGGGGCCCTGGCGGCGGCGACCGCGGACCGGACGGTCCCGGCCTCGCTCGCCGAGCTGGACCGCCTGGTGGCGGCCAACCGGCGGATCCACGACCACGACTGCCTCAACCTCAACCCGGCGACCAACGTGATGAACCCCCGCGCCGAGGCCATGCTCTCCGCCGGGCTCGGGTCGCGGGCCTCGCTCGGCCACCCCGGCGACAAGTACGAGATGGGGCTCGAGGCCATCGAGCAGATCGAGGTGATGGCGGCCGAGCTCGCGGGCGAGGTGTTCGGGGCGCGCTACGCCGAGATCCGGGTGCCGTCCGGGGCCATCGCCAACCTCTACGCCTTCCTGGCGACCTGCGAGCCGGGGGACACGATCATCGCCCCGCCCGCCAGCATCGGCGGCCACGTCACCCACCACGCAGGGGGGTCGGCCGGCATGTACCGGTTGCGCACCCTCTCCGCGCCCGTCGACGCCGACCGCTTCACCGTGGACGTGGCGGCTCTGCGCGACCTCGCGCTCGAGCACCGTCCCCGGATGATCACCATCGGCGCCAGCATGAACCTCTACCCCCACCCGGTCGCCGCGCTGCGCGAGGTGGCCGACGAGGTCGGCGCGGTGCTGCTCTTCGACGCCGCCCACGTCTGCGGCCTGATCGCCGGCGGCGCCTGGCCGAACCCGCTCGAGCAGGGCGCGCACGTGATGACGATGAGCACCTACAAGAGCCTCGGGGGGCCGCCCGGCGGCCTGGTCGTCACCAACGAGGCGGAGATCGCTCGGAGTCTCGACGCGATCGCCTATCCCGGACTCACCGCCAACTTCGACGCCGGCAAGGCGGCCGCGCTGGCGGTGACGATGCTCGACTGGAAGGCCGCGGGGGCCGACTACGCCGCGACGATGGTGCAGACGGCCGCGGCCCTCGCCGCCGGCCTCGTGGAGCGCGGGCTCCCGGTCTTCCAGGGGATCGACGGACCGACCGGTTCCCACCAGCTCGCCCTGGAGGCGCGCCAGTGGGGCGGCGGCCAGAGCGCGGCACGCCTCCTGCGTCGCGCCAACCTGCTGACGTCGGGCATCGGGCTGCCGGTGGAGGCCGTCGACGGGGACATGAACGGGCTGCGGATCGGCACCCCCGAGCTGGTGCGGCTGGGCATGGGCCCCGGCGACATGGACGTGCTCGCGTCACTCCTCGCCGAGGCACTGGCTCCGGGAGCAGATCTCGACGACGTCGCCACCCGGGTGACGGCGTGGCGGTCCCGCTTCGGCGGGGTGCACTTCACCGCCTAGGACGAGGTGTCCGGCACCCAGCAGATGCCGTAGCGCTGGCCGGCGTCCCACTGCTCGCGCGTGGGGCTCTCCTGCGACCACGTGAGGTCGAGGTCGTCGGTGGCGTCCGCCGCGACGTCGCGGCAGACCTGGTCCATCCGCGCGGCGACCGCGTCGCGGGTGGGCAGCGTGCGGCCCGGGATGTCGACGGTCGCCACCGCACGCCACGCGTGCTTGGCGCCGCACGTCACCCGCCGGAACCCGGGGGTGCCGGGTGCCGCGGTGGCACACATCAGCGGGCCGTCCCAGCCCTTCGTCTGCCGCGGGAGCCGCAGCAGCGTGCCGGGTGACGCCACGGCCACGATGTCGCAGCGGAACCAGTCGGCCCCGGCGTCCGCCCGCTTCTGGCTCGGGCTGAACCAGACGGCTCGCACCATGCTCAGCCTCAGCTCGCGCGGCGTACGTCCGAGGTGGCGGGGGAGCCGGGTGGTGCAGGCGCGGCTCATCTGGCGCTGCGCGGCCTGCGAGTCCACCCGCCGGGTGAAGCCGGACTTCGTGATGAGGTCGAGGCGGCCGACGAAGTAGGTCTGCGCCGTGTGCGGTCGTCGGCACGCGACCGGCGCCGTGCGGCCCACGACGGCGACCGCCTGGCGCATCGACAGGGCGTGGCACTCGCCCACCTCGGGCGTCGGGCCGGGGTCCGGGGCCGCGACCTCGGACGGGGTGGAGGACGGGGTGGACGTCGAGGACGGCGACGGCGTCGCGTCGCCCGCGGGGGTGTCGGTGGGGGAGGTGCAGCCCGCCAGCAGGACGGCCACGGCCAGAGAGGTGGCAAGGGCCGCGAGGAGCCGCCTCATCCCATCACCAGGGCCGCGAGCGTCCCGCCCAGCTCGTACGCCGACTCGCGCTCGGCCTCGCCCACGTCGCCCAGCACCTCGAGGACCGGCGCGCTCTGCCGCCAGCCGAGCGCACCCACGATCGACTGCACCGAGCGCACGGCGCCCGTCGTGTCGTAGCGCCCGTGCACGTAGAGCCCGAACGGCTTCCGGCCGCCCTCCACCGCCGCGGCCGAGCCGTCGTCGGTGAGGGCGCCGCCGGCCTGGAGGAAGATCGAGTCGAAGAAGTGCTTGAGCGCCCCGCTCATGTAGCCGAAGTTCGCGGGCGTCCCGAGCACGTAGCCGTCCGCGGCCAGCACGTCCTCGGCACCGGCCTCGAGGGCCGCCCGGACGACCACCTCGACGCCGCTGATCGCGTCGTCCGACGCGCCGGCGACGACGGCCTCGGTCAGCGCGGCCACCGAGGGCGTCGGCGAGTGGTGGACGATGAGCAGGCGCGGCACGGAGCCGAGGCTACTCACGGCCCCGCGAGCGGCGTACCGTCGACACGTGAGCTTCGAGGTGGCGGGTGAGGCGTACGACCGGTTCATGGGTCGCTACTCCCAGCCGCTCGCGGTCCGCTTCGCCGACCTGCTGGAGGTGACGGCCGGGCAGCGGGCGCTCGACGTCGGCTGCGGGCCCGGTGCGTTCACCGCGCCGCTGGTCGACCGCCTCGGGGCGGACCAGGTGTCCGCGATCGACCCGTCCGCACCCTTCGTCGAGACCTGCCGGGCCCGCTTCCCCGGGGTCGACGTCCGCCGGGGTGCCGCCGAGTCACTGCCCTGGGACGACGACTCGCACGACGTGAGCGGCGCGTGCCTCGTCGTGCACTTCATGACCGACCCCGTCGGCGGGGTGTCGGAGATGAAGCGGGTGACCCGCGAGGGCGGCTGGGTCGGTGCCACGGTGTGGGACCTCGCCGGCTCGCGCGCGCCGATGGCGCCGCTGTGGGCCGCCTTCGCGGAGGTGGCTCCGCAGCAGCCGGACGAGCGGGACTTCCAGGGTGGCTCGCGCGAGAGCATCCGCTCGATCCTGGAGGGGGCCGCCCTGCGTGACGTCGAGGTGGACGAGCTCTCGGTGACCGTCACCCACCCCACGTTCGAGGAGTGGTGGCAGCCCTACCTGCACGGCGTCGGCCCGGCGGGGGAGGTCATCGCCGCGCTCGACCCGGACGGCAGGCGGGAGCTCGAGCAGACCCTGCGCCGCAACCTCGGTGACGGACCGTTCGACATCACCGCGGTGGCGTGGGCGGGCCGCGGTCGGGCGTGAGCCCGGGCCGGGACCTCGCGGCCTGACGCCGCCTGGCCCGGCCACGACGTGTCTCATCCAGCGGGAGACGGGCGACGGCTGCGCGCGGACGGGGTTACTGTTGACCCGTCATGATGCGCAGCCTTCTCCTCCTTCGCCGCCGCAGCGAGGCCTGACCCGGCCCCCTCGTTGCGGAGTGCGGCGCGTGCCGGTCGCCCCTCGCAATCGAGCAGCAGACCCGTAGGAGAGCACGACGCCATGACCAATCTGAGCAACACCGCCAACCAGCAGGGCACGAGCCCGATGCCGTTCGCCCGCTACACGCCCTTCGTGCCCGGTCGACGTACCCGACCGCACCTGGCCGACGCGGAAGGTCGAGAAGGCGCCGCGCTGGCTCTCGACCGACCTGCGCGACGGCAACCAGGCGCTCATCGACCCGATGACCCCCGCCCGCAAGCTGACGATGTTCGAGCTGCTGGTGTCGCTGGGCTACAAGGAGATCGAGGTCGGCTTCCCCAGCGCCAGCCAGACCGACTTCGACTTCGTGCGCAAGCTCATCGACGAGGACCGCATCCCCGACGACGTACAGATCTCCGTGCTGACCCAGGCCCGTGAGGACCTGATCGAGCGCACCGTCGACTCGCTGGTCGGCGCCCCGCGCGCGACCGTGCACCTCTACAACGCCACGGCGCCGCTGTTCCAGCGCGTGGTCTTCAACGTGACCCCCGACGAGTGCCGCAACATCGCGGTCCGCGGCACCGAGATGGTCATGAAGTACGCCGAGGAGCGGCTCGGCGGCCTCGTCGGCAGCGAGGACTTCGGCTACCAGTACAGCCCGGAGATCTTCACCCAGTCCGACACCGACTTCGCGCTGAGCGTGTGCGAGGCGGTCTCCGACGTGTGGCAGCCCGAGCCCGGTCGCGAGATCATCCTCAACCTGCCCGCCACGGTCGAGATGTCGACGCCGAACACGTACGCCGACCAGATCGAGTACTTCGGTCGCGGCCTGACCCGTCGCGAGCACTCGGCGATCAGCCTGCACCCGCACAACGACCGCGGCACCGCGGTCGCCGCCACGGAGCTGGGCCTGATGGCCGGCGCGGACCGCGTGGAGGGCTGCCTGTTCGGCCACGGCGAGCGCACCGGCAACGTCGACCTGGTGACCCTGGCGATGAACCTCTTCAGCCAGGGCATCGACCCGAAGGTCGACCTCGGCGACATCGACGAGGTCCGCCGCACCGTCGAGTACTGCACCAACCTGCCGGTCCACCCGCGCCACCCGTACGCGGGCGACCTCGTCTACACCGCCTTCTCCGGCTCCCACCAGGACGCCATCAAGAAGGGCCTGGAGGACCTCGACAAGAAGGCCACCGCGCTGGGCGTCGACGTCGGCGAGCTGCCCTGGGAGGCGCCGTACCTGCCGATCGACCCCAAGGACGTCGGCCGCACCTACGAGGCGGTCATCCGCGTCAACAGCCAGTCCGGCAAGGGCGGCGTCGCCTACGTCCTCAAGTCCGAGCACAAGCTCGACCTGCCGCGTCGCGCGCAGATCGAGTTCAGCCGCGTCGTCCAGCAGCGCACCGACACCGAGGGCGGGGAGATCACGCCCGAGGAGATCTGGGCGGTCTTCCGCGCGGAGTACCTCGACCGCGAGACGCCGCTCAAGCTCAACTCGGTCCACACCTCCAGCGCGGCGGGGGAGAAGGACCAGCTCACCGTCGGGGTCTACGTCGACGGCGTGCATCGAGAGCTGACCGGCGCCGGCAACGGCCCGATCAACGCCTTCACCAACGCGCTCAACGACCTCGTCGAGGCCGAGCAGGCGGCGGGCAACCCCGCCTACGCCGCCCGCGGCGACGTCCGGGTCCTCGACTACCACGAGCACGCGCTGTCGTCCGGCGGCGACGCCATCGCAGCGGCGTACGTCGAGTGTGCCGTCGGCGAGAAGGTGCTGTGGGGCGTCGGGCTCGACGCCAACATCGTCACCGCCTCGCTGAAGGCGGTCACCAGCGCGGTCAACCGCGCCTGAGCGCCCGCGGCGCTACATTCGGTCCATGTTGGTCAGCGAGCGGATCGGACAGTTCTTCGTCGAGTCCGACGGTGGGCGCGACCGGCTGGAGTTCACCGAGTACGGCTCGGGCGACGACTGGGTCGTGCTGCTGCACGGCCTGCTGATGCCGCGCCGGATGCAGCAGCCGCTCGCCCGGGCGATGGCCGCGCAGGGCCTGCACGTGGTGACCCTCGACCTCCTGGGGCACGGGCGCTCGGACCAGCCGGCCGACCCGCTGGTCTACTCGATGACGTCGTTCGGCGAGCAGGTCGTCGCGCTGCTCGACCACCTCGGGGCGGAGCAGGCCGTGATCGGCGGCACGTCGCTGGGCGCCAATGTCTCCCTGGAGGTGGCGGTCATCGCGCCCGAGCGGGTCAAGGGCCTGATCGTCGAGATGCCGGTGCTCAACAACGCGCTGGTCGCCGGCATCCTGGCGTTCGTCCCGATCATGCTCGCCGCGCGCTACGTCCCGGTCACCGCCAACACGTTGCAGCGGCTCTCGCGGTCCGTGCCCCGCGGGATCGTCCCGTTCTGGGTCGGGATCGGGCTCGACACCGTCGATCACCGCGCCGAGTCGATCGCGTCGGTGCTGCACGGGGTGATCTTCGGCCGGCTCGCGCCGTCGCGCAGCCAGCGTCGTCGCATCCAGGCGCCGGTCTTCCTGGTCGGCCACCCGATCGACCCGATCCACCCCTTCGTCGACGCCGACATGCTGGCCGCCGAGCTGCCCAACGTCCGCCTCGAGCGGGCCACCTCGATCCTCGAGTGGCGCTTCCGCCCCGAGCGGCTCACCACCGCCGCCGCCGACTTCGCCCTCGAGTGCTGGCAGGAGCACCCCGCGACGACGAAGGCCACAGCGAAGGCCACTGCGAAGACCCGCACCCGGAAACGCTGACGCCGCACCCCGCCCGTACGAGCCCGGGCGGGCCCAGTGGGGGAGAATGGTGGCGTGCCCCTGTACCGCGACGAGGCCGTCGTGCTCCGCACCCACAAGCTGGGCGAGGCCGACCGCATCATCACCCTGCTGACCCGTCAGCACGGGCGCGTGCGCGCGGTCGCGAAGGGCGTGCGGCGCACGACGTCGCGCTGGGGCTCGCGCCTCGAGCCGTTCAACCACGTCGACCTCCAGCTCGCGGAGGGGCGCAGCCTCGACGTGATCACGCAGGCCGAGACGCTCGACCCGTTCCACGCGCGGCTGGGGCTCGACTACGACCGCTACACCGCCGGCACGGTGATGCTGGAGACCGCCGAGCGCCTGGTCACCGAGGAGAAGGAGCCCGCGGTCCAGCAGTTCCTGCTGCTCGTCGGCGGCCTGCGGGCGATGTCCGGTGCCGAGCACCCCGCCAAGCAGGTCCTCGACTCCTACCTGCTGCGCTCGCTGGCCGTCGCGGGCTACGCGCCGTCGTTCGACCACTGCGTGCAGTGCGGGGTCGAGGGTCCGCACCGCTTCTTCAACCCGTCGGCCGGCGGCGTCCTGTGCGCCTCCGACAAGCTGCCGGGGTCGGCCACCCCCGCCGGGGAGACCGTCCTCCTGCTCGGCGCCCTCCTCGTCGGCGACTGGCCCGTCGTCCACGCTGCCGACCCGCGCCACCTGCGCGAGGCCAGCAACCTCGTCTCGGCCTACCTCGCCTGGCACCTCGAGCGCGGCCTGCGCTCCATGGCGTACGTCGAGCGCTGACGGCGAACCGCGCTGGGAGCGGCCGGCGCCGGGCGCGTCGGTTGCGATCGGCTACCGGCGGAATGAAGAGTGGGGAGGATCGTGCTCGCCATGTCACGACGAACGTCCCCGGTCTGCGGCACCTAGGCTGTCCACCGTGAAGCGACAGGTGAAGCCGCCGACCCCGCACCCGAGCGGCGCGACGCCGCCGCCGGTCCCGCGCGACCTCGTGCCCGGGCACGTCGCGATCATCATGGACGGCAACGGCCGGTGGGCGAAGGAGCGGGGGCTGCCCCGCACGAAGGGGCACGAGCAGGGCGAGCACACGCTCTTCGACGTCGTCGAGGGTGCGATCGAGATCGGCGTGAAGGCCATCTCGGCCTACGCGTTCTCCACCGAGAACTGGTCGCGCTCGCCCGACGAGGTGCGCTTCCTGATGGGCTTCAACCGCGACGTGATCCGCCGCCGCCGCGACGAGATGCACGACCTCGGCGTACGGGTGCGCTGGGCCGGTCGCGCTCCCCGGCTGTGGCGCTCGGTCATCAAGGAGCTCCAGGTCGCCGAGGAGATGACGAAGGACAACGACGTCCTCACCCTCACGATGTGCGTCAACTACGGCGGCCGCGCCGAGCTCGCCGACGCCGCCCGCGCCATCGGCCGTGAGGTCGCTGCCGGCCGGCTCAACCCGGACAAGATCGACGAGAAGACCTTCGCCCGCCACCTCTACGTCCCCGAGCTGCCGGACGCCGACCTGGTCTGGCGCACGTCGGGGGAGCAGCGGCTGTCCAACTACATGCTGTGGCAGGCGGCCTACAGCGAGATGGTCTTCACCGACGTGCTCTGGCCCGACGTCGACCGGCGGCACCTGTGGTCGGCCGTCGAGACGTACGCCAGTCGCGACCGCCGCTACGGCGGCGCCCTCCCCAACCAGACCCCCGACCAGACCCCCGGCCAGCCCTAGCGGCAGGCCGGGCAGGTCCCGAAGATCTCCAGCGTGTGGCTGATGTCGGCGTAGCCGTGCTCGGTCGCGATCGCGCTCGTCCACCGCTCGACGGCAGGTCCCTCGACCTCCACCGTCGCCCCGCAGGTGCGGCACACGAGGTGGTGGTGGTGCGTGTCGGAGCAGCTGCGCCAGATGGCCTCGCCGTCCTCGTTGCGCAGCATGTCGACCTCGCCGGCGTCGGCGAGCGTCGCCAGCGTGCGGTAGACGGTCGCGAGCCCGACGGACTCGCCCTGCTGCGAGATGAGGTCGTGGATCTCCTGCGCGCTGCGGAAGTCGTCGAAGCCGGCCAGCGCGGCGGCGACCGCGCGCCGCTGGCGGGTCGGCCGGACCGCGGGCCGCGGGGTCGGGTCAGTGCTCGTCATAGTGCTCTCCGTGGACGGCGTGCCGGTGGCCGTCGTGGACGTAGTCGACGTGGTCCGCGTGCGGCACCGCCGGGTGGCCGCAGTCCGTGCCGTGCTCGTGGGGGTGCTCGTCGGTGACGGTGTGCGTGGCCACCTCGACGCTCGCGAACGGCGACAGCATCCGGCGGCGCCTGCGCAGCCACACGCCGATGGGCCAGGTGGAGGCGAACATCGCGAGGGCGAGCAGCACGATCGTCGGGCCCGGGGCCACGGTGGCCTTGAACGACAGGGCCGCGCTGAGCACCAGCCCGCCGAGGGCGGCCAGGACGCCGACGACCATCGCGCCCGCGATCGTCGTACGGAACGAGCGGGCGAGCTGCTGGGCGGTCGCGACCGGCACCACCATCAACGCGGACACGAGCAGCAGGCCGACCGTGCGCATCGCGACGGTGACGGTCACGGCGGCGAGCACGGCGATCAGCAGGTTGTAGAGGCGCACCCGCAGGCCGGCGACCCGGGCGAAGTCGGGGTCGCTGGAGACGGCGAAGAGCTGCGGGAGCAGGCCGAGGGTGGTCACGAGCAGCACCACGGTCAGGCCGAACGTGAACCACACGTCGCCGGCGGTGATGCTGGTGAGCGACCCGAAGAGGTACTCCTGGAGCCTGCGCCGCACCCTGTCCGGCGAGTCCGGTGATCAGCACGCCACCGGCCAGGCCGCCGTAGAACAGGAGGGCCAGCGCGACGTCGCCGTTGGTGTGGCCGCGTTCGCGGATGACCTCGATCAGGACGGCGCCGAGGACCGCGACGACGACGGCCGTCCACGTCGGCGAGGTGTTGGTGAGCAGGCCGATCGCGACACCGGTGACGGCGACGTGGCCGATCCCGTCACCCAGCAGGGCGAGGCGGCGCTGCACGAGGAAGGTGCCGATCGCGGGTGCGGCCAGGCCGGTCAGCAGCGCTGCGAGGAGCGCACGCTGCATGAAGGGCAGCGAGAAGAGGTCGACGAAGTCGCTCATCGTCCGCCCCCCAGCTCGTCGAGCGGCGACCCGACGTGCGGGACGTGGTCGTGCGTCGCGGCGAGCGGGTGGTGGTGCCCGTGGGCGTCCTCCTCGTCGAGCGCCGGCCCGTCGTAGGCGATCCGGCCGTCGCGCATCACGACCGCGCGGTCGATCAGCGGGGCCATCGGGCCGAGCTCGTGGGCGACCAGCACGATGGTGGCGCCGCCGGCCTTGAAGGTGGCGAGCGCGTCGGCGAGGGCGCGCTGGTTGCCGAGGTCGACGCCGGCGGTGGGCTCGTCGAGCACCAGCAGGTCGGGCTCCCCGGCCAGCGCGCGAGCGATCAGGACGCGCTGCTGCTGCCCGCCGCTCAGCTGGGACACGCCGAGGCCCGTGCGGTCCGACAGCCCGACGACGTCGATGGCGTCGGCGATCGCCCGCCGGTCCTCGCGGGAGAGCGGGAGGAACGGGCGCCGCCGGGTGATGCGTCCCGACGCGACGACCTCCCAGACGGTCGCGGGCACGCCGCTGGCCGCAGAGGCGCGCTGCGGCACGAAGCCGACGCGCCTCCAGTCGCGGAAGTCGGCGTAGGGCGTGCCGAAGAGGGAGATGCCGCCACCCGTCACCGGCAGCAGGCCGGTGATCGCGCGCACGAGGGTCGACTTGCCGGAGCCGTTGGCGCCCATCAGCGCGAGGAACTCACCGGACCGGACGGTCAGGTCGATCCCGCGCAGGATCGGGCGGCCGCCGATCGCGACCGACCCGTCGCGGACCTCGACCGGAGGCGCTCCGGCGCTCACTGGCATCCGTTGGCCTTCCGGAGCGCGTCGAGGTTCTGGCCCATGAGGGAAAGGTAGTCGTCGTCGGCCGTCTCGTCCGAGAGGCCCTCGACCGGGTCGAGCACCGCGGTCTCGAGGCCCAGGTCGCCGGCGAGGGAGTCGGCCATCTTGCTGCTGGCGAGGCGCTCGGAGAAGACGGTGGTGATGCCGTCCTCGGTGATCAGCTGCTGGAGCCGGGCCAGGTCGGCCGGGGTCGGCTCGGCGTCGGGGGACAAGCCGGCGATCGCCTCGAACTGCAGCCCGTAGCGGGCGAGGTAGGAGAACGCCTCGTGGCTGACGACGGTCGTCGTGCGCTCGCACTGCGCCAGGCCGTCGACGTACTCCTGGTCCAGGGCCTCCAGCTCGGTGCGCAGCCGGGCCGCGTTGTCCTCGTACGTCGCTGCGCTGTCGGGGTCGAGCCCGGCCAGCCGGTCGGCCACCGCGTCGCCGAGGTCGGCCATCAGGAGCGGGTCCTGCCAGAAGTGGGGGTCGAGGTTGCCGTGGTCGTGGCCGGCCTCGTCGTGCTCGTGCTCGTGCTCGGAGGCGGGCATCAGCTCGACCACGTCGGCCGCGTCCACGATCTCCGCGTCGGGCGCGTTGGCGTCGACCGTCTCGTCGACGGCGGGCTGGAAGTCGTGCTGGAGCACGATCAGGTCGGCCTCCGCGATGGTCGCCGTCTGCTTGATGTCGAGGGACAGGTCGTGCGGCTCGGTGCCCGGCCCGGTGAGGTTGGTGACCTCCCACTCGTCGCCCGCCACCTGACCGGTCACCCAGGCCAGCGGGTAGAACGCGGCGACGGCCGAGCGACCATTCCCGGCGCTGTCGTCGGACCCGCCGCAGCCGGCAAGGAGAGCGGCCGAGGCGAGGGCGGTGGCGAGGGCGATCGGTCGGGTGGCGGACAACATGAGAACGATTCTCACCCTGATTGAGAACCGTTGTCAAACCGGTCGGCCCGCTCCGGCCGTAGGGTGAGCCCGTGCTCGTCGTGACCCGTCTCCGCGCCCCCGAGTCCGACGCAGCGGCAGGGGAGGGCCTGCGCCGCGGACTGCTGCAGGCCCTCGCCATCCTGGCCGCCAAGCCCGGGTGGGTCGGTGGCGACGTCGGCCGTAACGTCGACGACCCGTCCCTGTGGGTGCTGACCACGCGCTGGGAGAACGTCGGTTCCTACCGGCGCGCGCTGGGGTCGTACGAGGGCAAGATGCACATCCAGCCGCTGATGGTCCATGCGCTCGACGAGCCCAGCGCCTACGAGGTGGTCGAGGAGGGGACCGACCTCAACGAATCGATTCCCCGGCGCCGTCCTGAGGAGGGCGAGGGACGAGCCCGTCACGAAGGGTCGATAGGCTGACCGCTCGCTTCTCCGAGCCGGCAGCCAGCCGGCCCGACCTGCCCACACCTGAGGACCCGCACCGTGGCCAAGCCCGCCCCCACCGCCCTGGACAACGTCGTCTCCCTCGCCAAGCGCCGAGGTTTCGTCTACCCCTGCGGTGAGATCTACGGCGGTACGAAGTCGGCCTGGGACTACGGCCCGCTCGGGGTGGAGCTCAAGGAGAACATCAAGCGCCAGTGGTGGAAGTTCATGGTGACGCGGCGCGACGACGTCGTCGGCCTCGACTCGAGCGTCATCCTGCCCACCCGCACCTGGGAGGCCTCCGGCCACCTGAGCACCTTCAGCGACCCGCTCGTCGAGTGCCAGTCGTGCCACAAGCGCTTCCGCGAGGACCACCTCCAGGAGGACCACGCGGCCAAGAAGGGCATCGAGGACCCCGACACCGTCGACATCAACGAGTCGGTGGCCTGCCCCAACTGCGGCACCCGCAACGCGTGGACCGCGCCGCGCAACTTCAACATGATGCTCAAGACCTACCTCGGCGTGATCGAGGACGAGTCCGGCCTGCACTACCTGCGGCCCGAGACCGCGCAGGGCATCTTCCTCAACTTCGCCAACGTGGTGACCTCGAGCCGCCAGAAGCCGCCCTTCGGCATCGCCCAGATGGGCAAGAGCTTCCGCAACGAGATCACGCCCGGCAACTTCATCTTCCGCACGCGCGAGTTCGAGCAGATGGAGATGGAGTTCTTCGTCAAGCCCGGCGAGGACGACGAGTGGTTCCGCTACTGGATCGAGCAGCGCACCAAGTGGTACGTCGACCTCGGCATCAACCCCGACAACCTGCGCCACTACGAGCACCCGCAGGAGAAGCTGTCGCACTACTCCAAGGGCACGACCGACATCGAGTACCGCTTCGGTTTCTCCGGTCGTGACTTCGAGGAGCTCGAGGGCATCGCCAACCGCACCGACTTCGACCTCAAGCAGCACAGCGAGTACTCCGGCAAGGACCTGTCCTACTACGACCAGGCCGCCGACGAGCGCTACCTGCCCTACGTCATCGAGCCGGCCGCCGGCCTGACCCGCTCGCTGATGGCGTTCCTCATCGACGCCTACACCGAGGACGAGGCCCCCAACACCAAGGGCGGCGTCGACAAGCGCGTCGTGCTCAAGCTCGACCCGCGCCTGGCGCCGGTCAAGGTCGCGGTCCTGCCGCTGAGCCGCAACGCCGACCTCTCGCCGAAGGCCAAGGCGCTGGCCGCCGAGCTGCGCGAGAACTGGAACGTCGACTTCGACGACTCCGGTGCCATCGGCCGCCGCTACCGCCGCCAGGACGAGATCGGCACGCCGTTCTGCGTGACGGTCGACTTCGAGACCCTCGACGACGATGCGGTCACCATCCGCGAGCGCGACACGATGGTCCAGGAGCGGGTCAGCCTCGACGGCATCACCCGCTGGTTCGCGGAGCGCCTCGTCGGCTGCTGACCCTCGTCGACTCCGGGCTCTGGCGCCCTGTGGGCGCCGGTGGCACGCTGGGACGGTCCGGACCCGGAGGGTCCACGATCGGGGGATCGCCATGCGTCGTCGTGCCGCCACGTTCCTGACCCTGTCGGCGCTCGGGGTGCTGCTGTCCGCGGTGGTCACCTCGACCGGACCGGTGGCGGTGGCCGACCCCGCCCCGATCCAGGACCGCACCCGTGAGCGGGCGTCGGGACCGCGGACGATCGACCCGCGGAAGCTCGACCGCGGCCCGGACGCCGCGGTCGACCACCTCCAGGACGGCGTCATCCACGCCGCGGACGGCACCACCGTCCGCGTCGGCATCCCGCACGGCCGCCAGCGGATCGCGCTCCTGGGTGCCGTCGGCACCGCGTGGGCCGTGGCGACGTGGCGCGCCGACCCCTCCGGCGGTCCCGGCGTGGCCACGGTCGACCTCGTGCGCCGCGGCGCCCCGCCGGTCCGGGTGCCGCGCTCGCGGACGGCCTACTACGCCGACTCCTACGTCGGCTTCCGGCTCTCCCGCGACGGCGCACAGCTGATGACCACCACCTACGACCGCGGGGGGAGCGCGACGCAGCTGCGCGCGACCGCGACGGGCCGGCTGGACGGCACCACCTACAGCGGCGCGTTCGTCCAGCCCTTCGACGCCGACGCGGGCCACGTCCTCACCTGGTACGACAACGAGTTCGGCCGGCTCCGGGTCGCCGACTGGTCCGGCGACGAGCGCTTCACCCGGGTCGCGACCTCCGCGGTCCACGCCGACCTCCGGCGCGACCTGATGTTCGTCCGCACCACCGGCCGCGACTTCGGCCCCACCCCGATCTCCGCGCCGACCGTCCCGGCGTGGTCGGCCCCGTTCCAGCCGCTCGACGTCTCGCCCGACGGGTCGACGGCGATCGGCCTGCGGATCACCCGCTCCGGCTTCAGGAGCCGCGCCATCCTCGACGTCCGGTCCATGACCGACGGCACGCTGCTCGACCACATCGCGTTCGGGCCGAGGATCACCGTGGACAACTGGTCGATCATCAACGACCACGAGCAGACGGCGCGCTTCGAGGACGATGCGAGCTTTGTCTTCCAGCTGACCACGGCGCGCGGAGCGGTGCTCGTGCGCTGTCCCGTCGGGGGACGCGACTGCGAGCGGGCCTCTGACGTCGGCAGCGACATCTCGGCGCCGTTCGAGCGTTTCATGTGGTGATCCGCGCCCCCGGGGGCGAGCACCCCACCGCCGTTCGGCATTTGGGCGGTCCGCCGCTCCCGTCCGACAATGGCTCCGTGCCCACTCTGCCCGCCGACCTGCGCCTGGGCTCGCTGCGCGTCGAGACCCCCGTCGTGCTCGCGCCGATGGCCGGCATCACCAACGCCGCCTACCGCCGCCTCTGCGCCGAGCAGGGCGCCGGGCTCTACGTCTCGGAGATGATCACCAGCCGCGGCCTCGTCGAGGGCGACGAGGTCACGAGGAAGATGCTCACCTTCGACGACCTCGAGACGGTGCGCTCGGTGCAGCTCTACGGCACCGACCCGGTCTACATCGGCAAGGCCGTGGAGATCCTCTGCGCCGACCACGGCGTCGCGCACGTCGACCTCAACTTCGGCTGCCCCGTGCCCAAGGTGACCCGCAAGGGCGGCGGGGGAGCGCTGCCGTGGAAGCGCGGCCTCCTCGCCGAGATCCTCGAGCACGCGGTCGCCGCGGCGACGCCGTACGACGTCCCGGTGACGATGAAGACCCGCAAGGGCCTCGACGACGACCACCTGACCTACCTCGACGCAGGTCGCATCGCCCAGGAGAGCGGCGTCGCCGCGATCGCCCTGCACGGGCGCACGGTGCAGCAGGCCTACTCCGGCGAGGCCGACTGGGACGCGATCGCCGCCCTCGTCGACCACGTCGACCTCCCCGTCCTCGGCAACGGCGACATCTGGGAGGCCGCCGACGCCGTCCGGATGGTCGAGCAGACCGGCGCCGCGGGCGTCGTCGTCGGCCGCGGCTGCCTCGGGCGCCCCTGGCTGTTCCGCGACCTGGCCGCCGCCTTCCACGGCGAGGACGTCGCCACCCTCCCGATGCTGGGCGAGGTCAAGGCGATGATGCGCCGCCACGCCGAGCTGCTGTCCGAGCACATGGGGGAGGAGCGCGGCTGCAAGGAGTTCCGCAAGCACATCGCCTGGTACCTCAAGGGCTTCCCCGCCGGCGGTGAGCTGCGCCACCAGCTGGCCCTCGTCGACTCCCTCGCCTCGCTCGACGCGCTGCTCGCCGGGCTCGACGATGCCGCGCCGTTCCCCGAGCGCGAGCTCGGCACGCCACGCGGACGACAGGGGGCGCCGCGGAAGAAGGTCGTGCTCCCCGACGGGTGGCTGGACGACACCGACGGGCGCGGCGCGCACCTGCGCGAGGACGTCGACGAGACCACCGGGGGCTGATCCGGCGCTCCCCGGCGCGTGCGGCACGGATCCCGTCACGGGTGAGCCGGAACACGCTGGAATTTACCGGGGAAGATTGGGACAGGCCGAGTTTCCTGTGCTTCACTCGATGATCGCGTCGACGTGGGCATGAGTTCTTCCCCCGTTTCCGGGCTCGTGGATCGGCGCAACGTCCCCCGTCAGCAAGTGCAAAGGATCAGCGCTGTGGCTCAGCATCGCCACAAGCGGGAAGCCCCTGCTACCACCCCCCGTCCGTCTCGGATCCCCCGTTCCGTCCTCGTCTCCGCACCGCTCGCCGTCGTGGCGACGCTGTCCGCGGTGACCATGGGCGTCCTCGCTGCAGAGCCGGCGACCAACGACAACCTGCTCGCCTCGTCCGGCAGCTCCCAGCCGGCAGCCGGATCGTCCGGCGACACCGTCGACGACTCGGCGCTCCGTCGGCGTAGCGAGACGACCACCGTGTCCCGCTCGCAGATCCGCACCGCCGCGAAGGCGGAGGCCGCCGCGCGCACGAAGATCGCCGCGGCACGCGAGGACCGTAGCGTGAACAGGAAGGCCCGCCAGCTGGCCGAGAAGGTCGACGACGCCGTGTGGACCACCGACGTCCTCAACCTCTGGGACGGCCCCTCCGAGGCGTCCGACAAGCTGGGCGTCATCGGCGCCCTCAAGCAGGTGTCCGTGACCGGCCGCGAGCAGGCCGGCCGCACCCAGGTCGTCATCGACGGCCAGTCGCGCTGGGTCACCTCCGACTACCTCAGCGCCGAGAAGCCGAAGCCCGAGCCCAAGGAGCCCGCCGGCCCGAGCCTGGGCGGCGTCTGCTCCAACGGCTCGTCCATCGACGCCGGACACGCGGCGCTCTACGACATCCACGACGTGGTGTGCGCCAACTGGCCCTCCGTGACCAGCTACGGCACGTGGCGCGGTGACGGCGAGCACGGCCAGGGTCGTGCCATCGACATCATGGTGAGCGGCGAGACCGGCTGGGCCATCGCCAACTTCCTGCGGGCCAACTACGCCTCGCTGGGCATCGAGTACATCATCTACTCGCAGAACATCTGGTCCGTGGAGCGCTCCGGTGAGGGCTGGCGCGGGATGTCCGACCGCGGGTCGACGACCGCCAACCACTACGACCACGTGCACGTCACGGTCTACTGAGCCCGGGACGTCGTCGGCGTCCGAGGCGCTCGCTAGGCTGACCGGCCCATGAGCATCGAGGACCCGTACGACGACTCGGCGCGCGAGCGCATCGTCGCCGAGCCGCCCAAGCGGGTGGAGGCGCCGGTGCGCCTCGCGTTCGAGCGCGACCGCGCACGCGTCGTCCACGCGGCGGCGTCGCGCCGGCTCGCGGCCAAGACGCAGGTCGTCGGACCGCAGACCGACGACTTCGTCCGCAACCGCCTCACGCACAGCCTCGAGGTGGCGCAGGTCGCCCGCGACCTGGCCCGGGCCATCGGGACGCACCCCGACATCGCGGAGACCGCGGCGCTCGCGCACGACCTCGGCCACCCGCCGTTCGGCCACAACGGCGAGCGGGTGCTGGCCGAGCTCAGTGCCGACTGCGGCGGGTTCGAGGGCAACGCGCAGACCCTGCGCCTGCTCACGCGGCTGGAGTCGAAGACCTTCGACGCCGACGGTCGCTCGGTCGGGCTCAACCTGACCCGCGCGACCCTCGACGCCTGCACGAAGTACCCCTGGTCGCGCGCGGAGGCGTCCGGTCCCCACGGGGTCCACGCCGACGGCACGCCGCGGGTCGTGGTGAAGTTCGGCGTCTACGACGACGACCGCCCCGTCTTCGACTGGCTGCGGTCGGGCGTCGAGGGCCGCCGGCGTTGCCTGGAGGCCCAGGTGATGGACCTCGCCGACGACGTCGCCTACTCGGTGCACGACGTCGAGGACGGCATCGTGGCCGGTCGCCTCGACCTCACCCGGCTCGACCGGGACGCGCTCTGGGAGACCGTCCGCTCCTGGTACCTGCCCGGGATCGACGACGCCGCCCTCGACGTGGCCCTGGCCGACCTGCGGGCGGTGGGCAGCTGGCCGCGGTCGTCGTACGACGGCAGCAGGCGCAGCCTCGCCGCGATCAAGAACCTCACCAGCGACCTCATCGGCCGCTTCTGCGGCAGCGTGCAGCAGGCGACCTTCGCCGCGACGGCGGGGGAGCCGCCGGTGCGGCACCGCGCCGACCTGGTGGTCCCCGAGGCCACGGAGGTGGAGATCGGGGTCCTCAAGGGGATCGCCGCCCACTACGTCATGCAGGCCGACGACCGGGTCGCGCTGATGCAGCGACAGCGCCAGCTCGTCGCCGAGCTCGTCGAGGCGCTGTGGGCGCGCGGGGTCGACGCCCTCGACCCGGTCTTCGTCGAGGACTGGGAGCGGGCCGGCGACGACGCCGCCCGGCGACGCGTCGTCGTGGACCAGGTCGCGTCGCTGACCGACGCCAGCGCCGTCACGCGTCACGCCGCGCTCACGTGAGCAGGGGCCCGGCCCGAAGGCCGGGCCCCTGCTCAGGCGTGCGTCCGACGACCTACGGCAGGTCGCCCTTGGGGTAGGGGTCGTCCTGCCGCGCGGTGCTGTCGGGGTGCAGCTGCTCCTCGAGGTCGGAGCGGTGCTCGCCGCTGCCGCCGCCCGACGGCGTCACCTTGTCGGCAGCCGTGCTGGCCGCCGAGGCGACCTTGTCCTTCACCACGGGGGCCTTGTCCTTGGCGAGGTCGGCAGCCTGGTGCGCCTTCTCCTGGACCCGGGGGTCCTCCTTGACGCGGGTGGCCGCCTTCTTGATCTGTTCGTAGCGCTCCCGGCCGGCACGGGCGCCGAGCACGTAGCCGACACCTCCGGCGACGAGCAGCATGAGCTTCTTCATGGGGTCTCCCTTCCCTGGTTGCTTCTGTTGAGATCTGGGGTGGTGCTCAGCGGTCGCCGCGGCGTCGCCACAGCAGCAGCACCACGGCCATCGCCACGAGCGAGCCGGCGGCCGCGAGCACCTCGGTGCGGGGCTTGCCGGTGTCGGTCGTGGCGGCGTCCTTCAGCGAGGCCACCCGCTGCTGCGCCTGCGACTTCACGTCGAGCTTGGCGGCGAGCTGGTCGACGGTCCCGGCCAGCTGCTCGCGCTGGAGCGCGATCTCGGCCTCGAGCTGCTCGGGCGTCCTCTCCGGCGTCTGGTCACTCATGGCGGTCTCCCTTCACGGTCGCGATGTCCTCCTTCAACCCCTGGATCGCCTTCTCCGGGGCGGGGGGTCCCGCCTCGGCGACCTTGTTCTTGCCGACCATCCCGGCCACGGCCGCACCGGCGAGCAGGACGAGCGCCACGATGAGGGCGGCCAGCCAGGCGTCGACGACGAGCGAGAGGGCGAGGATCGCGGTCGCGACGATCGACCCGAACGCGAAGAACGCGAGGAGGCCGGCGACGCTGAACATGCCGATCCCGACGCCTGCGCGCTTGCCCTTCTGGGCGACCTCGGCCTGGGCGAGGCGCATCTCCGAGCGGATGAGGTCGGGGACCTGCTGGGTGAGCTGGTGGACGAGCGCTCCGAGGGTCTGGTCCTGGGTCTGACCCTCTGGCGCTCCGTGCTGAGCGGTCATGCTTCGACCTTCCCAGACGCACCCACGGGGCACCAGCGACGTACGCCCCAAGGGGTGGCCGGGCGTGAGGATCCGGGGTGCCGGCAGTCGTTGTGGAGACTGCGCCGTGCTCGTGGGAGGACGCCCGTAGACTCCCCGGCGTGGCAGGCCGGATTCGCGACGACGACATCGCCGAGGTGCGCGAGAAGGCGCAGATCGACGACGTCATCTCCGGCTACGTCACGCTCAAGCGGGCCGGCGGCGGCACGCTGAAGGGCCTCTGCCCCTTCCACGACGAGAAGACCCCGTCGTTCAACGTCAACCCGTCGCGGAACTTCTACCACTGCTTCGGCTGCGGCGAGGGCGGTGACGTCATCTCGTTCCTGATGAAGGTCGACGGCCTGACCTTCACCGAGACCGTCGAGCGGCTCGCCGAGAAGGTCGGCGTCCAGCTGCGTCGCGAGGACGGCGACGACGAGCCCCAGCGGCCCCGCGGCCCCGCCCGGGCGCGGCTGATCGAGGCGCACAAGGTCGCGCAGGAGTACTACGCCGAGCAGCTCGCCACCCCCGACGCGCTGGTGGCCCGACAGTTCCTCGGCCAGCGCGGGTTCGACCAGTCGGCAGCCGAGCTCTTCGGCGTCGGGTTCGCCCCGCGCGACGGCGAGGCCCTGACCCGCCACCTGCGTGCGCGCCGGATCACCGACGAGGAGAGCGTCGCTGCCGGCCTCGTCGCCCTCGGCCGCTCCCACTACGACCGGTTCCGCGGACGGCTGGTCTGGCCGATCCGCGAGGCCAACGGCGACACGATCGGCTTCGGCGCGCGCCGGATCTTCGACGACGACCGGATCGAGGCGAAGTACCTCAACACCTCCGAGACCGCGATCTACAAGAAGAGCCACGTCCTCTACGGGATCGACCTCGCTCGCACGGCGATGAAGGACAGCCAGCAGGCCGTCGTCGTCGAGGGCTACACCGACGTGATGGCCTGCCACCTCGCCGGCGTCACGACGGCCGTCGCGTCCTGTGGCACCGCGTTCGGCCAGGACCACGCCAAGGTGCTCCGGCGCTTCATGGGCGACCACGGCCCGACCGGTGGCGAGGTGATCTTCACCTTCGACGGCGACTCGGCCGGCCAGAAGGCGGCGATGAAGGTGCTCGACAGCGACCACGTCTTCGCCTCGCAGACCTACGTCGCGGTCGCTCCTGAAGGCATGGACCCCTGCGACCTGCGGCTGCAGGAGGGCGACGAGGCGGTGCGGGAGCTGGTCGCCAAGCGGCAGCCGCTCTACCGCTTCGCCCTCGACAACATCCTCGCCCGCTACGACCTCGACCGCGCCGACGGCCGGGTGGACGCCCTGCGCGACGCGGCCGGACTGGTGGCGAGCATCCGCGACAAGACCAAGGTCGACTCGTTCTCCCGCGAGCTCGCGCACATGGTGGGCGTCGACGTCGACCAGGTGCGCAGCGAGGTGCGCCGCGCGGCCAGCCGGCCGGCACCGCGCCCGGACGAGCGTCGTACGACCCGGGCCGCCGAGCCGGAGTCAGCGCCCGAGCCGCCCCGACCGCAGCTGCCGAGCCTGTCGGATCCCCGCTTCCTGATCGAGCGCGAGCTGCTCAAGCTCGTCATCCAGCACCCCGCCGGGGTGGGCCGCACGACGACCCACGTGACGCCCGACGACTTCACCCACCCGACGTTCCAGGGTGTCTGGGCAGCCGTCACGGAGGCGGGCGGCCCCGCCGACGGTGCCAAGGACCCGGCCTGGTCGACGAAGGTGCGCGGTGCCGCGACCGACCCCGCCGTCGTGGCCGCCGTCACCGAGCTCGGCGTCGAGCCGGTGCGCGGCACCTCCGACCCCAACCCGACCTTCGCCGTGGCCTACGTCTACAAGCTGCAGGAGCGCACGACCGCGCGCCGGATCGCCGACGTCAAGGCGCGCCTCCAGCGCACCAACCCGGTCGAGCAGGCCCTCGACTACAACCGGATGTTCGGCGAGCTGGTGATGCTCGAGCAGCACCGTCGCAAGCTCCAGGAGGGCTCTGTCGGCCAGGGGAGCAGCCAGTCGTGAGCCCCCTGTTCGGACGTGCCACGTCCCCGTCCGTCGCCGTCGCACCGGGGGAGCGGGTGCTGGCCGCCACCACCGCGACCGACGGGACCGTCCTCGCCGGCACCCGTGACGCGTTCTACGTCGTCCGCGACGGCGAGACCCGGCGGGTGCCCTGGGAGCAGGTCGAGGCGGCCAACTGGGACCGCGACACCGACACGTTCCGGCTCTCCGAGGTCGGCAGCTGGGGCGAGGAGCGACCCGTGCACACCGCCACGCTGACCGACCCCGGGCGGCTGCTCGAGCTGGTCCGCGAGCGGGTCACCGCCAGCGTCGTGCTGCAGCGCCACGTCGCGCTCGGCCGGCGGCGCGGCCTCCGGGTGATCGCGCGCCGCGCACCCTCAGGTGCGGGTGGTGTCCAGTGGGTCTACGAGTACGACGAGGGCGTCGACCCCGACGACCCGGAGGTCCGTGCGGCAGCCGGCGAGGCCCTCGAGCTGGCGCGTCGCGACGTCGGCCTGCCCTGATTTCACCCGCGGTGTCGGGGCTTGCTAAGGTTTCGCCTCGCTGCACAAGCGATCCCCTGTAGCTCAATTGGCAGAGCATTCGACTGTTAATCGGAGGGTTGTTGGTTCGAGTCCAACCGGGGGAGCACCACCGAACGGCCCGTGACCTGCGGTAACGCAGACCACGGGCCGTTCTGCATGTCACGTGCAGCGGCTGTGCACCGTTCGTGCCCACGCAAGCGTCGCGCCGAGGTGCTGTGCCGGCGACGCCGGGCGCCGTCGGGCAGCGATGTCACCCGCGCGCCCGGCCGCCAAGATGCGCGATCTGCGCAACTTAGTTGCGCACAACTCTTGCTTATGGCGGTCGTCACGGTCCACGATGGGTCGAGGCCCCGACCGTCGGGCCCTCGGCCATCTGGAGGCTTTTCGATGGATCTGCAACTGCTCCTCGCGCTGGTGCTCGGCATCGGAACGATCATCTTCCTGGTCCTGCGCACCCGCATCGACGCGTTCGTGGCGCTGCTGCTCGCCGCCCTGGTGACCGGATTCGTGGCCGGGTCGCCGGCGCTCGAGACGATCACTTCGATGACGACGGGCTTCGGCAACACGCTGGCCTCGATCGGCATCGTGATCGGGCTCGGCGTCGCGATCGGCAAGATCCTCGAGGTATCCGGAGCCGCCGACGCGCTGGCCAAGACGTTCGTCAAGGCTCTCGGCCGCGGCCGCGAGCACTGGGCGATGGCGGGCACCGGCGCCGTGGTGTCGATCCCCGTGTTCTGCGACTCGGGGTACGTCATCATGAACCCGCTCGCGCGCTCGATCGCCCGCCGGCTCAACGGCCGTTACGTCACGCTTGCGCTGGCCCTGGGCTGCGGGATGACGCTGACGCACCACCTCGTGCCGCCGACCCCCGGGCCGCTGGGCGTGGCGGGCATCCTCGGCGCCGACCTCGGCGGGCTGATCCTCGCCGGCCTGGTCTTCACCATCGTCCTGCTGCCCATCGTGGTGCTCTACGCCGCTTGGATCGGCCCCAAGCTCGAGACCGAGCTCAACGACGACGTCCGCGACGCCGTCTACGGCCGGGCCTCGGTCTCCGGCTCGACCCGCACCGGCGGCACCGCGACGGCGACCATCGGCGGTCCCGGCGTCGGTGGCGGCGACGGCCACGACGTCGCGGACGAGCCCCCCGTCCACCAGCTCGGTGACCCGCCGGCCGGTGGGAAGCCGCACACCATCTCATTCGGCCTGGCGGCCCTCCCGCTGCTCGTGCCGCTGGTCCTGATCGTGCTCAACACGGTCGCCGCTGCCATCGACCGCAACAGCCAGGGCGCGCTCGGCCCCGAGGACGAGTACACGCCGTCGCAGTGGGCCGAGGTGCTGGCCTTCATCGGCAATCCCGTCGTCGCGCTGATCATCGGCATCATCCTCGCCGTGTATGTCCTGCTGCCGCGCTGGACGCCGCGCAAGCAGGTCCACAACTGGATGGCGGAGGCCGCGGCCTCCGCCGGTCTGATCATCCTGATCACCGGAGCCGGCGGCGCCCTGGGCCAGGTGCTCCGCGACTCGGGCGTGGGCGACGCGCTCGCCGAGGCGATCGCCGACCTGAGTCTGCCCGGGGTGCTCGTGCCCTACCTGATTGCCAGCCTGGTGCGTGTCGCGCAGGGGTCCGGCACCGTCGCGATGATCACCGCTGCCTCGGTGAGCGCCCCGCTGGTCGTGGGCCTCGGACTGTCCCCGCTCGCCGCCGCGCTTGCCTGCTGTGCCGGGTCGATGGTGTTCAGCTACTTCAACGACTCCTACTTCTGGGTCGTCACGAGGTTCACCGGCCTCGACGGAACCGCGGCGCTGCGCGGCTGGTCGGGCATCACGACCGCCGTGTGGCTCGGGTCGCTGCCCCTGGTGCTCATCGCCGGCGCGGTCCTCTGACATGGCCGGCGTGCTCGTCGTCGCGGACGACCTGACCGGGGCGAACGCCGCCGCGGCCGGGTTCGCCCGCGCCGGCTTCCGCGCCGCCACCGCCAGCGCAGGTGAGCGCGCCGACGTCGTCGCCGAGATGGTGTCACGCTTCGACGTCGTGGTGGCGACCACCGACAGCCGACACCTCGATCCGGCCAAGGCACGCCAGCGCGTCGGCCGGGTCGTCCGCGCGGGCTGGCCCGCCCAGCTGGTCTGCAACCGCATCGACACCACTCTTCGGGGCAACGTCGGGGCCACCACGCGCGAGGTGCTCGAGCGCGTCCGCGAGCTGACCGGCGCGCCGGTCGCCGTGCTCTGCGCACCGGCCCACCCGGAAGCGGCCCGGCAGACCGTGGGCGCGATCCAGATGCTCGACGGGCGCCGGCTCGAGGACACGGAGGTGGCCCGCGACGCCCGCAGCCCGGTACACACGTCGAATGTCGTCACGCTCCTCGTCGACCAGGCCGACCTCCGCGTGGCCGCCGTACACCTCGAGGACGTCACCGGCGACCCCGACGCGCTCGCGCAGAAGATCCGGCGCCACCTCGACGAGGGCGCGGAGGTGGTCGTCGCCGACGCGATGACGACCGACCACCTCGACCGCGTCGCGGCGGCAGCGGTCGCGGCGACCGCTGGCACGGGCACGGTGTGGACGACCAGCGACCCCGGGCCGGCGTCCGTGGCGCTCGCCCGCGCGATGGGCCTGGCCGACGACGTGCCCGGCGCTCCGCTGCTCGTCCTCTCCGGCTCGGCCACCGAGCTGACCCGCCGGCAGCTCCGCCAGCTCGTCGCCGAGCGCGGCGCCAGAGCGTTCCGCACGCTCCACGAGCACGCCGTCCCCGACGTGGATGCCACCACCCAGCTGCTCGAGGAGGCCTTGGCCGGCGCGGGCGCCGGGGGCATCGTCGTGCTCGCCACCGTCCTCGACGAGTCTGACCTGTGGTCGCCGTCCGCGGAGGAGGCGACGCAGATCCCGCTCGCCCTCGCCCGTGCCGCCCGGCGCGCGCTGGAGTCGCGTCGCGTCGACGGTGTCTTCAGCACCGGAGGAGACGTGACCGCCGCCCTCCTCGCCGAGCTCGGGTCGCACGGTCTCGAGGTCTCCGACGAGGTGGAACCGCTGGCGGTCTCCGGCTCACTGGTCGGAGGGCCGTGGGACGGCCTCCAGGTCGTCACCAAGGGCGGCCTCATCGGCGACGCCGGCACCACCGTCGCCTGCCTCGACCACCTCCGCAGCCAGGTCGAGGCCCACCGCCGACAGGTCACCGCGGCCGAGTCCCGCGAACGCCGCTGACCTCGCAGCACCACTACCCCTGATGTCACACACGAGGAGAGCCACATGACCCGACACGTACTCGCCCTGACCCTCGGGGACCCCGTGGGCATCGGCCCCGAGATCACTGCGAAGACCCTCGTCGACCAGGCCGGAGCCGGCGACCACCACGGCGTGGCCGTGGGCGACCCCGCCGCGCTGCGCCGCGGCGCCCGCGCCATGGGCCTCGACGTGGAGGTGCGCGTCGTCGACGACTTCGACGTCGAGCCGGCCGACGGCGTCATCGACTGCTACGACACCGGCGTGCTGGGCGACGACGTGCCCGAGTGGGGGGTGGTCGACAAGCGCGCCGGGCTGGCCGCGGTGAAGTCCATCGAGGTCGCGACGCAGGCCGCGATGGACCGCAAGGTCGCCGGCATCGTCACCGGCCCCATCAACAAGGAGGCCATCTGGGCGGCGGGCTCGGAGCACCTCGGGCACACCGAGATGCTCGGTGCGCTCACCGGCGTGACGAAGCAGGACACCATGTTCGTGGTGCGCAACGACGCCGCAGGTGGGCACCATCTGCGGATCTTCTTCACCACCCGCCACGTGTCGCTGCGCCAGGCGCTCGACCAGATCACCCGGGAGTCGGTGGGGGAGTCGATCGTCAAGGCCCACACCGCGCTGAAGGTCTTCGGCGTCGAGGAGCCCCGCCTGGCCATCGCCGCGATCAACCCGCACGGCGGTGAGAACGGCGCCTTCGGCGACGAGGAGATCGTCCACCTGGCGCCCGCGGTCGAGGACGCACGGGCCAACGGGATCGAGGTCTCCGGACCCGTCCCCGCCGACTCGGTGTTCCACCAGGGGCTGGTCGGCAGGTACGACGGCGTGCTCTCGCACTTCCACGACCAGGGCCACATCCCCGCGAAGACCTTCGACTTCGACGGGACGATCTCGGTCACGGTGGGGCTGCCGATCCTGAGGACCTCGGTCGACCACGGCACTGCCTTCGACATCGCCGGCTCCGGCAAGGCGGGCCACGGCACGATGCTCTCCGCCTACCTGGCGGCGGTCGACTACGCGCCGTACGTCGATAACATCCGGACGACGTACGGCTCCTGAGCACCAGGTGCCGGGGGAGGAGACCAGTGGCCCGCGACACGCGCGTCCGACGCGCGACGCAGGACCGCCACGACGCGATGGTCGCCCTCGTCCGGGAGGGCGTGGACAGCGTCGAGGTGCTGTCCGAGCGGCTCGGAGTCTCAGCCTCGACGGTCCGCCGGGACCTGGCTACGCTGCAACGCCGCGGCCGGCTCGCCCGGACCTACGGCGGGGCGCTGGCGCGCGACGTGTTCCACGAGCGGTCCTTCCTCGAGAGCGAACGTCTCAACCTCGCCGCGAAGTCGGCCATCGCAGCGACCGCGGTCGACCTCGTGCCGGCCGGGGGGACGGTGTTCCTCGATGCTGGGACCACGTGCCTCGCGCTGGCGCAGCTGCTCGCCGATCGGGGCCCGCTGACGGTGGTGACCCGTGGACTCGAGGCCGCGCTGCTGCTGTCGCGGGCCGAGGGCGTCGACGTGATTGTCGTCGGTGGCCGCGTGCAGCCGCTCAGCCACGGGGTGATCGGCCCCTTGTCGGCGCTCGCGCTGGACCGGTACCACTTCGACGTCGCCTTCCTGGGGGCAGATGCCGTCGACCCGGTGCGAGGGCTGGGGGAGCCGACGGTCGACGAGACGTGGATCAAGGAGCGTGCCGCAGCGGTCGCTGACCAGGTCGCGCTCCTCGCGGATGCGTCGAAGCTCGACCAGCCGGCCCCGGCATGGCTTCCGGTGGAGCCCTCGTGGACCGTCGTCATCGACGCCGCCGCACCGGCCACGGCGGTGGCCCAGCTGCGCGAACGCGGGGTGCAGGTCCTGGTCGCCTGACCCATCCACGTCTTCGCCGTGGGTTCGTAGGAGGCGGAGCGGATGCTCCTGTTCCGGGACCGACTTCGCGTCGTCGGATGACCGACGCGGATCGGGGTACGGCACGCCATGGACTCCGACATCACGCTCGTCGTGGACGGCACACCGCACACGGTGTCAGTGGACACCCGCACCACCCTGCTGGACGCGATGCGTGAGCGCCTCGGCGTGACCTCGCCGAAGAAGGGGTGCGACCACGGCCAGTGCGGCAGCTGCACCGTGCTGCTCGACGGGCGCCGGCACCTCACCTGCCTGGCGCTCGCGGTCGCGCACGACGGCAGCGAGGTGGTGACCGCCGCCGGTGTCGCAGCAGACGGGTTGCACCCGGTGCAGCAGGCGTTCCTCACCCACGACGGCTACCAGTGCGGCTACTGCACCCCGGGGCAGGTCTGCTCGGCGGTCGGGATGCTGGAGGAGGCCCAGCAGGGCCACCCGAGCCACGTCAGCCAGGACCTGGAGGCCGCAGTCGAGCTCGACGACGCCGAGATCCGTGAGCGGATGAGCGGCAACCTGTGTCGCTGCGGTGCCTACCCGGGCATCCTCGCCGCCGTGCGCGAGGCGGCGGGCCGATGATCGAGCTGGACTACCGCCGAGCCGAGTCCGCCCGGGAGGCCGTCGAGCTGGTGTCGGGCCATCCGGGAGCGCGGTTCCTGGCAGGCGGCAGCAACCTGGTCGACCACCTCAAGCTCGGCGTGACCTCGCCGCCGATGCTGGTCGACGTCAGCGGGCTGCCGCTCGACGTGGTCGAGGAGCGGCCGGGCGACGACGGGTCCGGCGGGGCCGGCGGGGTCCTCCGCATCGGCGCGAACGTCCGCAACAGCGACCTGGCCTCCCACCGGGTCGTGCGGGCGCGGTTCCCCGTCGTCGCACGGGCCCTGCTCGCCGGGGCCTCCGGGCAGATCCGCAACCAGGCCACGACCGCCGGCAACCTGCTCCAGGGCACCCGCTGCGTCTACTTCCAGGACGTCACCACGCCGTGCAACAAGCGCGAGCCGGGCAGCGGCTGCTCCGCACTGGAGGGCTACGGCCGCTACAACGCCATCCTCGGCGCCAGCGCGTCGTGCGTGGCGACCCATCCCTCGGACCTGGCGGTCGCCCTGGCCGCCGTCGACGCGGTGGTCGTGGTGGTGGGACGCGAGGGGGAGAGACGCCTCGCGTTCGAGGACCTGCACCGCCTGCCCGGGGACCGGCCGGACGTCGACACCACCCTCGCCCCCGAGGACCTCGTGGTCGCTGTCGAGCTGCCGCTGGGGCGCGCGGCCGAGCTGTCGACGTACGTCAAGGTCCGCGACCGGGCCTCCTACGCCTTCGCCCTCGTGTCGGTGGCGGCGACGCTCCGGCTCGAGGGCGACCGGGTGGGCGAGGTACGTCTCGCGTGGGGCGGTGTGGCGCACCGGCCCTGGCGCGCCCGTCGCGCCGAGGCGGCCCTTACGGGCGCGGTGCTGGACGAGGAGACCGTGCGCGCGGCCGTGGACGACGAGCTGCTCGCGGCCACCGTCACCGAGGACACGGCCTACAAGGTGGCGATGCTGCGCAACACCACCACCATGACGCTCCTGCGCCTGGCCGAGGAGGCAGCACGATGACCGAGCAGCAGACCCGCACCGTCTCCCCGCGATCGATGGGCACCTCGCTCGACCGGGTCGACGGCACCGAGAAGGTGACCGGCCGTGCGACGTACGCCGTGGAGCACGCGCTCGAGGGCCACGAGGCGCCACTCAGCCTGTGGCTGGTGACCTCGACGGTGGCCAAGGGGCGGGTGACGGCGGTGGAGCCCGCCGCCGCGCTCGCGCACCCGGGTGTGACCGCGGTGATCGACCACACCGGTGCGCCCCGTCTGGCGCAGACCGACAATGCCGAGCTGGCGATCCTGCAGGACGACCGGGTCGGCTTCCGCGGCCAGGTCGTCGCGCTGGTGCTCGCGGAGACGTCCGAGGCCGCCCGGGAGGGTGCCGCCCTGGTGCAGGTGTCCTACGCGCAGGAGCCGCACGAGGCCGAGCTCCGGGAGGACAACGCGACCTACCGGCCCGAGCAGGTCAACCCGGCGATGGAGACCGACACCGACGACGGCGACGTGGACGCGGCCCTCGCGTCGGCCGAGCGGGTCGTCGAGCAGACGTACCGCACCCCCTACGAGCACAACAACCCCCTCGAGCCGCACGCCACCCTCGCGTGGTGGGAGGAGCACGAGGGCAGGGAGGTCCTGTCGATGTTCGACTCGACCCAGGGCGTCCACGGTGTCGTGCAGGCCCTGGCCCCGATGCTCGGGCTCGAGCCCGACCAGGTGCGGGTCCGGGCGCCGTACGTCGGTGGCGGCTTCGGCAGCAAGGGGGAGGCGCACGCGCACGTGATGGCCACGGCGCTCGCGGCGCGGACGACCGGCGGCCGCCCCGTCCGGCTGGCGGTCACGCGTCAGCAGATGTTCGCCCTCACCGGCTACCGCACGGCGACCATCTCCCACGTCCGTCTCGGCGCCGGGCGTGATGGACGGCTGGTCGCGATCGAGCACGCGGTGCAGGAGCAGACGTCGGTGGTGCGGGAGTTCGCCGAGCAGACCGCTGCACCGACGCGGATGATGTACGCCGCCCCGAACCGCCGTACGAGCCACCGGCTCGCTCGCCTCGACGTCGCCGTGCCGTCCTGGATGCGCGCTCCCGGTGAGATGCCCGGGATGTACGCGCACGAGGTCGCGATGGACGAGCTCGCTGTCGCGTGCGGTCTGGACCCGATCGTCCTGCGCGAGCGCAACGAGCCGGACGTCGACCCCGAGACCGGGAAGCCGTTCAACCGACGGCGGCTGCTGGAGTGCCTGCACCGCGGCGCGGACCGCTTCGGCTGGGACGCGCGGCCCGACGAGCCCCGGGCGACCCTGGCCGGCGACTGGTACGTCGGGACCGGCGTGGCGTCGGCGACCTACCCGGCGATGAAGCAGCCGGGCAACAGCGCCCGGGTGACGTCGGTGGACGGAGGTCGGTACGAGGTGGCGATCGGCTCGGTCGACATCGGCACCGGCGCCCGCACCGTGCTCACCCAGATCGCCGCGGACGCCCTCGAGGTCGACCCGGCCGCCATCGACCTGGCCATCGCCGACAGCCTCCTGCCGCCGGCCACGGTCGCCGGTGGGTCGTCCGGCACCAGCTCGTGGGGCTCGGCGATCGTCGCGGCCGCCCAGCTGTTCCGGAGCGACCACGGCGCGAGGCCGGACCCCGGTCTCCACACGACAGCGTCGGCCGCCGACGACCCGGCGGCCGAGGAGTACGCCTTCCACTCGTTCGGCGCCGTCTTCGCCGAGGCCCGTGTCAACCGCTGGACGGGAGAGGTGCGGGTGCCGCGGCTGCACGGCGTGTACTCGGTGGGCCGGGTGATCAACCCCAGGACGGCCCGCTCCCAGCTCGTCGGCGGTCTCGTGATGGGCCTCTCCGCCGGCCTCTTCGAGACCTCGCACCGCGACCCCCGGTTCGGGCACGTGGTCACCCAGGACCTCGCCACCTACCACGTCGCCTCGCACGCCGACGTGCTCGACGTCGACGCCGAGTGGCTCGAGGAGGCCGACGAGGTGTTCACCCCGATGGGCTCTCGCGGCATCGGCGAGATCGGGATCGTCGGCACCGCCGCCGCGGTGGCCAACGCCACGTTCCACGCCACCGGTGTCCGCGTGCGCTCGCTGCCGCTCACCGCGGAGCACTTCCTGGACACCTGAGCCCGGAGCGGATCACCGAGGTGACATCCGGGTACGGCACGCCAGGTCCCTGCTGTGTCGCGACTCAGCAGGGACCCAGGCCCGGGCGGTCAAGAAGCGGCCGCCCGGGCCGTCCTCGCGGACTTCCGGCTCCTCTATACGATGCGGTCGGGGTCGAGCCACTGGGAGGGAAGGCGTGAGGATGGACCGTCATGAGTTCGGGCGGCGGTTGGCCGAGGCCGCGCGGGGGATGTCGGATGCCCGGCACCCGGCCGACACGCTGCAACGCATCGCCACGATGGCCGTCGAGCTGATCGACGCCTGCGACGTCGCAGGTGTGTGCGTGCTGCGGACGGGTCGCAACGACACCTGCGCCCACACGCACGCGTCGCTGCAGGTCATGGACGACCTGCAGCACGACCTCGCGGAGGGACCGGCCATGAGCGGACCGTCGACCGCCGACATGGTCTCGGTGGACGACCTCAGCAAGGACGCCCCCTGGCCGCGGTGGGGGAGCGGGGTGGCCGACCGGACAGGGGTGCGGGCCTACCTCGGCTTCCGGTTGTTCGTCGAGGACGACAGCATCGGCATGCTGAACCTCTACGCCTACGAGCCCGGCGCCTTCGACCACGAGGACAAGCTCGACGGCCTCGTCGCAGCGGCGCACGCATCAGTGGCCCTCAGCGCGACCGTGCGGCACGACCAGCTGCACACGGCGATGACGAGCCGGCAGGTGATCGGTGAGGCGACAGGGATCCTGCGCGAGCGGTTCGCGCTGACCTCGGACCAGGCATTCGCGGTGCTCAAGCGGCTCTCGTCGCAGCAGAACATCAAGCTCTTCGCCGTGGCGCAGCAGGTGGTCGAGACGGGCACGCTCCCGGGCTCGGCGCCGTAGCCGCAGCCCTGGCGCATCCCCTGGCAGGAGTCGCGGATTGCCGTGGCGTAACGCTTCCGCGGTCGCGTGTGAACTGTGCGTTACGCCGCCGCCCTCCGGCACCGGGCTGGGTCAGGGTGGCGCCATGAGCGCAGGACCGATGGATGGCCACGACCGCCGCGAGTTCGTCGTACGCCCCGACGGGACCGTGGTCGGCGAGGACGGCGCGGCGGGGGCGCTGGCTGCCGCCCTGCCCTACACCGGCCGGCTGGCGCGCCGCGCAGGGGAGCTGGTCGACGTCGGTGACCTGAGGGCGCTCGAGGCGCTCGGCACGCGCCGCCTGACGGTCGGCGTGACCTGGACGCCCGCCGGGGAGGGCACCTACCGCGCGGTGCTCGTGCCCGCCGAGGCCCGGACCGTCCCGACCTTCATGGTGGTGGGCGGCGCGGACGCCACGGCCACGGTCGTCCACTGCGTCGAGCGGGTCCGGGCGGTCGCGGGCGTCCGCTGGGCCGGCGTCGTCACGGCCGGGTCCCGCGTCGTCGCCACCGCGGGGGACGGGGCGGCGAGGAGCCACCTCGACGAGGTGGGCAACCGCATGCTCGCGATCCTGCGATCGCTGGAGGACCAGCAGGTGGCCGGCTTCGTCCGGCTGCGGTTCGAGGAGGCGTCCGTGGTCGGCGCGTCGCTCGGTCGCCACGCGCTGGTGGCCTGCACGGACGCGACGGACGAGCACGCGCTGCTCGCGACGATCGACGAGGTGCGCGCGATCCTGGCCGACCACGACCTGTCGTCGGTGCCGACGCAGGACGACAGCGCCGCAGCCCACCCCGCGGCCGCCGCCGGGACGGCCGACGAGGCGGTCGTGGAGGCAGCGCCGACCCCGCCGCCACTGGTGGGTGCGCGCTTCTCCGGTGCGGGCGCGCGGGAGCCGCGCAGGGGCCGGCGACGGTTCGGGAGGGGGACCCTCAGCCCCAGCCCAGGGGAAACACCTCGAACGTCGACGCGTGGGTGACGCCGAGACCCTGGCCGCCGCCGCGGAGGATCCCGTCGAGGAACTCCTCGGGGTCCCAGCCCTCCCACCCGAGGCCCTCGATGTAGGCCCGGTGCTCCTTCAGGGAGGCGACGCCGGCCGCGAAGGTGTCGGTCACGTCCACCGCGTGGGCCGCCTGGGGTGATCCGCCCGCCCACACCGCCTTCACGCCGCCCCACGGCTCGAGGCCGTCGGTCAGCTGCTCGGGGAACACCCAGCGGTTCCCGGCGTCGCGGACCGCGTCGAGGAGCGCCTTGCCCACGGCGATGTGGTCGGCCTGGTTGAGGCTGGCGCCGCCGAACGTCTCGCGGAAGTTGATGGTCAGCGCGACGTCGGGTCGCTGCTCGCGCACGACCTTCGCGATCGCGCGCCGCAGCTCGACGCCGTACTCAAGGATCCCGTCGGGCAGGCGCAGGAAGAGCACCTCGTCGACGCCCACGGCGGCCGCGGACGCGATCTCCTCCGCCTCGCGCAGCGGTCCGCACTCGTCGGGGTGGATCCCGTCGATCCCGGCCTCGCCGCTGGTCACCATGCAGTAGACGACCTTCTTCCCCTGGCCCGTCCACCGCGCGACCGCGGCCGCCGCGCCGTACTCGATGTCGTCGGGGTGCGCGACGACGAACAGGGCGCGCTGCCAGTCCTCGGGCAGCGCTTCGAAGGACGGGGGCGTGGGACGTTCCGCGGTCATGCACCGAGCATGGCACCGCAAGGACGGCGTGTCTGCCGACGCGCGTTGTGTAGTGAAACGAACGACTTACTCCTATATGGTCGGCGGATGACCTCGTACGCGCCCACCCGCCGTGGCTTCCTCACCGCCGCTTCCGCGCTCGTCGGAGCCGCAGTCGTGCCCAGCTCCGTGTGGCGCGCAGCCCCCGCGTCGGCTGCCTCCCCGTTCATCCTCAAGCCCACGCCACCCGCCTACTTCACCGACTTCGGGACCAACGCCGAGATGCGCTGGGCCTCGGTCGACCCGCAGCGCTACCTCACGCCCCAGTCGCGCCTGTTCGTGCGCAACCACACCCGCACCCCGCAGGTCGACCGGTCGACCTACGCGCTGCGGTTGTACGGCGACGGGCTGGCGACGCCGAGGGCGGAGGGCGAGGCGCTCAGCCTGTCCTTCGCCGACCTCCAGCGGCTGCCCCACCACGACCTCACCGCGGTGGTGGAGTGCACCGGCAACGGCCGGAGCCACTTCCGGACCCAGCAGGGGCAGACCGTCTCCGGCACCGCCTGGACCCTCGGCGCCGTCGGCACCGTGCGCTGGAGCGGCGTCCGCCTGCGCGACGTGCTCGGCGCCGTGGGGCTGTCGCCGGACGCGGTGTCGATCCAGGCCACCGGGCTCGACGACCCCTTCGTCTCCGGCGGCACGGACTACGGCCGGGTGCGCCGTCCGTTCCCCGTGGAGAAGGCGCTCGACGACGCGCTCCTGGCGTGGGGGATCAACGGCGAGGACCTGCTGCCCGACCACGGCTACCCGCTCCGCCTGGTGCTGCCCGGCTGGGTCGGGATCGCGAGCATCAAGTGGCTCGGGTCGCTGGAGGTGTCGACGACGCAGCTGACGTCACCGTGGAACACCACCTTCTACCGGATGGTCGGCCCCGACTGGCCGGTCGACTCCCCGCCGCTGACGGTCAACCCGGTGCGCTCGGCGTGGGAGCTGGCCCCGGACCAGGTACTGCCGTCGCGGCCGGTCACCCTGACCGGCCGGTCGTGGAGCGGCGCGGGCCGGATCACGCGCGTCTCGGTGAGCCTCGACGGCGGCGCCAGGTGGCGCCCCGCCGTCCTGGACCGCAGGTCACGTGAGGAGGAGGGCTGGACGCAGTGGTCGGTGCGCTGGGGCAACCCGCGCCGCGGGCGCCACGAGCTGCTCGCCCGGGCCACCGACGAGCACGGCCGCACCCAGCCGTTGGTGGCCGCCTTCAACACCCAGGGCTACTTCTTCGACGCCGTCGTGCGCCACCCCGTGCAGGTCGTCTGAGGCGCCGCGGGGAGGGAAGACCGTCAGGCCATCACGCCGACCGCCTGCGGGGCGAAGCCCGGGAAGACCTGCGCGACCGAGACGCCGAAGCGCCGGGTGACGACCTCGGCGAGCACGCTGCGGTAGTCGGTGGTGACCAGGAGGTCGGCGTCCGGGGTGTCGGACAGGCCCGGCCACGAGCCGTGGTAGCGGCCACCGCGCACGCCGGCGCCCGCGACGAACATGACGTTGCCGAAGCCGTGGTCGGTGCCGTAGTCGTCGTTCTCCCGGACCCGGCGACCGAACTCGCTGAGGGTCACGAGGGTGACCCGCTCGGCGGCCGGGCCGAGGTCGGCGAAGAACGCCGCGATCGAGCTCGCGAGGTCACCCGCGTTGCGCAACATGTCGCCCCACTCGAGCGTGCCCGCGTCGGTGTGCATGTCCCAGTCGCCCTGGTCGACCGTGATCACCTCGGCGCCGACGCCCGACCTCACGATCCGGGAGACGTCGGACAGTGCCTTCCCCAATCCGCTGTCGGGGTAGGGGGTGGCGGGTGCGCCGGCCGGGGTGTCCCGGGCGGCGCCGAAGGTCTGGGCCCCCGAGATGGCGTCACGCACCGCGCGGCTCATCGGGCTGCTGCCGCGCCACGCGTGGGCCAGGGACGCCAGCCGGCGACCCTCCTCGTCGGCCCCGGCGACCTTGGCCTGGTCGACCCGGCCGACGACGAAGGCCGGCTGGGCCCCGAAGAGCGCGGTCGGCGCCTGGTTGCCCATCGCCGTGCCCTGCAGGGGCGAGGTGCCGGGCAGCTCGCCCAGCAGGCGGTTGAGCCAGCCGGTGCGCTCGGACGAGCCGGGGGCGGCGTCCTCGATGGCCTCCATGGCCGCGAAGTGCGAGCGGTTGGGCGCGGCCATGCCGGTGGCGTGCACGGCGGCCAGCGTGCCCGCGTCCCACATCGGCAGCAGGGGCGCGAGGGCGGGGTGCAGCCCGAACATCGCGTCCGGTGCCAGCAACGAGGCCTGGGGGATCGCCAGGCGCGGTCGCGCGGCGTAGTAGACCGGGTCGGCGTGCGGGACGACCAGCGAGAGACCGTCGGCCGCGCCCCGCAGCGACAGGATCACCAGCACGGAGCCGCCCGGCGCGGCGAGCCCGGCGGCGCTGCGGCCGGTGACGGCGTACGCCGATGAGCCGGTGCCCGTGAGGGACGGGCCGAGCGCGACGGCCCCGCCGGCGAGGGCGGTGCCGAGCAGCGCGCGGCGGCTCAGGGCCAGTCGTGCCTCGTCGTAGTCGGGGCAGCCGCAGGGACGGGTGGGGGAAGAGGTCATGTCAGCACGCCAGGTGGTCGGGGGAGTCGAGGACGGCGGCCAGCAGCCGCGGGAAGCCCCACTGGTAGAGGGCATGGTCGCGGTCGATCTTCTCCCGGGCCTTGCAGCCGGTGGCGATGGTCGCCGTCTGCACCAGGCGCTTGCTCGCGGGCCGGTGCAGCAGGTCACGGCTCACCGCGTCGACGAGGTCCTCGAAGCGCACCGGCTTCTTCGACGGCACCCACGCACCCGGGCTGCGGTAGCGGATGCCCTCGGAGGGCCACCACCCGCCGGCCATCGAGTAGTGCAGGTCCATCGAGCCGAGGGCGCGCGAGGGCGAGGCCCACACGCGGTCGGTGACCGGGGTGCCGTCGGGACGCGGCCAGGCATGCGGACTGAGGCCCAGCCGGGACGCCTGCCAGAGGATCGCGTTGGACGCGGAGTCGTTGCGGCTCGGTCGGCCGACCTCGACGCCCAGGGCGCGGTAGGTGGCGACGACGTCCTCGCCCGGGTCGCGCAGCTTGTCCCCCGCCGAGGACCGGAACTCCTTGCTGGCCACCAGGGCGCGCAGCACCGGCACGATCGCGGTGTCGTTCTTCAGGTAGACCTTCGTCAGCCGCTTCACCAGCGACCGTGGCGGGTCGTCGCGCACGAACTTGGTCGCCAGCCGCTCGCAGACGTGCTGCGCGGTCAGCGGGTGGTGCGCGAGGTAGCGGAGGTACTCCCGGGTGACCTCGCGGCCGTCGGCCTTGCGGTTCTTGTGGGTGAACCCCTTGACCTGCACCTTGCCGGTCGCGTGGTCCTCCTTGACGTACGACGCCTTCCACGACTCCCAGAGGTCGACGTGGTGACCGGTGAGGATCCGCGCCGACGCCTTGACGTCGTCCTCGTCGTAGTTGCCGGCACCGAGCGTGTGCAGCTCGAGCAGCTCGCGCCCGAGGTTCTCGTTGGGCGCGCGCTTGGTCGAGGTCGCGGCGGAGAGGAAGATCAGCATCGCCGGGTGGGTCGTGGTCGCGGCCAGGAGCTCGTCGAAGCGGCCGAGCGCGTGACGCCGGACCGTGTCGCCGTAGTCCACCCGCCAGGTGAAGTGGGCGTCGCCGCTCACCGGCACGTGGAGCATCGCCTCCCAGAACTCGGTCATCTTCTCCAGCACCGGGCGCCGCGTGCGGATGCGCCGCACGAGCAGCCAGCGACCGTAGTCCTCCATGACCTGCCAGCCGCCGCGCACCTCCGTGACCTGGCGCTGCCAGAGGTCGGCGGCCCGCCGGTCGAGGTCGGGCCACCACCGTCGGACGCCGTCGGCAGCGCCGTCCGGGAACGAGCCCGGCCGGGTGAGCTGCTGCTCGAACCACGCGGGCGCCCCGCCGGCACGGCGTACGTCGCGCGCGAGCGTTGCGTCGATGCCGTAGCCGAAGCGCGTCACCAGGTGACGCTGCGACGGGGGCAGCAGAGCAGACCGATCCTTGGCCACCGAGGTCCTCCCGTACCCGAGCCGCTTCGAAAGACGCATCACTGTCCCATGCCCGGCGCCGGACGCGAAGTCGAACGTCCGAATCCCGGTTGCCCGCCGGCCGGCGGGTGCGGTCGGATGGACCGGTGGACACCGACGTGCGGATCGAAGCGCTCGACACGACCGACCCGGCGGCCCGGGCCGTGTGGCACGACGTGATGGAGCGGTCGGCCCGGGCGGACCGTCCGCACGCACTGGTCACCACGGCGGCCGCCTTCGAGGTCACGACCACCTCGCCGAGCACCCACTACGCCCGCACCTGGCTGCAGGCCATCGAGGGAGGTGAGGACGGCGAGGTCGTCGGGGTCGCGGAGCTCGAGCTGCCGCTGAGCGAGAACACCGACGTCGCGTGGGCCGAGGTGCAGGTGCTGCCCGCCCACCGGCGCCGCGGGATCGGCCGCGCCCTGTGGCAGGCCGTGGTGGACCGCGCCCGCGCCGCCGACCGCACCCGGGTCGGGGCCGAGGTGACCGTCGACGTCGGCACGCCCGGCCCCGCCCGCGAGTTCGCCGCGGCCATGGGCGCGGTGGACAAGCACCGCGAGGACCACCTCGTCGCCGACCTCCCCGTCGCGACGTCGCCGGTCGACCCGGCCTACGACGTCGTCACCTGGCGCGGCCGCTGCCCCGACGAGCACCGCGAGGCCTACCTCGCCATGCGCAACCAGATGAACGCCGACGTCCCGACCGGCGAGCTCGACCTCGAGCCCGAGATCCTCGACGACGCGCGGCTGGCCACGTCGGAGGAACGGCTGATGCGGTCGTACGACGTCCGCGTCGCCGCCGCCCGCCGGCGCGCGGACGGCACGTTCGGCGGCTACTCCCTGCTCTTCGTCCCGCACGGCACCGACTACGGCTGGCAGGACGACACGCTGGTGATGCCCGAGCACCGGGGCCACCGGCTCGGGGCCGCCCTCAAGACCGCGAACTACGCCGACCTGCCCGACACGGTCCGGCTCGTCCACACGTGGACCGCTCCGTCCAACACGGCGATGCACCGCACCAACACGGCCCTCGGCTTCCGCGTCGTGGAGCACATGTACGAGGTCGAGGCCCCCATCGCCTAGGGTGCGCCCCGAGGGGCGGTAGCTCAGTCGGTCAGAGCAGAGGACTCATAATCCTTGGGTCGTGGGTTCGAGCCCCACCCGCCCTACTCGGCCCGGTGCCCTGATCAACTGCGCAGCAGCTCCGCGAGCGGCGCGCTCCGTGCACGACGCCAGTCGAGCACGGCCAGCGCCACGGCGCAGCCCGCGAGCAGCACCACGGACAGCCCGGTCCACCACGGCACGGCCGGCGGCGGGGGTCCCGGTGCCGCTGTGAGGGTCTCCAGCGAGAGCGCGCCGAGGGCGGCGTGGGCGCACCCGACGCCGACCGCGAGCCCGGTCACGGCAGCGACCAGCACCGGGGCCACGAGCTCGCCCAGGAGCGTCCGCCGGAGATCACGGTCGGAGGCCCCGAGCGCCCGCAGCCGACCGATCGACGTCGCGCGCGCGGGTGCGTCCGTCGCCGCCGCCAGCGCCACTCCCAGCAGGCCCAGGACGAGGAGCAGCGCGCAGGACGCAGCCGCGAGGGCGCCGACCGCCGACGGCAGGGCCGCGTCGCGACGGCGCTGCAGCTCGTCGGCGTACGTCGCCACGGCCGCGCCGGGCGTCCTCGCCGCCACTGCGTCGAGCGCCGCAGGCGCGCCGGGTCCGACCGCCCGGACCGAGTCGGGCAGCACCACGACGCCGGCGGCGGCCAGTGCGTCGGCGTCCACGACGACGACAGGGTCGGTGGCGTCCTGGACGTCGGGTGCGGTGCCGACGACGTCGAGGGGGATGCTGCTGTCCTCCCACCTCAGGGTCGGGTCGTCGCGCAGGCCGTCAGGAGTGCCGAGGAAGAGTGCCGGCACCCGGTCCCCGGCCCCCGATCCCAGGCGCGCCAGCTGGGGCGCGTCCGGGAGCTCGCTCGCCGCGAGGAGCCGCTCGTAGGCGGCCGCGTCGACCACGGCCAACCGGACGAACGCCGAGCCGCCGTGGGCCGAGACGCTGACCCCGTCCTCGACCCGCACCGCTGCGGCGGCACGGACGTCGGCGGCGCCGTCGACCCGCCGCGCCACGTCGGTGAAGGCCGCGTCGGGGCGGGCGTCGAGCCGGGCGTCACCACCGACCACCGACAGGGCGCCGGCGGCCTGGCCGTCCCGCAGGGTGGCCGCGAAGGCTGCCGCGAAGGTGGTCCCCGAGACGGCGACCACGACGACCACCACCGGCAGCAACCGGGCGCCGGACCGGACGAGACGAGCCGCGACGAAGAGCGGGACTCCGCCGGTCGCGCGACGCGTCCTGCGCAGGATCCACCGCAACGCCGGCGGGGCCAGGCGGACCAGCACCACGGCGCCGGCCACGGCGACCCAGGTCACGGCGCTCGCGGCCGTCAGGTCCCCTCCGCCGCCGTCGTCGCCGACCACACCGCGCTGCCGCAGCGCCACGCCCGACAGGACGGCGGCGGCGACCACGACGAGCTCCAGGCCCAGCCGCCGCAGCTGCGCCACCTTGGCCCGCGCGCGCCGCGCGGAGCGGTTGGCCGGCACGCGCGTCGTCGTCCCTTCCGCGACGGCGACGCCGAGCACCGCGGGCGTCACCGCTGCCACCAGGAGCACGGGCACCGACCAGGTCCATCCCACGGACCCCGTGGCCAGGCGCACCACGACGAGCCCCGTCGCGGCCCCCAGCACGGTCACCAGCATCGACTCGGTGACGAGCTCCGCGGCGATGCCGGGCAGGGAGGCGCCGCGCTCCCGGGCCCCGGTCAACGACCCCGTGCGCCGGCGTACCAGGAGCTGTCCGGCCAGCACCAGGACGAGCAGCGCGCAGGTGAGCAGCCCGACGAGGAGGACCTGCGCCTGACCGCGTGCGGCGCTGACCTGCGCACGTCCGTCGCGCAGCACGGTGCCGAGCAGGCTGTCCCACGACGTCTCGCCGAGTCCGGAGCCGGCCCCCGACTGCAGGGCTGCGACCGTCCGCTCCAGCGCCTGCGAGCGTGCCCAGGTCACCGCTGCCGGCTCGGGGGCGAACACGACGCGCCGCCTGAGGGCGTCACCGGGGAGCGCGAACCGGAGGTCGGCCAGCGACTCGTCCGAGACGAGGGCCGCCGCAGCCGTGCGAGGCTCGTCCTCGGACGTGCTCGAGGTCGGCTCGAGCAGCTGGGGGACCACCTCCCAGGCCTCGTCGCCGGCATCGTCGGGCACGAAGGTGCCGCTGATCGCCACGACGACGGACCGGCCGTGCTCGTCGCGGGCCGGGACGCGGTCGCCCACCTGCAGGTCGAGGGCCTGCGCCGCCGCCTCGGACACGGCGACCTGCACCGAGGGTGACCGTCCGCCGCGGGCCGCCCGGGGCGCGGCTCCCCGGGTGTACGACACGTCCGGCGCGCCGTCGGCGGTGTCGACGAAGGCGAGCTGGAGGTAGCGCCCGGGGCCGGCGTCGACGAGGTTCAGGGGAGTGGTGGTGACGGTGGTGACCCCGGGTTGCAGCACCTCTGCGAGGTCGCGAGGCATGCCGCTGCGCACGAAGTCCGCGTCCTGCCGGACCTGCGTGGCGGTGCCGGGGTCGCGGGTCTTGCCCTCCGGGTCGTCGTACCACTCCGGGCAGGGTGGCCGTGACGGTGCCGCGCGGCCCGGCGTCCTGGACCGCGGCGGCCATGGCGCGGTCGGCGGACAGCTCGGTGACGGGGGACACCGCCCCCATCAGGGCGACGGTCAGGGCGACGACGGTGCCGACGAGGAGCAGCAGGCCACGGTCGGCCCGCAGCCGACCGACGACCGTCGGCAGGTGGAGCCGGGGTGTGGTCATCACAGCTCACCGTCCCGGAGTCGTGACGGCCCCGACTGCCGGACGAGGAGCGCGGTGAGGACCCACGTGAGGACGAGGGTCGCGAGCACGAGCCCGCCGACCACCGCCAGCTCCTCCGGCCAGGGCCACGCCACCACCGGTGCCGGGACGGGTGCGGCGCCCACGTCGGAGCGGACGAGGTGCGGTCCGACCAGCACGGTCGCGGCGGCGCCGACGAGCGCCCCGACGAGCGTGAGCGGCAGCAGGAGCAGCAGGTGCTCCGCGAGCTGGAGCCGGACGGCGTCGCGCCGGGACGCGCCCAGCGCCCGGAGACGGACCACCGACGCCGATGCCCGTGACCGGTCCGCACCGACGACGAGCACGACGGCGGCCAGGAACAGTGCGATGGCCAGGGCCAGCAGGACGAGCAGCGTGGTGGGCACCGCCACCCGCAGGGGGCCGCGCGCGAGGTCGGCGGCCACGCCGTCGCGGGTGGTGACCGTGCCCAGCCCTGCCGCCTCGAGGGACTCGACGGTGTCGCTCGACGGGTCGGCCACCCACCAGGCGTCCACCACGGGATCGAGCCGACCGGCGTCGACGAGCGCGCGCGAGAGGGTGTCGGCGTCGGCCAGGACCGAGACCTCGCCGGGCGCCGAGGGCACGTCGGGCACCACGGCCGCCACCGTCAGCCCCAGCGCGGTGTCGCCGACGATCGCCTCGAGCTCGTCCCCGACCTCGGCTCCGACGGCGTCCACGAGGTCCTGCGAGACGGCGACCGGGACCTCGGCCGGAACGGGGAGGACGGTGGTGAGCACGTCGGCGCCCGTGTAGCTGAAGTAGTCCAGGTTGACGTCCAGCGACGTCCGCAGCTCGGCGTCGGCGCCCGATGCCCGCAGCTCGGCCGTGGCTCCGCCGACGGGGCTCTGCTGCTGCAGGGGGATCACCTGCCACGGCGGACCGGAACCGGACGCGTCGGCGGCCTCGCCGGCCGCCGGGACGGTCACGGTCGCCGTCACCGTGGACGTGGTGGCCGTCGGTGCCCCCGGCTCGTCGCCGGTCGGCCGTCGAGCTCGAGCCGGACGGCGACGAGCTGGAGACCCTCGCCGATGGCTGCCGACCACTCCAGGGGGTGGGAGGCGCCGTCGAGGGCGAGGTCGCCCGCGGAGACCGAGGCGCGGAAGCCGGTCCGGTCCTCGACCACGGCCGCCACCCGCGCCGTGAGGGATGCTCCTGCCGGTCCCCGTCCGCGCATGGCGACCCCGGCGCCGTCCTCGGGCAGGGGGACACCCACGACCGGGTCCGCCGGCGCCAGGGCGCGGCCGACGCCCGCCCAGGTCTCATCCGTGCCGAGACGACCGCGGAGCAGCGCACCCGCCTGCCGGGAGTCGACGGCGACGAGGACGGGCCGCGCGCCCTGCTGGCCGACGTACCGGCCGAGCGCCAGCGGGCGGTGGATGACCGGCGAGACCGCCGGTGCCGGTCGCTGGCCGGCGAGCGCGGCCCCGACCTGCCGTGCCTCGCGGATCTCGGCCGGAGCCCGCAGCGTGAGGGCGAGGTCGGTCCCGACCCGCAGCGCGGCCTGGTCGTCCTGGGACGTGGCCCACGTGGTCCGCAGGGCCAGCGCGAACACCGCGGCCGCGACCGCGGCGGTGACCAGGACCATCGCCGTCGCCGCGTGCGCGCGCCGCGCGGCCTGCTGGGTGGCCAGCGGCAGCACGAGACCGCGCGAACGGCCGACGAGGGCGGCCCCGCGTCCCAGGAGGACCGGCACGAGACGTACGCCGAGCACGGTCAGCACCGCGAGGCAGAGCACCGGCGCCGCCGTGAGGACGACGTCGCCGGTTCGGCTCGACGTCGACGGCTGTCCGCGCAGCTGCCACCAGGCGAGGGTCGCCGCGGCGAGCAGCAGCACGTCGAGCCCGTGGCGGGCGAGGCCGGCGCGTGGGGACGGATCGGCGACGGGTCGTGGCCGCAGCGTGGCCGTCACGAGCGTCGCGGTGAGCAGGACAGCGGTGGCCAGCACGGCCAGCACCAGGGGCCAGGTGATGGCCGGACCCTGCTGGAGCCCGGCGGCGGTGAGGTCGCCCCGGTGGGTCAGGCGCGCGTGCAGGAGCGACGCAGCGGGCACGGCGATCGCGCCGGCGACGAGCGCGAGCAGCGCGGCCTCTGCGGCCGCGGCGCCGAGCTGTTGGCGGCGCCCGAGCCCCATCGCCACGAGCAGGTCCCGCTCGTCCTCGCGGACGGCCCCGACCAGCCGTCCCGTCAGGAGCGCAGCCGCGAGGGACAGCGCCGTGCCGAGGAGCAGGACCACCAGCACGGTGGACGCCGTGCTCGCCCGCTGGGCGTGGAGGTGCGCGAGCGTGCGGGGCAGGTCGGACGCCAGCCGGGTCAGCCGGGCCCGGTCGGCGACCCGCGCCGCCAGCAGCCCCGGCGCGTCGTCGAGCAGCCGGGCGGCCTCCTGCAACGAGGAGTCGCCGGCGAGGGCGAGGGTGGGGTGGGTGGTGACCCGGAGCGCGTTGACCGAGGACCCGGTGTCGAGGAACGCCTGCTCGTCGACGACGAACGGGCCGTAGGTCGGCGCCGCCTCGAGCCCGTCGCTGTAGGACGGGGAGAAGCCCGCACCGCCGAGCGGGTCGCGCTCCCACTCGAGGACGGCCCGCGGCCGGAACGTGCCGACCACCACGAGCGGCACGGTGTCGTCGACGCCGCCGAGGCCGCGCTCCTCGCCGAGCGCGACCTCGTCGCCGGGACCGATCCCCAGCAGGCGCGCGGTCGTGTCGGGCACCACGACCTCGGCACGACCGTCGTGCGGCGCCGGCCACCGGCCGGCCGTCAGGTCCGCTCGGGTCGCCAGCGCGTCGGTCGCGACCAGGTAGGCCTGGCTGTCGGCGCGCGCCCCGTCCGTCTCGAGGTCCCGGAGCCGTGACGTCATCGTGGTCTCCGACGTGGGCCGCATCGGGGCGAGCACGTCGCCGACCACCTGTGCGGCCTCGTCCCGCGCCGCGGTGGCATCGCTGCTGGTGAGGTCGACGAGGAAGGCCGTCACGCTGAGGTCGTCAGGGTCCGAGCGCTGGACGGCCTCGCGGAACGCGCGCTCCTGGGTGACGTCGAGCACCAGGGTGCAGGTGCCCACCAGCGTGCACGCGGTCGCGACCAGCGCGACGACGGCTGCCAACAGCCGTCGTTGCACCAGCGCTCGGCGCAGCACCAGGGAGAACACGTGGGCGTCCGTCCTCAGCCGTCGACCCGGCCGTCCGAGATCGCCAGGACCCGGTCGGCGAGCGACATCAGCACCGCGTCGTGCGTCGCCACGACCGCGGTGACGCCCTCCGACTCGACGACCGCGCGCAGCAGGGCCATGACCCCCAGCCCGGTCTCGGTGTCGAGCTGCCCGGTGGGCTCGTCGGCCAGGAGCACCCGCGGGGAGCCGGCGAGGGCGCGCGCGATGGCGACGCGTTGCTGCTGTCCGCCGGACAGCTCGGCCGGTCGCTGCAGCGCGTGGTCGCCCAGCCCCACCAGGTCGAGCAGCAGGGCGACACGCTGCTCACGGTCCGCCACCGGCGTACGACGCAGCCGCAGGGGCACGCCGACGTTCTCGGCGGCGGTGAGGGCGGGGACCAGGCCGAAGGTCTGGAAGACGTAGGAGACCGTGTCGCGACGCAGGGCGCTCAGTCCCTGGTCGTCGAGAGCGGTGACCTCGGTGCCGTCGACCCGGACCGTTCCGGCGTCCGGGCGGTCGAGGCCGCCGAGCAGGTTGAGGAGCGTGGTCTTCCCGGACCCCGAGCGGCCGACGACGGCGACCATCTCGCCCGGCGCGACGTCGAGCGAGACGTCGTGCAGGGCGTGGAGCGGGGCAGTGGTGGTGCCGTACGTCCGGGTGAGCCCCCGTGCCGTGACCATGGGCTCGGCGGTACCGGTCATGCGTCCTCGCCGCGGTCGGAGCGGATCTGGACGTGGTCGTCGGCGAGCGCGAGGCGCACCCGGCGGGTGAGGTCGAGCGCCTCGCGGTACTCCCGCGGCAGCTGCACGCGACCGGCCCGGTCCATCACCGCGAACTCCTCGGACCGACCGGGCTCGTCCGCGGAGTCGTGGCTGCGGAGCACCTCGCTGCTCGTGCGGCCGTCCCGGATCGCCACGGTGCGCGCCACCTGACCGCTCACTGCTGCGTCGTGGGTGACGACCACGACCGTGGCGCCGAGCTCGCGGTTCACCGTCCGGAGGGCGGCGAACACCTCCGCCGCCGTCTCGCTGTCGAGCTCACCGGTGGGCTCGTCGGCCAGCAGCACCCGCGGCTCGTTGGCGAGCGCGACGGCGATCGCCACGCGCTGCTGCTCGCCGCCGGACATCTCGGCGGGACGACGGTCGGCGCAGTGCGTCACGCCGAGGAGCTCGAGCAGCGAGCTCGTCCGGTCGTGGCGCTCGCGGCGGGGTCGTCCCGCGATCGTCAGGGGAAGGTCGACCGTCTGCCGGGACGTCAGGTAGGGCACGAGGTTGCGGGCGGTCTGCTGGCGGACGAACCCCACCACGTGTCGCCGGTAGTGCACCCGCTCCCGTCGCGCCATGTCCACCAGGTCGTGGCCCGCGACCCGGGCGCGGCCCGCTGTCGGCGAGTCCACACCGGCCAGCACGTTGAGCAGGGTCGACTTGCCCGACCCCGACGCGCCGACCAGCGCGACCATCTCGCCCTCGTGAACGAGCAGGTCCAGGCCCTGCAGCGCCTGCACCTCGACCGACTCCGACTGGTAGATGCGCACCAGGTTGTCGCACACCACGAGGGCGTCGTGACCGAACTCGGGGGAGTGCCGCGGGGGAGCAGGTAGGTTCAGCACCGGCTCCACCCGTTCTCCCTCGTCTCGAGCGCCGCGGCGATGCTAGCAGTGAGCCGGGTCACACACGGGCGTGCGCGCGCCTCGGTGGGCTATCCCTCGCCGGCGATGAGGAACCCGTCGCCCTGCTGCTCGAGCTGGAGCCGGCCCTGCTCGGTCCGCGTCTGGCCCGACGTGGTCACGAAGTCGATCGTGTACGTCGTGCTCAGCGTCTTGGGATCGGCCTTGATGGCCCGTGGCGTCGCGGACTCGATCGTGCTCCAGAAGCCGGTGTAGTCCTCGATGCCGCCACTCGCGGACTGGAACTCGGGCGTCAGCATCGCGAAGGTCGACTCCGGGTCCGAGGTGACGGTCGCGAAGTAGTCCTGGACGAACGACCGCATCGCCGCGGGGGTCCCGCCCGCCGCGTTGGACGGGCTGGGGTCGGTGGTCGGCTCGTCAGTGGTGGACGGGCTCTCGCTCGGGCTGTCGCTCGGGCTGTCGCTCGGACTCTCGGACGGGGTGTCCGAGGTCGGGTCCTGCGAGGCGCTGGGTGAGGCGTCGCTCCGGCCGGCGTCGCTGCTCTCGCCACGCGGCCACAGCAGCCACGCGCCGACGCCCGCCACGAGGACGAGCGCGACGAGAGCGGCCAGCCACCCGCGGGACCGTCTGCGGGAGGTGTCCGCGGCCGGGCTCGCTGGGGCCGCAGGGGTCACCGGGGCCGCGGCGGGTGTCGCAGCCTGCCGGGCGGCCGCCGCCGTGGACGCGCCCGCGGCCGGCCCGGAGGTCGTGCTGGTCGTGGTGCTGCGCTGCTGCGACGGCCGTGCCGGTGGGGCAGCCGCCATCACGGCCGTGGCCTGGCCGTCGCGGCCGGTCGGCGCGGGAGCCTCCGACCGCTCGCCACGAGCGAGGCGCCGTAGGTCGTCGCGCACCCGCGCCACCGGCCAGCGCTGCGTCGGGTCCTTGACGAGGACGGCCGCGAGCAGCCCGGCGGCCGGGTGGTCGTCGGGCAGGCGGGGCGGGTCCTCGTGGACGATCTTGTAGAGGCCGCCGAGCACGTTGTCCCCGACGTCGTACGGCGGCCTGCCGGCCAGCGCATGGAACAGCGTGCCGCCCAGCGACCAGACGTCGCTCGCGGCGGTGGCGGGCTCTCCCGTCGCCACCTCGGGCGCGAGGTAGGCGGGGGACCCGGTGATCAGGCCGGTCCGGGTGAGCACGGTGTCGTTGGAGGCACGCGCGATGCCGAAGTCGCCGAGCTTGGCGCGGTCGTCGGCGCCCACGAAGATGTTGCTGGGCTTGACGTCGCGGTGCACGACCCCCGCGGTGCCGGCCTGCACGAGGGCGTCGGCGGCCTGCGCGAGGATCGATGCCGCGCGGCGGACCGGGAGCGGTCCGTCGTCGGCGACCAGCTCGGCGAGCGTGCGCCCCTCGACGTGCTCCATCACGAGCCAGTAGCAGTCCTCGTCCTTGACGAGGTCGAAGATCGACACGACGTGCTGGTGGCTGATCCCGGCCGCCAGCCGCGCCTCGCGCTCGGCGCGTGACACGTCGTCGTCGGTGGTCCCGGGGAGCAGGCCGATGCGCTTGACGGCGACCCGGCGGTCCAGCAGCTCGTCGTGTGCGAGGTGGACGACACCGGCGCCTCCGCGGCCGATCTCCCGCTCCAGGCGATACCTGCCTGCGATCACAAAGGCCCCTTCCATGGCTGACGCTCAAGGCTAGTCACCCCACCACGTCGCCCTCACACCCGTTGGGACCAGTCGGGGGGTACTAGCACCATCGGCCATCTCGTCGGCGTCGCCTCGGGCGACGAGGCTGGTCACACCAACCCAGGAGGACCCATGAACAGCACGATGACCAGCACGACCCGACTCGCCCGAGCCCTCGCCGTCGGCGTCGCCCTTGCCGGCCTGAGCATCGGCACGGTGGGCGTCGGCACCGCCGGCGCCGCACAGGTCGACCACCCGTCGTCCTTGCGTGGCCACGACGACCCGCCGGGCGACGACCACGGTGGTCACGGCGGTGGCAGCGACGACGGCGCCGGTGACGACAACGGCGGCGACCGCACGCGCGACGACGACGACCGCGTGATCCGCACCGGCAGCTGCAGTGCCGGCGCGGACTGGAAGCTCAAGGTCAAGACCGACGACGGCCGCCTCGAGGTCGAGGGCGAGGTCGACTCCGACGTCGCGGGCCAGCAGTGGCGCTGGACGTTGCGCCACAACGGGTCGGTGAGCGACCGGGGAGCCGCCACCACCACCGCGCGCAGCGGCTCGTTCGAGGTCGAGCGCAAGGTGGTGAACCTCGCTGGAACCGACACCCTCGCGTTCCGCGCCGTGCGGGACGGCCAGGTGTGTCGAGGTGTGGTCAACTACTGACCACATCGGAGGTACGCCCCATGCGCTGGTTGACGAATCCCGTGGCACAGTTCCTGGCCGCGGGATTCGTCACGCTCGTCGTCGTCGTGCTGGCCACCAGCGCCCTGAGCCGCTCGGCAGCGGACGAGGAGGCGATCGCCGACGCCCGCTCGCTGACCTGGGTGCTCGCCACGTCCGTGGCGCAGCCGGCGATCCCGCGCGGCCTGACGGAGGGCGACGCGGCCGCCATCGACCGGATGGACCGGACGGCGCTCGACCGCCTGCTGGTCGACGACGTGCTGCGCATCAAGCTGTGGGACGCCGACGGCACGGTGCTCTACAGCGACCGCACCGAGCTGATCGGCGCGCGCTACCCGCTCGGCGACGACGAGCTGGAGGTGCTGCGTGACGGGGGGACCGATGCGGAGCTCTCCGACCTCGGCCGGCCGGAGAACCGCTTCGAGCGCGACCTGGGGGGCGACCTCCTGGAGGTCTACACGCGCGTCCGCTCGCCCGAGGGGGAGCCGCTGCTCTTCGAGGCCTACCTCGGCGTCGACGACATCCGGGCGAGCCGGGCGCAGATCCTCGACCGGTTCCTGCCCATCACCATCGGCGCCCTGCTCGCCCTCGTCGCGCTCGGCACCCCGCTGGTCCTCCTGCTGTCCCGGCGCCTGTCGCGTGCCGCGCGCGAGCGCGAGCGGCTGCTCGAGGCGGCCGTCCGCGCCTCCGACGCGGAGCGGCTGCGCATCGCGCGCGACCTCCACGACGGCGTCGTGCAGGACCTGTCCGGCTCGTCGATGGCCCTCTCGGCGCTGGCAGCGCACGCCGCCGAGCCCGACCGCCGTGAGCTCGAGGACGTCGGACGGTCACTGCGGGTGAGCATGCGCTCCCTCCGGTCGCTCCTCGTCGAGATCTACCCGCCCGACCTCCACACCGCCGGACTGGCCGCCGCGGTCGACGACCTCGTCGCCCCGCTGGTGGCGGCGGGGACGACGGTCGACGTCGACGTCAGCGGCGCCGACGGTGCGCCCCGTCCGGCGGTGGCGCTGCTCTGGCGGGTCGCCCAGGAGTCGGTCCGCAACGTCGCGCGCCACGCCCGCGCCGACCGGATGTCGCTGACCGTCCGCCACGAGGCCGACCGCCTCGTGCTGGAGGTCGTCGACGACGGGGTCGGCTTCGACCCGGCCACGGTGGTGACCGACGACCGCTTCGGCCTGCGCGCGGCCGAGAGCCTCGTGCACGAGCACGGTGGCACCTGGGAGGTCGAGTCCGCTCCGGGGTCGGGCACGATGGTCCGGGTGGAGGTGCCGGTCGGATGATCCGCGTGGTGGTGGCCGACGACCATGCCGTCGTACGGCGGGGCCTGACCGGTCTCATCGAGTCGACCGACGACCTCGAGGTGGTCGGCGTCGCGAGGGACGGCAGCGAGGCTGTCGACCTGGTGCGCGAGCACCGGCCCGACGTGGCGGTGATGGACCTGCAGATGCCCGTCCTCGACGGCGTCGAGGCCACCCGCGCGATCGTCGGCGAGGCGACCGGCACGGAGGTGCTGGTCCTGACGTCCTTCTCCGACTTCGCCCGCATCGACGCCGCCATCGAGGCCGGGGCCGTGGGCTACCTGCTGAAGGACGCCGAGCCCGAGGTGCTCCTCGACGGAATCCGGGCGGTGGCGCGGGGCGGGTCGCCCCTCGACCCCCGGGCCGCGCGGCGGCTCCTGTCGAGGAGGTCGACCGTCGCCGCCGAGTCCGGGGACGTCGAGGTCTCCGCGCTGTCACCGCGCGAGGCGGAGGTGCTGCGGCTCGTGGTCGAGGGCCTGCTCAACAAGCAGATCGCCCAGCGGCTCGGCATCACCGAGCGCACCGTGAAGGCGCACCTCACCTCGGCGTACCAGCGCATCGGCGTCGCCGACCGCACCCAGGCCGCCCTGTGGGCGCAGCGCCACGACCTCGGCGGGTCCGCGACCGGGCCGGTCTGACTACCCCTCGCCGGCGATGAGGAGCTGGTCGTCGAACCGCTCGAGCTGGAGCCGCACGCGCTGGGTGTTGCGCTCCCCGGTGCGCATCACGTAGTTCACGGTGTAGCCGACCGTCAGGTCCGACGGGTCGCTGGCGACCTCGGCCAGGGACGCCGACTGCACGCGGCCCCACCACCCCATGTAGCCCTCGTAGCCGCCGCTGGCCTGCTGGAACTCGGGCGTCAGCCGGTCGAAGGCCGCTCGGGGGTCGCGTGTGACGGTGGCGAGGTAGGAGGTGATGAACGCGTCCATCTGCGCGCGGGTGTCCTCCGCCGTGATCGGGGGAGAGGTGCTGCTGGTCGTGGTCTCCGACGTCTCCGCCGATCGGGGCTGCTGCTCGTCGGGCAGCGCCTCGGGGGTGCCGCGGCCCGCCCAGACGTACGCCGCGACGACGGCCGCGACGGCGAGGACCGCGGCGGCCGCCAGCCAGCCCCAGCGGGCGCCGTGCCGGCGGGCGGGCGCGGCCGGCGGCGCGGCCGGTGCGGGCGGCAGCACCCCGGTCGGCTCGCGAGGCGCTGCCGGAGCGGGTGCCGGGACCACCGTGGATCGCTGCCCACGGGCGATGCGCGCGAGCTCGTCGCGCACCCGCGGCATGGTCCAGCGCGCCTCGACCTCGCGGTTCATCATCACCGTCAGCAGGCCGGCCATGGGGTGGTCGTCGGGCAACCGCGGCGGGTCCTCGTGGACGATCTTGTAGAGCGCGCCGATGAGGTTGTCGCCGACGTCGTAGGGCGGCTTGCCGGTGACCGCGTGGTAGAGCGTGGCGCCGAGGGACCACACGTCGCTCGCCGGGGTGGCCGACGAGCCCGACGCGACCTCGGGGGCGAGGTAGGCCGGTGACCCGGTCACCAGCCCGGTCTGGGTGAGGGAGGGGTCGTCCTCCGAGCGGGCGATGCCGAAGTCGTTCAGCTTGGCCGACCCGCCCGCGATCATGATGTTGCTGGGCTTCACGTCGCGGTGGACGATGCCGTGGTCGTGCGCCTCGACCAGGGCGTCAGCGGTCTGGGCCAGCAGCGTCGCCGCCTCGGTGGCGTCCAGGGCCCCCGAGGTGCGCACCCGCTCGCTCAGCGTCTGGCCGTCGACGTACTCCATCACCAGCCAGCGCACGTCCTCCTCGTCGACGAGGTCGAAGACGGACACCACGTTCGGGTGGTTGAGCGCCGCGGCAAGCCGCGCCTCGCGCTCCGCGCGCTCGAGCTCGGCGCTGTCCGAGCCCGGGATCAAGCCGATGCGCTTGATCGCCACCTGGCGGCCGAGGACCTCGTCGAGCGCGAGGTGCACGGTGCCGGAGCCACCGCGGCCGATCTGCCTCTCGAGCCGGTACCTGCCTGCGATCACGTGCCGAACCTCCTGCGTCCTCGCCCTAGGCTAGTGCCCGCGAACCAGTCCATCTCACCCGAAGGAACCCACGTGACCAGCCCCAACGTCCTCGACGAGCTGGAGTGGCGCGGCCTCATCGCGCACTCCACCGACCGCGACGCGCTCCGCGCTGCGCTGGGCGAGGGGAGCGTCAAGTTCTATGTGGGCTTCGACCCGACCGCCCCGAGCCTCCACATGGGTCACCTGGTCCAGGTGCTCACGGCCAGGCGGCTCCAGGAGGCCGGCCACACGCCGTACGCCCTCGTCGGCGGCGCCACCGGCATGATCGGGGATCCGCGCGACTCCGGGGAGCGCACGCTCAACTCCCTCGACACGGTCAAGGAGTGGGTCGAGCGCGTGCGCGGCCAGATCGAGCCGTTCCTGTCGTTCGACGGCCCCAACGCCGCGACCATGGTGAACAACTACGACTGGACCGCCTCGCTGTCGACGATCGACTTCCTGCGCGACATCGGCAAGCACTTCCCGGTCAACCGGATGCTGGCGCGCGACACCGTCAAGCGCCGGCTCGAGTCGGGCATCAGCTACACCGAGTTCTCCTACGTGCTGCTGCAGTCGATGGACTTCCTCAACCTCTTCCGCGAGCACGGGGTCGTGCTGCAGTTCGGCGGCTCCGACCAGTGGGGCAACCTGACCGCGGGGGTCGAGCTCATCCGGCGCACCGACGGCGGCCACGCCCATGCGCTCGCGACGCCGCTGCTCACCAAGTCTGACGGCACCAAGTACGGCAAGACCGAGGGCGGCGCGCTCTGGCTCGACCCGGAGATGCTGTCCCCCTACGCCTTCCACCAGTTCTGGCTCAACGTGGAGGACGAGAAGGTCGGGGAGCTGCTCCGCGTGTTCACCTTCCTCTCCCGCGAGGAGATCGAGGACCTCGAGCAGCAGACGGCCGACAAGCCGTTCCTGCGCGCCGGGCAGAAGCGCTTGGCCGACGAGGTGACCGGGCTGGTTCACGGCGCCGACGAGGTCGAGCACGCCAAGGCCGCGGCCGCAGCGCTGTTCGGCGGGGGAGACCTGGCCGGCATCAAGCCCGAGACGCTCGCCTCCGCGCTGAGGGAGGCAGGAGGTACGACGCTCCCCGCCGGGGAGCTGCCCGGCATCCTCGACCTCCTCGTGGCCACAGGCCTCGCGAAGAGCAAGGGGGAGGCCCGGCGCACCGTCGCCGAGGGCGGTGCGTACCTCAACAACGTGCGGGTCGAGGACCCCGAGCTGCAGCCCGACGCGTCCGACCTGGTTGCCGGTTCCTGGCTCGTGCTGCGCCGCGGCAAGAAGAAGTTCGCGGGCGTCGAGGTGTCCTGAGGACGTCGTCGGGCGGGCCCCAGGCCCGCCCGACACCCACTCCCAACCGCCCCAGGGGCCACAACAGGCCTCTGACCTGCGGAAACGTGAGTGTGCTCGCGGTCACAGCGTTTCGATTTGCGCGATCCGGCCGATCTGCATAATGTTCTCTCTGTCGCCAGGGAGCGGCGGGGAGCAAGACCGGTCAGGTCGGGCTCCCGGCCCCAGGCAGGACAGCTCGAAGCGGTCACCGGTCACGGTGACACCACCGGGTCAGAGCGAAACAGCCGAGGATTTGCCACGGCAGAAAGTCGCTCGCTACGTTTGACCAGTTGCCTCACGCAACCGAGATCCTCACCGGATCGCGATGTGGGTGCGTCTGATTCTTGAGAACTCAACAGTGTGTTTGATTAGTCGACGAATTAGTTTGTTATGCCCCGTTGACATCATGTTTGCTCGTCTGGTTTCGGCTGGGTGGGTGTTGGTGTCGCGGTTTCTTTGACAATGATTCTGGCGAGGTCCTCTTTTTGGGGGGTCTCAATTTGCTAGTTTTGTTCAGTCATGGATGTGGCTCTTATTGATTGTCCTGCTGGCCGTCTTTTGGTGGTTGGTGGGTTATTTTTCGATGGAGAGTTTGATCCTGGCTCAGGACGAACGCTGGCGGCGTGCTTAACACATGCAAGTCGAGCGGAAAGGCCACTTCGGTGGTACTCGAGCGGCGAACGGGTGAGTAACACGTGAGTAATCTGCCCCTGGCTTTGGGATAGCCACCGGAAACGGTGATTAATACCGGATATGACAGCTTCTCGCATGAGATGGTTGTGGAAAGTTTTTCGGCCAGGGATGTGCTCGCGGCCTATCAGCTTGATGGTGAGGTAATGGCTCACCATGGCTTCGACGGGTAGCCGGCCTGAGAGGGTGACCGGCCACACTGGGACTGAGACACGGCCCAGACTCCTACGGGAGGCAGCAGTGGGGAATATTGGACAATGGGCGGAAGCCTGATCCAGCAACGCCGCGTGAGGGATGACGGCCTTCGGGTTGTAAACCTCTTTCGGTGGGGACGAAGCGCAAGTGACGGTACCCACTAAAGAAGCACCGGCCAACTACGTGCCAGCAGCCGCGGTAATACGTAGGGTGCGAGCGTTGTCCGGAATTATTGGGCGTAAAGGGCTCGTAGGCGGTTTGTCGCGTCGGGAGTGAAAACCAGGTGCTTAACACCTGGCTTGCTTTCGATACGGGCAGACTAGAGGTATTCAGGGGAGAACGGAATTCCTGGTGTAGCGGTGAAATGCGCAGATATCAGGAGGAACACCGGTGGCGAAGGCGGTTCTCTGGGAATGACCTGACGCTGAGGAGCGAAAGTGTGGGGAGCGAACAGGATTAGATACCCTGGTAGTCCACACCGTAAACGTTGGGCGCTAGGTGTGGGGTCCATTCCACGGATTCCGTGCCGCAGCTAACGCATTAAGCGCCCCGCCTGGGGAGTACGGCCGCAAGGCTAAAACTCAAAGGAATTGACGGGGGCCCGCACAAGCGGCGGAGCATGCGGATTAATTCGATGCAACGCGAAGAACCTTACCTGGGTTTGACATACACCCTGCCGCTCCAGAGATGGGGCTTCTTTTGGGGGTGTACAGGTGGTGCATGGCTGTCGTCAGCTCGTGTCGTGAGATGTTGGGTTAAGTCCCGCAACGAGCGCAACCCTCGTTCTATGTTGCCAGCACGTAATGGTGGGGACTCATAGGAGACTGCCGGGGTCAACTCGGAGGAAGGTGGGGATGACGTCAAGTCATCATGCCCCTTATGTCCAGGGCTTCACGCATGCTACAATGGCCGGTACAAAGGGCTGCGATCCCGTAAGGGGGAGCGAATCCCAAAAAGCCGGTCTCAGTTCGGATTGGGGTCTGCAACTCGACCCCATGAAGTCGGAGTCGCTAGTAATCGCAGATCAGCAACGCTGCGGTGAATACGTTCCCGGGCCTTGTACACACCGCCCGTCACGTCACGAAAGTCGGCAACACCCGAAGCCGGTGGCCCAACCCTTGTGGAGGGAGCCGTCGAAGGTGGGGCTGGCGATTGGGACGAAGTCGTAACAAGGTAGCCGTACCGGAAGGTGCGGCTGGATCACCTCCTTTCTAAGGAGCACACACCCCGACATCTGGCTGGTCCATTCAGGACCGCGAAGCGCCCAGGTGCGATGGTGGTGTCTCACTAGTGGAATCGTCGACATCAGTGCAGTCAGCTCGAGCGGGTTTCCGTGAGGGTTGGTTGGGACTGGTTCTCTCATGCCCTGCGTTGGTGGGGGTGGGGTCAAGCACACTGTTGGGTCCTGAAGGATCAGCCGTCATGGCCTCTGCTTGCCCTTTGGGGTGGGTGGGGGTGTGTGGTTGGGCTTTCTGTTCCTCTCTTCGCCTGTGCCTCTCGTTTGTGGGGGGTGTGGGGGTTGGTGGGGTTGTTGTTTGAGATCTGCATAGTGGACGCGAGCATCTTCACTGCACGCGAATCGGTTCGGCTGTGGTGCCTGTGGGTATGCCTATGGGTGTCGTGTCGGGGTGGTTGGTGTGTGGTGAGTGTGTAATTATCTTCGCGCCGTGGCCTGTTTCCTTACGGGTGGCGGTGTGTGAAGAGTCTGCCGGCTCATTCCTTGATTGTGGGGTGGGTCGGGTGTTCTTTGGTTTGTCTCGTTGCCTGGGGCGTTTGTTCTGGGTGAATGGTCGTGCGACGGCGTGCTGTGTGAGGCGTGTGTTGTTTTGACGTTGTTGAGACAAGCTATGAAGGGCACATGGTGGATGCCTTGGCATCAAGAGCCGATGAAGGACGTTGGAGCCTGCGATAAGCCCTGGGGAGTTGGCAACCAAGCTGTGATCCGGGGGTGTCCGAATGGGGAAACCCAGCACGAGTCATGTCGTGCTACCTACACCTGAACACATAGGGTGTGTGGAGGGAACGTCGGGAAGTGAAACATCTCAGTACCGACAGGAAGAGAAAACAACAGTGATTCCGAGAGTAGTGGCGAGCGAAATCGGATGAGGCCAAACCTCGAGTGTGTGATACCCGGCAGGGGTTGCATTCGGGGGGTTGTGGGACCGCTCATTCTCATCTGCCGGTGAGGAGCAGAGTAAGAAACCAGTGTGGAAGTCGAAGTCGGTTGGAAAGCCGTACCGTAGAGGGTGATAGGCCCGTAGACGTAAAGCGCTGGCTCTGGAGCGTGTTCCCAAGTAACACGGAACCCCTGAAATTCCGTGTGAATCTGGCGGGACCACCCGTTAAGCCTAAATACTCCTTGATGACCGATAGCGGACAAGTACCGTGAGGGAAAGGTGAAAAGTACCCCTGGCGGGGAGTGAAATAGTACCTGAAACCGTGTGCCTACAATCCGTCGGAGCTTCTGCCTTGTGCAGGGGTGACGGCGTGCCTTTTGAAGAATGAGCCTGCGAGTTTGCGGTGTGTTGCGAGGTTAACCCGTGTGGGGAAGCCGTAGCGAAAGCGAGTCCGAATAGGGCGATTTCAGTAGCGCGCTCAAGACCCGAAGCGAAGTGATCTATCCATGGGCAGGTTGAAGCGTCGGTAAGACGACGTGGAGGACCGAACCCACTTAGGTTGAAAACTGAGGGGATGACCTGTGGATAGGGGTGAAAGGCCAATCAAACTTCGTGATAGCTGGTTCTCCCCGAAATGCATTTAGGTGCAGCGTTGCGTGTTTCTTGCCGGAGGTAGAGCACTGGATAGCCGATGGGCCCTACAAGGTTACTGACGTTAGCCAAACTCCGAATGCCGGTAAGTGAGAGCGCAGCAGTGAGACTGCGGGGGATAAGCTCCGTAGTCGAGAGGGAAACAGCCCAGACCATCAGCTAAGGCCCCTAAGCGGTGACTAAGTGGAAAAGGATGTGGAGTCGCATTGACAACCAGGAGGTTGGCTTGGAAGCAGCCACCCTTGAAAGAGTGCGTAATAGCTCACTGGTCAAGTGATTCCGCGCCGACAATGTAGCGGGGCTCAAGTCATCCGCCGAAGCTATGGCATTCAGCGAATACATCAGCATCGACTTGATCGGTGTTCAGTGCGCTGGATGGGTAGGGGAGCGTCGTGTGGGCAGTGAAGCGCCGGAGTGATCCAGGCGTGGAGCCCACACGAGTGAGAATGCAGGCATGAGTAGCGAATCACGGGTGAGAAACCCGTGCGCCGAATGATCAAGGGTTCCAGGGTCAAGCTAATCTGCCCTGGGTAAGTCGGGACCTAAGGCGAGGCCGACAGGCGTAGTCGATGGACAACGGGTTGATATTCCCGTACCGGCGAAGTTGCGCCCATGACGAACCTGGTGATGCTAACCACCCGAAACTCATCGGACCGGACCCTTCGGGGCGAGGCTGGTGAGCGGAGCGTGGGACCCGAGCTGGTAGTAGTCAAGCGATGGGGTGACGCAGGAAGGTAGCCCAACCACAGCGATGGTTGTCTGTGGGCAAGCGTGTAGGGCGTGGTGTAGGCAAATCCGCACCATCCACTTCAGTGTGGAGTCTGAGACGTGATGCGGAGCCATATATGGCGAAGTGGGTGATCCTATGCTGTCGAGAAAAACCTCTAGCGAGCAACGAGCCGCCCGTACCCCAAACCGACTCAGGTGATCAAGTAGAGAATACTAAGGCGATCGAGACAACCATGGTTAAGGAACTCGGCAAAATGCCCCCGTAACTTCGGGAGAAGGGGGGCCCGGATCGTGAACCCACTTGCTGGGGGAAGCGTAAAGGGCCGCAGAGACCAGGGGAAAGCGACTGTTTACTAAAAACACAGGTCCGTGCGAAGTTGTAAGACGATGTATACGGACTGACTCCTGCCCGGTGCTGGAAGGTTAAGAGGACCGGTTAGACACTATGTGTCGAAGCTGAGAATTTAAGCCCCAGTAAACGGCGGTGGTAACTATAACCATCCTAAGGTAGCGAAATTCCTTGTCGGGTAAGTTCCGACCTGCACGAATGGAGTAACGACTTTCCCACTGTCTCAACCATGGACTCGGCGAAATTGCACTACGAGTAAAGATGCTCGTTACGCGCGGCAGGACGGAAAGACCCCGGGACCTTTACTATAGTTTGGTATTGGTGTTTGGTACGGCTTGTGTAGGATAGGTGGGAGACTGTGAAACCCTCACGCCAGTGGGGGTGGAGTCAACGTTGAAATACCACTCTGGTCGTACTAGATGTCTAACCTAGGTCCGTTATCCGGATCAGGGACAGTGCCTGATGGGTAGTTTAACTGGGGCGGTTGCCTCCTAAAATGTAACGGAGGCGCTCAAAGGTTCCCTCAGCCTGGTTGGCAATCAGGTGGCGAGTGTAAGTGCACAAGGGAGCTTGACTGTGAGACAGACATGTCGAGCAGGGACGAAAGTCGGAACTAGTGATCTGGCCACGGCATGTGGAAGCGTGGTCACTCAACGGATAAAAGGTACCCCGGGGATAACAGGCTGATCTTCCCCAAGAGTCCATATCGACGGGATGGTTTGGCACCTCGATGTCGGCTCGTCGCATCCTGGGGCTGGAGTAGGTCCCAAGGGTTGGGCTGTTCGCCCATTAAAGCGGCACGCGAGCTGGGTTTAGAACGTCGTGAGACAGTTCGGTCCCTATCCGCCGCGCGCGCAGGAAACTTGAGAAAGGCTGTCCCTAGTACGAGAGGACCGGGATGGACGAACCTCTGGTGTGCCAGTTGTTCTGCCAAGAGCACGGCTGGTTGGCTACGTTCGGAAGTGATAACCGCTGAATGCATCTAAGCGGGAAGCACGTTTCAAGATGAGGTTTCCCACCCAATAATGGGGTAAGGCCCCCCACAGAACATGGGGTTGATAGGCCGGAGGTGTACAGCAGTAATGCCTAGCCGACCGGTACTAATAGGCCGAGGGCTTGTCCCAACACCGTACAAAACCACACACGCACACCACGCGAGTGACCATGTACGACCGCGCAAACCAACGAACACACACACTTGTTCGCGTCCACTAAGCAGTTCCCAACCAACAAACCCATCCCACAACACGTGGGGGTTTGATGAGGTTGAAAGAGTTACGGCGGCCATAGCGAAACGGGAAACACCCGGTCCCATACCGAACCCGGAAGTTAAGCCTTTCAGCGCCGATGGTACTGCAACCGAGAGGTTGTGGGAGAGTAGGACGCCGCCGGACAAACATTTGGCAGGGGCCACCAGTGATCTGGTGGCCCCTGCGCCATTTCTGGCGCGGTATGAGTAGCGTTGACCCCGAACGGGGTGTCGGCGCGTGGAGAAGGGAAGTGCGGCTGTGGCCGAGGACCGTCGAGGACAGCAACCGTCACGAGGTGGGTCCGGCGGCGGACGAGGTGGCTCGTCCGGCAGTGGCCGCGGCAGCTCGTCGTCGCGCGGAGGGTCGCAGGGCGACTCCCGTGGTGGATCCCGTGGTGGGTCCCGCAACGACCCCCGCAGTGACTCCCGCGGCGACTCCCGCGGTGGCACGGGCCGGTCCGGGGACACCCGGGGCAAGTCCGGCGGCCGCGGCCCCTCCGGTGGCAAGCCGACGGGAGGCAAGCGTCCGGCCGGCGCCCAGGAGCGCAGGCCCCGGGGACGCGCGGAGGAGAAGGAAGCCCGCACGGTCGACCAGGCAGCGTACGACGGTCCGGACCTGCCCGAGCACATCACGGGCATCGAGCTCGACCGTGGCGTGCGTGCCCAGCTGAAGGGCCTGCCCGAGAAGCTCGCAGCGCGCGTCGCGCGGCACCTCGCCGCGGCCGGGGCCTTCATCGACGAGGACCCGGAGCTGGCCTACCGCCACGCGCTCGCCGCCCGTGCCCGCGCCTCGCGCATCGCGGTCGTCCGTGAGGCGGCAGGTGAGACGGCCTACGCCGCCGGTCACTACGCCGAGGCGCTGTCGGAGCTTCGTGCGGCGAAGCGGATGAACGGTGCCACTGACTACCTGCCGATCATGGCCGACTGCCACCGGGCCCTCGGCAACCCGGAGCAGGCGATCAAGCTGGCCAAGACCCCGTCGGTCGCCAACTTCAGCACCGAGGCGAAGGCCGAGATGACGCTGGTCGAGGCCGGCGCACGGCGCGACATGGGGCAGCTCGACGCCGCCCTGCGCACCCTCGAGCTCGCGCCGCTGACGTCGAAGAGCCGGTCCGCCTGGGTGGTGCGGCTGCGCTACGCCTATGCCGACACCCTCGAGGCGGCCGGCCGGGAGTCCGACGCGCTGGCGTGGTTCCACCGCACCCACGCGATCGACTCCGACGAGCTCACCGACGCCGCCGAGCGCGCGGAGATCCTGGAGCGCCGCCAATCGTGACGAGTCCTGATCGGTCCCGATCGGCGTGACCGCTGGCGCTCGGGCGCCACATGGGTCACAATGGGGCCTCTAATCACATACGTGTCACTCAACTCTTTGAGCACTGACGACAGAACGCTGGGGAAGGCGCATCTGGAGCGTCGGAACTCAAGGAGGTCACAGTGACCACACGCATTGCTTCCCGTCCGGACGGTCCGGCCACGAGGGGCATTCTTTACGTGCACTCTGCTCCCTCCGCACTCTGCCCGCACATCGAGTGGGCCGTGGGCGGGATCCTCGGAGTCGCCGTCTCGCTCGACTGGACGCCGCAGCCTGCCCAGCCGGGGTCCTACCGTGCCGAGCTGTCCTGGACCGGTTCAGGCGGCACGGCCGCGGCGGTGGCGTCCGCCCTGCGCGGCTGGAACCACCTGCGCTTCGAGATCACCGAGGAGCCGACGAGCTCCACCGAGGGCACGCGCTTCTCGTGCACACCCGACCTCGGGATCTTCCACGCCATCACCGGGCCGCACGGCGACATCCTGATCCCCGAGGACCGCCTGAAGGCCGCCGTGGTGAAGGCCGCACTCGGCGACACCACGCTGCTGCTCGAGATCGACAACCTGCTCGGCAAGCCGTGGGACGACGAGCTCGAGACCTTCCGCCACGCAGGCGAGGGCGCGCCGGTGCGCTGGCTGCACCAGGTGGTCTGAGAACGCCCCTCAGAGGGGGATGTTGCCGTGCCGGCCGCGGCGTACGCCCACGGTGTCGATCTCGTGGCGCATGGCCTCGGCGATGGCACTGCGGGTCCGCGTCGGCTCGACGACCTCGTCGACGACGCCGATCTCCACGGCCTTGTCCACGCCGCCGGCGATGCGCTCGTGCTCGGCCGCCAGCTCGGTCTCGACCTGCGGGCGGATCTCGGGGGAGACCTCCGCCAGCTTGCGTCGGTGGAGGACACGGATGGCCGCCACAGCGCCCATGACGGCCACCTCGGCGCCCGGCCACGCGAAGACGCGGGTGGCACCGAGGGAGCGTGCGTTCATCGCGATGTAGGCGCCGCCGTAGGTCTTGCGGGTCACCAGCGTGACGCGCGGGACGACGCACTCACCGAAGGCGTGGAGCAGCTTGGCGCCACGGCGTACGACACCGTCCCACTCCTGGCCGACGCCGGGGAGGTAGCCGGGCACATCGACCAGCACGATCAGCGGCACCCCGAAGGCGTCGCACATGCGCACGAAGCGGGACGCCTTCTCCGCCGAGAGCGAGTCGAGGCAGCCGCCGAGGCGCAGCGGGTTGTTGGCCACGACGCCGACGGTGCGACCGCCGAAGCGACCGAGGGCGGTGACGATGTTGGGGGCCCAGCGGGCGTGGAGCTCCTGCATGGTGCCCTCGTCGAGCACTCCGTCGACGAGCGGGTGCACGTCGTACGCGCGCTTCTTGGACTCCGGCAGGAGGGCGCCGAGGTCGCGGTCCTCGACGGACTCGGCCGCGAGGCTGCCCTGGGCGCCGAGGAGCGAGGCGACCGTGCGGGCCCGGTCGAGCGCCTCGCGCTCGGACTCGGCGAGGATGTGGACCACACCGGAGCGCCGGCCGTGCGGCTCGGGACCGCCCAGACGGAGCATGTCGACGTCCTCGCCGGTGACGGAGCGGACCACGTCGGGCCCGGTGACGAAGATACGTCCCTCGGGACCGAGGATCACCACGTCGGTGAGTGCGGGGCCGTAGGCAGCGCCGCCGGCGGCCGGGCCGAGCACGACGGAGATCTGGGGGATCACCCCGGAGGCCTGCGTCATCACCTGGAAGATCCGGCCCACGGCGTGGAGGGACAGCACGCCCTCCGCGAGCCGGGCGCCACCGGAGTGCCACAGGCCGATGATCGGCACGCCGTCGGTGATGGCGCGGTGGTAGGCGTCCACGACGACGCGGCAGCCGACGTCGCCCATGGCGCCGCCCATCACCGTGGCGTCGCTGCAGAAGGCGACGACGGACGTGCCGTCGACCCGACCGACGGCGGCCAGCATCCCCGAGTCGTCGTCGGCCGTGATCAGCTCGAGGGTGCCCTCGTCGAGCAGCGCGGTGAGCCGGTGGACCGGATTGCGCGGGTCCTGCTCGCGGGGCAGCTTGGCGGGCTTCGTGGCCGTCGTCGTCATGGGGAGTCCTCTTCCGGTTCTCAGACGCTGCCGAAGGCGACCGCGACGTTGGCGCCGCCGAAGCCGAAGGAGTTGTTGAGCGCGACGATGTCGCCGTCGGGCAGGTCGCGCTTCGACGTCGGGATGTCGAGCTCCACCTCGGGGTCCTTGTCGTCGAGGTTGATCGTCGGCGGGCTGACACGGTCGTGGAGCGCCATGACGGTGGCCACCGCCTCCAGGGCGCCGGCGCCGCCGAGCAGGTGGCCGGTCATCGACTTGGTGCTCGTGACCACGCAGCGGTCGACGTGGTCGCCGAGGACGGCGTGGAGCATCAGGCCCTCGGCGATGTCGCCCTTGGGCGTGGACGTCGCGTGGGCGTTGACGTGGACCACGGTGGCGGGGTCGACGTCGCCCTCGCGCAGCGCCATCTTGATCGCGCGGGTGCCGCCGCGACCCTCGGGGTCGGGCTGCGCGATGTCGTGGGCGTCGTTGCTGATGCCGGCACCGCGCACCTCGGCGTAGATCTTCGCGCCGCGGGCGCGGGCGTGCTCCTCGGACTCGAGGATCAGCACGGCGCCGCCCTCGCCGAGGACGAAGCCGTCGCGCGCGGTGTCCCAGGGGCGGGAGACGGTGGTCGGGTCGCCGCCGTCCTCGCTGCCGGTCTTGGACAGCGCCATCATGTTGGCGAACGCCGCCATCGGGAGCGGGTGGATCGCGGCCTCGGTGCCGCCGGCCATGACCACGTCGGCGCGGCCGAGGCGGATCAGGTCGATCGCCATGGCGATGGCCTCGTTGCCGGACGCGCAGGCCGAGGTGGGGGCGTGGACCGCCGCGCGAGCGCCGTACTTGAGGCTGACGTTGGCCGCCGGGGCGTTGGGCATGAGCATGGGGACCGCGAGCGGGGAGACCCGGCGCGCACCCTTCTCGAGGAGGGTGTCGTAGTTGGCGAGCAGGGTGGTGACCCCGCCGATGCCGGAGGCGAGCGCCACGCCGAGCCGCTCGGGCTCGAGCCCGGAGTCCTCCAGGCCCGCGTCGGCCCACGCCTGGTCGGCGGCGACGACGGCGAACTGCGTCGAGCGGTCCAGCCGACGGGCCTTGACCCGCTCGAGGACCTCGGACGGCTCGACCGCCACGCGGCCCCCGATCTTCACCGGCAGCTGGTCGACCCACTCGTCGGTGAGGCGCCGGATGCCGGACGTGCCGGACAGCATCGCCTGCCACGTGGAGGCGACGTCCCCGCCGACGGGGGAGGTGGTGCCGAGGCCGGTGACGACTACGCGGGTCGAGGGCATCTGATGTGGTTCCGTTCTCGCTGGGGATGAGGTTCCTGGGTCACGGGGGCCGGGCTGGACGCCGGCCACCCGTGACGCGGGGGAGAGCGTCAGCCCTGGGCGCGCTCGATGTAGGCGACGGCGTCGCCCACGGTCTTGAGGTTCTTGACCTCGTCGTCGGGGATGGTCACGCCGAACTTCTCCTCGGCGGCCACGACGACCTCGACCATGGAGAGCGAGTCGACGTCGAGGTCGTCCACGAAGGACTTGTCCAGCTGGACGTCGTCGGCGTCGACGCCGGCCACCTCGTTGACGATCTCGGCGAGGTCGGCGCGGATTTCTTCGGTGCTGGCCATGGGGCCTTCCCTTCTTCTGGTGCTGCTTGGGCTGGTCTGTGGGTGGTGCAGGTCAGGGGACGGTGACGACCTGGGCGGCGTAGGACAGCCCGGCGCCGAACGCGATGAGCAGCGCGGTGTCACCGGACTTCGCCTCGCCCTCGGCCATCATCCGGTCGAGCGCCAGCGGGACCGACGCGGCGGAGGAGTTCCCCTGGTCGGCGACGTCGCGGGCGATCTTCACCGAGGCGGGCAGCTTCATCGAGCGCGCCATGGCGTCGATGATGCGCATGTTGGCCTGGTGGGGCACGAAGACGTCGAGCTCGTCGAGCGAGATCCCGGCCGTGTCGAGCGCCTGCTGGCCGATCTTGGCCATCGCGAAGGACGCCCAGCGGAAGACCGGGTTGCCCTGCATGGTCAGGTGCGGCATCACGCCGGAGCCCGGCTGGGTGTCGGTGCCGACGACGTCGCGCCAGTCCTCGCGCTGGCGGATGAGGTCGAACTGCTCACCGTCGGAGCCCCACACGACCGGTCCGATGCCGGGGGTGTCGCTGGGTCCGACGACGGCCGCCCCGGCCCCGTCGGCGAAGATGAAGGCGGTGCCACGGTCGGTGAGGTCGAGGATGTCGGTGAGCCGCTCCACCCCGATCACGAGGACGTGGCGGGCGCTGCCGGCGCGGACGATGTCGGAGGCCAGGGCGATGCCGTGGCAGAACCCGGAGCAGGCCGCGGAGATGTCGAAGGCCGCCGCGCCGTCGGTGCCGAGCTCGTGCGCGACAGCCGTGGCCACCGCGGGCGTCTGGAGCAGGTGGCTCACGGTGGCCACGACGACGCAGTCGATCTGGCCGACGTCGAGCCCCGACCGCTCGATGGCGATCCGCGAGGCCTCGACGGACATCATCTGCACGGACTCCTCGGGGCCGGCCCAGCGGCGCGTCTTGATCCCGGAGCGCTGCTGGATCCACTCGTCGCTGGAGTCGATCGCGTCGACGACCTCGGAGTTGGGGACGAGGCGGGTCGGGCGGTAGGCCCCGACGCCCAGGATGCGTGCGTGAGGAGCGCCGGTGCTGGCGCTGATGGCGGTCATCAGTGCGTCCCTCCCTCGGGGTGGAGCCGCAGGAGGGGCTGGCCGGGCGCGACGAGGTCGCCGTCCTCGACGAGCCACTCGACCACCGAGCCGCCGTGCGGTGCCGTGATGTCGGTGCGGTCACGCAGGCTGGCGACCGCGCCGATCACGGCACCGGGGGCCAGCACGTCACGTTCGACGGCCTCGGAGGAGAGGTGGAACGTCCCCTTCGCGGGGGAGACGACCATCCGCCACGTCGGCGTGGTCTCGATCATCGACGCCTCGCCGTGCTTGTCGCAGAACTCGCGGGCGTCGTCGAGCTGGTCGGGCGTCTTGAGCGCAAAGGTCTCGACGCCCTTCAGCGCCCGCTTCGCGATGCCGGTGAGCGTGCCGGCGGGCGGCATCTCCAGGATGCCGGTCACGCCGAGGTCGCTCATCGTCTCGAGGCAGAGGTCCCAGCGGACGGGGTTGGAGATCTGCCCGACCATGCGGCGGAGCACGTCGCGGCCGTCGTGGACGATCTGGCCGTCGCGGTTGGAGATCACCGGGGTGCGCGGGTCGTGGGTGGAGACCGAGCGAGCCAGCGAGGCGAGGCGATCGACCGCGGGTGCCATGTGGACGGTGTGGAACGCCCCGGCGACGCTGAGCGGCATCAGGCGGGCCTTGGCGGGCGGGTCCTCGGCGAACGCCGCGAGCTGCTCCGTCGTACCTGCGGCGACGACCTGGCCGGGGCCGTTGTCGTTGGCGGCGGTGAGGCCGTGGCGCTCGATGGTCGCGAGGACCTCGTCACGGTCGCCGCCGAGGACGGCGGTCATCCCGGTCGCGGTGGTGGCCGCCGCGTCGGCCATCGCGTTGCCGCGCTCGCGCACCAGCACCATCGCCTGCTCGGCGGTGATCACCCGGGCACCCGCCGCGGCGGTCAGCTCGCCCACGCTGTGGCCGGCGACCGCACCGATGCGTGCGAACGCGTCGGCCGGGTGCGGGAAGAGGTCGAGCGCCGCGATCAGCCCGGTCGCGACCAGCAGCGGCTGGGCGATCTTGGTGTCGCGGATCGTGTCGGCGTCGGCCTGGGTGCCGTAGTGGGCGAGGTCGATGCCGGCCACGGTGGCCAGCCAGTCGAACCGCGCGGCGAAGGTGGGGTCCTCCAGCCAGGGCGTGAGGAAACCGGGGGTCTGAGCCCCTTGACCGGGGGCGACGATGACGAGCACACGTCCACTGTGACGGGTCGTGGCCGGTCGGCGCGGGTCCGACGCCCACGAATCTGACCCCCAGATCTTTGTAGGGTTCCTACAGTTCCGTTCGACCCGACTGTCGCCCTAGGATCAGCGCCAGCTGGAGCGCGAACGCCTCGCGCGGGCGGGTCGGTGACCAGCCCGTCGCGTCGGAGATCTGGCGCAGCCGGTAGCGCACGGTGTTGGGGTGCACGAAGAGGGCGCGAGCCGTCGCCTCGATCGACGAGCCGTGCTCGAACCAGGCCGACAGCGTCTCCAGCAGGGTGCCGCGGGCAGCCACCAGCGGGAGGTAGACCTCGTCGACGAGGTGGCGCCGCGCGTGGCCGTCGCCGGCGAGGGCGCGCTCGGGCAGCAGGTCGCGGCTCGCGACCGGGCGCGGGGCGTCGGGCCAGCCGCTGGCGGCCCGGTGGGCCGACAGCGCGTCGCGGGCGGACGCGCTGGCGTGGGCCAGGTCGGCGGTGACGGGACCGACCACGACGGGTCCGTCGCCGAAGTGGTCCAGGAGCCGGGTCGCGGCCGGGAGCGGGTCGGAGGCGCCGCCCAGCACCACGACGAGCCGGTCGCCCTGCGTGGCGCACAACGCGTCCATCCCACCGGCGCGCGCGGAGCGGCGGATGGACTCGAAGACGTCGAGCTCGGCCCGGTGCGGAGGCGTGGCGCCCAGCACCACGGCGACGTCGCCGTGCGCCCCCCACCCGAGGGCGCTCGCGCGCGACAGCACGCTCTCGTCGGCCTCGGCGCGGACGACCGCGTCGACGACCAGGGCCTCGAGCCGGGCGTCCCAGGCGCCGCGGGACTCGGCGGCGCGGGCGTAGACGGCGGCGGTGGCGAAGGCCACCTCGCGGGCGTAGAGCAGCACCGCGCCGTGCACCTCGCGGGCGTCCTCCGGGTCGAGCAGCGTGTCGATCGTGGTCTCGACGACCCGGATGCTCAGTCGCACCAGCTCGACGGTCTGCTGCAGCGAGATGACGCCGGTCAGCTCGCGCGGCGCGGCGCCGAACACGACGACGTCGAGCGGGTCGTGGGCCGACGCCTCGACCTCGTGGTCGTACCAGTCCACGAACCCGCGGATGCCGGCCTGCACGATCAGCCCGACCCACGAGCGGTCCTGGGCGCTCAGGTCGTCGAACCACGGCAGGTCCGTCGACATCCGGCCCGTGGCGGCGGTGCTCAACGCGCCCGTGGAGTTGCGCAGGGCCTCGGCTGCGCGACGTCGGGACGGGGTCACGCCGACGACTGTAGTGGGGTGCGTCACGTAGTGGGATTCCCACGAAGTCCTGGTGACGCCCGCGGTGGGCTCCCGCAGGTCACGATGTGGCATCGGGGTGAGGCGCGTGGGGTACGGGGTGTCCGGCTCTGGTTGAATCCCGAACAGTCCCCGCCCTGGAGGTCAGGTGCCCCGCAGCAGTCCGAACGTCGAGCACGTCACCGTGCACGGTCACCGGCGTGCCTACGTGCGGGCGGGCTCTGGACCCGCGCTGCTGCTGCTGCACGGCCTCGGCTGCGACCACACGACGTGGGACCGGGTCATCGTGTCACTGGCGCGCACGCACACCGTCATCGCGCCGGACCTGCTCGGGCACGGGTCGTCCGACAAGCCGCGCGCCGACTACAGCCTCGGCGGCTACGCCAACGGGATGCGCGACCTGCTGACCGTCCTGGGCATCGACCGGGCGACCGTCGTGGGCCACAGCTTCGGCGGGGGAGTGGCGATGCAGTTCGCCTACCAGTTCCCCGAGCGCACCGAGCGCCTCGTGCTGGTCGCCTCCGGTGGGCTCGGCCCGGAGGTCTCGCCCGCGATCCGCGCCATCACCACGCCCGGCTTCCACCAGGTCATGGCGGTGCTCGCGGCCCCCGGTATCCGCCACGCCACCACGGCGGCGATGCGGCTGCTCGCCGCCAGCGGCGTGCGCCAGGCGCGTGACCTGGCGGAGGTCGCCGACATCTACGACTCGTTCCGGGATCCGCGCACGCGGGCCGCGATCGCGCACGTCACGCGCGCGGTGGTGGACTGGCAGGGCCAGGTCGTCACGATGGCCGACCGCGCCTACCTCACCGAGGCGATGCCGATGTGCGTCGTGTGGGGCGCCGACGACCTCGTCATCCCCGTCTCCCACGCCAGCAACGCCAGCGCCCTCGCGCCGACGGCGCGCATCGAGATCGTCCCCAACGCCGGCCACTTCCCGCACAAGGACCATCCGGAGCGCTTCGTGAAGATCGTGCGCGACTTCATCCGCTCCACCGAGCCGGCGCACTACGACCGTGAGCGCTGGCGCGAGCTGCTCGCGGACGGGCCCGACGTCTCACCGGTGCGGGCCGAGGCGGGGGAGCCTCCGCGCCGGCCCGAGCCTGCCGCACGACGCGCGAAGCCGGCCTGAGGGAGTCCCCTCGGGCCGGCTCCGTCACGCCGTCCAAACGGTCAGGCGTCGCCGCCCTCCTGCTTGATGTCCTTGGTCGCAGTGGGGTCGTCGATCCTGTAGCGCTGCGCGGCCTCGACGACCTTCTCCACCGGGAAGTCACCCGCGTCGGCCAGGGCCTGGAGGGCCTGGACGACGACGCTGACCGCGTCGATGTGGAAGAACCGGCGGGCGGCCGGGCGGGTGTCGGCGAAGCCGAACCCGTCGGCACCGAGCACGCGGTAGTCGGCCGGGACCCAGCGGGCGATCTGCAGCGGGACGGCGCGCATGTAGTCGGACACGGCGACGACCGGACCCCGGACGTCGGCGAGCTTGTCGCTGACGTAGGCCGTGCGGCGCTCCTCGCCCGGGTTGAGCAGGTTCCACTGCTCGGCGGCGGCACCGTCGCGGGCCAGCTCGTTCCACGAGGTGACCGACCACAGGTCGGCCTGGACGCCCCAGTCGTCGGCGAGCAGGCGGGCGGCCTCCTGGACCCAGGGGAAGCCGACGCCGGACGCCATCAGCTGCACCCGCGGGCCCTCGCCCTCGGCGGTGGCGACCTTGTGGATGCCCCGCAGGATGCCGTCGACGTCGACGTCGGAGGGCTCGGCCGGCATCGAGACCGGCTCGTTGTAGACGGTGAGGTAGAAGATGACGTCCTCGCCGGTGCCGTTGGGCCCGCCGGTGCCGTACATCCGCTCGAGGCCGTTCTGCATGATGTGGCTGATCTCGTAGGAGAACGCCGGGTCGTAGTGGACGATCGCCGGGTTGGTCGCGGCGAGCAGCGGCGAGTGGCCGTCGGCGTGCTGGAGGCCCTCACCCGTCAGCGTCGTACGACCGGCGGTGGCTCCGATGAGGAAGCCGCGGGCCAGCTGGTCGGCCATCGCCCAGATGGAGTCGCCCGTGCGCTGGAAGCCGAACATCGAGTAGAAGATGTAGAACGGGATCATGTGCTCGCCGTGCGTGGAGTACGCCGACCCGGCGGCCGTGGCCGACGCCATCGCGCCCGCCTCGGAGATGCCCTCGTGGAGCATCTGCCCCTGCGCCGACTCCTTGTAGGACAGCAGCATCTTGCGGTCGACGGAGTCGTACTGCTGGCCGCCCGGGTTGTAGACCTTGGCGCTCGGGAACATCGAGTCCATGCCGAACGTGCGGTACTCGTCGGGGGCGATCGGGACCAGGCGGTCGCCGATCTCCGGGTCCTTCATCCAGTCGCGCAGCAGTCGGACGACGGCCATCGTGGTGGCGAACTTGTTCTTGCCCGACCCCTGCTTGAGCTCGGCGTAGAGCTCGTCGCCGGGCAGCTTGAGGGCGGTGGCGCGGTTGACCCGGCGGGGGATCGAGCCACCGAGGGCCTGGCGGCGCTCGAGCATGTACTCGATCTCCGGGGCGTCGGCGCCCGGGTGGAAGAAGGGCGCGCCGCCGGTCTTCTCGTAGGACTCCTCGAGGTCGCGGTCGCTGATCGGCAGGTAGAGCCGGTCGCGGAACTTCTTGAGGTCCGGGAGGGTCAGCTTCTTCATCTGGTGGGTGGCGTTCTTGCCCTCGAGGGCGTCGATCGTCCAGCCCTTGATGGTGTGGGCCAGGATCACCGTCGGCTGACCGGTGTGCTTGGACGCGGCGTCGAACGCGGCGAAGACCTTGCGGTAGTCGTGGCCGCCGCGGGGGAGCTTCTCGATCTGCGTGTCGGACATGTGCTCGACCATCTTGCGCAGGCGCGGGTCGCCGCCGAAGAAGTGCTCGCGGACGTAGGCGCCGTCCTCGGTCGAGTAGGTCTGGAACGCGCCGTCGGGCGTGGAGTTCATCTGGTTGACCAGGACGCCGTCGACGTCACGCGCCAGCAGGGCGTCCCACTCGCGACCCCAGACGACCTTGATGACGTTCCAGCCGGCACCGCGGAAGTTGGCCTCGAGCTCCTGGATGATCTTGCCGTTGCCGGTGACCGGACCGTCGAGCTGCTGCAGGTTGCAGTTGATGACCCAGGTGAGGTTGTCGAGCTCCTCGCGCGCGGCGACGCGGATCGCGCCCAGCGACTCGGGCTCGGCCATCTCGCCGTCGCCCATGAAGGCCCACACACGCTGCTGCTGGGTGTCCTTGATGCCGCGGTTGTCGAGGTAGCGGTTGAAGCGTGCCTGGTAGATCGAGCCGATGGCCGTGAGGCCCATCGACACGGTCGGGAACTCCCAGAAGTCGGGCATCAGGCGCGGGTGGGGGTACGACGGCAGGCCGGCGCCCTTGCCGTGCTGGACCTCCTGGCGGAAGCGGTAGAGCTGCTCCTCGCTGAGGCGCCCCTCGAGGAACGCGCGGGCGTAGACACCCGGCGAGCCGTGGCCCTGGATGTAGATCTGGTCGCCGCCGCCCTCGTGGTCCTTGCCGCGGAAGAAGTGGTTGAAGCCGACCTCGTAGAGGCTCGCCGAGGACTGGTAGGTGGCGATGTGGCCGCCGACCTCGAGGCCCTTGCGGTTGGCCGAGGAGACCATGACGGCGGCGTTCCAGCGGATGAAGGCGCGGATGCGGCGCTCGACCTCCTCGTCGCCCGGGAACCACGGCTCGCGCTCCGGCGGGATCGTGTTGAGGTAGTCGGTCGAGCGCAGGGCCGGGACGCCGACCTGCTTCTCGCGCGCGCGCTCGAGGAGGCGCAGCATCATGTAACGGGCGCGGTCGCGGCCGCGGTCGTCGAGCATCGCGTCGAAGGACGCGAGCCACTCCTGCGTCTCGTCCGGGTCGATGTCGGGCAGCTGGGTGGGAAGGCCCTCGTGGATCACCGACGCGATGGCCGGGTTCTTGCTGGACTTCTCGTCGGACTTCTCGGCGTCACTCACCCGCTCATCGTGTCACGCCAGTCGGCGCCACGAAATCTACCCGTGGGTAGTCCCATGGTCCGTGCGGCGCGACCGCGGGCGCGGTCCGCGGCGGGCGCGCACGAGGGCGGGGCGTGGACCGGGGTTGCGGCTCCTGCTGTGTTCCTGTGGACTGTGCGCATTCACGCCCGACCGCCACTGGTCGGGCACCCCGGACACAGGAGGCACTGCGTGAGCTCGACGGTGGGCGATTCTGCCCCGGTGACAGGAACGGGGGACCGCCTCGGGCTCAAGCCCGGCATGGTCGTCCAGGAACTCGGCTGGGACAACGACACCGATGACGAGCTGCGCGTCGCGGTCGAGGACTGCATCGACGCCGACATGGTCGACGGCGACTACGGCAACGTGGTCGACGCGGTCCTGCTGTGGTGGCGCGCCGACGACGGTGACCTCGTCGACGGCCTCGTCGACGCCCTGACCGACCTCGTCGGTGGCGGATCGATCTGGCTCCTCACGCCCAAGGTCGGCCGACCGGGCACGGTCGACGCCTCCGACGTCAGCGAGGCAGCGCCGATCGCGGGCCTGTCGCAGACCACGACGGCCGCCGTCAGCAAGGACTGGCAGGCCATCCGGCTGGTCGCGCCGAAGACCCCCGCGTGACCGTTCGCGACCTGCCGTCACACGCTCGCTGCGCGGGCGTCGGGGGTCGCGACCACCGTCCGCGTGCTGGGTCGCGCGGGCGTGATCAGGCCGCACGGCCCCCGGACCCTGCTCGACATCGGCCGGCTGGTCGTGCGCTGGGGTACCGGACCGGCGGGCGGCTTCGCCACGCTCGCCGCCCGTGAGCCGCACCAGGTGGGCGTGGTCGACGAGCTCGGCGAGCTCACCTGGGGCGAGCTGCAACGCCGCTCCAACTCTCTCGCGAGGGCGCTCGCGGAGCGCGGTGTGCGCGAGGGCGACTCGGTCGCAGTGATGTGCCGCAACCATCGCGGCTTCATCGACGCCACCATCGCGATCGCCAAGCTCGGCGCGGACATCCTCTACCTCAACACCGCCTTCGCGGGACCGCAGCTCGTCGACGTGCTCGAGCGCGAGGCGCCGAGCCTGGTGATCCACGACGAGGAGTTCACCGCGATGCTCGCGGGCGCCGACCTCGAGCGCCGGGTGCTGGCGTGGACCGACGGCGACCCGGGGACGGCCGGGACCCGCGACACGCTCGAGCAGCTGGTGACGTCGTACGACGAGGGCGACCTGCAGCCGCCCACCCGCCACGCCCGGGTCGTGATCCTCACCTCGGGCACCACCGGCACGCCCAAGGGGGCACCGCGCAAGGAGGCCGGGATCGACGCGGCCGTGTCGCTGCTGTCGCGGATGCCGCTGCGGGCGGGGTGGCGCACCCACATCGCGGCGCCGCTCTTCCACACCTGGGGCTTCGCGCACCTGGCGCTCGCGATGCTGCTCGGCTCCACTGTCGTGCTGCGACGCACCTTCGACCCGGTCGAGGCGCTGCGGACCACGCAGGCCGAGCGGTGCCAGTCGATGGTCGTGATCCCGGTGATGCTCCAGCGCATCCTGGCGCTCGACGCCGACGAGCTCGAGGGCATCGACCTCTCCCGCGTCGAGGTGGTCGCGTCGTCGGGATCGGCGCTGCCGGCCACCCTGGCGCAGGCGTGGATGGACCGCTTCGGCGACAACCTCTACAACATCTACGGCTCCACCGAGGTGGCCTACGCCTCGATCGCCACGCCCGAGGACCTGCGGGCCGACCCGACGTCGGCGGGCAAGCCGCCCCACGGCACCGTGGTGAAGATCCTCGGCCACGACGGGCACGAGCTGCCGCGGGGCGAGACGGGCCGGATCTTCGTGGGCAACGGGCTGCTCTTCGAGGGCTACACCAGCGGCGGGTCCAAGGAGGTCGTCGAGGGACTGATGTCCTCCGGTGACCTCGGCTGGTTCGACGAGGCCGGCCGCCTGCACGTCGCGGGCCGTGACGACGACATGATCGTCTCGGGCGGCGAGAACGTCTTCCCGCAGGAGGTCGAGGACTGCCTGGTCACCCACGAGGGCGTGGGGGAGGTCGCTGCCGTCGGTGTCGTCGACGAGGACTATGGTCAACGACTGCGCGCCTTCGTGGTGCGCACCGGCGAGGTGTCGGAGGACGACCTGCGCGAGCACGTGAGGGCCAACCTGGCCAGGTTCAAGGTGCCACGCGAGATCGTGTTCCTCGACGAGCTGCCGCGCAACGCCACCGGCAAGGTGCTCAAGCGGGAGCTGGCCGGGTGGACGGGCAGGGACGACCAGGCGAAGGACGGCGAGGGACCAGCGTGACGGGCAACGGACTGTGCATCGGCGACGAGGCACCCGACTTCATGCTCCGTGACCAGTTCGGCCAGGACGTCCGGCTCAGTGACTTCCGGGGCCGCAAGGCGGTCGTGCTGATGTTCTTCCCGTTCGCGTTCACCGGGGTGTGCACGGGCGAGCTGTCGGGGGTACGCGACCGGCTCGACGAGTTCCTCACCTTCGACACCGAGGTGCTGACCGTGTCGTGCGACTCGGTCTACGCGCTGCGCACCTTCGCGGAGGCCGAGGGGCTCAACTTCCCGATGCTCTCGGACTTCTGGCCCCACGGCGCCGTGTCACAGGCCTACGAGGTGTTCGACGAGGTCAAGGGCGCGCCGCGCCGGTCGTCCTACGTCATCGACCGGGAGGGCCGCCTGCGCTGGTCGGTGCACAACGCCAACCCCGACGGCCGCGACCTCGACGAGCACCTCAACGAGCTCCACGCGGCGCTCGAGACGCACCTCGTGTGAGCTCCGGTCTAGACCGATCCGGGTCAATTCGGCGATTCCTCACCGCCCTTTGGGGCGGGGTGTAATCTTCTTCTTGTTGAACCGCTGGTGACCCGAGACGCCAGCGGTTCAACTCATTTCCGGACCTGGTGTGCCGGCCCCGGAGGGGCCTGGCGGACGCCGGCCGACGGTTTGCCGGGCCGGGTGCGCGGTCCCGTAGTGTGTGCCCCTGCGCGTCGGTAGCTCAGCGGTAGAGCACTCGGTTTACACCCGAGCGGTCGGCGGTTCGAAACCGTCCCGACGCACCTCGTCCAGTCCGTTCGTCGACGCCCGCGCGCCGTCCGTCGCACCCGTCGTCCGACCTCTCGCAGCGGCGGGTGACGCGTGCCACAGTGGGCGCATGATCGTCCCCTTCAGCGTCACCGACTTCATCGAGCGCGCCGCGGCCGTCTACGGCGAGCGCCCGGGGTTCATCGACGAGCCCGACCAGCCCGCCGCGTCGCTGGGCACCCTGACCTACGCCGAGGCCTACGACCTGGCGCGCCGGCAGTCGGCGAAGCTGGACGAGCTGGAGCTCGAGGTCGGCGACCGGGTCGCGATCATCAGCCACAACTCCGCGCGCCTGCTGACGTCGTTCTTCGGTGTGTGCGGCTCGGGGCGGGTGCTGGTGCCGATCAACTTCCGGCTGCGACCGGACGAGATCGCCTACATCGTGGCCCACTCCGGCGCGCGCGTGCTCTACGTCGACCCGGAGCTCGTGGACTCGCTGAAGGGCGTGGACGTGGAGCACACCTTCGTGCTCGGCGAGGACGGGTCGATGTACGCCGAGCCCGGCGTCGAGCCGCGTCCGTGGGAGCCCGACGAGAACGCCACGGCCACGATCAACTACACCTCGGGCACGACCGCGCGGCCCAAGGGCGTGCAGCTGACCCACCGCAACCTCTGGACCAACGCCGTGACCTTCGGCCTCCACGCCGGGGTGAGCGACCGCGACGTCTACCTCCACACGCTGCCGATGTTCCACGCCAACGGCTGGGGGATGCCGTTCGCGATGACCGGCCTCGGCGTGCCGCAGGTGGTGCTCCGCAAGGTCGACGGGGCGGAGATCCTGCGCCGGGTCGAGCAGCACGGCGTGACCGTGATGTGCGCGGCCCCTGCCGTGGCCGCCGCGGTGCTGGAGGCCGCCCAGGACTGGGAGGGCGAGATCCCCGGTCGCGACCGCGTGCGGATCATCATGGCCGGTGCGCCGCCGCCCACGAAGACCGTCGTGCGGGTCGAGGAGGAGCTCGGCTGGGAGTTCGTGCAGATCTACGGCCTCACCGAGACCTCGCCCCTGCTGACCGTCAACCGCACCCGCGCCGAGTGGGACGACCTGCCGGCCGAGGAGCGCGCGGCCCGGCTCGTGCGCGCCGGCGCGCCCGCGATCGGCGTACGTCTGCGCACCGACGCCGAGGGGGAGGTGCTGGCGCGGTCCAACGTCATCCTCGAGGGCTACTGGGAGCGCCCCGACGAGACGGAGAAGGCGCTCGTCGACGGGTGGTTCCACACCGGCGACGGCGGGGTGATCGGCGACGACGGCTACCTCACGATCAGCGACCGCAAGAAGGACGTCATCATCACCGGCGGCGAGAACGTCTCCTCGATCGAGGTGGAGGACGTCCTCTTCTCGCACCCGGCCGTCGCCGAGGTCGCGGTCATCGGCGTGCCGAGCGACAAGTGGGGCGAGACCATCAAGGCGCTCGTCGTGCTGGCGGAGGGCGCGAGCGCCGACGAGGCCGAGCTCGTCGCGTGGTGCAAGGACCGGGCCGCGGGCTACAAGGCGCCGACGTCCATCGAGTTCCGCGACGAGCTCGCGCGCACGGCGACCGGCAAGCTGCAGAAGTTCAAGCTGCGCCAGCCCTACTGGGAGGGGCAGGAGCGGCAGGTGAACTGACCGGGTGAACTAGCCTGCGCGCATGCCGAGCCTCGCCGACGTCGTCGACCTGCTGCACGCCTGGTACCCGCCGCGGACGGCCGACTCGTGGGACGCCGTCGGGCTGGTGGCCGGCGACCCGTCCGCGGAGGTGGCGCGGGTGATGTTCGCCGTCGACCCGACGGTCGAGGTCGCCCGCGAGGCGGTGGAGTGGGGCGCGGACCTGCTCGTCGTGCACCACCCGTTGTTCCTCACGCCCGTCAGCTCGGTCGCCGCCGACACGCCCAAGGGCCGCACCCTGCACACCCTGACCGCCGGCGGCTGTGCGCTGCTGGCGGCCCACACCAACGCCGACCAGGCGGTCTCCGGCGTGTCGGAGTCGCTGGCCCTGGCGCTCGGGCTCTCCGACCTCGCGCCCATCCGGCCGGCACCGGCGGGACCGCTCGACAAGGTCGTCGTCTTCGTGCCGCTCGACGCGGCGGAGGCCGTCCGCACGGCCATGACCGACGCGGGCGCCGGCCGGCTCGGGGACTACGACTCGTGCACGTGGACCACCACGGGCGAGGGCCGGTTCCGTCCGCTCGACGGCGCGACGCCCGCGATCGGAACGGTCGGCGACCTCGAGCAGGTCGAGGAGGCCCGCGTGGAGGCGGTCGTGCCGCGCGGTCGTCGTACGGCGGTGGTGCGGGCGCTGCTGGCCGCCCATCCCTACGAGGAGCCGGCCTTCGACGTGGTCCCGCTGGCCGACCCCGGGCTCGCGAGCACCGGCACCGGACGGATCGGCACGGTCGAGGAGACGACGCTCGAGGAGCTCGCCGCCCGGGTCGCGGAGGCGTTGCCGGCGACGGCCCACGGCGTACGCGTCGGCGGTGACCCGCAGCGGCCCGTGCGGAAGGTCGCGGTGTGCGGCGGGGCGGGGGACTTCCTGCTCGACGAGCTCGCCCACAGCGACGTCGACGTCTACGTCACGAGCGACCTCCGGCACCACCGGGCGGCGGAGTTCCTCGAGCACGACGGGCCGGCCCTGGTCGACGTCGCGCACTGGGCGGCGGAGTGGACGTGGCTGCCGGTGGTGGAGGCTCGGCTGCGCCAGGAGATGGGCGATAGGGTCGACACCCGGGTCAGCACGCGGTGCACCGACCCGTGGACGTTCCGCCACTGAAGCAGCAGGAGAGCCGTTGAAGGCCGATCCCACCCACCAGCACGCGCTCCTCGACGTCGCCGAGCTCGACTCCCGCGCCGCCCAGCTGCGGCACCAGCGGGGCCACCTCCCCGAGATGGCCGAGATCAGCACGCTGGAGGCCGAGCGCACCCAGCTGACCGACCAGGTGCGCGACGCGCGCATCGTCGTGGACGACCTCACCGTCGAGCAGAGCAGGGCCGACCGCGAGGTCGAGCAGGTCAAGACCCGCCGGGAGCGCGACCGCAGCCGGATGGACAGCGGGCAGATCACCAACCCCAAGGACCTCGAGCGGATGCAGCACGAGCTCGTCTCGCTCGAGCGCCGGATCTCCACGCTCGAGGACGCCGAGCTCGAGGTGATGGAGAAGCTCGAGGAGGCCCAGCAGCTGCTCGACGGCCTCGGCATCCGCGCCGAGGACATCGACGCCCGGCTGGCCGAGCTGGTCGCGGCGCGCGACGAGAAGCGCGTCGAGATCGACCGTTCCCTCGACGAGGTGTCGGCCGCGCGCGGTCCGGCGACCGAGGGCATGCCCGAGGACCTGATGGCGCTCTACGAGCGGCTGCGCGAGCAGAAGGGCATCGGCGCCGCCCTGCTCCGGTCCCGCCAGTGCGGTGGCTGCAACATGACCCTCGATGCCTCCGAGCTGTCGCGGATCCGGTCCGCTCCGGCCGACGAGGTCATCCGCTGCGAGGAGTGCCAGCGCATCCTGGTGCGCACCGACGAGTCCGGCCTCTGAGGAGCTGACGCGTCGTGCGGTTCCCCGACGCGGAGCTCGTCGCCGAGCGCAGCCGCACGTCGCTGCGTGCCCGCGTGGCGCGGCTGCGGGCCAAGGGCTGGGTGATCGGCCAGTGCGCGATCGCCGCCGGCATCGCCTGGTGGCTGGCCGCCGACGTCTTCCACCACCGGCTGCCGTTCTTCGCGCCGATCGCGGCCGTCGTGTCCCTCGGGATGTCCTACGGCCAGCGCCAGCGCCGGGTCGCGGAGGTCACCGTCGGCGTGGCCCTCGGCGTCTTCCTCGGCGACGCGGCCACCCACCTGATCGGCTCGGGCGGGTGGCAGATCGCGGTGATCGTGGCCGCCGGGATGTCGATCGCGCTGCTGCTCGACGCCGGGCAGATCATGGTCATCCAGGCCGCCGTGCAGGGGATCGTGGTCGCCGCGCTGGCGCCCGCCCCGGGCGACGCCTTCCTCCGTTGGACCGACGCGATCATCGGAGGGTCGGTGGCTCTCGTGGCGGCGACCGTGGTGCCACGCGCACCGCTGCGCAAGCCGCGCGACCAGGCCGCCGTGGTCGTGCGCAAGATCGCCGAGCTGCTGCGCTCGTCCGCCGACCGCCTCGGTGACGGGGACGTCGACAAGGCGCTGGCCGTGCTGCGCGACGCCCGGTCCACCGACGCGCTCATCGCCGAGCTGCGGGCGGCGTCGTCGGAGGGGTTGTCGGTGGTGAGCTCCTCGCCGTTCCGGCGACGCCACGGCGAGCACCAGCGCCAGCTCGCCGAGCTCGTCGAGCCGCTCGACGTGGCCCTGCGCAACACCCGCGTGGTCGTGCGCCGCGTGGCGGTGGCCTGCTACCGCCGCGAGCCCGTGCCGGCGTCGTACGCCTCCCTGATGCGCGACCTGGCGGACCTCTCGGACCGGGTCGCCGACGAGCTGGTGGCCAACCGGATGGCCGAGGCGGTCGTCGACGACCTCATCGCCCTCGGGCGCGCCACGGCGCAGGTCGAGCACAGCGACGACCTGTCCGCCGAGGTGATCCTGGCGCAGGTGCGCTCGATCGTCGCCGACATGCTGGCGTTGTGCGGGATGGACCCGCTCGAGGCGACCGACGTGATCCCGCTGCGCTAGACGTCCGTGACCACCACGTCGAGCTGGGTGCCCTTCGCCGAGGGGTCTCCCGTCTCGACGGTCCAGCCGAGCCGGGTCAGGGTGTCGGCGAGCGCCGCGGGCGTGCGCGGGTTGGCGCCGTCCTCGAGCAGCGCCCGGACGATGCGGCCCTTGGTCGCCTTGTTGAAGTGGCTGACGACCGACCGCTTGCCGGCCGACTCGTGGAGCACGCGCACGGTCGCGACGCGGCGGGCCAGGGACGCGTCCGGGCGCCAGAAGGCGGCGTACGTCCCGGAGCGGAGGTCGACGAGCAGGCCGGCGCCGACCGCCTCGGTGACGGCCTCGCCGAGGACCTCGCGCCATGCGCCGGCCACGGAGCCGGTGCCGGGCAGGGTGGCGTCGCCGGAGAGCCGGTAGGCCGGGATCCGGTCGCCGGGTCGCACGATGCCGAAGAGCGAGCTCGTGATCGCCACCCGCGCGGTCGCCCGGCGGCGGGCCGCGGGGGAGAGGGTGTCGAAGCCGAGGGCGTCGTAGAGGACGCCGGTGTAGATCGCGTCGGCGCGCGCCGTCGGAGCGTCATCGAGGTCGGCGTTGCGCTGCACCAGGTCGCGCTGGCCGGGGCCGAGGCCGAGGACGGCGGCGGCCTTGTCCGGGTCGTCGCCGCACAACCGCACGAGGGACTCCAGCAGCGTCGCCCGCGTCGTGGTGAGGGACGGCGAGGACAGCGAGCCGAGGTCGAGGGCCTTGCCGCGACGGGGAGCGGTCTTGCCCTCGCTGGGCGGCAGCAGGATCAGCACGGGCGCAAGCGTAGGGAGCGGGCGGGTTCGTGCCACGGCTAGGGTCGTGACATGCCCAGCAACCGTGTGGTGAAGGTCCGCTCCAGCGGGGACAGCGTGACGGCACAGGAGATGCGCGACGGCATCGCCGCGATCCAGGCGGAGCTCGACGTCACGCCGACGTTCCCCGAGGCCGTCGAACGGGCGGCCGCCGAGGCGGCCGCGGCGCCCCGGCTGCCGGAGCTCGACCGCACCGACATCCCGTTCGTCACGATCGACCCCGAGTCGGCCCGCGACCTCGACCAGGCGATGCACATCGAGCGGTCGGGGGACGGCTACGTCGTGCACTACGCGATCGCCGACGTCGCGGCGTTCGTCGCGCCGGGCGACCCCGTCGACGTCGAGGCCAACCGCCGGGGCGAGACGCTCTACGGCGCCGACTCCAAGATCCCGCTCCACCCGACCGTGCTGAGCGAGGGTGCGGCCTCGCTGCTCCCCGACGAGGTGCGCCCGGCGCTGCTGTGGACGATCAAGGTCGACAACACGGGCGAGGGCACCGACGTCGAGGTCGAGCGGGCGCTGGTCCGCTCGCGCGCCAAGCTGTCGTACGACGGGGTGCAGGCCGACCTCGACGCCGGCAAGGCGGACGAGCTCATCGGCCTGCTCAAGGAGGTCGGCGAGCTGCGCCTCGCCCGCGAGGCCGCGCGCGGCGGCGTCTCGCTGCCGCTGCCCGAGCAGGAGCTCGTCGAGGGCGGCGACGGGCACTGGGAGCTGGAGTTCCGGCGGCTGACGCCGGTCGAGACGTGGAACGCCCAGATCTCCCTCCTCACCGGCATGGCCGCCGCCTCGCTGATGGTCTACGCCCGCGTCGGCATCCTCCGCACCCTGCCGCCGGCCGACCCCCGCGACGTGCAGCGCCTCCACCGCACCGCTCGCGCCCTCGGCATCGCGTGGCCCGCCGAGCAGCTCTACCCCGACTTCATCCGCACGCTCGACCCGTCGAAGCCGACCCACGCCGCGATGATCGTGGCGTGCACCCGCCTGCTGCGCGGCGCGGGCTACGTCGCCTTCAACGGCGAGCTGCCAGCGCAGGCCCAGCACTCCGCGCTGGCCTCGGAGTACGCCCACGTCACCGCCCCGCTGCGGCGGCTCGCCGACCGCTACGCCGGCGAGGTCTGCGTCGCGCTGTGCGCCGGCACCGAGGTCCCGTCGTGGGTCATCGAGGCGATGGGCGGGCTGCCCGAGACGATGACGGAGTCCGGGCGCCGGGCCAACCGCTACGAGAACGCCGTCGTGAACCTCTGCGAGGCCGAGCTGCTCCACGACCGGGTGGGCGAGCGCTTCACCGCGGTCGTCGTCGACCTCGACGAGAAGAGCAAGCAGAAGGGCGACATCACCATCCAGGACCCCGCCATCGAGGCGCCGGTCACGAGCACCTCCGACCTCCCCCTCGGCGAGGAGGTCACCGTCGAGCTGGTGGCGGCCGACCCGAAGACGCGGACCGTGGAGTTCCGGCTGGTCTGAGCGACGTACGGCGGCGCGTCGGACGACCACGCAGACGTCGTACGCCCGAGGCGGGCCACGCCTGGAACGCGGCGAGCCGGACGACTTCTGGTCGTCCGACGCGCCGGGGCAGGTGAACCGTCGCGGAGGTCGGCGCCGTACGCCCGGGGGAGGAGGTGTCCCGTGGTCGGAGTGCGGCGCGGCCTGGCCGTGTGCCTCGTCGGGGCGGTCGCCCTGCTCGCCGTGCTCGACGTCGGACCCGCTGCGTGGGGCGTCGGTCTGGCCTGCGCCGTCGTGCTGGCGGTCGCGGCCGGTCGCCGGGCGACCGCCGACGGGGTCGTGGCCCTCGGGCCGGCGGACCTGGTCACGCTGACCCGGGCGACGCTCGCCTGCGGGATCGCCGCGCTGGTGGCGGAGGCCTTCACCGGGGCCGACGTCGTCGGCGTCCTGGTGCCGCTCACGGTCGTCGCGCTGGTGCTCGACCTCGTCGACGGCCGCGTCGCGCGTCGCACGGGCACCGCATCGGCGTACGGCGGGCGCCTCGACGGCGAGGCCGACGCCTTCCTGATCCTCGTGCTCAGCGTCCTGGTCGCGCGCGAGCACGGTGCGTGGGTGCTCGGGCTGGGCCTGATCCGCTACGCGTACGCCGTCGCGGCGCGCCTGCTGCCGTGGATGCAGCGGCCCTTGCCGCCGCGCTACTGGCGCAAGGTGGTGGCGGCCTACGTCGGCATCGCCCTGACGCTCGCGGCGTCCGGCCTGGCGCCGGCAGCGACGACGTACGCCGTGCTGGTGGTCGCGGCGCTGCTGCTCGCCGAGTCGTTCGGCTGGGACGTGGTGTGGCTGTGGCGGCGCCGACTGAACCGGGCGGGCGCCGCGGACGTACTCCCTGCAAAGGTCCTCGAACACGGCAGGTGAGTGGCATGCGCGTCCTCGCAGCGTTATCGGTGCTCGTCTCGGCGGCGGTGCACCTCTACCTCTGGCTCGACTTCGCCCGGGACGACGACTTCCTCGGGCCGTCGTTCATGCTCAACGCGATCGCCGGTGCCGTCATCGCGGTGCTGCTGCTGGTCTGGCGGCACTGGGTGCCGGCGTTCCTCGCCCTCGGGTTCGGCGCGAGCACGCTGCTGGCCTTCGTGCTCGCCACGACGGTCGGCCTGTTCGGCGTCACCGCCAACTGGACCGGGTGGGCGGTGTGGGTCGCGGCCGCCGCCGAGGTCGTCGCGATCGTCGCGGGAGCGCGGCTGCTCGCCGCCGACAACCCGCTCGCCTCACGCGTCCAGTCGTAGGACCACCCGCCCGCTCGTGGTCCGCACCTCCACGCTGGCGATGTCGTCGCGGGGGACGGAGGTGGCGGCCGGGACCTCCATGGTGGCGCCGCTCGACGACGTCCAGCTCCCGACCTGCTCGGACCGGCCGTCGGAGGCGGTGACGAACAGCAGGTAGTCGACCTGCTCGGGCAGGTCCACCTCCACGGCGTCCTTGTCGTAGGTGCAGGTGAGCAGCATCCGGGTGCCCCAGGCGACGCGCTCGAGGCCGAGGCTGGCCTCGACGGGGACGTGGCCCAGCGGGGCCATCTCGTGCGTCTCGACCGCGTCTGCCGCCGTCGGGCGACCCGGGCGACTGCGGCGAGGACGTGCTGGTGCCCGGCCCGGAGACCGGCGTGTCGGCGCGCTCGCAGGACCGCAGGCACGGCGAGCGCGACCACGGCTGCCGCTGCGGCCGCGAGCCCGGCGACGACGAGGACGCGCCGGCGGCTGCGGACCTCGACCGCGCGGGTGACCGAGGGCAGCAGGGTCGCCGGGAGGGGCGGGTCGGCGGGCGGGTCCTCGAGGACGGCGGGGTCGACGAGGTCGAGCAGCCCGGGCATCCCGGCGAAGGAGCGGACCGAGCGCGAGCACTCGTCGCAGGTGTCGAGGTGTCGCTCGAAGTCGAGGCGCTCCGCGGGGCTGAGGGCACCGAGCACGTAGGCCGCGTCGTCGTGCGCGTGGGGGCAGCTCGTCGGGGTGCTCATGCCGACACCCCCATCTCCTCGAGCGCGAGCTTGAGCGCCCGCAGCGCGTAGTGGGTGCGGGACTTCACGGTGCCGGGCGGGACGCCGAGGCGGCGCGCGACCTCGGCGACCGGGCGGCCGCGGTAGTAGCACTCCAGCAGCACCGTGCGGTGGTCCTCCGACAGGTGGGTGAGCGCCTCCGCGACGACCCACGACAGGAGGAGCTGGTCGTCGGCGTCGTCCTCGGTCGAGCGGCGCTGCTCGGGGACCTCCTCGACGGAGGTCTCGGGCCGGGCCTTCCGGCTGCGCCAGTCGTCGATGACGATGTTGCGGGCCACGGTGAAGAGCCACGAGCGGACGGCGGCCGGAGGACTGTGGAGGATCGTGCCGTGGCGCCAGGCCCGCAGCAGCGTCTCCTGGGTGACGTCCTCGGCGCGGCCGCGGTCGTTGCCGACGAGGCGCAGGCAGAAGCGCCAGAGCACCTCGGCGTGCTCGTCGTGCACCCGCTGCATCAGCGCGACCTCGTCCTTCGGCATCCCACCCTCCTCCTCGGGAGTACGGCGGCGTCGTCCGGATGGTTCAACGCGTGACCGCCCGAGCCGTCCCAGTGTGGCCCTCGGGGCCGTAGGCGCGGAGGAACTCGTCACGGAAGGCATCCATCCGCCACACCGGGGCGTGGTCCGAGGGCCGCATCCCGGGGTCCCAGCCCCACGGCGCGAGGGCCTCGACGACCGCCGGGTCCTTCGCGATGACCGTGACCGGCACGTCGTGGCCGGGGTCGCCGCCGGAGCCGCCGGACACGATGGTCGCCGGCTGGTGGTCCCCGAGCAGCACCACCACCAGGTCGTCGTCGGCGTACGTCGCGAGGAAGGAGACGACCGACTGCAGCGAGTAGGCGATGGCGTGGGCGTACGCCGCGCGCACCCGGCCCGCGTCAGGCCAGATGTCGGCCTCGGAGGGCAGCGTCTCGGGCATCCCGGCGTACACGCTCCCGTCGCCGACGGACTCCTGCGGCAGCAGGTCGGGGGTCCGCGACCACGGCGCGTGGCTGCTGATCAGGTCGATCTCGGCCATCACCGGTCGTCGGTCGCGCGGCGCGAGCTCGGTCTGCTGGAACGCCTCGAGGGTGAACTGGTCGGGCATCGTCGGGTAGCCGAAGCGGGGCCCGCGGTAGCCGACGTTGCGCGAGTCGTAGACGTGGTCGAAGCCGTAGAACGCCCCCTGCGGCCAGTCGCGGTCGTTGGCCGGGACCGAGGCGACCGTCCGCCAGCCGGCCCGGCCGAACAGGCTGGACAGGGTCTCGCGATCCGTGGTGACGAGGTGGTCGTAGCGCTGCTGGCTGTCGACCCACAGCCCGGACTGGAGCGTCGAGTGCGCGAGCCAGCTGATCGCGCCGAAGGTGGGGGAGGTGAGCCAGGCGCTGCGCGCGCGGTAGCCGGCGCGCCCGAGGCGGCGGGTGCCGTCGTCGAGCGTGGCCACCACGCCGGGGAGAGGTCCGGGTCGTCGAGCGCGACACGTCCGTAGCTCTCGACGAAGACCACCAGCACGTCCTTGCCGCGCAGCCCGGTGAGCAGGTCGGCGGCCGGGGTGTCCCGGGCGGGGTCGTCGGCCGCCGCGCGGGCGAACTCGCGCTGGTCGCGCAGCTGGGACGGCACCCGGGTCACCTGCGCGAGGGCGTACGACGCCGCGGCGTCGGAGGCGACCGGGACGGTGTCGGCCCGGATGCCGAGCAGGCTGAGCGCCAGCCACAGCGGCAGGAGCACCGCGACCGCGCGCACCGCGACCGGTCGGTGCCGGACCGCGGACCGGCAGACCCGTCGCAGCGCGAGCGGCACGACGAGGAGTGCGGCGAGCAGCACCAGCCCGGCGACCACCAGCAGGACCACCCCGAGCCCTCCCGGGGCCGAGCCGCGGACGGTCCCGACGAGGTCGCCGGCGTAGCGCCAGTCGATCATCGGGTCGAACGGGCGGTTGAGCGCCTCGCCGAAGGCGAGGTCGAGCACCTTGAACACCGCGAGCACGCCGAGCAGCAGGCCGGCCGTCGCCACGACGACCCCGCGCACGCGCCGGGCGCGGTCGGGGAGCGCGAGCACCAGCGCGACGAGGACGACCAGCTCGACCGGGAGCCGGAGGAACGCGCTCGGCGACATCTCGTCGAGCCGGTCGGGAGCCGTGAGGACCGCCAGCACGAGCCCCAGCGCGAGCAGGGTGAGGCCCGCCGCGGCGAGTCCACGCCACCGTTGAACCGTCGGCACCTCTGCTCCGTTCACCCGGGTACGAGCACGTCGTCGAGGGATACGGGACCGGCGTCGTCGCGGTTCATCGGGCGAGGAGGAGCGGATGCGGGCACGGGCCTTCTGGCTCCGCGAGCCGGGCGCGGGCGAGATCCGTGACGTCGCGCTCCCCACCCCGCGACCGGACGACGTGGTCGTCCGCACGCTGCGCTCCGCGGTGAGCCGCGGGACCGAGAGCCTCGTCTTCGGTGGCCGGGTGCCCGCGAGCCAGCACGACGCGATGCGGGCGCCGTTCCAGGACGGCGACTTCCCCGGGCCGGTGAAGTACGGCTACCTCAACGTCGGTCGGGTCGAGGGCGGCCCTGCGCACCTGCTCGGCCGCGACGTCTTCTGCCTCCACCCGCACCAGACGGCGTACGTCGTCCCCGCCGAGGCGGTCGTGCCGCTGCCCGACGGCGTACCCGTGGCGCGTGCCGTGCTGGCCGGGATCGTCGAGACCGCGGTCAACGCGCTGTGGGACGCGCCGCCCCTGCTCGGCGACCGGATCGCCGTGGTGGGTGCCGGCGTGCTCGGGTGCAGCGTGGCGCGACTGGCATCGCGTGTGCCCGGCACCTCGGTGACCCTGGTCGACGTCGATGCGTCCCGCGCCCCGGTGGCCGCCGCTCTCGGCGTGGACTTCGCGCTGCCGGACGACGCGCCGGCCGGGCGCGACCTCGTCGTGCACACCAGCGCGACCTCCGCGGGGCTGCAGCGGAGCCTGGACCTGCTCGCGAGCGAGGGGACGGTGCTCGAGCTCAGCTGGTACGGCGACGAGCCGACGACGGTGTCGCTCGGGGGCAGCTTCCACTCCGGGCGGCTCGCGCTGCGGGCCAGCCAGGTCGGCCGGGTGGCGCCCGCCCGGCGCGACAGCCGCACGACGTCGCAGCGGCTCGCGCTGGCCCTCGACCTGCTCCGCGACGACGCCTTCGACTGCCTGCTGACCGGTGAGTCGTCCTTCGAGGACCTGCCCGAGGTGATGCCGCGGCTCGTCTCCCGCGAGCTGCCGGCGCTGTGCCACTCGGTCACCTACCCGTCCGGCGCGGAGGAGGTGCCGTGTTCGGCGTGACCGTCCGCGACCACATGATGGTGGCGCACAGCTTCCGCGGCGAGGTGTTCGGGCCCGCGCAGGCGCTGCACGGCGCGACGTTCGTGGTGGACGCGACGTTCCGTGGCGAGGACCTCGACGCCGACGGCATCCTCATCGACATCGGCCGGGCGGCCTCGGTGCTGGCGGAGGTCGTCGGGACGCTGTCCTACCGCAACCTCGACGAGGAGCCGGTCTTCGCCGGCACCAACACCACCACCGAGGTGCTGGCCCGTCACGTCGCCGACCGCCTGGCCGAGCGCGTCGCCGCCGGCGACCTGGGGCCAGCCGACCACGTCGACCGGCTGGTCGTCACGCTGCACGAGTCCCACGTCGCGTCCGCGAGCTACGAGAGGTCGCTGTGACGGCGGGGGTCCTGCACGTGCTGGTGCCGCGGGGCGTCGACGACCCGCTGCGGCCCAGCGGCGGCAACACCTACGACCGGCGGGTCTGCGCCGCCCTGCGCGACCTCGGCTGGCAGGTCGAGGTCGGTGAGGTCGAGGGCGGCTGGCCGTGGACGTCGGGTGCCGGGCGGGGCGGCCTGCAACGGGCCCTCGACGGGATCCCGGACGGATCGGTCGTGCTCGTCGACGGTCTGCTCGCGTCCCGGCTCCCTGACGTGGTGGTACCGGCGGGTGCGCGACTGCGGGTGGTGCTGCTGCTGCACCTGCCGGTCGGTGTCGACGACGTGCTGGCCCGGATCGCCGAGCGGCAGGTGGTCGCCGCAGCAGCGTCGGTGGTCACGACGAGCGGGTGGTGCAAGGACTGGCTGGTGCAGGAGTACGACGTCGCACCGCTCCGACGTGCACGTGGCGCACCCGGGCGTCGATCCTGCAGCCCTCGCCACGGGCACGCTCCGGGGGCACCGACCTCCTCTGCGTCGGGACGCTGAGCCCGGTCAAGGGGCAGGACCAGCTGCTCGCGGCCCTCAGCGACCTGCGCGACCTGCCCTGGCACTGCACCTGCGCGGGCGCCGACTCCGTGGACCTGGACTTCGCGGACCTGGTGCTCAAGACGAGCGCCGAGATGGGGCTCGCCGGGCGGTTCGTGCTGACGGGCGCGTTGCGGGGCGACGCGCTCGAGGCGGCGTACGCCGGTGCGGACCTGCTGGTCCTGCCGAGTCGCGCGGAGACCTACGGCATGGTGGTGGCCGAGGCGCTGGCGCACGGACTGCCGGTGGTCGCGACGGACGTCGGTGGGGTGCGGGAGGCGCTGGGCGAGGTGCCGGGGGGCGAGGTGCCCGGGATCCTCGTCGGACCGGGGGACCCGGGCGCGCTGACCGAGGCGCTGCGCCGGTGGTTGACCGACCCGGGCCTGCGCGCTGAGCTGCGGGCCCGCGCGGTCGAGCGACGCGGCGACCTGTCGGGCTGGTCGGTCACGGCCGCGCGCGTGGCCGCGGTCGTGCAGGGGGTGGCGTCGTGAGGAGCGGCGCGGCGAGGGTGTGGCGTCGGCTGGCGGGTGCAGCGATCCTCGCGCTGGTCGTCTGGCAGGTCGGCAGCGCCTCGGTCGTCGACGGCCTGCGATCGCTCGACGTGTCCGTGCTCCTGCTCGGCCTGGCGATCGGCGCGGTCACCACGGTCGCCTGCGCCTGGCGCTGGCACCTCGTGGCGCGCGAGCTCGGCGTGGAGATCGCGGTGCCCGCAGCCGTGGCGGCCTGCTACCGCGCGCAGCTGCTCAACACGGTCCTGCCCGGAGGCGTCCTGGGCGACGTGCACCGCGGGGTCGTGCACGGTCGCTCGACGGGGGAGACCGGGCGGGCGCTGCGGGCCGTCGGCTGGGAGCGGGTCGCGGGGCAGGCCGTCCAGGCCGTCGTCGCCGTGCTCGTCGTGGCGCTGCTCCCGTCGCCCGTGCGCCCGGCCCTTCCCTGGGTGCTCACCGGCCTCGTCGTGGTGGCGGCCCTCGCGGTGCTGGCGGTCCGGTCGGCGCGGGGCGACGGCTGGTGGAGCCGGCTGGCCCGCACGGCCCGCGACGACGTACGCGTCGCCCTGCTCGTGCGACGGTCCTGGCCCGGCGTCGTCGTGGCCTCGCTCGTGGCGCTGGCGGGTTACGTGGCGACGTACGTCGTCGCGGCCCGCGCCGTGGGCGTGCAGGCGCCCGTCTCGACGCTGCTGCCGCTGGTGCTCGTGGTGCTCGTCGCCGCCGGGCTGCCCCTCAACCTCGCGGGCTGGGGTCCGCGGGAGGGGATGGCGGCGTGGGCGTTCGCGGTGTCGGGTCTCGGCGCCGCGACGGGGGTGGCGACGGCGGTGGCGTACGGCGCGATGGTGCTCGTCGCCAACCTGCCGGGGCTCGTCGTGGTGCTGGCGTCCGGCCGAGCGGCGGCGGTGCCGGCCGCGACCGGGGGGAGGGTCCGTGCCTGAGCGCCCGTACACGATCCTCAGCTGCAGCATCTCCCTCGACGGCTACCTCGGCGGCGCCACCCGGGAGCGGCTGGTGCTGTCCAACGACGCCGACCTGTGCCGGGTGGACCGGGTGCGGTCGGAGTGCGACGCGATCCTCGTCGGTGCCGGAACGGTGCGCGACGACAACCCGCGACTGCTGGTGCGCGACCCCCTCCTGCGCGAGCGGCGGCGCGCCCGGGGGATGGCCGAGTCGCCGACGAAGGTGACGATGACCCGGCACGCCCGGCTCGACGCTGGCAGCAACTTCTTCGCGACCGGCGACAGCGAGAAGATCGTCTACTGCGCCACCCCGTCGTTGCGCACCGCCCGGAGCCGGCTGGCACACGTCGCGACCGTCGTCGACGGCGGGCCGGACGTCGAGGTGGACCGGCTCAGCGCAGACCTCCACGACCGCGGTGTGCGACGGCTGATGGTCGAGGGCGGGGGACGGGTGCACACCCAGTTCCTCACCGCCGCGGCCGCCGACGAGCTGCACCTCGTCGTCGCCCCGTTCTTCGTCGGCAGCTCGCAGGCGCGTCGCTTCGTCGGCGACGGCGCCTTCCCCTGGAACCCCGGCCACCGCGCGCGGCTCGCCGAGACCCAGCAGATCGGCGACGTGGTGCTGCTGCGCTACGCCCTCTCGCCGCGATTCGAGGACAGCTGATGAGCGTCGAACCCGTCCTCGGCCCCGTGCCGGTCGCGTCCGTACGCCGCTCGGTGGACCTCCCGCTCCGGCTGGCCGACGGGACCCCGGTGCCCGCCCGGTTGACCACCTTCCACGGACTGGTCGACGGGCGGGAGCACGTGGCCATCGGGCTGGGGAGCCGTGCGGACGCCGACGCCCGCCCTGTCGGCGTACCCCTCGTGCGGCTGCACAGCGAGTGCCTCACCGGCGACGTGCTCGGCAGCGCGCGCTGCGACTGCGGACCGCAGCTGGAGGAGGCGATCCGCCGGGTGAGCCACGCCGGCGGCTACCTGCTCTACCTGCGCCAGGAGGGACGCGACATCGGGCTCTACAACAAGATCGACGCCTACGCCCTGCAGGACCGCGGGCTCGACACCTACGAGGCCAACCGGGCGCTCGGCTTCGCCGACGACGCGCGCGACTACACGGTCGCGGTGCAGATGCTGGAGGCGATCGGTGTCGACCGGCTCGACCTGTTGTCGAACAACCCCGACAAGGCCGACCAGCTCGAAGCGGCGGGCCTCCGGGTCGAGCGCCGGGTGCGCACGGGCCTGCACCTGAGTCCCGTCAACCACGGCTACCTCGCCACGAAGGCAGCCGGGGGCCACGTGCTCCAGCTGCCCGGGCACTGAGTCGCTAGCCGGCGCGGCGACGCACCGGGATGTAGAGGACGGCGGTGAGCACGACCGCGAACGCGGAGGTGAGCGGGGCGATCATCGCGAGCAGCGATGCGCCGACCGCCAGGACGGCGAGCGTGGCGGCAGCATCGGCGGCCTGGCCGCGGAGGGTGGAGGGCCGGTTGCTCACCTCCTCACTGTGGGCGGGATCCCGACCTCGTGCACCCCACGGGCACCGCAGATCAGACGGAGGTTTCCGTCATCTCGGTGTCACGGACGGTCAGTAGGCTCTCGACATGGACCTCATCCTGATCCTGGTCGTCCTCGCGGTGCTCGGAGCGGTCGCTGTCGGTGCGTCGCGCCGCACCAAGGCGCGTGAGCTGACCCGGCGGGAGGACGAGCTCGCTCCGGTGAAGAAGCTGGCCTTCGAGGACATCACCGCGTTCGGCGAGGACCTGCAGCAGCTCGACCTCGAGATGATCGGGCACGAGCTCGACGCCGGTGCCACGGCCGACTACCAGCGTGCGCTCGACGCCTACGAGGCTGCCAAGACGGCCGGTGACGCCATCACCGGACCCGATGACATCCGGCACGTCACGGGGATCGTCGAGGACGGTCGCTACGCCGTCGCGTGCGTACGCTCCCGCGTCGCAGGCGAGCCGCTGCCGACCCGTCGGCCGCCCTGCTTCTTCGATCCTCGTCACGGCCCCTCGGTGGACGACGTGCCCTACGTCCCGCCGGACGGCGTCGAGCGGGACGTGCCTGCCTGCGCCTTGGACGTCGAGCGCGTCCGCGCCGGCGCCGAGCCCGACGTGCGCAAGGTGATGGTCGGACCTCAGCGAGTCCCGTACTGGCAGGGCGGCCGCGCCTACGAGCCCTACGCGATGGGCTACTTCGGCGCCTTCGGCCCGATGACCTGGATGTTCATGGGCGGCATGATGTTCGGCGACCTCGGCGGTGGGTACGACGGCGGGGGTGACGGCGGCGACGGCGGCGACGGCGGCGACGGCGGCGGCGACGGGGGCGACGGCGGCGGCTTCGACGGTGGTGGCGACGGCGGCGGGTTCGACGGCGGGTTCGACGGCGGCGGCTTCGACATGGGCTTCTGACCCGTCCGACCCGGCGTCACGTCCCCGGTTCACGGGAAAAGCGCAGCCGTCCGGCCCCACCCGGGCGGGGCGACCCGAGGCTGGGTCCGACACCCGCCGGCGCTTCGCAGGGCGGGGCACCGGGGAGGAGGACGTACCCATGGCCATCGCCATCGTGCATCCCGGCGCACGGCTCCTCGCGCCCGCCCTGGACGCCCTGGCGGACGTCGTGGCCGGAGACTGGACGAGCGCCGCACGGCTGTGCGCCATCCGGCTGCGTGATCCCCGTGCGTGCGCGCTCGACCTCGATGCGGCCGCCACCCGCGCCGGCGTCGCTCGCAGCGAGCGCCAGCCGTACCGGTACCGGGTGCACCACCGGATGCTGGTCGTGGACGAGCATCCCGCCCTGCTCTCGGCAGCCCTCGAGCTGCAGATGAAGGTGTGGATGGGGCAGTGGGACGCACTCGAGATGGTCGCCCCGTCCACGGGCCGACCGGTGCAGGGCTGGCGGCCCTCCGAGGTGCTCGACGTGCGCATCCGTCACCAGCGTCCCGACGCCTGGTCCAGCCGGCTGTACGGGTGCCAGAACCTGTCCGTGGCGCCGACCACGGCACGGTTGGCGCACCACGTCCTGACGAAGCTGGACGGCGGCGTGGTGCTCCACCGCTACGACGTGCCGGCCGGACCCGCGGCCGTGCACGTCGGCTGACGTCGGCGCACAGGCCCGGACCGGACGCCGTCTGCTACTGCACCACCACCTGACCGACCATGCCCATCCCGGCATGGATGAGGCAGACGTACGAGTAGGTGCCTGCCTTGGTGAACTTCACCGTGAACGTGCTCGGCGGTGGCCCGAACCCGGGAGGCAGGATCACCCCGGAGCTGAGGGCAGCACCCTGGAAGTTGGCCGGGTCACCGGTGGGGGCGAGCGGGTTGGCGGGGGGCGGCCCGAAGGTGACCGTGTGGGGGACCGGGAACGCGTTCCTCGCCATGTCGAAGGTGACGCTGTCGCCGACCTTCACCACGACGTTGGCGCCGATGAACCGGTTCACCAGCACGCGCATGTCGGCGGCGCCCATGAACACGTGGTGGGAGTCGGCGGCGCCCATCGCTGCGTCCCACAGGTCGAGCCCGTGCTCGATGTCCGCGTTCGACGCCTCGGTGGCCATCGTGTTGTAGTCGGCCTGCGTGTGCGGGTAGGGCGTTCCGGCCTTGCGCACCACGACGACGGCCGACATGGCCTTGCCGTGGACGTAGCACAGGTAGTGGTACTTGCCCGGCTTCTTGAACGTCAGGTCGTACGACGTGACCGCGTCCGGGAAGAGGGCGTCGGGTGCGGGGGCCATGATCCCGGAGCTGCGGAACTTCCCCGGCTGGGAGATCGTGTCCTTCGACGTCGGCGCCGTCATGTACGTGGTCGTGGGACTGAACGGGACCGCGGGGTGCTTGTCATCGATGAACGAGACGGTGTGCGGCTCCATCGACTTCGAGACCCAGTGCACCGTGTCGCCGGCGTTGATCCAGATCTTCTCGGGCCCGTACGCCATCGTCTGGACGGCGCCCGAGCCTGACTCTGCGCCGACCCTGACCTTCCAGGTCTTGGCCTTGGTCGTGGTGGGGGACGCGGCGTGGACGTTGCTGGCCATCAGTGCGGGCACCGTGGCGAGCAACAGGGCGAACACCGCGAGGAACACCGAGGATCTCCTCGGCCGAGCGGACATCGGGGGCATGCTCAACTCCTTCGCAGGTGGGTAACCTCCTCACTCTCCTCGCGGCGCCGACCTGCGACAACCGGGCGTCGCGGCAGGCATAGACCACCTCGCGCGAGCACGGGGAGGACCTCGTCCGTGCGCAGCCGGAACGATCCGGGAGGCGGTCTGGGAGTGGGTCGGCCTGTAGGCCGGGTTCTGTCCCGCAATGCGGGGGCGACCATCCATCTGCGACGACCGTTGCCGGCCGCCTGGTGCGATCTACCCGGATGCTCGGGCGGGCCGCCCTCGAACGCATCCTGTCTGATCTTGCTCCGGGTGGGGTTTGCCTAGCTGCGCCGGTCGCCCGGCGCACTGGTGGTCTCTTGCACCACCGTTTCACCCTTACCGGTCCACGCCGAAGCACGGACCGGCGGTCTGTTCTCTGTGGCACTGATCCCGCGGGTTGCCCCGGGTGGCTGTTGGCCACCACCCTGCCCTGTGGAGCCCGGACCTTCCTCGACCCGCTTCTCCAGGACGAACCAGGAGCCGCGAGCCGCGGCCGCCCGGCCGACCCACTCGGGGAGGAGTCTAGGGGTGCGTCAGCACCTCGGCGCCATCCTCGGTGACGAGCAGGGTGTGCTCGAACTGCGCGGAGCGGCGGAGGTCCTTGGTGACGACCGTCCAGCCGTCGTCCCACATGTCGTAGTCGGGCGTGCCGAGGTTGAGCATCGGCTCGATGGTGAACGTCATCCCGACCCGGATCTCGTCGTCGAAGCGCTCGTCGTCGTAGTGGGGGATGATCAGGCCGGAGTGGAACGAGGTGCCGATGCCGTGGCCGGTGAAGTCGCGGACCACGCCGTAGCCGAAGCGCTTGGCGTACGCCTCGATCACCCGGCCGATGATGTTGACCCGGCGGCCGGGCTTGACCGCCTTGATGGCCCGGTCGAGCGCCTCCTTCGTGCGCTCCACGAGCAGCCGCGTCTCCTCGTCGACGTCGCCGGCGAGGAAGGTGGCGTTGGTGTCGCCGTGCACGCCGCCGATGAAGGCGGTGATGTCGATGTTGACGATGTCGCCGTCCTCGACGACGCGCGCGTCGGGGATGCCGTGGCAGATGACCTCGTTGACGCTCGAGCACAGCGACTTCGGGAAGCCGCGGTAGCCCAGCGTCGAGGGGTAGGCGCCGTGGTCGCAGAGGAACTCGTGACCGATGCGGTCGAGCTCGTCGGTGGTCACACCGGGGACGACGTGGGAGCCGACGAGGTCGCGGGCCTGGGCGGCGAGGCGGCCGGCGACCCGCATGCGCTCGATGGTCTCGGCGTCCTTGACCTCCTCGCCCGTGAACCGCTGCGGCGCCGGCCGGTCGACGTACTCCGGGCGGGCGATGTGGGCGGGCACGGGACGACGCGCAGATACCTCTGCGGGGGATACGACAGGCACGGCGCGAGTGTAGTTTCGGGCCATGAGCGAGAACGAATACTGGTTCTGCCTGACGCACCACACGGTGGAGGGCAGGGACGGCTGCAAGAACAGCGACCGCCTCGGCCCCTACGCCTCGGCCGCGGAGGCCTCGCGCGCCCTCGAGAAGGTCGAGGAGCGCAACGAGGAGTGGGACAACGACCCGAAGTGGAACGACGACGGCGCCGGCTCCGGCGACGGCGTCACCGACGGCACGCCGGACAACTGATCACTTCTTCTTGTTCTTCTTGCCCTTGACGGGGTTGGCCGCCTGAGCGACGTCGGCGGCGGCACGGACGCTCTTCAGCGCCCGCTTGGTGTTCTTGTCGAGGGTCTTGGTGAGCTCGGCGATCGCCGCCTCGTACTGCTTGCTCACGCGCGCGGCGGTCTCGGCCGCCACCCGCTCCGCGGTGTCCTGCGCGACCTTCTGGACCATCGCCGCCGTCGACACCGCCTGGGCGCCGACGTCGGCGGCGCGCTCGGCGTGCGAGCGGCGCGCCGCTGCCGCGACGGGCTTGTCGGACGCAGTCGTCCCTGTCGTCGCTCTGGCCGTCGAGGTGGCGACCGTCGCCTTCTTCGCGGGGGCCTTCTTCGCAGGCGACTTCCTGGCCGTCGCCTTCTTGGCGCCGGGCTCTTGGCAGCGGTCTTGGTCGTGGCCGGTCGCGGTCTTCTTCGCGGAGCCGGCCTTCTTCGCGGCGGTGGCTGCCGACTTCTGCGCACGGGGCCTTCTTCGCGCTGGCCTTCTTCGCGGTGGCAGTGGCGGACGACGTCGTCTTCTTCGCCGGAGACTTCCTGGCAGTCGACTTCTTGGCCGGTCGACTGTCTTCGCGCGTGGTCTTCTTCGCGGTGGCCGGGGTGGCTGCGGTCTTCTCGGCCGGGGTCTCGCTCACGGAGGTCTCCTCGCGTCGTCGGGATGCCTGATCCTGCCGCGTGGAGCGGACGTTGTCACCGGCCCCTGGGTGTGGGTGCCGACGCCCGCCGTGCGCGAGCCGTCAGAACGTGTGCTCGGCGCCCGGGAAGGTGCCGCCGCGGACGTCGTCGGCGTACGCCTTCGCCGCCTCGAGCAGCACGCCGTGCACGTCGGCGTACTGCTTGACGAAGCGCGCCATCCGGCCGGTGCGCAGGCCGAAGGCGTCCTGCCACACGAGGACCTGGCCGTCGCAGCCGGCGCCGGCGCCGATGCCGATCGTCGGGATGGTCAGCTCCTTGCTGATCTGCTCCGCGACGTCGCCGGGGACCATCTCCATGACGACGGCGAACGCGCCCGCCTCCTGCACCGCGCGCGCGTCGGCGATCACGCGGTCGCTCGCGTCGCCGCGGCCCTGGACGCGGTAGCCGCCGAGGGTGTGCTCGGACTGCGGGGTGAAGCCGATGTGGGCCATGACGGGGATGCCGCCCTGCGTGCACTTCTCGATGACCGGCGCCATCTCGGCACCGCCCTCGAGCTTCACGCAGTGGGCGCCGGCCTCCTTCATGAAGCGGACCGCGGTGAGGTAGCCCTGCTCGGGCGAGGCCTGGTAGCTGCCGAACGGCAGGTCGCCGACGACCATCGCGCGCTTCACCGAGCGCGCCACCGCGCGGGTGAGGGGGAGGAGCTCGTCGACGGTGACCGGCAGGGAGGTCTCGTTGCCGAAGACGTTGTTGCTCGCGGAGTCGCCGACCAGGAGCAGGTCGATGCCCGCCTCGTCGAAGGTCGCGGCGGTGTACATGTCGTACGCGGTCAGCATCGTGATCTTCTCGCCGCGCTCCTTCATCTCCCGCAGGTGATGGGTGCGGACCCGCTTCGCGGGGGCGGACTGCTGCGCGGCAGCCGGGCCGGAACCGTAGGGGGCGGTCTCTTCAGGCATGCTCACTCCTCGTCATCTCGCGGCTCCCTGATGGAGTCCACGGACCACTTGTCAGGCTAGTGCCGACCCGTGGGTACGGCGCTGTGGTGACGGTCACGCTCAGCGCGGTGACACCCGGACGACGCGGTCGTTCACGCCGTTGTCGGTGGTGACGAGCAGGTCGCCGTCGCGGGCCGACGTGATCGACCGGAGCCGGCCGAACCGCTGCAGCCGGGGCGGGCGGGTGACCGAGGCGAGGTTGCCGGCCGCGTCGAAGCGCAGGAACAGGACCTCGGAGCCCTTCAGCGCAGCGACGGCGAGCGTGCCCTCGAGCGCGCCCCACTGCGAGCCCCGCACCCACGCAGCCGCCCGAGGTGGCGATCGTCGGTTCGCCGGAGGACCACGCCGCGTCCTGCTGCTCACCCGGCAGCGACTGGTCCGTCATCGGGACCGACTCGTCGTAGCCCGGGACGGGGTTCCAGCCGTAGTCGCCGCCGGCGACGAGCAGGTTGACCTCGTCGTCGCGGTAGCTGCCGTGCTCGACCGACCAGACCGAGCCGTCGTCACGCTGGGCGAGGCCCTGGACGTTGCGGTGCCCGTAGGTCCACACGAAGCGTCGCGCACTGCTCGCGTCGGCGAAGGGGTTGCCGGCCATCGGTGCGCCGGTGCCGCGGTGGACGCGCAGCACCTTGCCGCCGAGCGAGTCGAGGTCGCGCGGGTTCGTCCCCACGGCGGCGTCGCCGGTGCCGACGAAGAGGGCGTCGCTGTCGCGGTCGAGGAGCAGCCGGCAACCGCCGTGGCGGCCCGAGGTCGAGGGGAGCCCGGTCAGGAGCGTGCGGCGGCCGCTGAGCCGGGTCCACTTCCTGTCGACGCGCCAGCGGCTCACCTGCACGTGGTTGCCGCCCTTCGCGCTGCCGTGGCACGCCCACAGCGTCCGCGCGCCGGGGTCGACCGCGAGCGACATCAGCCCGGTCTCGCCGGAGACCCACACCAGCTTCGAGAGGTCGGCGAGGGTGCGCCGCTTGCCGTTGCGTACGACGCTGAGGCGGGCGCGGTCGCGCTCGGAGACGACGAGCCGGCCGCCCGTGGCCTGCTGGACGTCCCACGGGTGCTGGAGTCCGCGCGCGACCGTGCGCACCCGCAGCTGCGGGGCCCGCGCCTCCGGGTGGCCGGCGCCGTCGGCGGCCGCGACCGACGGTGGCCCCGTCAGCAGGCCGGCGGCGAGGGCGCCGGTCGCGAGGAGGGCGGACAGGGACAGGCGGGTGGTGCGGAGGCGGTGGCGCACGCGAGCGACGCTACGGCGAGCGGCGCCGCCGGGCAAAGGTCCGTCGCGGGTCAGGCACGGCCGAGCAGGCCGGCGAGCGGTCGGGCGAGCTGGATCCCCACCATCGTCGTGTCGTAGCCGAGGCGCTCGTTGAGGGCGCGCATCGCGGCGTTGCCGTCCTGGGTCCAGGTGTAGACCTCCTCGATGCCGTGCTCGGCGGCCCAGGCCAGGGTGACCATCTTGAGGTGCACCGCGAGGCCGCGGCCGCGCCAGTCACGGCGTACGGCGGTGAGGCCGTTCTCGGCGCGGGTCGGCTGGTCGGGGTCGAGCCCCAGCCCGGCGCACCCGACGACCTCGCCGTCGTGGAGGGCGAGGAACATCGGGTCACCCAGCCACGAGCGCGTCCATCCCTCGCGGCTGACCTCGAGCGGGGCGTCGACGGCGAAGTCGGCCAGCACCTCGCAGCCCGAAGCGTTCGTAGGCGGCGTCCCACAGCCCGGGGTGCTCCTTCTCGGTGACGACCTCGATGCCGTCGGGTGCGGGGGGCGGCTCGACGGGGCCGGTGAGGCGGTAGGTCTGCTCGACCTCACGGTTGACCTCCTCGAAGCCGAACCGGTGGGCGAAGGCGAGCGAGCCGTCGTCGTCGGCGCCGGCGCGCACCGTCGGGTGGCCGAGACCGGCCACGTGGTCGACCAGGCGCTCGAGCAGCGCGGTGCCGACGCCGCGTCGGCGGTGCGCGGGCAGCACGCGCGGGATCACCGTGCCGGCCCTGCCGATCTCCGACCGGGTGGCCATGCCGGACCCCACGACCACCCCGCCCTCGCGCGCCACCACGAGCAGCCGCTCCGGCGTCTCGTCGGCCCTGCATCTCCGCGATCGACTGGGTGCGCTCGTAGGGGATCACCGCGATCCGGACCCGGCGCCACGCCTCGAGGTCGTCGTCGGTGACGCAGGGGCTGATGTCGAGGGCCATGGCGGGAGCCTGTCCCTCTGGCACTCGGGTCGTCCAGCGGGTTTCCCGGCGGCGCTTCCCTAGAGTGGCGGCGTGGACTTCTACTCGGCCTACGCCCAGGGCTTCGCGCGGATCGCGGCAGTGACCCTGCCGGTGCACCTCGCCGATCCCGTCGCCAACGCAGCTGCCGTGATCGAGCAGGCGCGGGCCTGCCACGACGACTCCGTCGCCGTCGCGGTCTACCCCGAGCTGTGCCTGACCGGCTACTCGGTCGACGACCTGTTCCTGCAGGACACGCTGCTCGCGACGGTCGAGGAGGCGCTCGCCGAGATCGTCGAGGCGAGCGCCGACCTGATGACCATGCTGGTGATCGGCGCACCGGTCGTGCACGGCAACCGGGTCTTCAACGCGGCCGTCGTCGTCCACCGCGGCTCGATCCTCGGCGTCGCCCCGAAGTCCTACCTGCCCAACTACCGCGAGTTCTACGAGCGGCGCTGGTTCGCGCCGGGCGACGACCGCGAGCTGGAGTGGATCACCGTCGCCGGCCAGGACGTCCGCTTCGGCCCCGACCTGATCTTCCGCTGCCTCGACGTCCCCGGCCTCGACCTGCACGTCGAGGTGTGCGAGGACATGTGGGTGCCGGTCCCGCCGAGCGCCGAGGCCGCGCTGGCCGGTGCGACGGTGCTCGCCAACCTCAGCGGCTCACCGATCACGATCGCGCGCGCGGAGGACCGGCGGCTGCTGGTCCGCAGTGCGAGCGCGCGCTGCGCAGCGGCGTACGTCTATGCCGCGGCCGGGCAGGGCGAGTCGACGACCGACCTGAGCTGGGACGGCCAGACGATGGTCTACGAGTGCGGCTCGCTGCTCGGCGAGAGCGAGCGGTTCCCCGACGGCCCGCGCCGCACGGTCGTCGACGTCGACCTCGACCTGGTCCGTCAGGAGCGGATGCGTCAGGTGACCTTCGACGACAACCGCCGCACCCACCACGAGCGGGTGAACCGCTTCCGCACCGTCGAGTGGGAGCTCGAGCCGCCGACCGGCGACATCGGGCTGCTGCGCAAGGTCGACCGCTACCCGTTCGTCCCCGACGACGCCGAGCGGCTCGCCCTCGACTGCTACGAGGCCTACAACATCCAGGTCACCGGCCTCGAGCAGCGGCTCAACGCCATCGGCTCGCCCAAGGCCGTGATCGGCGTCAGCGGCGGCCTCGACTCGACGCACGCGCTGATCGTCGCCTGCAAGGCGATGGACCGGCTCGGTCGCCCGCGCAGCGACGTGCTCGCGTTCACGATGCCCGGCTTCGCGACGGGGGAGACCACCAAGTCGTACGCCACCCGGCTCTCGCAGGCGCTCGGCGTGACCTTCGAGGAGCTCGACATCCGGCCCGCGGCCGAGCAGATGCTCAAGGACCTCGGCCACCCCTACGGCCGCGGCGAGAAGGTCTACGACGTCACCTTCGAGAACGTGCAGGCCGGCCTGCGCTACGACTACCTCTTCCGGCTCGCCAACCAGCGCGGCGGCATCGTCGTCGGCACCGGCGACCTCTCCGAGCTCGCGCTCGGGTGGTGCACCTACGGCGTGGGCGACCAGATGTCGCACTACACGGTCAACGCCGGCGTCCCGAAGACGCTCGTCCAGCACCTGATCCGCTGGGTGATCAGCCACGGTGAGTTCGACGAGACCGTGGGCCAGCTGCTCGGGGAGATCCTCGAGCTGGAGATCACCCCGGAGCTGATCCCCGTCGAGGAGGGGAAGAAGCCGCAGGCGACGCAGGACACGGTCGGGCCCTACAACCTGCAGGACTTCACCCTCGCGCTGGTCGTGCGCCACGGCTTCCGGCCTCGCAAGATCGCGTTCCTCGCCTGGCACGCGTGGAAGGACCTCGACTCGGGCGAGTGGCCGCCGGGCTTCCCCGAGGACGCGCGGGTGGCGTACTCGCTGGAGGAGGTCCGCACCTGGCTGGTGGTCTTCGTCAAGCGGTTCTTCGCCAACCAGTTCAAGCGCTCGGCGCTGCCCAACGGCCCCAAGGTCAGCCCCAGCGGCACGATGAGCCCGCGCGGCGACTGGCGGATGCCCAGCGACGCCAAGGGCACGGCCTGGCTGGCCGAGATCGACCGGGACGTGCCGCTCTCCTGAGTCGACTGGTGGGGGAAGTCCGACACCTGGAGGGGGTTGTACGCCCCACGGAGTGCCGGACTCCCCGCATGAGCGGGGACTCCGCGGGAGGCGAACGGCTGCCGCCCGACGCACCGGTCTGATGCCTTTGCCTTGCCTTAACGACGGGCTGGAGCGCGGTTAGCCGCGCCCGCGCGAACCTCCTTGCACGACGCCGCACCCGGCGTCGGACGACGAGGAGGAACCGTGCAGAAGAAGAAGGCAGTCATCGGCGGAGTCGCAGCAGCGGCGGTCGTGGTCGGGCTCGGGTCCTGGTGGGCCGTCGGCAACGCCGTCGAGGCCCAGGCCACCGAGCGCGGCACCTGCGGTGGCGCGACCTGGGAGCTGAGCGCCGAGGCCGAGGACGGCGGCACCGAGGTGAGCGCCGAGCTGCAGTCGGCCGGACCCGGCGAGGAGTGGCAGGTCGAGCTGACCCGCGACGACACCTCCCTGCTCGCGGGCGCCCGCACGACCGACGAGGACGGGGAGATCGACGTCGACGCCTACAGCGACGGCAACCCCGGCGACGCGACGTACGCCGTCACCTTCACGCCCGCCGACGGCGAGCCCTGCACCGCCACGCTCGGCTCCTGATCCACCCCCCAGACACCCGATCCACCCCACCCGAGGAGACACCCCATGAAGAAGACGCTCATCGCCACCACCCTCGTCGCGACCGCTGCGGCCGGTACCACCGTGCTCGTCGCCGGCCCCGCGAGCGCCGACGTCGAGCGGCGCGGCACCTGCGCCGGCGCGACGTACGAGCTCAACGTCGACCGCGAGCGCGGCGGCTACGACGTCGACGCCGACATCGAGAACGCCCGCGCGTTCAGCCAGTGGACCGTCGCGGTCCGCCACAACGGCAAGGTCGCGGTGTCCCGCACCCTCAAGGCCGACGACGAGGGCGAGCTGGACCTCGACACCTTCCGCAAGAACACCCAGGGCAAGGACACCTTCAAGCTCACGGTCACCCCGGCCGGCGGCGGCGCCTGCTCGGTGAAGGTCACCGTGGCCTGAGCCGCGTCCACCGGCCAAGAGCCCGGGTCAGTCCGTCCGCAACGTGACGGAGACCCGGGCTCCTCCCATGTCCGAGGCACCCGTGGTGATCGCCCCGCCCGAGTCCTCGGCGGTGCGCGCGGCGATGGAGAGTCCCAGGCCGGTGGACCCGGAGCCGCTCTCGCCGCGGCCCGTCGCGTCGAGGCCGGGGGGCAGGCCCGGGGCCGGCGTCCTCCACGACGAGCTCGACGCAGGTCGTCGGTCGCGTCCAGCGTGATGCGCACGGCGGCGTCGTCGGGGGTGTGGGAGAAGACGTTGTCGAGCAGCACGTCGACCAGCGCCTCCAGGTCGGCGCGGCTGGCCCGCAGCAGCGGCCCCGACGCGGCGAGGTGCAGGTCGTAGGCGCGCCCCTGGTCCTCGGCCAGCGCCTCCCAGTGGCGGACGCGCTCGGCGACGACCGCGACCGCGTCGGTGCGCGGGTCGAGGCCCTCGCGCTCGGAGCGCCGGGCCTCGCGGACGATCTCGTCGACGGTGGCCTGCAGCGCGTCGAGGTCGCCGGCGAGACGCTCGCGCAGGTCGGGGTCGTCGACGGTCTCCACGCGCAGGCGCAGCGCGGTGACGGGGGTGCGGAGGCGGTGGGAGAGGTCGGCGACGCTCTCCCGCTCGCGGGCGAGCAGCAGCTGGATGCGGCCGGTGAGGCGCTCGACGGCGCCGGCGAGCTCCTGCACCTCGGGCGGCCCCTCGATCGCCGCGACCGAGGTGACGGCGCCCGGGCGACCGAGCGTCTGCGTGTGCTCGGCGAGCTGGCGGATGGGCATCACGAACGAGCGGCCGAGGCGGTCGACGACCACGAGCGAGCCGGCCAGCAGCGCCAGCGCCAGCACGGCCAGCAGGCCCCAGGCGACGCCGACCACCGACGTGATGCCCGGCTCGTCGACGACGATCCGGATCACCGGGGTCTGGGAGGGCAGGGCGGAGTTGCCGCCCCGCGACACCGGGACGAGGATCTGCGACCCGCCCGGTACGTCGTCGACGCGGGCGCGGCCGGTGTTGCGGGCGTCGAGGACCAGCTCGTCCTGACCGGGGTCGGGTCCGATCTCGAGGCCGTCGGGGTAGAGCACCGTCACCTGGGTGTGGTCGTCCTTGTCGTTCAGCCGGTCCACGTACTGCCCGACCGCGCCGGCGTCCTGCCCGGACACGACCGTCTCGACGGCCTGCACCTCGAGGGCCGCGCGGGCCAGCCGGTCCTCCAGCGCATAGCTGCGCACGAGGATCGCCATCGGCACGAGCATCGCCAGCAGCACCATCGAGATGGCCGCGGCCGCGGTCACCAGGAGGCTGCGGCGCACCTCAGTCGTCCTCGGTCGGCGCGGGCGTGTCGGGGACCGGTGCCGCGAGGCGTACGCCGACGCCGCGCACCGTGGTCAGGTAGCGCGGGGCGGCGGCGGTCTCGCCGAGCTTGCGGCGCAGCCACGACAGGTGCACGTCGACCGTCTTGTCCGACCCGCCCCACGGCTGGCGCCACACCTCGACGAGCAGGTCGCGCTTGGTGACCACCTCACCCGGTCGCTCGACGAGGTGGGCGAGCAGGTCGAACTCGCGCGGCGTGAGGTCGACCTCGGTGCCGTCGAGGTGCACCCGCCGGCCGGCGAGGTCGACGGCGAGGCCGCCGACGGTGATGGTCGAGGGCCGCTGCCGGCCCGCCTCGACCCGGCGCAGCACCGCACGGATGCGGGCGTCGAGCTGGGCGCTGGTGAACGGCTTGACGACGTAGTCGTCGGCGCCGGCGTCGAGCGCGCCCACCAGTGACGGGTCGTCGGCGCGGGCGCTCGCGATGATCACCGGCACCTGGCTCACCGCGCGGAGCATGGAGAGCACCTGGGTGCCGTCGACGTCGGGCAGCCCGAGGTCGAGCACGACCAGGTCGGGACGGGAGTCGACCGCGAGCTGCAGGCCGCCCATCCCGGTGGGCGCGGAGGTCACGGTGTGCCCGCACTCGCGCAGGCCACGCACGAGCAACGGTCGGATCCGGTCGTCGTCCTCGATGATCAGCACCTCGGCCACGCCGCGACCGTACCGTCCACGACCCCACCGGACCGCGCGACGAGCGAGCCTTAGCAGTGCCTTAACCACCGCCTCACCTCGCGCTGTCGTGCGGGCGGGCACCATGGACCCGTGAGACGTCGGATGCTGCTCGTCGGCCTGTGGGCCGCCACCACGGTCGTCGCCGTGCTCGTCGGCGTCTTCGCCGTGTCGACCGTCGGCGCCACGATCCGCGACCGCGGTCCGGTGGGCGACGAGGTCGCCCGCGACGTCTCGGTGCCGTCCGCGTCGGTGCCCGAGCCCGAGGGCCCGGGCGTGTCCGAGGAGATCTCGGGGGAGTGGGGGGCGTTCATCGTCGAGTGCCGCGACACCTGGGCGTACGGCGTCGGCGTCCGCCCCGACAAGGACGCCGGCTGGCGCATCGTCAGCTGGGAGAAGGGCCCGGACGACGACGTCGACGCGGTCTTCAGCGACGGGCGCAACTCCGTCGACCTCGAGGTCTTCTGCAACCGGGGCCGCCCGACGCTCGCCGAGCTCGAGCGCAACACCCTCGGCGAGGACTGAACGGTCCGCCGGACCCGGTGCAACCTTCTCGGCGGCAGGTGCGTCCTGACAGCGACAGACCACCTCACGGGGAGACCGAGATGACCCATCGCACCACCGTCCTGGCCCGCGCCGCCGCGCTCGCGAGCGCCGCCCTCCTGGCCGGCTCGCTGGCCTCTGCGCCCGCGCAGGCCCAGCCCGCCCAGGCCCAGCCCGACCGCAGCGCCGCTGCGCGCACCACGCTGACCTTCGCCGTCGACGACTGCGAGGGCTGCGAGGTCCAGCTCCTCAACGCACGCAGCACGCTCGACGCCGACGTCGTCCACGTCTGGCAGTCGCGCACCAAGCAGGTGCGCGACGGCGAGGTCACCTTCCGGATCCCGACCCGCCGCACCTGGGGCATGTCGGCCACCGTGGTCGCGCCCTGGGAGGGCTTCACCGGCTACCGCACCACGGTCGCGTGGCGCTACAACGGCGAGGACGTCGGCGACACCGTCACGCTCGAGGAGGCGGTGACCAAGAAGAAGGCGTCGGCCTGCTGGGAGGGCGTGCGCAGCCGCGAGGTCGTCGTACCGCTCGTCGTGGAGAAGGTGCGCGTGCGCGGCCAGAAGAAGGAGGTCGACGGCAGCATCGCCTTCGTCCCGACCACCACGAGCTGGCTCCCGCCGATGCGCGAGGTCCACGAGGGCGTGCTGGGCTCGCAGGACGTCAACATCTGCCGCTAGGCCCGGCGCCGGTCGACCCGGACGTTTCCGGGAAGCGGGTGCGGGGGAGGATCCTCCGCATGAGCGACGACGTCACGGCGGCCGGTCCCGCGGAGCCGCGCCGGCTCCCGCGGGACTACCCGCCCTTCCTCTACATCCCGTGCGTGTCCCACGTGACCGACGGGAGGTACGCCGAGGCGGTCTACCGCCAGACCAAGGACGGGCGCACCGCCCTGCTCGTCTACTCCGCGCTCGACCGCCTCCACGCGTGCCAGGGCGAGGACCAGCCGTGGTTCGGGCTGCCGCTGCAGAGCCTCCAGATGCTCCACGACGTGCGGCCGTTCGACATCGTCTACACCGACGTCTACGTGCCCGAGGAGCGTCGCGCCCCGGAGGCCGGGGTGCGCGCATGAGCGCCGCCGACGGCGGCGGTGGCGGGGGCGGTGCCTCCAGCCTCATCGTCGACCACGCCACCCTGACCCGGGTCGCCGAGCAGCTCGGCCAGGCCGGGTCGAGCTTCGACTCCGTCGGCACCTCGCGCCCCGGCGCGGGCGGCACCGGACAGGCGGAGCCGCTGCTGCTGATGATCCTGGCCGCGGCCAGCGACGCGGCCGCCCGGCTCGCCTTCGAGTCGACGACCATCGCGGCCGCCGTGGAGGACTGCAACAGCACCGTCGCCACCGTCGACGCCCACGAGGCGGCGTCGTTCCTGATCGACGGGGTCGACACCGATGGCTGACCTCGACACCGAGATCGAGGGCGAGGTCGCCAACGTCCGCGCCGTCGGCCGGTGGCTGCGGCAGGACCTGCGCACCGGGTTCGACGACCTGGCCACCACGGTCGCGCAGCAGCGCACCGACGCGGCCGGCGACTGGCAGGGCGAGGCGGGCACGGCGTTCAGCGGACGCGCCCGCGAGCTGGCGCAGTCGGGCGACGACGGCGCCTCGATCACCGGCCACGTCGCGACGCTCGTCGACGACCTCGCCGAGGACATGCGCACGGCCAAGGACGCCATGGCCGACGTGCGCACCGCCGCACGCGAGGGCGACCTCGTGGTCGACGGCTTCACCGTGCGCAACCCCGGCGACGGGCCGCCCGCCGCCGGCCAGTCGCCCACCCCCGACGCCACCCCGTCGGAGTGGGACGCCTGGGAGGCGCGTGACGCCGCCGTCCGACGCCACAACCTCAAGGTCGAGGTCTGGAACCAGTGCGTCGAGGACGCCGGCGCGGCCTGGGACGCCTGGCAGCGCGCCCTCGAGGCGGGGGCCTCGGCGTGGCAGCGCCACGACTCGGCGTACGTCGGCCTGTCGGGCCAGCTGATCTCGGCGGGCATCCAGCTCGAGCTGATCCGCCGCGCGACGCCCCACCTCACCGGCGAGGTCGACCGGATGCTGACGCGCGCCGCCGAGCTGCGCGCCCACGCCGACGCGCTGCGGACCCCCGACGGCCGGGTCACCGACCCCGGCCGCTTCTACGACCTGATGGACGAGGCCGACCGCCTCGACGACGCCCACCCGTCCGCGCGGCGGGCCCTGTCCAGCTGGGAGCTGCCCAAGGGCCTGACCCGCGGACTGTGGGTCATCGACATCGCCACCGCGGGCTACGGCATCGCGTCCGACTGGGAGGAGGAGGGGGCGGCGCAGGCCATCACCTCCAACGCGGTGCCCGCGGCCGCGTCCATCCTCGCCGGCACCGCGTCCGGCGCCTACCTCGGTGGCGTGGTCGGCAGCTTCATCCCGATCCCCGGCGTCGGCACCGCCGCCGGCGTCGTCGTGGGCGCGGCCGTCGGTACGGTGGTGGGCGCCTTCACCTCCGGGGCCATCGACAGCCTCTTCGACTCCGGCGCCGACACCCTCGGCGACTGGGGCGGCGCAGTCGTCGACGGCTTCGAGGAGGTCGGCGACACCTTCAGTGCCATCGGCGACGGAGTGGGAGACGTCTTTGACTCGATCTTCTGAGCGGATGGCGGGGAGCAACGTCTTCACCTCCCGTCCTGTCGGGATCTTCACCGCCCTGGTCACCGCCCTGATCGGTGCCGCGGGGCTCTACCTGGCCGCCACGAGCGAGGAGCGGCGGCTCCTCAACCTGGTCATCGGCGCGTTCATGCTGTCCGTGGCGGCGATGGTGGTGCTCGGCCAGCGACGCAGCGTCTCCACGTGGCGTCGTACGGAGCTGCGCGGACGGCCGGCCTGGGCGCTCGCCCTCGGCGAGCGCGGGCAGGTGCCCGCCGTCGCCCTCGTGCTGACGACCCTCGGCATCGGGCTCGCACTGGTGGCGGTGCTGGACGACCGGACGGGCGTCCGTGTCGTGGCCGGTGTGCCGGCGCTGTTCCTGCTGGTGCTGGCGGCCGAGATGTGGCGGGCGTGGTCGCGCCGCCCGGAGCTGCGGATCTCGCCCGACCTGGTCGAGCTCCACGGGCCGGGCATCGACTCCGAGCTGGCGTGGGACGACGTCGGCGCGGTGGTGCCGGAGAACCTCGGCACCCGGTGGGCGGCCCTCGTGCTGACCGCGGCGGCCGACGCGCCGTCGTACCGGTGGACGCTCAGCCGGTTCCTGCTGCCGACCGACCGTGAGCCCGACCCGCCCGGCATCCACCTGCGCTTCGGGCTGGTGCCCGACGAGGCCCAGCTGCGACGCGTGATGCGCGAGCTCCACGTGGCCGACCGGGCCCGCCGCGAGGCGATGATCGGCGGCGGGCTGCCGTCCGACGCCGGTTTCTGATCCGGCTGCTGACACCGGCAGAGCGCCGTACGACCGTGCCCCTAGGGTGGTGCCATGGGCAAGCAAGAGGACTTCGTGCTCCGGGCGCTCGAGGAGCGTGACGTCCGGTTCGTGCGACTGTGGTTCACCGACGTGCTGGGCTTCCTCAAGAGCGTGAGCGTGGCCCCGGCCGAGCTCGAGAACGCCTTCGAGGAGGGCATCGGCTTCGACGGCTCGGCCATCGAGGGCTTCGCCCGCGTCTACGAGTCCGACATGCTCGCCCACCCCGACGCGTCCACGTTCCAGATCCTGCCCTGGCGCACCGGCGAGGACGGCGGACCGGCGACGGCGCGCATGTTCTGCGACATCGTGATGCCCGACGGCAGCCCGTCGTACGCCGACCCGCGCCACGTGCTGAAGCGCACGCTGAGCGCGGCCGCCGACAAGGGGTTCACCTTCTACACGCACCCCGAGATCGAGTTCTACCTGTTCAAGGACGTGCCCGGGAAGGGTGACGAGCCGGAGCCGGTGGACCGCAGCGGGTTCTTCGACCACACCGCGCAGTCGCGCGGCGCCGACTTCCGCCGCGAGGCGATCACGATGCTCGAGGCGATGGGCATCTCGGTGGAGTTCAGCCACCACGAGGGCGGCCCGGGCCAGCAGGAGATCGACCTGCGCTACGCCGACGCGCTGACCACCGCCGACAACATCATGACCTTCCGCACCGTCATCCGCGAGGTCGCGCTCGGCCAGGGCATCTGGGCCTCCTTCATGCCCAAGCCGTTCACGACGCACCCCGGGTCGGGCATGCACACCCACGTGTCGCTCTTCGAGGGCGACCGCAACGCCTTCTTCGAGGCCGGCGCCCAGTACCAGCTCTCCAAGACCGGTCGGCAGTTCATCGCCGGCATCCTGCGCCACGCCAGCGAGATCAGCGTCGTCACCAACCAGTGGGTCAACTCCTACAAGCGGCTCCTCGGCGGCGGCGAGGCCCCGTCGGGCGTCTGCTGGGGCCACAACAACCGCTCCGCGATGGTGCGCGTGCCGATGTACAAGCCCAACAAGGGCCAGTCGACCCGCGTCGAGCTCCGCACGATCGACCCCGCCTGCAACCCCTACCTCGCCTTCGCGGTGGTCCTCGGCGCCGGCATGAAGGGCATCGAGGAGGGCTACGAGCTGCCGCGCGAGGCCGAGGACGACGTCTGGTCGCTGACCGAGCGCGAGCGCAAGGCGCTGGGGATCTCGCCCCTGCCGCGCAGCCTGTGGGACGCCATCGGCATCGCGGAGGACTCCGAGCTGCTGGCCGAGACGCTCGGGGAGCACGTCTTCGACTTCTTCCTGCGCAACAAGCGCGCCGAGTGGGAGGAGTACCGCACCCAGGTCTCCGCCTACGAGCGCGACCGGATGCTGCCGGTCCTCTGAGCCCGGCCGTACTCCGATGACGTCCGCCGGGACCTACGTCCGCAAGGGGTTCGTCGACGGTGCCGCGGCGGCCCGCGGGATCGAGCGGCTCGGCGACGCCGGCCTGCCGCTGACCGACGAGCTCGCCGCGGCGGCCGACCCCGACGCCGCGCTCGACGGGCTGCTGCGGCTGGTCGACGCGCTCGACGAGCAGGCGGAGGGTGCCGGGCGGGAGATGCTCGCCGAGGTCGCCGACGACGAGGGCACCGCCATGCGGCTGTGCAGCGTGCTCGGGGCGAGCACGGCGCTCGCCCACCACCTCGCCCGCCACCCGGAGCAGTGGCGCGAGCTGACCGACCCGACGCTGGGCAGCACCCGCCCCGCGGCGTACGCCCTCCGCGAGGCGATGCTGACCGCGGTCGGCGCCGACCCGCACGCCGACGAGCCCGTGGCCGGGCTGCCGGACAAGGAGGCCGTCGACGCGCTGCGGGTGGAGTACCGCCGCCACCTGCTGCGGCTGGCCTCGCGCGACCTCGCCCACCACGTCGGTCTCGACGACGCCGCCGCCGAGATCTCCGACCTGGCGGGTGCGACCCTCGACGGCGCGCTCGCCGTCGCCCGCGCCCGGGTCGGCGAGCCGGCCCACGCCGTGCGCCTCGCGATCATCGCGATGGGCAAGTGCGGCGGCCACGAGCTCAACTACATCTCCGACGTCGACGTGGTCTTCGTCCACGAGCCGGTCCAGTCAGGGTCGGAGTCGGGGGCCGGCGGCGCGGACGACGGCGTCGCCCTGCGGGCGGCCACCCAGCTGGCGTCGCACCTGATGCGGATCTGCTCCGACCACACCCGCGAGGGCACGATCTGGCCGGTCGACGCCAACCTGCGGCCCGAGGGCAGCCAGGGCCCGCTCGTGCGGACGCTCGCCAGCCACCAGGGCTACTACGAGAAGTGGGCGAAGACCTGGGAGTTCCAGGCGCTGCTCAAGGCACGTCCCGTGGCCGGCGACATCGACCTCGGCCGGCGCTACGTCGAGATGGTCGCGCCGATGGTGTGGAGCGCCGCCGGTCGCGACGGCTTCGTGACCGACGTGCAGGCGATGCGTCGTCGGGTGGTGGACCACATCCCGGCCCACGAGGCGGAGCGGCAGATCAAGCTCGGCTCGGGTGGGCTGCGCGACGTCGAGTTCGCCGTGCAGCTCCTGCAGCTCGTGCACGGCCGGTCCGACCCATCGCTGCGGGAGGGCGCGACGCTGAGCGCGCTGGCCCGCCTCAGCGAGGGCGGCTACGTCGGCCGCGAGGACGGCGAGAAGCTCCACGAGGCCTACGCCTTCCTCCGCACCCTCGAGCACCGGATCCAGCTGCACCAGCTGCGGCGTACGCACGTCCTGCCCGACGACGAGGCGTCGCTGCGCCGGCTCGGCCGGTCGATCGGCATCTTCTCCGAGCCGGCCGCCCAGCTCGACCGCCAGTGGCGCCACCACCGGCGCGAGGTGCGCCGGCTCCACGAGAAGCTCTTCTACCGCCCGCTGCTCGGCGCGGTCGCCAAGCTGCCCGGACCCGAGGCCCGGCTGTCGCTCGAGGCGGCCGAGGCGCGGCTGTCCGCGCTGGGCTACGCCGACCCGCGGGCCGCGCTGCGCCACCTCGAGGCGCTGACGAGCGGGGTCTCGCGCACCTCCGACATCCAGCGCACCCTGCTGCCGGTGCTGCTGGAGTGGTTCGCCGACTCGCCCGACCCCGACGCCGGGCTGTTCGGCTTCCGGCGGATCAGCGAGAGCCTGGGCCGCAGCCCGTGGTACCTGACGATGCTGCGCGACGAGGGCCAGGTCGCCCAGCGCCTCGCCGTCGTCCTCGGCACCTCGCGCTACGCGACCGACCTCCTCGAGCGCGAGCCGCAGGGCGTGAAGATGCTGGGGGAGTCGCTCGTCCCGCTGAGCGCCGAGGCCGCGCTGGCGGAGATGCAGTCGCTGCTCGAGCGGGCCGAGACGCCCGAGGCCGCGGTCGTGGCGGTGCGGGCCGTACGTCGTCGCGAGCTGCTGCGGATCGCGTGCGGAGACCTCGTGGCGGGCACCGACGTGGCGGTGGTCGGGCAGGGCCTGAGCCGGCTGACGGACGCGACGCTGCAGGCCACGCTCGACATCGCGACCGAGTCCGTGCGCCGGCAGCGCGGGCTGGACGCCCCCGCCAGCCGGATCGCGGTGATCGCCATGGGTCGCTACGGCGGCTTCGAGCTCTCCTACGGCAGCGACGCCGACGTGATGTTCGTCCACCAGCCGGCCGAGGGCGTCGAGGCGCAGGCCGCGTCGTCGTACGCCACCGCGGTGGTCGCGGAGGTACGGCGCCTGCTGTCGCTGCCGGCGAGCGACCCCCCGCTGGAGGTCGATGCCGACCTGCGCCCGGAGGGCAAGAACGGCCCGATGGTGCGCACCGTCGAGTCCTACGCCGCCTACTACGCGAAGTGGTCGCACGTGTGGGAGTTCCAGGCGCTGCTCCGGGCCGACGCCGTCGCGGGCGACCCCGACCTGCGTGCCCGCTTCACCGAGCTCATCGACCCGCTGCGCTTCCCGGTCGGGGGGATCCCGGAGTCCGCGGTGATGGAGGTACGCCGGATCAAGGCGCGCGTCGACGACGAGCGGCTGCCGCGCGGTGCCGACCGCCACACCCACCTCAAGCTCGGGCGCGGCGGCCTCGCCGACGTCGAGTGGACGGTGCAGCTGCTGCAGATGCGGCACGCCGGCACGGTGGAGGGGCTGCGCACGCCGCAGACGCTGCCCGCGCTGCAGGCGGCGACCGAGGCCGACCTGATCTCCGTGGAGGACGCCGAGACCCTGGCGGAGGCGTGGCGGCTGGTGAGCCGGGTGCGCAACGCCGTGACCCTCGTGCGCGGCAAGGCCTCCGACCAGCTGCCCCGCGACTCGCGCGAACGCGCGGCGGTCGCACAGGTGCTGGGCTACCCCCAGGGGGCGTCGGACCAGATGGTCAACGACTACCTCCGGACCACGCGACGGGCGCACGCGGTGGTGGAGCGCGTGTTCTGGGAATGAAGCGTTTTGCTTCATCCATGGACAAATGAAGCAATGACCTTCATTATCGAGAGGTGTCCGAGACCGCTGTCGCCACCCTGATCGGGGACCTGGTCGGGTCCCGATCATCGCAGGACCGCGCTGTCCTGCACCAGCACCTCGATGCGGCCCTGGTCGAGGTCAACGACCTGCTCCACCCGCTGCGACCGATGTGGATCACCGCGGGCGACGAGTACCAGGGTGCGTTCGCGACGGTCGCGGAGGCCGTGCAGGCGACGCTGCTGGTCCGGGTGCGGATGCTGCCGACGTACGACATCCGGCACGGCATCGGCTGGGGGACGACGACCATGCTCGACGGGCAGGCGGGGATCGAGGACGGCCCGGGCTGGTGGGCCGCCCGCGCCGCCATCGAGGCGGCGGCGAGCGCCGGGGCCGGTGCCGCCCAGCGCTGGCTACGGACGGCGTACGTCGTCGCGGACGACGCCGCGGGCGCGCCGGACCCCGGGCTGGTCAACGCCGGGCTGGTGCTGCGCGACGAGCGGGTCACCGGCCTGTCGGAGCGCTCGGTGTCGGTGCTGCGTGGTCTGCTGTCACACGTGACCCAGCGCGACGTCGCCGAGGCGTTGGGGATCAGCGCGTCCGCGGTGTCGCAGCGGGTGCGCGCCGACGGACTGGCGGCGATCGTCGCCGCCCACGACCTGCTCGTGCCTGCTGATCCGGGCACGGCGAGCGGGGGAGGAGAGCGATGAGCTGGCTCGGGATCCTGCTGATCGGCTTCGCCGTGACCGACCTGACCCACTCCGTGCGCCGCACCCGCTACCTGCCCGGGTGCGTCGGTGCCCTGGTGGCGCTCTGCGTCGGCCTGCTCGCAGGCCTGACGTCCGGTCGCGACGTCGCCGCGCTGCTCGTGATCGCCGCCGTCGTGCTGGTGTGGGGGCTCACCGTCACGTGGGGCTTCGGCCACCCCGGCCCGAAGGCCGCCCGACTGCCGCTCGCCGTCTTCCTCGCCGCGCTGGTGGGCGCGATCGCCTGCTCCGGGCTCGCCCCGTCGGCCGCCGGCCCGCTCGCGCGGTGGCTGGAGTCGCTGGCCATCGCCGACCTGAGCACCGTCTCGGCCGACCGCTTCCTGCTGCTGGTGGGCGCCTTCGCCATCCAGCTCTCGACCGGCAACGTGCTGGTCCGGCTGGTGCTGAAGGCGACCGGCACGATCAACCCGCGATCCGACGGAGGGATGCCGCCGACCCAGCTCAAGGGCGGCCGGCTCCTGGGGCCGCTCGAGCGGATCTTCATCCTGGCCCTCGCCCTCGGCGGCCAGGTGACCGCCGCCAGCGTGGTCGTCGCGGCGAAGGGGCTGCTGCGCTTCCCCGAGCTCTCCTCGCGACACGAGCAGCAGACCGTCCACGAGATGACCGAGTACTTCCTGCTCGGGTCGTTCGCGTCGTGGCTCGTGGCGCTGGGGTCGTTCGTGCTGCTGGCGTGACCCGACCGAGCAGTGCGGCTCCGAGCGTCTATCTCGATGCGAGGACGCGACCCCCATGCCAGACCTAGGGTGATCCGGACCGCTCTCCCGTCAACGACCCCGAGATGGAACCCATGATCGACTTCGCGAACGGCACCATCGTCAAGCTCAGCCCGTCCCAGGCGGGAGAGGACGTGATGAACATGCTCGTCCAGGGCGAAGAGGTGCATCGCAGCTTCAAGGGCGCACGTGACTCCGTGCACTTCACGAGCAGGCGCATCATCGCGGTCAACGTCCAGGGCCTCACCGGCAGGAAGACCGACTACTCCTCGCTGCCCTACTCGAAGATCCAGGCATGGTCGGTCGAGACCGCCGGGCGGTTCGACCGGGACTGTGAGCTCGAGATGTGGTTCAGCGGACTGGGGAAGGTCCGGCTCGAGTTCGCTGGGTCGGTGGACATCAAGGTCCTGGGACAGATCATCGGCGATCACGTCCTGTAGACGGGTCGGGGCGCGTGTCCGCCTCGTCTGCGCCCCCCTCAAGGTGGCGGCACATCGCGCACGTAGGGGCCCGATCGATGCCATCTGCCGCCACCTCTGCGTCGCGCGACCTCAAGGTGGCGGCACATCGCGCACGTAGGGGCCCGATCGATGCCATCTGCCGCCACCTTCGGCGGCGCCAGGGGCCTAGGCTCCGGACATGGGAATCGTCCACCACACGGCCACGCTGTCGCCCACCAAGCAGGAGCTCGTCGAGGCGTGGTTGCCGAGCCGGTCGTGGGCCGAGGGGCGGAAGGTCACCGGCAAGGTCGGGGAGTACCGCTTCGACGACCCCGCCGGCGAGGTGGGCGTCGAGACGATCCTCTGGCGCACCGACGACGACACCGTGCTCCAGACGCCGCTCACCTACCGGGCTGCCCCGCTCGACGGCGCGGAGGCGTACCTCGTCGGCACCACCGACCACTCGGTGCTCGGCCAGCGGTGGGTGTACGACGGGTGCGGCGACCCGGTGTGGGCCGCCGCGCTGGTCGATGCGATCTCGACGGGCGGCCGACAGGCGCAGATGTTCATCGAGCAGGACGGCCGGCGCGTCGACGTACCTCCCCGGATCCAGGTCCGCGGCAGCGGCAGCGACGACTCCGCCCCGCAGGTGACCAGCATCGACCGGGTGGTCGACGAGGGCGCCGTCACGGTCGTCACCGCCGGGGACGTCGAGATCGCCGTCGCCCGAGTCGTCGGTGCGCCGGTGGGCAACGGCCCACACCTCAGCGGGAGCGTCGGCGACAGCGACGAGACGACGGTGCTGGCCGCGCTGCGCAGCTCCTGAGGATCGTGCTCCCACGCCAGCGCCCAGGCAGCGCCCCCGTCACTCGGCCACGGCGGCCGCGTCGGCGGGGATGTCCTCCTTGTGGGCGTTGATGAGGACGGCCGACACGAGCAGGGCCACGGCGAAGAAGGCGGCGCCCCAGAAGAACGCCACGTGGTAGCCGTGGATGAACGCGAGGGGCAGGGTCTGCTGCCCCTGCTCGGGGCTGGCCGGTGGGTTGTCGGTGAAGTAGGCCGTCACCGCCCCGGCGAAGATCGTGTTCAGCAGCGCGGTGCCGAGCGAACCGCCGATCTGCTGGGAGGTGTTGAGCACGGCGCTGGCGACGCCGGCGTCGTGGCTGGCCGACCCCGACCAGCGCCGTGCTGGCTGCCGGGATGAACACGCCGGCCAGTCCCACTGACATGACCACCATCGCCGGGAAGACGAGCGCCCAGTACGACGAGTCCTGGTCGATCCGGGTCAGCAGCAGCATCCCGACGACGGCCATGGCGAGTCCCGGGACCATCAACGGCCCGCGGGCCGAGCCGGGGGAGCAGCTGGGCCACGACGCCCGCGGCCAGGATGATGCCGACGCTGAACGGCAGGAACGCGAAGCCGGCCTTGAGCGGGCTGTAGCCGAGGTTGACCTGGAAGTAGTAGGTGAGGAACAGGAACATCGCGAAGAGCCCGGCGCCGACCAGCAGGAACACCAGGTACGAGCCGCCGCGGTTGCGGTCCAGCACGACGCGCAGCGGCAGCAGCGGGTTGCGGGCCCGCTGCTCCCAGAGCACGAACGCGACCAGCAGCACCACCGCGGCGATCAGGAAGGTCACCGTGCTCGGATCGCCCCAGCCCTGCACCTCGGTCGAGGTCGGGTCGTCGGGGTGCGCGGCCCGGGCGGCCTCGGTGAAGCCGTAGACCAGGCGAGAACAGACCGACGGTCGCGAGCAGCACGCCCGGGACGTCGTACCGGGTGTCGCCGTGGGCCTTGCTCTCGCGGACCAGCGGGACGGCCGCGGCCGCGACGATCAGGGCGACGGGCACGTTGACGCCGAGGCACCAGCGCCAGGAGGCGTACTCGGTGAGCACGCCGCCGACGATCAGGCCGATCGCGGCGCCGCCGCCGGCGAGCGCGCCGAACACGCCGAACGCCTTGGCCCGCTCCTTCGGCTCGGTGAACGTGACCGTGACGAGGGACAGGGCGGCCGGCGCCATCAGCGCGGCGAAGCGCGCCCTGCAGGGCGCGGGCGGCGAACAGCAGCTCCTGGTTGGGCGCGAGGCCGCCGAGCGCGGAGGCGCCGGCGAAGCCGAGGAGGCCGATGATGAAGGTGCGCTTGCGGCCGGTGTAGTCGGCGATCCGGCCACCGAGCAGCAGCAGGCCGCCGAAGGCCAGGGTGTAGGCCGTGACCATCCACTGCCGGTCGGCGTTGCTGATGTCGAGGTCCGCCTGCGCCGACGGCAGCGCGATGTTCACGATCGAGGCGTCCAGGATGATCATCAGCTGGGCGGCCGCCAGGACGGCAAGCGCCCACCAGCGACCCGGGTCCGGGCCGTCCGGATCCGACGGGTTGCTGCCAGGGCGGGCAGGGGGTTCGCTCACGACACCTCATCTCACGATCGATCCGCGTGGTCGGATGCCGGCTGGCCCCCCGATGGGTGGCCGCACTGGCGTCGATGGATCCGACCCACCTTTCATGGAAGTGCTGACCAGAGGCCCCGGTCAAGGCACAAATCGACGATGTTGGCCCGCGCCGGGCTCCTACACTGGCCGGATGGCGGACCTCGACGCTGTCGAAGCGCGGATCTGGGCGCTCCTCGATCCGTACCGGGACGAGCTCGAGGACGCGACCATCTACGGCATGCCGTCGCTGCGCTGGCCGGGATCCGGTGGTCACGACTACTTCGCAGCAGTCAAGCGGAGCGCGCAGAAGGTCAGCCTGTACGCGATCGCCGTGGACACGTGGCCCGAGACGCTCGACGACGCCTCCGAGGACTTCCGGTCCCGACGCACGGGCAAGGCGACCTTCTCGTTCCCGTCCCTGGACGAGGAGCTCGCGTCGGAGCTCGAGAGGTTCCTCGGTCGGCTGTACCAGCCATATCGCGAGCGTCACGCGAGCCGCACCGGTTCGTAGCGCGTGCCCCGCTAACGTCCGGGGGTGGCCAGCTCTCGTCGATCCGGTGCTCGTCGACGCAGCGCGTCCCCGCGCAGGAGCGGCGCGCGCAAGCAGCAGCGGCCGCTGCCGGTGGCCGGGCCGGGCGAGCGGCTGTGGGTGCTGGACGTGCCGTACGGGACGCAGGTCGACGGTGCCTCCTGGCACCCGGCCGTCAGGACGCACCTGTACGTCGGGCGCGACCTGCCCGCGCACCTCGCGCCGTACTCTCCGGGTGCCTACACGCTCGGTCGGTTCATCGAGAACACCCTCAACCCTGACGATCCGACGCCCAGCCCCGAGCCGACCGATGACCTCGAGCCCCGGCGGATCCAGTTCGAGGCGGCCGATGCGATCGCCGCACGCGCCGAGGCCGGGGGGCGGCAGTTCCTTCTCGCCGACGAGCCGGGCGTGGGCAAGACGATCTCCGCGGTCCTCGGGGCGACGGCGGTGGGCGACCTCCGCGGCGCGCGCCGGGTGCTCGTCGTCGCCGACCGGCCCGCCGCCATCACGATCGGCCACTGGTGCCGCACGATCACGGCGCTGGGGGACGGCGGCCTGGAGTGGGTCGTGATCACGTGGGACCGGCTCGAGAAGGTCAAGGACCACACGTGGGACGTGATCATCGCCGACGAGGCCCACGCCCTGCGACGTACGACGACGAAGCGGTGGAAGCTCTGGGCACGGATCTCCGGACACGGGAAGCCCCACGACAAGGCGCCGTTCGTCATCGCGACCACCGCGACGCCCGGACACACGCCGCTCGAGCTGCCGTACCTCGCCCCGGCGTACGCCCAGGTGCTGGGCGAGTCGATCAAGGAGTGGACCTCGGCGACGCAACCAGGGGACACGTTCGCCAGCGCGCTCGAGCGCCACGGCGTCGGGGTGGAACGGGGACGCTACGGCGCGTCGTGGACCAGCGATCCCGCGCGGCGCGCCGCGGACCTCAAGCTCGTGCGCGGATGGCTCGACGAGGAGCGGCCCCCCGCGATGCTGCACCGAGCCGCGCCGTGGGGGCCGGTGCCGATCTCCGGCATGCCCGTGTCGCTCACGCCGGCGGAGCGATCGGCGTACGAGGCCGAGTGGGGCGAGTTCTGCCGCGAGATGGACATCGCCCGGCGCGGACGCAACGTCGCCAAGGGCCGGGCCGCACTCCTGCGCTTCCGGCAGAAGGCCGGGCTGATCCGCGTCGACTCGACGGTCGCCTGGATCGCCCAGCAGGTCGAGGCCGAGCGCCAGGTGGCGTGCTCGGTCGAGTTCGTCGCGACCGCCGCCGACCCGATCGCCGACCGGTTGCGTGACTCCGGCATCGAGGTCGCCACGATCTACGGCCGCGACCGGTTCGACCCGGAGGCCGAGCGGCTCCGGTTCCAGACCGGACAGGCGAAGGTGTGCGTCTTCACCACGGTCGCCTCGATCAGCCTGCACGCCGGCGAGACGCTCGCCGACGGCCGCACCGCGAGCGCGGAGCCGCGGGTTGGCGTCTTCCACCAGGCTCGCTTCTCGGGCATCGCCGGACGGCAGGTGACCGGCCGCACCCACCGCGACCACCAGGTCTCGCCGTGGCACATCGCCTACGCCGAAGGGACCGTCGAGGAGCAGGTCGGCAAGGTGATGGTGGAGCGGATCGCCGCGGCCTCCGACACGGTGGGTGGCGACACCACCGGCCTCGCCGACCTCGCCCAGCTCCTCGGCGCCGACTGGCTGCCGGCGACGAGCCTGACCGAGGACGGCGCCTGACGGGCTAGAGGCCGTCAGGCGATCCCTCAGGTCCGTCAGAGCCGCAGGACCCGACCGGCGACGACGAGGTGGACCTCGTCGCAGGCGGCGGCCACGCGCTGGTTGACGAGGCCGAGCAGGTCGCGGAACAGCCGGCCGGAGCGGTGCTCGGGCACGACGCCGAGGCCGACCTCGTTGGTGACGAGCACGACGTCGTGCTCGCAGCGGTTCAGCGCGTCGACGACCTCGTCGGTGCGGGCGAGGACGAGGGCGTGGACGGCGTCGGAGTCGTGCTCCCAGGCGTCGTCCGCGTCGATGATCGCGGTGAGCCAGGTGCCGAGGCAGTCGACGAGCAGCGGGTCGCCGGCACGCGCGATCACGCCCGCGAGGTCCTGCGTCTCGAGCGTGCCCCAGGCGACGGGCCGGCGGTCGCGGTGGGCGTCGATCCGGGCGGCCCAGTCGGGGTCCTGCTCGCGGTCCGGCGGCGTGCCGGTGGCGACGTACGTCGCGGGGGCGCCGCCGATGAGGTCCTCGGCGTGGGTGGACTTGCCCGACCGCACTCCGCCGGTGACCAGGATCCGCATGGCGCGCATCCTGTCAGAACCGGGCGGGAATCGGACGCAGAGCCGTGGGTACGGGTCCCCATGACCTCCGAGACGACGTCCCTGTCCGCGATCGACGGCGGCGCACCGACCGACCCCGCCGGTGGGGAACGCCCGCTCGCGGTCGTGACCGGGGCCTCCAGCGGCATCGGCCTCGAGCTCGCCCGGCAGTTCGTCAACCACCACTTCGACCTCATCGTCGCGGCCGAGGACGCGGAGATCGCCGTCGCGGCGGCGGTGCTCCGCGCGGAGAGCAGCGGCCAGGTGGACCACGTCCAGGTCGACCTGCGCGACGAGCAGGGCGTCGCCGACCTCTACGCCCGGATCCGCGCAGACGGCCGCCCCCTCGCCGCGATCGCCCTCAACGCGGGCCACGGACAGGGCGGCGCCTTCATCGACACCGACCTCGCCGACGAGCTGTCGATCATCGACCTCAACATCACCTCGACGGTGCGCCTGGCCAAGCTCGTGCTCCGCGACATGGTGGCCGCCGACGAGGGCCGGGTGCTCGTGACGTCGTCGATCGCCTCGACGATGCCGGGGTCCTTCCAGGCCGTCTACAACGCGTCGAAGTCGTTCCTCCAGTCCTTCACCGAGGCGTTGCAGAACGAGCTCAAGGACACCGGTGTCACCCTCACCTCGCTCATGCCCGGCCCCACCGAGACCGACTTCTTCGAGCGGGCCGACATGGCGGACAACACGTTGGTCGGCACGTCGAAGAAGGACGACCCGGCGCAGGTGGCCCAGCAGGGCTTCGAGGCGCTGATGGCCGGCAAGTCCCGCGTGGTCGGCGGCGGGTTGAAGACCAAGGTGCAGGAGGCGGCCGGCAAGGCGATGCCCGACAAGCTCAAGGCGGCCATGCACCGGAGGATGGCGGAGCCCGGCTCCGGCGACTGACCCGGTCAGGCGGTGGCCGCCGCCAGCACCAGCACGGCGAACGAGACCTCCACCGCCGCGCCCAGCACGTCACCCGTGATCCCGCCGAGCCGTCGTACGCACCGCAGCAGCAGGGCGAGCACGACGGCGACCATGGCCACCACCCCGAGCACCGTCGACCACGCCGACCCCAGGCCGTGGCCGGCCAGCCCGGTGACGACCGCGACCACCGCCAGGGACGCGACGGCGGCCACGACGGGCACCGACCCCACGTGGGTCACCCCGAGCCCGTCGGCGCGGGCGGCGGGCACGCCGCGCACGCAGGCCAGCGCCAGCGCGGCCCGGGACGCGCACACCAGGACCCCGACCGCCCACCAGCCGTGGTCGTGCCGCACCACGGCCGTCAGCCCGGCAGCCTGCAGCCCGGCGACGAGCACCACCGCGACCACGCCCGCAGGCCCCACGGGGCCGGTGCGCATCACCTCGAGGGAGCGTGCGGGGGAGTAGGACGCGGTGAGGCCGTCGGCGGTGTCGGCCAGGCCGTCCCAGTGGAAGGCGCGCGTGCCGAGCGCGAGCACCAGCAGCACGACGTACGCAGTCGCGAGCGCCGGCAGCCCGACCCAGCCGCCGACCAGGACCACGGCCGCTGCGGCCAGCCCGAGGGGAAGCACCGCCAGCGGCGCGAGGACCATCGCCAGGCCCGCGACCTGCCGGTCGACCCGGCTCGGCGGCGGGACACGGACGGCGGTGAGCGTGCCGGTGGCGAGCAGCCACGCGTCGCGGACGGTCACGAAGGCAGGATCTCCGAGAGCAGCGCCACGTCCCGCAGCACCGCGATCCCGGAGCGCAGCACCGGCAGCGCCGTGACGGCGCCCGAGCCCTCGCCCAGGCGCATCTCGAGGTCGAGGAGCGGCTCGAGGCCGAGGGACTTCAGCGCGTGGGCCTGCGCGGGCTCGGTGGAGCGGTGGCCGGCGAGCCACCAGGCGACCGCGCCGGGTGCGTGGGCCTCGGCCACGACCGCGCAGGCGACCGACATGAGGCCGTCGAGCAGGACCGGCACGCCGCGGGTGGACGCCTCGACCAAGAACCCGACGGTGGCCGCGAGGTCGGCGCTGCCGAGTGCGGTGAGCAGCTCGATCGGGTCGGAGGTGCGGCCCTCGGCGCGCGCGAGGGCCTGCGCGACCACGTCCCGCTTGCGGGTCCAGCCGTCGTCGTCGATGCCGGTGCCGCGACCGGTCACCTCGTCGGCCGGCAGGCCGAGCGTCGCGGCGACGAGCGCGGCGGCGACGGTGGTGTTGCCGATGCCGAGGTCGCCGGTCATCAGCAGCTGCGCGCCGTCGTCGACGAGCTCGCCGGCCAGCCCAGCGCCGAGCGCGATCGATCGCTCGGCCTCCTCGCGGGTCAGCGCGTCGGTCAGGTGGATGGCGCCGGAGCCGCGCCGGACCTTGCGTGCGGTGACCTCGGCCGGGAGGTCGTCGAGGTCGGCGTCGACGGCGACGTCGAGCACCGTGACGGCGACACCGTGCTCGCGCGCCAGCGCGCTGACGCCCGCGCGGCCCGCGACGAGCGTGCGCACCATGGCCTCGGTGATCGCCGCGGGATAGGCCGACACACCGTGCGCGGCGACGCCGTGGTCACCGGCCAGCACCACGAGGCGTACGTCGGTGAGCGGCCGCGGCGGCACCACGCCCTGGGCCGCCGACAGCCAGACGCCGAGCTCGCCGACCCTGCCCAGCGCCCCCGGCGGGGTGGCCAGACCGGCCAGGCGCTCGCGGGCGAGGGCGGCGGTCTCGGGGGAGGGCGGGGCGATGCGGGATGGCGTGATGTGCGATTCGTTCATGGCGGCAGCAGCCTAGTGACGGGCGCGTCCCGGCCGCCTGCCAGTCTTGCCGCGTGACCGGCCACTCCGTCCTGCAGCTCCCGGTGCCGGCGCTCGAGGGATGGGTGCGCGACCGGACCGCGCACTACGACGCCGGGTTCGTCTCCGCCGACCCGCGATTCGGGCACGCGCACATCACGGCCCTCGGCCCCTTCGCCCCGGTCCCCAGCAGGACGGACCTCCAGGCCGTCGCGGGGATCGCGAGCGCGACGCCGCCGCTCCGGGTGCGCCTCGAGCGCCTGACCCAGTTCCCGAACGGGATCATCCACCTCGTGCCCGACCCCGACGACGCGCTGCGCGACCTCACCGCGCGGTTGGTGGCCGCCTTCCCCGCGTGGCCGCCGTACGGCGGTGAGTTCGGCGGTGACCTGCAGCCGCACCTCACCGTCGACGCCGCCTCCGACGACGTCGACCTCGCCTCGACCGCGGCGCTGCTCGCGGACGTCGTACCCGTCGACGTCGTGCTCGACCGGCTGCAGCTCGCGTGGTGGGAGACCGGCCGCTGCCACGTGGTGGCCGAGTGGGCGCTCGGTCGTTGACCGGCGTGCGGACGGGCATGGCAGGATCACCGCATGGCTTCTTGGGCACACCTCGAGATCACTGTCGACGACCAGGGCAACGTGGAGGTAGGCGGCTACAACGCCGACCCCGAGGCGCTCGTGGAGGACACCGAGTCGTGGGAGGACCTCCTCTCCACCCTGGGTGTCAACGGCTGGGAGCTGGTGCAGGTCATCCCCGGCGTCGAGACCACCTACTGGTTCAAGCGCCAGTCCTGACGCCGGCCTGACGTCCGCCTGATGCCGGCAATGAGCGACCTGCACGACCGCTTCCGCGCGGCATCGGCTTCGGCTGACTGGATCTTCCACCGCCCGCCGTCGACGCCGGCGGCGATGCTCCGCGAGCTCGCCGACCACGCCGAGGCCAACGACCTCGCGTGGGACCGCTACGGCGAGCGCGGGGCGGTCGCCCAGCTCGAGGCCGAGGTGGCCGAGCTGCTCGGCAAGCCCGCCGCGGTGATGTTCCCCAGCGGGGTGATGGCGCAGCAGGCGACCCTGCGGGCCTGGTGCGACCGGGCCGGCTCGCGCCGTGTGGCGCTGCCGGACCTGTCCCACCTCGTGCACCACGAGCAGGACGGGCCGCGGCGGGTGCTGGGTCTCGAGCTCGAGTGGCTCACCACCGGGCGGCGCACCGCCACCGCCGACGACCTCACCGCGATCGGCGGACGGCTCGGCGCGGCGATGGTCGAGCTGCCGCTGCGCGACGCCGGCTGCCTGCTGCCGCCGTGGGACGAGCTGGTCGGGCTGTCCGCGGCCGCCCGCGATCGTGACGTGCGCCTGCACGCCGACGGGGCACGGATCTGGGAGTCGGTGTCCTACTGGGACCGCGACCTGGCCGAGGTCGCCGCGCTGTTCGACTCCGTCTACGTCTCGCTCTACAAGGGACTCGGCGGCTCCAGCGGCGCCCTGGTGGCCTGCCCCGACGACCTCGCCGGGGAGCTGCGCTCGTGGCGGCAGCGGATGGGCGGCACGCTCTTCTCGCTGACCGCCCCGGCGGTGGGCGGGCTGATCGGGCTGCGGGAGCACCTCGGCCGGTTCGGTGACTACCGTGCGTGGGCCGTCGAGCTCGCGGCAGCGCTGCGTGAGCAGGGGTTCCGGACCTACCCCGAGGAGCCGCACATCGGCACGTTCCTGGCCTACGCGCCCGGCACCGCCGAAGAGGTCAACGAGCGGGTCGTGACCTTTGTCGAGGAGCGGGGCGTCGTCGCGTGCGGGCTGTGGCGCGACGCCGACGTGCCGGGCTGGGTCGAGACCGAGCTGACCTGCTACGAACCGGCGATCCGCCACGACCCGGCCGAGGTGGCTGGTTTGATGGCGGCGGCCGTCGGGAAGAGTCCACCCGGCACGTAGCAGAGCGCGGGCCAGACACGGGGGAGTGGCAGTGACGGTGGGCGGGCGCGTACGACGCGCGGTGCAGCACGCAGCGGCAGTGGCCGTCCTCGCCGGAGGCGCCTCGTGGGGGCTGGCCTCGCCGGCCGCCGCGGCGGTCGACGTCTGCGACCGCGGGGTCGTCTTCGACGAGGCCGACGTCCTCGACGACCGGGTCGTGGCCCGTGCCGCGCGTGAGGCGTTCGACGACGGGCGGGTGACCGTCAAGGTCATCGCCTGGCGGGACACCCCAGGCACCGGCGATCTCTACGACGCGCTCGTCTCGGCCCGCCGGCAGTGCAACGGCTGGGGCTTCACCGGCGGCGGCCGGCAATCGTTGCTCGTCCTCGGGGTGTCGGTCGACGGCCGCGAGCTCGGCAGCCACTACGACGGCCGGGCCTTCGGTCGCTTCGACGCGGCGCGCGACGACGTGGAGCTCGACGGGATGGGCCCGGCGTTCGGCAACGGCGCGTGGACGGACGGCATGGTCGCCGGTGTCGCCGGCTACGCCGACGCGTACGCCTCGCAGGGGTCCGACGACGACTCGGGTGGCCGCCCGGGCAGGCTGCCCGACGGCTACGACCCCTTCCCCGACGACCCGGATGACACGACCTCGAGCGGCGGCGCGGACGTGCCGGGCTGGGCGCTGGGGGTGCCCGTCGGCCTCGCCGCGGTCGGCGGTGCCGGGTGGGGTGCCACCCGCGTACGACGTCGCCTCAAGGCGCGCGCGGCGGCGCGCGCCGCCCTCGGCACCGCGACGAGCGCGATGGCGCAGGCGTGGTTCGAGCTCGACGAGAGCAACGAGCTGATCGACGCTCGGGTCGCCGCGCTGCCGCCGGTCAGCGACTCGGTCGCCGACGAGATCCGCGCGGAGCACGCGCAGGCCGTCACGGTCCGCGACGCCGCCACCGGGACCTACCTGCAGCTCTCCGAGCTGCACACCGACTCCGCGATCGCCGACGCGGACACCGACGAGGCGCTCCGCGCGACCCACGACGTCGACGCGGCGACCGGTGGCCTGCGCGAGGCGCAGGCCGCGATGGCCGCGGTCGAGGCGCGGCTCTCCGCCTACGACACGCTGCGCGCCGGGCTGCCCGCCCGCGTCGCCGCGCTCCGCGCCCGGGCGACCGTCGTGTCCGGGCTGATCGCCGACCGGCAGGGCGAGGGCTACCGCACCACCGACAACGACCCCGCCCCGGAGGCCGCAGAGGAGGCCGCGCGGGAGGTCGAGGCGCTGGTCGCCGAGCAACGCTTCGGCGACGCAGGAGCCGCCGTCGAGCGCGCCGACACCGACCTCGCCGCCCACGAGTCGTGGCTCACCGGCCTCGCCGCCTACCGGGCCGCGCTGGAACGCGACACCGCGGAGCTGCGGACGCGCACCGCGGAGCTGGACCGGGCGATCGCCGACGCCTACGTCACCACCGAGCGTCTCGAGGCCGACCAGGACCCCAGCTGCGTCGAGGGGGTGCGCGTCGCCGTGGACCGCGCGGCAGCCGCGCGCAGGACCCTCGACGGGACGATCCGCAGCGTCGAGGCCCACACGTCGATGTCCGACCAGCAGTTCGCGCGGGCCCGCGAGGAGCTGCACAGCGGCCCAGCAGTCGGCCGACGCGATCGCGGCCGACGCCGCGCTGCCGGCGCAGCGGGTCGAGCAGCTCCGCGCGCTGTCCGTCGACCTTCCGCTGCGGGTGCAGCGGGCCGTCGTCGAGGCCGACGCCGTCCAGGGACAGGTGACCACCCACCCGGCGGCGATGACGTTCCTCGCCGTGGTGCCCGACGTCGCGAGCCTGCGGGCCGGTGCGGTGAACGTCGGTGACGACCTGACCACGCCCCACCCGCCCTGGCTCCGCCTCGACGAGCGGCTGGGCGAGGTCGAGGCCGGGCTGGTGCGGGCCCGGGCCGAGGTCGACCGGGCGATCGCCGACCACGAGGCGTCGCAGCGTGCGCTCGAGGACGCCGCGTCGGCCGTCGCCGCTGCGCGGGGCGAGGTGGGGCACAGCGACGTCTCACGCGCCGCCCGCGACCTGCTCGAGGAGGCCGCGGCGCTGCTCGCGCGCGCGGAGGCCGAGACCGGGTCGCTCGCCGCGATCACGTCCGGCGCGGGTGATGCCAAGGACGCCGCCAACCGGGCAGGGGCCCGGGCCCGCCAGGACCGCCGCGACGCCGAGCAGAAGCGCGAGGCCGCGCGCCGGGCAGCGGCCGCCAGTCGGCGCAGCTCCGGCGGGGGCGGCTTCGGGGGGGCGGCTCCGGCGGGGGCGGTGGCTCCCGCGGGGGCGGCGGCGGAGGGTCGCGCAGCTTCGGCGGCGGCGGTGGCTCCCGAGGCGGCGGCGGTGGGGGCTCGCGCGGGTTCTGAGGACCGACCGCGGGTGCCCTACATTCCTCCCGTGAGTGCCCAGGCCCCTTCCGCAGTCATCCTCGTCCGCGCGACCAACTTCGTCCCCAACCCGGCGACCGCTGCCGACAACGCGTTCCAGGCCGACGCCCCGGCCGGACAGACCGAGGAGTCGACGTCGGCCAAGGCGCTGGCCGAGATGGACTCCCTGGCCGAGGCGCTGCGCGCGGTCGGCGTCCGGGTCCACGTCTTCGACGACGACGACCACACCCGCCCCGACAGCGTGTTCCCCAACAACTGGGTCTCCACCCACGCCGGCGGCACCGTCGCGGTCTACCCGATGTACGCCTCCAACCGCCGCCACGAGCGACGTGCCGACGTGCTGGAGATGCTCAAGTCGGAGTACCGCGTCCAGGCGATCGTCGACTACTCCGGCCTCGAGCCCGACGGCATCTTCCTCGAGGGCACCGGCGCGATGGTGCTCGACCACGTCTCGCGCGTGGCCTACACCGCACGCAGCCACCGGGCCGACACCACCGTGCTCGAGCGCTTCTGCACCGACTTCAGCTACGAGCCGATGGCCTTCGACGCGGTCGACTCCGACGGCGTGCCGGTCTACCACACCAACGTGATCGCGTGCATCGGCACCGACGTCGCGATGATCGCCCTCGAGATGATCCCCGACGAGCAGCGCCGCGAGCAGGTGCGCGAGCGGCTTGCGGTGACCGGTCGCACGATCGTCGAGCTGACCGAGGAGCAGATCCGCGAGTTCGCCGGCAACGCGGTCGAGCTGTGCGGTCGTACGCCGGAGGGCAGGCGCCGCTACGTGATGGCCATGTCGTCCCGGGCGAAGCGGTCGCTGCGTCCCGAGCAGGTGGCGGCGATCGAGGAGACGTGCGAGATCGTCGCGGTCGACATCCCGACCATCGAGCTCGCCGGCGGGTCCGTGCGCTGCATGATCGCCGGCATCCACCTCGACCGCCGTCCGCCGCTGGCCCAGGTCGAGCTCACCGAGGCCGTCGAGGCCATCAACGAGGACAACCCGGTGACCCCCGACGGCCGCTACGTCGACGGCAACGCCTGACCCGCGGAACCGTGACCGCCCCGGCGGTGTAGACACGGTGCTGGGACCCCGCCGGGGTCGAGGGACGGGAGGGACGATCAGCACCGACGACGGCAGCCGCGACTCAGCCGACGACGCCGACCTGGTCGGCCGGGTGCGCGCCGGGGACGCCGACGCGTACGCCGTCCTCGTGCGCCGGCACGCCCCGGTGGCGATGCGGACGGCCGCCCTCCTGGGGGCCGGGAGCGACGCGGAGGACGTGGTGCAGGAGGCGCTGGTGAAGGCGTACCGGTCGCTGGGGTCGTTCCGCACGGACCGGCCGTTCCGGCCCTGGCTGCTGCGGATCGTGGCCAACGAGACCCGCAACGCCCACCGCTCCGCCGTACGACGGGCCGGGCGTGAGGCGCGGGAGGCCCGTCCGCCCTTGGTGGACCTGCTCGACCCGTCCGCGGAGGTGGTCGACCGCGAGGACAGGGAGCGGCTTCTCGCGGCGGTGGGGAGGCTGCCCGACAAGCTGTCCCACGTGGTCGCGTGCCGCTACCTCCTCGAGCTCGACGAGGCGGCAACGGCCGTCGTGCTCGGTGTGCCCCGGGGCACGGTGAAGTCCCGGCTGAGCAGGGGTCTTGCGCGGCTGCGCGACGACCTCGCCACGACGATCGAGGAGGTGGACCATGCCTGACGCGTTGGAGGAGCGGTTGTCCGCACTGGCCACCGACCTGCAGGTGCCGGTCCCGGACGGGCTCGAGCGGGCCGTGATGGACCGCGTCGCCGCGACGCGTCCGCGCCCGCGGTGGCGGCGCTGGCTGGCCGGCCTGGTCGCCGGGCTGGTCGGCGTCGGGGTCGTCGCGTCGCCGGTGGGCGCGGAGATCCGCGGGTGGCTCGGCCTGCCGGGGGTCTCGGTGACCTCCGGTGGTCCCGTCAGCGAGACACCGACGGTGCCGCCGGCGCCCGGCACCCCGGACCTCCAGCGCGCGGAGCGGCTCGCCGGCTTCATGCCCGTCGTCCCGACCGCGCTCGGCGCGCCGGACGGCGTGGAGGTCTCGGCGGACCGGCAGGTGGTGTCGCTCAGCTGGACGACGGAGGACGGCACCCTCCGGCTCGACGAGCTGCGGGGCGACGTCGACCCGCTCTTCTGGAAGACCGCCGAGCGGGCCGAGCACGTCCTCGTCGCCGGGACCGAGGGGCTCTGGCTGCCGACGGCGCACCGGGTCACGGTGATTCCCGACGGCGGCTCGGTGCGCGACCTCCCGTCCCGCCTGTCCGCCCCGACCCTGCTGTGGCTCCACGGCGACCTCACCCTGCGGCTCGAGGGCGACCTCGACCTCGCGGCCGCGACGCGGATCGCCGAGTCGGCCGGCTGAACGGAACCGCCGCCCGCGCGGCGGTGTATCCCCGGCAACCCGTCCCGAGGAGGAGCCATGCGCAGGATCCTGGCCGTCGCCGTACTCGCTCTCGCCGCTGCCGTGGGGCTGCCGGCCGCGTCGCAGGCCGGCGGACCGACGAGCGTGCTCGTCACCCAGCCCGGCCAGTCGGCCGGCGCGCTCTACTACGACGATGCGGCGTACGACGCTCTGCTCGGGCTGCTGCCCGCCGACGAGACGCGGGGCGAGTCGCTGGCGCCCGGTGGTGGGGTCGACTACAACCTCACCTGGTTGGTGCACGACGTGATGCCGTGGCGCTTCGACCGCGTCCACCTCTCCGCCGACGGGACCGCCTGGGTCGCCACGACGTTCTCGGCCGAGGACACGGGCGGGTGGGTGCAGGTCGCCGGGGCCGACGAGCTCGCGGCGCTGCTGACGCAGGTGCTGGACGACTCGGTCGCCCCCGAGGTGGTCTCGGTCCCGGCCGACGCCACCCCTGCCCCGGCGACCGCACCGGCTCCCGCCGAGCCCGGGACGGCGTGGTTCTCGCTGACCGGCTGGCGCTGGGTGGTGCCCGGCGCGCTGCTGGGTCTCGCCGTCGGCGCTGTCGCAGCGCGGCGGTCCCGGAACGAGGAGCCGCGTCAGGTGCTGATCAGCTCGGAGGCGTAGACCCGGCGTCCGGGTGCTTCAGGTGGCGAGCTGCACGAGCAGCACGACGTTGAGGACGATGATCGCCCCCGCGGCCGCGACTCCCGCCACCGTCGTCACCCGCCGGTTGACCAGCGATCCCATCACGTCGCGGCGCGCGGTGAACCACACCAGCGGCACCAGCGCGAAGGGGATGCCGAACGACAGCACGACCTGCGAGGCCACGAGGGCCGCGGTCGGGTCCACGCCGAGGGCGAGGACGACGAGCGCCGGCAGCAGCGTGACGAGGCGTCGGACCACCAGCGGGACCCGCCGCCGCAGGAACCCCTCCATCACGACCTGGCCCGACAGGGTGCCGACGCTGCTGGAGGCGAAGCCCGAGGCGAGCAGCCCGAGGGCGAAGAGCAGCGCGGCCCCGGTGCCCAGCGTCTCGCCGAGACCGGCGTACGCCCCCTCGATGGTGTCGATGCCACGACCCGCCAGCGCGGAGGCGGCGACGAGCAGCAGCGCGAGGTTCATCAGCCCGGCGATCGTCATCGCGGTGACCACGTCGATGCGCTGGCCGCGCATGACGGTGCGTCGCGCCGCCTCGGTGCGCGCGTGCAGCCGCTCGCTGGTGAGCCCGCTGTGGAGGTAGATCGCATGGGGCATGACCGTCGCGCCGAGCATGCCGGCGGCGAGCACGACGCTGTCGATCCCGTCGAAGCGCGGGAGCGTGCCGTCGAGCACCGCCATCGCGTCGACGCCGCTGATGGCGATGTCGTAGACGAACCCGACGAGGATCACCCCGAGCAGGCCGATGATCACCGTCTCGAAGTGCCGGTGCCCGGCGCCCTTGACCGCCAGGAGGGCGAAGGCGACGACGGCCGTGATGGTGCCGCCCACCAGGAGCGGCAGGTCGAAGAGCAGCTTCAGCGCCAGTGCACCGCCGACGACCTCGGCCAGGTCGGTCGCGATGGCGACCAGCTCGGCCTGCCCCCAGAGTCCCTTGACGACCGGGCGGGGGAGGTGCTCGCGGCACAGCGCGGGGAGGCTGAGACCCGTCGCGACGCCGGCCTTGGCGGAGAGGTACTGGATGAGCATCGCCATGACGTTGCTGACCACGACCACCCACACGAGCAGGTAGCCGTAGCCCGAACCGGCCGCGATGTTGGTCGCGAAGTTGCCCGGGTCGACGTAGGCCACGGCCGTCACGAACGCCGGGCCCAGGAGCGGCCAGACACGTCCGGGGCGCGCGGGCGTCACCTCGGCGTCGGCACGGCGGCGACGCGTCGGGGGAGCGGCGTACCTCGTGGTCTGGAACACGTCAGTCCACGGTCCGCACCTGGGCGAGCGCGCGGGCGGCACGGCGGCGGTCGACGGCGCGGGTGATGACCTCCGCGACGAGGAAGAGCACCATCATCGGGACGGCCAGCATGAGCATCGAGAACGGGTCGGTGGACGGCGTCGCGATCGCGGCGAAGACCACGGTGGCCATCATGATGATCGACCGGTGCCGACCGAGCTGGGCGCCGGTCACGACACCGGCGAGGTTGAGCAGCACCAGGAAGAACGGCAGCTCGACGGCGAGGCCGAAGACCAGCAGCATCCGGGTGAAGAAGGAGAAGTAGTCGCCGAACTCCACCAGGTTCTCGAGGCCGTCGGGGGTGAAGCCGATCAGCACGCCGAGGCCCTTGGGGAGCACGTAGTACCCCAGGGCCACGCCCCCGATGAACAGGGGGCCGGCGACCAGCGCGAAGACGCGCGACCACCGCCTCTCGCGCTCCAGCAGCCCGGGGACGACGAACGCCCACGCCTGCCACAGCCAGTAGGGGCTGGCGGCCATGAGGGCGGCGACCCCGCTGAGCTTGAGGTGGAGCATGAGCGGACCCGTGGCCCCGGCGACGTACGCCGAGGTCGTGGTGTCCGCCCCCACCAGGTCGCGGGCCTGGTTGTAGGGGCCGAGGACGAGCGCGAGGAGCGGGTCGAAGAAGAGGAGCGAGACGCCGAACGCCACCACCAGGACGAGCGCGGACCGGATCAGCCTGGCCCGCAGCTCGCGGAGGTGGCCGGCCAGCGACATCGTGCCCGGGGGTCGAGCCGGGATGGCTGGGTGCGACACGGAACATGTCGGTGACACTGGCGATCGACATTGCTGGTCCTCTCAGCCGCGCGAGGCGTCCTGGCTCGCGGGGCGTCTCGACGATGATCGGCTCGACGGCCACGTCAGCCGGAGCGGCCACGTGCTTCGGCTCGGTCACGACCGCCGGGTCCTTCGTGTCCTGTCGCTTGTCGTCGTCCATCAGTCCCTTGGTCTCGGACTTGAAGATGCGCAGCGCCTGGCCGGAGCCGCGGGCCAGCTCGGGGAGCTTGGAGGCTCCGAAGAGCAGGAGCAGGACGGCCAGGATGATGAGCAGCTCCGTGCCGCCCAGCCCTCCGATCAGGAGGGGCGTCGTGGTGGAAGTCATGCGGTCTTCCTTTCATCGGGTGTTGCGGGGGTGAGGACCTCGTCGACGATCTCCTCGACGTCCTCGTCGTCGATCTCGTCCTCCTCGTCGCGCTCGGCGAGCGCTTCCATCACCTGCCGCCGGACCAGCTCGCGCGGGTTGAGGTCGCGCAGCTCGAGGTCGGCGTAGTCGTCGCCGAGCGAGGAGCGGAGGTCGTCACGGACGGAGTCACCCATCCGCTTGGCGGCCTTGATCCCGTGGGCCAGCTGCTTGGCCAGCCCGGGGAGCTTGTCGGGCCCGAGCAGCACCACGCCGAAGAAGGCGATGACGGCGAGCTCAGGGAGTCCGATGCCGAACATGGTGCTCTCCTCTCTCCTGCTCCGGGGTGGCCCGGACGACGCGGGGACGTCCGGGCCACCGGGAGCGATCACGCGCGTCAGGCGCGGTGCTTCGCGCGGTGTCGAGCGGCGTGCAGCACCCGGTCGACCTCGGCGGACCAGCGGGCGGGCTGCAGCGTGGCGTGGTGCACGGCGGGTGGGTGACCAGCCACGCGGCGCGCAGCACCACGAGGCCGAGCACGACCACGCCGAGCAGCTCGATCGCCGACACGACGATCACGCGCTCTTGTTGACGGCGCCGTTGACGCCCCTGCGGGAAGAAGCCGCCCTTGGTGACCGACTTCGGGTTGAGGTAGACCACGTTGAGCACCTGGCCGGGCGTGCGGCTGAAGGCGATGCCGTTCTGGTCCGTCGGGCACGAGGTTGGCCGTTCCGGCCTCGCGAGCCGATGCCCTGGTCCGGTTGCGGCCTTGCCGTCGAGGCTGTCGCGGGCGTCGGAGATCGCCTTGCGCGGCGTCCTGCAGGTCCTTGGAGTACAGCGCGCTGCGCACGATGCCGGCGTGGTAGGCCTCGACGGCCAGGATGCCGGCGGCCGCCTCCAGGTAGGTCTTGTTGCTGATGAGCGGCGCCGCGCCCTTGTAGGCCGTGACGCCCACGTCCTCGAACATGAAGGCCGCGAGGAGGAAGTTGTCCTCGTTGGCGTACGGGTCGAAGGTCTCGCCGGGCTGGATCAGGCCGGCCGCGGTCGCGGCAGCGGTGAAGCTCTCCTGGAGGTCGATGGCCGGACGGGCCACCTTGGCGCCGCCGAGCGCCTTGCGCAGGAAGCTGCACGTGGTCGCAGCTCGTCGGTGGCGATCTCCTCGGCGTACTTGCGGATCGCCGGGGTGGCGAAGGAGACCTGACGACCGCCCTTCACGCCACCCTTCTTGCCCTTGCCGGACGTCAGCTTGTCGTCGAGGCCCTGGCCGAACGCGGCGTACTGGTAGAACTCCGCCTCGAGGTACTCGAGGTTGAGGGCGAAGTTGAGGACGGCGCCGTCGCTGACGCCTGCGGCCTGCGCCGGCGCTGGCGGCGGTCGCGCCGAGCGCACCCGCGCCGACCACACCGAGACCGGCGACACCGGCGGACTTGAGGAAGAGGCGGCGGTCGGTCTCGTTCTCCGCGCTCCGGTTGATCATGTCTGTGACTACTGCCTTGCCGAACATGCGTACTCCATCCAGAGATGTCGCTGTGCGTTCAAGGACACCGCGCCTCCGGCGGTCCCGCCGGGACCGTGGCCCGGCTGGTGTGACCATCGACTTCGGTGCTGGCGGCGGGGACGGATTGGCCGGATGTGGCGTGGCCCACCCTGGAGGGTGGGCAGGTGCTGCCTACCGGATCGTGCGCTCGGAGGCGTAGAGGCGGTAGAGCCAGTACGCCGCCACGGCGCACAGCAGGTGCCAGGCGGCGTGGCCCTGGAGCACGGAGTCGGGGTCGCACCACCCGGCGTTGCTGAGCAGCCAGATGGTGAAGGCGACCAGCATCGAGGCCAGCGCGACGACGCCGTGGCGGAAGACCCGGCTGGTCTCGCCCCGACGCCACAGCGCGGTCTCCAGCACGACGGACGCGAGCAGCAGCACCCCGAAGGCGAGGTTGCCGGAGTAGTGGACGACGGGGACCGGGTCGGGCCACAGCCCGACGAGCTCGCACGCCGCGACGCAGGCGACGTACGCCGTCACGAACGACGCGGTGCCGCGCCGGGTCCACCGGACCCATGCCCACGCCGCGGCGAACCCGGCGACCAGGTACATGCTCAGCATGTCGAGGTGTCCGCCCCACTCGCTCTGCGTGGCGTGCATCGCGGCGGAGCCGGGGCCGAGCAGCACGACGACGCACGCGAAGAACGTGGCGACGCTGGTCGACATGACGTGCTCGACACCAGGCTCCGCCGCTGCCCGGCGCTGGGCGTGCCGGGCGACGAGCAGGCCGGCGACGACGAAGCCGAGGTTGGACAGCGTGTTGGCCGGCTGCGCGATCGCGCCGTCGTGCGCCCGCTCGCAGAAGTTGGCGCCGCGGCCGACGTCCGGCCCCAGCCAGCCCTGCGCGACCGCCAGGGCGAGCAGCGCGGTCGACCCGACCGCGACCCCGGCGGTGGTGGTGAGGGGCCGCGGCACGGGTCGATCGTAGGCGGACCTACTCGCGAGTGACCTGCACGACCGTCGGGCGCGGGCCGGCGAACTGCCCGGCGGCGGGTGCCGCGCCGGCGGGCACGTAGTCGGGGAAGCGCGACTGCGGCGCGGCCCACGAGCCGTCCTCGCCCGGGTGCTGGACGGCGACGAACACCGAGTCGTCGCGGTCGCGGATGACCGGGCCGCAGGTCTCGGCGCCGGACGGGACGGCCAGGAACTGCTGCACGTGGCCGCGCTCGGGACCCTCGACGGGCACCTTGAACAGGCCGTCGCTCACCTTGATCGCGCTCGGCTGACCGTCAGTGGAGACCCACAGGTTGCCGACGCTGTCGAAGGCGACGTTGTCGGGACAGGAGATCGGCGAGACCGGCCCCGTCCAGCCGCCGAAGTAACGCCCGGCCGAGGCCTCGTCGCCGCAGATGAGGAAGAGGTTCCAGCCGAACGTGTCCGCCGTGTGGTCGCCGCGTGTCGGGATCATCTCCACGACGTGGCCGTCCTTGTTGGCCGGACGGGGGTTGGGCTCGGTGGGCCCCTCCTTGCCGACCTTCCCGCGGTCGGTGTTGTTGGTGCAGGCGACGTAGATGCGGCCGTTGTGGAGGTTGGGCTCGACGTCCTCCGGGCGGTCCATCCTGGTCGGCTGGACGGCGTCGGCTGCCAGGCGCGTGTAGACCAGCACCTCCTCCAGCGTGAACCCGGGGACCATCGACCGACCGCCGCGGGTGAGCGGGAGCCACTCGCCGGAGCCGTCGCTGACGCCGTCCTCGAGGCCGTCGCCGGTGAAGCGGGCCACCGACAGGTCACCCTCGCTCAGCAGCGTGAGGTTGTGGCGCCGGGCCTTCGGGCTGTTGCCGGGGCGCATGGTGTCGCGGGAGACGAAGCGGTAGACGTAGTCGAAGCGCTCGTCGTCACCCATGTAGGCCACGACGTGGCCGTCGCGGTTGACGATCACGTTGGCGCCCTCGTGCTTGAAGCGGCCCATCGCGGTGTGCTTCACCGGCGTCGAGGCCGGGTCGGTCGGGTCGACCTCGACGACCCACCCGAAGCGGTTGGGCTCGTTGCGGTAGTCCGCGGTGGTGGCGTCCCAGCGCGGGTCGACCGAGCGCCAGTTGCGGGAGTCCTGGGTCGCGGAGAGGCCGTAGCGGGCCTCCTTCGGGTCGGTGCCGGTGGCGCGGAAGTACTGGTTGAAGTTCTCCTCACCCGACAGCACGGTGCCCCACGGTGTCGTACCGCCGGCGCAGTTGTTCATCGTGCCGCGGACGGTACGACCGGTCGGGTCGGCCACCGTCTTCAGCAGGTCCGACCCGGCGGCCGGGCCGTCCACGGCGAACGGGGTGTCGAGGGTGATGCGGCGGTTGACCGGGGCGGCGGGGACGTACGTCCACACGTCGCCGCGCTTGCGCCGCCGCAGCTGCACGACGGACATGCCGTGGGCGGCCCACGCGGTGCGGATCACGGTCGCCGGGTCGGTCCCGGGCGCGAACATGATGCCCTCGTTGGTGTACTCGTGGTTGCACACGAGCAGCGCCTCGGTGCCGGCACGGTTGGTCTCGATGATGTCGAGGTAGTCGTTGTTGTAGCCGAACTGCCCGGCCTGCGCCTCCGGCGTCTGGCGGGTGCCGTCGAAGGCGGGCGCGCCGGGGAGGATCGGGTCGCCCCACCGCAGGATCGGGTCCCAGCGGTAGCCGGCCGGGACGGTGACGTCGTCGACGGTGGTGGCAGCGGGCGCGATCGGGGTGAACGGCAGGTGGCCGGGCTTGCCGTGACCGCCCTTGCCGGGCTTGGGGCCTGCCGGGGCGGCGGCCGCGCGAGCCATCGGGACCGCGGTGAGCGCGGCGACGGAGAGCCCGGTGCCGACGACGGAGCGTCGGCTCAGGACCGTGGCGGCGACGTCGCGGAAGTACGACGTCTCGGTGGTGTTGGGCACCGGGGCGGAGCAGGCGTCACCGCAGCGCAGGTGGCAGGTCGTGGCGCTGCGGTTGCCGTGGGTCTGACCGGCCATCGGCAGCAGCGTGCGGGTCGGGCTCGTGGAGGGGCGAAGCGGCATTGGGGGGAGTCTCCGGAGGTCGTCGGGACGGACAGGCCCGACTCTCGTCATCCGGGTGAGCGCACGAGGGGCCGGCGGATGGACGTCAGGTGAACGTCCGCCGGCCCCTCGGCGAAGCGGCTGCGGGATCAGCGTCGTCGTACGGGTCCCCGTCGACCGGGTCGCCGGGTGTTCACCTGGACGTCAGGGCCTGCGGTGCGGGGCTGGCTGAGATGCTGTCGCCCGTGATCCCCACCCCCCGGCGTACGGCCCTGCTCCTCGTCGGATGCGTCGTCCTGGGCGTGGGCGTCGCGCTGCTGCTGGCGGCCGACCTGGGGTCGGACGGCTACTCGACCTTCGTCAACGGCCTGACCATCACGACCGGGGTCGACTTCTGGATCGTCAACCTCGTCGTCGGTGTGGTGCTGGTGGCGCTGGCCATGCTGCGGAAGGTCTACCCGGGCATCGGCACGGTGGTGCAGGTCCTGCTGGTCGGGGTGACGGTCTCGGTGGTGCTCGGCCTGATCACGACGCCCGACGCGCTGGGGTCGCGGGCCGTCCTCCTGGCGGCGGCCTTCCCCGTGCTGGCGCTGGGCATCGCGCTCTACCTCGGCAGCCACACCGGCGCCGGGCCGGCCGAGGCGGCCGCGCTCGCCTGGGACCCGCCGGTGCCCTTCAAGTGGAGCTACAGCGTGGTGCAGGGCGGGGGAGCGCTCGGCGGCTGGCTGCTGGGGGCCACAGTCGGTGTCGGCACGCTCGCGGTGATCCTGCTCCTCGGTCCAGCGGTGGACCTCGCGGCCCGGTTGTTGTCCCTCGATCTCCACCAGCAGACGGATCCCGAGCAGCACGCCGCGACCTAGTCTGGCGGCATGCTCATCGCCGAGGAACTGTTCCTGCTGCTCCGCCGCGACGACGGCAAGCCCGAGAGCGCCATGGCGCAGCGTGCCTACGGGCTCGCGGCCGCAGTCATCACCGACCTGGTCGTCGCCGAGCGCATCACCCTGAGCCAGGACAAGGACCCGCGCATGACGGTCCTCGTGCCGGGTCCGGTCGGCCACCCTGCCCTCGACGCAGCGATGCTGCGGCTCGAGCAGAAGGACGGCAAGAAGCTGTCGTCGCTCGTCACGGACGGCAAGGTCGCCGTCGAGCGGGAGGTCGCTGCCGCGCTGGCCGCCGCGGGTGTCGTCGCGATCGAGGAGAAGCGTGCCCTCGGGCTGGTGCCGGAGAAGTACCCGGTGCGCGACCCCGAGCCTGAGCGACGCCTCCGCGAACGGCTGCGGGTCGTCCTGCAGGGAGGTACACCGACGCCCGCCGACGCGAGCCTGCTCTCCATCCTCCAGGGTCTGGAGGTCGCCCCGAAGGTGCTCGAGGACGAGAAGGGCACTCTGGGCAAGCGTGACCTGAAGCAGCGGATCGAGGACGTCTCGACCGACGTCGTGGCGGGCGAGGCGGTGGCCAAGGCCGTCGCGGCGATGAACACCGCGATCATGACGGCGGTGATCGTGCCGATCGTGGTGTCCTCCGGCAGCAGCTGACGTCCGGCAGGCGTGGGTCGGTCGCGGGACCGCAGCTCACTGCGCAAGGGCTGCGACCCCGCGACCGGGGAAGGGGACCGGGTGGGATCAGACGGTCAGCTGGGCGTGCTCGCCGCGGCCCGAGCCCGACTGCGCGATCTCGATCTTGCGGGGCTTGGCCTTCTCCGCGACCGGGACGACCAGCCGCAGCACCCCGTCGGCGTACGCCGCCTCGATGCGGTCGAGGTCGAGGTTGTCGCCCAGCACGAGCTGGCGGCTGAACGCCCCGCGGGGACGCTCGGAGGCCAGCGGCTCCCAGTCGCCGTTGCGGGCGACCCGCTCGGCGCGCACGGTGAGGACGTTGCGCTCGACGTCGAGGTCGATGCTGTCGGCGTTGACGCCGGGCAGGTCGAACTCGATCACGAAGCGGTCGCCCTCGCGCCACGCGTCCATCGGCATGACCGCGGGACGGTTGGTCGTGCCCAGCAGCTGCTGGGTGAGCCGGTCGAGGTCACGGAACGGGTCGGTGGTTCGAAGCAACATCGTCTCCTCCTGGATCTGCCGGGTGGACCCGCAAGCCCTGCGGTCCACGACCTGTATTGCTGGATACAGGTTTGTTATACCCATGAGATGAGGCAGGATCAAGCCGTCCGGCTGAGATTTCCGAAGGGTCAGGAGGGGGCCGATGGCTGCCAGCGACGACGGCGTGTACGCGATCTCCGTCGCCGCCGCGATGGTGTCGATGGAGATCCAGAACCTCCGCGTCTACGAGCGCCGCGGGCTGCTGACGCCCGACCGGACGGCCGGCGGGAGCCGGCTCTACAGCGACGACGACGTCGTCCGGCTCGAGCGCATCCGCGACCTGCTCGCCGACGGGCTCAACCTCGTCGGGATCGCGCGCGTCCTCGAGCTCGAGGACGAGGTGGACCGGCTGCGGGCGCAGCTGGCCGGGCGGTCAGCCTGACGCCGGGCGGCTGGTCAGCACCCGCACCGCGAAGTCGGTGGTGAAGTCGTTGTCGAGGAAGCCGACCACCTGGGTGACCCGGTCGAGGTCGAGCGGCAGCAGCCCGCGCGAGCCGGGGACGTCGGGGGTCAGGCCCAGGTCGAGGTCGTCGCGTCCGGACATCATCTGGACGTTGAACTCGTAGCGCTCCCGCGCGCCCGGGGCCGACAGGCGGCGGACGACGGTGGTGCCGACGCGACGTCCCCCGGTCTCGGCCGACCAGTCGTCGAGGGCGCCGAGGAGCGCGGTGCCGCCGTTGTGGTCGATGTCCGACCACGCGGCGTCCATCGAGCCGGCGACGTCGAGCAGGATCGCGGCGGTCTTCTCGCCGATGCCCTGGACGCCGGGGAGGTTGTCGCTGCTGTCGCCGCGCAGGGCGGCGAAGGCCAGGTAGTTGGCCGGGCGGACGCCGTACATGTTGAACAGGCTCGCCGGGTTGAGCGTGGGCGAGCCGTGGATGCCGCCGTCGATGAGCCGCAGCACCCGCGTGTGGGGGCTGATGTGGGCGAAGGCGTCCCGGTCGGAGGTGATGATCACGCAGTCCCAGCCGTTGGCCGTCGCCCAGGTGGCGCCCGAGGCGTTGACGTCGTCGGCCTCCAGGCCCGGCGGGGTGAGGGTGGCCAGCCCCAGCGCGTCGAGCAGGGCGGCAGCGCGGTCGAGCTGGTCGATCAGCTCGGGGTCCTTCTCCGCCCGACCGGCCTTGTAGTCGGGGTAGAGGTCGCGTCGCATCGACCCGGTCCGGTCGTCGAGGCCGAAGACGACGGCGTCGGGGGCGAAGGAGTCGATGGACTCGAGGATCTGGCGCAGCATCCCGTGCAGCGCCCAGATCGGGCGGCCCTGCCGGTCACGCAACCCGGTGTGCGACCGCGCGTGGTGGTTGCGGTGCAGCAGCGAGGGGGCGTCGACGACGAGCAGCAGCCGGCGGGTGCGGGTGTTCGGTGTCATGGCGATCGGCGACAGCCTAGGCGAGGCTCGTAGGGTCGGGGGACGTGGTTCGAGACCGACGCCCCGAGGAGGCACCTTGATCTTCATCACCGCCAAGTTCCCGATCAAGCCCGATCACGCCGACGACTGGCCCCGGCTGTCGCGGGCCTTCACCGAGGCCACCCGCGCCGAGGACGGCTGCCTGTGGTTCGAGTGGTCACGCAGCCTCGACGACCCGAACGAGTACGTCCTCGTCGAGGCCTTCCGTGACGGCGACGCCGGCGGGGCGCACGTCGGCTCCGACCACTTCAAGGCCGCCCAGGCCGAGCTCCCGCAGTACCTCACCCGCACGCCCGAGATCGTCAGCACCGAGGTCGACCAGGACGGCTGGAACGAGCTGGGGGAGATGCAGGTCGGTTGAGCCTCAGGCGCCGAGACCGTCGAGGTAGTGCGCGAAGCCGTCCGGGGCACGGCCGGTCCGGCGTCCCGAGGTGACGACCGGCACGGCTCCGGTGGCCAGGGACGGCACGCCGGCCTCGCGCATCGCCGTCACCAGGCCGACGTCCTCGTGCGTGGGCAGGAGCGGGAACCCGCCCACCGCCCGGTAGGCGTCCAGCGTGAAGCCGAGGTTGGCGCCGTGCACGTGGTCGTGCCCGTCCGCGGTCGTGTGGCGCTGGTGCCAGGCCGACAGCGCTGCGGGGGTCAGGTCACCGGGTCGCGGTCGGACCGTGCCGACCACGAGGCCGAGGCCGTCGGTCGCCCAGTCGAGGTGCGAGGTCAGCCAGTGTCGCGGGACGACGCTGTCGGCGTCGGTGCTCGCCACCCACAGGGAGCGGCTGCCGATGCCGGCCGCCCACGCCGCGGCCGCCTCGACGCCCTCCGACCTCGCGACGCCGACGCAGCCGGCCAGGGTGGTGACCGCGACGACGCCGTCGCGGTCGCGCACCACCCGGTCGGAGCCGTCGCGGCATGCGTCCAGGACGACCACGACGTGGGTGGGGACCTCCGGGTGTGCCGTGCGCACCGCGTCGACGGCGGCCGCGACCGCGTCGAGGCAGGCGGGCAGCAGGACCTCCTCGTCGCGGGCCGGCACGACGACGGCGACGGCGTCGGGACGCGTCACGAGGACCGTCCCAGCACGTGCAGCAGGTAGTCGGGCTCCTGGTGCTCGACCAGCACCCGACCTCCCGCAGCGAGGAAGGCGTCGACGAACCTGTCGTGGACCGCCGGCCCGGCCAGGGGCCAGCCGACGGGCTGGTGGCGCCAGTGGCACAGGAGCACGTGACCGTCGTCGGCCAGTGAGGTGAGGCAGAGCCGGACCAGGTCCGCGAGCCGTCGTGGGCTGAGGAAGTAGCCGACCTCGGACACCGACACCAGGTCGTAGCGGGCGGCCGGCCACTCGTCCGGCACCCGGGCCAGCCGCACCTCGAGCCCCTCGATGCCGGCGGTACGCCGACGGGCGAGGTCGACGGCCGCGGGGCTGCTGTCGACCGCCAGCAGCCGGTCGCTGCGGGTCGCGAGGTCGACGGCCAGCGCGCCGACCGAGCAGCCCACCTCGAGGGCGAGCGGGTAGTGCTCCCGCGGCAGGCTCGCCAAGGACACGGCGCGCTTGCGGCGCTCGTAGAAGGAGTCGACGTCCCACGGGTCGGCGCGCTCGCGGTGGACCCGGTCGAGGGACTCGTCGTCGACCTCGGGCCCGCCGACAAGGAAGACCTCGTGGTCGCGGTCGAAGTGGGCGAGCAGGTCGGGGCCGAGGAGCACCTCGTCACCGGGGGCGGCCGAGAGCGGCCGGACCTGGCTCTCGTGGGCGTCGACGGCTGCGCGCTTCGCCGTCACGGAGTCGGCCGACAGCGGCAGCCGCGCGACGGGGGCCGCCGCGAGGTCGTCCGGCCGGCCCCAGTGCCACCACCAGACGGGGTACTCCCAGAGCAGCGCGTCGGTGCGGTGGGCGGCCGTCGCGGCGGCCCGACCCACCGCCTCGTGGTCGGGGTGGCCGTCCCCACGCCACGGAGCGCAGAGGAGCACGTCGTCACCCTCGGTGCCGATCGCCTCGACGAGCGCCGCCACCAGCTCCTCCTCGTGCTCGGCCACCGCGCCGTCGGGCAGGTCCAGGCAGCTGACGTGCGCATCCGCGGCGAGGAGCTCCGTCGCCCGCCGCAGCTCCGCCCGGCGCGCCTCCGCGAGCCGACTGGGGGAGTGGGTGGGTGAGTGCGGGTGCGAGCCCTCACCGGCCGTCGCGGTCACGACCTCGACGCTCCGACCCGCCCGTGCGGCGGCGTGCAGCAGGCCGCCAGCCCCGAGCGTCTCGTCGTCGGGGTGGGCGCCCACGACGACGACACGACCGCGCGACCTCGGCAGCTCGAGGGTCGGCACGCTCGCCAGGACGTCCGACCAGGACGCGGCCGTCGTACCGGGCTGGTCGTGCCGGAAGCGGGGAGCGATCACCAGCTCGCCCCCGGAGCGTCGAGGAGCTGCCGCCCGAGGGACGCCTGGTCGCGCTCGGCGTGCCACTGGCGGAGGTAGAGCTCGAGGTCGGCGACCCGGCGGGCGTGCGCCTCGTCCGTGGCCAGGGGACCGGGGCCCAGCGCATGCGCGGCGCGGCGCAGGACGCCCTCGGACGCGTCGGCGACCACCTCACGCACGCGCAGCGCGGCCCGCCAGCCGGCCGGTCCGGCGAGGTCGCCGGCGTCGAGGGCCGCGGCCGCCTGCTGCAGCACGGCCCGGGCGCCGTGCAGCCGGGCGTCGACGGCACCGAGGTGCATCAGCGCCACCTGGTCCGGCTCGCGAGAGCCGGACGCCGCCACCATGCGCCTCGCGATGCCCACCGCCCCGCCGAACCAGACGGCGGCCACGCCGATCGCACCCCACGCGAAGCCGGGGCGCTCGAGGTACCACCCGGGCTCCCCGACGGCGCGCGCGTCGACCCCGTCGAGGTCGAGGGGACCCGAGTCGACCGCCGTGAGCCCGCGCGCCACCCACGTCCCGGCCACGGCCGTCACGTCCGGGTGGTCGAGGTCGACGGCGAAGAGCTGTCGCTGCTGGCCCACCCACGCGCTGATCAGCGCGTGGTCGAGCTCGCCGCCGAGCGAGCACCAGTGCTTGCGCCCGTCGAGGACGTACGACGACCCGGTCGGGGTCGCCCGCAGCGGCTCGCCCGGACCCTCGGCGGCGAACACGCCCCAGGTCCCGGTGCCGGGCTCCTCGCCCGCCTGGCCGAGGATGGCGTGCGCGTCCAGGTGCGGCTCCAGCACCCGCGCGACGGTCAGGTCGGCCGCGGCGACGCTGGCGAGGGCCGACCAAAGAAACGCGGTGCTGCCGGTGCCGGGGTGCGGCAGCCGACCGCCGACGTCGCGGGCGAGACCCAGCGCAGCCGGGACGTCGCCGGCTGCCGCCTGCGCCTGCTCGGACAGCACGGTGAGCTCGCGCCGCTGCTCGCTCGTGGTCGTCCCGACCTCGACGGGCCGAGCGCCGGACCCTGGGTCCGTCGCGTGGTCGTGCGTCATCTGTCCCCCCGGGCTCGCGCGCCCTCCCGGCGCGTGGCGCTGCGCGCCGAGCAGGAGGCTACGAGCGCGCACGCCCCCTGCGGGACCTCCCAAGGGCTGGGGGAGCCGCTGGCTGGCCGGCGGTGGTTCAGGAGGGACGCCGGCGCTGGTTGAGGAGGGACGAAGTCCCGTCACGAAACCCGTTCAGGAAGGGTGGCCACGAACCGTCCACAGGCATGGCTGCTGTCGGTGTTCGCCGGTAGAATCGAACACATGATCGAAGCACTGGCAGGGCCCGAAGCGGGTGAGGTCGAGGACCTCACTCCTCGCGGCGTGCTGGCTTCGATCAAAGCCTCGCGTGAGATCGAGGAGACCGAGGCTGCCCGTCAGCTCGTCCTTGCAGCACAGTGGGCCGACCTGCACCCGCCGGAGTCGATCCACGACGCGGCGGCGTTCACCGTCCCCGGCTGTGAGCACGAGGAGCCGATCGCCGGTGAGGGTGCACCCCTGGTGGCGGAGTTCTGCCTGGCCGAGCTCGGCACCGTCCTCGGTGTCTCGACGACCGCGGCGAAGAAGCTCGTCGGCCACGCCCTCGAGCTGCGCCACCGCCTCCCGCGGCTGTGGGCGCAGGTCCACCGCGGACTTGTTCCCGCATGGCGGGCTCGCCTGGTTGCGGAGACGACCATCCACTCGACCCCCGCGCTGACCCGGGAAGCAGCGGCGTTCGTCGACGGGCAGGTCGCCGCGGTCGCCGGTCGTATCGGTGCCGCGCAGCTGGACCGGCTGGTCGCGGAGACGATCAAGCGCTTCGACCTCGCCGAGGCCGACCCGGCCGCGGATCCGGAGGACGGCTACCTCCACGTCGACCCCCGCCACGTCACGATCCACGACGACGACGTCCACTTCGCCGGCACCATGCGGCTCGAGGCCGAGCTCGACATCGCCGACGCCATCGACGTCGACCGCGCCGTGGCTCACGGCGCCGCAACCCAGGCCGCACTCGGCTCCACCGAATCGCTCGCCGTGCGGCGCGCGAAGGCCCTCGGCGACCTCGCCCGCACCCAGACCGCCCTCGACCTCGCCGGTGTCGGCGCCGATCCCCAGCACCTGCCGGCCGCGCGTGAGGTCGTCCTCCACGCCCACTTCGACGCCACACTCGACGACCTGGCCACCGTCTTCGGGCCGACCGGGCGGATGGAGGAGGGTCAGCGGCTGGTCCTCCTGGACCAGATCCGGTCCTGGTGCGGCGACTCCCGCACCAAGATCACCGTCAAGCCCGTCATCGACCTCAACACCCACCTCTCGACGCCGGCCTACGCGGTGCCCGATCGGATCCGCGAGCAGGTCATTCTCCGCGACCGGACGTGCGTGTTCCCGTGGTGCACCCGCCCGGCCCGCGGCTGCGACATCGACCACGTCATCCCCCACGACCCCGACGCCGAGGCGGAGGGGCGACCACAGTCCGGTCCGACCCAGACCGACAATCTCGCGGTCTTGTGTCGGTTCCACCATCGCCTCAAGACCCACACCTCCTGGCGCTACCGGATGGCCGAGCCCGGAGTCTTCGAGTGGACCAGCCCGCACGGCCATCACTACCGACGCGACCGGACCGGCACCACCGCAGTCGACCAGGGCGGGCCACCCGACCCGCCCGACATTCCACGACCGCGCCGACGATGACCCCGCCCCACACCCCGCGACCTTCCCGGTCGCGGGGCACCTTCTGCTGTCGAGAGAGTGGGGCTAGGTTCCCCGCCATGCGCCACCACCTGACCGCCCGGGTCGCGGACGGTCGAAGCCTGAAACTCCGACCCTTCGAGCCGAGGGACGCCCCCGGGGTGCAGGAGGCCTGCACGGACCCGGAGACGATCACGTGGCTGGGTGGCGACATCATCAACGAGCGCTACAGCCTGGAAGATGCACACGGCTTCATCGAGCGAGCTCGCTCCGGGGTCGAGACGGGCACCCACATGAGTTGGGCCATCGCCGATGCCGACACCGATGGGTTGCTCGGACACATCAGCCTCATCGGCAGTGGCGGAAAGCTGACCGACTCCGCAGCGCTCGGCTACTGGTCCCACCCGGACGCCCGAGGCACAGGGATCACGACGGCAGCTGCGATCGCCGTCGTTGCCGAGGCCTTCTGCCCGGCGACCGACGGCGGCGGCGGGATGCGGCGTCTCAGCCTGGTCGTCGCTGTGGGGAACGTCGGGTCGCAACGCGTCGCCGAGAATGCCGGGTTCCAGCGAACCGGGCGCCGGCGCGAGAGCGACCTGCTCATCGATGGGACCTACACCGACGAGTTCACCTACGACCTGCTCGCCTCGGATCCGCGCTGACCGAGCGACGCAACATGCAGGGCATCGGGCGTGCGTGCGGTCAGCCCTGCGCGGCGTAGTCCTCGTCGGTGACGTGCTCGAGCCAGGTCACGACCTCGCCCTGGTCGTCGGCCTCCTGGATGGCGACGTGGGCCATGAACCGGCCGGCGGTGGCGCCGTGCCAGTGCTCCTCGCCGGGCTCGATGTAGACGATGTCGCCGGGGCGGATCTCCTGCGGCCGGCTCGTGCCGTCCTCGCCGCGCCGGGCGACGTAGCCGATGCCGTCGGTGACGTAGAGGGTCTGGCCCTTGGGGTGGTGGTGCCATGCGGTGCGTGCTCCGGGGGTGAAGCGGACGTGCGCGCAGCCGACGGCGGACTGGTCGTCGGGGTTGCGGATGCCGTCGATGTAGACGTCGCCGGTGAACCAGTCGGCGGGGCCGCGGGCGGTGTCGGCGGAGCTGCGGGTGAGCTTCATGGGGTGGAGGACTCTTCCTGGGTATGGGAGGACTGGACGGGTGCCTGCTCGGAGGCTGCCCAGGAGGCGAGCAGCCGGAGTCGTTCGGCGGAGGACGAGCCGGGTTCGGCCGTGTAGACGAGCAGGACGAGGCCGGGCTCGGCGGTGATGGCGAGCTCCTCGTAGGCGAGGGTGAGCTCACCCACGACCGGGTGCTGGAAGCGCTTCGTCCCGGTGCCGTGGGTGCGGACGTCGTGTGCCGCCCAGAGGCGACGGAAGGTCTCGCTGCGGGTGGAGAGCTCGCCGACGAGGTCCTGCAGGCCGCGGTCGTGCGGGTCGCGTCCGGCCTCGGTGCGCATGATGCCCACGCACATCTCGGCGAAGAGCTCCCAGTCGGGGTAGAAGTCCCGTGAGGCGGGGTCGAGGAACTGGAAGCGGGCGAGGTTCGGCGTACGACCTCGAGCCTGCTCGTCGGCGCCGATGACGGGTGAGTAGAAAGCGCGGCCGAGGGTGTTGGTGGCGAGCAGGTTCTGGTGGGGGTCGCGGACGAAGGCGACACCGTCGGTGATGGCCTCGAGCGCCCACTGCAGGCTGAGTCGCGACGCGGCCTTCGCCGGCGTACGACGACGAGGGCGGCTGCTGGTGGGGATGCCGTCGGCGGCACGGGCGAGGTCGTAGAGGTGGGCGCGCTCGGTCTCGTCGAGCTGCAGCGCGCGAGCCAGCGCCTCCAGGACGCTGGACGAGGCGCCGGCGATCTGCCCCCGCTCGAGCCGGGCGTAGTACTCCACGCTCAGGCCGGCCAGCGTCGCGACCTCGCTGCGGCGCAACCCCTTCACGCGGCGGCTGCCGGTGGTCGGCAGCCCGACCTGTTCCGGGGTGATGCGCGCGCGGCGGGTGGTGAGGAACTCGCGCACGTCGTCTCGGTTGTCCACGACCTCGAGACTAGGCCGGTGCCGGGGCACCCCGTAGCCACGAAGGGTGCCCTGTCCGTGCACCCCTCGACAGGGACTCCCACACGTGCGGACGCGCGGGTTCACTGGACGTGAGCCGGCAGGAGCTGCCGATCAGCGAGGACGAGATTCACGACGAAGAGGAGCCCAGCGCATGCGCCAGATGGTGATGCACGCCCCCGGGGACAAGGTCGGCGTCTTCGTCGTCGCCACGCTGACCGCCGTCGCCCTGGCAATGGCCCTCGGTGCCTGCGGCGACCAGGCCAGTGACGAACCTTCGGAGCCGAGCGCGGGAGTACCGGCATCGCCCAGCGGTGGCCGCTCGGAGCCGACCGACGCCGACCCCACACCCACCGACGACGGGAGCGACATGCAGATCCACCTCACCCTCGGCGACCACCGGTTCGCCGCCACCCTCGACGACAGCGCCGCGGCCGACGACCTCCTCGTGCAGCTGCCGGTGACCGTCGAGATGACCGACCACGGCGGCGTGGAGAAGACCGGCCGGCTGCCCTTGCCGCTGTCCCTCGACGGCCAGCCCGACGGTGCCGACCCCGACGTCGGGGACCTCGGCTACTACGCCCCCGGCAACGACCTCGTCCTCTACTACGGCGACCAGTCCTCCTTCCCGGGCATCGTCGTCCTCGGTCGGCTCGAGGGCGGCGCCGCGGAGCAGATCGCCCGGATGGACGGATCCGTCACCGTGACCGTCGAGGCGGGGTGAGCCCGATGGAGCTGCAGGACTTCCTCGCGCACGTCGACGGCGGCAACCTGATCGTCGGCGGGTCCGAGCACCACCGCTTCATGCACGACGCCGCGCAGGAGGCGTTCCGGCTCACCGCCGAGCTCAACTCGACCTACCGGACGCCCGAGCAGGTGCGCGACATCATCAGCCAGCTCACCGGCAGGGAGGTCGACGACTCCGTCACCGTCTTCCCGCCCTTCCACAGCGAGTTCGGGAAGAACCTGCAGCTGGGCAAGGACGTGTTCATCAACCTCGGCTGCCGCTTCCAGGACACCGGCGGCATCACCATCGGCGACGGCACCCTCATCGGGCACGGCAGCACGCTGACCACGCTCAACCACGCGATCGATCCCGCACGCCGTGCCGACATGCGGCCGGCGCCCGTCGTCCTCGGACGCCACGTCTGGCTCGGCGCGGGGGTCACGGTCGTCCCCGGCGTCACCATCGGCGACGGCGCCGTCATCGGCGCGGGTTCGGTCGTCACCAGGGACGTCGCGGCCGACACCATTGTCGCGGGCGTCCCGGCGCGGCTCATCCGTGCCAGCGGCTACGACACCTCTGCTGCTGAGTAGCCGGGCCGACGCCCGGGCGGTCAGTCGGCGATGTCGACGACGAGGCGAGGCGGGTCGGCGAGCGTGAAGACCCGGAACGGCCGCTCCTCGCCCTCGACGCCGGCGAAGACCTGGGTGTAGCCCTCGAACCAGCCGTTGACCTGCACCTCCGCGACGGCGCCGGCGGGCCCGAGGCGCGCGGGCACCTCGAACGAGCCCGGCTCGGGCAACGCGGTGCCGGACGCGCTGATGGTCAGCACGTGGTCGCCCTCGAGCGGCACGACGTCCCCAGTGCCCTCGGCGACCGCCTCGTCGCTCCACGCGACGCCCCAGCCCGGGGTCGCGGTGCCGCTGAGCTCCAGCACGACCCGGTCGAAGCCGTCGTGGTCACCCACGCGTACGTCGACCAGCTGCAGGTCCCACTCGCCCGACGGCTCGGCGGTCTGCGGGTCGGTCGACTCCGGGAACGGCGGTCCGTCGGGCGCGGGCGTCGGGGAGGGCGACTCCGCCGACGCGGACGAGGACGGGGACCGGCTCTTGGAGGGCGCCGGGGCAGACGTCTCCGACGGCTCGGGGGAGGACGACGTGGACGACCCGCTCGCCGAGGTCGGGGAGGCGTCGGTCCCGCAGGCCGCCAGCAGCAGCACGGCAGCGGCGAGTGTCCCGCCCAGCGCTCGGCTCATCGTTCCCCCTCAGGTGGTGCCGTCGACCGGCGGTCCCAGCCTAGGGGCCGGGACCGCCGGTCCTCGGGACCACGGCCGCGTCAGGGCCGAGGAGTCAGGACGAGTGTCACGGGCGCAGCAGGATCTTGCCGCGCCGACCCGGCTCGGCGCTCGCACGCGCGGCGGCGGAGATCTCCTCGAGCGGGTAGACCTCCTCGACGGGGAGCGTGACGACGCCCGAGGAGATGCCGGAGACCAGCTCGCCCATCAGCGCTGCCCGCTTCTCACGCTCCATCGCCGGGAAGACCTTGCTGCCCCAGAAGCCCTTGATCACGACCTGCTTGAAGATGACCTCGCCCGACCCGATCTCGAGCGTGGGGGAGGCCATCGCCCCGAAGACGACGAGCACGCCGTCCTCGGCCAGGAGCGACACGACGTCGCCGGCCGCGCTTCCGCCGACCGAGTCGACGCCGGCGACGACCTTGCCGTCACCCACGACCTCGCGCACGCGCTCACGCCAGCCGTCGTCGTCGGTCGCGACGACGTCACCGATGCCCTGCTCGCGCAGCTCGTCGACGCCGGCGGAGCGGCGTACGAGCCCGAGGACCCGGACCCCACGCGCCACGGCCAGCTGGGCGACCATGCGACCGACGGCACCGTTGGCGGCGTTCTGGACGATCCAGTCGCCCTCGGACACGTCGAGGAAGTCGAGCAGCGCAATGGCGCTGAACGGCATCGAGACCAGCTGGGCCGCGGCCTCGTCGGGCATCTCGTCGGGCACCGGGATGAGGCCCTTGGCGGGGGCCACGACGTACTCCGCCCAGGCGCCGAACGCACCGCCGATGGCGACGCGCTGGCCGACCTCGAGTCCCTCGACGCCCTCGCCGAGCGACTCGACGACACCCACCAGCTCGGTGCCGGCGCGCGCGGGCATCTCGGGCTTGAAGCCGTAGCTGCCGCGGACCGTCCAGAGGTCGTGGTTGTGGATCGGGGAGAGGAGCACACGGACCAGTGCCTCGCCCGGACCGGGCTCGGGGTTCGGCACCTCCTGGACCGAGAGGACCTCGGCCGGGTCGCCGAACTGGGGCTGGACGAGTGCGCGCATGGGACTGCCTTCCGTTGCTGATCTGCTTGCTTCTTGCGGTGACGTACGTCGGGCACAACCACCCCCCGGGTCCGGCTATGCCGCGGAGCGGCCCGCTGAGGGAAGGGTCACAGGGCGCGGCTGGCGGCGCGGGGCACACTGGGCAGCATGCCCCCGGACCCGAACGACGTCGACCGCAGGCTGGAGCAGACGATCCTCGACCTGCTCGCGCAGCGCGCGCGTACGTCGACCATCTGCCCGTCCGACGCGGCGCGCGCGGTCGGCGACGAGGACTCGTGGCGTGACCTGATGGAGCCGGCCCGTCGCGCCGCCCGCCGGCTCGTGGACCGCGGCGAGGTCGACATCACCCAGGGCGGGCACGTCGTCGACCCGTCGACCGCGAAGGGGCCGATCCGGATCCGGCGCCGCTGAGGGAGTCCGCCCGACCGGATCGGTCAGAACGAGTAACCGAACCGCTCCAGGTCGTCGGCGTGGGCGGTCTCGACCAGACGGCGGCTCGCGACCGAGTAGGAGCGCCAGTAGGCGCGCTCGCGGTCCGTGACGTTGGTGGGCGGCACGGGCAGGTCGAGTCCGATGAGCTCACGCACGTCGGACTCGAGGTGCTCCATCCGCAGCACGACGTCCGCCTCGTCGACGTGGCCGCGGTTGATGCGCAGCGGTCGCACGGGGCTGCCGATGACCCGTTCGAGCCACACGTCGAAGTCCAGGGTCACCGCGTCGACGATGCGGTCGACGGCGCCCGGGACGTCGTGGACCCAGGAGTCGGGTCGGCGCAGCTCGTGCACCCATCGCGTCCGCGTCCTGGTGTGCTCGGCGACGTAGAAGTCGAACGGGTTGCGGGTCGTCGTCACGATGCGCATCCCGTGCTCGGGGTCCACCACCCCCGCCTCGACGAGCTGCCGGACGGTCGCGTGCTTCGCGTCCACGCCCACCTCCCGGGCCTGCTGAGCATCGACGGCCTCGGTCGCGCCCCGTCGAGAGACCAGCGCCTCGCGGAGGGCGGTGCTGCCGGTGCCGGGTGCCGCGGTGACGAGGAGGCCCGCGTCGTGGTCGACCAGCGCCATCAGCGGGAGCCGCGGTAGGGAGAGCCTTGATGCATGCAGGTATTGCAGCAGACGACGTGTCACTCCCCGAAGAGGTGGTCCTCGGCCTCCGCGGACGTCACCTCGATGCGCAGCGCCATGACCTTGTCCGACGGGAGCCCGAGGCGAGACAGGATGACCTGCACCTGGGGGAGCACCCAGCTGTAGGACTCCACCGCGACGCGCCCGGCCTCGCTCTGCACCCGGATCCACACGACGGGGTCGCCGGCGCGATCAGGCAGCCAGTGCGCGCTGGTGACGCCGGCGGGCGCCAGTGACGTGACGATCGGCAGCATCGCCGCGTCGGCGGCGCGACGGAGCTCGTCATCGGTCACCCGCCCACGCTAGCCCCGACGGCGTCCCGAGGGTCAGGGCATGACGGGCGGCACGAACTCGAAGGTCATCCCGAGGAGCCACAGCAGGAGCAGCACCACCGGCAGGTGGAAGAGGAACTGCAGGAACGTGAAGCCGACCAGGTCGCGTGCCCGCACGCCGAGCACCGCCAGCAGCGGGAGCATGAAGAACGGGTTGACCAGGTTGGGGAGGGCCTCGGCGGCGTTGTAGATCTGCACGGTCCAGCCGAGGTTCATCCCGACGTCGGTCGCCGACTGCATGACGTACGGCGCCTCGACGAGCCACTTGCCGCCGCCCGACGGGACGAGGAGGCCGAGCAGCGCGGTGTAGATGGCGATGACGACGGCGAACGCGCCGCCGCCGCCGATGTTGGTGAACAGGTCGGCGAGGTGCTCGGAGACGGTGACCCCGCCGCGGCCCTCGGCCCGGGTCAGCACGGCGGCCATGGCGGCGTACAGCGGGAACTGCACCAGCACGCCGGCCGTGGTGGGCACCGCCTTGGTGACCGCGTTGAGGAAGCCGCGCGGGGTGCCGTGGAGGACGAGGCCGAGGATCAGGAAGACCATCAGGTAGCCGTTGAGGCTGCTGATCACCGTGAGGAACGGCAGCGTCGCGAGCTGCTGGACCAGCCAGCCGAGGGTGAGCAGGCCGACGAGGATCGGCAGGATGCGGGAGTACTCGAGCCGCTCACCGGGACGCGTCTGCGGGGCCAACGGCTCGACGGAGTCGGAGAGGTCGACCTCCATGTCCTCGGCCGAGCGGATCGCGTCGCCCTGCGGTGCCGACGCCCACGCGATGACGACGCTGAGGGCGATGAGCACGGCTGCCATCACGAGCGACTGCCAGGTGAGGATCGTCGCGCCGAAGTCCAGCACGCCCGTGATCTCGAGCAGCTCGGGCGGCAGCGACGCGGGGGTGGCCTGCAGCTGCGCGGCGGACGACGAGAGGCCGAGCGCCCACACCGCGCCGAGACCGAGGTACGCCGCTGCGCCGAGGGCGCGGTAGTCGGTGCGGAGGTCGGGCCGGCGGGCGATCGCGCGGGCGAGCAGGCCGCTGAAGACCAGGCTGAGGCCCCAGTTGACCATCGACACCAGGCACGACAGCAGCGCCACGAACGCCACGGCGCCGCGCGGCGTCGTGGGGTAGAGCGCGATCCGCTCGATGATCCGCGCGACCGGCGGGGACGTCGCCACGACGTAGCCGGTGAGCACGACCATCGCCATCTGCAGGGTGAAGGTGGCGAGGTCCCAGAAGCCGCCGCCGAAGGTCTCGGCCACCGTGGCGGGGCTCGACCCGTTGGCCATCGCGGCCACCGACACGAGCACGACACCGGCGAGGGCGAAGACGTACGCGTCGGGGAACCACTTCTCGGTCCATGCGGCACTGCGTTGTGCGAGGCGGGCGAGGCCGCGTTCTTCCTGGGTCTCCGAGAGAGTCGACATGGCCCCGGACCGTATGCGAGGTCACCGGTCCGCGAGGGGCGGGGCGGGTGGCGTGGACGCAGGGCCGGTCTGATAGGCGGCGGTCTGCTGCCAGCGGATCCACCGACAGCAGAACCCCCTGTGGTCACGCGCCGCGGCGCGCCACGCTGGCGGCATGACCACCCACACCACCTCCGAACGCATCGAGGACGAGCTCGTCCGACGGCTGATGCACCAGCGGATCATCGTCCTCGGCGAGGAGCTCGGCGAGCGCAACGGCAACCGCCTGATGCACCAGCTCCTGCTCCTGTCCGCCGAGGACCCGCGCGCCGACATCAGCCTCTGGATCAGCTCGCCCGGCGGCTCGGTGTCGTCGATGCTCGCCATCCACGACGTCATGCAGCTGATCCCCAACGACGTCAGCACCCTCGCCATGGGCATGGCCGCGAGCGCCGGGCAGTTCCTGCTCTCGGCGGGCACGCCCGGCAAGAGGTACGCCCTGCCGCACGCGCGCGTGCTGCTCCACCAGGGCTCGGCCGGCATCGGCGGGACGGCCGTCGACATCGAGATCCAGGCCGACGACCTGCGGCACACCCGCGACACCGTCCTCGGCCTGATCGCCGGGCACACCGGCCAGGACCGCGAGACCGTCGAGCGCGACTCGCGGCGCGACCGGTGGTTCAGCGCCGAGGACGCGCTGGCGTACGGCTTCGTCGACCAGGTGATCAGCTCGGTCGACCACGTGACACCGGCGCGGTCGCGCGCGGTGGGGCTGGCGGGTGCGCGATGAGCAGCTACACGATCCCGTACGTCGTCCAGCAGACGCCGCGCGGCGAGCGCACCCTCGACCTCTACTCACGGCTGCTGTCCGAGCGGATCGTCTATCTCGGCACCGAGATCGACGACGGTGTCGCCAACGCCGTCATCGCCCAGCTGCTCCACCTCGCCTCGGAGAACCCCGAGCTCCCGATCAGCCTCTACCTCAACTCGCCCGGGGGCTCGATCACGGCCATGCTCGCCGTCTACGACGCCATGCAGTTCGTCAAGCCGCCGATCGAGACCGTGTGCGTCGGGCAGGCCGCGTGGACCGCGGCGGTCCTGCTCGCCGGGGGAGCGCCGGGGCGACGCGCCATCCTGCCGCACGGGCGGGTGGTGCTCCACCAGCCCGCGACCCAGGGCCGCGGCACCATCCCCGACCTGATCCTCGAGGCCGACGAGGTGGCCCGGGTGCGCCTGCTGCTCGAGGAGGTCCTGGCCCAGCACACCGGGCGTACGGCCGAGCAGATCCGGCAGGACACCGACCGCACGCTCGTGCTGCCGGGGGAGGCCGCGGTCGACTACGGGCTCGTCGACCTGGTGCTGAGCGAGCAGGGGCCGGCGCTGGCCTGAGCGGCCGTGCCGGTCAGGCAGCCAGGGCCAGGGCGTCCGTCCGGCCGGCGCGCACCGCGAGTCTCCGGACGCTCAGGTCGAGGGCGCCGGCGATGGCCTGCAGCATCTCCGACGACGGGTCCTTGAGCCCGCGCTCGACCTCGGAGAGGTACTGCACGGACACCCCGGCCCGCTCGGCCACGTCCTTGAGCCGCTCGCCCCTGGCCGCGCGCTCGCGATGGAGCTCCTCGCCGACGATCTCGCGCCACAGGCGCTCGGGCGCCGGGTGTCGGCCGGGGTTCGGGTGGGGGTCGGGGAACCGCACGATGTCGCCCATGGCGCGAACCTAGCCCCGATCACGGCCCGTCCGGCACGTATTCCGCTCACGGCAGAACGACCGGCGGCACGCCGTAGGGTGTCGGCATGCCTCGAGCTGGCGCAGGCGCCCCCGGGCCGGGCGACCGGGACGCGGCGGACGAGCGTGCCGCGGGCGAGCGCGACCGCGTCGCCGACGAGCGTGATCGGCGCGCCGCTCTCCACGACGAGGAGGCCGACGTCCGAGAGGCCGCGGCCGACGTGCGGGAGGCGGCCGCCGACGCGCGTGAGGGAGACCTGGACCAGCGTGAGAAGGCACTGCGCGACCGTGCGACGGGGGTGGGCCTGGTCGCCGGCGCGGAGGCGGCCTACCACCGGGAGCAGCTCGACCGCGCCGGGGCGGGCCTGGACCGCGCGCGGGCCGGACTCGAGCGGTCCCGCCGGCGGCTGGATCGGCAGGACGCCGAGGTCGACTGGGAGCAGGGCACGGTGGACCGCGAGGTGGCGCGGTCGGCGGCGAGCTGGGGGGACCAGCAGGGCGGACCGGACCAGCAGGACGGACCGGCGGAGGCGGGCGGACGGGGAGGACGGGCGAGACGGGGAGGACGGGCGAGACGGGGAGGACGGATAGCCCCCGTCGCCCGCGGCTAGGTCCCGCAGAAGGTCGTGTAGGCGCCGAACGAGTCGGGGGCGGGCTCGGCGTAGCGCTCCAGGCCGGGCCGCTCGTCGTACGGCGCGGACACCGCGTCGAGCAGCCGCGTCGAGCGGCGCGAGGTCGCCGTCGGTGGCGGCGGCGAGGGCCTCCTCGACGAGGTGGTTGCGCGGGATGTAGACCGGGTTGGTGCGGTCCATCGCGTCGGCGTCGGGGCCGAGCGCGCGCCAGCGCGCGGTCCACGCGTCGAAGCCGGCGAGGTCGAGGAACATCCCGCGCGCGGGCTCCGCGTCGCCGCGCGCCGCCGCGCCGAGGCTGCGGAAGAACGACGTGTGGTCGACGTGGTCGGCCTGCAGCGAGCGCGAGCGAGGTCGTCGACGAGGCTCGACGCCTCGGCCGCGTCGACGTCGGCGGGCAGGCCGAGCTTGGCGCCGCATGCCGGCCGACCAGGCGGCCGAGTAGCGGTCGCGGAAGCGCGCCGAGCGCCTCGACCGCGAGCGGCGACCGCCGCGTCCTGGTCGTCGGCGAGGAGCGGGCAGGAGCGCCTCGGCGAAGCGGGCGAGGTTCCACTCGGCGACGACGGGCTGGTTGCCGTAGGCGTAGCGGCCGCCGGTGTCGATGGAGCTGAAGACCGTCGCCGGGTCGAAGGCGTCGATGAAGGCGCACGGCCCGTAGTCGATGGTCTCGCCGGAGATCGTCATGTTGTCGGTGTTCATCACGCCGTGCACGAAGCCGACGAGCATCCACTCGCGCGACCAGCGCGCCTGGGCCGCGACGACCGCCTCGAACAGGGCGAGGTAGGGGTGCTCCGCGTCGGCGGCCGCGGGGTGGTGGCGCGCGATCGCGTGGTCGGCGAGGCGCCGCAGCAGGTCGAGGTCGTCGGTGGCCCGGGCGTACTGGAAGGTGCCGACGCGCAGGTGGCTGCTCGCCACCCGGGCCAGCACGGCGCCGGGCAGCACGGTCTCGCGCTGCACCGGGCGACCGGTCGCCACGACGGCGAGGCGAGCGGGTCGTGGGGATGCCGAGGGCGTGCATCGCCTCGCTGACGACGTACTCGCGCAGCATCGGGCCGACGGCGGCCAGGCCGTCGCCGCCGCGGGAGAACGGCGTACGCCCCGAGCCCTTGAGGTGCAGGTCGCGGAGCCGGCCGTCGAGTCGTCGACGAGCTCGCCGAGCAGCAGGGCGCGGCCGTCGCCGAGCCGCGGGGAGTAGCCGCCGAACTGGTGGCCGGCGTAGGCCTGCGCGACCGGCGTCGCGCCCTCGGGGAGCGTCGGTGCCGGTCAGCAGCCCGACGCCGTCGCGCGCGCAGCCACGTCGGGTCGAGGCCGAGCTCGGCGGCCAGCGGCTCGTTGAGGACGAGCAGCCGGGGCTCCGGGGTCTCGTCGGCCTGCCAGGGCAGCGGCCAGCTCGGGCAGCTCGCGGGCGAAGCGGCCGTCGAGGACGAGGGTGGGTGCCGAGGTCACTCCCTCGACGATACGCGGCGGGCGGGGACGAGCCGCCCGCACCGCCGGCCGGCACCGTCAGGCGCCGCCGGCGGGCAGCGCCTCGAGCATGATGTCGGGGTTGTCGCGGGCGGTGACCTGGGCGCGCCACTGGTCGACGAACAGGGCCAGGCGGGTGCCGTCGCTGCGCTCGAGGACCTCGACGCCTCGCTTGCCCGCGAGGGCGGCCGCGCCGTCGGCATCGGTGCGCCGGGCGACCTGGTAGTCGAGGCGCGAGAAGCGGATCGGCGAGTTGAACTCGTTGGTCATGCGGTCCTCGACGACCTCGAACTGCATCGGGCCGACCGCGGCGAGGACCGGGTTCTGGTCGCCGCGCAGGTCGGAGCGCAGCACCTGCACCACGCCCTCCTGGTCGAGCTGCTCGATGCCGCGCCGGAACTGCTTGTAGCGGCTGATGTCGCCGGCGCTCGCGGTGACGAAGTGCTCGGGTGCGAAGCTCGGGACGGGCGGGTACTCGATGGCGTCCCCGACGTAGACGGTGTCGCCGACCCGCAGGGCCTGCGCGTTGACGAAGCCGATGATGTCGCCGGGCTCGGCGCTCTCGACCGCGGCGGTGTCGCGACCGAAGACCGACTGCGCGAACTTCGTCGCGAACGGCCGTCCGCTGCCGGCGTGGGTGACGACCATGCCGCGCTCGAAGGTCCCCGACACGACCCGGGCGTAGGCGAGCCGGTCGCGGTGGGCGTTGTTCATCCCCGACTGCACCTTGAAGACGAACGCGCTGAAGTCGTCGGAGGTCTCGCGCACGGAGCCGTCGACGCCCTCGGTCGCGCTGGGGTCCGGGGCGATGTCGAGCAGCAGGTCGAGCAGCTGCGCGACGCCGAAGTTCTGCAGGGCCGAGGCGAACATCACCGGCGTCGTCTCGCCGGCCAGGAAGCGCTCCTGGTCGTGGTCGGCCTCGTCGAGGGTGAGCAGCTCGTGCTCCTCGAACGCCGCCTTCCACTGGAAGGAGTCGTCGTCCTCGACCTCGTCCGCGCCCATCCGCCGCTCGGGGGCGCGGGTCGCGCCGCCGGCGGTGCGGGTGTACTTCACGAACTCGCCCGTACGCCGGTCCAGCACGCCGCGGAAGTCGCCGGCCTCGCCCACCGGCCAGGTCAGGGGAGTGGGCCGGAGCTTGATCTTCTGCTGGATCAGGTCCATCAGCTCGAGCGCCGACAGCCCGGGTCGGTCCCACTTGTTGATGACCGTGAGGACCGGGATGCCGCGCAGCGCGCACACCTTGAAGAGCTTGAGGGTCTGCGGCTCGAGGCCCTTTCCGGCGTCGACCAGCATCACGGCGGAGTCGACGGCGGAGAGCACGCGGTAGGTGTCCTCGGAGAAGTCGCTGTGGCCCGGGGTGTCGACGAGGTTGATGACGTGGTCGCGGTAGACGAACTGCAGCGCCGCCGACGTGATCGAGATGCCGCGCGCCTTCTCCATCGCCATCCAGTCCGACACCGTGGCGCGCCGGTCGCCCTTGCCGTGGACCGCCCCGGCCTCGGTGATCACCCGCGCGTGCAGGGCGAGGGCCTCGGTGAGCGTGGACTTGCCGGCGTCCGGGTGGCTGATGACGGCGAAGGTACGGCGGGGGCGGGTGTCGGGCACCGCGGCAACTTACCCGGAGCACGGCGCAAGCGCCGCGTCGGCGGCTCGGGGAGGAGGCCTGGCCTCACTCGTCGTTGAGGCCGACGATCACCCGCGCGAGCCGCACGACCGGGACGCCGGCGCGGCGTGCGGCGTCCTCGAGCTGCCACCTGGCCTCGGTGACCGGGATCTCACGCAGTCCGGCGATGATCCCCGTGGCGGTGTCGAGAAGCGCGAGCTGCTCGAGCCGGGCCGGCGCCTCCTCGGCCGCGTTCCGCGTCGAGAAGGACAGGTCGGCGTTGACGACCGCCCCCGGAGCCCAGGCCCCGAACACCTCCGCCAGCTGCTGGTGCCGGCCCGCGAAGGTGTCGGTGCTGCTGCCGTAGAGGTTGACCGTGGCCATGACCTCGCCGTCCGCACCCACGACGGGGAGGGTCAGGGTGCTGTGCACGCCCGCGGCCGCGCTCGCCCGGGCGAAGTCCTGCCACCGTGCCTCGCTGAGCAGGCCGTCGGGCGACGTCGCGATGCCGTGGCCGAGGTCCATCGCGTCCACGCACGGACCGCTGCTGACGTACTGCACCGCGTCCAGGGTCGCGATCTCGTCGTCGCTCGCCACGAGGGTGAAGGTGACGTCGAGCCGGCGCAGGGCGACGCTCACGCCGACGAGCCCGGGCGCGACCCCGCGTGCGCGCTCGGCCGTCGCGACCAGACCGCTCGTCAGCGCGGTGTCGTCCATGTCGTTGTCGAGCTCGTCGAGGGCCGCGAGCGTCTGCGGGATGGGTTCCACGAGCAGGTGGTACCCGCTCGTGCCCAGGGTGATGCCCGGCTACCGGGCCAGCGCCGCGTCGACGGCGCGCGGGGAGAGCACCGCGTCGAGCGCGAGGCGGACGCAGCCGACCAGCCCGGCGCGGTCGCCGTACGCCGCCGGGAGGATCTGCAGGTCCCGCCCGGCCAGTGCCGTGGTGGCGCTGAAGACGCCCTCGCGCAGCCCGGCGGAGAAGGTGTCGAAGGCGCCGGCCATGTCGCCGCCGACGACGACGGCGCGCGGGTTGAGCACGGTGACGGTCGCGGCCAGCGCCTCGCCGATGTGGCGACCGGACTCGCGTACGACGGCGCGGGCGCGCCCGTTGCCGCGGCCGGCCGCGGCGACCAGGTCGCGCACGTGGTGGACGTCGTCGCCCGCGGCGCGCAGGCGCTCGACGAGCGCCCAGCCGCTCGCGATCGTCTCCAGGCAGCCGGTCTCGCCGCAGCGGCAGCGGAGCCCGGCGGCGGCGGGGACCTTGACGTGGCCGAGCTGTCCGGCGGCGTTGCGGTGGCCGCGGACCAGCCGCCCGTCGGCGACGATCGCGAGGCCGATGCCCGTCGACGCCTTGAGCACCAGCGCCTCGTCGTGCTCGTGCACCGTCGGCTCGACGTCGGCCCGGGCGGTCGGCATCTGCGAGAGCGCCATGACCCGCATGTCGTTGTCGAGCGTGAGGGGCGCGCGGGTCACGTCCCGCAGGTGGGGCGCGAGCGCGACGCCGTCCCAGCCGGCGAGGGCGGGGGAGTCCACGCTCATCCCGCGGGACGGGTCGACCGTCCCGGCCAGCGACATGCCCACGCCTCGTACGTCGTCGCCGCCGCGGCCGAGCTCGCCCAGCATCCGGTCGAGGTGACGCGTGAGGAGGGGCATCAGCACGTCGGGTCCCTGACCGGACTCCTGGTCCAGGCTCACGGACGCGAGCTCGGTGCCGTCCAGCGCGCACACCGAGAGCTGCGAGCGGCTGCGCCCCACGGCGATCCCGAGGACCAGCCCGGCCGCGCTGTTGAGGACGAGCGTCGTCGCGGGGCGGCCCCCGGTCGCGGACTCCTCCTCGCCCTCGAGCACCAGGCCGGCGTCGGCGAGTGCCGAGAGGCGGGCGTTGACCGCGGTGCGGGACAGTCCCGTCGCCCGGCCGAGGGCGCCGCGGGTGGCCGCCTGCCCGGAGCGGATCAGCGCGAGCACCTCGCCGGCGGTCGCCGCGGGGAGGACCGGCGGCGGGGGAGGCGAGGTCTGCGTCATGGTGCGCTGATTGTGCACCAGCAAATATGTCTTGAAAAGACGTAAGTTCCGTTGCATCGAGACGGAAGCGTCCGTACGGTGGTGAGCCATGGAATCGATCACCCCCGTCGACGCCTGCGACTTCACCGTCTTCGGTGGCACCGGCGACCTCGCCCTGCGCAAGCTCCTCCCCGCGCTCTACCTGCGCGACCGTGACGGGCAGCTGCCCGACGGGTTCCGCGTCATCGGCGTCTCCCGCGCCCAGGTCGACGACGACGGCTACCGCGCCCTGGTGGCCGAGGCGCTGCGCGAGCACGTGGTGGCCGAGGACCTCGACACCCCGGTCGTCGAGCGGCTGCTCGCCCGGCTCCACCACGTGACGCTCGACGTGGCCGACGTCGCGGCCTGGCACCAGCTGCACGACCGCCTCAAGGACGGCGCCGCGTCCGACGACGTCATCCGCGTCTTCTACCTCGCCGTCGCCCCTGGCCTCTTCGGGACCATCTGCGAGCACCTCGACGAGGCCGGCCTGGTGACCGAGCGCTCGCGCGTCGTGCTGGAGAAGCCGATGGGCACCGACCTCGCGACGGCCCAGCAGGTCAACGCGGCCGTCGGTCGCGTGTTCGAGGAGTCGAGCATCTTCCGCATCGACCACTACCTCGGCAAGGAGAGCGTGCAGAACCTCCTGGTCACCCGCTTCGCCAACACGTTCCTCGAGCCGCTGTGGAACAGCCGGTGGGTCGACCACGTGCAGATCACGGTGTCCGAGTCGATCGGCGTCGGCGACCGCGGCTCCTACTACGACCGCTCGGGCGCCCTGCGCGACATGGTGCAGAACCACCTGCTGCAGCTGCTGTGCCTGGTGGCGATGGAGCCGCCCACCTACGTCGACCGCGAGACCGTGCGCGACGAGAAGCTCAAGGTGCTGCAGGCCCTGCGGCCGCTGACGCCCGAGCTCGTCGACCGCGACACCGTCGCCGGGCAGTACGCCGCGGGGCTGTGCGAGGGCATCCCTGCGTCGTCGTACGCCGACGAGGTGGGCCACGCCAGCACCACCGAGACCTTCGTCGCTCTGCGCACCGAGGTGCAGAACTGGCGCTGGGCCGGCGTGCCGTTCTACCTGCGCACCGGCAAGCGGATGCCCGAGCGGGTCTCGGAGATCGTCGTGGTCTTCAAGGAGCCGCCGCACGCGATGTTCCCGCACAGCGAGGGGCCGACCGAGGCCAACCGCCTGCACATCCGCGTGCAGCCCGACGAGGGCATGCGCCTGCACATGACCGCCAAGGAGCCCGGCCCCGGCGGCATCCGGCTGCGCCCGGTCTCGCTCGACCTCAGCTACGCCGCCGCCTTCGGGGGCCGCTCGCCCGACGCGTACGAGCGGCTGCTCATGGATGTCGTGCGCGGCAACACCACCCTCTTCATGCGCCGCGACGAGGTCGAGGCCGCGTGGACCTGGGTGGCCCCCATCCTCGAGCGCTGGTCCCAGCCCTCGCACCGGCCGCGCACGTACCCGGCCGGCACGCACGGCCCCGTTGCCGCCGTCACGCTCCTCGAGCGCGACGGCCGATCCTGGCAGGAGACAGAATGAGCACCAGCGCATCCCAGGCCCCCGTCCACCCGGTGGTCGCGGAGGTCACCGACCGCATCACGCAGCGCAGCGCCGCGACGCGCGCCGCCTACCTCGCCCGCACCGACGCGGCGATCGTCAAGGGCCCCGCCCGTGGCAGGCTCGCCTGCGCCAACCTCGCCCACGGCTTCGCCGCCGCCGACGAGCCGGTGAAGTCGGGCCTCAAGTCGGGTCGCAAGCCCAACGTCGCGATCGTCTCGTCCTACAACGACATGCTCTCGGCCCACCAGCCGTTCCGCGACGTGCCCGAGGTGCTGAAGAAGTCGATCGTGCGGGCCGGCGGCCTGGCGCAGTTCGCCGGGGGAGTGCCCGCCATGTGCGACGGCATCACCCAGGGTCGCGCCGGCATGGAGCTCTCGCTCTTCAGCCGCGACCTCATCGCGATGTCGACGGCGGTCGCGCTCTCCCACGACATGTTCGACGCCGCGATGATGCTCGGCGTCTGCGACAAGATCGTGCCGGGGCTGCTGATCGGCGCGCTGTCGTTCGGCCACCTGCCCACCGTCTTCGTCCCGGCCGGGCCGATGACGTCCGGCCTGCCGAACGGCGAGAAGGCGCGTGTGCGCCAGCTCTACGCCGAGGGCAAGGTCGGGCGCGAGGAGCTGCTCGAGGCCGAGTCGGCGTCGTACCACTCGAAGGGCACCTGCACGTTCTACGGCACCGCCAACAGCAACCAGATGCTGATGGAGGTGATGGGGCTGCACCTGCCCGACGCGACGTTCGCCAACCCCGACACCCCGCTGCGTGCGGCGCTCGACCGGGCGGCCGGCGCGCGCGCCGTCGCGATCACCCACGCCGGCGGCGAGCCCACCCCGGTCGGGCACCTCGTCGACGAGAAGGCGATCGTCAACGCGTGCGTCGCCCTGCTCGCGACCGGCGGCTCGACCAACCACACGATGCACCTCGTCGCGATCGCCGCGGCCGCGGGCATCACCCTCACCTGGGACGACCTGTCCGACCTGTCGGCCGCCGTGCCGCTGCTGACGCGGATCTACCCCAACGGCTCGGCGGACATCAACCACTTCGTGGCCGCCGGCGGTACGCCGTTCCTGGTGCACACGCTGCTCAAGCACGGCTACCTCCACGACGACGTCCTGACGGTCTCGGGCCGCGGCCTGTGGCGCCACACCCGCGAGGCGCGGCTGGACGGGGAGCAGGTCACCTGGGAGGAGGGGCCGAAGTCGTCCCTCGACACCGACGTGCTGCGCGGCGCCGACGATCCGTTCGCCCCGGACGGCGGCCTGCGGATGCTCTCGGGACGCCTCGGGCGCGCGGTCATCAAGACCTCGGCCGTCCGGCCCGAGCACCGCGTCGTCACCGCGCCGGCGATGGTCTTCGACGACCAGGCCGACTTCCTCGCTGCCTTTGCCGAGGGCCGCCTCGACGGCCGCGACCTCGTCGCGGTCGTCCGCTACCAGGGCCCGGCCGCCAACGGCATGCCCGAGCTGCACAAGCTGATGCCCGCCCTCGGCGTGCTGCAGGACCGCGGTCAGCGGGTCGCGGTCGTCACCGACGGCCGGATGTCCGGCGCGTCGGGCAAGGTCCCGGCCGCCATCCACGTCACCCCCGAGTCCGCCCTCGGCGGTCCGCTGGCACGGGTCCGCGACGGCGACCTCGTCACCGTCGACGCCGACGCCGGGGTGCTCGAGGTCGTGCTGTCCGACGTCGAGCTCCAGCGCCGCGAGGCCACCGGCCGCGCGCCCCACGACGTCGAGTGGGCCGGCACCGGTCGGGAGCTCTTCTCGGGCTTCCGCGCCATCGTCGGCACCGCCGAGACCGGCGCCAGCGTCATCCGTCCCCTGCCCGCCCCCACCGAGGAGGCCCCCGTTGTCCAGCCCGTCTGACGTCCGGTCCGTTCCCGACCAGCTGGCCGACGGCGGCTCGCTGCTGTCGCTGGTGCCGGTCGTGCCGGTCGTCGTGCTCGACGACCTCGACCACGCCGTGCCGGTCGCCCGGGCGCTCGTCGCCGGCGGCCTGCCGGTCATCGAGCTGACCCTCCGCACGCCGGTCGCGCTCGACGCCATCGCCGCGATCGCCGCGGAGGTGCCGGAGATCCTCGTCGGCGCCGGCACGATCACCTCGCCCGAGCTCGTCTCGCGGGCCGTGAAGGCCGGGGCGCAGTTCCTCGTCTCTCCCGGCACCACGCCCGGGCTGCTGCGCGAGATGCAGTGGTCCGGGGTCCCGTTCCTCCCCGGCACCGCCACGGTCTCCGAGGCGATGGCCGTGCTCGAGGCGGGCTTCTCGGAGATGAAGTTCTTCCCCGCCGAGGCCTCCGGCGGGGCGGCGTACCTGAAGTCGCTGGCCTCGCCGCTCCCGGCGGCCCGCTTCTGCCCGACCGGTGGCATCACCGCCGCCAGCGCGCCGTCGTACCTCTCCCTGCCCAACGTCGGCTGCGTCGGTGGCTCGTGGCTGACCCCGGCCGACGCCCTTGCCGCCGGAGACTGGGACCGCGTCGCGGCGCTGGCCCGGGAGGCTGCCGCGCTGGCGTCCTGACGCTGCGGGTTCGAGCAGTCGACAACCAACCGGGCGTTCGCGGCGTCCCAGAGACACCAGCACCACTGCCGCGACCGCCGCCCTCTGCCGCACCCCGTCGCGCTCGACACCCACGAAGGTCGCCCCATGCCAGCACGACGTCCTGCCTGCCTGCCCTCGCGTCGCCCGTCGCGACTCCTGCTCGGCGCCGCGACCGCCCTGCTGCTCCCGGCGGCCCTGCTCGCGGGTGCCCAGCCCGGAGGTGCGGCCAGCGGCTCCACCCCCGCCGTCGGCACTGCGGCCTCGGACGACGTGCCCGCCGACGTCTCGGTGCGCGCCAGCCGCCACCAGCGGATCCGGCTCGAGGCGCTGCCCCAGGTCGTCCAGCCGGGACGCGCGGTGGCCAGCGCCGACGCCGCCCGTGCCGCCGTCGTCGCCACCCTCCGGCCGGTCCGCCCCGGCCGCCGCGTGCAGCTGCAGGTGCAGGACGGCGAGGGGTGGCGGGCCGTGGCCTCGAGGCGGCAGGACGGCCTGGGCCGGGTGCAGTTCGCCGCCGCGGCCTCGGTCGACGGCTCGTCCCTGACCTACCGGGTCAAGGCGATGGCGTCGTCGTCCACGAGCCCGTTCACGAGCGCGCCCGTCAGCACCGCCCGCTGGCTGGCCGCGACGTGGACCGACGAGTTCGACGGCTCGCACCTCGCTCCGGTCTGGAACCACCGCGGCCGTGAGTACGCCCACGGCAGCCGTCGCTCCTGCGCCAAGGGTGACCCGAGCGCGACCAGCGTGGGCGGCGGCGCCGTACGGCTGAGCGTGATCACCGACCCCGACGCCACGACGCGCTGCCGGATCGAGGGACGCGACGCGCGAGCCGGACGGTTCGCCTACCGCCTCAACGGGCACATCGGCACCCAGCACGCCTTCGCGTTCCGCTACGGCGTCGCCGCCGCGCGGGTGAAGTTCCACCGCCTGCGCGGGCAGCACGGCGCCTTCTGGCTGCAGCCGGTCGACGGCATGCAGGCCGGCGCGCTCGGCACCGAGATCGACGTCGTGGAGTACTTCGGCGACCACCACCCGCAGGGCGGGCTGGCGTCCTTCATGCACCGCTACGAGGGCAAGCGCCGGATCGCCGCGGGCGGCTGGATCCCGAACTCACGGTCCTTCCTCGCGAGCCGGGACGACGGCTGGTCGAAGAACTACCACGTCTTCTCGGTCGAGTGGACGCCTCGGATGCTGGTCTTCCGCATCGACGGCAAGGAGACCGGCCGTCTGCGCGGCAAGGTCTCCGCCGTCCCGCAGTTCCCGATCCTCAGCCTCATCGCCGCCAACTACGAGATCCCGAAGATCAGGGAGAAGCGGCTGCCCCAGCACATGTACGTCGACTGGGTGCGGGTCTGGGAGACCGGCGGGGAGCAGGCCGGCGGGTGACTACCCCCGGCCGCCGAGATCCTTGTAGAGGTTGATCTCGGACCGCAGCCGCGGAGGCAGGGGCGCCCCCGCCTGGGCCAGGGCGGCGGCGTAGGCCTCGAGCGTGGCGAGCAGCTCCTTGCGGAGCTGTTGCTGCTCCACGTGCCGCTGTTCGTGGCGGGCGAGGTCGAGGAGCCGGCGGGCTGCCTTGACGTCCTCGAGCAGCGACGTCAGGCGCCAGTGACGACCGGTGTCGAGCTCTGGTTCGTGCTCCAGCATGAGGCTTCCGACCTGCCCATCGGGGCTGCGGCGCAGTGCCGCAGCGTCGTGGACACCTCCAACCTACCGGGTGCCGCCGACCGTCGACGCGACGCGAGGCTCGGTCGACGCCGGCGGAGCGGGCTGTTCGACACCCGATGCCGCGCGCAACCGGCGCTGCTGGGTCGACATCAGGGCGACCGCGAGCACCGTCGCACCGACGGTCACGCCGAACGCGGCCGTCGCCCCCGACGAGTCGGCGAGACGGCCCGCGACGCTCGAGCCGAGCGCGTAGCCGAGGCCGGTCGCGCTGGCCAGGGTCGTCATCGCCGCACCGACCCGGGCGGGCGGGACCACGCGCTCGGCGAGGGAGAAGACGGCGATCATGTAGGGCGCCACGGCGAACCCGAGGAAGAGGACGGTGGCGGCGGTGCCGGCCAGCGAGTCGACGACGAGGAGGGGGAGCGAGAGCACGAGCAGCGCCCCCGCCGCGACGAGGGCCCGGCGCTCGTGCCCGATGCGCTCGGGGAGGTACGCCGTCGCGAGGCCGGCGAGCGCACTGCCGACGCCCAGGGTGGCGTGCACCAGTCCGGCCACGCCGGGCGTGCCGGCGTCCGTGGCGAGCACGGTGGCGCCGGTCTGGGTGGCGCCGAAGAGCATCCCGATGGAGACCTGCGCGCCGACCAGCACGACGAAGGCGGCGCCCAGCAGGCGGCCCCCGCCGACCGGGTGGTCGGCCTCGTGGGTCAGGCGCGCGGACGGGTCGAGGGCGAAGGCCGAGCCGAAGACCGCGAGCAGCACCGCCGCGAGCAGCAGCGCGCCGGACGGCGAGACGAGCGCGACGGAGAGCCCGACCAGGGCGGGCCCGATCGCGAACGACGCCTCGTCGGCCGCTCCCTCGTAGGAGAACGCGGCGTCCACCAGCCGGCGCTGGTGCGTCCCGGTCGAGCGGGTCAGCGGCCGCCACCGGACACGCGCCAGGGGGCCCACTTGGGGAAGCACCAGACCGGTGGCCGCGGCGCTGAGCACGATGGCGGCGTCGGTGGACCCGCTGCCGACGACGGCGACGAGGGTCGCGAGGCCCGTGGCGCCCAGCAGCGACTGGACGAGGACCACGGGACGCTGCCCGACCCGGTCGGCCAGCGAGCCCGCGATCGGCGCTCCGACGGCGTTGGCGACGGCGAGCGCGCCGGCGCTGAGGCCGCCCAGGCCGTAGCTGCCGGTCGCGGTGGAGACGAGCAGGAGCGTGCCGAGCTGGCTCATGGCCAGCGGGAGGCGCCCGACGAACGCCACGAGGACGTAGGTGGGGCCGGCGATCGACAGGAGTCGTCGATAGGAGGCGAGAGGGGTCACGAGGGGGGTCCTTCGGGTGCGTCGGTACGACGCGCCGAACCCACCTCCAAGGACGCGTTGAACCCTCTGCAGCTGCAGTCTAGGAGGCGTGGCGACCGGTGCGGAATCGCCGCCGTCGGGGTTCCGGTGCACGCGGCCCAGGACTAGGCTCGGGGTGTCGCGGGAAACGTCGGGAGGGCGATTGCACGCGGACGGGGAGGGCGGCGCGAAGCCGCGGGACGCCGGTCTGGCGGAGGTCGAGTTCGACCACCTCCTCCGGGAGGTCCTGACGCGCGTGCACTGCGGCCAGGACTTCACCCAGGTCGACGACTCGGTGGTCGTGGCACTGGCGGCCGCGGCGGGCGTCGCGATCGAGAACGCCACCCTCTACGAGGAGGCCGAGCGGCGCCAGGCCTGGCTGAGCGCCACCGTCGAGATCACCTCCCTGCTCTCCGAGGACACGCCGACCGACGCCGCGCTGCAGGCCGTGGCCGACCGGGCCCGGTCGGTGTCGGGCGCCGACGTGGCGTGGGTCGTCAGCGGCTCCGACCCCCAGGACCTGCACCTCGAGGTGGTGGCGGGTGCACCGGTCGACCGGGAGGCCATGCACGCGCTCCCGATGGGGAAGTCGCTGGCCAGTCTGGTCGTGCGCACCGGCCTGCCCGTCTCCGTGGACGACCTCGCCACGGACCCGCGCGCGGTGGACCCCTCGTCCCTCGACGGTTGGCCCCAGCTCGGCCCGATGATGGCCCTCCCGCTGCGATCCGGCTCGGGGATCGAGGGCGTGATCTCGCTGGCGTGGACGCCCGAGCGCATCGACGCGTTCCGACGTCTCGACCCGCGCCTGCCCACCAGCTTCGCCGAGCAGGCGGCACTCGCCCTGCGGGTCGCCCGGAGCCGGGAGGACCAGAAGCGGATGTCGTTGCTGGAGGACCGCGACCGCATCGGGCGGGACCTGCACGACTTCGTCATCCAGCGGCTGTTCGGCGTGGGCCTGGGGCTGGAGAGCACCGTGCGGATGGTGCCCGCCGGCGAGCCGGCCCAGCGTCTGCGCCGGGCCATCGTCGACATCGACGACACGATCAAGGACATCCGCCGCGCGATCTTCGCCCTCGGGACGCTCGATGGCTCGACGGACCTGCAGACCGAGATCGAGATCCTCGTCGACCGGGCGGCCGCCACGATGAAGCTGCGTCCGAAGCTGCGGCTCGAGGGGCCGATCCGCACCACGGTGCCCGCGGCGGTCACCCCGGACCTGCTGGCAGTGGTGGGTGAGGCGCTGACCAACGTCAGCCGGCACGCGCACGCCTCGACGGTCGAGGTGAGGGTGATCGTCGACCACGACACGCTCGAGGTGACCGTCGCCGACGACGGGATCGGCATGCCGGCGGACGTGCTGGAGAGCGGGCTGCACAACATGCGCGAGCGGGCGGCCGGCCATGGCGGTGAGCTGGTGATCGAGTCCGAGCCGGGCACGGGCACGACCCTCACCTGGAGCGTCCCGCTCGTCGAGGGCGGGTCGACGAACCAGGGCGGCTGAGCCCGGATCCCGGGACTCCTCGGCCAGTCGCTGTCCCGGGATCGCGTCCCGAACGCGCTGGGACTTTGGTCCGTTGCGCCCGGCACGGCGCTGCACTGCTATGGATGTCGCACCGGGGGTCGCACCGGGTGCCCCGCTCCACCGGCGCTCCTCAGCCGTACGCCGCGCTGTCGAACGACGAGGGTCGGTGGAACGGGGCACCCGGGAACGCGACCCGGGTGCACGGACAGGAGGACGCATGGTTCCGCAGCAGGGGGAGGAGCAGTCATGACGAACATGCCCATCGCGGTGGCCGACATGACCTGGACGCCGGGTCTCACCAACCAGGACCTGAGGGAGGCGGCGGACCGCCTCGTCCTCGACCGCTGCGACGTGCCCGCGGGTTCGGTCCTGCGGACGTTCTCGCGATCGGTGCGCACCGCGCTGCTCGACGGCTTCCTGACCTCGGAGGTGGTGGCGGAGGCGGAGCGCAGGACCAGGGAGCTGCTGGCCCAGCGGCCGGCCGCTGGCGGCCGCCCCCGCCTGCGCGCCTGGGCCGGTGTCAGCGTGCCTGAGGTGCCCCGGCCGAGGAGGGCGAGATGAGCGCCCGCGACCGTCGACGGAGCCGGAGCCGCGTCGGCCCGGACACCGACCGCGCCTCGTGGAGGCGCTGGCGAGCCCGGTCCGCCGTGCGAGCCGCCCGCCTGGTCACTGCTGCGGCGCAACGCCGCCCCCGGGAGCACGTGACGTAGGACCCGTCAGGACCACCCAGAAGTCCGGGGCCAAACGGCCCCGGACGGTAGTACCGTGCTCATATGGACGGACATGCTCATGTCCCCGTCTCGGAAGACCCCGTCACGGTGTTCTTGCTGGACGACCACGAGCTCGTCCGGCGCGGTGTCCGCACCCTTCTCGAGTGCGAGCCCGGCATCCAGGTGATCGGCGAGGCCGGTACGGCCGCTGAGGGCGAGGCTCGCATCACGGCCCTGCGTCCCCGCGTCGCCATCGTCGACGGTCGGCTGCCCGACGGCTCGGGCATCGAGGTGTGCCGCCAGGTCCGGTCGGTCGACAAGCGCATCGAGGTGCTGGTGCTGACGTCGTACGACGACGACGACGCCCTGTTCGCGGCCATCATGGCCGGCGCCTCCGGCTACGTGCTGAAGCAGATCAGCAGCGGTGACCTCGTCACGGCCGTGCGTCGGGTGGCGGCGGGCCAGTCGATGCTCGACCCGGCCGTGACGGCCCGGGTGCTGCACCGGCTGCGGCAGGGCTCCGGCCGGGACCCGCTCACCCAGCACCTGACCCCCAAGGAGGAGCAGGTCCTCGGGCTGGTGGCCGAGGGGATGACCAACCGCCAGATCGCCGAGCGCCTCGGCGTGGCCGAGAAGACGGTGAAGAACTACGTGTCGACGCTGCTCGCCAAGCTCGGCGTCGAGAGCCGTACGCAGGCAGCGGTGATGGCGGCCCGTCGGCCGACCGCGGGCGACGGCCGTCCGGGACACCCGGCCCCGTAGGTCGCACCTGCGCGTCCCCGCGTGCGGGGCTCCGTAGGGTGTCCGCGTGCCCCCTCGCCCCGACCGGTCCGACGGCGTCCGACCCGGCCGGGTCTCGCGGCTGCGCGCGATCGACCCGCTGGTGCCCGTGGTGGCCGGGGTGTCCCTCGTGGTCTACGTCCTGCACGGCTTCCACGGGATGCTGACGCGCGACCTGGGCATCTACAGCTACGCGGGCCAGCAGGTGGCCGACGGCGTCCCGCCCTACCTCGGAGTCCTGAACCGGGCCGGGCCGCTGGCCCACGTGCTGCCGGGAGTGGGGGCGCTGGTCGCACGCCTCGGCGGTCTCGACGACGTCATCACCATGCGGGTGCTCTTCATGCTGATGGCCACCGCGGCCGTCTGCGTGTCCTACCTGCTCGGCCGCGACCTGTTCCGCTCCCGCGGTGCCGGGCTGGTGACCGCGAGCGCGATGCTCGCCGTCCACGGCTTCATCCAGTACGCGTCCAACGGGCCGCGCGAGAAGACGCCGATGACGCTCTTCGTCATCGGCGCGCTGTGGGCGGTGACGCACCGACGCTGGTTCACCGCGGGCGTCCTGACGAGCCTCGCCACGCTGTGCCTGCAGACGGCCTTCTTCAGCACCTTCACGGCCGTGGTCGTGGGCGCGCTGCTGCTCGCGTCCGGTGGCCGGATCCGCGCGCTGGTCCGGATCGCCGTAGGCGGACTGGTGCCCGTGGCGCTGCTCGGCACCTGGTTCGCGCTCGCGGGGGCGCTGGGCGCCGCGTGGGACGGCTTCTACGCCATCAACCGCCGCTACACGGTCCCGAACCCGCTCGACGCCGAGCGCGCGCTGGTGTGGGACGACCTGCAGGTCGCCTACGGGGTGACGGTGTGGCTGCTCCTGGCCGGCGCGGCCCTGCTGGTGCTGGTGTCCCTGGCCGCCGTGTCCCGCCGGGCCCGGGCCGCCGTACCGGGACTGGCCGTGCTGCCCGCCATGGCGGCCGGCCTGGTCGCCGGGCTCGCCTGGATCCGCGAGGAGTACGACGCGTGGGCCGACCTGTTCCCGGTGCTGCCGTTCGCGGCGATCGGGCTGGGCGCCGGCTTCGCGGTCGCCACCCACGGGCTCGCCCGCCGTCCCCGGGGCGCCGTGGCGGGGGTGCTCGCCGCAGCCGCCGTCGTGGTCGCGCTGACGTACTCGCTCACGACCCGGGACGACTCCCTGGAGGACCAGCGCAAGGCGACCGACGCGGTGCTGGCGACGCTGCCCGCCGACGCCACCATCACGTCGATCGAGGCGCCGCAGCCGCTGGTCCTGACCGGGCGGACCAACCCGACGCGCTACCAGATGTTCCGCAGCGGGCTGCAGGACTACATGGAGGACACCTGGCCCGGGGGGCTCGACGGGTTCAAGCGCGACCTCGTCGCGGACGGCCCGGACCTCGTCGCGGTGGGGGAGACGGTCTCGCGTCGCTGGCGCGCGTCGATCCAGCCCGACTACGTGTACGTCGGCAGCGCGCCGCTGTGGGACTGGTACGCCCGCGCGTCGCTGGGTGAGGAGAAGATCGCCGAGCTGCGGGCAGCGGCGGGCTACGACGCCGACAACCCCCTGGCCGAGCCGCTCGTGCCATGAGCCGACGCAGCGCCCCGCTCCTGCTCGCCGGTGGCTCCGTGGTGAGCGGGGTGCTGGCCTACGTGCTGTTCGCCCTGGTCACCCGCGGGCTGGGCGCGAGCGCCGCAGCGCCGGTGTCGGTGCTCTGGACGGTGTGGGCGCTCGCCGGCGCCGCCTTCACCTTCCCGCTGCAGCACTGGATCACGAGGTGCGTCACGGCCGGCCGGGCGGGCGACGTCCGCGGCTCGGCGGGCCGCGTCGCCGTCGTCGTGGTGGCCGCGGCCCTCGCCACGGGCGCCCTCGCCTGGGCGTTCCGGGACCGGCTCTTCCACCGCGACGACGCGTGGTTCCCCGCACTCGTCGTGCTCGTGGTCCTCGGCGCGGCCGCCGTCGGCGTGCTGCGCGGCAGCCTGGGCGGGCGGGGCCGCATGGGTGCGGTGGCCGTGAGCCTGGTCGCGGAGAACGCGGCGCGGTGCCTCCTCGTGGCCGTGCTGCTGCTGGCGCAGGTGGGCGACCCGGTGGCCTACGGCCTGTGCCTGGTCGCCGGCTCGCTGGTCGCGCTGTGGCCCGGAACCTGGCGCTTCGAGGGGGCGGGAGCGGGCCGGGAGCGGCTCGCTGGCGTTCCTGGGCGGCGCCGCGACGGCGCAGCTGCTCGCGCAGGGCGTGCTGACCGGGGGATCGGTGGCGCTGGCGCTGATCGGCGGCTCACCCGCGGAGATCACGGCGGTGTTCGCGACGCTCGCGTTGTTCCGCGCGCCGTACATGGTCGTGCTGGGCACGCTGCCGCAGGTCACGCACCACGTCACCGGTCTCGTCGAGGCGGGCGACGTGGGGGCCCTCCGTCTCCTCGCGGGACGCCTGGCCGTGCTGGGGGCCGTGGTCGTCGTGCTGGGCGCCGCCATCGGGGGGACCGCGGGCCCGGCACTCGTGCGCGCCGTCTTCGGCGACACGGTCGAGATCGGTCACGGCGACGCGGGGGTCATCGCGACGGGATGTGCGCTGGCCCTGGTCAACGTGGTGCTGATGGTGGCCGCGCTCGCGCTGGACCGCCCGGGACGGGTCGCCGGCGCGTGGGGGCTCGCTGTCCTCGCGGGCGCCGTCGTGCTGCTGCCGACGACGTGGCTGCTGCCGGTCGAACGAGTCGCCTTCGCGTTCGTCGCGGCCGAGGTCGCGGCGACGGTGCTCCTCGCGGTGGCCGCGTCGTCGGTGCTCAGGGCCGGGCGGACGACGGCCTGACGGCCGCGACGAACACCGACGAGCCGAACGGCAGGTCGCGCCGCCGCAGCAGGCGCGCCTCCGCCCGGCACACGCCCATCAGCGCGCGGTCGAGGCCCGGCGAGACCTCGGGCAGGCGCGAGTCGCCGGTGGCGGCCGGACGCAGCCGGCGGCGCAGCCGCTCGGCCGCGAAGAGCGGGAACACGCCGCCGAAGGCGTAGGTCGCCCGCAGCACCTCCATCCCGGCGGCCTCGACCAGCCCGACGATTCCCGCGCGGGTGTAGCGGCGGTGGTGACCGGCCTGGACGTCGTGGTCCGACCACGCCCACTGGTAGGCCGGGACCGAGAGCAGCATCCGTCCGCCGGGCACCAGCACCCGCTGCAGCTCGGACACCGCGCGGGCGTCGTCCACGCAGTGCTCGACCACGTCGAACGCCGAGACGACGTCGAAGGTCCCGTCCCCGAAGGGCAGCTCGGTCGCCGACCCGACGACCCCCTCGCCGGGCCGCAGGCCGTCGGGGAACAGGTCGAGGCTGACGTGCTGCTGCTCGCCCCGCATCCACCCCACGCTGGGCGCGTCCGCGCTGCCGACGTCGAGCGTGCGGCTCGGGGTGGCGAGGTGCGGCGCCATCACGGCGGCGAGCAGGTCGGTGCGGGCCCGGTGCCACCAGTAGCCCTCGCGCCGCAGCGACGACGAGCCCGGCTGTACGGGGCTCACCGCTCCGGGAGGGTGGCGGTGCTCGCCTCGAGGAAGGCGGTGACCACGCGGTCGAGGTCGGGGTCGGACAGGTTGTTGTGGAAGGGCAGGCGCAGCAGCCGCTCGCTGACGTCCTGCGAGACCGGGCACTCGGTCTCCCGGACCGCGAAGGAGCGACCGGCGTCGGAGGTGTGCAGCGGCTGGTAGTGGAAGGTGGCCTGCACGCCTGCCTTGCGCATCAGCTCGAGCACGTCGTTGCGCCGGTCGCGGTGGGACAGCAGGACGTAGAACATGTGGTGGGCCGAACCCCGGTCGTCGGGGACCCGCATCACCTCGAAGCCCAGCTCGTCGGCGTACGGCGACAGGGCGGAGGCGTAGCGCTCGCTGACCCGACGGCGCTTGCCCTGCACCGCGTCGCGCTGCTCCAGCTGGCCGAGGAGGTAGGCGGCGAGCACGTCGGACAGGCCGAACGAGGACCCGGTGTCCTTCCAGGTGTACTTGTCGACCTGGCCGAGCATGAACGCGTGGCGGTTGGTGCCCTTGTCGTAGAGCACACGGGCGCGGTCGACGTCCTCGGGGTCGTTGAGCAGGAGGGCGCCGCCCTCGCCGCAGACGAAGTTCTTCGTCTCGTGGAAGCTGAGGGTGGCGAAGCGCCCGAGGCTGCCGAGCGGCTCGTCCCGCCAGGTGCCGAAGAGCCCGTGCGCGTTGTCCTCGACCAGGCGCACCTCCGGCCAGTCGGCCAGGACGTCGCGGATCCCCTGCACGTCGCACGCGACGCCGGCGTAGTGCACGATCACCACGGCCCGCACGTGCTCGTCGAGGAGCGTGGCGAGGTGGGCGGGGTCCAGGCCCAGCGTGTCGGGCTCGATGTCGCAGAAGAGCAGGCCGGCGCCCTGTCGTGCGAACGCCAGGCCGGTGCTGGTGAAGGTGAACGACGGGACGATGACCGTGTCGCCCTCCCGCAGGTCCATCAGCATCGCCGACAGCTCGAGGGCCGCCGTGCACGAGGTCGTCATCAGCACCTCGGCGGAGCCCGCGTCGGCCGCGAGGAGCTCGGCGGCGCGCCGCGCGAAGACACCCCCGGACGACAGGTGGCCGCCCCGGACCACCTCCTGGACGTAGTCGAGCTCGCGCCCCTCCACCGACGGGACGTTGAACGGGACGTCCGGCAGCTCCGCGACGGAACCGTCCTCGAGCTCCTGTGCCTGTGCCACGGCGGGCACCTCCCTCTCGTCGTTCGTCTCGTCGCGGGTCACCACGGCAGCGGCCTCCCGAGCTGGTCGGCCAGTCGCGCGTTGCTCTCCTGGAAGTACCCCTCCAGCGTGCTCGTCACGCCTGCGTCGAGCACGGGCGCGACGCCCGGCGTCGCGTTGACCACCGCGTCGTCGGGGACCGGCGTACGACCCGGGTCGAGCCCGAGGTCCGCCACCAGCCCGGTCAGCACCGCGGGGTCGGCCAGCAGCTCCTCGGTGAAGAGCACGTGCGTGGTCGAGGGGAACGTCGTGGACCAGGGCTCGAGCTGCTCGGCGTAGCGACCTCGCCGCAGGTAGGCGAAGGGCGACACGGACGAGCGCTGCGGGTCCCACTGCCGGTCGTCGTCGAGGTCGGCGAGCAGGGCGTCCTCGAGGTCGAGGGTCTCGAACCCGTTGGCGGTGCTGAACCGCCAGTGCGACACGGCGCGGCGCACGGGGTCGCGCAGGAGCACGACGACCTCGGGCTCGCCGAGCATCTCCGCCGCGCGGCCCGGGGCCTGCGGGTCCTCGAGGTAGCTGGTGCTCTTGTCGCCCAGGAGCTCCTCGTCGCGGGCGTGCGCGAACCACGTGCGGTGGTAGGACTCGACGCCGCGGGCGGAGAGCGCCGCGTCGCAGAAGACCTTCGGCTCGGGAGGCGACGGCCGGGCCATGGTGACGTCGGGGTGCGCGTCGAGCGCGCGGCTCAGGTAGGTCGTGCCGCACCGTTGCGCGCCGACGACCAGGAGGTGCCGGTGGTCGCAGCGGCTCACGAGGACACCCGGCGCGCGACGTGGTAGGTGCTGACCGCGCTGACCGCGTTGAGCGTGCGGACGACGTACTCGCCCAGCATCGACAGCAACATGATGACGAAGCCGTTCATCAGCGCGAGCAGTACCGCGATCGTCGTCCAGCCGGGGACGGACGAGTCCACGAACAGCGCGCGGACGAGGTAGAAGAGGCCGAGGAGGAAGCTGCCCCCGGCGACCGCGAAGCCGATGCCGGCGGCCAGCCGCAGCGGGAACACGGAGTAGCTGAAGAGGATGGCCAGCACGAGCGAGGCGATGCGGCGCAGGCCGTAGTTGCTGGTGCCGACCGGTCGGGGGTCGTGGCGCACCAGCACGTCGGCGGGGTCGCTGGAGAACATCAGCGCCTGGCCCGTGATGTAGGGGTGCGCGGTGCGGGAGCCGCAGATCCGCTCGACCACGTCGCGCCGCAGGATCCGGAAGTTGGACACGGCCAGGCCGGGCGGCTGGTCGAAGACCCGTCGGTTGATCATGCTGATCGCCCTGCTGCCCAGTCGCCGGTAGCCCCGCGCCTGCTTGCGGTCGAAGCGGCCGAAGACGACGTCGTGGCCCTCCATCGCCTTCTCGATGAGCAGCAGCGCCTGGTCGGGCGGGTTCTGCAGGTCGTCGTCGAGGGTGATCACGTAGTCGCCGGTCGCCTCGCGCATGCCGGCGACGTTGGCGTGGTGCTGGCCGTAGTTGCGCAGCAGGTCGAGCGCGACGACGTGCGGGGACTGCGCGGCCCGGGCGCTGATGACGTCCCAGCTGCCGTCGCGGCTGCCGTCGTTGACCAGCACGACCTGGTATCGCAGTCCGGCGGACTCGAAGACCTCGACGACACGGTCGATCGTCGATCCGACGACATCCTGGCTGTTGTAGACGGGGATCACGACGGAGTACGAGCTGGCTGACGGGTCCGGGGCGGGCGGCACGGGAGCGCTTGGGTCCTCGCCCACCATGCCTCCCGATCATCATCCGGTCGTCGCCGCAGGGCGGCTCGCGTCGAGCATATGGCCCACCGACCTACGGGGGGGAAGGCCGGCCCTGTCGTCCCACCCGCACGGGCGGCTGGCAGGGCGGGCACGGCGACCCGGGCGCGGGCACGAAGGTCCGAAATTGGTTGTCTAACGCAACGTGTGTAACGTACACAGACGTGACCTCGTCCTCTCCACACCTCCGTCCCGGCACGTCCACGACCGACCGCCCCGGACTCGCCATCGCCGTCCTGTGCCTGGGTGGCCTGGGCGCTGCGCTCACCCAGACGATGGTCATCCCCATCCAGAGCGAGCTGCCCCAGCTGCTCTCGACCTCGGCGTCCAACGCCTCGTGGGTGGTCACGATCACCCTCCTGACCGCCGCCGTGACGATGCCTGTCGCCGGTCGCATCGCCGACCTCGTCGGCAAGCAGCGGGTGCTGTTCGCCAGCGCTGCTCTGCTGACGGTCGGGTCCGTGATCTGTGCACTGTCCGGCTCGCTCGTCCCCATGCTGGCCGGTCGCGCGCTGCAAGGCATGGCGATGGGCTTCATCCCGGTCGGCATCTCCTTCATCCGCGAGTTCGCACCGCCGGAGATGGCCGGCACCGCGGTCGCCACGATGAGCGCGACCCTCGGGGTGGGCGGCGCCATCGGCCTCCCGCTCTCCGCGTGGATCGCCGACTCGGGTGACTGGCACGCCCTGTTCTGGGTGGCCGCCGCCCTCGCTGCGGTGATCACGCTGCTGACCTGGTTCGCCGTGCCGCACGTGCACGACGGGTCGACCGGACGCCTCGACGTCCCCGGGACCGTCGGGCTCGCGATCGGTCTCTCCTCCTTCCTCGTCGGCATCTCCAAGGGCAGCACCTGGGGCTGGGACAGCGGCACGACCTGGGGAGCCATCGCTCTCGGAGTCGCGGTCCTCCTCGCCTGGGGCGCGTTCGAGCTCCGGCAGGACGAACCGCTGGTCGACCTCCGGACCACCGCACAGCTGCCCGTGCTGATGACGAACCTCGCTGCTGTCGCCATCGGGTTCGGCATGATGGCGCAGTCCATCGTGGTGCCCCAGCTGCTCCAGATGCCGGAGGCCACGGGCTACGGCCTCGGCCAGTCGATCCTGGCCGCAGGACTGTGGATGGCCCCGGCCGGTCTGATGATGATGGTGTTCGCGCCCGTGTCGAGCGGCCTCATCCGCAGCATCGGCGCCAAGCACACGCTGATGATCGGCGCCATCGTGCTGGGCTTCGGCTACCTGGTGGCCCTCGTGATGATGGACGCCCCGTGGCAGCTGCTCGTCGCGTCGTGCGTCGCCTCCGCCGGTGTCGGCATCGGGTACGCCGCCATGCCGACCCTCATCCTCGACTCAGTCCCTGCCCGCGAGGCCGCCTCGGCAGTCGGCGTCAACGGCCTGATGCGCTCGGCCGGCACCACCCTCGCGGCGGCGGTCATGGCCACCCTGCTGACCAGCAGCACCACCCCGCTCGGCGGGTTCGCGGTCCCCACGGAAAGTGCCTTCAAGTGGTGCTTCGTCGTCGGTGCGCTCGCCGCGTTCGTCGGTGCAGCCCTCGCCGCGACGGTGCCGAGCGTGCGACGCGCCGCCGAGGGTGGCGACCGGGTCGACGCCCAGGAGCCGGACACCGTGACCGCCGGACAGAGCTGAACGGACGCGAGAGGTCGCCGTGCCACGTCCCCCGACACCCGTGACGGACGAGACCGTGCGCGCCCTCAGCACCGAGTTGGTGCGCCTCACGAGGCGGCGCGACGCGAGCTCGGCCCTGGTCCTCGACGCGTCGGCGTTCAAGATCCTGTGGCTCGTGGTCGAGGAGGGACCGCACACGCTCCGCGCCCTCGCCGACGGGCTCCAGCTCGACCAGTCCACCATCAACCGACAGGTGCATGCGGTGGTCACGCGCGGCCTGGCCGAGCGCCACGAGGAGGACGGGGCGCCGGCGATGCTGATCCGCGCCACCTCCGAGGGCGAGGCGGCCTACCGCCACGACGCCGGGATCCGTGCCGAGGGGCTGCGTGAGGTGGTGGACACCGTCGGGGAGCGGGCGACCGCTGACCTGGTCGCCGGGCTGGCCCTCCTCAACGACGCCATCGACGCAGCCACCGAGCGCAAGCGGCGCCCGCTCACCTGAAGTCGCGCGACGACGCCCGGGCCTGGAGGACCGCCCCGGCGCCGGGGACGACGACGTCGATGCCCTCGACGCGGTCGGCCACGAGGTTGGTGACGCCCTCGTTGCGCTCGAGCCGTCCGCGGACGACCACCGCGACCTTGTTGCGGGCCGCCTGCCGGTGGGCCTTCATCACCCCGATCGAGCACACGACGTTGAGCATGCCGGTCTCGTCCTCGAGGTTGAGGAAGGTGACGCCCATCGCGGTGCCCGGCCGCTGGCGGTGGGTGACCAGCCCGCCGACGTGGACCCGCCGGCCGGACTCGGCCTCGGCCAGCTCGGCGACGGACCGGACGCCGGCGCGGCGCAGCTCGTCGCGCAGGTGCTCGACCGGGTGGCGGTCGGGCGAGATGCCGGTGGCCCAGAGGTCGGCGAGGGTGAGCTCCGGCGTCGCTCATCCCGGGCAGCGTCGGCGCGGCAGGCGCGGGGGTGATGCCGGGCAGGTGCTCGGACCCCTCGGCGAAGCCGGCCGCCCACAGCGCCGAGCGTCGGTCGAGCCCCCAGGCGTCGAACGCCCCGGCGGTGGCCAGCGCCTCCAGCTGCGCGGAGGTCAGGTCGGCGCGCCGGGAGAGGTCGGTGACGCCGGTGAACGGGGCCTCGTCGCGCGCGGCCACGATCCGGTGCGCGACCTCGAGGCCGATGCCGCGCACCGAGTCCAGCCCGAGACGTACGGCGAGCGCACCGTCGCGGCGGTGGGCGGGCACCGGGTCGGGGGTGCCCGGCACCCACTCGACGCGCTCGAAGCGGGGTCGGCAGCAGGCGTCGAGACCCGTGGTCGCCACCGCCCCGCGACCGGACGGGTGGAGCGGCTCGAGGTCGGCCTGCGCCGCCGACAGGGTGACGTCCGGGCGGCGTACGTCGACGCCGTGGCGGCGGGCGTCGTCGATCAGCGACTGCGGGGAGTAGAAGCCCATCGGCTGGTTGCGCAGCAGCCCGGCCAGGAACGCCGCCGGGTAGTGCAGCTTGAACCACGACGAGGCGTAGACGAGCAGCGCGAAGGACAGGGCGTGCGACTCGGCGAAGCCGAAGTTGGCGAAGGACAGGATCTTGACGTAGATCGAGTCGGCGAGGTCGCCGGTGAGGCCGCGGCGCTGCCATGCCGGCGTAGAGCTTCTGCTTGATCGACTCGATGCGCTCGACGCCGCGCTTGGAGCCCATCGCGCGGCGCAGCAGGTCGGCGTCGTCGCGGCTGCAGTCGCCGAGGGCGACCGCCATCGCCATCAGCTGCTCCTGGAACAGCGGCACGCCCCGGGTGCGCTCGAGCACCGGCACCAGCTCGGGGTGGTCGTAGGTGACCGCCTCCTGGCCGGTCGCGCGGCGCACGTAGGGGTGCACCGCGCCGCCCTGGATCGGGCCGGGGCGGATCAGGGCGATCTCGATGGCGAGGTCGTAGAACTCGCGCGGACGCAGCCGCGGCAGGGTGCCGATCTGGGCCCGGCTCTCGACCTGGAAGACGCCGATGGAGTCGGCGCGGCAGAGCATGTCGTAGACGGCCGGCTCCTCCTTGGGCATCGTCGCGAGGTCCCACTGCTCGCCGAGGTGCTCGGCGACGAGCCGCATCATGTGGTCGAGCGCGCCGAGCATCCCCAGCCCGAGCAGGTCGAACTTGACCAGCCCCATCGACTCGCAGGCGTCCTTGTCCCACTGCAGCACGGTGCGCCGGTCCATCCGGGCCCGCTCGATGGGGCAGACCTCGCCGATGGGTCGCTCGGTCAGCACCATGCCGCCGGAGTGGATGCCGAGGTGGCGCGGGGCGCCCATCAGCTCCTCGGCCAGCGCGACGACCGGGGCCGGCACGTCGTGGGCGGCCGGGTCGCCCATGTCGCCGGCGACGACCGACTTCCAGCCGTCGATCTGCTTGGACCAGGCGTCCTGCTGGCCGGGGGAGTGGCCGAGCGCCTTGGCGGCGTCGCGCACCGCCATCCGCGGGCGGTAGGCGATGACGTTGGCGACCTGGGCGGCGTTGCGGCGACCGTAGGTGTCGTAGACCCACTGGATGACCTCCTCGCGGCGGTCGGAGTCGAAGTCGACGTCGATGTCGGGCTCCTCGTCGCGGTGCGCGGAGATGAAGCGCTCGAAGGGCAGCTGGTAGAAGACCGCGTCGACGGCGGTGATGCCGAGGGCGTAGCAGACCGCCGAGCTGGCGGCCGAGCCCCGGCCCTGGCAGAGGATCCTCTGCTCGCGGGCGAAGGCGACGATGTCGTGGACGATGACGAAGTAGCCGGCGAAGTCCTTCTCGGCGATCACCCGCAGCTCGTGCTCGAGCCGCTCGCGCGCCGCCCGCTCGTGGGGGACGCCGGCGTAGCGCTCGGCGAAGCCGCGCTCCGCCAGCACCCGCAGCCACGAGTCGGCGGTGTGGCCCTCGGGGATCTGTCGCTTGGGCAGCGGCGGGGGAGGCCTTGCGCAGGTCGAAGGCCAGCTCGTCGGCCAGGGTCACGCTGCGCGCCACGGCCTCGGGGTACGACGGCAGCGCCGCGGCCGTCTCGGCGCCGCTGCGCAGGTGGGCCGAGCCCGACAGGTCGAGCCAGCCGTCGAGGTCGGCCAGGCTGCGCCGGGCGCGCACCGCCGCCATCGCCGAGGCGAGCCGGTGCCGCTGCGGGGTGGCGTGGTGGACGTTGCCGGCGGCGACGACGTCGAGGCCGTGGACGGCGGCCAGCCCGGCGAGCGAGGCGTTGGTCTCGTCGGCGCCGGGACGCGGGGAGCAGCTCGACGAGCACGTGCTCGAGACCGAAGAGCGACGTCAGCCGGTCGAGCGCCTCGGCCGCCGCCGACTCACCGCCCGTCGCGAGCGCCTGGCGCACCGCGCCCTTGCGGCAGCCGGTGAGCACCACCCAGTGGCCGCGCCCCCGCTCGGCGAGCTCGTCGAGGTCGTAGACGGGTCGGCCCTTCTCGTCGCCGCGCAGGTGGGCGTCGGTCATCGCCGCGGCCAGCCGGTGGTAGCCCTCGACGCCGCGCGCCAGCACCAGCAGGTGGCTGCCCTCGGGGTCGGGCACGCCGTTCTGCGGCCCGCTGAGGCCGAGCGAGAGCTCGGCGCCGTAGACGGTGGGCAGGTCGTAGGCCGCCGCCGCCTCGGCCAGCATCGGCGCGCCGTAGAAGCCGTCGTGGTCGGTGATCGCGAGCGCGTGCAGGCCCAGCCGCACCGCCTCCTCGACCAGCTCGGCCGGCGAGGACGCACCGTCGAGGAAGCTGAAGTGGCTGTGGCAGTGCAGCTCGGCGTAGGGGGTGACCGCCGCGGGACGCTCGATGGGCCGGGCCTCGGTCGAGGCGCGCTTGCGCCGCGACACGGGCGCGTCGTCGGCGCCGGGCAGGCCGCTGAGCCGGCGCTCGAGCTCCTTCCACCGCATGGCGGGGTTGTTCCAGCCCATCAGTCGCTCCGTGCCTCGGCTCAGTCATAGCCCGCCTCCAGGGACCAGCCCTCGGGCGCCCGCAGCAGCAGCCAGGCCCGGCCGTCGGCGCCGACGACCTGGAAGCGCGCGGTCGGCCCGGCCCCGCCCGACCACCAGGACTCGTCGATCGGCCACGGCCCCGCCCACGCCGTCACCGGCTGCCAGGGCAGGTCGCCGGTCTGCCCGGCGACCCGGAAGCGCCGGGGCTCGCCGGTCACCACGCCGCGCTCGGTGACGCACACCGGGCGGCCGCCGTCGTCGACCACCTCGGCGGCGCGGGGAGGGGCGAAGACCCGGACCGGCGCCGGGCCCGGCACCCGGCCCGGCCACGGCCGGTCGACCGGGCGCAGGTCGACCGCCCGCTCGCCCCACGGCACCAGCGCCTGCCGGGCGGCCGGGCTGCGACCGCCCTGCAGCACCGGGCGGCGTACGGCGTCGAAGCCGACCATGCCCTGCACCCGGGCCACCCCGCGCTCGACGAGGTCGTCGGACGCCGCCCCCCAGAGCGCCTCGCCGTGCGCGGCGGCCGGCTCGACGACCTCGGGCACGAACCGCACCCGGTCGATCGGTGCGCGCACGACGCCCGCGTCCTTGCGCGCGCGCAGCGAGCCGCTGACCCCGCTCGTGGACCCGGCCGACTGCAGCTGCCAGTGGACGCGGTCGACGAGGTCGCGCGCGCTGAAGTGGCGCGGGTGCAGCCAGGTGCGCGACGAGCAGACGACGCCGTCGGACTCGGCCTCGACCCGCACGCCGGTGGCGACGAGCTGGTGGTGGGCGAGCTGGGTGACGAAGCGCTCGGCGGTGGTGCGGACGCTGAAGGTGATCGCCTCGACGGAGTCGAGCGGCGGCTCGAACGGCACCTCCGCGTCGAGCTCGGGCGGCGGGGTGCGCGCGGCGAACAGGGTCGGGTCCTCGCCCCGCGCGCGCCGCCGGACGGTGGCGCCGTAGCCGCCGAGCCGGTGCTCGACCGCGTCGCCCGGCAGGTCGGCGAGGTCGCCGAGGGTGCGCAGGCCGAGCCGCTGCAGGAGGCTGACGAGCTCGCGACCCGCGCGCGCCGTCGTCCTGCAGCACCTGGACGGGCAGGCCGCGCAGGAAGGCGGGCGACTCTCCTGGAGGGACGACCGTCCACGCCTGCACCTCCGCGATCCGGGCGGCCTGCTCGGCGGTGAAGAGGTCGTCGGCGATGCCGAGCCGCACGTCCCAGACCCCGGTCTCGACCAGCGCCTGGCACACGGTCGCCGCGGCGGCGGTCTCGCTGCCGTACCAGCTGCCCGGGGCCCGGACGGCGAGCAGCCCGGGCCGCAGCGCGGCCACCCCGGGGCGCAGGTCCTCGACCGTCGCGAGGACCGGCTCGAAGGCCCGGGCGTCGCGGTCGGGGTTGGTCGGCAGCAGCAGCAGCTCGGGGCACCGCGCCTGCGCGTCGCGGCGGCGCTGCCCCCGGCGTACGCCCTCGGCGCGGGCGGGACCGTTGCAGACCTCGACGACGTTGGCCGACAGCACGGCGGCGGGGGAGCGCAGCGACCGGTCGGCCTCCTCGAGCGCCGCGACCACCGACCAGTCGGGGCACCACACGACCATGACCCTCATCGCATGACCCTCATCGCACGACCCTCATCGCAGCCTCACGCCCGGCGGATCTCGCGGACCCCGCGGGCCTGCCGGTCGGGCCCGGGTCGACCCGGTGCACCCCTGGCCAGGCCAGGTCGGCGCGCTGGGGTGGCCGGGCGCCCCGGTGCACGGCGACGCGGGCCCGCCGCTCGCGCAGCTCGCCGGCACCGGACGCCGGGCCGGTCCAGACGGACTCCTCGACGCTCAGCCGGGCCTCGACGCGCGGCCACTCGCCGCGGACGACCAGCACCGCGGACCGCGTGCGCAGCCGGGAGTCGAGGATCCCCGCGGTGCGCTCGTCGACGGTGGCCGGTGGGCGCAGCACCACCACCCGCAGCACGTCGACGAGGGCCGCGGTGACCTCGAGCCAGTGCTCACCGGGATCGGGCACCAGCACGGTGCGCGACAGCTCGATGCCGAGCTCGGCGGCGGCCTCGGCACCGAAGTCGGCGCACCCGGCGAAGCCGACCCACTCACCGGCCTGCGAGGCCCCGGCGGCGAGGGCGAGCGCCAGCGAGGCCGAGTCGACGGCGTAGGTCGACCCCGCGTGCAGCGGGACCAGGTCGGCCAGTCCGGGCAGGGTCGCCACGGGCTCCCCGGCGGGCTTGCGCTCCATCGCGGCGACCCGCTCGCGCAGCTGCTCGACGACGGACCTGCCCGGGTCGAGCGCGGCGACGGAGCGGGCGGACGACATGTCCCCATGATCGAACACCTGTTCGAACGAGTCAAGCGAGGTGCTCGCCCGGACCGCCCTGCGGGTGGGCCATCAGACCACGACGGGCAGCTCGTGGCGAGACGCGGTCCGATGCACGGCCCGGAACGGGCCGGGGCTGCTTATGCTGACGGGACTGTTCGAGGGAAGGGTGGGGTCGTGTCGATGATCTCGAGGCTCGTGGGGAGCCTGTGCCTGGTGCTGCTGGTGTCGATGGGCCTCGTGGCCCCCGGGCAGGCGCACGACGTCACGTCGTCCGACGCCGCGTCGGCGGCCAAGCCGAAGCCGAAGAAGTGGGAGGCCTTCAGCGGCCCCTTCTTCAACGACCCCCATCTCGCCAAGGGTCACTTCAACATCGAGCGGCGGGTGATCCAGACCATCAAGAACACCCCCAAGGGCTCGTCGATCAGGATCGCGATCTACTCCTTCGACCGCCTGCCGGTCGCCCACGCGCTGGTGGCTGCCCACCGTCGCGGGGTGCAGGTGCAGATGCTCCTCAACGACCACTGGGAGACGCCCGCCATGAAGGTGGTGCGCGCCGAGATCGGCAAGAACCGCAAGAAGAACAGCTTCATCTACAAGTGCAAGCAGAGCTGCCGGGGGGCGGCCAACGAGTTCAACAACCTGCACTCGAAGTTCTACCTGTTCAGCCAGGCCGGGACGTCCGAGGACGTCCTGGCGGTGGGCTCGGCCAACATGACGCGCAACGCCGCGATCCACCAGTGGAACGACCTCTACTTCACCGACGGCGACCACGAGCTGTTCCGCCAGTTCGTGGCGCTCTTCAAGGACATGTCCAAGGACTACGACACGCGTCAGGAGCCGTGGTACTTCTGCGGCGTCCCGACCGGCCCGGCGTGCGACGACTCGGTCGACAAGCACACGGCCGTCGCGTTCCCCCGGGTCTCGCGGCCGAAGGACGACCTGGTGGTCACCATGCTCGACCGGATCCAGTGCCTGACACCCGACCCCGTGACCGGCAAGGTCAAGCGCACCCACCTGGCCCTGTCGATGCACACCATGCGCGGGGCTCGCGGCGACTACCTCGCCGAGGCGATCCGCCAGAAGTGGGTCCAGGGCTGCGACGTGCGGGTCACCTACGGCCTCATCGGCTACCACACGAAGGGCGTCATCGCCGCCCCCACCAAGCGCGGCCGGATCCCGCTCCGCTCGACCGGCATGGACTACAACCTCGACGACAACTTCGACCTCAACAACGACGGCATCGACGACCTCATCCTCGACTACTACAGCCACCAGAAGTACCTGGTCGTCCAGGGCACCTACAACGGCGTGCCCGACACCTCGATGGTGCTGACCGGCTCGGTGAACTGGTCGAGCCTGAGCACGGCCAACGACGAGGTGTGGTTCACCGTGAAGGGCGCGGTCGTCGCGAACAAGTACCTCAAGAACTTCGACTACCAGTGGAACAACACCCGCAACACCCGCAACGCCTACACGACGACGTACGCCAACTTCCGGGTCCGTCGCGAGGTGCGGCAGCCCGACGGCACGATGCGCACCGTCTGGCGGACCGTCCGTCGCCCGGTCACCACCGTGGAGCCCGACAACTACCTCCCGGGTCCGTACTGGGAAGCCGACTGACCGACAGCGGGGAGGCCGGCCGTCAGTGTGTCGCGGCCGAGGCGCGTCCGTGCTCGACGGCGATGACGGCGAGCGCGACGACGACGCCGAGCAGGGTCTCGACGCCGCGGTCGAGGAGGAGCCCCGCCGCGTCCTGCGACGACCCGAGCTGGCCCATGAGCAGCGCCATCGGGGTGATGAAGAGCATCGCGATGCCGTAGTTGCGACCCACGACCAGCTCGGTGACGACCTGCAGGACGACGACCACCAGCACGAGCGGCACCGGGTCGAGCCCGAGCAGCAGCAGCGGCGCGGCGGTGAGCAGGCCGAGCACCGTGCCGAGACTGCGGTGGGCGGCGCGTACGGCCTGGTGGTCGCGGCCGCTGACGCTCAGGGGGGCGACGGCCGCGACCATCGCCCACCACGGATGGCCGATCCCCGCTGCGGTGGCTGCTCCGCCCGCGAGGACGGTGACGAGCAGGTAGCGCAGCGGGTCGACGTACCCCGGCACCCGTCGCAGCGGCGGGGGAGAGGCCCATGGCGTACGCCGCGCCACGGCGCCGACGTTGCCGATCACCACGGCGAGGGCGGCGCTCGCCGCGGACACGGCCAGGGCGACCGGGACGTCGGCCGTCGTGGCGGGCACCGCGGAGACGGTGCCGAACGCGAAGAGGAGGAAGAGCGGGCCCGAGGGGTGCCAGTCGAAGACCGTGGACGCCACCGACCCGGCGGCGGCGACGAGCGCGCTGAGCAGCACGAGCGTCCACGGGCCCACCCCCACCGCCGACACGAGCGCCCCGAGGCCGACGGCGGTGACGAGCGACAGGCCCGCGGTGCCCTGCATGGCAGCGCGGGGGAGGTGGACCCGGCTGCGCCCGTAGAGAGCGGTGAAGGCGCCGAACGCTGCGTAGACCGCCCAGGAGGCCCGGTCCGTCGCGACGAGCGTGAGCAGCGGTACGGCGACGCTGAGGCCCGCTCGCAGGGCGACCCGGTGCTGCCCGGGCGGGACGGGGTTCAGCCGGAACAGGTCACGTGCGACGGCGCGCGGACGGACCCGGGAACCAGTGGTCCCGGGTCCGTGCGCGAGGGAGGTGCTGGTGCTCGGCGAGGTGATCAGGCGTTCTTGATCGCGGAGACGTCGAACTCGAGCTTGATCTTCTCGGAGACGAGCACGCCGCCGGTCTCGAGAGCGGCGTTCCAGGAGAGGTCCCAGTCCTTGCGGTTGATCGTGGTCGCGCCCTCGAAGCCGACGCGGGTGTTGCCGAACGGGTCGATCGCGGTGCCGGTCTCCTCGAAGGGGATCGTGACCGACTGCGTGGTGCCCTTGATGGTCAGGTCGCCGGTGACGGTCCACTCGGCGCCGTCGCGCGCGACGGAGGTCGACGCGAAGGTGATGGCGTCGTGGTTCTCGACGTCGAAGAAGTCGGCGGAGACCAGGTGGCCGTCGCGGTCGGCGGAGCCGGTCGAGATGCTGGCGGGGCGGATCGTGAGGGAGACGGTCGAGGCGGCCGGGTTCTCGGCGTCGACGTGCGCGGTGCCCTCGAAGTCGGTGAACTGGCCGCGGACGGTGGTCACCATCGCGTGGCGGGCCGAGAAGCCGAGCCGGGAGTGGCTGGCGTCGATGGTGTAGTCACCGGTCAGCGCGTCGCGCTCGGCGACGGCGACGGGGGCGGCAGCCTGGCTGGGCGCCGAGGCGGCGACGTGGGCGGCGGGCTTGGACGTGCGGCGGAAGAAGGACATCGGGGCTCCTGAGGGAAGAGGTTTGGTTGACGATTCAACCAATGTAACCGGTCGTCCGTCGACCTTGTTCCCGCCTCGATGTGATCCGCGCCTCATGACGGCAACCCGGCCCCCCAGCGGTGGGGGCCGGGCTGTCGCGACGCGTCAGGCGATCGACGAGGGGTGCTTGGCCAGCGGGGTGACCTGGATGTCCATGTAGGGGAACAGCGGCAACCCGGAGAGCAGCTCGTGGAGCGCGTCGTTGGACTCGACGTCGAAGACCGAGACGTTGGCGTACTCGCCGACGATGCGCCACAGGTGCGGCCAGCGGCCGGAGCGCTGCACCTCCTCGGCGTACGCCTTCTCGCGGGCGACGAGGTCGGCCTTGACGTCGGGATCCATGTCGAGCGGGATCCGGACGTCCATGCGCACGTGGTAGAGCATCGGCGATCAGCCCTTCGCGGGGTCGAGGACGAAGCCGTAGGACACCGTCGCGGAGCCGTCTGCCTGCTGCTGCGGGTCGAGGATCAGCTCGGGCTTCACGGCCGAGGCGATGTCGTCGTCGTTGTGCTCGTCGCCGGGGAAGTAGAGCTGGGCCGTGAGGAGCTCGTGGCCGGGCGCGGAGACCTTGACGTGCAGGTGGGCGGGGCGCCAGGCGTGCCAGCCGGCGGCGGCGATGAGCTTGCCGCACGAGCCGTCGGTGGGGATCTGGTAGGGCGCGGGCTGGACCGTGGTGATCGCGAACCGGCCGTCGGCGTCGGTGGTGAAGGTGCCGCGCAGGTTCCACTCGGGGATCCCGGGGGCGAACTGTGAGTAGAAGCCGTCGTCGTCGGCGTGCCAGAGCTCGACCTTGGCGCCGCCGAGGGCGGACCCGTCGCACGAGGTGACCTGACCGCTCCACACGAGCGGGGTGCCGCCCTCGTCGTCGCGCATCGAGATGGTGCCCGCCGCGCCGTGGTCGGGTGCGTCCGGGACGTAGTAGGGGCCCTCGATCGAGCCCTTGTTGCCCTCGCGGTGCTCGGTGGCGACGTCCTCGACGACGTGCTCGAGCCAGACGTCGAGGAAGAGCGGCCACTCGCCGTCCTCGCCCACGCCGATGAGCCACGCCTTCAGGGCGTTGAACTCGTCGTAGGTGACCTTGTGCTTGCGCACGGTCGCGTAGATCGCCTCGAGGACCTCGCGGGCCAGGGTGTCGACGCGCTCGGCGGGGACGTCCTTCACGGCGGCGTACGGCGACTTGTCGGCGTGGAAGCGCTCGGTGGCGCTGGCGCCGGAGGCCGCCGCGGTGGCGGACTCGTTGACGGTGGTGGACATGCGGTGCTCCTCGGGAGGGGTGGGGTGTGGTGCGGCGGGGAATGAATGGGGGTGGAGAGGGTGGGGAATGGTGCTGGGCCGGGTCAGTCCTGGCGGTAGCGCGCGAGCTTGTCGGGGTCGACGACCGCGCCGAGCCCGGGCGCGGACCGGGCGACGAGCTGGCCGCCGCGGATCTCGAGCGGGTCGGCGAGGAGGTCGTCGGTCATGTCGAGGAAGTTGGACAGCTCGCCCGCGCGGCGCGAGGTGAGCTCGAAGGCGGAACCGAAGGCGACGGAGCACAGCGAGCCGAGCTGGCCGTCGATCTGGTTGCCCATGACGAGCTCGACGCCCAGTCCCTCGGCGAGGTGGTGGACGCGCCGGCTGGTGGTGAAGCCCGTGCGGGCGGTCTTGATGCTGATCGCGGTGGCGGAGCCGCCGAGGACCTCGCGGGTCACCTCGGCCGGGGTCACCACCGACTCGTCGGCGATGAAGGGGACGTCGAGCTGCTGCACCAGCCAGCGACGGCCGATCACGTCGTCGGCCGGGCACAGCTCCTCGGCGAAGGTCAGGCCGAGGTCGGCCATCTCGGCCATCGCGCGCGCCGACTCGGAGGCCGACCAGCCTCGGTTGCCGTCGACGTACAGCTCGACGTCGTCGCCGAGCCCCTCGCGCAGGGCGCGGACGACGGCGGTGTCGAGGCGGTAGGGGCGGCGCCCGACCTTCACCTTGAACGTGGTGATGCCGTAGGTGTCGCGCATCCGCTCGGCCTCGGCGACCATCGCCGCGGGCTCGTCGAAGCCGAGCATGTGAGAGACGTGCATCCGGTCGGTGTAGCCGCCGAGCAGCTCGGTGACGCTGTAGCCCAGCGACTGGCCGAGGGCGTCCCAGATGGCCATGTCGAGCGCCGACCTGGCGGTGGGGTTGCCGATCGTGCGGGAGAGCCGGGTGTGGATCTGCTCGCGCTCCATCAGGTCGAGACCGACGACCTGGCCGGCGAAGATGGTGTCGATGACCGCGACGATGCCGGCCTGGGTCTCGCCGTAGGTGAACGGCCGCGGCGGGGCCTCGGCGACGCCGACGACGCCGTCGTCGGTGGTGACGCGGACGAGCACGTGCTCGGCGATGCGCACCTCGCCGCTCGCGAACCTCAGCGGCTTGCGGTAGGGGATGGCGAAGGGGATCGCCTCCACGCGGGTGATCTTCATCGGACGACCTCGTCGGAGTCGGGGAGGGACACGGGGGAGTCGGCGGACAGCACGTCGAGGACGGCCAGCACCGCGGGGTTGGTCTCGTCGGCGCGCCACACCAGGGCCAGGTCGACGGTCGCGGCGTCGGTGACGTCGCGGAAGACCACGCCGGCGAGCGGGGCGGCGCGGACGGAGGCAGGGACCAGCGCGACGCCGAGGTCGGCTGCGACGAGCGGCAGCAGGACCGAGATGCCGGCCGCCTCGTGCTCGCGGATCGGCACGAAGTCGACCGCGCGGGCGCTGCGCAGGACGGCGTCGTTGACCGCGGAGTCCGGACCGGAGAAGAGGACGAACCGCTCGGTGCGCAGGTCGCTCATCGAGACGCTCGGCCGGTGGGCCAGGGGGTGGTCCTCGGCGACCGCCAGCACCAGGGGCTCGGTCGAGAGGGTGCGGGAGGCGAGTCCGTCGCCGGGCATCGGCGGACGCAGCACGCCGAGGTCGAGGGTCCCCTCGTGCAGCCCGGCGACCTGCGCGGGGGTGAGCAGGTCGGCGTGGATCTCGAGGGCCATGCCGGGGAGCTCGCGCTTGACGGTGCGGGCCATCCGGGGCAGCTCGGTGTGAGCCGCGCTGCCGGTGAAGGCGATGCGGACGAGTCCCTGCCGGCCGGCGGCGATGCGTCGTACGCCCCGGACGCCGGCCTCGACCGACTCCAGGATGCGCGCCACCTCGAGCTGGAAGAACTCGCCGGCGGGCGTGAGCCGCACCTGGCGGGTGGTTCGGACGAAGAGCGGGGTGCCGAGCTCGGCCTCGAGCTGGCGGATCGACTGCGACAGGGCGGGCTGCGCCATGTGGAGGCGGTCGGCCGCGCGACCGAAGTGGCGGGTCTCGGCCACCTCGGCGAAGTAGCGCAGGTGTCGCAGCTCCACGGGTCCTCCTCCGTTCGACTCCGATGGTGACGACGCTCACGTTGGCGTCGACTCACGGTAGGTCGGGACATTGATCGAGGACAAGGACTTGTTTCCGCACCATTGATACGTCAGAGCGATCAATGGGTGCGGTGTCTGGAGCGGGCTTCCGCGGCGCGCCCGATCGGCGCATCCTGACTCCATGGCCGACCACACGGCAGCACGGGCGTCCGGGGGCCTGGCCGTCCCGCTGGCAGCCTTCGCGGCGGGCGCCGTGGTGGCGGTGCTGCTCGGCGTGTTCGGCCGGGTGCACGACCCGACGCTGAGCGGGACGACCGACCTGGGCTTCCGCACCGTGATCGAGATGAAGGTCGTGCTCACGACGGTGATCGGCGCGCTGGTCGTGCTCCAGCTGCTGAGTGCGCTCTGGCTCTACGGCCACCTCGGCCGCCGGCCACCGTCCTGGCTCGGTACGGCGCACCGGGTGTCGGGGGCGGTCGCGCTGCTGCTGGCGGTGTTCGTCGGCTACAGCTGCCTGTGGGCGCTCGGCCTCGAGGTCGGCACGATCCACACCGGCGAGGCGGTGCCGCTGCGCGTCGTCGTCCACGGCGTGCTCGGCTGCGCGGTCTTCGGCGCGGTGGTGGTCAAGCTCGTGGCGGTGCGCGCCCGCCGCGCTCCCGGCTGGTTCCTGCCGGTCGCGGGCGGGCTCCTCTTCACCCTCCTGCTCGTCGTCGTGCTGACCTCGGCGGCCTGGTACCTCGCCGCGCGTGGCTGGCCCAGCCACGGCGGCTACTGACCGGGCGGCCGGTCCCGGTCAGCGGCGGCAGCGGGCCGGGATCACCAGGCGTGCCACCACCCCGGCGTGGTCGGAGGGCCACAGGCCCGAGGCCGTCCTCTCGGACGGGTCGTCGCCGACGATGGTCGTCCGGGGCGCCTTCACCTCGTCGCTGTAGAGGACCAGGTCGATCCGCGAGGTGAGCGGGTCGTCCGGGTCGGTCAGGGTCGAGCCGAAGCAGCAGGTGAAGCCCGGGTCGCCCGGGTGGCTGCGTGTCCACGCGTCGTTGCCGACACCGGCCAGGAGCCGGGTGTACGCCGGGGCGTCAGGAGCGTCGGAGTTGTAGTCGCCGACATAGACCATCGGGAGCGCGCCGAGCTGCGTCGTGAGCGCGGCCTGTGCGGCGAGGAGCTCGCCGACCTGGGCCACCCGCACCTGCTCGCCGTCGACGCCGGGGACCCCGAAGGCCTCGAGGTGGGAGTTGACGAAGCGGAACGTCGACTTGCCCACGGACAGGTCGGCCGAGCCCCAGCCGCGCGCCACGGGCAGCACGGATCCGTTGAACGGGAAGCTGATGATCGTCTCGTACGTCCCGGTGCGGGCGTTGGTCGCCGCGACGTCGTCGCGGGCGATGATCACGTCGCGGTCGGCGAGGCTGACCGCCCGGGTCGGGGCCGTCGCGGTCGGGCTGGCGAGGTAGGGGATCGGCGGCGAGGCGAAGTTGTGGGCCGTCGCCCCGAGGACCTCGTGGTAGCCGGCGCCCCGGTCGGCGAGGGCGTCGAGCAGCAGGTCGAGGAAGTCGTAGGTGATCGTCGGGTCGCTCGTCGTGCCGTTGAGCGGGTTGTAGGCGTACGTCGTCCAGGTGGTGACCTCCTGCAGGCCGACGGCGTCCGGGTCGGCCGCAACGATCTCGTCGGCGATGGCCCCCATCCGCTCCTCGGGCCGGGTCGCCTGGACGGCGGCCCACGTCTGCGTCGCCGCTCCGACGACGGCGGCGTTGTTGCCGCTGGCGAGGGCCAGCAGGATCGGGGTGAGGTCGGCCCCGAGGTAGAGGTTGCGGGTCATCACGGTGGCGGTGCGTGCCGGGGTGCCGTGGCCGCCGCCGGGTCCGTTCCCGCCGCCGTGGCCGCCGCCGTGTCCACCGCCGTGTCCGCCACCGTGCCCGCCGCCGTGCCCCCCGCCGGGGGGACCGGCGTAGGAGCTCGCGCCGGGCACCAGTGCGGTGCCCAGCGCGAGTGCGGTGGCGAGGAGGCCGAGGAGGACGCGGTGGCGGGGGGCTCTGGTCATCTTCGGACCGTGGCACTCCCGGTCGCGGCGGGCAAGCCCCCATTTGGGGGCATTGCTGTCAGCCGTCGCGCGACCCCGAGAGGGCCGGCTGCGGGAGTGCCGTCCCCGCGGGTGCCGGCGCCGCGTCGCCGTCGGTGAGGCTCGTCCGGTAGGTCTCCGGGGCGAGCAGCGCCGAGACGAACGTGATGCCGGCCAGCACGACGACGTAGATCCCCACCGGCCAGGAGGCACCGTTGGCCGAGGCGGCCAGGCTGACGGCGATGAGGGGGGCGAAGCCGCCGAAGATGATCGCGGCGAACTCACGGCTGACGGCGGCACCGCTGTAGCGGCTGGCCGTGCTGAACAGCTCGGAGAGGATCACGCCCTGGACGCCGAACATGATGCCGACGCTGCCGCCCTGGGCGAGCGCGAGGGCGAGCATGGCGAGCACCGGCCGGCCGCTGTCGACCAGCGCGAAGAACGGGAAGGCGAACGCGATGGCGTAGAGCGCGCCCACCATCAGCACGGGGCGGCGGCCGAACCGGTCGGAGGCGATGCCGGCCAGCGGTGCGGTGATCATCACGACCAGCCCGGCGACGAGGAGGCCGGTCGTGCCGGTCACCCGGTCGTAGCCGGCGTCGGCCATGTAGGAGAGCGCGAACACCTGGTAGAGGTGGCTGAAGGAGAGGGGCGCCGCGACGAGGCCCATCACCAGGAGCATGCTGCGCCACTGCGTCCGCACCAGCGTGAGGAGCGGCGCCTTGGCCGGGGCGACGTCCTCGGTGGCCTCCTCGAAGGCAGGCGTCTCCTCCAGGCGCAGGCGGATCCAGAGGCCGAGGGCGATGAGCAGGAGGCTCGCCAGGAAGGGCAGCCGCCAGCCCCACGCCGCGAACTGCGCGTCGGTGGTCAACGCCGTGGTGAGCAGCAGGGCGCCGGACGACAGCACCAGGCCCAGGTAGACGCCGGCCGCGCTGAACGAGCCGAAGAACCCGCGACGGCCGGGCGGCGCGTACTCCACGGCGTACACCGAGGCGCCGCTGTACTCCGCGCCCGAGCCCATGCCCTGCAGCAGGCGCAGCACCACGAGCAGGAGGGGCGCGGCCATGCCGATCATCGCGTGGGAGGGGATGAACGCCATCGCCGTGGTGGAGAGGCCCATCAGCATGAGCGTCGCGATGAGGGCGGGGCGGCGACCGTGCTTGTCGCCGATGTGGCCGAAGACCATCGCGCCGATCGGGCGGGCGACGAAGCCGACGCCGAAGGTCGCCAGCGACAGGAGCAGCGACGTCGACTCCGAGGCGGTCGGGAAGAAGACCTGGCCGAAGACCAGGGCCGCGGCCGCGCCGTAGAGGAAGTAGTCGTACCACTCCAGTGCCGAGCCGAGGAGCACGGCGGTGCAGACCCGCCTGAGCGTACGGCGGTCCGGTTCCGGCTGCCCGGTGGACGATCCCGGCTGCCCGGACGGCGGCGGCGTGGACGGGGTGTGGGTGTGGGACATCGAGGTCTCCGGTGGTGGATGGCTGCACGCGGGCGCGCAGCAGCGGCTCCCGGCACGTCGTCGTGCCGGGGGTGCGGGCCGGGTCAGCGGTGGGAGGCGGTGACCCGTTCGAGGGTGCGTACGTCGGCCGCGGCGCGGGCGGGCGCCCAGCCGTAGCGACCGGGGGCCCAGTCCTCGTCACCGGGGACCCAGTAGAAGAACGTCACCTGACGCTCGGCGAAGCGCCACCGGCCGTCGGCGCTGCGGACCATCCGGTCCTGGTAGCGCCCGGCGGCGACGTGGGCGCGACCGTCGACGACACACGGCTGGTCGAGCCAGGTCGCTCCGGTCGCTGCGTGGGCAGGTGTGCCCACGAGGTCGATGGTCTCGTTGGACGAGAAGTGCCACCAGGCCGACAGCGGGCCGTCCTGGAGGTCGGAGAAGAACGTGCGCAGCTCGTCGTGGCCGCGCGCGGTGGAGAGCCCGACGAACGCGCCGTCGGGGGTGAAGAGGTCGACCAGGTCGTCCCAGCGGCCGTCGTCGAGGGCCTGGCAGTAGTGGGCGCGGAGCTGCCCGATGGCGTGCAGGTCCTCCAGGCGGCGCACGCGTGCGGCCAGGTCCTCCAGCAGGGTCCTGCTCGACGTGGGCGGGGGTCGGCACGTCAGACCCCGACCGGCACCCGGACCGGGGCTCCGGTCCGCTCGGTGATCTCCTCGACGCTGACGTCCGGCGCGAGCTCGACGAGCTCGAAGCCGTCGCCGGCGACGTCGAGGACGCCGAGGTCGGTGACCACGCGGTCCACGACCCGACGACCCGTGAGCGGCAGGTCGCACTCCGCGACCAGCTTGTGGCTGCCGCTGCGCGACACGTGCTCCATCAGCACGATCACCCGGCGGGCGCCGCTGACGAGGTCCATCGCGCCGCCCATGCCCTTGACCATCGACCCCGGCACCATCCAGTTGGCGAGGTCGCCGGCCATGGAGACCTGCATCCCGCCGAGGACGGCGGTGTCGATGTGGCTGCCGCGGATCATCGCGAAGCTCAGCGACGAGTCGAAGTACGACGCGCCCGGCAGCACGGTGACCGTCTGCTTGCCGGCGTTGATCAGGTCGGGGTCGACCTCGTCCTCGTAGGGGTAGGGGCCGACGCCGAGGATGCCGTTCTCGGCGTGCAGGGTCACCGTCGAGGTCGCCGGCAGGTGGGCCGGGATCATCGTCGGCAGCCCGATCCCGAGGTTGACGTACTCGCCCGGGCTCAGCTCCAGCGCCGCTCGGGCGGCCATCTCGTCGCGCGTCCAGCTCATGCCTTCGCCGCCTCTCGGGGTCGGGTGGTCAGCTTCTCGATGTCCTTCTCGTGCGCCTGGGCCGGTGTCAGCTCGACGACCCGCTGCACGAAGACACCGGGCAGGTGGACGTCGTCCGGGTCGATGTCGCCGATCTCGACGACCTCCTCGGCCTCGACGATCGTCCGTCGCCCGGCCATCGCGGCCGGGATGTTGAAGTTGCGGGCCGAGGCGTGGAAGACGCAGTTGCCGGCGCGGTCCACCTTGGCCGCACGGACCAGGGCGACGTCGGTGACGATCGACTCCTCGAGCACCATGTCGATGCCGTGGAAGGTGCGTACCTCCTTGGGCTCCGAGGCGAGCGCCACGGTGCCGTCGGCGTGGTAGCGCCAGGGCAGGCCTCCCTCGGAGACCATCGTGCCGACGCCGGTCGGGGTGAAGAACGCCCCGATGCCCGCCCCGCCCGCCCGCAACCGCTCCGCCAGGGTGCCCTGCGGGGTGAGCTCGACGGTCAGCTCGCCGGCGAGGTACTGCCGGCCGAACTCCTTGTTCTCGCCGACGTACGACGCGATGACCCGGGTGATCCGCCGGGCCTCGAGGAGCAGGCCGAGGCCAGCGCCGTCGACGCCGCAGTTGTTGGACACGACGGTGAGGTCGTCGGCGCCCTGGTCGAGGACGGCGCCGATCAGCGTCCACGGGATGCCGACGAGGCCGAAGCCACCGACCGCCAGGCTGGAGCCGGGCGCGACGTCGGCGACGGCCTCGTCGGCGCCGCTGACGACCTTGTCGATGCGGTCGATCGTGCTCATGCCGATCCGCCCTTCAGGTGCGCGATGATCGCGGGGGTGATGGTCTGCGGCTGCTCGGCGTTGGCGAGGTGGGCCGACTCGGGCACGACGAGCAGGCGCCCGTCCTGCACGCTCCCGGCGATGGCCTCGAGGTGCGGGGGAGGCGTGGCCGGGTCGTCGGCGCCGGCGATCGCGAGCGTCGGCGCGCTGATGCCGGGGAGGTCGTCGCGCAGGTCCATCTCGGCGATGACCTCGCAGCACGCGGCGTAGCCCTCGGCCGGGGTCGCCGCCACGATGGCCTCGCACGCGGCCTTCACGTCGGGGTTCTTCTCCAGGAACTCCGGGGTGTACCACCGCGCGACGACGGCCTCGGCCACGGCGGTGCTGCCGTTGGCGCGCACGGTCGCGGCGCGGTCGTGCCACGCGCTCGACGGCTCGAGCCGGGCGCCGGTGCACAGCACCACGAGGCGGTCGACGCGCTCGGGGTTGCGCGCGGCGAGGCGCATGCCGGTCATGCCGCCCAGCGAGAGGCCGACGACGTGCGCCTTCTCCACGCCGAGGGTGTCGAGCAGGGCGACGACGTCGTCGGCGAGGTCGTCGATGTCGTAGGGGCCCTGCGGGACAGGCGAGCCGCCGTGGCCGCGGGTGTCGTAGCGGACGACGCGGAAGTGCTCGGCCAGCTCGTCGGCCTGGGCGTCCCACATGGACGTCGTGGAGCCGAGGGAGTTGGACAGGACGACCACGGGTGCGTCCTCCGGCCCGGTCACCACGTGGTGGACGTCGACGGCGCTCATGCCGTGACCCGCTCGAAGATCGCGGCAAGGCCCTGGCCGCCGCCGATGCACATCGTCTCGAGGCCGTAGCGCGACTCGCGGCGCTGCATCTCGTGGGCCATCGTGGCGAGGATGCGGGCGCCCGTGGCACCGACGGGGTGGCCGAGGGAGATGCCCGACCCGTTGGGGTTGAGCCGCTCGTCGGTCGGGTCGACCTTCCACTCGCGCAGGCAGGCCAGCACCTGGGCGGCGAACGCCTCGTTGAGCTCGATCAGGTCGATCTCGTCGAGGGTGAGCCCCGCGCGGTCGAGGGCCGCGGCGGTCGCCGGGACCGGGCCGATGCCCATCACCTCGGGGCCGACGCCGGCCACGGCCCACGACCTCAGGGCGAGCAACGGGCGCAGCCCGCGGCGCTCGGCCTCCTCGCGGGTGGTCACGACGCACATCGCGGCGCCGTCGTTCTGGCCGCTGGCGTTGCCGGCGGTGACGGTGGAGGCATCGTCGATCTTCTGGCGCACCGGCCGCAGGGCGGCGAGCTGCTCGAGGGTGGTGTCGGGGCGCGGGTGCTCGTCGCGGTCGACGACGACGTCCGGCGTGCCGCGGCGGCCCGGGACGGTGACCGGCACGAGCTCGTCGGCGAACCGGCCGGCCTCGTGGGCGGCGCCGGCCCGCTGCTGGGAGCGGACCGAGAGCTCGTCCTGCTCCTCGCGCGAGATGTCGTACTGCTTGCGGAGGTTCTCGGCCGTCTCGAGCATGCCGCCGGGGACCGGGTGGTCCTTGCCGCCGGCGGTCTCTCGGGCGCGGACCAGGCGGTCCATCAGCTCGACCGAGCCGCCCTTGACCCCGGTGCGCAGGCCGAGGGCGTAGTGCTCGACGTTGGACATCGACTCGGCGCCGCCCGCGACGATCAGGGTGCCACCGCCGCTGGCGATCTGCGAGGCGGCGTAGAGCACCGCCTGCAGGCCGGATCCGCAGCGGCGGTCGAGCTGGAGGCCGGGCACGCCGGTGCCGAGGCCCGCGTCGAGCGCAGCGATGCGGCCGATGGCCGGGTTCTCGCCGCTGGGGTAGCAGTTGCCGAGGATCACGTCGTCGACGTCGCCCTCCTGCAGGCCCGTCCGACGCACGAGCTCGGTCAGGGTGGTCGACGCCAGGTCGACGGCGGACAGGGAGGCGAACGCGCCCCCGTAGCGACCCACCGGGGTGCGTACGGGTTCACAGATGACGATGTCGGGCATGGATCGAACCTAATCGTGACGTTCGATACAGTGAAGTATCTGTTTGGCTGTCACTGAGACGTCCGACGTCCTAAAGCCTGATGGTCGGCCTCGGCGCGTCGGACGACCAGAAGTCTCGTGCCGCACATTCGCCGAGCGGGGGACCCGTTGCGCGCTACGAGTTGTGGTCGTCCGACGCGCCGGGCCGACGTACCGCCGCCCCTTGCGGCCGGGGAGCTCCCGGCGCGACCATGGGGGCCGACGAGGGGGAGTCGCATGGACGCAACGGGGTGGACGGGTCGCGCGGCGGCCCTCCTGACGGCGGGCCTGGTGCTGGTGGGGGCGGGGACGGCGCACGCGGACACCGCCGCGTTCGAGGACCCGGTCGGCGACTCGACGTCCGTCGACATCAGCCAGGTGCGGGTCGTCCACAGGAACGCGGTGAAGGTGAGCGTGCGCTCGGCCGTCCCGCTGGCGGCGGGACAGGTCTACGCCTTCTGGATCGACACCGGTCGCGGGCCGCGCCCGACGTTCCACGTGTCGTTCCGCGCCAACTCCGACTTCAGCGACTCGCTCGCGGTCGTGCGGTCCTTCGGCCGGCGACCGACGCGCCTGGTGAGGTGCCCGGGCATGCGGGCCCACGCCGACATGTTCGACGAGGCGCCGGTGTCGCTCCGCATCCCGCGGCGGTGCATCGGAGACCCGAAGCGGGTCCGCGTGGCGGTGAGGTTCGAGGACGAGACCACCGGCTCGGTGGACTGGGCGCCGGAGCGACGGACGTTCACGCCCTGGGTGGCGCGGTAGCGGTTCAGCGCAGCTGGTAGTCCTTGAGCAGGGAGCGGCCGATGATCATCTTCTGGATGTCGGAGGTGCCTTCGCCGATGAGCATGAACTTGACCTCGCGCATGAGGCGTTCGATCTCGTACTCCTTGGAGTAGCCGTAGCCGCCGTGGATGCGGAAGGAGTCCTCGACGACCTCGTTGGCGTACTCGGAGGCGACCATCTTCGCCATCCCGGCCTCGACGTCCATCCGCTGCCCGGTGTCCTTCAACCGGGCGGCCTTGACCATCATCGTGTGGGCGACCTCGACCTTGGTGGCCATCTCCGCGAGCCGGAACAGCACCGCCTGGTGCTCCGCGATCGCCTTGCCGAAGGTCTTGCGCTGCTGGGCGTAGGCGATGGCGAGCTCGAACCCGCGCCACGCCAGCCCGCACGCACGGGCGGCGACGTTGACGCGGCCGACCTCGACGCCGTCCATCATCTGGAAGAACCCCTTGCCGGGCTCCCCACCCAGCACCTGCTCCGCGGCGATCTGGTGGCCCTCGAGGATGAGCTCGGTCGTCTCGACGCCCTTGTAGCCCATCTTCTCGATCTTGCCCGGCACCGTGATCCCCTGGGCGGTCTGGCCGAACCCGGCCTCCTTCTCCACCAGGAACGTCGTCATGTTCTTGTAGACCGACTCGGCGCCCTCGTCGGTCTTGGTCAGCACCGCGACCAGGGTCGAGGTGGCGCCGTTGGTCAGCCACATCTTCTGACCCGTGATCGAGTACTCGAGTGCAGCCCCGTCGTCGTCCTGCTTCGACACAGTGGCCTTCGTCGACACCGCCGACACGTCGGAGCCCAGGCCGGGCTCGGACATCGAGAACGCACCCCGCACCTCGCCTGTCGCCATCCGGGGCAGGTACTTCTCCTTCTGCTCCTGGGTGCCGTGCCGCAGGAGCATGTAGGCCACGATGAAGTGGGTGTTGATCACCCCCGACACGCTCATCCACCCGCGCGCGATCTCCTCGACCACCAGCGCGTACGTCAGCAGCGACTCGCCGAGCCCGCCGAACTCCTCGGGGATCGTCAGCCCGAACACGCCGAGCTCCTTGAGCCCCTCGATGATCTCGGTCGGGTACTCGTCGGCGTGCTCGAGCTCCTGGGCCACCGGGATGATCTGCTCGTCCACGAACTGACGCACGGCCTTCACGATCTCGGACTGGTCCTCGGAGAGGCCATCGGTCTGGCAGAGGCGAGGCATCAGCGTGCTCCGTTCATCGCGGGGGTGGGGGAGGTGGGGCGTACGACGCCGGAGTCGGCGAGCCGGCCGATCTCGACGTTGCTCAGTCCGAGCACGTCGGCCAGCGCCCACTCGGTGTCGGAGCCGAAGGTCGGTGCGGGACGCGGGACGGCGTACGCCCGGTCCCAGCGCAGCGGTGACGTGCCGGTGAGCATGGGGCTGCCGCCCTGCTCGACCTCGACGAGGACGGCGGACTCGTCGCCGCGCCGGTAGGCGTCGACGACCTCCTTGGGCGAGCGGAACTCCCCGACCATCACCCGGCTGTCCGCAGCAGCGGCGCTGACCTCGGCGGCGGTGCGGGCCGCGAACCACGGGGCGAGCACGGCCTCGATGATCGCCCGGTGCTCGAACCGCTGCCCCTCGACGGACAGGTCGGCGCCGGTGCTGGCGGCGAGTGCGTCGAAGACGGCGCCCGTCCCGGTGAGCCGCACGAGGTCGCCCCACTGCTGGCGGGTGATCGCGACCGCGATGACACGGCGGCCATCGGCGCACGCGAAGTCCACGCCGAAGGCGCCGAACATGTGGTTGCCCAGCCGCGGCCGGTCGTGGCCGCGCTCGGCCGCCTCGGCCAGCCAGCCGAGGTGGGCGACGTGCGCGGCGGCGACGTCGGCCAGGGCCAGGTCGATCCGGGACCCGACCCCGTCCTGGCGGCGACGGTGGAGACCGGCCAGCAGCCCGGAGACGGCGAGGAGTCCGGTCGCGATGTCCCACGCGGGCAGCACGTGGTTGACCGGGCGCTCGCTGTCGACGTGGCGGGTGAGCATCGGCACGCCGTACAGCGGGTTGACCGCGTAGTCCATCGCCGGACGGCCGTCCGGGTGGCCCTGGATGTGCACGTGCACCAGGTCCGCACGCCGCGCGCTCAGCGCCTCGTAGGAGAGGAAGTCGCGCCCGATGGTGTTGTCGATGAACAGCCCGGCGTCCTCACCGGGCGCCGTGACCAGTGCGCTCGCCAGCTCCTGCCCCTCGGGGCTCCGGAAGTCCAGCGCGACCGACCGGACGCCCTTGTTGAGCCCGGACCAGAACAGGCTGTGACCCTCGCGGTCGAGCGGCCAGCGACCTGCGTCGGCGGGACCGGACGCCGGGTCGAGGCGGATCACCTCGGCGCCGAGCTGGGCGAGGGTCATCCCGGCCAGGGGACCGGCGACGAAGCTCGTCGTCTCGACCACCCGGAGACCGGCCAGGGGTGCGGGCGGCGCACTCATCAGCACCACCCCGAGAAGCGCCAGTCGAGCACGGGTCGGGGGTCGCCACCGTCGGTCGCGTCGGCGGTGACGACGGAGCGGAGATCGACCACGCGCGTGCCTCCCGCCCCCGGGCGTACGTCCTCGACCGTGACGGTGCTGCGCAGCGTGTCGCCCTCGTGCACCGGACCGGTGTGGTCGCACGAGCGCCACCCGAGGATCGTGACGAGGCCCGGCAGGGCACGGCTCGCCTGGGCGGCGGCGATGCCGATGGTGTGGCCGCCGTAGACCAGCCGCCGTCCGCCGCCGGCACGCGCGTCGTGGTGCACCTGCGCGAGGTTGAGGGTCAGCCGCGCCAGCTCGGGAGCGCTGCTCACCACGTCGCCGCCGACCACCTCGATCGCGGTCCCGACCGCCGGCGGGGCGGGGCGCTCCGGGAGGGCGCTGACGTCGAGGCCCTCGAGCATGCCGAGCCCGACGTCGGTCTCCGCGCCGATCGACGAGAGGTCGTCGGCGTGGTCGGTGGGCGGGGCGCCGGGGGAGAGGGGGAGCATCGCGCACCGGTGGAAGTCGAGGACGGGTGCGCCGTCCTGGTCGACGGTGGTGATGCGGAGGGCGGCCAGACCGGTGAGCGGCTTCCCCTCGCGCGGGGTGTTCTGCTTGAGGCCGACGACGGTGGTGGTCGTGGACAACGTGTCGCCCAGCGCCGGCAGCCGCCGGAAGACCAGCCCGCGGTAGAAGAGGTTCGCCCGCACGAAGTGGGTGGCCTGCGTCGACTGCCCGATGGAGGTGTCCCAGACGTACGCCGGGTGGGCGAGCGGGCCTCGCCCGCCGAGGCGTCGGCCGAGCTCGTGGTCGGTCGCGAGCGGGAGCCGGTCACCGACGATCGCCTGGTGCAGGGCGGCGCCGCCGGAGGTCAGCGTGACCGCCGGCGCGGAGTCGAAGACCTGACCGCGGCGCAGCTCGTCGAACCACGGTCCGCGCGCCTGGGTCGTGGGGGCGCTCATCGCACGGCCTCCGCCCGCGCCAGCACCGCGCGTGCCCGGACCGCCACGGCCTCGTCGAGCATCTGCCCGTCGAGGGCCACGGCGCCGGCGCCGCCGGCCACCGAGTGCTCCAGCGCGGACACGACCCGCTCCGCCCAGTCGAGCTGCTCGGCCGACGGGCTGTAGGTCCGGGTCGCCGCCTCGACCTGTGCGGGGTGGATCACCCAGGTGCCGTCGAACCCCAGGGCCCGGGCCCGCTCCCGGTCGCGGGTGAACGCGTCGTCGGCGGCGGTGCCGAGCCACGGTCCGTCGATCACCGCCCGGCCGGCCGCCCGCGCGGCGACGACCACCTGGTGGCGTACGACGTCCCACAGCGTCGGGTCCGCGCCCGGGTCGCGGCCGAGGTCGGCGGCGAGGTCGGCGTAGCCCACGACGACCGCCCGCACCAGCGAGCTGGCGGACACGATGGCATCGAGGTCCCGGAGCGCGGCGGCGGACTCGACCAGCACGTCGACCTGGACGCGCGCACCGGGGGCGGCACCCCGGAGCAGTCGCTCCACGAAGCCGACGTCGGCTGCCGACTCCACCTTGGGCACCACGAGCGTGACCGCCCGGTCGTGCGGTCAAGCGCGTCGGCGACGGCGAGGACGTCGCGGTGGCACCAGGGGGTGCCGACCTGGTTGACCCGGACGGCGAGCGACGGGGCTGCGTCGCCCTCGAGGACCTCGACCACTGCCGCACGGGCGGCGTCCTTGGCCTCGGGCGCCACGGCGTCCTCGAGGTCGAGCACCACCTCGTCCGCCCCGGAGGCCAGCGCCTTCGCGACCATCCGCGGGTGCGAGGCGGGCACGACGAGCGCGCAGCGGGGGATCGGGGGATGGGACATGCGGTCGAACCTAGGCGTGACCCAGTGATACGCGGAAGTATCCATTTCCAAGCGACTAGAACCCTGCAAGTATGAGTGGATGGAACTGCGCCACCTCCGCTACTTCGTCGCCGTCGCCGAGCAGCGGCACTTCGGACGGGCCGCCGAACGCCTCCACATGGCGCAGCCGCCGCTGTCGCAGCAGATCCGCCAGCTCGAGGCCGAGCTCGGCGTCACCCTCCTGACCCGCACCACGCGGCGCGTGGACCTGACCCCGGCGGGAGCGGCCTACCTCGACCACGCCCGCGAGATCCTCGCCGCGGTCGACGAGGCCGGCGCCGTCGCCGCCCGGATCGCCGCCGGCCGCACCGGCCGGCTGATGGTCGGCTGCGTCGGCTCGGCGACGTACTCGCTGCTCCCGGCGCTGGCCAAGCGGATGCGCGCCGAGCTGCCCGACGTCGACTTCGGCTTCCGCGGGGAGATGCTCTCGCCCGACCAGGTGGCCGCCCTGCACGACGGGTCGCTCGACCTGGCGCTGCTGCGCCGGCTGCCCGACACCGCCGGGCTCACGGTGACCGACGTACGCCACGAGCGCCTGATCGTGGCGCTGCCGCAGGAGCACAGGTACGCCGACCGCAAGCGGCTGCGGGTCGCCGAGCTGGCCGACGAGGGGCTGATCATCCATGCGGGCAACGGTCGCTCGGCGATGCACACGCTGGTCCACGACCTGTTCGCCGCCGCCGACCTCGAGCTCCAGGTCGTGCACCAGGTCGCGGAGACCTCGACGCTCGTCACCTTCGTCGCAGCAGGGCTCGGCATCGCGGTCGTGCCGGAGCCGACGTCGGACCTCAACGTGCCGGGAGTGGTCTACGTCCCGCTCGTCGGCACGCCCGGCGTCGACCTCGTGGTGGCCACCCGCGAGGGCGACGCGAACCCGGTGCTCGCGCGAGCCCTGGCCCGGTTGAAGGAGCTGGCGGAGGCCTGACCCTTGGACAGATACGCTACGATAGGCGTATCGAAAGTCTGAGGGCCGGCAACGGCCCGGGAAGAGGTGGCACATGGGTGTCGAAGTGGTCGTGTTCATCGTTGCGGCGTCGATCGCGGGCGGGCTGTCGATGGGCGCCGTCACGTGGATCTACTTCCTCGACAAGTGGCGGGCGGACCCGGAGCAGTCGTCGACGCCGCCGGCGCCCTCCGTCTTCGCGCAGCCCGGCGACCGCCGGCTCGACGAGGCTGCGTGAGCGGAGATGCACCCACTGCTCGTCCTGCTCGCGTTCACCCTCGCCGCCGTGCTGACGTACGTCCTCGTCCTCGGGCTGCTCACGGCGCTGTCGATCCCCAAGCCCGACCCGGCGCCGGAGATCGACGGCGAGCCCGCCTCGGACCCAGCCGCGCGAGGTGAGCATGCCCGACACTGACGGGACGGGTCCCCGACCCGGGCGACCGCGTGCAGCGTCGGTGGACCAGCGCCTCCAGGCCGCCGTCCTCGCGCTCCTCCGCGAGGGCGGCCCGGGCTCCGTCACCATGGACCGCGTGGCAGCCACGTCGGGCGTCGCCAAGACCACCGTCTACCGCCGCCACCCCAACCGCGGCGAGCTGCTGACGGCCGTCCTGTCGGCGGCGATCGGCCTGCCGGACGTGCCCGACGAGGGCGACGTCCGCGACAAGATCCGCTACGCGCTCGAGCAGGCGTGGCACCAGATGGGCGTGGTGCTGGGACCTGGTGGTCTCGCCGCGATCGTGGGCGACAGCGACCCGGAGTTCACGGGGCTGTTCCGCGCCGCGCTGCAGCCCTACGTCGACAACCTCGTCCGGCGGATCCAGGAGGACGTCGACGCCGGCCTCCTGCGGGAAGGTCTCGACGCCGAGGGCGTGGTGAGCCTGCTGGTCGGTGCCTACCTCGGCGAGCTCGTCCGCCACGGCGAGGTGTCGCCGGAGTGGATGGACCGGGCGCTCGAGCTCCTGTGGGTGCTCATGGCACCCGCCTGAGCGCAGCGCTGACGCCTGTCGCAGGTGTGCGCGAGACTGCGGACATGGCTGACCTCGGGTACGACCCCCGGTTCCTCGACACCGACCTCGCACCGCCGCAGGCGCCCGCGCCCGGGCCGGACGAGGACCCCGCCCTCGCGACGCCGCTCGACTACGTGCACTTCACGGTCCGCATGCACCCCGAGCGCCGGCTGGCGTGGTGGGTCGCGTGGAACATCGACGGCCTGCGCCTGTTCCCCGGCGACAGCATCAGCCGCTCGGGCCAGCGCTTCCGGCTCGACCCCCGCATCCCGGCCGACGCACAGACCGGGGAGGAGGTCTACGCCGACAACGACCTCGACCGCGGCCACATCGCGCGCCGTTCCGACCTGTTGTGGGGCACCCTCGACGAGGCGAAGCAGGCCAACTCCGACTCGTTCCACTTCACCAACATCACGCCGCAGCACCAGGACTTCAACCAGTCCGGTCGCGGTGGGGTGTGGGGCCTGCTCGAGAACGCCGTGCTGGAGCTCGAGGGCCTCGAGGACCGGCGCCTGACCCTGTTCGGCGGGCCCGTGCTCGCCCCGGACGACCCGCCCTACCGGGGCGTCCAGCTGCCGGTCGAGCACTGGAAGGTCGTCGTCTACCGGCTCGGCGGACAGCTGCGCGCGAAGGCGTTCGTGCTGACCCAGGACCTCGACGGCATCGAGGGCGCCGTGCCCGACTTCCTCGACGACTTCGACACCTGGCTCGTCCCGCTCGACCTGCTCGAGGAGCGCACCGGCCTGACGTTCCCGAGCCTGCGGGAGGCCGTCGAGCCCGACGAGCTCCGGCCCGCCGGTCCGGTCCTCGTCACGGATGCCGAGCAGGTCGCCTGGTAGGCAGCAGCGCCGGTCGATCGTCTGAGCTCACCGTGCGAGGCGCGTGATCCCCGCCGCCGCGACCGAGAGGGCCGCCACGAGCCGCTCCCGGTCGCGGCGCAGCGACGGCACCACGATGCCGAGCGAGGCCACGACGTCGCCGTCGCCGTCGCGCACCGGCACGGCGACGGAGCAGGCGCCCGAGCGTCAGCTCCTCCCGGGTGGTGGCGAAGCCGTCGCGTCGGACCCGCTCGAGCTGGCGGGCAGAGCCGCCCGGCGTGACGACGGTGTACGGCGTCAGCCGCCGCAGGTCGGCCAGCACCCGCTGCTGCACCTCCGCCGGGTGCGTGCGCGAGCAGGACCTTGCCGACTCCGGTCGCGTGCATCGGCAGCCGCGAGCCGACCCTGCTCACCACCGGCACCGAGGTGACGCCGGAGAGCCGGTCGAGGTAGAGGACCCGGTGGCCGTCGCGCTCTGCGAGGTGCACGGTCGCGCGGGTGGCCGCCTGGAGGTCCTGGAGAAACGGTGCGGCGACCTCGCGCAGCCCGGTCTGCACCGGCGCGAGCAGGCCGATGTCCCACAGGCGGCGGCCGATGACGTACGAGCCGTCGTCGGTGCGCTCCAGCGCCCCGCCGGCCAGCAGGCGTCGGACGATCCGCAGCGTCGTGGGCGGGGTCAGGCCGCTGCGCGCGGCCAGTCGGTCAGCGTCAGCCGCCGGTGCGCGCTCGTCGAAGGCGCCGAGCACGTCGAGGGTGCGGTCGACCAGCGACGCACCGCGAGGGGAGCCACCGGCCATGGTGCGCAGCCTATTCCACTCAGTGACATGTCCGCGTCGACCTGGCCGGAGCCACCCGTCCTAGCGTGCGCGCCATGACCACTGACGTCCGCACGCGACCCAGGTCGCGATCGTCGGCGGCGGCCCCGCCGGGCTGATGCTCTCGCACCTGCTGCACCGCGCCGGGATCGAGCACGTCGTGGTCGACAACCGCACCGCGAGCGAGATCGAGACGACCCACCGCGCCGGCATCCTCGAGCGCGACAGCGTCCGGCTGCTCGTCGAGACGGGCGTCTACGCCGACGGCGAGGAGCGGGTGCTCACCGACGGCGACCGGCACGGCGGCATCTACCTGCGCTTCGGCGGCGAGAGCCACCACATCGACTTCGAGGAGCTGGTCGGCGCCTCGGTGTGGCTCTACCCGCAGACCGACGTCTTCGTCGACCTCCACCGCGCCCGCACGCGCGACGGCGGCGACCTGCGCTACGGGATCGACCGACACCGCGGTGCACGACCTCGGCGGACCCGCCCCGGGTGAGGTACCCGACGCCGACGGGCGCGCGTCACGAGGTCAGCGCCGACCTGGTCGTCGGCGCCGACGGCTCCCACAGCATCTGCCGCGACCAGGTGCCCGGGCACGCGCCGCTACCTCCGGGAGTATCCGTTCGCCTGGTTCGGGATCCTGTGCGAGGCGCCCCGAGCGCCCCCGAGCTGATCTACACGCGCTCGGACCGCGGGCTTCGCGCTGATCAGCCAGCGCACCGAGACCGTGCAGCGGATGTACTTCCAGTGCGACCCGACCGAGGACGCGAACGCCTGGTCCGACGACCGGATCTGGAGCGAGCTGCAGGCCCGGCTGGCCGGCCCCGACGGCTTCGCGCTGCAAGGAGGGCCCGGTCATCGAGCGGACCGTGCTGCCGTTCCGCAGCTTCGTCCAGACCCCGATGCGCAGCGGCCGGCTGCTGCTCGCCGGCGACGCCGCGCACACCGTGCCGCCGACCGGCGCCAAGGGGCTCAACCTCGCCCTGGCCGACACCCGCGTGCTGGCCGAGGTGGTCGAGCGGGCCCTGGCCACGGACGACCTCGACGTGCTGGACGACTACACCGATCGCGCCCTCGCACGGGTGTGGAAGGCGCAGCACTTCTCCTACTGGATGACCACGATGCTCCACCGGCGCCGGCCGGCGAGCACCGACTTCGACGAGCGCCGCCAGCTGCGGCGAGCTCACCAGCCTGGTCTCCTCCGAGGCCGGGTCCACCTACCTCGCGGAGGGATACACCGGATGGCCGACGCATGACCGGCATGCGAGCTCCGGCGACCGACCAGGAGATGCAGGGCATCTCGGCGGAGATCGTCCGCATCGCCGAGACCTAGACGGGCCCGGCGAGGAGCTCCAGCCGCGGCGGGACTACCCGCCGTACCGCTCGAGCCTGCTGCGGCACCCGACCAAGGATCTCCAGCAGGCCGACCCCGAGGGGATCGAGCTGTGGGCGCCGGTGCTTCGGCGAACGCGACGTCGACCCGCTCGAGGCGGACCTGACGATCCAGCACGGCGGCGAGCCGATCGGGGAGCGGATGGTCGTCACGGGCCGGGTCCTCGACGGCGACGGGCGGCCCGGTACGCCACCAGCTCGTCGAGGTCTGGCAGGCCAACGCCGGCGGGCGCTACATCCACCAGCGCGACCAGCACCCGGCGCCGCTCGACCCGCACTTCACCGGGATGGGGCGCTGCCTCACCGACGCCGACGGCACCTACCGGTTCACCACCATCAAGCCCGGCCCCTACCCGTGGCGCAACCACCACAACGCCTGGCGGCCGGCGCACATCCACTTCTCCCTGTTCGGCACCGACTTCACCCAGCGGCTGGTGACCCAGATGTACTTCCCGGGCGACCCGCTCTTCGACCTCGACCCGATCTACCAGTCGATCGTCGACCCGCGCGCCCGCAAGCGGCTGGTCGCGACCTACGACCACGACGTGACGCAGCACGAGTGGGCCACCGGCTATCGGTGGGACATCGTGCTGACGGGGTCGCACCGCACCCCGCTCGAACCGGACATGCCGAGGAGGACCACGCGTGACCCCCGCCCCGACTCCCGGCCAGACGGTCGGGACCGTTCTTCCACTACGCGCTGCCCTACGACGGCGACAGCGAGCTGGTGCCGCGGGGCGCCCAGGCGCGGTCCGCCTGCACGGCACGGTCCGCGACGGCGCGGGCGAGCCGGTGCCCGACGCCATCCTCGAGCTCTGGCAGGCCGACGCGGCCGGGCGAGGTCGTGCAGCAGGCGGGCTCGCTGCACCGCGACGGCTGGACCTTCACCGGCTTCGGTCGGAGCGCGACCGACGCGGAGGGGCGCTACTCCTTCACCACCCTGGTGCCGGGGGAGTCGGCGCCGTTCTTCGCGATCACCGTCTTCGCGCGCGGGCTGCTCCACCGGCTCTTCACGCGTGCCTACCTGCCGGGCACGTCGGACGCGTTCCTCGACGGGCTCGACGCGGACCGTCGGTCGACCCTCGTGGCCACCGCCGACGGGTCAGGCTTCCGCTTCGACGTACGCCTCCAGGGCGAGGACGAGACCGTCTTCCTCGACTTCGGCGATGAGTGACCTGTTCTGGCCCGGCGACCGCCGGGCGGGCGACGTGTTCACCGACGAGGCGTTCGTGGCGGCAATGGTGGCGGTCGAGTCGGCCTGGGCGGGCGACCTCCCTCGGGGGCCCGGACGGTCCGTTCGATGCGGAGGCCGGCGGCAACGCGGTCATCCCGCTCGTCGCCGCGCTGCGTGAGGCCAACCCCGGGGTCGACGTGCACACCGGGCTCACGTCGCAGGACGTGCTCGACACGGCGATGGTGCTGATGCTGCGGGACGCCGTGGGTGCCGTGCGCGACGCACCTGTCCGCGCGCCAGTCGGCGCTCGACCGGCTCGCGGCCGCGCACGGGGAGACGCCGATGATCGGCCGGACGCTCACGCAGTGGGCGCTGCCGATCACGTTCGGGCACAAGGTCGTCGGCGTGGCGCTCCGGCCTCGTCCAGGCGCCGCCGACGACCTGACCGCGCTGGCCTTCCCGGCACAGTGCGGGGGACCGGTCGGCACCGTGCGGGACGACCGCTGGCCACCGACGGCTCGGCCTGGACGACGTACCGGCCTGGCACACCGACCGCCGGCCGATCACCCGCATCGCCGACGCGCTGACGGCGACCACCGACGCGTGCGGCACGGATCGCGCGCGACGTGCTCGAGCTGTCGCGACCCGAGATCGGCGAGGTCGCCGGAGTCCCGGCGGCGGGTCGTCGTCCATGCCGCACAAGGCCAACCCGGTCCTGTCCGTGCTCGTCCGGCGGGCCGCCCTGACCGCGCCCCAGCTGCTCGCGACCCTGCACCTGTGTGCCGCCGACCAGGTCGACGAGCGCGCCGACGGTGCGTGGCACGCCGAGTGGGACACGCTGCGCCTGCTGGTCCGGCGTACCGCCGTCGCCACGAGCCAGACCGCAGACCTGATCGCCGGGCTGCAGGTGCACCCGGACCGGATGGCCGACAACCTCGCTGCTGCCGAAGCGGCCCGCTGACCCACACCCGATCCCACCTGGAGGTGGCATGACGAAGTACGACGACGGCATGGCCGTGCGCCGCGAGGTGCTCGGCGACGAGCACGTCGACCGCGCGACCGACCGGATCACCGACCTGGACCGCGACTTCCAGACCATGATCACGGAGTACGCCTGGGGCACGGTGTGGACGCGTCCCGGCCTCGACCGGCGCACGCGCTCGCTGATCACGATCACCGCGCTCGTCGCCAGGGGTCACCACGAGGAGCTGGCGATGCACCTGCGCGCCGCACGCCGCAACGGGGTGACGGTGGAGGAGATCGGCGAGACCCTGCTGCAGAGCGCGATCTATTGCGGCGTGCCGGACGCGAACACCGCGTTCCGGATCGCCCGCGAGGTGTTCGCAGGCGGGCGCGACGACGACTGAGGCCCGGCGACGACCGGCACCTCCTACGCGGCCCCGGTGGACCCGCGCAGCACGAGCTCGGTGGGCAGGACGACGGACGGTTGGTCGTCGTTCGCCCGGGTGTCGGCGGTGAGCAGCAGCTCGACGGCGACCCGCCCGAGGTCCACGTGGGCGCCGCCGAGCGTGGTGAGCCCGGGGGTGCACACGTCGGCGGCGAAGATGTTGTCGAACCCCACGACGCTGACGTCGGCGGGCACTCGTAGGCCCCGTTGCGTGAGGCGCTGGATGACGCCGATCGCGAGCAGGTCGTTGTGGGCGACGATCGCCGACGCGCCGTCGTTCAGGGCGCCGTCCGCGGCTGCCCCGCCCTGGCTGACCTTCGGGGTGAACGGTCCGATCCGGCGAGCGGTGGTTCCGGCTCCCTCAGCCGCCTCCTTCAGGGCAGCCCAGCGGGTGGCAGCCATCCAGGAGTTGCGTGGTCCGGCGAGGTAGACGAGCTCGCGGTGGCCCAGCGAGGAGAGGTGGGCGACGATCTGCCGGCACCCCTCGACGTGGTCCAGCACGACGCTGGCGAGCCCGGGCACCTCCCGGCTCATGAGGACCACTGGACGCTGGTCCGCGATCTGCCTCAGGTTCTCGTCCGGCAGCCGGCTCGCTGCGAGGAGGAATCCGTCGACGGCCGGCGCGAGTCGCTGGATCTGCTCCCACTCCATCCGCGGCGACTCCTCCGCGTTCACGAGGAGCAGCGTGTACTCCGACATGCGGGCCCGCATCTCGGCGCCCCGGATCAGCTCGAAGTAGTGCGGGTTGGTGATGTCAGAGACCACCATGGCCACGGTGTGGTGGCGGCCTGACAGCAGCGCCCGTGCATGAGGGTTGGGCCGGTAGCCGAGCTCGGCCGCGCTGGCCAGCACCCGTTCACGGGTCTCGGTCGAGACCCTCCCGGGGTTGGTGAAGGCGCGCGAGACGGTCGAGGTGGCGACGCCCGCAGCGGTCGCGACGTCGTAGATGGTGGGTCGGGCCACGAGGACAGGACAACGTACGTGGCAACTCGATGGCAACCCCTTGCCGCATGTTTGCCGCACTCCGTAACTTCGCCGCTGTGACGACCATCACCAAGGACGGCCGAGGCGACCGGCGCATGCCGGCGTGGCTGAGGCGAGTGGCACGGGTGCTGACCGCCGTGGAGCTGACGATCGGTGTCGCCGCGCTGGTGCTGATCTTCGGCCTGGTGCTGGTCCAGGCGGCGCAGCGCTACCTCCCGATCGACGGATGGCCGTGGAGCGGGGAGCTCGCCAGGTTCTGCCTGGTCTGGCTCACCTTCGTCCTCGCCGGCGTCCTGGTCACCAACGACTCCCACATCTCCATCGAGATGATCGACCTCGTCCCGGGCGACCTCGTGCGGCGGGTCGTCCGCGTCGTCTCCTGCCTCGTCGTCGCGCTGATCGGTGTCGTCCTGTGCGCGGAGGCGTGGGAGCTCGTGCAGACCCAGGACATGCTCAAGTCGCCGGCGATGCGGATGCCGATGTCCTGGCTCTACGGCATCTCGATGATCGGCTTCGTCAGCGTGGTGGTCCGCTCGCTGATCGCCGCCGTGGACTACGCCGTGCACGGCGTTCCCGAACCGACGTACGACGACCTGGCGACCCACGAGATGCCCACGGCATGAGCGTCCTCGTCCTCTGCCTCTTGATCGCCGCGCTGCTGGTGATCCGCGTCCCGGTCGCGTTCGCGTTCTTCGGCCCCTGCTTCCTCTACATGATGACGAGCGACCAGTCCGTGGGCCTGGCCCTGAGGCTGGTGTCCAACTCGACGGCGAGCTTCCCGCTCCTCGCGGTGCCGCTCTTCATCCTTCTCGGCTCGATCGCCAACAAGGCGGGCATCGCCGACCGGCTCTTCGACTTCGCACTCGCGCTGCTCGGCCGGGTGCGCGGCAGCCTCGGCTACGTCAGCGTCGGTGTCAGCCTCGGCTTCTCGTGGATGAGCGGCTCCGCGGTGGCGGACGCGGCCGCGCTCGGCAAGGTCGAGATCCCGGCCATGCTGCGCGCCGGCTACTCGCGTCCGTTCGCGCTCGGGGTCGTGGGCTCGTCCTCCCTGATCGCCCCGGTGATGCCGCCGAGCATCCCGGCAGTCATCTACGCCGGCCTGGCCGGCATCTCGACCGGGGCGCTCTTCGCAGCCTCGGTGGTGCCGGCCCTCCTGATGGCCATCGGCCTGTGCATCGTGGTGTTCCTGTGGGTGCGGCGGATGCCCGACCTGCCGAGGACCGAGTTCAGCTGGAGCCGGGTGGCGACCACCGGCCGTCGCGTGATCGCGCCGCTCGGTGCGCCGGTGATCATCCTCGGCGGGATCCTCGGAGGATTCGTCACGCCCACCGAGGCGGCGGCCGTCGGTGCCCTCTACATGCTCATCCTCGGGTTCGCCCTCCGCACCCTGCACCTGCGTGACCTGCCGAAGGTGTTCATCGAGGCCGCGCTCACCACCGGCAGCATCATGCTGATCGTCGCGTCGGCCAACCTGCTGGGCTACGTCCTCGCCCGCGAACGGGTCCCCCAGGAGATCTCCCAGTGGATGCTCGGCCTGACGAGCGACGCCACCGTGTTCCTCCTCCTGGTCTTCGCGTTGTCGATGGTGCTGGGCACGGCACTCGACGCGATCGCCGTGCTCACGCTGACCGTCCCCATCCTGCTGCCGATCGCGGCGCAGTACGACGTGGACCCGATCGCGCTCGGCGTGCTGATGATCCTGTCGCAGATGATCGGGCTGCTGACGCCGCCGGTGGGCACGGTCATCTTCGTCCTGCAGGCCATCACCAAGGCCAGGATGGCGGAGGTCTTCTGGGGCTCGCTGCCCTTCCTCGTGCCGCTGACGCTCCTCTGCTTCGGGATCATCTTCTGGCCGGACGTGATCCTCTACCTGCCCGAGAAGCTGGGCCTGTGAGCGCGCCGGACCGGCGTTCGTGGCTCGCCGGCCTCATCGGGCAGGGCGTCGGACCGTCGCTGACGCCCGAGATGCACGAGCGGGAGGCCGAGCGCCAGGGTCTGCGCTACGTCTACAAGGTCATCGAGCAGGCCGGCGGAGTGGTGGACGCCGCTCACCTCGAGCACCTCCTCGGCGCCGCGATCGAGCTGGGCTACGACGGCCTCAACATCACCCACCCGGTGAAGCAGGCGATGGTGCCGCTCGTCGACGAGACGGCCCCCGCGGTCCAGGCGATCGGCGCGCTCAACACGATCATCATCCGCGACGGACGGACGACCGGGCACAACACCGACGTCACCGGGTTCAAGCGGTCCTTCACCGACGGGCTGCCGGACGTCGACCGCGACCGCGTGGTGCTGCTCGGCGCGGGCGGGGCCGGCACTGCGGTGGCACACGCGCTCGTCGACCTGGGCGTACGCCGACTCCTCGTCGTGGACCTCGACCACGAACGTGCTGCCCGGCTCGCGGTCTCGCTGGACGACCGCCCGACCGACATCGAGATCGTGCAGCCGACCGAGGGATGGCTGCGGGCGGCCGTGGGCATGGCCACGGGTCTGGTCAACGCCAGCCCCATGGGCATGGCCGCCCACCCCGGGTCGCCGGTCCCGGACGAGGTGCTCCGGCCTTCGCTGTGGGTGGCTGACATCGTCTACCGGCCGCTCCACACACCTCTCCTGGACGCCGCCGCGGCGGCCGGGTGCACCGTCCTGACGGGCGCCGGGATGGCCGTGCACCAGGCCGCCGACGCCTTCGAGCTGATCACCGGCCGGCCCGCCGACCGCGCCGCGATGCTGCGCGACTTCGACGAGCTCGTCGCGACCGAGACGAGCCGCTCTCGGACCACCACTGAGAAAGGGAATCGATGATGGCACCTCGCACGAAGGGAAGGAGCGCGGCCCTCGCAGCCTGCGTCGTCGCGCTAACGATGTTCCTCGCCGCCTGTGGTGGGGACGACGAAGACGAAGGCGGCGGGTCCGGGGAGTCCGGCGGGGACGCCACCCTGCAGCTGGCCCACAGCTACACCGAGGACCAGCCGCAGCACCGCTGCGGGGCGCAGGTCATCGCCGACGAGGTCGAGAAGGCCGACGTCGGGATGTCGATCGAGATCTTCTCCTCGAGCCAGCTCGGAGCGGACGCCGACCGGATCGCCTCGGTGGTCTCCGGCGACATCGACATGGACATCCAGGGCGCATCCGCGCTGGGCGCCATCTACGAGCAGGTGTCCGTGCTCGACGCGGCGTACGCCTTCGACGACAGCGACCACCTCGCTCGCTACTTCGACAGCGACGCCGCCGATGAGCTGCTGCAGGGGTTCGAGGAGGAGACCGGCGTGCACACCCTGGGCGCGTGGTCTGCCGGCATGCGTGAGTTCACCGCCAACGAGCCGATCCGCGAGCCGGGTGACCTCGACGGCCTGCGGATGCGTTTCCCCAACTCCCCGCAGTTCCTCATGAACGCCAAGGCGCTGGGCGCCGACGCGACCGAGGTGGCCTACGAGGAGCTGTTCCTCGCCCTCCAGCAGGGCACGGTCGACGGGCAGGAGAACCCGATCACCAACATCGCGGCCAGCAGCCTCCAGGACGTCCAGGACTACATCTCGATGTCGGACCACCAGGCGAACTCCAACCTGGTGATCATCGGGGGCGACTCGTGGTCGGGCCTCAGCTCCGAGCAGCAGGACGCCCTGACGTCCGCGGTCGAGGCGGCGGAGGAGCAGGTCCCGGAGTGCGTGGCCGAGGACGAGGAGGCCACGCTCGCCGAGTGGGAGGAGAGCGGCGACATGAAGGTCGTCGACGACGTCGACGTCGAGGCCTTCCGCAGCCAGGCCGACGCCTACCTCCGCGACAACTTCGACGAGGACCAGCTGGCGGTCTACGAAGGCGTCCGCGGCGAGGCCGAGTGACGAGGGGCGTGACAGGACGGTGACCGAGCGGACGGTGGAGACCCTCCGGGGGCCGGTGTCGACCGACGACCTCGGCACGACGCTCATCCACGAGCACGTGTTCGTGGGCCACCCCGAGCTGGACGTGGACCTCCCCCACCCCGAGTGGGACGAGGACGTCGCGATCGAGACGGCGGTCCAGGGGCTGGAGCGGTTGTGGGACCTCGGGGTCCGCACCGTCGTCGACCTCACCGTCCTGGGCATCGGTCGCGACGTCGCCCGCGTCGCGAAGGTGGCCGAGCGGGTCCGCGTGCACCTGGTCGCCTCGACCGGCTACTACGCGGCCGACGTCCTGCCGGCGTACTTCTCGACGCACGGCCCGGGCCGCCTGGTCGGGGGACCGGACCCGCTGCTCGAGCTGTTCCTGCGCGACATCGAGGTGGGAGTCGCGGGCACCGGTGTGCGGGCCGGCATGCTCAAGGTCGTCACCGACCGCTCGGGCATCACCCCCGACGTACGCCGGGTGATGGAGGCGGCAGCGACCGCGCAGCGGCGCACCGGCGTCCCCATCACGACCCACACCCATGCGCCGTCGCGCAACGGGCTCGAGCAGCTCGCCTTCTTCCGGGAGCACGGCGTCGCACCCGAGCGGCTGGTCATCGGGCACTGCGGCGACAGCGAGGACCTGGACTACCTGCGCGAGCTGATGGACGCCGGGGCGAGCATCGGGATGGACCGCTTCGGGATGGAGCACGTGCTGCCCGACGACGTACGCGTGGCGACCGTGCTCACCCTGCTGCGGGAGGGGTACGCAGACCGGATGGTCCTCTCCCACGACGCGGCCTACTTCAGCCGCGTCACGCCGCCGTCGTGGCGCGCGGCGAACGTGCCGCACTGGAACCTCGAGAACATCTCCCGTCGGATCCTTCCCCTGCTGCGTGACGGAGGCGCGACCGACGAGCACGTCCACCCGCTGATGGTGCTCAACCCGGCGCGGCTGCTCACCCCCTCGAACCCCGCGGAGACGTGATGCGCACGTCGATCGCGACGGTCTGTCTCAGCGGCACCCTGACCGACAAGCTCCGTGCCGCTGCCGAGGCCGGCTTCGACGGGGTCGAGATCTTCGAGCCCGACCTGGTCGCCTCACCGGCGAGCCCGGAGGAGATCGTGGCGCTGGCGGACCGGCTGGGGCTCTCGCTCGACCTGTACCAGCCGTTCCGGGACGCAGAGGGTGTCACCGAGGACGAGTTCGAGCGCGTGCTGCGGCGGGCCCGGGCGAAGTTCGTCCTGATGCAGCGACTGGGCATCGAGACCATGCTCGTGTGCAGCAACGTCGGCACCGCGACGATCGACGACGACGCGGTGCTCGGCCGGCCAGCTGCGACGCCTGGGCGACGCGGCCGCCGGCGCACGGCGTGCGGATCGCCTTCGAGGCGTTGGCCTGGGGGCGCTACGTCGACGACTACCGGCGGGCCTGGCGCATCGTCGAGCTCGCCGACCACGACGCGGTCGGGGTCTGCCTCGACAGCTTCCACATCCTCTCCCGTGGCCACGACCCGGCCGCGATCGAGGAGATCCCGGGCCGCAAGGTGTTCTTCCTGCAGCTCGCGGACGCTCCGGCGCTGAGCATGGACGTGCTGTCCTGGTCGCGCCACCACCGCCTGTTCCCGGGGGAGGGAGCCTTCGACCTCGGGTCGTTCCTCAGCGCACGTCCTCGCGGACGGGGTACGACGGACCGCTGTCCCTGGAGGTGTTCAACGACGTCTTCCGGCAGACCGAGGTCGGGAGGACCGCGCGCCAGGCGCGCCGGTCCCTCACCTGGCTGGAGGACCTGGTCGGCAGCCGGCCCCTGCCGCCGGTCGCCGAGCCGACCGGCTTCGACTTCGTCGAGGTGCCGGCCGAGGACACCGGCGAGGTCGACGTCCTCCTCGGACAGCTCGGCCTCACCTTCCGCGGCCGGCACCGGAGCAAGGACGCACGGCTGTGGGCGGACGGCCGGCGCGGATCGTCTGCAACGAGCAGCACGCCCGGGACCGCGCGCCCTCGCTCGCCGCCGTCGGGTTCCAGGTGGCTGACCCCGCCGTGTCGGCCGCCCGCGCCCGGGCCCTCCAGGCGCCGACCGTCTACCGCAGGACGCTCGCCACCGAGCAGGAGCTCCCGGCCTTCCGGGCACCCGACGGCACGGAGGTCTTCCTCGGCTCGGACTCCGGGAGCGAGGCCACGTGGACGCCGGAGTTCGAGGGCGGCCGGACGCCGGACACCGCTCTCCTGACCGGGATCGACCACGTCAACCTGGCCGAGCCGTGGCAGTGCTTCGACGAGGCGGTCCTCTTCTACAGCAGCGTCCTGCGGGCTGCGCGTGGACGTCGGCCAGGAGGTGCCCTCGCCCCACGGGCTGGTGCGCAGCCAGGTCGTGCGGTCGGCCTCCGGCGCCTGCGGCTCGCCCTCAACGTCGCACCGCTGACGTGGGACGCGTCCTCGCGGCTTCCCGCAGCACGTGGCGTTCTCGACCGACGACGTCGCCGCCGTCGCCAGGCGGGCGGTCGAGCGCGGCCTGGTGCCGCTGGCGATCCCGCAGAACTACTACGACGACCTCGTCGCCCGGTTCGACCTCTCCGAGGCCGAGGTCCGGGAGATGGCAGAGCTCGGCCTCCTGCACGACCGGGACGGGGCGGGCGACCTTCACGCACTTCTACACCGCCACGGTCGGTGGGGTGTTCTTCGAGGTGGTGCAGCGCGTGGACGGCTACGACGGCTACGGCGCTCCCAACGCCGGCGTACGCCTTGCGGCCCAGGCCCCGGATCGCTGACTGCGCGCCCGGACTCGACAGCACCAGCTCGCCCTTGCCTCGCGGGACCAATCGGGCGAACAGGTGGCTGACCATTCTCGGACCGTCGGAACAGCGGCAGGAGCCGCCACGGTGAGCAGAGATTCCGGCGGTGCTGCCGGCCTGGCGCACGCTCCGGTCGCGATCGCGCCGGAGGCGGATCCGCAACGTCCTGGTCGTGGGCGCGGCGGGTGCCGGGAAGACCACCCTCGTCGAGCGGCTGCTGGTGACGGCCGGGGTGCTGAAAGGGCCGGCAGCACCGAGGACGGCACCGACCGTGTGCGACTTCGAGGAGGTCGAGCACGGCAACGACGCTCCGTCGGCTTCGCCCTCGCGCCGTTGGTGCACGACGGCGTGAAGGTCAATTGCTCGACGCCCCCGGGTACGTCGACTTCGTGGGGGAGGCGCGAGCAGGCCTCCGCGCTGCGGACTGCGCGCTCTTCGTCGTCGCCGCGAACGAGGGGGTCGACGGGCAGACCCGGACGTCTCTGGCGTGAGTGCGCCGACGTGGCGATGGCGGATCGTCGTCGTCACCAAGGTCGACCACGCCCCGGCCGACGTCGACGGCGTCGTCGCGCAGGCGCGCGGAGCCTTCGGCGAGCGGGTCGTGCCCGTCTACCTCCAGGAGGGCGGGCGTCTCGTCGGCCTGATCACGGGGGATCACGGCCACGACGCGGCATCGCGATGCGCTCGTCGAAGGCATGATCGAGGAGTCCGAGGACGAGACGCTGATCGAGCGCTACGTCGGCGGCGAGGAGATCGACGCCGGGCTGCTCCTCACGGACCTGGAGGTCGCGGTCGCCCGGCTCGCTGCACCCCGTCGTCCCGGTCGACTCGACAGCGGCGTGGACAGTCGGTGAAGCTTCGACCTCATGGTTTCCGCGTTCCCCTCACCGCTGAGCGCCGGATGCCGAAGGTCGGACGCCGGCGGGTCGACCTGGCCGGAGATCGCGTGCGACCCTTCCGGTCCCCTGGTCGCAGAGGTCATCAAGACGCCACCGACCCGTACCTCGGCACGTTCAGCCTGGTCCACGTCTCTGGGGCCCGTACTACTGACGCCACGGTGCACGTGTTCCGGCACCGGCTCGGTGCTGGCGCATGGGACGAGCCCCCGACTACCAGCCCGGCCCGGACCACGACGAGGACCAGCGGATCGGATCCCTCTCCGTCCCCCTCGGCAAGTCTCGCAGCGTCCGCCCCGGCATGGTCGCCGGCGATGTCTGTGCCATCGGGCGCTCAGCCGGGCCGAGACCAGCGACACCTGGCGACGTCGAGACGCCGCTCGTGCTGGAGCCCTGGCGGGGCCCGACCCCGCTGCCGGTGGCGATCGAGGTTCCAACCGAGGGCGCCGAGCGCCAGCCGCCGGCGAACTCCGGCTCGCCGCCCGGACCCCGCCCTGCGCGTGGAGCAGGCCGACGAGAACCACCAGGTCGTGCTGTGGACGATGGGGGAGGCTGGCGTCCGTGCTGCTGGACCAGCTCGCCCAGCCGCTCGGCGTGGTAATTCGTCGGGGTCGAGGTCCAGTCGCGATGCATTGAGCGTTCGTCTCGCCGCCACCGGCCGCGGGTCGGCACGTCGAGGCAGAGCAGATCCGGGCGCCGGGCAGTACGCCGTGTGACATCGAGGTCGAGCCGCTACCAGCAGGGCGGTACGGTTCGAGTTCGTCGATTGTATAGTCGGAGGCCGGTCCACCAGCAGTTCGTCCCCTCGGTCGAGAAGGGGCTCCAGTCGCAGGTTCAAGCGGGTCGCGAACAGCTGCCGAACGATCAACCTCAGGTCACCCTGACCGACGGCAAGGCCCACGGCGTCGACTCCTCCGACATGGCGTTACCAACCGCGCCAGTCGGCTCGCGCTGCACGACACAGCGACGCACCGGAGGACGTCCCTCCTCGAGCAGGTCGACGGGGTCGAGTGCTCGTGGCGGACGCCCTGGTCGGCACGATCATCGAGAACCTGTCCAGGCGCGACGGCCTCCTGCGCAGCAGCGGCCCAGCCAGACCGGCATCGGTCATGATCTGGCCGCGTCGCCCAGGGCGACTTCACCCCGACGCCGGCCGAGCTCCCATCGCTCGGCCACGGCTGCGCGTCGTTCGCTCCAGCATCGCTCAGCAGGTACCTGCCCCCCGACCAGGCTGTCCGCCACGCTTCGCTGGTTACGTGCTGGCTCGGCGGGCATCGACCATGCGCCGAACACCATGACCACTCGACCATCCCCAGCGCTACGCGAACAGCTGGCCGGGCACTCGTCGGCGAAGGCGACCATCACCGAGGACAGGGACACGCGCACGCTCGTCATGGCCGCAGCGACCGTGGTCCTCCGGCCCGTCGAGGGTGCCCTTGAGGATCGAGGCGAGCGTGCCCGCCGACGGTAGCCTGGACGTGGACCTCTCGGCCCAGGTGGTCGCCGACCACCTGCAGCGGTTCGGCCGCGCGAGGCGGCGAGATCGTTGGCCTGACCACCGGCCCGCCCACAGCCGTCGGCGCCCTTTGTCATGCTTTCGCACCGACCACGGGGGACAAGATCAGGGGAGGACCGGGCAGTGAGCGAGATCGCGGGCGAGCTCGCGCGCGTGAAGGGCGCGTTCGCGCAGCCGACGCTGACGCTGCTGCACCAGCGGCAGGCGCCGGTGGTGATCACGATCTTCCGCACGGCCTTCGGCGCTACAACACCCCGATCCCGACGGCCCGGCTGCACACGCAGGTCGAGGAGCACCTCGCCCAGATGCGGCGGCCGGGGAGCAGGACGTCCCGACCGGCACCGGCCGCGAGATCTGTCAGCGGTGGATGCGCGGGCAGTGGCTGGTGCGCTCGCTCGACGAGCAGGGCAACGAGGTCTACGCGCTGACCTCGCACGCCCAGCAGGCGCTGGAGCTGGTGAAGAACCTCGCCCGCGACCGCGCCACGCTCAGCGAGCACCGGATCGCGACGATCCTCGGCACCGTCCGCCGCTTCAACTCCGAGGCCAACCCCGACCGGACCGCGCGGGTGACGATCCTCAACGAGGAGATCGCCCGGCTGCAGGCCGAGCGCGACCGGCTCGTCGACGGCGGCGACCTCGACGGGGCGACCGAGGACTACATGCTCGAGGGGTTCACCGAGCTGCTGTCGCTGATCTCCGCGCTGCCCAGCGACTTCGCCCGGGTGGAGGAGCGGTTCGCCACGATCCGCGCCGAGATCCTGCCGCGTTCCGGGCCGAGGACCGTCCCGGCCGGTGAGGTCGATCGACGACTACCTGTCCCGCGCCGACGCGCTGATGACCGGCGACCCACGAGGGCCGGGCGTTCGAGGGCGCGTTCGCGCTGCTGCGCGACGACGCGCTGGTCACCCAGCTGCGCGAGGACCTCACCGACGCTGCTCGAGCACCCGCTGTCCGACCGGATCCTCAGCGACGCCCGACCGCGCCGAGCTGCGCGGCACCGTCCGCCTGGTGCGCGACGGCCTCGACCGGTGCTCGCCCAGCGGTCGCGGGTCACGGCGACGCTGAAGGAGTACATCGTCTCCCACGACGCCGCCCGCGACCGTGAGCTCGAGCAGACGCTGCGCCAGGTCGAGGCCGAGCTGATGACGTGGATCGCGACCACCGGGCCGCGCGCGTCCCACGACGTCCCGCTCCTGCCGCGCGCGGGCCGACGTCGACCACCTGCGCGAGCGGTTCCACGACCCGGCCGACGACGTGCTCCCGCGAGCGGATCACGCACGCCGACGCGACCTCGCGCCCCGGTCTCGCTCGCCGACCTGGTCGCCCAGGGCGGCCCGAAGCTGGCGACGCTGCGCGAGCGCCTCGACGCGGCGCTGACCTCGCTGCACCCGGCCGACTCGCTCGGCGCGCTCTTCGACGGCCTCGAGCCGTCGCTGCGCCGGCCGGTCGAGATCTTCGGCCTGCTCCACCTCGCCGCCGGCGCGGCGCGCCGAGGAGACCACGAGCCCTACGACGCCGTACGCCCCGACGGAGCAGCCGTCGACCTTCGCCGTCCCCGCACCCCGCTGCCGACCCGACCTGCGCGAGACCAGGACACCGAGCGCGGAGACCCGAGCAGAGCGTCACCGCACGACGCGAGATCGACGCATGAGCTCGACGCCGACCTCGGCCGAGACCTCGACGCCAGCCCGACGCGAGCTCCGACTCGACGTCGCGACGTCGAGCTCGGTCGACGACGAGATCCTCGACGAGCGACTCCGTCTCGCTGTTCGAGGGCGACGAGGGCGGCCTGGAGTACGCCCAGCGCCGCGCGCTGGTCACGCTGCTCAAGCAGCGGTTCATCAGCGCCCGCACGCACCCGCGCGACTGGCGCGGTGCTCGTCGAGCACGAGCGCCTGCTCCGCTCGCGGCTCAACGACCTCTTCCTCGACCTGCAGGTCGACCGCGAGCGCGAGGTCGCGTGGAAGCGCCAGGCGAGCTCCGAGACCGGCGGCCGCTTCCCGACGATGCTCTACGACGCCGCGTGGTCGCGCGAGGAGACGCTCGTGCTGGTCCACCTGCGCGACCGGCTGCGCGCCGGGTCGCCGGCGGCGACGCACGGGTCTTCGTCGACCGCGAGGACATCGTCGGCTACGTCGCGAGCTTCCGCCCGTCGCACGCGACCGACGTCGCAGGCGACGAGAAGCGGGCGCGCAACGCGGTGGCCGGCATCGTCAAGGCCGGCCTGCTGATCGGGACCGGCACCGAGGAGCGCTTCGAGATCAGCGAGGCCGTCGAGTCGCTGATCCCGCTCGAGCTGCTGCAGGAGCTGCTCGAGGCGCTGGTCGCGCGCCAACGGCGACCGAGGTACCGTCCGGGAGCCGACGACGACGCCGACCTGTTCGACGACGACGCCGGCGCGACACGGGTCGCTGACAGGCGGGAGGAGTGAGCATGTCGATCGACGAGATCGAGCAGATGCCCGGCCGACGGACTCTTCGAGCGGAGCGACGTCGCCACGCCCGGCCGACGACACCATGCAGTGGCGCGCGGCGCTGCTCCAGCTGGTCAACTGGGGCGGCTTCGACGGCCTGACCGTCGTGCCCTGCGCGGCGACGCGACGATGATCTCCGGCGCCTCCGGCGTCGGCAAGAGCACCATCCTCGACGCCTACACGGCGCTGATGATGCCGTCGGACACCAAGTTCAACGGCGCGTCCAACGACGCCGTCGCCGGTCGCGCCCGCGGCGCGGGCCAGCGCAACCTGCTGTCCTACCTGCGCGGTGCGGTCGACGTCGTCGACGACCCGCGCACCGGCCGGCCGGTCGAGAAGCTGCTGCGCGGCAAGGGCGCCGACACGTGGGGCGCGATCGCGATGACGTTCGTCAACGACCAGGGCGGCCGGTTCACCGCGCTGCGCACCTACTACGTGCCGCGGCGCGCGACCCGCTCGGCCGACGTCCAGATGCAGCTGGCGACCCAGGACGGGCGCGCTGCGCGCTCGACACGCTCGAGGTCGCCGTGCCGGAGCGCTTCCACGCCGAACACGCTGAAGAAGCTGTTCCCCGGCATCCGGGTGCACCGGACCTACGCCGAGTTCGCCGCGGTCCTGCACGCGCGGCTCGGCATCGGCGCCAACGGCGACGGCGCGAAGGCGCTGCGGCTGCTCGCCCGGATCCAGGCGGGCAACCAGGTCCGCAGCGTCGACGAGCTCTACAAGGACATGGTGCTCGAGCGGCCCACGACGTTCGCCGCCGCGGACCGCGCGATCGAGCACTTCGACGACCTCGACACCGCGCACTCCGCGATGCGCACCGAGGAGCAGAAGCTCGAGCTGCTGGCGCCGATCGCCGACCTCCACGACCGCAAGGTGGCGGCCACCCGGCGGCTCGCGGAGCTCGACTCCTACGGCGTGACGCTCGACGGCGACACCCCGCTGCGGATGTGGCTGCTGCGCACCCACCTGCGCCTGATCGAGTCCGCCGTGGTCGACAACCGCGCCGACCGCGCGGCGGCCGCCGACGAGCTCGGCACGACGACCTCCGCGGAGCGCACCTACCTGGCCGACCTCGAGGCGGCCAAGGAGTCGCACCGCGCGGCCGGCGGGTCGACGCTCCAGTCGCTCGCGCTGTCGCTGGAGCAGGAGCAGGTCGTCCGCGAGGACCGGCTCGGGCGCCGGGAGGTCCTGCAGGGGCGGCTGCTGCCGCTCATCGACGCCACCGACGCCGCAGGCGCCCGACGTCGAGGCCGGCGCTGCTGTCCAGCGAGTCGTTCGCCGTGCTGCAGATGCACGCCCAGCAGTGGCTGGCCGGCTTCCAGCGCGAGCAGGAGCGGATCCGGCGCGAGCGCGACGCGGTGCTCCGCGAGCAGTTCCCGCTCAGCCAGCGCCAGGCCGAGCTGCGCCGCGAGCGGGCGTCGCTCGAGAGTCGCGCCGGCCGGGTGCCTGCCCGGATGGACGAGCTGCGTGCCGAGGTCGCCCAGGCGAGCGGCATGAGCGTCGACGAGCTGCCGTTCGTCGCCGAGCTGATCGACGTCGCGCCCGACGAGGCGCGGTGGCGCACGGCGATCGAGACCGTGCTCGGCGCGAGCGCCCGGATGATGCTCGTGCCGCTCGACCGGCTGGAGGACTTCTCCGCCGCGATCGACGGGCTGCGGCTCCGCGGCCGGCTGATCTTCGAGGGCGTCGAGCTCGACCTGCCCGACCTCGGCCCGGCCGACCCCGAGCGGGTCGCGGGCAAGCTGGTCTTCAAGGACTCGCCGTTCACCGGCTGGGTGCAGGCCCACGTCGGCGAGGCGTCGCGCAACGCGCTGTGCGTCGAGTCCGCCGACGGCCTCGCCGGCCCGCCCCAGAGTCAGATCTGCGGGTCACGCTCGCCGGCCAGACCCGCAACGGCCGGCGCGGCGCCCACGGGCGCAACGACACCCGCAGCATCATCGGCTTCTCCAACGCCGACGCGATCGCCGAGGTCGACGCCGAGCTCGCCGACCTCGAGGAGCGGCTCGACGGCGTCGGCGCCGAGGTCGCCGAGCTCGACCGGCGGTCCCGGGTGCTCGAGCAGCAGCGGACGTCGTACGACGCGGTGGTGACCGCGCGCTTCGACGACTTCGACGTCGACGGCAGCGACCGGCGCATCGCCGACCTCGAGCGTCGGCGCACCGAGATCCTCGAGTCCGACGACGGGCTCCAGGCGCTGGACGCGCAGATCGCCGACCTCACCGCGCGGCTGGAGGAGACGCGACGGGCGCGGTACGCCGTGGAGCAGCGGCAGCGCGAGCTCAACGCCGCGCACGGCGACCTCGTCGACGCCGAGGACGACGTCAAGGACCGGCTCCAGGCGATGGAGGACGCCGGCCGGGTCGTGCTCACCCCGGAGCAGGAGGCCGCCCTCGCGGCGGACTTCGCCGCCGCCGCGGCGCCCGCGGACCCCGACGACCTCGACCGGTTCGCCGAGACGTCGCAGCGGCTCGCCGAGCGGCTGCGCACCGCGGTCGGCGACGCCGAGGCCGAGGTCCGCCGGGTCGACGACGACCTCGCCCAGGTCTTCCGCGTCTACAAGTTCCAGTGGGACTCGCCGAACCTCGGCGCGACCGCGGACTCCTACCCGGACTACGCCCGCATCCTCGACGACATCCGCGGCGAGGGGCTCGCCGCCCGGCGGGCCGAGTGGCGGCGCCGGCTCACGGAGTGGAGCGGCCAGGACCTGGTCCCGCTCGTCGGCGCGATGGCCGCCTCCGTCGAGGAGATCGAGGACCGGCTCGAGCCGATCAACGCGATCCTGCGACGCCTGGAGTTCGGGGCGTCGGGTGACCGGCTGCGGATCCGGCTGCGGCGGCTGTCGCCCGCCCACGTCCAGACGTTCATGAAGGACCTGCGCACGCTGTCGTCCGGCTCCACGACCGAGCTGGACGAGGAGGCCCTGGAGAAGCGGTTCGCCGAGCTCAGCCGCTTCATGCAGCAGCTGCGCAGGCCCAGCCAGGTCGGCGACGCGGCGACGTCGCTCACCGACCGCGACCGCCTGCTCGACGTACGCCGCCACGTGGAGATCAGCGCCGAGCGCTACGACCACACCACCGGCGAGCTGCGCGCGACGTACCGGACGCTGGGGGAGAAGAGCGGCGGCGAGAGCCAGGAGCTGGTCGCGTTCATCGTCGGCTCCGCGCTCCGCTTCCGGCTCGGCGACGAGATGCGGTCGCGGCCGCGGTTCGCCCCGGTGTTCCTCGACGAGGGCTTCGTGAAGGCCGACTCGGAGTTCGCCGGTCGCGCCGTCCAGGCGTGGCGCGGCCTCGGCTTCCAGCTCATCGTCGGCGTCCCGCTCGACAAGGTCACCGGCCTCGAGCCGCACATGGACGAGCTGCTCGCGATCACGAAGAACAGCACGACCCACCAGTCCTGGATCACGCCGATCACCGACGCCGACCGGGCAGGGCGGGTGGGCGCGTCCTGACGCGCGACCCGGAGTCAGCCGGCTGGATGTTCTGGTTGTGCCGGAACAGGTTGTCCGGGTCGTAGCGACGCTTGATCTCCGCCAGCCGGTCGTAGTTGCCCTTGTAGTTCGCCCGGATCCGGCCCTGGTCGTCCTCCGCCATGAAGTTGACGTAGCCGCCGTCCTCCGAGTGCGGCGCGGTCGCGTCGTAGTAGTCCTTCACCCACGCGGTGTTCGCCTCGTTGTCCGCCGGGTCGGGCCACATGCCGGCGATCACCGTCGCGAAGGTGGCGTCGCGGTAGGCGAACGCCGTCGCGTCGGGCGCGACCCGGTGGCCGGCGCCGTTGATCGGGTAGATGTGCATCGTGGAGTTGACGACGGGCACCTTCGGGCCGTGCTCGAGGTGGGCCGCGATCGCGTCGTCGGTGAGCTCGGTGACGAAGTTCGCCTTCCAGTAGTGCTGGAGCCCGGGCGGGACGAGGGCGTCGAACGCACTGTTGAGCGCCGGGTACGGCATCACGCCGACGACCTCGGCAACCATGGGCGCCACGTCGCGGATCGGCTGGAGCGCCTTCTCTCCCGCATCGAGGTCCCGGCCCAGCAGGTCACCATCACGATGAACGGTTCGCCGTGGCGGTCCTCCGGGATGAACGGCAGCGGAGGCGCGATCTGGTACGCCGGGAAGCAGCCGAGCTCCTCGGGTGCGTCGGCGATGAACTCGCGGTAGAACCGCAACAGGTCGCCGGCCTGGTCGAGCTCGAAGAACATCGGCCCGCCGTAGATGTCCTTGATCGGGCTGAGCCGGAACTCGAACGACGTGACCACGCCGAAGTTGCCGCCGCCGCCGCGGAGCGCCCAGAAGAGGTCGTCGTTCTCGTTCTCGCTCGCGACGTGGAAGCTGCCGTCGGCGGTCACCACGTCGGCCGAGAGGAGGTTGTCGCACGACAGCCCGAGGCCCCGCGCGAGGTGACCGATGCCGCCGCCCAGCGTCAGCCCGCCGACGCCGGTCGTCGAGATGATGCCGCCGGTGGTGGCGAGGCCGAACGGGTGCCGCGGCGTTGAAGTCGCCCCAGGTGGCCCCGCCCTCGACCCGGGCGGTTGGCTCGCCGGGTCCACGCGGACGCCCGCATGCCGGACAGGTCGATGACCAGCCGTCGTCGCACGTGCCGAATCCCGGCACGCTGTGCGCCGCCTCCCCGTACGGCGAGGTCAGGTCGTTTCGGCGCGAATCGCACGGCCGTCATGACGTCCCGGCGTTGGCCGGGCGCACGATGAAGCGCAGGCCGCCGGTCGATCATGGCGTTGTACACGCGGCGCGCCTCGTCGTACTCGGCGTCCTCCGCGGTGGTCACGGTTCCCCGAACGTTCTCGCGCAGGGCCGTCAGCGCATTCGTGTCCATGAAACAAATCCTCGCCTCGTCGTTTCACTGGTCCCAGACGAGTGGGCCCGAGGTCGCCACGTGTCGCCGCGATCCGCAGCGGTGTGTCAATGGGATCGGAATTCACGCTAGACCCGCCCGCGGCAACATGGCAGGACCTCTAGGACCAGAGCCTGACCGCGCCGGCGCTCGAGGCCCGCCGCCGAACGCCATGGCGTCGAGGGGCTTGGGGCTGGGGGTCGTCGTCGGACCTGGTTCGTCAGCTGGTGGAGCACGCAACAGCGAGCTGGTCGTCGGACAGCGCGTCGGACGGGCTGGCGTGCACGGGTGCGGTCGACGTGAGCCGGTGCTGGTCGGCGGCGCGTTGGTGGCGTCGTACGGAGACGGCGAGCGCGGTGGCGGGGACGAGGGTGAGGGCGGACACGACGGTCCCGACCGCTACCGGTCCGACAGCTCCCAGGCTCGACTCGAGGGCGAGGGCTCCGACCCAGGACGCCACCGCGGTGCCGAAGTTGAACGCGGCCACGGCCAGCGAGGACCCAAGAGTGGGGGCGTGGTCGGCGTACCGGACGGCCAGGGAGATGAGGATGGGGTTGGCGCCGAGGCCGAAGAAGCCCATCAGCACGATGAGGACGGTGGTGGGCACTGCCGCCTGGGAGACCAGGCAGAGGGCCAGCAGCACGAGCGTGGTGACGGCCGGGGCGACGATGGTGGCGGTGTGGGGGCGGGTGTCACCGAGGCGCCCACCGATGAGGGACCCCACCAGCTGACCTGAACACCGAACCCGGCCAGCACCAGCGGCACCAGGTTCGCGGAGATGCCGGTCCTGTCGGTGAGCAGCGGGGTGATGAAGGAGTACGCCGCCAGCACGCCACCGGTGGTGGTGGCGCACGCGGCCAGCACCAGCCAGAGTCGGCCTGCCAGCGCGACAGGGCGGCTGAGCCGGGTGCGGTATTCACGCCGGAACGTCATCGCTGTCGTCAGTGACGTGGCGGGCGATGAGTGGCACAGCGGCGACCGCGAGCAGAGCGAGTGCCCAGAACGTTCCGCGCCAGCCGATCAGTTGTCCGGCGAGGGCGCCGAGCGGCACCCCGATGACGGTGGCAGGGAGCCGCCGCCCGGACGACGCCGACGGCGCGCGATGCTGCTCCCGGTCCCGCGGCGCGGCTGGCGACGACGGCCGCGACCGCCCAGAACGCCCCGGTGGCCAGGGCGGTGAGGAACCGGGCGCGAGGAGGAGCGCGAACTGCGAGCCGACGGCGACGACGACGTGACCGACCGCGAACACGGCCAGGGCCAACGTCAGCGTCGTCCGCCGGGGCAGTCGCAGCGTCAGCATCGCCATGTCGGGCGTCCGACGATCATCCCGATCGCGAAGACGGTGATGAGCAGGCCGGCGCGGGCGACGTGACGTGGAGGTCGACGGCGATCTCGGGGAGGAGGCCGGCGACGATGAACTCGGTGGTCAGCATCAAGAAGGTGCCGACGGCGAGGACGTAGACGGCCAGGCAGGCGGGGCGTGCGAGGGCCGACGGCCGGGACGTCAGGTCCGTGGTCGGGGCTGCTGCGTCGTGCATCGGGAACCTCTCGGGGGAGTGGTGTGGGAGTCGGGTGGGCTTCGGGGGCCATGCCCAGGCGGCCGTACTCCGAGACGGCGCGCTGGACAGCCGAGTGGCGTGGAGGCTCAGAAGGTGAGCAGGACCTTGGTGGCGGTGCGCTCGTCCATGGCCTGGTAGCCCTCGGCGGCCTGCTCGAGCGGGACGGTGAGGTCGAAGACCTTGCCGGGGTCGATCGTGCGGTCCCAGATGAGCTGGACGAGCTCGGGGAGGAAGCGTCGTACGGGTGCGGGGCCACCGTGGATGTGGACGCCGGCCATGAAGAGCTCGTCACCGGCGATGGAGACGTCGTGTGAGACGCCGACGAAGCCGACGTGGCCACCCGGACGCGTCGAGTGGATGGCCTGCATCATCGCTTCCTGGGTGCCCACGGCCTCGATGACGGAGTGGGCGCCGAGGCCGTCGGTGAGCTCCTTGACCTTTGCGACGCCGTCCTCGCCGCGCTCCTCGACGATGTCGGTGGCGCCGAACTCGCGCGCCAGCGCCTGGCGGTCGGCGTGGCGGCTGAAGGCGATGATGCGCTCGGCGCCGAGCTGGCTGGCGGCGAGGATGCCGAGCAGGCCGACCGCGCCGTCGCCGACGACGGCGACGGTCTTGCCGGGTCCCGCCTCGGCGGCGACGGCGGCGAACCAGCCGGTGCCGAGCACGTCGGAGGCCGCCATGAGCGAGGGGATCAGGTCGGCGTCGGGCATGCCGGGCGTGGCGACGAGGGTGCCGTCGGCGAGGGGGATGCGGGCCAGCTCGGACTGGGTGCCCAGGGTGCCCATGAGGACGCGGTGGGTGCAGTAGGCCTGGTAGCCGGCCCGGCAGATCTCGCAGGTGTTGTCGGAGGCCCAGAACGAGCCGACGACGAAGTCTCCGACCTTGATGGTGCGGACCTCGTCACCGACCTGCTCGACCACGCCGACGTACTCGTGGCCCATCACCTGGTGCTCGACCGGCTCGGCACCGCGGTAGGGCCACAGGTCGCTGCCGCAGATGCACGTCGCGGACAGGCGGATGATGGCGTCGGTGGGCTCGATGATCGTGGGGTCCTCGCGGTCCTCGACGCGTACGTCCCCGGGTGCGTGCATGACTACCTGGCGCATGGCGCTGGGCTCCTCTTCGTCGTTCGTGGTTCGTGCTGGGGTGTGGCGGCGTGCTCGTGCCGCCTCGACATCGAGTGAACCCGCTTGCGGACGGGTGTGGGAGTCCCTGTCGAGGGGTGCACCGACAGGGCACCCTTCGCGCTCCGCGCCGGCTCGACCTCGGCGCGGGCTCGACGGCCGACGACGCCTCGTCGTCAGGCAGCTCTGTCGGACCGTCCGGACCGGGCGTGCGTCACGGCTAGGCGCCGCCGCCGTCCCCGCCGTCTCCGCCGTCGGCGTGACCGCCGCCCCTGGTTGCCTTCACGGGCCCGCGCAGGGCGTTCTCGATGACCAGGCCGACGATGATGACGACGAGGGCGACGACGAGGTACGTCATCTCGCTCGCCACTTCGGCAATGGTGCGCCACCAGGCGTCAGGTTGACTCGCATGTGGACCCCCATGGTGTCGAGGGGTCGAAGTCTGCCATCGGCAGGGCCCAGCACGAGGGTGCTGGTGCGATTCCACCGCGTGGCGCCAGGTCTCACCCGCGTGCCGTGCGCCTGACGCCCTTCGTTCGCGGGGCCGTACGGGCTGTCACCATGTGATCGTGAAGGCGCGCCTCGTGGTGGTCTCGGGTCTCCCGGCGAGCGGGAAGACGACGGTGGGCACGGCTCTCAGCGAACGACTGGGCATTCCGCTCATCGACAAGGACGCGATCCTCGAAGCACTGTTCGACAGCCTCGGGTGCCCGGATCGGGATGAGCGCTACCGGCTCAGCCGGGCAAGCGACGAGGTGCTGTACGCCCTCGCCGAGGCCTCGCAGGCCGCGGTCGTCGTGAACTGGTGGGACCACGACTCGTCACCCTCGCGGCTGCGGGGCATCGCATCGTCGGTGGTCGAGGTCTTCTGCGATTGTGCGGTCGAGGTGGCGGCGGCGAGGTTCGCGGCCCGCAGGCGCCACCCCGGCCATCACGACCCGGCCCGGTCGCCGGAGGAGGTGGCGGAGGGAGCTCGACGCATGCGCGAGACGTTCCAGGGACCGCTTGGCGTGGGCAACGTGGTCCGGGTCGACACGGAAGGGTCACTCGACCTCGACTCGGTGGCTGACCAGGTCCTCGCCCTACTGCGGCCCAACGTCCCCGGGCATCACACCTCGCTCAGGCAGCGGTCAGGGGCTCGGCGAGGTCGCTGCGGAGCCGACGGAGGATCCGGGTGAGGGTGCGCGAGACCTGGGCCTGCGTCAGGCCGATGAGGTCGGCGATCTCCTGCTGGGTGCGCTCGTCCTCGAAGCGCCAGCGGAGGATCAGGCGCTCGCGGTCGGACAGGCGGCTGACCGCGGTGTCGAGCACCAGCTTGGCCTCGAGGGTCGCGAAGCCGCGGTCGTCGTGGCCGAGCGCGTCGGCGATGGTGCCGCGGTCCTGCGCGCCGCCCGTGCTGTCGATCGAGGCCGGGCGGAAGCAGCCGTCGGCCGCCAGCGCCTCGACGACCTCGTCGCGCTCGACGCCGAGGTGCGCGGCGACCTCGGACGGGCGGGGCGAGACCCCCAGCTGCGCCTCGAGCTCGTGCTGGGCGACCTTGATCCGGGCCTGCAGCTGCTGCACCCGACGGGGGACCCGGATCATCCAGCCCGAGTCGCGGAAGTGGCGGCGCAGCTCACCGCGCACGGTCGGCACGGCGTACGACAGGAAGTCGTGCCCGGCGTCGGCGTCGAAGCGGCGGGCCGCCTTGATCAGGCCGACGAGCGCGACCTGCTCGAGGTCGTCGACGTCGATGCCGCGGTTGCGGTAGCGGGTGGCCATCGACCGCGCCACGACGACGTTGGTCTCGATCAGCTCGTCCACCAGCTCGAGGCGCCGCTCCTCGGAGGTCCCGGCGCGCATCTCGTCGACGATGGAGGCCGTGCGGGCGGCGCGGGCCTCGCGCTCGCTCGCCCTGCGGAGGTCGCCGAGGTGGGCAGGGACTGGGGGCGTCGTGAGGGTGGCCACGAGCTGCTCCTTCCGGGCCATGGGGCCGTGCTGTCGTCGCCCCGGTTGTGGGCGTGCACTGATCGTCGCCGGGGCGGGCGACGATCGGACAGCCGAAATGCGAAACATTGGACAAACCATGGACAAGAGGTTGTCCAGCCCGGCATCGGGGCGGGTCACGGCGCCGGGTCCCGGCCGCTAGGGTCGGGCCATGGCTCGCAGCGTCTACGTGGCCGGCGTCGAGGGATTCACCGGCAAGTCCGCGGTCGCGCTCGGGGTGCTCGAGCAGCTGTCGCGCCGGGTCGCACGGGTCGCGGTCTTCCGTCCGGTCGTCCGCGCCGAGGCGTCGACCGGCGACGTCCACGACTACGTCCTCGACCTGCTGGTCGTCGCACGACGCGGTCTCGTTGTCGTACGACGAGTGCGCGGGCGTCAGCTACGACGACGTGCACGCCGACCCGGACGGCGCGATGGACCGCATCGTCGACGCGCTACCACCAGGTCGCCGAGCAGTGCGACGCCGTGGTGATCGTCGGCAGCGACTACACCGACGTCGGCGCCCCGACGGAGTTCGCCTTCAACGCCCGGGTCGCCGCCAACCTCGGCGCACCCGTCCTGCTGGTGCTCAACGGCGCAGGGCCGGAGAGTCGACCGAGCTCGCACGACCGCGGCGACATGGCGCAGGCCGAGCTCGCCGCCAACCACGCGACGCTGTTCGCCGTCGTCGCCAACCGGGTCGACCCCCAGGCCACCGGCCGGACGGCGACGGCGCTGCGCCGCGACGGGCGTACCCGCGTTCGCCCTGCCCGAGCGAGCCGCTGCTCGTGCCGCCCGTCCGTCGGCGACCTGATGGCGGCGTGCGACGGCCGTCTCGTGCGCGGCGACCGAGCGCAGCTCGACGCGCGAGGTCGCCCGGCCTGGTGGTCGCCGCGATGACGCTGCCCAACGTGCTCGACCGGCTGTTCGACGGCGCCGTCGTCGTCACGCCCGGCGACCGGCCCGAGGTGGTCCTCGGCGTCCTCATCGCCCACCAGTCGGCGAGCTTCCCGCAGATCTCCGGCATCGTGCTCAACGGCGGGCTCGCCCTGCCGGAGCAGGTCGACCGGCTCCTCGACGGGCTCGAGGCGACGCTGCCGATCATCGCCACCGACCTCGGCACCCACGCCACCTCGGCGACGCTGACCAACCGCCGCGGCCGCCTCGACCAGGACTCGCCGCGCAAGATCGCGACGGCCCTGACGCTCTTCGCCGAGCACGTCGACGGCGAGGAGCTGCTCGACCGGCCTCGACGTGGCCCGCACCACGGTCGTCACGCCGCTGATGTTCGAGCACAAGCTCCTCGACGACGCGATCGCCGACCGCCGCAGCACATCGTGCTGCCCGAGGGCGAGGAGGAGCGGATCCTGCGCGCCGCCGACATCCTGCTGCGCCGCGACGTCGCCGACCTGACCCTGCTCGGCGACCCGATCGATCGTCCGGGCGAAGGCCGCCCAGCCTCGGCGTCGACGTCTCGGGCGCGCGCCTGCTCAGCCCGTACGACGAGGAGCTGCGCGAGCGGTTCGCGCAGGAGTACGACGAGCGGCGCGCGCACAAGGGCATCGACCTCGAGGCGGCCCGCGACATCGTGCGTCGACGTGTCCTACTTCGGCACGATGATGGTCGAGCTCGGCCTCGCCGACGGCATGGTGTCGGGGGCGGTGCACACCACCGCGCACACCATCCGGCCGGCCCTCGAGGTCATCCGCACGGTGCCCGGCGTCTCGGTGGTGTCGTCGGTCTTCTTCATGTGCCTCGAGCGACCAGGTGCTCGTCTACGGCGACTGCGCGGTCAACCCCGACCCGACCGCCGAGCAGCTCGCCGACATCGCGATCTCGTCGGCCGCGCACCGCCGCCGCGTTCGGGGTCGAGCCGCGGGTCGCGATGCTGTCGTACTCCACCGGCACCTCCGGCAGCCGGCACCGACGTCGAGAAGGTCACCGCGGCGACCGCGCTGGTCCGCGAGCGCGCGCCGGACCTGCTCGTCGAGGGCCCGATCCAGTACGACGCCGCGATCGACGCCGCGGTCGCGCGGACCAAGCTGCCGGACTCCGCCGTCGCCGGGCGGGCGACCGTGTTCGTCTTCCCCGACCTCAACACGGGCAACAACACCTACAAGGCCGTGCAGCGCTCGGCCGGCGCCGTCGCGGTCGGACCGGTCCTGCAGGGCCTGCGCAAGCCGGTCAACGACCTCTCGCGCGGCGCGACTGGTCCGCGACATCGTCAACACCGTGGCGATCACCGCCATCCAGGCCGCAGCGGAGCGCCTCGTGACGGAGCGCGGTGCTGGTCCTCAACGCCGGGTCGTCGTCGCTGAAGTACCGCCTGCTCGACGGCGAGCACCGGCGCCGCCGCGGCGTCCGGGATCGTGGAGCGGATCGGTGAGGCCAGCGGCACGCTGACGCACACCGTGGGCGGCGGGGAGCACACGGAGGAGCGTCGCGATCGCCGACCACGAGGACGCGCTGCGGTCGGCGCTCGACGCCTTCGACGCGCCACGGTCCGGCGCTCGACACGAGCGGGCTGGCCGCGGTCGGTCACCGCGTCGTGCACGGCGGCGACCTCTTCTCCGAGCCGACGCTGGTCGACGACCGGCTGCTCGCCACCGTCGAGGACCTCGTGCCGCTCGCCCCGCTGCACAACCCGGCCAACCTCGAGGGCCTCCGGGTCGCGCGACGGCTCTTCCCCGACGTGCCTCACGTCGCGGTCTTCGACACGGCGTTCCACCAGACGATGCCCGAGCACGCCTACACCTACGCCGTGCCGGTGGCCTGGCGCGAGGAGCACCGGATCCGCCGCTACGGCTTCCACGGCACGTCGTACGCGTTCGTCTCCGCGCCGCGCCGCCGAGCTGCTCGGCCGTCCGGTCGAGGACACCAACCTCGTCGTGCTGCACCTCGGCAACGGGGCGTCGCGCCGCCGCGGTCCGGCGGCGGGCGGTCGGTCGACACCTCGATGGGGTTGACCCCGCTCGAGGGACTGGTGATGGGCACCCGGTCCGGCGACCTCGACCCGGCGATCCACGGCCACCTGCACCGCGAGCTCGGCTGGTCGCTGGACGAGATCGACCGGGCCCTCAACCGCGACTCCGGACTGCGGGGCCTCTCCGGCGACAACGACTTCCGCGAGCTGACGCCGTCGCGAGGCAGCCGGCGACGAGGCGGCGAGGCTCGCCTTCGACGTCTACGCCTACCGCGTCCGCAAGTACGTCGGCGCCTACTACGCCGCGCTCGGCGAGCTGTCGACGCCGTCGTCGTTCACCGGCGGCGTCGGCGAGCACGCGCGCCGAGCTGCGGGCCGCCGCGCTCGGCGGCCTGTCCCGGCTCGGCATCGTGCTCGACGCGCAGCGCAACGAGGCCGCGGGCAAGGACGCGCGCGGCCGTCTCCGCCGACGGCTCCGAGGTCGCCGTCCTCGTCGTCCCCACCGACGAGGAGTGGGAGATCGCCCGCCAGGCGCTCGAGGTCGTGCGCGCGTCGCGCTAGGTGGAAGTTCACTCGCACCAGGTACGAGCAAGGTGGACGTCAGCGCGCTTCGCAGGACGATGACGTCCGGGCAGCGCTGAGCGCGCGGCTCACGGCATCCGGATGCCGCGAGCCGCGCGGCTCGTCATGACGAGATCGTCAGCCGTTGACGGCGTTCTTGAACGCGGCGGCCGGCTTGAAGGCCGGCGCCTTGCTCGCGGCGATCTCCATGGTCTCGCCGGTCTGCGGGTTGCGGCCCGTGCGAGCGGACCGCTCACGGGACTCGAACGTCCCGAAGCCCGGGACGGTGACCTTGTCGCCGCCGGCGACGGCGGTGGTGATGGAGGCGATGACGGCCTCGAGGGCCTTGTCGGCCTGGGCGTTGCTCAGCTCGGCGTGCGAGGCAATGGCGTCGCGCAGTTCAGTCTTGTTCACGTAGAGCTCCTGCTCGTCGGTTACGGACAGCGGCCATTCAACATCCCCGGCCGCCCCCGGTGCGCGGTGCCCCAGCCCCAAGGGGTGAGAAGTCGTGGGCGCCCGGCGGCATGTTTCGCGCGCGAGTCGGCCGGATGAGGGCGAGGTGAAGGTTTGTCGCAGGTCTTCCGGCGGGCCGGTTCCCTCCCTAGGCTCCGAGAGCGCTTACGGGAGGAGTCGTACATGAGCGACGAGCACGCGCCGACAACGACGGCGGGTGGGCAGGGGCTGCTCGTCGAGGGCCGCCGCGGCTGGTCCGGGCGAGCGGGGCCGCCGCGGGTGCCGGTCGACAGACGCGTGGCCGGGCTCGACAGGGCGTCGTTCGTGCCCGCGCTCGTCGCGATCGGCATCTGGGTCCTGTGGGCGTTCGTGGTGCCGCACCTCGACTCTGCGGTCGAGCACGACGAGCAGGTGCGCGCGGGCGACCGTCTGGCACTGACCGAGGACCTCGCCGTCACTCCGCCGACCGGTTGGAGCCTGCTCTCGGGCTTCACCACCGCCGACCAACCGGCCAGCGGCCCGTCGGGCTCGGTGGCGGTGAGCAACGGAGCCGTGACGGTGCAGGTGTCGGCAGACGACTTCTCCGGGACGGCCACCGAGCTCCTCGCCCAGGTCGAGCGCGTCGCGACCGCCACCGGCGGCAACGCGTCCGGCGTCAGCAGCGGCCGCTCCACGGTGGACATCCCGTCCGGCCTCACTGGTGTCTCCGAGGCCTTCACCCGGCCCGGTGCCGAGGGCAGGCTGGTGGCGTTCGTCGATGACGGGACCGGCATCGTCGTGCAGGTCTCGGGCGCCCCGGACCGGCTCGCCGTCGCCGCCCACGACGTCCAGCACATGATCCGCAGCATCGGAGCATGGAAGCCCACGTCGAGCGAGTCCGAGGGGGAGTCATGAGCGTCGTGACGCAGGATCCGACCGCCGACGACGACCTGGTGCGGCGACGGGCGGAGGCCATCGAGGTCTCCGGGTGGGGGGAGCGGTTCCACCTCTTCCAGCCACGCAACGCCTGCTTCTGGGTCGTCCTCGCGCTGTCCGTCACCGGCCTGGTGAAGATGGTGCAGATGTTCACGCCCCTCGCGGGCTACTTCGCGCCGGCGTTCGCCGCTGCCGGCGCCATCGCCGTCGCGTGCACCTTCGCCTGGGGGTGGTGGTTCCACCACATCGACCACTTCGAGCGCCAGCCCTTCGGTCTGGTCGCCCTGTGCTTCGTGTGGGGCGGCCTGGCGGCACCGTTCGCGATCTCGATCGCCGGCAACACCGCCCTGGGCTCGCTCTACAGCAAGCTGTTCGGGGCCGTGTGGAGCGCGGACTGGCATGCCGGCCTGAGCGCACCCTTCGTCGAGGAGAGCTCCAAGGCGGCCGGTTTCATCCTCGCCCTCGGCCTGGCGCGACGGCTCATCCGGACCCCGGCAGACGGCATCTTCCTCGGCGCGTTCATCGGTCTGGGGTTCCAGACCTTCGAGGACTTCCTGTACGCCGTCAGCGCCTCCACGCAGGGCTTCGGCTCCGACCAGGTCCACGCCGTCACGGGCGGCATCGCCACCCGCGTGTTCTCCGACGTGGTCTCGCACCCGATGTTCACCGCGCTCGTGTGCGCCGGCCTCGTCTACCTCATCGGGACGCCGGCCCAGCCACGTCGTGTCGGGAGAGGACTCGCGCTCGTCGCGGCGGGCGTGGGCATCCACCTGTTCTGGGACTCCATGCTGGTCCTCAGCGCCGAGCTGGACGTGCCGACGCTCGTCGTGCTGGTCTTCGCGATGGTCGTGAGCCTCGGCCTGCTCTGGTACGCGTTCCGGCTGACGGACCACCGGGAGCGCGAGCTGGCACGTGACATCCTCGCCCCCGAGGTGGTGCAGGGCGTCCTGTCGCAGGACGAGCTGACCGCGCTCACGGGTCACCGTCAGCGGCGCGCGTTCCTCAAGGCGGCACCCGACCGGCGGGAGCGTCGTCGCCGCAAGCACGTCCTCGCCGCCGCGGTCGACCTGTGCGCCGACCTCGCCCGCAGCGACGGTGGACCCTCCGGTGAGGACGACGTCGCGCGGTCACGGGACGAGATCGCGCGCCTGCGCGGCGGCTTGGTGCCCGCATGAGCGCCGAGGCGCAGCGTTTCGGGCGACTGGTCGAGCGGGACGACGGACGCGACTTCCCGTTCTACGACTCGAACCCGGTCGCCATCGACGGGCGACGGTGGCTGGTGGTGGTCGCGGCCTGCGCGCTCGGGTTCGCGATCCTGATCAGCATCGGGTTCGCGGACCAGCGCGCCGAGCTGCTGCCCAGGATCCTGTTCCTCGCCGTCCCGGCAGCCGCGTTCGTCTGGGCCTCACGGGGCCAGTGGCGTGCCCTGTTCAAGCCGGTTCGGGCAGCCGACGTCGGCGCCATGGTCGTCTTCTGGCTGCTGAACCTGGCGGTCAGCGCATTCGCCGCCCTGCTCGTCTCGGGCGGGAGCTTCGACCACCTCAGCGCCAACACCGCCACCGACGACCTCGCCGACGCGGGGGCCGCCCAGATCGCCGCCTTCTACGTCGGCACCGGCGTCCAGCTGATGGGCGAGGAGGTCTTCACGATCCTGCCCTTCCTGGCCATCCTGTGGTTCCTGACGCGACGCGGCACGTCCCGCAGGACGGCGATCCTCGTCGCCTGGGTGGTCACGGCCGTCTGGTTCGGGGCCGCGCACCTGTCGACGTACGACTGGAACGTCGGCCAGGCGATCATCGTCATCGGCGCCGCGCGCCTCGTGCTCACCCTGGCCTACATCCGCACGAAGAACCTCTGGGTCAGCTTCGGCGCGCACGTCCTCAACGACTGGGTGACCTTCACCCTCGCCCTGCTCGCAGCGACCTGACCCGCGTGACCCACTGGGCCCCACCTGATGCGCGACCACCCGCTGTCGTACGCCCGTGATGCTGATCCGGAGATGCTCAGAGTCGTCGTCGGCGCGCTGGTCCTGGACGATCGGGTGCTGCTCGGGCACCGGAGCCCGAGCAAGCGCGCGTATCCGGACGTGTGGGACCTGCCCGGTGGTGTCGTCGAGGACGGCGAGTCGGAGACGGAGGCGCTGGCCCGCGAGCTGCACGAGGAGCTCGGCGTGCGGATCGCGACCGGCTCGACGTGCCACCTGTGTCGGGTCGTCGCCGGACCTGCAGGGGAGCCGGTGCTGCTGAGCGCGTGGCTGGTGACCAGGTGGCAGGGGACGCCGGCCAACCTCGCACCCGACGAACACCTCGACATCGCATGGTTCGGCCTGACGGAGCTGCCTCCCCTCGCGCACCACCTCGTGCGCGAGAGCCTGCTCCGCGCGGCGCGGTCGGCCGCACCGCACGACTAGGAGCGCAGCCGTCGCGGGATGCCGGTGTCGAGCTCGGGAGGCTCGGCGATGCGGAGCTTCACGTCGACGCAGAAGAGGCCGTGCGCGTTGACGACCACGGGCTCGAGGGTGAGGTCGGAGATGTGGGGGACGTCTGCGGCCAGCCTGCCCACCGACGCCACCAGCGCCTCGAGCGGGGCCAGGTCGACCTCCTCGAGGCCGTGGTCACCGACCAGCTGGGGCCACAGTCGCAGAGCCCGCACCGCGCGCGCGGCGTCGGCGACCCCCACGGGCGGCAGGAGCAGCACCTCGTCGGCCCAGCTGCCGACCGGCCCCCCGGCGCCACCGGCGACCCGGACCAGCGGGCCGAGCTGCGGGTCGCGGACCAGACCGACGGACGCGAGGTGGCCGAGCACCAGCGGCTGGACCAGCACGTCGACCCGGTCGCGGCCGAGCTCCTCGGCGAACCGCCGTACGGCGTCGGCGACGTCGCTGCCGGTGCGCAGGTCGATCCGCACCAGGCCACGGTCGGACTTGTGCAGCACCGTCGGGTCGGCCACCTTCACGGCCACCGGGTATCCGATCTCCGCCGCGACCGCCTCCGCCTCGTCCGGCCCGTCGGCGAGGCGGCCGACGAGGTGGATGCCGTAGGGCGCCAGCAGGTCGGCCTGCGCGGACGCTCCCAACCACTCCGCCTCCCCGCGCCGGGCGGCCAGGCGCGACCGCGCCCAGGTTCGGGCGTGGACGCCGCGGGTGCCGAGCTCGACCTCCGGCTGGTCGGCCGGCACGCGCTTCCACGCGGCGTAGCGCATGGCCCGGCCCAGTGCCCCGATCGCCGCATCCGTCGTGCGATAGACGGTCACCCCCTCGAGCCCGCGGGCGGCGTCGAAGGCAGCACCCGGGGTGACCAGCAGCAGCGGGACGTCGGCGCCTGCCGGTCGCGCCAGGGCGACCGCGTCGAAGAGCGCGTCGCGGTCGGTCAGCCGGTTGGCCACGAGCATCACCAGGACGGCGTCGGCCTCGCCCGCGTCCAGCACGGCGCGCAGCGCGGCCGTGAGCTCCGCGGGAGTGACGTCGGCCCCGAGGTCCACCGGGTTGCGGACGTCGACCGCGCCCGGCACGGCCGCGCGGAGGGCCGCGCCCAGGTCGTACGACGTCGGCGCGACGACCATGCCCTGGCCGTCGGCCCGGTCGGTCGTGAGCGCGCCCACGCCACCGGTGTTGGAGACGATGCACACCCGCAGCCCCGCGGGCAGCGGCTGCTGGACGAGGAGGAGCGCCGTCTCGGCCAGCTCAGCGCCGGTGCGGCAGGCGATCACGCCCGACTGGTCGAGCAGCGCGTCGACTCCGACACCGACGGTCGAGGAGGCCGACGGGTCCTGGCGCGCCCGCGCGCGACCTCCCACCACCGCCAGCAGCGGCTTCTGCTCGGCGAACCGGCGAGCCGTCCGGGCGAACCTGAGCGCGTTGCCGAACGACTCGAGGTAGAGCGCGCCCGCCGCCACCGAGTCGTCGTCCATCCACGCCGCGAGGAGGTCGTTGCTCGACACGTCGACCTTGTCGCCCAGCGACACGAAGGCCTGCACGCCGAGACCCACGTCGCGGGCGAGGTCGAGCAGCGCGAAGCCCATGCCCCCCGACTGGGAGGCGACGGCGAGGCCACCCACGAGGGGTACGTCGTGGAGGAGGGTCGCGTTGAGGCCGACGCCGTTGGCCAGCACGCCCTGCGAGTTGGGGCCGACCAGGCGAAGGCTGTGCGCGCGGGCGAGGGTGAGCAGCTCGTGGCGCCGCTCGTCGCTGCCGTTGCCCGAGAAGCCCGACGAGATGACCACCGCGGCCCCGGCTCCGTTGGCGGCGGCGTCGCGCAGCACGTCGGCGACCCCGTCGGCCGGAACCGCGACGACGACCAGGTCGACCGGGGCGTCGAGGTCGGCCAGGCTGCGGACGGTCGGTACCCCGTCGATGACGTCGGCCTCCGGGTGCACCACGTGCAGGATCCCGGCGTACGCCGAGCTCCGGATCGCGTCGAGGACGCCGTGCCCGAAGCCGCCCGCCGATCGGCGTACGCCGACCACGGCGACGCTCGCGGGGTGCAGCAGCGGGCGCAGGGACCGGGCCGCGGCGCGCCACTCGCGCTGGTCGGCCGCCTCGACCGCCTCGCGGGAGGCGTCGGTGCGCAGCTCGACCTCCACCTCGCCCGCGACCGTGCGGCGGGTGGCGCCGAACCCGGCTGCGCGGAAGACGCGGAGCATGCCGTAGTTGTCACCGAGGACCTCCGCCTCGAAGCGGCTGACCCCGTGCTGCCGGCCGAGCGCGGCGAGGTGCTCGAGGAGCAGGCTGCCCAGGCCCCTGCCCCGGTCCTCGTCGGCGACCAGGAACGCGACCTCGGCGGTGTCGGCGGAGAGCAGCTCGGCGGTCGCCAGACCGGCGACCCGGCCACGCACGACCGCCACCAGGGCCGCCGACGCGGTGTTGTCGGGAGCGAAGAGGTGGTCGACGTAGCGCCGACCCGCCTCCCGGCTGGGGGAGAAGAACCGCAGTCGAAGCGTGTCGACGGACACCGACTCGTGCAACCCCAGCACGGCCTCGCGGTCGTCCTCGCGCAACGACCGGATCACCGCCACGGTCCCGTCGGCGAGCAGCACGTCCGCCGGCTCCGCGCGCCAGTCCCGGGGGGCGAGGGCCGGAGCCGCCTGGTCGGTCACGTCCCCAACGTGCCAGAGCGAGCCGCGACGTGCCAGCGCCCGGGGCCGCCGATCCGGGGCGTCCCGAGGCATGGATGACGGGGCGTTGGGTAACGGGGCGTCGTGGCTCCGCTGCGCAGCGTGCGCACGCCTCCGTGGCGGACGGAGCCGTTGGGAGATCCCTGGTGGACGACCTACCTGACCGGGCGATGGTGATGGCGACCCGGATCGCCGACTCGGTGTCCGGCAAGGACCTCGACGACACGTTGCGGTCCCTCACCCGGGCGGCCGTCGAGATGCTCCCGGGCGTGGACGAGGCGTCGATCAGCATCCGGCACGAGAGCGGGGCCCTGCGATCGCACGGCCTCACCGCCGACTTCCTGCAGGACCTCGACGGCTGGCAGTTCGACCACGCCGAGGGCCCCTGCTACGACGGGGTGGTCCTCAACGCCTTCACGGTGTGCGGCGACCTCCGCAACGACCCGCGCTACCCCGGCTACGGGCAGCGCGCCGTGGCCGCCGGCATCCGGTCGCAGGCGGGCCTGCGCATCTTCGAGTCCATGCGCACGGTGGGCGGCCTCAACATCTACTCCCGGTCCGCCGGAGCCCTCGCGGACGCCGCGTTCCTGGTCGAGCTCTTCTCCGAGCACGCCCGCACCGCCCTCGCCTACGCCACCCAGATCGACGGGCTGCGCGACTCGATCGCGGCGCGCCAGGTGATCGGTCAGGCCGTGGGCATCGTGATGGAGCGCTTCGACCTGTCCGAGGACCGCGCCTTCGCGTTCCTCGCGCGCCTGTCCAGCCACCGCAACGTCAAGCTGCGCGTCGTCGCGCAGGAGCTCATCGACGACCGCGGGTGACGACGGTCGGCGACGGGCCGGGCGCGCCCACCCGCGCCCCGGCTCGCTTCTGAGACCCGCGGGGCACCCTTCTGTCGAGAGATTGAGAGAAGTGCGGCACCTTGTGCATTGACGCCGTCGAATGCTGCTCCCTACTGTGACGAACATCACGGTGGCTCCGCGGCCACCTGCTCGTGGGAGAAGGCCGGCGCCCTGGCGCGAACCGCTCCGTCGACGGGCCGCTTGATCCCCGCTTGGTTCTCGAGAAGGCAGGACAGCATGAGCAGGTTCCGTTCCCCCGCGGCACGTGTCAGGACATCGGTCGCGGCGGTGGTGGCCGCGGCCGTCGCCACCGGCGGCCTGGCCACGGTCCCCGCCGCTGCCGCCACGCCTGCAGCCGCCTCCGGCGCGGCGACGGCAGCCACGAGCGCGGCGCCCGCGCCTGCGGCCGCGGCGCTGGCCGAGCCGACGTACGACGTCCTGGTCTTCAGCAAGACGACCGGCTTCCGCCACGACTCCATCGGCGCGGGCATCCGTGCGGTCCGCCGCCTCGGCGCGCAGTACGGCTTCACCGTCACGGCCACCGAGGACGCGACGGCGTTCACCGACGCCAACCTCGCCCAGTACGAGGCTGTCGTGTGGATGTCCACGACCAGCGACGTGCTCAACGCCGCGCAGCAGACCGCCTTCGAGAACTACATCAAGGGCGGTGGCGGCTACGTCGGCGTCCACGCCGCCTCCGACACCGAGTACACGTGGCCGTGGTACGGCCAGCTCGTCGGCGCCTACTTCCAGAGCCACCCCGCCGGCACCCCGACCGCGACGATCGACGTCGAGGACAAGACCACGCCGTCCTCGTGCGCGCTGCCGGACCGGTGGGAGCGCACGGACGAGTGGTACAACTTCCAGAGCCCGGCCGACCCCGTGGTCAACGGCGGTGGGCCCGACTACAGCCCCCGCGCCAACAGCAACATCAACGTCATCGCCTCCCTCGACGAGTCGACCTACGTCGAGAACGACGGCAACGCCACCGACGACGACCACCCGATCGCCTGGTACCAGGAGTTCGACGGCGGCCGCAGCTTCTACACCGGCGGCGGGCACACCGACGCGTCGTTCTCCGAGCCGCTCTTCCGCCTCCACCTCCTCGGCGGGATCCAGTACGCCGCGGGCGAGGCGCCCGACGCCTGCACCCCGCCGGCACCGACGGACGCCTCCTTCGAGCAGGTCACGCTCGCCAAGGGCGTCGACAAGGTCGGCGAGCCGATGAGCATCTCGGTGCTGCCCGACGGTCGGGTGCTCCACAACGCCCGCGACGGCCGCATCTTCCTCACCGACCTCGAGGGCAACACCACGCTGCTCTACGACGTCCCGATCTACTCCCACGACGAGGACGGCCTGCAGAGCCTGACGGTCAGCCCGGACTTCGAGGAGGACGGGTGGGTCTACCTCTACTACGCCCCACCGCTCAACACCCCGGCCGGTGACGCCCCCAACGACGGCACCGCGGAGCAGTTCGCGGCCTGGCAGGGCTACAACGTGCTGACCCGGATGAAGATGGTCGACGACGACCTCGACCCGTCGACCGAGCAGGAGCTCCTGCGCGTCGAGGCGAACCGCGGCATCTGCTGCCACGCCGGCGGTGCGATCGACTTCGACGCCGACGGCAACCTCTACCTGTCGACCGGCGACGACTCGAACCCGTTCGCCTCCGACGGCTACGCGCCCCTCGACGAGCGGGCCACGCGCAACCCGGCCTACGACGCCCAGCGCAGCTCGGCCAACACCAACGACCTGCGCGGCAAGGTCCTGCGGATCACGCCCGACCCCACCGCGGCGTCGTACACGGTCCCGACCGGCAACCTCTTCCCCGAGGCGTCCGACACCCAGGGCAAGACCCGCCCCGAGATCTACGCGATGGGCTTCCGCAACCCGTTCCGGATGACCGTCGACAAGCGCACCGGCTACGTCTACCTCGGTGAGTACGGCCCGGACGCCGGCGGCGCGAACCCCAACCGTGGCCCCGGCGGCATCGTGGAGTTCAACCAGATCCGCGAGGCCGGCAACTTCGGCTGGCCCTACTGCACCGGCACCAACACCCCGGCGGAGACCTACAACGACTGGGACTTCGCGACCAACACCTCCGGTCCGAAGTTCGACTGCACGGCGCCGGTCAACAACAGCCCGCACAACACGGGACTGACGAACCTGCCCCGTGCCCAGGCCGCCTGGATCAAGTACGACGGCGGCAACGTCACCTACAACGGCATCACCACCAACGAGTTCGGCGGCGGCGGCGAGGGTCCGATGGCCGGCCCGGTCTACAACTTCGACCCCGACCTCGAGTCGGACGTGAAGTTCCCCGAGTACTTCGACAACCACTTCTTCGCCGGAGAGTGGACGCGCGGCTGGATCCGCGACATCGCGATGGACGCGCAGGGCAGCGTGACCGGCATCGACCCGTTCTTCGACTCGATGACGCTCTACGCCGCGATGGACATGGAGTTCGGTCCCGACGGCTCCCTCTACGTGCTCGACTACGGCAACGGCGGCTACTTCACCGGCAACGAGAACTCGGCCGTCTACAAGATCAACGCGATCAACGAGGGCGCCCGCTCGCCGTCGGCGTCCGCCACCGCGACGCCCGACACCGGGGTGGCTCCGCTGTCGGTGACGTTCTCCAGCGAGGGGTCCAGCGATCCCGACGCGGGTGACTCCATCGTCAGCTACGCCTGGGACTTCCAGAACGACGGCACCATCGACTCGACCCAGCCCAACCCCACGTTCGTCTACACGGCCAACGGCGTGTACGACGCCCGGCTCACGGTCACCGACTCCACCGGCCGCACCGGTGTGGCCACCGCGGTGGTCACCGTCGGCAACACCCGACCGGTCGTCGAGATCGAGCTGCCGCCCAACGGCGCGTTCTTCGAGTTCGGCGACTCCGTCCGGGTCAAGGTCGACGTGACCGACCCCGAGGACGGGGCGATCGACTGCTCCAAGGTGAAGATCGACTACGTCCTCGGCCACGACTCGCACGGCCACCCGCTCAGCTCCCGCACCGGCTGCGACGTCGTCCTGCCGACCGTGCAGGACGAGGGCCACGACGCCTCCGCGAACATCTTCGGGGTCATCAACGCCAGCTACACCGACGGCGGCGGGGGAGGCGTGCGCGCGCTCACCGGCGAGGACGAGGTCGTCCTGCAGCCCAAGCGCAAGCAGGCCGAGCACTTCACCACCCAGCAGGGCGTCCAGACCGAGGCGACCACGGACCCGCTCGGCGGAGCCCGCAACCTGTCCAGCATCGACGCCGGCGACCACGTGTCCTACGCGCCGATCAGCCTGTCCGGCGTGCCGAAGCTGCGCTTCCGCGTGGCCTCGGGCGGCGCGGGCGGCACCATCGAGGCCCGCCTCGACAGCCCGACCGGTCCGCTCGCCGGATCCGTCGCCGTCCCGGTGACGGGCGGCTGGCAGCAGTGGCAGTTCGTCGACATGGACATCGCCGAGTCGGCGCAGCAGGGCTCGCACGAGCTCTTCCTGGTGTTCACCAACGCCAACCCCTCGGCCACCGGCCTGTTCAACGTCAACTTCTTCGATGCGGCCGGCAAGGGCGTCTCGGTCAACTCCCGACCGCAGGTCGGGGCGCAGGGCACGCCCACGCAGGGCACGGCTCCGCTGACCGTCGACTTCACCGGCTCGGCGACGGACTACGACGGCGACGAGCTCACCTACACGTGGGACTTCGGCGCGCCGGGTGACGGCGACACCGCCACGACCCTCGACGCGGAGTACACCTACACCGAGCCGGGCAGCTACACCGCCCGGCTGACCGCGACCGACCCGTCGGGAGCCTCGGGCTACTCGACCGTCCCCATCCGGGTCCTCAACGCCTGCGGCGTCCAGCAGTCCGACGAGTTCGACGGTACGACGCTCGACGGCAAGTGGGACGTCACCCGAGACAGCGGTGACTGGCGCGTGGAGAACGGTGGCCTGCAGCTGCCGATCAACAGCGGCAGCCTCTACGGCGTCGGCGGCAACGCCGAGGACATCATCGTGCAGGAGGCACCCGACGGCGCGTTCGAGGTGACCGCCAAGATCACCGCCGAGGTGGCCGAGAACTACCACCAGGCCGGCCTGCGTCTCTACTCCGACGACGAGAACTGGGCCTCGGTCCACCTCATCTCGGCCGGCGGCAACCGCGACGTGGAGTTCATCTACGAGGCGCAGGGCAACCCGCGCAACGAGGGTGCGGACAAGCTCGGCGGCGTGCCCGCCAGCTTCCCGTCGACCTACTACGTGCGGCTCACGTCGGACGGCACCGACCTGCGGGCGTCGTACTCCACCGACGGCGAGACGTTCTCCCCGGTCGGTCGGCCCGCGCCGATGAGCACCTTCTCCGCACCGAAGATCGGCCCGGCCGCGGTGTCGGGCGGGGCGACCACCAGCCCGACGGCGACGTTCGACTGGATCCGTTTCGAGCCCGACGGCACGAGCGGCGCCACCGACCCGAGCGACGACTTCAACGGGGCCGGCCTCGACGAGTGCCGGTGGAACGCCATCGTCCGTGAGGACCCGACCAAGTACGAGGTGGCTGACGGCGAGCTGACCATCACCACCACGGAGGGCGACATCTACCAGACGCCCAACGCGGCGGGGGCCACCAACTTCGTGCTGCAGTCGGGGGCCGGCCTGCCGGAGGACTACACCGCGGAGACGAAGCTGTCCACGACGTTCACCGACGGGTACGCCCAGGCCGGCCTGCTCGCCTACGGCGACGACGACAACTACGTCAAGCTCGACGTCATCTCCGACACCGGGCAGGGCCGCATCAACCGGGTCGAGCTCCGTTCCGAGCTGGGCGGGGCCATCCAGGACCCGCAACCCCAGGTCGACCTGCCTGCCAACGTGACGTCGTACCGCCTGCGATTGACCAAGACGGGGACGAGCTACGTGGGCGAGGTCGCGGTCGACGGCGGTGAGTGGCAGCCGGTGGGCACGGTCGCGCACCCGACCGCCGACCTGGACCTCGGCCTGTTCGCCCTCGGCGTGCAGCAGCCGGGCCGGACCGCGTCGTTCGACTACTTCACGCTCACCCCGGCAGCAGCCGAGAACCGTCCGCCCGTCGCCGACGACGACACCGCCAGCACGACGACGGGTCGCGCGGTCAACATCAACGTGCTGACCGGCGACACCGATCCCGACGGTGACACCCTCACCGTCGCGTCGGTGACCGCTCCGGGCCACGGCACGGCGACGATCAACGCCAACGGCACGGTGCGCTACACGCCCGACGCCGGGTTCGTCGGCACCGACACCTTCGACTACACGGTGTCGGACGGCAACGGCGGCAGCGACACCGGCACGGTGACGGTGACCATCGCCGAGGCCTGCGAGCTCGAGACGCCGGACGACACGTTCGAGGGCACCAGCCTCGACCCCTGCCGCTGGAACGCGATCGTGGCCGATGACGCGACCAAGCGTCGGGTCGCCGACGGGCGCCTGTTCATCACCACGACGCCGGGCGAGATCTACCAGGGCGGGACGGGCAAGTCGAACCTCGTCATGCAGTCGGCCGACCACGCGGGCGAGGACTGGGTGATCGAGACCCACGCCGACGTGACGAAGCTCGACGGCGGCTACAGCCAGGCCGGCCTGATGGCCTACGGCGACGACGCCAACTACGTGAAGGTCGTGGTGATCTCCGACGACGGCAGGTCGGCCCCCAACCGGGTCGAGCTGCGCTCCGAGGTGAACAACGTGATCGTCGGGGCCAACCCGCAGCCGGAGCTCCCCATCCCGGACGGGACCGACCTGACCGACATGAGGCTCCGCCTCACGAAGGCGGGCACCACCTACACCGGCGCGGCGTCGTTCAACGGCGGCGAGACCTGGGTGGACATGCCTCGGGCGGTCGAGAACGCGATGAGCGAGCCGCGCTTCGGCGTCTTCGCCGCCGGCGTGCTGCAGGAGGGTGACGAGGTCTCCTTCGACACCTTCCTGGTCGACGGGGAGGACCCGGTCAACGCAGCGCCGAAGGCGGTCGACGACACGGCGACCACGGCGCAGGGCACGGCGGTCGACATCGACGTGCTGGCCAACGACACCGACGCCGACGAGGGCGACGAGCTCTCGGTCGAGTCGGTGACCGAGCCGGCGCACGGTACGGCCGTGGTGGCCGCGAACGGCACGGTGACCTACACCCCGGACGCCGGGCACACCGGGACCGACACGTTCGACTACGTCGTGACCGACGGGACCGACACGGACACCGGCACCGTGACCGTCACGACCACCGAGGCGGAGCCGGGCAACACCGCGCCCAAGGCGGTCGACGACACGGCGACCACGACGCAGGGCACGGCGGTCGACATCGACGTGCTGGCCAACGACACCGACGCCGACGAGGGCGACGAGCTCTCGGTGGGATCGGTGACCGAGCCGGCGCACGGTACGGCCGTGGTGGCCGCGAACGGCACGGTGACCTACACCCCGGACGCCGGGCACACCGGGACCGACACGTTCGACTACGTCGTGACCGACGGGAGCGACACGGACACCGGCACCGTGACCGTCACGACCACCCGGAAGACGGACGAGCCGCCGGCGCCGGGCATCCCCGACACCGCGATCACCGGGGCGCCGCGCGAGGCCACGCGGGCCAAGACGGCGACCATCAGGTTCGCCGCCACCGGCCCGCACGCGGCGGGAGCGACGTTCCAGTGCTCGCTCGACGGGTCGGCGTGGCAGACGTGCAGCTCGCCGCAGACCTACCGGGGCCTGGGCGACGGCCGCCACGAGGTGCGGGTCCGCGCGGTGGGCGCCGGCGGAACCGACGCCACCCCGGCCACGGCCGGCTGGACGGTCGACCGCACCGGGCCGCGGGTCCGGAAGGTCACGCCGAAGGGCACCACCCGTGACCGCACGCCGACGGTCGGCGCGATCATCACCGACCGGCTCTCGGCCGTCCGTTCCGGCGACGTGAAGCTCTTCGTCGGCGGCGAGCGGGTCCGGGGCGTGCGCTACGACGCCCGCAAGGACCGGATGACGTGGACGCCGAAGCGGGCCCTCACGCCGGGCCGCTACACCGTTCGCCTGGTCGTCGAGGACGCACTCGGCAACCGCACGGTCGAGAAGTGGGGATTCACGATCCGCCGCTGACGCTGCGGACCACCACAGGAACGCCGGCCGCCGGGGGAGCACCCCCGGCGGCCGGCGTGGTCGCGACTCAGGCCGGCGGCGCCACCGTCGCCTCGACCCCGCTCCGCGCGAGCTCGTCGCGCACGAAGCCGGAGGCCTTGAGCTCCTCGACGAAGGACGCCACGGCCGCGACGACGTCGGCGTCGAGGGCGCGGGGGAGGCCGACCGACTGCTGGATCTCCATGAAGGCGGGCTCGAGGATGCGGCGTCCCGTGGCCGCCACGTAGTCCTCCATCGGCTGGCGCACGCCCGCCGCGGCATCGAGCCCCTGCTCCTCGAACACGTGGGTCGCCTCTGCGGCGCGGACGATCTCAGCGTGGTCCATCGAGCGGGTGAGGAAGAGGTCGTACGCCGACCCCTCGCGCACGCCGACGCGGACCCCGTCACGGTCCACCTCCGACGAGGACTGCAGCGGGGAGTCGGCGTCGGTGACGAAGACGCCCTCGATCAGCACGTAGGGGGCGGTGAAGGCGACACCCTCCTCGCGCGCCGGCTCGTTGGCCAGGAAGCACAGGTCGACGCGGCCGTCGCAGATGGCGGCGTACGCCTCGCGAGCCGCGTGGACGCACACCAGCTCGAGCGGGACGCCCAGCCAGTCCGCGACGGCACGGGCGATCGCGACGGTGACGCCCCTCGGCTCGTCGTGGGTGCCCTGGGCGAGCACCGGGTTGCCGAGGTTGATCACGACGCGGAGGGTGCCGGTCGGTGCGACGCTGGTCGGTGGGCGGGGTGGGGGACATGGGGCTCCTCGGTTCGGGACGTCTGACGCCTGCCTGGTCCGCACGGTCCCACGGGCACGACACCCGCCCCGCGGCGCCTCACCCAAAGGAGGCACGAGCGCGCCGGAACACCTGACGCGGTGTGACCCGGCGGCTAGCGTGGAGTACCGGCCACGCGACGGCGCGTGGACGGGCCCGAGCGCGGGAGGTTTCGGGTGCTGACGCTTCTCGCGACCCTGATGGCCGGAGCCGGGCTGGTGCTGGCTGCGCTGGCGGCGTACGTCGCCTGGCGCCGGGGCACCGCCATGGGCTGGAGCCTGGCGGTGCTGCTCGTCGCCGTGGCGTGGTGGGGGACCGCCTACGCCGTGGAGCTCTCGGCCAGCTCGCCGATGGTCCGGGGCAGGTGGGGCGACCTGAAGTACGTCGGCATCGTCACGCTCGCGCCCGCCTGGCTCGTCTTCGTGCTGCAGTACACCGGTCGGGGCCAGCTGGTCACCCGTCGTCTGGTGGCGCTGCTGGCGATCCCGCCGATCGCTGCGCTGGCGGTCCTCGCGGTGCCGGCCACGCACCACCTGGTGCGCTCCTACTCCGCCACGTCCGGCGCCCACGACCTCCCTGACGTCGAGTCGGGGCCGGTGTTCTGGGCGATCTTCGCCTACAACAACCTGCTGCTCGTCGGCGCGACGGTGCTGTTCGTCGCCAGCATGGTGCGGCTGGCCCGGACCTACCGTCGGATGGCCCTGGTGCTGCTGTGCTCGGCGCTGCTGCCCTGGGCGGCCAACATCCTGCACAACCTCGAGGTCGGCTGGTTCGCGCTCATCGACCTGACACCGTTCGCATTCACCCTCACCGGCGGGCTGCTGGTGTGGGGGCTGTTCGAGGAGCGCCTGGTGGACCTGGCCCCGCTGGCCCGCAGCGCGGTGGTCGAGAGCATGGCCGACGCCGTCTTCGTCCTCGACGCCTTCGAGCGGGTCGTCGACGTCAACCCGGCCGCCGTCGCGCTCGCGGGCAGGACCCGCGGGCAGCTCATCGGGAGGCGGGTGCGCGACCTGATGGACACCTCGGAGATCGTCGAGGTGGGCCCGGGCGGGCTCGTGCTGGCCGATGACGCCGGCGGCTCGCAGAGGACCTTCGACGTCAGCCAGCAGCCGCTCACCGACATCGCGGGCCGCACGGCCGGGGAGCTCGTCGTGCTGCGCGAGGTGACCGACCGGGTCCGCGACCAGCAGCACCTCCAGCAGGTCCTGGACGACCGCTCCCGGGTCGCCGCGACCCTGCAGGCCAGCATGGTGCCGACGAGGCTGCCGGCCGTCCCGGGGTGCTCGCTGGCCAGCCGCTACGTGCCGGCGGGCGACGGCGGCGAGATCGGCGGCGACTTCTTCGACGTCTTTCCGCTGGACGGGCAGACGTGGGCCTTCGTGCTCGGCGACGTCAGCGGCAAGGGCGCCGAGGCGGCCGCCGTCAGCGCGGCGACCCGCTACACGCTGCGCGCCCTCGCGGGCCCGTCCCTGTCGCCCGCAGCGACGCTGCGGGAGGTGAATGCCGTGCTGCAGGCGCAGACCGAGTCCGAACGGCACTGCACGCTCGTGCACGGGCACCTGCGGCCACCCGGCGACCACGACGGCCCCCGGGCGCCGCTGCGCATCGCCCTCTCCCTCGCTGGCCACCACTGGCCGCTGGTCCTGCGGACGGACGGCGAGGTCGAGGAGGTCGGCACGCTCGGCACGGCGCTGGGGCTCTTCGACGACCCCGAGCTGCACGACGCCGAGGTCGAGCTCGCTCCCGGTGAGGTGCTGTGCGTCTTCACCGACGGCCTCCTGGAGGCGCGTCGCGGCCGGGACCAGTTCGGCTCCGAGCGGGTCGCCGAGGTGCTGCTCGCGCATCGCGACCTCTCCGCCGACGGGATGGCCGGGGCCGTCCTCGACGCCGTCCGCGACTTCCACGGCGAGGAGCTGGGCGACGACCTCGCGATGCTCGTGATCAGGTACGACGGCGGGATCGGGACCGCCGCGAGCGCGACGTCCTGACGAGCCCGGGGGGTGGAGCGGTTCACCCTCGCCGGGGGAGCCGTCACGGAGCTCGGCGGATGACGATCGTCGTACTCTGCCCACACCGAAGGGACCACCCATGGGAACGCTCACCGTCTGGAAGTTCGACACCGCCGACGGCGCCGACAAAGCGACTGGCATCCTCAAGGACATGGCGGCCCAGCGCCTGCTCACCATCCACGACGCGGCCACCGTCCGATGGGAGGAGGGGAAGAAGAAGCCCCAGACCAAGCAGCTCAACAACCTCGCCGGTGCCGGAGCGCTCGGCGGTGCGTTCTGGGGGATGCTCTTCGGACTGATCTTCTTCGTCCCCCTGCTCGGTCTGGCGATCGGCGCGGCCTCTGGCGCGCTGGCAGGTTCGCTGTCCGACGTCGGCATCGACGACAAGTTCATCAACCGCCTCCGGGAGGAGGTCACCCCCGGCACGTCGGCCCTGTTCATCATGACCTCCGACGTCGTGGTCGACCGGGTGCACGAGGCGTTCGCCGACGCGAACCCTGAGCTGATCTTCACCAACCTCAGCGACGAGCAGGAGCGCGCCATCCGTGAGGTCTTCTCGGAAGCCTGAGCACTGCATGTCTGAGCCACGCCGTCAGGTCCGGTCACCGTGCCGGCCCTGACGGTGTGGTGCTACGGCACACCGCTCGGCGCCACGGCCGGGTCGGTGCGGCTCCGGCGTCTGGAGGAGGCCCGAGCCCTCGAGGTGATCGACGCCATCACCGTCTCCTGGGCGCCCGGCGCGCACCGCCCCCGCGTCACCCGGCTGTGGCCCCCGCCCGAGGTCACCGCCCGCGAGCCCTCGGTCCTCGTCGCGCTGCTCCGCACCGCGATCGGCGACACCCACAGCGGTGACCCGCTGCCTCGGGACGTCGCCGACCGGCTCGCCGCGACCGGCCTGGACCCGGCGCTCCTCGAAGCCGTCACCGAGCGACTCGTCCCGAGCACGTCGGCGCTGCTGGTGCTGTCCGGGGCCGCGGACCTCTCCGTCGTCGTCCCGGCTGTGAGGCAGCGGATCGTCAGCGGCGACGTCACCCTGCTGCGCGCGGACCTTCCCGACGACGGGCCGGCGCTCCTCCGCACGGCGGTCGGTCTCGATCCACCGAGGTCGACCGACTGACGGCGACAGGCGTCCGTGTGCCCCGCACGGAGGGCGGTCAGACGGTGCCGCGGCGCTTGTCGTACCAGCCCCAGGCCAGGGTGAGCAGCAAGGCCCCGACGAAGGAGCCGATCAGGCCGCTGGGGCGGAGCTCGAGACCGTCACCGGCGAGCAGGCTCACCAGCAAGCCGCCCACGAAGGACCCGATCAGGCCGGTCAGGATGGCGAGCGTCCAGTTCACGTCGCGCATCGACTGGCCGAGGACCATCTGTGCCAGGGCGCCGGCGATCATGCCGAACAGGATGATGGCGAGGATCAACATGGAGGGAGCGTAGTGGTTCGCGGGCCCTCGTGGCACTGCCTGCCGTCCGCTGTCTGGCCCACGGGACCGGGCGCCCCGGCCCAGACCAGCGGATGACGCGAGCGCCCACTGGGTAGCGCATCCGTGGACCGCACCGTGGTGGGGTACTCCCACCCCACAGACTGCCCGCGGGGCCGGCTCGACTGGTCCCGCGGGCAGTTTCCCCGGCTGTGCACCCCCGCTGCAGGGTTCGACGCTACGCCTTGTGCCCGTGGACGGACATGCTGGCTAGCCAACCCCGGCGCCGCGCACCTCGGGCGCCGTCAGTAGCCGGTGCCCATCTTCGTCTGCTCGCGTTCGGTCGGGTGGGCTCCGCCCTTCTCGTCGAGGGTGGCGCACGCGTCCGCGATGTCGCGGGTCAGTCGTTCGACCTGCTCGCGGCTCATGGTCTCCTTCACGAGCGCGCGCATGATCTTCACCCGTTCGGCGTTCGGGGGGAGCGTGTACGCCGGCACCATCCAGCCGCGCTCCGCGGACAGCTGCCACGCGACGTCCGACTCGTCGTACGTCGGGTGCTCGCCCGAGAGCCGGAAGGCGACCAGCGGCAGCTGCTCCTCGCCGGCGCCGATCACCTCGAAACGGCCGCTGTCGCGCAGGTTGGCCGCCAGCGCCTGGGCGTTCTGCTGCATCTGCTTCATCACGTAGGTGTAGCCGTCGCGTCCGAGGCGGACGAAGTTGTAGTACTGCGCCAGCACCATCGAGGCGCCCGTGGAGAAGTTCAGCGTGAAGGTGGCGTCGACCTTGCCGAGGTAGTTCTCGTAGAAGACCAGGTCCTTGGCGAGGTCGGACTCCTCCCGGAAGACCAGCCAGCCGATGCCGGGGTAGACCAGCCCGTACTTGTGTCCCGACACGTTGATGGAGCGCACCTGCTCGAGACGGAAGTCCCAGCGCGACTCGGGGTAGAGGAACGGCCACACGAACCCGCCGCTGGCGCCGTCCACGTGGAGCGGGACGTCCAGGTCGCGCCGGTTCCTGATGTCGAGCAGCAGGTCGTTGATGCCGACGATGTCGTCCATGTGCCCGGTGAAGGTGGTGCCCAGGACGGCCGCGACACCGATGGTGTTCTCGTCGATGTGCGGCTCCACGTCCTCGGGGCCGATCGTGTACTTGTTCTCCGCGAGCGGGACGATGCGGGGTTCGACGTCGAAGTAGCGGCAGAACTTCTCCCACACGACGTGGACGTCTCCTCCGAACACGAGGTTCGGCCGGTCCGTCGGCAGGTTCGCGGCCTGACGGCGTTCCTTCCACTTCCACTTCAGGGAGAGCGCGCCGAGCATGATCGCCTCGGACGACCCCTGGGTGCGGCAGCCCGTCGTGGGGCCGGGGGCGTTGAAGAGGTCGGCCAGCATCCGGACGCAGCGTTGCTCGATCTCCGCCGAGATCGGGTACTCGGCGTGGTCGATGAAGTTGCGGTGCAGGTTCTCGGCGATGATCCGCTGCGCCTCCGGCTCCATCCAGGTCGTGACGAAGGTGGCGAGGTTGCGCTGCGGATCTCCTTCGAGGTTCAGGTCCTCTCCGAGAAGCCGCATGGCATCGGTCGGGCGCATCCCGGTCTGAGGGAAGGACGTCGAGGGCGCCTTCTCCGTCAGGAACCGGTTGCCGTACAGCGCTTCGGCTGCTGACTGGCTCAGTGTCGTCATGGCGTGTTCTGCACCACCGTTCTTGTCGAGGTTGGTGTGTCGAAAACTTGGAGGAGGCCGCCGACCGCGAAGCACACGGCTCCCGCGAAGGTGCCCCAGTTGACCAGTCCGGCGTCGAGGGCGGCCGACGTCGCCGGCCGGACGAAGGCGGCGAGCCCGGCGAGGAAGAACAGGATCGACCCGAGCTGGTTGACCGCGACGACCCACCACGAGAGCGCATGGACGTGGACCCCCACGCGACCCCCGCCGACCTCGAGCATCGCGAGGTGCCCGGACACCAGGAAGCAGACGCAGCCGAGGATGTCGGGGAACCAGATCCAGCCGTTGGACTGGCGGGGGGTGAGCCCCTCGGCGAAGGCCGCGACCAGGCTGACCGCGAACAGCAGCGTCCCGACGAACAGCACGGTGGCGCTCATCCAGTCGCGCCGTTCGGGGCGCCACCACCGCACGGGGCCCGCGCTCCCGCCGTCGCCGGCCCCGCTGTGGACCGCCAGCAGGACCGAGGCGTAGCCGCCCAGGCTGAAGAAGAAGCCACCGACGAGGTAGGTGACGTTGACCGTCAGCAGGGGGACGTCCCCGAGCTGGGCGAAGACCGCACCGAGGGCGAAGAGGCTGCCGCCGAGGACGAACGCGACGGCCGCGACGAGGTTGATCGTCGTGAGCCGGGCGCCTCGGCCGTGGCCGTCCGTTGTCGCGTCATCACCCCACCCGTCGCATCGATGTCGACCGCCTAGTGCTCGGGAGTCGCGGACGGGAAGACGGTCTCCCAGTCGGTCGCCATGCTGACCACGGTCCATCCCAGCCGGGCCCCGACGTCCGTGATCGGCTCCGGCTCGGCGACGGTCTCGGCGCGACTCTCGTAGGCGAACTCGCGCTCCGCGTCGTCGTGGTCGATCAGCAGGGCGAGGGTGGGGCCAGGGCCGGATGCCGCCCACTCCAGCATCTCCCGGTCACCCCCGGAGTTGCCCGCGACCAGGATCGGGCGGCGGCCCAGCTGGCTCTGGATGTTGCTCACCTTGGCCTCGCCCTCGTTGGCTGCGCCGGCCGGGCGACCGGTCCGGAGCAGGCGGGGTGCCCCGTCCTCGCCCCGGCCGAGCTCGTAGCCGATCAGCGTCCCGACGACGGCCTCGGGAGGGACGCCGTACAGCTGCTGGCTGACCGCCCGGACGAACTCGGTCCCGCCGCCGGTGACGATGGTGACCGTGACGTCCCGGCGCCGGAGCTCGTCGATCAGCTCGAGCATCGGCTGGTAGACGCAGCGGAGCAGCGGACGACCGAGCGTCGGGTGCTGGGCGACCGACATGAACGTACGGACCCGGCTGGTGAACTCCTCGGGCGAGATGCCCTCGCACAGGCTGGTCAGGGCCAGGGCGATGCGTTCCAGGCCGAGCTCGCCCATCGCGGCCGTGTCGTGGCCGAGGAGCGCGTCGAACTCGGGCGTGTGCACGAAGTCGGGCTCGGACGCCCTGGACCTCAACGTGTCGACGAAGAAGTCGAGCTGCACGTAGCTCGGGCGCTCGCACCACAGGGTGCCGTCGTTGTCGAGGCACGCGACCCGCTCCTCCGTCGGCACGTCGAGCACGTCGTCGAGGAACGACGACGAGCGCGTCACGTGTGGGCCCGGGACGCCAGGAGGGGAGCAGGTCGTCAGGCATGGTCGGTCCTCTCGGGTGCGGGTCCGGCTCGGCGTCGCACGCAGCGGAAGCCGACGTGGCTCATGCCGGTGTCGATCGGTTGGGGTCGCCGCGCCGCGGGCCGGTAGCGCAGGCAGTAGGTGTCGGCGCACAGGTGGGAGCCGCCCTTGATGACCTTGCGCCCGACCCGGAACTGCGGTTGTGCCGCGTCGTAGCTCGCCTCGAGGTCGCCACCACGCGGGTTCTCCGGCGCGCAGCACGGCGAGCCGGCGTCGTCGGGGTGCCGGCTCGTCCACCAGTCGTCCGTCCACTCCCAGACGTTGCCGGCCATGTCGAAGAGCCCGTAGCCGTTGGGCGGGAAGCTGCCGACCGGCGCGGTGCGGAGGAACCCGCTCTCGCCGGAGGAGCGCCACGGGAAGTCGGGACCGTCCCAGGTGTTGGCCATCAGCCGTCCCTCGGGCCGGGCGTCCTCACCCCAGGTGTACGCCGTCCCGTCGAGGCCGCCGCGGGCGGCGTACTCCCACTCCGCCTCGGTCGGCAGCGACGCCCCCACCCAGGACGCGTAGGCCAGCGCGTCCTCGTGGGCGACGTGCACCACGGGATGGTCGAGCAGCCGGTCGATGGAGCTCTTCGGTCCTCGCGGGTGCTTCCAGCTGGCACCGGGCTTCCAGCGCCACCACTGGCTGAGGTGGCGCAGGTCCACCGGCCCGCGGGTGGGGACGAACACCATCGAGCCCGGCTGCAGGCTCTCGGCCGGCGCGTCCGGGAAGTCGGCCGGGTCGGGGTCGCGCTCGGCCACGGTCACGTAGCCGGTCTCGGCCACGAACGCGGCGAACTCGGCGTTCGTCACCGTGGTCGGGTCGATCGAGAAGGCGTCGACGCGCACGCGGTGGGTCGGCGCCTCCTCGGGGTAGTGGTCGTCGGACCCCATCGCGAAGACTCCGCCCGGGAGGTCGACGGCCATCTCAGGTGCTGCCAACGCCGGCCTTGAGCTTCTCGAGCACCCGGTCGATGCTGAAGCTGGGTGGCTCCTGCCGGGCCGGGAACTCGGCCAGGGACGCGATCATCCGGGCGACGTACACCTGTGCCGGGATCGGCAACCAGGCATGGTCCAGGCACCAGTCGTAGTAGGTGTTGGACGTGATGTCGGCGCGCTCGTAGGGGTCGGTGCGGAGGTTGAACATCTTCGGCACCCGCAGCTCGGTGAACGGCTCGGCCCACACCCGCAGCGTCCCGGGCGCGCGTTGCTCGAGGAAGACGAGCTTCCAGTTGTCGTACCTCAGCGCGGTGAGGTCGCCGTCGTCGGAGACGTAGAAGAAGTGCTTGCGCGGGCTCTCGTCCACCGCCCCGGTGATGTAGTCCAGCTGGTCGTGCCCGTCGAGGTGCACCTTGTACGTCGTCCCGCCCAGGTCGGTGCCCTGCTTCAGCCGGTCCGCGACGTCGGTGTCACCGGCCGCGGCGAGGAGGGTGATGAACCAGTCGTTGTGACTGACGATCCCGTTCAGCACCGTGCCTGCCGGGATCCGTCCGGGCCACCGCACCACGGCGGGCACCCGGTACGCGCCCTCCCAGTTCGAGTTCTTCTCGCTCCGGAACGGCGTCATGCCGGCATCGGGCCAGGAGTTCATGTGCGGACCGTTGTCGGTCGAGTACATGACGATCGTGTCCTCGGCCAGCCCGTTGTCGTCGAGGAAGTCCAGCACGGAGCCGACCAGGTCGTCGTGGTCGCACATCGTGTCGTGGTACGCCGACTGCCACCGGCCGGCGCGACCCCGGCTGCCGTCCTTGACGTGCGTGCGGAAGTGCATGTGGGTGGTGTTGAGCCAGACGAAGAACGGGGTGTCGGCGTCCTTCGCGTCGGACATGAACCGCAGCGCCTCGGGAGCGATCTCGTCGTCGATGGTCTTCATCCGCTCCTTCGTCAGCGGCCCGGTGTCCTCGATGCGCTGCGTGCCGTCGCCGTTCGCCCACGAGTGGATGACGCCCCGGGGGCCGAAGTTCTTGCGGAAGTCGGGGAAGTCCTCCTCGGGCGGGTAGTCGTCGAGCTCGGGCTCCTCCTCGGCGTTGAGGTGGTACAGGTTGCCGAAGAACTCGTCGAAGCCGTGCATGGTGGGGAGGAACTCGTCCCGGTCACCGAAGTGGTTCTTGCCGAACTGCCCCGTGGCGTAGCCGAGCGCCTTGAGAGCGGTCGCGATCGTGGGGTCCTCGGCCCTGAGCCCGACGTCCATGCCGGGCATCCCGACCTTGGTCAGGCCCGTGCGGTACGGGTTCTGCCCGGTGATGAACGCCGCCCGGCCGGCCGTGCAGCTCTGCTCGCCGTAGTAGTCGGTGAACCGCACCCCCTCGTCGGCGATGCGGTCGATGTGAGGGGTCCGGTAGCCCATGATCCCGTCGCTGTAGCAGCTCAGGTTGCTCACCCCGATGTCGTCGCCCCAGATGATCAGGATGTTCGGCCTGTCCGCCATGTGGTGCTCCTTCGGTTGGGGCAGCTGCCCGCCAGCGGCCGAGCCGCGCAGGCCCGTGTGCCCGGGCACACCTGTCCGGGCGCCGACGACGGCACGCGCGTGGGACTCGTCGAGACCTCCAACGTCGGCGACCCGGCGGCCGCGTGCCTCACCCGGGAAGGGTGACTCTCCCGACGGGCCTCAGTGCCAGCCCAACGCCCGGAGCTCGTCCTCCTCGATGCCCATGGCGTGCCCCACCTCGTGCACCAGCACCTTCCGCACCCGTGGCGCCACGTCCTCCGGGTGCTCGCAGACCGCGAGGATCGGGTTGCGGTAGAGCGTGATCGTGTCGGGAAGGGTGCCGGGCGCACGCCCGTAGTGAGTCGTCCGGGGGATTCCGCGGTAGAGGCCGAGGAGCAGGACGCCCGGCCGCCGTTCGTCGAGGGGCTGGTCGTCCTCGACGAGGACGACGATCTCGGCCACGATCGGGATCACCCAGTCGGGCAACGAGTCCAGGGCGTCGACGACCATGGCCTCGAAGGCCGGAAGCGGGATGGACTCCGGATGCATGGTTCCTCCTTCTGGACCAGTCTTGCTCGGGCCTGCGCGTGAAGGCACCAGGCGTGGGAACGGCTGGGGATCTCGCCCTCCCCGGGGGATGCCGACGTGACGGCCGGCTCCTAGCCTCGACGCCATGCGCACGCTCCTCGAGCGTCTCACCGAAGCCCAGAACGCTCACGACGTCGGGCTGTTCGCCTCGTGCTTCGCGCCCGACTACCGGAGCGAGCAACCGGTGCACCCGGGTCGCCAGTTCTCGGGACGGGCCCAGGTGCACGAGAACTGGTCCGCCGTCTTCGCCGGTGTCCCGGACTTCCGGGCCGAGCTGCTGGCGACCTGCCGCGACCGGGACGTCGAGTGGGGCGAGCTCTCCTGGCACGGCCACCACAGGGACGGCGCGGTCTTCGCCATGCGGGGGGTCATCATCGCCACGATCCGCGACGACCAGATCGCCGCGGCCCGCCTGTACGTGGAGCCGGTGGAGCAGCACGACCAGGACATCGAGGCTGCCGTGGAGCAGCTCTACCGACCGCCCGGTCACGACTCCTGACGCGCTCTGCTACCGGCCGTCCTGGGTGGGGTGCGCCCACCAGATGGTGCGGTGGGTCCAGTCACCGGGCCCGCGTCGCTCTCCCGAGCAGACGAGGATGGCCAGCCGGGGAGCACCCGTGGTGTCGTAGAAGCCCGACAGCGAGGCGGTGGAGCGGAGCCGCTGACGCCGGGTGACGTCGTAGCAGAGCCGCTCGCCCTTCGTTCCCACGAGCTGGATCCGGGCGCCGGGGTGCAGGCGGGCCAGCAGCAGGTTGCCGAGCGCCGGCTCCTGCGCGCGGTCGCGCGGGTAGGTGTGAGCGGTGAGGCGCACGACTCCCGCAGACCCGCCCGGCCGCACTCCCGATGCCTTGTCCCAGGCGAGCTGCCACCTGCCTCGCGCGGTGAGCGGTGGGGGCTTCGGCACGCCGGCGCGGTCCTGCCCCCGGCTGAGGACCTCGGTCGCGGCGAGCACGCCGTCGATCGAAAGCGTGCTCGGCACGACGGGGACGTCGACCGGTGCGCAGGCGTTGCCGGCGCGAGCCACGTGCGAGCCCAGGCTGGATCCGGAACCCGGTCGCGGGCAGCTGCGCCGGCACCACCGTGATGGCCGCCGTCCCTCGGTTGTTGGACCGGTCGGACTCACCGGCGACGCGGACCCTGGCGACGTTCACGACGCGACCCGTGGCGGCAGGTGTCGCCCTCGCGACGACGACGACCGGGGCGGCCCTCTCGCCGGCCCCGGTGCGCTTCTTCCGCACGCACCTGGCGGTCTCCGCAGCCTTCCGGGTCGTGCACCTCCAGCCATCGCCGTTGGCGGAGACCAGCTCGAGACCCGCCGGCAGGCGGTCGACCAGCGTGATCGGGCGTGATGCGGTGTCCGTGCCCCTGTTCCGCACGGTCAGCCGGTAGCGGACCATCCCCCCGACCTCGACCTGCGTGCCGGTGACGGCGCGCTTGTGCAGCACGAGGTCGACGTCCGGGTCAGCCTGAGCGGGCGGCACGCCCGGAACCGGCGCGACCGGTGGCACGGGCGTCACCGGCGGTACGGGTGGTCCCGGCGGCGCCGGGGTCAGGGTGAAGTCCTGACCGCCGCGGACCTCGCCGGCGGCGGTGATGATCGACGGTGCGAGTCGTCGGACCGGCGGCGACAGCACCGCCGGGCACGGTGAGGGTGATGGTGTAGGAACCGGCGGGGAGGGTGTCGAGGAAGTACTGGCCCTCGGCGTCGGTCTGCAACGACTGTGTGCCGCTGGGTCCGTCGACGGTGAGGGACACGCCCGCCGCGGGGGCACCGTCCAGGGTGACGGCACCGCCGAGGGCGCCGGGTCGGGACAGGGCGACGTCCTGTCCGGTCAGGCCGGCGCCCGTGACGGTGATGGTCCGAGGTGGTGGGGGCGTCCATCCTGCGGGCGCCGCGACGTCCAGGGTGTAGTTGCCGGGCGGGAGGCCGTCGACCTCGTAGGACCCGTCGCCGGTGGTGACTGCGGTGAACGCCGCGCCGCCACCGGCGGGCGTGAGCACGACCTGGATGCCCCCGACGCCTGCTCCGGCACCGGTGACCGTGCCGGAGACGGCCGGGAGGTCGACGATGGCGAAGTCCTGCGCAGTGATGGGGGAGCTGGCGACGGCGATGCCGCTGATCTGGACGCCGCCGGCTCCGGCGACGTACCCGTCGGGCACGGTGATGGTGATCGTGTAGCCGGGGCCGATCGGATTGTCGTCGAACAGGTACGTGCCGTCGGCATCCGTGGTCGTGGTGGCGGATCCGCTGGGGCCGGTGCGGGTGACCGTCACACCGGGGACGGGGGCGCCCGTGCCGTCGCGGACGGCGCCGCTGATGGGCTGCGGGATGATGGCGCGCACGTCGAAGTCGGCGCGGCTGCCGGCGTCGTTGTCGTTGCCGCGGTTGGACACCGTCTGCTCGGCAGGCCCGCGGACGACGCAGCCGTCGGGGACATCGAGGCGAACGACGTAGCCGTTCTGGGTGGCAAGCTCCCCGAAGCCGTAGGTCCCGTCGGCCGCCGGGGTGGTGGTGGCGAGCACGTCGCCGCTCGGGGACAGCAGGGACACGCTCGTGGTGGCGGGCGGGCAGTTGCCGATGGCGGAGTCGTCGGTGATCGTGCCGCCGATGGGCCGGGCGCGACTGACGAACCAGGTCTGGTAGACCGGGAACCCGGCCCGGCGGGTGAAGGTCATCGTGAGGCTGCTCAGCCGGACGTCGGGCTCGAACCAGCCTGCGGCGCCGTCGGTGTCGACGGCACCCGCGTTGCCGGTGAGGGTGGAGGTGGTGGCGTTCCACGTCGGCTGGTCGGCGCCACCGGTGTAGTTGAAGGTGCCGCGGAACCACGTGTCGACCTCGGTCGCCGGCACGGGCGTGCCGGTGGCGTCGGTGGCGGTGATGGCGACCTGGTCGGCGTCGATGTCGCCGAGCACGAACGCCCACCCGGTGTCGGGCGTGGGCGCGTCGAAGCTGTAGGTCGTGGTGGACGGCGCGGTCGGCGAGTCCGCCCTGGCGCGCAGCACGAGGTAGGGGTTGCTCGCGCTGCTGCCGTACTTGGCCCCGGGCGGGGTGCCGGGCCCGAGGAAGGCCGTGGCCCCGGTGGGGACCTGGACGGGGGAGCGGGAGTCGGTGGCGACGGTTGCCGCAGGAAAGCCCCGTGCCTGCTGGGTCATGGTGAGACGGAACGCGTTCGACGCGCCGTCGACCGGCGACCATGCCGCCCACCGGTCCGTGACCGCGAAGGCCGGCGCCGCGAGGGCCAGTGTCACCAGTCCGACACCCAGCAGCACCAGCTTGCGCGACATCCGAGTCTCCCCCCGTGGACCAGCGGCCCTCCGGCACAGTAGCCGCGCGGGAGGCTGTCGAACAGGGTTTGTCCAACCTTCCGACAGCAGCCCAGCCGCCCAGGAGTCGCACCGGCGTCACCCGTCTCAGGTGATCCCTTCCGGGCGCGATCAGCCCTACCGTGCGAGTGACCTCGTGCGAGCTGGGTCCTACGTACTCGAGGAGATGTCATGGCAGTCGCTCCGAGCATGGGCAAGCGCCTCGCGGCCGAGTTCCTCGGCACCTTCGTCCTCGTCTTCGGCGGGTGCGGGACGGCCGTCCTCGCCACGACCAACACGGACGTCGGCGTCGGGTGGCTCGGGGTCGCGCTCGCCTTCGGCCTGACTGTGCTGACGATGGCGTACGCCGTCGGCCACATCTCGGGCGGCCACTTCAACCCCGCTGTCACCCTCGGCGCGGCGGCCGGCGGTCGGATCCCGTGGAAGGAGACACCGTCCTACATCGCCACCCAGGTGGTCGCCGGGATCGCGGCCGGCGCCGTCCTGCTCGTCGTGGCCAACGGGCTGGACGGGTTCTCCGCGCAGGAGAGCGGCTTCGCCTCGAACGGGTACGGGGATCGCTCGCCCATGGGCTACGACCTGCTCGCGTGCCTGGTGATCGAGGTGCTGCTGACCGCCGTGTTCATCTGGGTCATCCTCGGCGCCACCGACAGCCGGGCTCCCAAGGGGCTCGCACCCCTCGCCATCGGCCTCAGCCTGACCCTGATCCACCTGATCAGCATCCCGGTGACGAACACGTCGGTGAACCCGGCGCGGTCGATCGGCGTCGGCCTGTTCGCCGGCAGCGACGCGATCGCACAGCTGTGGCTGTTCGTCCTCGCGCCCGTCGTCGGCGGGCTCGTCGCCGGACTCAGCTACGCGACCCTTCTCGGGGACGATGCTCCGGTCAGCCTCCCCGAGGCCATGGAGACCTGACCGGACCGCTCGCTCGCGACGACAGACCTGTGCGGTGGCGCTGTTCCCCGGGCGGTCGAGGACGGCTACCGGACGTGGGGGAGCAGCCCGCTCAGCTCGTCGGACATGCGGTCGACACCTGGTCGGCGACGGCCCGAACCGGCGATGCCGAACTTCGAGGAGGACATCGTCACCTGGATGGCCCCTGGCGCTACTTCCTCCCACTGGGCACTGACCTTCTCGCCGACCCCGAGCAAGAACCTCCCGGAGGTGAACATCGCGGTGCCCGTGCTCACGTCGCCGGACAGGTACTGGAACCCCGTGCGCTTCGCGGCCTCCAGCAGCGCCGCGAAGACATCCGACGGCCGCGCCTGGAACGTCATCGACCGCGAGCCCTCCCCGCTGACCATGCCCAGCATCACGGGGCGCACTCGTGGAGAAGGTGCCCAGGAGCTGGTGCAGGGAGTCTCCACATGGCGCCGGGCTACTTCTCCTGGGCGCTGTTCTTGGCGGCCTTCTCCTCGGCCTCGGCCTCCTCGGCTGCAGCCTTGATGTCGTCGGCCGCCACCTTGTCGACCGTCCGCTCCACGACCGCATCGGCCAGGGCGAGCGCCTGGCGGATCTTCACGGCCCTGGGGTCGGAGACGAGAGCCACGATCCCGGAATGGCCGGGTGCGATCGAGTCCTGCAGGTCCTCGGCCAGCTCGTGGCGGTGCCGCAGCTGGCGGATCTTGCCGGCAGCGGCGCCGGTCGAGCCCAGGACGGCCGCGCTTCCCAGGATCGAGGGCGGGAAGATGACTCCCAGCGCGATGCCGCCGACGAGTCCCCACCGGAGCCCGGACCGGGTGCTGTGGTCGGTGGACTTCTGGATCTCGAGCTCGCCGTCCCCACTGCGCTTGACCACGACGACGCCTTCGATGGCGACCGTGCGACCGTCCTCGACCGCCTTCAGGTCCTCATAGGCGCTCCACGCCGACTCGGTGTCCGCGAAGTCGGCGACGACGAGGGCGTAGGCCCCGTCCGTCACGCCGGCGACGACGTCCGCATCGGCTCCATCCGGGCCCTGGTTCTCCGTCATGACTGCTCCTTGCTTCGGTCCGAGGTGCGTGGCTGGGCTGAGTCACCTCGCCGATCGTGGCAGTGCGGATGGCCCACGGGGTCACCCGTCGCGGGGGACCGGTGCGTACGGGGCAGGCACACCACGAAGTGACCGAAGACGTCGCGCGCGGAACCAGGCCGTCCGCCCCTATGGTGGCGAGATGCCCGAAGCGTCTGGTGACCCCATCGCATACTCCGCGCTCCAGCCAGGTACGCCCGTGCAGACGAGGGACGGGTCCCAGTTCGCCACGGTCCACAAGGTGCTGGTCGACGAGCTGGTCTCGGTGTTCGACGGCATCCTGGTCCTGTCGGCGACGGGGACAGTGTTCGTGGACGCCGACCAGGTCGACTCGATCTACACCAGCCACGTCCGCACCACGTTGTCCGCAGAGCAGGCCGCCAACCTCCCGCCGCCCGACGGGTCCCACCTGGTCGAGATCAAGCCGGCACGATCGATGGGTGACCGGCTCGGCCGCCTGTTCGGACGGCGGAGACGGTGACGCCTGGGGTCCGTCAGCCCTTCAACCCGGCACGGGACACGCCTTCGACGACGAAGCGCTGGGCAGCGGCGTACAGCACGAGCACCGGCACGGACGCGATCACGGCTCCGGCCATCAGGAGGTCGTAGCGCACGGCGTTGGCGTTCTGGAGCGTCGCGAGTCCGGCAGGCAGCGTCTGGCTCTCGGGGGAGAACAGCACGTAGACCGGCCAGAGGAAGTCGTTCCAGTTGGTGAGGAACGACAGCATCCCGAGCGTGACGAGGGCCGGCCGGGAGAGGGGGAGGACCACCGTCAGGAAGGTCCGGAACCGTCCGGCACCGTCGATGGCGGCCGCCTCCTCCAGCTCCCGGGGGAGCCCGAGGAAGAACTGACGCATGAAGAACACCCCGAAGGCGCCTGCGGCACCGGGCACGATGACCGCCGCCAGGGTGTCGAGCCACCCGATCCGGCTGGTGATCAGGTAGTTGGGGATCAGCAGGATGACGGGCGGGATGAACAGGGTGCCGATGATGATGCCGAAGATCCACTTCTTGCCGGCGAAGTCCAGCCTGGCCAGCGCGTAGCCGGCGAGGGCCGCCGTGATCACGATGAGAAGTGACTGCAGTCCGGCGGCGACCAGCGAGTTCACCAGCCACCGCACGACCGGCGTGCCGTCGTTGCCGAGGATCTCCTTGAAGGCGTTCGTGGTGGGGTTTGCCGGGATCCACTGGGGATCGGGTGAGGCGGCGTCGCCCGTCGTCTTGAACGACGTGGACAGCATGTAGAGCAGGGGACTGACGAAGAGCAGCGTCAGGACGCCGAGCACGCCGTACTGGAGGATCCGCCGCAGGCGTGCCGGACTGCCGGCGTCCCGGCTCGGCGCGTCGCCGCCGGACGCGGGCTCGCGGGTGCGGGTGGCGGTGCTCATCGTCGGTTGCCCTCCGGATCGCGGTCACGGAACAGGAAGAAGACCAGGACGCTGACCAGCATCAGGAAGAACGAGAAGATCATCGACATCGCGGTCGAGTCGCCCGAGTTGAAGTTGGTCAGACCCGTGTCGGCGATCTGGTAGATGGCGGTGCGGGTCTCCGTGCCCGGACCTCCCTGGGTCATCAGGAACGACTGGCCGAACATGTTGACCGAGGCGATGATCGTGACGCTGGTGATGAACAGGAGCACCGGACGCAGCCCCGGCAGGGTGATGTGCACGAACCGCTGCCAGCCGTTGGCGCCGTCCATCCGTGCGGCCTCGTAGAGGTCGGGCGAGATCTCGCCGAGCGCCGCGAGGTAGATGATCGCGTTGAACCCGAGCGTCCACCACACGGTGACCCCGACCAGGGAGATCCAGGCCCAGGGCTGGTCGGTCAGCCACGCGGTGTCGGACGGCAGTCCGAGGACGCCGAGGTAGTGGTTGACCAGGCCGATGTTGGAGTCGAGGAGGTAGCGCCACAGCACGGCGACGACCGCCACGCCGAGGACGTAGGGCGCGAAGTACATCGCGCGGAAGAGGTTGCGGCCGCGGAACTTCTCGTTCATCACCATGGCCACCAGCAGCGGCAGCACCAGGAGCAGCGGCACGGAGAGGACGGTGAAGATCCAGGTCGCCTTCATCGAGTCCCAGAACGGCTGGGCGTAGGGGGACGTGCCGTCGATCAGCCCGGTGTAGTTGTCCAGGCCGACGAAGGGCTTCTCCGGCAGCGAGTAGTCGTACTGGTGGAGGCTGATCCAGAGCCCGTAGACGAACGGGCCGATGACGAAGGCGAGGAACAGCACCAGGTAGGGAGCCAGGAAGAGGTAGGCGTCGCGGGTCTCCTGCGTGCGCCGTCTGCCCCGGGCGCGCCCGGGAGCCGTCTCGGGCTCGACGTCCTGTGTCGCGTGGTCGGCGGTGGGCCGGGTCGTCGTCATCGTGTCACCGCCCGAACTTCTCGAGGTTGGCCTGCAGCAGCTGGGTCGCCCGGTCGGCTGCGTCGCGGAGGGCGACGTCCGGGTCGAGCCGACCCAGCACGGCCTCGCTCACCGCCGTCTCCAGCGTCTGGGCCTGTACGTCGGGGACGCCGGGGACGCTGGGCAGGAAGCGCATGGCGGGGATGGCCGGCGCCAACGCAGCCTGGGGGGAGTCGGTGAACTCGGCGGTCTCCCGCGCCTCGTTGCGCGCGGGGATCATCCCCGCGCCGGACCAGGCAGCCGACTGCTCGGTGAGGAAGCGGATGAAGGCCTTGCCGGCCTGCAGCCGGTCGTCGTCCGGCGCCCGGTTGCGGAACAGCACGAGGTGGTGGGAGTTGGCCCACACGGCCGGCTTCTCGCCGATGGTGGGGATCGGCGCCATGCCCCAGTCGAGGTCCGCCGCAGCGGCCTCGAGGTCGTTGACCTGCCAGATGCCGTCCCAGGTGAAGGCGCCCTCGCCGTTCTTGAACGCGGTGTACTGGGTGTCCACTGCGACGTTGTCGGGGCTGTAGCCGGCCTCCACCTGCTGGCGCATCCAGGACAGTGCCTCGACGCCGGCATCGCTGTCGAAGAGAGCCTTGCTGCCGTCCTCCGCATACGGCTCGCCGCCGTTCTGCCACAGCAGCGAGAGGAACATCAGGTGTGCGGGCCAGCGGTTCGGCATCCAGAACGGCGTCTCGACGCCGGCGGAGGTCATCTCGTCGAGCACCTGGCGCAGCTCGTCGCCGTTGGTCGGCTGCTTCGACACGTCGACGCGTTGGAGCAGCGACCGGTTGGTGTAGCTGGCCAGGCAGTGCACGTCCAGCGGGACGCCGTACCTGACGCCGTCGACGATGCCGCCGTCCCACACCTGCTGGGGGTACTGGTCGGCGCCGAGCCCGAGCTCCTCGAGCACGTCGTCGAGCGGGTTCACCGTCTGCCGGGCGGCCTGCGTCGCGAGCTGCTCGAGGTGCATGGCCCCGACGTCGGGGCCGCGACCGGCGTGGATGGCGGCCACCACGCGCTGGTAGTACTGCGCCCACTGGATCGTGTTCTGCTCCACGGTGATCCGGTCCTGGCTGGCGTTGAACTGGGCCACCAGGTCGCGCATCGCCGGTCCGTCGCCGCCGGTGAACCCGTTCCAGTAGCTGATGGTCACCGGCGGTCCGTCGTACTGCGAGCCGAGCGCCGACCCGGTGTCGACCACCGGCGTGGACGCGCCGCCGCACCCGCTCGCGACGGACGTCAGGGCCGCGCCACCAGCGATCGCGAGCAGCTGTCGTCGGGTCAGGGCCATCACCGAACTCCTCCCGCGTGTGTCGGGCGTCACACGGACGACACCGGTCTACTACGGGCTTCCAACGATGCAAATCACCCCGACGGGCGACCGGCTCACGGTGCCCAGCGGGTCGACCGCGGAGCAGGTTGCCGGGCGTCTCGGACGATGTGAACATGGGCAGCCACGACCGCTAGGAGAGCACGTGCCAGAGTCTCCCGCCACTGTCCCGGACGCCCCGGGCTCCGACGCACCGGTGTCGCCTGATGCCGAAGCCGCGGAGGCCGACCTGCTCGACTCGCAGCCCGGTGCAGCCCCGCCCGACGAGCTCCTCCACCCCCGTCCGCAGTTCGCCCGCGCCGCGTGGAACGAGCTCGACGGTCCGTGGGCGTTCGCCCACGACGACGCGGACGCGGGGCTCGAGGAGTCGTGGTTCGACCGGGAGGACGTCTTCGACCGCGAGATCGTCGTGCCCTTCCCGCCGGAGTCGCGGCTCTCGGGCATCCACGACCCCGGGTACCACCCCGTCGTCTGGTACCGCCGCGTCGTGCCGTGCCCGCGGCCCGACGACGGCGACCGCATCCTGCTGCACCTTCGGGGCCGTCGACTACCACTGCACCGTCTGGGTCAACGGCCACCGCGTCGGCGAGCACGAGGGCGGCCATTCCTCGTTCACCCTCGACGTCACGCCCGCCCTGTCCCGCGACGACGACGACCAGGTCGTCGTGGTGCGAGCCGAGGACTGGTACGACGACGTGTCCCAGCCGCGCGGCAAGCAGGACTGGGCCGAGAAGCCCCACACCATCTGGTACCACCGCACCACCGGGATCTGGCAGCCCGTGTGGTGGGAACGGGTCAGCCCCGCCCATCTCACCGACCTGCACGTCGCGCCTGACGTGGTCCGGGGCCGCATCGACGTGGAGGCCCGGGTCCCGAGGTCGGCCGGTCCGGGTCTGGCGCTGCGCTGCCGCGTGCGGTTCGAGGGCGAGGTCCTCGCCGAGTCCACGGTCACCGTCGTCGACCCCGAGGTGCGTCTGTCGGTGGAGCTGCCGTTCGCGCGCAACTACCAGGAGGTCCACCGGATCACGTGGCGGCCGGAGTGGCCCAACCTCCTCGACGTCGACCTCACGCTGCTCCGCGACGGCGAGCCGGTGGACGAGGTGACGAGCTACACGGGCTTCCGCCAGGTGGGCTACGCGGACGGGCACTTCCTGCTCAACAACCACCCCTACTTCCTCCGGCTGGTGCTCGGTCAGGGCTACTGGCCCGAGTCGCACCTCGCCGCGCCCTCGCCGGCGGCCCTGCGCCGCGAGGTCGAGCTCATCAAGGAGCTCGGCTTCAACGGGGTCCGGGTCCACCAGAAGGTCGAGGACCCCCGGTTCCTCTACTGGTGCGACCGGCTCGGCCTGGTGGTGTGGGGCGAGATGCCCAGCCCGTACGCGTACTCGCCCACGATGGTCGAGCGCCTCACCCGCGAGTGGCTCGAGGTCGTGAGGCGCGACCGCAGCCACCCCTGCATCGTCACCTGGGTGCCGCTCAACGAGAGCTGGGGCTTCCAGATGGTCGAGCAGGACCCGGCCCAGCGGCACTTCGCCTCCGCCCTCTACCACCTGACCCGGTCGGTGGACCCGACCCGACCCGCGATCAGCAACGACGGCTGGGAGCACACCGACAGCGACATCTGGGGTGTGCACGACTACGGCCCCAGCGGGCGCGGGCTCCGCGAGCGCTACGGCACGCCCGAGGCACTCGACCGGAGCCTGCGCGAGGGCAGGCCCGGTCGCCGCAGGGTGTTGCTGGAGGAGGGCACCGACCGCGGTCAGCCGGTGGTCATCACGGAGTTCGGCGGACTGTCGTTCACCCCCGAGGCGGGGCAGGACTGGTTCGGCTACTCGACCGTGGCCAGCGCCGAGGACCTCGTCGCCAAGCTCTCCGAGCTCGTCGACGCGCTGGTGGACAGCCCCACCGTCGCCGGGTTCTGCTACACCCAGCTCACCGACACCGAGCAGGAGGACAACGGCCTCCTCACGGCCGACCGACAGCCCAAGGCGCCCCTGGAGGACATCCGGGCCGCCCTGTCGCGGCCCGCGCGATCGGATCCCGCGAGCGAGGTCGACGAGACGCGCGCCGACGCCGCCGCGCCGACGGAGACCTGAGGGGAGACCACCCCCGGTCGGCACAAGAGCACCGGGGGTGGCAGCCCACGCCCGACCCGGCGCGGTCCGCGTCCCATCGTCGGCCCGCCGCCGTCGTCGGACCTCACACGCTGCGGGGGAGGCGTGCCCGGCCGACGAGGGCTAGCTGTGATGCCCAGGCACACGAGGACCTGCACGAGGCGGTGGGTTGCGAGAGTGAAAGGTCTAGCGCTGTCCCACCCCCCGGCGATGAAGTTGTGAGATGTGGCCCGGGCCGGCCCGCGGGCGACGTACGGTCGCTGCACGACCCCCGCGGGGGCGTTGGGGTCGAGGCCCCGTCGAGCCACGGGCCTGACGGGGCCGATCCCAAGGTCAGCCGGCAACGATGTCGAGCCGTTCGATCCGGTCGCCCTCGAGCGCGAACCGGTAGTCCAGGTCCGCCTTCCCGCCGGGGAAGTCACCCTCGAGGTGGTGGCTCACCACCCAGATGTCGCCGTCGCGATCCACCTCGGTGATCTCGTCGGTGTAGGTGAACTCGGCTCCCGCGTCGCTGATGAAGTGACGCAGCGACTGGTCGCCGGTGAAGGTCTCCCCGATGTCGGAGATCACGGCCTGCGGGGTGAGGAGGGCCAGCGCGGCGTCAGCATCGCGTGCCTCCTGGGCCTCCTGGAAGGCACGGATCGTGGTGGGCAGCTGCGTGGTGTGGGTGTTGTCGTCCATGCGAAGGAGCGTGGGTGTTCGCGCTGCGCGAGGGTCAAGGGCTGGAGTCTCCCCCAGGGGGAGAGGGCACACTGCAGCCATGTTGGCGATCGGTGAGTTCTCGCGGATGACGCACCTCAGCATCCGCACGCTGCGGCGCTACCACGAGGCGGGCTTGCTCGAGCCGGAGGCGGTTGACGCCTCCAGCGGGTACCGCTACTACTCGGCTGACCAGATCCCGATGGCCCAGGTCATCCACCGACTGCGCGAGCTCGAGGTTCCGCTGTCCGACGTCCAGCGCATCCTGCGTTCCCCCGACCCGGACACAACGAGCTGCACTGGTTGCGCAGCACGTCGAACGGCTGGAGTCCGAGCTCGCCCGCACCCGCGCGGCGGTCGTCTCCCTGCGCCGGTTGCTGGCTCCGGACCCGGCGCCGCTGCAGGTGGAGCTGCGCGCCGAGCCGGCGGTGACGGTCGCAGCGGTCGAGGACGTGGTGCGGCGAGGAGGACGTCGAGACGTGGTACGCCGGCGCGATGGCCGAGCTCGACGCGGCGCTCGGCCCGCCGGCCGGCCACGGACCGCCCGGCGGCCTCTACGACAACGCACTCTTCGAGAACGGTCGTGGGCGGCTGCTGCTCTACCGGCCCGCCCCGGAGCCCCCCACCCGCGGGCGGGTCCACCCCGTCACGCTGCCCGCCGCCGAGCTCGCGTCACCACCCACGAGGGCGAACACGACGGCATCGACGTGACCTACGGCGAGCTCGGCTCCTGGGTGGCAGGCAACGCATTGACCGTGGCCGGACCCGTCCGGGAGCGCTACCTGGTCGGCCCGCGCGACACCGACGACAGCGCGGCTTGGCGCACCGAGATCGGATGGCCGGTGTTTCGCGTGGCCGACGATCCGGCGACCAACGCCGCGCGCAACGCCGGCGAGATGTCGTAGGACCGCCGGAGCCATCCCCGTGCCCACGACGGTCGCGGTCAGGCAGCAGGCGGGTGATCGGCGATGCTGGACCGGATCCCGGCGAGGATTCGGGCAAGGATCCGCGAGACGTGTGCCTGCGTGAGGCCAACGTCCTCGGCGATCTGGTGTTGCGTCCGTTCCTCGTAGAAGCGGAGCTGCAGGATGCGACGATCGCGTGCTGGTAGTCGCGCGATCAGCGGCTCGAGGACGATCCTGGCCTCGACGGCGTGCAGGGCGGCATCGTCGTGGCCGAGCATGTCGCCGACCGGGGTCTGGTTGTCGGCGGCGGGCGCGTCGAGCGAGGTGGGCGTGAAGTAGCCGTCTGCTGCGAGCGCTGCTCGCGGTCAGTTCTGCGTGAGCCTCCCCTCGACCTGCGGGTCGACCGGGCTGTTGGCCGTGACGTAGTCGGTGGCGATCTGCATCAGGTCGTCGCCGGGCTGCTGGACGTCGGTCCCGCCCGCGAAGACCGTGTAGCCGTCACCGCCGGTGAACATGAAGTCGTTGGTCACCAGCCGCACCGAGTCGCCGTCGGCGATCGGCGTCTGCGGTCCCGCCGATGCCGTCGGGCGTCTTCCACATGCCGTCGACGACCGGCGTGGTGCCCTCGCAGTGGAAGGTCGCACGGAGGCCGGAGACCTGCGGGAAGCGCCCGGTGGCGATCGACGTGTCGCACACCGGCGAGAACCCGTTGAGGAACGCCTGCGCGGAGCTGCGCACCGGTGAGGGTGAGGATGGTGGTGCGGTTGCCGAACGGCAGCACCGCGAACATCTCGCCCCAGGTGATCTCGCACGGCGCCTCGCCCGCGCTGGGCGGCGAGCAGACGAGGTCCTGCCGCAGCCCGCCGGAGTTGGTGTACGCCGCGTCGACGCCGGGGTACTTCCCCCGCATCGCGTCGGCCACCAGGTTGCCCATCTCGGACTCGTGCAGCCGGGTCGGGTCGCGCAGGATGTCGTTGGCCTGCGTGCCGATCACCTGGTTGCGCAGGACCGCGGTCTGCGCGTTGGCGTCGTCGACGATCGCCTGGACGTCGGGACGTCCCGGTGACGCCGAGCGTCTTGGCGACCCGGGTCGCGCCGCCGGCCCACGCGACGTCGCCGTTGCGCACCATCAGCTGGAGCACGGAGTACGACGCGCCGGCGTTGACGCCCTCGGTGACGAGGATGTCGCCGCGCATCAGGTTCGACACCCGGTGGGTGTGGCCGACGACCATCGCGTCGACGGTCGTGTCCTGGAGCGCGTCGGCGATGTCGAGGATCGGTCCCTCCCACGCGGCCCCCGGCGTGTTGCCGACGGGGTTGCTGCCCAGCGCGGTGCCCTGGTGGATGACGACGACCTGGACCTTGACGCCCTGCTGGCGCAGCCGCTCGGACTCGGCCTTGATGCGAGGCGCCTCGTCGAGGAACTCCAGGCCCTCGGTGGCGCCGGCCGCGACGAGCTCCGGGGTCTCCTTGAGCCCGGCACCGATCACGCCGACCTTCACGCCGTTGACCCGGAACACCACCGACGGCGTGACCCAGTCCGGTGCCTCTCCGGTGTCCGCGTCGACGATGTTGGTCGCCAGGAACGGGAAGTCGGCCCGCGCCTGGTGCTCCAGCAGGCGGTCGACGCCGTAGTCGAACTCGTGGTTGCCGTACGACGTGGCGTCGAGGCCCCAGGCGTTCTCGACGTCGATCGCCGGCATGTCCTCCAGCAGCGCCGAGTTCGGGGGAGAGGCGCCGACGTTGTCGCCGCCGGCCAGGATCAGGCCCTGTCCGGGCAGCGCGGCGAGGTCCTCGTCGAACATCGTCGCGAGGAAGGCCGCGCCGCCGACCCGGGCGTTGATGCCGGCGTCGTACGCCCGCGTGGTCGGGTCGAGCTGGCCGTGGAAGTCGTTGAGGCCGACGATCGAGACGGGCGTGTACGACCTCCCGTCCGTCGGACACGTCGAGCAGGACCCGGCCCTGGCTCTGCTGCGGCTCGGGGATCCCGAGCAGGAACGCCAGCGTCGGGGCGAGGTCGATCGAGCGGGCGTCGACCTGGCCGTGGCCGATGCCCTCGCCGCCGGCGAGGAACGTCGCGCGCATGTTGACGTTGGCGGCGAGGTCCTGCACGTCGGGGACGTAGCCGTGCTGGCCGAAGAAGTGCGACGGGCGCCACCAGCGTGCCGGGCGTCTCGGCGTCGAACTGGTAGGGCGGGTAGGCGAAGACGACGAGGTCGCCGGTGCGGGTCGGGTGCGCCATGTCGGCGGTGCTGCCCGGACCGTTCGGGATGTAGCGGGCCTCGGCCTTGGTGAAGGCGCGGTCGATGACCTTCCACCCCTCGGGGTTGCCGTCGTGCGTCCAGTCGTTCGGGTCGGTCAGGGCGAGGTACTTCGCCTTGATCGCCGCGACGGTCGACGCCTCGTCGGCCGCCGCGACCTGCTGGAAGCCGCCGTCCGGCCGGGTCGCGCCCGGCGAGGTTGAGGTAGATCTGCAGCGCGCCGCCGGCCCAGCAGGCCTTGGCCTTGCCGATCGTCTCACCGGTGGCCGGGCGGCAGTTCGAGGTCTGCGGTCGCGACAGCAGGCCCGAGCTCGACCAGCGGCAGGCTGGCGTCGATCGCGAGGAACTGCGGCGCGAAGCCGTGGTCGGAGCCGACGAACGTGGTCGGGTCCTTGCCGACCAGCGAGCGCGCCAGGCGCAGCGTCTGGTCGGACTCCTGGTAGGCCTCGCGGATGAACGCCGGAGCGTTCGCTTCACGCGTCCGTCCTGGACGCCGTCGAGGTCCACGTCGTCGTACGCCGGGTTGGCCGCACCGTTGGGCAGGCGCTTGCTGACCAGGCCCAGGAACTGGTGCTGGAACTCGTCGGTGGTCGGCATGCCGACCATGAGCAGGTCGGGCTCGGTAGGTCTCGACGATGTACTCGAGCATCGGCCAGTGGCCGGTGGACCAGTAGAGGCCCTGCTCGACGTAGGTCTCCTCGCTGGTCACGCCGGCCTCGAGGATCGGCGAAGTCGGCCGCGGTGGAGGTCGGGAACTCGGCGGCGAGGTACTCGTCGAACTCGGTGTAGCCCGGCTCGCCCGGCCACGTCGGCCAGGTCGCGATCGCGCGGGTCACCGAGGTGTGGAACAGCCGGACGCGGGACAGGTCGGGGGACAGGGTCTCCACCTTGACCAGCATGCCGGCGGTCTTGCCGGCCAGCGCGCCGCCGTCGATCGTCACCTTCACGTCGGCCCACTGGCCCTGCTTCAGGTCGCCGACCGCGTCCGCGCCGTTCTTGGTGGGCGAGAACAGCACCCGGTCGTAGTTCGTGCGGCGGTCGTTGCGGCTGTCGTAGATGTAGGCGTTCAGGCCGTACTTGTCGACCGTCGCCGTCGAGCACCCGCATCCGCATCTCCTTCGCCGGGCTGTACGACCTCGGCACGCCGGTCCAGCCGGTGGCCGGGGTGGGGGCGGCGCGCCGGGAACGGCGTCGCGTCCGGCGTACCCGGCCGGGTGGTCGAACTGCAGGCCGAACGAGGCGATGAACGCCGCGTCGTCGAAGAGCTCGTCGCCCTTCTGGCCGATGAAGTTCGTCGTCACGCCGCGACCGGAGGAGAAGGTCTGGAAGTCGATCGTCGGCCCCTGGATCGAGGCGTTGCGCCCGCCGGCCCATTCCATCTGGGCGACCTTCAGGCCGCCGCGCTCGGCCGCCTGCGCGATCGACTCGGCCTGCAGCACGCCGGGGTCGAACGCGGCGGTGCGGCTGGTGCCGAACGGGTCGCCGTTCTTGTGGAACGTGTTGTTGGTCGAGCCGGTCACGCCCGGCCACGCGCCGGTCGCCATCGTGTACCAGCCCGCGCCGGTGTTGGGCGGCGCCTGGGTGAGCATGCCGTCGCCGCGTGCCTTGACGCCGTTCTTGAGGAACTTCCGCATCGTCGGCATCACGCCCTGGTCGGCGTACTTCTCGACCAGGTCCTGGCGCATGCCGTCCGAGGCGAAGAAGACCGCCTTGCCCGAGGTGGAGGGGGGCGACGGATGGTGTCCGCCGCCCTTGTGGGCCGACGCGGCGGGCGTACCCACGGCGAGGGCTGCGACGGCGGCCGGGGCCACGAGGGCCAGGGCTGCTGCGACGACGACGGGACGACGGGCTCTGCGGTTCACGGCACCCTCCAAGGCGACGTGGGAGCCCATCCCTCAGGGACCGTGCTGCGCCCCGGCGCGGCTCCCCGGGGATGGATCGAACCTCCACCCGCGCTCCGGTGGCGTCAAGGCCCCGGCTTGGGTATGTCCGCCTCAGGCGGAGCCGTCGGCCTTCCGGTCCAGACCGGGTCCCACCGGTCCACCCGGGTGTGAAGCGTTCCGCTACGCCAGTGGCGACTCGGCGGGCCGGCGGCCCGCGGCGGACGAGACGGACCCCGTTGACGGCTTGCTCGACCGCACGGGCCACACCGCCGCCACCAGCAGGCACAGGCCGGCGATGGCGGTCAGGTCGCCGCAGATCGCCTCGAACCACGGGTTCGCGTCGTACGGTCCGATCGCGTAGCTGAACGCCATGACGAGCGGCGACGCCAGGACCCAGAACACGGCCGCTGCCCGCGCCCACCCACGCGCCAGCACCGCGACCCAGATGAGCACGACGGTCGGCACGTACAGCCACAGGCTGAACGCGGCGTCACCCAGCAACGGGTCCACGACCTCACCGGCCAGCCCCGAACGCAGCGTCGCGGCGCCGACGCCGACGTACGCCAGCGCAGCCAGGACGAGCGCCGGCGGGACGTACGGGCCGGGCCGCACGAGCAGCGCCCACGGGGCGAGCAGCAGAGCGACCGCGACGAGCAGCAGTGCCGCCCCCGCCTGCTCGGCCGCGGTGCCGATCGGCTCCCACGGCTCGGCCACCACCATGAAGTCGTAGAGGTGGTCCTGACGAAGGTCGCACGCCCGGATGTCCGCCTCCGCGGCGGAGCGGCACACTCGCGCCCACCGTTGCCACGACGCGGCGTGGAGCAGAGCGCCCGCCCCGAGCAGCACCAGCCCATCGACGGCCCGAACACAGCGCACCAGCACGGACGTCCCCCTCACGCCAGCCCTACCCGTTCGCGCCAGTGTGAGCCGCCCGATGCTGCGATCGCCAGCACGGGCCAGGCCTGGGCTGGACCACCGGGACGACCGCGCCGCCACCGGCCGGAATGAGCGCGGCCCCCGGCCGCCATTCCCTCGGGGAACCAAGGGGACGGTGACCGGGGGCTACAAACCTGCAGGTCAGAGGACCGTCAGGGCCTCTTCTCAGATGTCGTAGTAGAGCTCGAACTCGTGCGGGTGCGGCCGCTGCTGGACCGGGGCGATCTCCTGGGTCCGCTTGAAGTGGATCCACGTCTCGATCAGGTCGTCGGTGAAGACACCGCCGGCCGTCAGGTAGTCGTGGTCCGCCTCGAGGGCCTCGAGCACCGCGTCGAGGCTGGTCGGCACCTGGTTGATGTCGGCCATCTCGTCCGGCGGCAGCTCGTAGATGTCCTTGTCGATCGGCGCTGCGGGCTCGGTCTTGTTCTGGATGCCGTCGAGGCCGGCGAGCATCATGGCTGCGAAGGCGAGGTAGGGGTTGGCCGACGGGTCGGGGAAGCGGGCCTCGACGCGCTTGGCCTTCGGGTTGGCGCCCGTGATCGGGATGCGCACCGAGGCGGAGCGGTTGCGCGAGGAGTAGACCAGCGAGATCGGTGCCTCGAACCCGGGCACGAGGCGGTGGTACGAGTTCACGGTCGGGTTGGTGAACGCGAGCAGCGACGGGGCGTGCTCGAGGATGCCGCCGATGTACCAGCGGGCCATGTCGGACAGGCCGGCGTAGCCGGTCTCGTCGAAGAACAGCGGATCCCCGTCCTTCCACAGCGACGAATGGATGTGCATGCCCGATCCGTTGTCGCCGAAGATGGGCTTCGGCATGAAGGTGACCGACTTGCCCTGCTCCCAGGCGGTGTTCTTGATGAGGTACTTGAACTTCATCACGTCGTCGGCGGCCTTGAGCAGCGTGTCGAAGCGGTAGTTGATCTCCGCCTGCCCGGCGGTGCCGACCTCGTGGTGGGCACGCTCGACGAGCAGGCCGCACGCCTCGAGGTTCTTGACCATGTCGGCGCGCAGGTCGCTGTAGTGGTCGTACGGCTCGACGGGGAAGTAGCCGCCCTTGAGGCGGGTCTTGTAGCCCTTGTTCTGGCCGTCGTCCTTGCCGGAGTTCCACCAGCCCTCGACGGAGTCGATGTGGTAGTAACCCTCGTTCACGCCCGTGCTGTAGCGGACGTTGTCGAAGATGTAGAACTCGGCCTCGGGAGCGAAGTAGGCGGTGTCCGCGATGCCGGTGGAGTCGAGGTACGCCAGCGCCTTGCGCGCGATGTTGCGCGGGTCGCGGCTGTAGGCCTCGCCGGTGATCGGGTCGTGGATGAAGAAGTTGACGTTGAGCGTCTTGGACTTGCGGAACGGGTCGAGGTACGCCGTGGTCGGGTCCGGGAAGAGCGCCATGTCGGACTCGTTGATCGCCTGGAAGCCGCGGATCGACGAGCCGTCGAAGCCGAGGCCGTCGTCGAAGACACTCTGGTCGAAGGAGGAGGCCGGGACCGTGAAGTGCTGCATCACGCCCGGCAGGTCGCAGAAGCGGACGTCGATCATCTCGACGCCCTCGTCCTTGATGAACTTCAGGAGCTCATCGGAGTTGTTGAACATTCGGTTCCTCCTTGACGGCGGCGCGCGCACGTCGAGTTTGCAGCGTTCGGGAGCGGAGCCTCGTTGCACCGTGCCGCCACGCTAGGTGGGAGCAGTTTCAAGACCGTATCCCGTTTGTTTCGCCCGTGTTACGCGTGACCGGTCGCTGGGCCGTCCCCGGACGCCTCCTAGGCTGGTCGCGTGACCAGCGCTGTAACACCGGAGCTCGCGTCGGCCTCGTGGGGACGGCGCATCCTGGCCCTGTTCGTCGACTGGGTGGCGTGCCTGGCGGTCGTGGAGGGCCTGGTGGCGGTCGACGTCCTTGGTGGCAACCCCAACGGCCTGGGCACGCTGACGCTGTTCGTCCTCGAGTCGGCGCTGTTCACGACGCTGGCCGGCGGGTCGTTCGGCAAGCTCGCCACCCGGCTGCGGGTGGTCCGCAACGACGGCGCGGGCCAGCCTGTCTCGCTGCTGCGGTCGCTGGGTCGCTCCGTGCTCGTCGCGCTGCTCGTGCCGCCCCTGCTGACCTTCGACGGTCGCGGGCTCCACGACGTCGCGGCCGGCACCCGCACCGTCACGCTCTGACGTCGGTCTTGCGCTCGAGCGGTCAGCGGCCGCGCTGCTGCGAGCGCATGCCCTTCATCGAGGTCGGCACCGGTCCCTTGGGGAGCGGGAGCTTGCCGCGCTGGGCGTCGAGGGCCTTGAGGCGCTGGAGGATGTCGGTCATCTCGGCGGGCTTGACGTTGCGGCCGAGCTTCTGGACGTGCTTCACCAGCTTGGGCAGCGGGACCTCACCCTCGCCGCGGCCGCAGACGACCTCGTGGATCGGGACGCCGTACGCGACGCGCTCGTGCTTCTTGCGCTCGTTCGCGAGCAGCTGCTTGACCCGGCTGGGGCTCGAGCCCTCGCCGACCAGGACGATTCCCGGCGGGCCGACGACGCGGTGCACGACGTCCTGCTGCTTGGTGAAGCCGACGACCGGGTCGACCTTCCAGCCGCGGCGCAGCATCTGCAGGGCTCCCGCTCCGGCGGCCGGCTGGCCCTCCATCTGGGTGTACGCCGCACTCTGGGCGCGGCGGCCGAAGACGAGCAGCGCGAGGAGCGCACCGATCAGGAGCGCGCCGACGACCGACATGATCCAGCCGATCATCCCGTCACCCGGCAGCGCCCACATGAGCGCGAAGCCGAGGGCGGCGCCGAGCACGAACACACCCATCACGATCAGGCCGATGCGCGGGTCGCTCCGCTTGGCCATCTGGTAGGTCTGCATGATCTGCCCGCGGCGCGAGCTGGGCGTGGTGGCGGGGGTCGACATGAGGTGGCCTTGTCCGGTCAGGTGTTGAACAGGTGCGGGTGCGGGTTCAGTTGAAGGTGGTGCTGGTGCTGGGTCAGACGGCGGCAGCGGCGCGCGCGTCCATCGCCTGACCGTACAGCCGGCCGGCACGGTAGGACGAGCGGACCAGCGGGCCCGAGAGCGCTCCGGCGAAGCCGATCTCGTCGGCCTCGGCCTTGAGCTCGACGAACTCCTCCGGCTTGACCCACCGCTCGACGGGGTGGTGGCGGGGGGAGGGGCGGAGGTACTGGGTGATGGTGATCAGCTCGCAGCCGGCCTCGTGGAGGTCGCGCAGCGCCTGGCTGACCTCTTCGCGGGTCTCACCCATGCCGAGGATCAGGTTGGACTTGGTGACCAGGCCGAAGTCGCGCGCCTGGGTGATCACGTCGAGCGAGCGGTCGTAGCGGAACGCGGGGCGGATCCGCTTGAAGATCCGGGGGACCGTCTCGACGTTGTGGGCCAGCACCTCGGGACGGCTCTCGAAGACCTCCTGGAGGAGGTCGGGCTTGCCGTTGAAGTCGGGGATCAGGTTCTCGACGCCGGTGCCGGGGTTGAGCTCGTGGATGGCGCGCACGGTCTCGGCGTAGAGCCAGGCGCCGCCGTCGGGGAGGTCGTCGCGGGCGACGCCCGTGATGGTGGCGTACTTGAGCTCCATCTTCTGCACCGACTCGGCCACGCGGCGCGGCTCGTCGCGGTCGAGCGGCTGGGGCTTGCCGGTGTCGATCTGGCAGAAGTCGCACCGGCGGGTGCACTGGTCGCCGCCGATGAGGAAGGTCGCCTCGCGGTCCTCCCAGCACTCGAAGATGTTGGGGCAGCCGGCCGACTGGCAGACGGTGTGGAGTCCCTCGCCCTTCACCAGGTTCTGCAGGGCCGTGTATTCGGGGCCCATCTTGGCCTTGGTCTTGATCCACTCCGGCTTGCGTTCGATCGGGGTCTCCGCGTTGCGGATCTCCAGTCGGAGAAGCTTGCGTCCTTCGGGTGCGGGAGCAGTCGTCACACGCGCCACTCTACGACGGCGTCCCGAGCGTCCCCAATCAGCATCCGGAGCACTCAGTCCGAGGCGTCGACGTAGTCGGGCTCGGTCGACTCGAGCCGCTCGTGCGCCGTCGTACGACCCTTGCCGCGGCCGCGCTCGACGGAGCCAAAGGCGGCGGCCAGGCCGAACTCCGTCATGTTGCCGTAGAGGGACTCCACGCGGTCGGCCGGGACGACGTAGGTCTCGTGGAAGATCCCGACGTCGCCCGTTGCGGCCGCGTCCTTGTTGAACGCGCGCCACGCGGGCGCGTGCGACAGGGAGGAGTCGCGGGCGAAGGCGCCGAGCTCCTCGGCGCTGCGCCAGTACTGGATGGTGACGAGCGTGCGCCCGCCGAAGAGCGAGTGCGCGCCGAGCAGCCCGCGGTCGGTTCCCGCGAGCTCGCGGAGCATCCGCGGCATGCCGGTGAACACGGGCCACCAGCTGCGCACGCGGCGCAGCCGGTTGATGCGCATGCCGATGACGAAGACGACGACGTCGTCGACCTGCGGGTCGGCGACGTACTGGCCGCCGCGCACTCCTGCGGGGGCGCGTCCGGGCGCCGGGGCATAGGCGCGGGGGACACGCCGGGTGATGGAGCCGGCCATGGCGGCCTCCTTGGATAGTGTTACTGTCTTGTACGACAGTGACACTATCCACGACGTGGGTCAAGGGGGACGAGCGTGCGGATGTCCGAGCTCTCGGAGCGGACCGGTGTGTCGGTAGCGACGATCAAGTACTACCTCCGTGAGGGGTTGCTCCCCGAGGGCGACAAGCGGACGCCGCGGCTCACCGACTACGGCGAGCAGCACGTACGCCGCCTCGAGCTGCTGCGGATCCTGCGCGACGCGGGCGACGTCCCCGTCGAGGGCCTCAGGCGCCTCGTCGCCGCGACGGAGACGCAGGGCACCGTGCACGACCTCTTCGCGGTGGCCGCCGACGCGCTCGCGCCCACCCCACCCCCGGCGTCCGTCGAGCCGGCGCGGGCACAGGCGCGGGAGATCGCCGACGCGATCATCGACCAGGCGGGCTGGGACCGCGTGCGCCCGGACTCGGTCGACCGCGACAACCTCGCGGCGACGCTGGAGCTGATGGCGTCCTTCGACACCCACCCGCGAGACCCCGGAGAGATCGCTCCCTACGTCGCCGCGGCCGACCGGATCGCGCGCTACGAGGTCGGACACCTCGACGGGACCAAGGACCGCGTCGGGCTGCTCGAGGAGATGATCGTGGGACAGGTCGTCTTCGGCACCGTGCTCACCACGCTGCGGCGGCTCGCCGAGGAGCACCACTCCCACGAGCGGTTCGGGGAGGACCGGCGCGACTGACGCACCGGTCCGCGCGGGTCACGCGCCCGGTCGCACCAGCTCGATGCGCGGGCCGCGGCCCGGCTCGGGACGCGCGTCGTAGTCGGGGGTGGCGTCGTAGGGCTGCCAGGCGAGGTACGTCGCCAGGTGGCGGCGCACGCTCGGCAGCACGTCGTCGATCGTGACGTCGCGACCGAGCTCGTGCGAGAGCGAGGTGACCCCGGCGTCGGCGATGCCGCACGGGACGAAGCGGTCGTACCAGCCCAGGTCGACGTCGCAGTTGAGGGCGAAGCCGTGCATCGTGACGCCCCGGCTGACCCGGATCCCGATGGCGGCGACCTTGCGCTCGGGGCCGCGCTCGTCCGCGCGCAGCCACACGCCGCTGCGACCCGGGATGCGGGCGGTCGTGACACCGAGGTCGGTGCAGACCGCGATGAGCGCCTCCTCGACCCGGCGCACGTAGTCGACGACCTTGACGTGGTCGGGCAGCCGGACGATCGGGTAGCCGACGAGCTGGCCGGGACCGTGGAAGGTGATCTTGCCGCCGCGGTCGACGTCGATCACCGCCGCGCCACCCGGGTCGACCGGACGCTCGTGCGGGTCGGTGCGCTTGCCGGCGGTGAAGACGGGCGGGTGCTCGAGCAGCAGCACGGTGTCGGATCGCGAGCCCGCGACGACCTCCTCGTGCACCCGGCGCTGGAGGTCCCAGGCGGCCAGGTAGTCGACGGCGTCGTCGCCGAGACCGGCGATCTCGACGTCGAGCGCGTGCGTGGCGATCCGGTCCGGCGACATGCCCCCGAGCGTACGCCGCGGGGGCGCCCGCCCCATCGCGGGCCGGCGCTGCGTCATGCGGAGCGGCACTCATGGGCTCGGGTCCGGATGACGCAGCCGGACGGACGAACGCCTGTGGATGACGCCTGCAGCCGGCCGGGGGATCGGCGAGGGTGGCGGGGTGGACCCGCGACGACTGCTCCCCGCGCTCACCGCCGTCGCCTGCGCGCTGGTGGTCGCGATGCTCGTGGTCGTCGTGGCGCGACCCGACCCGGCGCCGCGTCCGCGCCTGGCGAGCCCGGTGTCGGCCCCGTCCGCGCCGCAGCCCGCCCGGTCCGGTCCGGCCGGGGTGCTGTCAGCCTGGGACGAGCGCCGCTCGGCCGCCTGGGCCGAGGGCGACGCACGGGCGCTTGGCCAGGCTGTACGCCGACGGGTCCGGCGCGGGCGCGGCCGACGTACGGCTGCTGCGGGACTACGCCCGGCGCGGGCTCCGGGTCGAGGGGATGGCGACGCAGGTGCTGGGCCTGCGCGTGGCAGCACGGTCGCAGGGGCGGCTGGAGCTGGTGGTCACCGACCGTGTCGTCGGCTGCGGAGGCCGTCGGGTCCGGCGCACCCGTCCCGCTGCCGGTCGACCGACCGTCCACGCGACGGGTGGTGCTGGTCCGCGAGGGCGCGGGGTGGGTGGTGGCCGAGGTGCGCGATCAGGAGAGCGCGGCGGCCAGCACCTCGCGCACGTCCTCGTCCTCGAAGTCGTAGCCGGCCCGCTCGAGCGCTGCCGGGCGGCCGTTGACCGAGCCCAGCACCTCGGGCGCGAGGTCGCCGGCAGCCAGCTTCATGAGGGGAGCCGGGACGGCGAGGAAGGCCTTGCGGTGCAGCGCGGCGGCCAGCGTCTTGGTGAACTCGGCATTGGTCGGCGTGTGCGGGCAGCAGAGGTTGAACGCGCCGGAGACGTCGCGAGACTCGATGAGGTAGCTCACCGCGCCGACCCAGTCGCGCAGCGAGATCATCGGCATGAACTGCTCTCCGGACCCGAGCCGGGCGCCGCCGCCGGCCTGGAAGAGCAGGCGCAGCTGCTTCAGCGGCGGTGACGTGCGGTCCATCACCGGCGAGGTCCGCAGCTCGCACACGCGGGCTCCGGCCTCGCGGGCCGGGTCGGCTGCGGCGGACCACTCGTGGGAGACGCGGGTGAGGAACGCGTCGCCGGTGCTGGGGGTGTCCTCGGTGACCGGCGACGCGCCGTGGTCGCCGTACCAGGCGATGCCGTTGCCGGCGAGGAACGCCGCCGGACGCTCGGTCGCGGCGATGGTCTCGGCGAGGAGCCGGGTGGTCGAGACGCGGGACTCAAGGACCTCCCGGGCCCACTTCTTCGAGTGCGGGTTGCCGGCGATGGGCGCGCCGGCGAGGTTGACCACCGCGTCGGCGGACTCGATCACCGCTGCGTCGATCCTGCCGGCGGCCGGGTCCCAGCAGGACTCGTGCGCCGAGCCGGGCTCGCGCCGGACGAGTGCCGTCACCTCGTGGCCGTGCACCCGCAGGTGGTCGGAGAGGTGGGTCCCGAGGAATCCCGAGGCACCAGCGATGACGACGCGCATGTCACCACCCAACCATGCGGCCAAAGTGGCCGCGGGTGGTTCAGCCGGCCAGGTGGGCCCACCGCGACGAGAGCTCGTGCCACGGTCCGTCGTCGACCACGCGGCCGGCGTCGAGCACCACGACCCGATCGGCCTGCGCGAGCGCCGCCGCCTTGCTCGTGGCACCCACGACCGCGGTGCCGCGGGCCCGCAACGCCTGCCACAGCTCGATCTCGGTGGCGGCGTCGAGCGCGGACGACACGTCGTCGGCCAGCAGCACGTCGGCGTCGGTCGCCAGCGCCCGGGCCAGCGCGAGGCGCTGCACCTGCCCGCCGGAGAGGCGTACGCCGCGGTGGCCGACGACGGCATCGGCGCCACCGGCCTCCGACACGTCGCGCCCCATGCGGGCGGCCTCGAGCGCCGCCACCACCGACCGGTCGGCGTGGTCGAGGGCGACGTTGCCGGTGAACGTGCCGGACAGCACCCGCGGCACCTGCGCCACGTGGGCGACCCGACCGGGCCGCAGCGCGGTCTGCGGGTCGTCGACGAGGCGGTCGTTCCAGCGGATCTCGCCGGTGCTCCCGACGAGGCCGGCGAGCGCGCTGAGCAGGCTGGACTTGCCCGACCCGACCTGGCCGAGCAGCAGGACGAGCTCGCCGGCCCGCACGTCGAGGTCGACGTCCTGGACGCCGACGGTGCCGTCGTCGTGCACCGCGGCGAGGTCGCGGACCGAGAGGGTGCGCAGCGGGTCGCGGTGGGGCGTGGCGGGCTCGGGACCGGTGCCGCGGACGAGGTCGACGCCGGGGGGCAGGTCCATCAGGTCACCGCCACCGGCGAGCTCGCTGGTGGCGTTCATCCAGGCCCGGGTGCCGGGCGCCTCGGTCACGACCGTGCCGGCGACCCGACCGAACCAGTCGAACCCGCTGACCGCGTTGGCGACGAGCAGCGCGGTCGCCAGCTCCCACCGGCCGCTGAGCAGCCCGCCCCACGCCGCGACGACGCCGCACTGGACCATGACCACGGGCACGCCCTCGAGCAGGGCCTGCACGCGGTGCTCGCGCACGGCGGCGTCCACGCGGCCACCGTCGACGTCACGCAGGTGCTGGTGGACCTGCGGCGTGGCCGCGGCGAGCTTGACGGTGCGCACCGACTCGAGCGCCGACACGAGCGACTGCCCGAACCTCGCGCGCGCGGTCGACGCGGCCGCGGCCGAGCGTCCGGCGACACGGCGGCCCAGGGTCGAGGCGAGGGCGGACGCGACCATGACCGCCAGCAGGACCGCGCCGGCCAGCCACGTGCGGGCGATCAGGGCGGTCACCACCGCGATGACCAGTCCGTTGACGAAGTCGACCCAGCGGTCGGTGTAGCGCGCGAGCCGGTCGGCGTCCATCGTGCGGGCGACGACCTCGCCGGGCGGCGTGCGGAGCAGCCGGCGCTGGGACGTCTGCCCGTGGAGGACGGCGGCGCGCACGCGCAGACGTACCTCCACCCACCAGTGCGGATAGGTGCGGAACGCCTGGGCGAGCAGGAGCGGGCCGGTGAGGAGCGACGCGACGAGCGCGACGACCAGGAGCCCGGGGCGCTCACCGGCCTGCAGGTCGGTGACGATGTGGCCCCACACCCAGCCGGTCACCGCACCGAACGCACCGGTCAGCGAGGACAGGAGGAACAGGACTGCTCCGACCAGGCCCCACTGCGGCTGCATGCTGATGGTGTGGAGCACCTGCCGGGCCAGGCTCGGCGTCGGCGCGAGCTCGGGCGGAGCCGGGGGAGTGGTGCTGCGGCGCACCGACCCGATCGTGGCGTCGTCGTGGTGGTGCTCCTCGACGACCGCCTCGTGGGCGGCCGCGTCGAGGAGGTCGCGGAACCGGCCGTCCTCGGCGGCGAGGCGGTCCCGCGGTCCCTGCTGGACCACGCGCCCGGACTCGAGGACGGCGACCTGCTCGGCGCGCTCGGTCGTGGACAGCCGGTGGGCCACGAGGATGCCGGTGCGCCCCGAGATCAGCCGGTCGGCGGCGCGTACGACGCGGGCCTCGGTGACGGGGTCCATGCGGGCCGTCGCCTCGTCGAGGACCACGACGCTGACGTCGCGCACCAGCAGCCGTGCGAAGGCGACGAGCTGCTCCTCCCCGGCGGACAGGCTGGTGCCGCCCGGGCCGAGGACGGTGTCGAGGCCGTCGGGCAGCCCGGCGACCCAGTCGGTCAGGCCGAGCTCGGCCACCGCCGCCTCGACGACCGAGCCCGGGACGTCGTCGAAGAGGGTGATGTTGTCGGCGAGGGTGCCGGCGAGGACCTCGGTGCGCTGGGTCACCACCCCGACGGCGGAGCGCAGCTGCTGCAGGTCGAGGTCGAGGACGTCGACCCCGCCGAGGAACACCATGCCGCGGGGCGGCTCGACGGCGCGGGAGAGCAGCGAGGCGAGGGTGGACTTGCCCGACCCGGTGCGACCGACGAGGGCGCAGGTGTGGCCCGCGGTGAGCAGGAGGTCGACGTCGCGGAGCGCGAACGTGCCCGTGCCGTAGTGGAACGCGAGGTGCCGGAACTCCACGTCGAGCGGGCCGTCGGGCACGGGGAGGCCACCCGTGGGCTCGACGGGCGAGGCCATCATGGCGCGCAGCCGCAGCACGGCGCCGAAGCCCTCCTGCAGGTCGGGCAGGTGGCGGGCGAGCATGTCGACGCCCCCGACGAACATCGTCGTGACGAGGAACAGCGTGACCAGCCGCGCCGTCGACAGGTCGCCGGACAGGACCAGCGCGACGCCGACGACGCCGACCGCGGCCAGGGCGCCGTGGAGCAGCCCGCCGCTGCGCCGGGTGACGCGCACCTCGACCGCCAGGACCGCGTCGAGGGTGCGGTGGATGACCGACGCGAGGTGGGCGTTGCGCCGGAGCACGTGGGCCTGGCCCAGCGACGTGCGGACGTCGTCGCGGGCGGCGACGCCCTCCTCGGTCGAGGCGGCGTGGTCGGTCCAGGCGGCCTCCTCGAGGACCTTGCGCTGGGCGATCTGGGGCAGCAGGCGGCGGATCGAGAGGTAGGTGACGACCGCGGTCAGCGGGAACAGGAAGGCCGCCGGCCACCAGGTGAGGGACGCGACCACCCACAGCGGGCCGGAGGCGAGGAAGGTGCGCGCGGCCTGCCACACGCCCCAGCGCATCAGCTGGCCGACCTCCCAGGTGTCGTCGTCGATCCGGTCGAGGACCTCGCCGACGGCCTGCTCGGAGAGCTCGGAGAGCGGCTGCGCCATGGCCGCGTCGAGCAGGTCGGCGCGCAGCTTCCCCTCGGCGCGGTCGCAGATCGTGGCCCAGATGGTCTTGGCGACCGTGTCGATCACCGCACCGCCCACGACGCACACCGCGAGGAGGGTCAGGAGCGTGCTCGTCGGGCCGTCGGCGAGGCGTCCGGCGACCATCGAGCCGAGGGACGCGGCGACCGCGCCGAGCAGCGACATCGAGAAGCAGAGGTAGGTCAGTGGACGGCGGACCCGGCGCCAGTCGACAGGCACCCGACCCGGCGGCAGTCCGTCGGTCGCGGACGTGGTCGCCGGTGCCGGAGGGGTCTGCGTCTCGGTCACCGTCACAAGCAGTGGACGTTACGTGTCGCGACCGACATCGCGCCCCCGATTTTCGGGTGACCCCGACCGCTCCGTCGAGGCCGCGGGCGGTGAGCCACCCACATTCCGTCACGTGCGGATGTGGCTGGCGCACCGCCGTCCGGCGCGTCGCCGTACGACACGCGCATGGGCGGTGAGCCACCCACACTCCGTCACCTGCGGATGTGGCTGGCACACCGCCGTCCGGCGCGTCGCCGTACGACACGCCCATGGGCGGTGAGCCACCCACGTTCGAGCGCACGTGGATGTGGGTGACGCACCGCTCGGCAGACGGTGCCCGCACCGGGGAGGGGGCGTACGACGACGCCCCGCCCACCGAGGTGGACGGGGCGTCGATCAGCGGCTTCTCAGCGGGTTTCGAGACGACCGGTGCACCCAGTTCGCAGGCTCGCCGGGTGCCGGTCCCTCAACCTCTTCGGCCAACGCCGCCCGTCGCTTCGCTCCGGGCGACTGGCCTCAGACCTCGAACTGGCCCGACTCGAGGCGCTTCTTGACCTCCTGGAGGAAGCGGCCCGCGTCGGCGCCGTCGACCAGGCGGTGGTCGTAGGTCAGCGACAGGTGGACCATGTGGCGCACCGCGATCGTCTCGCCCAGGTTGGGGTCGTCGATCACGACGGGGCGCTTCACCACGGCACCGGGGCCGAGGATCGCAACCTGCGGCTTGTTGATGATCGGGGTGTCGAAGAGCGCCCCGAAGCTGCCGAGGTTGGTGATCGTGAAGGTGCCACCGGACAGCTCGTCCGGGGTGATCTTGTTGGTGCGGGTGCGCTCGGCGACGTCGGCGATCTTCTTCGCCAGCCCGGCGATCGAGAGGTCACCGGCCTCCTTGACGACCGGCGTGAGCAGGCCCTTCTCGGTGTCCACGGCGAACGCGATGTTCTCGCGGTCGAAGTAGGTCACCTCGCCCTTGTCGGTGTCGATCGCCGCGTTGAGCTTGGGGTGCAGCTTGAGCGCGTCGATCGCGGCCTTGGCGAAGAAGGGCAGGTAGGTCAGCTTGACGCCCTCGCGGGCCAGGAAGTCGGCCTTCGACGCCTCGCGGAGGCGGGCGATCACGGTGACGTCGACCTCCATGACCTGCGTCAGCTGGGCGGCCTCCTGCAGCGACTCGACCATGCGCGTGGCGATCACCTTGCGCAGGCGCGAGAGCGGCTCGGTGGTGCCACGCAGCGGCGACGGCGACGCCGACGACGGGGCGGCAGCGGCGGGCGGAGCACCGGCAGCGGCGGGCGCGGCGGCGGCAGGCGCGGCCGGGGCGGACGCAGCCTGCTGGGCGGCAGCCGCGGCGTCGAGGACGTCCTGCTTGCGGATGCGGCCACCGACTCCGGTGCCCTGCACCGACCCGAGGTCGATGCCGTGCTGGTCGGCCATCTTGCGCACCAGCGGGGTGACGTACGCCGACTGGTCGCGGCCACCCTCCGAGGAACCGGACGAGCCGGCCGATCCACCGGAGGAGGACGCGGCCTGGGCTGCGGCATCGGTGCGCTGCGGCTCGGGCTCGCCCTGCGGGGCGGGGGCGTAGGGGGCCTCGCCCTTGGCCTCGGGCTCCACCTCCTGCTTGTCCTCCTGCTTCGACTCGGCGGCAGGGGAGTCCTGCTTCTCGGACTCGGGGGTCTCGTCGCCGGCCGGCAGCTCGCCCTTCTCCTCGGCGATCTGCTGCTCCTGCTCGGCCTTCTTCTCGGCGTTGTCCTCGTCCTTGGGCTGCGCCTCGGCGGACTGCGGCTCCGACGACCCGCCGGAGCCGGCGTCGCCGGACCCGATGATCGCGAGCTCGGCGCCGACCTCGACGGTCTCGTCCTCCTCGGCCTTGATCTCCAGCAGCGTGCCGGCGACGGGCGAGGGGATCTCGGTGTCGACCTTGTCGGTGGAGACCTCGAGGAGCGGCTCGTCGACGGCGACCTCGTCGCCGACCTGCTTGAGCCAGCGGGTCACGGTGCCCTCGGTGACGGACTCACCCAGCGCGGGCAGCGTGACCGGCGTACCGCCGCCACCGCCCCCACCGGAGGAGGAGCCGCCGGACGAGGCCTGCTCGGCCGCGGGCTCGGACTCCGCCGGCGCGTCGTCCTTCTCCGACTCGGGGGTCTCGTCGCCGGCGGGGAGCTCGCCGGTCTCCTCGGCGACCTGCTCCTCCTGCTCGGCCTTCTTCTCCGACTCGCCCTCGTCCTGGGGCTGCGCCTCGGGCTCGGCGGTCTCGGAGGCGTCGCCCGCGGACTCGCCCTCCTCGCCGATCACGCCGAGGACCGCGCCGACCTCGACGGTGTCGTCCTCGTTGGCCTTGATCTCGAGGAGCGTGCCGGCGACGGGCGAGGGGATCTCGGTGTCGACCTTGTCGGTGGAGACCTCCAGCAGCGGCTCGTCGACGGCAACCGTGTCACCGACCTGCTTCAGCCAGCGGGTGACGGTGCCCTCGGTGACGGACTCGCCGAGTGCGGGGAGGGTGACTTCGGAGGCCATGTGGTTCCTTCGCTCGCTTGGTTGGGGAGATTCTGGGAGTGGTTCAGGAGTGCGCGTGGAGCGGCTTGCCGGCGAGCGCGAGGTGCGCCTCGCCGAGTGCTTCGTTCTGGGTGGGGTGGGCGTGCACGAGCGGCGCGACGTCGTCGGCGTGTGCTTCCCAGTTGTAGATGAGCTGGGCCTCGCCGATGAGCTCGCCGACCCGATCGCCCACCATGTGGACGCCGAGGACCGGGCCGTCGACCAGGCCGACCAGCTTGACGAAGCCCTGGGTCTGGAGGATCTGGCTCTTGCCGTTGCCGCCGAGGTCGTAGGTCACCGTGGTCACCGCGTCGCCGTGGCGCTCGCGGGCCGTCGCCTCGTCGAGACCGACCGACGCGATCTCCGGGTGGGAGTACGTCACGCGCGGGATGCCGGCGTCGTCGACGGGGCGCGGGTCGAGCCCGGCGATGTCCTCGGCGACGAAGATGCCCTGCTGGAAGCCGCGGTGGGCCAGCTGGAGGCCGGGGACGATGTCGCCGACGGCGTAGACGCCCTCGACGTTGGTGCGGCAGCGCTCGTCGGCGAGCACGAAGCCACGGTCCATCGCGATGCCCTGCTCGGCGTAGCCGAGGCCGTCGGTCGTGGGGCCGCGGCCGACGGCGACGAGGAGGACCTCGGCCTCGATCACGTCGCCGCCCTCGACGGTGACGGCGACGCCGGTGTCGGTGGTCTTGACGCTCTGGAACGGGGTCCCGGTGAGGAAGCTGATCTTGCGCTTGCGGAAGGCCCGCTCGAGCGCCTTGGAGGACGCCTCGTCCTCGGCGGCGACGAGCCGCGGGAGGGCCTCGATGATGGTGACGTCGGAGCCGAAGGACTTCCAGACGCTGGCGAACTCGCAGCCGATCACGCCGCCGCCCAGCACGATGGCGGACGCCGGGACGCGGTCGAGGCGGAGCGCGTGCTCGGAGGTGAGCACCTTCTCGCCGTCGACCTCGAGGCCGGGGAGCGACTTGCTGTAGGAGCCGGAGGCCAGCACGACGGCCTTGCCGGTGTAGGCCGTGCCGTCGACGGTCACCTCGCGGGGACCGGTCAGCGAGCCGGTGCCCTCGATGACGGTGATGCCGCGCGACTTGATGAGGCCGGTGAGGCCCTTGAACAGCCGGTCGACGACCTTGTCCTTGTAGGCGTTGACGCCGGCCATGTCGATGCCGTCGAGGGTGGCGGTGACGCCGAACTGCGCGGCCTCGCGGGCCGAGTCGGCGACCTCCGCGGCGTGCAGGAGGGCCTTGGTCGGGATGCAGCCCACGTGGAGGCAGGTGCCGCCGAGGTTGCCCTTCTCGACCAGCCCGACGCTCAGGCCCAGCTGGGCCGCTCGCAGGGCACAGGCGTAACCACCCGATCCAGCCCCGAGGACGAGGACGTCGAACTCACCGTCCGCCACTGACTTCCCTCCACACGCTCGACTCGCACCGACCATCTCGGGCGCGTCCATCTTTGCACTCTTCACGACGCTGTCCACACCGGGTCGGTGGGCCGAACCCGGCGATCCGCGCGCACGATGGGGAACCTCCCGGCAGAATGTCCGCCATGGGCATGTTCGACCGTTTCCGCCGCAAGGGCCGCACCAGTGCTCCGGCGCGGGACGGCACCCGCACCGGCTCGACGCGAGTACGTGCCTCGGACGGCGAGGACGTCCGACACCTCGAGAGCTTCGTCGCCAGCCGCCAGGGGGTGGAGGGGTTCGTCGAGCCCCGCACGGCCGTCAGCGACGTGACCCTGCTGCTGGTCGCCCACGACGGCGAGTGGACCCGACGGCGCGTGCCGAGCGTGAAGTGGGCGCACGACTTCGCCAACCGCCACCGCGTGCCGTCGTACGACGCCGCGGTGGTCGGCGTGCCGCAGCGGATGCGCGACTACAACCGGCGCAAGAAGGCCGGCGGGATCTAGGAGCGACCCGCCCCCGGGGTCAGTCCCGGGACGGGCCTTCGGCGAGCCAGCGCGCGATCTCCACCAGCGTGGTGACCCCGAAGCCGGTGGCGCCCGCGGGCACGTGGCCGTAGGGGCCGCCGGTGTTGATCTCCTTGCCGGCGATGTCGAGGTGCGCCCACGGCAGACCGCCGGTGAACTCACGCAGGAACGCGGACGCGTAGAGGCCGCCGCCCCAGCGGACCCAGTCGTGCTGGAGCAGGTCGGCGACCTTCGACGACGTGATGCGCTCCTTCATCTCCTCCGGGATCGGCATCGGCCAGTGCTGCTCGCCCGCGGCCCGGCCTGCGGCCAGGACGACCTGCACCTCGTCGTCGGTGCCCATGACCGCGCCGACCTTGTCGCCCAGCGCGAGCTGCATGTGACCGGTGAGGGTGGCGATGTCGATGACCACGTCGGGCGCCTCCTGCACCGCGAGGGACAGCGCGTCGCCCAGCAGCATCCGGCCCTCGGCGTCGGTGTTGGCGATCTCCACGGTGGACCCGTTGTGCATCGTGATGACGTCACCGGGACGGGTGGCGGTGCCCGACACCATGTTCTCGGCCATCGGCGCGAACGCGGTCACCTTGACCGGCAGGCCGAGCCGCGCGATCGCGAGCGTGGCCGCGACCACGCTGGCCGCGCCGGCCATGTCGCCCTTCATGTTGACCATGCTCGAGGACGGCTTGATGGTGAGGCCGCCGGAGTCGAAGGTGACGCCCTTGCCGACCAGCGCGAGGTGCGCCACGGCGCCCTGCGGCGCCCAGGTCAGCTTGACCAGGCGGGACGGCGCGGCCGAGGAGTCGCCGACGCTGAGGATGCCGCCGCACCCCATCTCGGCGAGCTGCTCGTGGTCGAACACCTCCAGCTTCACCTTCGGCGCACCGCGCCCCTTGGTGACCTCCTTGTGCGCGGCCGTGACGAGCTCGGCCAGCAGCGGGGGCGTGCAGTCGCGCGGCGGCGTGTTGACCCAGTCGCGGGTGAGCGCGACGGCGTCGGCGAGGACCTCCGCGCGCTCGAGGGCGGCGACGGCGTCGGCCTTGCGCGCGATCGAGGTGAGGACGACGACGTCGTTGGGCTCGGTGGTCTCGGACTTCGAGGACTTGTAGGCGGTGAACGTGTAGCCGCCGAGGCGGTGCCCCTCGACCACCGCGGCGACGAGCTCGGGGGTCTCGCTCGGCAGGGCGAGGGCGACCGACGCGGCGTTGGGGACGTTGCGGGCGGCGACGCCCGCGGCACGGCGTACGGCGATGGGGTCGGCCGGGTCCTCGCCGAGGCCGACGAACACCAGGAGCGGGGCGTTGACCTCGTCGCGCGTCGGCGTCCGGACCGCCTCGCCGGCCTTGCCGGTCACGCCCATCGTGGAGAGGAACGGACGCAGTCGGCGGCCGTACGCCGCCGTCACGTCCGCGGCGGCGTCGCACAGGCGTGGGCCCTTGGGGCCCGCGACCACTCCCACGACGACGGCGTCGGCTCGGGTCTTGGCGGGACTGGCGCTGCGGAGGGCGTAGGAGGTCACCCGCGGCATGTTAGGGGAGGCCTGACGCGACATCCCGCTGCGGTAGGTTCGCGCCATGGCCGGATCGCTCAAGCAGTCGCCCCTCCACGACCGTCACGAGGCCCTCGGCGCGAAGTTCGCCGAGTTCGGTGGGTGGTCGATGCCGCTGGAGTACCCGACCGGTGTCGTGAAGGAGCACACGGCCGTCCGCGAGGGGGTCGGCATCTTCGACGTGAGCCACCTCGGCAAGGCGATGGTGTCCGGTCCGGGCGCCGCCGACTTCGTCAACGCGACGCTGTCCAACGACCTCGCGAAGATCGAGCCCGGCAAGGCGCAGTACACCCTCTGCCTCGACGAGTCCGGTGGCATCGTCGACGACCTGATCGCCTACTGGCACGACCTCGAGCACGTGCTGCTGATCCCCAACGCGGCCAACACCGCCGAGGTCGTGGCCCGGCTCGCCGCCGCGGCGCCCGACGAGGTCAAGGTCAGGAGCCACCACGACGACTACGCCGTGCTGGCGGTCCAGGGCACGCGCTCCGACGAGGTGCTCGACAAGGTCGGGCTGCCGACCGGCCACGGCTACATGTCCTTCGTCGAGGCCGAGCTGGGCGACACCGGCGTCGGCGTCGTCGTGTGCCGCACCGGCTACACCGGCGAGCGCGGCTACGAGCTGGTCGTCGCCGAACTCGGTGGCCGGACGGCTCTGGGACGACCTGATGGCCGCCGGCGAGGAGTGGGGCATCACCCCCTGCGGCCTCGGCTCCCGCGACACGCTGCGCACCGAGATGGGCTACCCCCTCCACGGCCAGGACATCGGCCTCGACACCAACCCCGTCGAGGCGGGGCTGTCGTGGGCGGTGGGGTGGAAGAAGAACACCTTCTGGGGCCGCGACGCGGTCGTGAGGGTCAAGGAGGAAGGCCCCAGGCGTCGCCTGCGCGGGCTCGTCGCCGTCGGTCGCGGCATCCCGCGTCCCGGCATGGGCGTCACCCTGACCCACGACGTGCCGCTGGCCGACATCACCTCCGGCACGTTCTCGCCGACGCTGAAGAAGGGCATCGGTCTCGCCCTGATCCCGACCATGGTCGCCGAGGACGCGCAGGTCGGCGTCGACATCCGCGGCCGGCGCGAGATCTTCCAGCTCACCAAGCCGCCCTTCGTCGACCCGTCGGTGAAGGAGTCCTGACGTGCTGCCCGGCCAGCCCCCGACGTTCCGCCAGCCCACGTCCGCCGAGCGGCCGTGGTGGTGGCGCCTCGAGGACGCGTCCGGCGAGGCCGTCGAGGTCGCCGGCCACTCCGACCAGCGCTTCGCCAACCAGGGCGACGCCGAGTCGTGGGTCGGCGAGATCTGGGCCGACCTGGCCGAGCACGGCGTCGCCGCGGTGACCTTGTTCGAGCACGACCGCCAGGTCTACGGACCGATGTCGCTGAGCGCCTGACCCCATCCGCGCCGGCCCTCGGATCCGAACGGTCCACGACGTCCGCCCGGGCGTGGCAGAGGGTGGGAGGTGGCATGACCGAGCGGTCCGACTTCGCGACGTACGTCGACGCGCGTTGGCCTGACCTCGTCGGCGGCCTCGAGGACGAGGGCGTCCCGGGCGACCAGGCGCGGCTCGCGGCCGCGGAGGTCCTGCTCGCCGCCCGCCGGTCGTGGCGCCGCCGGGTGCGTGACGAGCAGGTCGACGTGACGCTCTGGGCGGAGGTGCGGGAGCGGGCGGGGCTGCCCGCGCGGCCGGGCGAGCCGGTGCCCCACGCCGTCCGTCCTCGCGACCCCCGGGACCGTCCGGAGGAGTGGCTCGAGCGCGCGGGGGAGGTGCGTGCTGTGCGTCGACGGCGCGGCCTGCGTCGTGCCGTCGCCGGTCTCGCGGTCGTGGCCCTGCTCGCCGCGGGGTGGGCGTGGTGGGCGGCGCAGCCGGAGCCGCCGGCCGTGCGCGCCGAGGCCAACCGGCTCCCGGTCGCGTGGTACGCCGAGGGGGAGCTGCACCTCGAGGACGTCGTGGTCGAGCTCCCGGACGTCGAGGTGTTCGTCGCCGACTTCGCCGATGGTGCGTCGCGTGCCGCCGTGATCGCGCGGCTGCGCTCGGGCGACGTGGTGCGGGTGGACTCGGAGGGCGAGGTCCAGCCGACCGACGAGTCGCCCGCCTCCCTCGACACGGTCCCCGTGGCGCCGCCCGTCCGCAGCCTCGGCCTGTACGACGTGTGGGTGGAGAGCGTGCCCCTGGCCGGCGGCGGATGGGCCCACCTCATCGACTCCGCACGCCGCGCAGGGTCGGAGGACACCCTGCGTCAGTCGGAGACCGGGCGTCGCGCGGTCGTCGTGTGCCCGACCGCTTGGAGATGCCAGGCGCCGGTGACGGTCCCCGCCGGCGGCACGGTCCGGTTGCGCTGAGACGTCGGCGCCGGTCGCTAGGGTCGCGCCTCGTGGCCGAAGCACTCTGGACAGGCGTGGCGCACGCCTACGCACGCAGCTTCGCCGGCCTGTGCGCCGGCGCGATCCCGACCCTGGTGGCGGACCTGCCGCGCGACGGGCGGCTGCTCGACGTCGGGTGCGGCACGGGTGCGCTCGTCCAGGCAGCCCGCGAGGCGGGGCACGACGCCGTCGGTGTCGAGCCCGACGCGGAGATGGCCGCGCTTGCCTCGGCCGCCCTCGGCGCCGACGTCGTCGTCGGTGGCCTGCCCGACCTGCCGCTGGCCGACGACGGCTTCGACGCGGTGACGGCCTCGTTCGTGCTCAACCACGTCGACGACCCCCGCGCCGGAGCGCGCGAGCTGGCGCGGGTGGCGGCGCCCGGCGGGGCCGTGCGAGCGACGATCTGGGGCGCGACCCCGCCGCCTCAGGCGGTGATGTGGAGCGGGCTGCTCGACGCGGCCGGCGCCACCCGGTCCCCGTCGCCCAGGCTGCCCGCCGAACGCGACTTCGAGCGCTCGCCCCACGGCCTCGCCGGCATCCTCGGCGAGGCCGGGCTGGCGGTCACCCACGCCGGCACGCACGCCTGGCGGTGGCGCGTCGACGCCGACGACCTGTGGGTGGGGCTCACCTCGGTCGGCAGCTTCGGCGTCCAGTGGCGCGACCAGACAGACGACGTGCAGGCCCGCCTGCGAGCGGCGTACGACGCCCTGGGTGCGCCGTGGCGCGACGGCCCCGACCTGGTCTTCGACGTCGAGTGCGTGGTGGTCGAGGCGCGCGTGCCGCGATCGTAGGAGGGTCGTCGGAGGCCGTAGAGTCGTCCCGTGCGCGCCTACCTCGACCTGCTCCAGCGGATCCTCGACGAGGGGGTGGAGAAGACCGATCGCACCGGCACCGGCACGCTGAGCGTCTTCGGCCACCAGATGCGCTTCGACCTGTCCGAGGGGTTCCCCCTCGTGACGACCAAGAAGGTGCACACGCGGTCGGTCTTCGGCGAGCTGCTGTGGTTCCTGCGGGGCGACACCAACGTGAAGTGGCTGCAGGACCGCGGCATCACCATCTGGGACGAGTGGGCCGACGACAACGGCGACCTCGGTCCCGTCTACGGCTACCAGTGGCGGTCGTGGCCGACACCCGACGGCCGCCACGTCGACCAGATCTCGCGTCTCGTCGAGGGCATCCGCACCAACCCCGACTCCCGTCGCCACATCGTCTCGGCGTGGAACGTCGCCGACGTCGACGACATGGCCCTGCCGCCCTGCCACACGATGTTCCAGTTCTACGTCGAGCCCACCCCGGACGGACCGGGCCGGCTGTCCTGCCAGCTCTACCAGCGCTCGGCCGACACCTTCCTCGGCGTGCCGTTCAACATCGCGTCCTACGCGCTGCTGACGCACATGGTCGCCCAGGTCACCGGGCTGGAGGTGGGCGACTTCGTGCACACGATGGGCGACGCGCACCTCTACCTCAACCACGTCGAGCAGGCCAGGCTCCAGCTCTCGCGGGAGCCGCGCCCGCTGCCGCGCCTCGTCCTCGACCCGACCGTCACCGAGATCGACGGCTTCGACCTCGAGCACATCGCCGTCGAGGGCTACGACCCCCACCCGGGCATCAAGGCGCCCATCGCCGTATGACCGGCTCGCTGCGCCCGGACCAGCGGGTCGTGCTGGTGGCGGCCCATGCCCGCAACCGGGTCATCGGCAACGGCCCCGACATCCCGTGGCGCCTCCCCGGCGAGCAGGCGCAGTTCAAGGAGCTCACGTGGGGGCACACCCTCCTCATGGGCCGCACCACCTTCGAGTCGATCGGCCGGCCCCTGCCCGGCCGGACGACGATCGTGCTGACCCGCCACCTCGGCTGGAGCCACGAGGGCGTGCTGGTCGCCCACACGGTCCAGGAGGCGCTGGACCTGGCCGGCGCCCGGACCGGCGACCTGATGGTCGCCGGCGGCGGTGAGGTCTACGACGCCCTGCTGCCCCACGCCACCCACCAGGTGCTCACCGAGGTCGACCTCGAGCCCGAGGGCGACGTGCACTACCCGCAGTTCCCCGCCGGGGAGTGGGTGGAGACGCGACGCGAGGCCTTCGACGGCTACGAGCGCGTGTGGCTGGAGCGGATGGACCCGGCCGCGTGAACCTCTCCGTCGACCCGTCCTCCGGCGTCCCTCCCTTCGAGCAGGTGCGCGACGGCCTCCGGGCGCAGGTCGACGCCGGCACCCTCGAGGCGGGCTTCCGGCTCCCGCCCGTGCGCGCCCTCGCCGACGAGCTCGACCTCGCGCCCGGCACCGTGGCCCGCGCCTACAAGGAGCTCGAGGCGCTCGGCGTCGTCGAGACCCGCGGCCGCGCCGGCACCTTCGTCACCGGATCGGGTGTCGAGCGGTCGCTGCGCGAGGCCGCGTCGTCGTACGTCGCCGCAGCGCGGTCCCTCGGCCTGACGGACGACGTGGCCCTCGACGCCGTCCGCCGCGCACTCGGCTCCTAGCGGCCGCGACCAGGGGGACTCCCGGCCGGTGATCGGCATCACGGAGCCCTGGGAATGAACCCGACCCGGTCGCCGTTGGACCGGACAGCTGGCTCCGCATCAAGCCCCCGGGCCTCACCCTTTGCCGCTACGAGCGGCCCATCGCCGAGAGGCGGCTGACGGACCAGCGAGCAGCATCACTCAGCCACCCGCCGGGTAAGCCCCGGTCAGGGTGGCTGCGTGCTGTGTGGGCACACCTGCGATCCTCGGCCCATGGAGGTCGACCGGGACAGGCACATCGTCGTCGCGGCCGTCGCCCTCGTGCGCGACGGGCACGTGCTGACGGTCCGCAAGCGGGGGACCGAGCGGTTCATGCTGGTCGGCGGCAAGCTCGAGCCCGGTGAGTCGGCACGGGACGCGGCGCTGCGCGAGACCTACGAGGAGGTCGGGCTGGAGATCGAGTCGGCCACCCTGCTGGGCGAGTTCCTCTCCGAGGCGGCCAACGAGCCGGGCCACTCGCTGCACTCGACGGTGTTCTGGGTGGAGTCCGACGCCGACCCGGTGGCGTCCGCCGAGATCGCGGAGGTGCGCTGGACCCCGCTCGACGACCACCCCGACGACCTCGCGCCGATGCTCGAGCACCACGTGCTTCCCGTCCTGCGGAGCGCCCGGCACTCCTGAGGAAGTCCTGTTGCCGACGTGTCCTCCTGACGTGGAGATCCGGGCGATAGGAAGTGAGGACTCCCCGGTCGGGGAGCTCACCTCGCCTGCAAGGACACCCTCGTGCCCCTCCGTGCTCCCGCCCTGCGCGGCCGCGCCCTCCTGGCCTCGGTCGTCGGCCTCGGTGCGCTCACGGTGGCGGGTGTGGCGGGGGGTACGGCGGCCGGTTCGACGGTCGTACCGGGGGAAATGACGGTCGCGAGCTGCCTGGAGACCGGGACCCCGACCGGTGGTCCGGAGCGTCTCGGCGCCGCGCTCGACGCCGGCGTGCGCGCCTCCGACGTCCGCGGGCACAACGACCTGACTCGCGAGGAGCTCACCCGCCTCGCCGACGACGACACCACCTGGCTGGACGAGTGCGGTCGCGTCTTCGTCATCGACGACGCCATGCCCGCGGGACAGCGGGACGCGGTCGTGGCGACCACCCAGGACGTCCCCGCGGACGTCTTCGACCTGTCGTCGCGGCCCGGGTCCGACCGCACCGTCTTCCTCGACTTCGACGGGTCCGCCTACGTCGGCACCCGCTGGAACGACGGCCGGGAGATCGTCTCCCCGGCCTACTCCGTCGACGCCGACCGCTCGAGCTTCAGCGCCGTCGAGCGCGCGCAGATCTACCTGGCGTGGCGGTCGGTCGCCGAGGACTACGCGCCCTTCGACGTGAACGTGACGACCCGCCAGCCTGCCCCGTCGGCCCTGACCCGCACCAGCAGCAGCGACCGGACCTATGGCGTGCCTGTCGTGATCACCTCCACGAACGTCGTGGGATCCGGCTGCGGGTGCGGCGGATCGGCGTACGTCGGCGTGCTGGGCGTCGTCGGAGCGAACGACTACCAGCCGGCCTGGGCCTTCACCAACGGCTCCGGGACCGGTGGCCTCAACGTCGGCCAGGTGGTCAGCCACGAGGTCGGCCACACCTTCGGCCTCAGCCACGACGGCACCAGCGAGGTCTCCTACTACACCGGTGCCCGGGGCTGGGCGCCCATCATGGGCGCCTCCTACGGCAGCCGCGCGTCCCAGTGGTCGAGCGGCGCGTACCCCGGCGCCGACAACACCGAGGACGACGTGGCCGTCATCGCCCACACGGCCCCCGTGCTGGCCGACGACCACGCCGGCACGGCGCCGGCCGCCACCCCCGTCGCACCCGGCACCACGACGGGACTGATCACCTCGCGCACCGACGTCGACGCGTTCGCCTTCACCGGCGGCGGGGCCACGACGGTCGCCGTCACCGGCCCCGCCGGCTCCTCCAACCTCGACGTCAGCCTCACCGTCCTCGACCCGGGTGGCGTGCCCGTCGCCACGGTCGACCCGGTCGCCGACACCGCCAGCGACGGCTCGATGTCGGCCACGTGGACCGCCGACCTGCCGGTGTCCGGGGAGACCTGGACGGCTGTCGTCGACGGTGTGGGCTCCGGCGACCCGCGCGAGGCCGGTCGCTACGACGACTACGGCTCACTCGGCGCCTACACGCTCACCCTCGCCACCACGACCCCGGCCGGCACGCCCACCCCGACGCCCACCCCGACGCCCACCCCGACGCCCAGCACGGACGCCCCGCCGACGGCCACGCCGACGCCGACGCCGACGCCGACGCCGCCGCCGCCCGTGCCCACCGGGCCTCCGACCGCGACGTCCGCGCAGCGGCCGGCCTTCGTCACCACCCGGCTGCCCAGGGCGCGCGTGGGCCGGGCGTACCGGGCAACCATCCGCTTCACCGGGACCGTCGCCGAGGCGCGGGTCGACTGGCGGCTCCCGACGGGACTGAGGTGGCGGGTGCGGGGCGACCGGATCGTGGTCCGCGGCATCGTGCACGCCCCCACGACGACCTACGTCACGGCGTCGCTGGCCGGTCCGGAATCCACTGCCCGGATGCGCTTCCGCTTCGCCGCCCGCTAACGACGCTCGAAGATCGCGAGCTCCTCGCCCCACCCGTCGACCATGTCGGTCGTGCGCGTGTGGCCGCGGGAGGCGTCGTGGGCCGCGCAGGCCGGGCGCACCCGGGCGAAGGTCTCGCGGATCGCACCCACGTCGCCCTCCAGCGTGCGCTCGACCAGCCCGAGCAGGTCGTCGGCCGGCCACCCGTCGAGCGGGTGGGTGCGGAGCTCCCAGGGGAGGTACTTGTTGTAGGGGCGCACCCGGCCTGCCATCGCGAAGACCACGTCGAGCAGCCACGGCACCGATTCGGCCGCGTCGAGGCGCGCCTCGAGCGGGCGTCCGTCGCGGTCGTCCTTGAGGGCGCGGTAGGCGAAGTTGAGCCAGCCGTCGAGCCGGTCGTGGTCGATCAGCACGCCGTCGGCCTCGTCCGGGGGGAGCGTCGCCTGGCGACGGACGGCGGCTGCCACCGCGCCGCCCGTGCGGTCGAGGAGCACGGGCGCCCAGGCGTAGGACCAGCGCTGCCACCAGTCCTCGGTGCCGAAGGTCGGGACCTCCTGCAGCTCGGACCAGGAGTCCACCGCCTCGTCGACCTCGCGGGACTTGGCCGTCGTCCGACCGGCGGCCGCCTCGTCGGTCAGCACGACGATGACGTCGAGGTCGGAGTGCTCGGTGGCGAGGTCACGGGCCGCCGAGCCGCTCAGCACGAGCCCGAGCAGGCCGTCGCCGTGTGCTGCTTCGTTGCGCTCGACCAGGGCGTGCAGCAGCTCCCGCTGGGACGTGTCGAGCCACGCGGGGAGGTCGAGCTCGAGCACTACTTCTCCTTGGGAGGCAGGGTGCGGACGTGTCCCACACCGCGGTCGACCCAGAGCTGGAGCTGCTCGTCGTCGACGAGCGCCTCCGAGGCGACGAGCAGCCACCCTGTCATGGGCCGGCCACGCATCTCCATCGGATTCACGCTCTCGCCGTCGGCCCACTCCTCGCCGTCGGCCGGGTCGGCCCGCACCATGAGCGAGCCCTGGCTACCGGCCGCGACCGCCATGTGTCCGTCGACCATGAAGCCGAGCCCGCCGAACATCTTCTTCGACGTCACCCCGGGCTCCCCGTCGAGCAGGTCGTGGATCCGCTGCGCCAGCTCCTCGTCGTACGCCATTCCGCGACCGTAGACCACCCCTCCGACAGCCACCCGGCTCGGCGCTGGCGGTCATCCCGGACCGGGGCGATAACCTTCGGACATGAGCTCCAACGTCCCGTTCGGCCGCCTCCTCACCGCGATGGCCACCGCGTTCCACGAGGACGGCAGTGTCGACCTCGAGGGCACCGCGCGGATCGCGACGCACCTCGTCGACCACGGCAACGACGGGGTCGTCGTCAGCGGCACGACGGGGGAGAGCCCCACCACCTCGGTGGCCGAGGACGGCGAGATCCTCCGCGCCGTCCAGGACGCGGTCGGCGACCGCGCGAGCGTCATCGCGGGCGTCGGCACCAACGCCACCGCCCACTCGGTCGAGCTGGCCCGCCAGGCGGAGAAGGTCGGCGTCGACGGCGTGCTGCTGGTCAGCCCCTACTACAACAAGCCCGGCCAGGTCGGTCTGCAGCACCACTTCACCTCCGTGGCCGAGGCGACCGACCTCCCGGTCATGCTCTACGACGTGCCGGGCCGCACGGCGAGCCTCATCGAGCTCGAGACCTACGAGGCGATGCGCCGCTACGACCACGTCACGTCGGTCAAGGAGGCCTCCGGCCTGCTGCCGCGCACCGCCCAGCTGGTGGAGATGGGCTACTCCGTCTACTCCGGCGACGACGTCGCCACCCTGGGCTACCTCGCCTACGGCGGCGTGGGCCTGGTCTCGGTCGTCGCGCACGCCGCGGGCGACCAGCTGGCGTCGATGATCGACGCCTGGGTCAACGGCGACCACGCCGAGGCCCTCCGCATCCACACGTCGCTCCTCCCGGCCTTCGACGCCGTCATGGGCGTCCCCAACTACGGCGCCACCACCGCCAAGGCAGCCCTCGAGCTGCTCGGCGTGCTCGACAACCGCCGCGTCCGCGGCCCGCTCGTCGCGCTCGACGACCACGAGGTCGCCGCGCTCCGCACGGGTCTGGCCGCCGCCGGCCTCATCTGACCCACTGACACCGAACCCGAGGAATACCTTGAGCCATCCCCACCCCGACCTGAGCGCGCCCGCCCCCCTCCCGGCAGGAGGCCTCCGGGTCATCCCGCTCGGTGGGCTGGGCGAGGTGGGCCGCAACATGACCGCGTTCGAGTACGACGGCCGGCTGCTGCTCGTCGACTGCGGCGTGCTGTTCCCCGAGGACCACCACCCCGGCGTCGACCTGATCCTCCCCGACTTCGAGCCCATCCGGGACCGCCTCGACGCCATCGAGGCCCTGGTGCTGACCCACGGCCACGAGGACCACATCGGCGCCACGCCGTACCTCCTGCGCGAGCGCGGCGACATCCCGCTCGTCGGCTCCAAGCTGACCCTGGCCCTGCTCGGCTCCAAGCTCCGCGAGCACCGCCTCAAGGAGACGGTCCACTACGAGGTGGCCGAGGGCCAGACCATCACCTTCGGCCCGTTCGTGCTGGAGTTCGTCGCGGTCAACCACTCGATCCCCGACGCGCTCGCGGTCGTGATCCGCACGGGTGCGGGCGTCGTGCTCCACACCGGCGACTTCAAGATGGACCAGCTTCCGCTCGACGGCCGGATCACCGACCTCAACGAGTTCGCCCGCCTCGGCGACGAGGGCGTCGACCTCTTCCTCACCGACTCCACCAACGCCGAGGTCCCCGGCTTCACGACGTCCGAGAAGGACATCGCGCCGGTGCTCGACCGGGTGTTCTCGAAGAGCGACCAGCGGATCATCGTGGCCTGCTTCGCCTCGCACGTGCACCGCGTCCAGCAGGTGCTCGACGCGGCCGTGGCGCACGGGCGCAAGGTCGGCTACGTCGGCCGGTCGATGGTCCGCAACATGGCCATCGCGCAGGAGCTCGGCTACCTCACCGTCCCGCCGGGCGTGATGGTGGAGGCCAAGGAGCTCGCCGACCTGCCGCCCCACAAGCAGGTGCTCGTCTCGACCGGCTCGCAGGGCGAGCCGCTCGCCGCGCTGAGCCGGATGTCGCAGAGCAACCACCACTTCGTGCACCTCGAGCCCGGCGACACCGTGGTCCTCGCCAGCTCGCTGATCCCGGGCAACGAGAACGCCGTCTACCGCGTGATCAACGGCCTGTCCCGCCTCGGCGCCAACGTCGTGCACAAGGGCAACTCGCTCGTCCACGTGTCCGGCCACGCCAGCGCCGGTGAGCTGCTCTACTGCTACAACATCGTCAAGCCGCGCAACGTGATGCCGGTCCACGGCGAGGTCCGCCACATGCGGGCCAACGCGGACCTGGCCCGGGCGACCGGTGTCGAGAACGTCGTGCTGGCCGAGGACGGCGTCGTGGTCGACCTCATCGACGGCGTCGCGAAGATCGCCGGCAAGGTCGAGGTCGGCTACGTCTTCGTCGACGGCACCACCATCGGCGACGTCTCCGAGGCCTCGATGAAGGACCGCCGGATCCTGGGGGAGGAGGGCTTCCTCTCCGTGATCGTGGTCGTCGACTCCGTCACCGGCAAGGTCGTGTCCGGGCCCGAGATCCACGCCCGTGGCTTCGCCGAGGACGAGACCACCTTCGACGAGATCCGCCAGCCGATCATCGACGCGATCACCGCTGCGGTGCAGGAGGGCACGAGCGATCCCCACCAGCTCCAGCAGACCATCCGTCGCGTGGTCGGCCGCTGGGTCAACCGCGCCCACCGTCGGCGTCCGATGATCATTCCTGTGGTGATCGAGGCCTGACGGCCCTAGCATCGCGGGGACGGCGGAACCAGCAGGGGTGGGGCCGTCGGGGTGGGGAGGTGGACATGCCGCGAAGCCAGGGCGCGCTGAGCCGCTTGGCGGAGCTGATGCGGCGCGTCAACTCCTCCACCGACACCGAGGTGATCCTCGAGGAGATCGCCCACGGTGTCGTCGACGTCCTGGGCTACGGGGTCGCGGCCATCGCCCGGCTCGAGGGCGACGCGCTGGTGATGACCCACGTGGCCGGCCCGCCCGAGGTGGTCGCGCAGATCCTCCACCGCCGCACCCCGGCCGACCAGATCCTCGACGAGTTCCGCGAGGCCGACAAGTGGGGCATCCTCCGCTTCGTGCCGGCCGGACGGATGTCGGCGGCGCGGCTGCAGGCGGCGTGGATCCCGGAGTTCCAGCCGGCCGTCGACCCGGACGCGTGGCACCCCGAGCACGCCCTGTACGCACCGCTCTACTCGGCCGGCGGTGAGCTCCTCGGCAACATGGCCGTCGACCTCCCGGCCGACGGCCGGGTGCCCGACGAGGCCGACCGCGAGCTGCTCGAGATGTTCGCGGTGCAGGCGGGCGTCGCGCTGTCCAACGCCCGCGAGCGCGAGCGCCTCACCGACCGGGTGCGTCTCGACCGGATGCTCACCACGGTGGCCGGCGCCTCGACCGCCCAGAACCTGTCGCAGGCGCTCGGCACGGCCGTGGTGGCCGTCGCCGAGTCGCTCGGCACCGTGCAGACCGTGGTGCGCACCTTCCCCACCGACGCGCAGGGCAGCCAGCTCGGCGTCGGGACGCCGTACGCCTTCACCTCCGAGCACGAGGTGCCCGAGATCCGCGAGGACCTCACCCGCCTCGAGGACCTGCCCGTGCTCATCGAGCTCGGCGTCGACGACCCGTCGTCACCGCAGCTGCCCCGCAGCGCGGCCCGCATGCAGGAGCTGATGCGCGGCATGCGCGTCGACCGTGCCCTGGTCTCGCCGCTCGTGTCGCAGGACGACCTGGTCGGCTACCTCGTGCTCGGCTTCGCCCGGCACGCCCGCGCCGTGACCGCCATGGAGGCCGACGCGGTGCTCGAGGTGGGGCGGCTGCTGGCCCAGACCGTCCGCGCCTCCCGCGTCCTGGAGACCGAGCAGCGGCTCGTCCAGGAGCTGCGCGAGCTCGCCCGCTACCGCAGCGAGCTGATCGCGACCATCTCCCACGAGCTCAAGACGCCGCTCACCGCGATCCTCGGCCACGCCGAGCTCATCGCCGACCGGCACCCCGACCTCTCCTCCATCGACGCGATCATCCGCAACGCCGGCCGGCTCAACAACCTCGTCGCCAACCTGCTGCACTACTCGCGGATCCAGGGCCGGCGCGAGACCGTGCGCCGGGCCGTCGACATCGCCGAGCTGTGCGAGGCCAGCGTCGACCTGCTCAGCATCCGCGCCAAGCAGGCCGGCGTCCGGCTTCACTTCGACCGGCCGGGGACGACGCCGGTGGTGGTCTTCGGCGACCCCGAGGAGCTGGCCCGGGTGATCGACAACATGGTCGACAACGCCGTGAAGTACACGCCCGAGGACGGGTCGGTGTCGGTCGCGATGACGGTCAGTGGCGACGAGGTGAGCGTGGAGGTCACCGACACCGGCCTCGGCATCTCGATGGCCGACCAGCAGCACGTGTTCTCGGCGTTCCACCGCTCCACCAACCCCAACGCGCTGTCAGTGCCGGGCACCGGTCTCGGGCTGCCGATCGCGCAGCGGATCGCGGAGTCGCACGGCGGGACGCTGTCGGTGTCCTCCGAGCTGGGTCAGGGGAGCACGTTCACCTTCACGCTCCCGCTGCGCTCGCCGCGAGAGCAGGTCGACTGACCGAGGCGTCCGTCCCCGCCTCGAGGTGCACCACCCGGTCCATCGCGTCCAGCCCGACCGTGCCGTGGGTGATCCACAGGATCGACCGCCCGACCCGCGCCGCCGAGTCGAGCATCTCCTCCGCTACGGCGCGCGCGGTCGGCCCGTCGAGGTGGGCGGTCGGCTCGTCCAGCACGAGCACCGGCGGGTCCGCCAGCAGTGAGCGTGCCAGGGCCAGGCGCGCGCGCTCGCCGCCCGACACCTCGCGTCGTCCCGCGCCCACGTGGGTGTGGATGCCGGCGGGCAGGCCGTCCACCCACGGTCCGAGGCAGGCCCGGTCCAGGACCGCGCGGACCTCGTCGTCGTCGGCGTCCGGCCGGGCGAGGCGGACGTTCTCGGCGACCGTCGAGGCGAAGACGTGGGGGTCGTCGTCGACGAGTCCCACTCGGCGGCGTACGTCGTCGAGGGCCAGCCTCCGCAGGTCGGTCCCTCCGAGCTGCACCTCACCGCTGACCGGGTCGATGAAGCGGACGAGGGTCGCGGCGAGGGTGGACTTCCCTGACCCGGAGGGCCCGGTGATCCCGAGGTGCTCGCCCGGACGCAGGACCAGGTGGTCGAGCGCCAGCGCCGGCCGGTCGGTCCACCCCAGCTCGGCACCGTGCACCGCGACGCCGTGACCGTCGGGCAGGGGCAGGGGAGCGGCGGGGTCGCTGACCGCCGGGGCGGTGAGGGCGAGCCGGTCGAGGCGCTCGCGGGCCGCGCGTGCGCGCACCGACAGGGCGCCGGCGTCGGCCAGCCCGCCGATGGCGTCGGCCAGGGCGAGCGGGACGAGCAGCAGCAGGGCCAGGCGGGCGGGGGAGGTGGCCGCGGGATCGACGAGGGCGGCCACGGCGACCACGCCCAGGCCGGCTGCCGCGCTGGTCAGGGCCGCACCCGCCGCGACGGCGCGGGAGGAGCGTCGTACGGCACGGGAGAGCCCTGCGGCTTCCTCGCGAACGGCGTCGAGCGCCCGGTCCGTCGCGCCCCACTGCTCGAGCTCGCGCATCCCGTTCGCGACCTCCTCGACCCGGGTCCCGAGCATCGCGCGGTGCGTGACGACGAGCGGCTCGGCGGCGGCCGTGCCGCGGCGGGCGAGCACGAACGCGAGCGCGCCCGAGCCGGCGACCAGCAGCACGACGGCGCCCGCGACCGGGGCGACGAGGGCGGTGAGCAGGGCGGCCCCGACCCCGACGAGGGCCGCGGTGACGAGCGGCTGGCGTACGCGCAGCCGGTCGTCGAGCAGGGCGTCGACGTCGTCGACGACGCCCGTGAGCAGGTCGCCGCGCCGGGGGCCGAGGCGGCCCGGGACCAGCGGGACGAGGTCGGCGAAGACCCTGGCCCGGCGCTCGGCGAGCTCGCGGAGGACGACGTCGTGGCTGAGCACGCGCTCGGCGTGGCGGAGCACCGGACGGGCGAGCCCGAAGAGCCGGACCCCGACGATCGCCACCATCAGGTAGAGGACCGGCGGCTGCTCGCTGGCGCGGGTGATGAGCCAGCCCGCGGTGGCCGTGAGGGCGACGCCGGACGCCGTGGACAGCGCGCCGAGCAGGGTGGCCGTCCGGATGCCCCATTGCGGCCGGCGCTCGTCGTCGTCGGCCGGGACGACCGGGGGAGCCGCCGGACGCCGAGGGCGTACGACGTCCGCAGCGGCCGGTCGGGTGTCGCGGGCCGCCACCGTGGCGGACGCCGGCACCAGCTCGACCACGCGGTCAGCAGCCGCGAGCACGGCCGGCCGGTGGGCCACCACGACCACCAGGCTGCGCTGCGCGAGGAGGGCAAGGGTCTCGAGGAGGACCTGCTCGGTCTCCTCGTCGAGGTGGGCGCTCGGCTCGTCGAGGAGCACGACCGGACGCCCGGCGAGCACGACGCGGGCCAGCGCGACCCGGGCCTGCTGGCCCGCGGACAGTCCGGCGCCGTCCTCACCGAGGGGCGTGTCCAGGCCGTGGGGGAGCGCGCCCACGACGTCGGCCAGGCCGACGCTGCGCAGGGCCTCCCACACCTCGTCGTCGCCCGCCGAGGGACGGCCGATCCGCACGTTGGCTCCGACGGTGTCGGCCAGCAGCCAGGGTCGCTGGGGTGCCCACCCGACCAGGCTGCGCCACCAGCCCGGGTCGAGGTCAGCGAGCGGGGTGCCGCCCAGCCGGACGTCGCCGGCCACGGGCGCCAGCTCGCCGCGGAGCGTGGCCAGCAGCGTCGACTTGCCGCAGCCCGACGGCCCGGCGACCGCGACCAGGCCCCGGTCGGGCAGCTCGAGGTCGAGCGGACGGGTCAGGGGAGCGCCGGGGGCGTGGCCGATCTCGAGGTCGCGCAGCACGAGACCGGTCGCGGTGGGCAGCGCCGTGCCGGTCTCGACCGACCCGGCGCGCGCGAGGAGGGCGTCGGCGTCGGCGAGGGCGGCGGTGCCCTCGGCGGCCGCGTGGAACTCCGCACCCACGCGGCGCAGCGGCCAGTAGGCCTCGGGGGCGAGCAGCAGGACGGTGAGGGCGACCTGGAAGTCGACGCTCCCCGAGGCCAGCCGCAGACCGACCGTCACCGCCACCAGCGCGACGGACAGGGTGGCGATCAGCTCCAGCACGGACGAGGAGGCGAAGGCGACCTTGAGGGTGTCGACGGTCGCGCGGCGGTAGCGGTGGGTCACGGACCGGATCGTGTCGACCTGCGCCTCGGCGCGGCGGTGGGCGACGAGGGTCGGCAGCCCGCGCACCACGTCGAGGAAGTGCCCCGACAGCGCCTCGAGCGCGCGCCACTGCGTGCGGGCGCGGTCGCGGGTGGTGAGCCCGACCAGCACGGCGAAGACCGGGACCAGCGGCAGGGTCAGGGCGACCACGAGGCCGGAGAGCGGGTCCAGCCACGCGATCGCGGCGAGCGCGACGAGGGGGAGGACGACGGCCGGCACGAGCGCGGGCAGGTAGCGGGTGACGTAGGGCTCGACGCCGGCGACGCCGCGGGTGGCCAGGACGACCAGGCGGGCGGGCGACAGGTCGTCGCCGCGGCGCGCCGCGTCCAGGAGCCGCTGCCGCAGCGCCCCGGAGACCTCGCCCGCCGCACGCGCCGCCGCCCGCTGACCGACGTACGCCGCCGCGGTCCGCAGCAGGACCAGGCCGGCGAACGCCCACGCGGCACCCGCCCAGCCGCCGGCAGGCGGGGTGACGGCCGCGACCACGAGCGCACCCAGCGCGAAGGCCTGCGCCACCGTGGCCAGCCCGCCGACGACCCCGCTCGCGACGACCAGCGACAGGGCGCCGCGCGCGGGACGGAGGTGGCGGAGGACCGCCGGGTCGAGCGGCTTCACCGTGCTGCGTCCGCGAGGACCGGCGTGGGGATGTGGTGCACCGCGATCCGCTTGCGGAACACCCAGTAGGTCCACGCCTGGTAGCCGAGCACGATCGGGGTGAAGATCACCGCGACCCACGTCATCACCTTCAGCGTGTACGCCGTCGCCGCCGCGTTGGTGGTGGTCAGCGAGAAGGCGGGGTCGGTCGTCGACGGCATCACGTCGGGGAACAGCGCGACGAACAGGCCCACGACGGCGAGGCCGATCGTGAGGAACGTGCCGACGAACGCCCAGCCCTCCCGGCCGCGCACCGCCGCGAGCAGGCCGGCGACGAGCGACAGCGCAGCGACCAGGAAGACGACCGCCGAGACGGCGGTGCCCGTCTTCAGCTGCGTCCACGACAGGAACGCCACGGCCAGCACCGCGGCGACCGCGCCGATCCGCACCGCCAGGTCGCGGGCGCGGTGGCGGATGTCGCCGTCGGTCTTGAGCGCGACGAACATCGCCCCGTGGGTCGCGAAGAGCGTCAGGGTGACGAGCCCGCCCAGCAGGCCGAAGGGGTTGAGCAGCGTGAAGAGCGTGCCGGTGAACTCCTTGTCGGCGTCGATCGGCACGCCCGCGACGATGTTGGCGAAGGCGACGCCCCACAGCAGCGCCGGCACGAACGACCCCCAGATGATGGCCAGGTCCCACCGGCCCTTCCAGCTGTCGGCCTCCCGCTTGTGGCGGTACTCGAAGGAGAGCCCGCGCACGATGAGGGCGACGAGGATCATCAGCAGCGGCAGGTAGAACCCGCTGAAGAGGGTGGCGTACCACTCGGGGAAGGCGGCGAAGGTCGCGCCGCCCGCCACGAGCACCCAGACCTCGTTGCCGTCCCACACCGGGCCGATGGTGTTGATCATGACGCGGCGCTCGGTCTCGTTGCGGGCCAGCACGGGCAGCAGCATCCCCACCCCGAAGTCGAAGCCCTCGAGGCAGAAGTAGCCGACCCACAGCACGGCGATCAGGGCGAACCAGACGGTGGTCAGTTCCATGGTGGTCTCTCTGGTGTCTCTCTCGTGGTCCGGCGGGAGGTCAGTAGGCGAAGGTGAGCGGGGCGTCCTCGTCGTCGGAGCCGCCGATCTTCACGCGGGGCGGCTCCTCGTACGGGTCGGCGCCCTTGTTGACGTAGGTGACGAGGAGCTTGACCTCGATCACCGCGAGCACGGCGTAGAGCGAGGTGAGCACGACGAGCGACGTGGCGGCCTCGAAGACCGAGACCCCGGGCGACACGCCCGACTCGGTGGTCATCAGCCCGAAGACGACCCACGGCTGGCGGCCCATCTCGGTGAAGATCCATCCCCACGACGACGCGAGCGTGGTCGCGATCGGCAGGCTGAGCCCGAGCACGCCGAGCCAGCGCACGCCGGGCGTACGACCCTTGCGCGTCAGCCACAGGATGAGTGCCGCGCCGGCCGCGGCGAACATGCCGAGGCCCATCATGAAGCGGAACGACCAGTAGGTCACCGGGATCACCGGGGTGTAGTCGCCCTCGGTGAACGCCTTCGAGGACGGGTCCGAGCCGTAGGTCTCGGCGTACTGCTCGCGCAGCGGGTTGATGCCCTCGACCTTCCCGTCGAAGGAGCCGGTGCCGAGGAAGGACAGCAGGCAGGGGACCGTGACGGCGAACTTCTCCTCCTTCCCGTCGGGGGTGCCGAGGGTGAGGACGGAGAACGGCGCGCAGCTCTCGCTGGTCTCGTAGAGGCCCTCCGCGGCCGCCATCTTCATCGGCTGCACCTCGGTCATCACCTTGCCCTGCAGGTCTCCGGTGACGGCCACGCCGATGCCGGCGAGCAGGGTGATGACCGCGCCGATGCGGATGGCGCGGTAGTACATCGGCCGGTCGGCCTCGTGCTTCTTCTTCATGTAGAGGTAGGCCGAGACCCCGAGCAGGAAGGCGCCCGCGGTCATGTACGCCGCGAAGATCACGTGCGGGAACGTCACGACCTGGACCTTGTTGAACATCACCGCCCAGAAGTCCGTCAGCTCGGCGCGGCCGGTCTCGGGGTTGAAGCGGTGGCCGACGGGGTGCTGCATCCACGAGTTGGCGGCGAGGATGAACCACGACGAGGCGAGGGTGCCGAGGTGCACCAGCCACATGCAGGCGGCGTGCAGGCCGCGGGGGAGCTTGTCCCAGCCGAAGATCCAGAGGCCGAGGAAGGTCGACTCGAGGAAGAACGCCAGCAGGCCCTCGATCGCGAGCGGCGCCCCGAAGACGTCGCCGACGAAGCGCGAGTAGTCCGACCAGTTCATCCCGAACTGGAACTCCTGGACGATCCCGGTCACCACGCCGATGGCGAAGTTGATGAGGAAGAGCTTGCCGAAGAACTTCGTCAGCCGGAGGTAGTCCTCCTTGCCGGTGCGTATCCACGCGGTCTCCAGCCCGGCGATGACGGCCGTGAGTCCGATCGTCAACGGCACGAACAGGAAGTGGTAGACGGTGATGATCCCGAACTGCCACCGGGCGATGTCGAGGACGTCCATGGGACCCTTTCGGCGAAGGAGTTACTACAAACTGTAGTAGATACTACGCCGTGTCGTAATTCGTGGGTCAGGGCCCCTAGACTCCTGTTCCATGAGTCCAAGGTCCCGGATGGGAGAGCTCGAGCAGGCCGTCCTCGAGACGCTGTGGGACCTCGACGGCACGGATGCCGAGCGTCCGGGCGCCAGCGGCCGCGCCGTGCACGAGCGGCTCCAGGGGATCGGCGGCCGCGACCTGGCCTACACGACCGTGATGACCGTGCTCGACCGCCTCGCCCGCAAGGACGTCGTGGTCCGCGAGCGCGACGGACGCGCGTTCCGCTACGCGCCACGACTCACCCGGGCCGCGATGACCGCCGAGGTCATGCACGAGGCGCTCGAGGGCACGCGCGACGACCGCGAGCAGGCCCTGGTCTCGTTCGTGGGGGAGGCCAGCGCCGAGGACCTCGCGGCGCTGCGGCGCGCCCTCGACGACCTGGCCTGACCGGGCGCCGGCGATGCCGACCCCTGTCGTGCTCGGCGCGCTCGCCGTGCTGCTCGCCGGTCCGCTGCCGTGGGTGCTCTCGCGCTGGACCGGGCTCCGTCGTACGCCTGCCGCGGCGATGCTGCTGTGGCAGAGCGCTGCGCTGGCCGCCGTCCTCGCGGCGCTCGGCGCCGGGCTGTCGCTGGTGACGGCGCACCTCTGGGAGGACCCGGCCGGTCCCGCCGACGTGGTCGTCGCCGGTCTCGCCGGTGCGGTCACCGTGGTCGTGCTGGCACGCCTCCTGCTGAGCGGGCACCGCACCGGCACCTCGCTGCGCCGGATGCGACGGCTGCACCGCGAGCGCGTCGACCTGGTCGCCCGGGTGGACGGGGGAGTCTCGGTCCTCGACCACGACGTGCCGGTGGCCTACTGCGTGCCCGGCATGAGCCGCTCGCGCATCGTCGTGTCGCGCTCGACCCTGACCCGCCTCGCGCCGGCCGAGCTCGGCGCGGTCCTCGAGCACGAGCGCTCGCACCTGCGGGCGCGCCACGACCTGGTGCTGGAGGCCTTCACGGTCCTGCACCTGGCGTTCCCGCGCTGGGTCGCCAGCGAGTCGGCCCGCCGCGAGGTCGAGGTCCTCGTCGAGGTGCTCGCCGACCGCGCGGCGTGCCGCGCGGGCGGCCGACGGGACCTCGTCTCCGCCCTGGTCACCCTGGCGGGGTCGCCGGCGCCCGCGGGGTCGCTCGGGTCGGCCGGGTCGAGCCTCGCCGCCCGGGTCGAGGTGCTGCGGGACACGCGCCCGCACCCGTGGCAGTCGGCAGCGGTGTCCGTGCTCGCGGCGGCCATCCTGGCCCTGCCCACGCTCCTCGTGGTGCTGCCCTGGCTCGACGGCCTCGTCTGACCGCGCCGTCCAGCTCCCCGTGCGACGGGACGCACGAGGGCCCCGGCGGAACTGCTCCGCCGGGGCCCTCGCGTGCTGCTGGGTGGTGCTGGGTCAGCGCTTCACGGTGAACTTCGCCGTGTCACTGCTGCGCTTGACGGTGTCGGACCCCTTGTAGGTGGCCTTCACCTTGTGCTTGCCGGCCTTCAGGCCCTTCTTGATCGACACCGTGGCCTTGCCCTTCTTGAGGGTGGCCTTGTACGTCTTGCCGTCGACCTTGACCGCGACCTTGCCGGTCACCTTGACGTCGGCCTTGACCTTCACGACGAAGGTCACCTTCTTGCCGGCCTTCGGGGTGCTCGGCTTGACCTTGACCTTGGTCGTGGAGTCCGCCTTGGTCGTCGAGGCGCCCACGACCGTGGCCGTGAACTCCGCCTTCGACGGCGCCTGGGTGCGGCTGCCGAGGTAGGACGCGGTCAGCTTGTTCGCGCCGACCGGCAGGTCGGCCGGGAGGGCCACGGTGGCCTTGCCGTTGGCGCCGAGCTCGGCCGAGCCGAGCTCCTTGCCGGAGGCGTCGGTCACCTTGACGGTGCCGGTGGGAGCGGAGCCGACGCTGCCCGCACGGGTGACGCTGATGTCCACCGACGAGGCCTGGCCGAAGGTGCTCGGCTCGGGCGTGCGCACGGCGACCGTCTTGGTCGGCAGCTTGCAGTCGATCAGCTTGACGTTGTCGACCGACCAGCCGATGACACCGCCACAGCCGTCGCGACCGATGTCGAAGCGGAGCTGCATGGTGTCACCGGACTCGAGGCCCAGGGTCGTCAGGTCGATGACAGACGTGCCCCAGCCCGACTCGAGCGTGCCGCCGTCGGTTCCGCTGAAGCCCGGCTCGCCCGCGAGCGGGTTGGTGTTGCCGGCGACGGCGATCTCGCCGGGACCGTTGTAGAGGTACGCCGCGGCCGGGACGGCCTTGAACGCGCCGCCGTTGAGGCTCACCTTCAGGTTGCCGCCGTCGTAGCCGAGCTCGGTCGAGACCGAGTGGTCGAAGGTCAGCTTGGGGTTCAGCAGGTCGCCGACCTCCACGACCGGGCTCGAGATCGAGTCACGGCTGGAGAAGTCGCCGGCCGCACCGCTGCACTGGCCCTCGTCGGGGGCGGGGCCGAACGCGACCTTGCCCGCGTGGTCCTTGACCGACTTCGCGACCCACGGCTCGTTGATGCCGCCGGGGTAGACGACGTCCTTGCTGGCCGTCCAGCCGGCCAGGCCGTCCTCGAAGTCCTCGCTCCAGGCGACCTGGTTGACGAAGCCGTCACCGCACAGCGACGGGGCCGCGGGGTCGAGCAGCGGCTGGAAGTCGCACTGCACGGGCTCCTTGCGGAGCTCGGTCGCCGCGATGACCTTCGACAGCTCGCCGCAGTCCGCAGCCGTGATGGGCGTCGCGGGCTGCACGTCGCCGGAGGCGAGCGTGATCTTGTTGATCGGCTGTCCGGTCAGGTCGGCGCACGAGGCCTCCAGGCCGTCGGCCAGGTCGGTGAAGTCCGACGTCGGCGTCAGGTAGGCCGACTGCGCACGCCACCAGAGGTTGACCGACTTGTCGAGGCCGAGACCGGTCGACGGTCTGGCCGTTGTAGGAGCCACCGTCCACCGCGAGGGCGAACGCGTGGTTCGGGACACCGGAGTTGCTGTGGACGCCGCCGGCGTCGTCGGTGCCGCACTTGTACTCGGCGTCCGACACCTTGCCCGGGTCGCCGTGGCAGGTGGGGTTCCACATGTCACGGATGGCGCCACCGAAGGCCGACGACTTCTCGCTGAGCAGCCAGCGGTAGGAGTCGAAGCGGTCGCCACCGATGTCCTTCATGGTGACGTTGACCGTCGAGCCACCGCCGATGGCGGTGCGGATGGACTCGCGGTCGGACAGACCGATCGAGACCGTGCTGACCAGGGTCTGGTCGGCGCCCGACATGCCGAGGGGGGCCTCCTCGCGGTTGCCGATGATGAGCGCCGCTGCGCCCTCGGCGGTCGCGACCTCGGCCTTCTCCTCGAAGGAGCACAGGCCACGGTTGACGAGGACGACCTTGCCGGTCACGTCCTGGTCGTAGGGGGAGCAGCCGTCGAGGGCGGTGCCGCCGCCCGGCCTCGACCGCGTCGGTCGGGACCGCGACGTCACCGGTGATCCCGGTGCCCGTGAGCGGCTTGCCGAACGAGGCGCCGCCGGTGAGGCAGTCCTTGGCGATCGTCGAGGGCGAGTTGATGGTGAGCTGCGGCAGTGCGGGGGAGTGGCTGGAGCACAGGCCGTCGGGACGCTTGGCGGAGAGGTCGCCCTCGCCCTCGTCCTCGCGGTCGTTGACCAGGTCCAGCGGTCTCGCCGAACACGTCCGACATCGACTCGTTCAGCGCGCCGGACTGCCACTGGTAGATCAGGCCCGAGGTGTACTCGGTGTAGGCGTGGCTCCACTCGTGCGCCACGGTGTCGTCGTCGTAGACGCCGGGGCAGTAGCTCGCGAAGGTGCCGTTCCACGACGCGTTGGGGCAGCGGTCCGACCGGTTGTGCACGGTGATCATGCGGGCGCCGGCGCCGTCGTAGGAGTCGCGACCGAACATGTTGTCGTAGAGGTTGTAGGTCTCCTCGCTGGAGCTCGAGCAGGTTCTGCTGGTCCTGGTCGAGGGTGCCCGGGAACGGCGTCGCCCTCCTTCCACACCCGCTCGCGCACGTCGTCGCTGACGTCGTCGGGGGTGCCGCCGTCGTCGGTGACGGTCTAGAGCTCGCGGTCGAGCGCGTCGTGGATGCGTGGAGTAGCGGTTGACCGGCTTGAGGCTGGTGGCGTCGAGGAACAGGACGTCGTGGATGCTCCCGCTCTTCTTGGTGACGTTGGTGACGTCGACCTGCCAGGCCAGCACGGCGTCGCCGTGCCTCGCCCTTGACCGAGCCCTTGCGGTAGATGACGAGGTGCGGCCTCGCCGGCGCGCAGGCCGGAGGTGTCGGCCGGCAGCGGCGTCGGCCGAGGTCGGCGGGAACTCCTTGACGATGGCCGACCGCGGCCTTGCCGGCGTCGACCGGCGCTGGTCGCGCGGCGTGGTGCTCAGCGACAGGTCGGGTGCGGCGTAGCCGGCGACGGAGGTGAGGTCGCCCTGCTTGTCGAGGTTGGCCTTGAGCCCGGAGCCGAAGACCGGGATGCCCTCGTAGGCCTGCGTGTAGGTGACCGTCCAGCCGCAGCGGGTTCGCGTCCGACGCCGCTGCTGGGTCAGCTCGCTGCTGCGCGCACCGAGCACGCCGGCGAACTTGTCGAGGTAGGCGTCGGCCTTGGCGCTCGCGCTGGTGGCGTCGGTCGCGGCTTCGGCCGGCAGCAGGTCGCCGTTGGTGCGGACGAAGCCCGCCTTGCCCGTCGCGGCTTCCTTGGTGACCGCGACGGAGCCCTGGGCCTGGTCGCGCAGCTGCGAGAGCAGCGAAGGTTCGGCACTGGGTGCCGCTGTTGCTTGCATTCCGAGAGTGGGGACGGCGGCCAAGCCGGCGCCCATCACTGCGAGTGCAAGCCCCCTGTTGAGGAGCTTCACGTAATTCCTCCATACGAGAAAGTCACCCGGCTCCGATCGGTCGGGTGATCCGGGTCACCTTAAGCACCCGTCCGGTCGGTCAGGAATACCCCCGGGTGTGAATTTGTCCGTCAGGTGCCGGATCGGCCGCACGTTCTCCTCCGGTCGCACGGCCCGTCCGCCACGACACGCACTCCTGTGGTCCATGTGACGGGTGTGACGTGGCCGTAGGGTCGGACCATGGCGACCCGTACGTCTTCCCCGCCGGGGTCGCGGAGCTCGAGCACGTCTGGATCCAAGCGCACCACCAAGGGTTCGAGCACCCGATCACGGAGTACCAGCAAGCGCCCCGCCCCTCGCTCTTCAGCGAAGGGCCGGAGCGGCTCGAGCGCGCGCCCGGCACCTCGTGCCGTCAGGAGCGGCCCCGGTCCGGTCGCGCGCAGCTTCGGCGTGCTCGGGCGAGGTGTCGCAGCCGTGTGGCTCGGCATCGCCCACGCCGTCGGCTCGGTCGCGCGGTCGATCGGGCAGTCGGCCCGCGACCTCGACCCCGAGCACCGCCGCGACGGCGTCGGGCTGTTCCTCTTCGGTCTCGCCATGGTCGTCGCCGCCGCCGTGTGGTGGCAGCTGCCCGGGGGAGTCATGGACTTCGCCCGCTCGGTGACGTCGGGCGCGGTCGGCAAGGTCGGCTGGTTCGTCCCGCTGTTCCTCGTCTATGCCGGCTGGCGCACCCTGCGCGACCCCGAGCGCAACGGTCCCGCCGGCCGACAGGTCATCGGGTGGGCCGCCTTCACGCTCGGGCTGCTCGGCATCGTGCACATCGCCAACGGCAACCCGCAGCCGGTGCTCGGCGACGCCACCAACCTCCAGGGGGCCGGCGGCGCCGTCGGCTACGTCACCTCGAGCCTGCTGCTCGACCTCATGCAGACGACGTACGTCGTGGTGCCGCTGCTGGCGCTGCTGGCGATCTTCGGCGTCCTCATCATCACCGCCACGCCCGTCTACCAGGTCCCGGTCCGGCTCGCCGAGCTGCGCGACAAGGCCCTGGGACGCACCCCGGCCGCCGAGGTGGAGGACGACGAGCCCACCAAGCCGGTGCGCACGCGCCGCCGCTCGATGCTGGACGACGACATCGACCCCGAGATGGGCGACCCCGCCTACGACAGCCCGGTCCTCAGCGAGCGCGAGCTGCGGAAGCGTCGCGAAGAAGAAGGAGGTCGAGCCGCAGGAGGACTACGGGATCGACCTGTTCGCCGACCCGATCGACTCCGGCGACTCCTCGGCCGACGCCCCCACCGAGGTCACCCCGGCCGTGGCCACCGCTGCGGCGGGCGGCAAGGACGACACCGGACCGGTCGAGCCGCCGCCGCACACGCCGCTGCCCGCCCGGGTCGAGCAGCTCGCGCTCTCCGGCGACATCACGTACTCGCTGCCCGACAACTCCTCGCTCAAGCCCGGCTCGCCGCACAAGGCGCGCTCCAAGGCGAGCGACGCGGTCGTCGAGCGGCTCATGCAGGTGATGGACGAGTTCGGCATCGACGCCACCGTCACCGGCTACACCCGCGGCCCGACGGTCACCCGCTACGAGGTCGAGCTCGGCCCCGCGGTGAAGGTCGAGAAGGTCACGGCGCTGTCGAAGAACATCGCCTACGCCGTCGCCTCGGCCGACGTCCGCATCCTCAGCCCGATCCCCGGCAAGTCGGCGATCGGCATCGAGATCCCCAACGTCGACAAGGAGATCGTCTCGCTCGGCGACGTGCTCCGGTCCACCACGGCCCGCTCGGACCACCACCCGATGGTGGCCGGACTCGGCAAGGACGTCGAGGGCGGCTTCGTCGTCGCCAACATGGCGAAGATGCCGCACCTGCTGGTCGCCGGTGCGACGGGCTCCGGAAAGTCGAGCTTCATCAACTCGCTGATCACCTCGATCCTGATGCGGTCCACGCCCGACGAGGTGCGGATGATCATGGTCGACCCGAAGCGGGTGGAGCTCAACGCCTACGAGGGCGTGCCGCACCTGATCACGCCGATCATCACCAACCCCAAGAAGGCCGCCGAGGCGCTGGCCTGGGTCGTGCGCGAGATGGACATGCGCTACGACGACCTGGCCAACTTCGGCTTCCGTCACATCGACGACTTCAACAAGGCGGTGCGGGCCGGCAAGGTCGAGGTGCCCGCGGGCAGCGAGCGCACGCTGACGCCGTACCCCTACCTCCTCGTCATCGTCGACGAGCTGGCCGACCTGATGATGGTCTCGCCGCGCGACGTCGAGGACTCGGTCGTCCGCATCACCCAGCTCGCCCGTGCGGCCGGCATCCACCTGGTGCTCGCCACGCAGCGGCCCTCGGTCGACGTGGTGACCGGCCTGATCAAGGCCAACGTGCCGTCGCGGCTCGCGTTCGCGACGAGCTCGCTCGGCGACAGCCGCGTCATCCTCGACCAGCCGGGCGCGGAGAAGCTGGTCGGCCAGGGTGACGGTCTCTTCCTGCCGATGGGCGCGTCCAAGCCGGTGCGTGTCCAGGGCGCCTGGGTCACCGAGGCGGAGATCCACCAGGTCGTCAAGCACTGCAAGGACCAGCTCGAGCCGACCTACGTCGCGGAGGTGACGGCGCCGAAGGAGTCCAAGCGCGAGCTCGACGACGACATCGGCGACGACATGGAGCTCGTGGTGCAGGCCATCGAGCTGATCGTCTCCACGCAGTTCGGCTCGACCTCGATGCTCCAGCGCAAGCTGCGCGTCGGCTTCGCCAAGGCGGGCCGGCTGATGGACATCCTCGAGAGCCGCGGGGTCGTCGGCCCCAGCGAGGGCTCCAAGGCCCGTGACGTCCTGGTCAAGCCGGACGAGCTCGATTCCGTGATCGCCACGTTGGAGGGGGGAGCCTGATGGGCGCCAGGTCAGTAGAGGCAGCACTGCACGAGGACGACACCACCTGGACCGAGGGCGGGGAGCACGAGCCGCTCACCGTCGCTCCCGACGCGGTGGAGGTACGCCGCAGCGCGGCCGTCGCCGGCGGCGTCGGGCTGACCGCCTCCGCGGTCGCCATCGCCTACCTCGGCCGCGCCACCCAGACCGGGTCGGTGCTCGACTGGGCCTTCGTGGTCGCGATGGGGCTCCTGGGCGCCTACTGGCTCGTCGGTCTCGTCGACGCCCGCACCCCGCTGCTCGTCGCCGACGCGCAGGGGATCCGGATCCGGCTCGGCCGCACCTGGCGCGGGCTGCCCTGGACGGCCGTGCACCACGTGGAGCACACGCCGCGGCAGGGCCTGCTGCGCGACGGCCGCCTGGTCGTCGTACCCCACAACCTCGAGCTGATCGAGGCCGAGCTCACCGGCGCAGGCAAGCGCCACACGAGCATCTCCCGGCTGCTGCACGGTGCGCCGTTCGCCGTCCCGCTCGGGCTCTCGACGCGCGTCATCGGCGCCGACGGCGGCCTGACCGAGGCCCTGGGCCGCGTCGCACGCGACGCCAGCCAGATCGTCGTCCTCGAGCCCGTCGCCGCGGAGGTCGAGGACCCCGAGTCCGCCGACACCTCCGTCGAGGCGGCCGAGCCGGTCGACGAGCCGCAGACGCCTGAGTCCCGCGAGTCCTCCGAGGCCTCCGAGACCTCCGTGTCCTCCGTGTCCTCGGAGCCCGAGGTCGTCGTCCCGGTCGTGGTCGCCAGCCCGACGCCGGCCGCGCTCCGCGAGACCGGCGCCGCCCGTCGCTCCGAGGTGCGGCGTGACGTCGTCGTCGACGAGGACGAGCCGGAGGGCCGCGAGCTGCGCCGTCCCGGCCGGGTCAGCCTCGTGGAGGAGACCCAGTCCTGGGGCGACCGCGTCCGCGCGATCGCCCGACCGGGGGACCCGGTCGAGCCGCTGGTCCTCGACGACTTCGAGGTCGAGCCCGCGGAGGACCCGGTCATCGGTCCCGAGCTCGCCGCGGCCCGCACCCGCCTGGGCCTGAGCGTCGACCAGCTGGCCGACCGCACCCGCATCCGACCGCACGTGATCGAGGCCGTCGAGGTCGACGACTTCGAGCCCTGCGGTGGCGACTTCTACGCCCGCGGCCACCTGCGCACGCTCGCCCGGGTCCTCGGCATCGACGTCGCACCGCTGCTGGCGTCCTACGACGAGCGCTACGCCCGTGCGCCCATCAACCCGCGGCGCGTCTTCGAGGCCGAGCTGGCCACCGGCGCCCACGGCTCCATCCGCGGCACGCGGGGCGGCCCCAACTGGTCGGTGCTCGTCGCCGTCGTCATGGCGCTCGTGCTCGCCTGGTCCATCGCCCGGCTGGTCATGGACACCCCGCCCGAGCTGCGCGGCGCCACGCCCGTCCTCAACGGCTCCGGTGGTCCGCAGGGCGCCGGCAACGCGCCGGTGGCCAAGCCGGTGTCCGTCGTCGTGACGGCCGCCTCCGGCGGCGCGCGCGTCGTCGTGCGCGACGGGGCGGGGGAGCAGGTCTTCAAGGGCAGCCTCGCCGTGGGCCAGACCCGCGAGCTCAAGGCCTCCCCTCCGGTGCGGGTCGACTCGACGGACGGCGCCGTCACCGTCTCCCTCGCCGGCGGCGAGGCCCGATCGGTCGGCGAGCCCGGTGTCGCGGGTCAGGGCACCTTCGTCACCGACTGATGCCCCACCTCTCTCCAGCACCCGGGATGGCGGTCCGCGTGGCCGGAACGGGCATACTCACGGTGCGATGACGATTGAGACAGACCTTCCCCTGACCCCGCTGAACGTTGCTGTGGTGACCCTCGGGTGCGCCCGCAACGAGGTCGACTCCGAGGAGCTCGCCGGACGGCTCGAGGCCGGCGGCTTCGTGCTCGTCGACGACGCCGAGGACGCCGACACCGTGGTGGTCAACACCTGCGGGTTCGTCGAGGCCGCGAAGAAGGACTCGGTCGACACGCTGCTCGAGGCGGCCGACCTCAAGGCGTCCGCCGGCCACGGCGGCCGCGCACAGGCCGTCGTCGCGGTGGGCTGCCTGGCCGAGCGCTACGGCAAGGACCTCGCCGAGTCGCTCCCCGAGGCCGACGCGGTCCTCGGCTTCGACGACTACCCCGACATCGCGTCCCGGCTGCGGGCGATCGTGGCGGGGGAGACGCACCACCCGCACACGCCGTCGGACCGCAGGCGGCTGCTGCCGATCTCGCCGGTCGAGCGCGACGCCTCCGGGATCTCCGTCCCGGGGCACCAGGCCCAGCCCGAGGTCGGTGACGTCGGCCGAGATCGGTGCGGGTGCGCCCGCCACCGGCCCGCGCGCCGTACGCCGTCGCCTCGACGCCGGCCCGATGGCGCCCCTCAAGCTGGCCAGCGGCTGCGACCGGCGCTGCTCCTTCTGCGCCATCCCGAGCTTCCGCGGCTCGTTCGTCAGCCGTCGTCCCAGCGACGTCCTGCAGGAGGGCCAGTGGCTGGCCACCCAGGGGGTCAAGGAGCTCTTCCTCGTCAGCGAGAACTCGACGTCCTACGGCAAGGATCTCGGCGACCTCCGGCTGCTCGAGACGCTCCTGCCCGAGCTGAGCGGTATCGACGGCATCGAGCGGGTGCGCGTGTCCTACCTGCAGCCCGCCGAGACCCGCCCCGGCCTCATCGAGGCGATCGCCTCCACGCCCGGCGTCGTGCCCTACTTCGACCTGTCCTTCCAGCACGCCAGCGCCACGGTGCTGCGACGGATGCGCCGGTTCGGCGACCCCGACAGCTTCCTCGGCCTGCTCGAGCAGGTCCGCTCGCTGGCCCCGCTGGCCGGCGTACGCTCCAACGTCATCGTCGGCTTCCCGGGCGAGACCGAGGACGAGCTGCAGACCCTGTGCGACTTCCTGGTCGCGGCCCGGATGGACGTCACGGGCGTGTTCGGCTACTCCGACGAGGACGGCACCGAGGCGGCGGGCTTCGCCGACGACCTCAAGCTCGACGACGACGAGATCCGCGCCCGCACCGAGCACGTCACCACCCTCGTCGAGGAGCTCAACGCGCAGCGCGCCGAGGAGCGCATCGGCGAGCAGGTGGTCGTGCTCGTCGAGTCCGTCGACGACGACGTCGTCGAGGGCCGGGCTGCCCACCAGGGACCGGAGGTCGACGGTACGACGATGCTGACCGGCGCCGGTCGCGCGGCCGTCGGCGACCTGGTGACCGCCACCGTCACGGGCACCGACGGCGTGGACCTGATCGCACGCACGGACGGAGCCCCGGCATGAGCACCGACCACCAGGTCTCGAACTTCAACATCGCCAACGTGCTGACCGTGCTGCGCATCGCCATGGTGCCGCTCTTCGGCTGGGCGCTGCTGCACGACGGCGGCAACGACCCGACGTGGCGCTGGATCGCCTTCGGGCTGTTCGCGATCGCGATGATCACCGACAAGATCGACGGCGACCTGGCGCGCAAGCACAACCTGATCACCGACTTCGGCAAGATCGCCGACCCCATCGCCGACAAGGCGATCACGGGCATGGCCTTCATCGGCCTGTCGATCGTCGGCGACATCTGGTGGTGGGTGACGATCATCGTGCTCCTGCGCGAGTGGAGCGTGACGCTGCTGCGGCTGTCGATCCTCAAGGACGTCGTCATCCCCGCCGCACAGAGCGGCAAGGTCAAGACCGTCCTGCAGGCGGTCGCGCTGGCCGGCCTGATCATGCCGCTGCCGCACGGCGACGCGCACGGTGGGGCCTTCGACTTCTGGCCGGGAATGCTCGGTGAGGCGCTCTTCTACCTCGCCCAGGTCATGCTGGCCGCCGCCGTGGCGATGACGATGTGGTCCGGCTACGAGTTCTTCCGCGACGTCCGCAGGCAACGGGTCTCCCGCTCCTGAGACGTAGGTCACATCGCGACGAAGAGCGGTGTGAACTTTTGGCAACAATCGCAGGAAAAGGTTCGCGCTAGCACGACGAATTGTCGGTGGCGTGGGTGAAGATGCGTCGGTCACATCACACCGAAGACTCGGAGCACCCATGCGCGCACCGCTCCCCTCGCCGCGTCGTATCGCGGCAGGAGCAGGTCTGGCTGTCCTGGCAGCCGGACTCACCCCGATAGCAGCGGCATCCGCCAACCCAGGCGGTACCGAACTCGTGATCAACGAGGTCTACGGCGCAGGCGGCAACGCCAACGCCCTCTTCAACGCCGACTTCGTCGAGCTGAACAACCCGACCGCGGCGCCGATCAGTCTGGCCGGCAAGTACCTCCACTACCGCGCCGGCAACGGCAACTCGGGCGGCAGCCCCGTCGCCCTGAGCGGCAGCGTTCCGGCCGGCAGCACCTGGCTCGTCCAGATGTCGACGGTGGGCGCGACGGGTGCAGCCCTTCCGCCTGTCGACCAGACGGCCAGTCCGGCCATCGGCATGGCCGCAGCGGGCGGCCAGGTCATCCTGGCGACCACCGCATCGGTCATCCCGAACACCAGCGCCGGCGACTTCGCTGGAGCTTCCGGGGCCGCGCTCGGCATCCTGGACATGGTGGGCGCCACCGGTGCGACCAGCTACGAGACGGCGGCCACGGCAGCGCCGGCGTCGGCAACGGTCTCGTTGAACCGCACCCAGGACTCCGACGACAACAGCGCCGACTTCGCCACGGCCGCGCCCACGCCGACGAAGTCGACCAGTGGCACCGCCACGGGCCCGAGCGTCGACTCCGTCGGCAACAAGAGCTTCGTGATCAACGAGGCCATCACCCCCTTCACCGTCACTGCGACGGGTGGCAAGGAGCCCTACACCTGGTCCGCGACCGGCCTGCCGGACGGTCTGTCGATCGACGAGAACTCCGGCGCGGTCGCCGGCACGCCGACCACGGTCGGCAACTCCTCGGTGACCGTCACGGTGACCGACGCCGACGAGGCGACGGGCTCCGCGGCGTTCACCGTCGCCGTCACTCCGGCGGCCGGCGCCGTCACCCCGATCGCCGAGATCCAGGGCACGGGCGCGACCACCCCGCTCGACGGCCAGACCGTCACCACGCAGGGCGTGGTCACGGCGTCGTACCCGACCGGTGGCCTCAACGGCTTCTACATCCAGACCCCGGGCGCCGACACGGCGAACGCCTCGGACGCGATCTTCGTCTACGGCGGCACCACGGGCTTCGCGAGCTACCCGGCCGTGGGTGACTCGGTCAAGGTGACCGGCGACGCGGCCGAGTTCTCGGGCGCCACCCAGATCGTGTCCACCAACGCAGGTGTCACCTCGATCCCCGCCCTGGGCGACGTGACCCCGAAGACCGACATCCCCGGCACGGACTGCGCCCTGCCCGGCACCGCCTGCCTGACGGGTGCCGCACTCGACGAGGCGCGCGAGGTCGTCGAGGGCGAGCTGTTCAAGCCGACCGCCCCGTGGACCGCGACCGACGTCTACGACGGCGGCCCGTACTACAACGACGGCTCCAACTCGACCGCCTTCCGCGGCGAGCTCGGTGTCGTGGCCAACAGCAGCAAGCCGCTGGTGGCGCCGACCGAGGTCATCGACGCTCAGGCGACCGCCCAGGTCGCGGAGCGCAAGCGCTACAACGACGCGCACCGGATCATCCTCGACGACGGTTCGTCGTGGACGTACTCCACGTCGCAGAACAACGACAAGCCGTTCCCGTGGTTCACCGCGGACCACAGCGTGCGTGTGGGCTCGTCGATCACGTTCCCGAAGCCCGTCGTGTTCACCTACGGCTTCAACGCGTGGCGCATCCTCCCGCAGTCGCAGGTCGTCGGTGACCCCACCGGCACGATCAACTTCACCCAGACCCGGCCGGCCGCCCCCGAGAACGTGGGTGGCGACGTCAAGCTGGCGACGTTCAACGTCCTGAACTTCTTCCCGACCACGGGTGCGGAGTTCGTCGCCTTGGGTGGCGGCCGCACGTGCTCGTTCTTCAACGACCGCGCGGGCAACCCGATCTCGAACAACCAGTGCAACCCCAACGGTCCTCGTGGTGCTGCGAACGACGCGAACCTCGTCAGGCAGCGGGACAAGATCGTCGCGGCGATCAACACCGCCGACGCCGACATCGTGTCGCTCGAGGAGCTCGAGAACTCCGTGCAGTTCGGCAAGAACCGTGACTTCGCGATCAACAAGCTCGTCGACGCCCTCAATGAGGACGCCGGCGCCGGCACCTGGGCCGCCGTTCCGTCGCCTCCGGAGAACGAGCTGCCCCCGCTCAGCGAGCAGGACGTGATCCGCAACGGATTCATCTACCAGCCGGCGAACGTCGCGCTGGTCGGGGAGTCCGACGTCCTGGCCGACCTCTCCACGGGGACCGAGGCCTTCGCCGACGCCCGCGAACCGGTCGCCCAGGCGTTCAAGCAGGTCGGAACGGCTGACGCCGACGCCTTCGCCGTCATCGTGAACCACTTCAAGTCGAAGGGCTCCGGCACGGCAGACCCCAACGGTCAGGGCAACGCCAACGACCGTCGGGTCCTGCAGGCCAACGCGCTCGTGACGTTCGCCAACGAGTTCAAGACCGCTCGGGGCATCTCGCGCGTCTTCCTGGCAGGCGACTTCAACGCCTACTCGGAGGAGGACCCGATCCAGGTCCTCAAGCAGGCCGGCTACACCAACCTCGAGTCGACCAGCAAGCCCGACGAGGAGACCTACAACTTCGACGGGATGGTCGGCTCGCTCGACCACGTGCTGGCCAACGAGGCAGCCCTCGCCGACGTGAACGCGGTCGACATCTGGGACATCAACGGCTACGAGTCGGTCTACTACGAGTACGCCCGGTTCAACACCAACGTCACCAACCTCTACGCGCCGAACCCGTTCCGCTCCTCCGACCACAGCCCGGAGATCGTCGGCATCAACACCGCTCCCGCGGCGGCCGAGCCGGTGGACGTGCAGATCCTCGGCATCAACGACTTCCACGGTCGCATCCTCAACGAGGACGGGACCAACGGAACGTCGCCGAGCAACGTCGCCGGCGGCGCAGTGCTGTCCGGTGCGGTGAAGCAGCTGCGCACGGATGAGCCCAACACGGTGTTCGCAGCTGCGGGTGACCTGATCGGCGCCTCGACGTTCGAGTCCTTCATCCAGAAGGACAAGCCGACGATCGACGCTCTCAACGAGGCCGGGCTCGACGTCTCGGCGGTCGGGCAACCACGAGTTCGACGCCGGCTACGACGACCTGGTCAACCGGGTCATGGCGCCGTACGACGCGACGACCAACCCGCAGGGTGGTGCGAGCTGGGAGTACATCGCGCGCCAACCTCCGCAAGAAGGCCGACGACTCCGCACGCTCTCGCCGGACTCCTGGATCAAGGACTTCGGCGACGTCGCAGGTCGGCTTCGTCGGCGCGGTCACCGAGGACCTCCCGTCCCTGGTGTCGCCCGACGGCATCGCCGACATCGAGGTCACCGACATCGTCGACGAGGTCAACGACAGCGCGCCGACGACCTCGAAGGCCGAGGGCGCCGACGTCATCGTGCTGCTCGTCCACGAGGGCGCGGCCAACACGTCGCTGGCTGCGGCCACCGACCCGAACTCCGCGTTCGGCCAGGTCGTCAACGGCGTCGACACGCAACGTCGACGCGATCGTGTCTGGCCACACCCACCTCGCGTACAACCACGCGGTGCCTGTCCCCGAATGGGTGGCGGAGGACCGTGCGGTCACCGAGCGTCCGGTGGTCTCGGCCGGCCAGTACGGCACGTTCCTCAACCAGCTGAACTTCACGGTCGACCCGGACACGGGCGAGGTCCTGACCCAGGCCCAGAAGGTCCTGAACCTCAAGGGCCAGACCGCGCCGTTCACGGCCAACTACCCGGCAGACCCGGCGGTCACCAGCGATCGTGAACGACGCGATCGCCGAGGCCAACGTGCTCGGTGCGGTGGAGCTGGGCAAGGTCGCAGCGTCCGTTCAACCGGGCCAAGCTCGCCAACGGCACCACGGAGAACCGCGGTGGCGAGTCGACCCTCGGCAACCTGGTCGCCGAGGTCCAGCGCTGGGCGACCCGACGCCGAGGCCGGCGCCGCCCAGATCGCCTTCATGAACCCGGGTGGTCTCCGTGCGGACATGGCCGGCAACCCGGGTGGCTACCCGGCAACGCTGACCTACAAGCAGGCCGCCGTCGTCCAGCCGTTCGCCAACACCCTGGTCAACATGCAGCCTGACGGGTGCACAGATCAAGACGGCTGCTCGAGCAGCAGTGGCAGCGTGACGCGGTCGGGCAACGTCCCGACGCGTCCGTTCCTCCGCCTCGGCACGTCGAAGGGCTTCACGTACACCTACGACCCGACCCGCCCCGAGGGCGACCGGGTCCGGAGATGCGGCTCAACGGCACGCCGATCGTCGCGACCACGTCGTACTCGGTGACGGCGAACTCGTTCCTGGCCTCCGGCGGTGACAACTTCCGGGTCTTCGCCCAGGGTACGCAGAAGCGTGACACCGGCAAGGTGGACCTGCAGGCCATGGTCGACTACATGGCCGAGTTCGCGAATGCCGCGCAGGGCGATGCTCCGCTGGCTCGTCGACTACGCGCAGCACTCGGTGGGCGTGAGCCTGCCGAACGGCCAACGAGTTCAACGTCGGCGAGCAGGTGACGGTGGACCTCGATCGTCGCTGGCGTTCTCGACGCCGGCTGACGTCAAGGACGACATCGGTCGCGGTCGAGTTCGACGGCGAGCCGGTCGGCGACTTCCCGGTGGACAACACGATCGGGACTGCGGAGCTTCGACGAGTACCGGCACCGCTTCGGTGACCTTCCCGGTCCCCGACGTCGCCGGCGGCGTGTACGACGTCGTCATCACGGGCGCCACGACTGGCACCAGCATCACTGTGCCGGTCGAGGTCAAGGCCGCTGAGCTGATCGACACCACGGTGTCGGGCACCGACGTCACGATCGAGGAGGGCTCCTCCGGGGCCGTCCAGGTCAAGGTCACCCCGTCCGCCGCGACGGGTGAGGTCGTCCTCGGCCTCGGCCAGATGACGCTCGAGACCACGCTGGTCAACGGTGAGGGCTCCATCGAGCTCGCTGCCGGCGCACTGCCGGTCGGCGTGCACACGCTGCCCATCACCTACACCGGCGACGACCGCTACGCCTCCTCGCGGGGCACGGTCGTGGTCACGGTGACCGCCAAGCAGGAGCCGACGACCCCGCCGACGACCCCGCCGACGACCCCGCCGACGACCCCGCCGACGACCCCGCCGACGACCCCGCCGCGACGACTCCGGAGCCGGAGAAGGTGGAGCCGAAGCTCAAGGCCGTCAACGCCAAGGGTCAGGTGGGCGAGAAGGTCCGCTTCAAGGTCAAGGTGAAGGCCGGCGACGAGACCGCCAGCGGCTGGATCACGGTCCGTCGCAAGGGCAGCGACAAGGTCTACCGGTTCAAGGTGAAGAACGGTGTGGCGATCGTGAAGCTGCCCGCCTTCAACCAGGCCGGCACCAAGAAGCTGGTCGTGCGCTACCTCGGCGACGACTCGGTCAAGCGAGACAAGATGGTGGTGAAGCTCAAGATCAGGCGCTGACCTGACATCACCAGCCGCGGCCCTCGTCCTGCTCAGCAGGGCGGGGGCCGTCGGCCTTCTGTAGCGACATTCCCGCCAGAAGATGGTGCCGGACGCCGGGTTAGGGTGAGCCGACTCACACGCACCCAACCGAAAGGCCACTCGTGTCAGCATCACGTCCCGGTCGCAGACTCGCTCTCGCAGGTTCACTCGTCGGCCTCGTCGCCGGCCCGCTCGCCGTGGTGGGCGCGGCGACACCCGCGCACGCGGCTCCCGTCGACATCCAGATCCTCGGCACCAACGACTTCCACGGCCGCCTGCTCCCCAACACCAGCAACGGTGCGCAGGAGGCCGGCGCCGCCCAGTTCGCCGGCGCCGTCCAGCAGCTGGAGGCGGGCTTCACCACCGGCCCCACCGTCTTCGCAGCCGGTGGCGACCTGATCGGGGCCTCGACCTTCGAGTCCTTCATCCAGCGCGACAAGCCGACCATCGACGCGCTGAACGCCGCCGGCCTCGACGTGTCCGCTGCCGGCAACCACGAGTTCGACGCCGGCTACGGCGACCTCGTCAACCGGGTGATGGGTGCCTACGACGCCACGAGCAACCCCGAGGGCGGGGCGAACTGGCAGTACATCGCCGCCAACGTGCGCAAGAAGTCCGACGGCTCGTACGCACTGCCCGACGTCACGGCACGTACGCCCGACGCCTCCGACAGCTCCGACGGCGGCACGTGGACGACCACCACCGGTGGCGTGAAGATCGGCTTCATCGGCGGGGTCACCGAGGACCTGCCGTCGCTCGTCAGCCCGGGCGGCATCGCCGACGTCGCCGTCTCGAGCATCATCAACGAGACCAACGCGGCCGCCGACCGGCTCAAGGCGCAGGGTGCGGACATCGTGGTCCTGCTGGTCCACGAGGGCGCTCCCGACACCTCGCTCGCCTCGGCGTCGAGCAACGCCAACGCGTTCGGCCGGATCGTCAACGGCGTGGACGGCGACGTCAGCGCGATCATCTCGGGTCACACCCACCTCGCCTACAACCACGTCATCAACGGCCGCCCGGTCGTCTCGGCGGGCCAGTACGGCACCAACCTCAACCGGCTGATCTTCTCGGTCGACCCCGACACGAACCAGGTCTCCTTCACCTCCGGCGACATCGTCCGCGCCAACACGGTCAGCGTGACCGACCCGGACGCGGTCGCCACCAAGAACTCGGTCCAGGCCACGGTGGACGCCGCCGTCGCGCAGGCCGACGTGCTCGGACGCCGCGTGCTCGGCAAGGTGGGCGGCGCCTTCAACCGCGCCAAGCTCGCCGACGGCACGACCGAGAACCGCGGCGGCGAGTCCACGCTGGGCAACCTGGTCGCCGAGGTCCACCGCTGGGCCACCTCCACGCCGGAGGCGGGAGCCGCGCAGATCGCCTTCATGAACCCGGGTGGTCTCCGCCAGGACATCGCCGGCCCGGCCGACGTGACCTACAAGCAGGCAGCGGTGGTCCAGCCGTTCGCCAACACGCTGGTCAACATGAAGATGACGGGTGCGCAGATCAAGACCGTCCTCGAGCAGCAGTGGCAGCGCGACGGCTGCGGGCAACGTGCCCGACCCGCGCCTTCCTCCGCCTCGGCGTCTCGGAGGGCTTCTTCTCCACCTACGACCCGACCCGCCCGAGGGCGACCGGATCACCGGGATGTGGCTCAACGGCAAGCCGCTCGAGCCCGCGACGCAGTACTCCGTGACGGCGAACTCGTTCCTGGCCGAGGGCGGCGACAACTTCCGCGGCTTCAAGCGCCGCCACCGCCAAGCGCGACACCGGCAAGTCCGACCTCCAGGCCATGGTCGACTACATGGCCGCCAAGGCCGCCACCACGCCCCTGGCCGTGAAGGCTGACCAGCGCCAGGTCGGCGTCAGCTTCCCGGCTGGGTCGCCGCGCTTCTACCGGCTCGGCGGCGAGCTCAAGCTCAACCTGTCGTCGCTGGCCATGAGCACGGCCGCCGACCCCAAGGACGCCAACCTCGGCATCAAGGTGGGCAACGTCTCCGTCTCCGCCGCCACGGTCGACAACACCATCCCGGCCGCCCAGGACGACGAGGCCGGCAGGAGTGCCGTCACCGTCAAGCTGAAGGGCAAGGTCAAGAAGGGCAAGCAGGTGCTGACCTTCACCGGTCCCACCACCGGTACGACGTTCTCGCTGCCGGTCGACGTCCGCAAGGCCAAGGCCGAGATGAAGGCACGCGTCAAGCCCGGCCGCGTCGTCGCGGGCAAGACCCGGGCCCGCCTCAAGGTCAAGGCTTCGGCGCTCGGCATCAAGGCCGTGTCCGGGAAGGTGGTCGTGAAGGTCGGCGGCAAGAAGTACACCGCCAAGCTGAAGAAGGGCAAGGCGGTCATCCGCCTCGACCGCTTCGCCAAGGCCGGCACCAAGCGTGCCAAGGTGAAGTTCGCCGGCAGCGGCAAGGTCCGCAGCAAGGCGACCACGGTCAAGATCAAGGTCAAGCGCCGCTGATCTGACGACCCGTCACCGCATCGCGGCCCTCGTCCTGCTCACCGCAGGGCGAGGGCCGCTTGCACGAGGGTCAGGTGGCTGAACGCCTGCGGGAAGTTCCCCGCCATCCGACCGTGCCGCGTGTCGTACTCCTCCGAGAGCAGGCCGACGTCGTTGGCCAGCCCGCAGAGGCGGTCCATCAGCTCGGCCGCCCGGTCTCGACGCCCGGCCATCGCCAGGGCGGACACCAGCCAGAAGGAGCAGGCGAGGAACGGGTGCTCGTCGCCCGAGAGCCCGTCGACGCCCGTCTCGGTGCGGTAGCGCAGCAGCAGGCCGCCCTCGTCGAGGTCGGCGACCACGGCGTCGATCGTGCCGAGCACCCGCGGGTCGTCGCCGGGCAGGAACCCGACCAGCGGGATGGTCAGCAGCGAGGCGTCGACGGCGGTGGTGTCGTAGTGCTGCGTGAAGGTTCCGCGCTCGTGGTCGAAGCCCTTGTCGAGGACCTCCTCGCGCACCCGGTCGCGCAGGTCACGCCACCGCTCGACCGGGCCCGTCGAGCCCGTGCTGCTCGACCGCCTTCACCGCCCGGTCGAAGGCCACCCACACCATGACCCGGGAGTGGGTGAAGTGCCGCTGCGGCCCCCGGATCTCCCACAGCCCGTTGTCCGGCTCGTCCCAGTGCTCGGCGAGCTCGTCGACCAGCGCCCGCTGCAGGGACCAGGAGTTGTACGTCTCCTCGAGGCCGGCCTCCCGGGCGAGCTCGAGCGCGATCATCACCTCGCCCAGGACGTCGTTCTGGCGCTGGGACACGGCGCCGTTGCCGATCCGGACCGGCCTGCTGCCGGCATAGCCGGCCAGGTGCGGCACCTCGCGCTCAGGTAGCTGGCGGCCACCGTCGACGGTGTACATGATCTGCAGGTCGGCGGGGTCGCCGGCGACGGCCCTCAGCAGCCAGCTGCGCCACTGCAGAGCCTCCTGCGCGTAGCCGGCGCCGAGCAGCGACTCGAGGGTCAGGGCCGCGTCGCGCAGCCAGCAGAAGCGGTAGTCCCAGTTGCGCCCGCCTCCGAAGTCCTCCGGCAGCGAGGTGGTCGGCGCCGCGACGATCCCGCCGGTCTCGGCGTGCGTCATCAGCAGCAGGGTGAGCAGGCTGCGCCGCACCATGTCGGCGTGCGGCACGTCCTCCGGCGAGCGTGCGGTCCACTCGCGCTGACGCGCCGTGGTGGCGTCGATCCGCTCGTCGAAGCCGAGCGGCCGGGGGATGTCGCGCCACGATCGCACCCAGGTCGTGGAGAAGGTGACCTCGTCGCCGGCGGTCATCTCGAACTCGTCGCTGTGGTGGCCGTCGTGACCGTGGGGGAGGTGCGGCCCGCGCAGCACGAGCTTGTCGGGACCGGCGACCGCCACGACGACCTCGTCGCCGTGCGCCTGCTCCCGGCTCACCCACGGCCGCACGCGGCCGTAGTCGGTGCGCACCACCCAGTCGTGCCGGATCCGCACCGTGCCGCGCGTGCAGGTGAGGCGGCGTACGACGTCCGCGCGGTCGTCGCCGACGGGCATCACATCGAGCAGGACCACCTCGCCGCCGTCGACCGTGAACGTCGTCTCCAGGCACGCGGTTCCGTCGACGTACTGCCGCGACGTGGCGACCACGTCGTCGGCCGGGGCGAGCAGCCAGCGCCCGTTCTCCTCGGTGCCGAGCAGCGCGGCGAAGCAGGCGGGGGAGTCGAAGCGCGGCAGGCACAGCCAGTCGATCGACCCGTCCCTCCCGACCAGGGCGGCCGTGCCCCGGTCGCCGATCAGTGCGTAGTCCTCGATGGGGAGTGCCATGCGGCTAGTGTCGCCGACATGTGGTCAGCCGAGCCGGACGGCAGCGCGGCCGCGCGCGTCCTCGAGACCCTGGCAGGTCGCGGCCAGACGCTCGCGACGGCCGAGTCCCTGACCGGGGGGCTGCTCGCGGCCCGGCTCACCGACGTGCCCGGCGCCTCGCGCAGCTTCGTGGGCGGCGTGGTGTCGTACGCCACCCGCGTGAAGGAGTCGGTGCTCGGCGTGCCGCCCGAGGTGGTTCAGGAGCACGGTGTCGTCTCGGAGGAGTGCGCCCTCGCGATGGCCCGCGGCGTGCGTGACCGGCTTGACGCGACGTGGGGCATGGCCACCACCGGCGTCGCCGGCCCGGACCGGCAGGAGGGTCGGGCGGTCGGCACGGTCTGGGTCGCGATCGCCGGCCCCGGGGGCGGGACCGCCCGGTTGCTGGCGCTCGGCGGCGACCGTCTCGCGATCCGGCAGGCCGCCTGCGGCGCGGTCCTCGAGCTCCTCGCCCGTGAGCTGGGGGAGCACGACCATCCTCAAACCGAGGTAACCCGGCGGGAAGAAGGAGGCCTCGGGTAGCGTTGGGCACAGAGACTTCCCTCATCCGGACATCCCGAGAGCAAGGACTCGCGCATGGTGCTCTTCCGACGACTGCTCGGCGACGTGCTGCGCACTGCCCGGATGCAGCGTGGGATGACCCTGCGGGAGCTGTCTGCGGAGGCCCGGGTGAGCCTGGGCTACATCTCCGAGATCGAGCGGGGCCAGAAGGAGGCGTCGTCCGAGCTCCTCGCGTCGCTGTGCCAGGCGATGGACCTGCCGCTGTCCGACGTGCTGCGCGACGTCGCCGACGCGGTGTCGCTCGAGGAGGCCGCCATGGGCGTGGTCGTGAACGCGCCGATCGGTGCCGGCCGCCCGTCCGGCGACGTGGTCGCCTCCGCCGCCTGACCCGACGGGCCGCTCGGGCTCAGCGCTCGGGCTGGCAGCTGGGACACCAGTATGCGGCGCGCTCGCGACCGAGCTCGCCGAGCATGGTGACCGCGATCGGCGTGCGGCACCGGCGGCACGGCGAGTTGTCGCGACGGTAGACCCACATCCGCTCGCGCTCGCGGAGGTCGCCGGTCGTCGTCTGGATCGCCCGCTCCTTGTTGACCTCGAGCATCTGCTTGCCGCGCCGCACGAGCCGGGGGAGCTGGTCGACGGTGGCGACGGTGCTGGCCGGGTGGACGCCCATGGTGAAGCACAGCTCGGCCATGTACATGTTGCCGATGCCGGCGAGGTTGCGCTGGTCGAGCAGGGCCTGCCCGATCGGCCGACCCGGCTCGTCGCGGAGGTTGGCCAGGGCGCGCTCCTCGTCCCAGTCGGGGCCCAGCAGGTCGGGACCGAGGTGGGCCACCAGGTCGGCCTCCTGCTCGCGCGGCACCAGCTCGACGATGCCGAGCTGGAAGCCGACGGCCTTGCGTCCCTCGATGCCGAGCACGAGGCGCACCTGCGTGTCGGGCCGACGCCACCGCTCGCCGTCGGGGTAGACGTGCCACGAGCCCTCCATCTTGAGGTGGGTGTGGATCGTCCACGCGCGCTGGTGGTCGACGCGGGTGAGGAGGTGCTTGCCGCGGGACAGCGTGCGGATGACCGTGCCCTCCCGGAGGTCGACGGTGGCGAAGGCGGGCACGCGGAAGTCGGAGACGGTCAGCCGGTGACCGGTGAGGGCGCGGTCGAGCTTGGCTGCCGCGCGGTAGACGGTGTCTCCCTCAGGCACGCAGCCTCAACCCCTTCGGTGTCGCCAGGAAACCTGCTGCCGTGAGCGCGAGCCGGATGGGCGTCTCGCCGCCGCTGCCGATGAGGGCCTGGCCGTCGGCCTTCTCGACGGTGAGCCGGCCGAGCGCACCGCGGCGGGCGGCGTCGGCGAGCGCCCCCATCGCAGGGGTGAGCACGTCGAGGTCGTCGTTCCAGGTGAGGAGCGTGCGGCCGCCGCGCTCGACGTAGACGGTGAGTGCGCCGTCGACCAGGACGACCAGCGCCCCCGCCTTGCGACCCGGCCGGTGGCCGGTGCGCTCGGGGTCGCCCGCGTCGGGCCACGGGAGGGCGGCGCCGAAGACGTTGGCGGGGTCGGTCGCAGCGAGCGCGACGACCGTCGGCTTGGTGCCGGAGGTCGCGCTGTCGGGCTCGGCGAACGTGCGCAGCCGGTCGATCGCCCCGGCGCTGCCGAACTGCGCCGCCCCGAGGCCCTCGATGAAGTAGCCGCGGCGGCAGCGGCCGGTGTCCTCGAAGGCGCTGAGCACCTTGTAGACCCCGGCGAACCCGCCCGCGATCCGTTCGCTGACGACGGCGCCGCGGGTGACCACGCCGTGGCGCTCGAGGAGGTGCTCGGCGCGGGCGTGGGCGCGCCGCGTCGGGTCGCCGTCGCGCTCGGGCAGCAGCGCCCACCGGCCGGCCGTCTCCGGGGGACCGGTGCGCACGGGCATCCGGCCGCCGGTGGTGCGCCCGAGGCGGGGCGGCGTACGACGAGACCGGTGGGACGGGGTGCCGCTGCGGACGAGGGCGCGCAGCGGCGCCAGGGTGTCGTTGGTGACCAGGCCCTTCCAGGTCAGCTCCCACAGCGCGCTGCTGAGGTCGGCGTCGGTGGTCGCTCGTCCTGAGGAGGTGAGGGACGAGCCGTCTCGAAGGGATCCGACGCGGTCGGCGAGCTGGCGGAAGAACCACGCCCCGCCCGGGTCGAGCGCGTCGAGGACGGCTCGCTGGAGGCCGTCGGGCTCGTCGCCCTCGACCTCGGGCAGGGTCAGGTGGGCCTGGTCGGCGAGGTGGAGGCTGACCCAGCCGTCGCTGCCGGGCAGCGGGGCGTGGCCGGTCCAGATGACCTCGCCGGACGCGGTGAGCTCGTCGAGCATCGAGGGCTCGTAGTCGCGCACGCGGGCGGCGAGCACCAGCGGCTCGAGGGCGCTGGCCGGTACGGGGCACCCGGCGAGCTGGTCGATGGCGGCGACCACCCCGTCGACGCCGCGCAGGGTGCCGCCGACGCGCTGCCAGGCGGGGAGGAAGCGGGCGACCGCGTCGTGGCTGACGGGCTCGATCTCCTGCCGCAGCCGCGCGAGGGAGCGGCGGCGCAGCTTGCGCAGCACCTCGGCGTCGCACCACTCGGTGCCCGACCCCGAGGGACGGAACTCCCCGTCGAGCACCCGGCCGCGGTGGGCGAGACGCTGCAGGGTCTGGCGGGCGACGGCCTCGCCGAGGCCCAGCCGGGCGGCCACCTCGGCGGTGGTGAAGGGGCCGTGGCTGCGGGCGTAGCGGGACACGAGGTCACCGAGCGGGTCCTCGGGGAGCTGGAGGAACGCGTCGGGGGTGCCGACCGGGACGGGTACGCCGAGCCCGTCGCGCAGGCGGCCGATGTCCTCGATCGCGGTCCACCGGTCGTCGCCGGCCATCCGGACGAGGGCGACGCGACGGTCGAGCGAGGCCAGCCAGCCCTCCACGTCGGCGCCGTCGATCGACCGGGCGCGGATCTCCTCCACCGACAGCGGACCGACCAGGCGCAGCAGGTCGGCGACGGCCTCGGCGTTGCGGGCGCGACGGTCGGTGGCGAGCCACTGCAGCTCGGCCTCGACCTCGGTCAGCACCTCCGGGTCGAGCAGCTCGCGGAGCTCGGCGCGGCCGAGCAGCTCGGCGAGCAGGCCCTGGTCGAGGGAGAGCGCGGCGGCCCGACGCTCGGCGATGGGGGAGTCGCCCTCGTAGACGAACTGGGCGACGTAGCCGAAGAGCAGGCTGCGGGCGAACGGGCTGGGCTGGGTGGTGGCGACGTCGAGGACGTTGACCTCCCGCCGCTGCACGCGGCCGAGGAGGGTGACGAGCGCCGGCAGGTCGTAGACGTCCTGGAGGCACTCACGCACCGCCTCGAGCACGATCGGGAAGGCGGGATACTTGCTGGCCACCTCGAGGAGCTGGGCGCTGCGCTGGCGCTGCTGCCACAGCGGGCTGCGACGGCCCGGGTCGCGCCGGGGGAGGAGCAGGGCGCGGGCGGCACACTCCCGGAAGCGGCTCGCGAACAGCGCCGACCCGCCGACCTCCTGGGTGACGAGCTGCTCGATCTCCTCGGGCTCGAAGACGATGACCTCGCCGGTGGGCGGCTCGGCGTCGGTGTCGGGGATGCGGATCACGATGCCGTCGTCGGAGGCGACGGCCTGCCCGTCGACGTCGAAGCGCTCGCGCAGCCGGGCGTTGATCGCCAGCGCCCATGGGGCGTGGACCGGCGTGCCGTAGGGGGAGTGGACGACGAGGCGCCAGTCGCCCAGCTCGTCGCGGAACCGCTCGACCACGATCTGGGTGTCGTTGGGGACCACCTGGGTGGCCTCGCGCTGCTCGCCGAGGTAGGTGACCAGGTTGGTCGCGGCGTTGGCGTCGAGGCCGCGCTCGCGGACGCTGTCGATCGCCTTGGCCGCGGGCTTGGCGGCGAGCTCGCGCGTGAACGCACCGACGGCCGCTCCGAGCTCGGCGGGCCGGCCGAGCGCGTCGCCCTTCCAGAACGGCAGGCGGCCCGGGATGCCCGGCGCCGGGGTGACGAGCACCCGGTCGTGGGTGATGTCCTCGATCCGCCAGCTGGTGGCGCCGAGGGCGAAGATGTCGCCCACCCGTGACTCGTAGACCATCTCCTCGTCGAGCTCGCCGACACGGCTGGCCTTCTCGCCGACGAGGAAGACGCCGAACAGGCCGCGGTCGGGGATGGTGCCGCCGCTGGTGACGGCGAGCCGCTGGGCCCCGGGACGACCGCTGAGCTGGCCCGTCACCCGGTCCCAGACGATGCGCGGGCGCAGCTCGGCGAACTCGTCGCTCGGGTAGCGGCCGCTGAGCAGGTCGAGGGTCGCGTCGTAGGCGCTGCGGGGGAGCTGGGTGTAGGAGGCGGACCGGGTCATGAGCGAGAACAGCTCGTCGACCTGCCACTCCTCCATCGCGAGAGCGGCCACCACCTGCTGGGCCAGGACGTCGAGCGGGTTGGTCGGCACCGACATCTTCTCGATGGCGCCCGAGCGCATCCGCTCGACCGACACGGCCGTCTGGGCGAGGTCGCCGCGGTGCTTGGGGAACAGCACGCCCCGGCTCACCTCGCCGACCTGGTGGCCGGCGCGTCCGACGCGCTGGAGGGCGCTGGCGACGCTGGGCGGCGACTCGATCTGGATGACGAGGTCGACCGAGCCCATGTCGATGCCGAGCTCGAGGCTGCTGGTCGCGACGACGCAGGGGAGGCGACCGCGCTTGAGGTCGTCCTCGATGATCGCCCGCTGCTCCTTGGACACCGAGCCGTGGTGGGCCTTGGCGATGACGGCCTCGACACCGCTGCTCTGTCCGGACTGCGCCATCACCTGGGCGGGCGGCCTGCCTGCCTCCGCCGGTCGTTCCGCGTCGGTCTCGAGGGCCGGGTCCTGCTCACGGGCGGTGGCTCGATCGGCGGCGATCTCGTTGAGGCGGGCGGTGAGCCGCTCGGCGAGCCGGCGCGAGTTGGCGAAGACGATCGTGGAGCGGTGCTGCTCGACGAGGTCGACGACGTGCTCCTCCACGTGGGGCCAGATGCTCGTCGACCGGCCGGGGTCGCCGGACTCCTCGTCGTACTGCTCGGGCATGGTCATGTCCTCGACGGGCACGACGACGCGCAGGTCCCACTCCTTGGTGCTGGGCGGGGCGACGATCTCGACCGGCTGGGTGCCGCCGAGGAAGCGGGCGACCTCCTCGAGGGGGCGGACGGTCGCGCTGAGACCGATGCGCTGGGCCGGCTTCTCGAGCAGGTGGTCGAGGCGCTCGAGGCTGATGCCGAGGTGGGCGCCGCGCTTGGTGCCGGCGACCGCGTGGACCTCGTCGATGATCACGGTGTCGATGCCGCGGAGCGTCTCGCGCGCCTGGCTGGTCAGCATGAGGAACAGCGACTCGGGCGTCGTGATGAGGATGTCGGGCGGGGTCGTGCCGAGCTTGCGCCGGTCGGCGGGGCTGGTGTCGCCCGACCGCAGCCCGACGGTGAGGTCCGGGACGGTGGCCTCGAGCCGCTCGGCGGTGTTGCGGATGCCGGTCAGCGGGGCGCGGAGGTTGCGCTCGACGTCGACCCCGAGCGCCTTGAGCGGCGAGATGTAGAGCACGCGCGTGCGGCGGGTCTTGTCGTCGGGGCGCTCGGTGCTGAGGAGCCGGTCGATCGCGTGGAGGAAGGCGCTCAGGGTCTTGCCGCTGCCGGTGGGTGCGACGACCAGCGCGTTCTTGCCCGCGGCGATCGCGTCCCAGGCGCCCTCCTGCGCCGGGGTGGGGCTTGCGAAGGACGCCTCGAACCACGCGCGCGTGGGTGCGCTGAAGCGGTCGAGGGCGGTCATGCCCTGCAGTCTTGCACCGCGATCCGACAACGGGCCCCGTCCTTGGGGCTGGCCGGGCCGTTCGGCCGTGGATTCTCCGGCGGCGGGCCACCAAATCGGGCATGTTGGCGTTCGGGGGCCGGTCCCGACCGGACGAGCGTGCACGCTGTCGGCATGACAGCGGTGATGCTCGACGAGACGGCCACGGTGATCCGTGAGCTGGCTCGCGCCGCCGAGGCCTTCGCGCAGCGCGCGCAGGAGCAGGAGGCCTGCCGTGACCGCGCGCGTCCCGGCACCGCCGTGCAGCACCGCCACGCACACTCCGCCACCCTGTGGCGACTGGCCGAGGCGAGCCTGCGGGCACGGATCAGCGAGCTGGAGACCGCGCCGGCCGCGTGACCGGTGCGGGTGTACGTCGCCCTCGCACGGTGCTTCGCACCGACCGGCCGGGCTCCAGGACCCTCAGTCGTCCGCGACCGGCCGGATCTCGACGACCGGGTGCGCGCGGGTGAGCACCTGCGCGGCCTCGACGAGGGCGTCGTGGTCGTCGCACGTGACGAGGAAGAACCCGGAGATCTGCTCGGCCGTCTCGGCGTACGGGCCGTCGGTGACGAGAGGGCCGTCCGGGCCGCGTCGCAGCGTCCGCGTCTCGCTGCTGTCGCCCAGCGCGGCGCCCCCGGTGATGGCGCCTCCCCGCTCGCGCAGCAGCCGGGCGAACTCGGCGTCGGTGTCGAACGTGACCTGGTGGTCGGCGTCGGTGCCGCGCCGCCACGCGGCCTCGTCGTCGGCCGGGAACAGCAGGACGTACTCGGTCATGGGTTCTTCCTCTCGGGTGGCGTCACCACGATGACGGGTGCGCCGAGCCGGGATCGACAACGCGGCGTCGAGGGCTCAGGCGCCGGTGCCGGTGCTGGACTCCGCGACGCGGGGCGCGAGCTCGACCTGCGCGAGCTCCGAGTACGTCGTGCCGGACGCCGCGAAGGATGCGCGGACGAGCGTGACGTGGGACGCCGTCCAGGCCGGACCGGCGAGAGGGGTCTCGGCGCCCGCGACGGTGGCGGGCACCGGGGCGCCGTCCTCTCCCTGGATCGAGCCGAGCACGAGCTCGCTGCGGAAGCTGCGCCGGTCGAGGAAGAACCGCTGCTGGCGAGCGACCTCGTTGACGTTGGCGTAGATGTCGCGCAGCGCGTCGACGTCGCCGTCCAACCGGGCCGCCGCGGTGTGGGGATCGGCCTCCGCCACGCTCACCCCGGTCATGCGGAGCACGGGGGCCGGCCAGGTGCCGGCAACAGTCGTGAGGGCGTGGACGAGACCCTCCGCGTCGTCCCCGGTGACGTTGCCGAACTTGGCCAGGGGCACGAACACGGCGTCGGGCGACAACGGGTGCAGGGCGACGACAGGGGCGGTGGCCGACGCGCCCTTCCGCCGACCGCGGATGCGGTCCAGGAACCCGCGGCCCGGGTCCTCGGTCGCGGCCGGCTCAGTCGAGCACAGCGCCTGCGCGGCCTCGAGAGCGTCTCGGACCACCTCCGGTGGCGGGACGATCACGGCGAGCAGCTGCATGCGTTGGCTCCTTCTGCGGCGACCGTTGCCACGGCCCGGTCCATGAGAACGGGGTCACCCTAGGCCACGCCTGCGTCGCGTGACCGGGATCCGCCACACCCTCCCCGCCCGCGGTTTGCACGCGCGTTTGGTCCGAGCAGCCGTCAGTCGGGCACCACCGCCACCAGCTGCGGGAGGAGCCAGGGCGCGATCCACCCCTGGACGCCGGACGGAGTGAGGTGCAGCCCGTCGGACCGGACCTGGTATCCACCGGCCGTCCACGAGAAGCGGCCCTCGGGAGAGATGCGTGCCCCGAGCTCGACGACACCCACGTCCGGGTGGTCGCGCGCAACACCACGGAGCAGGTGGTTCCAGGCGGTGACCCGTTCGGGCTCGTCCTCGGGGTAGAGGCTCCCGTCGAGCTGTTCCCAGCGGCGGTTGTACGGCTCGGTGGCGAGCAGCACGTGCGCTCCCCGCGCTCCAGCCAGTCGGATGGCCAGCTCGAGCTCCGCGCGCAGGTGCGCGTCGAACGACGGATCGCCGACGTGGGTCCACCGTCCATCGAGCACCCGGTCCATGGTCTCCCACCGCCCGACCAGGATCAGCGCGACGTCCGGGTCGTCGCGAGCCACGGCGCCCTGCCAGATCCGGGGCCAGGCCCGGCAGTCGGGCATGAGCCCGGCGTAGTGGCTCCCGGCGTAGCGGAACGGTGCGGTCCGGCTGATCCCGCACCCCATCAGGGTGCGGTCGCGCACGTCGAGCTCGGGGTGGCTCGGCAGGTAGGTGACCAGTGTCCAGGCGACGGAGTCCCCGAAGACGTCGACCACGATCGGTCGGCCGGGTCGACGGTGATGGAGCTGGGGCGACGGCCGCGCCTCCGGCGACGTGGTCGGCTCGGTGCTCCGCGTGGCCGTGTCGCTCCCCAGGTCGCCGGCGAGGCCGCCCTCCCGCTCGCCCCCGGCCACGAACCGGTCGACCACGTCCGACACGGAGGAGTCGCGAGCGACCGCGGGCATGGGAGGAACGGCCGTCAACGAGACGAGCACGGCGGCACCGGCTGCGACGGCGACTCCCGCCCCGGTGACGGCGAGCGCCGGACGCCGCCACCGCACGCGGAGCTGGACGGGTCGCTCGACCAGCACGTAGGAGAGGGTGGCGAGGGTCAGGGTGATCCCGCAGCGCGCAGCGAAGAGGGACAGGCCCTCGAGGCCGGTCCGGTCAGCGTTGGCGGCGATGAACACCGGCCAGTGCCAGAGGTAGACGCCGTACGAGATCAGCCCGAGGACGCGGAGCGGACGCACGGCCAGCGCGCGCGCCGACCACCCCGAGGGCACCAGCACCGCGTGAGCCACCACCACCGCGACCGCAAGTGCGACGGCGGCCATGCCACCGCCGTAGAGCCCGCGGTCCCCGCCGGAGACGTGCGTGGCGGCCCACGCCAGGCCGGCCACGGCGACCGCCGCCAGCCCGCCCAGGACCGTCGGCCCCCAGCGGGCGGCCGTCGACGGGGGAGCGGCCGCCCCGCCTGCCTCCCGAGCCTGCGGGTCGCGGGCCGCCAGCAGCGCGGCGAGACCGGCCCCGATCAGGATGGCTGCCCCGCGGGTGTCGGTGCCGTAGTAGGCACGTCCGGGATCGTCGACGGCGTACGTCGTGGCGAGCGCCGCCGTCGAGGCCACGGCACCGGCGAAGCACACGGCGACGACGAGCCACAGGCGCGGTCCCAGCGAGGCGCCGGGCCGTGCGCGCCAGAGGACGGCGCACAGGACCAGCGGCCACAGGAGGTAGAACTGCTCCTCGATGCCGAGCGACCAGGTGTGCTCGAGCGGCGACGGTGCCGCGGTCTGCGCGAAGTAGTCGCCGCCGCGGAGGATCATCCGCCAGTTGGCGACGTAGAAGAGGGTGGCGACGCCGTCGCCGCGCAGCAGCCGTACCTCCTCGGGTGGCAGCAACGAACGCGCACCGATCGCGACGGCCGTCACCACCAGGAGCAGGGCCGGGAGCAGGCGTCGCGCGCGACGACCCCAGAAGGCTGCAAGATCGATCCGGCCGCCGTTGCGGGTCCATTCGGCCAGCAGCAGCGCGGTGATGAGGTAGCCGGAGAGCACGAAGAAGGCGTCCACGCCGAGGAAGCCGCCGCTCGCCCCGGGCAGCCCGCCGTGGAACGCGAGCACGGCTGCCACGGCCACGGCCCGCACGCCGTCGAGGGCAGGGACGTGCGTCCTCCGACTCCGCCGCTGCTGCGGACGGTCGTGGGCCATGACGACCTCCCGGGGACCCGTGCCATCAGTGCATCTCCACGGTCGCCGCCGGGCCGTGCGTGTGTCATGGGTCACGAGTCCCGGTCGACCGGGAGGAATCGCCCTGAACCGCGGTTTGCGTGTGCGCCGGGTCCGAGCAATGGTGAGGGGGACACATTCTCCATCCGGAAGGAGAGCCATGCTTGCTCTCACCGAGAACGTGACCGACATCGTGAAGCAGCTCGCCGACGAGGTGCCCGAGATCAGCGCGCTGCGCATCGCCACCGAGGCGGACGGCGAGTCCCTGTCCGTGAGCCCGGCCGACCACGCCGAGAGCGACGACCAGGTCATCGAGCAGGACGGTGCGACCGTCTACGTCGACGGGCCCGCGTCGGAGTTCCTCGCCGACAAGGTGCTGGACGGCGCCGTGGACGAGGACGGCACCATCCAGTTCGCGCTGGGCCAGCAGGCCTGACGCACGCGTCTGACCTCGACTGACGAAGTCCCGGGCCCATGGGGGTCCGGGACTTCGCTCATCTTCGGGGTGCCCCCGTCCTTGGCGGAGGTGACAGCATCGGACGGGTGAGAGACCACGACCTGCAGCTGCCCGACCAGACCCTGACGTTGACGAACGGGACGCGCATCCCGCTGCTGGGCTTCGGCACCTGGCAGATCACCGGGGACGACGCGGTGCGCGCGACGACCGCCGCGCTGGAGGCCGGCTACCGGCACGTCGACACCGCGACGGTGTACGGCAACGAGGCCGAGGTGGGCCGCGCACTCGCCGAGAGCGGTGTCGCACGCGAGGACGTGTTCGTGACGACGAAGTGCCCGCCGGGCCGCGCCGGTCGCGAGCTCGAGACCCTGCGCGAGAGCCTCGACCTGCTGCGCACCGATCACGTCGACCTGTGGCTCATCCACTGGCCGGGCAAGGGCGCGACGAACGTCGACCTGTGGCGCGCGTTCGTGGAGGCGCGCGAGCTGGGCCTGGCCCGCGAGATCGGCGTGAGCAACTTCGACGCCGCGCTCATCGACGAGGTCACCGACGCGACCGGCGTCCGGCCGGCGATCGACCAGATCGAGTGGAGCCCGCTCCTCTTCGACGCCGGGACGCTGCAGGAGCACCGCGAGCGCGACGTGGCCGTCGAGGGCTACAGCGCCCTGCGGGGCGGCACCCTCGACCACCCCGCGATCGTCGCGATCGCCGAGCGGCTCGACCGCACGCCCGCCCAGGTCATCATCCGATGGCACCTCCAGCACGACGTCGTCGTGATCCCGAAGTCGACGCACCCGGAGCGCATCCGGTCGAACGCCGACGTCGGCGGGTTCACCCTGACTGATGAGGACATGGCGACGCTCGACGCCCTGGGCGGGCGCTGACGGCTACGCGTCCAGCACGTCGCGCCACGAGTGCTGCGGCTCGAAGCCGACCAGCTCGCGCGCCTTGTCGATGGCGTAGAAGGTCTCGTCGCGGCCCATCTCCCGCCGCACCTCCACCCCGTCGTAGAAGCGCTGAATGACCTCGTCGGTCGTGGCGGCCACGGACATGTCCGCGTTGGCGACGTTGAAGACCTCGTAGCCGAGGCCGTCGGTCTCCAGGCAGCGCTGCACCATCTGGCCGAGGTCGCGCACGTCGATGTAGGCGAAGATGTTGCGCCGTCGCAGCGCCGGGTCGTCGAGGAAGTCCGGGAACAGCTCGGCGTACTCGTGCGGCTCGATGACGTTGTTGATCCGCAGGCCGTAGACGTCGGCGCCGGTGCGTGCCTGGAACGAGCGCGCGGTCACCTCGTTGGCGACCTTCGACATCGCGTAGGAGTCCTCCGGGACGGTCGGGTGCTCCTCGTCGACCGGGACGTAGAGCGGGCGCCGCTCGCCCTGCGCGAAGCAGACGCCGTAGGTCGTCTCGGACGAGGCGAACACGACCTTGCGGATGCCGAGCCGGGTCGCCGCCTCGAGCACGTGGTACGTGCTGAGCACGTTGGTGGCGTACGTCGCCGAGTCGGCCGTGCGCAGGATCGCCGGAACGGCGGCGAAGTGCACCACGGCGTCGTACGACGGCTTCTCGGCCAGGTCGAGCTCGTCGAAGGTCGCGAGCCCGGCGAGCGCCGAGTAGACCTGGCCGGCGTCGGTCAGGTCGACCTGGAGGTCGTGGACGTCGGGGTGCCCGAGCGGCACGAGGTCGGCGTTGGTGACCTGGTGGCCCTGCTCGGCGAGGTGGGGCGCGACGTGCCTTCCGGCCTTGCCGCTGCCACCGGTGAAGAAGATCCGCATGACACCTTCCTACCCGGGGCCCGAAGGGGTGGTCGGCTGGCGGCCGGGACCCGAGGCACCTGCCCTCGCGGCCATCGCGCCCTAGGCTCCCGGCATGACGGACACGGGGGACAGGGCAGGCACGGAGGACGACGCGCTCCGCAGCGCACTGACGAGGCTGGTGCAGCAGCTCCTCAGGGACGAGGAGCGCACCGAGCAGCGTGGCACACACCTGATGCCGGTGCTCGACCAGCACTTCGGCCGCTCCGCCGACGAGATACCGGTCGTGCTCGAGTCGATCGACGCGCACCGCTTCGTCGACATGGACATCGCCCTGGACGAGATCGCGGGCCGCGACCCGGGCAGCCGCCTGTTGGGGATCGGCGGGGGCGACCAGCGGCACCACAGCTCGTTGAGCGACCTGATGGCCCAGGCCGAGTGGGGCCGCTTCCGCGAGGGGCAGGTCGACCGGCTCAACCTCGCCACCGGTCCCGACACCGACCGGGCGACGGTGGCCTTCGGGCTGTACCTGTTCTCCCACGACGGCACGCCGGTGGCCGTGCTGCAGCGGGCCGGCAACCCGCAGTACGGCTCGCAGCCGCGGCTCGAGCTGCTCTCGCCGACCGAGGACGCGGCGACGGCGCTGCTCGCCGAGGTGCGCGAGCTGTCGCTGACCCGCAGCGTGCTTCGTGGCCAGGTGGTCACGTTCAGCGGCAACCCCTACGAGAGCTCGCTCAGCGGGGTCACGTTCATGCGGCGACCCGACCTGCCGGCGGACCGGGTGGTCCTGCCTGCTGGCACGCTCGACCAGGTGCGCGCGCACGTCGTCGGGCTCGCTGAGCACCGGGAGCAGCTGCAGGAGCATGGGCAGCACCTCAAGCGCGGAGTCCTGCTCTACGGCCCGCCGGGCACCGGCAAGACCCACACCGTGCGGCACCTCATCGGCGCGGTCCCCGGCACGACAGTGGTGGTCCTGACTGGGACCCAGATGGGCTACGTGGCCTCGGCCGCCCAGATCGCCCGGGCCCACCAGCCGGCGATCGTCGTGCTCGAGGACTGCGACCTGATCGCCGAGGACCGTGAGCACCCCCACTTCGGTGGCGGTCCGTCTCCGCTGCTCTTCACCCTGCTCGACGCCATGGACGGGCTCGACGCAGACGCCGACGTGGTCTTCCTGCTGACGACGAACCGGGCCGAGGCGCTCGAGCGGGCCCTCGCGCAACGTCCGGGCAGGGTCGACCTCGCGGTGGAGGTCCCGCTCCCGGACGAGGCGGCACGTCGCGATCTCATCGCGCTCTACTCGGTGGACGTCGGCTTCTCGACTGCGGCGGTCGCGGCGGCGGCCGCCGCAGCGGCGGGCACCACGGCGTCGTACGCCAAGGAGCTGGTACGTCGCGCGGTGCTGCTCGCCGCGATGGCAGGCCACGACCCGGGGGACGAGGACCTGGCCGCAGCCACCGCTCAGCTCCAGGCCGACAATGCCTCGCTCACGCGGGCGCTCCTCGGCTCGCGCGGGGACGACCGGGCCTGATCAGGACCGGTCGTCGGCCGACCGCCGGTTGTCCTCCGCGCGCCGCCGCAGCACGCGTCGCTCGCCCTCGTTGCGGGTGAGCGCGACCGCCTCGTCGAAGGCCGACGCGGCGTCGGCGTGACGCCCGGCGCGCTCGAGGAGGTCGCCGCGCACGCTGGGCAGCAGCGGGGAGGAGCCGAGCCGGGACGGGTCCACGGCGTCGAGCACGGCGAGTCCGGCGGCGGCGCCGTGCGCCCGGCCGTGGGCCACGGCCCGGTTGACCTCGACGACCGCGCCGGGTGCGGCCTGCGCGAGGACGTCGTACAGGGCGGCGATGCGGGCCCAGTCCGTGTCCTCGGCGCGCGATGCGGTGGCGTGCTCGGCGGCGATGGAGGCCTGGATGAAGTAGCGGCCGACGGGCGCACCGGTGGCGGCGAGCCGGGTGGCGGCCCGCAGCGCCGCCAGACCGCGGCGGATCATCAGCTCGTCCCACAGCGAGCGGTCCTGCGCCTCGAGCAGCACGGGCGTGCCGTCCGGGGCGAGGCGCGCGGCGGTCCGCGATCCCTGCAGCTCGAGCAGTGCCTGCAGGCCGAGCACCTCGGGCTCGTCGGGTGCCAGGTCGGCGAGCATGCGGGCCAGCCGGGTCGCCTCGGCCGCGAGGTCGGGACGCATCCAGTCCTCGCCGGCGGTGGCGGCGTAGCCCTCGTTGAAGATCAGGTAGACCACGGCCATCACGTCGTCGAGCCGCGCCGTCCGCTCCGCGCCCGTCGGCAGCTCCAGCTCGGCCCGGGCTTCCGTCAGCGTCCTCTTCGCCCGGGAGATGCGCTGGGCCATCGTCGTCTCGCTGGTGAGGAAGCCGCGGGCGATCTCGGCGGTGGTGAGGCCCCCGACCAGCCGCAGCGTCAGCGCGGCTCGGGACTCGGGCGTCAGCGACGGGTGGCAGGAGAGGAAGACCAGCCGCAGGACGTCGTCCTCGATGTGGTCGACCTGGTCGTCGAGGTCGGGCACCCGTGCCTCCTCCCCACCGCCGGCGTGCTCGAGCTCGGCCACCTTGCGACGCAGCGTGTCGGCACGCCGGAAGTGGTCGACCCCGCGACGCTTGGCCGTCGTCATCAGCCAGGCCGACGGGTTGTCGGGGATCCCCGACACCGGCCACTGCTCCAGCGCGGCGACGAGCGCGTCCTGCGCCAGGTCCTCGGCCAGGTCGACGTCACGCGTCATCCGGGCCAGGGCGCCGACGAGGCGGGCCGACTCGGCCCGCCACGTGGCGATCACGACTCCCGAGGGCCCCGAAAGATCGTCGTACGTCCCTGCCGGCACCCGTCCAGCCTAGTGAGCCAGCGTAGTGAGCCGGCGTCAGTCGCCGGGCGCCTCCGGGCCCTCGGACACCTGGCGCAGCGTGGAGACCACGGTGACCTCGGGCCAGTGCTTCGCGTGCAGCTCGGCGAAGAGTCGCTGGTCGGCCACGGCCTCCTCGAGGCTGGCGTACTCCATCAGCGACCAGCCGCCGACGACCTCCTTGCCCTCGGCGTAGGGCCCGTCGACGCGGGTCACCTCGCCCCGGCGGACCACGAAGTTGACGGCGTCCTCGGTGCCGAAGAGCCCGCCGCCGTCGAGGAACGAGCCGTTGGCGGCGCGCTCCCCGATGAAGACGTCCATCGCGTCGAACAGCGACTGCGGCGGCACCCCGATGCCCTCTTCCATCCTGACGAATCCCATGAATCGCGGCATTGTGATCGTTCCTCCTGTGGTGCGGTGGGTGTGTTCTCGCACGTACGTCGAACGGGGTCGGCGTGGCTCGACATCGGCGACGCCGAATTCTTCGACGTCTTTTCGCGCCATCCTTCTCCGACCGGTGCCGCGCTTGCCACCCCCGCGCACCATGGACCCATGAAGCCCCTCGCGCCGGCGCTGGCCGGACTGCTGACCGTGCTGGCCACCGCCTGCTCCGGGGACACCGCGGCCTCCGGCTCGCTCGGACCAGCAGCGGGTGAGGGGGACGAGGGGTGGCCCTTCGCCGTCGAGGAGCTCGACCGGCTCGACGAGCCGTGGGCGATGGCGTTCCTGCCGGAGACCGGCGACCTGCTCATCACCGAGCGCAGCGGCACGCTCCACCTGCGCGACGCCGAGTCCGGGGACCGGGTCGAGGTCGCCGGCGTGCCGGAGGTGGTCGACGCCGGCCAGGGCGGGCTCGGCGACGTCCTGCCCGCGCCGTCGTACGAGGAGGACGGGCTGGTCTACCTGAGCTGGGTCGAGGCGGGCGACGGCGGCACGGGCGCCGTCGTGGGCCGCGCGGTGCTGGAGACCGGCGGGGACGAGCCCCGCCTCGACGGCCTCGAGGTGGTGTGGCGCCAGACGCCGAAGGTCGACGGCGACGGGCACTTCAGCCATCGCCTCGCCTTCTCGCCCGACGGCGAGCACCTCTTCGTCTCCTCGGGCGACCGCCAGCTCGGCGACCCCGCCCAGGACACCACCAACACGCTCGGCACGATCGTCCGGCTGACGCCCGACGGCGAGCCCGCTCCCGGCAACCCGCTCGCCGACCGGGGTGGGGCGAGCGCCGAGATCTGGAGCTGGGGCCACCGCAACCCGCTCGGGCTCGAGCACGCCCCCGACGGCACCCTGTGGTCCGCGGAGATGGGGCCGGAGGGCGGCGACGAGCTCAACGTGATCGAGGCCGGCTCCAACTACGGCTGGCCCGAGGCGTCCGACGGCAGCGACTACGGCGGCGGGGAGATCCCCGACCACACCGAGGGTGACGGGTACGCCGCCCCCGCGCGGTCGTGGAACCCGAGCATCTCGCCGGGGAGCCTGATGGTCTACGACGGCGAGCTGTTCGAGGACTGGCGGGGCGACGCGTTCCTCGGCGCGCTGTCGGGGGAGGCGCTGGTGCGCGTGGACCTCGACGGCCGCACCGCGGGTGAGACGGAGGTCTTCGACATGGGGGCACGCGTGCGCGCCGTCGAGGAGGGCCCCGACGGCGCGATCTGGGTGCTCGAGGACGAGGGCGCCGGCCGCCTGCTCCGGCTGACCCCGGCCGGGTAGGTCTCAGCCGACGCGCGGGCGGCGCGCGTCGCCCGGGAGCCCGAACTCGGTGCGGACGCCGGGACTGAACGCCACGTGGTCGGGAGGACGTGAGGCGAGATCGGGCAGGCCCACGGACGCCATCAGCTGGTCGTCGAGCGTGAGCACCTCGGCGTCGTGCACCGGCCACGGCTCGTGACGGTTGGGGACGTAGAGCGTGCGACCCCAGCAGCGTGTGTGCAGGCCCCACCGCGCGCTCAGGAAGTGGTCGAGACGGGTCGGCTCACGCGCCGGCCCCGCGCGGACGACCACCCGGCTGGCAGGTCTCGCCCCGAGACGACGCAGACGTGCGTCGTACGTGTGCACGTCACCGTCGCGGCGGTAGCGCATGCGCGCCCACCGGTAGGGCACGCCGAACGTGGCGCGTGCACCTGCGACGACGGCCGCGCGGTCCGTGTCGAGGCTCAGGAACACGATGCCTCGCCGACCCGTGTCGTCCACGGAGTAGAGGCGGACGTTGGTCTCCAGGAACGTCCCCAGCCAGGGGATGGCAGGACCGCGACCCAGCCCGGCGTCGACCATCCGGAACGGCACCAGCCCGACGTAGGTGTGCCCGTCCAGGGTGTCGGGTCGCACGCCCGGCGGCATCCGCGGCGCCAGCTCCGCCGGGTCGACCGCCCAGTGCAGGAACGTCAGGTCGCACCAGCGCTGCGCCATCACGACGGTCCGCGTCATGGCCGGCGCCTCCGGTGACACGGGCTCGACGACGGGATCCTCCACACCTTCAGCCTAGGCGCGTCCGAGCAATGGGTTCGTCGTTGTCGTCTCGCTCCTCTAGGGTCGACGCCTGTGACAGAAGCCATGATCTCGGCACGGGGACTGCGCAAGTCGTTCGGCGACTTCGAGGCCGTCAAGGGCATCGACGTGGAGGTGCGCCGGGGCGAGGCGTTCGGCTTCCTCGGCCCCAACGGCGCCGGCAAGTCGAGCACGATGCGGATGATCGCCTCGGTGAGCCCGGTGAGCTCCGGTGAGCTGCGGATCCTCGGCATGGACCCCGCCACCGACGGCCCGGCGATCCGTGGCCGGCTCGGCGTGTGCCCGCAGGAGGACACGCTCGACAACGAGCTCAACGTGTTCGACAACCTCTACATCTACGGCCGCTACTTCGGCATCGACCGTGCCACCTGCCGCGAGCGCGCCCACGAGCTGCTGGAGTTCGCGCAGATCACCGACAAGGCGAAGGCCAAGGTCGAGGACCTGTCCGGCGGCATGAAGCGTCGGCTGACGATCGCCCGCAGCCTGATCAACAACCCCGACCTGCTGCTGCTCGACGAGCCGACCACCGGCCTCGACCCCCAGGCCAGGCACGCACTCTGGGACCAGCTGTTCCGGCTCCGTCAGGCGGGCGTGACCTTGGTCCTGAGTACGCACTTCATGGACGAGGCCGAGCAGTTGTGCTCGCGGTTGATCGTCATGGACAAGGGACTGATCGCCGCCGAGGGGTCCCCGCGCGAGCTGATCGACGCCCACTCCACCCGCGAGGTCGCCGAGCTCCGCTTCGGCGTGGGCGAGCACGAGGCGCTCGCGGAGAAGATCGAGGACCTGGGGGAGCGGATCGAGGTGCTGCCCGACCGGCTCCTCGTCTACAGCGACCACGGCGAGGACGTCGTCTCGGCCGTCCTCGACCGCGGCCTGCACCCGATCGCCACCCTGGTGCGCCGCTCCACCCTCGAGGACGTCTTCCTGCGCCTCACCGGCCGGAGCCTGGCGGACTGATGGGATCCGACATGGCCTCCGACACGACCTCCCCGACCCCGTCCGCCGCCCTGCCCGTCCGGCGCGCCCCACCGGCTCCCTGTCGGCGTGGGAGGGCATGGCCCGGCAGTACGACTACTGGCTCACGGTCCTCAAGCGCACGTGGCGCGGGGGAGTGGTGAGCAGCTTCCTCACGCCGCTGCTCTACGTCGTGGCGATGGGCGTCCTGCTCGGCGGGTTCATCGAGGCCGACCCCGACAAGCTCGAGGGGGCGACCTCCTACCTCGCCTTCGTCGTCCCCGGCCTCGTCGCCTCGCACGCCATGACGCTCGCGGTCAGCGAGTCGACGTACCCCGTCATGGGGTCGATCAAGTGGCACAAGACGTTCTTCGCGCAGCTGGCGACGCCGCTGGCCGTGCGCGACCTGGTCAACGCCTACGTCGCGTTCGTGATGTTCCGGGTGGCCTCGGCGTGCGCGGTGTTCATGCTGGTGATGGCGCCCTTCGGCGTCTTCGCGACGTGGTGGGGGCCGATCCTGGCGTGGCTCTCGCAGGTGCTCGTCGGCTTCGCGTTCACCACGCTGGTCTTCGCCTACAGCGCGTGGCTGAAGTCGGAGGAGGGGTTCGGCCTGCTGTTCCGCCTCGGCGTCATCCCGCTCACCCTCTTCTCCGGTGCCTTCTTCCCGATCAGCAACCTCGGGCCGGTGCTGGAGTGGATCGCCCGGCTGACCCCGCTGTGGCACGGCGTCTCGCTCTCCCGGATGTTCTGCGTCGACCAGATCGACTGGGCGCTCGTCGTGCTGAACGTCGTCGTGCTGGTGACCCTCACGGTCATCGGCTGGTTCCTCGCCGTGCGCAACCTCGACCGCCGGCTGGAGGTCTGACATGGCGCTCCTCGAGGGGATCCCGGCCCCGCTCACGCCGGCCGCCGCCACCAAGGTGCTGGTGCTGCGCAACTACGTCGTCTACAAGGGCGCGTGGAAGCTCTTCATCACCGGCTTCCTGGAGCCGGTCTTCTACCTGTTCTCGATCGGCATCGGCGTCGGCCAGCTGATCGACACCTTCGAGTTCCACGGCGAGGCGATCCCCTACGCCGAGTTCGTCGCGCCGGCGATGCTCGCGACGTCGGCCTTCAACGGCGCGCTGCTCGACTCGACCTACAACGTCTTCTTCAAGATGAAGTACGAGAAGCTCTACGACCAGATGCTCGCCACCCCGCTGTCGACCGGCGACATCGCGCGCGGCGAGATCACCTGGGGCCTGATGCGCGGCTCGGTCTACTCCGCGGCGTTCCTCGTCGTGATGGCGCTGATGGGCCTGACCCAGTCGTGGTGGGCGGTCCTCGCCCTGCCGGCGGCGATCCTCATCGCGTTCGCGTTCTCCGCCGTGTGCATGGCGGTCACGACGTGGATGACGAGCTGGCAGGACTTCGACAAGATCACGCTCGCGCAGATGCCGCTCTTCCTCTTCTCGGCGACGTTCTTCCCGGTCGAGGCGTTCGGCGACGGGGTGCTGCGGTGGGTCATCGAGGCCACCCCGCTCTACCGCGGGGTGGTGCTGTGCCGGGAGCTGACCACCGGCGTGATCACCTGGGAGTCGGCGGTCTCGGTGGTCTACCTCGTCGTGATGGGCGTGGTCGGCCTGCTCGTCGTACGACGCCGGCTCGACAAGCTGCTGCTGACGTGAGGCGCGCTCAGGGCTAGGTTCGGGAGCATGGTGAGCAGCACGGACTCCTGGACGAAGGGCGAGTCGACCCCGGCACTGCTGGAGGAGACCATCGGCGACAACCTGGCGCGCACCGTCGCGTCGTACGCCGACCGCGAGGCGCTGGTGGAGTGCGCGAGCGGACGGCGCTGGACCTGGGCGCAGCTGCAGGCCGACGTCGACGCCGTCGCGCGCGGCCTGGTCGGGGCGGGCATCCGCAAGGGCGACCGCGTCGGCATCTGGGGGCCGAACAGCGCGGAGTGGACGCTGGTGCAGTTCGCCACCGCGAAGGTCGGCGCCATCCTGGTCAACGTCAACCCCGCCTACCGCACCCACGAGTTCTCCTACGTCGCCAACCAGTCGGGCATGCGGCTGCTCGTCGCGGCGACGTCGTTCCGGACCAGCGACTACCGCGCGATGGTGGAGGAGACCGCCGCCGAGAACAGGGCACTCGAGCGCGTGGTCTACCTCGACGACGAGGAGAGCTGGGCCGGCCTGCTGGCCGACGGCGAGGACGTCTCCGCCGACGACCTGGCCGAGCGGGCCGCGAGCCTGTCGGCGGGCGACCCGATCAACATCCAGTACACCTCCGGCACCACGGGCTTCCCCAAGGGCGCGACCCTGAGCCACCGCAACATCCTCAACAACGGCTACCTCGTCGGCGAGGTGTGCCGCTACACCGAGGCCGACCGCGTCTGCATCCCGGTGCCCTTCTACCACTGCTTCGGCATGGTCATGGGCAACCTCGCCTGCTCCACGCACGGGGCCACGATGGTCATCCCGGCGCCCGGCTTCGACCCGGCGCTCACGCTCGAGGCGGTGGCCGCCGAGCGCTGCACCTCGCTCTACGGCGTGCCGACGATGTTCATCGCCGAGTGGGCGCTGCCCGACATCGACTCCTACGACCTGTCCTCGGTGCGCACCGGGATCATGGCGGGCTCGCCGTGTCCCGCGGAGATGATGAAGAAGCTGATCGAGGCCGGCATCGACGAGATGACGATCGCCTACGGCATGACCGAGACGTCACCTGTCTCGATGCAGACCCGCACGGACGACTCGTTCGAGCACAAGGTCGGCACGGTCGGCCGGGTCTGCGCGCACCTCGAGGTCAAGATCGCCGACCCGCTCACGGGCGAGGCCCTCCCGCGCGGCGAGGCGGGGGAGTTCTGCACCCGCGGCTACTCGGTGATGCTGGGCTACTGGCCCCTGCACGATCCCGAGGGCTCGGAGAAGACCCGCGAGGCGATCGACGCCGACGGCTGGATGCACACCGGCGACCTCGGCGTGATGGACGAGGACGGGTTCGTGCAGATCACCGGACGCATCAAGGACATGGTCATCCGCGGCGGCGAGAACATCTACCCGCGCGAGATCGAGGAGTTCCTCTACACCCACCCCGACATCGAGGACGTCCAGGTGGTCGGCGTCCCGGACGAGAAGTACGGCGAGGAGCTGTGCGCGTGGGTGCGGATGCGTGCGGGCGCCGAGCCGCTCGACGCCGACGCGGTGCGCGCCTTCGCGACCGGCAGGCTCGCCCACTACAAGATCCCGCGCTACGTGATGGTCGTCGAGGAGTTCCCGATGACCGTCACCGGCAAGGTGCGCAAGGTCGAGATGCGCGAGGTGTCCACCGCCCGCCTCGGGCTGGCCTGACCACGCCGTCACCGGAAGACGCTGCGGTAGACCTCGTCGAGGGCCGCGGTGTCGAGGGCGGTCACGACGCGCACGGCTCCGTCGCCCGTACGCCGGAGCCGTCCCCGGTCCTCGCTCGTGTCGACGGTCCAGGTGCCCGACTCGGTGGTCGCGACCGAGCCGTCCACGAACGTGCCGGCGGTCGCGAGGTCCCAGTACTTCGGCGACTCGAACCCGGGGACGCGGCCGAGCCCACCGACGACGGGACCGGCCAGCCCGTCCGGGGCGCCGGGCGGCACCGGGTCGTCCGGCAGCACCGTCACCGGCACGGGGCCCGCCAGCACCTCGGCGAACGGCACCGGGTCGGCCCCGGCGTTCCACTCGCCCACCCCGTCGGCGTGCGACTCGCTGTCGACCGTGCCCGCCATCGTGGTGACGCCGCCCAGCCGGGCGTACGCCGCCGGGTGCTCGCGCAGGACGGCGGCCACCTCGGTCAGGGGCGCCAGGGCGACCACCTGCAGCCCCGCGTGGCGCCGGGCGAGCCGGGCGATGAGCTCGGCGGCCGGCGTACGCACGGGGGTGAGCTCGCCGCCGCCGTCGCGTGGCAGCCCGCTGTTCATCAGTGCGCCGGCGCCCCACTCGGGCGGGAACATCACCCCGTCCTCGCCGCGTGGCGTGGAGCCGCAGGCGACCGGCGGCGGGGCCGTCCCGAGCGCGTGGAAGAAGTCGCCCAGCAGCCCGGTGCCACGGCAGTCCAGCTCCCCGGTCTGCGGGACCGTCACGGCGACGACACGGACGCGGGGGTGGCGCAGGAGCAGGGCGAGCGCGGCGAGGTCGTCGGGCGCGAGGTCGGTGTCGACGACGACCGGCACGGCGTCGGGCTGCTGGGCGGCGGCCGGGCTCATCGGACCGCGGGCGAACACCTCGCCGTCGACGTCGGAGGCCGCGGGGCTGCAGGCGGCCAGCACCGCGACGGTCAGCGGCACGAGGAGCACACGCAGCTTCACGGGATCACCACGTGCTGGCCGACGAGGCCTGCGACGGCGAGGACCGTCCCGACGGCGAGCAGGGCCCGACGGCCCGACCGGGGCCACGCGACGCCGAGCAGCAGCGCGGCGACCCCGAGCAGCCACACGTCGTGCCACCACGCGAGCGCCTCGGAGACCCACTGCCGCTGCCAGCCCTCGCTCGTGTGGGGGTTGCCGACGAGGAGCCAGTCGGACGGGAAGGACAGCGGGTCGGCGGAGGACGGGCCCACCGTGATGTTGAGAGGCTGGACCTGGATCATCGAGTACGGCGTCAGCGCCGCCTGGCCGAAGAGCCAGTAGACGCTCACGACGAACCACAGCACGAAGAGCGCGGGGACCAAGGCCACCAGCCGCGACATCCGCCGCCCCAGGGCGGCGCCGAGCGCGACGGCCACCAGCGCCAGGGCGACCAGCTGCGCCAGCTCGGCCGTGGTGTGGAGGGCCTCGGTCGTGCGGCCCGGCTCCATGCCTATCCACAGGCCCCCGAGGTCCCGCTCGCGCCAGGCGACCAGGACGGCGTACGCCAGAGCAACCACCACGAACGGCAGCGCAGCCAGCAGCCGGGCGATCGTCCTGCGGGCCTCCGAGACCGGCGCAGCCGGGGCGACGTCGTGGCGTGCGCGGTGGAAGGGCAGCGAGGCGGCGACCGAGATGCCGAACAGGAAGGGCGCGACGGCGGGGATGATCCCCTCGTAGGACGCGCCCGGCCACTCGCCCGGCTCGGGCGTCACGGTCCACATCGCCCAGATCGTCAGCGCCAGGCAGGCCCAGGGCACCGGGTTGCGCAGCATCCGACGCGCCTCGGTGACGACCAGCGCGCGGGTCACCATCGCGGGCGCCGACGCGGCGGTCGCGGGCCTGACCGTCGTCGTGCTCATCGCCGCCGCCCCGCGACGCAGAGGAGGGTCGCGGCTGCGAGCACCCACCACGGCTCCGTCAGCCACCAGCCGACGACGTCCGAGACGGTCCCGCTCGGCAGGAACCGCTGGAGCGCGAACAGGGCCACCGGGGTCGACGCGCCCATGACCACCGCCCGTCGCGGGGGTGCCCACAGCGCGACGGCCACACCGCACGCCGTCAGGGCGAGCAGCGGACCCGGCCCCGACACCTGCGCGGCAGTCAGCGAGTCGAGCAGGAACCACACCGCGAGGGCCGGCAGGCCGAGCAGGGCGAGCCGGAGGACCCGACGCTGCATGACGGACACCGGCACCGCCGAGAGCATCGCAGCGGCCGGGTCGTGCAGGCCGGACACGACGGTCGCGGCGAGTCCGGCCGCGGCGATCGCCAGGACGACGTCCGCAGGCCCACCGGCGGACCGGGCGAGCACGGTCGCACCGACGAGCACGCCCGCGAGGCAGACCGCGGGCATCCAGCGGATGGCTCGTGCGGTTGGCAGGGCGGCCTGGGCAAGCGCGGTGTTCATCGCGTCAGCCTCGTCACGAGCAGGTACCCGTCGTCCACGGTGGGGACGGCCGGTGCGGCCCCGTCCGGCAGGGTGCCCACGTGGCGGCGAGTGCCGGGGCCGGTCAGCCACGATCGCAGCGCAGTGGGCTCCTCGACGTCGGACTCCCAGACCCGGCCCTCGGCCTCGCCCGCCAGCTCGGCGGGCGCGCCGGACCAGCAGATCCTGCCGCGGTCCATGACGAGGACCTGCTGGCACAGGGCCGCGACCTCGGCGGTGTTGTGCGTCGACAGCACGACGCAGCCCCGGTGCGCGGTCTCGGCGAGGACGGACCTCAGCGCGATGCGCTGCTCGGGGTCCAGGCCGGTGGCCGGCTCGTCGAGGACGAGGAGGTCGGGGGCGCCGACGAGCGCGGACGCCAGCGCGACCCGCTGCTGCATGCCACCCGACAGCGTGCGGATGCGCTTGTGCATCGCGTCACCGAGGCCGACGGCCTCGAGCATCGCCACTGCTTCTCGCCGCCGCTGGCTCGCGTCCGTGTGCTCCTTGAGGATCGCGACGTAGTCGACCATCTCGAGCGGCGTGAACCCGCCGTAGAGCCGGGGCGACTGCGGGAGGTAGCCGAGGCGGCGTCGCACCTCGGTGCGAGCCGTCGGGTGGGCCGGGTCGAGGCCCAGCAGGGACAGGGTCCCGCGGTCGGGAGCGAGGACGGTGGCCAGGATGCGCAGCAGGGTCGTCTTGCCGGCGCCGTTGGGGCCGAGCACCCCCACGATGCCGCGCCCGAGCGTCAGGTCGACCTGGTCGACGGCGGTCTGGGAGCCGAACGCCTTGGTGATGCCGGCCGCGCTCAGCAGCGTGCCGGTGGGCGTGTGGGTGGCGGTGTCGGTGGTGCTCATGCGGTCCTCCGGTAGGCGACGGTGTCGCGACGGGCGAGGGTGAGGGCGATCGCCGCGAGCGCGACCGCCAGGGCGGTGAGCTGGCTCGGAGCCGAGGCGACCAGGTGGGTGACGACGTCGGCGGGCACCCTGCGCGAGGCGGCGGGCCACGAGACGGCGACGACCCAGAGCGACCCCAGGGACGCAGCGACGACCGAGGGATCCAGCCGGGTCGTGCCGGCCAGGACCACCAGTGACGCCAGGGCGGCGCCCGGCAGCAGCCAGCCGAGGGCCACCGGGGTGGGCAGCCCGAGCAGCAGGGCCACGCCGACGCCGACGGGCACGGCCGAGAGGGCGACCAGCACGGCCCGCGCCGCCACCACGCGCAGGCCGGCCGTCGGGGTGGCGAGGGCGAGCTCGCCGGCGGGCTCGGCGTGACGTCCGTAGGTGAGGGCCACCGCCGCGAGCGGGGCGACCGGTGCCAGCGCGATGAAGACGGGCAGGCGGAGGTCGAGGACGGACACGACGACCGGCAGGGTGAGCAGCAGCAGGACCGAGGCGAGCCAGGCGGTGCGCAGCCCCGGGGTGGCCAGGCCGAGGCGCAGCAGCGGGTTGGCGCGCGGCCGGTCGATCCGGTCGGCCAGCGCGTCCCAGCGTCGTACGACGTCGCTGCCGGAGGCGGACGGTGCGAGCGTGGCCATGCGACGGCGGCACTCGTCGCAGCGGAGCAGGTGGGCCTCGAGCGAGGCGGCGGGGACGGGTGCCGCGGAGCCGTCCGCCCACGCGCGCAGCGTCTCCTCGTCGGCGTGCCAGGTCTGCGTCACAGCAGGGCCTCCCTCAGCTCGGTGCGAGCGCGGCTCATCCGGCTCTTGACGGTGCCGCTCGGGATGCCGAGCAGCGCGGCGGCCTCACGCGTGGTGAGCCCGTCGAGGACGGTCGCCTGGACGACCGCCTGGAGGTCGGGGGAGAGGCGCGCGAAGGCGACCCCGACGTCGCTGTGCTCGACCCGGGCCAGCACCTCCTCCTCGGCCGACGTCGCCGGGTGGCTGCGGAGGTTGCGCAGGCGCTCCAGGACGTTGGCGCGTGGGCGGAGCTGGTGCAGCAGTGACCGCACGGCGATCCCCCAGAGCCAGGCCGCCACGTCGCCCTCGCCGCGCCACCCCTGGGGCTTGCGCCAGACGGCGAGGAAGGTGTCCTGCACAGCCGTGTCGACCAGCGCGCGGTCGGCGCAGCGCCGGGCCAGGCGGGTCGCCAGCCACGGCTCGTGGCGCACGAAGAGCTCGCGCAGCGCGCCACGGTCCGACGCCCTCACGGCGTCGACCAGCTGCGCGTCGCTCCAGGCGGCGTACCCCTCCGCGGGGCTCCAGCCGTCGTGCACCTCTCCCATCACGTCTCCTTGTGGCACCGAGGCCCATGATCGGTTCGCCCGGGTCGCCACGTCGTGTGCCGGTCCAGACCGGCACCGACCGCGGTGGTGGCGTCAGCCCAGCACCTTCTGGAGCCAGGCGACGTCGATCCACCGGCCGTGCTTGCGGCCGACCTCACGCATCACGCCGACCTGCTCGAAGCCGCAGGAGCGGTGCAGGGCGAGGCTGCCGGGGTTGGGGAGGGCGACCGCCGCGACGACGAGGTGGATCCCGTTGCCGGCGAGGCGGGCCAGCAGGTCGTCGTAGAGGGCGCGACCGGTGCCCCGACCCTGCTGCCCGGGTGCGACGTAGACGGTCGTCTCGCGGGTGTGGGCGTAGGCCGGCTTCGGTCGGAACGGCGACGACGTCGCGTAGCCGGTGACCGTGCCCCCGTCGTCGGCGACGAGGAAGTGGCTCACCGGTCTCGGCGAGCCTCGCCTCCCACACCTCCATCGGGGGCGGCTCGAGGTCGAAGGTCGCGTGCCCCTCGCGGGCCTCGCGGCCGTAGACGTCGCGGCCGGGGACGGCCGGCAGGTCGGCGGGAAGTGCGCGACGGATGTCCATTCCACACATTGTCACCGCCGCCCTGACTGGTTGGATGACGGCCATGAGCATCACGCCCGACACGAAGGACTGGACCTGGGTGCTCGAGCGACCGTGCCCCGAGTGCGGCTTCGAGGCCGCCGCGCACGACGTGTCGGACCTCCCCGAGCTCCTCGAGGCGACGGCGTCGTCGTGGTCGCAGGCGCTGGGCCGCGGTGACGCGACCGATCGCCCGCGCCCCGGGGTCTGGTCGGCGCTGGAGTACGGCTGCCACGTCCGCGACGTGCACGTGCTCTTCGCCGAGCGCCTGCGGCTGATGCTCGCCGAGGACGTGCCCACGTTCGCCAACTGGGACCAGGACGCCACCGCGGTCGAGCGCGACTACGGCAGCCAGGACCCCGCGGCGGTCGCGGCCGAGCTGGTCGAGGCGGCCCGCAGCCGTGGCGGTGCTCTACGCCTCCGTCACCGATGCCACGCGCGGTCGCCGGGGGCTGCGGTCCAACGGCGACGAGTTCACCGTCGAGACCCTCGGCCGCTACCACCTGCACGACGTCGTCCACCACCTCCACGACGTGGCGGCGCCGGCGTGACCAGCGAGACCGTCCGGTCCTACGACCGCGACGCAGCGGCGTACGTCGCCCGCACCGCGACCGTGCCGGACTCCGTGCGCGCCGCCGCTGGAGCACCTCGCCGACCGCGCTCGGCCCGGGCGCGCGGGTGCTCGAGATCGGCTCGGGCGGCGGTCGTGACGCGCTCGCTGATGGAGGCAGCTCGGCCTCGCCGTGCGGCGCACCGACGTCACGCCCGCCTTCGTCGCGCTGCTGCGCGAGCAGGGCCACCCGTGCGACCTCCTCGACCCCCTCGTCGACGACCTGACCATCGCCCGACGGGCCGTACGACGCCGTGTGGGCCAACGCGTCGCTGCTGCACGTGGCGCGGGACGACCTGCCCACCGTGCTGGACCGCCTGGCCGCGGTCACCCGTCCCGGAGGCCTGCTGTCCATGTCGCTCAAGGAGGGCGACGGCGAGGGCTGGTCGACCCACGGGACGATCAGCGGCCCGCGTCACTTCACGTACTGGCGGGCCGCGGACGTCGAGGCGCGTCGTCCGCGGCGCGGGGTGGGGCGACGTCGTCGTCCGGCACGGGCTCGGGGGCGACCGGGGGGAGACCTGGCTCGAGCTGTCGGCGGTCCGTGATGGGGTGTCGCCATGAGGCACACGGAGTTCTGGGCGCGGCTCGACGAGACCCTCGGGCGGGCCTACTCCCGCATCGTGGGCCGAGCTCACCGTCGTGCGCGACCTCGACGGCCGCACGACCCAGGAGGCGCTCGACGCCGGCGTCGCCGCCCAAGCAGGTGTGGGCCGCCGTGCACCGCCAGCTCGAGCTCCCGGACAGCGAGCGGTGACCACGCCGGCTGGCCGGAGGCCTCACCGTCGCCGACGTCCAGCGTCGTACGGTCCGCACCCTCGTCGTCTCGCAGGCGGTCGGCGCGGTCGGCGTCACCATCGGCGTCGCGACCGCCTCGCTCCTCGCCCGCGACATCTCCGGCAGCGAGACGATGGCCGGCCTCGCGCAGACCTTCCAGGTCCTCGGCACGGCCGCGGCCGCCTACGGCCTCGCGCGCGTGATGCGCCGCCGCGGGCGACGGGTCGGGCTGGTCGCGGGCTACCTCATCGGGGCGACCGGTGCGGTCCTGGCCGTCGTCGCCGGCGTCGTCGACTCGATGGTCGTGCTGCTCCTCGGCGCGCTCATGCTGGGAGCCACCACGGCGGTCAACAACGGGTCGCGCTACGCCGCGACCGACCTGGCGACCGAGGAGCACCGCGCCCGCGCCCTGTCGGTCGTCGTGTGGGCGACCACCGTCGGGGCCGTCGCCGGCCCCAACCTCACCGGCGTCGGAGCGGCCGTCGCCCGCTCCATGGGCGTGCCCGAGCTGACCGGTGGCTTCGCCATCGGCGCGGTCGTCCTGGTCGTCGCGGCCGGGTGGGTGTGGTGGCGGCTGCGTCCCGACCCGCTGCTCCTCGCCCAGGAGACCGCCGGGGTCGTGCCCAGCGCGGGTCCCGAGCCGCGCGGCCGGTCGTGGGGCCGCTTCGTCGCGGTCGTGCGTGACGTGCCGGCGGTCGGGGCGGCGGTGGTCGCGATGGCCTGCGCCCACGCGGCGATGGTGACGGTGATGATCATGACGCCGCTGCACATGGAGCACGGCGGCGCCCACCTCGAGGTCATCGGGTTCGTCATCTCGATCCACGTGCTCGGCATGTTCGCCTTCTCGCCGCTGGTCGGCTGGGCCGCCGACCGCTTCGGCAGGTCGGCCGTCCTGGTCACCGGGGGAGTGGTCCTGCTGGTGTCGCTGGCGCTGTGCGGCCTGTCCCCGCAGGGCACGTCGTGGCAGATCTTCGCGGGACTGTTCCTCCTCGGCCTCGGCTGGTCCTGCGCGACGGTCGCCGCGTCCACGGTCATCGCCGACCGCACGCCCATCGACGCGCGCACCGACGTGCAGGGCACCTCCGACATGGCGATGGCGCTCACCGCCGCGGGGGGAGGAGCCCTCGCCGGGGTCATCGTCGGCGAGCTGGGCTACCCGGCGCTGGCGACGTTCGCTGCGCTGCTGGCGGGGGCGGTCGTGGTCGCCGGAGCGGTCACCCGCCGGCACTCCTGAGCTGCTCCTCGCACCCGGGGAGGTTCGGGCCTCGACACGCCGGTGCCGGAGCGCGCGTCGAACACCTGTTCGGGCTACTGTGCATCCACAGGTACGACGAGGGGCGAGGTTGTCCACAGCGTTCGACCGTCCTGATCAGGGACTGTCGGTGGCTCGCCCTAGCGTCGCAGACGTACCCCTCACGACACGACGACAAGACAGGACACTGCAATGGCTGGAGCAGACCGCGAGAAGGCCCTGGACGCCGCGCTCGCACAGGTGGAGAAGCAGTTCGGCAAGGGCTCGGTCATGCGACTGGGCGACGAGACGCGTGCGCCGCTCGAGGTGATCCCGACGGGCGTCGATCGCCCTCGACGTCGCGCTCGGGCTCGGCGGCCTGCCGCGCGGTCGCGTCGTCGAGATCTACGGTCCGGAGTCCTCCGGCAAGACGACGGTCGCCCTCCACGCGGTGGCCAGCGCCCAGGCGCGCCGGCGGCATCGTCGCCTTCATCGACGCCGAGCACGCGCTCGACCCCGACTACGCGCAAGAACCTCGGCGTCGACACCGACGCCCTGCTGGTCTCCCAGCCCGACTCCGGTGAGCAGGCGCTCGAGATCGCCGACATGCTGATCCGCTCCGGCGCCCTGTCGCTGATCGTCATCGACTCGGTGGCCGCGCTGGTGCCCCGCGCCGAGATCGAGGGCGAGATGGGCGACAGCCACGTCGGCCTCCAGGCCCGGCTGATGAGCCAGGCGCTGCGCAAGATGACCGGTGCCCTCAACAACTCCGGCACGACCGCGATCTTCATCAACCAGCTGCGCGAGAAGATCGGCGTCGATGTTCGGCTCGCCGGAGACCACGACCGGTGGTCGGGCGCTGAAGTTCTACTCCTCGGTGCGCCTCGACGTGCGTCGCATCGAGACGCTCAAGGACGGCACCGACATGGTCGGCAACCGCACCCGCGTCAAGGTCGTGAAGAACAAGGTGGCCCCGCCGTTCAAGCAGGCCGAGTTCGACATCATGTACGGCAAGGGCATCAGCCGCGAGGGCGGTCTGATCGACGTCGGTGTCGAGGCGGGCATGGTCCGCAAGGCCGGCGCTTGGTACACCTACGAGGGCGACCAGCTCGGCCAGGGCAAGGAGAACGCCCGCAACTTCCTCAAGGACAACCCCGACCTGGCCAACGAGATGGAGAAGCGGATCCTCGAGAAGCTCGGCGTCGGCCCGCCGTCGACACGCCCGCCGACGACCTGTCTGACGAGCCCATCGGCGTCAATGACTTCTGATCGCACAGTCGCCCTCGAGGAACGAGAGGGCGGCGTGGGTGCGGGCAGGTCGAGCAAGCGATCGAGTGAGCCGGCGAGGTCGATGATGCGGGTCGAGACCCGCCGATGAGCGACGAGAACCGTCCGGCCCGACTGGTCGGCGACGTCGGGCTCGGAGTAAGGCGTGGAGCCGACCCCATCCACGCCGGGCGAACCTCGTCCGGCCGCCCCCGCGACGGGCGCGGCGGCGACGGTCGTCGCGAGGGCGGCAAGGGGGCCGCAAGGGTGGCCGCAAGGCGACCCGCACCTGGGAGGAGCGCGAGGCAGCCAGGCTCGCCCGGGAGGAGGCTGCGGCCGCTGAGCTCGAGGCCGATCCCGAGGCCGTCGCCCGCAAGATCCTGCTCGACACCCTCACCGGGCAGGCACGCTCGCGCAAGGAGCTGGCCGACAAGCTGGCCAAGCGCGGCGTGCCCGACGAGCTCGCCGGCGAGCTGCTCGACCGCTTCACCGAGGTCGGCCTGATCGACGACGCCGCCTACGCCCGGCAGTGGGTCGAGAGCCGGCACCGCAGCCGGGGGCTGGCCCCCCGGGCGCTGGCGCAGGAGCTGCGTCGCAAGGGCATCGACGACGAGGACTCCAAGACGGCGCTGGAGCAGATCGACGAGTCCGACCAGCGCGCCGCAGCCCGCGCGCTGGTCGACAAGAAGCTGCGCTCGATGCGCGGCCTCGACCACCAGGTCGCCACCCGCCGCCTCGCTGGGCTGCTGGCCCGCAAGGGCTACTCCGCCGGCCTCGCGTTCTCGGTCGTCCGCGAGGCGCTCGGCGAGGCGGAGGACGACGAGCCGCACCCCGACTTCTGAGTTCCGTCTCGTGAGGTGCCGATCGTTCGCCGCCCGCTGCGTCATACGGACTCGCACCCATCGGTTCCGGTCCGCATGACGCTCCGGGCGGGATCGGCAGACGGGCCCGGTCTTCCGGCGAGCGCCGGGCTCTGGTGGGATGGTCCCGTGAGCAGTGAGCGCGAGGTCCTCACGTACGACCTCTTCGGCACGGCCACCCGCGAGCTGGCGCAGGAGGTGGCCGACTCCGGGTTCCGCCCCGACATGATCCTGGCGATCGCCCGAGGCGGGCTCGCCCTCGGCATGGGGCTGGGCTACGCCCTCGCGGTGAAGAACATCTCGGTGGTCAACGTCGAGTTCTACACCGGCGTCGACCAGCGCCTCGACGTCCCGATCATGCTGCCGCCGACGCCGGCGGCCATCGACCTGTCCGGCCTCAAGGTGCTCGTCGCCGACGACGTCGCCGACACCGGTCGCACCCTCGAGCTCGTCCACGCGTTCTGCGAGGGACACGTCGCCGAGGCCCGCACGGTGGTGATCTACGAGAAGCCCCAGTCGGTCATCAAGCCCGACTACTCCTGGCGGAGCACCGAGCAGTGGATCGACTTCCCGTGGTCGGTGCTCCCGCCCGTCGTCGACCCGGACGCCCTCGCGCACTGACGTGCCCGGGAGCGGCGCGACGGTCGCCCGCCCCGTCGTCGTACGCCACGGAGACCGGGAGCTCGACCGGCACCCTGCTGCCCGGGGAGTCGTGGGCAGCGGCCGCGTCCCGCATCGCCGCGCCGGTCGACGCCGAACCGGTCGCCCACGACCTCTCCGGCGAGACCCTGCGTTTCGACGTCGGGCCCGACCGGGCTGTCTACCTGCGGGCGATGACCCACAGCGACCTCCCGGCACTGACCCGCTGGTTGCGGGCGCCGCACGTCCAGCGGTGGTGGCACAACGACGGTGACCCCACCACGGACCGCGTGACGGCGACGTACGGCCCCCGCGTCGACGGCAGCACCCCGACGCGGATGTGGGTGGTGGAGGTCAACGGCCGGTCGGTCGGGTTCGTGCAGGACTACCGGATCCGCGACTACCCCGGGTTCGCACTCCTCACGCCCGACCCGGACGCGGTCGGCCTCGACTACGCCATCGGGGAGCCCGAGTGGGCGGGACGCGGGTCTGGGTGTCCGCGTGCTGTGGGCGTGGATGCAGGACGCGCACCGCCGCTTCCCCGACGCCACGTCCTACTTCGCCGCGCCCGACCACGCGCAACGCGGCGTCGCTGCGGATCCTGGACAAGGCCGGGTTCACCCGGGGCACGTGGTTCGACGAGCCGCAGCGGGACGGCACGACCGCGACGGTCGTCGGCTGCACCCTCGACGTGCGCCGCGTCCTCGGCCCGGCAGCACCACGCCGTGCGCCATGATGTGCCCATGACGGACGACATCGCCGCCGACCTGCGCCTGCCCGCGGGACCGGTCGACCTGACCGCGATCGAGACCGACGCCGCCCCCGGCTTCGACGGCAAGAAGAGCGACGGCAAGGCGGCGCTCTCCGCGATGGGCGACGAGCTCGCCGACCTGCAGGAGCGGCTCTGGGCCGAGCGCACCGTCGGGTCCGAGCGCCGCGTCCTGCTGGTGCTGCAGGGCATGGACACGAGCGGGCAAGGGCGGCGTGCTGCGCCACACGATCGGCCTCGTCGACCCGCAGGGCGTGCGGATCACCAGCTTCAAGGCACCCACGGACGAGGAGAAGCGCCCACGACTTCCTCTGGCGCATCGAGAAGGGCCTGCCGCCGGCCGGCTACATCGGGGTCTTCGACCGCTCGCACTACGAGGACGTGCTGATCGCCCGGGTCCGCGACTTCGCCGACGCCGACGAGATCGAGCGGCGCTACGACGCGATCAACGACTTCGAGGCCCGGCTCGCCGACGAGGGCGTTCTCGATCATCAAGTGCATGCTCCACATCAGCGCCGACGAGCAGAAGGCCCGGCTCGCCGAGCGGCTGGCCAACCCCGAGAAGCACTGGAAGTACAACCCCGGTGACCTCGACGAGCGCGCCCTGTGGCCCGCCTACCGCGAGGCCTACGAGATCGCGCTCGAGCGCACGAGCACCGACGTCGCGCCGTGGCACGTCGGTCCCGTCCGACAAGAAGTGGTTCCGCAACCTCGCCGTCGCCCAGCTCCTGCTCGACACCCTCCGCGGCCTCGACCTGCAGTGGCCGGCCGCCGACTTCGACGTGGAGGCCGAGACGGAGCGCCTGGCCGAGGAGTCGCCGGTCCAGTGAGCCCCACCGGTCTTCCCAGCGTCACCGTCACCCGCTACGTCACCCCGCTCCGCGAGGGCGGCAGCCTGCCCGGCGTCGTCGAGGCCGACGACCTCGGCACCTACGTCTGCAAGTTCCGCGGCGCCGGTCAGGGCGCCAAGGTCCTCGTCGCCGAGGTGATCGTCGAGCGCCCTCGCCACCCGCCTCGGCCTGCGCACCCCGCGCCTCGTCGTCCTCGACCTCGACCCGGAGATCGCGCGCTACGAGGCCGACGAGGAGGTGCAGGACCTGCTCAACGCGAGCGTCGGTCCCAACCTCGGCATCGACTTCCTCCCCGGCTCGTTCGGCGTCGACGGACAGGTGACGCGCCGCCGACGACGAGGGTGCGCGCGTGCTGTGGCTCGACGCGTTCACCGCCAACGTCGACCGGTCCTGGCGCAACCCCAACCTGCTGCTCTGGCACGGCGACCTCTGGGTCATCGACCACGGCGCGTCGCTCTACTTCCACCACGGCTGGCGAACCGGCGTCACCGACCCGGAGAAGTTCGCTGCACAGGCGTGGGACGTCGGCGGCCACGTCTTCGAGGAGTGCGCGCACCGCGCACGAGAGCTCGACGAGGAGATCGCGGCGCGGTCGAACCGCGAGGTCTTCGTCGAGGTGCTGGCCGAGGTCCCCGACGTCTGGCTCGAGCCGGTGCCCGGCGCGCGAGACGCCCGACGCGCTGCGCACGGCGTACGTCGACTTCCTCGACGCCCGCCTCGGCACCCGCCAGTGGCTCCCGGAGGCGTCGCGATGACCGCCACCCGGCTCGCCTACCAGTACGTCGTGCTCCGCTGCGTGCCGCGGCCCGAGCGCGAGGAGTTCGTCAACGTCGGCGTGGTGCTGCACTGCCAGTCCGCCGACTTCCTCGACGCGACGTGGTCGGTCGACGCCGAGCGCCTCCGCGCCCTCGACCCCGACGTCGACGTCGACCAGGTGTGCGACGCCCTCACCTTCGTCGACTGGGTGTGCCGCGGCGACGAGCGCGGGGCGAGGCCGCACGGCAGTCGCTCGGACAGCGGTTCGGCTTCCTCAAGGCCCCACGCAGCACCGTGCTCCAGCCCGGCCCCGTGCACGGCGGGGTGACCGGCGACCCGGCGCGCCAGCTGGAGCACCTCCGCGAGCGGCTCGTGGGCTGAGCCGATGACGTACGTCGGCGCCGTGCGGGCCGCCCTCGCCGGGACCGGCGACCCCGAGCGCGCGGCGCAGCAGCAGGCCTACATGAAGTCCGACGCTGCCCTACGTCGGCCTCGGCGCCCCGGCGCTCAAGGCGCTGCTGCGGCCCCTGCTGGTCGAGCACCGCTTCGTCGACCGGGCCCAGTGGGAGGCGGCCGTGCTCGAGCTGTGGGAGGACGCCGAGCACCGCGAGGAGTGGTACGCCGCGATCGCCCTGCTGCGGCACCGGTCCTACCGGGCATGGCTCGACCCCGACCTGCTGCCGTTGCTCGAGCAGCTCGTGCGCACCGGCGCCTGGTGGGACGTCGTCGACGAGGTCGCGGCCCACCCCGTGGGGCAGGTCCTCCTCGACCACCGCGCGGCCGCCACGCCGGTCATCGACCGGTGGTCGGTCGACCCCGACAGCCTGTGGGTCCGGCGTACGGCCATGCTGGCGCAGCTGCGTCACCGCGAGCAGACCGACACCGACCTGCTGGATCGGGTGCTGGTCGCCAACCTCGACGACACGGCGTACGGCCGCGAGTTCTTCGTGCGCAAGGCGCTCGGCTGGGCGCTGCGTCAGCACGCGCGGACTGACGCGGCGTGGGTCCTGACCTTCGTCAGGACCCACGCCGATCGACTGCAGCGGGCTCTCACGTCGTGAGGCCCTCAAGCATCAGACCGGGACGAGCTCGACCGCGCCCACGGCGTAGCGGGCCAGGATCGCGCGGGCGACCGCGGGGTGCGCGCCGAGCGGGTCGGAGACGGCCACCGCACCGGCCTCGATGGCCAGCTCGGTGGCCCGGTCGGGCAGCCGGCCGGGCGCGAGGAAGAACGACGCCACGGCGATGTGGCGCTTGCCCTCGGCGCGGAAGGCGCGCACGGCCTCGCCGGCGGCCGGGGGAGCGGCCGAGGCGAAGGCCGCCGTGACGGGCAGCCGGTGCCGTGCGCCCCACGTGCGGGCGATGCGGGCGACCGCCTGGTTGGCGAGCGGGTCGGACGAGCCGGCGGCAGCGAGCACCAGCGCGTCGAGCTCGCGCACCCGGGCCGCCTTGAGCGCCTCGCGCAGGCGGACGTCGAGCACCTCGAGGAAGGCGGCCTCCATGCCGAGGATCCGGCTGGCCTGGATGCGGACGCCCTCGTGGCGGGCCATGGCGGCGGCGATCGCCTCCGGCACGTCGACCTTGGCGTGGTAGGCCTCGGTGAGCAGCAGCGGGACGACGACGATCTCCTCGTGACCTGCCTTCACCAGGCGGTCGACGACCGTGTCGAAGCTCGGCTTGGAGAGGTCGAGGAAGGCCGTCTCGATCTTGAGGTCGGGGCGCATCGCCTTGACCTCGGCGACGAGCGCCTTGATCGTCGCGGCCGAACGCGGGTCCCGGCTTCCGTGGGCCAGGGCAACCAGAGCAGGAGCAGCCATCAGGGGTGCCTCCGATCGTGGTGGTGCGGTGGTGGTCAGTGGGGGTGCTGCGGGGCGACGGCGTTGTCGCTCCGGTGAAACGAGGTCGTGGGGTGGCTCAGGCATGGATCCCGCACTCGGTCTTCGTGGTGCCGGCCCAGCGGCCGCTGCGCGGGTCGTCGCCGGGGGCGACGCGGCGCGTGCAGGGCCAGCAGCCGATGCTGGGGTAGCCGTCGTGGACGAGCGGGTTCACCAGCACGCCGTTGTCGAGGATGTACTGGTCGACCTGCTCGTCGCTCCACCGGGCGAGCGGCGAGACCTTGACCTTGCCCTTGCGGGCGTCCCAGCCGACGACCGGCGCGATGACCCGGTTGTGGGTCTCGGCGCGGCGCAGGCCGGTGGCCCAGGCGTCGTACTCCGCGAGCGTGTCGGCGAGCGGCTTGACCTTGCGCAGCGCGCAGCACAGGTCGGGGTCGGTCTTGTAGAGGTCCTTGCCGTACTGCTCGTCCTGCTCGGCGACGGTGAGCGGGGTGCTGATGGTGCGCAGGTTGACCGGCAGCGTCGCCTCGACGGCGTCGCGGGTGCCGATGGTCTCGACGAAGTGGTAGCCGGTGTCGAGGAACACGACGTCGATGCCGGGGGCGACCTTCGAGGCGAGGTGCGCGAGCACGGCGTCGCCCATCGAGGAGGTGATCGCGAACCGGTCGCCGAACGTCGCGACGGCCCACTCGATGATCACCTCGGCGGGGGCCAGCTCGAGCTCGGCGCCGACGTGGGAGACGAGCTCGCGGAGCTCCTCGGGCGTACGACCCTCGGTGTGGGTGCCCTTGAAGTCGCGGGCGGCGCGGGTGGAGAGGCTCATGCGCGCGCCTCCCTGGACGGCGGGGTCCGGCCGGGTGGGGGATCATCCCGGTCATCTGCACGGTGAAGCTGCGCAGGCACGAGCGGCACTCCCAGGCACCCGCACCCTCGCGGGGGAACAGGTTCTCGTCCCCGCAGTAGGGGCAGTGGAAGGGCTGTGCTCTCTCAGACATGGGCTCGCTCGGACATCGACCGCCACCGGCTCGCCGCGCAGCAGGACCTCGTCGGCGCGGGCCACCCAGGCGGCGAAGCGCTCGCCCTCGGTCCGGTCCTGGAGGTACGCGCTGCACGACGGCCGTGACGTAGTCGTCGAGGCCGGCGCTGGTGACCTTGTGGGCGCGCAGCTTGCGACCGATGGCGGGGTTCAGGCCGAGCGCGCCGCCGAGGTGCACCTGGAAGCCCTCGACCTGGCGGCCGTCGGCGTCCATGACGAGCTGGCCCTTGAGGCCGATGTCGGCGACCTGGGTGCGGGCGCAGGCGTTGGGGCAGCCGTTGACGTTGACCGAGATGTCGGTGTCGAGGTCGGGGAAGCGCTTCTCGAGCTCGGCGACGAGCCGGCGGGCGCGCTCCTTGGTGTCGACGATCGCGAGCTTGCAGAACTCGATGCCGGTGCAGGCCATCGTGGAGCGGCGCCAGTTGCTCGGGCGGGCGGTGAGGCCGATCTTCTCGAGGTCGTCGGCGAACGCCTCGGTGTCCTCGGCCGCGACGCCGATCACGACGAGCTTCTGGTACGCCGTCAGCCGGGCGCCGCGGGCGTCGTACCGCTCGACGAGGTCGCCCAGCGCGCTCAGCGTGGTGCCGTCGATGCGGCCCACGACGGGGGCGGCGCCGACGTAGAACCGGCCGTCCTTCTGCTCGTGGATGCCGATGTGGTCGCCGTGGGTGACGGGCGCCTCGGGGGAGGGGTTGTCGACGAGCGCGCGGTGGAGGTACTCGTTCTCCAGGACCTCGCGGAACTTCTCCTTGCCCCAGTCGGCGAGGAGGAACTTCAGGCGGGCCTTCGAGCGCAGGCGGCGGTAGCCGTAGTCGCGGAAGATGCCGGCGACGCCCTCCCAGGCGTCGGCCACCTCGTCGAGCGGGATCCAGACGCCGAGCTTGTGGGCGAGCATCGGGTTGGTGGACAGGCCGCCGCCGACCCAGAGGTCGAAGCCGGGGCCGTGCTCGGGGTGGACGGTGCCGACGAACGCGACGTCGTTGACCTCGGGCGCGACGTCGTGGCTCGGGTGGCCGGTCAGCGCGGTCTTGAACTTGCGCGGCAGGTTGGAGAACTCCGGGTTGCCGAGGATGCGGCGCTTGATCTCGGCGAGCGCCTCGGAGCCGTCGATGATCTCGTCCTTGGCGATGCCGGCGACGGGGGAGCCGAGGAAGGGGCGCGGGCTGTCGCCGCACGCCTCGAGGGTCGTGAGGCCGACCGCCTCGAGGCGCTCCCAGATCGCCGGGACGTTCTCGATCTCGATCCAGTGGTACTGGATGTTGTTGCGGTCGGTGATGTCGGCGGTGTTGCGGCCGTAGGCCGTGGAGACCTCGCCCAGCGCCCGGAGGGCGGCCGCGTCGAGGATCGCGCCGTCGGTGCGCACGCGCATCATGAAGTAGCGGTCGTCGAGCTCCTCCTCCTCGAGCTGGCGCGGTCTTGCCGCCGTCGAAGCCCGGTGCGCGCTGCGTGTAGAGGCCCATCCAGCGGAAGCGACCACGCAGGTCGGCCGGGTCGATCGAGTCGAAGCCCCGGCGGGAGTAGGTGTGGAGGATGCGGTCCCGCACGTTGAGCGGGTCGTCGTCCTTCTTGGACTGCTCGTTCTTGTTGAGCGGCTCGGTGTAGCCGAGCGCCCACTGGCCCTCGGCGCGCTTGGGGCGCGGGATCTCGGTGTGCTGGGCGGCCTGGGGCGTGAACCGGAGGTCAGGCATGGTCAGGAGAGTCCTGTTCGCTGAGGAGTGCCGCGCGCGACGTTGAGCGCGGAAGGGATGCAGGGGCGGCGTTCAGCGATGCCAACAGGTCGCGCTGCCCACGCGCATGAGGTCGACGTGACGTCGGACCACAAGGTGTGCGTGGGTGGAAGCGGTGACCATGTCAAGAAGTCTCAGGGAATGGACACCGCGTTCCACAAGGCGAAATCTTGCTATTCGAGATGGTGCGCCACGATGTGAGACGGCGGCCGACGCCGCCTGCCCGATCGCGGCGTCGAGTGCGGCCCAGGTCACACCGTGGTTACGCGCGGGTACGCCGCTCTCACGACGCGATGCCCACCCGTTCCCGCCGGGCGGTGCCCAGCGCCTGCGGGCCGCGACGCGACGAGGCCCGCGGGCCTCTAGGCTGTGGGCCATGACGGACTCCCTGATCAGCAGTGCGTACTCCCAGGCCCTCGAGGTCATCGCCTCGGTCGAACCCCGCATCGCGGAGGCCACCCGCCAGGAGCTCGCCGACCAGCGGGCCTCGCTCAAGCTGATCGCCTCGGAGAACTACGCCTCGCCGGCCGTCCTGATGACGATGGGCACCTGGTTCAGCGACAAGTACGCCGAGGGCACCGTCGGCCACCGCTTCTACGCCGGCTGCCAGAACGTCGACACCGTCGAGTCGCTCGCCGCCGAGCACGCCCGCGAGCTCTTCGGCGCGCCCTACGCCTACGTCCAGCCGCACTCCGGCATCGACGCCAACCTCGTCGCCTTCTGGTCGATCCTCGCCAACAAGGTCGAAAGCCCTTACCTCGAGAAGATGCAGGTGAGAGGACGTCAACGAGCTCACCGAGGCCGACTGGGAGACGCTGCGCCACGAGTTCGGCAACCAGCGCCTGCTCGGCATGTCGCTCGACGCCGGCGGCCACCTCACGCACGGCTTCCGCCCCAACATCAGCGGCAAGATGTTCCACCAGCAGCAGTACGGCACCGACGCGGAGACCGGGCTGCTCGACTACGACGCGGTCGCCGCCAAGGCCCGCGAGTTCAAGCCGCTGGTGCTCGTCGCCGGCTACTCCGCCTACCCGCGCCGGGTGAACTTCGCGAAGATGCGCGAGATCGCCGACGAGGTCGGCGCCGTGCTGATGGTCGACATGGCCCACTTCGCCGGTCTCGTCGCGGGCAAGGTGTTCACCGGCGAGGAGAACCCGGTCCCCTACGCCCACATCACCACGACCACCACCCACAAGTCGCTGCGCGGCCCGCGCGGCGGCATGGTGCTGGCGCAGGAGGAGTTCGCCGCCGACGTCGACCGCGGCTGCCCGATGGTGCTGGGCGGCCCGCTCTCGCACGTGATGGCCGCGAAGGCCGTCGCGCTCGCCGAGGCCCGGACCACCGAGTTCCAGGACTACGCCCAGCGCATCGCCGACAACGCCAAGTCGCTGGCCGACGGCTTCCTGACCCGCGGCGCCAACCTCGTCACCGGCGGCACCGACAACCACCTCGTCCTGCTCGACGTGTCGTCCTTCGGCCTCACCGGTCGCCAGGCCGAGTCGGCGCTGCTCGACGCCGGCGTGGTCACCAACCGCAACTCGGTCCCGTCCGACCCCAACGGCGCCTGGTACACCTCCGGCGTCCGGCTCGGCACCCCCGCGCTCACCACCCGCGGCTTCGGCCACGACGAGTTCGACACCGTGGCCGAGCTGATCGTCGACGTGCTGTCCAACACCGAGGCCGGCACGACCAAGGCCGGCGGGCCCAGCAAGGCGTCGTACGTCCTGGGCGACGGAGTCGCCGACCGCGTCACCAAGCGCTCGGCCGAGATGCTCGACAAGCACCCGCTCTACCCGGGTCTCGTCCTCAGCTGACCCAGCCGCCACGAGTCGGCGCATCCTGACGCCCCAAAGTGGCGACGCGTCGCCCAAAGTGGTCGAGTCGGCGCATCCTGACGCCCCAAAGTGGTCGAGTCGGCGCATGCGAGTCGGCGATCCTGACGTGCCCGCGGTCACGGCCACTTGCGCCCCGAGCGGTCGATCGGCGCACGTACGTCCGCGGTCAGGACGCGCCGCCTCGACGACGTACGGCGGTCAGGACGCGCCGCCTCGGTCAGGTCAGCGAGGAGTAGAGGTCGAGGGTCCGGGTGGCGATCGAGCCCCAGCTGAAGGACTCCTCCGCCCGGCGGCGGCCGGCCACGCCGTAGGTGCGGGCGCGGTCGGGGTCGCTGACGGCGTCGGTGAGGGCGGCGGCGAGGTCGGCGACGTAGCGCTCGGGGTCGAGCGGGGTGCCGGTGCCGTCGGTGGCCTGCTCGATCGGGACCAGCCAGCCCGTCTCGCCGTCGACGACGACCTCGGGGATGCCGCCGGTGGCGGTGGCGACGACGGCGGTCTCGCAGGCCATCGCCTCGAGGTTCACGATGCCGAGGGGCTCGTAGATCGAGGGGCAGGCGAAGACGGTGGCGGCGGTCAGCAGCGCGACGACGTCGGGACGCGGCAGCATCTCGTCGATCCAGACGACTCCAGAGCGCGTCGCGGCCAGCTCGGACACCAGCCCGCTCACCTCGGCCATGATCTCCGGGGTGTCGGGCGCGCCGGCGCACAGCACGAGCTGGACGTCGGGCGGCAGCGCGGCGGCGGCACGCAGGAAGAGCGGGAGGCCCTTCTGGCGGGTGATCCGGCCGACGAAGATCACGCTCGGCCGGTCGGGGTCGACGCCGAGCTCGCGGACGCGGTCGGGGTCGGGCACGGGCGCCCACTCCGTGGTGTCGATGCCGTTGTGCACGACGTGCACCCGGGCGGGGTCGACCGACGGATAGCTGCGCAGCACGTCGTCGCGCATCGCGGCGCTGACCGCGACGATGCCCGCCGCGCCCTCGTACGCCGTTCGCTCCGCCCAGCTCGACAGGGCGTAGCCGCCGCCGAGCTGCTCGGCCTTCCACGGCCGCATCGGCTCGAGGGAGTGCGCGCTGACGACGTGGGGGATGCCGTGCATCAGCCCGGCGAGGTGGCCGGCCATGTTGGCGTACCAGGTGTGCGAGTGGACCAGGTCGGCGCCGGCGCAGTCGTCGACCATCGCGAGGTCGACGCCCAGCGTGCGGATGGCCGGGTTGGCCCCGGCCAGCGACTCCGGCTCGGCGTACGCCGTCGTGCCGGGCTCCGAGCGCGTCGCACCGAAGCAGCGCACCCGCGCGTCGACGTCGGGCTGCACGCGGAGCGCGCGGACGAGCTCGGCGACGTGCACGCCGGCCCCGCCGTAGACCTCCGGTGGGTACTCCTTGCTGAGGACGTCGATGCGCATGAAGCGAACCTAGTCGCAAGACGCGGTCCCGAGGGAGGTCGACCGCGCCCCCGCGGACGGCTAGTTTCGTCGCATGCCCAACACGCCCCCGCGCAAGAAGGTGCTCGCCGTCGTCCTGGCTGGTGGGGAGGGCAAGCGCCTGATGCCGCTGACCGCCGACCGCGCCAAGCCAGCGGTGCCGTTCGGCGGGATCTACCGCCTGATCGACTTCGCGCTGTCCAACGTCGTCAACTCCGGCTACCTCAAGGTCGTCGTGCTGACGCAGTACAAGTCGCACAGCCTGGACCGCCACGTCACGACGACCTGGCGCATGTCCAACCTGCTGGGCAACTACGTCACCCCGGTGCCGGCGCAGCAGCGCGTCGGCAAGCGGTGGTACCTCGGCAGCGCCGACGCGATCTACCAGTCGCTCAACCTGCTGACCGACGAGCAGCCCGACATCGTCGTGGTGGTGGGCGCCGACCACGTCTACCGGATGGACTTCTCGCAGATGGTCGCCGACCACGTCGAGTCGGGCGCCGGCTGCACGGTCGCCGCGATCCGCCAGCCGATCAGCCTGGCCGACCAGTTCGGCGTGATCGACGTGGACCCCGGCAACCCGCAGAAGATCCGCGCGTTCCTCGAGAAGCCGACCGACCCGGTCGGGCTGCCGGACTCGCCCGACGAGGTGCTGGCCAGCATGGGCAACTACGTCTTCACCGCCGACGCGCTGCGCGACGCCGTCACCCGCGATGCCGAGCTCGAGCAGTCCAAGCACGACATGGGCGGCGACATCGTGCCGTGGTTCGTCGACAAGTCGGAGTCGGCCGTCTACGACTACAAGGACAACGAGGTCCCCGGCTCGACCGACCGCGACCGCGGCTACTGGCGCGACGTCGGCACGATGAGGTCGTACTACGACGCCCACCTCGACCTGGTCTCGCCGCTGCCGGTCTTCAACCTCTACAACAAGGCCTGGCCGATCTACACCAGCTACGGACCGCACCCGCCCGCCAAGCTCGTCGAGGGCGCGAGCGGCGCCGGGGTCTCGACGTTCAACTCCATCCTCTCGCCCGGCGTCGTCGTCAGCGGTGGCACCGTCAACCAGTCGGTGCTCTCGCCGGCGGTCTGGGTCAAGGACGGCGCGGAGGTCTCCGACTCGGTGCTGATGGACGGGGTGCACATCGGCGAGGGCGCGATCGTGCGCAACGCCATCATCGACAAGGGCGTCGTCGTCCCGCCCGGCGTGCAGATCGGCGTCGACCAGGAGGCCGACCGCGCGCGCGGCTTCGTCGTCGACGAGGGACTCACCGTCCTCGCCAAGCAGCAGCCGGTCCCCGAGGGCTAGCCGGACCAGCGGGCCGGCAGGGCATCGCGCTGCGCGACGAGGAAGGCCGTCTCCACCTCGTTGCGGCAGGCCGCGATGGCCTGGTCGTACGCCGCCCGGGCGGCGTCGACGTCTCCGGCGCGCGACAGCAGCTCGGCCCGCACCGCGGCAGGCCGGTGGCTCTCGGGGACCTCCAGCCCCTCGAGCGCGTCGAGGCCGGCGGCCGGTCCGTGCTGCTCGGCGACCGCGACGGCTCGAGCCAGCCGGGCCGACGGGGTGGGCGCCACCTGCAGCAGCACGTCGTACAGCCCCACGACGCGGTCCCAGCGGGTCTCGTGCGCGCTCGGCGACGTGGCGTGCTCGGCGGCGATCCGCGCCTGCAGGACGTACGACGCCGCCAGCGGGGTCAGCGGTCCGGACAGGTGCGGCCGGGCGAGCAGCCGGGTCGCCTCGGCGATCTCGTCGTGGTGCCACCGGGTGCGGTCCTGGTCGGCGAGGAGGACCAGCCGACCGTCATCGACCCGGGCGTCGCGCCGGGAGTGGTGGAGCAGCATCAGCGCGAGCAGCGCCACGAGCGCCGGCTCGTCCGGACGCAGGCCGAGGACGACGCGCACGAGGCGGATCGCCTCCCCGGACTGGTCGGCGCGCAGCAGGTCGGGCCCGGTGCCGGGGGCGTAGCCGGCGGTGAAGGTGAGGTAGGCGGTCTGCGCCACGACCTCGAGGCGTTCGGGCAGCGCGCCGGCGTCGGGAACGGCGAAGGGGATGCCGGCCCCCACGATGCGCTTCTTGGCACGCGTGATCCGCGCGGCCATCGTCGGCTCGGGCACGAGGAACAGCCGGGCGATGTCGGCCGTCGGCACGCCGAGGACCAGCCGCAGGCTCAACGCGCTGGCCGCCTCGGGCGCCAGCGCCGGGTGCGCGCACATGAGCACCAGTCGCAGCACGTCGTCCTCGACCAGGCTGCCGGCATCGGCCATGCTGCGGGCTCCCTCCTGGTGCTGCTCGGCGTCGAGGAGCAGCAGCGGCTCCTTGCGCCGGGCGACGTCCTCGGTGCGCAGCCGGTCGAGCACCCGTCGACGGGCAGCAGTCATCAGCCACGCCGGTGGGTTGGCGGGCACACCGTCCGCTGGCCAGGTGCGGCTGGCCGCCTCGACGGCGTCGCCCAGCGCGTCCTCGACGAGGTCGAGGCGACGGAACTGCGCGAGGAGGAGGGCCACGAGTCGGCCCCACTCCTCGCGCACGACCCGCTCGAGGTCCGCCGAGGCGTCGCCCACGCGCTCGCTCAGAGCTCCACGTCCACCGTCGGGTGGATCTGGATGTCGTACGGCGGCAGCACCCGCAGCAGCTCCACGACGACGTCCAGGTCGGGGGCCTCGAGCAGGTAGAAGCCGCCCATCCCCTCGATGACCTCGGCGTAGGGACCGTCGCTCAGGTGGACCCTGCCGTCGGTCGTGCGCATCACGGTGGCGTCGCGTGGGCCGCTCAACGCCTCGCCGGCGAGGATCTGGACGCCGTCGCGCGCGTCGCAGGCGGCGCCGAACGCACCGAACTTCGCCATCGCGGCTCCCTGCTCCTCCTCCGTCTGCTCGGACCACGGCTTCTCCGCACCGTCCCCGATCAGCAGCACCAGGTACTTCATGACGTTCCCTCCTCGCTCGTGTCGCCGGTCATGGTCGTCTCCTCACTCCGCCAACCGGCGGAACTCGATGTGTTCGCCGCGCGCAGCGAAGCGCTCGGCAGGCGGCCCTCAGGCCGGCCTCGTCCTCCGAGTCGACGAGGTAGAAGCCGACCACCTGCTCGGCGGTCTCGCTGAACGGCCCGTCGGTCACGAGTGCGCCGCCCGCGCCGTCGGGGCGCATCGACGTCGCCTGCGCCGAGGGCTCGAGCGGGCTGACGGTCACGAGGGTGTGCCCCTCGGCCTCGAGGTCCCGCTGGAACTCCTGGTGGGAGCGGTGTCCCTTCGCGTGCTCCTCGGGCGGCAGGTCGGCCCAGTCGGCCTCGGGGGCGGGCAGCAGGATCAGGTAGCGGCTCATCGCCGGTGACTCCTTCGGGTCGCGGACCGCGGCTGCGGCCTCACCACTCTGACGGACCGGCACCACCCGGATCGACAGCCGACACGGGACTTTCTCGGGCCATCTCCGCACATCTGTGACCACCAAGGATGGAAGGACGTGCCGGGGGTCTTGCCCAACCCACGGCGTGACCCGCCAAGATGGGCCCATGGCCACCCACGAGAGAGCCGGACAACCCGCCCGCACCGAGGACCTGGTGGACGTCTCCCACCTCGTGACGGCCTACTTCGACCTCGAGCCCGATCCCGACGACGTCGCCCAGCAGGTCGCCTTCGGCACCAGCGGCCACCGCGGCACCTCGCTCACCACCTCCTTCAACGAGGTGCACATCGCCGCGACCACGCAGGCGATCTGCGACTACCGCAAGGAGCAGGGCTACGACGGCCCGCTGTTCGTCGGTCGTGACACCCACGCGCTGTCCGAGCCCGCCTGGGCCACGGCGCTGGAGGTGCTCGTCGCCAACGACGTCACGGTGCTGGTCGACGACCGCGACGGCTTCACCCCCACCCCTGCGGTCAGCCACGCGATCCTGCGCGCCAACCAGGGACGTACGACCGGGGCCGGGCTCGCCGACGGCATCGTCGTCACGCCCTCGCACAACCCGCCCCAGGACGGCGGGTTCAAGTACAACCCGCCCCACGGCGGCCCGGCCGACTCCGACGCCACCAGCGTGATCGCGGCCCGGGCCAACGAGCTCATCCGCGGCAACATCGCGGGTGTCCGCCGGGTGTCGTTCGCCAAGGCGCGCGCGGAGGTCGGGTCCTACGACTTCCTCGGCACCTACGTCGACGACCTGCCGTCGGTGCTCGACCTCGACGCGATCCGCGACGCCGGGGTGCGGATCGGCGCCGACCCGCTGGGCGGCGCGAGCGTCGCCTACTGGGGCGAGATCGCCGAGCGGCACCGGCTCGACCTGACGGTCGTCAACCCGCTGGTCGACCCGACGTGGCGCTTCATGACGCTCGACTGGGACGGCAAGATCCGCATGGACTGCTCCTCGCCCTACGCCATGGCGTCGCTGGTGAGCCGCAAGGACGAGTACGCCATCGCGACCGGCAACGACGCCGACGCCGACCGGCACGGCATCGTCACGCCGGACGCCGGCCTGATGAACCCCAACCACTTCCTCGCCGTCGCCATCGCCCACCTGTTCGGCGGGGCGCGCCCGGGGTGGTCCGAGGACACGCGCATCGGCAAGACCCTGGTGTCGAGCTCGATGATCGACCGCGTCGCCGAGTCGATCGGCAAGCCGCTGGTCGAGGTGCCGGTCGGCTTCAAGTGGTTCGTGCCGGGACTGATGGACGGCTCCTTCGGCTTCGGCGGCGAGGAGTCGGCGGGCGCCTCCTTCCTGCGGCGCGACGGCTCCACCTGGACCACCGACAAGGACGGCCTGCTGCTCGCGCTGCTGGCCAGCGAGATCCTCGGTGCGACCGGGCGCACGCCGAGCCAGCACTACGCCGAGCTGGTCGCCCAGCACGGCGACCCGGCGTACGCCCGCATCGACGCCCCGGCCGACCGCGAGCAGAAGGCGAAGCTCGCCGCGCTGTCGCCCGACGACGTGGCGGCGACGACGCTGGCGGGGGAGGAGATCACCGGCAAGCTCACCGAGGCGCCCGGCAACGGTGCGAAGATCGGCGGGCTCAAGGTGACGACCGAGTCGGCGTGGTTCGCCGCCCGCCCGAGCGGCACCGAGGACGTCTACAAGATCTACGCCGAGTCGTTCCGCGGACCCGACCACCTGGCCCAGGTGCAGGACGAGGCGCGGGAGGTCGTCAGCGCGGCCTTGCGCTGAGCCCCTGCAGCATCTCGAGGGACTGCTCGCCGCGCGAAGGGTGCGGCACCGTCACCGGGCCGGCCTCGATCGGACCGCGTCCGGCCGCCCCGTGCGAGCGGGCGTCGGGGCGTCGGGGCTGTCGGGGTGCTCCATCTGGGCGCGGCGGAACCTCACCGCCGTGATCGCGTCGAGCCGCACCAGCGCCTGTTCGTCCCCGTCGTCGAGCACCGCGCCCAGGCCGTCGCAGCCGATCACCCGTCCCTCGAGCCAGCTGCTCGCGACCAGGACGCTCACCTCGGCACCGGTGTCCTCGGCGCGCCGCAGCAGCGTCCCCACGCTGAGCATCGTGCTGGAGAGCTTCGTCATCCCCCACCTCCCCACAGGCATGACCCACACCGTGTGGGTGCGGCGACCGTAGGCCGGGAGCGGCGGACGCACACCGTCTCGGACCAGGCTCGGACGAGGGTGGGGCAGGACTTCGACGAAGATGCGACGAGCCTGCGGGACAGGCTGCCGACTGGTGTGGACCACTCAGCCGCCGACCGGCCGGGTCGTGAGCCCCGTGTCGTGCGCGTTCAGGGCCGGGGTGTCGCCCGGTCCACGACCTCGCGGAGCGACCCGCTGTCCAGCATCCCGAACGTGCCGCCGTACGACGTCCCGAACCGGCTGCCGCAGAACGCGTCGGCGACCTCGGCGGGCGCGAACCGCACGAGCAGCGAGCCCTGCAGGCAGGCGGCCATCCGGCCGGCCAGTCGGCGCGCCCCTGCCTCGAGCCCGGCGCCCTCGCCGAGGAGGGCGAGCGTGTCGTCGACCGCCCGGTCCAGCCGGCTGTCGGCCCCGCGGGCGGCGCCGACCTCGGTGATCCAGGCCTGCAGCACCTCCGGCTCGCGGCCCAGAGCGCGCAGCACGTCGAGGGCGTTGACGTTGCCCGACCCCTCCCAGATCGAGTTGAGGGGCGACTCGCGGAACATCAGGGGGAGCCCGGAGTCCTCGACGTAGCCGTTGCCGCCGAGGCACTCCAGCGCCTCGGCGACCATCGCCGGGGTGCGCTTGCACACCCAGAACTTCGCGAGCGGCAGCGCGATGCGTCGCAGCGCGACCTCGTGCGGGTCACCGGGCCGGTCGACGGCGGCGGCGAGACGCATCGCGAGGGCGGTCGCGGCCTCCGACTCCACGGCCAGGTCGGCGACGACGTTCTGCATGAGCGGCTTGTCGACCAGCAGGCCGCCGAACGCCGAGCGGTGGGCGACGTGCCACGACGCCTCGGCCAGCGCATGGCGCATGAGCGCCGCCGACCCGAGGACGCAGTCGAGGCGGGTGGCGGCGACCATCTCGATGATCGTCCGGACGCCGCGGCCCTCGTCGCCGAGGCGCTGGGCGAGCGTGCCGGTGAGCTCGAGCTCGCTCGACGCGTTGGACCGGTTGCCGAGCTTGTCCTTGAGCCGCACCACGTCGATCCGGTTGCGGGTGCCGTCGTCGAGCACCCGCGGGACGACGAAGCACGTCATCCCGCCGTCGGCCTGCGCCAGCACGAGGAAGACGTCGTTCATCGGGGCGGAGGTGAACCACTTGTGGCCGTCGAGGCGGTACCACCCGTCGTCCGTCGTGGGCGTCGCGCGGGTCTGGTTGGCGCGGACGTCGGAGCCGCCCTGCTTCTCGGTCATGCCCATCCCGGCCAGCGCCCCGGTCTTGGTCGCCCGGCTGCGCACGCCGGGGTCGTAGGACCGGGCGGCCAGCAGCGGCGCCCACTCCTTGGCGACGGCCTCGTCGGCCCGCAGCGCCGGCACGGCGGCGTACGTCATCGAGATCGGGCACCCGTGCCCCGGCTCGGTCTGCGACCAGGCGAGGAAGCCGGCCGCGCGCCGCAGGTGGGCGTGCGGGTCGCCGGCCTCCTGCTGCTCCCACGGTGCGGCCTGCAGCCCGTGGCCGACCGCGCGCTCCATGAGCCAGTGCCACGACGGGTGGAACTCCACCTCGTCGACGCGGTTGCCCCAGCGGTCGTACGACACCAGCTCGGGGTGGTGACGGTTGGCCAGCATCCCGTGCTCGCGGGCCTCCTCGGTGCCCGCCTCGGCGCCGAGCGGTGTGAGCTCGTCGACGAGCGACGCCGACCCGTGGCGGACCAGCGCCTCGGTGAGGGCGAGGTCGGAGGTGACGACGTTGTGCCCGACGAGGGCGGGCGCCTGGTTGGTCGCGGTGCGGGCGTCGACGGTGGGCCGGTCATTCATGGAGTCACGGTAGAGCCCGCCCGGACAGCGGGTGACGAGGACCACGTCGCGGGTCGAACCGCCGCGCAGGTGCGGTCCATCGGCGCACCCTCTGGATAGCGTGGCCGACATGGTCGAGGCGCGCGAGGACACCCCCGCCCCGCGCCGGGCAGAGGTGCTGCTGCGGCGCTGGCGCGAGCACCTCTGGCGCATCATCGTCACGACCGTCGGGTCGTGCCTGCGGCACCGGGTGACCGGGCTCGCCGCCGAGGCCGCCTTCTTCGCCGTGCTGTCCGTCCCGCCGCTCATCTTCGCGCTCGCCGGCGCGGTGGGCTTCGTCAGCGAGCGGTTCACCGCGACGCAGGTCGAGGACGTGAGCAACGCCGTCCTCGAGATCTCCCGCCAGGCGCTCACCGACCGGGCCGTCGACCGGATCATCGCGCCGACCCTGCAGGAGGTGCTCGACGGCGGCCGCTACGACGTCATCTCGATCGGGTTCGTCCTCGCCCTCTGGTCGGGCTCCCGCGCGCTCAACGTCTTCGTCGACACCATCACGATCATGCACGGCCTGGGCGGCCACCGGGGGATCGTCGCCACCCGCGCCCTGTCGTTCGTGCTCTACGCGCTGGCGATGGTGACCGGCGCGGTGAGCATCCCGCTGGTGGTCGCAGGACCTTCCCTGGTGGACCGGGTCCTGCCGGAACGGCTCGACTTCGTCAACAGCCTCTACTGGCCGGTCGTGCTCGTGGTGTGCATCTGCTTCCTGGCCACGCTCTACCACGTGTCCGTGCCGGTGCGGACCAACTGGAGCTTCAACCTGCCCGGTGCGGTGTTCGCCCTCTTCTGCTGGATCGCCGGGTCCTACACCCTCCGCTGGGTGCTCACGGTCACCGCGGCCGAGTCGCGCTCGATCTACGGACCACTGGCGGCACCGATCGCGGTGCTGCTGTGGCTCTACCTGCTCGCACTCGCCGTGCTGATCGGGGCCGCGGTCAATGCCGCCTTCGACACGGTCTTCCCGCAGAAGAGCACGACGCGGGCCCGGCTGGAGCTGGTGCAGCGGCTGCGCGAGCGCATCAGCGTGCGAGACTCCTGACCGTGCGTGCCGACAGCGTCCACCCCAGCGTGGGGCGGGTCTCCCTCCCGGAGACCGAGCGGTCGCCGTGGTGGGAGCTCGGGCGGCGGCTCCTCCTGGCCGCCGCGATCCTCTTCGGCACCGTCCTGCTCGTCTACCTCGACCGCGAGGGCTACAACGACAACGCCCACCCCGGCCGCGACCTGACGCTGCTCGACTCGTTCTACTACACGACCGTCACGCTCAGCACGACCGGCTACGGCGACATCGCCCCGGAGTCGGAGCAGGCCCGGCTGGTCAACGCCCTGGTGATCACGCCCGCTTCGCATCGCCTTCCTGGTGCTGCTGATCGGCACCACCCTCGAGGTCCTCGCCTCGCAGGGACGCGAGATGTTCCGGGTCGCCCGGTGGAGGAAGAAGAAGATGGAGAAGCACGTCGTCGTGGTCGGCTACGGCACCAAGGGCCGCAGCGCGATCGACACCCTCGTCAGCAACGGCTACGCCCGCGAGTCGATCGTCGTCGTCGACCCCGAGGTCGTGGCGATGGAGGAGGCCAACCGCGACCGGCTCGTCGGGCATCGCCGGCGACGCCACGCGGCGCGGGGTGCTGCGCCAGGCCGGCGTCGAGAAGGCGACCCACGTCATCATCACCACCGACCGCGACGACTCCAACGTGCTGGTCACCCTCACCGTGCGCCAGCTCAACCCGGACGCCTGGATCGTCGCGTCGGTGCGCGAGCACGAGAACGTGCCGCTGATGCGCCAGTCGGGCGCCAACTCGGTGATCACCTCCTCCGACGCCGTCGGCCGCCTGCTCGGCCTGTCGTCGATGTCGCCGATGCTCGGCTCGGTGATGGAGGACCTGATGACCTACGGCGAGGGACTCGAGGTCGCCGAGCGCGAGCTGCTGGTCGCCGAGGTGGGCAAGCAGCCGCAGCGGCTGCCCGACCAGGTCATCGCGGTCGTGCGCGACGAGAAGGTCTACCGCTACTTCGACCCCGTCGTCTCGCTGCTGGCCCGCGGCGACAAGCTGATCGTCATCCGACCGGCCAAGGAGCTGCCGTGGGCGCCGCGACCCGGCACGCACGGCGAGGAGCTGGCCGACGAGGACGACCAGGCGTGAGCTCGTGATCGCCTCGCACCGCCACCGCTTCGTCTTCGTCAAGACCCGCAAGACCGCCGGCACCAGCCTCGAGATCGCGCTGTCGCGCCACTGCGGGCCGACCGACGTCGTCACCCGGATCAGCCCCGAGGACGAGGAGCTGCGCGCCGCCGCCGGGGGAGTGGGACCCCAGAACGACGACACCGAGCCCAGCTCGTACGCCCACATGGGCGCCCGTCGCGTCATCGAGGTGATCGGGCGCGAGACGTGGGACGCCTACTTCACCTTCGCGGTGGAGCGGAACCCCTTCGACGTGGTCGCCTCGTCCTACCGCTACAGCGCCCGCAAGCCCACCTTCACCAAGACCTTCGCGGAGTTCGTCCGGACCCCGAAGCGGATGGAGCGGCTCGCCCTCAACGAGCGGCTCTACCGCCTCGACGGCCGCGTCGTCGTCGACCGGGTGTACCGCTACGAGGAGCTGCCGGACGCGGTCGCGGACGTCTCCGCCCGCCTCGGCATCGAGCTCGACCTGCCCCATGCGAAGCAGGGGAGCGGCCCGCACTACCGCGAGCTCTACGGCCCCGGCGACGCCGAGATCGTGGCGGAGCGCTTCGCGCGGACCATCCGCGAGTTCGGCTACGAGTTCTAGCCGGCCTCGTCAGGCCGGGCGGTGGCCCAGGCGCCCGGAGATCCGGGCAGCCGCGTCCTGGAGCTGGGGCAGCAGCTCGTCCATCCGCTCGTCGGGCAGCCGCTCCGCGGGAGCGGTGATGGACAGCACCGCTGCCAGCGCGCCGCCCGCGCCGCGCACGACCACCGACATGGTGTGCACCCCCTCGATGGTCTCCTCGAACGCGCGCGCGTGGCCCGTGTGCCGCACCTCCTCGACCTGGCGGCGCAGCTCCTCCGCCGCTGGTGGGTTCACCGGCGCGATGTCGGTGTGCTCACGGTCGTCGAGCACTCGCTCGATCTCCTCGGGGGGACGGGCGGCGAGCAGCAGGCGCGCGGGCGCGCCGAACCACAGCGGCAGCGGACGCCCGACGTGGAAGCGTGCGCTGAGCCGGCGCTCGGGCTCCACCTGCTCGACGTGGATCAGCCGGTCGCCGTGCCCCACGGACAGGCCCACGGTCTCGCCCACCTCGGCGGCGAGGTCCGTCATGGGCCCGATCGCGGCGGCGTGGAGGCTGAGCCCGCGCTGGTACGCCGATCCGAGCGCGAGGGTGCGCGGACCGAGGCCGTAGCGCCTGGTCGCCGGGTCCCGCACCGCGAGGTCGACGGACTCGAGCTCGACCAGGATCCGCTGGACGGCCGACTTGGAGAGCCCGGTGCGCTCGGCGATCGCCCGCACGCTCGGCGGGGCGGTGTCGGCGGCGAGCAGGTCGAGCACGGCGACCGCGCGACGCAGCGTCCCGCGCTCCTCCACGCGACTCGCCGGGACGGGTGACAGGTCCATGCGGGCACTCCTCGGTCGGTGGCAGGGGATGGCAGGCACTCCTTGACACGTGCCGCCAGGCACCCGAACACTGTCCGCGGTGTCCCGATACAGGGAGCACTGTCCCATTGATCGGGACACGACGCAAGGAGATGACATGTCGCAGCCGGGCACCACGGCAGCCGCCGGACCGGACACCGGACGGGACGGGGCCGAGATCCGACGCGTGGCGGGCGCGAGCCTGCTGGGCTCGGTCGTCGAGTGGTACGACTTCTTCCTCTACGGGACCATGGCCGCGCTCGTCTTCAACAGCCAGTTCTTCCCGACCTTCGACCCGCTGGTCGGCACCATGATCGCCTTCGCGACCTTCGCCGCCGGCTTCGTCACGCGGCCGCTCGGTGGCTTCATCTTCGGCCACTTCGGCGACCGTGTCGGGCGCAAGAAGATGCTCGTGCTGACCATGCTGATCATGGGTCTGTCGACCTTCGCCATGGGCCTGCTGCCCACCTACGAGAGCATCGGCATCTGGGCGCCCATGCTGCTGCTCCTCCTGCGGATGCTGCAGGGCATCGGCCTGGGCGGCGAGTGGGGCGGCGCCGTCCTGCTGTGCGTCGAGCACGCACCCGACGACCGCCGCGGCTGGTTCTCGTCGTGGCCCCAGCTCGGTGTGCCGATCGGCCTGCTGACCTCCACCCTCGCGGTGACCGCGGTGACCCGGCTGCCCGAGGAGGCGTTCCAGTCGTGGGGCTGGCGCGTGCCCTTCCTCGTCTCGATCGTCCTGGTCGCGGTGGGTCTGGTGATCCGGCTCAAGATCGACGAGCCGCCGGCGTTCAAGGAGATCGAGGAGGCCGACGCCACGGTCGCGCTCCCGCTCCTCGAGGTGTTCCGCAAGTACCCCAAGGTCACCCTGCTGGCGATGGGCGCCCGGGTGAGCGAGAGCGTCACGTTCAACATCTACAACGCCTTCCTCGTCACCTACACCGTCACCGTGCTCGGCCTCGCGGCGTCGGTGGTCCTCGACGCGCTGCTGGTCGCGTCCGTCGTCGGCTTCGTGGCGATCCTGGCCGCCGGCCGCCTCTCGGACCGCTTCGGGCGGCGTCCCGTCTTCGCGACCGGCGCCGGGCTCGCGCTGGTCAGCGCCGTGCCGATCTTCGCGCTGGTCAACACCGAGAACGCCGTGCTGATCACCCTCGGCGTCGTCGTCGGATGGGGCCTGGCCGCCTGCATCATGTTCGGTCCCGAGGGCGCGATGTTCGCCGAGGTGTTCCCGACCCGCGTGCGCTACTCCGGCATGAGCGCGGTCTACCAGATCGGCGTCATCCCGACCGGCGCCGTCGCCCCGCTCATCGGGACCTCGCTGGTGAGCGCGTGGAGCGGCTCGGTGTGGCCGGTGGCGATCTACGTGATGGCGATGGCCGCGATCTCGCTCGTCTCGGTGTACTTCCTGCCCGAGACCCACCGCCGCGACCTGCGTGACGCGAGCGCGTACGACGCCACGCCCGACCCGGCGCTCACCGGTGCGGGGTCGCCGCGATGACGGCTCCCGACGCCCGCCCGGACGTCCTGCTGATCCTGGCCGACGACATGGGCTTCTCCGACATCGCCTCCTACGGCGGCGAGATCCGCACGCCGTCGCTGGACCGCCTGGCGGCGGGTGGCGTCCGGATGACGCAGTTCTACAACACCGCCCGTTGCAGCCCGTCGCGTGCGTCGCTGATGACCGGCCTGCACCCCCACCAGGTGGGGATCGGCATCCTCAACTTCGACGACGCCCCCGACGGCTACCCGGGCAACCTCAGCGAGGAGTGCGCCACCGTGGCCGAGGTGTGCCGCGACGCCGGCTACGCCACCTACCTCTCGGGCAAGTGGCACCTCGCCGTCGACATGGACACCCCCAACGCCGCGTGGCCCACCCGGCGCGGCTTCGACCGGTTCTTCGGGACGCTCGAGGGAGCGGGCTCGTTCTACCGCCCGCGCACGCTGGTGCGGCAGGAGACCAACATCGAGCACGAGGCGGAGAAGAGCGGCTGGTTCTACACCGACGCGATCTCCGACACCGCGGTGCAGTTCCTCGACGAGCACGAGCGGGAGCGCGGCGACGACCCGTTCTTCCTCTTCCTGTCCTACACCGCGCCGCACTGGCCGCTGCACGCGCACGAGGAGGACATCGCGTCCTACGCGGGTCGCTTCGACGCGGGCTGGGACCAGCTGCGCGAGGAGCGGCTCGAGCGGCTCGTCAAGGAGGGGATCATCGACGCGACGTGGCCGCTCACGCCGCGCGACGAGCGCGTGCCGGCGTGGGAGGAGGTCGTCGACCGCGAGTGGGAGGCCTCCCGCATGGCGACGTACGCCGCCCAGGTCGACCGGATGGACCAGGGGATCGGCCGGGTCCTCGACCAGCTCGAGGCCTCCGGCCGTCTCGACAACACGCTGGTGGTGTTCCTCTCCGACAACGGCGGGTGCGCCGAGGAGATGCCGCCGGGGGAGGGCGCCCGCGAGTTCGTGACCGCCTTCGTGCCGCTGCAGGAGACGACGCGCGAGGGCGACCCGGTGGTGCCGGGCAACGACCCCGCGCTCCGTCCCGGGCCCGAGTCGACGTACATGTCCTACGGGCGGTCGTGGGCCAACCTCTCCAACACGCCGTTCCGGGAGTACAAGCACTGGGTGCACGAGGGCGGGATCTCCACCCCGTTCATCGCCCACTGGCCGGCGGGGCTGCCGACCGACGGGTCGCTGTGCCGGGTCCCGAGCCAGCTCGTCGACGTGCTGCCCACCATCGCCGACGCGGCCCGCGCCGGCTACCCGGCGCAGCGCGACGGACACGACGTGCCGGCCGTGGAGGGCGTGAGCCTGCTGTCCGCGCTCCGCGGCGAGCCCGACGGCGGCGAGCGCGACCTCTTCTGGGAGCACGAGGGCAACTGCGCCGTACGACGTGGCCGCTGGAAGCTGGTCCGGAAGCACCGCGGGCCGTGGGAGCTCTACGACATCGAGGCCGACCGCACCGAGCTGGACGACCTGGCGTCGGCGCACCCGGACCTCGTGGCGACCCTCGACGAGGCGTGGCAGTCCTGGGCGGACCGCTGCGGCGTCATCCCGCGCGAGACGGTGCTCGAGCTCTACGCCGCACGCGGGCACGGTCTCCCGGAGGAGTGACTCCGGAGGGGGAGGGCAGCGGGCGACCGCCACGGGGGTGTGGTCGCCCGCTCCTGCTCGCCCGGAAGCGGCCCTGCCGGCGTCGCGTCACAGCGCGAGCCGGCAGGGCCTCGACCGAGGCCCCACGCACTCGGTCTGCCCGGGAGGTGGTGGTCCGGGGCACGGTGATACATCACCTCACCCCTGGGGCGGTGGGAGGGCGGACACGGGTCGTCAGCCCGGTCATGGGCCAGCGGGCCGCCGAGAATTACATGATTGATGTTCACTCATCGGCGTGGCGGGCTTGACTTTTCCCCCATACGATCGCTTCTCGTGCACCAACAGTCACACGAACCCCACGCGCCACAGCGCCGCTCGGCCCCGCTCCGAGGCGCCGTCCGGCGTGCCGTCGGCACGGCGAAGCTGCTCACCGGGGTCCTCGTCCTCCTGGTGCTCGTCATGCCGACCACCGCGGGCCGGATGAGCCTCGCGTCCTCGACCTACCTGTGCACCGGCTACCAGGGCTGCGAGGCCGCCGGCTACGGCAACGGCGGCTACCGGCAGGCGTCCTCGACGATGTACTGGCGCATGTTCGCCGGGCACAACTGCACCAACTACGTGGCGTACCGACTCATCCAGTCGGGCATGCCGGACGTCCGTCCGTGGGAGGGCAGCGGCAACGCCTCGAACTGGGGCGTGGCGATGGCAGCCATCACCGACCAGGTCCCCACGGTGGGGTCGATCGCCTGGTACAAGCCGAACGTGACGCCGGCGGGCTCGGCCGGCCACGTCGCCTACGTGGAGCAGGTCATCTCCGAGACGGAGATCGTCGTGTCGGAGGACTACTGGGGCGGCGACTTCTACTGGCGGCGCATCACCAAGACCGGCGGTGGCTGGCCGAGCGGGTTCATCCACTTCAACGACCGCGTGGTCCAGCCCACGTCGCCCCCCACCATCGCAGGCTCGCCGATGGTCGGCGCGCCGCTGGAGGTGGCCGCCGGGGCGTGGACCCCGGCCCCCACCAGCATCACCTACCGCTGGCTCGCCGACGGTGCCGAGATCCCCGGGGCCACGGGCCCCAGCTACGTGCCCACGCCCGACGTCAAGGGCAAGGCCCTGACCGCCGAGGTGACCGCCCAGCTGAGCGGCTACACCCCCGGCGCGGCGGCGCTCGCCACCGCCCCCGTCGCACCCGGGACCTTCCAGAAGGCGCAGGCGCCGACGATCCAGGGCGCCCCGGAGGTCGGCACGACCCTCTCGCTCACCCCGACGGCGTGGGCGCCGCAGCCCACCAAGGCCAAGACCCAGTGGTACGCCGACGGTGCCCCCCTGGCCGGTGCGACCGGGGCGTCGTTGACCCTCACCCGCGAGCAGATCGGCAAGAAGATCAGCGCGCGCGTCATCGCCAGCGCGAAGGGCTACAAGAAGTCCAGGCAGTCCGCACCGGAGACCGCGCCCGTCGCCGCCAAGCCGGTGACGCTGGTCCGGCCGTCCCGGGTCAAGGGTCCCGCCCAGGTGGGGGGCCGCCTCGTCGTGAGGACCGGCCGCGTCCGGCAGGCCGGCGCCACGGCGTCGTACCAGTGGCTGCGTGACGGTCGACGCGTCGCCAAGGCCACGCACCCCACCTACACGGTCCGTCGGGGGGACATGGGCCACGGCCTGTCCGTCGAGGTCACGTGGAACCGACGCAACTTCCGCGCCACGACCGAGGCCCTCGCCGTGGCGTCCCCCGTCACCACGGTTCCCGAGGTGCGGGTCCGCACCGAGGCGAAGCGGGCGCGCGTGGCCGTCGACATCCGCGTCAAGGCCCTCGGTGCGCCGAAGCCGGTCGGTGCGATCACCGTCAGCGTCGGTGGACGGACGGTCGAGGGCCAGGTCGTCGACGGGAGGGCGCGCCTGGTCGTGCGTGACGTCCGGCCGGGCACGAAGCCCGTGGTCGTGCGCTACGCCGGGACCGACCTCGTGCAGCCCGCGGTCTCGCGCTCGAGCGTCACGGTGCCCAAGGGCAGGTAGTCGCGACGCCCGGGCGTCAGTCGTCGGGTGGTCGATCGACGACGACGGGTTTCTCCTCCGCGACCTGCGCATCGATCAGCGGGGCCACCCAGGACGCGCGCTCGTCGGCATCGATGAAGATGGCTCGGAGGAGCAGCGTCATGGGCACGGCGAGGAGCGCGCCGAGCGCGCCGAGCAGGTACGTCCAGACGACGAGCGACATGAAGGTGATCTCGGCGCTCAGGCCGACCGAGTTCCCGACGATGCGCGGCTGGATGAACGTCTGGATCGTGACGTTGAGGAGCGAGTAGGCCACGATCACCCACAGCATCGCCTCCCAGCCGCCGTCGAGCAGCGCCAGGAAGGCCGGCGGGATGACGCCGATGACGAAGCCGATGTTGGGGATGAAGTTCGTGAGGAACGAGAAGAAGCCCCACACCAGCGGCAGGGGGACGCCCAGGAGCCACAGCGCTCCGGCGTCGAGCACGCCGACGATGGCCCCGAACAGGGCGGTCATCAGCAGGTAGGTCTGCGAGCCCCGGACGAACTTGCCCAGGGCGGCCGTCAGGGCGGGCTTGGTGCCTCGAAGGGCGGCGGTGCGCGGTGCGAAGCCCGGGACGGCGACCACGAAGAAGAACATCAGGGTGACGAGGAAGAACAGGTCGCCGAGCGCTCCGAGGATGCCCGAGATCAGGTTGCCCAGCGTCTCCGCGAGCTTCGACAGGTCCACCTTCGACAGGGCATCGCCCGTCGCGCTCGTGCTCAGGCCGACCTGCGACAGGCCGCTCTCGACGTCCTTGGTGAGGTCCTTGGTCTCCGCGGCGTACGTCGGGAGCAGGTCCGCGAACTTGATCAGGCAGACGACGAGGCCGACGACCATGACCAGCAGGATCACGTAGGCCGCGACGAGGGCCCCCAGCGTCGCCAGCCAGCCCGGCCAGCCGTGGCTGCGCGCCCACCGACCGACGGGCAGCACCGCGATCGTGAGCACGAGGGCCAGCACCGACGGCGCGACTATCCCGGCAGCCGCCTTGATGCCGACGCCCATCGCCACCACTCCGGCGATGCCGAGCAGGACGACGATCGAGCGGGGCAGCCCGCCCGCGGTGGCACCGCCGACGTCGTCGGCAGTGCGAGAGCTGTCCGCGGGAACCAACGGCATGTGGTCACGATAGGAACGGGCGCTCCGCCCGGGGTCACCCACGAGGGGTGACGCAGGTCCGACGGGGCGCAGCCGGTCAGGGCTCGGTGAGGCGGACAGGCGGAGCGCCGTCGTACGCGACGCCCTCGCGGTGTCCGCAGTGGCGCAGGATCCCGCACAGCGCCACGTGCATGGCGTCGGCACCGATGATGCGGTCGGTCGGGAACGGGACGTCGACGGGGACCACCACCATGGCCCGGTCCTGCCATCCGCCCAGACCGCCGTGGCACCCCACCAACCCCTCGAAGGCGGCAACCTCCTCGGTGCCCGGGTCGACGAGGCTGTTGACGTAGATGTCGGGGGCCTCGGGGCGGTGGGCGACGCGGGTGACGAACTCCGGCGCGTGGATCCCGAACGGCGCGAGCGGGTCCTCGCCTTCGACGTGACCGTCGTCGAGCCGACGCGAGCCGCGGTTGCCCAGCGCGATCGGCCCGTCCTGGTCCATCACGACGACGAAGCCCACGCCGGGGTGCGACGCCAGGCCGTCGACCAGGTGGGGGAAGCGGCGGTGGAGCTCGGTGCGGTCGAGCCGTGTCTTCTCGCCCCGTACGTAGATGAGTCCCAGGTTGCCCGAACCGAAGACGTGGAAGGTCTCGGCGCCGGTGGCGCCCCGGTCGGCGGACCGGGCGGAGGTGTCCCCGGGGCTCACCTGCTCGGGCTGGTTGCGGCCGCGCTTGTCCATCGCCCGTGAGGCGCTGGTCATCCCGCGTCCGCTCACGTTGCCCGCCGAGGCGAGCTCGTCGACGAGGGCCTGCGTCCGTCCCCAGCCCTCGATGCTGTCGTCGGACGCGGCCACCTCGCTGTCGGCCAGGCGGGCCACCAGCGCCGCCAGGTCCTCGCCGTAGCGGTCGGCGAAGACGGCACCCTGGGACTGGCCGTGGTCGGAGAGGACCACGAAGCGGTAGCGCCGCGGCGCCGCTGCCGCCACGAGCTCCAGCTGGTGCAGCACGGCGTCGACCGCCTCGAGCGCCTCCAGGCTCTCGGGGCGCAGCATGCCGGCGTGGTGGGCGATCTCGTCGTAGTCGACGTAGTCCACGTAGATCGACCGGGTGCCGCGGAGCATGTGCTGGGCCACCAGGATGGTGTTGAGGTCGCGCAACGCACCGTTGGTGACCGCCCTCAGCAGCGCGGTCTCCCAGGTGCGCTCGCACCGTGGCTGCACGTCGCGCCGCACCGCCCGCTTGGCCTGGAACCGGTCCCGGGTCAGCTCGGACACCGAGCGGGACAGCGCCCTGGTCAACCCCGACGGGTTCATCACGAAGTTGGCGACCGCCCGTTGGGCGAGCTCACCGCCGCGGACACGTCGACTCATCGTCAGCACCGCTGCAGGCGCGTCGCCGGTGAAGAGGTTGCTGATGCTGACGCCGTCGTCGACCAGCAGCCCCCGACCGGTGGACAGGTCGGTCTCGATCACCGCGGCGTCGGCGGGCTTGTTCGCCACCATCACCTTGTCCCGAGCCCGGTCGTACCAGCGGAAGGCGGGTATCCCGTCGATGACTCCGTGCAGGATGCCCATCTGGCTCGCCGGGGTCGTCGCCGGCAGCTTGGGGGTCCACTCCGTCATGGTGTGGCTGCCCGACCGGATCCACCGGGTCAGCGTCGGCACCGTGCCCGCAGAGACGGCCATCTGGAGCACCGGGAACGGGACCCCGTCCATCTGGACGAAGAGCACGCCGTCCACGTCGGGGTCATCGACCTCGACGGGTCGCCGACGATGCGTCGACACCAGTCGCCCCACGAGCACCTGGGACGTCCCCGCGCTCCCGATCCAGCCCAGGACGGTCCCGACCAGGCCGACCACGATGGCGACGACCAGGGCCGTCCAGTAGTCGTCGAGGGTCACCATGGGCAGCAACCGGGCCGCGATCATCACGACGAGGGCCTGCCCCAGGAACGCCAGCAGGAGCACCCCCAGCCAGCCGAGCCGGACTGCCGCGCCCACGAGGACCGGTTGCAGGACGAGCCCTACGAGTGCCAGGACCGCGGCGAACAGGAGCGGGCCGCCCGGCGGACCCGTGTGAAAGCCCGGCAGCGCCCAGTCGCAGATCCACACGGCAGGGACCATCACCAGGACGGTCATCACGTAGGCCCCGAGCTGGGCAGCCCACGGCCGCCGGAAGCTCTCGCGGGTCAGCTCGCCCGCCACCTGCACGCGGCCGGACCCGGTCTCGTGACTCGCCATGGCATCTCCTCCTGCGCGCGCCCGGCTCCGATACCAGCCGACTGCGCGCCGCGGCGCCTCACCCGAGGTGGATGAACAACGGCTCCTGCTCAGAGCAGGAGCCGCAACAGCCCGTCGACCAGAAGAGCACCGCCGACCAGGAAGGAGAGCCACTCGCGAAGTGCTGCGGCGTGCCCGCTCAGCCACGACTGACCGCGGCCGAGGATGGCCGCGGCCCGTTCCCCCGCGACGAGCACGATGCCGATCGGCACCGAGACGGACATGGTGGAGACGGCGAGGTACACCACCACCAGGGTCCCGTCGACGACGTCGCGGAGCCCGGCGTCGGTGATCGAGGACATCGCGATGAACGTGAGCAGAAGCCGCTTGGGCCCTCCGAAGCCGAGGAGCCCGGCCATGGAGGAGGACGCCGCGGGACCGACGTTGCTGAGCCCGTCGAGGATCGCCGCCGCGCGACTGCTCCGCGCCTCCGGTCTCGTCGGACCCGTGAGCCTGGTCCGGACGCCGACGGCCAGCAGGGCCAGGCCGAGGCCCACCGTGACCACGGCCTTGAACGTCTCGTGGGAGTCGAACCGGGTGACCGCGGCCTGGCCGACGGCGAGGCCGAGCGCGCTGGCGATGACGGTGCCGAACACGAAGCCGCTCAGGAACGCGATCCCGTTGGTGCGTGGGCGCGCGCTGCGAACGACGATGAAGGTCGCGGTCAGCACGAGGAAGCTCGCGGCCGCAGCCAGCGCGTAGAAGACGACCTGGACAGCGGCAGAGATCATCCGCAGCACCGTCCCCCGAAGGCCCAGGTCATGGTTCTTCCCTCCTCAGCGGTGTGGCACGCACCAGCAGACCGAGAGCGAGGGGGTCGCGCCATCACCCGAGGAGGGTGAGCACGATCGAGATGCTCCCTGACCGGCGCGACAGCGTGCGCGCGGGGCGCCGACGGTCAAGCTCACCCTCGGCGGGTGAGGGCCTGCAACGACCCGGAGTGCATCGTCGTCGGGGGCCCATCGTCGACCCGGGCGTGAGGCCCCGCGCACCGCGTGCGCGAGGGAGAGGCGGACCCATGACAGGCATCGGCCGTTCCCGTCCGAGCGGCCTCAGGCGGATCATCGGTGTCGTCAGCGACGGCACCGGACGTCCGCAGGACGAGGTGGTCGTGCTGGCGACCCTGGGCGCGGCCGTGATGCTGGTCGTCGCCGTACGGCGAGGCATCGCCTGGGCGGTGGAGACCGCCACGGACCAGGATCCCTGGCCCGACCCACCGGCGTGGAGCCGCCCGTAGTCACCTGGCTCGGGCGGGTTGAAGATCCTTCGGCGGGACGCTGGAGCGGTGCGAAACTGCCTGTTGAGAAGCGCCTCCGGCGGGTGCACCATGTGGGCATGGAGGGACGGAGGTCGGGCGGGGACGACCCTGCGTCGCGCCCTGCCCTGGTCGGTCGCTACACGTACCGGCCGAAGACCGACGAGTGGTGGTGGTCGGACAACATGTTCCGCATCCACGGGTTCGACCCGGGCTCGGTCGTCCCGACCACCGACCTGGTGATGCGGCACATCCATCCCGATGACGTCGACAAGGCGTGGGAGTCACGCGAAGCGGTGGTCGAGGAGAAGGAGCCGTTCTCGTTCCTGCACCGCCTGATCACCGCCACCCGAGCCGAGAAGGTCGTCCTGGCCGCCGGGCACCTGGAGGACGACGACGGAGAGCCGGTGGTCAACGGGCACCTGATCGACATCACCGACGTGCGCGCGGACGCGGTCAACGGCGAGCTCGACTCCGCGGTCTCCGAGTTCGTCGGGCAACGGGCCGTCATCGAGCAGGCGAAGGGCGTGCTCATGCAGCTCTACAGCGTCGACGCGGACACCTCGTGGGCGTTGCTGCGAGCGTTCTCGGCGGACACCAACCGGAAGGTGCGCGACCTCGCGCACCTGCTGACCGCGGCTGCGAGCGCGGACGCTACCCCGGTGAAGGGCCGCGCCCCATCCGTGACCCGGATGCTCGAGCGGCTCTACGCCGGGATCCCCACCGTCGACGGGACGACGTGCTGAGCCCGTACGCCGGAGCCCGGGGGAGTGACGGACGTGCGGCTGACTGTTGTGCTGCGGCGATCGGCGCGAGACGATCGGACGGGAGGTGCGGCGGATGAAGGTGCGACCAGGAGCTGTGGTGCGCGGAACCGGTGTAGCGCTCGCCTGCCTGGTAGGTGACACCTCCAAGCGCTCGCCCATCCTCCTCACCAGCTTCGCCATCGGCTGGTTCCTGAACAGGCCGGGGCTCCAGATCTTCACCGTCATCCCTGACACCGAAGAGCCCTGGAAGCGCACCACGGTGCCCCTCGCGACCTCGGTCGGGTCGTGGTCGGCCGTGATGCTGGCCGCCATGACCGCTCTGCGGAGGACGAGCCTCCCGGTGCCGATCGCTGCTGTCGTGCTCGGGGGCGGCCTCGTCGTGGTCGACTCCCTTCTCGCCGACCTGGGCGAGGCGCGCGACGCGGCTGGGGCCGACGAGGCCAACCCGGAGGCCGAGGCGGCCGCCACCTAGGGTCGCTGCGGGTCCACCCGTCATGGGTGGGGGACCGACGACACCGACGGGCACGGGCAAGCAGCCCTCCGTAGGAGCGGACGCGGTGTCACCCGCTGCGGGGGAACCCCGCCCCGAGCGGCGGTAGGCAGTCTGGGCGCGCGGCCGTCGTCGCGTCGACACCTGAGGAACACCCATGAACGTCGTGATCGGCGAGATCCTGCCGCTCGCCCTCGGCATCGCGGTCAGTCCGATCCCGATCATCGCCGCCATCCTGATGCTGCTCTCGCCCCGGGCGAAGGGCACCAGCGTCGGGTTCCTCCTGGGCTGGGTCGTCGGCATCGTCGTGGCCGTCACCGTCTTCACCCTGCTCGCGGCGGAGCTGCCGGCGAGCGATGACGATGCCTCCAACCCCACGGCGGGCTGGATCAAGATCGGACTCGGCGTCCTGCTCCTGCTGATGGCCGCCAAGCAGTGGCGTGGTCGGCCGACCGGTGACGACGAGCCCGAGCTCCCGGGGTGGATGAAGGCGATCGACACCATGACCGCGGTCAAGGGAGCCGGGCTCGGCTTCCTGCTCTCCGCGGTGAACCCGAAGAACCTGCTCATGGCGGCCGGAGCGGGCGTCATCATCGGCGGCACCGCCGCCAGCCTCGAGACCAGCCAAGAGGCGGTGGCGATCACCGTCTTCACCGTCATCGCGGCGGCCTCGGTGGCGGTACCCGTCATCGGCTACCTCGTCGCCTCGGAGAAGATGGCAGGTCCTCTGGAGTCGATGCACCAGTGGCTGGTCAAGGAGAACGCCGTCGTGATGGCCGTGCTGCTGCTGGTGATCGGTGTGGCGATGGTCGGCAAGGGAATCGGGAGCTTCTGACACCCGCGGCTGAGACGCGGCGGGGAGCTACAGCGGAGCCGGGTGCCCCGCTCGACCCACCCGCGGGTGGAAGCCCGCGGGTCCACATCGCCCCCTGCGGGTGATCCGGTCACCCCGCGGGGTGAGTAGCGTCGCGAATTTCCACTCCCGTCTCGGATGACACCCCATCGGGATGCGCGGGACGTGCGCACCCGAAGCGTTTGGCATCGACCCGGGCGTACCCAACGATGGAGGACCCCGTGAAGCAATCTGACGTTTTCAAGGGGCGAGGTGTCGCGTTGGTCGCGAGCGCCGCCGTCCTGGCCTTGGCTGCCGGTGGTAGCGGCGCGGTGGCCGCCTCGCTCATCACCTCGGCAGACATCAAGGACAAGGCCGTCAAGAAGGTCGACCTGGCTGAGAACTCGGTGGTCAGCTCGAAGGTGAAGGACGGCACCCTGAAGCTCAAGGATCTGGGCAAGAAGGCGAACGACAAGATCAACAAGGGCGGACCGGCAGGTCCGGCGGGTCCGAGGGGCCAAACGGGAGCACAAGGGCCGGCTGGGCCGCAAGGACCGCAAGGACCGGCCGGGACGCCGGGGGCGGGCCCGTTTCCCCAGACCCTGTGGGGTCCCGTGATCCGCAACCAGCAAGGTGCCGGCCAGAGCGCCCTGCAGACCGGCCCCGCGCCGGTGCCCATGGGGACCGGCAGTCTGAAGCTCGTCACGACCGGCACAGCCGACCTGGCCGCCTTCGGGGACTCGGTCGACTTCGCCGGGATCACGCTGAACAGCATCACCAACCTGAGCTACTCGTCGTACAACCCGGATGCCACGCCGACGGACCGGCCTTCGCTTCGCCTGGAGGTCAACCCGCACCTGGTCGCAGACGACAGCGTCGGCGGAGTGTTCGAGTTCACCACGGTGATCTACGAACCGGCAGACGGTGCTACGGGATGGGCTACCCATTCGAACATCCATGCTGACGCTGGTTGGTTCGCCACCGGTGCTGCTGGGACGCAGATCGGTTGTACGCAGGCGACGAAGTGCACGTTGCCCCAGCTGACCGCAAACCTGGTCGGGAACAGCGACGGCGACCCCGCGCCGCCGGCGATCAGCAGCGGCGTCTACTTCGGCCTCGGTTCCGGCTTGCCAGCAGCCACGACGGCGGTCGACAAGTTCGTGTTCAACACGTACACGTTCGACTTCGAGCCCAACGGCGTGTTCCTTCACACGTCCTGACGCGGCGGACACGGCCCTCACCTCGCGGTGGACACGAACGACCGTTCGCTGCCATCTTTGTTGCACGCGAGAGAGCAAAAGCATTGCGCGCAGGCGCGGTTACGGAGCCATCCGAAGCTCCCGTCCGGACGGTGGCACGCCTCCTACCTCGGCGCCGACACCCTCCGACACAAGGCGGGAGTCACGTTCGAGACCGCCGAGGATGCCGAGGGCTGGCTCACCGACCGACGCCGTGAGATCAACGGTGACAGCTGGACCCCGCCCGCGACGAAGCCCCCAATCACTTGCGGGGAGCACGCCGAGCGCTGGCTGACGAACCGGACGTTGAAACCGCGCACGCGATACCAGTACCGAACGATTCTCGATGCGAAGCTGCTTCCCACGTTCAAGGACGTCGCGCTCAAGCACATCACCGCCGACCTCGTCGACGACTGGTACTACCAAGCGCGCCAAGAAGATCGAGCCCGCGTCCCTGCCGGAGATCGCAGCGATCTCGCGGGCGATGCCGGAGCGCTACCGGCTGATGGTGCTGCTCGCCGCCTGGTGCGGCCTCCGTTTTGGCGAGATCACCGAGCTGCGCCGACACGACGTCGACCTCACCCACGGCGTGGTGAAGGTACGCCGCGCGGTCGTGCGAGTCGACGGAACGTTCGTCATCGGCACACCGAAGTCCGACGCGGGTACCCGCGACGTGACGATCCCGCCGCACCTGCTGCCTGTGGTGAAGGACCACGTGGAGGCCCATGTCGTCGAAGGCCGCGGCGCACTGCTCTTCCCTGCAGCGGGAGATCCGACCAAGCACCTGGCGCCGGCCACGCTGTACAAGGTTTTCTACAAGGCGCGGGAGCAGGCCGGAAGGCCCGATCTCCGGTTTCACGACCTTCGCCACACCGGAGCGGTCTTGGCAGCGAGCACCGGCGCCACCCTGGCCGAGCTGATGGCGCGCCTCGGACACTCGACCGCCGGCGCGGCCCTGCGCTATCAGCACGCAGCCAATGACCGCGACAAGGTCATCGCCAAGGCCCTATCTGATCTGGTGGCGAAATCTGATCTGGTGGCGAAGAACCCGCTCTGAGCGCTCAATCTGACGAGTCCAAGCTCGGTGTCCAGCCAGCTATCTACGCGGCGGCCTAGCGGTGACGAGGTCGCCGTGCTCTGTGGGTTTGACTGCAACCAAGGAAGCAAGGGGAACGGCTCCTGACCCGCAGAAATGCGGATCACAAGCCGTTTGGTTCTGTGCCGGCGATCGCCGCCGCGACAACCCAGAGCCACGAGTCGAGAAGGCCACGGTGGGCGTCCTGCCGGCGTTGCCTCAGGCGCCACGTCCAGATCGGCCAGCCACGCCTCGTGCCCCCGACGAGGCACTCACCCATGTCGGAGGAGGACGCCCGTTCAGAACGCTTGGACGATGCGACCGTGAGAACGCCCGATGAACGCGCGTATGCCGGGCCGCGCGCCTGGCCACGGGGCGAGGTCGGGCCATGACGGAGCGGTCGGACGTCTACGGGACCCTCGACCTGGCCCTGCGGATCGGCGAGGTTCTGCTGTCGTCGGGTGCGGGCGCCGCCGATGTCACCGCCACGATGCTCGCGGTGACCCGTGCCTGCGGGGTGCGCCATGTCACCGCGGACGTGACCTTCGTCGACCTGACGCTTCGTCACCAGCCGAGCCGTGACCAGCCGGCAGCTCTTCAGATGCGGAGGGTGATCCGTCGCCCTGTCGACTACGCGGACCTCATCGAGATCGACCGGACGGTGAACGACCTGGTTGCTGGCCACATCACCAGGGACGAGGCGCGTGATCAGGTCGCCCGGATTGTGTCGACAGGCCACCTCAGGCACCGCTGGGCAGTGACGGTGGGGTGGGGCGTGATGGGCACCGGGATCGCCCTGACCCTGGGCGGCAGCCTCATCGTCTGCCTGCTGGCGTTCGCTGCGGCCTGCGCGATCGACGGAACGCAGCTGCTGCTGCCCCAGCACCGGATCCCTGCCTTCTACCAGCAGGCGGCGGGGGGCTTCGTCGCGACGGTGATCGCGGTCGCCGCCTCGGCCACCGAGCTGGAGCTGAATCCGTCCCGTGTGATCACCGCCGGCATCGTGATGCTGCTCGCGGGTGTCGGCATCATGGGAGCCACCCAGGACGCGCTCACCGGATTCCCGGTCACCGCCAGCGCCCGACTGATCGATGCGCTGCTCAACACGGCGGGCATCATCACGGGTGTCGGCGCGGGACTGACTGTGGGGGAGCTGCTCGGCGTGGGACTCGACAGCTTCAAGCCCGGTGCGGCCGGTCTGGCAGAGGTGGGCGTCACCGTCCTGGGTGCGGCCTTGGCTGCGGCGGCCTTCGCCTTCGCGTCGTACGCTCCGGTGCGCGCCCTGGTGGCCGTGGCCTTGGTCGGCGCGCTCGGTCAAGGGGTGCTCCTGGCCGTCGGAGGCTCGCCGGTGGGACGGACGTGGGGATCGGCAATGGCCGCCGTGACCATCGGTGCCGTGTGCTACCTCGTCGCAGGACGCTTCCGGGTGCCGCCCCTCGTCGTGGTGGTCCCCGCGATCGTGCCGCTGCTGCCGGGACTGGACATCTACCGCGGGCTCGCCCTGTTGGCCCAGGGAAAGGACGGCGTGCTCCAGCTGGCGTCTGCGTTCGCCACCGCGCTCGCGCTCGCGGCCGGCGTGATCCTGGGGCAGTACCTTGCGCGCCCCCTCAAGCGGGAGGCGCGCCGTCTGGAGTCCCGACTCGCCGGCCCGCACATGGTGGGCCCCTCCAGACGCCGGCTGAACACGCGATCGAACCCGTTGGCGGGGCTGAGGGATGACGCGGGTGATGACCGGTAGGCGAAGGTTCAGCCTGAGGGCGACGTCTCGGCGTCGTTGGGCTCGGTCTCGTCGTCCGCCCCATCATCCTCCGACGGCGATGTGGTGGGCGTGGCCTCGGGCTCGTCCGCCTCGTCCGCTTCGGCGATCACGCGTTCCAGGGCGGCGATCGTGGCGGCGTCGACCGTGCCTGTCGGCTTCACGCCGAGCTCGGTCTGGAACGCCTTCAGCGCCTCGGTGAGAGCGGGAGTCCACTCGCCGTCGACCGGACCGGTCCAGAAGCCGGTCAGGAACAGGGTCTGCTGCACGGCCGCGGTGGTGGCGGTCGACTGCTGCTCTGCGGCCCCGCCCTGATCGGCCAGGTCGGACTCCAGCGCCGCAGCGGTCGCGGTGTCGACCGTTCCGGTCGCCGGCAGATCGTGGGCCTCCTGGAGGGACCGGACCGCCTCGACCGTCGCTGGACCGTAGACGCCGTCGACCTCGTCGGTGTATTGCCCGGCGAGCGCGAGGGACTCCTGAAGCGTCGCGGTGTAGTCACGGACCGCTGTCGCCGCCTGCGCCTGCTGCTCGTCGGTCAGGCAGCCAACCTCCGAGAAGAGATGGAGCCATGACATCTCGAGTGCGACAGCGGCCGCGTTGAGCTGCTGGCCGGCCTGCTCCAGGGGCGTCTGGTCGCTGATGCCGGCGACGGTGGCGTCGAGGTCGGCCTGGGCCTGCTGCACACGGTCCGCGGACGCGGGCGGGACCTCGGGTACCAGCACCGTGGCGGTGCTGGTCGGCGTGGGCTTCGGCGACGTGTTCTTCGCTTCGGCCAGAGCAGCCTGTGCTTGCACCAGGTCCTGCTCGGCCGTCACGACGTCCTCCCTGGCGGCAGCCGCGCTCTCGGCCGCGGCCGCGACGTCCTCGCTGGGCTCGGCGAGGTCGGTACCGGCGTCCCGTACGTCGCCAACCGTCGGCTTCGTCGAGGCCAACAGGTCGCCGTACCGGTCCAGCGCCGTGAGGTAGCTCCTCGTCTGGCCGCAGAACTCGGTGGCCGCCACCTCGGCCGCATCCCGTGCGTCCACGAGATCGTCCTGCGCAGCCTCCACCCGGGCCTTCGCCCGCTCCACCTCGGTGTCGCTGTCGCCGTCGCCGTCGTCACCGCAGGCGACCAGCGCCAGGCACGCGCACGCGGTGACGACCGCAGCCCTCACAGGGAGCCTCCACATGGCCCGGGCCTAGCTCTCGGGGGAGGCGTCCTTCGCGGCCTTCTCCTCGGCAGCAGCCTCCTCGGCGGCCGCCTTGATGTCCTCCGCCGCCACCTTGTCGATCGTCCGCTCCACGATCGCGTCCGCCGTGGCGAGCGCCTCGCGGATCTTCACCGCCCGGGGATCCGAGACCAGAGCCACGATGCCCGAGTGGCCGGGTGCGATCGAGTCGTCGAGGTCCTTGGCCAGGTCGTGGCGGTGATGCATCTGGCGGATCTTGCCGGCAGCGGCTCCGGTCGTGCCGAGCACGGCAGCGCTCCCCAGGATCGACGGCGGGAAGATGACCCCGAGCGCGATGCCGCCGACAAGTCCCCACCGGAGCCCGGAGCGGGTGCTGTGGTCGGTGGACTTCTGGATCTCGAGCTGTCCGTCCTCACCGCGCTTGACCACGACGATGCCTTCGATGGCGACGGTGCGACCGTCCTCGACCGACTTCAGGTCTTCGTAGGCGCTCCAGGCCGACTCGGTGTCCGCGAAGTCGGCGACGACGAGGGCGTAGGCGCCGTCCGTCACCCCCACGACGATGTCCGCATCCGATCTGTCCGTGCCCTGGCTCTCCGTCATGTCTGCTCCTTGCTTCGTTCCGAGGTGGCTGGCCGGTGCGTCGCTGCGGCCGGCGACCGAGTCCAGGCATCGCCGTGCCGTCGCCCGGCGATGCATGAGCTCGTCTCGATGGTGGCAGCCGGGATGGTGCGACGGGTCACCCGCCGCGGGGGAGCACTTACGAGCCGGTGGCGGAGAAGCAGCAAGGGTCGGCCAGCGGCAAGACAGACGTCTCGCGCGGGACTCGCGGGTTCGCCCTATGGTGGCGGAATGCCCGAAGCGCCTGACGACCCCATCGCCTATACCGCGCTCCAACAAGGCACGCCCGTGCAGACGAGAGACGGATCCCAGTTCGCCACGGTTCAGGACGTGCTGGTCGACGAGAAGGTCTCGGTGTTCGACGGCATCTTGGTCCTGTCGGCACCAGGGACACGGTTCGTGGACGCCGACCAGATCCACTCGATCTACACCAGCCACGTCCGCACGACGCTGTCCGCAGAGCAGGCGGCGAACCTTCCGCCGCCCGACGGGTCGAACCTGATCGAGGTCAAGCCCGCACGGTCAACGGCCGACCGGCTCCGCTTCCTCGGACGGCCGAAGCGTTGACACCCCCAGTTCCTGCGTCCGATCTCGAGCACCGGCTACAAAAGGACCCCGCGGTCGCACCACCAGATCGTGACCGCGCTGCGGATCGTGGACCCTGGACGCCGCCGGCGCAGACGGCTGACGCCGAGGCGGGGGTCCGCCTCGACGAAGGCTCGCGTTCCACGAGCCTCGCTCCTCGATCGAGGAGGGCACCATGACCGAGGAGGGCGCTGAGGACACGGCCCACGCAGCACGTCGCGCGGCGACGGCAGCCACGCGAGAGCTCGTGCACCTGCGGCTTCCGCCCTGGCTCCGGACGCTCGGCACGGGCGCATGGCTGGTGGTCGGGATTGTCGTGCTTGTCGCGATCGTGCTCATGCTGCTCGCCGGGGTGACCTCGTTGATGATCCCGCTGGTCGTAGCCGCGGTGCTCGCTGCGATCCTGGTGCCCGCGGTCGACCGGCTCGAGCGCTGGCACGTGCCGCGGTGGCTGGGAGCTGCCCTCCTCCTGCTTGTCGGGCTGTCGATCCTCGTTGTCGTCGCCGTGGTGGTCCTCCGGGTGCTCATCGACCAAGGCCAGGACATCTGGCTCGAGGTGACTGCGGGTCTCGACGCTGCCGGCGACGAGCTGGACCCGGGCGGCGACCGCGCCGAGCACCTGGCCACGGTGCTGGCATCGGCGTTGCGCGCCCTCCTCGTCGGCGTACTCGGCTCGGCGCTGTTCTCCGCGACCGCACTGCTCGTCGGTGTCGTGCTCGGTGTCTTCGTCCTGTTGTTCCTGCTCAAGGACTGGGAGCCGATCACGACCTGGAGCACCCACCACGCGGGCCTGCCACCGCGCCTGGTGAGCGAAGTGTTGGACGGCACGGTCCGGGCGTTCCGTGGCTACGCCCTCGGCCTGACGGAGCTCGGCGTGATGAACGCCGCCGTGGTCGGCGTCGGGGCCTTGGCCCTCGGCATACCCGTAGCCGGGCCAATTGCCCTGGTCACCTTCATCGCCTCCTACGTGCCCTACTTCGGCGCCGTTCTCGCCGGGTCCTTCGCGGTCGTGGTCGCACTCGGAGCGCAGGGGCTGCCCGTCGCCCTGGCGATGCTCGCGATCGTGCTGCTGGCCAACACCACCATCCAGAACTTCTTCGAGCCGTTCGCATTCGGGCGCTCACTGCGGCTGCACCCGCTGGTGGTCCTCGTCGCCACCACCGCTGGGACGCTGCTCTTCGGGTTGATGGGAGCAATCCTGGCTGCGCCCCTGACCTCCGCCTTCCTGAACGCGCTGCGCGTCCTCAGGGAGGCCGGACTGTTCGACGGGGCGACGCCGAGCGATCAGCCCAGCTGAGATGACGGGTTCCGCTCTGGTGGTCCGAGGGGAGTGCTGATCGGCGACGCCAGCGACGGGTCGGGGAGTTGCTGAGGGCGAGCCCGGTCGACGAGCACAACGACGACCTGCGGCCTGCGATACGACCTTGACGGGCGGCGTCGCCCCACCCCGCGACGTGGTCACGCCACGAGTGCTCCGAGGCCGAGGACGACGATGACGAGCGCCGCAAGCATGGCCAGCAGCGGCCAGACCCAGCGCAGGTAGGTGCCATAGGGCACGCGGGCGATGGCCAGGCCGCCCATCACGACCGCGGAGGTGGGGATGAACAGGTTCATCAGGCCCGACGCGCTCTGGAATGCAGTGACGATCAGGTCCGCCTCCACGCCCACGAAGGCCGCGAGTGGCGCCAGGATCGGCATCGACACGGTGGCGAGGCCGGATGAGGAGGGGATGAGGAACGACAGCGGCAGGAAGATCAGGAACACCACGATCACGAAGGCCACGGGGCCGAGGCCCTCGACCGCCTGCTCGGCCCAGTGCAGCACGGTGTCGGTGATCCCGCCGTTGTTCATCACCACGGTGATCCCTCGGGCGATGCCGATGATCAGCGCGACGCCGAGAAGGTCGCGGGCGCCGTTGACGAACGAGTCGGTGAGGTCGGTCTCGCTCAACCGTCCGATCAGTCCGATGATCACCGAGAACAGGATGAACAGGGCGGTCATCTCCGGGAACCACCACCACAGCGTGGGGATCCCGATGCCCATGTCCTGCCAGGGGATGACGCCGTACATCATGATCACGAAGGCCAGGCCGAAGACGGTCAGGATGACCTTGTCGCGGGAGGTCATGACGGCATCGTCCGTCTGTCCCTGGACGCTGAAGTGGGCCTCGTTGGCCACGCGCATGTCTCGGACTGCCGACTTGGTGGGGTCCGCCTTGACCCGTTCGGCGTACCGCATCACGAAGAAGATCCCGACCCCGAGCCCGACCACGAGGATGATCAGCCGCGAGAGCAGGCCCTCGCTGATGGAGACGCCGGCGAATCCGGAGGCGATGCCGGTCGCGAAGGGGTTGATCGTCGAGCCCAGGGTGCCGATGCCGCACCCGAGGAGGACGATCGCTGCGCCGGTCAGGGCGTCATAGCCGGCGGCGATCATCACCGCGATGACGAGGGTGTAGAACGCGAGGCTCTCCTCGGCCATGCCGTACGTCGACCCGCCGAGCGCGAAGACCATCATCAGGATGGGGATCATCCAGCGTTCCCGGCCGCGGAGCCGCGCCACCAACCGGGCGATGCCGGTCTGGATCGCCCCCGTACGCATGGTGACGCCGAGGAAGCCGCCGATCACGATGATGAAGAGTGCGACGTCGATGGCTCCGAAGAGGACACCGGTGTTGTAGTAGCTGATCTTGCCGTCTGCGTCCTCGATCCCGTAGAGCCCGTTGATGGGGGCGGTCAAGGAGTCGATCAGGATGCGCTGCGGGTCGCCGTCCACCTCGCTGTACGTGCCCGGGATCGGGGCTCCCTCCTTGTCGAGCTGGTAGGCCCCGGCCGGAATGAGCCAGGTCGCCAGCGCCATGAGGAAGATCAGGGCGAACAGGATGGTGTAGGCCGAGGGGAGCTTGAAGCCGCGCTTCGGCTCGGCCGGAGGGGCGGTGGTCGCTTCAGACATGACGGTCTCCTCGAGGGACGGCGGGCAGCGTGGCGGTCGTGGTGTCGTCCTCCCACGGGCCTTCGGCCGGGGGCACCTTGAAACCGATGTAGCCGTAGATGATGTCGAGCAACGGGCTGAGCAGGTTGAAGAAGCAGAACGGGAAGTAGGCGGCGGTGGAGACCCCGAGAACTCCTGAGATGTAGGCACCACAGGTGTTCCACGGCACCAGCACCGAGGTCACGGTGCCGGAGTCCTCGACCGCTCGACTCAGCACCTGGGGGGCGAGCCCACGGCGGGCGAACTCGGTGCGGAACGTGCGTGCGGGCAGCACGACGGCGACGTACTGGTCGCCGGCGATCACGTTCAGGCCGATCCCGCTGCCGTTGACCGAGGCGATCAGCGACCCGCGCCGTCTGGCTCGCGACACGATCGGGTCGAGCAGGCGTTGGAGGAAACCCGCGTGCTCCATGACCGCGGCGAAGGACAGGGCGCCGAGCACCAGCCAGATCGTGCTCAGCAGGCTCGCCATTCCGCCACGGGTGAACAGCTCGTCGATGGGCTCGACCCCCGAGCTGCTGACGAACCCCGTCGCCATGGCGCGGAAGATGGCTTCGATCGACGTGGCGACCGGGCCGAGGGACGGGTCGGCCACGAATGCCTTCACCGCCTCCCACTGGGTGAACGGCGCGAGGATTCCGGCAAAGAGCGCGGATCCCAGGATGGACAGGAAGGGCGGGAACTTGAGTACCGCGAAGACGACCAGCAGCAGCAGGGGGAGCAGGTTCACGAAGCCGATGTTGAAAGCCGCAGCCAGTGCCTCGCGCGCCACGTCGGTGCTGAGCACTGCCTCGGGGTCCGCGTTCAGCCCCAGCACGAGGAAGATGACGAGGCTGATGCCGAGCGCCGGTCCGGCGGTCCAGAACATGTTGCGGACGTGCTCACCGACGGTGAGCCCACCGCCGACGAGCTTGGGGACGAGGATCGTGGTCTCTGACAGCGGAGTCATCTTGTCGCCGAAGTAGGCGCCGCAGATGACGGCGCCCGCAGCGATGGCGTCGTCGAGCCCCATGACGTTCGCCATCCCGACGAACGCGACGCCGAGTGTGCCCACCGTGGTCCAGGAGCTGCCGGTCACCATCCCGACCAGGGCGCAGACGACTGCGGCGGTGAGGTAGAACCACGACGGACTGACGAGCCGGATGCCGTAGTCGACGATGGTGGGGATGGTCCCGGCCATGTTCCAGGTGCCGATCAGCGCACCGACGGCGAGGAGGATGAAGATCGCCCCCACCGCGGAGGTGACGCCGCCCACCGCGGCGTCGGCGACACCCGCGACCGTGTAGCCGTTCTTGAACGCCATCAGGCTGGCGAACGCGGCGCTCAGGAGCAACGCCACCTGGAGCGGCCCGTTGGTGGCGTCGATCCCGAACAGGTAGATGGTCATGGCGAGCATGACGATCAGCACCACGATCGGCAGCACGGCATCGAGCATGGTGGGGGCCCGCGGACCCGGGCGCCGCCTGCGTCCAGCCGTGGGCGCGGCAGGGGGATCGGACATCGCTGCCACCTCAGCCTGTCGGCCCCTGTGCGAGAGCGTGATCGGCACCGAGAGCACCCACGAAGATGCCCCGGTGGTGCTCGGTCCCGCGCGCCCACACGACGAGGGCGACTACGCATGCGAGCAGGACGACGACAAGCACCCAGCGGGGCAGGTCACGAGACATCGCGGATCACCTCACACCGGGTCCCGTGTCAAGGGACACGTCATGCAGTGCCCTCCTCCGCGACCCTTTCCGAGCTCGAACCCCTCGATGGTGATGACCTCGACACCGGCCTCGCGCATCTTGGCGATCGTGTACGTGTTCCGCTCGTAGGCCACCACGACGCCAGGTTCCAGGGCGACGACGTTGTTGCCGTCGTCCCACTGCTCGCGTTCCTGTTGGTAGGCGTCGCCACCGGTCTCCACCACCTGCAACCGGGGCACGCCCATCGCATCGGCCACAGCCGCGAGGAACGACTCCTCCTCGGTGACGTGGAACCGCTGCCCGTTGCTGCCGGGTCGCAGGCTGATCGCCCGGATGCCACTCACCACCGAGGGGTAGGCCGTCACCTTGTCCCGGTCGAGCATCGTGAACACGGTGTCGAGGTGCATGTGCGCCCGGTCCTTCGTCATGACTGCCGCGATCACGCGCTCGGCCGCCCCCTTCTCGAACAGCGCAGCGGCGATCTGCTCGATCATCCGGGCCTGGGACCGTTCGCTCATCCCGATCAGGACGGTCCCGTTGCCGATCGGCATCACGTCCCCTCCCTCGAGGGAGGAGCGACCGAAGTCGTGCGCTTCGAAGCGTCCGTCGTCGCCGAGGTGCGGGTACCAGTACTCGAACTCCGCGTCCCGGAACATCGGGTGGTACCTGTAGATCGCAGCGACGTTGTAGGCCTCGAGCCGGCGCGCCGGCCAGAACATCGGGTTGATCGAGACACCGCCGTAGATCCAGCAGGAGGAGTCCCGTGTGAACAGGGTGTTCGGCAAGGGCGGCAGCACGAACATGCTCTCGTCGTCCAACGCCGCGGCCGGCAGCGAGCGCGACCGGTACTGCCCCAGGTCGAGCCCGGACTCGGCCACGGTGAGGCCACCGATGAGGTGCGTGGCGAGGACGTCGGGCTTCATCGCGGCCAGTCCGGCGCGCACTTCGTCCACCAGTGACAGCCCTACGGTGTACTCGGAGGCAGCCACCTCGATCAGGCGTTGCCGGCCCTCGTCGCTCGCGGCCAGCGACTCCGCGAGGAGCGTCTGGAGCAGGAAGACCTCGACGCCGCGCTCCTGCATCCTCGCGACGAACTGGTCGTGCTCGTACTGGGCGCGCTCGACCCACAGGACGTCGTCGAAGAGCAGGGCGTCGTGGCTGGACGGCGTCAACCGCTGGAGACTGAGCTCCGGGCGGTGCACCATCACCTGTCGCAGGCGCCCGACCTCTGAGTGGACTCCGAACCCTGTCATCGCTCCTCCGTTCCGGGCACCACCTGGGTGCCCGCCTGTCCATCGACGATCTGCTGGATCTGGGTGAGCGCGCCGATCGCGGCGCGCCCCCCGGTGGCTTCGACGAAGCGGCACGCCGCGTCGACCTTCGGTCCCATCGAGCCGGCCGGGAACTCAGCCCGGCGGAGCTCCTCTGCCGTCACGCGTCCCAGCGCCCGCTGCTGCGGCGTCCCCCAGTCGGCGTACACGGCGTCGACGTCGGTGGCCATCACGTAGAGGTCGGCCGAGACCTCGCGGGCGAGCAGCTCGCTGGCGAGGTCCTTGTCGATGACTGCCTCGACACCGACGAGCGTGTGGGCGGGGTCGTCGAGAAACATGGTCGGCACACCTCCACCTCCTGCGCAGATGGTGACGACGTCGTGCTCGAGGAGCCACCGGATCGGGTCGATCTCGAAGATGTGGCGTGGCTCGGGCGACGGCACCACCCGACGCCAGCTGTCGCCGTCCGGCTTGAACACCCAGCCCTTGGCGGCTTGCAGCGCGTCGGCCTCCGCCTTCGTGTAGATCGGGCCCACGAACTTGGTCGGGTCCTCGAACGCTGGGTCCGCCGGGTCGACCTCCACCATCGTCAGGATCGTCGCCAGCGGCGCGTCGGGCGGCATCACGTTGCCCAGCTCCTGCTCCAGGACGTAGCCGATCATTCCTTCCGTCTGGGCGCCCAGGATGTCGAGAGGGTAGGCATCGACCTCGGTGTACGCCGCCGCCTGCAGCGCCAGCAGGCCCACCTGAGGGCCGTTGCCGTGCGACAGGACCAGCTCGTGCTCCTTCGCGACGGCGGCCAGGGCCGGTGCCGCCACCCGAACGTTGGCGCGCTGGTTCTCCGCGGTCATCGGCTCACCGCGCTTCAGCAACGCATTGCCACCCAGTGCCACCACGACGCGCATCGGAAGTCAGTCCCCCAGGGTGGCGACCATGATCGCCTTGATCGTGTGGAGGCGGTTCTCCGCCTGGTCGAAGACGATCGAGTGCTCGGACTCGAAGACGTCGTCGGTGACCTCGAGACCATCCATGCCGAACTCCTGGAAGATGTCCTCGCCCACCTTGGTGTCCCGGTTGTGGAACGCGGGCAGGCAGTGCATGAACTTGACCGTTGGGTTGCCGGTGCGCGTGACCACGTCGCGGTTCACCTGGTACGGGGTGAGGAGCTTGATCCGCTCGGCCCAGACGCTCTTGTCCTCGCCCATCGACACCCAGACGTCGGTGTAGAGGTAGTCCACTCCGGAGACCCCCTCGTCGACGTCCTCGGTCAGGGTGAGGCGGGCTCCGGTCTCCTCGGCGATCTCGCGGCAGGTCTTGACCAGGTCGTCCGTCGGCCACAGGTCGCGGGGGGCGCACAGCCTGACGTCCATGCCGAACTTGCAGGCGCCGACCATCAGCGAGTTGCCCATGTTGTTGCGCGCGTCGCCGAGGTAGCAGAAGGCGATCTCCTTCAGCGGCTTGTCACAGTGCTCCGTCATGGTGAGCACGTCGGCCAGGATCTGCGTGGGGTGGAACTCGTTGGTGAGGCCGTTCCACACCGGCACCCCGGCGTACGCCGCCAAGGTCTCCACCGTCTCCTGCGAGAAGCCCCGGTACTCGATCGCGTCGTAGGTGCGGCCGAGCACCCGTGCGGTGTCCTTGATCGACTCCTTGTGCCCGATCTGGGAGCCGCTGGGCTCGAGGTAGGTGACGTGGGCGCCCTGATCCTTCGCAGCGACCTCGAAGGACGTGCGGGTGCGAGTGGACGTCTTCTCGAAGATCATCGCGACGTCCTTGCCGGCGAGGCGTGGCTGCTCGTAGCCGGCGTACTTCGCCGCCTTGAGGTCGGCGGAGAGCCTCAGGAGGAAACGCATCTCAGCGGGGCTGAAGTCGAGCTCCTTGAGGAAGCTGCGGTGGCGGAGGTTGAACGACATGGAGTACTCCCTGTTCAGGTGGTGGCCGGGGTGACGGTCAGTGGATGGGCCGAGGTTGCGGAGGAGATCGAATCTCCTCGGTGGCGGATGACGAGCTTGATGAGCTCATCGACCACGACGAGGGAGCTGGCGATGCCGACACAGATGCACCACTGGTTGAAGCTCAGCCCGGTCGTGTCGAAGATCCGCTGGAGGATGCCCACGGACGTGATGGCGATGATGGCGAGCAGGGAGACGGCGTAGCGCCGCAGTTGGACGATGCCGGGGAGCGTGTCGCGGTCGAAGATGGTGTTCCTCTGGTCTCGGCACAGCAGGGCCGCGAACACGTGGAAGACCGACAGCGTGGTGAGCAGCATCGTCGCGGCGACCACCCCATCGCCCTGGTCGTCGCCGATCTGGTACGCGATCAGCGATCCGACCGTCATCACCGCGCCCTGGGCGCAGAGTCGGATCCAGTTGTTTCGGGACAGGACTGGCGCACCGACGGGTCGCGGGGGGCGGTCCATCAGGCCGCGGGCGGCCTGGTCGAAGCCGAGCGCGATCGCCAGCGGGATGTCAACGACCATGTTCAACCACAGGATCTGCAGCGGGTTGAGCGGGGCACCGGACGCGATGCCGAAGATGCCGGCGCCGATGAAGATCGCGATGTAGGCAACCAGCGTGGACATCTGGAACCGCAGGTACTTCAGCAGGTTGTCGTAGAGGGTCCGGCCGTAGGCAACGGCGCCGACGATGGTGGCGAAGTTGTCGTCGGTCAGGATCATCACCGCGGCCTCCTTGGAGACCTCCGTGCCGGTGATGCCCATGGCGACACCGATGTCCGCGGTCTTCAGCGCAGGAGCGTCGTTGACGCCGTCGCCGGTCATCGCGACCACGTTGCCCTTCTCCTTGAGCAGTCGGACCAGGCGCACCTTGTCCTCGGGCGCCACCCGCGCGACCACCCCGATCTCGTCGAGCTCGGACATGAGCTGCTCGTCGCCCATCGCAGCGAACTGGGCACCAGTGACCGCGCGGCCCTCGATGCCGAGCTCACTCGCGATCGCGGCAGCCGTGGCGGCGTGGTCGCCGGTGATCATCCGGACCCGGATCCCCGCATCACGGCACTCCGCTATCGCGGTCCTGGCCTCAGGACGAGGCGGGTCGACGATGCCGACCATCGCCAGCAGCGTCAGCTCCTGGACCAGCTCGAGCAGGTTGCCACCGGGTTGGACGGTCCCGGGCTCGAAGTCGCGTTGCGCGACCACCATCACGCGCTCGCCGGCGTTCGCGATCTGGTCGTTGGCGTCGAGGGCGAGGTGTCGGTTGTCGTCGGTGATCGATACCAAGGTGCCGTCGGGGTTGCGGATCGTCGTGGCCCGTCCAATGAGCACGTCGGGAGCACCCTTGACGTAGCAGCGGACCACCGGTCGGCCGTCATCCGCTGACATCTCGTGGAAGGTGGCCATGAACTTGTAGTCGGAGTCGAACGGCACCTCGGCGACCCGTGGCAGTGCGGCCCGGGTCTCGTTGATGTCCAGCCCACCCTTCGCGCCCAGCACGATCAGAGCGCCCTCGGTCGGGTCTCCGATCAGTGCGTCGCCGTCCAGCACGGCATCCGCGCAGAGGACCATCGGAAGCAGGTACGGATCGAGGTCGTGGCGCTGCCCGCCGACGTGGCTGATCTCACCGGTGATGCTGTACCCCTCGCCGGACACCGTGTAGCGGTTCTGGCCCGGGATCACCAGCTCCCGGGCTGTCATCTTGTTCAAGGTCAGCGTGCCGGTCTTGTCCGAGCAGATCGCCGACGTCGACCCAAGCGTCTCGACCGCAGGCAGCCGCTTCACGATCGCGTTGCGCTGAGCGATCTCCCGGGTTCCCATCGACAGAAGGGCCGTCACCACCGCCGGTAGTCCGGTCGGGATCGCGGCCACCGCGAGCGCGACGCCGGTCACGAACAGCGTGTCGAAGGACTCGCCGCGGGCCAGGCCCAGCAGCACGACGATCACCAGCGCCACCGCCGCGATCGAGGCGATGATCTTCGACAACGCGTCCAGCTGCTTCTGCAGAGGTGTCTTGCCGGTCTCGGTGTTGGCCAGCATGTCGGCGATGTGACCGATCTCGGTGTCCATCCCCGTCGCCGTGACGATCAGCTCCCCGCGGCCCCGGGTGACCGACGTGTTCATGTACGCCATGCAGGTCCGGTCACCCAGCGGAACCTCGTCCCCGGGCACCGCGTCGGTCGACTTGCCGACCGGAAGGCTCTCCCCGGTCAGCGCCGCCTCCTCGATCTCGAGCGTCGCGGCAACGACCACCCGACCGTCGGCCGGCACCCGGTTGCCGGCCTCGACCAGCACCACGTCTCCCGGGACCAGATCCCCAGCGTCGATCTCGACCGCCTGACCGTCACGCCGCACACGTGCGATCGTCTTCATCATCTGCGCCAGCGCCTTGACGCTCTCCTCGGCCTTCGACTCCTGGCGCAGCCCGACGACCGCGTTGAACACGGTCAGCCCGGCCAGCACGACGGTTGTCCCTGTCTCGCCCGTCACCACCTGGTTCACGAGGGCCGCAACCAGGAGGATCACCTGCATGAAGTCCTCGTACTGACGCAGGAACGCCCGCCAGCCCGGCTCCTTCTTGCTGGCCGTCAGGTGGTTGGGTCCGTGCGAGGCCAGCCGTGACGCGGCCTCGCTGGCCGCGAGGCCCTGTGCCGGGTCGACATCGAGGTTGCGGGCGACCTCCACCGCGTCACTCGTGGTGGGATCCACGCTTGCGAGCTGGGCCGACTGGGACATCACGGCCTCCACCGATGGGCTGGCTCCGCAGGTCCACCGCCAGCGGACCTAAGTCGGACGTTAGGTGGCGCCCGACTTGGCCGCCTCACCCGTCCCGGGGGATTGAAGTCCGCCCCGTTCGCGGCACGCTGGACGCGAGGGTCGGGCGGAGGCTGAGGACCATGGTCGGTGCCAGAGACGCTGGGACGGCGGCTAGCGGCGACGGACCAGGCGGCCGCCGAAGCCTGTCTGTCCGGCAGGCCGCCTTCATCGGCGTCGGGTCCATGGTCGGCGCCGGGATCTTCGCGCTCCTCGGCGCCGCGGGCGAGGTGGCTGGCTCAGCAGTCTGGATCTCGTTCATCCTGGCTGGCGGGGTCTCCGTGCTCCAGGGGTACTCCTTCGCCAAGCTCGGCGCGCGCTATCCCTCAGCGGGTGGGTTCCTCGAGTACGTCGTCCGTGGCTGGGGCGACGGCCACTTCACGGGCGTGCTCGCCTGGCTGCTGCTCGCGGTCAACGCGATCATCACCGCGATGGTCGCCGTGTCGTTCGGCAGCTACGCGAGTGATGCTCTTGCGGACACCGACGACTGGGTGAAGCCGTTCGCGGTGCTGATCCTGCTGGTGATGGCCGCGCTGAACGTCCTGGGCGCCCACGCCGTCGCCCGTGCCCAGACGGTGATAGTCGTGGTCGTCGTCGGGATCCTCGTCGTGTTCTCGATCGCCACGCTGTCGAATCTCGACGTCGACCTGCTCGCGTTCTCCGGCTATCCCTCCCTGCGCGACATCGTGTCCAGCGTGGCCCTGACCTTCTTCGCCTTCCTCGGCTTCGGTGTCATCACCTTCACCGCGAAGGACCTTGCCGAGCCGAGTCGCCAGCTTCCCAAGGCGATCTACCTGGCGCTGGGAATCGCGACCGTCGTCTACGTCGCCGTCGCCCTCGGGGTGTTCGGAACGCTGACCGTTGACGAAGTGATCGACTCCGGAGGCACCGCACTCGCCGTCGCTGCGGAGCCGGTGCTCGGGGCGGCCGGATACTGGCTGATGACGGTCACGGCCCTCTTCGCCACCGCCGGCGCGACCAACTCGGGGCTGTTCCCGGCCGCCGGCCTCGCACAGGAGATGGCCACCATCGGCCAGTTCCCTCCGCAGATGGGTCACCGGGTCGGGGGGCGCGCACCCATGGGCATCCTGGTCACGGCGGCCGCGGCAATCGTTCTCGCGATCTCCATGGACCTCAGTGCCATCGCCTCGATCGGCAGCGCGGTCGCACTGGTCGTGTTCACCCTCGTCACATTCGGGCACCTGCGCATCCGGCACGAGACGGGCGCCCGGACGTGGCTGCTGTTGCTCGCCAACCTCACGACCGTCGTCGTCCTCGTCGCGTTCGCCCTGACCACGCTGGTCGAGGAGCCGGGAACGGCCGTGGCGCTGGTCGCGATCCTGGTCCTCGGCATCGTTCTGGACCTGGTGTGGAAGCGGCGCCGGACCTCGGCTCGAGTCGCAGTCAAGGATGACTTGCCCAAGGACGCCGAACGGTCGTGATGTCCACACGCGTTGGTCATACGTGGCGAACCAGGGCGTGGTGGCGAGCAGTCGCTAGACGGTCCGTCCCTGGCGCAGCGCTGGTCGCCGACAACCGAGGCAACTGACATTTCTACCGAACCGGACACCCCGACGGCCGCGGCCGGCGTCTGCCTCGATCACCTCGTCCGAACATCCGATCGAGGACCATGCCTAGCTGCACGTATGTTGCACGAGAGGCCGGCTCCCTGTCGGAAACCGGCCTCTGACCTGCATGTTCTCTGGTGGGCGATACTGGGTTTGAACCAGTGACCTCTTCCGTGTCAAGGAAGCGCGCTACCGCTGCGCCAATCGCCCGGGTCTTGAGTTGTGACTGCGAGGTGGGTACGGGATTTGAACCCGTGTAGACGGATTTGCAGTCCGTTGCCTCGCCTCTCGGCCAACCCACCGTGGAGGTTCCGGAAACGTACGGGGGAGACCTTCCGAGCGGACAACGAGACTCGAACTCGCGACCTCAACCTTGGCAAGGTTGCGCTCTACCAACTGAGCTATGTCCGCCTGCATCCCTGGCCGTTTCACCGGCCCTGAGTGCGAGTGGAACAGTAGTACATGCCCGACGAGGCGCCAAAATCGCCCCCCTCGTCCGAGTGTCACACCCGTCTCAGCAGCCACCTCCTGACCCCTAGAGTGACGCCATGCGCGCGTGGATCGACGGTGACCTGCTGGCCGACCCGACCCGGGGGGCGATCGCGGTCACCGACCACGGCTTCACCGTCGGCGACGGTGTGTTCGAGGCGGTGAAGACGCTGGACGGCGTGCCCTTCGCGCTGACCCGGCACCTCGCCCGGCTCGAGCGCAGCGCCTCCGGGCTGGGGCTCCCGACGCCCGACCTGACCGACGTACGTCGTGGCGTCGCGGCCGTGCTGGACGGCGCGGAGGACGACCCGATCGGTCGGCTGCGGATCACCTGGACAGCCGGGCCGCACCCGATGGGGTCCGGACGCGGCGGGGGACCGGCGACGCTGGTGGTGGCCTACAGCGCGATCGACCGCGCGGCCCCCGAGACCACGGTCGTGACCGTGCCGTGGACACGCAACGAGAACGGCGCCACCGCCGGGCTCAAGACCACGTCGTACGCCGAGAACGTCATCGCGCTCGCGCACGCCCGACGGCACGGCGGGACCGAGGCGATCCTCGCGAACACGGCCGGCGACCTGTGCGAGGGCACGGGGTCCAACGTGTTCTACGTCGTCGACGGCGAGCTGCGCACCCCGAGCCTGGCGTCGGGCTGCCTCGCCGGCATCAGCCGCGAGCTGGTCCTCGAGTGGTGCGGCGCCACGGAGGCCGACGAGCCCCTGACGGAGGTCCGGGCACGGGCGAGCGAGGCGTTCCTCGTCTCCACCACCCGCGACGTCCAGGCCGTCGCCCGCTGGGACGACCGCGACCTCCCCGCGCCCGGCCCCGTCACGCAGCGCTGTGCCGAGACGTGGGCTGCCCGCGAGGCTGAGACGATGGAGCCATGACAAGTCCCGACTCCGCCCTGGACCCGGCGATCTCCGCTCGCCTGCGGCACACGGCCGAGGGCCTCGTCCCGGTCGTCGTCCAGCAGCACGGGTCGGGCGAGGTGCTGATGCTCGCCTGGGTCGACGACGAGGCGCTCGCCCGCACCATCGACACCGGGCGGGCGACGTACTGGTCGCGTTCGCGTCGTGAGTACTGGGTGAAGGGCGACACCTCCGGCCACGTGCAGTGGGTCAAGGAGGTCCGTCTCGACTGCGACGGCGACACGCTCCTGTTCGTCGTCGACCAGGAGGGTGCGGCCTGCCACACCGGCGACCGCACGTGCTTCGACGCCGACCTGGTGCACCGGGTCGATGGCTGACCCCGGCGCCAAGCACGAGGTGCGACCCGCGGCGCCGCGGCGCACCTTCGGCCCCGTCGTCGCGCTGGGCGTCGCGTCCGGCGCGCTGGCCGCCTGGGCTGCCAGCAAGCCCTGGGTCGACGGCACCGGAGCCGACTCGTCCGTGGACGCGTCCGTCTCCGTGGCGATGACGGCCGTCGGTGAGGTCTCGACCTCCCCGCTCGGCACCGCGCTCGCGTTCGTCGTGCTGGCCTGCTGGGGCGTCGTGCTGGTCACCCGCGGGCGGTTCCGGCGGTTCGTCGCGGCGCTGTCCGTGCTGGCCGGCCTCGGCTACGCCGCGACCGTGCTGTGGGCGCCGTTCACCCTCCCCGACCACCTCGTCGAGCAGGTACGCCGGCGGACGGGGGCCACGCTCGACGACACCTCGCTGACCGGGTGGTACTGGCTCGCGGTCGTCTCGGCGCTCCTCGTGCTCGCCTCGACGGTCCTGGCGCTGCGCCTGGTCCGCACGTGGCCCGAGATGGGGTCGAGGTACGACGCGCCGGCCGGCCCGACCGCGACCCCCGCCGACCAGCCGACCGAGAACATCGACATCTGGAAGGCCCTCGACGAGGGCAGGGACCCGACCGCCTAGACTCAGTCCGCGCACCCCGCACGAGTCGACGAAGGAGCACCAACGATGGCTGCTGGCCACGGCAACACCCCCGCTGCTTGGACCGCTGTGGCGATCGCGATGCTCGGCTTCGTCGTGGGCAGCGTCGCCCTGCTGCAGGTCCCGACCCAGATGACCCTGCTCTGGATCGGCATCGCCATCGCCGTCATCGCGTTCCCGCTGTTCCTCGTGCTGTCGAGGCTCGGCTTCAACTCCTCCGAGCACTGAGCGCCACACCCCGCCACGGGGCACGTCCGTCCACTGGGCACCGGCCCCGGACGGCGTAGGTCCGGGTGAGAGGCTGAGGGCATGCCAGCGACCGGTTCCGTCCTCGACGACATCGTCGCGGGAGCACGCGAGGACCTCGCCCGCCGCGAGGCCTCGCTCCCGCTGGGTGAGCTGCGAGCCCGCCTCGCCGACGCCCCGACGCCACGCGACCCGATGCCGCACTTCCGTGCGGCCGGGTCGAGCGTGATCTCGGAGGTCAAGCGGCGCAGCCCCAGCAAGGGCGCCCTCGCCGACATCCCCGACCCGGCGTCGCTCGCGCAGGCCTACGCCCGCGGTGGTGCCGCGGCGATCTCCGTGCTGACCGAGGAGCGCCGCTTCGGGGGCAGCCTCGACGACCTACGAACGGTGCGCGCCGCCGTCGAGACACCGATCCTGCGCAAGGACTTCATCGTCGAGAGCTACCAGCTCGTCGAGGCCCGCGCCGCCGGCGCCGACCTCGCGCTGCTGATCGTCGCTGCGCTCGACGACGACACGCTGCGGCGCCTCCACGACGAGGCGACCACCCTCGGCCTCACCGTCCTGGTCGAGGTGCACGACGAGGCGGAGGCCGAGCGTGCCCTGGCCCTCGGGGCCGGGCTGATCGGCGTCAACAGCCGCAACCTCAAGACCCTCGAGGTGGACCCCGACGTGTTCGGGCGCCTCGCCCCCCAGATGGAGGGCCACGCGGTCCTCGTCGCCGAGAGCGGCATCACCGGTGTCGCCGACGTCCAGCGCTTCGTCTCCGAGGGAGCAGGCGTGGTGCTGGTCGGCGAGGCACTGGTCAGGGACGGCGACCCCGAGGCCGCCGTACGAGCAATGACAGGAGTGACGGCGCCGTGAGCGTGCAGTCGAACATCCAGGCGAGCGGGCAGACGACCGCGACCGGCAGGTACGACGCCGACGAGCGCGGCTACTTCGGCGAGACGTGGGGCGGGCGCTTCATGCCCGAGGCCCTCGTCGCCGCCCTGGACGAGCTGACCGACGCCTGGCGCGAGGCGATGGCCGACGAGTCGTTCGTCGCCACCTTCGAGCGGGTGCTGCGCGACTACGCCGGCACGCCGAGCCGGCTCTACCACGCCGAGCGGCTCTCCGACCTCGTCGGTGCGCGCGTGCTGCTCAAGCGCGAGGACCTCAACCACACCGGGGCCCACAAGATCCGCAACGTCCTCGGCCAGGCCCTGCTCACCAAGCGGATGGGCAAGACCCGGGTGATCGCCGAGACCGGCGCCGGCCAGCACGGCGTCGCCAGCGCCACCGCGGCCGCATGGTTCGACCTCGACTGCACCGTCTACATGGGGGCCGTCGACACCCGCCGCCAGGCGCTCAACGTCGCCCGCATGCAGCTCCTCGGGGCGAAGGTCATCCCGGTGGAGTCCGGCAGCGCGACGCTGAAGGACGCGATCAACGAGGCGCTGCGCGACTGGGTGGCCAGCGTCGACCACACCGCCTACCTCTTCGGCACCGCCGCCGGGCCGCACCCGTTCCCGAGCATGGTGCGCGACTTCTGCCGCGGGATCGGCGACGAGGCGCGCGCCCAGTGCCTCGAGCAGTACGGCGTCCTCCCGGACGCCGTCGCGGCGTGCGTCGGGGGCGGCTCCAACGCCATCGGCCTGTTCACCGCGTTCCTCGAGGACGAGGGCGTCGAGATCCACGGCTTCGAGCCCGGGGGAGATGGCGTCGAGACGGGCCGCCACGCGGCGACCATCCACGCCGGCGAGGCGGGCGTGCTGCACGGTGCCCGCACCTACGTGCTCCAGGACGACGACGGCCAGACGGTCGAGTCCCACTCGATCTCCGCCGGCCTCGACTACCCGGGCGTCGGTCCGCAGCACTCGTGGCTGGCCTCGGCCGGGCGGGCGACGTACACGCCCGTCACGGATGCGCAGGCGATGGACGCGATGGCGCTGCTCAGCCGCACCGAGGGGATCATCCCGGCCATCGAGTCCGCCCACGCGATCGCCGGTGCGCTCGACGTGGCCAAGCGGCTCGGCGAGGAGAAGGGCCCCGACGCGACGGTGATCATCAACCTCAGCGGCCGCGGCGACAAGGACATGGGCACCGCCATCGAGTGGTTCGGCCTCGGTGACGCCGACCTCGGGCCCGACGCCGACCTGGAGCAGGCGTCCGAGGAGGCCGTGCAGTGACGTCGACCAGCACGGTCTTCGAGCGTGCGCGGGCCGAGGACCGTGCCGCCCTCATCGGCTACCTCCCCGCCGGCTACCCGAGCGTCGACGGTTCGATCCGCGCGATGCGGACGATGGTCGAGGCCGGCTGCGACGCCATCGAGATCGGCCTGCCCTACAGCGACCCCGTGATGGACGGGCCCACGATCCAGGCCGCCGCCCAGGCCGCGCTCGACGGCGGGGTCCGCACCGCCGACGTGATGCGCGTGGTCGAGGAGGTCGCCGCGACCGGCGTGCCCACCCTCGTGATGACCTACTGGAACCCCGTCGAGCGCTACGGCGTCGAGCGCTTCGCCGCCGACCTGGCCCGGGCCGGCGGCGCCGGCCTGATCACGCCCGACATCACCCCCGACCACGGCGCGGCGTGGATCGCCGCCGCCGACGAGCACGACCTCGACAAGGTCTTCCTCGTCGCGCCCAGCTCGACCGACGAGCGCATCGCGATGACGGCCCACGAGAGCCGCGGCTTCGTCTACGCCGCCGCCGTCATGGGCGTCACCGGCGCGCGCGACGCCACGTCCGACCTCGCCGGCCCCCTGGTGCGACGGGTCCGCGCCGCGGGCGACGTGCCGGTGGCGGTGGGCATCGGGGTCAGCAACGGCGACCAGGCCGCCGAGGTGGCGGGCTTCGCCGACGGCGTGATCGTGGGCTCGGCCTTCGTCCGGTGCCTGCTCGACCACGAGGGCGACGAGGCGGCCGGGCTCGAGGCGCTGCGCAGCCTGACCACCGACCTCGCCGAGGGCGTACGACGTGCGCGCTAGGGCACTCGCCGTGGTCCCGCTGCTGGCGCTGCTGGCGGCCTGCGGCGGGGGAGCGGAGTCGAGCGAGCTGACCGGCACCGTCCTCGACCCGCCGTTCGAGGTGTCGTCGACACCGCTGGTGGACACCGACGGTGCGCCCTTCAGCCTGGCCGACGACACCGACAAGGACCTCACGCTCGTCTTCTTCGGCTACAGCAACTGCCCCGACATCTGCGGCCAGGTGATGGCGACGCTGGCCGGCACCCTCACCCGGTTCGACGACGAGCAGAAGGAGCGGCTCGACGTCGTCTTCGTGACCACCGACCCGGCTCGCGACGACGAGGCGACGACCGAGGCCTACGTCAGCGCGTTCGACCCCAGCATCATCGGCCTCACCGGCGACCTCGACGACATCGTCGAGGTGGGCAAGAGCCTCGCCGTCGGGGTCGAGAAGGGCGACAGGCTGCCCAGCGGCGGCTACGACGTCACGCACGGCACCCGGGTCTACGCCATCGACGCCGACGACCAGGCGCCGATCATGTGGGACCACGACGTCTCGCAGGCCCAGCTGGCCCGCGACGTCACGATGTTGCTCGACGAAGGATGATGCTCCCCATGCTGACCGTGCCGACCTTCATCGGATCGCCCCTCGTGACCCTGATGTCCATCCCGAGCCCGGCCGACGGCGTGTGGAACCTCGGTCCCGTCCCGATCCGCGGCTACGCGCTGAGCATCATCCTCGGCATCGTGCTCGCGATCTGGATCGGCGAGCGGCGCTGGGTCGCGCGCGGCGGCATCGCCGGCGAGGTCAGCGACCTGGCGATCTGGGCCGTGCCCTTCGGACTGGTGGGCGGCCGGCTCTACCACGTGATGACCGACTGGCAGCTCTACTTCGGCGAGGGCCGCAACCCGATCACCGCGCTCTACGTCTGGCGCGGCGGCCTCGGGGTGTGGGGGGCGATCGCCCTCGGTGCCTTCGGCCTGTGGCTCGGCGCGCGGACCAAGGGCATCAAGATGCTCCCGCTGATCGACGCGCTGGCCCCCGGCGTGCTCGTGGCGCAGGCCGTCGGGCGCTGGGGCAACTGGTTCAACCAGGAGCTCTACGGCCGGCCGACCGACCTGCCGTGGGGCCTCGAGATCGACGTCGCCCACCGGCCGTCGCAGTACCTCGACCAGGCGACGTTCCACCCGGCGTTCCTCTACGAGTGCCTGTGGAACCTGGCGGCCTTCGCCCTCATCATCTGGCTCGACCGCCGCTTCCGCCTCGGCCACGGCCGCGTGGCCGCGCTCTACATCATGCTCTACACGCTCGGCCGTGGATGGATCGAGAACCTCCGCATCGACGACGTGCAGATGGACGACGTGATGGGGCTGCGGCTCAACGTGTGGACCTCCATCGTGCTGTTCGTCCTGGCGGCGATCTGGTTCATCTGGTCGGCCGTCCGCCACCCCGGCCGTGAGGACGTGGTGCGCACCCGGGAGCCCGAGGTCGAGCACGACGAGCAGGTCCAGCACGACGAGGACTCGTCCGAGGACCCGTCCGGGACCGGTGGGACCGAAGGGGCCGGCGAGGCGAGGTCCACGGACGGACCGGACCGCATCGAGCCCACCCAGGACGGACGTCCCACGGCCTGACACGCACAGCGCCGGCGGCTCCCGCCGGTGATAGGTTCCGTCTTGCTCGGGCCAACGTCGTCCCCAGCGTTGACTTCCACCCCCTCGCCTGTCGTGGACCCAGCGTGATCAGGTCCGCGGCTCGCGGAGACGACGACGGGAGAATGCCTCCATGCACGCATTCCCGCCGAGCCAGGGCCTCTACGACCCTCGCCACGAGAAGGACGCCTGCGGAGTCGCCATGGTGGCGACGCTGACCGGTGAGGCCAGCCACGACATCGTGGCCAAGGCGCTCACCGCCCTGCGCAACCTCGACCACCGGGGCGCCGCGGGCGCCGAGGTGAACTCCGGTGACGGCGCCGGGATCCTGATGCAGGTGCCCGACGCCTTCCTCCGCGAGGTGGTCGACTTCGACCTGCCGCCCGCGAGGGCGTACGCCGTCGGCACCGCGTTCCTGCCCGGTGACGCCGACGCAGTCGCCAAGACCCGCCGGCGCATCGAGGAGATCGCCGACGAGGAGGGCCTCACGGTCCTCGGCTGGCGCGAGCTGCCGGTCGACGACAGCACGCTCGGCGCCACCGCGCGCAGCGTGATGCCGAGCTTCGCGCAGGTCTTCGTCGCGGGCCGTGGCGCGCGGGTGAGCGGGATGGCGCTGGAGCGCCGCGCCTTCTGCCTGCGCAAGCGTGCCGAGTCCGAGACCGAGGTCTACTTCCCCTCGCTCTCCTCGCGCACCCTCGCCTACAAGGGCATGCTCACCACCGACCAGCTCGACCGGGTCTTCCCCGACCTGACCGACGAGCGGGTCGCCTCGGCGATGGCGGTCGTGCACTCGCGCTTCTCCACGAACACCTTCCCGAGCTGGCCGCTGGCCCACCCGTTCCGGTTCATCGCCCACAACGGCGAGATCAACACCGTGATGGGCAACCGCAACTGGATGCGTGCCCGCGAGGCGCTCCTCGAGAGCGACCTGATCCCCGGCGACCTCGAGCGGATCTTCCCGATCTGCACGCCCGGCGCCTCGGACTCCGCGTCGTTCGACGAGGTCCTCGAGCTGCTGCACCTCGCCGGCCGCTCGCTGCCCCACGCGGTGCTGATGATGATCCCGGAGGCCTGGGAGAACCACCGCGAGATGGACGCCAAGCGTCGCGCGTTCTACGAGTTCCACTCGATGCTGATGGAGCCGTGGGACGGACCGGCGTGCGTCGTGTTCACCGACGGCACCCAGATCGGCGCCGTCCTGGACCGCAACGGCCTGCGCCCCTCGCGCTACTGGGTCACCGACGACGGCCTCGTCGTGCTCGCCTCGGAGGTCGGCGTGCTCGACCTCGACCCCGCCACGGTCGTCCGGAAGGGCCGTCTGCAGCCGGGCCGGATGTTCCTCGTCGACACCGAGGAGCACCGGATCATCGAGGACGAGGAGATCAAGAGCCAGCTCGCCGCGGAGCAGCCCTACGACGAGTGGCTGCACGCCGGGCAGATCCACCTCGACGACATCGACGACCTCGAGCACATCGTGCACACGCACGCCTCGGTCACCCGTCGCCAGCAGATCTTCGGCTACACCGAGGAGGAGCTGCGCGTCCTGCTGAGCCCGATGGCCAACACCGGGGGAGAGGCGCTCGGCTCGATGGGCACCGACACCCCGATCGCCGCGCTCAGCGAGAAGCCGCGGATGCTGTTCGACTACTTCTCGCAGCTGTTCGCCCAGGTCACCAACCCGCCCCTCGACGCGATCCGCGAGGAGCTCGTGACCTCGCTCAGCGGGTCCATCGGCCCCGAGGCCAACCTGCTCGAGCCGACCCCGGCCTCCTGCCGCCAGATCGTGCTGCCGTTCCCGGTGTTCTCCAACGACGACCTGGCCAAGATCCGCCACATCAACCGCAACGGCGACATGCCGGGCTTCCAGGTGCACGTCGTGCGCGGCCTGTACGCCGTCGAGGGCGGGGGAGCGGCGCTCGAGGCCCGCCTCGACGAGCTGTGCGCCGAGGTGTCGGCGGCCATCGCCGACGGCGCGCGCATCATCGTGCTCTCCGACCGGCACTCGACCGCCGAGCTCGCCCCGATCCCGTCGCTCCTGCTCACCGGCGCCGTCCACCACCACCTGGTCCGGGAGAAGACCCGCACCCAGGTCGGCCTGCTGGTCGAGGCGGGCGACGTCCGCGAGGTCCACCACGTGGCCCTCCTGGTCGGCTACGGCGCGGCGGCGGTGAACCCCTACCTCGCCATGGAGTCGGTGGAGGACCTCGCCCGCGAGGCCTACTACGTCAAGGTCGACGCCGACAAGGCGGTCGCCAACCTGATCAAGGCCCTCGGCAAGGGTGTGCTCAAGGTGATGTCCAAGATGGGCGTCTCCACGGTCGCGTCCTACACCGGCGCGAAGATCTTCGAGTCGGTCGGGCTGTCCCAGGCCGTCATCGACCGCTACTTCACCGGCACCACCTCCAAGCTCGGCGGCATCGAGCTCGACACGATCGCCGAGGAGGTGGCCCGCCGCCACGCGACGGCGTACCCCCGTGGCGGCATCGCGCCCGCGCACCGCGAGCTCGCCGTCGGCGGTGAGTACCAGTGGCGTCGCGAGGGCGAGCCGCACCTGTTCGACCCCGAGACGGTCTTCCGGCTCCAGCACGCCACCCGGTCCGGCAGCTACGACATCTTCAAGATGTACACCGACCGGGTGAACCAGCAGTCCGAGCGCCTGATGACGCTGCGCGGCATGTTCACGTTCAAGGACGGTGTCCGCGAGCCGATCGACATCGACGAGGTCGAGCCCGTCTCGGCGATCGTCAGGCGGTTCTCCACCGGTGCGATGTCCTACGGCTCGATCAGCCAGGAGGCGCACGAGACCCTCGCGATCGCGATGAACCGGCTGGGCGGCAAGTCCAACACCGGGGAGGGCGGCGAGGACCCCGACCGGCTCTACGACCCCGAGCGCCGCTCGTCGATCAAGCAGGTCGCGTCGGGCCGCTTCGGCGTCACGTCGGAGTACCTCACCAACGCCGACGACATCCAGATCAAGATGGCCCAGGGCGCCAAGCCCGGCGAGGGCGGCCAGCTGCCCGGCCACAAGGTCTACCCGTGGGTGGCCAAGACCCGGCACTCCACGCCCGGGGTGGGCCTGATCAGCCCGCCGCCGCACCACGACATCTACTCGATCGAGGACCTGGCGCAGCTGATCCACGACCTCAAGAACGCCAACCCGTCGGCGCGCGTCCACGTGAAGCTCGTCTCCGAGGTCGGCATCGGCACCGTCGCGGCGGGCGTGTCCAAGGCGCACGCCGACGTCGTGCTGGTGTCCGGCCACGACGGCGGCACCGGCGCCTCCCCGCTCACCTCGCTCAAGCACGCGGGCGGTCCGTGGGAGCTCGGCCTGGCCGAGACCCAGCAGACGCTGCTGCTCAACGGCCTGCGGGACCGGATCGTGGTGCAGGCCGACGGCCAGCTCAAGACCGGCCGCGACGTGATGATCGCCGCGCTGCTCGGTGCGGAGGAGTACGGCTTCGCGACCGCACCGCTCGTGGTGAGCGGCTGCATCATGATGCGGGTCTGCCACCTCGACACCTGCCCGGTCGGCGTCGCGACCCAGAACCCGGTCCTGCGCGAGCGCTACAACGGCAAGGCCGAGTACGTCGTGAACTTCTTCGAGTTCATCGCGCAGGAGGTCCGCGAGCTGCTGGCCGAGCTCGGCTTCCGCAGCCTCGACGAGGCGATCGGCCAGGTCGGCACGCTCGACGTCGCCGGTGCCGTCGACCACTGGAAGGCCTCGGGCCTCGACCTCACGCCGATCCTCCACCAGGCCTCGGCCCACGGGGAGTTCGGCCAGTTCGAGCACCAGGACCTGCGCAACACGAAGACGCAGGACCACGGCCTCGCCAAGGCGCTCGACAACGAGCTCATCGCCATCGCCGCCCCGGCGCTCGAGAGCGGCGAGCCCGTGCGCGCCCAGGTCGCGATCCGCAACGTCAACCGCACCGTCGGGACGATGCTCGGCCACGAGGTCACCAAGCGCTACCGCGGTGACGGGCTGCCCGACGGGACGATCGACATCACGCTGACCGGCTCGGCCGGGCAGTCGTTCGGCGCGTTCGTGCCGCGCGGGGTGACCCTGCGGCTCGAGGGCGACGCCAACGACTACGTCGGCAAGGGCCTCTCCGGCGGCCGCCTGGTGGTCCGGCCCGACCGGGCCGCGACGTTCGAGGCTGCCGAGCAGATCATCGGCGGCAACACGATCGGCTACGGCGCCACGTCGGGCCAGATCTTCCTCAGCGGCCGCGTGGGCGAGCGCTTCTGCGTCCGCAACTCGGGCGCCACGGCCGTCGTCGAGGGCGTCGGCGACCACGGGTGCGAGTACATGACCGGTGGCATCGTCGTCGTCCTCGGTCCCACGGGTCGCAACTTCGCCGCCGGCATGTCGGGTGGCTACGCGTTCGTGCTCGACCTCGACGAGCAGCGGGTCAACCCCGAGCTCGTCGAGCTCGCGCCGGTGACCGGCAAGGCCGCCGATGAGCTCAAGGCGCTGGTCGAGCAGCACGCCGAGGAGACCGGCTCCGCCGTGGCGTCCTCGTTGCTGGCCGACTGGGACGCCTCCCTGGCCCGCTTCACCGAGGTCATGCCGAGCGACTTCAAGCGGGTCCTCGAGGCCCGCGAGGAGGCGTTGGAGGACGGCCTCAGCGAGGAAGAGGCCGCCGCCCGGATCATGGAGGTGCTCCATGGCTGAGCGGACGGCACGCCGTACCCACCCGACGACCACCCACCGTCCTGCGAAGAAGGTGAACCAGCATGGCTGACCCGAAGGGCTTCCTGAAGCACGGCCGCGAGGTCGCCTCCCGCCGCGACGTCGCCGAGCGCGTCCAGGACTGGAACGAGGTCTACCCCGACGGCATCGGCCGCGCGCTGCTGCCGATCATCAACACCCAGGCCGGGCGCTGCATGGACTGCGGCATCCCGTTCTGCCACCAGGGCTGCCCGCTGGGCAACATCATCCCGGAGTGGAACGACCTGGTCTGGCGCGACGACTGGGACGGCGCGATGGACCGGCTCCACGCGACGAACAACTTCCCGGAGTTCACCGGCCGCCTGTGCCCGGCCCCCTGCGAGACCGCCTGCGTGCTGGGCATCAACCAGGACCCGGTGACCATCAAGAACGTCGAGGTCTCGATCATCGACCGCGCCTGGGGCTCGGGCTACGTCCGCCCCCAGCCGCCGGAGTGGCTCTCGGGCAAGACCGTGGCCGTGATCGGCTCCGGCCCGGCCGGCCTCGCCGCCGCCCAGCAGCTCACCCGCGCCGGTCACACCGTCGCGGTCTACGAGCGGGCCGACAAGATCGGCGGGCTGCTGCGCTACGGCATCCCCGAGTTCAAGATGGAGAAGAAGCACCTCGACCGGCGCCTGGACCAGATGCGTCGTGAGGGCACGGTCTTCCGCGCCGGCGTGGACGTCGGTGGCGACCTGACCGGCGACAAGCTGCTCGACCGGTACGACGCCGTGGTGCTCGCCATGGGCGCCACCGCCGCGCGCGACCTGCCCGTCCCGGGCCGCGAGCTCGGTGGGATCCACCAGGCCATGGAGTTCCTGCCGCAGGCCAACCGCGTCGCGCTCGGGGAGGCCCCGACCGCAGACGGCACGGACCAGATCGTGGCGACCGGCAAGGACGTCGTCATCATCGGCGGCGGCGACACCGGTGCCGACTGCCTCGGCACGTCGATCCGCCAGGGCGCCCGCTCGATCACGCAGCTGGAGATCATGCCGCAGCCCGGCGAGGACCGGCCCGCGGGCCAGCCGTGGCCGACGTACCCCATGACCTTCCGGGTGTCCTCGGCCCACGAGGAGGGCGGCGACCGGGTCTACGCCGTGTCGACACAGGAGTTCGTCGGCGACGACGACGGCCACGTCGCGTCGCTCCGGCTCGTCGAGGTCGACGCGAAGTTCCAGCCCGTCGAGGGCACCGAGCGCGACATCCCCGCGCAGCTGGTGCTGCTCGCGATGGGCTTCACCGGTCCCGAGCGCGCCCGCCCCGAGGGTCCCGGACTGATCGACCAGCTGGGGGTGGAGCTGGACGAGCGCGGCAACGTCAAGCGCGACGCGTCGTACGCCGCCTCCGTGCCCGGCGTCTACGTCGCCGGCGACGTGGGTCGCGGGCAGTCGCTGATCGTCTGGGCGATCGCCGAGGGCCGGAGCGCGGCCGCGGCCGTCGACGCCCACCTCACCGGCTCGACCACGCTCCCGGCGCCGATCAAGCCGCACGAGCGCCCGCTCGTCGTCTGAACCGCCGCGGGCCGCTCCGCTGTAACGCCGGGTTAGTGCTTGTACCCACCTGGATATATCCGGGTGGGTACAGCTCCTAACCGGGCGTTACAACGAAGAAACAGCCGGGGCGCCCTTGCTTGGAACGATCCAATCTCCGATAGGGTGAAGCACGTGCGTAGAGCAAAGATCGTCTGCACCCTCGGTCCTGCGGTGAACACCCCCGAGGGGATCCGATCCCTCGTCGAGGCCGGCATGGACGTCGCGAGGCTCAACATGAGCCACGGGGCGTACGCCGACCACGAGGCCGTCTACCGGCTGGTCCGGCAGGCCTCCGACGACACCGGCCACGCGATCGGCATCTTCGCCGACCTGCAGGGCCCGAAGATCCGCCTCGAGCGGTTCGCCGACGGCCCGGTGAAGCTGAAGCGTGGCGCCACCTTCACCATCACCACCCGCGACGTCGAGGGCACCGTCGACATCTGCGGGACGACGTACAAGGGCCTGCCCGGCGACGTGAAGCCCGGCGACCCGCTCCTGATCGACGACGGCAAGGTCCGGCTGAAGGTCGTCTCGGTCGACGACACCGACGTCGTCACCGAGGTCGTCGTGCCCGGCAAGGTGTCCAACAACAAGGGCATCAACCTGCCCGGCGTCGCCGTGTCCGTCCCGGCCCTGTCGGAGAAGGACACCGAGGACCTGCGCTGGGCGCTGAAGCTCGGCGTCGACTTCATCGCGCTGAGCTTCGTGCGCCACGCCGGCGACGCCGAAGACGTGCGTGCCGTGATGCGCGAGGAGGGCATCTTCGTCCCGATCATCGCCAAGATCGAGAAGCCCCAGGCGATCGACAACATCGACGAGATCGTCGACGCCTTCGACGGGATCATGGTCGCCCGCGGCGACCTCGGCGTGGAGTGCCCGCTCGAGGACGTGCCGATCCACCAGAAGCTCATCATCGACAAGGCCCGCCGCAACGCGAAGCCCGTCATCGTCGCCACCCAGATGCTCGAGTCGATGATCACCTCTCCGGCGCCGACGCGCGCCGAGGCGAGCGACGTCGCCAACGCCGTGCTCGACGGGGCCGACGCGGTGATGCTGTCGGGCGAGACGAGCGTGGGGGAGCACCCCATCGTCGCCGTCGAGACGATGGCCCGGATCGTGCAGTCCACCGAGGAGCACGGCCTCAGCCACATGGCGGCCGTGGCGTGGCAGCCGCACACCCGTGGCGGCATCATCGCCAAGGCGGCCGCCGAGGTGGCCGAGCGCGTGGAGGCGAAGTACGTCGTCGCCTTCACCGTCAGCGGCGACTCCGCGAAGCGGCTCTCCCGCTACCGCGGTCCCGTCCCCGTCCTCGCCTTCACCCCCGCGGCCCGCACCCGCTCCCAGCTCGCGCTGACGTGGGGCGTCGAGACGTTCCTCGGCGCCGACGTGGAGCACACCGACGAGATGGTCCGCCAGGTCGACGAGTCCTTGCTCCACATCGGCCGGGTGAAGAAGGGCGACCTCGTCGTCATCATCGCCGGCAGCCCGCCCGGCATCCCGGGCTCGACCAACGCGCTGCGGATCCACCGGATGGGCGACGCCATCGACGGGGCCGCGCCGGCCTACCGTCGCGCCCGCTGACCTGCCCGCGCGGTGCCGGAGCCACATTCGGCGCGCCGAAAGTGTGGCTGGGCCACCGCCCGCACGGGCGCCACGCCGGCGTACGCCGTCCGGCGGTGTGTGAGCCACATTCGGCGCGCCGAAAATGTGGCTGGGCCACCGCTGGCGGTCTCGGTGCCCCGGGTGAGATTCGAACTCACACTGGATGGTGTTTGAGACCACTGCCTCTGCCATTGGGCTACCGGGGCGAATCGGCGTCGGAACCCTATCCGAACTAGCCTTGCCGTCGTGACGCAGCCCGTTGACAGCACCACCCCCGCAGACGGCGTACGCCGGGTCGTGATCGCCGAGGACGAGGCGCTCATCCGCATGGACCTCGCGGAGATGCTCGGCGAGGAGGGGTACGACGTCGTGGGCCAGGCCGGCGACGGCCAGCGGGCGATCGAGCTCGCGCGCGAGCTGCGCCCGGACCTCGTCATCCTCGACGTCAAGATGCCCGTGCTCGACGGGATCGCGGCCGCGGAGACGATCGCGGGGGAGCGGATCGCCCCGGTCGTCATCCTCACCGCGTTCTCCCAGCGCGACCTCGTGGCCCGGGCGCGCGACGCCGGCGCGATGGCGTACCTCGTCAAGCCGTTCCAGCGCGGTGACCTGGTGCCGGCGATCGAGATGGCGGTCAGCCGCTACGGCGAGATCACGGTCCTGGAGCGGGAGGTCTCCGACCTCCAGGAGTCGCTGGCGACGCGCAAGTCCGTCGACCGCGCCAAGAGCGTGCTGCAGGAGAAGCTCGGGCTGAGCGAGCCCGATGCCTTCCGCTGGATCCAGAAGACCGCGATGGACCTCAGGCTGTCGATGAGGCAGGTCTCCGACGGTGTCGTGGAGCACGGCGTCGCCGGGCTCGGCGACGGCGGTCGCGGACCGGGCGACGCCTCCTGACCGACGGCGCGTCAAGGTCTCCTCAAGGCCGCGACCGCGTCGGGTGTTTCGGACGCGTTTCCGGTACAGACCGGTTGGTCACGAAACGGCAACGGCACGCAACTCGGGCCGTTCAATCGTGTCCCGGGCCACATTTTGAGTGTTAGGTTCCCGCCGAGAGGCTGCCGAGGTGGACAGCCCATAGAACTGTGGAGGGATCAATGATCCGCTCATCCAAGACGTGGCAGGCCGTCGCGTTCACGGCCGTTGCCGGCCTCGCGCTGACCGCGTGTGGCACGACCGACACCGACGGCGGCAGCGACGCCGGCGGCGGCGATGACTGCAACTTCAAGATCGGTGCGATGGGTGCCCTCTCCGGCGCCAACGCCAGCATCGTGATCCCGTCCGTTGACGGCGCCGAGCTGGCCATCAAGCAGTGGGACAACGACGAGTGCGAGGTGACCCTCGAGCGCTTCGACACCGAGGGTGACCCGGCCAAGGCCACGCCCGTCGCGACCCAGATCGCCGGCGACGACTCCTTCATCGGTGTCCTCGGTGGCGCGTTCTCCGGCGAGACCCGCGCGACGAAGACCATCTACCAGGATGGTGGGGTGCCGATGATCAGCCAGTCGGCCACCGCGACCGACCTGACGCAGGACGACCCGGTCGAGGTCTTCCACCGTCTCGTGCCGTACGACGACTACCAGGGCGCGGCGATCGCGAAGTACCTGACCGACGAGGTCGGCGCCTCCAAGGTCTTCGTGGTCGACAACTCCGAGGCCTACGGCGAGCCCCTGGCCGACCGTGTCGAGGAGACCCTCGGCGACGCGATGGTCCAGCGCGACAAGACGCAGGTCGGCCAGACCGACTTCGCCCCGACGATCTCGAAGATGGAGTCGGCCGAGCCCGACGCCATCTTCTACGGCGGCTACATCGCCGAGGCGGCTCCGCTGCTCAAGCAGATCCGCGACGCGGGCATCAAGGCCCCGTTCGTCGGTGGTGACGGCCTCTACGGCGCCGACTTCGGCAACGCGGTGGGCGACGCCGGTGAGGGCGCGGTCGTGATGTGCCCCTGTGCCCCGATCGAGGAGGACAGCACCTTCGCTGCCGACTTCGAGGAGGAGTTCGGCGGCAAGCCGGGCGCCTACGCCGCTGAGGGCTACGACGCGATGACGGTCTTCCTCAAGGGTCTCGAGGACGGCGCCCGCACCCGCGAGGACATGCTCGCCTTCATCAACGACTACACCGGTGAGGGCCTCAGCAAGGAGATCGCCTTCGACGACGCCGGCGACGTCCCGGCCGAGAACGTCTCCTACTGGGCCTACAAGAACGAGGGCGGCACGCTGACGCCCGAGGTCGAGGTCAAGCCCGAGGGCTGACGAGCAGCACCAGCACCAAGCACCGCGGGGGCGGCCGGCAACGGCCGCCCCCGCTCCATGGGCCCCTGACCGGGGCCGAGGCCTGAACCTGAGAGGAGTCCCGTGTGGACTTCGACGCCCTGATCAGCGGTCTGGACCGTCACACGCTGGACGGCATCACCCGGGGATCCATCTACGCTCTCGTCGCGCTCGGCTACACCATGGTGTACGGCGTGATGAAGCTCATCAACTTCGCCCACTCCGAGGTGTTCATGGTGGGCACCTGGACCGTGCTCGGCGTCTACACGGTCCTCGGCGCCACCGCCGGCATGGGGGTCGGCGCAGTCATCGGCGCCACCGTGCTGGCACTGCTCGCCGCGATGCTCGCCTCGGCAGGCACCGCCCTGGCCGTCGAACGGATCGCCTACCGGCCGCTGCGGAAGAAGGGCGCTCCGCCGCTGATCTTCCTCATCACCGGCATCGGCTGCTCGCTCGTGCTGGTCGAGACCTTCGGCCAGGTGCTGAAGGCCTTCTTCGGTCCGCCGTTCGGCCGCGTGACGGTCAACGTGCCGTCCGTGATCGAGACCAAGGTCGTCTTCACGATCCCCGGCCTCGACCTGCCCGTCACCAACACCCGGCTGCTGATCATCATCGGCGCTATCGTGATGATGGTCGGCCCTGGACACGTTCGTGAACAAGAGCCGCCTCGGCCGCGGTGTCCGTGCGGTCGCGCAGGACCCGGACACCGCCTCCCTGATGGGCGTCAACCAGGAGCGCGTGATCATGCTCGTCTTCGTGCTCGGTGGCGCGATGGCCGGCGTCGCCGCCCTGCTGTTCACCGTCCAGTACGACATCACGAAGTTCGACATCGGCTTCATCATCGGCATCAAGGCGTTCACCGCGGCGGTCCTCGGCGGAATCGGCAACCTGCGCGGTGCGCTGGTCGGCGGTCTGCTGCTGGGCGTGGTCGAGGTGTACGCCTCCCAGGTCTGGGACTCGAGCTGGACCGACGTCACCGCGTTCATCGTCCTCGTCCTGGTCCTGATGTTCCGTCCCACCGGACTGCTCGGTGAGTCCCTCGGAAAGGCACGCGCATGAGCCAGATCTCCGACTTCCGCGGCCGCCTCCAGCTCGCCAACCGCTGGGACCGGGCCCCGAAGTGGGTCCGTTCCGTCGGGCTCCTGCTGGTCGTCGCCTTCGCGTTCTACCTGCCCTTCCTCAACATCCTGCCGTTCGCCTACATCCGCACCGACCTGAACCCGACGGGCTCCGACTGGGCGAGCGTGCTGTTCCTCATCGTCGTCTACATGATCGCGGCCGTCGGCCTCAACGTCGTGATCGGGTTCGCCGGACTGCTCGACCTGGGCTACGTCGGCTTCTACGCCCTCGGCGCCTACTCGGTGGCCCTGTTCGGGTCGCCGTCGTCGCCGGTCGTGGAGGCCATCCAGTCGCGTTTCGGGCTGTCCGAGGAATGGGCCGTCCCGTTCGTGATGTGCATCCCGATCGCGATCGCGATGTCGCTCACGGCGGGCGTGATCCTCGGCGCACCGACGCTGCGGCTGCGAGGCGACTACCTCGCGATCGTCACCCTCGGGTTCGGCGAGATCATCCGCATCACCGCGCGCAACCTCGACCCCATCACCGGCGGTGCCGCGGGCATCACCCAGGTCCCCGTGCCTCCCGGGCCGGAGATCGACGGCCGGTCGTTCTTCAACACCATCGACGCCGAGCGCTGGTACTGGCTGGCGCTGGTCATCCTCATCCTCATCGTCTTCTTGGCCAGTCGCCTCGAGCACAGCCGTGTGGGTCGTGCCTGGCTGGCGATCCGCGAGGACGAGGACGCCGCGGCCGTGATGGGCGTCGCGGGCTTCAAGTTCAAGCTGTGGGCCTTCGCGATCGGCGCGTCCGTCGGCGGCCTGGCCGGGCTGCTGTTCGGCAGCAAGCAGCAGTACGTCGAGCCCAACGCGTTCATGCTCAACCTGTCGTTCCTGTTCGTGGCCATGGTGGTCATCGGTGGCTCGGGCAACATCGTCGGCGTCCTGGTGGGTGCCTTCATGCTCACCTACCTCCCCGAGCGGTTCCGTGAGCTGCAGGAGTGGCGCCCGTTCGCCTTCGGCCTGGCGCTGGTGCTGGTGATGGTCCTCCGACCCCAGGGCCTGGTGCCGAGCAGACGGCGAGCCGCAGAGATCGAAGATCGACGACACGAGGCCGAGGAGGCTGCCGCAGATGCCTGAGCACGAGATCGAGGGCGCTGAGGTGCTCGTCGACACCTCCGACCACGACGTCATCGCCCTCGAGGCGACCGGCGCCGAGGGCGACGTCCTGCTCGAGGTCGACCACGTCACCCTCCGCTTCGGCGGTGTGGTGGCGCTCAACGACGTCAACTTCGAGATCCGCCGGGGCGAGATCCTCGGCCTGATCGGCCCCAACGGCGCCGGCAAGACCACCTGCTTCAACGCGATGACGGGTGTCTACACGCCGACCGAGGGGACGATCCGCTTCAAGGGCCAGGAGATCGCGGGCACCAAGCCGCACAAGATCAACCACCTCGGCATCGCCCGGACGTTCCAGAACATCCGGCTCTTCCCGGAGATGTCGGCGCTGGAGAACGTCATGGTCGGGTGCGACGCCCGCCACAAGACGAGCGTGCTCGGGGTGCTCTTCCGTGCCTACCGGGTCCGTCCCTCCGAGAAGGAGCTGCCGACGAGCGGCATCCGCCGCAGCTTCGCCAAGGTGTTCGGCATCAGCCGTCACACGTTGGAGGAGCGGGCCGGTCGACGACGGTCGATGGAGCTGCTGCGCTTCGTCGGCATCGCCGACCGCGCCCACGAGGTCGCCCGCAACCTGCCCTACGGCTACCAGCGCCGCCTCGAGATCGCCCGCGCCCTGGCCACCGAGCCCGAGCTGATCTGCCTCGACGAGCCGGCGGCCGGCTTCAACCCGGCGGAGAAGGAGGACCTGATGGGCCTCATCCGCCGCATCCGCGACCTGGGGCACACGGTCCTGGTCATCGAGCACGACATGAAGCTGGTCCTCGGCGTGACCGACCGGATCGTCGTGCTCGAGTTCGGCCAGAAGATCGCCGAGGGCACCCCGGACGAGGTCGCCCGCAACCCGAAGGTCATCGCCGCCTACCTGGGAGAGCCTGACGATGCTGCTTGAGATGAAGGACGCCGTGCTCAGCTACGGCAAGATCGAGGCGCTGCACGGCATCAGCGTGCACGTCGAGGAGGGCGAGGTCGTCTCGCTGATCGGTGCCAACGGCGCCGGCAAGACCTCGACCATGCGCGCCCTGTCGGGCGTCCGCGGGCTGTCGGCGGGCTCGATCGTCTTCAACGGCGAGGACGTCACCAAGATGCGGGCCGACCAGCGGCTGCGCAAGGGCCTCGTGCTGTGCCCCGAGGGTCGCGGGATCTTCCCCGGCATGACGGTCACCGAGAACCTCAACATGGGCGCCTACACCCGCAAGGACAAGTCGGCCATCGACGAGGACTACGACCGGGTGTTCGACCTCTTCCCACGCCTGCTGGAGCGCAAGAAGCAGATCGCCGGCACGATGTCGGGTGGTGAGCAGCAGATGCTCGCCATCGGTCGGGCCCTCATGTCGCGCCCCAAGCTGCTCATGCTCGACGAGCCGTCGATGGGCCTGGCCCCGATGCTGATCCAGCAGATCTTCGACATCATCACCGAGATCTCGCAGCAGGGGACGACCATCCTGGTCGTGGAGCAGAACGCCAAGCAGGCGCTCTCGCGCAGCGACCGGGCCTACGTCCTCGAGACCGGCAACATCGTGAAGACCGGCACGGGTGCCGAGCTCCTCGACGATCCCTCGGTGCGCGAGGCCTACCTCGGCGTAGCCTGATCCCGGCAACGGCGATAGGGTCTGTCCCGGCGTGGTGCCGCGAGAGGGCGGCAGGGGGCCACGGTGGGTGCTCGAGGAAGTGGTGGGTCGATGAGTCGCACGCCGGTGACCGTACGCGTGGCAGAGACCACGGACGTCCCTTCCCTGCGTGAGCTGTGGGGCGACATCCTGCGTCGCGGTGCGCTCGACGAGCAGCTCGCCGACGTGGCCGGGATCGTGGCCACCGCCGACTCCCGCGAGGACCAGTGCGTGGTCGTGGCGGAGGTCGACGGGGAGGTCGCGGGCGCGGTCTACCTCGAGGCGACGACGTTCACGCCGCTCAACCTCGAGCGGGCCGTCCTGGCGGTCTCGCCCCACGTGTTCACCCAGTTCCGCCGCAAGGGCGTGGGCAGCGCCCTGATGGAGGCGGCCTGCCGGTTCGCCGAGCAGCACGGCATCAGCCACGTGCAGACGGCCGCCGCCGCCGAGGCACGCGACGCCAACCGCTTCATGGCGCGCCTGTCGTTCACCCCGCAGGCGACCCTGCGGGCGGCGACCACCAGCGCCGTGCGCGCCCGCCTGCCGCAGTCGCGGCAGGCCACGCCCGCGGCGACGAGCCGGCAGCGGATCGACCGGGTCCTCGCGGCCCGGCGGATCCGCCGCGAGCGCGTCCCGGGCTGAGCCGGGGACCACGCCGCTGGCCGGAGCGCGGCCGCGCGTCAGGGCTTCGGGGCGTCCAGCAGCGCGCAGGTGATGCGCGAGGTGCACACGCGTCGGTCCTGCTCGTCGGTGATCACGATGTCGTACGACGTCGAGGACCGGCCGAGGTGGATGGCGGTCGCGACGCCGGTGACCAGGCCCGAGGTGGCCGCGCGGTGGTGGGTGGCGTTGATGTCCACCCCGACGGCGATCTTCGCCGGATAGGCGTGGATGGCGGACCCGATGGATCCCAGGGTCTCGGCGAGGACGACGGACGCCCCGCCGTGCAGGAGGCCGAACGGCTGGGTGTTGCCCTCGACGGGCATGGTCGCGACGACCCGCTCCGCTGCGACCTCGACGAGCTGCACGCCCATCTTGTCGTTCAGGCGGCCGTTGCCCTGCGGGAGGAAGGCGATGAGCTCCTCGATGCTCAGGTCCGCCAGCGACGTGGGAGGGGTGCCGGGTGTCTCGCTCATGGCGTCATTGTGTCCGAGCGGAGCCGGGCGACGGAGCCGGGGACGGGGGACGTCCGGTGTCGGTGGCGGCCGATAGAGTCGGCGGGTGCCTGAGACGAGCGAGTCGACCCGCCCCCGCCTCCTCCTGCTGGACGGCCACTCCCTGGCCTACCGGGCGTTCTTCGCGCTGCCGGTGGAGAACTTCGCGACCGCCTCGGGCCAGCACACCAACGCGGTCTACGGCTTCACCTCGATGCTCGTCAACGTCCTGCGTGACGAGCAGCCCACCCACGTGGCGGTCGCCTTCGACAAGTCGCGACAGACCTTCCGGCTCGAGCAGTACAGCGACTACAAGGCCAAGCGCAACAAGACGCCCGACGAGTTCGGCAGCCAGCTTCCGCTGATCCGCCGGGTGCTCGACGCGCTCCACATCCAGCACCTGTCGATGGACGGCTTCGAGGCCGACGACATCATCGCGACCCTCGCCACCCAGGGGCTGGCCGAGGGCATGCAGGTCCTGATCATGACCGGCGACCGCGACTCGATCCAGCTGGTCACCGAGGACTCCACGGTGCTCTACACGATGCGCGGGGTCAGCGAGCTGGCGCGGCTCACGCCGGCCGCGGTCCAGGAGAAGTACGGCGTCCCGCCCCACCGCTATCCCGAGCTCGCCGCGATCGTGGGGGAGACCTCCGACAACCTGCCCGGCGTGCCGGGTGTCGGCCAGGGCTACGCCGCGAAGTGGATCAACCAGTACGACGGCCTCGACAACGTCATCGCCCGCGCTGACGAGATCACCGGCAAGAAGGGCGAGGCGTTCCGTGCCCACCTCGGCGACGTCATCCGCAACCGTCAGCTCAACGCGCTCGTGCGCGACCTGACCCTGCCGGTGCGTCCCGACGGCCTCGCCCGCCAGGCGTGGGACCGGACCGCCGGCCTCGAGCTCCTCGACGAGCTCGAGTTCCGTGGCGAGCTGCGCGGCCGGCTGCTCGAGGTGATCGACCCCGATCCCGTCGACGCGATCGAGGCCGAGTCCGGCTTCGAGCTCGACGGTCGCCGCCTGGATGCGGGCGAGGCGGCCTCGTGGCTCGACGAGCACGCGCCCGTGGGCACGCGGGTCGGGGTGTCGGTCCAGGGCAGCTGGCGCGCGGGCACCGGTGAGGTGCTGTCCGTCGCCGTGGCGACCCGCGAGGGGCAGGCGGCCTGGATCGACGTCGCGGAGATCGGTGCCGACGACGACGCCGCCGTCGCGGCCTGGCTGGCCGACCCCGAGCGACCCAAGGCGATCCACGACGCCAAGGGGCCGAGGCTCGCGCTGGCTGCGCACGGCTGGGAGCTCGCCGGCCTCGAGGTCGACACCGCCCTCGCGGCCTACCTGGTCCAGCCCGACCAGCGCTCCTACGACCTCGCCGACCTGACCCTGCGCTACCTCAAGCGCGAGCTGCGGCAGGACGCCGTCGACGCCGACCAGCTCAGCTTCGACGCGATGGACGACACGACCGCGAGTGACACCGCGATGCTGACCGCCCGGGCCGTCCTCGACCTCGCCGACGCGCTCGACGACGCGGTCGACGAGCACGGCGGCACCCGCCTGCTGCGCGAGGTCGAGCTCCCGCTCATCGCCACCCTCGCGCGCATGGAGCAGGTGGGCATCGCGGTCGACACCGACTACCTCGAGGGCCTCGAGTCGGAGTTCAGCGACCAGGTGCGCGCTGCGGCGACCGACGCCTACGACGTCATCGGCAAGGAGATCAACCTCGGCTCGCCCAAGCAGCTGCAGGTGGTGCTGTTCGACGAGCTCGACATGCCCAAGACCAAGCGCACCAAGACCGGCTACACGACCGACGCCGACGCCCTGCAGCAGCTCTTCGAGAAGACCGAGCACCCGTTCCTGCAGCACCTCCTGCGCCACCGGGACGTGATCCGGCTCCGCCAGACCGTCGAGGGCCTGCTCAAGACCGTCGCCTCCGACGGCCGCATCCACACGACCTACAACCAGATCATCGCCGCCACGGGGCGGCTCTCGAGCACCGACCCCAACCTGCAGAACATCCCGATCCGCACCGAGGCCGGCCGCCGCATCCGCGAGGGCTTCGTCGTCGGCGAGGCCGGTGAGTCGCTGATGACGGCCGACTACAGCCAGATCGAGATGCGGATCATGGCCCACCTGTCCGAGGACGCGTTGCTCATCGAGGCGTTCCGCTCCGGCCAGGACTTCCACTCCATCACCGCCGCCCGGGTCTTCGGCGTCGCCGCCGAGGACGTCAACGTCGAGCAGCGCGCCAAGATCAAGGCGATGAACTACGGCCTCGCCTACGGCCTGTCCGCGTTCGGGCTCTCGCAGCAGCTGCGCATCTCCACCTCCGAGGCCAAGGGCCTGATGGACGAGTACTTCGAGACCTTCGGGGGCGTGCGCGACTACCTCGGCGGGATCGTCGACGAGGCACGACGCTCGGGCTTCACCGAGACCATCCTCGGTCGTCGCCGCTACCTGCCCGACCTCACCAGCGACAACAGGCAGCGTCGCGAGACGGCCGAGCGGATGGCGCTCAACGCCCCCATCCAGGGCTCGGCGGCCGACCTGATCAAGGTGGCGATGCTCGGCGTCGAGCGGGCCATCGTCGAGCACGGCCTGCGCTCGCGGATGCTGCTGCAGGTCCACGACGAGCTCGTGCTCGAGGTGGCGCCGGGGGAGCACGACGAGCTCGCCGAGATCGTCCGCGCGGAGATGGGCGGCGCCGCCGACCTGACGGTCCCCCTCGACGTCTCCATCGGCACGGGGCGCAGCTGGCACGACGCCGCCCACTGAGCCGGCGGATCGGGCTGACCGTCCGGCCCGCGGCTCAGCCCCCTGGAGTGGGCGCGACCACCGGGGGCGGCGCCACCCTGGCGATCCGCAGGCTCGCCACGGTCAGCACCACCAGGAGCGCGGTGTCGACGGCGAGCACGGACGTCACCAGCCCCGCCACCGAGTCGACCTGGAGTCCCAGCACCACGAGCGCGACCAGCGCGACCCAGACGAGCAGCACGGAGCGACGCGCCTGGCGCGCCAGCACGGCGTACACCTGCAGCTGGAGCATGGCCAGCACCGTGCCGAGGGCCGCGAACACCCACAGCAGCCCCTCGACCTCGCCGAACTCGGCGCCGCCCACGAAGATCATCGCCACGCCCGACAGCAGCTCGGCTGCAGCCACGGCGAGCGCGCCGATGGCGCCGATGGCGACCAGGCTGCGGACCAGGGCGCGTTGCCGCCGTTCGGGGGACGCCATGTCGGGGAAGGCGACCACCACGACGAACTGCGGGAGGAACAGCATCACCTTGGTCATGATGAGTCCGGCCGCGTAGAGCCCCGCGTCGTGCTCGTCGAGCACGTTGCGCGCGATGACGATGTCGACGCTGGACAGGGCGAAGAAGACGACCAGCACCTGGGCGTTGTTCACGCTCTCCATCAGCATGGCGCGGGCGGTGTGCTCCGGCGCGGCAACGTCGGGCGTACGACGCTCCCGCAGCACCCACCACCCGACGAGCACCGGGAACACGTAGCCCACTGCCACCCCGAGGACGGCGCTCGTGGCGTCGGGGCGCCAGAGGATCAGTGCGAGGCCGACGACGAGCCGCGGGATGCCGCTGGCGAGGTAGAACACGGACAGGGCGCCCCACCTGCGCTCACCCTGCAGGACCCCGGCCTGCCCGCCGCCGAGCGTGAGCGGGACGACGGCGGCGGCGAGGATGACGGCGGTGAGCACGTGGTCCAGCGCGAGCAACCGGGTGACCAGAGGCGCCAGCGCCAGCATCAGCAGGCCGGCGGCGAGCGAGACCCGGAGCGAGAGCGACAGGATCGACTGCTCGATGGCCGCGACCTGGTCGCGGTCGACGGCGATCCGGCGCGCGGCCGTGGTCTGCAGACCGAGCGCGCCCACCTGGACGACGATCAGCAGGCCGAGGCATGCGGCGAGGGCGCCGAACTCGCTCGGTCCCATGATCCGCGCCGCGAGCATGGTGAAGCCGTAGGTGGCGACGTTCATGACGCTGGTGGCCACGGCCACGGCGCTGCCGTCGAGGCTGCGCGGGCGCGCGGTGCTCGGGCCGGTCACTGCGGCATCCTAGGTGCAAGGCCGCCCCGGCGCGGACCCTTCGACGGGGGCCGCCCGTCGGGCGCCGCTTCGTGGGCGCCCAGCGCCTAGGCTCTGCTCCCGTGCGGACAACGATCGGTGCGGTGGCACTGCGCCTCGCCCCGGTCGTGTGGCCGTTGCTGCTGGCCGTGCTGATGCTGGGCAGCGCGCTGGGCCGGGGCTTCGTGCTGACCTACGACATGGTGTGGGTGCCCGACCTCGCGGTGCGCGGGGACTTCCTCGGCCTGGGGTCGAGCCTGCCGCGAGCGGTGCCCTCGGACATGGTCGTGGCCCTGCTCGACGAGGTGGTCCCGGGGATGGTGCTCCAGAAGGCCGTGCTGGTCGGCACCCTGGTCATCGCCGGCGCGGGAGCCTGGCGGATGGTGGGGCGGGCGGGCTTCCTGGCCGGCCTCGCCGCGTCGACCCTCTACGTGTGGAACCCGTTCGTGGCCGAGCGGCTCGGCATCGGGCACTGGCCGCTGCTGATGACCTATGCGGCCCTGCCGTGGATCCACCTGCACGCCCGGCGCCTGGCGGCGGGGGAGCGGAGCCTGCCGCAGCTGGTCCTGTGGCTGGCCTTCGCCAGCCTGAGCCCGGCGGGCGGGATCGTCGCCGGCGTGTACGCCGTCGTGGGGGTCGCGGTCGAGGGGCGGGCTGTCGCGCGCTCGGTGGCGTGGACGGTGGGCGCCGTCGCCGCGGTCAACGCACCGTGGATCGTCGCGGGCGCGCTGCACGGCGCCGGTGCGGCGAGCGACGCCGTCGCCGTACGACTCTTCGCCGCGCAGGGCGAGGGCGTGCTGCCCGCCTGGGCTGCCGCGCTCGGTCTGGGCGGCCTCTGGAACGCGGAGGTGGTCCCGGCGTCCCGCGTGAGCTGGGTGGCCCCGGTCTCCCTCGTCCTGGTGCTCCTCGTCTGCGCCGCCGGGTTGCGGTCCTGGCTCGGCTGCACGACCCGGCCGGCCCGGCTCGCGCTCGTGGTGCCCGCGGTCCTCGGGCTGGTCGTCGGGCTGGCCGGAGCAGCGGCGCCGGACGCCGTGGGCTGGCTCGTCGTCCACGTCCCGGGCGGGGGACTGGTGCGTGACGGCACGCGGTTCCTGGCCCTGCTCGCCCCGCTGCAGGCCGTCCTGTTCGGCCACGGCGTGGTCCGCCTCGCCGCGTCCGTCCCCGCACGCGCCCCCGCCGCGGTGCTCGGCACCGTGCTGGTCCTCGCGCCGGTCACCCTGATGCCCGACGCGGCGCTCGGCCTCTCCGGACGGCTCGACGCGGTCGACTACCCCGACGAGTACGACGCGGCGCGCCGCGCGGTCGAGGAGGGTCGGCAGGCCGGACGGGAGGGTGACGTGCTGTCGCTGCCCTTCACCTCCTACCGGCGTCCCAGCTGGAACGGCGACCGACGCACGCTCGACCCGGTCGGGCGCTACCTCCCGGCCGACTACCTCGCGAGCGACACCCTCGTCGTGTCGGGCACGGAGGTGCGCGGGGAGGACGAGCGCGCCCAGCGGGTCGCCCGCGACCTGGCCACGCTGACCGGCGGGGACCTGGAGCAGGCGCTGGCGGGCGAGGGGGTGTCCTGGGTCGTGGCGGACCTCGAGACCGTGGAGGCGCTGGCGGCGGAGGGGCTCGATGCCCCCGGTCTCGGGTCGCTGCCCGACCTGCCCGACGCCGAGGTGCTGCACCGCGGCGAGGTCCTGACGGTCTGGGCGCTGCCCGTCGTCGACGGCGCCGGCCCACGCACACCCGCCGACCGACCCGCGTCGCTGGCGGCGCTGCTGGCGGCATGGACGCTGGCGGGGGGTGTGGTCGCGGCCGCGCTCGTCGCGCTCGGGAGGCAGCGGTGGACGAGATGGCGTCAAATACGCCGCAAGGCGTGACGGAGTGCTACCGTGCTCTCCGGTCTAGTGAACTGGAGACAATGACGTGCAGGGAATGATCGGTGGCATCGTCGCGGTCGTCGTCGGCCTCGTGCTGGCTGGCCTCACCACGGTGGGTGTCGTGAACACCGTGAGCAGCGCTCCGGCGCAGCCCGACCAGAGCGTCATGGACTACGGCACCAACCAGCAGGCCGCCGAGTAGGTCGTCCGGGCGCCAGCCCAGCGACACCTGCTCCACCAGCTCCTCGTCACGCCCCCGGTTCGCCGGGGGCGTTTCGCTGCTTCTGGGTGGTGGTGGACCCGTCGGCGTCGCGAGGCCGACGAAGGCCTCGTCGAGGCCCGGTCAGGGGCCGTCGGGATCCTCGACCGCGACCCGTCGCCCGGCCAGCACGTCGGCCAGCACGTGGGCGAAGGACTCCTGCGAGTGCGCCCACGAGAAGGTGTGGGACATCTCGCGGGCCCCCTTGCCCAGACGCTTGCGCTCCGCGTCGTCGCCCACCAGCCGGCGGGCGGCCTCGGTGAGCTCCTCGGGGGTGTCCACCAGCAGGCCCGAGGCGCCGTCGGCGATGGACTCCCTGGTCCCGCCGGCGGACGCGTAGGCGATGGTGGGGACGCCGTGGCTGCCGGCCTCGCCGATGACGATGCCCCAGCCCTCCTTGAGCGACGGGAGCAGCATCAGCCACGACCGGGCCAGGATGTCGTGCTTGTCCTGCTCGGTGACGTGGCCGGTGAACGTGACGGCGTCGTCGGCGCCCCGCTCGGCGACGTAGGCGCGCAGGGACTCCTCCCACCAGCCGTTGCCGACGACGACGAGCGACGCGTCCGGGTGGTCCTCGCGCACGGCGACGATCGCGTCGATCGCGTGCTCGACCTGCTTGTGCGGCACGAGGCGACCCAGCACGCAGAGCAGCGGCGCGGTGCTCCGCGGCACGTCGAGGACGGGCGGGGGCGCGGTGCCGTTGTGGACGACCGCGATCCGATCGCGCCCCACGCCGAGCGGGATGAGCTCGCTGCGGGTGGCGCGGGACACCGCGACGTACTGCGAACGCCGGTAGAGCCGGGGTGCGAGGACACGCTCGATCCACCAGCCGACCCGGCCCAGGAGGCCCGGGAAGACGACGGGCCACTGCTCGCGGTGCACGTGGTGGACCAGGACGACGACCGGGGCTCGGGTGGCGAGGCGGGTGAAGAAGGGCAACCCGTTCTGCACGTCGACGACGAGGTCGACCTTGCCGAACCGTCGCAGCAGCAGGTGGAGGATTCCCAGCGGGTAGATCCCGAGGTGGTCGCCGCGGCGCACGTAGCGCACTCCGTCGACGACCTCGTCGCTCGGCGCGTGCTCGTGGGCCGCGCAGAAGATGGTGGCCCGCGCTCCGCGCTCGACCAGGCCCCGCGCCATCGCCTCGACGTAGCGCTCCGAACCGCCGCCCTCGGGGTTCTGGGTGTCGCGCCAGTTGAACAGCACGATGTGCCGACCCTCGAGGGAGGGCGCGTCGGTCCGGACCATAAGGGCGATGTTACCCACGAGTTCGGTTCCTGTCCCGGTCTCGTCGGACTGGAGGTCCCTGCCGGGCCGGGCGGCACCGCGGCCCTGCCATACTCCACGACCATGGCCAGCCTGGACGCCCTTCGGGTCTTCTACGAGCGCCGGATCGCCCTTCCGGTCGACGACGACGCGCTCGTCCTCGACGTCGGCAGCGGCGACAAGCCCTCGTGGCGCGCCGACGTGCTGCTCGACCGCTACACGGGCGCCGAGCACGCCGCGCAGCGGTCCGGTCGCGCCGCGGCTCGGGTGAGCCGTCCGCTCTTCGACGCCGACGCGGCCGACATGCCGTTCCGCGACGGCGCGTTCGACTACGCGATCTGCTCCAACCTGCTCGAGCACGTCGAGGACCCGGCAGCCGTCGCGTCCGAGCTCAGCCGCGTGGCCCGCGCGGGCTACATCGAGGTCCCCGAGGCCGCGAGCGCGAAGATCGTCGACTTCCCCAGCCACGTGTGGTGGTGTCGGCTCGACGAGGGTCCGGGCGGGCCGACCCTGGTGCTGACCGCCAAGCAGGCGCCCTTCTTCGACGCCGAGATCCACGCCTACATCGAGCGCGCAGGGGTCCGTGACCAGCTGGACACGGTCCTCAACCGGCACTTCGAGCACCGCGTGATCCAGTACCACTGGACCGGGTCGGTCAGCCTGCGGACCGAGGGGCAGCTCGACCCGGCCTTCTTCGCCACGGCGATGCGGGCTCCGGGCCACCAGCGCGGCTGGGAGGCCGCGGCCGCGCAGGCGCTGACGTCGGCGCTGACGGTCCGGACCCGTCGTCGGCGGCGGGACCGGCGGATCCCGTTCGACCAGGTGGTCAAGCCCGAGCACCACCGCGGCGAGCAGTTCCTCGAACGCCGGATCTACCGGCTCGACTGACGCGGCCACCGGGCCGGCACGGCGCCGTGCCGGACTCGGGCTCAGTAGGGGTCGTACGGGCTCTCGTGACCGAAGGCGCGAGCGGCGACGGCGCGCAGTCGCAGCCGCAGCAGCACCTTGACGGCGACGTTGCGCAGCCACCACGGCACCTCGCGCAGGATGCGCACCCGGTCGCTCACGGTCGGGGTGCCCACCCGGAACAGGGCCAGCGAGCCGGCCCGGCGCTCGTAGCGCAGGTTGCGGGACGGGCAGGACCTTCGCCAGCACCCCGAGGGTGACGCCGATCGAGGAGTAGCAGTCGTGGACCAGCACGGGCGCTCCGGCGGGCAGGTGGCGGGCCCACTTGAGGTCGTCGCTCAGCGTCCAGTAGTCGTGCTTGCCGTCGATGTAGAGGTAGTCGAGGTCCCGCGACCAGGTGGGTCGGGCGCGGGTGCTGTACTCGGGGAGCAGCTCCACCGTGTCGGTCAGCGCGGCTCCCTGGACGTTGCCCTCGAACTTGTCGCGGGTGGACGCGCCGCCGAAGAGCCGGCCGTCGACGAACGGGTCGACCGCGACGACGCGACCCCCCTGAGCACGGGCGGCCGTCGCCAGGACGACGGTCGACTTGCCCTGGTGGCTGCCGATCTCGAGCAGGAGGGGCTCGGCCGGGAGGTCGCGGGCGGCGTCGAACAACAACCGGGCCTGCTCCTCGGTCAACCACCCCGGGATGGTCGACGCCACGTCCCACGCGGCCTCGAAGTCGAGGGCGGGTCGTTCATCCATGTGCAGTCCCTTGGCGCCGGACGGCCGGGATGGCCGAGAGTACGGACGCAGAATATAGACTGCGCGACGCTTGGCTGGGTCGACATGGGAGGCAGCCGCAGTGAGTGACGGCGCCGCCAGGGCGGTCAGGGTGCGTCCTTGGCGTCGGCCCTCCTTGACCACCGGGGTCAACCTGGTCGTCTACGCGGCCGTCGTCCTGCTCAACATCCTCCAGCAACCCGGCCGGATCACCTTCGACACCAAGCTGGACCTCCAGCTCAACCCGACGGACCTCCTCGCGCGCAGCGGCGACCTGTGGAACGGCGACTGGGCCCTCGGCGGGCTGCAGAACCAGGCGTCGGGCTACCTGTTCCCGATGGGGCCGGCGTTCATCGTCGGGGAGGTGCTCGGGGTGCCCATGTGGGTGTGGCAACGGCTGTGGTCCGCGGCGGTCATGATCCTCGCCTACGAGGGGGCGCGTCGCCTCGCTGCCCGCTGGCCGGGGATCGGGACCACGGGCGCGGTGCTGGCCGGGCTGACCTACATGCTCTCGCCGCGGGTCCTCACGACGGTGGGCGGACTCAGCGGCGAGACCCTGCCCGCCGCCGTGCTGCCGTGGACGGTGCTCCCGCTGGTGCTCTTCCTGCGCGGCCGGCTCCGCGGCTGGGTGGCCTTCGTGCTCTCGGCGGCCACCGTGCCGCTGATGGGTGGGCAGAACGCCACCCTGGTCGTGGCGTGCCTCGTGCTGCCGGCGCTGCTCCTCGCCCTCGCGTCCGGACGCTCGCTGCGCCAGCGGTTCGCCCACCTGGCGGCGCTGGGGTGCGCTCGTGGGGGTGGCGTCGCTGTGGTGGGTCGTCCCGCTGCTGCTCCTCGGCTCCTACGCGCCGCCCTTCCTCGACTTCATCGAGTCGGCCCGGAACACCGCCGGCGCCACCGGCTGGCTGTCGTCGCTGCGCGGCACGAGCCACTGGGTGGCGTTCTTCCCCGGTGGCGGCCAGGTCGGGTGGGAAGGTGGCTACGAGCTGGCGTCGTCGCGGCTGCTCCTGCTGCCCACCGTCCTGGTGGCCGCGGTCGGCCTGGCCGGGTTGATGCAGAAGGGCCTGTGGGAACGGCGCGTGCTCGTGTGGGCGCTCCTCGTCGGCCTCGCGGTGCTGACCGCCGGAAGCGGGGGATGGGCGGGCTCGGTGTTCGCCGACGCGTGGCTCCACGCCCTCGACACCTCCCTGGCGCCGCTGCGCAACATCCACAAGTTCGACCCCGTCGTGAGGCTGCCGCTGAGCCTGGGGGTGGGCGCCTTCGTGACCTCGGCGCTGCCCCGGGCCTGGAGGAGGACGAGCACGTCGCCCGCGGTCCCGGCCCGCAGCATCGCGGTGGGCGTGGTCGGCGTGCTGGTGCTCGCCGCCGCCGGCCCGGCGGCCGCGGGCTCGCTGCGCACCAAGGGCGGCTTCGACGACGTACCGACGCAGTGGCGCGACGCGGTCGCGTTCCTCGACGACCAGCCCGGGCCCACCCGGACGATCGTGCTCCCCGGCGCTGGGTTCGCCGTGCAGACCTGGGGACGCACGATCGACGAGCCGATCCAGGTCCTGGACCCGGCGCCGTGGATGGCGCGCGCGCAGGTCACCGTCGCGCCCGCCGGGACCCTCCGCCTCCTCGACTCGGTCGAGCAGGCAGTCGCGGACCCACGACCCCAGACGTCACCTCGCCGGCGGCGCTTCGGACGCCCTGGGCGCCACCCACGTCGTCGTCCGCAACGACCTGGACCCCGACGAGGTCGACGCACCCGACCACGCCCTCGTGCGGACGTCCGTCGCCAACGTCCCCGGTGCCGCGCTGGTCGCCTCCTTCGGCACCACGGCCGACGGCGACGCCGCCATCGAGGTCTACGAGCTCGCCGCACGACGCGGAGCCTCGCGTCGAGGTGCAGGACTGGGAGCGACCGCGCAGTGGTCGACGGGGCACCGGAGGTGCGTCCCCGACCTGCGTGCCGCGGGCCTGGTGGCGCGGGACGAGGCGGTGGTGCTGGCCACCGGGGACGAGCAACCCGACGTGGTCACCGACAGCCTGCGTCGCGTGGAGCGCAGCTTCGGACGGGTGCACGACGCCCGCTCGGGCGTCATGACCGCGACGGAGCCCTACCGGGTCGCATCGACGAGGCCCACGACCACGTCGACGACGCCATGCCGACGTCGAGGACGGTGGCCGCGTACGACGGCGCGGCCGAGATCGTCGCCTCGAGCTCGAGCGGGTATGCCGACGTCCTGGGTGCCGGTGCGACCCGAGCAGCACCCGTGGTCGGCGTTCGACCACTCCATCTACACCGCCTGGGGCACGGCGCCGCTTCGGCCGCTCCCGAGGGCCAGTGGATCGAGGCGAGGTTCGACCGCCCGACCCGGGTCGGCGACGTGTCCCTGGCGTTCGACACCTTCGACCGGTGCACCGGTGACGTCGGTGCGGATCTCGCACCGAGGACCGGTCGGCCGTGGCGGAGGTGGAGCCGGACGGCTCGGTCCCCGCCGTCAGCATCGACGACGACGCGGCCACGAAGCTGCGCGTCACCGTGCTCGGCGCCAGGGAAGGACGGCGGCCAGGTGCGGCTCTCGGACGTACGGATCGCCGGTCACGACATCAGCCGGTCGCTGGTCGTCCCGGGACGGGTGCTGGCCGACACCTCCGTGCTGCTCACCAGCGACGTGCCGCGCCGCGCGTGCGTGGTGGGGGAGGACGACCGGGTCGTCGGCTGCGAGCTCGCCTGGCAGCGGGAGACCTCCGAGACGCCGGGCTTCGACCGCACGGTCACGGTGGGGGAGAGCGGGGAGTGGACGATCCGGGGTCGCGCCTTCGCCACCCACGGCCCCGCCCTCGACCAGCTCGTCGCCCCGCTGGCGAAGGACCAGGTGCGGGTGCGTGGCGACCTCGACCTACGGCGGTGACCCGGCGGTCGCCGCGGCGGGAGCCGTGGACGGGCGGCCGGAGACGGGGTGGACCTCGGCTCCCGGCGACCCGGCGCGCTGCCCTGCAGCTGACGTGGGGCCCGCGCCGCAAGGTCTCCGCTGTGCGCCTGAGCACCTCGCCCGACCAGCCGGGTGAGCTGCCGGAGCTGGTGGTGGTCGACGGTGGCCCCGGCACGGGTGAGCCGCAGCTGGTCGCGACGGGCGGGGACGGGGCCGGTGAGATGCGGCCCGATCCGCACCGACCAGCTCCGGGTGACGGCGTTCGGACCGGCGGGTCTGGACGGCGTCGGCATCTCCGAGCTGCGAGGTCGACGGCATCGAGGACCTCCGGCACGAGCCCGACCCGGACACCCCGACCGGCACGGCGTGCGGCTTCGGCCCCACCATCGAGGTCGGCGGCCGCACCGTGCAGACCCGGATCAGCGGCACGCTCGAGGACATCCGCACCGGCGACGACCTGGCGGTGGTCCCGTGCGGGAAGCGGTCCGTCGAGCTGCCCGAGGGTGAGCACCGGATCCGGGTGGTGAACCCGGACGGATTCGCCATGTCGAGCCTGGTCCTGTCCCCGTCCGCCCCCGTGGCGGAAGCACGCCCCGACCGCCCGGCCGTGCTGGCGTGGTCGCCGACCCACCGCGAGGTGGAGGTGTCGGTGTCGTCGGAGTCGGTGGTCGGCGTCGCCGAGAGTGCCAACCCGGGGTGGTCCGCGACCCTGGACGGGACCGAGCTGCGCCCGGTGGTCCTCGACGGCTGGCGCCAGGGCTTCGTGCTGCCCGGCCGGACACCGCGGGCGTCGTCGCCATGGACTACGTCCCGCAGACGCCGTTCCGGCTGGCGCTGATGGGCGGCCTCGTCGTCGTCGGGCTGCTGCTGCTGCTCGCCCTCGGGCTGATCGTCCGGGGCATCGGACGCCGCGCGGACGACCCACCCGGCGCCGTCCGGACGAGCGGTGCTCGGCGCGCGGCCCGCCAGTGGGCGCAGGTCCCTGCCCTTGTCGTGCTGGGCCTCGTGTCGCTGCCGCTCGCCGTGGGCACGCTGGTCGGCTGGGTCACCCGAGCCCGCTCCGACGTCCGGGTTGCCGCTGCCGTGATCGGCGCGCTTGCGTTCGCCGCCGTGATCGCGCTGTCCACCTCCGCAGTGGTCGTTCCACCGGTAGGCTCCGACGTCGTCGTGGCGCTGGCCGTGGGAGTCGTGTGCGGTCGGGTGCTGGCCCGGCCGTGACCGGACCGCATCGGAGCCGGGTGTCCGGAGGAGTCGGAGGGAGGGAGCGTTGTCGGTTACGGGTGTCCGCACGCTGGTCGTGTCGGTCCTCGCCGCTGCCGTCGCCGTCCGCATCACCGCGACGCAGCCCCTCACGGGCGCGTACGCCCGCATCAGCGCAGACCCGGCCGGTGCCCTGACCGGCGCCGTCGACTCCTGGACCGTCTCCGGCACGCTCGGCGACGCCACTGCCCAGGGACTGCGCGACGTCCCCGTGGCGGTGTTCCTGTGGCTGACCGACGTGCTCGGGGTGGCCCCGGCCGGCGGGCGGACCATGTGGTCCGTGCTCGTCCTGGTCCTGGCCGCTGTCGGCGCGGTCCGCCTGGCGCGAGACCAGGGTCTCGGCGGACGCGGCGCACGAACCGTGGACGCCGTGGGTCGGCGCGGCGCTCTTCGCCTGCGCGCCCGTGCTGGTCACGACCGTCCAGCACGTCACCGGGCGACGGCCTCGTGGTGGCGCTCCTCCCATGGGTGCTCGTCGCCCCTCGTCCGCCGCACGGATGGCTGGCGCGCGGCGCGCCGCGTCCGCGGCCTGGCTCGGGCTCGCCGGTGCGGGCACGCCTGCCTGGGCCCTCGCTGCACTGGTGGCAGGGCTCGTGACGGCGGTCGTGACCTCCCGACGTCCGGGTGGCACCGGTCAGCTCGCCCGGTGGTCGGTGCTGGCCGCGATGTCCTCGGCCTGGTGGGTGGCCGCCTACGTGTGGGAGACGTCGTACGCCACCGACGTGACGGGTCTGGCGACCACGCGTCTGTCCGTCGACGGGATGGCCGGGGTCCTCGGCCTCCCGACGTCGGGTCCGGTCCTGAGCGCACTGCTGCTCCTCGGCCCGGTCGCCGTGGCGGTGTCCGCCCTGGCACTGCGGGTGGGGCGGGACCGCGCGGTCGTCGCGGCCCTGCTCGTGCTCTCGGCCGTGGTGACGCTCGTGGGGGTCGTCGGCGGGGGATGGCCCGCGTGGCTCCCTGTGCCCGCCTCCACCGCCAGCGCCGCTGACGCCGTGCCGGTGCCGTGGACCGTCCTCTGGGGCTGGATCTCCATCGCTGCCCTGATCGCGTGGACCCCGGTCGTCGACCACCTGCTCGCGCGCACGCCTCGTCCGTGGTCGTGGCGGCCCGCGACGGGGACCGGCCTCGTCGCAGCCGGGCTGGCCGTCCTCGCCCTGCTCTCGGTCGCCGGACCGGTCCTCGCGGTGCAGGAGCCCGAGGCGGCCTCCGGGCCCGCAGCCGCCGACCCCGAGCAGTGGGCCGAGGTGGCCGCCTGGTCGAAGACCGCGCCACCAGGCCGGGTCCTCGTGCTCCCCGCGGTGACCGAGGGGCGCGTGGAGCCCGCGGTCGAGCAGGCGCTGAGGGGCCGGCCGTGGATCGCGCGCGACACCCTGCCGCTCTCGGGGAGCGGGGCGACAGCAGCGCTGGACACCGCGGTGGGTCGGCTCGACCGCGGCCATGACGGAGCAGGCACCGCGACCGCGCTCCGGCACCTGGGCATCACCTACGTCCTCCTGCGCAACGACGTGCCCGCGGCCGCGGACCGGGAGCGCCCGCTCGGGCTCGTCCGTCACGCCCTGGCGCGCCAGGGCGCGTCGCGTGTGGCCGCATTCGGTTCACCCGCCCGAGGCGGTGACGAAGCAGCGCGTGCCGCAGGCATCGTGGACCTCGGCGTGCGCGACCCCGTCGGCTCGATCGAGGTCTGGGCGCTCGACGAGGCGGCAGACGGCAGCGTCCACGACGGCGCTCCGATGGCGGTGGCAGGGGACGCGGGCGTGGTCGGCGACCTCGCCGACGCCGGCCTGGCGGACGGGTCCGCCCTGGTGCTCGGCGCGCACGCGCGAGGGATCGGCCGACCTCGTGTCGGACAGCGCCCGCCACCACGACGTCGACCTGCGCACGGCGATCGACCCCTTCGGACCCGTGCTCGGACCGGACGACACCCGCACCGTCGTGCCCGCCGACGCTGGCTTCCGGGACGACCGCCTCGCGCGCCATCGCCGGCGCTGAGGAGGTGCGCGCGTCGTCCTCCGCCGCCGACCTCGACTCCTCTCGCCGACGCGTCGGCGCCGTGGCCCGCGGCAGCGGTCGACGGGAACGCCTTCACGGCGTGGCAGTCGCGGCGCGGACACGTCGCCGACGAGTGGTGGGAGATCACCTTCGACGGCGTGACCGACGTGACCTCCGGCCAGCTCCGGGTCGTGCAGAACCCCTTCGCGTCCTACCAGGTCACGCGCAGTGAGGCTGGAGTCCGACAACGGGTCCGACCGCCGTCGACGTGCCCGCCGACGGCGCGGTCGCCCTGTCCGGGCGTCGGCCGCACCGGTCGGCTCCGGGTGGTCGCCACCGGCGTCAGCGGGACCGTGACCGGGGCGAGCAGCTTCGCCATCTCCGAGCTCACCGTCCCCGAGACTCGCAGGTCAAGGAGGAGCTGGTGGTCGGGGGAGCCGGAGGCCGACTCCTGGATCGTGGCCGCCCGGCCGCCGAGCTTCGCCACGTGCGTGCCGTCCTTCCCGATCGGCGGGGCCGTCGACCCCGGGCCGAGCGAGACCGTGTGCAACCGCGGTCTCACCGTCGACGGACCCGACTCCGGCTCGATCGCACGCGTCCTGCGCCCGTCGCGGAGCGGCGAGGTCGCCGGTCGCGCGTGGGTGCGTGCCGCCGACAGCGCCGAGTCGATCCGTCTGGCGGAGCGCCTGGCGCGACCGACGATCACCGCGACGGCGTCGAGCGTCGCGTCCTCGGACCTCGTGGCGGCACCGCAGGCGGCGGTGGACGCAGACCCGGCCACGGCGTGGCGACCCTCGCCGGAGGACGCCGCGCCCACCCTCGCGCTGGCCTGGGACCGCCCCGCCCTGGTCACCGGCGTGCGCGTGACGACCGCGGCGCGCCGGCTGTCGAGCCTCCCCGACGCACGTGACGGTCTCCTACGGCGCCGGCGACCGCACCGCGTCGGGCGAGATCGGTCCGGACGGGGTGCTGGACCTGCCCGAGGTCCGCACCCGGGAGCTGACGCTCGTCTTCGAGGCGGAGACGCCCCAGGCGTCGGCCGACTCGCTCACGGGTGGGCTGCAGTCCGTGCCGATCGCCGTGTCGGAGGTGGAGGTCGTGGGCGCACCGGCAGGTCCGCTACGACGCCGACGACGTGGAGGAGCTGCCGTGCGGCTCCGGACCCGAGGTCACGGTCGGGGGCGTCGCCCACGAGACGGCCGTGCGGGCCTCCGCCCGGCAGGTGGTCGAGGCGTCGATCGTGCCCGGCCACCCTGTGCGAGCGGCCGTTCCTGCAGGACGGGCGAGGTGCGGGTCGGCGTCGAGGCGTCGTTCTCGTGGATCCCGATCGGCCTCGTGCTGGCGTCCCCCGACGGGGTCCTCGGTGAGGTCGACGAGGAGGGCTCCGGCGCGGACGCCGGTGGCGGGGTGCCGGCGGGGACGATCGGTTCCCGTCCGACCACGCAGGTCGTGGACGTCGACGCGGACGGACAGGCGACGCTCGCCCTCGCCGTGCCCGCGGGCAAGGGGTGGACGGCGGTCGCCGACGGACGTGAGCTGCCGACGCTCACCGTCGACGGGTGGGCCCAGGCGTGGCAGGTGCCCGAGGGCGTCGACCGGGTGACCGTGCGCTACGCCTCGGGCGAGGTGCTGCGCTGGGCGGCCGGACTGGCGGTCTCGGGCTGGGCGCTGGTGGTCGTGCTGGCGCTCTGGTCGTCGGCCGGCGACGGCCGCGGAGCCCGGGCAGGTGGGGCCGTCGCGCCCAGGCGATGGTCGGGCGCTCCACCCAGGCGTAGGTCGCAGCGCCGAGCGGGATCGAGATCCCCAGCACCCACACGAGTCGCCACAGCAGCCCGACCACCCCGTCGGGGAACGTGATGTCCCGCTCGAGGATCACGATGACGGGCACGTGCCACAGGTAGATGCCGTAGGACCAGCGTCCGACGGCGACCAACCATCGACGGCCCAGCACCGGTTGGTCGGGACGTTGGGGGGGCCGAAGACCACGACGGAGAGCAGGATGCAGGCAATCGACGCTGCCGCGAAGGTCCGTACCTGGTCCTCGGCGAACGTCACCGGAACGAACCCGGACGGCCCGCCGAGCGGGGAGGTGGCGAGCGCGACGAGCGCGAGGGCGAGCACGACGGGCGCCCACCGGTCAGCGCACACGGAGACCAGGCCACGCAGGGCCACGATGCCGGCTCCGGTGCGCCTCGGCCAGGAGCGCGACGAGCGCACCACCGGCGAAGCAGAAGAGGAACGCGGGCAGCCAGTACGGGTAGAGTGAGCTGGCCCGCGAGGTCGGCCTCTGTCGGTCCAGAGCCGCCAGCCGATCGAGATCGGGAGGGAGAGGGAGATGCAGCGAGGCGCAGATCCACAGGGAGGCGAGCCCCCGACGCCGGCGAGCGAGCGTGCCCGGTGACCCCCGCCATGACGGGGAGCGCCACGTACCACGACACCTCGGTGGCCAGGCTCCACGTGTGGAGCATGGCCGTCGCGTGGCGGCTCCACCTCGTAGATCCACGTGAGGGTCATGGCCCGCCACCAACCCTCGGCGCCGACCGGTCGGGACGCGGGGATGACCAGCGGCGACGACGAGCAGCACCACCCAGTAGGCCGGGAAGATGCGGGTGGCTCGGCGGACGACGAACTGGCCCAGGTCGGGCCGACGATCCTGCGCCGAGGCTCCAGCGCGCCCACGGCCGGTAGAGCAGGAACCCCGAGATCACGAACAGGCTGACCGGTCCGTAGGTGGGCAGGCCGAGCCAGTCGAACTCGGTGCGCCCCGAGGTGTGGATCAGCACGACCATCAGCGCGGCGAAGCCCCGGAGCCCGGTGAGGCTCGCGATCTCTGCCGCACGCCGCGCCCGCGCCTCGTCGGCTGGCGTGTCCTCCCACTCGACCGCGGTGCTCGCTACCACGCGGGCGATTAGATCACGCCCGACCGGGCGCGGATGCCCGATCGCCGGCTCCTGCCGGAGACCGGCGAAGCGAGGACCCCCGTCGCACCATCGACTACAGTCGCCGCGTGCCGCCGCAGTCCTCGTCCACTCCGTCGGCATGGGCGCCCACGCTGCGCCGCTCCGTCCGCCTGTTCCGCGCCTTCCGGGTGGAGCAGACCGAGCCCGACGTCTTCTACGGCGAGCTCGCCGACGACGCGGTCGGCCACGTGTCCCACTACGCCGACCTGGCGGGCGCGCGGATGCTCGACGTCGGCGGGGGACCGGGCTACTTCCGGACCGCTTTCGAGGGAGCAGGGGCCACCTACTTCGCGCTCGACGCCGACGTCGGTGAGCTGTCCGGGCTCGGTGGCATCGCGCCGCGCACCGTGCTCGGCAGCGGGATGCAGCTGCCGTTCGCCGACGCCACGTTCGACATCTGCTACTCGTCCAACGTGCTCGAGCACGTCGACGACCCCTGGCGCATGGCCGACGAGATGGTGCGGGTGACCCGGCCCGGGCGGGTCTGACCTTCATCTCCTACACGGTCTGGTACGGGCCCGTGGGGCGGCCACGAGACGTCGCCGTGGCACTACCTCGGCGGCCGCCGGGCCCGTCGTCGCTACCGGCGCCGCCACGGGCACGAGCCCAAGAACAAGTTCGGTGAGTCGCTGTTCGCCGTCACGGTGCGGTCCGGTCGCGAGTGGGCCCGCGCCCAGACCGGCGCCGAGGTCCTCGACGTCGTCCCGCGCTACAACCCGCGCTGCCGCACGCTGGCTCTCCCGGGTGCCCGGTGCTGCGCGAGGTCGTCACCTGGAACCTGGTCATCGTCCTGCGCCGGCGATGACGTCCCCGCCACCGCCCACGCGAGCCGACGCTCGACCGTCCCGTCACCTGGCGCTTCCGGCTCGTCGTCTGCTGCCTGGCCCTGGTGGCGCTGGCGTTCTCGCAGCGACCCGGTCGGCAGGTCAGCGACACCAAGTTCGACCTCGTCGCCGACCCCGGCGCGATGCTCGGCCGCGCGCTGCACATGTGGGACCCGACGGGCGGCTTCGGGCAGCTGCAGAACCAGGCCTACGGCTACCTCTTCCCGATGGGACCGTTCTTCTGGCTCGGTGACCTCGCCTCGGTCCCGGCGTGGGCGGTCCAGCGCGCCTGGTGGTCGCTGCTGCTCGTCGTGGCGTTCCTCGGCGTCGTCAAGCTGTGCGGGGCGCTGGGCTCGGCACCCCGACCAGCCCGGCTGGTGGCCGGCTTCGCGTACGCCCTGTCGCCGCGCATCCTCAGCACCCTCGGTCCCATCTCGATCGAGGCGTGGCCCATGGCGCTCGCTCCGTGGGTGCTGCGTGCCGCTGGTGCTCGGGCTCGCGGCGAGGGTCGCCGGTCCGCGCGGCCGCGCTCTCCGGCGCTGGCGGTCGCTGCCGTCGGCGGCGTCAACGCCGCTGCGACCGTCGGCCGTGCTCCCGCTCGGCGTCGTGTGGCTGCTGACCCGCACCCCCGGGCCGCGCCGACGTGCGCTCGCTGGTGTGGTGGCCCGTCCTGGTCGCGGCTCGGGCACCCTGTGGTGGCTCGTCCCGCTGTTCCTGCTCGGCGGCTACAGCCCGCCCTTCCTCGACTTCATCGAGACCGCCGCGGTCACGACGTTCCCCACCACACCCTTCGACGTGCTGCGCGGCACGTCGCACTGGGTGCCGTACGTCGATGCGACCTGGCAGGCCGGCAACGACCTGCTCACCACCGGCTACGTCGCCGTCAACGGGGCGGTGCTGCTGGTCCTCGGCCTCGTCGGCCTCTCCCTGCGGAGCAACCGCGCACCGCACGCGTCCTGGTGCTCGGCCTGCTGAGCGGGCTGGTGCTGGTGTCGCTCGGGCACTCGGGCGCCGTCGACCGGCTGGTTCGCGGACGCTGAGCGCGGCGCCCTCGACGGCGCGCTGGCGCCGCTGCGCAACGTCCACAAGTTCGACCCCGTCGCTCCGGCTGCCGCTCGTGCTCGGGCTGGCGCACGTGCTCGGCGCGGCCGCGTCGGGTCTGCGTGCTCGGGCACCCGGGCGGCTCGCGTGGCGCGCGCGCCTCGCCGACGGCCAGCGGGTCGCCCACGTCGGTCTGGTCGTGCTGGCGAGCGTCGCCGTGGTCGGCGTGGCCAGCCCCGCGCTGGCCGGGCGGCTGTCGCCGTCGCAGGACTTCGACGCGGTTCCCGGCTACTGGCTGCGTGCGGTGTCGTGGCTGGACGACCAGGAGGCCGGCGACCGCGGGACGGCGCTGCTCGTGCCGGGATCCAGCTTCGCGACGTACCTGTGGGGCACGCCGGAGGACGAGCCGCTGCAGTCCTACGGCGTGTCGGGCTGGGCGGTGCGCAACGCCGTGCCGCTCGCTCCGCCGGGCAACATCCGGATGCTCGACGCGGTGGAGCAGCGGCTCGCCACCGGTCAGCCGTCCGATGGGCTGGCTCCGTTCCTCGCCCGGGCCGGCGTCGGCCTGCTGGTGGTGCGCAACGACCTGCGCCCGACCGACGACGTACCCCTCCCGGTCCTCGTGCACCAGGCGCTCGACGGCTCACCGGACATCGAGCGGGTCGCCGACTTCGGTCCCGAGGTCGGGGGACCGGTCCGGCTGGAGTCGGAGCGGGGCACCACGCTGGTCGCGGAGGGCGGCTGGCACGCGTCGTACCCCGCTGTCGAGGTCTACTCGGTGGCGGGTGCGACCGACGCCGCGGCCACGCAGGCGCCGCCGCTGGTCGTGGGGGGACCCGAGGACCTCCTCGACCTCCTCGACGCAGGGCTGCTCGGCGATGCGCCGGCCGGTGCTCGCCGCCGACGCCGCCGAGCCCGGCGCCGAGGCGTCGACGCGCGGGCAGCTGCTCCTGACCGACGGCCTGCGGCGCCGCGAGGCGACGTTCGCCCGGGTGCACGACGGTCGCTCCGCCACCTTGGCGGCCGACGACGACGGACGACGCGGCGCCCCGGCTCGCGACTACGTCGCAGCTCGACGCGAGCCGCTGGGAGACCACCGCCCGCATCATCGGCGCGCGGTCGGTCACCGCGTCCGGCTCGCGCGCGTACGCCGACACCGTCGGGCCGGTGCTCCCGGAGACGCTTCCCTACGCGGCCGTCGACGGCCGACCGGAGACCCAGTGGGAGTCCGGGCCGCCGCGCCGTGGCGAGGACCCGTGGGTGGAGGTCACGCTCGAGCGCCCGGCCGACATCCAGCAGGTCACGGTGGTCACGGGCGACACCGGCTCCGACGACGACCCCACGATCGTCGTCGAGACGGACGACGGACGCTCGCGGGCCGTCCGGGCCCCGGCCGGCGAGCCGGTCGTGGTGTCCGTGCCGGACGGTGCGACGTCGCGCTTGCGGGTGCGCGCCACGCACGCGACGGTCTGCCCGCGGAGCTCGCGGTCGCCGAGGTCCGGGCCGAGGGGCTCGACGTCGACCGGACGCTCGTGCTGCCCGAGGTGCCGGCGGGGTGGGGAGCCGCCCGACCGCGTGCTCCTGTCGGCCGGGCCCGTCCCTCGACGCGTGCGTGGAGGTGGAGGACGACGTCCGCTGCGCTGCGGGTCGCGCCCGACCGGACGAGGGCGGTGGGGTGATCGACCGCACGGTGCAGCTCGGCACCGGGGCGGACTACGAGGTGGCGCTCGACGGTGCGTCCGGTCGCGGGGGACGCGCTGACCGGACTCATGCTCAGGGACCAGCTGGTCAACGTGACCGCCTCGTCGACGGCCGTGGCCGACGCCCGCGCCTCGGCGCTGGCGGCGATCGACGGCCGTCCGGGCACGACCTGGCTCGCTGACGAGGACGACGACGACCCGACCCTGGACGTGACGTGGATCGGCGAGCGGCCCGTCCGGGAGATCCGGCTCTCGCTCGACCGTCAGGCAGCAGCCTCGCGGCCGACCAGGGTCGAGGTGGTGCACCCCGGCGGCCGGCAGGTCGTGCGACTCGACGAGTCCGGCCGGGCCGAGCTCGAGCCGTTCCGCGCCACCCGTGTCTCGGTGCGGGTGGTCGACCAGGAGCGGGCCTACGGTCGCTCGCGCGGAGGGGACCTCGAGCCGCTCCCGGTCGGCGTGAGCGAGCTGCGCCTGCCCGGCACGGGGCTGCTCCCGCTCACGCTCTCCGACACCGCGGTCGACATCGGCTGCGGCTTCGGTCCCACCCTGCGCGTCGGGGAGACCCTCTTCGCCAGCAGCGTGACGGCCTCGCCGCGCCAGCTCTTCGACGCCGAGCCGCTGCCGGCTCGTGCCTGTGGGCCCGAGACGGTCGGCCTCGACGCGCCCACGACCCGCGTCGTCGCGGCGCCCGCGCCCGCGTTCCGGCCGACGGCGGTCACCTTCGCGCGTCCGGGTGCCGCCGCACCGGCGGCGGCGTCGCCCGCCAGCGTGACCCCGGCGTCCGCGGTGGAGGCGACGCTCGAGGTCACCGGAGCCGGCGGCGGCGTGGTCGCCGTGCGCCACAACGTCAACCGAGGGTGGCGGGCCGAGTCCCCGGACGGGTCGAGCGCACCGCCGCTGGTGGTCGACGGCTGGCAGCAGGGATGGCACGTGGCCGACGACGTCGAGTCCCTGGACCTGCGCTACGTCCCGGACCGCGCCTACCGCGCGGCTCTCGCGGTGGGGGGCCTCCTGCTCGTCCTGCTCGCGCTCGGCACGCTGCTCCTCCGACGCCGTCGCCGGCGCCCGAGCGCGTCGGGTCCGGAGCCCTGCGGCACCCGGGTGGCACCCTGGGTCGTGCCGGTCGCCGGTGTGTGCGCACTGGGCCTCGTCGGCGGGTGGTGGGGCCTCGGCGGCAGCGGTCGCCGGCGCGGCGGCGTCGGTCATCGCCCGCCGGCTGGGTGGCCGGACCCTCGGTGGCGTGGGTCGCCGGGCTGCCCGTGGTGGTCGCCGGGACTCGTCTACTGGTGGCGGCCGCTCGGCTCGCCCGACGGGTGGGCCGGCGCGCTGGTGCTGCCCCAGCTGCTGGTGGCTGTCGCGCTCGGGGCGCTCGTGTCGGCCGACCTCGACCTGAGCGGGCCACACGTCGCGCAGGCGCAGGGCCGGACGCTCGACGGCGCGGTGAAGGACCTCCGACACCACCAGCGACGCGGCAAGGGTGAGCACGAACAGCTCGATCCCGCGACCTTCGAAGAGCGGCATGTCGCGCCAGTCGGCGATCAGCTCGAGCAGCAGCAGGTGGACGCAGAAGATGCCGTAGGACAGGTGCCCGACGTGACGCAGCGCCCGGGTCGTCAGCACCCGGACGAGACGACTCTCGGGCGGGGCGAAGATCCCCGGCAGGATGACGAAGCCGGCGATCCCGGCGTAGAGGACGTTCTTGGTCAGGGCGGCACCGAGCGTGGTCGGCGTGAGGTCGGGCGGTCCTGCCAGCGGGGTCGCGGCGATGACGAAGAGGGCTCCCGCGGCCAGCCAGCACAGGCCCGGTGATCGGCCGAGCTCCTGGACGACGGCCGTGACGCGGTCGCTGGCGGCGCCGCGGTCCTCGCGGTCCTCGCGGGAGCGCACGTCGTACGACGCGAGGAGGATGCCGACGGCGAACCACACGAGGTACGACGGCAGCCAGAGCCGGATCATCGTCCCCCCACCGTCCCACCGCACGGAGAGGTCCATCAGCCAGACCACGCTCGTCGCTGCCATCGCGAGGGCGAGCACCCCGAGCCGGTCACCCGAGCGCCGCCTGGTGCGGGAGAGGGCGAGCCCCATCAGGACCGGCAGCACCAGGTAGAAGGCCACCTCCGTGGACAGGCTCCACATCTGGGTCAGGCCGTCGGGCAGGCTGTCGTCGACGTAGATGTTGGCCAGCAGCAGCGTCGTCACCCACTGGCCGACCCCGGCCCCGCGGTTGCCCGGCAGGAGCGTCAGGGCGGCCACGACGGTCACGACGTAGACCGGGACGAGCCGCAACGCCCGCTTCCAGAGGTAGTGCGTCGTCGACGGCGGCGGGAGCCCGGCGCGGTGCCGGGCGATCCACGGCCGGGACAGCAGGAACCCGGACAGCACGAAGAACACCGCGACCCCGACGTCGAGCCGCGACAGCGCCGTCCCGTAGACCGGGTGCGCGTAGGCCCCGGCCCAGAAGGCGGCGTGGGTGGCGAGGACGGCGACGGCCGCCACCGCCCGCAAGGAGTCGAGCGCAGGGAAGGCGACCGAGGCTCCCGGGCGGTCTCGGTGGAGCATGGGGGCGAGTGTCCCACGCACCAGTGGGCGCGGCACTACTCTTCGCGCATGCTGCTGCTGAGTCGCGTCCGCGCCGTGCTGTCCCGAGTGGTCTCGGAGGCCCGCGAGCGGGGGACCGTCGAGGTCGTCGGGTCCTGCGTCCGGTGGGCCGGCGGGTGGGTCACGGGGCGCCCGGCCCGGGGTCGCGAGCACGGTTCGTTCGCGTGGGACGGCGGCAGGTTGCCCTACTTCGTGCACGACTACCACTACACGTGGCTCAACGAGCGTGCGGTCGAGGTCGCGCTCGCCCTCGACCTCCTGGAACGCCACCCGGGCGCGAGCGTGCTGGAGGTCGGCAACGTGCTGGGCCACTACGCGCCGCTCGAGCACACGGTGGTCGACAAGTACGAGCGGGCGGCGGGCGTGCTCAACGAGGACGTCGCGGACCTCGACCTCGGCCGGCAGTTCGACCTCGTGCTCGCGATCTCGACGCTCGAGCACGTGGGCCTCGACGAGGACGTGCGCGACGACGACAAGCCGCTGCGGGCCCTCGAGCGCCTGCGCGCGCACGTCGCTCCGGGCGGACGGCTCTGGGTGACGCACCCGGTCGGCTACAACCCGACGCTCGACCAGCGGTTGCGAGACGGCGTGCCCGGCCTCGTCCGGATGCGTGCCCTGCGCCGCGAGCGGACGCGCAACGAGTGGCGCGAGGTCCCGCTGGAGCAGGCCTGGGGCACGGCCTACGACCGTCTGCTCTACACGGCCCACGCCATCGTCGTGGCTGAGCTCGACGCGCAGGAAAGCGGTCCTGCCAAGTCTGGTGCCGACGAGGTGACTGACTGGTAACGTTCGCGCGTCGCGTGAGCATGAACACTTTTTTGGAGGAGTGCAGGTGGGTAAGAAGCTGGCCGTCATCTTGACGGGATTGGGCGTTTTCGTCCTGGGGGTCGCACTGCTCGCCCGGTTCTACGCCTACGACCGACTGGCCGTGGTGCCGCTCGACCAGGACACGGTCTCGGTCTCCGAAGGCCCCGGTGCCACGATCTTCGACATCGCGAGCCAGCAGGAGGTCACCGTCGACCTCGTGTCCACCCGCAACGTCGTGGGTGACGTGGAGGCCTCCGAGAAGGCGAGCGACGAGCTCGGTCGTGACATCGCCGTGTGGGAGACGCTCGTCTACACCGACGAGCCCGGTGCCGAGGTCGACGCTGACAACCCGCCGAAGTCCGGCACGCACGACCTCGTCGCGTTCGACCGCCACACCGGTGAGACGGTCAAGTGCTGCGACACCTACACCAGCACGACCGCCGACGACCGCGGGGTCGAGGAGAAGGACACCATCGGCTTCGAGGGTCTCTACTTCAAGTTCCCGTTCCAGACCGAGAAGAAGACCTACCGCTTCTGGGACGGCTCGCTGCGCGAGGCCCCCGAGATCGAGTTCAAGGACACCGAGACCATCGAGGGCCTCGAGGTCTACCGCTTCGAGCAGGTCATCCCGCCGACCACCGTCGGCAACATCACCGCTCCGGCCTCGTTCTTCGACATCGACGAGGAGGGTGACGTCACCCTCGACCGCATCTACTCCAACACCCGCACGCTCTGGATCGAGCCGGAGACCGGCGTCATCATCCGCGGCCAGGAGGACCAGCTGAGCGTGGCGGAGTACGAGGGCGAGCAGGTCGCGACCCTCACCGACGTCACCATCGGCTACAACCCCGAGACGATCTCCGACAACGTCGACACCTACTCGGCTCTCGCCACGCAGCTCAAGCTGATCCGCATCTGGGTGCCGATCGTCGGCGGCATCCTGGGCCTGCTCCTGCTCGTCGCCGGTCTCGTCATGCTCCGTTCCTCGCGACGCGCCGAGGCGCACCACGCGCCTGATCCCGGCTGACGGCGCACCTCAGCGCCGGTGGGCGATCCTGCCCGCCCGCCCTGGGGCGCACGTCGTGGGATCCCCGCCTGCGCGGGTCGCCTCGCGACCGTCGGGGCGGCCGTCGCGGTCCGTGTCCGGGTCGGCCGGGTCGGTGCGCACGAGACGTCCGTCCCCGAGCCGGTAGCCGTGGACCTCGCGCCGGTCGGAGACCGCGTCGTGGTCCGTGTCCTCGAGGTAGGGCACGCTCGTGGTCCTGAGGCGCTGCCGGACCGCGCCCGAGCAGGTGACCACCCGCTGGTGCACGACGTAGCCGCGGACCTCCCGACCGTCGCCGATCCCGTCGCGGTCGGTGTCCGGGCGTCGCGGGTCGGTGCCCGTGCCGAGACCACGTCGCGTCAGGTCGAGCGCGTCGGCCAGCGTCTCGGCCAGCAGGGCGTGGCCCGCGTCGGTGGGGTGCACCGCGTCCGGGCCGATGAGGTCGTCGGGGTCCGCGCCGAGCGCGTCGTGCGCCTCGAAGGTGCTGCCGAGGTCGACGAAGGTCGCGCGCGGCAGCCGCGCGGCGAGCTGCTGGAGGGCGTCGCGGTACTCCTGCCAGACCGCGACGCTGACCTGGTAGCGACGCACGGGCTGCAGCAGGACGTGGCAGGGAGGACGGGTGCTGGCCGCATCGATGCGGCGTACGACGTCCTCGACCTGCGCGACGAAGGTCGCGGCGGGGACCCGGGCCACGCTGTCGTTGGAACCGATCATGTGGACGACGCAGGCGGGCTGCAGCACGTGCACGGCGTACTCGTGCGCGTCGGTGAAGTAGGTGGCTGCCGTCGCGCCGCCCAGGGCCCCGTTGATCCCCTGCACGCCGGGCTTCTCGTCCGTCCGATCGGTGCTCTCGCTGAGGTCGCGGGTCGCAGGGGGTGAGGTGGTCCCTGCCGGGAACGTCGCCTGCAGCCCGGTGACGAACCGGTCGACGAACCGGGCTGCCGTCGAGCTCGCCCCGATGCCGGCGGTGGTGGAGGAGCCGAGGAACAGCACCCGGACGGGCTGGCTCCGACGGCGGGCGAGAGCAGTGGTCAGCGGGGTGAGGGACGGTCGGGCGACGGCAGTGGCACCGAGCTCCGCCCGGTCGGACAGGCCGTCACGGTCCTGGTCGACGGCCGCGGCGCGTGCCGCGCCCGCCGGCGGGGGGACGACGCCCGCCAGCGCTGGCGTCGCGGTCATGCAGGCGCACGTGCTGACGGTGACCAGCGCCGCGGCGGCCAGGACCCCGGGACGCGGAGATCGGTCGGGTCGGCGCCAGGGCATGGCGCAGGCTAACCCGCGCCGGGACCCCCGTCAGGTGATCAGGTGCGCCACGAAGATCGCAGTGCCCGGTGTCAGCAGGCCGCGGGTGCGTGACCAGCCGCCCCACACCCGGTCGTGCTGCTCGGGCCACTCGGGCTCGACGAGGTCGACGAGCCTGAAGTGGGCCGCCGCGAGGAGACGCACCCAGTCACCGAGCGTGCGGTGGTGCTCGACGTAGGCGACCACGCCGCTCGCGTCGTCGACCTCCACGTAGGGCGTGCGGTCCCAGTAGGACTGCGTCGCCGTGAGGCCGGCCTCACCCGGGTCGTCGGGGAACATCCAGCGCGTCGGGTGCGTGACGGAGAACGCGAAGCGCCCGCCCGGTCGCAGCACCCGGGCCACCTCGGCGACCGCCTCGTCGATGTCGCTGACGAACTGCAGGGCGCCGAAGGAGCAGAAGACGACGTCGAAGCTGCCGGCCGCGAAGGGCAGGGCGGTGGCGGTGCCGCGGACGGACGGCACGGCCACACCCGTCTCCCCGTCGAGCCGCAGGGAGTGCTGCAGCTGCCGGTGGGACAGGTCCAGCCCGAACCCGCGGCCGCCGCGCGTGCGCACCCAGCGCGAGCACTGGCCGGCGCCGCTGCCCACCTCGAGGACGTCGAGACCGGCCACGTCGCCGAGGACCCCGAGCTCGTCCTCGGTGTGGCCCTCGGGTCCCCAGACGAAGCCGGCGTCACCGAGGAACGCTCCGTGGGTGGCCTGGTACTCGTCGGCGTAGCGGTCCCAGTCGGGCCCGTTGGCGCTGCGCGACTCGCGCTCGGAGACGGGGCGCCGCTCGACCCGCACGGACTGCGGCAGGTGATCCTCCACCCCCGGAGCGTAGTGGTGCCGGTGCACCGGGCGAGTGACCGCCCGGTGCACCGGCACCCCTGGGGTGGGACTCCTGTCAGCCGATCCCGTAGGTGTCGGCGGGGGCCCGGCCCTCGCGCACCCGCGGGTCGCGCGGGCCGGAGCGCCAGTCGGCCGGGTTCGACCGCGCGCGCACCTCGGCGCCGTCGCGCACGCCGCCACGGTCGGTGTCGCACTTGGTCGGGTCGGTCCGGTCCTTGCCGAACCGCTTGTTGGCCTTGCCGGTCATCTCGACCTTGTCCTTCAGGCCGTCGCGGTCGGTGTCCTTCTTCGTCGGGTTGGAGCGGGTCCGGCCGATGACGAAGGAGCCCTTCTTGGTCCGCACGCGCTGCTTGATCGCGTAGCCCCGGACCTCCTTGCCGTCGGACAGACCGTCCCGGTCGGTGTCCTTGCGGAGCGGGTCGGTGGTGACCGTGATGGACGTGCGCGTCTTGCGGCCGCAGACCTCGAAGCGCTCCTTGATCCGCACGCCCTTCACCTCGGGCCCGTCCTTCAGGCCGTCGCCGTCGGTGTCGGCCTTGACGGGATCGGTCAGGTGGGTGAGCACCTCGGCGCCGTCGGTCAGACCGTCGTCGTCGGTGTCGGCGACCAGCGGGTCGGTCCCGGTGGTGTTGACCTCCTGGCCGTCGCTGAGGCCGTCCCCGTCGGTGTCGGGCACGGCCGGGTCGGTGCCGTTCGGGCCCTCCTGCTGGTCGGGCAGGCCGTCGCCGTCCGCGTCGCCGGGGCCCGCGACCACGGTGAAGGTGACCGGGTCGGCAGGGCTGGTGTTGCCCGCGGGGTCGGTCTGGGTCGCCGAGACGGTGTGCTGACCGGGCGGCAGCGTGACGGTCGAGGAGCACGACCACGTGCCGTCACCCGCCACCACGGCGGTGCACAGGACGGTCGATCCCTGGATGACCGCGACGGTCGCACCCGACTCACCGGTGCCGGTGATCAGGGGCGTCGTGTCCTGGACGGTGGCTCCCTGGGTGGGCGAGGAGATCGCCGGCGCCGCCGGGGCCGTGGTGTCGCCGTTGCCGGGCACGATCGTGAAGGTGGTCGTGTCGGCGGCCGTGTTGCCCGCCTCGTCCTCGGCCGTGGCCGTCAGGGTGTGCGTCCCGGGTGGGATCGGCAGCGCGGGCGTGCAGGACCAGCCGCCCTCCGGGTCGACCGTCGCGGTGCAGACCGGGACGCCGCCCAGCGTGACCGAGACCGAGGCGCCGGGCTCCCCGTTGCCGCGCACGAGGGGGGTGAGGTCCTGCGTGGTCGAGCCGTCGGCAGGAAGGAGCACGTTGACCGAGGTCGAGGTGTCGACGGTGAACGTCACCGTGTCCGCCGGCGAGGTGTTGCCCGCCTCGTCCGTCGCGGTGGCGGTGACGGTGTGCTCGCCGTCGTCCAGCGGCTGCGCGGGGGAGCAGCTCCACGCACCCGCGGCGTCGGCGACGTCCGAGCACACCTCGGCGCCGCCGGGGGTGCGCACGACGACCGTCGAGCCCGGCTCGGCGGTACCGGAGACGGCCGGGGTCGCGTCGTCGACGAGGCCGCCGTCGGCCGGCGACTCGATGACGGGGGCGGCGGGCGCGTCAGCGTCGACCGCACCGCACTCGACCCCGCCCGCGGGCGCGGTTGCCTCGACGGACATCGGGGCGATCGCCAGCGACACGTCGGCGGCGTCGAGCAGCCCGACGTCGAGGACCTCGAGGTCGACACGCAGCAGGGCGTCGGCGGTGGCCCTGCCCGTGGCACCGGACGACTGGTCCTGCGCCGGGTACGCCGTGAGCGTGAGGTCGACGAGGGTGTCGAGGACCAGCGGCAGGGTGATCTGCTGCGGCTGGCCGTTCGTGGGAAGGGTGACCGGCCGTCCGGCCACGGTCGCGACGATCGTCGGCGGGTTGACGTAGCCCGCGGTGCCGGCCGAGCCGTCGGAGCGGGCCTGCAGCACCACCGGGTTGGTGACGTCCACGGTGACCGCACCTCCGAGGAGGCTGATGTCGCCCACTGTGGTGGTCGCCCGCGAGACGACGTCGGAGCCACCGGCGCCGTTGTCGTCGAGGAAGGTCCGCGTGCGGGTCTCCGAGGCCTCGACGTCCGCGACGGCCCCGAGGCCCGGAAGCGAGGCGAGGGTCAGGCCTGCGAGTCGCGTCCGGGCATCGGACAGCACCCGGACGCCGTCGGTGTCGGCCGGGACGCAGGCGCCGGCCCCCGCCCAGGCCGCCTCGGTGTCGCCCTGGATCGCGCCGACGGTGACCGCCGCGCCGAGCGGTACGCCGAGGAGGGTCTCGGCGGCCGGGTCCTGGCTCGGCGGGGCCGTGGCCGTCTGCTCGTCGAGGACGAGTCCGGTCCCGAGCAGGGAGCCGCCGAGGTTGGCCGACGACGCGGTGCTGGTGCCGTCGGCGGCGGTGCTGGCGACGGTGCTGCGGCTGTGGCCGACCTGGACCCCGGCGAGGTCGAGCCCGAGCAGGTCGACGTCGAGGTCGACGATGTCGCCGTGCGCCTGCGCGGCGTACGGCGCCGGCAGCGGCGCGGCGGCGGCCGGCCCCTGGATGAGTCCGAGGTACGAGCCGGGCAGCGCGACGGCCATGACGACCGCTGCTGCCCTCGTGGACCGGCCCCGTGGCCGGTGCTGTCGTGGATGCATCTGTCTTCCCCCTGTGGTGCTCGGTGTGGATCTCCGCTGGGTCCACACGACGGTTACGCCTTCTGAACAGAAGCAACGAGGTACCCACAATTGGGTAACGCATCCACCCGCCCTGAAGGGTGGGACGGACCCGGCTCGGTGCCGGCCGCGCCGCGTGGCAGCATGCGGTGCGATGAGCGATCTCGGACCGGTGCTGCGGCCGCTGGAGGGTGGCCACTCCGGCCTCACGTTCCTCGGCGAGGTCGGCGGCGAACGTGCCGTCGTACGGCTCTACCCGCCCGGCGCTCCCCGCGGTGACGCCGCCCCCGAGGTGGACCAGGCGGTGCTGCGGCTGGTGCGCGGCCTCCTGCCCGTCCCGGACGTCCTGGAGGTCCGGCACGCGGACGCGGCGACCGGCCGGCCCGGGCTGCTGGTGACGTCGTGGCTGCCGGGGGAGCGCGGCGACCTCGTCGTGGCGCGCCTCTCCGCGGCCCGTGACGTCGACGGGCTCGCCCGCGTCGGGGCGAGCACCGGGGCCGTCGCCGCCGCCCTCGCGGGGATGCCGATGCTGCGCCCCGGGCCGTTCGTGGACGCGGAGCTGACCGTCGGCGCCTTCCCCGACGGCGGTCTGGAGGACTGGGTCGACTCCCGCCTGGCGCACTGGCCGGAGTCACGACGCGTCGCGCTGATGGAGGTGGCCGGGCGCGCCCAGGACCTGCTCGACACGCAGCGGCGGACCTGCCTCGTGCACAGCGACCTGAACCCGAAGAACCTGCTCGTCGACCCCGACACGCTCGAGGTGACCGGGGTGCTCGACTGGGAGTTCGCGCACGCGGGGCACCCGTGGACCGACCTCGGCAACCTGCTGAGGTTCGAGCGGGACCCGTCCTACGTGGCAGGCGTCCTCGGTGCCTGGACGTCCCGGCACGGGGGAGCGGTCGGCGCGCTGCTCGACGGCGCACGGGCGGCCGACCTCTGGGCGCTCGTCGACCTCGCCTCCCGCGAGCGGGACGAACCCCGTGGCCGACCGGGCCGCGACGCTCCTCCGAGCCGTCGCGCAGGCCGACGACCTGCACGCGTGGCCCGCCACGTCGTAGGGCCGGTCTGAGCGTGCACTGAGCGTGACCAGCCCGGTTGGACGCGAGGTGAGCCGCGCGCGTACTCTTGGGAGTTGCGCCAGTCGTCTGCCCGGCTTCCATACCGAGCGAACCCGGGCTCGCCGCGTCACCGCGCGTGATCAGTCACCGTCGGGGACCAGTGAAACGGACAGCTGCACGCGTCCGCACGACTCCATCCATCCAAGGAATCTTCTTCCATATGACGAGCACGCTCTCCACTCTTCCGGACTACGACGCCCCGCAGGTGGCTGTCAACGACATCGGGTCCGAAGAGGACTTCCTCGCGGCGATCGACGCGACCATCAAGTACTTCAACGACGGCGACATCGTCGACGGGCACCATCGTCAAGGTGGACCGCGACGAGGTGCTCCTCGACATCGGCTACAAGACCGAGGGCGTCATCCCCTCGCGCGAGCTGTCCATCAAGCACGACGTCGACCCCAACGAGGTCGTTTCCGTGGGCGACAAGGTCGAGGCCCTGGTCCTCCAGAAGGAGGACAAGGAAGGCCGTCTGATCCTGTCCAAGAAGCGCGCCCAGTACGAGCGCGCCTGGGGCACCATCGAGCAGGTCAAGGAGGAGGACGGCGTCGTCGAGGGCACCGTCATCGAGGTCGTCAAGGGCGGCCTCATCCTCGACATCGGCCTGCGCGGCTTCCTGCCCGCGTCGCTGGTGGAGATGCGTCGCGTCCGCGACCTGCAGCCCTACGTCGGCCAGACGCTCGAGGCGAAGATCATCGAGCTCGACAAGAACCGCAACAACGTGGTCCTGTCGCGCCGCGCCTGGCTCGAGCAGACCCAGTCCGAGGTCCGCCACGGCTTCCTGACCCAGCTCCAGAAGGGTCAGATCCGCAAGGGTGTCGTCTCCTCGATCGTCAACTTCGGTGCGTTCGTGGACCTCGGTGGCGTCGACGGCCTCGTCCACGTCTCCGAGCTGTCGTGGAAGCACATCGACCACCCGTCCGAGGTCGTCGCCGTGGGCGACGAGGTCACCGTCGAGGTGCTCGACGTCGACATGGACCGTGAGCGTGTCTCCCTGTCGCTGAAGGCGACGCAGGAGGACCCGTGGCAGCACTTCGCCCGCACCCACCAGATCGGCCAGATCGTCCCGGGCAAGGTCACCAAGCTGGTGCCCTTCGGTTCGTTCGTCCGCGTCGAGGAGGGCATCGAGGGCCTGGTGCACATCTCCGAGCTCGCCGAGCGTCACGTCGAGATCCCCGAGCAGGTCGTCCAGGTCAACGACGACGTCATGGTCAAGATCATCGACATCGACCTCGAGCGTCGCCGGATCTCGCTGTCGCTCAAGCAGGCCAACGAGACCGCTGCCGCCGCCGACGTGGAGGAGTTCGACCCGACGCTCTACGGCATGACCGCGACCTACGACGAGCAGGGCAACTACGTCTACCCCGAGGGCTTCGACCCCGAGACGGGCGAGTGGCTCGAGGGCTTCGACGACCAGCGCGCGGTCTGGGAGGACCAGTACGCCAAGGCGCACGCCCGCTGGGAGCAGCACGTCAAGCAGCAGGCCGACGCCAAGGTCGCCGAGGCCGAGGCCGCCGAGGCCACGTCGTACTCCTCCGGTGGCGACGACACCGAGGGCGGCGAGACCGGTGGCGACACCGGCGGTTCGCTGGCGTCCGACGAGGCGCTGCAGGCGCTCCGCGAGAAGCTCACGGGCGGCCAGGCCTGATCGGCTGACCACCACGCACGACACGACGGCCCGCCGGGGAGACCCGGCGGGCCGTCGCCGTCTCCGGACGTGCGTGGTCAGGATCAGGTCCGGTCCGCTACAACTGGGCCCATGACAGGACGCGGCACGTCGGCACTGGTCCTCGGCGGCGGGGGCATCACCGGGATCGCCTGGGAGCTCGGCATCCTCACCGGACTGGCCCGGGGCGGGGTCGACCTCACCGGGGCCGACATCGTCGTCGGCACCTCGGCCGGGTCGGTCGTGGGTGCCCAGGTGACCAACGGCCTGCCGCTCGAGGACCTCTACGCCGAGCAGCTCGAGCCCGCCGACGCCGAGATCGGCGGCCGGCTGTCCCGCATCGCCGCGCTCAAGCTCGTCCCGCCCTACGTGCTGCCCGGCAGCGGCCGTGACAAGCTCGCCCGCGTCGGTCGGGTCGCCCACGCCTCCCACGCCCCCGGCAGCGTCGACCGCGAGGGCGTGATCCGTTCGCGGTTGCCGGTCAACGACTGGCCCGACCGCGACCTGCGCATCACGGCCGTCGACACCGCCAGCGGCGAGTTCACGGTGTTCGGGCCCGACTCCGGGGTCGACCTGGTCGCGGCGGTCGCGGCCAGCTGCGCCGTCCCCACCGTGTGGCCGCCCGTCGAGATCGACGGCCGCACCTACATGGACGGGGGCATGCGGTCGACGGCCAACGTCGACGTGGCCGAGGGTGCCGAGCGCGTCGTCGTCCTCGCACCGCTCCCGCGCTCGGTGAGCAGGAAGACGTCCATCCGTGCCCAGGTCGAGCGCGTCGGGCCGCGTGCCTGGTCGGTGGTCACCCCGGACGCTGACGCGCTGGCCGCCTTCGGCCGCAACCTGCTCGACCCCGCCAAGCGCGCGGTCGCCGCCGAGGCCGGCCTGCGGCAGGCCCGTGACCTGGTCGACCAGGTCGGGCCCGTCTGGTCCGCCTGACGGCAGGCGCCGAGAACGCACCAGCACCCGCCGGGTGACCGGCGGGTGCTGGTGGTGGGGTGATGAGGTGTCAGCGGCGCACGGTGATCCAGAAGCGGACGGTGCGCGCGTTGCCCGCCTCGTCCCGGACCGTCAGCACGACGCGGTGCCGACCCGGTGCGAGCCGCTTCGCCGTCGCGACCATGACGCCCTTGCGGTTGACCCGCACCTTCGCCGCGGCCCGACCGCCGAAGCGCACCTTCACGTCGCGCGCCCGGAGGTCGTCGTACGTGTCGCGGAGGCGCGCGCGCACCGTGGGCGTCCGGTCCTTGGTGACCTTGGGACCCTTCAGCACCGTGACCTTCGGCTTGCCCCGGTCGACCGTCCAGGTCCGCACCGCGGGGCTGGCGTCGGTGTTGCCCGCCTTGTCGGTGGCCCGCACCCGCAGCTCGTGCTCGCCCTGGCCGAGCTTGGTGAACGTCGCCGGGGAGCTGCACGCGGCCCATGCCCCGCCGTCCAGGCTGCACTCGAAGGTGCTGCCGGGCTCGGAGGAGGTGAAGGTGAACGTCGCCGCCGGGCCTCGGCCCTGGCCCTTCGGACCACCGGTGATGGTGGTCTCGGGGGCGGTGGTGTCACCCGGGGCCGGCTTGGCCTTGACCGTGACCGTCACCGTGCCCTCACCGGCGGCGACCTCGTCGCTGCCGGCGTAGGCCGCGGTGAACGCCACCGTGCCGGGCTCGGCGAACGGACCGACCGTGAAGGTGGCGGTGCCGCCGTCGAGCGTGGTGGGGCCGTAGGACTTCCCGCCACCGGTGAGGGTGACCTCGCCGGTCGGGGTGCTGCCCGGGGCCGCGACCGTGACCGACACCTTCGTGGTGTCGCCCACCGTGACCTCGGACGGCGACGCCGTGGCCGTGACCGTCGAGGCGACGGGGTCGGTCGGGTCGGTCGGGTCGTCGCCGGTGACGACGACCTCGACGGTGTCGGTGACCTCGTCGGTGCCGCCCTCCATGGCGACGGTGACCGTGGCCTCGTAGGTGCCGGGCTCGGTGTAGGTGTGGGTCGGGTCGGCTCCTTCGGCCTCCTCGCCGTCACCGAAGTCCCAGGCGTAGGTGAGCCCGGCGGTGCTGGGGTCGAGGTCGACGCAGCCGATCCGCTTGGACGGGTTGTCGGGGTCGTGGATCACGATCGCGACGGCCTTGGACCCGGCGCGCTGGTCGTCGGTGACGACCACCTCGCCGCTGGTGCCGTCGGCCTTGCTGGTGAACGGCAGCCAGATCTCGTTGGCTTCCGAGAAGGGCTGGTCGGTGTCGAAGCGGAAGTGTGCTCCGCCGTTGCCGTCGGCGCAGGACTGCTCGTGGACGTGGACCATGTGCGCGGCGTTGGCCTTGAGGCCGGTGACGTCGAGCGTGGTCACGGTGGTGCCGCGCGAGCGGACCATCGAGGCGGTGCCGGTGAGGTCCGGGTAGGTCGCGGTCCCGTCGGCGAAGGCGCTGAGCTCGCCCTGGGTGGTGACCACCGTGGAGAAGTCGACCTCCAGCGGTGCGTCACCGCTGTCCGGGGTGGCCGTCGCCTCGATCTCCGGCAGTGCCTCGTCGCCGGTGACGACGACCTCGACGGTGTCGGTGACCTCGTCGGTGCCGCCCTCCATGGCGACGGTGACCGTGGCCTCGTAGGTGCCGGGCTCGGTGTAGGTGTGGGTCGGGTCGGCTCCTTCGGCCTCCTCGCCGTCACCGAAGTCCCAGGCGTAGGTGAGCCCGGCGGTGCTGGGGTCGAGGTCGACGCAGCCGATCCGCTTGGACGGGTTGTCGGGGTCGTGGATCACGATCGCGACGGCCTTGGACCCGGCGCGCTGGTCGTCGGTGACGACCACCTCGCCGCTGGTGCCGTCGGCCTTGCTGGTGAACGGCAGCCAGATCTCGTTGGCTTCCGAGAAGGGCTGGTCGGTGTCGAAGCGGAAGTGTGCTCCGCCGTTGCCGTCGGCGCAGGACTGCTCGTGGACGTGGACCATGTGCGCGGCGTTGGCCTTGAGGCCGGTGACGTCGAGCGTGGTCACGGTGGTGCCGCGCGAGCGGACCATCGAGGCGGTGCCGGTGAGGTCCGGGTAGGTCGCGGTCCCGTCGGCGAAGGCGCTGAGCTCGCCCTGGGTGGTGACCACCGTGGAGAAGTCGACCTCCAGCGGTGCGTCACCGCTGTCCGGGGTGGCCGTCGCCTCGATCTCCGGCAGCGCGTCGACGCTGATGTCGACGCTGTCGCTGCCCGTGTTGCCGTCGGGATCGGTCACGGTCAGCGTGGCGGTGTAGCTGCCCGAGGCCGTGTAGACGTGGTTCAGCGGCGGCTTCGGACCCGTGTACGTCGTCCCGTCGCCGAAGTCCCACGTGTAGCTGAGCGGGCCTCCCTGGTCGTCGATCGCACTGACCTCGAACGCGACGGGAAGGGGAGCGGGTCCGCTGGTGGGCGTGGCCTTGACGGCGACCCGCGGAGCCTCACCCGTGACGGCGATCTCGAACTCGTCCTCGTAGGTCCCACCCTTGCCGTCGCGGACGGTCAGGGTCGCGGTGTAGCGCCCGGGCTCGGCGTACGTCACGTGGGCGTGCGACGACGTCGACTGGTCGGACGGTCCGTCGCCCTGGCCGAAGTCCCACAGGTAGGTGAGGGCGTCGCCGTCGGGGTCGCTGGCACGCGCCTCGAAGTGGACGTACAACGGCGCGGGTCCGGTCCGGGGCGAGACGAACGGCGTCGCCGTCGGCGGCTGGTTGTCCGCCGCGGGCTCCTCCACGACCACGGTGCCGGTCATGGTGACGCCGTGGATGCTGCACCAGTACTGGTACGTGCCGGGCTCGGTGAAGGTGTAGCGCACCGGGTCGCCGCCCGGTCCGCGGTACTCCTGCAGCGGCGGGTCCCACGTGGCGTCGGTGTCGCGCGAGGTCAGGTCGTGGCCCATCGTGGCCTGGTCGAACTGCCACTCGACGGTGTCACCGACCTCGATGGTCACCGTGGAGGTGCCGGTGTCGACGGAGCGCCAGTAGTTGCCCCTGGCCTCGTCGATGGCGTCGACGACCCACGTACGTCCCTCGGCGGGCTCCGCGACGACGACCTCGACCGTGTCCTCGCCGGTCTGGCCCTCGGGGTCGGTGACCGTCACCGTGGCCGTGTAGGTGCCCGGCTCGGTGTAGGTCCAGCTCGCGTCGGCGGTGTCGGCGGTGTCGTCCTGCGTGCCGGCCACGCCGAAGTCCCAGGCGTAGGTGAGCGCGCCGCCCTCGGGGTCGGTGCCCTCGGCGCTGAACTCGACGTCCAGCGGCGCGGTGCCGGAGGTGGGCTCGGCCGCCGCGGTCACGCTCGGCGCCTCGCCCTGCTCCACGCCGGACCAGCGGAAGAAGTCGAAGTCGGCGACCGGGTCGCCCGGCGCACCGCCCTTCAGGGCCATCACGCCGACCCGCGGGTTGGAGATGCCGGCCAGGGTGCGCGGGTCACCGACCTGCGTGAACTCGTCGCCGTCGGTGGAGTACCACCCGCGCAGCTGCGAGCCGTCGGAGGTGAACCGCAGCCAGAACGTGGAGGGGAAGTCGCCGGGCAGGAACGGCCCGTCGAAGCTGCCGCCGCCGGTGTTCCAGTTGCCGCTGAACTCGAAGTCGTCGTTGCTCGGGCTCGAGGACTTGAGGAACTCGATCCACTCGTTGTTGTTGCCCTTGTCGACGAAGGTGAGCTTGGCGAACCCGGAGCCGCCGCTGCCGGCGACCACGAGGCCGGCCTGCTGGCCACCCTCGGTCGGGTCCCAGGTGAGCTTGGTCGTCGCTGTCCACGCACCGTCGGGTGCGTCCTGGGTGATGATGTTGGCGGTGTCGTTGTACTCACCGGGACGGGCGGTCAGGTGCAGCGCACCGCCGGAGACGTCGTACGCCGTCTGGTCGGGGCGTCGCACCGTCCAGTGGCAGTTGTCGAGCAGCTCGGCGTCGTTGAACTCGTCGGAGCGCTCGGGCTGCTCGCACGGCGGGGCCGGCTCCTCGCCCCGGACGCCGGAGACCGCGAAGACGTGGAGCTTCGGGTCGACCGGGAGCGTCAGGGTGTCGGGCTGCTTGCCGGCCTCGAGCGGGATCCGCTGGGTGAAGATCATGACCCGCGGCGAGGTGTCGCCTCCGCCGTTGTGGCGGTAGGGCATGTCGATGGCGATCTCCTCGCCGAACTTCGGGGTGACGGCCCAGTCGGTGAACCGCAGGGGCACCTGGACGGTGGAGCCGTCGTTGTAGGCGAGGGTGGCCTCCTTCTGCACGTCGCCGTTGTGGGCCGTGGCGAGGATGCTCAGCTCGTCGTAGGTGCCGGTCGGGAGGGTGACCACCTGGCCGTCGGACTCGACGTTGTTGAGCTGGCCGTCGGCCGGGCTGCCGAAGTCGTAGTCCACGTCGTTGATCCGCACCGGGCCGCCGTTCTGCTGCACGGCCTGGGGGAGGAGCTCGGCGGCGAAGGTCCAGCCGCCGCCGTCGAAGTTGCCGTCACCGGGGTTGGCGTCGGTGGAGATGCCGTCGTTGTTGAACAGCTCCGACAGGTCGGCCACCGGGCGGCACTCGCCGTCGGCGAGCACCTCGATGCGCACCGAGCTGGCCCCGGTGTTGCCGTCGGGGTCGGTCGCGGTGACGGTCGCGGTGTACTCGCCGGCCACGGTGTAGGTGTACGATCGGCGACTTCTCGGTCGAGGTGTCGGCGTCGGTGCCGTCGACGCCGAAGTCCCAGGCCCAGGTCACGGCCTGCTCCTGCGGGTCCGTCGCGGAGGCGTCGAAGTCGACCTCCAGCGGCAGCACGCCGCAGCGCGGGGTGGCGGTCGCGGTGGCGACCGGGTCGACGAGGACGGTGATCTCCTCGGTCGTCCGGGTCAGGCCACGGTTGCCCTCGGCGTCGACGGGGGTCACCTCGGCGGTGAACGTGCCGCCCTCGGTGTAGGTGTGCGAGACCGTGCCCGAGGCACCGGTGACCGGGTCGGACCCGTCGCCGAAGTCCCAGTCGTAGGTGATCGCGTCGTCCTGCCGGTCGATGCCCTCGGCGGTGAAGTCCACCTCGAGGGGTGCGGCGCCCCGGACCGGGTCGGCCGTCAGCTCGTTGACGAACGGCTCCTGGACCTCGAGCTCCCTGACCTGGATGTTGCGGAAGCTGACCTTGTCGGCGTCACCGTGGTTCTGCAGGCCGATGTAGCCGTCGGTGCCGCGGGTGCCGTCGGAGGTGTACTCGTTCACCACCTGGCCGTTGAGCGTCATCGTGTAGGTCTGGCCCTCGACGGTGATCTCGTAGTCGTTCCACTCGCCGACCGGCTTGGCGTTGCGCGCGTCCTCACGGTCGAAGTTGTAGACCGAGCCGGTCTTCTGCGGCTCGTCGTTGGGCTGACCCTCCTTGATCTGGATCTCGTGGCCGTTGTCGACGGCGACGAACGGGTCGTTGCCCGGGTCGGGGAAGCGGGTGAAGACGCCGGAGTTGTCAGCGTCGTCGGAGAGCTTGAACTGCAGCTTGACGGTGTAGTCCTCGAAGGTCCGCTCGGAGAACCAGAGGAGACCGAGGCCGCCGAAGCTGGTGAGCTCGCAGTTCTCGACGGTGAAGCCGCCGGGGCCCGACTGCTTCCAGCCGGACAGGTCGGTGCCGTCGAAGAGCAGCTCGTAGCCCTCGTCGGGCGTCGGTGCGCTCGCGCAGGGCTGCCGCACCGTGACCTCGACGGCCCGGCTGGTCGACTTGCCGGTCTCGTCCTCGACGGTCACCGTGGCGGTGTAGGTGCCCGGCTCGGGGTAGGTCCACGAGGCCTCGGCCGTGGTCGCGGTGTCGTCGTCGGTGCCCTCGACGCCGAAGTCCCAGGCGTAGGTGATGTCGTCGCCGTCGGGGTCGTCGGCCTCGACCGCGAAGGCGACCTCCAACGGCGCGAGGCCGTCGGCGGGAGTGGCGGTGGCCGAGGTGATGACGGGTGAGGTGTTGCCGGCCACGCCCTTGCCCTCGACGGAGAACTCGTCGAAGTTCATCTCGCCGTTGCCCGCATAGACGAAGTAGAGCGGGCGGCCGCCGGCGTCGGCGTCACGAGCGGTGATCGCGGCGCTGACCGTCTTGTAGTAGTACTGGCCGTCCGTCCCGCCGTCGAGCGGGACGGTCGCCACGACCGGCCCGTTCGCGGCGCCCGCGCGCACCTGGATCGTGGCGCCTGCCTGCGGTCCGCCGGAGTAGCGGATCGACACGTCGGTCATGTTGACCAGGCTCATCGGGTCGAACATCACCCAGTCGCCGTTGCCCATGCCGGTGATCAGGCCACCGCCGCCGGGACGCGTGCCCGACTTGTCGTCGTACCCGGTGTAGCCGACGCCCTGACGGTTCGTCGCGTGCTCGGCCTGGCGGAGCTTGGGCTGGAGGATGACGGTGTCGCTGCCCTGCAGGGACGCGTTGGCGCCGTCGTTGGCGCCGCCGTCCCGGTAGGTCGCGATGAGGACGCCGTAGGTGTTGGCGTCCGGGCCGTGGTCGGCCGAGGCCGCGGTGCGGATCGTTCCCTCGCAGCCCTTGACCGACAGGTTCGGGTGGACGTGGATGTCGTGGCCGAGACCCTCCTGGACCACGACCTCGCTGCAGTCGACCGTCTCCTCGGCGTCCTGCACGTCGACGATGAACGGGATGTCGTCGCCGGAGGAGTAGAAGCCACCGTCGGCGGGAAGCTCGATCTGCACCTTGGGAGCGGTGTTGCCGACGTTGACCACGACCTGCGAGGTCGCGGACTTGCCGGTCGCGTCGGTGACCGTGAGGAGCACCGTGTAGTCGCCGACCGAGTCGTAGGTCCACGACGGGGACGCGTCGGTGGAGTCGGTCTGGCCGTCGCCGTCGAGGTCCCACGCGTAGGTGACGTCGTCACCGTCGGGGTCGCTCGTGCCGTCGCTGCTGAACTGGACGTCGAGCGGGGCCGGGCCCTCGGTCACGTCCGCGCTGGCGCGGGCCACCGGCGCCGAGCCGTTGATCGCGTAGTCGATGCGCACGAGCTTGGTCTGCGGGGAGCCCGAGAAGAAGCCGGTGCCGTACTCGAGGACGTACATCGAGCCGTCGGGACCGAACTCCATGTCGCCGGGCGCCACGAAGCCGCTCATGAAGTCGTTGATGGAGGCGATGTTGCCCTCAGCATCCATCCGCACCTCCTTGATCCAGCCGCGGCTCATCTCCGTCATGAAGTAGGAGCCCTCGTAGTACGCCGGGAAGGCGGTGTCCTTGGCCGCGGTGTTCTGCGACTGCCGGTAGACCTGGCCGCCGGTCGGGGTGGCGCCCTGGACGGCGGGGTACTTGTAGGGGGCGACGTCGGAGTAGGGGATCCAGGCGTCGGTCATCGGGGGCAGCGTCTGCAGCCCGGAGCTGTTGGGGGAGTCGTTGACGCCGGCCATCTCCTGCGGGTCGTTGCAGGGGAAGCGCTTGGGGGTGCCGTCGGGGTTGGTGCGGTAGCGGTTCGCCACGAAGTCCCAGTCGACGTAGGCGCCGCCGAAGTCCATCTTGGTGAGGTCGTCGCCGACCTCGCCCCCGCAGTAGGGCCAGCCGCCGTTCATCGGCACCTCGGTGCGGTTGAACTCCTCGAAGTGGCGGGGCCCGCGGTTCGGGCTGTTCACGCGCGAGTCCGGGCCGACCTCGCCCCAGTAGAGGGCGTCGGTGTCGGCGTCCACGCCGAGCCGGTAGGGGTTGCGCAGACCCATCACGTAGATCTCGGGCCGCGTCTTCGCCGCGTCGGCGTCGGGGTAGAGCGCGGACGGGTACGCGCCGCCCTCGCCGAACAGGTTGCCCTCGGGGATGTCGTAGGAGATGCCGTCCCCGGCAGTCGGGTTCACGTCGCCGGCGTCGTCGTTGCGGGGGATGACGCGCAGGATCTTGCCGCGCAGGTCGTTGGTGTTGGCCGAGGACTTCTGGGCGTCGTAGTCGGACCGCCCGGTCCGCTCGTCGTGGGGGGAGTAGCCGTCGTTGTCGGAGGACGAGGTGTTGTCACCGGTGGCGAGGTGCAGCACGCCGCCGTCGCCGAACTGGACGGAGCCGGCGGAGTGGCAGCAGACGTTGCGCTGCGTGCCGACCTCGAGGATGACCTTCTCCGACTCCTTGTCGATGAACGTCTCGCCGTCGGCGTCGGTCTCCACCGTGAGGCGGGACAGCCGGTTGGCGTTGTGCGAGGCGGGGAGCGGGGCGTAGTAGACGTAGATCCAGCCGTTGTCGGCGAAGTCGGGGTCGACGGTGATGCCGAGACCACCGTCCTCGAGGCCGCTCCAGACACCGAGGCTGGGGTTGTTCATGACGATCTCGATGCTGCCGTCGGTCGGGTCGTACATCGAGATGTCGCCGGCGCGGGTGATGAAGAAGACCCGCCCGTCCGGGGCGACCGTCAGCTCCATGACCTCGCCGAGACCGGTGCCCTGGCCGAGGACGACCTTCTGGAACTTCGACAGGTCCGGCGGGTCGTCGGCCGCGGCCGCAGCCGTCGTGCCGGCGGCTGCCTTGCCCGCCCGCTCGCCCTTGCCCGCCCGGTCGCCCTTGGCGGCGGGTGCCTTCGCCTCGTCCCTCGCAGGTCCGGACGCGGCCCGGTCGGGCACGGGGTCGGGTACGGCGGCCACCACTGGCGCGGTCAGCCCGAGGGCGAGCCCCAGGGCGGTCACCAGGGCGAGCAGCGAGACGAGGATCTGACGAGACCGCACAGGCATGACGTGCCTTCCACAACCGAGTTTGAGTGCGTCACCGGCCGGACGGCGGTGTGACTGGCATCACGCTAGGCGGGACTTTTGTGTCAGGTCAAGCAAAAGACGGATTGTGCTCGTCGAAACGGCTCAGGTGCGGGGAACGAGGTGGTGGCGTTCCTCGATCGGGCCGAGGTCGTCGATCGGGTGGGCCGAGGAGGCGGGACCGGCGAACCGGTCGTGGCGGGCGTAGCTGACCAGGAGTGCGACGACGGCGGTCAGGAGCAGGAGTGCGATGAAGGTGGTCATGGCAGTAATCATTCGCTCACTTGGTTCCTGCCACCAGTGGCAGGAATGCCAGTATCAGTTGATTTCCTGCCACGACCCGTGGCACGCTGCTGACATGCAGAAGGTCGCCGTGGTGGTGCAGGAGCAGCCCGAGCCGTTCGGGCTCGGCGCGTTGTGCGAGGTGTGGGCCGAGCCCTACCACCCCGAGGACGACAACCCCGTGTTCGACTTCAAGGTCGTCACGCCCCGTCCCGGACGGCTGCGCACGCGCGCGGGGTTCGACCTGCACGTCGAGCACGGGCTGGACGAGGCCGCCGACGCCGACCTGATCTGCCTGGCGCCGAAGAGCGACCACCGGGGCACGTCACCGGAGGTGTCCGAGCTGCTGCGGTCCGCCCACGCGCGCGGCGCGATGCTCTTCGCCCACTGCTCGGCGACGTTCATGCTGGGCGAGGCCGGGCTGCTCGACGGTCGTCGCTGCACGACCCACTGGCGCTACGCCGCCGAGCTGGCGGCCCGCTTCCCCGAGGCGGTCGTCGATCCCGACGTGCTCTACGTCCAGGACGGCTCCATCGTCACCGGTGCGGGGTCCGCCGCAGCCATCGACGCGGCGCTGCACGTGATGCGCCAGCAGTTCGGCGCCAAGGTCGCCGCCACCACCGCGCGGCGCATGGTCGTGCCGCCGCACCGCGACGGCGGCCAGGCCCAGTACATCGCCCGCCCGGTGCCCGTCTGCGAGTCCGAGGCGCTCGCCCCGCTGCTCGCGTGGATCAGCTCGCACCTCGCCGACGACCTCGACGTCGAGACGCTGGCCCGCCAGATGCACATGTCGGCCCGGACCTTCGCCCGGCGCTTCAAGGAGGAGACCGGCACGACCCCCTACAGCTGGATCCTGGGGGAGCGGGTGCGCGCCGCACAGGAGCTGCTCGAGCAGTCCGACCACTCGATCGACTGGGTGGCCTCCGAGGTGGGCTTCGGCAACGCGGCCACCCTGCGCCACCACTTCGGTCGGGCGCGCGGCGTCAGTCCCCAGGAGTACCGGCGCACCTTCCGGATGAGCGCCTGAGCCCCGCTGCCGGCCGGCGCCGAGCCGCAACGGGTCGCCGCCGGCTGGCGGCGTACCACCGGGCAGAACGGCCGTGGGGGCACGGCCCGCCGACCTCTAGGCTGGAGCCGTGAACGCGACTGCGCTGGCCGACCTGTCCGCCGACGACCTCGCCGCGCTGCTCGACGAGCAGCGGGCTGCCTACGAGCAGCTGAAGGCGCGGGGTCTCAAGCTCGACCTGACCCGGGGCAAGCCGTCGTCCCAGCAGCTCGACCTCGCCGACGACCTGCTGCGCCTGCCGACGACGACCAAGGACGCCAGCGGGGTCGACGTACGCAACTACGGCGGGCTCGAGGGACTGCGCGAGCTGCGGGAGATGTTCGCCGAGCTGCTGTGGGTCGAGCCCGACCAGGTGGTCGCCGGCGGCAACTCCAGCCTGTCCATCATGCGCGACTGCCTCGCCTGGATGATGCTCTTCGGTGCGGTCGACTCGGAGCGGCCGTGGGGCAAGGAGGACACGGTCCGGTTCGTGTGCCCGGTGCCGGGCTACGACCGGCACTTCACCCTGCTCGAGAGCCTCGGGATCGAGATGGTGACCGTCCCGATGAACGACGACGGCCCCGACGTCGACGCCGTGGCCGCGCTCGTCGCCGACGACCCCAGCATCAAGGGCATGTGGATCGTCCCGACGTACGCCAACCCCTCGGGGGCGATCTGCAGCCAGGACGTCGCCGCCCGGCTCGCGGCGATGCCCACCGCAGCGCCGGACTTCAAGATCTTCTGGGACAACGCCTACGCGCTCCACCACCTCACCGAGGAGGAGGCCAAGAGCGCCGACATCCTCACCCTCGCGTCCGCCGCCGGTCACCCGGACCGGCCCGTCATGTTCGCCTCGACCTCGAAGATCAGCTGGGCGGGGGCAGGCGTCGCGTTCCTCGCGGCGTCGGAGAACAACGTCCGGTGGTACCTCGGGCACCTCGGCAACGGATCGATCGGGCCCGACAAGGTCAATCACCTGCGGCACGCCGAGTTCTTCGGGTCCCCGCAGGGCGTGCGCGACCACATGGCCAGGCACCGCGAGATCATCGCGCCGAAGTTCGCCGAGGTCGACCGCGTGCTGACCGAGCGGCTCGGCGGCCGCGGCGTCGCGACGTGGAACACCCCGACCGGCGGCTACTTCGTCAACCTCGACGTCGTGCCCGGGACCGCCAGCCGCGTCGTCGCGCTGGCCAAGGACGCCGGCATCGCGCTGACGCCCGCGGGCTCGTCGTTCCCCTACAAGCAGGACCCGGACGACACCAACATCCGCCTCGCTCCGACGATGCCGCCCCTCGACGAGGTCACCGCGGCGATGGAGGCCGTGGCGACCTGCGTGCTGCTCGCGGCGGCGGAGAAGGCCGCGGGGGAGACCGCGGCCTGACGCCTCAGGCGGCCGCGGGCTCGACGCCGAGGCCGCCGCGCACGAGGTCCGCGTAGCGACCGCCGAGGAGCAGCAGCTCCTCGTGGGTGCCGAGCTCGACGACGCGCCCGGCGTGGAGCACGGCGATCTGGTCGGCGTTGCGCACGGTGGACAACCGGTGCGCGATGGTGATCGTCGTACGGCTCCGGGTCACCTCGTCGAGGGTGGCCAGGATCGCGCGCTCGGTCTCGTTGTCGAGCGCGCTGGTGGCCTCGTCGAGCACGAGCACGGCCGGGTCGCGCAGCAGCGTGCGGGCGATCGCGAGCCTCTGCTGCTCGCCGCCGGAGAACCGGTGCCCGCGCGACCCCACGACGGTGTCGTAGCCCTCGGGGAGCGAGGCGATGACGTCGTGGATGCGCGCGGTGCGGCAGGCCTGCTCGATCGCGGCGTCGGTGGCCTCGGGGCGGGCGTGGCGCAGGTTGTCGCGCACGCTCGCGTGCATCAGGTAGGTCTCCTGGGTGACCACGCCGACGACGGCGGCGAGGTCGGCCGCCGCCAGGTCGCGCACGTCGACGCCGTCGACCAGCACCCGCCCGGACGTGGCGTCGTGCAGGCGCGGGACGAGCGAGGCGAGCGTCGACTTGCCGCTGCCGGTCTCGCCGACCAGGGCGAGCGTGCCGCCCGCCGGGACGACGAGGTCGACGTCGGCCAGCACCGCACGCTCGCCGTCGTAGGAGAAGCCGACGGCCTCGAAACGCACCTCGCCGCGCACGCGTCGCGGGTCGAGGCGCACCGGCTCGTCGGGCTCGGCGATGTCGACCGGGAGGTCGGCGTACTCGAAGATCCGGCTGAAGAGCGCGAGCGAGGCGGTGAGGTCGACGCCCACGTTGAGCAGCCCCATGAGCGGGCGGAACAGCGTGCCCTGCAACGCGATGAAGGCGACCAGGGTGCCGATGGTCATCCCGCCGGAGGTCGCCGGGAAGCCGGCGGCGAGGTAGATCGCGGCGGGGACGGCGGCGAAGACGACGTTCATCGTCGCCATCCGCCAGCGGCCGGCGAGGCGGGAGCGGATCTCGAGGCCGACGAGGTCGGACGAGGTGTCCTCGAACCGCGCGGTCAGCCGCGGGGACGCGCCGAGCGTCTTGCTGAGCAGCACCCCGCTGACCGAGAGGCCCTCCTCGATCTGGACGTGGAGGTCGGCCAGGCGTCGTTGCCGCTCGCCGGTGATCCGGTGCCGCATCCGCGCGACCTGCCGGGTCAGCAGGACGGCCGGCGGCAGCACCACCAGCGAGATCAGTGCCAGCCGCCAGCTCAGCGCGACCATGGCGACGGCGGTGCCGACGACCACGGTGACGTTGGCGGCGATCGACGTCGCCGTCTGGGTCACGACGCCCTGCATGCTGCCGATGTCGTTGACGAGGCGCGACTGCACCTCGCCGCCGCGGGTGCGGGTGAAGAAGTCGAGGGACTGCCGCTGCAGGTGGGCGAACAGGTCGCTGCGCAGGCGGTGCATGACGCGCTGGCCCACCGCGGTGGAGAGCCAGGTCTGCACGACGCCGATGACGGCGGTGGCGACCGCGACGCCGAGCATGGCTCCGACGAGGAGCAGCAGCAGGCGGACGTCCTGGCGCGGCAGCGCCTCGTCGATGACGTGCCGGACGAGGAACGGCTGCGCGAGCCCCACGAGGGAGCTCAGCACGATGAGCGCCACGACCACGGCCAGCGTGGCACGGTGCGGGGTGAAGAGTCGGGCGATGCGGCGCAGCGACACGGGGGAGTCCGCGAGCTGCCGCACGTCGGCCGGGTCGGGTCGTCCGCCGCGACGGCGGCCGGACGAGTCTGCCTGGGGGCGGGGGCGGGAGTCGGTGTGGTCAGCCATCCGACCAGCTCCTCTCTGGGTTCGAAGTGGTGAGGTAACCTCACTATGAGGGTCACAACCGGATGTGGGGCGGAGGTATTCCCGTGGTGCGCGACGAGAGGCACGACCCGGCGACCGGAGACCTGGCGATGGCCCTGGCCCGGCGCCTGCGACGCGCCCACGTGGAGGCGCTCGCCGACTGGGAGGTCACCCCGGGGCAGGCCCGCGCGCTCCGCGTGCTGGCCGGCGCCGACGGGATGCGCCCCTCGGCCCTCGCCGACGCGCTGCGCATCGCCCCCCGCTCGGCCACGGAGGTGGTCGACGCGCTGGAGGAGCGGGGCTGGGTGCGCCGCGAGCCCGACGCCACCGACCGCCGGGCCACCCGCCTGGTGCCCACCGACTCCGGCCGGCGGCTGGTGGAGCAGATCGACGACGTACGCCGGGAGGCGTCGCAGCGGGTCCTCGACGTGCTCACGCCGGCCCAGCGTCGTACGCTCCACGAGATCCTGGCCGTCGTCGTGGGGGAGGACCTGTGACCGTTCGTGTCGGCCTGACCGGGGGCGTCGCATCCGGCAAGAGCACCGTGTCGGCGGTCCTCGCCGAGCTCGGCGCCGTCGTCATCGATGCCGACCTCATCGCCCGGGAGGTCGTGGCGAAGGGGACGCCCGGGCTGGCAGCGGTCGTCGAGGAGTTCGGGCCCGACCTCCTCACGCCCGACGGCGACCTCGACCGACCCGCCATGGGTGCGCTCGTCTTCGCGGACCCCGACGCCCGCCGGCGGCTCGAGGCGATCATCCACCCGCTGGTCCACCGGCGCAGCGCCGAGCTCGAGGCGGCCGCCCCCGAGCACGCGGTCGTCGTGCACGACATCCCGCTGCTGGCCGAGGTCGGACGGGCCGGGTCCTTCGATGCCGTCGTCGTGGTCGACGCCCCCGCCGAGCTGCAGGTGCGGCGGATGGTCGAGGACCGGGGCTGGACCCGCGAGGACGCCGAGTCCCGCATCGCCGCCCAGGCGACCCGCGAGCAACGGCTCGCGATCGCCACCCACGTCGTCGACAACACCGGTTCCCTGGCCGACCTGCGTCGGCAGGTCGAGACGATCCACGAGGAGCTCGCGCGACGGGCCTGACGTTTCCGGGTCGCGGGGGTCGGGCGGGTAACGTCCCGGGCGTGTTCTCGCTCCGACCCCGCCTGGCCCTGATCGCGACGGGCGTCCTGCTCGTCAGCGGATGTGCCGGACTCGGCCAGACGCCCGACGACACCGCGCCGGCCACGTCCACCCCGTCCTCCTCGGCGTCCGCCCCCGGGTCCGAGGCCCCCGCCGTGCCCGAGGCGGAGGCGACCGACGACCCGGACACCCCGACGTCGTGGGGCCCGACCACCGGTGAGCTCGAGCAGGCGCAGGAGCTCGTCTCCACGTGGAGCTCCGAGCAGCTCGCCGGCGGTGTGATCGTCGGACGCTTCCATGGCACGGACCCGCAGGAGCCGGCCCGGATGGTGCGCGACCTGCACCTCGCCGGCGTCTCGGTGACCGGGGACAACGTGCTCGACCGCGACCAGGTGCTGGCGATGACGTCGGCGATCACCGAGGCCGCTGCCGCCGACGGCCGCGACCACCCGCCGGTGATCGGGGTCGACCAGGAGGGCGGCTACGTCTCGCACCTGCGCGGCGTCGCCACCGACTTCCCGCACTTCCAGTCGGCGGGTCTCGCCATCGCCGCGGACGCCCGTCTCGGCCGCCGGGTGACCCGGGCCGCGGCCCTCGCGACCGGCCTCGAGCTGCGCGACCTCGGCTTCACCTGGGTCTTCGCCCCCGTCGCCGACGTCACCATCGGCGCCGCCGACCCGACCATCGGGGCGCGGTCACCGTCGGAGGACCCCCGGCTCGCGTCCCAGGCGGTGGGCGCGGCCATCAAGGGCTACGACGACGCGGGCGTCGTCTCGACCGTCAAGCACTTCCCCGGCCACGGCGCCGCGACCAGCGACAGCCACGACACGTTGCCGGTGCTCGACTCGTCGCTCGCCGAGCTCGAGGCCCACGACCTGCCGCCCTTCGAGTCCGCCTTCCGCCAGCACGCGCCCGCGGTGATGCTGAGCCACCTCGACCTGACCGACATCGCGCCGGGGGTGCCCGCCAGCATGGCGCCCGAGGTGTACGACCTGCTCCGCGACGACCTCGGCTTCGAAGGGGTCGCGATCACCGACTCGCTCGGCATGGGCGCCGTCGGCGGCCGCCCCACCCCCGCCCTGCAGGCGCTGCAGGCCGGGGCCGACCTGCTCCTCATGCCCGTCGACACCGCGACCACCCACCAGATCGTCACCGACGCGATCGACTCGGGCGTGGTCTCGCGCGCACGGGTCGAGGAGGCCGCGGCCCGCGTCGTGGCGGTCCAGATGTGGCAGGCGCGGGTGGCGGCACGACGGCCCGTCCCCGCCGACGTGGTCGAGCGGGCACAGGCCGCGAGCGCGGACCTGGAGTCCGCGGCGTACTGAGCTCCGGCTCCGGTCACGCTTCGAGCGGTGCCTGACGCAGGTTCTGGGCGCTCGGAAGGTGTCTCACGCACCGCCCGGGGCGCGGCGGGGACATGACAAGACCGCCGGTCGTGGACCGGCGGTCTTGAGGTGGTGCGCTAGCTCCTGGGTCAGGCAGCCAGGTCCGGATCCCCGGCGCGGCGGAGCTTCTGCAGCGCCTCGCGCTCGAGCTGGCGGACCCGCTCGGCGGAGATGCCGTGACGGGCACCGATGTCGGCGAGCTTGTGCTGGCGACCGTCCGCGAGGCCGTAGCGGGCGCGGACGATGTCGGCGGAGCGCTCGTCGAGGATCCCGACCAGGTCCTCGAGCCGCTGGCGGGCCTCGGCGTCGAGGACGTTGAGGTCCGGACCGGGCGCGGTCTCCTGCGCCATCAGGTCACCCAGCGAGGTGTCGCCGTCCTCGTCCACGGGGGTGTCCAGCGAGACGTGGTCACGGCCCCAGCTCATCAGGTCGAGGACCCGGTCGATGTCCATCCCGAGCTCGGTGGCGATCTCCTGCGGCTCCGGGTCGCGGCCGAGCTGGCGCTCGAGCGTGCGTCGGGCGCTGCCGACCTGGTTGAGCTCCTCGACGACGTGCACCGGGAGGCGTACGACGCGGGCCTGCTGCGCGATGCCGCGCGTGATGGCCTGGCGGACCCACCAGGTGGCGTAGGTCGAGAACTTGTAGCCCTTGGTGTAGTCGAACTTCTCGACCGCACGGATCAGGCCGGTGTTGCCCTCCTGGATCAGGTCGAGCATCGGCATCTGCGAGCGGCCGTACTTGCGGGCGATGGAGACCACCAGGCGCAGGTTGGCCTCGATGAACCGGTCGACGGCGAGCTGGCCCTGCTCGGCGAGCCACTCGAGCTCGGCCTCGTTGGCGCTCATCGGCGCACCGCCCTTGCGGCGGCCGACGCGGCCGGTGTCGAGGAGGTGCTGGGCCAGCAGGCCGGCCTCGATGGTCTTGGACAGCTCGACCTCGGTCTCGGCGTCGAGGAGCGGGGTGCGAGCGATCTCGTCGAGGTAGAGGCCCACGCTGTCGCGGCCCTCGATCTCACGAGTGGTGGTGGTGCGCTTTGCCTGTGCGGTGCTCATCTCGTCCTCCTGCTCTCGTGCGACCAGCCCGTGTCGCACATCTGTTCCAACGCCGGTGTCCGCCGCGGGATTCCCCGCCCGGGATGTGGTGCCTTCACCTGCCTTGACGAGCCAGTACCCACCGGAGTTGCACGATCGACCAACTCTCAGGGACTTCTCAGGGGTTCCCCGGGGAGACTGGCTCCATGCGCACCGACGGCGACCCGGGCCGGGTCGACCTCAACGCCGATCTGGGCGAGGAGGTCACCGACGACGAGGGCCTCCTCGCCGTCGTGACGAGCGCCAACGTGGCCTGCGGCTTCCACGCCGGGACGCCCGCCACGATGCAGGCCGTCTGCGCCGGCGCGGTACGACGCGGGGTGACGCTCGGCGCGCAGGTGTCGTACGCCGACCGCGCCCGCTTCGGCCGGGTGGAGCTCGACGTGCCGGCAGAGGTCCTGCGCGAGCAGGTGGCCGAGCAGGTCGGAGTCCTGTCGGCCATCGCCGGCGCCGAGGGTGGGGAGGTGGCCTACCTGAAGCCGCACGGCGCGCTCTACCACCGGGTCGCCCGCGACGAGGTCCAGGCTGCGGCCGTGCTGGACGGCTCCGGCGAGCTGCCCGTGATGGGGATGCCTGGCTCGCTGCTGCTGTCCATGGCGCGCGAGCGAGGTCGGGCGTCGCGGCTCGAGGGGTTCCCCGACCGTGGCTACGACGCCGACGGCCGGCTGCTGGCGCGCGACCGGCCGGGCGCGCTGGTGACGGATCCCGCACAGGTGGCGTCGCGCGCGGTGGAGCTGGCCGCGTCGGTCGACTCGGTGTGCGTGCACGGCGACTCCCCGGGAGCGGTGCGGACGGCGGCCGCCGTACGACGCGCGCTCGAGGCGGCCGGGCTCGTCGTCGTCACGTGCTGGTCCTCCACAGCCTGAGCCCGCATCTGTGGAGGGCAGCCCCCGGCCTGTGGAGCAGTGGACGACTTCTGTGGGGAACCCTGTGGGACCGCGGGTTTGTGGTGCAGACCCCTTGCGGGGCCGCGTCCCGACCCCGTAGAACTCTCCCTACCGGAACCGCTTCGGCGGGGCCGGGGATCGGATCGGACGAACAGCTCCACACGGCGACTTGCTCGCCGCGCAGGCCCGGTGGCGGGGACTGCGGGGGCCGGAGACCGGTTCGGTGGATCGGACGTCACCATCCCGATCACATCGAGGGGCTCCTGATGCTCATACCATCGGGAGCCCCTCACCTGTGTGCGCCCACGAGGCTGCCAAACCTCCGCCGCCCGCGGCAAGTCCCTTCCGGTGGACGCCCGGGTGAACAATGACCGACGTGATGGTCGTCGACGTCGGGACCCGCGCCTGCCTCGTCGAGGTCGACGACGCCGTCGCGGCGGCCGCGCTGGCCGCGTGGGTGCGCGTCTCCGGCCTGCCGGCCGAGGAGGTCGTGCCCGCGGCCCGGACCGTCCTGCTCGACGGCGTCGATCCCGCAGCGGTGCGTGACCTGCTCCCGCGGTGGGCGGCACAGCGCGCAGCACCTCCCGGACCGCTCGTGCGCGTCGCGGTCCGCTACTCCGGCCCCGACCTCGCCCGGGTCGCCGACCACTGGGGGTGCTCGACGGAGGAGGTCGTCGACCTCCACACGTCGCTGGAGTTCACCTCCACGTTCTGCGGCTTCGCCCCCGGCTTCGCCTACCTCGCCGGACTCCCCGCCGAGCGCGCGGTGCCCCGCCTCGAGTCGCCGCGGGCCCGCGTGGCGCCGGGATCCGTCGGCCTCGCCGACACCTGGTGCGGCGTCTACCCGACCGCCTCGCCCGGCGGCTGGCTGCTGATCGGCACCACCGACGCCGACCTGTGGGACGTCGACCGCGCCGAGCCGGCGCTCCTGGCGCCGGGCACCCGGGTGCGGTTCGAGGCGCAGCAGTGAACCCCGACGGCCCTCACGGCCCGTTCGGCGCCGTCGAGGTGGTCGACCCCGGCCCGCTCTCGACGCTCCAGGACCGCGGCCGGCGCGGGTGGGCCCACCTCGGGGTGGCCCGGGCGGGAGCACTGGACCGGGGCGCCGCGGCCCTGGCCCGCCGCCTCGTCGGCGGGGGACCGGACGACGCCGTGATCGAGACGACTGTCGGTGGCGTCGTGCTGCGGCCGCACCGCGCGGTGACGCTGGCGGTGACCGGGGCGCCCTGCACCGTCCGGGTCGACGGACGCGCTGTCGCCCACGGCGCGGCGGCCACGGTGCCTGCGGGAGCGCTCGTGACCGTCGGCCCGGCGGAGACCGGCGTGCGGTCCTACGTCGCCTTCGCCGGCGGGATCGCCGTCGCGCCGGTGCTCGGGTCGCGCTCGACCGACACGCTCGCCTGGGTCGGTCCGCCGCGACTCGCAGCGGGCGACCTCGTCGTCCTCGGGCCGACCGGTCCGCTGCCCGAGCCGCCGCCGGCGGTCGTCGTACGCCCCCGTGAGCCGGTGCTCCGCCTGCGCCGCGGGCCGCGCGCCGAATGGCTCGACCGGACCGGCTGGTCGCGACTCGACGGGGCGTCGTACGCCGTCGCGCCCGACAGCGACCGGATCGGCCTGCGGCTCACCGGGCCGCGCCTGGAGCGACGCGGCGGCGAGCTCGCGAGCGAGGGGATCGTCCTCGGCGCCGTCCAGCTGCCGCCGTCGGGGCAGCCCGTGGTGTTCCTGGCCGACCACCCGACGACGGGCGGCTACCCCGTCGTCGCCGTGGTCGAGGACGACGACCTGGACCTCTGCGGTCAGCTGCGCCCCGGTGACGAGGTACTGCTGCGGCTGGTGTGAGGCCTGGCGCGTCACTCCTCGGCCGGAGGTTCCCAGCGATGCAGGGCCGGGTCGTCGGCACGGAAGCTGCGGACCGGTCCGGGCGGGGTGTCGGCGGTCTCGAAGCGCACCGTCACCACGCCCGAGCCGGAGCCCCACACCCAGCCGGCCCCCATCTCGTCGTGCACCACGTCCGCACCGGGCGGCCAGGTACGCCGCGGCGGCTCGGGCAGCACCACCTCGACCTCGTCGTCCTCGGGCGTCTCGCCGAAGAGGTCCTCCTGCACCCAGTCGGCGAGGCCGGAGACACCGACGCCCAGGAGGCGTACCCCGCCGGTGGTGTCGAGGTCGGCGAGCAGCGAGCGTGCGATCCGGGCGATGGTCGCGCCGTCGTCGGTCGGACTGGTGAGGGTGCTCGACCGGTTGAGGGTGGTGAAGTCGTAGAGGCGCACCTTGATGGTGACGGTCCGCCCGGAGATGCCGTTCTTGCGCATCCGGGTGCCCACCTCACGGGCCTGCCGGCTCAACAGGCCCTCCATCAGCTTGCGGTCGGTGAGGTCGGAGTCGTAGGTGCCCTCGACGCTGATCGACTTGGCCTCCCGCTCCGAGACGACCGGCCGGGAGTCCTGTGCCCGGGCCAGCTGCCACAGCCCGTGGCCCTGGGCCTGGCCGAGCAGCCGCACCAGCTCGATCTCGGCGACGGCCTCGAGGTCGGCGACGGTGTGGATGCCCGCCCGACGGAGCCGCTCGGCGGTCGCCGGGCCGACGCCCGGGATGACCTTGACCTTCATCGGCCGGAGCAGGTCGAGCTCGGTGCCGGGAGCGACGACCGTCATCCCGTCGGGCTTGTCGAGCTCGCTCGCGACCTTGGCGAGGAACTTCGACGACGCGATGCCCACGGTCGCGGTCAGCCCGCCGGTCACCTCCTGAACGCGGCGCCGGAGCTCGGCACCCGCCGCCGTCACGGTCTCCACCTCGAGGTCGGGCAGGTCGGCGGCCGCGAGGTCGACGAACGCCTCGTCGAGCGACAGCGGCTCGACCAGCGGCGACAGCTCGCGCAGTACCTGCATCACCCGCTTGCTCGTGTCGCGGTAGGCGTGGAACCGGCCGCTCAGGAACGCCGCGTGCGGACAGCGGGCCCGTGCCTCCCGTCCTGACATGGCCGACCCGACGCCGAACTCGCGAGCCTCGTACGACGCGGTGGACACCACGCCCCGGCCACCGGTGCCGCCGACGATGACGGGCTTGCCGCGGAGCGACGGCTTGTCGCGCTGCTCGACGGCGGCGAAGAAGGCGTCCAGGTCCAGGTGCAGGATCGACGCGGTGCTGCGCATCAGCCGGTGAGGCCGGGGGAGGACTGCGTCGTCACGGAGCCATCCTCCCGCATCCCCACGTCGGCCGGCGGTCCACCCGGGGTCGCTCGCGCGCCACGAACCGTCCACAGGAGCGACGGATCCCCGCCTGTCCACAGGCGGCCCGGCCGCGAGGAGTGGAGGGTCGGTGCTCCCGGGCAGCGTCACCGGCATGGAACCCCACGACCTCGCCCCCGTCCCCCCGTCCGCCTCCCCGGTGCACTCCACCACGCTCCGGGTCCGCACCCCGGGCGACATCGCCGCCTTCGTGCCGCTCGCCATGGGCTTCGTGCCCGAGCGGTCCGTCGTCGTGGTGAGCGTCGGTGCCTCCGGGGGCGGCATGCATGCCCGCGTCGACCTGCCCCACGACCCCGACGACGTCGACGACGTGGTCGAGGCGCTCCTCCGGCCCGCGCGCCGCAACGGCGTGCGCGACGTGGTCGTGGTGGTCTACGACGACGAGACGACGGTCGCCGACGAGGCGGCCTGGTCGGTCCACGAGGAGTTCACCGCCGCGGGCATCGGCGTGCGCGAGGTGCTGCGCGTCCACGACGACCACTGGTACGCCGTCCTGCCCGGGGCGCCCCTGGCCGCCTACCGCGGCGTCCCGTTCACCCGAGCCGAGCACCCGTTCACCGCCCAGGCCGTCTTCGACGGGCGGGTCACCCACGCCAGCCGGGAGGCGCTGAGGGCGACCGTCGCACCGGACGCCGGGGCGGTCGCCCGCAGCCTGCCCCACCTCGTCGACGCGACGCCGCTCCCACCCGGTGGCCTCTCGGCACTGGTCCGCCGCCACGTCCGTGCCGGCACCACCTTCACCGCCCCCGAGCTGGCGTCCGTCGCCGCGAGTGCCGCGACGGGGGAGCGGCGCGACGAGGCGTGGGCGTGGCTCGCGCGGGCCGATGCGCGGCAGGCCGTGGAGCTCTGGTCCGACGCGGTGCGCCGCCTTCCGGCGACCCACGTGGCCGGTCCCGCCGCCGTCCTGGCCTTCGCGGCGTGGCTCGCCGGTGACGGGGCGCTGTCGTGGTGCGCGGTCGACCGGTGCCGGGAGAGCGAGCCCGCCCACTCGCTGGCGAGCCTGGTCGCGCAGCTCCTCGAGTCGGCGACCCCGCCGGACACGTGGGCGACGCTGCAGCCGGAGGTCGGGGCCAGCGGGGACCCGGCGGCGTGAGACCAGCCCTGCGGACGGTTTCCGGCCGGGGCCCGCGTGACTAGGGTGCCGTCATGGGCGAAGAGGTCGATCAGCAGGAGTTCAGCCGGGCCGACCGGACGCGCCACCGCGAGAAGGTGCGTCGCAACCTCGACGTGTTCGCGCGGATGCTGCGCGAGGCGGCCTTCGAGACCGACGACCCGATGACGGGCCTCGAGATGGAGCTCAACCTCATCGACGAGGCGGGAGACCCGGCCCTGAAGAACGCCGAGGTCCTCGAGGCCATCGCCGACCCGGACTTCCAGACCGAGCTCGGCCAGTTCAACATCGAGATCAACGTGGCGCCGGCCAAGCTGCGCGAGGGGGGCCTCTCGAAGTTCGAGGACAGCCTGCGCCGCTCGCTCAACGACGCCGAGGAGAAGGGCTCCAAGGTCGGCGCCCACCAGGTCATGATCGGGATCCTCCCGACGCTGGCCGAGGGGCACATGGACGTCTCCTCCCTCAGTGCCAACCCGCGCTACAAGCTGCTGTCGGAGCAGATCCTCGCCGCGCGCGGGGAGGACATCACGATCAGCATCTCCGGCAAGGAGCGGCTCACGACGACGTCGGACTCGATCGTCCCGGAGGCCGCGTGCACCAGCACGCAGTTCCACGTGCAGACCTCGCCCGACCAGTTCGCCGCCCACTGGAACGCCGCCCAGGCGATCGCCGGCGTGCAGCTGGCGGTCTCGGCGAACTCGCCCTACCTCCTCGGCAAGGAGCTGTGGCGCGAGACCAGGATCCCGCTGTTCGAGCAGGCGACCGACACCCGCAGCGAGGAGCTCAAGGCCCAGGGCGTCCGGCCACGCGTGTGGTTCGGCGAGCGGTGGATCACCTCGGTGTTCGACCTCTTCGAGGAGAACGTCCGCTACTTCCCGGCGCTGCTGCCGGTGACCGACGACGAGGACCCCCTCGAGGTGCTGGAGTCCGGCGGCACCCCGGCCCTCCACGAGCTCAAGCTCCACAACGGCACGATCTACCGCTGGAACCGTCCGGTCTACGACATCTCGGACGGCGTCCCGCACCTGCGGGTGGAGAACCGCCTGCTGGCCGCCGGACCGACCATCGCCGACACCATCGCCAACGCGGCGCTCTGGTTCGGCCTGGTCCGCTACCTCGTGGAGAGCGAGCGCCCCCTGTGGTCGCAGATGTCGTTCTCCGCCGCCGAGGAGAACTTCCACGTCGCCGCCCAGATGGGCGTCGACGCCCAGGTCTACTGGCCGGGCCTCGGCCAGGTCCGCGCCACCGAGCTGGTGCTGCGACGCCTGCTCCCCATGGCCCGCGCCGGTCTCGACTCGTGGGGCGTCCCCTCGGAGGAGAGCGACCGCTACCTCGGCATCATCGAGCAGCGCTGCCAGACCGAGGCGAGCGGCGCCGGGTGGTTCGTCGACCGCGTCCGCGAGCGCGGGGGGGTGGACCGCTACGACGCGCTCCGGGCGACCCTGCTCGACTACACCGAGCGCATGCACAGCAACGAGCCCGTCCACACCTGGGACTGACCCCGGGTCCGGCTCAGCGGCGAGACAGCGGGCGTGGCCGGAGCCGGCGCCACTCCCGTCGTACGTCGCTGACGGGGTCGAACCACCCGCGGCGGGTCACGACGACGAGCCCGACCGGCATCCCCAGCGCCTGCGCGGCCCATGCCGCCGGGCCGAGCCAGCGCAGGTCGTCGTCGTGCGGGCTGAGCTCGCCCGGTCGGGTCAGCCACAGCGCGGGGCGCGGGGTGAGCGAGGCCGAGGCGCGCAGGAGCGCGAGCACGACGTCGGCCCGCAGCCCGGCGTCGGGCAGCGGCGGGTCGTCCACGTGGCGCGCACACCGGCCCGGCACCCCGGCGTGCAGCGTCACCGGGAAGAGCCGGCGGTCCTCGTCCTCGACCAGGGCGAGGGTGGCCGCCCGCAGGACGGCGTGGGTGTGCCGGTCGACGGGTGCCTGGAGCGCCGGCTGCTGCGCGAGCGGTGGTGCCACCGGTCAAGACTGCCTCAGGACCAGAGGGTCAGACCCACCCCTCCACAGGCTGCCGAAGGCCAGTCGTTTCCGTTACGGTGCCAGCAGGCCAGCGGCGGAGCGTCGCGGCCCCGAGAGGAGACACCATGGGCACCGTCGTCGTCGGATACGTCCCCAAGCCGGAGGGCGAGGCCGCCCTCGCCGCCGGCATCAACGAGGCCAAGCTGCGCGGGAGCAAGCTGGTGGTGGTGAACTCCCACCGGGGTGGGCAGGACTACGACGGATCCGCTGCCCGGGCCGCCGATGACGAGATGAGCGGGATCCAGAAGCGACTCGAGGAGGCCGGCGTCGAGCACGACGTCCGCCAGCTCGTCCGCGGCTTCGAGCCCGCCGAGGACCTGATCAGCATCGCCGAGGCCAACGGCGCCGAGCTGCTCGTCATCGGCCTGCGCCGACGCTCGCCGGTCGGCAAGCTCATCCTCGGCAGCAACGCCCAGCGAGTGCTCCTCGACGCCCCCTGCCCGGTCCTGGCGGTCAAGGCGCAGTAAGCCGCGCCCGCGGTCGGCGTAGGTCGGGCAGGATGGTCCCATGGGCTTCCAGATCACCGGCGACCCCGCCGCCGACAAGGTTCTCGACGACTCCGCGTTCGCGCTGCTCGTGGGGATGATGCTCGACCAGCAGTACCCGATGGAGCACGCGTTCCGGGGTCCGGCGAAGGTCCTGGAGCGCTTCGGCACGGTCGAGCCCGACGCGATCGCCGCGGCGGACCCCGAGCAGTTCGCGGCGATGGCGTCCACCCCGCCGGCCATCCACCGCTTCCCGGGCTCGATGGCAGCGCGCCTGCAGGAGCTGGCACGCATCGTCGAGGAGACCTACGGCGGTGACGCCTCCCGGCTGTGGACCGAGGCGGCCGACGGCAAGGACCTGCTCAAGCGCGTGATGGCGCTCCCGGGCTTCGGCAAGCAGAAGGCGCAGATCTTCGTCGCGCTCCTCGCCAAGCAGCTCGGCGTACGTCCCGACGGGTGGGAGGCCGCGGTGGGCGACTACGCACTGGAGGGCCACCGGTCGGTCGCCGACGTGGTGGACGCGGAGTCGCTGCAGAAGGTGCGCGACTTCAAGAAGGCGAAGAAGGCCGCTGCGAAGGCCACGGACTGAACGACGGCGCGCATGCGAGCGCGAGCAGGGTGCGTGGACACGCGCGGACCGCGGCCGGATGTCGGGCCGTCGGGACGGGCGTGGCAGAATGACGATGCGGCTCTTGACGTCACCGGGCCTCGCCGCGCCCCGAAGTTGCTCGACGAGAGGTGTTCGTGTCCTCACACGCACGCAAGTTGCTTCCTTCAGAGGTGCTCACGCACCCCTCCATCGCTGCCCTGGTCGCCGGAGCGGTTCCCACCGGCACCGTGTCCCCCGAGGACGTACGGCGCGCCAGTGACGAGGCTGGCGTCGAGCCCCGGCACCTGAAGGCCCTGCTGGTGCACCTCAGCGGCCTCGGGATCTCGGTCCAGATCGATGCCTCGGGCATGCGTGCGGTCGCCGCGACCAGCAAGCGGACCGCGACCTCGTCCGCCGCCAAGAAGGCCCCGGCCAAGAAGGCGCCCGCCAAGAAGGCGGCCGCCACGGCCGAGACGAAGCCCGCCGCCAAGGCTGCGGCGCCGGCGAAGAAGACCGCTGCCAAGAAGGCCGCGGCTGAGGAGGTCGTCGACCTCGGCACCGCCGAGGCGCCGGTCGTCGGCCCCGACGGCAAGAAGGTCCTCCCGGACATCCCCGACGCCGAGTTCGAGAAGGACGTGGCCAAGGACCCGACGATCAAGGAGGACGAGAAGCAGGCCTTCACCGTCTCCGCGGCCGACGAGACCGACGAGCCCGAGCAGCAGGTCATGGTGGCCGGCGCCACCGCCGACCCGGTCAAGGACTACCTGAAGCAGATCGGCAAGGTCCCCCTCCTCAACGCCGAGATGGAGGTCGAGCTCGCCAAGCGCATCGAGGCCGGCCTGTTCTCCGAGGAGAAGCTCGCCAAGGGCGGCCGGATCAGCCCGAAGATGCTCGAGGAGTACGAGTGGATCTCCGAGGACGGTCGGCGGGCGAAGAACCACCTGCTCGAGGCCAACCTGCGACTCGTCGTCTCGCTGGCCAAGCGCTACACCGGTCGCGGCATGCTCTTCCTCGACCTGATCCAGGAGGGCAACCTCGGCCTGATCCGTGCGGTCGAGAAGTTCGACTACACCAAGGGCTACAAGTTCTCGACCTACGCCACGTGGTGGATCCGCCAGGCGATCACCCGCGCGATGGCCGACCAGGCCCGCACCATCCGTATCCCGGTGCACATGGTCGAGGTCATCAACAAGCTCGCCCGCGTCCAGCGCCAGATGCTCCAGGACCTGGGCCGCGAGCCCACGCCGGAGGAGCTGGCCAAGGAGCTCGACATGACCCCGGAGAAGGTCATCGAGGTCCAGAAGTACGGCCGCGAGCCGATCTCGCTCCACACGCCCCTCGGTGAGGACGGCGACTCGGAGTTCGGTGACCTGATCGAGGACTCCGAGGCCATCGTCCCGGCCGACGCGGTCTCGTTCACCCTGCTCCAGGAGCAGCTCCACGCGGTCCTCGACACGCTGTCCGAGCGTGAGGCCGGCGTGGTCTCGATGCGCTTCGGCCTCACCGACGGCCAGCCGAAGACCCTCGACGAGATCGGCAAGGTCTACGGCGTGACCCGCGAGCGGATCCGTCAGATCGAGTCGAAGACGATGTCGAAGCTGCGCCACCCGAGCCGGTCGCAGGTCCTGCGCGACTACCTCGACTGAGCACCACCCTCTCCACACCTCTTTCCGCGCGTCATGAGCAGCGTCGCCCTCCGGGGCGGCGCTGCTCGTCATTCCGGCCACCTCGATCCGGCCACCTCGGCGCGAGCCTTGACGAGGTTGGGCAGTGGGAGCAGGATCGAAACGCGAATCCTCTTTCGCGTTTCCTTCTCGGGAGGCCCCCATGCTCGGACGACCCCTGCGTACGTCGGCACTCGCCGGCGCCCTGCTCCTCGCGGCCACGGCCCTGGCTGCACTCGCGCCACCGGCCCAGGCCGATCCGCTCCCGCCGACGGCCGTGGCGATGGGCGACAGCTTCATCAGCGGCGAGGGCGGAGGGAGCTATCAGGCCGTCACGGACCAGTCCGGCGTCGCCCAGGGCTTCCCCGGCTGGTCGGCCGCCAACAGCAACCCCTACTTCTGCCACCGCTCGGCCAACGCCTCCATCCAGGTGGCCGCCCTGCCGGGGATCGCGCAGCGGGTCAACCTGGCCTGCTCGGGCGCGCAGCCGGCTGACATGGCCTCGCCCTCCAGCGCCCGGCCGGCGGGGCGTACGGTCGCCGCCCAGATCGAGCAGCTCCGGGCCGTCGCACGGACCGGCGACATCGACCTGGTCCTGCTTGGCCTCGGCTCGAACAACAGCCAGTTCACCTTCGGCGGGGTCGCCGCCGAGTGCGCCGGTCGGTTCGTCGCCGACGGCTACACCGGCTGGTGGGAGGTCTGGATCCACTTCATCAACTGGGTGACCGGGGCCGAGCTCAACGAGCGTGCGTGCTCCGACGCCGACTTCGCCACCGCGGCCGAGGTCTCCGCAGCCCGAGCCGAGACCACGGCTGCCGTGCGCCAGGTGCTCGACGTGCTGGACGAGATCGACGCCGACGGCCAGCACCAGGTGGTGCTGCAGGACTACACCAACCCGCTGCCACCGGCCTACGCCGAGCAGTACCGCACCGAGGACGGCCGCAGCGACACCCGCGACAAGTACCGCGCGCTCGTCGACGAGAGGTACGCCGCGGGCTGCCCTGCCGACATCGACTCGCTGGCACCGGCGCACCGGTTCAGCCAGAACCTCGGCAGCATCGTGTCGGGGGTCGCGTCGACGCTCCAGGCCGAGCGACCCGGCGCCAGCATCACCTACCTCAACGTGCAGCGGGCCTTCGACGGGGCGCGGCTGTGTGAGAAGCCGGGCAGCCCGGGCAACGCACTGGCGACCCCGCTGCGGGTGATGGACGGACCGAGCGGGGTCCACGTCCAGAGCTTCACGCCCTTCGACAAGTTCGACATCAAGCGGGTGACCGACACCTGCTCGGACTACTACCAGACCTGCCAGGAGTCGTGGCACCCCAACGCTGCCGGGCAGCAGGTGCTGGGCCAGTGCCTGAGCGGTGCCTGGACCGGGCCGCGTGCGAGCGTCAGCTGTGTGCGCAACGCATCGGGAGTCGTGCTGGTCCAGTGAGGGCGACGCCGCAGCAGCTGCGGTCGCAGGAGACCGTGGACAGGATCCTGGTCGCCGCCGACGAGGAGATCGGCGAGCGGGGCCTGTCCGGCGCGAGCACCACCCGCATCGCCGCCCGTGCCGGGCTGTCGGTCGGGGCGCTCTACCGGTTCTTCCACGACAAGGAGTCGATCGCGGACGCGCTCGCCCAGCGCTACCTCGAGGCGGTCACGCCGGCCTACGCCGAGGCTGTCTCCGGGGTGGCGTCCGTGGCCGACCTGGACACGGTGGTGGGTGTGCTGGTGAGGCGGGCGGCGGAGCTCCAGACCCACCACCCCGGCTACTACCGGCTGACCGAGGACCTCGCGCCCGAGCGCGGGGACTCGCCGGCCAACGCGGTGCGCGAGCACCTGATCGGCCTGTTCTCGGAGGCGCTGCGCCGCGCGGGCGTGACCACACCCGTGGCCGAGCTCCGCGCGGTGGTCGAGCTCTGCATCGAGACGGTCCGCCACACCCTGGCCCGCCACCCGGCGGACGAGCCCGGTCGGGAGACGGCGCTCGCCGAGGTGGAGGCGATGCTCCGGGCCTACCTCGCCGCCCGGCTACGGTGACAGCCATGGGCCTGTCGCGCCGCGCCACCGCTGTGGTGTCGGCCGCGCTCGCGCTGGGTGCCTGTTCGGACCCGCCACCCCAGACGCCCCCGACGACGCGCACCCGACGTCCGGGGCTCGGCCCAGCCCGAGCGCTCCGGCCGCCGAGCCGATCGAGCCCACGGGGCCCACCGAGTCCGCGAGCAGCCCGTTGCCGGATCCGACCTCCGCGCCGGATCCCGTGTCGGCCGATGACGTCGATCCCGGGACCGCGGTGCGCGCCGTGCGCCACCTGGCCGGGAGGATCGGTCCCCGCGAGGCGACCGGCCCGGCGTACGACCGCGCCGCCGGCTGGGTGGCCGGTGAGCTGACCCGGCTCGGGTACGACGTCGCCCGTCAGCGCGTCGACGTACCGGCGGGGGAGTCGTGGGGCGTGGACGTCCCGGCCGGACGCTCGGCCAACGTCGTCGCGTCACCCGCCGGGTTCGACCCGACCGAGCCGCACCTGGTGGTCGGCGCGCACCTCGACACGGTGCCGCAGGCGCCCGGCGCGGAGGACAACGCCTCGGGCGTCGGCGTGCTGCTCGCGGTGGCCGAGGCGGCCTCGGTGCGCCGCACCCGCCTGCCGACCGTGTTCGTGGCGTTCGGCGCCGAGGAGCCGCGCGGACCCACCGACGACGACCACCACTACGGGTCGCGGCACTACGTCGACCGGCTCGGGCCGCGGGCGCGCGCGGCGGTGCGGGGGATGGTCTCCCTCGACCGGGTCGGGGTGGGCGGCCGGGTGCCGGTGGGGTCCGCCGGCGACGCCGACCCCGTGCAGCGGGCGCTCCTGGCGGCGGCCCGGCGGGTGGGGGCCGCGACCGTCGCCGAGAGCGGACAGCGCAGCAGCGACCACTGGTCCTTCGTCCGCGCCGGCCTGCCCGGTGCGCGCCTGGGCTCGACGCCGTACGCCGGCTACCACTCGGCGGGCGACGTCCCGACCGTCGTGTCGCCGGCCCAGCTCGAGCGGGTGGGGCGGATCGTCACCGCGTGGCTGGCCCCGCGCTGAGGAGCGCTCACCCCAGGCCGGCGCACTCGCGCAGCACCCTGCGGCGCTCCCGCGAGGCCGCTGCGGCGGCTCGGGAGGCCGGGGCCGCCAGCCCGTCCGCGCCGATCGTCGCCGGCCACCAGCGGGACGCGGTGACCCGCGCCCTGCCCGCGGGCTCCCGCGGCGGTTGGACCGTCAGCGTGAGGACCCCGGTGGGGCCGGGGGAGTACCACGCGAAGTTGCCCAGCCCGTAGGCGACGTAGCCCCGTCCGAGGCGGCCGTCGCCCTGCAGCTCGTGGGTGTGGCTGCCCACCACGACGTCGGCGCCGGCTCCGACCACCCGGCGGGCCAGTGAGCGCTGGTCGGCGGAGGGGCAGCGCTCGCCCTGCACTCCCCAGTGCAGGTAGGTGACGACCACGTCCGCCTCCGCGTCCGCCCGTCGTACCGCTCGGAGCAGGCGCCGCGGATCGTTGGCGTCGGCGACACCGGGCGTGTCCGGGCCTGCCGCCCAGGCGCCGGTGGGGTCGGCCGTGGGGTCCTGGTCGGCTGCGGAGGCGGCGATGGTCGCCACGCGCGTGCCGCGCACGTCGGTGACGGCCGGGGCGAAGGCCTCGTCCTCGTCGGCGCCGAGCCCGACGACGGCAAGCCCAGGCCGTGCCTCGGCCGCGGCCTGCAGGGTCGACGGGAGCCGTGCCCGGCCGAAGTCCAGGGCGTGGTTGTTGGCCATGCTCGCCACGTCGATCCCGGCCGCGGCCAGCGACTCGAAGGCTGCCGCGCCGGCGGAGAAGACGAACCGCTTCCCCGGCTCGGGGCGCCCACCCGAGCCGACGGACGACTCCAGGTTGACGATCGCCACGTCGGCGGCGGCCAGCGCCGTGGTGGCCGGCGTCAACGCGGTGGCCGGTCGGAGCAGGCGCTGGGCGAGCGGACCCTCGAAGTGCACGTCTCCCGCGACTGCGATGTCCACCGCAGCCGGACGTGGCTCGCGAGGGGCGGCGGTCGGGAGCGAGGTCTCGGTCGTCGAGCCGGCCGGGTCTGGTGACGAGCCCGGGGACGACGGCTCCGCGGTCGGGCTGCAGCCGGCGGCCGCACCGCCCGCGAGCAGTGCGAGCACCGCGCCGCAGCGGCGTACGCCCCTGCCGACGGCCCCGGTCATGGCGTCATGGTGCCACCGCGCCCCGACACACCACCCGAAGTGGGTGGGGCGCCGTGGGTGGGCGATGACAGACTCAGGGCATGAGGACTCGGATCTCGCTCCTGGCCGTCCCTGCGCTGGCGCTCGTCGCCGTCACGGCCGCGCCGGCGCACGCGGAGTTCTACCGCATCGACGACCCGGCCGACGCCAAGGGGTCGCTGACCGACATCTACGGGCTCGAGGCGAACCATGGCGCGGACAACGTGCGCGTCAAGGTGCGCTTCAACGAGCTGATGCGGACCAGCGCGGCCGGGGTCTCCGTCTTCTTCGACACCGACCGCGACGCCAAGGGGCCTGAGTACGTCCTGAGCAGCGGCCTCGGCGACGGGACCGACTACGTGCTGACCGAGGCCGACGGGTGGCGGGGCAGCGACGACCGGGTCCGGTGCGACTACTCGGCCCGGCCCAAGTGGGGTCGGGACCTGTTCCGCGCCGTCGTCAGCCGGGACTGCTTCGACCGGGCGCCGTCGGTGCGGGTCTCGGTCAAGATGGTCGACCAGGCGGACGGCTCCCACCCGGTCGTCGACTGGGCCCCCAAGCGCCAGCGGTGGACCCTCCCGATCGCGTCCGGGCTCGGCGCCTGAGACGACGGGTTCCGTCAGGCCGCCGCGACCAGGCCCACCGCCAGGCCGCAGAGCGCCAGCCCCAGCGCCTGGGGGGCGTGGACGCGCTCGCGCAGGAAGACCGCCGCGAGGGCGATGGTGACGGCCGGGTAGAGCGACGTCACCACGGACGCGATCGTCAGCAGCCCGGTCTGGGTGGCCAGGAGGAACGCGGCCGCCGCCGCGGTCGACAGCACGCCAGCGACCGCACCCCACGCCTGCGAGGGATGGTCGGGGACCCAGCGCACACCCAGCGCGGCTGCGGTGAGGGCGACCGCGACCGCGCCGACCCCCTGGGCGACCGCCAGCGGTGCGAACCCCGCCACCTCGGGCACCTGCCCCATCGCGGCGAAGAGCAGGCCGAAGCCCACGCCGGCGAGGACGCCGTCGAGGATGCCTGCCGCGAGGTCGCCCGAGCCGCCGGGCTCCCGGCTCACCAGCCAGATGCCGGGGACGGCGGCCGCGATGCCGGCCCACACGAACAGAGCCGGACGCTCGCCGGTGGCGATGCCGACGCACACCGGCAGGAGGGCGGCGCCGACCGCCGAGATCGGCGCGACGACGCCCATCCGTCCGGCCGCCAGGCCTCGGTAGAGGAACGCGCCGCCCACCCCACTGCCGACGCCGGCGACGGCGCCCCACCCGAGGTCCGCGCGGGTGGGTGATCCCTCGGTCACCAGGGCGAGGCCGACCGCTCCCACGAAGGCCACGGTCGTCCCGACGAAGGCGACCGGCCACGCCGACGTACGCCGCGCGGCGAGGCCGCCGACGAAGTCCGAGAGCCCGTAGGCGACGGCTGCCGCGAGGGAGAGCAGGACGGCCACGGCGGCGACCTCAGGTGGCCACGACGCCGGCGACCCACACGATCGCCGCGAGGGAGGCCGCGACCAGCTCGATGAGGATCGAGACGCCCACGGCGCGCAGCGCGCCCTTCGTCGACGGCCAGGCCAGGGCGCCGCCGACGCGCGCCCGCTCGGCGACGTAGACGCCGAGCACGAAACCGATGAACATGCCGATGACGGGGATCACGAAGAACCCGATGAAGCCGAGCAGCGCGCCGACGAGGAGCGTGCGGTTGGGCACCCCGGCGGTCTTGAGCCGGCGGCCCGGCACGAGGTACTTCACGACCGATCCGACGACGAGGAGCAGCGCGCTGACGGCGAACACCGCCCAGGCCGTCGTCGTACCGACCTCGAGGGCCCACACGAGGATCGCGCCGAGCACCAGGATCGTCCCGGGCAGGACGGGCACGATGATGCCCGCGATGCCGACGGCGATCGCGATGGAGATCAGGATCTCGGTGGGGCTCACGGGGCACAGCCTCCCAGACGTCGGTAGCGCTCCGGACGGGGACGGGTAGGGACGCAGAACGGCCCCGGAGAGCGTGTCCGGGGCCGTTCTGGAAGTCGGTGGGTGTGGTCGGTGTGGCTCAGGCCTCGCTGCCCGCGGACGGGTCCAGCTTGTGGGTCTCGTCGTGGACGGCGGCGGCGACCTCGCGGAGCTTCTCGCCGTGCTCGCGAGCGTGGTGCGCGCAGAAGAGCAGCTCGCCGCCGGTCTGGAGCTCCACACGGAGGTAGGCCTGGGCGCCGCAGCGGTCGCAGCGGTCACCGGCCGTGAGGACGGCCTGGGTGGGTGCGGTGGCAGTGGTCACGTCAGCCTCATTTCCTGTTCATCGGTGTCTGGCCCAACGTAGCCAGTGGGACAAAGATTCCCTGCAGCTGTTTCAGGATCGAGAACTCTTCAAGTCAATCACGTCACACTCTTCCTCGCTGGCGTTGTCCTCAAGCGTGGACGAGCCGTTGCGGAAGCGATACCTGCCCGGTGCCCCACGCTAGACCGGACCATGCGCGGCAGGGGGCAGGCGTGCCTCCGTCGGCGTCCGGCGTGTCGCAGGTAGGTTCTTCCCTTGTGGCAGCACCGGCAGACAACACCTACAACGCCGCACACCTCCTCGTCCTCGAGGGGCTCGACGCGGTCCGCAAGCGACCGGGCATGTACATCGGCTCGACCGACACGCGCGGCCTGATGCACTGCCTCTGGGAGATCATCGACAACGGCGTGGACGAGGCCCTGGCGGGCGTCGCGCACTCCGTCGAGGTGACGCTGCACGACGACGGATCGGTCGAGGTGTACGACGACGGCCGCGGCATCCCGACCGACAAGGAGCCCAAGACGGGCCTGTCGGGCGTCGAGGTCGTCGCGACCAAGCTGCACGCCGGCGGCAAGTTCGGCGGCGGGTCCTACGTCGCCACCGGCGGCCTGCACGGGGTCGGCCTGTCCGTGGTCAACGCCCTGTCCGCCCGGATGGACATCGACGTCGACCGGTCGCCCGCGCAGCAGGGCCTGTCCTTCCAGCGCGGTGTGCCGGGCGTCTTCGACGGCGAGGGGCCCGGCGCGTCGTTCACCCCGCAGTCCGGCCTGACCCGCAAGGGCAAGCGGGTCGCGAAGGGCAGGACCGGCACCCGGATCCGCTTCTGGCCGGACCGGCAGATCTTCACCAAGGACGCCCGCTTCGAGATGGACGGCCTGATCGGCCGCGCCCGGCAGACGTCGTACATCGTCCCGGGCCTCGAGCTCGTCATCCGCGACCAGCGCTCCTCGGAGATGGTGGAGGAGAAGTTCCGCCACGACGGCGGCATCGCGGAGTTCGTCGAGTTCCTCTCCCACGGCGAGCCGGTGACCGACATCCTGCGTCTGCAGGGCACCGACACCTTCACCGAGACGGTGCCGCTGCTCGACGACAAGGGGCACATGACGCCGCAGGAGGTCGAGCGCGAGCTCACCGTCGACGTCGCGGTGCGCTGGGACACGGCCTACGACACCGAGCTGCGCTCGTTCGTCAACGTGATCGCGACGCCCAAGGGCGGCACGCACGTCGGCGGCTTCGAGGCCGCGCTGACCAAGACGTTCAACGACTCCATGCGCGCCGCGAAGGTGCTGAAGGCCGCCGACACCGACGTCATCAAGGACGACGTGATGGAGGGCCTCACCGCGGTGGTCACCGTCCGGCTCGCCGAGCCGCAGTTCGAGGGCCAGACCAAGGAGATCCTCGGCACACCGGCCGCGCGTGGCGTCGTGCGCAAGGTCGTGGCCGGCGAGCTCAAGGCGTTCCTCACCTCCACCAAGCGCGCCGAGAAGGCCCAGGCCAAGCTGCTGATGGAGAAGGTCGCGGGCGCGTCGAAGACCCGGCTCGCGGCACGCCAGCACAAGGAGAACCAGCGTCGCAAGAACGCGCTGGAGTCCTCGGCGCTGCCGGCCAAGCTCTTCGACTGCCGCAGCACCGACACCGAGCGCACCGAGCTGTTCATCGTCGAGGGCGACTCCGCGATGGGCACCGCCAAGGCGGCGCGGAGCAGCGAGTTCCAGGCGCTGCTGCCCATCCGCGGCAAGATCCTCAACGTCCAGAAGGCCACCGTCGGCGACATGCTCAAGAACGCCGAGTGCGCCTCGATCATCCAGGTCGTCGGCGCCGGCTCGGGCCGGACGTTCGACCTCGAGGCGGCCCGCTACGGCCGGATCATCCTGATGGCCGACGCCGACTCGGACGGCGCCCACATCCGCTGCCTGCTCGCGACGCTGTTCTTCAAGTACATGCCCGAGCTCGTGCGCGACGGCCGACTCTTCTCGGCCGTGCCGCCGCTGCACCGCATCGAGCTGTCCAACCCCAAGAAGGGGATGGACAAGTACATCTACACGTACTCCGACGACGAGCTGCAGCGCAGGCTCGCCGAGCTGAAGAAGAAGAACGTGCGCTGGAAGGACCCCGTCCAGCGCTACAAGGGCCTCGGCGAGATGGACGCCGACCAGCTGGCCGAGACCACCATGGACCCGCGCCACCGGACGCTCCGCAAGCTCACCATCGACGACGTCGACGAGGCGAGCAAGGTCTTCGACCTCCTCATGGGCTCCGACGTCGCCCCCCGCAAGGAGTTCATCGTGCAGGGTGCCTACGAGGTCGACGTGGAGACGCTGGACGCCTGAGCGGGTCCGGAAGGCCGCTGGTCTGGTCCGAGCGGCCACGACCCTGACAGTTCTTGTGTCGCGATCACAGCCTGAGTAGGTTTGTGGCCCGCGTCACAGTGCTGTCACAGGGAGACCCATGCCCGAGGAGAACGTTCGACTACATCGTCATCGGATCCGGCAGCGCCGGCGGCGTGGTCGCCGCCCGGCTGACCGAGGACCCCGACGTCCGGGTGCTGCTCCTGGAGGCCGGGCCCGGCCGACGACGACGACAACATCCACATCCCGCTCGCGTTCTCGATGCTGTTCAAGACCAAGTGGGACTGGAACTACCAGACGACGCCCCAGAAGCACCTCGACGGGCGCCGCGCCTACTGGCCGCGCATGAAGGCTCTGGGCGGGTGCTCGTCGATGAACGCGATGATCTACATCCGCGGCAACCACGGCGACTACGACGAGTGGCGCGACGCCTACGGCGCGACCGGATGGGGCTTCGAGGACGTCCTGCCCTACTTCGTCAAGGCCGAGGGCAACACCCGCCTCGGTGGCCGGTTCCACGGGACCGACGGACCGCTGCACGTCGAGGACCGCACCTACGACCACGAGCTGAGCACCGCCTTCATCGAGGCCGGCGTCGCTGCCGGACTCAAGCGCAACGACGACTTCAACGGAGCCGAGCAGGACGGCGTCGGCCGCTACCAGGTGACGTGCCGGAAGGGACGGCGCTGGTCCGTCGCGGACGCCTACATCCACCCCGCGGACAAGCGCCCCAACCTCACCGTCCGCACCGAGGCCTTCGTGACGCGGATCGTGCTCGAGGGGAACCGCGCCGTCGGCGTCGCCTACACCCGTGGCGGCGAGAGCCACGTCGCGCGGGCCGACGCCGAGGTCGTCCTCAGCGGCGGTGCGATCAACAGCCCCCAGCTGCTGATGCTCTCCGGGATCGGCCCCGGGGCCCACCTGCGCGACACGGGCATCGACGTCGCCGTGGAGTCGCCGGGAGTCGGGCCAGAACCTGCAGGACCACCCGGCTGCGGGCATCCTGAGCTACACCAAGGACACGACCGACATCGCCGAGATGCTGGGGTTGGGCAACCTGCTGAAGTGGAAGGCGACGGGCAAGGGCCCGTTGAGCTCCAACGTGGGGGAGGCGGGCGCGTTCTACGCCTCGCGCGACGACCTGGCGATGCCGGACATCCAGCTGCACGTCGCGCCGACCGGCTTCTACGACAACGGCATGCACGAGCCCGTACGCCGTGCCCTGACCACCGCCGTGACGCTGGTCGACGTGCAGAGCTCGGGCCACGTCCGGCTGCGCTCGGCGGACCCGACCTGGCACCCGGAGATCAACCCGGGCTACTTCGACGACCGCGCCGACCTCGAGGCGATGATCGGTGGCTTCCGCACCGCCCTGGAGATCCTGCGGCAGGGCCCGATCGCGACGTACGTCGACGAGCCGTGGGTCCCCGCGTCGGCCGACCCGAGCGACGACGAGATCATCGAGGGCATCGGCCGGCTCGGACAGACGCTCTACCACCCCGTCGGCGACCTGCGCGATGGGCACGGTCGAGGGCAGCGTCGTCGACCCCGAGCTCAAGGTCCACGGCGTCGACGGCCTGCGGGTCGCGGACGCCTCGGTCATGCCGCGGGTCCCACGCGGCAACACCAACGCCCCCACCGTCATGATCGGCGAGAAGTGCGCCGACCTCCTCAAGGAGTCACGATGAGCACCACCGTCGAGCCGACCTCCGCCGGAACGACCGAGACCTTCGACTCGCTCGACCCGGCCAACGGGGACGTCGTCGGCACGCACGCGGTCGCCAGTCGCGCCGAGGTCGACGCCGCGGTGGCCCGCGCGCGCGACGCCGTCGGCTGGTGGGGCAACCTGTCGTTCGACGAACGCGCCGAGCTTCCTCCTGACCTGGCGGAGCGTGATGACGCGCCGGATGGCCCAGCTGGCCGACCTCTCGCACCGCGAGACCGGCAAGCCGCACAGCGACGCCCAGCTCGAGATCGTCCTCGCCATCGAGCACATCGCCTGGGCTGCCAGGAACGCCAAGAAGGTGCTCGGGGCGCGCAAGGTCTCCTCCGGTCTCCTGATGGCCAACCAGGCCGCCACCGTGGCGTACCACCCGCTCGGGGTGGTCGGCGTGATCGGCCCGTGGAACTACCCCGTCTTCACGCCGATGGGGTCGATCGCCTACGCCCTGGCCGCGGGCAACGCGGTGGTGTTCAAGCCGAGCGAGTACACGCCCGGCGTCGGGCAGTGGCTCGCCGACTCGTTCCGCGAGGTGGTGCACGGCCGCGACGTGCTGCAGGTCGTGACCGGCCTCGGGGACACCGGCAACGCGCTGTGCCGGGCGAGGATCGACAAGCTCGCCTTCACAGGCTCCGGGCGGACCGGCAAGCTGGTCATGGCGGCCTGCGCCGAGAACCTCACCCCGGTCGTCATCGAGGCCGGGGGCAAGGACTCACTGATCGTCGACGAGGACGCCGACCTTCCCAAGGCGGCGGAGGCCGCGCTGTGGGGAGGGATGGCCAACGCCGGGCAGACCTGCATCGGCACCGAGCGCGTCTACGTCCACGAGAACGTCTTCGACGCGTTCATGACCGAGATCCTCGCCCAGGCCGAGGGGCTGCGCGCCGGGGACGACGCCGGCGCGAGGATCGGGCCGATCACGATGCCCTCGCAGCTCGCCGTGATCAAGAGCCACATCGACGACGCGATCGCCAAGGGCGCCCGCGTCGCCCTCGGCGGGTCGGACGCGGTGGGGGAGCGCTTCGTGCAGCCGACGATCCTCACCCACGTGCCGGCGGACTCCACGGAGATCACCGAGGAGACCTTCGGCCCGACGCTGGCGATCAACCCGGTCGCGAGCATGGACGAGGCCGTACGCCTCACCAACGCCACCGACTACGGCCTGGCGGGCGCGGTGTTCTCGAAGGCCAACGGCCTGTCGATCGCCCGCCGCATCCGCTCCGGGATGACCTCGGTCAACTCCGTGATCGCCTTCGCAGCGGTCCCGGGGCTCCCCTTCGGCGGCGTCGGGCAGTCGGGCTTCGGCCGGATCCACGGCGCCGACGGGCTGCGGGAGTTCACCTACGCCAAGGCCATCACCCGCCAGAAGTTCGCGCCCGTGATGAACCTGACGTCGTTCGCGCGCGACGCCGCCACCGACGGCAAGGTCGCCCAGCTCGTCACGTTGCTCCACGGGGGCAAGCAGACGCTCAGGTAGCACGGTTGTCAGCGATCCCCGGTCAGCCGGGGATCGCTGAACGACGCCTGTCAGGCGCTCAGACGTGCTCGGTGAGCAGCCCCGAGTCGACGTCGTACAGGAAGCCGCCGACCTTGGCGCGCTCGCCGATGAGCGGGTGCGTGCGCACCTTGGCGACGTCCTGCCGCAGCTGGTCGAGCTGGTCGGTGACGACGCCGAACGACGCCCAGCTGGCGTCGACACCGGCCGACTCGCCGATCTTGACCCGGAGCTCCTGCTCCGACGACGAGGCCATGGCGCAGCGGGTGTGCGGGACCACGAGGATGCGCTGGACGTTGAGCAGGTGCACGCCGAGGACGAGGGCCTCGAGCGCCTGCGGCGTCACGCGCGCGCCGGGGTTGCGGAAGATCTTGGCGTCGCCGTGCCTGAGCCCGAGCATGCCCAGCGGGTCGATGCGCGAGTCCATGCAGGTGACCAGGGCGATGCCGGCATGGGCCTTGCCGTCGAAGCCGCCGAGGTCGAACGTGTCCGCGAAGACGCGGTTGGCCTGCAGGAGGTCGTCGAAGTCGCTCACGACCGGCAGGTTAGCGCCCCTCAGGCGCCGCCGGTGAAGACGTCCCGCGCTGCGAGCCGGGTCGGGCGCACCTGCCGGAACAGCACGAGCGCGAGGACGGCCGCCACCACGGCGCACCCGGCCGCTCCCCAGAAGACCGCGTGCTCCTGGGCGATGCCTGCGACGCGCAGCAGGTCGGAGAACTCCTTGCACCGACTCTTGCCGTCGCAGACGTCCTGCACCGGCGGCACGGCGAGCTGCTCGGAGTAGTAGCGCCGCAGCCCGATCGTGGTGAGGGCCGAGATGCCGATCAGCATGCCCACCATGCGGGCGACCACGACGAAGGCGCTCGCCACGCCGTGGACGTCGTCGTCGGTGGAGGCGAGCAGGGCGGCGTTGACCGGCGCGAGCGCCAGCCCGAAGCCCAGCCCACCCGTGATCAGGGCGAGGTTGGCGATGGGCTCCTCGATCGTCGTGAGCCCCCAGCGGGTCATCAGCACGAAACCGGTCGCGGCGAGCAGCATGCCGAACGCGGTGACGAGCCCGGGGGAGAGGAAGCGGATGAGGTAGCCGCCGACCACGGCGCCCACCGGCAGCGCGAGCAGGAACCGGACGAGCACCAGGGCCGCGGGCAGCTGGTCGTCGGGGTAGACGGTGGTGCGGGCGAACAGCGGGATGTCGATGAGGGCGGCGATCAGCGCGGCACCGACGAAGAAGCTGACCAGCAGCGCCCCCCACGCCGGCGTACGACGCAGGGCACCGCGCGGCACCAGCGGGCGCGGGGCGCGGCGTACGTGCCAGGTGAACGCGGCGGCCGCGACGAGGGCGCCGAGGAGGTACCACCGGCCCTGGGGCGAGAACACCTCGATCTTCGGGTCGGCCGTCGCGAACGCGAGGATCACCCCGCCGAGCGCCGTGGCGAGCAGCAGGGCGCCGACCAGGTCGGCGTCGACGAGCACGCGGACCCAGCCGCGCAGGTCGAGCAGCGGGCGGGGGGCGAACCAGCACCACGCCAGCAGCAGGACGAGCGCGACGACGGTCGCCATGCCGATCGGGGTCATCCAGCGACCGTCGCCAGCGAACGGGACGAAGAGCCGTCCCCACGTCAGGTCGCGCATCAGCGGGGCGGGGCGGAGGAAGACCACCGCCGCGCACGCGAACGTGAGCAGCAGCAGGAGCAGCCCGACGAGGTCGGGCCGGTGCCGGGAGCCCGCGGGTCTCCGCTCCGGCGCGAGCGCGCGGATGGCGGCGGCGAGCACCAGCCCGACGGCGAGGTTGATCGCGAAGATCGCCCGCCAGTCGGCGACGGAGAGGACGGCCGCGCCGAAGAGCGGACCCAGGACGGAGCCGATCTCCTGGACGGCCGAGACCACGCCCAGCGGGACGCCGCGGCGCTCGACCGGGTAGAGGTCGGCCACCAGCGCGAGGGTCGCCGGCACCAGTCCGCCGCCGCCGACACCCTGGAGGAACCGGCCGACCACGATGCTCGGCATGTCGTAGGCCACCGTGGTGATGAGGGAGCCCAGGGCGAACAGCACGAGCGCCATCACCAGGACCGGCACCCGTCCGCGCAGGTCGGCGATCCGGCCGATCAGCGGGAGCATCGCGACGTAGCCGAGCAGGAAGCCGCTGACGATCGGCGCCGCCCGCTGCAGCTGGTCGATCGGCACGCCGACGCCGGTCATCATGTCGGGCAGGGCGAGCACGACGACGTAGGTGTCGGCCGCTGCGAACGCCACGGCGATGGCCGCCATGGCGAGGAGCAGCCGCGAGCTGCGCGAGACCACTGCCTCGCCCGCGGCGGTGCTCACGGTGCGGTGATGTCCTTCTCGGTGCCGTAGTCGGCGAAGTCGACGGTGTAGGTCATCGGCTCGGCACGGGGGTAGAAGACGCCGGTGAGCGTGGCCTCGCGCAGCTCGCCGTCGTCGGTGACCTGCCACTCCACGTCGAAGGAGTCACCCGACGACGACGGGATGATCGACTTCATCGCCGACCCGGGCACCGTGCCGGTGTAGGTCGTGAGGATCTCGGTGTTGTCGGCGCCGCCGCGCACGCTCTCCCCGGCCTTCGGCGACTCGGTCAGCTCGAGCAGGCCGGCGAAGCCGTCCTCGCCGACGAGGTTCGAGGGGTCGGGGGCGCCGTACTCCTTGGGGTTGACCTTGTTCCAGCCCGGGGTGAACGGGAGCTGGGCGTAGACGGTGTCGTCGACGGCGATGACGGGCACGTCGACGGTCTGGCCGGCGAACACGACGGTGATCGAGCCGTCGAAGGCCGGCGCCTGGGTGATCGTGCCGGTCGCGTCGGTGATGCCGGAGACACCGTCGGGCAGCGACGGGGTCGACAGGCTGAGGTCGACGCCGCTCGTCTCGGTGAGGGTCGTGGCCGCCTCGGCCAGCACCTCCTCGGGTGTGGGGCCCTTGTCGCCGTCCCCTCCGCTGCCGCCGTCGTCGCCGGAGCAGGCGGACAGGACGGGCAGGGCGAGGACGAGGGCGGCGATCGTGGTGGTGAGCCCTCCGGACGTGCGGGCGCGAGCGAGCATGGCCTCAGCCTTCCACAGGGACGGCTGTGTCACCGGCGTCCGCGCCCGACGCCGCGCGGGTCGCGACCTGCGCCGCGACCGGCGAGGCCACCGCCGCGATGGGCTGCGGGGCGGGCACGCCCGAGCCGTCGCGTCGGCCGTCGGCCTCGGGCAGGTCGATGGGGGCGCCGCTCGACGCAGCCGCGCGGGCCGGGCCGGGGCCGGCCCAGGCGGTGACGAGGGTGTCCTCACCCTTGAGGAAGCGGTGGCTGCGGACGCCGCCGGTGGCGCGCCCCTTGCCGGGGTACTCGGTGAACGGCGTCACCTTGACCGCGCCGGCCTCGGTGCCGGGCAGTGCCGTGGAGGAGCCGGACGCCGTCACGACGACCGCGTCGGCGGGGTCGAAGGCGCCGAAGAAGGCCGCCCGCTGGCCCGCGCCGAGCTTGATGCCGGCCATGCCGCCGCCGGAGCGGCCCTGCGGACGGACGCCGGACGCCGGGAAGTGGAGCAGCTGCGCGTCGGTGGAGATGAAGCAGAGCTCCTCCTCGCCCGTGGCGAGCTCGACGGCGCCGATGACCTCGTCGCCGTCCTTGAGGCCGATGACCTCCCACTCGTCGCGGTTGAGCACCTCCGGGTTGACCCGCTTGACGACACCGTCGCGCGTGCCCAGCGCGAGGCCGGGGCCGTCGGCGCGCAGGGAGGTGAGCGCGAGCGGCCGCTCGCCCGCCTCGAGGGCGACGAGCTCGCTGAGCGGGACGCCGCCGGCGACGTGGGGGTCGTTGGCGGTCGCGGGGAGCTCGGCGCCGATGTCGATGACCGGCAGCCGGACCAGCCGGCCGCGGTTGGTCAGCAGGCCGACCTCGCCGCGCCTGGTCGTCAGGACCGCGGAGACCGTCACGTCGTGGTTGGCCCGGTCGCCGCCGCGTCCGGGGGCCTGGGCGTCCCGGGTGCGGGCGAGGAGGCCGGTGGAGGACAGCAGGACGAAGCAGGGGTCGTCGCTGACCTCGACCGCCGAGGCCGCGGTCACGGCGGGTGCGGCGCCGAGCAGGACCGTACGGCGCGGGGTGCCGTGCTCCTTGGCGACGTCGGTGAGCTCGTCGGAGACGACCTTCCGCAGCAGCTTCTCGTCGGCCAGGATCGCGTCGAGCTGCTCGATGGTGCGCTCGAGCTCGCTCTTCTCCTTCTCGAGCTCCAGCTTGCTGAACCTGGTCAGCCGCCGCAGGGGCATGTCGAGGATGTAGTCGGCCTGCACCTCGGTGAGGTCGAACACCGAGATCAGGCGCTCCTTCGCGGCAGCGGCGTTGTCGGAGCCGCGGATGACCTGGATGACCTCGTCGATGTCGAGGATCGCGATCAGCAGGCCGTCGACGAGGTGCAGCCGGTCGGCGGCCTTGGCGCGGCGGAACGTCGAGCGACGGCGTACGACGTCGAAGCGGTGGCCGAGGAAGACCTCGAGCATCTCCTTGATGCCCAGCGTGCGCGGCTGGCCGTCGACGAGGGCGACGGCGTTGATCCCGAAGGAGTCCTCGAGCGCGGTCTGGCGGTAGAGCTGCTCGAGGATCGCCTCGGGGACGAAGCCGTTCTTGATCTCGATGACCAGGCGCAGCCCGTGCTCGCGGTCGCTGAGGTCCTTGATGTCGGCGATGCCCTGCAGCTTCTTGGACATCACCAGCTTCTTGATCTGCTCCATGACGCGCTCGGTGCCGACGCCGTAGGGGAGCTCGGTGACGACGATGCCCTTGCGGCGCGCGGTCACGGACTCGATCCGGGCCGTCGCCCGCATCTTGAACGTGCCGCGACCGGTCTCGTAGGCGTCGCGGATCCCGTCGAGGCCGACGATCTTGCCGCCGGTGGGCAGGTCCGGGCCCGGGATGAAGCGCATCAGGTCGTCGAGCGACGCCTTGGGGTGGGTGATGAGGTGCTTGAGCGCCTGGACGACCTCGACGAGGTTGTGCGGCGCGATGTTGGTGGCCATGCCGACCGCGATGCCGGCGGACCCGTTGACGAGCAGGTGGGGGATGGCCGCCGGCAGGACGACCGGCTCCATCTCGCGTGAGTCGTAGTTGGGCTTGAAGTCGACCGTGTCCTCGTCGATCGAGGCGGTCATCGCGACCGCGGCAGGCGCCATCCGGCACTCGGTGTAGCGCATGGCGGCGGGGGAGTCGTCGGGCGAGCCGAAGTTGCCGTGACCGTCGACCGTGCGCAGCCGCATCGACCAGGGCTGCGCCATGCGGACCAGGGCGTCGTAGATCGCGCCGTCGCCGTGCGGGTGCAGCCGACCCATGACCTCACCGACGACGCGGGCGCTCTTGACGTGCCCGCGGTCGGGCCGCAGCGACATCTCGTCCATCGTGTAGAGGATGCGCCGCTGCACCGGCTTGAGCCCGTCGCGCGCGTCGGGCAGCGCCCGCGAGTAGATGACCGAGTAGGCGTACTCGAGGAACGACGTCTGCATCTCGTCGCGGATGTCGGTGTCGAGGATGTGCTCCTCGAAGTCGTCCGGGAGGGGCTCCTGCTTCGTACGTCGTGCCATGGCCGTCATTCTCCCCGCTGCCGTGGCGCGGATGGACGGGGGCACGCCGGAGGGGGGCCGCCCGTTCGGGCGGGGGCCGATAGATTGCAGCCGTGACCGAAGCGGACGCTGCTGCAGACCAGGTGCGTACGACGCGGCCGCCCCGGCACTGGGAGGCCGACGTCCTGCTGCGCGACGGGCGCACCGCCCACATCCGGCCGATCCAGCCGGAGGACCGCGAGCTGCTCGTCGAGTTCTACAGCCGCGTCTCGGACCAGTCGAAGTACTACCGGTTCTTCTCGCCGATGCCCGAGCTCTCCGAGCGCGACCTCGACCGGTTCACCCAGGTCGACCACCGCGACCGGGTCGCGATGATCCTGCTCGTGGCCGGCCACATGATCGCGGTCGGGCGCTACGACATGATCCGGCCCGGCTACGCCGAGGTCGCCTTCCTCGTCGAGGACGCCCACCAGGGCCGTGGCATCGGCCAGCTCCTGCTCGAGCACCTCGCCCAGGCGGGCCGCGAGCGGGGGATCGACGAGTTCGTCGCCGAGGTGCTGCCCGACAACCAGGCGATGATCCACACGTTCAAGGACGCCGGCTACCAGGTGAAGAGCACGTTCGAGGACGGCGTGATGGAGCTGGTGTTCCGGATCGACCCGACCGACACCGCGCTCGGCGTGATGGAGCAGCGCGAGCACCGGGCCGAGTACGCCTCGATCGAGCGGTTCTTCTCGCCCAAGTCGGTCGCGATCATCGGCGCGAGCCGGCGGCAGGACACCATCGGCCGCGCGCTGGTGCGCCACCTCGTGCTCGGCAACTTCACCGGCCGCATCCACGTGGTCAACCCCAGCGCCGACTCGGTCTCCGGGATGCCGGCGTGGAAGTCGGTGGGCGACATCCCCGGCGAGGTCGACGTCGCCATCGTCGCCGTACCGGCCGAGTCGGTGCAGGACGTCGTGCTCGACTGCGCCGCGAAGGGCGTCCACGGCCTGGTGGTGATCTCGTCGGGCTTCGCCGAGACCGGCGAGGAGGGCCGGATGCGGCAGCGGCGCCTGGTCGGGCTGTCCCGCTCCTACGGCCTGCGCCTGATCGGCCCCAACGCCCTCGGCATCATCAACACCGACCCCGACGTCCAGCTCAACGCCTCGCTCTCCTCGGTGATGCCGCCCCGTGGCCGCGCCGGCTTCTTCTGCCAGTCCGGTGCGCTCGGCTCCGCGATCCTCGAGAAGGTGCAGAACCGAGGACTCGGCCTCACCACGTTCGTGAGCGCGGGCAACCGCGCCGACGTGTCCGGCAACGACCTCCTGCAGTACTGGGAGGAGGACGACGCCACCGAGGTCGTGCTGCTCTACCTCGAGTCGATCGGCAACCCGCGCAAGTTCTCCCGCATCGCGCGACGGGTCAGCCGCCGCAAGCCCATCGTCGCGGTGCGGTCGGGACGCAGCTCCCAGGGCGTGCCGATGGGGCACGCCGTGCGCAAGATCGGGGCTCCGGGCGAGGCGGTCGACGCGATGTTCCGCCAGGCCGGGATCATCCAGGTCGAGTCGCTGGAGGAGATGTTCGACGTCGCCCAGCTGCTCGCCCACCAGCCGCTGCCGCGGGGACGCCGGGTCGCGATCGTCGGCAACTCCGACGCCCTCGGGCTGCTCGCCGCCGACGCCGCCAACTCCGTCGGCCTCGTCGTCAACCGCCAGGAGGCCCTCGGCGCCGACGCGACCGCGGAGGACTTCGAGGACGCCCTCGACGCCGCGATCGACGACCCCGAGGTCGACGCCGTGGCCGCGATCTTCATCCCGCCGCTCAACGTCGCCGGCGCCCGCGAGGACGTCGCCAACGTGCTCGCCGCCGTCGGCGAGCAGTCCGACAAGCCGATCGTCTCGACGTTCCTCGGCACCGAGGGCGTCCCCGAGCTGCTGCGGGTGCCCGACGTCGCCGGCTCCAGCGCCGGGCGCGGGTCGGTGCCGTCGTACCCCGCCGTCGAGGCCGCCGTCCGCGCCCTCGCGCACGTCGTGGAGTACGCCGTGTGGCTGCGCGTGCCGCAGGCGACACTCGTCGAGCCGGGGGTCAACGACCTCGACGCGGCCCGCCACCTCGTCAACGAGGTGCTGATGCGCCACCCGGAGGGGCGCGACCTCTCCTTCGACGAGCAGTACCGCCTGCTGACCGCCTACGGGATCGACCTGTGGGACACCTATGCCGTCGCCAGCCTCGACGAGGCGACCACCGCCGGCGAGGCGCTCGGCTGGGACGTCGTCCTCAAGGCGACCGCCGACCACCTGCGCGACCGGCCGGACCTGGCCCACGTGTGGCGCAACATCGACACGCCCGAGGAGATGGCGCAGGCCTGGCGCGCGCTCACCGGCCTCATCACCGACCCCGACAACGCCGGCTTCGTGGTGCAGCGCAACGCGCCACCGGGCGTGCCGGTCACCATCGCCACGATGGAGGACCCGCTCTTCGGTCCGGTCCTGTCCTTCGGCATCGGTGGCCCGCTCACCGAGCTGCTCGGCGACCGGTCCTTCCGGATCCCGCCGCTCGCCGACCACGACGCCCAGGACATGGTGCGCGAGATCAAGGCCTCGCCGCTGCTCTTCGGCTACCGGGGCAGCGAGATCGTCGACGTCGCCGAGATCGAGCGGCTCGTGCGCCAGGTGGCCCAGCTGCAGCACGACCTGCCGCAGGTGCGCGCACTGCAGCTGCCGCTCGTGCTGGCCGGCGCTGACGGCGCGACCGTGCTGGGGGCCACCGTGCGGGTCGAGCCGGTCAAGGACCCGCGCTCCGACTGGTTCGTCCGGCGACTCAGCACCATGCCCGGCGACACCCTGCCGGACTAGGCAGTCGCTCGCGGCGGCGTCGACCGCTGGGTGCGGCCGACCGAGGCGTGACAGACTTGCCACCATGCCCCGCTCCACCCGTGACGCGGACGTCTCCCACGACCTCCGCAAGGCGATCCAACGCACCGGCTACTACCCCGAGGTCGTCGCCGACGGCGTCTTCTCGGCGGCCGGCGGCGAGGAGGTCGTGTCCTACTTCGTCCACCACGAGACGACGTTCGACCACGAGGAGGTACGTCGTCACCTGACCGCGCTGCTCCTGACGCCCACCCGGCTGGTGATCGCGCACACCGACGAGCACCCCGGCGACGACCTGCTGCCCGAGCCCTACACCTCGACCACCACCGAGGCCGTCACCCTCACGTCCATCCGGACCGTCGTGGTGACCCGCATGGTGGCCAACCCGACCAAGGGCGTCGCCCCGCCCGCCGAGGCGGTGCTGACCATCGGCTGGGGCGGCGTGGGACGGCTCGACCTCGAGCCCGCCGCCTGCTCGGACCCGAGCTGCGACGCCGACCACGGCTACACCGGCACCCTGGCCGGCGACGACTACACGCTGCGGGTGTCCGCCGCCGCCGAGGGTGCCGACGCCGTGGCCGGGCTGCTCGCCTTCGCGGAGGCGCTGTCCGCCCGCACCCGCGGATGACCATCTCGATGAGCACCCGGCGGTGACCGCCGCCCCGGAGTCGGTGGGCTTCACCCCGCCGGCCTACGGCGACCGCTCGCTCGCCGACGTCGTGCCGTCGGTCGCGCGCGCCCTGGGCGTCGAGCTCGAGGGGCACCCGGTCGGACTGGAGCTGCCGCCCGCGCCGTCGTACGTCGTCTTCCTCGTCGACGGGATGGGCGCACAGCTGCTCACCCGCTACGCCCACTCCGCGCCCTACCTCGCGTCCCTCCTCGACGGAGCCGCGACCGGCACCGCCGGCGTGCCGTCGACGACGGCGACCTCGCTCACGTCCCTCGGCACGGGGCTGGTGCCCGGTGCGCACGGGCTCGTCGGCTTCACCGCCCGGATCCCCGGCACCGACCGCCTGCTCAACCACCTCTGGTGGGACAAGGGCGTCGACCCCGTCGAGTGGCAGCCCCACCCGACGGCGCTCGGACGACTGGCGCACGCCGGCGTCCACGTCACCTCGGTCAACAAGCGCGACTTCGACGGGTCCGGACTGACCGTCGCGTCGCAGCGCGGAGCGACGTACGTCGGCGCGGACCGCGTGGGCGAGCGCATCGCCGCCACCGTCGCCGCGTCAGCGGACCAGCCGTCGCTGACCTACGTCTACGACTCCGACCTCGACTGGACCGGGCACAAGTTCGGCGTCGCCTCCACCCAGTGGCTCCAGCAGCTCGCGATGGTCGACGCCGAGGCCGAGCAGCTGCGAGAGGCGCTGCCCGCCTCGACGCGGCTGGTGGTGGTCGCCGACCACGGCATGGTCGACAGCCCCCGTGAGGCTCGCGTCGACGTCGACGAGGTGGACGGGATGCGCGACGGCGTGGCGCTCCTCGGGGGCGAGGCGAGGTTCCGGCACCTCTACTGCGCGGCCGGCGCCGTGTCCGACGTCGTGGCCACCTGGCGCGAGGTGCTGGGGGACCGGGCCACCGTGCTGACGCGCGAGGAGGCGATCGGGCGCGGGTGGTTCGGCGCGGTCTCGCCGGGCGTGCTGCCGCGCCTGGGCGACGTGATGGTCGCCTGCCACGACGACACCGCGGTGGTGTCGACCCGCGACTTCGCCTACGAGGACACCCTCGTCGGGCTCCACGGCTCGCTCACCCCGGCCGAGATGCTGATCCCGATCCTGGTCGGCTGAGCCGCGGCCGCTCGACCCTGAGTCCCTGGGAGACTCACGGGCCAGGGTCAGCCGAAGGGCAGCGGCTCGGGCGCCAGGCTGACCGCCTTGGCGCGCGCGGCCGTGAGGCGACGGCGGTGGTGCTGGCGGCACAGCACCTCGTAGGCGACGTCGGCGGGCGGCTCGTCCACCACGTCGACGTCGCCGACCACGATGACCTCGCCCTCGACGACCATCGCGCCGTTCTCGGTGCGGGCGTTGTGGGTGGCGCGCTTGCCGCACCAGCACAGCGCCTCCACCTGGAGCACGTTCATCCGGTCGGCGAGCTCGACGAGCCGGGCGCTGCCGGGGAAGAGCTGCGTGCGGAAGTCGGTGAGGATGCCGAACGCGAAGACGTCGATCTGCAGCTCGTCGACGACCTTGGCCAGCTGGTCGATCTGCTCGGGGGCGTAGAACTGGGCCTCGTCGCAGATGAGGTAGTCGATCCGGCCGCCGCGGGTCAGCGTGGTGACGACGTAGGCCCAGAAGTCGAAGCCGGCGTCGACCTCCAGCGCGTCGTGGGTCAGGCCCAGGCGACTGGACAGCACCGCCTGCCCGGACCGGTCGTGCGTGGTGAAGATCCGGCCGACGCGTCCGCGGGCGGCGTGGTTGTGGTTGGTCTGGAGCGCCAGCGTCGACTTGCCGGAGTCCATCGTGCCCGTGAAGAAGTGCAGTTCAGCCATGTCGCGGGGAATCCTGTCACAGCCTCGGCCCGGCCCGGCGGCTACCGTGCCGCGCATGGACCAGGACTTTCCCGACGACCTCGCGCGAGGCCCCCTGACCAGCCCCGAGGAGCTGGCCGCAGAGCTCGGCCGGGTCACCGTGCTGGACGTGCGCTACCTCCAGGGCGGCCCGCCCGGCCGGGAGCAGCACGAGGCGGGCCACGTCCCCGGGGCGGCGTACGTCGACCTCGACGAGGACCTCGCCGACCCGCCGGGCGCCGGCGGCAGGCACCCGCTGCCCGACCCGGCACGCTTCGAGGCGGCCATGCGGCGCGCCGGGGTGCGCGACGACCGGCCCGTGGTGGTCTACGACGACTGGCAGGGGCGGGCGGCCGCTCGCGCGTGGTGGCTGCTGCGGCGCCACGGCCACCGCGACGTCCGTGTCCTCGACGGCGGCTGGACGGCGTGGCGGGAGGCCGGGCACCCAGCCGAGGCCGGACCGGCGCACGTCGAGCCGGGCGACTTCACCGTCTCCGAGGGCGCGGACGCCGCGGCCATCGGGCCGGACGAGGTGCCGCACGTCGACGTGCTCATCGACGCGCGGGCGCCCGAGCGGTTCCGCGGCGACACCGAGCCCGTCGACCCCGTCGCCGGCCACATCCCGGGCGCCGTCAACGTGCCGACGACCGCCAACCTCGACGAGCACGGCCGCTTCCTCCCGCCGGAGCGGCTCCGGGAGGTGTACGCCGGGGTGGGCGCGGACACGGCGTCCTCCGTGGCTGCCTACTGCGGCTCGGGGGTGACGGCCGCCCACGACCTGCTCGCGATGGAGGTCGCCGGCATCCGGGCGGCGCTCTACCCGGGCAGCTGGAGCGGCTGGATCACCGATCCCGCGCGGCCCGTCGAGACCGGGTGATCACTCCGCCCGGACGGCGTCGCCGACGCTGATCCGGCCGCTCGTCTCCGGGACGAGGTGCACGGCGAAGAACACCTTGCCGTCGATCCGCCGGTGCCGGGCCAGCGTGCGCGTCGGCTCCTTGGCCGTCGTCAGGGTGACCGGGTCGAGGGTCGCCATCACGCACCGGCCGACGGGCTTGCCGATCCTGAAGGCGACGTCGCCCACGACGACCCGGGTCCAGCGGTCCTCGGCGAACGGCTCGTCGCCGTCGACGACGAGGTTGGCCCGGAAGCGCTCGACCGGCAGCGGCTCGGGTGGCTCCTCGCCCAGCTCGAGCGCACGCTCGAGCATCCAGTCGTTGAGCTGCCGCATCGACGCGAGGGACGCGATCGTCACCGGGAACGAGTCCGGGAAGGCGGCGTGGTCACCGGGCTGCGAGAACCCCGGCTGGAGGGAGCGCTGCTCCGGTGCGTGGCACCACACGAGGCTCAGGTCGTCGCGGCCCAGGACCGAGCGCAGCCACGCGTCAGCCTCGGCGCCGGCCGCGCGGGCACGGAGGTGCAGCGAGAACAGGCGTACGTCGACCGGTGCGGTCTGCGGGACGTCGACGAGCAGGTCGGGGTGGCCGGGGGAGCGGAGTCGCAGCGCGGCCGCCACCGAGGGGTCCGTGGCCGGGGTGTCGGCGACGACGTGGAAGAGCCGGTGGACCTCGCGGGCGGAGACGAGGCGGTGGTCGCCGTCGACGAGCATCCAGGTCCGGTCGTCGGCCAGGCCGCGCGGCAGGACCGGGGTGGAGGTGATCGGACGGATGGCGCCGGACTTGAGCGGGTGGACGTTGAGCTGGACGAGTCTCAAGCGTCAGTCGCCCTTGCCGCCGCCGAACATGATCTCGTCCCAGCTCGGCACCGACGCGCGACCGCGCTTCTTGGCCGGCTTCGGCTTCGGCTCCGCCGGCGCCTCGGCGGCCGACTCGCGCTCGGGATCGGGCGCGCGGTCGTCCCGGTCCTCGCTGCGGTCCTGCTCGCCCCGGTCCTCGTCGAGGTAGGCCTCCATGGGCTGCTCGCCACCGAGTCCGGTGTCGGAGAGCTCCATCGTGGTCTCCTCCGGGCTCACGGAGGACTCCTCGGCGGTGACCATCTCGATCGCGTCGTCGCCGAGCGGGACGTCCTCGTCGACCGCGGTGAGCCGGCGCTGGCGCGCGGCGGCGAGGTCGTCGGAGGCGGGCGTGGCAGCGGCAGCACCGGGGGTGGCGTCCGGGGCGCCGTCCGGGGTGGCGTCGCCGACCAGCCAGCGGGCGTCCTCGTCGTCGACGGTCACGAAGCTGCCGCGCGGGTCGTGGGAGAAGGTGGCGGTGCCGACGCGGCCCGCGACGTCGTACAGCGCGGTGAGGGTCCACCGGCCGTCCTCCCGGCGCCAGGCGTCCCACTCGACGCTGGCCGGGTCGACGTTGTGCGCCCGCAGCTGGGCGGCGACGGCCTCGCCGAGGGTGCGGGCGCCGGGCTCGGACGAGCGGCGTCGTACGGACGCGAGCTGGGCGCGGTCGGCGACGTGGGCGCGCTCGGCCATCACCGGCGCGGCGAACGCCATGATCTTCTCCACCGACGTCCCGGCTGCGTGCGCCACCGCCTCGGGTGTCTCACCGGCGCGGATGCGCGTCTGGATGTCGCGGGGGCGGAGGCTTGATTCCATCGGGATCTCCAACTGGCCGTTGCTGTCGGGCGCGCCGGCGAAGGCGCGACGGAGCCGGGCATCGACCGCCAGGGTGTGCTCCTGGCCCGACTCGTCCACCAGCAGCAGGCGCTTGCCGTCCTTGCTGCGTCCGGTGAACGTCAGCTTGGCCATGGACGGCGGGCTCCTGCCTGGCTGTGGTCGGGGTCATCGGGCGGTCGTCGGTGCACGGGGATTCCGTGTCGCTCGAGCCTACGCCAGCGGCATGCCCGGGAACGGTTGCACCCGCGGCGCGCCCTAGGCTTCCGCTGTGCCCGAGACGGAGTTCGCCACCACGCTGGTCACGCTCGACCTGGTGGGCATCTTCGTGTTCGCGGTGACCGGTGCGCTCGTCGCGGTCCGCAAGAACCTCGACATCTTCGCCGCGCTCGTCCTGGCCGCCGTGACCGGGCTGGGTGGCGGCTTCATCCGCGACGTGCTCATCGACGCCACGCCGCCGGCGGCGCTGACCGACTGGCGCTACCTCCTGGCCCCCGTCGCGGCCGGCCTGCTGACCTTTGCCTTCCACCCCGCCATCGGGCGGCTCGAGCGCCTGGTGATCGTCTTCGACGCCGTCGGCCTCGCGCTCTTCTGCGTCACCGGCGCGCTCAAGGCGGTCGAGTACGGGCTCGGCCCGGTGCCCGCCGCGCTGATGGGCATGGTCACCGGCATCGGCGGCGGCATCATGCGCGACGTGCTCGCCGGCAACGTCCCGGTGGTCTTCGAGGGCAACCTCTACGCCACGCCCGCCCTGTCCGGGGCCGTCGTCGCCGTGCTGCTCGACCGGACCGACCTGCCGGTCCTGGCGGTGGCGGCGTTCGGCTTCTCCACCTGCCTGGTCTGGCGGCTCCTGGCGCTCGTGCGCGGCTGGAGCGCGCCCCTGCCCCGGGGCCCCGCCAACGTCTGAGCGGCCCCCGTCCGAGCGCCCCCGTCCGAGTCCTAGTCGCCCAGGACGCGGCGCAGGTAGGCGTTGGCGAACACGCGGTCCGGGTCGAGGCGGTGGCGCAGCGCGAGGAAGTCGTCGAACCGGTCGTAGACCGGTGCCAGGTCCGCGGCCGTGCGGGTGTGGACCTTGCCCCAGTGGGGACGTCCGCCGGCGGCCTGCAGGACCGGCTCGAGCCCGCCGAAGTAGGCCGTGTGGTCGGTGTCGGCCGGTACGTGGAAGGCGAGGTAGAGGCTGTCGCGGTCGTGGGCGGTCGACAGGGCCACGTCGTCGGCCCGCGCGGTGCGCACCTCGACGGGGAAGGCGATCCGCCAGTCGCTGGCGTCGATCACCCGTCGGCACTCGCGCAGCACGTCGAGACCCACCTCGCGCGGGACGGCGTACTCCATCTCCCGGAACCGCACCCGCCGCGGCGTCACGAACACGCGGTGCGCGAGGTCGCTGTAGCGGCGCTCGGACAGCGCGCGTCCGGCGACCCGGTTGATCCGCGGCACCAGGGCCGGGGCGCGGGAGCCCACGCGGCACAGGGCGCCGAAGACCGAGTTGGACACCAGCTCGTCCTCCCACCACGCCGCCACGCGCGACGGGGGCTGCTGCTCACCCGGCTCCAGGTCGGTGCGGACGTTCTGCTTGACCATCAGGCGGTCGGTGTGGGGGAACCAGTACAGGTCGAGGTGGTGGGAGTCGGCCTCCATCTCGTCGTACGACGCCAGGCCCGCGTCCCACGTCATCGGCTGCTCGTGGGCCTCGACGACGAAGAGCGGCTCGACGTGGAAGGTCAGGCTGGTCAGGATGCCGAGCGCGCCGAGCCCGACCCGGGCGAGGTCGAAGACGTCGGGGTTCTCGGTCGCGGAGGCACGCAGCACCTCGCCGGTGCCGGTGACCAGCTCGAGGCCGGCGAGCTGCGCGGACAGGCCGGCCGCGATGCCTCCCGTGCCGTGCGTGCCCGTGGACGTGGCGCCCGCCAGGGTCTGCTCGGCGATGTCACCCATGTTGTGCAGCGACAGGCCGAGGTGCTCGAGGGCGAGGTTCAGGTCCTTGAGCGGCGTGCCGGCGCGAGCGGTCACCGTCATCGCCTCGCGGTCGACCGCGAGGATGCCGGTGAGCGCCTCCGGGCGCAGCAGGGTGTGCTCGGGCGCGGCGATCGCGGTGAAGCTGTGCCCGGTGCCGGTCATCTTGACCGTGGTGCCGCCCTCGCGGGCGCGGCGTACGGCGTCCACGACCGACGCGACGGACCCGGGGGTCTCGACGTGGCGTGGCACCGCCTCCTCGAGGCCGGACCAGTTGCGCCAGAGGTGACCGTGGACCGCGGAGCTCATGTGCGCAGACTAGGGGCCGGACGGGCCGCCTGGGCGGCAAGCGCACCGAGCAACCCGCCGACCAGCGCCACCGCGTACGCCGCCGACGCCCCGCTGTGGTCCACGACGAACCCGGCGACGCTCGCCCCCGGCGCGACGCCGGCGACGATGCCGGTGTGCAGGATGGCCATGCCCTCGGTGAGCCGGCCGGCCGGGACGCCCTGCTCGACCATCGTCATCGCGGCGATCATCGTGGGCGCGATCGCGAGGCCGCCGACGAGCAGCACCACGGCCATCAGCGGGACGGAGTCGACGAACATCAGCGGCGCCATCGCGAGCGCCATCGCCGCGGATCCCCACCGGAGCCGGACGTCGGGCCCGCTCTGCCAGGCGATCGCGCCGGTCACCAGCCCGGCGACGAGGCTCCCGAGCGACCACGCCGCGAGCAGCCATCCGGCCACCCACCGCTGGCCCTGCTCCTCGGCGAACGCGACCGTGGTGACCTCGGCGGCGCCGAAGAGCGCGCCGAGGGTCAGGCAGACCAGGGCCAGGGTCAGGACGAGCCGCCAGGGCATCGCCGGGCGGACGGTGGCGGGCGCGCTGCGACCGGCGGGCGGTTCGGTACGCCGCTGGGCCGCGAACGCGAAGGTGCCGACGACGCCGCTGACCAGCGCGGCGGTCAGGCCCGCGACCGGGTGCCAGCTGGTCGCCAGCAGGGTGACCAGCACGGGGCCGACCACGAAGACGACCTCGTCGAGCACCGCCTCCAGGGCGAACGCCGTCTGCTTCTCGGCCGGGTCGTCGAGCAGGTGGGACCAGCGGGTGCGGACGCTGGCGCCGACCTGGGGGAGTGCCGCGCCGGCGATCGCCGCGAAGACGTAGGTCCATGCCCGGGCCCAGTCCTGCTCGACGGCCATCATCATCAGCGCGAGGCCCACGCCGAACACCGAGATGGCCAGCGGCAGGACGCGCGCCTGGCCGTAGTGGTCGACCCAGCGACCGTGCAGGACGGCGAACGCCGCCTCGGCCAGCACGAAGACCGCGGACACCGTCCCGGCCAGCCCGTAGGAGCCGGTGCGCTCCTCGACGAGCAGGACGATGCCCAGCCCGACCATGGAGATCGGGAGCCGGGCGACGAGGGCGGCGCTGCTGAACGCGAGCGCACCCGGTCGTGCCAGCACCCGGCGGTAGGAGTCGAGCACGAGCCGCATGGTAGGCCGCTCTACTCTGGCTGCATGAATCCTGCGGGTCACCCCGACGTGAAGCCGTACGACGCCCTCCTGGTCCTCTCCTTCGGAGGTCCTGAGAAGCCCGAGGACGTGGTGCCGTTCCTGGAGAACGTGACCCGCGGCCGGGGCATCCCGCGCGAGCGCCTCGAGCAGGTGGGGGAGCACTACTTCCTGTTCGGCGGCCGGAGCCCGATCAACGACCAGAACCGCGCGCTCATCGCGGCGCTGGAGAAGGACTTCGCCGACCAGGGCATCGACCTGCCGGTCTACTTCGGCAACCGCAACTGGGACCCGTACCTCGCCGACACGCTCGCGCAGATGACCGCCGACGGCGTCCAGCGGGCCGCGGTCTTCGCCACGTCGGCGTACTCCTCGTGGTCGTCGTGCCGGCAGTACCGCGAGAACCTGTGGGACGCGGTCGAGCAGACCGAGGGCGCGCCGCGCCTCGACAAGCTGCGCCAGTACTACAACCACCCCGGGTTCCTCGAGCCCGTCGTCGACGCCTGCCTCGCCTCCCTCGCCGAGCTGCCCACCAACGGCGACGCGGCACACCTGGTCTTCGTCACGCACTCGATCCCGACCGCGATGGCCGAGACCAGCGGTGCCCCGCCGGAGGCCGGGGCGCAGCCGCGCAAGGCCTACGTGAAGCAGCACCGCAGCGCCGTCGACGAGGTGGCGGGCCGGGTGCGGGCGGCCACGGGGCGGGCCCACCGGCACGACCTCGTCTACTGCTCCCGCTCGGGGGCGCCCTCCACGCCGTGGCTCGAGCCCGACGTCAACGACCACCTCGAGGAGCTGGCCAGCGACGGGGTGAGCCAGGTGGTGATGGTGCCGATCGGCTTCGTGTCCGACCACATGGAGGTCATCTACGACCTCGACACCGAGGCGATGGCCACCGCCGAACGGCTCGGCATGCGCGCGGTGCGGGCCGCGACGTCGGGGACCGACCAGCGGTTCGTGCAGATGATCCGTGACCTCGTGCTGGAGCGGGCGGCCGCGGAGCGGGGCGAGTCGCCCGTACGCCCGGCGCTCGGCTCGCTGCCGGCCGGGCCCGACCTCTGCGGGGCGGGTTGCTGCCCCAACCCGCGGGGTCCGCGCCCGGCCCTCTGCGGGCGCGACTCGTGACGGCCGCGCCGTCCGTCGCGCCCGAGGACCTGCGCGACCTGGCCCGCGCTCTCGCCCACGAGGGCGCTGGCCTGGCGCGCGAGATGCGTCGCGGCGGGATCGAGGTCGCCGACACCAAGACGAGCGCCGTCGACGTGGTCACCGAGGCGGACCGGGCGGTCGAGGAGCTGCTGCGGTCGCGCATCGCCGCCCAGCGTCCCGACGACGCCATCCTGGGGGAGGAGGGCGACGACCGCCCGGGCACCTCGGGGGTGCGGTGGGTCCTCGACCCGATCGACGGGACCGTGAACTACCTCTACGGCCTGCCCGACTGCGCGGTGTCGGTGGCGGCGGAGGTCGACGGCCGGGTGGTCGCGGGCGCCGTGGTCACGATCCCGACCGGGGTGGAGTACGCCGCCGCGCTCGGGCGCGGCGCGACGCGTGACGGCGTCGCGATCTCCGTCCGCCCCTCGCCGCCCCTGGCCGAGCGGCTGGTGCTGACCGGCTTCGGCTACCAGCGCGAGGTGCGCGAGCACCAGGCCGGGTGCGTCGCCGCGCTGCTGCCCGAGGTCCGCGACATCCGACGGATGGGCTCCTGCGCCCTCGACCTGTGCCACGTGGCGGACGGGAGCGGTGACGGCTACGTCGAGGCGGGGCCGCAGGCGTGGGACTGGTCCGCGGGCGGTCTCGTGCTGAGCGAGGCCGGCGGCCGCTTCGACCTCCTCGACGGCTCGTTCACGCTCGGCTCGCACCCGGTGCGCAACGTGGTGGTGGGCGCCCCGGCGGACGGGTGGGACGAGTTCGTCGCGGCGCTCGCCGCGGCCGGCTTCCTCGCCTGATCTCCCGCCGGTGGGGGTAGGGTGCGCCCGCCAGCCGAGGTGGGAATAGAGAGACGTCACCCACTGTTCAGGCGACACGTTGCGGACCGGCTCACCACGGAACCGGTTCATGGTGCACAATCTGGCGCCGACGACGCGCACAAACGGGACTACCGCCGCGATCCGGCGGAACGGGTCCCACAGCATGGGGAGAGGTAACCGATGGCCACCGACTACGACGCACCACGCAAGTCCGAGGAGGACCAGAGCGAGGAGAGCATCGAGGAGCTCAAGGCCCGACGTCACGACAAGAACTCCGGCAAGGTCGACGAGGACGAGACCGAGGCCGCTGAGTCCTTCGAGCTCCCGGGTGCCGACCTCTCGCACGAGGAGCTGGCTGTCGAGGTCATGCCTCGGCAGGACGACGAGTTCACGTGCATGAGCTGCTTCCTGGTTCACCACCGGTCGCAGCTGGCCGACGAGAAGAAGCTCATCTGCCGCGACTGCATCTGAGCCTGGCACCCGACTTTCCGAACGCGACCGCGCCCGTTCCTCCCTGTGAGGGGCGGGCGCTTCGTCGTTTCGCGGCTCCTGCGTCCCCGGGTCAGGCGGCGTGCGGGGGTGGCGCCCAGGGTCTCGGCCTGCGGGCCTGCCGCTCGTCGTCGAGGTGCTGCGCCTCCGCCCGCAGCTGGTGGAACGCCGGGTGGTCGACGGGTGTCCCGAAGATCATCCGCTCGATCTGTCTCGCGTGCCGGCCGGTGCGGTAGTGGACCGACGGGATCCCCAGCCGTCGGGAGCGGTCCTTGCTGGTGAAGTAGTCGATGCTCGTCATCCGCCGAACGGCCCGCGGAACCCACCACCCGGTCACCCGCAGGTCGACGTGGGCGGGGTAGCGGCTCCCGTTGCGCCGGCGTGCACCGTCGGCCCGCATGGGCTCGACGCTCGCGCCTGACTCCGCGTCGTGCAGGGCGACCTCGACGCCGGCCAGGCGCAGCATCCGCTGCAGGACGCTCACTCGCGGGCTGGTCCGCTCGGTCTCCCAGCGCGCCACGACCGACTGCGACACCCCGAGCAGCGCTGCCAGTCCCCGCTGCGACACGTCGAGGATCCGTCTGATCCGACGGATCAACCCCGCCACGCCACCGTCGAACGGCCCCATGTGGAGCCACACGAGCTCCGCCTCGGTCAGGTCCGCCGCCCTGACCCCTGCCGTCGTACCACTCATCCGCCGTCCTCCTCCTGCGTCCGCCTGTCGTCGTACGACAAGCAAACGACGCGGGACCGACGCCCAGCGATCCTTCATCCACAGCGCGTCCCTCAGGGCGCGTGGGGGCCTGGTTGTGGACGGTTGGTGGCGCGCGAACCCGGGCGAGCCCCCGTCGACACGCATTCCTCCCCGCACTGGCCAGTGAGTCGCTCAGAGACTCACGGGCCAGTGGGTGGGGCTGGGGAGGCCAGAGATCGTTGAGTCGCTGGGAGACTCACGGGCCAGTGGCGAGGCCCGGCGGGTGAGTCGCTGAGCGCGGGAGCTCACTGGCAGTCGGGCGGTGACCCGCGGCGGCCAGGGGTCGGGACGGCCGGGCCCGTCCCCGGCACCGACGTGACCGCGCGCTCCGTCGGCCGAGGCGCCGCGGACGGGAGCCGCGGGCAGGACGGCCATCGCAGGCCGACCTGGCCGGGCCGGGAACGACCGGGACCGGGTCGGAACCAGGAAGGCGCTTGGCTCAGGCCTGGCCCGCGGGGGCCTTCGAGGCGTCCTGGCCGTCCTTCTCCAGCTGCGGGGGCAGGTGGCCGGTCGACTTGGCGTAGTAGTGGGCGGCGCGGCGGCTGGCGAGCATGCGCGCCACCCCGATCAGGGTGCCGCTGATGGCGGCCCACATGACGGCCTCGCCGATGCCGACGTCGGGGTCGGCGGGGTTCTCGGGCGGGTTCTTGCCGGTGGCTGCCCGCCACGAGGTGTTGAGGCCCTTCTTGGCCAGGGCTGCCGCGCCGAGGGCCGCAACGAGGGAGAACGCGGAGTAGAGCTTGGAGCTGTCCGTGGATGAAGAGGCCATGGGACGCACCCTACCCAGCAGCTCGCTGGGTCCGCCCCGCCTCCAGGGCTGAGACCAGCGCGTCGGGTCGGCGGGAGCTGATCAGCCAGTACGGCGTCGGGTCGGCCGGGTCGGCGATGTCCACCCGCACGCCCCGCTTGAGGTAGGGACGCAGCAGGAGGTACGCCCGGGCGTCGGCCTCGACACCCGCCTGGCGTCGTACGCCGTCCGCGTCGAGGGCCGTCACCGGACCCACCTGGTCCAGCGGGATGTGCGCCCGACCGGCCCGCAGGGTCGTGCCGTCCACCGACACCCGAGGGCGCCCGTAGCCGACGAACAGGGCGACCAGGACGGCGATCGCGACGGCCGTCACCGACCAGGCGACGACCTCCGGAGTGGCGGCGAGGACGGCCAGCCACAGGGACGCCACGAACATCGTGCCCTGCACCCACCAGCGCAGCGGAACGGTGAGGCGTTCGGCGTAGTCCACGGCGCAGAGCCTATAGATTCCCTCCTCGTGCCCGACCACGACCCGACCCCTGACCTGGACATCGCCGTCGTCCGCCTCGACCCGGACCTGCCGCTGCCGTCGTACGCGCACCCGGGAGACGCCGGCGCCGACCTGCACATCACCGTCGACGTCCACCTCGCGCCCGGCGAGCGAGCCCTCGTGCCCACCGGCATCGGGATCGCGCTGCCGGACGGCTACGTCGCCCTGGTGCACCCGCGGTCGGGCCTCGCGGCCCGCCACGGCCTGTCGATCGTCAACACCCCGGGCACGGTCGACGCGGGCTACCGCGGCGAGATCAAGGTGCTGCTCATCAACCACGACCCCGTCGAGGCGGTGACCCTCAACCGCGGCGACCGGATCGCCCAGCTGGTGGTCCAGCGGTTCGAGCGGGCACGGTTCGTCGAGGTGGGGGTGCTGCCCGAGTCGGTCCGGGGCGCCGGGGGCTACGGTTCTACAGGTACCGGTTCGCGTCCTTGAGCCGGAACGCGCTCGTGGGAGCGCTGAAGTGAAGGAGTGCTGACGTGAAGTTCCGCCGCAAGGCAGACACGACCCCGGTGACCGCGGACGGCCCCACGGAGGACGCCGCGGACGCCACCGCCGATCCGGCTGGGCCCACCGGCCCGTTCGACGTGTCCCAGGTCGAGGGCGACGGCGTCGACCGGGCCGACCTCGGCTCGGTCCTCGTGCCCGCGATCGCCGACCGTGAGCTGCGGCTGCAGGTCGACGAGCAGAGCGGCCAGGTCCGGGCGGTCATGCTGGCCGGCTCCGACGGCGCCTGCGAGTTCCAGGCCTTCGCGGCCCCCCGCAACGGTGACCTGTGGTCCGAGGTCCGTCCCCAGATCGCCGCCGACATGGAGCGACGCGGCGGCCAGGCCACCGAGCGCGAAGGTCGCTGGGGCACCGAGCTGGTGTGCCAGATGCCGGTCCAGCGTCCCGACGGGACGACCGCGACCCAGCCGTCGCGCGTCATCGGCGTCAACGGCGAGCGGTGGATGCTGCGCGCATCCTTCCTCGGCCGGCCGGCCGTCGACCCGGACTCCGCCCCCGAGTGGGAGGACGCGCTCGCCCAGATCGTCGTACGCCGCGGTGACCAGGCGATGCCCGTGGGCGAGCCGCTGCCGGTCACGCTGCCGGACGACGCCCGCCGGGTCAGGTGACCCGATGGCCGAGAAGAGCCGGCTGCGCCAGGCGCTCTCCCGCTGGGCGGACAGCTCCGAGGCCAACCAGCGCGAGCTGCGCCAGTCGCACACGTCCGCCGAGGCGCTCGCCATCGCCGACGCTCCCGAGCGCGAGCACGTCGTCGTCAACGGCGTCCTGCGCACGGTCACGCTGCGCCCCCGGGGCGGCGTGCCGGCCCTCGAGGCCGAGCTCGACGACGGCTCCGGCGTCATCACCGTGGTGTGGCTCGGGCGCCGGCGCATCACCGGCGTCGACCCCGGACGCTCGGTGACCGTCGCCGGCTGCATCGGGCGCCAGGGCGGCGTACCGATCATGTTCAACCCGCGTTACGAGCTGCGCCCGTGACCGACCCCAGCCAGCACCCCAGCCAGCCCACCAGCCCGTCGGCCAGCCGGCCCGCCGAGCACCTCGGGAGCGCCCCCTCCGCCGACACGGTCGAGGCCGTCGTGCGCGGCCAGCTCGCCAAGGCGCTCGGGGGCCGACGTGGCATGGCCGAGGCGGCGGTGCCGACCATCCTGTTCACCGTCACCTGGCTGACGATGAGCAACCTCAACCTCGCGCTGTCGGTCAGCATCGGCGCGGCGCTGGTGCTGCTTGTCGTCCGGCTGGTCCAGCGCTCGACGGTCCAGTTCGTCCTCAACGCCCTCTTCGGCATCGGGATCGGCTGGTACTTCGTCTACCGCGCCGCCCAGGCCGGTGGCTCCGAGCAGGAGCAGGCGCTGGCCTACTTCCTGCCCGGACTGCTCTACAACGGCGGGTACGCCGTGGTGCTGGCGTTCACCTGCCTGATCGGCTGGCCGCTGGTCGGCTTCATGGTCGGCAGCATCACCGGTGACCCGACCGCGTGGCACCAGGACAAGCAGATCGTGAAGCTCTGCAGCCGGCTGACCTGGCTGCTCGTCGCGCCGTGCCTGCTGCGCGTGGCCGTGCAGGCGCCGATCTGGCTGGCCGGCAACTCGGGCTCGATGGACCCCGACACGGCGGTGGCCGCCCTCGGCGTGCTCAAGATCGCGCTCGGCTGGCCGCTCCAGCTCGCGGCGCTCGCGTCGATGATCTGGCTGCTCTCGCGCAACCGCACGCCCGTCGCGCCGGACGCAGCGACCGCCTGAGTGGGCGCTCAGCCGTGGTGCTGGGTGGGGGAGAGCAGCCGCTCGAGCTCGGTCTCGACCTCGGCCGGCACCACGAACAGCAGCTCGTCGCCGGACTCCAGCGGCTGCTCGGCCTCCGGCGTGTAGACCTGCCCGTCGCGCAGGATCGTCACGAGCGCGCAGTTGTCGGGGAACGGCACCAGGCCGGCGGGCGTGCCGACGTAGGGCGAGTCGGCTGACAGGGTCAGCTCGACCAGGTTGGCGTTGCCCTGACGGAACGTGAACAGGCGGACGAGGTCGCCGATCGAGACGGCCTCCTCCACGAGCGCGGACATGATGCGCGGGGTGGAGACGTTGACGTCGACGCCCCAGGCCTCGGTGAAGAGCCACTCGTTGTTGGGGTGGTTGACCCGCCCCACGGTGCGCGGGACGCCGAACTCGGTCTTCGCGAGGAGCGAGGTGACCAGGTTGGCCTTGTCGTCGCCGGTCGCGGCGATGACCACGTCGCACTTGCCGAGCTGGGCCTCGGCCAGGGAGGACAGCTCGCACGAGTCGGCGAGCAGCCACTCGGCGTTGGGGACCCGCTCGGGGCGGATCGCGGAGGGGCTCTTGTCGATGAGGAGGATCTGGTGACCGTTCTCGATCAGCTCGCGGGCGATCGATCGACCCACGGCTCCGGCTCCGGCGATGGCGACGCGCATGTCTCAGGTGTTCCTTCAGTCGTCTTCGGGGCCGGACTCGAGCACGGCGTAGGCGTGGGCCGCGTTCTCCTCGCGGATCACGATGTGGAGCATGTCGCCCTCCTGGAGCACCGTCTCGCGGGTCGGCAGCATGCCCTCGCCCAGCCGGTCGATCCACGCGAGCCGGCTGCGCGACTGCATCTGGAACTCGACCGTGCGGTTGCCGACCCAGACCTCGGGGACGGGGATGTGGTCGACGCGGATGGTGCCGGACGGGTCGCGGAAGTCGGGCTCGGCGCCGGCGGGCAGGATCCGGCGCAGGATCTGGTCGGCCGTCCACTTCACCGTCGCGACGGTGGTGATGCCGAGGCGCTGGTAGACCTCGGCGCGACCGGGGTCGTAGATGCGGGCGACGACCTGCTGGAGACCGAAGGTCTCCCGCGCGACGCGCGCCGCGATGATGTTGGAGTTGTCACCACTGGAGACCGCGGCGAAGGCGTCGGCGCGGCGGATGCCGGCCTTCTCCAGCACCTGCTGGTCGAAGCCGTAGCCCGTGATCTTGTCGCCGTTGAACTCGGGGCCGAGGCGCCGGAACGCATCAGGCTCACTGTCGATCACGGACACGGTGTGGTTGCGGTCCTCGAGGCTTCGGGCAAGCGTCGAACCGACGCGGCCACAACCCATGATCACGACGTGCACGCCAGAACCGTATCCCAGCGGGGATATCCGTAGCTGCGGGTCTAGGCTCGCGCCCGTGAGTGTCGGCGACGTGTCCAAGCGGATCCTGCTGGGTCGCAAGCTCCGCAGCAGCCAGCTGGGGGAGACGCTCCTTCCCAAGCGGATCGCCCTGCCGGTGTTCGCCAGCGACGCGCTGTCCTCCGTGGCGTACGCGCCCGACGAGATCTTCATCATGCTCGCCGTCGCCGGCGCGTCGACGTACGTCTGGTCGTGGAAGATCGGCCTCGCGGTGGCCCTGGTGATGCTCACGGTCGTCGCGAGCTACCGCCAGACCGTGCACGCCTACCCCTCGGGCGGCGGCGACTACGAGGTGGCCACGGTCAACCTCGGCCGCAACGCCGGGGTGACGGTCGCGAGCGCGCTGCTCGTCGACTACGTGCTCACCGTCGCGGTGTCGATCTCGTCGGCAGCCCAGTACGCCGCCGGAGCCGTCAACGGGCTCATCGGCCACGAGGCGACGGTCGCGGTCGTCGCGGTGGTCCTCCTGACGGCGATGAACCTGCGCGGCGTGCGGGAGTCGGGGGCGTTCTTCGCCGTGCCGACCTACCTGTTCATGTTCGCCATCCTCGGCATGTGTGCCTACGGCCTCATGCGGCTGCTGGCCGGCGACCTCCCCGAGGCGGAGAGCGCCCACCTGACCATCGTCCCGCAGACCGGGTGGGAGGAGCCGCTCACCCAGATCGGGCTGATGTTCCTGCTCGCCCGCGCGTTCTCGTCGGGCTGTGCTGCGCTCACCGGTGTCGAGGCGATCAGCAACGGAGTGCCCGCCTTCCGCAAGCCCAAGAGCCGCAACGCGGCGAGCACCCTGCTGCTGCTGGGCCTGATCGCGATCTCGATGATGCTGAGCGTCATCGTGCTCGCCAACCAGATGGCGATCCGCTTCGTCGACCCCCACGAGCTGGACCGGCTGCGGACGGCATCCGGCGACGCGCTGCCCGACGGCTACGAGCAGCACCCGGTGATCGCCCAGATCGCCGCGGGGGTCTTCGACCACTTCCCGCCGGGCTTCTACTTCGTGCTCACCGTCACCGGGATCATCCTCGTGCTCGCGGCCAACACGGCCTTCAACGGCTTCCCGGTGCTCGGGTCGATCCTCGCCCAGGACGGCCTGGCGCCCCGCTCGCTCGGCTCGCGCGGCGACCGTCTCGCCTACAGCAACGGCATCGTCTTCCTCGCGGCCATGTCGATCCTGCTGATCTGGATCTTCGACGCCGAGACGACCAAGCTGATCCAGCTCTACATCGTCGGCGTCTTCGTGTCCTTCAACCTGAGCCAGCTCGGCATGATCCGCCACTGGACCCGACACCTGCGCACCGAGCACGACCCGGCGGTGCGCCGCCGGATGATGCGGTCGCGGGCCATCAACACCTTCGGCCTCGGGCTGACCGCCGTCGTCCTGGTGATCGTGCTGATCACCAAGTTCCTCGCCGGGGCGTGGATCACGATCCTGGCGATGGGGTTCTTCTTCATCCTCATGCAGGCCATCGGACGCCACTACGCGCGCGTCGAGCTCGAGCTCGCGGCCGACGAGCAGGACAAGATCATGCCGACCCGCGTGCACGCGATCGTGCTGGCGTCCAAGCTGCACAAGCCGACGCTGCGGGCGCTCGCCTTCGCCCGCGCGACCCGCCCCAACGTCCTCGAGGCGATCTACGTCAGCATCGACGCCAAGGCCACGAGCCGGCTGCTGGAGGAGTGGGACGACCGCAACCTCGACATCCCGCTCAAGGTCCTGCACTCGCCCTACCGCGAGGTCGTGCGCCCGATCGTGGAGTACACCCAGGAGATCCGCCGGGCCAGCCCGCGCGGCGTCGTGGCGGTCTACATCCCGGAGTACGTCGTCGGGCGCTGGTGGGAGCAGCTGCTCCACAACCAGACGGCGCTCCGGCTCAAGGGCCGCCTGCTCTTCACCCCGGGTGTCATGGTCATCTCCGTGCCCTACCAGCTGCGGTCCTCCCAGGTCGCCGAGGAGCGTCGCCGCGACGACGTCCGCGTGCACGCCGGCGACCTGCGCCGCGGCCGCGTCCACTCCCGCACCAACCGACAGATCGACGACGTATGAGCTCCCCACCGCGCCGCCACAACCGTCCCCGTCGCGCCCGCGGTCGCTCGCGGGTGGGGGAGCGCTTCGAGGTCGAGGTGGGTCCCGTCGCCCACGGCGGGCACTGCGTCGCCCGGCTCCCCGAGCCGGAGTCCCGCGTCGTGTTCGTGCGCCACGCCCTGCCGGGCGAGCGGATCGTCGTCGAGATCACCGAGGGCACCGACGGCGACCGGTTCTGGCGCGGCGACGCCGTCCGCGTCGACGTACCCGCCGCCGACCGGGTCGAGCCACCGTGCCCCTACGCCGGGCCGGGGCTGTGCGGGGGCTGCGACTTCCAGCACGTCGCGCTCCCCGCGCAGCGTGACCTCAAGACGGCCGTGGTGCGCGAGCAGCTGGTGCGGCTCGGGCGGCTCGACGCGGGGTCGGACCTCGTCACCGGGCTGCACGTCGAGGCCGTGCCCGTCGACGGGCGCGACGACGACGGCCTGCGGTGGCGCACGCGCCAGCGCTACGCCGTCCTGCCCGACGGGCGGCCGGCCATGCGGGCCCACCGCTCCCACGAGCTCATCGCGATCGACGACTGCCTGATCGCCGCCGAGGGGGCGCGCCCCGCCGACGCCACTGCTGCCGACGGCGCAGAGGTGGTCGAGGAGGGCGCACCGCGCCCGTCGCGAGACCCCGTCACCCACGACGTCACCGTCGGCAGCCAGCACGCTCCCGTTCTCCGTGGCCTCCGACGGCTTCTGGCAGGTGCACCCCGAGGCGCCCCGCGTCCTGGTCGGGACGGTGCTCGACCTCCTCGACCCCCAGCCCGGCGAGCGCGCGCTCGACCTCTACGCCGGCGTCGGGCTGTTCGCCCGGTTCGTCGGCGAGGCCACCGGCGCCCGGGTGGTGGCGGTGGAGGCCGACCGCACCGCGTGCCAGCACGCCCGGACCAATCTCGCGGCGTTGAAGCCGTCGTCCGTCGAGTGCGGCCCGACCGACCGCGTGCTGCGCTCGAGCCTCGACGAGCCGTTCGACCTCGTCGTGCTCGACCCGCCCCGCGAGGGCGCCAAGCGGGCCGTCGTGGAGCAGGTCGTCGACCGCCGCCCCCGCGCGGTGGCGTACGTCGCCTGCGACCCCGCCGCGCTCGGCCGCGACGTCGCGATCTTCGCCGAGCACGACTACGAGCTCACCGCGATCCGGGCCTTCGACCTGTTCCCGATGACGCACCACGTCGAGTGCGTGGCGCTGCTGGAGAGAGTCGGCCCCGGGGCGCGGTGACGCGGAACTAAGATCGCGCGGTGCGTCTGGTCTCGGCAGTCCTCGGCTTCGTCCTGAGGAAGACGGGCACGCTGCTCGTGGTCGTCCTGTCCCTGTTCCTCGGCTTCCTGCTCGTCCAGGCGGCGGTCCCCGCGATCAAGGAGGCCGTGACCGACCGGGAGCGGCTGCGGCAGGTGGCTGCCGAACGAGCGGAGCTCGAGGGGGACCTCGAGCGGCTCACGGACGAGCTCGCCGAGGCGCAGCGCGAGGAGGTCGCGTCGCTGCAGGGCACGGTCGACGCCGAGATCGGCGAGCTGGGCGGCCAGGTGTCGGACCAGCGGTCAGAGGTCGAGGACAAGCTCGCGGAACGGGACGAGTGCAGTCGCCTCCGCGAGCTCGTCGAGGACCTGCCGCTCGTCCCCAACACGTGCGACCTCAAGGAGCGTGCCGCCGAGACGGCACAGGAGGCCCTGGACACCCTGGAGTCGAGCCTCGCCCGGGCCGAGGACGACGCGGCGTTGCTGCGTGACCCCGACCTGACGCCCCAGGAGAAGCTCGAGCGACTCGGCGAGGACGGCGGCCAGTCCGTCACGGCGCGGGAGATCGCGACCACGGAGTCGCAGGTCGACCAGAAGCAGGCGGAGGAGCGCAGCCTGGAGGAGGCCCAGGGGTCGGGTGTCGGGTGGGTCGTCGACCAGTGGGCCCGGTCGTGGCGGTGGCTGGCCGCCCTCGCCCTCCTCGTGCTCGTCCTGCCCCCGGTCATCAAGACCGTCGGCTACTTCCTGCTCATGCCGGTGGTCCACCGCGCGCACCGGCCGATCCACCTCGCGGGCGGGTCGGACGCGCCGGCGGGTGGTGGCCTGCGCACCTCGCCTGCCGAGCGGACGCTGACGGTCGACCTCGGACCCGGCGAGGTCCTCTCCGCACGCTCGGAGCACGTGCGGCCGGTGCAGGGGCGGATCCGCAGCCACCTGCTCTACGACTGGTCGGCGCCGTTCATCAGCTATGCCGCCGGGCTCTCCGGCCTGAGCCGCGTCACGGGCGACGAGCGCGTCACCGCGGCGACGCTGTCCACGCCGGACGACCCGGACTCCTACCTGATGCGCATCGACTTCTCCGACCACCCCGGCCTGGTCATGCGACCGAGGCACGTCGTGGGCGTGATCGGGACGCCGGAGCTCGAGACGCGATGGCGCTGGGGCATCCAGTCGTTCGCGACGTGGCAGGTGCGCTACATCCTGTTCTCCGGCACCGGCAGCCTGATCGTCCAGGGCAGCGGCGACGTCGTGGCGACGAGCCCCCAGGGCGGGACCACCCGGATGGAGCAGCACCTGGTGATGGGCTTCGACTCCCGGCTCGTGGTGGGCGTCAACCGGACCGAGGTGTTCTGGCCCTACCTGTGGGGTCGGACCCCGCTGGTGGACGACGAGTTCACCGGCTCGCACCCGCTCTTCTGGCAGAAGGCCAGCGCCGGGGGTCCCGGCAACCCGGTCGCCCGGGTCTTCGACGCCTTCTTCTCAGCACTGGGGAAGGTGCTGGGCTTCTGATCGTGGCAGGGTGGCGACATGGCCACGTACGACGTGAACCCGGCGGCGGTCGCCCATGCGCGCAGGCTCATCGACGGCCGGCAGTACGTCCTCGAGAGCGACTGGGGGCAGGCGCAGCCGCGGGCGGAGGACGAGAACGCCTACCTCGAGCGCCACTCGTGGGACGACTACGGCGCCTGGCACCTCGGCCTCACCGAGGGTGCGAACGAGGAGACCAAGGCCCGCCACGCGTTCGTCTACGGCGACCTCCGGCGCGTCCACCGGTCGGCGCTCATCGCCTGCGTCTACCGCGCCTCGGAGTGGCGGCACAAGGCCGTGGAGCTGGCCGCACACGACCTGCTGCAACGGCTCGACCAGATGGCCGGGATCGACTGACGGGCCGCGTCAGCGGCGGGCGGCCACGAGGTCCGACAGCGCGGTGAGCGTCGCCTCGGCCTCGGTCGCGTCGACCACGGTCCACCCGTGCTGCGGGGCGAGGTCGAGCAGCTGGCACCGCCCCTCGAGCACCAGGTCGTCGCCGCCCCGCTCCTCGATGATCCGCGAGACGACGTCGGTGACCGGGGTCCGCGTGCGGCCGTGGAGCCGGGGGAGCAGCTCGTCAGGAGCGACGTCGAGCACCACCGCGACGTACGACGCCCCTGCCGCCGCCGCGGCGGCCTCGAAGCGCTCGGCCTGCGCGGGCGTGACGATCAGCTGGGGCAGCACGACGTCGCGGCCGGTGCCGAGGTAGGCGGTCAGCAGGGCCAGGGCGGTGGCTCGCACCGCCTCGCCGGTGCCGATGAAGTCGTCCTCCCAGCCCGACACCCAGGACCGCAGCTCGTCGATGTCGCACACCAGCGTGCCGGGGTGGCGGGCGGCGTACGCGCGGGCGAGGGTCGACTTGCCGACGCCCGAGGGACCGTTGAGGTGGAGGAGCGTGGGCACCGCCGGAGCCTACGGGCGGACCGGTCCCGACGGGTGAGGACGTGCGGACACGCGGCGACGTACGGTTGGGTCACCCCTCGATGTCGTGTATCTTGACGTCGAGACAAGTTGACGTCGAACTAAGGGTCGCCTGCCTTCCCGCGCCTCAGGGTGCGACGGCAAGATGGACGCGAACCCGCGAACTCCCGAGGAGATGTGGCTGATGGCCAGTCAGGACAGCTTCGGTGCCAAGGGCACCCTGGACGTGGACGGACAGTCCTACGAGATCTACCGCCTCGACGCGGTGAAGGGTGAGGGCCTCGACGTCGAGAGCCTGCCCTTCTCGCTGAAGGTGCTGCTGGAGAACATGCTCCGCACCGAGGACGGCGCGGACATCACCGCCGACCACATCAAGGCGATCGCCGGCTGGGACGCCAGTGCCGCGCCCGACCAGGAGATCCAGTTCACGCCCGCCCGCGTGATCATGCAGGACTTCACCGGCGTCCCCTGCGTCGTCGACCTCGCCACCATGCGCGAGGCGATGGCCGAGCTCGGCGGCGACGCCACGAAGATCAACCCGCTCGCGCCCGCCGAGATGGTCATCGACCACTCCGTGATCGCCGACGTCTTCGGCACGCCGCAGGCCTTCGAGCGCAACGTCGAGATCGAGTACGAGCGCAACCGCGAGCGCTACCAGTTCCTGCGCTGGGGCCAGGGCGCGTTCGACGACTTCAAGGTCGTCCCGCCCGGCACCGGCATCGTCCACCAGGTCAACATCGAGCACCTCGCCCGCGTCGTGATGGTGCGCGACGGCGTGGCCTACCCCGACACCTGCGTCGGCACCGACTCCCACACCACGATGGTCAACGGCATCGGCGTGGTCGGCTGGGGCGTCGGCGGCATCGAGGCCGAGGCCGCCATGCTCGGCCAGCCGGTCTCCATGCTCATCCCGCGCGTCGTCGGCTTCAAGCTCTCGGGCGAGCTGCCCGCGGGCTCGACCGCCACCGACCTGGTGCTCACGATCACCGAGATGCTCCGCGAGCACGGTGTGGTCGGCAAGTTCGTCGAGTTCTACGGCGAGGGCGTCTCCGCGCTGCCCCTGGCCAACCGCGCCACCATCGGCAACATGAGCCCGGAGTTCGGCTCCACGATCGCCGTCTTCCCGATCGACGACCAGACGATCGACTACCTCCGCCTCACCGGCCGCACCGACGAGCAGCTCGCGCTCGTCGAGGCGTACGCCAAGGAGCAGGGGCTGTGGCACGACCCGAGCGCCGAGCCGCGCTACAGCGAGCGCCTCGAGCTCGACGTCTCCACCGTGGTGCCGTCGCTCGCCGGACCGAAGCGTCCGCAGGACCGCGTCGAGGTCTCCGTCGCGAAGGATTCCTTCCGCGCCGCGCTGGCCGACTACGTCGACGAGGGTGACAGCGACCCGGACGACGCCGCCGAGGCCTCGGGCTACGACGAGGCGGTCGAGGAGTCCTTCCCGGCCTCCGACTCGCCGAGCCACGAGGGCGGCAACGGCAAGCCCGTGCACGCCGACGCCCCGCACGACGCCGGTCGGCCGACGAAGAAGACCAAGATCTCCCTCGACGGCCAGGAGGTCGAGATCGACCACGGCGCCGTCGTGATCGCCGCGATCACCTCGTGCACCAACACCTCCAACCCGAGCGTGATGATCGGTGCGGCCCTGCTGGCCAAGAAGGCCGTCGAGAAGGGCCTGACCCGCAAGCCGTGGGTCAAGACCTCGCTCGCGCCCGGCTCCAAGGTCGTCTCCGACTACTACGACCGCTCCGGCCTGACGCCGTACCTCGACAAGCTCGGCTTCAACCTCGTCGGCTACGGCTGCACGACCTGCATCGGCAACTCCGGCCCCCTCATCCCCGAGGTGTCGGCGGCCGTCAACGAGGCCGACCTCGCGGTCGTCTCGGTGCTGTCGGGCAACCGCAACTTCGAGGGTCGGATCAACCCCGACGTGAAGATGAACTACCTCGCCTCGCCCCCGCTGGTCGTGGCCTACGCCCTGGCCGGCTCGATGGACGTCGACCTGTTCGGCGACCCGCTGGGCCAGGACACCGACGGCAACGACGTCTTCCTCGCCGACATCTGGCCGACCCCGCAGGAGATCGAGGAGACCATCGCCGGCGCGATCACCGCCGACATGTTCGGCGACTCCTACGCCGACGTCTTCAAGGGCGACGAGCGCTGGCAGTCGCTGCCCACCCCGGAGGGCAACACCTTCGAGTGGGACGCCGAGTCCACCTACGTCCGCCGTCCTCCCTACTTCGACGGCATGCCGCAGGAGCCGGAGCCGGTCTCCGACATCGTCGGCGCCCGCGTCCTGCTCAAGCTGGGTGACTCGGTCACGACCGACCACATCAGCCCGGCCGGCGCGATCAAGAAGGACAGCCCCGCCGGCCACTACCTCGCCGAGCACGGCGTCGAGCAGCGCGACTTCAACTCCTACGGCTCGCGCCGCGGCAACCACGAGGTCATGATCCGCGGCACGTTCGCCAACATCCGCCTGCGCAACCAGATCGCGCCGGGCACCGAGGGCGGCGTGACGAAGGACTTCACCAAGGACGGAGAGGTCACCAGCGTCTACGAGGCCAGCCAGAGCTACCAGGAGGCCGGCACCCCGCTGGTCGTCCTGGCCGGCAAGGAGTACGGCTCCGGCTCGTCGCGCGACTGGGCCGCCAAGGGCACCGCGCTGCTGGGCGTGAAGGCCGTCATCGCCGAGTCCTACGAGCGGATCCACCGCTCGAACCTCATCGGCATGGGCGTCATCCCGCTGCAGTTCCCCGACGGCAAGACCGCCGACGACCTGGGCCTCACCGGCGCCGAGATCATCTCGATCAGCGGCATCACCGAGCTCAACGACGGCACCACGCCGAAGACCGTCACGGTCAAGGTGGAGCCCGCGCCCGGCACCGACCAGGCGCACGGCGAGGCCAGCGAGTTCGAGGCCACCGTCCGGATCGACACCCCGGGCGAGGCCAACTACTACCGCAACGGCGGGATCATGCAGTACGTCCTGCGCAACCTGCTGCGCGGCTGACGCGACGCAGCGTCCGTCGCTGCGCCCGTCGCGAGACACCGACGGCCGTCGACCCCACGAGCGTGGGGCCGGCGGCCGTTCGTCGTTCCTCACCCATCCGTCGGTAGCCTGACGCGGTGAGCGACGCCGACACCCCGCCCGGTCCCGCAGGCCCGGGGGAGACCGAGCCGGCCGTCGACGGTCCGCCGGAGGTGTCGTACGACCCGCCCGAGGCGTCGTACGCGCCGGTCGAGGAGCAGCGGCCGAGGCGCAGCCTCCCGCTCGTCCTGGCCGCCGTGGCCTCCGCGCTGGTGCTCGGCGCCGCCCTCGTCGCCCCGCTGGTCGACCAGGCGCTCCGGGGCGAGGAGCGGGCCCAGCGCGCCCTCGACCTGACGCTCGTCGAGACGTGGGAGATCACCGACCGCGCGCACACGACGGACGACGTCAGCTACCCGCAGGACCCGCCTGCCGGCGGGGCCCATGCGCCGATCTGGCTGGCCTGCGGCGTCTACGACGAGCCGGTCCGTGACGAGAACGCCGTCCACGACCTCGAGCACGGCACGGTGTGGATCACGCACGACCCCGACCTGTCCGACGACGACCGGGCGGCGCTGGCCGAGCAGCTGCCCGACAACGGCATCATGTCGCCGCGCGAGGGCCTGACCGCGCCCGTCGTGGTGACGGTGTGGGGGGCCCAGCTCCGGCTCGACGGCGCCGACGACCGCCGCCTCGCGCTCTTCCTGGAGGAGTACGGCGACGGGCACACCGCCCCGGAGTTCGGGGTCAGCTGCGAGGGCGGGACGCCGGCCCCGGACGGGTCCCTGCCCGAGCAGGGCACCGAGGCCTGATCGTCAGCGCGCCAGGAAGTCCAGCAGCGACCGGTTGAACTCCTCGGCGTGGCTCACGTTGAACCCGTGGGGCGCGTCCTGGACGACGACGAGCTCCGAGCCGGGAATCGCCTCGTGGGTGCGCCGGCCCGAGCCGTCGAACGGGACCGTGCCGTCGCTGTCGCCGTGGATGACCAGTGTCGGGACGGTGATCTTCGTCAGGTCGTCGCGGAAGTCCGTCGTCCCGAAGGCCTCCATGCACCCCAGCGCGGCCTTCTGGTCGCTCTGGTGGCACATCGCGATGGCCTCCTGACGCTGCTCCTCGGTGACCTTGAGGTCGCCGTTGGCGGAGAAGAAGTCGCGGGTGAAGCCGTCGAAGAACGTGGTGCGGTCCTCCTCGAGCCCCTTCGTCATCTCCGCGGCGGCCTCCTCGGTCAGCGGGCCGTCGGGGTTGTCGTCGCCCTTGAGCAGGTACGGCGGGACGGCGGCCGCGAACACCACCGAGTGGAGCCGGTCCTGTCCGTGGCGGGCGATGTAGCGGGCCACCTCGCCGCCACCCATCGAGAAGCCGACGAGGGTGACGTCGGTGAGCTCCAGCTCGGACAGGATCCCGTCGAGGTCGTCGGCCAGCGTGTCGTAGTCGTAGCCCTTGGACGGCTTGTCGCTGCGTCCGAAGCCGCGGCGGTCGTAGGCCACGACCCGGTAGCCGGCGGCGCTCAGGGGGCCGACCTGCTCGCTCCACGACTCGCCGGACAGGGGCCAGCCGTGGATGAGGACGACGGGGCGGCCGGAGCCGCCGGAGTCCTCGACGTGGACCTTGGTGGAGCTGAGCAGGCCGGAGCTTGCGGTGACGTCAGGCACGCGGTGTCCCTTCGTTGGGGCCCTCCGGGGGAGGGCCGGTCACTGGTGCTTCGAACGTAGGCACGGCGCCGGATGGGTCGTTCCACCCGCCGGGGTGGCCCGGGGGGCGGCGCGAGGCGGGTGCCCTAGCGTGGCGGGCATGATCGTCGCCTTCTCCCTGTCACCGATGTCCAGCGACCCGACCGGCTCCGTCACCGACGCGGTGGCGGCTGCCGTCCGGGTGGTCCGCGAGTCCGGGCTGCCCCACGAGACCAACGCGATGTTCACCAACATCGAGGGGGAGTGGGACGAGGTGATGGCCGTGGTCAAGCGGGCCGTCGACGCGGTCTCGGCGGCGTCACCGCGCGTCGGCCTGGTGCTCAAGGCCGACATCCGACCCGGGTACGACGGCCAGCTGACCGCGAAGGTGGAGCGGATCGAGGAGGCGCTGCGCGATGCACAGTGAGACCCGCACCTATCGCACCGGCAGCGACGAGGTCGTGCTCGACCTGACGCAGGACGCCGTCGAGTTCGTCGCCGACCGGGGCGACGGGCTGCTGCAGGTGTTCGTCCCGCACGCGACCGCCGGCATCGCGGTCATCGAGACCGGCGCCGGGTCGGACGACGACCTGCTGGCGGCCCTCCGCGACCTGCTGCCCCTCGACGACCGGTGGCGCCACCGCCACGGCTCCCCGGGCCACGGTCGCTCGCACGTGATGCCCGCGATCGTGCCGCCCCACTGCACCGTCCCGGTCCTGGGCGGGCGGCTCGCGCTCGGGACCTGGCAGAGCATCTGCCTGGTCGACCTCAACGTCGACAACGACGAGCGCGAGGTGCGCTGGTCCTTCCTGGCGGGGTGACCGTGGACGTCGCGATCCGCCCCGCCACCCGCGCCGACGACCGAGCGATCGGCGCCGTCGTCCGCGCTGCCTTCGGCGCCGCCGACCCGGAGGAGGGCGACAAGGTCGCCGACCTGTGGGCCGAGGTGCGCGACGCGGGTCTCGTGCTGGCCGAGCTGGTCGCCGTCGTCGGCGACGAGGTCGTGGGTCACGTGGGGGTCAGCCACTGCTGGCTCGACGCGCGCCGCGAGCTGGTGGACGTCGCGATGCTGAGCCCGCTGAGCACGCTGCCGGACCACCAGGGCGCCGGGATCGGCACGGCCCTCGTCACGGCTGCGGTCGGGGCGGCACGCGCCTCGGGCCGTCCCGCGCTGTTCCTCGAGGGCAGCCCGGCCTTCTACGGCTCCCGCGGCTTCGAGCGAGCCGGCGCGTACGGCCTGGAGCCGCCGTCGCGGCGCACGCCCGAGGCGGCTTTCCAGGTGGTGCGGTTCGACTCGTACGCCGACTGGATGACCGGGCGCCTGGTGTACCCGGACGTCTGGTGGCGCCACGACGCGGCCGGCCTGCGCGACCCCGACCTCGCGTTCCTCGAGGACCGTTTCGCCCGCGAGCACCCGCCCGTCTGATGTGCAAGCGAACACATGTTCGATAGACTGGCGAGGTGTTCCCCGCCCCCCAACCCCGCCAACGGCCGACCCCGCCGCAGGGCCACGCGGGCGTCGCGCCCCCGGGCTGGCCGCGACAGGTGCGGCCCCCCGACGCACCCGACTGGGAGGCCACGGCGGCCAGCTGGCTGCTCGACCTGTGCCCGCCCGACTACCGCCGCTTCTCCGGCCTGCGCCGCCACGTCGTGGTCCTCGCCCGTTTCGCCGTGCTCCACGTCGAGGCGCAGCAGCTGGCGACCCGCCGGGGTCTCAGCGAGATCCGCGGCGACCTGAAGGACGTGGCCGACGAGGCGGTCGTCCTGGCGGCGGTGCAGACCTTCCAGCTCGAGGACGCCCGCCTGCTCGGCGTACGACGCGAGGTGGGGCTGGTCGAGGACGCGCTGCGGGGGCGTCGCTACCGCGTGCGGATGTGAACGCTCGCTAGGGTCGCCGGATGCATCGCTTCGCCGCCGTCGCAGTCGTCGACGTGTTCGGGCGCTTGCTCATGCAGGAGCGTGGCAGCGACGCCCTTCACGACCCCGACACGTGGGGCTACCCCGGCGGTGATCTCGAGAACGGTGAGGACTTCGTGTCCGCCGCGGTCCGGGAGCTGGAGGAGGAGACCTCGCTGGTGGTCGACCCGGCGTCGCTCACCTCGCTCGGCACGCACCGCTTCCGCAGCGACTCGTGCGGGGAGGCCGACGAGTTCGAGCTGTTCGCCGTCCGTCTCGACGTCGCCGACGACGACCTCGTCTGCGGGGAGGGCCGGCAGGTGCGGTTCGTCGATCCCGGGTGCTTTGCCGAGGCGGAGCTCCACCAGGCGGTGCGCCTCACGCTGCCCGACGTGCTGACGTGGCGGGCCGACCAGGACCGCGGCGACTTCGTCTGCCTGACGCTCGTCGATCCCCGCGGGTGGTTCCTGATGCAGGAGCGCGACGAGCGCGCGCCGGTCTGGCCCGACACCTGGTGCTTCCCGGGGGGCGGGCTCCAGGTCGGCGAGACGCCTCGGCAGGGTGCGGTCCGCGAGCTCTCCGAGGAGACCGGAATCGAGGTGCGAGCCGAGGTGTTGCACGACCTGGGCGAGTTCCGGGTCGAGACGCCGCACGGGCGCTTCCGCTACCACGCGTTCGTCGCGCCCACCGAGCTCGGCAACGGTGACGTGGACTGTCGGGAGGGCCGTCAGATCGTGTTCGTCGACCCGGCGTCCGTGCGTGAGCTGCCTCTGGTGCACTCCACCGAGCTGGTGCTGGAGACGCTCGAGACCTGGGCCGCCGATCACACCCCGACCCCACCGGCCGACGCGCGCGGCTTCGCCGGCGTGATCCTCGTCGACCGCCGCGGGTGGATCCTGCTGCAGGAGCGCGACGAGCACCCGCGGATCGACCCGGACTGCTGGGGGCTGTCCGGCGGCCACCTCGAGGGTGACGAGCAACCTCTGTCCGGCGCGCTGCGCGAGCTGGCGGAGGAGACCGGCGTCCACCTGGACCCCGAGGAGCTGCACGAGGTCGGCGCCTTCGCCAACGACCACCGGGCTTCGCACGGCACCTGGGACCGGATGTGGGTCTACGCGGCCGCAGTCGACCTCACCGACGATGACATCGACTGCAGGGAGGGCCGGCAGATCGTCTTCGTAGATCCGGACACGACCGCCGACCTGCGGGTCACGAAGGGGGCCGAAGCCATCATCCCGGCCTTCCTCCGCAGCGATCTCTACGCCACCATGGCGCCATGACCGCCCAGACGCTCACCGTCCACCCCGTCCCGTCGATGGGCGCGGAGGACGTGCTCGTCGCGCCCGACGGCACGGTCTTCACCGGCACCGAGGACGGGGCGATCTGGGCGCTCGACCCCGCGACGGGCAGCACCCGCCGGGTCGCCGACACCGGCGGCCGCCCGCTGGGCATCGAGCTCCTGCCCGGCGGCGACCTCCTGGTCTGCGACGCGAAGCGGGGCGTGCTGCGGGTGTCACCCGTGACGGGTGCCGTCGACGTGCTCGTGGGCGAGGTCGACGGTGAGCCGATGAGGTTCTGCAACAACGCCGCGGTCGCCGGGGACGGCACGGTCTGGTTCAGCGACTCCTCGCTGCACTACGGCGTGGAGCAGTGGAAGGACGACTTCGTCCAGCACACCCGCACCGGCCGGCTGCTGCGCCTCGACCCCGACGGCTCGGTCGAGGTGGTGCTCACGGGACTGGCGTTCGCCAACGGCGTCGCGCTCGCCGCCGACGAGTCCTACGTCGCCGTGGCCGAGTGCCGCGGCCGCACCGTCGTACGCCTGTGGCTGACCGGCCCGCGCGCGGGGGAGCGCGACCACCTCGTCACGGACCTCCCGGGTTACCCCGACAACATCAGCCGGGGCAGCGACGGCCTGATCTGGGTGGCGGTCGCGAGCCCGGTCGACGGCCTCGTCGAGCGGCTCGGCACGGCGCCGATGCCCTTGCGCAGGGCGGTCACGCGGATCCCGGAGGCCCTGCAGCCCAAGCCCGCGCGGACGATCCGCGTGCAGGCCTACGACGACGACGGTCGGCTCGTGCACGACCTCGACCTGCCGGGACCCGAGCGCGGCGCCGGCTACCACATGGTCACCGGCGTCCGGGAGCACGACGGGCGGCTGTGGCTGGGGAGCCTCCACGAGCCGGCGGTGGCGGTCATCGACCGTCCATGAAATAGACTCCCGACCTATGGCTCTCCTCGACTCGATCGCCTCCCCGAGCGACCTCCGCGGGCTCTCCGCGGAGCAGCTCGACGAGCTCGCCGCCGAGATCCGCGACCTGATGATCCGCACCGTCGCGACGAACTCGGGGCACCTCGGGCCCAACCTCGGCGTGGTCGAGCTGACCCTGGCCATCCACCGGGTCTTCGAGTCCCCGCGCGACCGGGTCGTCTTCGACACCGGCCACCAGTCCTACGTGCACAAGCTCGTCACCGGTCGTCACGCCGACTTCGCCACCCTGCGCAAGGAGGGCGGCCTCAGCGGCTACCCCAGCCAGGCCGAGTCCGAGCACGACATCGTCGAGAACTCCCACGCCTCCACGGCGTTGTCCTACGCCGACGGGCTGGCCAAGGCCTACGCCATCCGGGGTGAGGACCGCCACGTCGTCGCGGTGATCGGCGACGGCGCCCTCACCGGGGGCATGGCCTGGGAGGCCCTCAACAACATCGCGATCGCGAAGCGGAGCCGCCTCGTCATCGTCGTCAACGACAACGAGCGGTCCTACACCCCGACCATCGGCGGGCTCGCCACCGCGCTCACCTCGCTGCGCACCAACCCGCGCTACGAGCAGGTCCTCGACCTGGTCAAGAAGCGGCTCAACGCCGTCCCCGGCGTCGGGCACGCGGCCTACGACGCCCTCCACGCCGTCAAGAAGGGGATGAAGGACGCGCTCGCCCCGCAGGGCCTGTTCGAGGACCTCGGCCTCAAGTACGTCGGCCCGGTCGACGGCCACGACCGGGTCGCGATGGAGCAGGCGCTGACCAACGCCAAGCGCTTCGACGGACCCGTCATCGTCCACGCGCTCACCCGCAAGGGCCAGGGCTACGACCCCGCCCTGCGCCACGAGGCCGACCAGTTCCACGCGCCCGGGCCCTTCGACGTGCAGACCGGCGCGGAGAAGCCCAAGGGCAAGATCTGGACCGACCACTTCTCCGAGGCGATCGTCGACCTGGGCGCCCGCCGCGAGGACGTCGTCGCGATCACCGCGGCGATGATGCACCCCGTCGGCCTCGACGTGTTCGCCGAGAAGTACCCCGAGCGCACCTTCGACGTCGGCATCGCCGAGCAGCACGCCGTCACCTCCGCCGCCGGGCTGGCGATGGGTGGCCTCCACCCCGTCTTCGCGGTCTACGCGACCTTCCTCAACCGCGCCTTCGACCAGGTCCTGATGGACGTCGCGCTGCACAAGTGCGGCGTCACCTTCGTGCTCGACCGCTCGGGTGTCACCGGTGACGACGGCGCGAGCCACAACGGCATGTGGGACATGTCGATCCTCCAGGTCGTGCCCGGCCTGCGGCTCGCCGCGCCCCGCGACGTCACCCGGCTGCACGAGCTGCTCGACGAGGCCGTCGCTTGTCGACGACGCCCCGACGGTCGTCCGGTTCCCCAAGGGCCCGCCCCCCGCGGACGTGCCGGCGATCGACCGCGCCGGAGGCGCCGACGTGCTCGTCCGCTCGGGCGACCCCGACGTGCTCGTCGTCGCGGTCGGCTCGATGGCGACCACGGCCGTCGAGGTCGCCGCGCGGCTCACCGACCAGGGCATCGGCGTCACGGTCGTGGACCCGCGCTGGGTCAAGCCGGTCGACCCCGCCCTGATCGACCTCGCGCGCGAGCACCGGCTCGTGGTGAGCGTCGAGGACAACGGCCGTGTCGGCGGCTGCGGCGCGACGCTCCTGCAGGCCCTCAACGACGCCGGCGTGCGTACGCCGTTCCGCCTGCACGGCATCCCGCAGGAGTTCCTCGACCACGCCAAGCGCGACGTGATCCTCGCGCGCATCGGCCTCGACGCGCAGACCCTCGCCCGGTCGATCGTCGAGGACGTCACCGCCCTCGACAGCGGGCTCACGCCCACTGTCGTCGAGGTCGACCACACCGCCTGATCGGCTCAGGGGGCGGTGAAGTGCAGCCCGGCCGGCAGCTGGAACTCACCGACCCCGCCCATGTGCTCGGCCGGTGAGCAGTCGCCCGTGACCGCGTCGCACGTCAGGAGCCAGCCGTCCATCGACGCCTCGTCGTCCGTGCCGTCGAAGGCGAGCGTCGCCACCGTCGTCGGGCCGAGCCACTGGTAGCCGACCGCCCACTCGTGGCCGTGGTCGAGCGTCACCTCCTCGCCCGTGGTGGTGTCGACCACCTTGCCGACGTCCCCGTCCTCCAGCGACACCAGGCGGGCGTCGGGGGACAGGTCGGCGAACTCGCGCGCGGACACGTGGAGCGTCGTGCCCTCGCGCTCGAGGAGGATCGTCCGGAACGGGGCGGTGCGCACCAGGGTGCCGGACTCGGCGTCCAGGACGACGGCGCCGGGGTCGGTGCCGAGCGTCTCGTAGCGGTCCGGCTCCGTCGACCGCCAGGCGTACACCCCGGCGGAGTCGGCGAGGTAGACCTCGGCGCCGTCGATCGCCGTCACCCGGGGCCGCTCGCCCGGCAGGGCCGGTCCCCGCACGGTGGCCCCGTCGGTCACGTCGTAGCGCACGACCCGCCGGTCGGCGCCGACCCAGGCGACGGACGTGCCGTCGGAGACGACCTCGGCGAGGTCGGTGTCCGGCGGCGCGGTCTCGCCGACGACCTGGTCGCGGCCGTCCCGCCAGAGGTGCACGCGGTGGCCGGGATCGGTGTAGACCACGTCGTCGCCGACCCACACCCAGGCCCGGACCTCGCCGGCGAGGTCGACGGACTCCCCACCCGCCGTGTGCAGCGTGCGCCCGGTCGTCCAGGTCAGGGGGCGTGCTCCGGCCGGGGGGCTGGTCGCGACCTCCCCGTCGCCACCGCCCCGCGCCGCCGACCAGGGCGGCTCCGGAGACCACGGCCACCAAGGATGCCGCAGCCACGCCCCCGACGACGGCGGTACGGCGGCGGCGTACGGCCCGCTCGCCGTCGCGGGTGACGGCGGCGAGGTCGACCTCCGGCGCCTCGAGGTGGTCGGCACGGTCGCGCATCAGGTCGTTCAGCAGCCCGGTCATCGGGTCACCTCCAGCGGGTCGGCGGGGAAGATGTCGGAGTCGGCGATCCGGTCGCCGAGGCGGGTGCGGAGAGTGCGGAGGCCGTCGGAGACCTGGCTCTTGACGGTGCCGACGGCACAGCCGAGGACCGCCGCGGTCTGGACCTCGGTGAGGTCCTCGTAGAAGCGGAGCACGATCGCGGCGCGCTGGCGCGGGGGCAGGGCCTGCAGGGCCTGCCAGAGCAGGTCGCGGGTGGCCACGTCGTCGTCGTGACCGACCCCGACACGCTCGGGCACGGTGTCGACGGGACGCTCGCCCCAGCTGCGGCGGCGGTACCAGGTGATCGCCGTGGTCGTGATCGCCTTGCGCGTGTAGGCCTCGGCCTTGCCCGGGTCGCGCAGCCTCGGCCACGCGACGTACGTCTTGGTGAGCGCTTCCTGGAGCAGGTCCTGGGCGAGGCCACGGTCGCCGACCAGGAGGTACGCCGTGCGGTGCAGCGAGGCCGATCGGGCAGCGACGAACTCGGCGAAGGCTGCCGGATCTCGTCGTGGCATCGCTGGGTCCTGACTGCTCGGGGGTGCTCACCCCTACCGACGATCCCAGCACCCCGGAAGGTTGGGTCGCGCGCGACACGCGAGACCAGGAGGCGCGGGAGGGCCGGTCGGGTCTACCTTGCTGGGATGAGTCTCTTCCGGACCAAGTCAGTCGAGCAGTCGATCGCCGAGACCGAGGAGCCCGAGCACCGCCTCAAGAAGAACCTCGGTGCCCTCGACCTCACGATCTTCGGCGTCGGCGTCATCATCGGAGCCGGCATCTTCGTCTACACCGGCCTGGTCGCCGCGACCAACGCCGGACCGGCCATCTCGCTGTCGTTCCTCATCGCCGGACTGGCCTGCGCGCTCGCGGCGCTCTGCTACGCCGAGTTCGCCTCGACGGTCCCGGTCGCGGGGAGCGCCTACACGTTCTCCTACGCCACGTTCGGCGAGCTGATCGCCTGGATCATCGGCTGGGACCTCGTGCTCGAGTTCACTGTCGGGGCCTCGGCGCTGGCCGTCGGCTTCTCCGGCTACCTCCAGTCCCTGCTGGACGGCACAGCGCTGGAGATCCCGGCGTCGTTGGCCTCCGCCAGCGACGGCGTGGTCAACCTCCCGGCCATCGTGATCACCCTGGTCTGCGCCTCGGTCCTGATCGGCGGCATCAAGCTCTCCAGCCGGGTCAACCAGATCGTGGTGGCGATCAAGCTGAGCGTGGTCGCCCTGGTGATCATCGTCGGGATCGCGCACGTCAAGACGTCCAACTGGACCCCCTTCATCCCGCCGAGCCAGCCCTCCGCCGGCGCGGACGCCTCCGTCTGGAAGACCCCGCTGATCACCTCGATCTTCGGCCTCGAGCCGGCGGTCTTCGGGATCGCCGGTGTGATCGCCGGAGCCGCGATCGTGTTCTTCGCCTTCATCGGGTTCGACGTCGTCGCGACCACCGCCGAGGAGACCAAGGACCCGCAGCGCAACGTCCCGATCGGGGTGCTGGCGTCGCTCGCCATCGTGACGTTCCTCTACATCGCGGTCTCCCTGGTGATCACCGGCATGCAGTCCTACCAGGACATCGACCCCGAGGACGCCGCTCCGCTCGCGACGGCGTTCGAGAACGTCGGGCTGCACTGGATCTCGGACCTGATCGCGATCGGGGCCACGATCGGGCTGACCGTCGTCGTGCTGATCCTGATGATGGGCCAGACGCGGGTCGCCTTCGCGATGGCCCGCGACGGGCTGCTGCCCGTCGGCCTGGCCAAGGTCCACCCGACGTTCGGTACGCCGTACCGCATCACCGCGGTGACCGCGATCATGGTCTCGCTGCTGTCCGGCTTCGTGCCGTTCGAGACGCTGGGCGACCTGGTCAGCATCGGCACGCTCTTCGCCTTCATGCTCGTGAGCGTGGGCGTGCTGATCCTGCGCCGGACGCGCCCTGACCTGCACCGCGCGTTCCGGGTGCCGGGGATCTACGTCGTCGCCACCGCGTCGGTGCTGCTGTGCGGCTACCTGATGCTCAACCTGATCGCCGAGACCTGGTTCCGCTTCCTGGTCTGGATGGCCATCGGGCTCGTCGTCTACTTCGCCTACGGCCGCTCCCACAGCCGGCTCGGCCGCGGGGACTACGACAAGCACACCCGCGCCGCCGACCCCGCGGCGGACCCCCAGCCCTGACCTCGAGGCGGCGCGTCCTGACCCCGAAATGACGCCGAGTCGGCGCATCCTCCCGCAGGATGCGCCGACTCGACGGGCTGTGGGCGTCAGGATGCGCCCGCTCGAGGGGTCAGTGGAAGCGCTTGCCGGTCGCCTTCTCCGAGATGCCCGCGACGTCGAGCATGAAGGTCAGCCCGCCGTTCCAGAACGAGAACCCGGCGCCGGTGATCATCGCCAGGTCGATGTCCTGCGGGGCCGCGACGACGCCCTCGTCGAGCATCAGGCGCGCCTCCTCGGCCAGGCCCGACAGCGTCCGCTCCCGGACCTCCTCGGCCGTGAGCACGACGGGGGAGGCCGGCTTCTCGAGCAGCTCCTCCACCTCGGGGTCGAGGCGGCCGTCGGGGCCGTAGTAGGCACCCTTCCGCGCCGCGACGATGCGCTCGAGGGCGGGGGAGACGTAGAAGCGGTCGGGGAACGCACCCTTCAGCGTCTCGTTGTTGTGCAGGGCGATGGCCGGGCCGACCAGCGAGAGCAGCACGAACGGCGGCATCGGCGCGATGCCGGCGAAGGCACTGTCGGCGACGCCGACGGAGGTGCCCTCGTCGACGATGCGACCGACCTCGCTCATGAAGCGGCCGAGCAGCCGGTTGACGATGAACGACGGGCTGTCCTTGACCAGGATCGTCGTCTTCTTCAGCGCCTTGCCGGTGGCGAACGCGGTCGCCAGCGTGGCGTCGTCGGTCGCGTCGCCCTTGACGATCTCCAGCAGCGGCATCACCGCGACGGGGTTGAAGAAGTGGAAGCCCACGACCCGCTCGGGGTGCTCGAGGTCGGCGGCCATCTCGGTGATCGACAGCGACGAGGTGTTGGTCGCCAGCACGCACTCGGCACTCACGACCTTCTCGACGTCGGCGAAGACGGTCTTCTTGACCGACATCTCCTCGAAGACGGCCTCGATCACGAAGTCGGCGTCGCCGAAGGCCACCTGCTTGTCGGTCTCGCCGGACACCAGCGCCTTGTGGCGGTTGGCCTTGTCCTGGTTGATGCGACCCTTGGCGAGCAGCTTGTCGATCTCGGCGTGGACGTAGGCGACGCCCTTGTCGGCGCGCTCCTGGTCGAGGTCGGTCAGCACGACCGGCACCTCGAGGCGTCGTACGAAGAGCAGCGCGAGCTGGCTCGCCATCAGGCCGGCACCCACGATGCCCACCTTGGTCACCGGGCGGGCGAGCGACTTGTCGGGCGCGCCGGCGGGCCGCTTGGCCCGCTTCTGCACGAGGTCGAACGAGTAGAGCGAGGCAAGCAGCTCGGCGGTCTGCGACATCGCCTCGAGGGCGTCGTCCTCGGCCGCGAAGCCGGTGTCGCGGTCGGTGTCACGCGCTGCGGCGATGAGCTCGACGGCCTTGGCCGCGGCGGGGGAGCCGCCGCCGGTCTTGGCCGCGACGATGCCGCGGGCGCGCTCGATCGCCGCGTCCCACGCCTCGCCCCGGTCCACCTCGGCGCGCTCGACGACGGTCTCGCCGCGGAGCACGGACGCCGCCCAGAGCAGGGACTGCTCGAGGAAGTCGGCGCCGTTGAAGACCGCGTCGGCGAGCCCGAAGTCGTACGCCGCCTGCCCGCCCAGCGTCCTGCCCTGGTTGAGCGGGTTCTCGACGATCAGCGTCACGGCCTTGTCGGCACCGACGAGGTTGGGCACGAGCCACGCGCCGCCCCAGCCGGGGACCAGGCCGAGCATGACCTCCGGCAGGCCGAGGGCCGGGGCGGAGTCCATGACGGTGCGGTAGGTGCAGTGCAGCGCCACCTCGAGGCCGCCGCCGAGGGCGAGGCCGTTGACCAGGCCGAACGACGGCTTGCCGCCGTCCTGCAGCTTGCGGAACACCGCGTGCCCGAGCTCGGCGACCGTGCGTACGGCGTCGGGGCCGCCGCCCTGGATCGCGGTGAGGTCGGCGCCGGCCGCCAGGATGAACGGCTTGCCCGTCACCGCGATCGCGTCGATCGCGTCGTCGGCCAGCGCCGCATCGATCGCGGTGTTGAGCGCGAGCAGCGAGGCGGGTCCGAAGGTGTTGGGCCTGGTGTGGTCCTCGCCGTTGTCGAGGGTGATCAGGCCGATGGTCGCGCCCGGCAGGGTGACGGTGCGCAGGTGGGCCTGCGTGACGCGCTCGGCGTCGGACACGATCGCCTGCGCGCGCTCGAAGATGTCGCTCACTTGTCTGCTCCCTCGTTCGAGGCGTTGCCGGTCCAGTGGGGGTTCTCCCAGATCACGGTGCCGCCCATGCCGATGCCGATGCACATGGTGGTGAGGCCGTAGCGGACCTCGGGACGCTCCTCGAACTGGCGCGCCAGCTGGTTCATCAGGCGTACGCCGGACGAGGCCAGCGGGTGCCCCATCGCGATCGCGCCGCCGTACGGGTTCACCCGCACGTCGTCGTCGGCGATGCCGTAGTGCTCGAGGAACGCGAGCACCTGCACGGCGAACGCCTCGTTGACCTCGAAGGCCTCGATGTCGTCGATCGTGAGGCCGGCGAGCCGGAGGGCCTTCTCGGTCGCCGGGATCGGGCCGGCGCCCATCACCTCGGGCTCCACGCCGACGAAGGCGTAGGTGACCAGGCGCATCTTGACGGGGAGGCCGAGCTCGCGCGCGGTCTCCTCGTCGGCCAGCAGCGCAGCGGTGGCGCCGTCGTTGATGCCCGCGGCGTTGCCGGCGGTGACGTTGCCGTGCGAGCGGAAGGGGGTCTTGAGGCTCGCGAGCGACTCCATCGTCGTCTCGGGGCGCATCGGCTCGTCGGTCGTGGCCAGGCCCCAGCCGGCGTCGGCCGAGCGGGTCGCGACGGGCACGAGGTCGGGCTGGATCTTCCCGGCGTCGTAGGCGGCCTTCGTCCTCTGCTGGCTGCGGACGGCGTACTCGTCCACGCGCTGCTTGGTGATGGTGGGGTAGCGGTCGTGCAGGTTCTCCGCGGTCTTGCCCATGACGAGTGCGTCGGGGTTGACGATCCGCTCGGACAGGATGCGCGGGTTGGGGTCGACGCCCTCGCCCATCGGGTGGCGGCCCATGTGCTCGACGCCGCCGGCGATGGCGACGTCGTAGGCACCGAAGGCGATGCCCGACGCAGTGTTGGTGACCGCCGTCATCGCGCCCGCGCACATGCGGTCGATGGAGTAGCCGGGCACGCTCTGCGGCAGTCCGGCCAGCAGCGCGGCGGTGCGGCCGAGCGTGAGGCCCTGGTCGCCGATCTGGGTGGTGGCGGCGATCGCCACCTCGTCCACCCGCTCGGGAGGCAGGGTCGGGTTGCGCCGGAGCAGCTCGCGGATGCTCTTGATGACGAGGTCGTCGGCGCGCGTCTCGGCGTACTGGCCCTTGGCCTTGCCGAACGGGGTGCGCACGCCGTCGACGAAGACGACCTCGCGCTGTGGTCGGGACACGGGCTACTCCCAGGCGGTGAGGGGACAGGGTGCGCTCACGTTACCCCTGAGTAACAACGCCTGCCCACCAGGGCGGGTGTGTGTCGGGTCACGAGCAATGACTCACTAGGCTCTAGCCATGGCCGACCGACTCGTGCACATCGTCGACGACGCCGAGGTGCTCGCCGATGCCGGTGACCTCACCCTCGTCGTCGTCCTCACCGGTTTCCTCGACGCGGGCAAGTCCGCGGAGCTGGCTGCCCGGCACCTGTCCGACCTGGGCGAGGGCAAGGTGGTCGCCACCTTCGACGTCGACGCGCTGCACGACTACCGCGCCCGCCGACCCCCGGTCACCTTCGTCCGTGACCACTACACCGACTACGAGGCGCCCCGGCTGGTCGTGCGCGCGCTGCGCGACACCGGCGGTACGCCGTTCCTGCTGCTCGCCGGACCGGAGCCCGACATCCGGTGGGAGGCCTTCGCGCGCGCCGTCCGTGAGGTCGTCGAGCGCTTCGACGTGAGCCGGGTGGTGAGCATGGGCGCCGTGCCGATGGCCGTGCCGCACACCCGTCCGATCGCCATCACGCCGCACGCCAACCGCCCCGAGCTCGTCCCCGGTGAGAGCCCGTGGCAGGGCGAGCTGCGCGTCCCGGCGAGCGCGCAGGCGCTGCTGGAGATCCGGCTGGGGGAGTGGGGCATCGACGCGCTCGGCTTCGTCGCCCACATCCCGCACTACCTGGCCCAGATGGAGTACCCGCAGGCCGCCCTGGTGCTGCTGGAGCACCTCGAGATCGGCGGCCACCTCACCATCGACCTCGGCGACCTCCGCGAGGCGGCCGAGATCACCGAGGCCGAGGTCGACCGCTACCTCTCGACCCACGACGAGGTCGGCGACGTCGTGCGCGGGCTCGAGCAGCAGTACGACTCCTTCCGCGAGGCCGAGGCGGCCGGTACGTCGTTGCTGGCCGGCGACGGCCCGCTCCCGACGGGTGAGGAGATCGGCCGCGACTTCGAGGCGTTCCTGGCTGACCTCGACGACCAGTCCAAGGACAACGGCGACGACGCCGGCGGCTGGGACGGCCGCTGATGGCGGGCAGTGCCGACGAGCTGGCGACCCTGCTCGACCTCGAGCGCCTCGAGGTCGACCTCTACCGCGGTGCGCAGGCGCGCACCGAGCGCCAGCGGGTCTTCGGCGGTCAGGTGGCCGCGCAGGCGGTCGTCGCCGCCACCCGCAGCGTCGAGAGCCAGTTCGTGCTGCACTCGCTGCACTCCTACTTCCTCCGCCCCGGTGACACGACCGTGCCGATCGTCTACGACGTGGAGCGGATCCGCGACGGGCGGTCGTTCGTGACCCGGCGGGTGTCGGCGCGCCAGCACGGCCGGCCGATCTACTTCATGACCGCCGACTTCCAGATCCCCGAGCCGGGCCTCGAGCACCAGGACAGGATGCCGGAGGTGCCGAGCCCCGAGCAGGGGATGCCGCTGGTGGAGCTGGCCCGCTCGCGCGGCCCCGAGGTGGCCGACCAGTGGGAGCGGGAGTGGGCGGCGCTCGACATCCGGCACGTGGGGGTCACCGGCCAGGGGCTGCCCGAGGACCCCGAGCAGCCGGCCCGGGCCCGGCTCTGGATCAAGGTCGACGGTGAGCTCGCCGCGGATCCCACGCTCCAGCAGGCGGCGTTCACCTACGCGAGCGACCTCACCCTGCTGGGCGCCGCGCTGGTGCCGCACGGCATCCACATCGCCTCGCCACGGCTCCAGCCCGCGTCGCTCGACCACACGATCTGGTTCCACCGGCCCTTCCGCGCCGACGAGTGGTGGCTCTACGACCAGTTCTCGCCGTTCGCCGGCGGCGCCCGCGGCCTCGCGCTGGCCCGGGTGTTCGCGCAGTCGGGCGAGCTGGTGGCGACGGTCGCCCAGGAGGGCCTGATCCGGCTGCGCGACGACCGCGCATAGCACTACATCCATGTAGTTCCCGGCATTTCGCTGACGGGCGTGTCGCACGCCCCTAGCCTGTGAGCGCTCGTGTGGCGTCTGGGACTGCGGTGAACCCATGCAACTGGTGGGACGGCCGCACGGACCGGTGGCGCCGCCCCACCCCCCGCCGTGACGAGGACGCTCACCCATGGGTCCGACCCCCCGAACGACCGCGCTCGTGGCAGCCGCTGCAGCCCTGTCGCTGCTCGCACCACTGGCCCCGGCTGCCGCGCGTCGCGCGCCCGTCACGGCGTACCAGATGCCCTTCCCCTGCGGGGAGACCTGGACCGGCGCCACCCGGGTCGGCCACAGCCCGAGCCGCTACGCCATCGACTGGAACCGCAACCCGGACCTCGGTGCCCCCGTCGTGGCGGCCGCCGCCGGGGTCGTGACGACGGCGCAGGTCACGCCCAGGGGCGGCTACGGCCGCTGGGTGGTCGTCGACCACGGCAACGACGAGACGTCGCTCTACGCCCACCTCGCCAGCGTCGTGGTGGCCGTCGGCCAGCGCGTCGACCAGGGCGCGATGGTCGGCACGCTGGGCGACAGCGGCAACTCGTCGGGGTCGCACCTGCACTTCGAGGAGAAGGTCGGCCGCAGCGTGGTCCCGGCCGTGCTGAACGGCGCCGCCTACCGCGACGGCGCCCAGACGTCGCTCAACTGCGTCGACGTGCCGCTCGCCGGTGACTACACCGGCGGCCGCGTCTCCGAGGTCGCGGTCTTCCGCCGCGCGAAGAAGTCGTCCTTCGTCTTCAACTCGGGCGCGACGGTGCGGTTCGGCAAGGCGTACGACGAGCCGCTGCTCGGCGACTGGAACGGCGACGGGCAGCTCGACGTCGGGGTGCGCACGCCCAAGGTGAGCCGGTTCAAGCTCAAGACCCCGACCGGGATCGTCAGGATCAGGTGGGGGCTGCCGTCGGACATGCCGATCAGCGGCGACTGGGACGGCAACGGCACCACCGAGGTCGGCGTACGACGGCCCGCCGACGGCACGTTCCACCCGCGGATGGCCGACGGGACGTCGACCCCGGTCTGGCTCGGCGATGCCGACGACCTGCCCGTCACCGGCGACTGGGACGGCAACGGCACGACCGACCTGGGGGTCTTCGACCAGGCGACCGCCACCTTCACGCTGCGCAGCGTCGACGCTTCGGGGCTCTCGGTGCTCGAGGTCGTCCCGTTCGGCTCGGCCGGCGACCTGCCGGTCACCGGCGACTGGAACGGCGACGGGGTGAGCGACCTCGGGGTCTGGTCGCCGGCGACGGCGACGTTCACCCAGGGTCTCGGCCGCGCGCCCACCTCGGCCCGCGGCGTGCTGAGGACGATCCGGTTCGGCACCCCCCGCCGCTGACGCGCGCGGCGCGGGACCGTCCGCCTCAGGCCGGGGTCGTGCGACCGAGCAGGTGCGGCGAGCCGTCGCTCGGGTTGGTCATCGCGAAGGTCCAGCCCGCGTCGTCCTGTTGGGCGGCGTAGCGGACCGTGCTCGGCAGCAGCACCGGCTTCTTGAACGCCACCTCGACCGTGACGGCGTCGGGCAGCCGGTTCTCGATCGCAGCGACTGATCGCGCCAGGGTCCACATGCCGTGGGCGATCTGGCGCGGGAACCCCAGCGCCCTCGCGGTCAGCGGGTGGAGGTGGATCGGGTTCGCGTCGCCCGACACTGCGGCGTACGTGCGCCCGAGGTCGCCTGGCAGGCGCCACTCGACCCCACCGGTCGGCGGGTCGGGCAGCGCGAGGCCCGGCGCCGCGTCACCGTCGACGGACCGGCCGCGGCGCAGGTAGGTCGACGTCGACTCCCACGCGGTCTCGCCGTCGGCGGACACGGTGGTGGTGAAGTCGAGCAGGACGCCCCTGGCGTGCGGGCGCGGCGCGGCGACCGAGGTGGTCACGTCGAGCGCCTCGCCGACGCCGATGGGGCGGTGCGCGGTGATCGTGTTCTCGACGTGGACCATCCCGATCGCGGCGTAGGGAAAGGTCGGGTCGCCCATGACCGCCATGTGGAGCGGGAACGCCAGCAGGTGCGGGAAGGTGACGGGTACGACGTCGCGGCGGGGGAAGCCGCAGACGTCGGCGTACGCGTCCACGCGGGCACGCTCGACGACCGCCGCCTCGCGGGCGTACGCGAGGCCGGTGAAGTCGCGGGCGGACCCCTTGCGGATCCCCGGCAGCCGGTTGATGCCCGGGACTGCCGGGAGCGCCGCGCGGACGAGCGTGGTCAGCCCGCCCGGCTCGCCGGTGAGGGTCTTCGGCTCCGTCATCAGGCGCCCAGCATCATCTGGCCGCAGACGCGCACCACGTTGCCGTTGACCGCGCCCGAGCCGGCGGACGCGAACCACGCGATGGTCTCGGCGACGTCGACCGGCAGGCCGCCCTGCGCCATGGCGTTGAGGCGCTGGCCGACCTCGCGGGTCGCGAACGGGACGGCGGCGGTCATCTGCGTGATGATGAAGCCGGGCGCGACGGCGTTCACGGTGATCCCGTCGGGGAGCTCGTCGCGGAGGCTGTCGACCAGGCCGATGACCCCGGCCTTGGACGTCGCGTAGTTGGTCTGGCCGACGTTGCCGGCGATGCCCGCGATCGATGCGACGCCCACGATGCGGCCGCCGGCGTGGACGACGCCCTGGTCGAGCAGCTCGCGGGTGATCAGCTCGGGTGCGGTGAGGTTGACGGCGACGACGCTGCTCCAGCGGTCCTCGGCCATGTTGGCGAGCTTCCTGTCACGGGTGATGCCGGCGTTGTGGACCACCACGTCGACGCCGCCGTGGTGCTCGCGGAGGTGGTGGGCGATCCGCTGGGGGGCGTCCTTGGCGGTGATGTCGAGGACCAGGTGGTCGCCGTCGAGCTCCCCCATGAGGGTCTGCAGCTCGCTGGCGGCCTGCGGCACGTCGACCCCGACGACCGTCGCGCCGTCACGGTGCAGGACCCGGGCGATCTCCTCGCCGATGCCGCGGCTGGCGCCGGTCACGAGCGCGACCTTGCCGGCCAGCGGGCGGGTCCAGTCGGTCACCTCGTCGGTGGTCACGGCGCCGTGCGCACCGATGCGGACGACCTGACCCGAGACGTACGCCGACTTCGGGGACAGCAGGAACGCGAGCGTGGAGGCGATCGCCCCGTCGGCGGCAGGAGCGACGTACACGAGCTGGACGGTGCCGCCGCGGCCGATCTCCTTGCCGAGGGAGCGGGTGAAGCCCTCGAGCGCGCGCTGGGCGATCCGCTCGGACCCGGTGCGCTGCTCGGGCGGCGTGCCGATGACGACCACGCGCGGGCAGGACTCGAGGCGGCGCATGAGCGGGGTGAAGAACTCCTGCAGGGCGACGAGGCCGGCGGTGTCGGTGATGCCCGTGGCGTCGAAGACCAGCGCCTTGGCACGCGCGCCCTCCTCGAGCGTGGTGGCGGACGCGATGCCGAGCCCGTCGAGCGTGGTCGGGAGGGTCTCCGCCAGGCGGCCCTCGCCGCCGAGGACCACGAGCCCGTCCACCAGCGGCGAGCCGTCGGACCAGCGCTCGAGCCTGGTGGGGTCGGGCAGGCCGAGGAACGTGGCGAGCAGCTTGCCGATCGGGGTGGACACGAAGCCCTGGTAGCGGTCGCTCATGGTCGCGGTGTTCCCTCTTCGCTGGTGGGACTGGACGGTCTTGACTCTCCCGCAAGGATAGGAACATGCAGCCCACCACCCGCCCGGTCGCCGTCGTCGGCGGCAACCGCATCCCGTTCGCCCGGTCCAACACCGTCTACGCCGGCGTCTCCAACCAGGAGATGCTCACCGCCGCCATCGACGGGCTCGTCGACCGGTTCGAGCTGCGCGGCGAGCGGCTCGGCGAGGTCGTGGCCGGAGCGGTGCTCAAGCACTCGCGCGACTTCAACCTCACCCGCGAGTGCGTGCTCGGCTCGCGGCTCGCCCCCGAGACCCCGGCCACCGACATCCAGCAGGCCTGCGGCACCGGGCTGCAGGCGGCGATCCAGGTGGCCAACAAGATCGCGCTCGGCGTCATCGACGCAGGCGTCGCCGGCGGCACCGACACCACCTCCGACGCGCCGGTCGCGATCAGCGACAAGCTGCGCCGCAAGCTGATGAGGGTCAACACCGCCAAGGACACCGCGGGCCGGCTCAAGGCGCTCGGCGCGATCCGCCCCGGCGACATCGGCCTCGACATCCCCCAGAACGGCGAGCCCCGCACGAAGCTGTCGATGGGCGAGCACGCCGCGCTCACGGCGCTGGAGTGGCGGATCACCCGCGAGGCGCAGGACGAGCTGGCCGCGCGCTCGCACCACAACCTCGCCCGCTCGTACGAGGAGGGCTTCCACGACGACCTCGTGACCGCGTTCCGCGGGGTCGAGCGCGACAACAACCTGCGCCCCGACTCCACGGTCGAGAAGCTCGCCACCCTCAAGCCGGTCTTCGGCAGGGGCACGGCCGCGACGATGACCGCCGGCAACAGCACCCCGCTGTCCGACGGCGCCTCGGCGGTGCTGTTGTCCAGCGACGAGTGGGCGCAGGAGCGAGGCCTGCCGGTGCTCGCCCACCTCGTCGACGCGGAGACCGCGGCGGTCGACTACGTCAACGGTCACGAGGGCCTGCTGATGGCGCCGGCGTACGCCGTCCCGCGGATGCTGGAGCGCAACGGGCTCACGCTCCAGGACTTCGACTACTACGAGATCCACGAGGCGTTCGCCTCGCAGGTGCTGTCCACGCTCGCGGCCTGGGAGGACCCGGTGTTCTGCAAGGAGCGGCTCGGCCTCGACGCACCGCTCGGCTCGATCGACCACGACTTGCTCAACGTCAACGGCTCGTCACTCGCGGCCGCGCACCCGTTCGCCGCGACCGGCGGGCGGATCATCCCCGTCGCCGCGAAGCTGCTCGCGCAGAGGGCTGCGTCGACGGGCGAGGGGGGCCGGGCGCTGATCTCGATCTGTGCCGCCGGCGGCCAGGGCGTCGTCGCGATCCTGGAGCGCTGACGGGGTCGCCCCGCCCGATCAGGTACGGGTGAGCCGGAACCACTCACCGCTCCTGCCGTTCGACGCACGCGCAGGTGACGTCGCGTCGGTCGAGCCGACGCCAGACACGGCGGTCACGGTCCAGCCGCGGTAGGCCCGCTCGATGTCGTGACGCACGGCTTGCTTCGGGCGCACGGGAAAGGCCCGCGGGCCGCCCGTGCGCATCAGGACAGTGGCGTCCGGCGCGGCGAGCTCCGTGACGCCGCCCGCGACGAGGGTGCGACCTGCGTCGTCGAGGCTCTGGAAGCAGCCGACGTCGAGGAACAGGTCGAACCCGCTTCCCACACCGGAGTGGACCAGGTGGCGCACGTCGCCGATGACGAAGCGTGCGTCGTCGAGGCCGTTGCGGCGCAGCGCGATGTCGACGGCCTGACGCACGTTGTCGACCCCCATGGCGTCCCAGCCGCGATCGAGGAGGAGCTTGGTGTCGAAGCCGCGGCCACAGCCGAGGTCGATGGCTCGACGGACCCGGTCGGGCCGCAAGGCCTCCTCGCGATCGAGGAGGTGCTCGAGGGTGGGCCGGTCCTGTCGGCTCGCCTTCTCCCACGGGATGATCCCGGCGCGATATGCGGTGGCGTAGCCGATGCCCATATGGAGTTCCTGACCTGCGTGAGCGGAAAGTCCCGCGTCCCCTCGAGCGTACTCCTGTCCCGGCCCCGGACCCGCCCGGCTGCTAGGGTCGCCACCGATCGACATCCTTTAACGAGCCGTCCCGTGAGGCGGAGAAGGAGGTCCGGCGCGCAGATGCCTGCCCCCGACGAGACCGTGACCGACCCCGCGAGCGGGAGGGCGGACCGCACCGTCCTCGACGCCCGTGACATCTCCCGGGCCCTGACCCGGATCTCGCACGAGCTGCTCGAGCGCAACAAGGGCGCCACCGACCTGGTGCTGCTCGGCCTGCACACCCGCGGGGTGCCGCTCGCGCGGCGCGTCGCCGAGAAGATCGCCGCCGTCGAGGGCACGCCCGTCGCCGTCGGCGAGCTCGACGTGACGATGTACCGCGACGACCTGCGCTCGCAGCCGACCCGGCGCGCGCACAAGACGGCGCTGCCGCCCGGCGGGATCGACGGGAAGGTCGTCGTCCTCGTCGACGACGTGCTCTTCTCCGGCCGCACCATCCGCGCCGCCCTCGACGCGCTCGCCGACCTCGGCCGGCCCGGCGCCGTACGCCTCGCGGTGCTCGTCGACCGCGGGCACCGCGAGCTGCCCATCCGCGCCGACCACGTCGGCAAGAACCTCCCCAGCGCCCTCGCCGAGCGCGTCAGCGTGCGCCTGGCCGAGGTCGACGGGACCGACGAGGTGACCATCTCGTGAAGCACCTGCTCTCCATCGACGACCTCTCGACCGACGAGATCCTCCAGCTCTTCGAGACCGCTGCCGACATGCACGACGTGCAGAGCCGCGAGGTCAAGAAGCTGCCCGCGCTGCGGGGCCGCACGGTCGTCAACATGTTCTTCGAGGACTCCACCCGCACGCGGTCGTCGTTCGAGATCGCCGGGAAGTGGCTCTCCGCCGACGTCATCAACGTCAGCGCCAAGGGGTCGAGCACGTCCAAGGGCGAGAGCCTGCGCGACACCGTGCTGACCGTCTGCGCGATGGGCGTCGACGGCCTCGTCATCCGCCATCCGGCCAGCGGGGCAGCCGTCCAGGTCAGCCAGTGGGTCGACGCCGCGGTGGTCAACGCCGGCGACGGGATGCACGAGCACCCGACCCAGGCGCTCCTCGACGCCTACACGCTGCGGCGCCACCTCGGCTCGCTGGAGGGCCGCCACGTCGCGATCATCGGCGACCTGACCCACAGCCGGGTCTTCCGGTCCAACGTGCAGTGCCTGACCCGCCTCGGCGCCCGCGTGACCGTCGTCGCGCCGCCGACGCTGATGCCGAGCGGGATCGGCGCCTGGTCGGCCGCGGCCGGCTTCGAGACGTCGTACGACATCGACGCGGTCCTGCCCGAGGCCGACGCGGTGATGATGCTGCGCGTCCAGCGCGAGCGGATGTCGGGCGCGTTCTTCCCGAGCGCGCGGGAGTACACCGTCGGCTACGGCCTGACCCGCAACCGGCTGGCCCTGCTCAAGCCGGACGTGCCGATCTGCCACCCGGGGCCGATGAACCGCGGCCTCGAGATCGCCGCCGACGCCGCCGACGCGGCCCAGTCGGTCGTGCTGGAGCAGGTCTCCGGCGGCCTGGCGATCCGGATGGCCGTGCTCTACCACCTGCTGGCCGGGGACACCCGGGGAGGAATTGCCTGATGTCGCTGGTGATCAAGGGAGCCTCGCTGCTCGGCGAGCAGACCCGGGACCTGTACGTCGACGACGCGGGCGTGCTCGTCGACGAGGCGCCGTCCGGCGCGGAGACCATCGACGCCGACGGCCTCGTCGCCCTGCCCGGGCTCGTCGACCTGCACACCCACCTGCGCGAGCCCGGCCGCGAGGACGCCGAGACCATCCTCACCGGCTCGCAGGCCGCTGCGCTCGGCGGCTACACCGCGGTGCTGGCGATGGCCAACACCTCGCCGGTCACCGACACCGCCGAGGCCGCCACCCGCGTCTGGGAGCTCGGCCGCGAGGCGGGGCTGGTGCACGTCCAGCCGGTCGGCGCGGTGACGCGAGGTCTCGCCGGCGAGGAGCTGGCCGAGCTCGGGCTGATGCACCGCTCGCGCGCGGCCGTGAAGGTCTTCTCCGACGACGGCAGGTGCGTCCACGACGCGCGGGTGATGCGCCGGGCGCTGGAGTACGTCAAGGCGTTCGGCGGCGTCGTCTCGCAGCACTCGCAGGACCCGACGCTCGCCGGCCCCGCCGCCTGCTGCCACGAGGGCGAGCTGTCCGGCCGGCTCGGGCTGCCCGGCTGGCCGGGGATCGCCGAGGAGGTGATCGTCGCCCGCGACGTGATGCTCGCCCGGCACACCGGCTCGCGGGTCCACGTCGCCCACGTGTCCACCGCCGGCTCGGTCGAGGTGCTGCGGTGGGCGAAGGCCCAGGCCGAGCGCGACAGGACCTGGGCGGTCACCGCCGAGGTCACCCCGCACCACCTGCTGCTCACGACCGACCTGCTCACCGGCTACGACCCGACCTACAAGGTCAACCCGCCGCTGCGCCCGCAGGAGGACGTCGACGCGCTTCGCGAGGCGCTCGCCGACGGCACGATCGACGCCGTCGCGACCGACCACGCGCCGCACGCACGCCACGACAAGGAGCACGCGTTCGTCGACGCGGCCTTCGGCATGCTCGGGATCGAGACCGCGCTCGGCGTGGTCCGCACGGCGCTGCCCGACCTGTCCTGGGCCGACGTCGCCCGCGTGATGTCGACGACCCCGGCGCGGATCGCAGGACTGGCCGAGCAGGGCCAGCCGCTCGAGCCCGGCTCGCCGGCCCACGTCGTGCTCGTCGACCCCGACGCCGCCGTCACCGTCGACCGCGACGCCTCCGCGTCGCTCTCGCGCAACAACCCGTGGCACGGGCGCAGCCTCACCTCGCGGGTCGTGCACACGGTGTACGGCGGCCGGGTGACCGTCCGCGACGGCTCGCTGGCCTGACCGGCGTACGTCGCCCCTGGCCGGTGAGTCGCCCAGAGACTCAAGGTCCAGGGCGGGCATGGTGGCGGCGGATGGCGCGTCCCGGGGTCGAACAGCTGCGATGTGCCGCCACCTTCCCGGTCGAGCGGCGATGTGCCGCCACCCTCGAGGTCGAGCGGGACGTCGTCAGGTCACGCGCAGGTCATGCGCCCGCAGGGCGCCCGGTGGCCGGGTCGCGCTCGGTCAGGCAGTAGACCTGCCCGCCCGGAGCGGTCAGCACGGTCCAGAACGCGTTGACCGAGACGACCTCCGCGCCGAGGCGTACGTGCTCCTGCGTGTCGGCCTCGCGGTGCGCCGTGGCGAGGTCGGGGTGCGCGCGGACCGGCCCGTCGGGCTCGTCGAGGCGTTGGAGCAGGATCCGCACCCGCCCGTCCTCGACCAGCCGGACGAAGTGCGGGAGGCTCCCGACCTCCGGACGGCGACCCGTCAGCTCGGACCAGAACGCCACCTCGGACTCCCAGTGGACGGCCGGGACGTCGACGCAGACCTGGTCGAGGACCGTCGCGCCGTCGCGGACCAGGTCCGGCTCCCCGTCGAGCAGCGTGTGGCAGAAGACCAGCCCGCCGGGGGAGCGCATCACCTCGACGTCCTGGTACGTCCACGCCGCCGTGGCACCGAGGTCACGGGCCCGTGTGGCCATCGCCGGGCGGTCGGCGGAGTCGAGGTCGAGGTGCACACCGGCCGGGGCGTCGACGGCCTGCAGCTTGACGTACGCCGCTCCCGCCGGGGGCAGCAGCGTCAGGAACTGGCCGTCCTCGCCGCGTCGCGCGGACGGCGTCCAGCCGGTCACCGCCGACCAGAACGCCACGGCCTCCTCGAAGGCGTCGGCCGGCGTGTCGAGGAAGACCTGGATCCACCCGGGCTGCGCGCTCATCCGTGGATCCTGACACGTCGTAGGGTCGGGTGATGGCCACCCCTCCAGCCAGCAGACCCCTCCAGCCAGCCAGCCGGCCACGCCCATCCCGCCGACTTCCCGCCGGTCGTCCCGCAGCTGCTGCACGTCGTCCTCGACGCCCGCGACGCGCGCCGCGAGGCCGAGTTCTGGCGGATGCTCCTGGGACTGGTCTACCGGGAGGGCGACGAGGCGCCCGAGGACGGCGTCGACGATGACGACACGGACTGGCTGGTGCTCACCCACCCGGACGGTCGGCGCGCCCTGGCGGTGCAGGAGGTCGAGCAGCTGACGGCGAGCCGCTGGCCCGAGCCCGGGCACCCGTCGGTCTCGCACCTCGACACGACGGTCCCGTCGCGCTCGGCGCTGGACGCCGTCCACGACCTGGTGCTGGAGCTCGGCGGGGAGCTGCGCCTGGACCGTACCGACGACCCGGAGGAGCCGCTGCGGGCCTACGCCAGCCCGGAGGGGCACATCTTCTGCGTGTTCGTCGCCTGAGCCCGGGGGAGCAGGCGACCGGGACGCGGGGTCAGGCCAGCCCGAGCCCGCGGGCCTCCTCCCGGAGGTCGTCGCGGACGCGCGGGTGCGCGGCGTGCTCGATCAGGTTGCGCGCCTGCTCGCGCTCGCTGCGGCCCCACATCCAGGCGATGCCCTGCTCGGTGACCACGGCTCCGTGCTGGAACGACGTCACCGGTTCGTCGACGAGCGGCACGATCGTCGAGACGTCGGCGCGCGGGTGCCAGCTGCGCAGGGCCATGAACGCCCGTCCGCCCGGCGAGTGGCTCGCCCCCACCGTGAAGTCGGTCTGGCCGCCGAAGCCGCTGTAGATCCGGGTGCCGATCCGTGACGCGTTGGCCTGGTCGAACAGGTCGACCTGCAGCGCGGTGTTGATGGAGGTCATCGCCGGCTGCTGGGCGATCGCGGCGGGGGAGTTGGTGGTCTCGGTGCGCAGCATCCGCACCCGCGGGTTGTCGTCGACCCAGTCGTAGAGCTCCTCGCTGCCGAACACGAACGACGTACGCACCGGGGTGCCGCGGTCGAGCGCACCCGCCCGCTCGAGGACGAGGACCCCGTCGCTGAACATCTCGGTCCACACCTTCAGCCCGCGGCGCTCGAGCACGCCGGCGATCGTGGCGTCCGGCACCTCGCCGATCCCCGCCTGGAGGGTGGCTCCGTCACCGATCTCGGCGGCGACACGGGCGCCGATCAGGCGGGCGTCCTCGCTCGGCGGCGCGGCGAGGTGGGTCGTCAGCGGGACGTCGACCTCCACCCCGAGATCGACGGCGTCGAGGGGCAGCACCGCGTCGCCGAAGGTCCACGGCATCCGCGGGTTGAGCTGGGCGACCACCAGCGCGCCCCGCTCCCGGGCCGCCTCGAGGGCGGCCGGCAGGACGTTGACCTCGAGCCCGAGCGACACCTGGCCGTCGCGCGGGGTCGTGGTGTGCACCACGACGACGTCGGGGGCCAGCGGCCCGTGGAAGAGCCGCGGCACCATCGACAGCCGGCAGGGGACGTAGGCCAGCCGCGGGTGCCGCCGGAAGCCGGGACCGACGAACGTCGTCTCCGGGACGACGCCGTCGTGGATCGGCAGGTCGGACTGCGCGTTGAGGGCGTGGAGGCGGGCAGCCGGGAGCTCGGCCAGCAGGGGGCCGAGCACGGTGACGGGCGAGGCGAAGTTGCCGCTGGTGACGACGCGCGGCACGTGGCCCGCCTCGAGACCGGCGCAGTGCTCGGCAACGGAACGGACGGCCAGCTCGAGGTCGACGACGCGCATGACCCCAGCGTGGCAGCCCGCCCCGTGCCACGGGTGCGGATCAGGCGCGCTTCTTCACGCGTACGACGTTGTTGGCACCGCGCACCGAGACCTTGGTCCGTCCCTTCGTGACGACGGCCTTGTTGTTGCTGCCGATGACCTTCAGGACGGGGAGCGTCGCCACCTTGACGCTGTTGTTGGCCCCGCGCACCAGCACCTTCGGCGCCGTGGACGCCGAGAACGTCGCGTTGCTGCCCTTGATGGTGACGGCGCCGACCTCGCTGGCCTTCACGACGTGGTTGCCGCCCTTGACCAGCAGGCGGTCGATCGAGTCGGCGCGGACCGAGTTGTTGCCCTCGACGACGGAGGTCCGCCCGATCCCGCCGGCGAAGGTCGCCTCGTTGTTGCCTCCGGTCACGGCGACGTCGCCGGCGCTCGGAGCCGTGAGCGAGTTGTTGCCGCCGGCGTAGGTGACCGTGCCCACGGAGCCGGTGGCGGTGATCTCCAGGTTGGCGCCGCTGACCGTGAGGGAGGTGGCGGCCGGCAGCACGACCGTGATGTTGGACGCCTCGATGCGCACGTCGGTGCACAGGCCGGTCAGCGTCACGTCGTCGAGGGTCGGGGCGATCGTCACGGGCCCTCCCGCACAGTCGAGGACCACCGACGCCGCCCGGGCGGGGGAGGCGGCGCCCACGAGCGCGGCGGAGACAGCGAGGGCGGAGGCCGCTACGGCGGCGCGGGACAGGAGGGGCGTCATCGTCTTCACGGTCGCGATCTGCCCCGCCACGACGTGCGGGAAACGGGGCGCAGGCAAAATCCCGTCAGCCGGGCACGGCGGACCATCAATTCGGTTGGCCGTCCGGGGTGGGCGCCACCTAGGCTGGACCCCATCATGTGGATCCAGGACTGACCCGACTCGCGTCCGCGGCGGCGCACCAGTGCGCCCGAGGCCCGGCGAGTCCTTCCTGACCAGATCCTCGAGGACGTCCGCATGCCTGCCTCTCCCTCCTCCGCTCGGCAGTCCGCCGCCCGCCAGTCCGGAGCAGCCACCTCGGCCGGCCTCGCGCCGCTCGTGGTCGCGGGACTCTCGGTCACCTACCCCGACCGCGCCGTCCTCTCCGGGGTCGACCTGCTCGCCCAGCCCGGCCGCCGCATCGGCCTCGTCGGCGAGAACGGCGTCGGCAAGTCGACCCTCCTGCGGGCGGTGGCCGGCCGGCTGCCCGCGCGGGCCCGGGTCGCGGGATCGATCACCGCCCCCGACGACCTCGTGCTGCTCGGCCAGGAGCCGCCGTTCCGCGACACGGCCACGGTCGCCGAGGTGCTGGCGATGACCCTGGCGCCGCTGCGGACGGCCGTCGCCGACGTCGAGCGGCTCGCCGCCGTGGTCGGCACGCCCGAGGGCGACACGGCGTACGAGCGCGCGCTCGAGGCGGCGGTCGCCCACGACGCCTGGGACGCCGACCGGCGCGCGGAGGTGGCGGCCGCGAGGCTCGGGCTCGCCGACCTCGGCACCGACCGGGTCGTCGGCACCTTGTCCGGCGGCCAGCGCACCCGGCTCGCGCTGGCCACGATCATGACCACGCGCCCGTCCTGCCTGCTGCTCGACGAGCCCACCAACCACCTCGACGACGCCGCGATCGAGGTCCTCACCGGCTTCCTGCGCGAGCTGCCCGGCGTCGTGGTGCTGGCCAGCCACGACCGGGTGCTGCTCGACGACGTGTGCACCGACCTGGTCGACCTCGACGCGGGCGAGCTCGGCACCGACGGCAACGGCGGGCGCCGCTTCGGCGGCGGGTGGTCGGCCTACGAGGCCGCTCGCGCCGACGCCCGCCGGCGCTGGGAGGAGACCTGGACCGCCCAGCAGGAGGAGATCGCGCGGCTGCGCGACGCCACTCGTCTCGGCACGTCGTCGGTCGCCCACGACCGGGGCCCGACCGACCCCGACAAGTTCATCTACTCCTTCAAGGGCGGTCGCGTGGAGCAGACCCTCGCCCGGCGCAAGAAGGACGCCCAGCGTCGGCTCGACGCGGCCGAGCGCGACCAGGTGCGCAAGCCGCCGGCGCCGCTCGTCTTCCGCGGCCACCTGACGGCCGCGGCGAGCGGGCGGCTGGTGCAGGTCCGCGACCTCGAGGTCACCAGGCGGGTGCGGGTGGAGCGGCTCGACCTCGCTGCGGGGGAGCACCTGCTGCTGACCGGGCCCAACGGGTCGGGCAAGTCCACGCTGCTCGGCGTGCTGTCCGGCCGGCTGGCGCCCACCGGAGGCACGGTCGACGTCTCGGCCCGCACCGTCCGCGAGCTCACCCAGGACCCGGCGGTCACCGACCGCAACCGCTCCGCGCTGGCGACGTACGACGACGCGGTGCGGCACCTGCCCGACGCCCCAGCGCTGCGCGAGCTGGGGCTGCTGCACCCGCGCGACCACCGCACGCCCGTCGGCAGCCTGTCGGTCGGCCAGCGGCGGCGGCTCGGCCTGGCGGTCGCGATCGCCGCCGCACCGGACCTCCTGCTGCTCGACGAGCCGACCAACCACGTCTCGCTCGCCCTCGCGGGGGAGCTGGAGGAGGCGCTCGCCACGGCGCCGGGAGGGGTCGTCCTCGCCTCGCACGACCGCTGGCTGCGCCGCCGGTGGGACGGCCCCGAGCTGGCGCTCACGCCGTGGTGAGGGGGCGACCAGGTGCTCGAGATGGACGCTTGACGCACGCTATGGCGTGCGTCGAGCGGACCTTGATCCGCTCGACCCACCGCGTGGACACGATGCCGGAGCCGAGCGACGTCGCTGGTAGGGTCGGCGACGGCTCGAACATCCTTTAACGATCCGTCCCGTGAGGCGGAGAAGGAGGTACGGCATGGCTCTGCCTGCCAGGAATCAGACCGCAGCGATCATGGTCCTCGAGGACGGTCGCACCTTTCGCGGTGAGTCGTTCGGAGCCGAGGGCGAGACCTTCGGCGAGGCGGTCTTCTCCACCGGCATGTCCGGCTACCAGGAGACGCTGACCGACCCCAGCTACCACCGCCAGGTCGTCGTGATGACGGCCCCGCACGTCGGCAACACCGGCATGAACGACGAGGACACCGAGTCCTCCCGCATCTGGGTCGCCGGCTACGTCGTGCGCGACCCGGCCCGGGTCCCGTCCAGCTGGCGCAGCGTGCGCAGCCTCGACGACGACCTGCGCGACCAGGGCGTCGTCGGCATCAGCGGGGTCGACACGCGTGCGCTGACCCGCCACCTGCGCGAGCGCGGTGCGATGCGCGTCGGCATCTCCACGACGGAGACCGACCCCCAGCGCCTGCTGGCACGGGTGCTGCAGTCCGGCGAGATGGCCGGCGCGAACCTCAGCGAGGCCGTCAGCACGCAGGAGGCGTACGTCGTCCCGGCATGGGGCGCCCTTCGAGACGGCGCCGGGGCGCCTCCTCAGGGACCGAGATTCAGGGTCGCCGCCGTCGACCTCGGCATCAAGTCCAACACCCCGCGGATGATGAGCGAGCGCGGCATCGAGGTGCACGTGCTCCCCGCGACCTCGACCATCGAGGACGTGCAGGCGATCAGCCCCGACGGGCTGTTCTTCTCCAACGGTCCCGGCGACCCGGCGGCCACCACCGCGCAGGTGCGGCTGCTGCAGGACGCGCTGCGCGCCGGCATCCCCTACTTCGGGATCTGCTTCGGCAACCAGCTCTTCGGCCGGGCGCTCGGCTTCGGCACCTACAAGCTGAAGTACGGCCACCGCGGCATCAACCAGCCGGTGATGGACCGCACGACCGGCAAGGTCGAGGTCACCGCGCACAACCACGGGTTCGCGGTCGACGCCCCGCTCGAGGGCTCGACCACGACCGAGTTCGGCGAGGTGTCGGTCAGCCACGTGTGCCTCAACGACGACGTCGTCGAGGGCCTCGAGCTCCGCGACGCCGACGGCGCGGCTGACCAGCTTCTCGGTCCAGTACCACCCGGAGGCGGCCGCCGGCCCGCACGACGCGGCGTACCTCTTCGACCGGTTCGCCGATCTGATGACCGACAGGAAGGACGCCTGACATGCCCAAGCGCACCGACATCCAGAGCGTCCTGGTCATCGGCTCCGGGCCGATCATCATCGGCCAGGCCTGCGAGTTCGACTACTCCGGCACCCAGGCGTGCCGGGTGCTGCGCCAGGAGGGCCTGCGGGTCGTCCTGGTGAACTCCAACCCGGCCACGATCATGACCGACCCGGAGTTCGCCGACGCGACCTACGTCGAGCCGATCACGCCCGACTTCGTCGAGAAGGTGATCGCCAAGGAGCGTCCCGACGCCCTGCTCGCCACCCTGGGCGGCCAGACCGCGCTCAACTGCGCGATGGCCCTCGACAAGGCCGGCGTCCTCGAGAAGTACGGCGTCGAGCTGATCGGCGCGTCCATCGAGGCGATCGAGCGCGGCGAGAACCGCCAGCAGTTCAAGAAGATCGTCGAGCAGCTCGGCGGCGAGTCCGCCCGCAGCGTCATCTGCCACTCGGTGGACGACCTGCTCGCGGCGGCCGACGACCTCGGCTACCCGATGGTGGTCCGCCCGTCGTTCACGATGGGCGGCACCGGGTCCGGGATGGCCTACGACGAGGCCGACCTGCGCCGCATCGGCGGGTCCGGCCTCGACGCCAGCCCGACCACCGAGGTGCTCCTCGAGGAGTCGATCCTCGGCTGGAAGGAGTACGAGCTCGAGGTGATGCGCGACAGCGCCGACAACAGCGTGATCGTCTGCTCGATCGAGAACCTCGACCCGATGGGCGTGCACACGGGTGACTCGATCACCGTCGCGCCCGCGATGACGCTCACCGACCGCGAGTACCAGAAGATGCGCGACCTCGCGATCGACATCATCCGCGCCGTCGGCGTCGACACGGGCGGCTGCAACATCCAGTACGCCGTCAACCCGGCGGACGGACGGCTCATCGTGATCGAGATGAACCCGCGCGTCTCGCGGTCCTCGGCGCTCGCGTCGAAGGCCACCGGCTTCCCGATCGCCAAGATCGCCGCGAAGGTCGCCATCGGCTACACCCTCGACGAGATCCAGAACGACATCACGCAGGAGACGCCGGCGTCGTTCGAGCCGTCGCTCGACTACGTCGTGGTCAAGGTGCCGCGCTTCGCCTTCGAGAAGTTCCCCGAGGCCGACCCGACGCTGACCACGCACATGAAGTCGGTCGGCGAGGCGATGGCCATCGGTCGCAACTTCACCGAGGCGCTGCAGAAGTCGCTGCGCTCGCTGGAGAGCAAGCACGCGCCCTTCGACTGGCACAAGGAGTACGTCGAGCTCGACAAGGCGTCGCTGCTCGAGGAGATCAAGGTCCCGCACGACGGCCGCCTCAAGAAGGTCATGGACGCCATCCGGGCCGGGGCGACGCCCGAGGAGATCTTCGACGCGACCGCCATCGACCCGTGGTTCGTCGACCAGCTCGCGCTGATCAACGAGGTCGCCGTGCAGCTCATCGAGGCGACCGAGCTGACCCCCGACCTGCTCCGCCTCGCCAAGCGCCACGGCTTCTCCGACGAGCAGGTCGGCAAGATCCGCGGCCTGCCCGCCGACGTCGTCCGCGGCGTCCGGCACGCCCTGGGCATCCGGCCGGTCTTCAAGACCGTCGACACCTGCGCCGCGGAGTTCGCCGCCCAGACGCCCTACCACTACTCGTCCTACGACGAGGAGACCGAGGTGCGGCCCCGCGCGGAGGGCAAGGAGGCCGTGATCATCCTCGGCTCCGGGCCCAACCGCATCGGCCAGGGCATCGAGTTCGACTACAGCTGCGTCCACGCCTCGCTCGCGCTGGCCGAGGCCGGCTACGAGACGATCATGGTCAACTGCAACCCGGAGACGGTGAGCACCGACTACGACACCTCCGACCGGCTCTACTTCGAGCCGCTCACGCTGGAGGACGTCCTCGAGATCGTCCACGCCGAGCAGCAGGCCGGCCCGGTGGCCGGCGTCGTGTGCCAGCTCGGCGGCCAGACGCCGCTCGGCCTCGCGCAGGGCCTCGCCGACGCGGGCGTGCCGATCGTCGGCACCACCCCCGAGGCGATCCACCTCGCCGAGGAGCGGGGCGCGTTCGGTCGCGTCCTCGCCGACGCCGGCCTGCCGGCGCCCAAGCACGGCACCGCGACGTCGTACCCCCAGGCGCAGCGGATCGCCCACGAGATCGGCTACCCGGTCCTGGTGCGACCGTCCTACGTCCTGGGCGGACGCGGCATGGAGATCGTCTACGACGACGCCGCCCTGGAGGCCTACCTCGAGAAGTACGTCGCCAACGGGCTGATCAACGAGCGCCAGCCGGTGCTGGTCGACCGGTTCCTCGACGACGCGGTGGAGATCGACGTCGACGCCCTCTTCGACGGCGAGGAGCTCTTCCTCGGCGGCGTGATGGAGCACATCGAGGAGGCCGGCATCCACTCCGGCGACTCGTCGTGCGCGCTGCCGCCGATCACGCTCGGACGCGAGGAGATCGACCGGATCCGCAGCTCGACGGAGGCGATCGCCCGCGGCCTCGACGTCCGCGGCCTGCTCAACATCCAGTTCGCGCTCGCCTCCGACGTCCTCTACGTCCTCGAGGCCAACCCGCGCGCCTCACGGACCGTGCCGTTCGTCTCCAAGGCCACCGCGACGCCGCTCGCCAAGGCCGCCGCCCGGGTGATGCTGGGGGAGTCGATCGCCGACCTGCGGGTCGCCGGCGTGCTGCCCGCGGAGGGCGACGGCGGGCACCTGCCCGATGGGTCGCCGATCGCGGTCAAGGAGGCGGTCATGCCCTTCGACCGCTTCAAGACCGCCGACGGCCGCACCGTCGACGCGCTGCTCGGACCCGAGATGCGCTCGACCGGTGAGGTGATGGGCTTCGACGCCTTCTTCGGCACCGCCTTCGCCAAGGCGCAGGCCGCGGCCTACGGGTCGCTGCCGCTGTCGGGCAAGGTGTTCGTGTCGGTCGCCAACCGCGACAAGCGGCACATGATCTTCCCGGTCAAGCAGATCGCCGACATGGGCTTCGAGATCCTCGCGACCGCTGGCACGGCTGAGGTGCTGCGCCGCAACGGCGTCCAGGCCACGGTCGTGCGCAAGCACTCCGAGGGTGAGGGACCCGACGGCGAGCCGACGATCGTCGGCCGGATCTGGGCTCGTGAGGTCGACCTCGTGATCAACACGCCGCACGGCGCCACCAGCGGCGGGTCGCCCCGCGCGGACGGCTACGACATCCGCACCGCGGCCGTGTCGACGGACATCCCGTGCATCACCACCATCCAGGGACTCGGCGCCGCCGTGCAGGGGCTCGAGGCGATGCGCCGCGGCGACATCGGCGTCCGCTCGCTGCAGGACTGGGCGGCGCTCGCGAGCGATCGTTCGAACGGGGACGCCTGACGGTGCGGCCCTACGACGTCCTCTTCGAGCAGGCCCTCACCCGGGTCGACCCCGAGCGCATCCACCACGCGGCGTTCCGGGCGATCCGGGCGGCGTCGCCCGTCACGGCCCGGGCCGTGCGCGTGCCGTCCGCGCCGGTGCACGCCCTGGGCCTGACGTTCCCGCACCCGCTCGGCCTCGCCGCCGGCTTCGACAAGAACGCCGTCGGGATCGACGGGCTCGCCGCCCTCGGCTTCGGGCACGTCGAGATCGGGACCGTCACCGGTGAGGCCCAGCCGGGCAACCCGCAGCCGCGGCTGTTCCGGCTCACCGACGACCGGGCGATCGTCAACCGGATGGGCTTCAACAACGACGGCTCCGAGGTGGTCGCGCGGCGTCTGGCTGCCATGGCGTGCGGAGCCGGTCGGTGCGCAGCCCGATCCTCGGTGTCAACATCGGCAAGACCAAGGTCGTGCCCGAGGACGAGGCGGCCCGCGACTACGAGAAGTCGGCGGGGCTCCTCGCCCCGTTCGCCGACTACCTCGTCGTCAACGTCTCCTCGCCCAACACCCCCGGCCTGCGCGACCTGCAGGCGGTGGAGAAGCTCGAGCCGATCCTCACGGCCGTGCGCCGTCGCGCCGACGAGGCGCGTCCCGACCACCGGGTGCCGCTGCTGGTCAAGATCGCCCCCGACCTCAGCGACGACGACGTGCTCGCCGTGGCCGACCTCGCGCTCGCCACCGGGCTCGACGGCATCATCGCCACCAACACGACCATCAGCCGCGACGGGCTCGCCACGCCGACGTCGCGGGTGGAGCAGGTCGGCGCCGGCGGCCTCAGCGGACGCCCGCTCACCCAGCGGTCGGAGGACGTCGTACGCCTGCTGCGCGACCGCGTCGGTCCCGACCTCACCCTCGTCGGCGTCGGCGGCATCACCACCGTCGACGACGCACGGCGGCGACTGGCGGCCGGTGCCGACCTCCTGCAGGGCTACACCGCCTTCGTCTACGAGGGCCCGCTGTGGCCCCGGCGCATCGTGCGGGGTCTCGCCACGGATGGCTGACGAGCGGGGACCGGTCCACGCCAGCCTCCACCCGAGCGTGCACGTCGAGGGCGAGGTGGTCGCCACCAAGCGCGTCGGCGGCTACCGCCACCTGACCCTCACCGCGCCGGGCGTCCCCGAGCGGTTCCGGGCGGGCAACTTCGTCGCGGTCACCGTCGCCGGGCACGTCGCGCGCCGGGCCCTGTGGGTGCACCGGGTCAGGGCGTCCAGCGCGTTCGGCCCGACGCTCGACGTCGTCGTCGAGGCGCGGGGGAGCGGCACCGAGTGGCTCGCGGCCCAGCCGGTCGGCGCCCGGATCGCGATCACCGGTCCGCTCGGGCGCCCGTTCGCCCTGCCCAAGGACGCCGTGTCGTGCCTGCTCGTCGGGGAGGGCTATGCCGCTGCGCCGCTCTTCCCGCTCGCCGAGCGCCTCCGCGAGCGCGGGTGCTCGGTCTCGCTCGTCGTCTCCGCGCCCGACGAGGCGCGCCTGCTCTCGGCCCTGGAGGCGAGGCGATCGGTCCGGTCGGTCACCGTCCTCACCGCCGACGGCTCCGTCGGCCAGCGCGGCACCGTCGCCGACCACGTCGACGACCTCGTCCGCCGCAGCGACGCCGACGTCGTCTACGCGGCCGGACCGCACCCCGTGCTCCGCAGCGCGGCAGCAGCCGCCGAGCGTGCCGGCGCGTGGAGCCAGGTCGCGGTCGAGACGCCGACCCCGTGCGGCACCGGCCTCTGCCACGGGTGCCCCCTGCCCGTCGTCGGCGAGGACGGCGTGGAGCGGGTCGTCCGGGCCTGCGCCGAGGGTCCCGTCGTGAGGGGCGACCGGATCCAGTGGGACGCCCTGCCGGACGCCCTGGGGCACACGCGGTGAGCGCGCAGCTGCCCGGCCCCGTGATGGTCGCCGCCGGGTGCGGCGGCACCGGGCGCGAGCTCGAGCCGTACGCCGGTCCCGACGGGCTGGCCGGGCTCGACCTCGTCACCCGCTCGATCACCCTCGACGCCCGCAGCGGCGGCCCCGGGCCACGGGTCGTCGAGGTGCCCGGCGGGCTGGTCAACGCCGTCGGCCTGCCCAACCCCGGCCTCGAGCACTTCCTCGCCACCGAGCTGCCGTGGCTCGTGCGCGCCGGCGCCCGCGTCCACGTGTCGATCGCCGGCTCGACGATGGGGGAGTACGCCGACCTCGCCCGCCGCCTCAGCCGGGCCCCCGGCGTCGCCGGGCTCGAGGTCAACGTGGGTGCGCCCGACGAGGTCGGCGCCGGCCTGTTCGAGGTGCGCGAGCCCTACCACTCGGCCAGCGTGATCGCGGCCGTGCGCCGTGAGTTCCCCACCGACCGGCCGGTCCTGGCCAAGCTGCGCCCCGACGTCTCCCGGATCGTCGAGGGCGCCCGCTCCTGCCACGAGGCCGGCGCCACCGCGATCGTCGTCGGCAACGCGGTGCCCGCCGCGTTCCCCGACGGACGGGCCGGGGGCCTCAGCGGTCCTGCCGTCGCCCCGGTCGCGCTGCGCTGCGTCGCCGAGGTGCACCGGGCCCTGCCCGACGTCCCGGTCATCGGGTGCGGCGGCGTGCACGACCTGCGCTCGGCCAACGCCTACCTCGACGCCGGCGCGAGTGCCGTGCAGGTCGGCACCGCGCTGCTCCACGACCCGACCACCGTGGCCCGCCTGCGGGTCGCTCTCTCACCCCGCCCCGATGCCCGTCCCGAGGAGACCCGATGACGCCGTTCGGCACCCGCCTGGCCCACGCGATCGAGGAGCGCGGGCGCTTCTGCGTCGGGATCGACCCCCACGCGGCGCTGCTCCACGAGTGGGGCCTCGCCGACGACGTGGCGTCGCTGGAGCGGTTCGCGCTCACCGTCGTGGACGCGGTCGCACCTGTCGTGGGCGTGGTGAAGCCGCAGAGCGCGTTCTACGAGCGCTTCGGCAGCCGGGGGATCGCCGTCCTCGAGCGCGTCGTGGCCGAGTCCCGCGCGGCCGGGGCGCTGGTGCTGATGGATGCCAAGCGCGGCGACATCGGCTCGACCAGCCAGGCCTACGCCGACGCCTACCTCGACCCCACGTCGCCGCTCGGCTGCGACGCGGTCACCGCCAGCCCCTACCTCGGCTTCGGGTCGCTCGACCCGATGCTCGAGGCCTGCCGACGCCACGGCGGCGGCCTGTTCGTGCTCGCCCTGACCTCCAACAAGGAGGGCCCCGAGGTCCAGCACGCCCGCACCGGCGCCGGCACGGTCGCCGGGACGGTGCTGGCGCACCTGCGCGCCGCCAACGCGGGGGCGGAGCCGGTCGGCTCCTTCGGCGCGGTCGTCGGCGCCACGATCGGCGACACCGAGGAGGACCTCGACGTCAACGGCCCGCTGCTCGTCCCGGGCTTCGGCGCGCAGGGCGGCACGGTCGACGACATGGCGCGCATCTTCGGGCGGGCCGCCCGGTGGGCGCTCCCCAGCTCCTCGCGCGAGGTGCTGCGGGCCGGTCCCGACGTGGGCGCGCTCCGCGACGCCGCCCGGCGCGGCAACGACGCCGTGCGAGGCTTGGGGGCGTGAAGCTCCTCGCCCCGGCGGCCCTCCTGCTCGGGCTGGCCTGCGGGGCGGCCGGCTGCTCGAGCGACCCGCAGGCCGACTACTGCGCGGCGGTCGAGGACCACCAGGCCGACCTCAGCGACGTGGCGGCCTCCGACGACGCCGGCGCGGTGTTCGACGCGCTCGACGACTACGAGGAGCTCGCCGAGCAGGCGCCGCGCGACATCGCCGACGACTGGTCGGCCGTGGTCGGCCCCCTGCGCACGCTGGAGGAGGCCCTCGACGCGCACGACGTCGACCCGTCGACGTACCGGGCCGACAAGCCCCCCGCCGGGCTCGACGCCGACGCGCGCGAGGAGATCGAGGCGGCCGCTCGCGCGGTCGGGGCCCAGCGCACCGTCGACGCCATGGCCGCCGTCGAGCAGCACGCGCTCGACGTGTGCGGCACCCCGCTGTCGCGCTGACCATGGTGAAGGTCACGTCGGGGCTTCCCCCCGCAGGCCCGATTGCCCGACCCGACGCGACCTGACTAGATTGATCCGCACCGTCCGGATCCCCGTCCGACGCCTGTCCGACACTCGTCCGACCCCAGAAGGATCGCTTTCGTGGCCTTGCCCCCTCTGACGCCCGAGCAGCGCCAGGCAGCCCTGGACAAGGCTGCGGCCTCCCGACGCGAGCGGGCCGAGGTGAAGAACCGCCTCAAGAACTCCGGCGGCTCCATCGTCGACGTCCTGCACGAGGGCCAGACCAACGAGGTCATCGGCAAGATGCGCGTCGTCGAGCTCCTCCAGTCGGTGCCCGGCCTGGGCCGCGTGCGAGCCCGCCAGGTGATGGAGCGGCTCAACATCGCCGAGAGCCGCCGGGTGCGCGGGCTGGGCGTCAAGCAGGTCGCCGCGCTCGAGCGTGAGTTCGGCCCCGACGCCTCGTGACCCACGCCGCTGAGACTCCTGCTGCCGGCCAGACCGGCACCACCCCCACCCGCTCCCGGCTGATCGTCCTCGCCGGTCCGACCGCCGTCGGCAAGGGCACCGTCGCCGCCGCCGTCCGCGAGACGCACCCCGAGGTGTGGCTCTCGGTCTCCGCCACCACGCGCAAGCCGCGCCCCGGCGAGGAGAACGGCGTGCACTACTGGTTCGTCTCCGACGAGGAGTTCGACGCGATGGTCGAGAAGGGCGACCTGCTCGAGTGGGCGGTGGTCCACAAGGCCGCCCGCTACGGCACCCCCCGTGGCCCCGTCGACCTCGCCCTGGCGTCCGGCCAGCCCGCGATGCTGGAGATCGACCTGCAGGGCGCCCGGCAGGTGCGCGAGACGATGCCCGAGGCGCTGTTCGTCTTCCTCAAGCCTCCGTCGTGGGACGAGCTCGTACGCCGCCTCGTCGGCCGTGGCACCGAGACCGAGGCCGAGCGGGAGCGCCGGCTCGAGACCGCGCGGGCCGAGCTGGCCGCCGAGAGCGAGTTCGACGTCACCATCGTCAACCACGAAGTTCACGCCGCTGCCGACGAGTTGGTAACCTTGATGGTTGGACCTGCTCCATCCACATCTGACTAGCGAGGCACCCACACCGTGGCTTCTCCCACCATCGCCGCCGAGGGCGTGACCAACCCCTCGATCGACGACCTGCTCACCAAGACCGACAGCAAGTACAAGCTGGTGCTCTACAGCGCCCAGCGTGCCCGCCAGATCAACGCCTACTACTCCCAGCTCGGCGAGGGCCTGCTGGAGTACGTCGGCCCGCTCGTCGACACCCACGTCCAGGAGAAGCCGCTCTCGATCGCGCTCCGCGAGATCAACGACGACCTCCTGACCTGCGAGGACATCGACCCCGCCGCCGAGGCTGCCGCCGCTGAGGCTGCTGCCGGCGACGCCACGGAGTGACGCGAGCCTCCCGATGACCGTGAAGGTCGTCCTGGGGGTCTCCGGCGGCATCGCGGCCTACAAGGCCTGCGAGCTCCTCCGCCGGTTCACCGAGTCGGGGCACGACGTCACCGTCGTGCCCACGGCGTCGGCGCTGGAGTTCATCGGCGCTCCGACGTGGGCCGCCCTGTCGGGCAAGCCCGTCGCCACCGACGTGTGGACCGACGTCCACGCCGTGCCCCACGTCCACATCGGCCAGCAGGCCGACGTGGTCGTGGTCGCACCGGCGACCGCCGACCTGCTCGCCCGCGCGGCGCACGGCCTGGCCGACGACCTCCTCACCAACACGCTCCTCACGGCGCGCTGCCCGGTGGTCTTCGCCCCGGCGATGCACACCGAGATGTGGGAGCACCCGGCCACGCAGGCCAACGTCGCCACCCTCCGCGAGCGCGGCGCCGTCGTCATCGAGCCCGCCGTCGGCCGCCTCACCGGCGCCGACACGGGCAAGGGCCGACTGCCCGAGCCCACCGAGATCTACGAGCTGGTGCGCGGCCTGCTCGACCGCGGCCCCGACGCCACCCTGGACCTCGCCGGTCGCAAGGTCGTCGTCTCCGCCGGCGGCACCCGGGAGTACCTCGACCCGGTGCGGTTCCTCGGCAACCGGTCCTCCGGGCTCCAGGGCTACGCCCTCGCCCGGGCCGCGGCCTCGCGGGGCGCCCACGTGACCCTGGTCAGCGCCAACGTGTCCCTGCCCGACCCGGCCGGCGTCAGCGTCGTACGTGTCGAGACGACCGAGCAGCTGCGCGAGGCGGTCGTCTCGGCCACCGCGACTGCTGACGCGGTCGTGATGGCCGCGGCGCCGGCCGACTTCCGGCCCACGGCGGTCAGCGAGGCCAAGATCAAGAAGGCCGACGACGGGTCCGCGCCGGCCATCGAGCTGGCGCAGAACCCCGACATCCTCGCCGAGATCTCCCACGACCGGGCTCGCGAGGGTGCCGTCATCGTGGGCTTCGCCGCCGAGACCGGCGACGCCACCGGCTCGGTGCTCGACCTCGGGCGCGCCAAGCTGGCCCGCAAGGGCTGTGACCTCCTCGTCGTCAACGACGTCAGCGGGGGAGCGGTCTTCGGCAGTGCCGACAACGAGGCGGTCGTCCTGGCCGCCGACGGAGCCGCCGTGGAGGTCCCGCACGGCTCCAAGACCGCGCTCGCCCACGTCATCTGGGACGAGGTCTCCCGGCGATTCGCCGGCTGAGACACGCGTCCCGGATGCTGGTCGGCAGGTACGTTTCATCCAACCGTTACAGAGAAGAATCGAGATCAACGTGGCTGGACGCCTGTTCACCTCCGAGTCCGTGACCGAGGGACACCCCGACAAGATCGCCGACCGGATCAGCGACTCGGTCCTCGATCACCTGATGGCCGAGGACGCCGACAAGGCCAACCTGCGCGTGGCCGTCGAGACGCTGCTGACCACCGGGCTCGTCGTGGTCGCCGGTGAGGTGCGCACGACCGCCTACGCCCCGGTCGCCGACATCGTCCGCAAGGCGATCCTCGAGATCGGCTACGACTCCTCCGAGAAGGGCTTCGACGGTCACACCTGCGGCGTCCAGGTCGCCATCGGCGCCCAGTCCACCGACATCGCCGCCGGCGTCGACGCCGGCCACGAGTCGCGGGTGGGCTCCTCCGAGGACGAGCTCGACAAGCGCGGCGCCGGCGACCAGGGCCTGATGTTCGGCTACGCCTGCGACGACACCCCGCAGCTGATGCCGCTCCCGATCACGATCGCGCAGCGCCTCGCGCAGCGCCTCACCGAGGTCCGCAAGGACGGCACGCTCGGCTACCTGCGTCCCGACGGCAAGACCCAGGTCACCATCGAGTACGACGAGAACGACCGCCCGCTGCGCATCGACACCGTCGTGCTCTCGACGCAGCACGACCCCGACATCGAGCACGCCACGCTCGAGGCCGACATCAAGCAGCACGTCATCGACCACGTGCTCGCGGACTTCGACCTGCCCTCCGAGGGCTACCGGATGCTGGTCAACCCCACGGGCACGTTCGTGATCGGCGGCCCGATGGGTGACGCCGGCCTCACCGGCCGCAAGATCATCGTCGACACCTACGGCGGCATGGCCCGCCACGGCGGCGGCGCGTTCTCCGGCAAGGACCCGTCGAAGGTGGACCGCTCGGCCGCCTACGCGATGCGCTGGGTCGCCAAGAACGTCGTGGCCGCCGGCCTGGCCAGCCGTTGCGAGGCGCAGGTCGCCTACGCCATCGGCAAGGCCGCGCCCGTCGGCGTGTTCATCGAGACGTTCGGCACCGGCGTCGTGCCGGACGAGAAGATCCAGGCCGCCGTCCTCGAGGTCTTCGACCTGCGTCCCGCCGCGATCATCCGCGACCTCGACCTGCTCCGCCCGATCTACGCCCAGACCTCGGCCTACGGCCACTTCGGTCGCGAGCTGCCCGAGTTCACCTGGGAGAACACCGACCGCGCCGACAAGCTGAAGGCCGCCGCCGGCATCTGACCGGCTGGTCGTCCTCGGCGGTCTGTCGAACCTCTGTCTGCCTCTGTCGGAGTCCCCGCTCGTGCGGGGACTCCGTCACGTGGAGGGGGTTGCAACCCCCTCCAGGTGACGGACTTCCCCTCCCAGTCCGGCTGTCGGGGCGCGCTGACACAATCGCCCGCATGACGTCCCACGAAGCCCCGGAAGCCGAGATGCTTCCGGGGCTTCGTGCTGCCGTCGACGACGCCAAGGCCAAGGCGGCCGCCACCCGCCGTCGCACAGCAGCGCAGTGGCAGCCCGCCGACACCGACCCGGTCGCGCGGGTCCTCGTCGACATCGCGCTGGCCCACCTCGACCGGCCGTTCGACTACGCCGTGCCGACGGCGATGGCGGACACCGCGGTCCCGGGCGCGCGGGTCAAGGTGCGCTTCGCCGGCCAGGACGTCGACGGCTACGTCGTCGAGCGCACGAGCCACACCGACCACACCGGCACCCTCCAGCCGCTGCGTCGCGTGGTGAGCCCCGAGCCGGTGCTGGCGCCGGAGGTCGTCGAGCTGAGCGAGACCCTGGCCCGGAGGTACGCCGGAGCGCGCTCCGACGTGCTCCGCCTGGCCGTCCCGCCGCGCCACGCGGCCACCGAGAAGGTCGCGTCCGAGCGCGCACCCGAGGCGCCGGCGGTCGAGGCGCCGACGGCGTGGTCGGAGGTCGCCCACGCCGACGCCTACCTCCGCCACCTCGCCTCCGGCGCCTCACCCCGGGCGGTGTGGGCGGCCGCCCCCGGCGACGACTGGCCCGCGATGGTCGCCGAGGCGGTGGCGACGACGTACGCCGCCGGGCGGGGCGCGCTCGTCTGCGTGCCGGACCGGCGTGACGTCGCCCGGGTCGACGCCGCCCTCACTGACCGGCTGGGCGAGGGGCACCACGTCTGCCTGACCGCCGACGGCGGCCCCGCGGCGCGCTACCGCGACTTCCTGGCCGTGTCCCGCGGAGCGCGGCGGATCGTCGTCGGCACCCGCTCCGCCGCCTTCGCTCCCGTGCACGACCTCGGGCTCGTCGTGCTGTGGGACGACGGCGACGACCTCCATGCCGAGCCGCGCGCGCCCTACCCGCACACGCGGGAGGTGCTCCTCGCCCGGGCCGAGCAGCAGGGGACGGCCGCGCTCCTCGGTGGGGTGGCGCGCACCCCGGAGGCCGAGCAGCTGGTCGCCACCGGCTGGGCCCACGAGCTGGCGGTGCCCCGCGAGGTGCTGCGACGGCGCGCCCGCGTCGAGGTCGTCCCGGCCGAGGACCGGTCCGTCGGCACCCGCGTCCCGCGTGCCGCCTACGACGCCATCCGCCGCGGTCTCACGGCGGGGCCGGTGCTCGTGCAGACGCCGCGCGCCGGCTACGCCGCGTCGCTGGCCTGCGACACCTGCCGCGCGCCCGCCCGCTGCACCGTCTGCACCGGACCGCTCGTCGTGGACGGCCCGGCGGTCCCCCCGCACTGCCGGTGGTGCGGCCACGTGGAGCCGGCCTGGGCGTGCCCCACGTGCGGTGGCCACGGCCTGCGCGCGCCGGTCCGGGGCGAGGCTCGCACCGCGGAGGAGCTGGGCCGGATGTTCCCCGGCACCACGGTGCGCAGCTCCAGCGGCGAGCGGGTGGTCGACCGGGTCGATGGCTCGGCCGACCTCGTCGTCGCCACCGTCGGGGCCGAGCCCGTCGCCGACGAGGGCTACGCGGCCGTCGTCGTCCTCGACACCTGGTTGAGCCTGGCCCGCGACGACCTGCGTGCGGCCGAGGAGGCCCTGCGACGGTGGCTCAACGCAGCCGCTCTCGTCCGGCCCGGCGGCCACGTCGTGGCCGTCGGCGACCCGGCCCACCCCGCGCTGCAGGCCCTCGTGCGGTGGGACCCGACCGGCTTCGCCCGGCGGGAGGCCCACGAGCGCTCGCAGGCCCACCTCCCGCCGGCCGCGCGGCTCGCGACGGTCACGGGTGACCTCGGGGCGATCGACGACGTCCTCCACCTCGTCGACCTCCCCGCCGGAGCGGAGGTGCTCGGGCCGGTCCCGGTCGACGACGAGCACCGGGTCCTGCTCCGTGTGCCGTGGTCGAGCGGTGAGGCCCTCTCCCGCTCGCTCGGCGACCTCCAGCGGGTGCGCTCGGCCCGCAAGCTCGACCCCGTCCGGATCCAGGTCGACCCGCTGACCATCTGAGCGGCCGCCTGCGTGGGCGCGCTCGTCGTACGTCATGGCTGCGGCTGCCCGCGCGACCGGCCGCCATGACGTCACCGCCGCCGCCTCCCTAGACTTGGCCACTGCCCGATCAATCAGATCCAGCCCGCGACCAGCCGAGCGAAGGAGCTCCGTGGCCGTCCAGCCCATCCGTCTCTTCGGTGATCCCGTGCTCCGCCAGCGCGCGGTGGAGGTCGACGACTTCGACCGCGAGGTCCGCCAGCTCGTCACCGACCTGACCGACACGATGCTCGCCGCCCCGGGCGCGGGGCTCGCGGCACCGCAGATCGGCGTGGGCCTGCGGGTCTTCACCTGGAACGTCCACGGCGAGGTGGGCCACCTGGTCAACCCCTCCCTCGAGCTGTCCGACGAGACCCAGGACGGTGCGGAGGGCTGCCTCTCCCTCCCGGAGCTCACCTACGACTGCCTCCGCGCACTGTCGGTGATCGCGACGGGCTTCGACATGTACGGCGAGCCGCAGCGGATCGAGGCGTCGGAGCTGCTGGCCCGGGCGATGCAGCACGAGACCGACCATCTCGACGGGGTCCTCTTCATCGACAAGCTCGACACCGCCGCGCGCAAGGCGGCGATGAAGGAGATCCGCGAGTCCGAGTGGTTCGGACTCGAGCAGCCGACGGTCCGGTTCAGCCCCCACCCGACGAACGGATTCGCCCGATGAAGGTCCCCAGCTGATGCGCGTCGTCTTCGCCGGCACGCCCGAGGTCGCCGTGCCCGCGCTCGACGCGATCGCCGAGAGCCGCCACGAGCTCGTCGGCGTCGTCACCCGGCCCGACGCCCCGAGCGGGCGGGGCCGCAAGCTCGTCGCCAGCCCGGTCGCCCAGCGCGCGGCGGAGCTCGGCGTACCCGTCCTCAAGCCCGAGCACCCGCGCGACCCGGACTTCCAGCAGGAGCTCGCCGCGCTGCGGCCCGACGCCTGCCCCGTGGTGGCGTACGGCGCCCTGCTCCCGCAGTCGGCGCTCGACCTCGTGCCGCACGGCTGGATCAACCTGCACTTCTCCGTGCTCCCGTCCTGGCGCGGCGCCGCGCCCGTGCAGCACTCGCTCTGGGCCGGTGACGAGGTCACCGGCGCGACGACGTTCCGGATCGTCAAGGCCCTCGACGCCGGTCCGGTCTTCGGGGTGATGACCGAGCGGGTGCGGCCCACCGACACCGCCGGCGACCTCCTGGCGCGCCTCGCCGAAGGGGGAGCGGGCCTGCTGGTGCAGACCCTCGACGGGATCGAGGACGGCACCATCGAGGCGCGCGAGCAGCAGGCGGAGGGCGTCTCCTTCGCGCCGAAGATCCTCGTCGAGGACGCGCGCATCGACTGGAGCCTCCCAGCGGTCGCCATCGACCGGCAGGTGCGCGCCTGCGACCCGGCTCCCGGCGCGTGGAGCACCTTCGACGGCGAGCGGATCAAGATCGGGCCGCTGCGCCCGGTCGACCGGGAGGAGCCGCTGGCTCCGGGCGTCCTCGAGGTCACCAAGAACGCCGTCTTCGTCGGCACCGCCACCACGCCCGTCGAGCTCGGCCAGGTCAAGGCGTTCGGCAAGAAGCAGATGGGTGCGGCCGACTGGGCCCGCGGCGTTCGCCTCGAGTCGGGCGTCCGCCTCGGCGAGCAGGACGCCACCTCGTGAGCCGGCCCGCCCGTCCGGAGGACGTCGACGAGATCTGCGGCAGCCTGCCGGAGACCGAGCTCGGGATCTCGTGGGGCGACCGGCCGACCTGGAAGGTGCCCCGCGGCGACAAGGGCAAGGGGTTCGTGCTCTACCGCGCGCCGCACCAGTCGGCCGTCGACCCGGAGACGGGGGAGATGTACGACGACCTGGTCGTGATCACGACGCCGACCGAGGTGGAGAAGCACGCCCTGGTCGCGGACGGGTCCACGCCGTTCTTCACCATCGACCACTTCAAGGGCTACGCCGCCGTGCTCGTGCAGCAGTCGCGGCTCGGGGAGATCGGGCGCGACGAGCTCGAGGAGATCCTCACCGACGCCTGGGCGGCGAAGGCGCCGAAGAAGCTCGTGCGGGAGCACCTCGGTGAGTGAGCGCCACCGCCCGGTCGACAAGGCCCGCCGCGCAGCCCTCGACGTGCTGACGGCCGTGCGCACCGACGACGCCTACGCCAACCTCGTGCTGCCGCAGGTCCTGCGCAAGCACGGTCTCGCCGGCCGCGACGCCGCGCTGGCCACCGAGCTCTCGTCCGGGGCGATCCGGATGCACGGCCTGTACGACGCCGTCATCGACGCGTCCCTCACCAAGCCGCGCCTCCAGCCGGAGGTGCGCGACGTGCTGCGGCTGGGGACGCACCAGCTGCTCTCCATGCGCGTCCCCGACCACGCCGCGATCTCGACCAGCGTCGACCTCGTCCGCGCCACCGTCGGCCGGGGACCGTCCGGACTCGTCAACGCCGTCCTGCGCACGATCAGCCGGCGCGACCTCGCCGGCTGGGTCGCCGAGGTCGCTCCCGACCAGCAGGTCGACCCGTACGCGCACCTCGCCGTCGCCCGGTCCCACCCCCGCTGGGTCGTGGCCGCGCTGGGGGAGGCGCTGACCGCGTCCGTCGGCAGCGACGACGAGCTCGACGCGCTGCTGGAGGCCGACAACGCCCCGCCGCGGGTCACCCTGGTCGCCCGCCCCGGCATGTCGACCGTCGAGGAGCTCGAGGCCGCCGGCGGCACCCGCACCGGCCGGTCGCCCTACGCCGTGACCCTGGCGGGTGGCGACCCGTCGGCCGTCCCCGCGGTCGCCGACGGACGCGCCGGCGTCCAGGACGAGGGCTCGCAGGTCGTCGCCCTCGCCCTCGCCGACGCACCGGTGGACGGCCGCGACGAGCGGTGGCTCGACCTGTGCGCCGGACCGGGCGGAAAGGCCGCCCTGCTGGCGGCGGTCGCCGCCGAGCGCGGGGCCGTTCTCGTCGCCAACGAGCGGCAGCCGCACCGGGCCGCGCTGGTCGCGTCCGCGCTGCGGGCCACGCCCGAAGCCGCCGCACACGTGCTCGCCGGCGACGGGATGCGCCCCGCCTGGCTCCCCGGCACCTTCGACCGGGTGCTGGTCGACGCGCCGTGCTCGGGGCTCGGCGCGCTCCGCCGACGTCCCGAGTCACGATGGCGGCGTACGCCCGAGGACGTCGAGGACCTGGTCGGCATCCAGCAGGTGCTGCTCGACTCGGCGCTCGAGTCGGTGCGCCCGGGCGGCGTGGTGGTCTACGCGACCTGCTCGCCCGTGGTCGCGGAGACGAGCGACGTCGTACGCGCCGTGCTGGCCCGCCGCGGCGACACCGACGAGGTCGACCGCTTCCAGCTGTGGCCCCACCGCGACGGCACCGACGCGATGTTCGCCGCCACCCTGCGCCGACGCGCGTGACCCGGCACGCGCGACGTCGTCAGTCGTCCTGCAGGTGGCGCAGGTAGGCCCACGGCTCGGCGAGGTAGCGCCGCCAGTGGTCGACGACCTCCAGGTCCTCCCACGCCGCCTCGCGCAGCCCCCACGGCCCGGCCTCGAGGATGCGGGCGCCCGGCATGGCGGCGAGCACGGGGGAGTGCGTCGCGCAGAGGACCTGGCCGCGGCGCGCCACGACGCGCTGCAGCGTCGCGACGAGCCCCAGGGTCGACGAGAACGACAGCGCGGCCTCCGGCTCGTCGAGGCAGAAGAACCCCGGGCCGGTGAACCGGGACTCCAGCACCGCGAGGAACGACTCGCCGTGGCTCATGTCGTGGAAGGCGACGTCGCCACCGAGGTCCTCGATGTAGGAGTACCAGCCGTGCATCGTCTCGGCGCGCAGGAAGAACCCCCACTTGCTGGAACCGGCGCCCCTGACCAGCTGCAGCGCGTCGCTGAGCGGCGACTCGGTGGACCGGGTGGAGTGCCGGCTGTGGGTGCTGCCGCCCTCCGGTGAGAGCCCGTAGGCGATCGCCGCGGCCTCGACGAGCGTGGACTTGCCCGAGCCGTTCTCCCCGACGAGGAACGTGACGCCCGGGGCGAGGTCGAGCCCGTCGCGCAGCACCTGGGCGACCGCGGGGATCGACCCGGGGTAGCGGTGCGGCGCGAGCTCGTGACCGGCGCGAGCCTCGATGCGGCGCACGGGGTGGCGGGCGACGTCCTGACCCCGCAGCGGCATGGGGCCAACCTAGCCGCGCGGTCCGACAGGGCCGCGCGAGCCGGTTCCGGCCACCAATTGGGGTGACTTCCACGTCCGGACGGTTCACATCCTTTGCTTCGACCAGCATGATGGAGTCAGCTCGGCACACCGGAGGGGTGGGTCGTGTCACGGGGAGCAGGAATCCATGCACGTGCGCAGCATCATGACGGCCCTGGCCGCCACCACCTTGAGCCTGACGGTGGGGGCGACCCTGGTCAGTCCCGCCCACGCAGCGGGCGGCTCGCGCACGCTGTCCGGCCCCGCCACGGGCGACGCCGACGTCTACCTCACCTACGTCGGGTGCACCGACCTGCTCGGCAACGCGGCCGCGCCCGCCTCGCGCATCAACCTCGGTCCCTACACCGCTCCGCTCGGACGCCGGTCGCTGGGCCTGGTCCCGTCCGCCGCCGGCAGCGCGGCCGGCCCCTACGCCTCGTTCGACTCCCTCACCCGCCTCGACGCCTCGGTCGCCGTCGCAGCCACCGGTGGCAGCTCGGGCGTCTCGTGGGTCATGGCGGTGAGCCGCCAGAGCCCTGTCGGCACCGCCTGGCGCGGGCGGGCGGCCGTGTCGGCCCCGGCCGGGTCCTGGACCACCGTGTCCTCCTCCTCCCTCACCTACGACTGGGCGCTCGTCGAGCTCGCCTCGGGAGCCGTCGTCGACCGGGTCGGCTCCGCCACGCCGGCTCAGTTCGCCGCTGCCCACGGCGACGGTCCCGGCTTCGCGGTCACCGGCTTCGGCTGCGACGGCAAGGCCTTCAACCTCGACGCCGTCCGGGCCTCGGGCTCGACCTTCGACTTCGAGGGCGTGTCGCTGTCCACGAGCGTGGCGGCGGGCAGGCAGCAGGTGAAGCCCGACGAGGAGGTCGAGCTCACCGGTCGGGTCACCGACGGGTCCGGCCGCCTCACCGGCGACCCGCTCGTGCTGGAGTCCCGCTCGCCCGGCGGCCAGTGGGCCCCGGTCGGCAAGCCGGTCCTCGCCTCCCGCGACGGCGTCGCGCGGGTCGCCGTACCCGTTGCGGAGACCACCGAGTTCCGCTGGCACCGTCCCGAGAGCCAGTACGCCGACGAGGGCTGGTCGGACGTCGTCACCGTGACCGTGGACAAGCCGCAGGAGACGCCGGCCGGCGACCAGCAGGACCAGCAGCAGGACGGCCAGCAGGACGGGCAGCAGCAGCAGCCGTCGGAGTCCACCGCGCCGTAGGGACGCCCGCCACCGTCGGTGCCCGCGACTAGGCTCCTGACATGGCGTCGCCGTTCACCGAGATCGAGGTCGACGACCGCGTCGTCAAGGTCACCAACCCCGACCGCGTCTACTTCCCTCCGACCGACGGGTCGCCGAGCGGCGCGACGAAGCTCGACCTCGTCGAGTACTACCTCGCCGTCGGCGACGGGATCGTCAACGCCCTCCTCGAGCGACCGTGCATGCTGCACCGCTTCCCCAAGGGCCTGGCGGGCGACAAGGTGCACCAGAAGCGCCTGCCGGCGGGCGCGCCCGAGTGGGTCGAGACCGTCCAGCTGTTCTTCCCGCGGTGGAAGCGCACCGCCGACGAGCTGTGCGTGACCGAGCTGGCGAGCGTCATCTGGGCGGTGCAGATGTCGACGGTCGAGTTCCACCCGTGGAACAGCCGGCGCTCCGACACCGAGAAGCCCGACGAGTGGCGCATCGACCTCGACCCCGGTCCCGAGTGCGACTGGGCCACCGTCCAGCGGGTCGCCCACGTCGCCCACGAGGTGCTCGACGACCTCGGCGCCGTCGGCTTCCCCAAGACCAGCGGGGGGTCGGGCATGCACATCTACGTGCGGATCCCGCCCGACCACGGCTTCCAGGACGTACGCCGCGGCGCGCTCGCTTTCGCACGCGAGGTCGAGCGGCGGGCCGGGGGAGAGGTCACGACGGCGTGGTGGCGCAAGGACCGCGACCCCTCGCAGCTGTTCGTCGACTACAACCAGAACGCGCGCGACCACACGATCGCCGCCGCCTACTCGGTCCGGGGCGTGCCCGAGGCCCGCGTGTCGGCTCCGATCCGCTGGGACGAGGTCGACGACTGCGTGCCCGACGACTTCACGATCTTCACGATGCCCCAGCGGTTCGCGGAGATCGGCGACCTCCACGCCGGCATCGACGACCACCCCTTCGACATCGCCCCGCTGCTCGAGTGGGCCGCCCGCGACGAGGACGAGGGGGCCGAGGCGCCGCCGGAGCCCGAGGAGGACTGACCGGTCCACCGCACCGCGCTCCACGTCGTCGTACCCGCCGGGAGCCGTGCCGCGCGTCTCGACGGTCCCGGGAGTCACTAGGCTTGCCCTGTGGGCATCCAGATCACGCCGAGCATCCTCAACGCCGACCTGTCGCGCCTCGCCGACGAGGTGGCCCGGATCCCCAGTGCCGACTGGGTGCACGTGGACGTCATGGACAACCACTTCGTGCCCAACCTGACCCTCGGCCTGCCGGTGGTCGAGTCCCTCAGCAAGCACGCCTCGCAGCCGATCGACGCGCACCTGATGATCGAGGACGCCGACCGGTGGGCGCCGGCGTACGCCGAGGCGGGGTGCGGGTCGGTGACGTTCCACGCCGAGGCGGCCAAGGCGCCCGTGCGGCTCGCCCGCGAGATCCGATCGCAGGGCGCCCGCGCGTCGATGGCGCTCAAGCCGGCGACGCCGATCGAGCCCTACGAGGCGCTGCTGCCCGAGCTCGACATGGTGCTCATCATGACCGTCGAGCCCGGTTTCGGCGGCCAGAAGTTCCTCGACCTGTGCCTGCCCAAGATCCGCACCGCCCGCGAGCTGATGCGGAAGCACGGTGTCGAGACGTGGCTCCAGGTCGACGGCGGCGTGTCGCTGGAGACCATCGAGCGGTGCGCCGAGGCCGGGGCCGACGTGTTCGTCGCCGGGTCGGCCGTCTACTCCGCCGACGACCCCGACGCGATGGTGGCCGAGCTGCGGGCGAAGGCGGCGGCGGTCTCGTCGTGAGTCGCCCGGCGACGGTCGACGACATCCACGCGACGGCGCGGGCGATGCCGCACGTGACCGTCGTACGCCCGGAGAAGAACCCCGTCTACCAGGTGGGCGGCAAGTCGTTCGTGTTCTTCCGGACGCCACGACCCGACGCCGTGGACCCCGAGACGGGGGAGCGCTACGACGACGTGGTGGTCGTCTGGGTCGCCTCCGAAGGCGACAAGCAGGCGTTGCTGCAGGACGAGCGGCTTCCGTTCTTCACGACGGCGCACTTCGACGGCCACGCGTCCGTGCTGCTGCGCACCTCCCGGGTGGGGGAGGTCGAGCAGGACGAGCTCGTCGAGATCATCGAGGAGGCCTGGCTCGCGCAGGCGTCGGACCGTCGTGGCCGCGCCTGGCTCGCGTCGCGCGACCTCGAGCCGTAGGGACCGGTCCGTAGGTTGGGGGCATGACCGAGTCCGTGTGGGACTACCCCCGCCCGCCGCGGGTGGAGCCGAGCACCGAGCACGTCGTCGTGACCCACGGCGGCATGGTCGTCGCCGACACCACCGCCAGCCTGCGGGTGCTCGAGACCAGCCACCCGCCGACGTACTACCTGCCGGTCGGCGACTTCAGCGGTGGCCTGCTGCGTCCGGCGAACGGCTCCTCGTGGTGCGAGTGGAAGGGCCAGGCCACCTACTACGACCTCGTGGTCGGCGACGCGGTGCTCCCCGCCGTCGCCTGGACCTACCTGATGCCGTCCACGGGCTTCGAGGCGCTGGTCGACCACGTCGCGCTGTACCCGGGCCGGGTCGACCGCTGCACGGTCGACGACGAGGTCGTCCAACCGCAGCCCGGCAGCTTCTACGGCGGCTGGATCACGTCGCGGGTCACCGGACCCTTCAAGGGCGTTCCGGGCTCGTCCGGCTGGTAGCCGCCCGCTCGCGCGGCCGGTGCGGGGCCTGGGTCAGTGCAGCCCGCGGTCGTTGACCTGCTGGCTGCGGAGGTGGGACCCGTGCCGCGCGTGCTCGTCAGCCCGACGCTGGTCGGCCACCAACAGCTCGCCCTCCAGCTGGTCGGCGCGCGTCTGCACCTGCTCGAGGCGGGCGCTCCAGGTGTCGACGTCGCGTGCCACGTCGTCGAGGCGCGCCGCCGGCAGCACGATCGCGTCCCCCTCGCTCCGCAGGCCGGGCTCGACCGACGCCAGCCCCTCCGCCTCGTACGTCGTCAGCGTCCGGGTCAGCCTGATCCGGACGGGGTAGGTCTCCTGGTCCACGTCGGCCGGGTCCACCGCGAGCTCCACGATCCCGAGTGCCGGCCTGTGCCTGCGTGTCGTCATCTGCGTCGTCCCCTCAACCGGGACCGGGGTGGCCCCGCTCCGTCGAGTCGAGCACCGTGACGGCGACCACGTCCATGGGGTCCGCACCCCATGCCGACCGCGGGTCAGCCGGCGAAGAGGGTCAACCGCTGCCGGATGATCTTGCGGCGCAGCACCACGCGCCGCTTGCCGTCGTTGCCGATGCGGAGCCGGTCGAGCTCCCAGCCACCGTGCTCGGCCCGCTCGACGAGCACGCGGGTGACGACGTTGCGGGAGAAGTCCTTGGGCAGCACGAGCGTCTCGAACTCCCACTCCACCCCGCGGCCGGGTGGACGGCGCTGGATCCTGGCCATCGTCTCTCCCCTCTCCTCGAAGCGTGCGTTCAGTCGGCCGACACGTCGTCGAGCGCGTCGACGATCTCCGGCGGCAGGGTCAGCTCCTCGATGCCGAGCGCTCCCTTGAGCTGCGCGGCCGTGCGGGCCCCGACGATCGGGGCGGTGACCCCGGGCCGGTCGCGCACCCACACGAGCGAGACCTCCAGCGGCGACCAGCCGAGCCCGTCGGCGGCGCGCGCGACGGCCTCCACGATCCCGCGGCCGCGCTCGTCGAGGTAGGCGCCGACGAACCCGGCGAAGTGCTCGGTCGCGGCGCGGGAGTCCGACGGCGTGCCGGTGCGGTACTTCCCGGTGAGCACCCCGCGTCCGAGGGGCGACCACGGGAGGACCCCGAGCCCCAGCGCCTGCGCGGCCGGGACGATCTCGTGCTCGACGTGGCGGTTGAGGAGCGAGTACTCGACCTGGGTGGACGCCAGCGGCACCCGCCCGGGGACGGCCCGCTGCCAGGTCGCGGCCTGCGCGGTCTGCCAGCCGGCGTAGTTGGAGACCCCGACGTAGGACGCGCGGCCCGAGGTGACGGCGAGGTCGAGGGCGCTGAGCGTCTCCTCCACCGGGGTCTCGTCGGTCCACACGTGGACCTGCCAGAGGTCGACGTGGTCGACCCCGAGCCGCTTGAGCGACGCGTCGAGGGTGGTCAGCAGGCTGCCGCGGGAGGTGTCGGTGACGCGTGCGCCCGTACGCCGGTGGATGCCGGCCTTGGTCGCCAGGACCACCTCGTCGCGAGCGACGACGTCGCCGATGAGCGTCCCGATCAGCTCCTCGCTCGCACCGTCGCCGTAGCCGGCCGCGGTGTCGACCAAGGTGCCACCGGCCTCGGCGAAGGCGATCAGCTGGTCGCGCGCCTCGTGCTCGTCGGTGTCACGACCCCAGGTCATCGTGCCGAGGCCGAGCCGGGAGACCTTGAGCCCGGTCGCGCCGAGGGAACGCTGCTGCATGGTGGTGAGGGTAGCCACGGGTGGTGCGCGGACCGCACGGGACGCGCCCGTAGGCTCACGCCCTGTGATCGATCTCCTCAAGGCAGTGGTCCTCGGCGTCATCCAGGGGCTGACCGAGTTCCTGCCGATCTCGAGCAGCGCGCACCTGCGGATCTTCCCCGAGCTGTTCGGCTGGGGCGACCCGGGAGCGGCGTTCACGGCCGTCATCCAGATCGGCACCGAGCTCGCCGTGCTCATCTACTTCCGCAAGGACATCTGGCGCATCGGCAGCGCGTGGGTGCGCTCGTTGTTCAAGGCGGAGTACCGCGGGACGCTCGACGCGCGGATGGGCTGGTACATCATCATCGGCTCGCTGCCGATCGTGGTGCTCGGGGTGCTGCTCAAGGACGTCATCGAGCGCGACTTCCGCAACCTGTGGATCACCGGGACGACGCTGATCGTGATGGGCATCGTGCTCGGCATCGCCGACCGCGTCGGTCGTACCGACCGGACGCTGGGCAAGCTGACGCTGAGGGACGCGGTGCTGATGGGCGCCGCGCAGGCGCTCGCGCTGGTCCCCGGCGTCTCGCGCTCGGGCGCCACGATCTCGATGGGCCGCTTCCTCGGCTTCGACCGCGAGGCCGCGACCCGCTTCGCCTTCCTGCTCGCGATCCCCGCGGTCGTCGGCGCCGGGCTCTTCGAGCTCAAGGAGATCCCGCACGGCCACAACGACTTCGGCTGGGGTCCCACCCTCACCGCCACGGTCGTCTCCTTCGTCGTCGGCTACGCCGCGATCGCGTGGCTGCTGCGCTACGTCAGCACGAACTCGTACACGCCCTTCGTGATCTACCGGATCCTGCTCGGTGCGGGCACGCTCATCCTGCTCGGAGCCGGCGTGCTGACCGCCTGAACGTGTCGGCCAGCAGCACCAGCGCCACGACCTGGGTGACGGCGACGACGGCCACGAGCGCGGGCAGCGAGCGGTCGTAGAGCCACCCGGCGGTGACGCCGCCGACGATCGCGAAGAGCCCCTGGATGCCGGCGAAGACGCCGTACGCCGTCGCGCGGCGCGGCGCGTCGACCAGGTCGGCGACGACCGCCTTGACCGTCGAGTCCTGCACCCCCTGGGCGACGCCCCACGCGAGCACGCCGCCCAGGACCGCGACCATCGCGGAGCCGAGCGCGAGGGCCGGCACGAGCGCCACCAGCACCGGCACCAGGAGCAGCACCCGCGGGCCGGTGCGGTCGTAGACCGAGCCGACGGCGAGCGCCGCGACCGCCTCGACGCCCATGGCCGCGGCGTACACCACGGGGACGGCCGCGACGGGCACCAGGTCGTCGACGGTGAGGTGGTAGCCGATGATGCCGAAGGTGACCAGCGCGCCCGTCGTCAGCGACGCGGCGACGGCGTAGCGGAAGAACTCGGCCGGCAGGCCCGCCCCGACGGCGTCCGCCCACCAGCCGCGGGGCGGGTCCGGGTGCTCCGGGGCCGCGGGCGCGGGCGTGTCGTCGTACACGCTGGGGTCGGGGACGCGGCGGCGGAGGGTGAGCAGCAGGACCATCGCGACGGCGCCGGGGACGGCGAGCACGGCCATGCCCCACCACAGGGACGCGACCGCGACGACACCGGCGACCACCAACGGGCCGGCGAAGGCCCCCACCTGGTCGAGGGCCTTGTGCACCCCGAAGCCGCGTCCGCGGCCCACGGCGGTCGCGACGTGGGCCAGCAGCGCCGACTTCGACGGCGACCGGACCGCCTTGCCGAGGCGCTCGAGCAGGATCATCGTGGAGGCGAAGGCCAGCCCCGCCGCACCGAGGCGCGGTGAGATCGCGATCAGCGGGACGCAGACCGCGGTGAGGCCGTAGCCCACGATCGTCAGGGACCAGTAGCGGCCCGTCCGGTCGGCGATCGGGCCGAAGGCCAGGCGCAGGACGAGCGCGATCGCCTCACCGGCCCCGGTCACGAGCCCGACGACGAGCGCGGACGCACCGAGGGCGGCGAGGACGGGACCGTAGACCGATCGGGCGCCCTCGTAGACCATGTCGGCGGCCAGGCTGACGAAGCCGAACCACCAGACCACCCGCCAGGCAGTGGGAGCGGTCGTGGTTCGGGTCACAGCCACCCGGACTTCTTGAACAGCGCGAACAACCCGGCGGCCACCCCGATCATGAGGGCAATCGCGAAGGGGTAGCCGTAGGTCCAGTGCAGCTCGGGCATGTGGTCGAAGTTCATGCCGTAGACCCCTGCGATCAGGGTCGGCACCACGACGAGCGCGGCGCCGGCGGAGATCTTGCGCATGTCCTCGTTCTGCTGGACCGAGATACGCGCCAGATGACCGTCGAACGCGGTCGACAGCAGGACGTCGAGGCTGTCGATCACCTCCGAGACGCGCTGGAGGTGGTCGGCCACGTCGCGGAAGTAGGTCGCGGTCTCCGCCGTGATGGGGATGGGGGTGCGGATCGTCGGGACGGTGTCGGAGTGCAGGGAGAACTTCCGCATCGGCTCGCGCAGCGGCATGACCGCGCGGCGGACCTCGGCGATCTCGCGCTTGAGGACGTAGATCCGGACGGAGTCGTCGGTGCGGCCGGGGGAGAACACCGACTCCTCCACCTCGTCGACGTCCTCCTCCAGCGCCGCCCCGACCTTCTCGTACTCGTCGACGACGCGGTCGCAGATGGCGTACATGACCCCCATCGGGCCGTGCTCCAGCACCTGCGCACGTTGCTCGAGGTCGTGGCGCGAGTCCGAGAGGTTGATGCCCTCCCCGTGGCGGACCGTCACGATGAAGTCGCGACCGACGAACATGTTGATCTCGCCGGTCTCCACCGCGTCCTCCTCGTCGACGTACCAGAGCGTCTTGAGCACGAGGAACAGCGTGTCGCCGTAGTGCTCGAGCTTGGGCCGCTGGTGGGAGTCGCCGGCGTCCTCGACGGCGAGCGGGTGCAGGTCGAAGGTGCGGGCGATCAGGTCGAGCTCGTCGGGGCTCGGGTCGTGGATCCCGACCCACTGGAAGTCCCCGGGGTCGCACGGCACCCGGGCCCAGCCGAGGCTCTGGTCGTCCCCGTTGCCCAGTGGCACCCGCTTGCCCCGGTGGTAGAGGGCGTTGTCCACGATCACAAGGCCGAGGCTAGCCCCACTAACCTCTGGAGAATGCCCACCGTCATCCTCGTGCGACACGGCCGTTCGTCGGCCAACGCCACCGGAGTCCTCGCAGGCCGGCTGCCCGGCGTCCACCTCGACGACGCCGGGGTGAAGCAGGCGATCGCGGTGGGGGAGCGGCTCGCAGGCGTCCGGCTCGCCGCCGCTGTCACCAGCCCCCTGGAGCGCTGCCGCGAGACGTGCCGCGAGATCACGACCCGTCAGGCCGAGCCGCTGCGGGCCGGCAGCGACAAGCAGCTGTCGGAGTGCGACTACGGCGAGTGGCAGGGACGGGCGCTGAAGGACCTCGGCAAGGAGAAGCTCTGGAAGACGGTCCAGGCCCAGCCGTCGGCCGCCACCTTCCCCGGGGGCGAGTCGATGCGGGCGATGCAGGACCGCGCGGTGGCGGCCGTACGACGCCACGACGCGCGGGTCGCGGCCGAGCACGGCGACGACGCGGTGTGGCTCGCCGTCAGCCACGGCGACGTGATCAAGTCGATCCTCGCGGACGCGCTCGGCACCCACCTCGACCTCTTCCAGCGCATCCACGTCGACCCGGCGTCGGTGTCGATCGTGCGCTACACCGAGTCGCGTCCGTTCGTGATCGGCACCAACACCCACGCCGGCGACCTCGCCTGGCTGACCCCGCCGAAGAAGGCCCGACGCTCCTCCAGCAGTCGGCGCTCGGACGCCGAGGTGGGTGGAGGCGCCGGACCCCAGACAGGCACGCCCTAGGGTGAGTGACATGCCCGTCGTGCACCGCTTCGACCCACCCGAGCGCTTCGTCGCCGGCACCGTTGGCGAGCCCGGCCAGCGCACGTTCTTCCTCCAGGCGCGCGAGGGCGCGCGGCTGGTCAGCGTGTCGCTCGAGAAGCAGCAGGTGCAGGCCCTCGCCGAGCGCATCGACGAGCTCCTCGACGAGCTGATGCAGGCCGCTGGCGGCGACGTGCTCATCCCGGCGATCGCGCCGCGCGACCTCACCGACACCCGGCCCCTCGAGCAGCCGATCGAGGAGGAGTTCCGCGCCGGCACGATGACCCTGTCGTGGGACGGCTCCGACGAGCGGGTGGTGATCGAGGTCTTCCCCTTCACCGAGGCCGCGGTCGTCTCGCCCGAGCAGCTGCAGGAGGACCTCGAGGACCTCCTCGAGCCCGAGCCCGACGAGATCTTCCTCGTCCGGCTCACCGCCGCCGCTGCGCGGGCGTTCGTGGAGCGCTCGCTGTCCGTGATCGGCGCCGGCCGCCCCGACTGCCCCTTCTGTGGCGAGCCGATCGACCCGGACGGGCACCTCTGCGTCCGCGCCAACGGCTTCCGGCGCCGTGATCCCTGACAGCACCCTCCCGGCCGGATTCCCCACCGGGGAGCTGACCCTGCACGGACGCGTCCTGCCCGCGTCCAACGCCACCTTCGTCGGCGAGCTCGGCGGCGTCCGGGTCGTCTACAAGCCGATCGCCGGCGAGCGCCCGCTGTGGGACTTCCCCCACGGCACGCTGGCCGCCCGCGAGGTGGGTGCGTACGCCGTCTCCGAGGCTCTCGGGTGGGACATCGTGCCGCCGACGGTCCTCGGCGACGGACCCCACGGCCCGGGCATGGTGCAGCTGTGGCGTGACGAGGTCGAGGACGCCGCACCCGTCGACATCGTCGGCGAGGGCGAGGTGCCGGCGGGCTACCGCCACGTCTTCGACGGCCTCGACGCCCACGACCAGGCGGTGTCGCTGGTCCACGAGGACAGCGAGCCCCTGCGGCGGATGGCGCTCTTCGACGTCGTGGTCAACAACGCCGACCGCAAGGGTGGGCACGTCCTGCCCATGCCCGACGGCCACCGGCACGGGGTCGACCACGGACTGACCTTCCACGTCGAGCACAAGCTCCGCACGGTGCTGTGGGGCTTCGTGGGTGACGCGATCAGCGCCGAGGAGGCCGACGGCCTGCGCGTGCTCGCGGCGGCGCTCGACGGCGAGCTGGGCGCGACGCTCTCCGGGATGCTCACCGACGACGAGGTCGAGACCACGCGGCGGCGGGTCGCCCGGCTGCTGGCGCGGGGGACGTTCCCGGGCCCGCGCTCGTCGTCGTACCCCGTCATCCCCTGGCCGCCGTTCTGAGACGCGCAGCGACGACGAGGCACGAGGTCGTCGCGTGGGCGCGGCCAGGTCGAGTAGCCCCCGCGTCTGAGGAACGAAGGCGCGGTGAGGGCGTATCGAGACCCAGGCCGGCAGCGACGGTCGGTCGCACACGGGCGGCGGATAGGCTGCGCGTCATGCGTGCCTGGTCGTCGCCCGACGTTCCCTCACTGCCCGTGACGGGCCCCGTCGTGCGGGTGCACGACACGGCGAGCGACGCCCTCGTCGAGACCCGGCCCGAGGGTCCGGCGCGGATGTACGTCTGCGGGATCACTCCCTACGACGCCACCCACATGGGTCACGCGGCGACCTACGTCGGCTTCGACCTGCTCAACCGCGCCTGGCGCAACGCCGGTCACGAGGTGACCTACGTCCAGAACGTGACCGACGTCGACGACCCGCTGCTCGAGCGCGCCACCAAGGTCGGCGTCGACTGGGCCGAGCTCGCCCAGCGCGAGACCCAGCTCTTCCGCGAGGACATGGAGGCCCTGCGGGTCCTGCCGCCCGCGCACTACACCGGGGCCGTCGAGTCCATCCCGCAGGTGATCGAGCTGATCCAGCGACTCGACGAGGCCGGGTCGGTCTACCGCGTCGAGGACGACCTCTACTTCTCGGTGACCGCCGACGACACCTTCGGCGCGGTGTCCGGGCTCGACCGCGACACGATGCTCGCGATCTTCCCCGAGCGCGGCGGCGACCCCGACCGCGAGGGCAAGAAGGACCCGCTCGACTGCCTGCTGTGGCGCGCCGAGCGTCCCGGCGAGCCGGCGTGGGACAGCCCGTGGGGCCCCGGCCGGCCCGGCTGGCACGTCGAGTGCTCCGCGATCGCGCTCGACCACCTCGGGTCCACGTTCGACGTGCAGGGCGGCGGCAGCGACCTCGTCTTCCCGCACCACGAGATGTCCGCCGGTCACGCGCAGGTCGCCCACCCCGGCGAGCGGTTCGCGCGCACCTACGCCCACGCCGGGATGGTCGCCTACGACGGCGAGAAGATGTCGAAGTCGAAGGGCAACCTCGTCTTCGTCTCCGCGCTGCGGATGAGCGAGGTCGACCCGATGGCGATCCGGCTGGTGCTGCTGCGTCACCACTACCGCAGCGACTGGGAGTGGACCGACGACCAGCTCTGGGACGCCGTCGACACCCTCGCCACCTGGCGCCGCGCCCTCGCCCTCGGCAACGGGGCCCCGGCCCTGCCGTACGTCGAGCGGGTGCTCACCGCCCTGGCCGACGACCTCGACGCCCCGACGGCCGTCGACGCCGTCCAGGAGTGGGTGGAGGCGACCCTCGGCACCACCGGCCTCGCCGACACCTCCGACCCGGACGCCGCGGCGACCGTCCACCGGCTCCTCGACGCCGCGCTCGGCCTCTCGCTCTGACGTACGCCGCTCCTCCTCATCGCCCGGGCGGTGCGTGAGCGACATTCCGTGCCCTCGGACGTGCGGAGTGGGCTCGGCTGGGGCACCGCTGCCCGGCGTGTCGGCGTACGGCGCGCCGGCGGGCGGTGGCTGAGCCACCTTCCGGGCCTGGGGAATGTGGGTGGGGCACCGCGGCACGGACGTGCCCGGAGTCGGTGGTCGACCGAGCTGGACGCTGGACGCACGCCGTGGCGGACGTCGAGCGTCCAAACGTCCGCTCGAGTCAGGAAGTGCTCAGTCGGTGTCGCGGCGCTTCAGGTACCGCTCGAACTCCCGGGCGATCGCCTCGCCGGAGGCCTCCGGGAGCTCGGCGGTGTCGCGGGTCTCCTCGAGCGCGCGGACGTAGTCGGCGACGTCCTCGTCCTCGGCGGCGAGCTCGTCCACGCCGCGCTCCCAGGCCTTGGCGTCGTCGGCGAGGTCGCCGATGGGCATGGGGGCCTGGAGGAGCTCCTCGAGCTGGCCGAGGAGGGCGAGCGTCGCCTTCGGGCACGGCGGCTGGGCGACGTAGTGGGGGACCGCGGCCCAGTAGGAGACGGCCGGGATGTCGAGCAGGGCGCAAGCGTCGTTGAAGACGCCGAGGATGCCGGTCGGCCCCTCGTAGGTCGACTGCTCGAGGACGAGGCGGTCGACGAGCTCCGGCTCGGTCGCGGTGCCGGTGACCGGGATGGGGCGGGTGTGCGGGGTGTCGGCGAGGAGCGCGCCCATGGTGATCACGAGCTCGGCACCCAGGTCGTCGCAGGCGGCGAGGAGCTCGGCGCAGAACTGGCGCCACTTCATGTTGGGCTCGATGCCGCGCACCAGGATGACGTCGCGCTCCAGCTCGGCGGGGCGCGCGACAGCGATGCGCGTCGTGGGCCAGGTGAGGCGGCGGTAGCCGTTGACGTCGGTGCCGATGATCGGGCGGTTGACCTGGAAGTCGTAGAACTCCTCGGGGTCGATCGCGCCGATGACCTCGGCCTTCCACTGCTCCATGAGGTGGTCCACCAGCCCCGAGGCCGCGTCGGCGGCGTCGTTCCAGCCCTCGAAGGCGGCGATCACCACCGGGGAGACCAGATCCTGCACGTCGTCGAACTCGATCACCTGCCCAGCCTAGGGCGCCGCGCCCAGTCGGCCGTCGTGATTTCACCGCCCGACGCGCCGGGTGCCACCATGTGGGAAACCAGTCCGCGTGTCGGACGACGTTCCTAGGCTGGCTTCGACGCCGCCCGAGAGGAGCCACATCCGTGGAGCCGCAGCACCGCCCTGACGCCACCGTCTGCCCTGACGGAGATCCTGAGCGAGCGGATCATGGTGCTGGACGGTGCGATGGGTACGGCGATCCAGCGCGACCGTCCCGACGAGGCGGGCTACCGCGGCGAGCGCTTCGCCGACCACCCGAGCGACCTCATCGGCAACAACGACCTGCTCACGATCACGCAGCCGCAGATCATCCGGACGATCCACGAGGAGTACCTCGCGGCCGGCGCGGACATCATCGAGACCAACACGTTCAACGCCAACGCGGTGTCCCTGGCCGACTACGGCCTCGAGGACCTCGCCTACGAGCTCAACCTCCAGGCGGCGAGGCTCGCCCGCCAGGCCGCAGACGCCGTCGCGACCGACGACCGCCCGCGCTGGGTGGCCGGCGCCCTCGGCCCGACGACCCGGACGGCGTCCATCTCGCCCGACGTCAACGACCCGGGCGCGCGCAACGTGTCGTTCGACCAGCTCGCCGAGGCCTACCTCGTCGCCGCCCGCGGTCTCGTCGACGGCGGCGCCGACCTGCTGATGATCGAGACGATCTTCGACACCCTCAACGCCAAGGCGGCCATCTTCGCCGTGGAGACGCTCTTCGAGGAGCAGGAGCGCCGCTGGCCGGTGATCATCTCCGGCACCATCACCGACGCGTCCGGTCGTACGCTCTCGGGCCAGGTCACCGAGGCGTTCTGGGACTCGATCCGCCACGCCCGCCCGCTGGCCGTCGGCCTCAACTGCGCCCTCGGCGCGCGCGACATGCGCCCCTACGTCGCCGAGCTGTCGCGGCTCGCCGACTCGTTCGTCAGCGTCTACCCCAACGCCGGCCTGCCCAACGCCTTCGGCGAGTACGACGAGACGCCCGACCAGACGGCCGCGGTCCTCGCGGAGTTCGCCGAGCGCCGGCTTCCTCAACCTCGTCGGCGGGTGCTGCGGCACCACGCCCGACCACATCGCGGCCATCGCCGGCGCGGTCGAGGGCAAGGGCCGTCGCGAGCCCGTGACCCTCGAGCCGGTCATGCGGCTGTCCGGTCTCGAGCCGCTGACGATCACCGAGGACAGCCTCTTCGTCAACGTCGGCGAGCGCACCAACATCACCGGCTCCGCGCGCTTCCGCAAGCTGATCAAGGACGGCGACTACGACGCCGCCCTCGCCGTGGCGCGCGCAGCAGGTCGAGTCGGGCGCGCAGGTCATCGACGTCAACATGGACGAGGGGATGATCGACGGCGTCGCGGCCATGGACCGCTTCCTCAAGCTGCATCGCGGCCGAGCCCGACATCAGCCGCGTGCCGGTCATGGTCGACTCCTCCAAGTGGGAGGTCATCGAGGCCGGCCTCAAGTGCGTGCAGGGCAAGCCGATCGTCAACTCGATCTCCATGAAGGAGGGCGAGGAGTCGTTCCGCGCGCACGCCCGCCTGTGCCGCAAGTACGGCGCCGCCGTCGTCGTGATGGCGTTCGACGAGGACGGCCAGGCCGACAACCTCGACCGGCGCAAGGCCATCTGCGAGCGGGCCTACCGCATCCTCGTCGACGAGGTCGGCTTCCCGCCCGAGGACATCATCTTCGACCCCAACGTCTTCGCCGTCGCCACCGGCATCGAGGAGCACGCCACCTACGGCGAGGACTTCATCGAGGCGACCCGCTGGATCAAGCAGAACCTTCCCGGCGCGAAGGTCAGCGGCGGCATCTCCAACGTCTCGTTCTCCTTCCGCGGCAACAACCCGGTCCGTGAGGCGATCCACGCCGTCTTCCTCTTCCACGCCATCCGCGCGGGCCTCGACATGGGCATCGTCAACGCCGGCGCGCTGGTCGTCTACGACGAGGTCGACGCCGAGCTGCGCGAGCGCATCGAGGACGTCGTCCTCAACCGCCGTGCCGACGCCGCCGAGCGGCTCCTCGAGATCGCCGAGCGCTACAACGTCGCGGCCGACAGACGTCGAGGCGGCCGAGGACGAGTGGCGCAGCCTGCCGCGTCGCGCGAGCGGATCACCCACGCCCTGGTCAAGGGCATCGACGCCCACGTCGAGGCCGACACCGAGGACGCTGCGCCGGAGATCGCGGCTGCGGCGGCCGGCCGATCGAGGTCATCGAGGGTCCGCTGATGGACGGCATGAACGTCGTCGGCGACCTGTTCGGCGCCGGCAAGATGTTCCTGCCGCAGGTGGTCAAGAGCGCCCGCGTCATGAAGAAGGCCGTGGCCTACCTGATCCCCTTCATCGAGGAGGAGAAGGCCAAGGACCCCGCGCTCGCGGCCCAGAAGGACACCAACGGCACGATCGTCATGGCGACGGTCAAGGGCGACGTCCACGACATCGGCAAGAACATCGTCGGCGTCGTCCTGCAGTGCAACAACTACGAGGTGATCGACCTCGGCGTGATGGTCCCGGCCCAGAAGATCCTCGACGCGGCGCAGGAGCACGGCGCCGACATCATCGGCCTGTCCGGCCTGATCACGCCGTCGCTGGACGAGATGGTCAACTTCGCCTCGGAGATGCAGCGCCTGGGCCTCGAGATCCCGCTCCTCATCGGCGGTGCGACCACCTCGCGCGCCCACACCGCGGTCAAGATCGACCAGAAGTACGACGGCCCCGTGGTGTGGGTCAAGGACGCGTCCCGGTCGGTGCCCACCGCAGCGGCGCTGCTCAGCCCGACCGGTCGCGAGAAGCTCATGAGCGACGTCAAGGCCGACTTCGACTCCCTGCGCACGCGCCACTCGGCCAAGAACGACCGGCCGATGGTGACGCTGGAGCACGCCCGCGCCAACGCGACCCAGGTCGACTGGTCGGACTACCACCCGCCCAAGCCCCACATGCTGCTCCAGCAGGACCACGCGGTCTCGCCGCTCACCGGCGTGCGCGCGAGCCAGCACGTACGGGTGCTCCGCGACCAGGACCTGACGATCCTGCGGCGCTACATCGACTGGCAGCCGTTCTTCAACGCCTGGGAGATGAAGGGCGCGTTCCCCGACATCCTCAACAACCCCGAGCTCCGGACCTGCGGCCCGCAGGCTCTACGACGACGCGCAGGCGATGCTCGACCAGATGATCGAGGAGAAGTGGATCCGCGCGCACGGCGTGGTCGGCTTCTTCCCGGCCAGCTCGGTGGGCGACGACGTGGAGCTCTACCTCGACGACGAGCGCAGCGAGGTGCACGCCACCCTGCGCCACCTCCGCCAGCAGGGCCAGCACCGCGACGGGGTGCCCAACCGGTCGATCGCCGACTACGTCGCCCCGAAGGAGACCGGCCTGCGCGACCACGTCGGTGCCTTCGCGGTGACCGCCGGCGACGGGCTCTCCGACCGCGTGGCGGCCTTCCGCGCCGATCTCGACGACTACAACGCCATCCTGCTCGAGTCGCTCGGCGACCGGCTCGCCGAGGCGTTCGCCGAGCGGCTCCACGAGCGGGTGCGCAAGGAGCTGTGGGGCTACGCGCCCGACGAGCACCTCGACAACGTCGGGCTCATCAAGGAGCAGTACGACGGCATCCGGCCGGCGCCGGGCTATCCCGCGTGCCCCGAGCACACCGAGAAGCAGACGCTCTGGGAGCTCCTCGACGTCGAGGAGCACACCGGCATCAAGCTCACCGAGTCGATGGCGATGTGGCCCGGTGCGTCGGTCAGCGGCTTCTACTACTCCCACCCGCAGTCCCAGTACTTCGTGGTGGGGCGGCTGGCGCGCGACCAGGTCGCCGACTACGCCGAGCGCAAGGGCTGGACGCTCGCCGAGGCCGAGCGGTGGCTCTCGCCCAACCTCGGCTACGACCCCGAGGACTGACCGGGCCGGGCGTCCTCCTGCCGCTCGGCCATGCATGCGGGAGGGCGATCCGGGAACGGGACCCAGGGACGACCTGCCGACGCACGGCGGCGGGTCGCTCGTACAGCGGACGGGCAGCAGATGGAGGAACACCGAGGTGGTGCGGGCCGGCAAGGTCTCGGTGGTGCTCGTCGACGACTCCGTCGACGTGCGGACCCTGGTGCGCATGCGGCTCGAGGCCTCGGGGCTGTTCGACGTCAAGGGTGAGGCCGCTGACGGCGAGCAGGCCATCGCGCTCGTGCATCCGGGACGAGCCGACGCTCGTGCTCCTCGACGTCTCGATGCCCAGGCCATGGACGGTCTCGAGACCCTGCCGTCGATCCTCGCGGTGCGGCCCGGAGACCGCCGTGGTGATGTTCAGCGGCTTCGGCGGCACCGACCTCGCCGCGGAGGTCCGGGAGCTGGGCGCGATCGACTTCATCGAGAAGTCCATCCCGCTGGAACAGCTCCCCGAGCGCCTCCTGCAGAGCCTGCAGGTCACGAGCCCGGAGCCCGTCACGCGTCCACCGCCGTCGCTGCCGTCGCTCGCCGTCGCCCACCGACGCTCCTGCCGAGCTGCTCGGGGTGGATGCGGACGCCACCCGGCTCGAGCAGGAGATCCTGGACGAGCACCTCGAGGGCTTCCGCGCGCTCTTCGACCGGGCCGCGATCGGCATGGCGACCATGACCGTGCACGCCACGATCGTGCGGGCGAACGACGCGCTCGCCGACCTCATGTCGTGCGAGCCGAGGGAGCTGGTCGGGGTCGACTACGGCCGCCTGACCGGTGGGCAGGGCGACGTCCTGGACCACCGCCTCGAGACACTGAGGACCTCGCAGGAGAACGTCGCCACGTTCGAGCACCGCATCCCCGGACCGCCGGGAGCGACGGACGTCCGCACCGCCCTCGTGACGCTCGTCCCGATCCGCGACTCGGTCGGCCAGATGCTCTACGTGTTCGCGCAGGTGCAGGACATCAGCGCCCAGCGCACCGTCGAGGACGAGCTGCACCGCACCGAGGAGAAGTTCCGGTTCCTGGTCGCCGCGGTCGAGGAGTACGCCGTGTTCATGCTCGACACCCGAGGACGGGTGATGAGCTGGAACGCAGGCGCGCGCCGGATCAAGGGCTACCGCGCCGACGAGATCATCGGGCAGCGACTTCCGGGTCTTCTACCCCGAGGAGCAGCAGCTGACGGGGCACCCGCAGCGCAACCTCGAGGCAGCGCTGCGCGACGGGTCGTTCGCCGAGGAGGGCTGGCGCGTGCGCCAGGACGGCACCCGGTTCTGGGCCAGCGTCGTCATCAGCCCGGTCCACGACGACCGGGGCCTGCACATCGGCTTCGCCAAGGTCACCCGCGACCAGACCGAGCAACGACAGAACGCCGAGGACCGGGTGGAGGCCATGGCCGAGCAGGCGCGCCTGCTCGCCGTCACGGCCCACGAGCTGCGCAACCCGACGGCCGTCATCGACGGCAGCGCCCACGCCCTCCAGGTGTCGGAGGGCCAGATGTCGCCCGGCGAGCGCGACCAGCTCTTCCGCGGCATCCGGAGCAGTGCGGAGCGACTGCGCCGGCTCGCCGCCGACCTGACCGCTGCCTCCCAGCTGCAGGGCTCCGGGCATGGAGTTCCGAGAGGCAGAGCGTGTCGCTCCCGGAGCTGGTCCGGGGCGCCGCAGCCCGCCGGGAGGCCGCCAGTCCCACCGCCGACGTCGGTGTCGACGTGCCTGCCGACGGCCCGTCCTCCAGGCCGACGAGGTCCGCCTCGCCCAGGCGATCGACAACCTGCTGGACAACGCCATCCGCCACGGAGCCCCGCCCTACGCGATGGGCGCGCAGGTGCGTGGCGACCACGTCGAGCTCCGGGTCACCGACGCGGGCCACGGCGTTCCTGACGAGCTGGTCTCGCGGCTGTTCGACCGGTTCGCCGCGGCCGGAGCCACCAGCGGGACCGGACTGGGCCTGTACCTCGTGCGCGAGATCGCGAGGGGCCACGGTGGTGAGGTCGTCTACCAGCCGCCGGCCGACGACAGCCCGACGACGTTCCTCATCCCGGGCTCCCCGGTGGCGCCGCGAACGCCTGACGCGGCGTCCTGGGTCACAGGATCAGAGGATCACGGCCGCCAGCATCACGAGCGGCAGCGAGACCACCGAGGCGACCGAGGTCACGAGCGTCAGCGTCTTGAGCGTGCCCTTGGTCGACAGGCCCAGCAGCGACTTGAACATCCAGAAGAAGTTGCTGTTGACCTGCAGGGCGAACATCGCGCCCGACGCGATGGCCAGGCCGACGGCGATGGGGGAGATGGTCAACGAGTCGAGGATCGGGGCGATGATGCCGGCCGCGGTGATCGCCGCCACCGACACCGAGCCGATCGCCAGGTGCAGGACCGCGGCGATGAACCACGCCAGCAGGATGCTCAGCACGACGGGCGCGCCCTCGTCGGCCTGGAACAGGTCGCCCAGCACGCTGTCGAGCCCGGTCGCCTCGATGACGGCGCCGAGCGAGCCGCCCACGCCGGTGATGAGGAGGATCTCGCCGGTCGTGTGGAACCCGTCCTCCATCGCCTCGTTGGTGTGCTCGCGGCCCGACGAGGCGCGCGAGAGGAAGTAGGCCCCGAGGAGGCCGATGAAGAGCGCGATGTTGGCGTCGCCGAGGAAGGCGATGAAGGCGTTGGACCAGCCGCCGAGCTCGGCGAACGCACCGAGGGCGATCAGCAGCAGCGGCACCAGGATCGGCAGCATCAGGACCACGAGCGGGAGCTGGCGTACGCCCTCCTGCTCCCTCGCGGCGGTCGCCTCCGCCTCGCTGCGGGCCACCGCCTCCTGCGAGGAGTCCGCCTCGCCCGTCAGGTAGGCACGGTCGGCCGCCTCCTGCTCGGCCATCGCCTCGTCGACCTCCTCGTCCGTCTCCGGGTTCCAGAAGCCGCCGGCCGAGAACAGCAGGCGCATCAGCAGCGTGGAGACGAGGGCGGTGATCAGACCGATCACGACGCCGTACACGAGCCAGTCACCGAGTCGGATGTCGAGCAGGCCGGCGATCGAGATCGCGGCGAGGCCGGGGATGACGAAGACGTAGCCGGCGAAGATGCCGCAGCCCAGCGCGGAGGCGAGCACGGGGAGCCCGACCTTGCCGATGAACGGCGACGCCGAGCGGGCGACCGGTGCGGCGAGGACGACCTGCACGTCGACGTAGATCGACGGCATCACCACGGCCAGCATCGACGTCAGGGCGTACGGCAGCCGCCCCGAGCCGACCCGCTGCACCAGGAGCGCGACCAGGCGTCGGAACGCCCCGGTGGAGTGCAGCAGCGAGCCGATCAGCACACCGAAGCCGATCAGCAGGCCGACCTCCGCCATGATCCCGCCGAAGCCGGTGGTGATCGCCTCGATGGTGCCGGCGAAACCGACGCCGGCTGGCCAGGCCGAGGTACAGGGATCCGAGGATCAGCGAGATCACCGGGTCGATGCGGACCTTGATGATGAGTGCGATGACCAGCACGATCGCGATCGTGGTGTGCAGGGCGACCATGGGCTCTCCAGAGAAGTCGTCGTCCCCCGAGTGGCTCCCGGGTGGCCCCTGTCTACCGGTGCCCGGCGGTCATTGACCACCCGGTGTCGAGTGCTGGGCGCCGTCGGGCCGGACCGCCGTCGCTGGATAGGGTCGGTCCTCGTGACGTCACACCGCAGCCGGGTCGGCGAGGTCGCCGGCGCTCCCGCGCCCCTACCGGCCGCGGTGCTCTGGGACATGGACGGCACGCTCGTCGACACCGAGCCCTACTGGATCGCCACCGAGTACGCGATGGCGGAGAAGTACGGCGGCACCTGGTCCGAGGAGCACGCGATGAACCTCGTCGGCAACGCGCTGCTCGAGTCCGGCGACTACATCCGCGTGCACATGGGGATCGACCGCACGCCGCAGCAGATCGTCGACGAGCTGCTCGACGGCGTCGTGGCGCGGGTCGAGGTGGAGGTCCCGTGGCGACCCGGTGCCGCGCGAGCTCCTCACCGACCTGCACCGGCGGGGCGTGCCCTGCGCCCTGGTCACCATGTCGTGGCAGCGGTTCGTCGACCCGATCCTCGCGCGGCTCCCCGAGGACGCCTTCGCGACGGTCGTGACCGGGGACCGGGTCGAGTTCGGCAAGCCGCACCCCGAGCCCTACCTCACCGCGGCCGCCGAGCTGGGCGTCGACCCGGCGCAGTGCGTGGCCATCGAGGACTCCAACACCGGCGCCAAGTCGGCCGTCGCGGCCGGGTGCACCGTCCTGTGCGTGCCCCACCACGTGCCGATCCTCGAGGGGGAGGGGCGCGTCTTCGTCGACACCCTCGACGGCCTCGACACCGCCGGTCTCGCCGCCCTCGTGGATGCGTACGCCGGCGGGTCGGCGAACCCGACCGCCTGACGCCGCTCCCGGCGGTCGGCGGGGTCGTCAGTCGGTGGACTCGTCGGTCGACGCGTCCGACGCCGGGGCCGGAGCGGCCTCGGGCAGCGGAGGGATCGTGCCGCCCTTGGTCGGGCAGAACTGGTGGAACGAGCACCAGTCGCACAGGCGCGACGGGCTCGGGCGCCAGTCGCCCGTCTCCTGGGCGAGGCGGATCGCGCGCCACACCGCCTCGACCTTCCGCTCGGTGGCGCGGAGGTCGTCCTCGTCGGGCTCGTAGCGGAGGATCTCGCCGTTGCCGAGGTAGACCAGCTGGAGCACCGACGGCACGACGCCCCGCAGCCTCCAGAGGACGAGCGCGTAGAACTTCATCTGGAACAGCGCCTTGGCCTCGTAGCCCTCGCCCGGGCTGCGTCCGGTCTTGTAGTCGACAACTCTGATCCGGCCGTCCGGGGCGACGTCGACCCGGTCGACGAACCCGCGCAGGAGCAGCTTGGAGTCGAGCAGCGCCTCGACGTAGAGCTCCCGCTCGGCCGGCTCGAGGCGGCGGGGGTCCTCGAGGTCGAAGTAGCGGTCGAGCACGGTGCGGCAGGAGACGAGCCAGGCGGCGAGGTCGGGACCCTCCCCACCGAACATCTCGGCCAGGCCGGGATCGGCCTCGAGCAGCAGCTCCCAGGTGGGCGCGAGCATGTCGCCGGCCCGCTCGGGCGTGCGCTCGGCGGCCGGTGCGTCGAAGAGGTCCTCGAGCACCTTGTGCACCACGGTCCCGCGGACGGCGTCGGGCGACGGTGGCTCGGGCAGCCGGTCGATGGTGCGGAAGCGGTACATCAGCGGGCACGCCAGGAAGTCGCCGGCCCGGCTGGGCGAGATGGCCCCGAGCACGTCGACACCGTCCACGGGCGTCGAGACCCGATCGGCGGGGGACGCAGGCGCGGTCGCGGTGGCGGGAGCCGGGAGGGGGATCGACATGACGCGATCAGCCTAGGCGGGGCGACCGACAGCGGACCGGCGGCTGGACGAGCCGCCGGACGCCGCGCACGGGCGGGCGCCCGCTGTGGGCGGGGTTCGTTAGGGTCGAGGCGTGTCCGAGCCCACCGATCCAGCGCCGGCCGACCGCGACCAGCGGCGGCCCCCGCGCCCGCGCGGCACGCTGCGCATCGGGTCGATCGTCGGGATCGACGTCCTCATCACCAGCTCGTGGTTCGCCGTCGCGCTGCTGATCTCGCTGGCGTTCGGTCCTCGCATCGAGGCCGCCCAACCCGGTCTCGGCTTCTGGAAGTACGTCGCCGGCTTCGTGTTCGCGGTCGTGCTCTACCTCTCGGTCCTGCTCCACGAGGCGTCCCACGCGGTCGTCGCCAAGCGTCTGGGCTACGGCGTCACCTCGATCACGCTGCACTTCCTCGGCGGGATGACGGAGGTCGACGGGCAGTCCCGGCGCCCCCGCCACGAGTTCTGGATCGCCGTCGTCGGCCCGCTCACCTCGATCGCGGTCGGCGCCGTGTCCGGCGCCGCGGCCTACGTCATGTCCGACGGCCTCCTCCGTGAGGCGATGGTCCTCCTCGCCGGTGCCAACCTGCTGATCGGCGTGCTCAACCTCGTGCCGGGCCTGCCGCTCGACGGCGGGCGGGTGCTCAAGGCCCTCGTCTGGGGGGCCTCCGGCAACCAGCACCGCGGCACCATCGTCGCCGGCTGGGGCGGCCGCATCACGGCACTGGCGCTGCTGGCCTGGCCGCTGGTGCAGGAGCAGGTCATCGGCGAGCCGCCGAGCATCCTCGACCTCGTCCTCATCTTCATCCTCGGCCTGTTCCTGTGGACCGGGGCGACGGCTGCGATGGCCCACGCCCGGCTGCGTCAGCGCCTCCCCGCCCTCGTCGCGCGCCCGCTCGCGCGTCGTACGCTCACCGTCCCGGAGGACCTGCCCCTGGCCGAGGCCGTGCGCCGCGCGCAGGAGGCCGAGGCGGGCAGCATCGTGACGGTGACCCCCGACGGCACCCCCGTGGGGATCGTCAGCGAGGCGGCGGTGACCGCGATGCCGGCCGAGCGCCGTCCGTGGGTGGCGGTCTCGGCGGTCGCCCGCACGATGGAGGAGGGGCTCACGCTGCCCGCCACCGTCGCGGGTGAGGACCTCATCCTCGCCATCAGCCGTCGCCCGGCGGAGGAATACCTCCTCGTCGAGGCCGACGGCCGGATCTACGGCGTGCTGGCGACCGCCGACGTCGACCGGGCGTTTCGCGAGAACGGTCGCCGCTGAGGGAAATCGGCCTCCGGAACACTAGGGTTCGCGCCATGTCCGAGCCTTCTCCCGACGTCCCCGCCGAGGCCTGGTCCGGCGTCCACCGTGGCCCCCTGCGCGAGGGCGAGTGGGTCCGCCTGGTCGACAACAAGGGACGCAAGCACAACTTCGAGCTCGTCGCGGGCAAGCGGTTCTTCTCCAACAAGGGCCACCTCGACCACGACGACATGATCGGGCGCGAGGAGGGCTTCACGCTCGTCTCGTCGGCGGGCGGGCAGTACCTCGTCTTCCGTCCGCTGCTCAACGAGTTCGTCGTCTCCATGCCCCGCGGAGCGGCGGTGGTCTACCCGAAGGACGCCGCCCAGATCGTCGCGCTCGCCGACGTCTACCCCGGTGCCCGCGTCGTGGAGGCCGGGGTCGGGTCGGGTGCCCTCACCTGCTCGCTGCTGCGGGCCGTCGGCCCGTGGGGTCGCGTGACGTCGTTCGAGCTCCGCGAGGAGTTCGCTGACGTCGCCCGGCGCAACGTCAACCAGTTCTTCTCCGCGCCCGAGGGCCGGAGCCACCCGGCCTGGGACCTGCGGCTCGGCGACCTCAAGGAGGGCCTGCCCGCGCTGGGCGGCCAGGTCGACCGCGTCATCCTCGACATGCTCGACCCCTGGAACTGCGTCGAGGCGGTCGCCGACGCCCTCGTGCCCGGCGGCATCGTCTGCGCCTACGTCGCCACCACCACCCAGCTGTCGCGTGTGGTCGAGACCCTGCGCGTCCACGGCGGCTTCACCGAGCCCCAGGCGTGGGAGTCGCTCGTGCGCGACTGGCACGTGGAGGGCCTCGCCGTGCGTCCGGGGCACAAGATGATCGGGCACACCGCGTTCCTCGTCACCGCGCGACGGATGGCACCGGGGGAGCAGCCGCCCCGCAAGACCAGGCGCCCCGCGCCCGGGGCCTACGGTCCGGACTACACCGGCCCCCGCCCGGCCGACGTACCTGCTCTCGAGGTGACCGAGCCCGACCGGGAGGCATGAACGTCGCTGCCGGGCGCCTCGCGCGCGGCTGACGCACCCCGGGCGCCGGTGTTGCGAAACGGTGATCAACACGGCGAGATATTCACTTCCGTCCCGTGGATCCATGGGTAGTGTCACTGAGCAGGAGGTGCGAGATGACTGAGCCGACCCGTGAGCAACTTGCCACTCAGGTGCGCTACCTGGAGGACGAGGTCACCGACCTGCGCCGCCGGCTGGAGGACCTGCCCGGTCAGTCGCGCGGCCTGGAGTCCCGGCTGGCCGACGCGCAGCGGTCCTTGGCGGCCGTCTCGAGCCAGAACGAGCGGCTCGCCCAGACGCTGCGCGACGCGCGCGACCAGATCACCACGCTCAAGGAGGAGGTCGACCGGCTGGCGCAGCCGCCGGCGGGCTTCGGCACCTTCCTCGGGCGCAACGACGACGACTCCGTCGACGTGTTCACCGGCGGCCGCAAGCTGCGCGTCAGCGTGAGCCCCGCCGTCGAGCTCGACGGCCTCGTGCGCGGCCAGGAGGTCATGCTCAACGAGGCCCTCAACGTCGTCGCGGCCCTCGACTTCGAGCAGGTGGGCGAGGTCGTCATGCTGAAGGAGATCCTCGCCGACGGCGAGCGCGCGCTCGTGATCGCCAACGCCGACGAGGAGCGCGTGGTCCGCCTCGCGGAGCCGCTCTGCGCCGAGGACGTCACCATCCGCGCCGGCGACTCGCTGCTGCTCGACACCCGCGCCGGCTACGTCTACGAGGTCGTCCCGAAGTCGGAGGTCGAGGAGCTCGTCCTGGAGGAGGTGCCCGACATCGACTACACGCAGATCGGCGGCCTCACCACCCAGATCGACGCGATCCGCGACGCGGTCGAGCTGCCCTACCTCCACCCCGAGCTGTTCAAGGACCACGAGCTCAAGCCGCCGAAGGGCGTGCTGCTCTACGGCCCGCCCGGCTGCGGGAAGACGCTGATCGCCAAGGCGGTCGCCAACTCGCTGGCCAAGAAGGTCTCCGAGCGCACCGGGGCGTCGGGGAAGTCCTACTTCCTCAACATCAAGGGACCCGAGCTGCTCAACAAGTACGTCGGCGAGACCGAGCGCCACATCCGCCTGGTCTTCCAGCGGGCGCGCGAGAAGGCGTCGCTCGGCACCCCGGTCATCGTCTTCTTCGACGAGATGGACTCGCTCTTCCGCACCCGCGGCTCCGGCGTGTCCTCCGACGTGGAGAACACGATCGTTCCGCAGCTGCTCAGCGAGATCGACGGGGTGGAGGCTCTCGAGAACGTCCTCGTGATCGGTGCCTCCAACCGTGAGGACATGATCGACCCCGCCATCCTGCGACCGGGCCGACTCGACGTGAAGATCAAGATCGAGCGCCCCGACGCGGAGTCGGCGCGCGACATCTTCTCCAAGTACCTCACCCCGAGCCTGCCGCTGCACGCCGAGGACCTCGCCGAGTTCGGCCAGGACCGCATGGCCACCGTCAACGCGATGATCCGCGCGACGGTGGAGCGGATGTACACCGAGTCGGAGGAGAACCGCTTCCTCGAGGTCACCTACGCCAACGGCGACAAGGAGGTCCTCTACTTCAAGGACTTCAACTCCGGCGCGATGATCCAGAACATCGTCGACCGGGCCAAGAAGATGGCGATCAAGGACTTCCTCGACAGCGACCTCAACCCCGCCCAGCGCGGACTCCGGGTCCAGCACATGCTCCAGGCGTGCGTGGACGAGTTCAAGGAGAACGAGGACCTGCCCAACACCACCAACCCCGACGACTGGGCGCGGATCTCGGGCAAGAAGGGCGAGCGGATCGTCTTCATCCGCACGCTCATCACGGGCAAGCAGGGCACCGAGCCGGGTCGCTCGATCGACACGGTGGCCAACACCGGCCAGTACCTCTGAGGTGCGCGTGAGCCACCAGGACGACCTCGGCCACGGTGACATCGAGGCGGCCCTCGAGACCCGGCGCGAGCTCGGTGCCCGCTACGACGCCGAGCTCGTGGACGGCTTCGCCGAGCGCATCGAGCGTGCGGTGGAGCGCCGCGCGGCCGAGCGGGGCGAGCTGCAGCAGCGTCGTACGGCCGCAGTGGCGGGTGCCGGAGGCCGCCAGCTGGCGCTCGGCATCATCTCGCTCGTGGCCTGCATCCCGATCACCATCGTGCTGGGACTCAACGGCGAGCTGCTGGCCCTGCTCCTCGCGCTCGCAGCGGTGGTGGGCGTCAACGTCGCCCACGCCTGGCAGTCCCGCGGCGACTGAGCAGCAAAGCCGGCCCGGACACCCCTGAGAGGGTGCAGTGGCAGTGCGTGCGCGCACTAGGTTGACGGGATGCGAACCATTCTGATCATCGTCGTCATCGTCGTCATCGTGCTGTTCCTCGCCGGGTTCCTCCGCCGCGGACGCTGACCGTCCGCCCCGCCCGAGCTCAGCCGGCCACGAGCCGGTAGACGTACGTCCACGGCCGGGAGAGGGCCGGTCCGGGCAGGTAGTCCTGCTCCCGGTCCTCGACCCGCCACCCCGCCGACGCGAGCAGGGCGGGGACGTCACGGGTCAGGTGGCAGCCCGCGAACACGGTCCGCTGCAGCGGCTCCATCCGGCGCTGCCAGCGGCGTACGGACGCGTCGGGCGCGAGACCGTGCTCGAGCGCGTGCAGCCGACCACCGTCGCGCACCACCCGCCGTGCCTCCTGCAGCGCCAGCAGCGGGTCGGGCACCGTGCAGAGGCTGAACGTCACCAGCGCGCTGTCGAACGAGTCGTCCGGCAGGTCGAGCCGCTGGCCGTCGAGCCCGGCGCGGCTGACCGGGACGTCGCTGGCGGAGCGTCGGGGCTCGGAGAGCTCCCACGCGAGGTCCGACGGCTCGATCGCGGCCACCGACGTGACCCCGCCGGGGTACCAGCGCACGTTGAGCCCACTGCCGAAGCCGATCTCGAGCACCCGCCCGGTGAGCCCGGCGCAGACGGCCCCGCGCAGCCCGTCCAGCTCGGGGCCCCGCAGGCTCCGGTCGGTCAGGCGCGGCAGCACGCGCTCGTCCCACACCCGTAGGCTCATCACATGACCTCCACCCCGCAGTGTTCTTCGCTTCCCCCGCTGCGCTCCTCCATCGAACAACACGGCGGGGGCCCCGGATGAGCGTACGGCGCGTGATGGGCACGGAGGTCGAGTACGGCATCTCGGTGCAGGGGCAGCCGTCGGCCAACCCGATGGTCGCGTCCTCCCAGATCGTCAACGCCTACGCCAGCTCGACGGTGAAGGCGCGTCGGGCGCGCTGGGACTTCGAGGAGGAGTCGCCGCTGCGCGACGCGCGCGGCTTCGACATGGCCCGCCAGGTGGCCGACCCGAGCCAGCTCACCGACGAGGACCTCGGCCTGGCCAACGTCATCCTCACCAACGGCGCCCGGCTCTACGTCGACCACGCGCACCCGGAGTACTCCTCGCCGGAGGTGACGACACCGCTCGACGTCGTCCGCTGGGAGAAGGCGGGGGAGCAGGTGATGCTCGACGCGTCACGGATGGCGGCGCAGGTGCCGGGCAGCACCCCGATCGTGCTCTACAAGAACAACACCGACAACAAGGGCGCGTCCTACGGCGCCCACGAGAACTACCTGATGCGGCGCTCGACGCCGTTCGCCGAGATCGTGCGCCACCTGACGCCGTTCTTCGTCTCCCGCCAGGTGGTCACCGGCGCGGGCCGCGTCGGCATCGGGCAGGACGGGCGCGACACGACGCCCGAGCGCGGCTTCCAGGTCAGCCAGCGGGCGGACTACTTCGAGGTCGAGGTGGGACTCGAGACGACCCTCAAGCGGCCGATCATCAACACCCGCGACGAGCCGCACGCCGACCCCGCCGTCTACCGCCGGCTCCACGTCATCCTCGGCGACGCCAACCTCGCCGAGGTCTCGATCTACCTCAAGACCGGCACCACCTCGCTGGTGCTCGCGATGATCGAGGACGGCTTCATCGACCGCGACCTGAGCGTCGAGGGGGCCGTCAAGGCGCTGCGCGACGTCTCGCACGACCCGACGCTGCAGCACCTCGTCACCCTGCGCGACGGGCGCCGGCTCACCGCCGTACAGCTGCAGCTGGAGTACCTCGACCTCGCCCGCAAGTACGTCGAGGACCGCTACGGCGCCGACGCCGACGAGCAGACCGTGGACGTCCTGGCCCGCTGGGAGTCGGTGCTGACCCGGCTCGAGCGCGACCCGATGGAGTGCGCGGGCGAGCTCGACTGGGTCGCCAAGCTCAAGCTGCTCACCCAGTACCGCGACCGCGACGACCTCGACTGGGACGACGCCAAGCTGCACCTGATCGACCTGCAGTACTCCGACGTACGCCCCGACAAGGGGCTCTACCACCGCCTCGCAGCGGCCGGGCGCATCGAGCGGCTGCTCGACGACGCGACGATCGAGGCGGCCATGCACGACCCGCCGGTCGACACCCGCGCCTACTTCCGCGGCCGGTGCCTCGACAAGTACGCCGACTCGGTGGCCGCCGCGTCGTGGGACTCGGTGATCTTCGACCTCCCGGGCCGCGAGTCGCTCCAGCGGGTCCCCACCATCGACCCGCTCCGCGGCACCCGCGCCCACGTCGGCGAGCTGATCGACCGCAGCGACTCCGCCCAGGCGCTCGTCGCGGCGATCACCCGCTGAGGTTCTCCGCCCGCTGTCGGAGTCCCCGCACGTGCGGGGACTCCGACACCTGGAGGCGGTTGCAACCCCCTCCAGGTGTCGGACTTGCCCTCCAGGTCCGCTGCGGCGGTACGACGCGCCCGTCCGCCGAGGGTGAACGTCCTTGTGGCGTCGGCGGGAGTGGATAGGGTCGAGGCATGGCCCAGGAGCAGAAGCAGCCGCGCAAGTCCTCGCAGGAGGAGACGGCGACCGAGGAGGTCGTCGAGTCCGACGTCGCCGAGCGCAAGGAGATGATCGACGAGGACGTCGACGCGATCCTCGACGAGATCGACGAGGTCCTCGAGACCAACGCCGAGGACTTCGTGAAGTCGTTCATCCAGAAGGGCGGTCAGTGAGCCGCATGAGCGACTCCCGCCTGCCTGCGTCCTACATGACCCCGGGACGTCGAGCTTCGCCGACTTCCTCGGCGCCCAGGCGCCCGACCTGCTGCCGTCTCGGCGCGCGGTCCCCACCGGTGACGCCGGCAGCCTGGCCCCGCACGGCACCACGATCGTCGCGGCGACCTTCGCCGGCGGCGTCGTCATGGCCGGCGACCGGCGCGCGACGATGGGCAACATCATCGCCCAGCGCGACATCGAGAAGGTCTTCCCGGCCGACGAGTTCTCCGTGGTCGGCATCGCCGGCACCGCGGGCCTCGCCGTCGAGATGGTCCGGCTGTTCCAGACCGAGCTCGAGCACTACGAGAAGATCGAGGGCACGACGCTGTCGATGGACGGCAAGGCCAACCGGCTCGCCGCCCTCATCCGCGCCAACCTCGGTCTGGCGATGCAGGGCCTCGCCGTCGTGCCGCTCTTCGCCGGCTACGACCTCGCCGCCGGCCAGGGCCGGATCTTCAGCTACGACGTCACCGGCGGACGCTACGAGGAGACGGCCTTCCACTCGGTCGGCTCGGGCTCGCTGTTCGCCCGCGGCTCGCTCAAGAAGCTCTACCGCGACGACCTCGACGCCGAGGGTGCGGTCACGGCGGTGGTCCAGGCGCTCTACGACGCCGCCGACGACGACTCGGCCACCGGCGGCCCCGACCTGACCCGCCGCATCTTCCCGGTGGTCCACGTGATCACGCCCGACGGCGGCCGCCGGCTGCGCCGACGACGAGGTCTCGGCCATCGCCGACCGCATCATCGCCGCCCGCATGCAGCGCCCCGACGGCCCGGCCGCGGCCCTCACCTGACCTGACGTAGGAGTCACTGCCACATGAGCATGCCGTTCTACGTCTCGCCCGAGCAGCTGATGAAGGACCGGGCCGACTTCGCCCGCAAGGGCATCGCCCGCGGTCGTTCCGTCATCGCCGTGCAGTACGCCGACGGGGTCCTGTTCGTCTCGGAGAACCCGTCGCAGGCGCTGCACAAGGTCAGCGAGATCTACGACCGGATCGCCTTCGCGGCGGTCGGCCGCTACAACGAGTTCGAGAACCTCCGCATCGCCGGCGTACGCCTCGCCGACATGCGCGGCTACGCCTACGACCGGCGCGACGTCACCGGTCGCGGCCTCGCCAACGCCTACGCCCAGACCCTCGGCACGATCTTCTCCTCCGGCGGCGAGAAGCCCTACGAGGTCGAGATCTTCGTCGCCGAGGTCGGTGACGCGCCCGAGGACGACCAGCTCTACCGGCTCACCTACGACGGCCAGGTGGCCGACGAGCACGGCTACGCCGTGATGGGTGGGGCGGCCGACACCGTGGCGGCTCACCTCGCCGAGCACTACGTCGGCGGCGCCTCGCTGGAGGAGACGCTCCGCGTCGCGGTCGCCGCCCTGGGCCACGGCGAGTCCGAGGACCGGGTGATCCCGGCCGGCGACCTCGAGGTCGCCGTCCTCGACCGCACGCGCACCCAGCCGCGGAAGTTCCTCCGGCTGCGCGAGTCGCGGCTCGCCGAGGTCCTCGGCGGTCGCGGGGTCGAGCAGGCCGACGAGGCCGCGCCCGAGGACGCCCTCGCCGGGTCGGGGCCGCGGCAGTCCGGTGTGGACGACCCGGCCGACCCGACCGACCAGGTCTCCGGAGCGACACCGCCCCTCGAGGACCCGGTCACCGGCGAGCCGCCCGCGGCCCCGCCAGCCGCCCCGCCTGCCACCCAGCCGCCGGTCGCGCCCCCGGTCGCGCCGCCCCCGCCGGCCCCCGATTCGGGTCAGCCCCCGACGCCCGGTGCACCTCCGCCCCCGACCGAGCCCGGCCAGGTCTGAGCATCCCGAGCACCCAGCCGGTCCTCGACGAGGCCTTACCGAGTCCTCAGCGCAGGTTGAGCCCAGGCCACTCGGCCGTCGGCGCCGTGGGGATGCCGTGCAGGCGTCGGCGGTAGCGCACCGACGGGCCGAACTCGGCCAGCGCGGCCCACAGCCGCTGGTGCGCGGCCCAGGGGAGCGGTCCGGTGGGGCACGCGTTGCCGTCCGGACCGAACTCGTGCCAGGCGGCGCCGAAGCCGATCCAGGCGGGCGTCCAGTCGGCGGCGTCGTCCCAGGCGCCACGGCGCTGCTCGACCAGCCGCCTGCGGAGCTGGAACTCCATCCGCGCCCCGTCGACCACCACGGGTGCCGTGCGCACGGGCCAGAGCCACATGTCGTCGGTCATCACCCGCAGCTCGAGGTCCTGGACGACGTCCGGCTCGACCAGCACGGTCGCGACGAGGTGGCGTGGTCCCATGGGGGAACGCTCACCCGAGCGGCGCCCGGCCGTCAAGGGCGACCTGTCAGGGTGTGGACGACGCCTCGTCCCGACCCGTCCGCCGCCGGTCGGCGGCGCTCACCGCGAGCGAGGCACCCGCAGCCACCACGCCCATCCACAGACGCGGCCGGCGTACGCCCCGCCTGGTGAGGGCGCCCTCGGCCCACGCGTCCACCGTCTGCCCGCCCCGGCTGATGCCGGCGACCGCAGCGCCGAACGCGACGGCGATCCCGGCCTTGGCGGCCGGACCCAGCGTGTACGGGGCCGCGTCGAGCTTCTCCGGTTCGACGAGCGCGCCGGGTGCGGCCAGGAACGCACCGACGGCGCCCCCGGCGAGCGCCCCCATCCCACCGTGCAGCGCCCAGCGGGTCGCACGCGACCAGCGCTGCACCGGCATGTAGGTCGTGGCGACGCCGGTGACCACGGCGGTCGCGACCTGGACGGGCCAGGACTCGAGCCGACGGTCGAGCCTGAGGTCGGGCGGGAGTCGGGACGGGGGTCGGGCGCCTGCTCATCCATGACCGCAACCTAGGCAGCCGGGGCAAGTTTCGGAGCGGAGTGACGCGCCATGCGTGGTCCGCGGTCCTAGGGTGGGTCCATGGACCGGCGGATCTTCGGCATCGAGAACGAGTACGGCGTCACGTGCACGTTCAAGGGGCAGCGCCGGCTGAGCCCCGACGAGGTCGCCCGCTACCTCTTCCGCAAGGTCGTCAGCTGGGGTCGCTCGTCCAACGTCTTCCTCCGCAACGGTGCGCGGCTCTACCTCGACGTCGGCAGCCACCCGGAGTACGCCACGCCGGAGTGCGACGACATCGTCGACCTCGTCACGCACGACAAGGCGGGCGAGCGCATCCTCGAGGGCCTGCTGCTCGACGCCGAGGCGCGCCTGCACGAGGAGGGCATCGCCGGCGACATCTACCTGTTCAAGAACAACACCGACTCCGCCGGCAACTCCTACGGCTGCCACGAGAACTACCTCGTCGGCCGCGCGGGGGAGTTCAGCCGGCTCGCCGACATCCTGATCCCGTTCCTGGTGACCCGGCAGATCGTCGTCGGCGCCGGCAAGGTCGTGATGACGCCGCGCGGAGCGTCGTACAGCGTGAGCCAGCGCGCCGAGCACATCTGGGAGGGCGTCAGCAGCGCCACCACCCGCAGCCGGCCCATCATCAACACCCGCGACGAGCCGCACGCCGACGCGGAGCGGTTCCGGCGCCTGCACGTCATCGTCGGCGACTCCAACATGAGCGAGACGACCACGATGCTGAAGGTGGCGTCCTGCGACCTCGTGCTGCGGATGATCGAGGAGGGCGTGGTGATGCGCGACCTCACGATGGAGAACCCGATCCGGGCCATCCGCGAGATCAGCCACGACCCCACCGGCCAGCGCAAGGTCCGCCTGGCCAACGGCCGCGAGGCGAGCGCGCTGGAGATCCAGGCCGAGTACCTCGGCAAGGCCCGCGACTTCGTCGACCGACGACAGATCTCCACCCCGACCATCGAGCGGGCGCTCGACCTGTGGGAGCGCGGCCTCAAGGCCGTCGAGTCCGACGACCTCGGTCTCGTGGACCGCGAGATCGACTGGGTCATCAAGTACAAGCTCATCGAGCGCTACCGCGCCAAGCACGGCCTCTCCCTCGGCGACGCCCGCATCGCGCAGCTCGACCTGGCCTACCACGACATCCACCGGGGGCGCGGGCTCTACTACCTGCTCGAGAAGCGCGGTGCCGTCGCCCGCGTGAGCAGCGACCTCAAGATCTTCGAGGCCAAGAGCGTGCCGCCGCAGAACACCCGCGCGCGCCTGCGGGGCGAGTTCATCCGGCGCGCGCAGGAGCGTCGCCGCGACTTCACCGTCGACTGGGTGCACCTCAAGCTCAACGACCAGGCCCAGCGCACGGTGCTGTGCAAGGACCCGTTCAAGGCCTACGACGAGCGCGTGCAGCGCCTCATCGACGGCATGTGACCTCCCCGCGACCGGCCCGCACGGAGGTCGTCGCGGCGTCGTCGCGGTGTCGCGGCAGTGGGCGTGGGGTGTGCTGGATAGGGTGTCCGGGCAACGCCGACCGATCGAACAGGTGAATCCGTGTCTCGTGTACGTTCCGCTGCCCTCAGCGGTGTCCTCTCCCTCAGCATGCTCGGCCTGGCCGCCTGCGGCTCCGGCTCCAGCGACCCCCAGGAGGGCGGCGAGTCCCTCAGCTCGGTGACCATCGAGGGCGAGCAGGGCTCGGAGCCGAAGGTCACCTTCGACGGCCGCCTCGACGGCTCGAAGGACGAGACCGAGGTCCTCGTCGAGGGCGACGGCGAGGAGGTCGCCGACGGCGACACCGCCAAGCTCAACTGGTGGATCGGCAACGGGTTCACCGAGAAGAAGGCGCAGAGCACCTGGACCAAGAACGGCGAACCGCAGTCGGTGGAGATGTCCGAGGACGTCCTGCCGTTCCTGCGCGAGGCCGTCGTCGGCAACCAGGTCGGCGACCGCGTCGTGCTGCTCACGAGCGCCGAGGAGGCGTTCGGCGAGGGCGGACGCCCCGACATCGGCATCGGCAACAAGGACGCCGTCCTCGCGGTCGTCGACATCCTCGGCCGCTCCGAGACGGTGCCGCCGCTCGACGGCCCGCAGGGCGAGGACAAGAAGCCTGCGGGCTGGGCGCCGGAGCTGGTCGAGAAGGACGGCGTCATCACCGGCCTGGACTTCAGCACCGCCCACAAGCCCACCGGCAAGCTGATCGCCACCACCCTCGTGAAGGGCGACGGCGCCAAGGTGAAGGCCGGCCAGACCCTCACCGTCAACTACCTCGGGCAGGTCTACGAGGCCGACAAGCCGTTCGACGAGTCCTACAGCGGCGAGCCGGCCGAGTTCCCCATCGGCGTCGGCCAGGTCATCCCGGGCTGGGACGAGCGCCTCGTGGGTCGCACCGTCGGGTCCCGCGTGATCCTGGAGATCCCGCCGGCCGACGGCTACGGAGAGCAGGGCAACGAGCAGGCCGGGATCAAGGGCACCGACACCCTGTTCTTCGTCGTCGACATCCTCGGCGCCTCCTGACCCGACCGACAGGCGCAGGAGCACAGGAGAGGGAGGGGGACAGGCATGGTGCAGCCACGGGCGGAACGCCTCATGAACCTCCACATCCTGCTGCTCGGCGCGAAGCGGTTCATCGGCAAGGACGCGATCCGGGAGGCGGTCTACCCCGAGCACGCCCGCGGGCCGGCCGGCGACGAGGCGTTCGAGCGCGCCTTCGAGCGCGACAAGGACGCCCTGCGCCAGATCGGTGCCGTGATCGAGGTCGGGAGCGCTGACGCGTTCTTCGACGACGAGATCGGCTACCGCATCCCGACCGAGCAGACGTCCCTCCCCGAGATCCGGTTCGAGTCCGACGAGGCGGCCGTGCTCGGCCTGGCGGCCCAGGTCTGGCAGCAGGCGACCCTCGCGAAGGCGACGGGCCGGGCGCTGGCCAAGCTGAAGGGCCAGGGGGTCGAGATCGACCCGTCGCGCCTCGAGGTCGTCGCCCCGGCGATCACCGCCGACGAGCCGGCCTTCGAGCCGCTGTGGGACGCGATCGGCAAGCGCCGGCAGGTCAGCTTCCCCTACCAGCGGGCCGACGAGACCACGCCGACCACCCGTCGGGTCCAGCCCTGGGGCCTCGCCCGGTCCACGGGCCGGTGGTACGTCGTCGGCTTCGACATCGACCGCGGCGCCGAGCGCGTCTTCCGGCTCTCGCGCATCGTCGGCACCGTCCGCGCCAGCGGCAAGTCCGGGGCGTACGACGTCCCGCCCGGCACCGACGTGCGCGAGGTCGCCCGGCGGCTCTCGCCGTCGTACCCCACCGTCCGGGCCGAGGTCCGGGTCCGGCAGGGAACGGGCGTCGGCCTACGTCGGCGCGCGGAGTCGGTGAGCCCGATCGCCGACCGCCCCGGGTGGGACGCCGTGGCCGTCCAGGGGCCCGTGCACGAGCTGGCCGACGAGGTGCTCACCTACGGCGCCGACGTGGTCGTGGTGGCGCCCCAGTCCCTGCGTGACGACGTCGTGTCCCGGCTCCGCGCGGTGGCCGGATCGGCGGAGGCGTCATGAGCCAGCAGACCGGCGACACCGCCCCCGACCAGGTCGCGCGCCTGCTCGCGCTGGTGCCCTACCTCCTCGCGCGTGGCGAGGTGCGCCTCGAGGACGCCGCGGCCCACTTCGGCACCGACGCCGACCAGATCGAGCGTGACCTGCGGCTGCTGTTCATGACCGGGGTGTCGCCCGGGCTGCCCGGCGACCTGATCGAGGTCGACCTCGAGGCGCTGGAGGGCGACCGGATCATCCGCGTCGACAACGCCGACTACCTCGCTCGTCCGGTGCGCTTCTCGCCGGCCGAGGCCACCTCGCTCGTCGTGGCGCTGCGCACGATGGTCGACACCGCCCCCGCCGAGGCCCGCGAGGTCATCGAGCGCACCCTGGCCAAGCTCGAGGAGGCCGCCGGCCAGGACGGCGAAGGACTGCTCCGCCTGCATGTCACGCCGACGCCGCTCGAGAGCAGCGCCGTCGTTCCCGTGCTCGAGGCGGCGGTGGCCCACGGCCACCAGGTCGAGATCACCTACCACGTTCCTTCCCGCGACCAGGAGTCGCGCCGCGTCGTCGATCCCCGCGGGCTCGCCCGCGTCGAGGACCTGCTCTACCTCGACGCCTGGTGCCACACTGCCGGCGGCGACCGCGCCTTCCGGGTCGACCGCATCGTGGCCGCCACGGAGCTCGACAGCCCTGTCGCCGACCCGGGTGCGCGCGCCCGCGACCTCACCGGCGGCTGGTTCACCGACGCCGAGACCACCACCGTCACCCTCCGCCTGGCACCCCCGGCGCGCTGGGTCGTCGAGTACTACCCGGTGACCGGCCGCCGACCGGGTCCGGACGGCACGATCGACGTCGACCTCGAGGTGGCCAGCGAGGAGTGGGTGAAGTCCCTGCTCCTGCGCCTGGCGCCCCACGCCGAGCTCCTCGCGCCGGCGGCGTACGCCGATGCCTTCACGAACGCGGCCCGGGCGGCGCTCCGCATGTACGAGGACGACGGCGTAGACTCCGAGTGACCCCCCAGCACGCGATCCACCACACCACCAATGACGGAGTGACCACATGATCCACCCGATGATCGGCATGCCGCAGGGCCTGGAGTGGCTCGTGATCCTGGCGATCGTGGTGCTCGTCTTCGGTGCCGCCAAGCTGCCCGACCTGGCCCGGAGCTCGGGGCAGGCGCTGCGCATCTTCAAGACGGAGACCAAGAGCCTCCGCGACGATGACGACGACGACAAGACGCCTGAGCAGCGTGAGATCGAGGCCCGCAACCAGGCCCACGACCCGGCCGCGGGTGGCGAGGTGCGCAACGACACCTCCGGTGAGGTGCTGCGCGAGCGGCGCGACGACACCACCGCCTGATCGCAGGAGTCCAGAAGAGCGTGAGGATCGCCGGTCTCGTCGGCCTGTTCAAGGGGCCGTCGCCCGATGCCGTCGGCCCCGACGGACGGATGGCACTCGCGGACCACTTCCGCGAGTTCCGCGCGCGGCTGCTGCGTTGCCTGATGGTGTTCGCCGTCGCCCTCGGCGTGGCGATCCTGTTCCGGCATCCGATCTACGACGCCGTCTACGGGCCCTACCAGGAGGCCCAGAAGACGCTGGCGGCCGGCACGTCGATCGCCACGACCAGCGGCGCAGGCGCAGGCCTGCTGCTCTGGCTGACCCTGTGCGGCTTCGCCGCCGCCATCGTGACCGCGCCGTACTGGCTCTACCAGATCTGGGCGTTCGTGCTGCCCGGGCTCTATGCCCAGGAGCGGAAGATGAGCCGCATCTTCGTGGCCGTGGCCGGTCCGCTGTTCCTCACCGGCATCGTCCTGGGCTACGTCACCCTGCCGATCGCGCTGGAGGTGCTGATCGGCTTCAACCCCGACGGCGTCACCAACCTCATCGACTTCAACGACTACCTGCAGTTCTTCACCCGCACGCTCTTCGTGTTCGGGCTGGCGTTCAACATCCCGGTCTTCGTCGTGCTGCTCAACTTCGCCGGCGTGGTGAAGGGGTCCGCCCTCAAGGCCTACCGCCCCTGGATCATCATCGGCACCTTCATCTTCGCCGCCGTCGCGACCCCGTCGGCCGACCCCTTCACGATGACCCTGATGGCGGTCCCGATGGTGCTGCTGTTCTTCGCCTCGGAGGCCATCGCACGGTTCAACGACAAGCGTCGTGCCCGTCGCGCCCCCAACGCCGGGCTCTCGCCGGACGAGCTGTCCTCCATCTGAGGCCCCGCCACCGGTTCTGACAGGGTGGACCCATGCAGGCCACCCTCACCGACATCGACCCGTTCGACCTGCCGGAGTGGCTGGGCACCGGCGACGTGGTGTGGCGCGCCGACGAGGGCCTGCAGACCGGGCACCTCGTCCGCGGGCGGCTGGCGGCGGACCCACCGGCGGAGGCGTCGCAGGAGATCGTGTGCGACCTGCTGGCCGTCGACGAGGCCTACCCGACGCCGGTGGTGGACGACGCCACCCGGCTGCGCGTGCACCAGGCGTGGCGCCACGGGCAGGTCGTGATCGGCGAGCACGGCTCGCGCATGGTCCTGGCCGTCCCGGGGACCCGCTTCGGCCCCGAGCTGGTGCTCGACGCCCTCGGCCGGCTGGCCCGCGCCGTGGGCGCCCGCGCCGAGCGGTACGCCGTCCTGCTGCGGCTGGGCTGACCGGCTGCCGCCACGCGGGCGCGGGACGCCCGGAGGGTCGAGCCGCACGGTCGGTGCCGGGGGATAGGTTGGCGCCATGCACGACCCGGCTGCGCCCGACCGCCTCGTGCGGGGGCGGGAGATCGCCCTGCTGACCAACCCGACGGCGGGTCGCGGGCGGGGTGCCCGTCATCGCGATGCCGCCCTGGCCCGGCTGCGGGAGAGCGGCTTCGTCGTGCGCAACCTCGCGGGTCGCGACGCCGACGAGGCGGCCGACCTGGCCCGCGGGTGCGTCGCCGACGGGGTCGAGGCCCTCGTGGTGTGCGGCGGCGACGGCCTCGTGCACCTCGGCGTGCAGGCCGTGGCCGGCACCGGCGTACCCCTCGGCGTGATCCCCAGCGGCACCGGCAACGACTTCGCGCGCTACCTCGACCTCCCGCGCACCGACCCCGTGGCGGCCGCCGACCGGGTCATCGCCTCGCGACGGCGCACCATCGACCTGGCCCGCAGCGGCGACCGGTGGTTCGTGACCGTGCTCGCCGCCGGCTTCGACGCGATCGTCAACGAGCGGGCCAACCGGATGACCTGGCCCCGCGGCCAGATGCGCTACAACCTCGCCACGCTCGCCGAGCTGCGCACGTTCCGCCCGATCCCCTACGTGCTGCAGCTCGACGGCGAGACCGTCGAGCACGAGGCGATGCTCGTCGCGGTGGGCAACGGGCCGTCGTTCGGCGGCGGGCTGCGGATCACCGAGGGTGCCCTCCTCGACGACGGTCTGCTCGACGTCGTGGTGATCACCCGGATGAGCAAGCCCAAGCTGGTCCGTTCCTACCCGCGCCTGTTCACCGGGCGGATCGACGGCGTGGCGGAGTACGTCCACCGGCGGGTGCGGAGCGTCACCGTGGCGGCGCCCGGCATCGTGTCGTACGCCGACGGCGAGCGCTTCGGCCCGCTGCCCCTGACCGTCGAGTGCGTCCCCGGCGCGCTGCACGTGATTGCATGAGGACCATATGAGCACCCCACGACGTTCTTCTCCTCCGCTCCGCTCCTCCGAACAACGCCGCGGGGACCCCGCATGAGCGAGCACGAGGACCAGCCCACGCCCGCCGAGCGCTACGCGGCGTTCCAGCGCGAGAAGCCCTACCCGATGCTCAAGGACTTCGAGGGTCTCTACGGCTTCGAGCTCGACGACTTCCAGCTCCGCGCGTGCCGGGAGATCGAGGACGGTCACGGGGTGCTCGTCGCGGCGCCGACCGGGTCCGGCAAGACGGTCGTGGGCGAGTTCGCCATCCACCTGGCCCTCCAGACCGGGCGCAAGGCGTTCTACACGACGCCGATCAAGGCGCTGTCCAACCAGAAGTACCACGACCTGGTCAGGCGCTACGGCGCCGACAAGGTCGGCCTGCTGACCGGCGACAACGTGGTCAACGGCGAGGCACCCGTGGTCGTGATGACCACCGAGGTGCTGCGCAACATGCTCTACGCCGGGTCCCGCACGCTGCTCGGCCTCGGGTTCGTGGTCATGGACGAGGTGCACTACCTCGCCGACCGGATGCGCGGGGCGGTGTGGGAGGAGGTCATCATCCACCTCCCGGAGTCGGTGACGCTCGTGTCCCTCTCGGCGACGGTCTCCAACGCCGAGGAGTTCGGCGAGTGGCTGGCCACGGTGCGCGGCGAGACCGCGACGATCCTGGAGGAGAAGCGGCCGGTGCCGCTGTTCCAGCACGTCATGGTGGGCCGGCGGCTGCTCGACCTCTTCGCCTCCTCCGACGTCGACGCCAGCGCCGGCTTCGTGAAGGAGGGCGCGCCGGTCAACGACGAGCTGACCCGCATCGCCCGCGACGACTGGGCGAGCTCGCGGTTGATGCGCGACCGTCGCTCGCCGCGCAAGGGCAAGCCCGGGTCGTCGAAGAACCCCCGGTCCGTGGGCAACGGGCGGCGGGTGTGGATCCCGAGCCGCGTCGAGGTCGTCGAGCGCCTCGACCGCGAGGGCCTGCTGCCCGCGATCATGTTCATCTTCAGCCGGGCCGGGTGCGACGCGGCCGTGACCCAGCTCGTGCAGGCCAACACCCGCCTGACGACCGTCGCCGAGCGCGACGAGATCTTCGCCCGGGTCGAGGAGGCGTCACGGACGCTGCCCGAGGAGGACCTCCACGTCCTCGGCTACCACGAGTTCCTCGACGGACTGACCCGCGGCGTCGCCGCGCACCACGCCGGCCTGCTGCCTGCCTTCAAGCAGGTCGTCGAGGAGCTGTTCCAGGAGGGCCTGGTCAAGGTCGTCTTCGCCACCGAGACGCTCGCCCTCGGCATCAACATGCCCGCCCGCACGGTGGTGATCGAGAAGCTGTCGAAGTGGAACGGCGAGACCCACGCGAACCTGACACCGGGGGAGTACACCCAGCTCACCGGGCGCGCGGGGCGGCGCGGCCTCGACATCGAGGGCCACGGCGTCGTGCTCTACCAGCCGGGGATGAACCCCGGCGAGGTCGCGGGCCTCGCCTCCACCCGCACCTACCCGCTCCGCTCCTCCTTCCGACCGTCCTACAACATGGCGGTCAACCTCGTGCACCAGTTCGGCCGCGCGACGTCACGCGAGCTCCTCGAGCAGTCCTTCGCCCAGTTCCAGGCCGACAAGGCCGTCGTCGGGCTCGCCCGGCAGGTGCACAAGGCGGAGGAGGCCCTCGAGGGCTACCGCGAGGCAGCGACCTGCCACGTCGGCGACTTCATGGAGTACGCCGCCCTCCGCCGGCAGATCTCCGACCTCGAGAAGGGGGCCGCGCGGGAGCGTCGCCTGGACCGTCGCGAGGAGGCGTTGAAGTCGCTCGGCAGGCTGCGCCCCGGCGACGTCATCCATGTGCCTGCCGGCAAGTTCAGCGGGCTCGCGGTCGTGATCGACCCGGGCCACTCCGCCGACGAGCCGCGCCCCTACGTCGTCACCGCCGACCGCCAGGCACGCCGCCTCGCCCCGATGGACTTCCCGACCCCGGTGGAGGCCATCGGCCGGCTGCGGATCCCCAAGTCGTTCAACGGCCGCAACCCCGCGATGCGGCGCGACCTGGCAACCGCCCTCCGCGCCAAGGCGCACGGCCTCGACGCCCCGGGAGAGCGGCGCGCGAAGCAGCGCGACTCCTTCGGCGAGACCCCCACGGACCGGGAGGTCGCGCGGCTGCGCACCGAGCTCAAGACGCACCCGTGCCACCAGTGCCCCGAGCGCGAGGACCACGCCCGGTGGGCGGAGCGCTACTTCAAGCTGCAGCGCGACACCGAGACCCTGAAGCGGCGCGTGGACAACCGCACCAACACGGTCGCCCGCACCTTCGACCGCGTCTGCGACGTGCTCACCGCGCTCGGCTACCTCGAGGGCGACAAGGTCACGGAGAAGGGCGCGCACCTGCGGCGCCTCTACACCGACATGGACCTCGTCGCCGCCGAGGCGATCCGGGCCGGGCTGTTCGACGAGCTCGCCCCCTCCGAGCTGGCGGCCGTGCTGTCGGCGCTCGTGTTCGAGGCCCGACGCGCCGACGACGCCTCCTCGCCCAAGATGCCCGGCGGCCAGGTGCGGCCGGTGCTCGGCGAGCTCGTCCGCCTCTGGGGCCAGCTCGACGCGCTCGAGCGCGACCACCGGCTCGACTTCCTCCGCGAGCCCGACATGGGGTTCGCGTGGGCGGCGTGGCGCTGGGCCGAGGGCGACGACCTCGACGACGTGCTGAGGGAGACCGGGCTGTCCGCCGGCGACTTCGTGCGCTGGATGAAGCAGCTGCTCGACCTGTGCGGCCAGGTGGCCGACGCGGCGGGGGAGCGCGGGCTGCGCGACACCGCGCGGGCGACGGCCAAGCTGCTCAAGCGTGGCGTGATCGCCTACAGCGTGCTGGCCGACTGAGAGGCTGACCCCATGACCGACCGCCTCCTGCTCCTCGACACCGCCTCGCTCTACTTCCGGGCGTTCTTCGGCGTGCCCGACTCGGTGCAGGCGCCCGACGGAACGCCCGTCAACGCCGTGCGCGGGCTGATGGACTTCATCAGCCGGCTGGTGGGGGAGTACGACCCCACCCACCTGGCGTGCTGCTGGGACGACGACTGGCGACCGCAGTGGCGCGTCGACCTGCTGCCCTCCTACAAGGCTCACCGGGTGGTGCGCGAGGTGCCGGGGCCGAAGCCGGACGTCGAGGAGGTGCCCGACCCGCTCGAGGCGCAGATCCCGATCATCCTGTCGGTGCTGGAGGCCTACGGCATCCCGGTCGTGGGGCACGCCGAGATGGAGGCCGACGACGTGATCGGCACGCTCGCCACCGACGCCGGGATGGCGGTCGACATCGTGACCGGCGACCGTGACCTCTTCCAGCTCGTCGACGACGACGCCGAGGTGCGGGTGCTCTACGTCGCCCGCGGTGTCAGCAAGCACGAGCGCGTCGACAACGCCTGGGTGCGCGGCAAGTACGGCGTCGACGCCCACCAGTACGCCGACCTCGCGACGCTGCGCGGGGACGCGTCCGACGGCCTGCCCGGGGTCGCCGGCGTGGGGGACAAGACCGCCGCCACGCTGCTCAACAGGTTCGGCACCATCGACGCCGTCATCGCTGCTGCCGCCGACCCCGACTCCGACATGGGGCCCGGACCGCGCGGCAAGATCAAGGCGGCCGCCGACTACCTCGCCGTCGCGCCGCGCGTGGTCGCCGTACGCCGTGACCTCGACCTCGGGGGGCACGACCTGACCCGTCCCCGTACGCCCGCCGACCACGACGCCGTTGTCGCGCTCGACGCGCAGTGGGGGCTCGGCTCGTCTGCCGTGCGCCTGGTGGAGGCGCTGTCCGGCTCGCACTAGGGTGTCGCGCGTGAGCTCCTCCGAGGTCGAGTCCAAGGACCGGCAGATCCTTGCGCTGCTGGCCGCTGACGGGCGCATGTCGTTCACCGACCTGGGCAAGGCGACCGACCTGTCGACGTCCGCGGTGCACCAGCGCGTCAAGCGTCTCGAGCAGCGCGGGCTGATCACGGGCTACGGCGCGACCGTCGACCACGACCAGCTCGGTCGACCGCTGACCGCCTTCATCTCGATCACGCCGATCGACCCGTCCCAGCCCGACGACTACCCCGACCGGCTCAAGGGCATCACGGAGATCGAGTCGTGCTGGTCGGTGGCCGGCGAGGAGTCCTACATCCTCAAGATCCGCGTGGCCACCCCGCTTGCGCTCGAGGAGCTGCTCGCCCGCATCCGCGCGGTCGCGAGCGTCTCCACCCGCACCACGATCGTGCTGTCGACGCCGTTCGAGAACCGTCCCGTCGAGACCGGCTCCCGTCGACTGACGGCTGGGATGGTCGACCGTCGCACGCTCCTGCTCGACGCGGCCCTCGAGCTCGTCGGGACCCAGGGGATGCGGGGGCTGACGCACCGGGCGGTCGATGCGGCTGTGGACCTCCCGGCGGGGTCGACGTCCAACTACTTCCGCACCCGTGAGGCGCTGGTCCTCGGCATCGTCGAGCGGTTCATCGTCCGCGAGCGGGAGATGGCCACCGGACCGCGCGACCAGGTCGACCCGACGCCGCAGGGCGTCGCCGAGGCGTTGGGCCGCTTCGTCGACCGCGCGACCGGTCCTGACCGGGTGGTGACGCTCGCCCGCTACGCGATCCTCGTCGAGACCGCCCAGAACCCGGTGCTGCGCCCGGGGATGGCTGCCGGTGCCGACCAGGTCGACACGTGGTCCCTCGACCTCGTCACCCGAGCCGGTTCCCGCGACCCGGAGCGCGACCTCGGCGTCCTCGCCAACTACGTCACCGGACTGGTGCTCCACGAGCTCGCGCTGCCGTCGCCCGACCTCGACGCCGCCGCCCGGATCCGCGCCGTGATCGACACCCTGGGCTGGTCCAGCGACGGCCTCCGTTGACCGCCGTCCCACTACAGGCGTAGTTTTCCGGGATGCGTGGTCTCTGGATCGTGAGCGCGTCGTGATGGTCACCGCCTCGGTGCGCGACGTGACCCGCGCCCACCGGCTGGACCTCATCGACACCCTCGAAGGACTCGGCCCCGACCAGTGGCAGGCGCCCTCGCTGTGCACCGAGTGGCGGGTGGTCGACGTCGCCGCCCACCTCGCCTGGGCACCAGTCCTGGGCGTGGGTGCCGGCGCGGCGGCGATGGTCCGGCACGGGTTGTCGATGAACCGGATGATCGCGCGGTCGGCCGTCGGCTGGTCGGAGCGCGGCCGGGAGGCGATCCTCGCCCAGCTGCGGGACAACGCGCGGAGCGGCGCGACCCCGATCGGCATGCCCCCGGTCGCCGCCCTGGCCGACGCCGTCGTGCACGGGCTGGACGTACGCCGCCCCCTCGGGCTCCGGGGCCAGGTGCCCGTCGAGGCGCTCGCCCCGGTCGCCGACTTCGCCCTCGGCACCCCCTGGCCGCTGAACGTCGTCGTCGGTGGGAGCGCGCGACGCCGGGTCGCCGGCGTACGCCTGGTGGCGACCGACGCCGTCTGGGCGCATGGGTCGGGCCCCGAGGTCCGTGCCTCGGCAGAGGCCCTCCTGCTCCTCCTCTACGGCCGGCCGGTCGCCGCTGCCGAGCTCGCCGGCCCCGGCGCCCCGGTGCTCCTCGCCCGCCTCTGACGCGGGCGCCTCGGGGTGCCCAGCGGACCCCGGTCGGAGTCCCCGCACGTGCGGGGAGTCCGTCACTTGGAGGGGTGTACAACCCCCACCAGGTGTCGGACCGGGCCAACAAGTACGACGATCAGCGAGCGCTCGCCCGGCTCTCGAGCGCCTCGCGGATCCGCCGGGCAAGCACGGCCGGGCGCTGCAGGTCGGCCCAGGTGACGCGGATGCAGATCCAGCCCTTTCGCACGCAGATCTGCTCCTCCCGCCGCTTCTCCCGCATGAGGTAGTCGCCGAGGGACTCGCCGGGTCGGCGGTGCTGCTCGTACTTGATCCGGCCGTCGAACTCGAGGAAGACTCCGACTTCCGTCCACAGGAAGTCGACGATCCCCAACAGGTTGCCACGCTCGTCGAACACCGCGACCTGCGGCTCGGGCCGGGGGACCCGCTGCTCGAAGAACAGGTGCCATGTACGCGCCTCTGCGACATTGGTGAGGCGGCCGTCGGCGCGGGCCAGGACGAGCCTGGTGCCAAGACTCCCGGGCCAATGACGCGCCGCCGCTGCCGCGTCGTGCAGCTCGGCGATCGACGCGAGCTCGCGGTGCAGCACGCCGCACGCAGCCACCAGGCCGGCCTCGGTGCCATGCACGGTGGCCACCTCGATGGCTGCCCGCGCTGGATGGGTGGTCGGGATGCTGTCGCGCGTCGCCCACCAGCGCTTGCCGAGCGTGGCGCGATGGTGCACGACACCGGCCTCACGTCGACCGGCCCGCCCGTCCGTGCGGGTCAGGTGCGTCTCATCGAGTCCGACGCCCCACAGCGGGATCCCGTGCTCGGCGAGGCTGTTCTGGTGTGACAGCACCGCGGAATCGTGAGCGGTGCGGAGCACGGCTCGCGCACGCGCACGCATCATCCCGACCTCGTCGAGCTCCTTGACGAGATCAGTCGGGGCGTACGCGCCGTAGCGGAGCTTGGTGAGCACTCCGGCCTTCACCTGGGCGCGGATGTCGCGATCGGTGAAGCCTTCTGCCATCAGCTCGCGCCGGAGCACGACGTCGGCGAGGGACAGCTGGAACTCGGCCATGCACTACTGGTGCCCGCAACCACAGGCTGCCGAAACGGTGCCCGACGCAGCTGTGGAGAACGTCGTACTGGGTGGGGTAGTCCGACACCTGGAGGCTGTTGTACACCCCTCGAAGTGACGGACTCCCCGCTCGAGCGGGGAGTCCGACACAGCCGATGGCGGGAGAATCCTGGCAGAGGGCGCCCGAGGACCTACCAGGCCTGGAGGGCGGCGGTACGGCGCGACGCCTCCGCCATCTCGGCGGCCTTGAGCGACGCCTCGTCGAGGCGCCCGTGCTGCTCCCACCACTGCTGCCCGGCCTCGGGGAGGGTGTGGATCGGGTCGTAGTACTCGTAGTAGCGCGAGAGGGCCTCGACGTCGTCGGACTCGATCGAGGTGCGGTAGTTCTTCGTCCAGTAGGAGATGCCGTGCTCGGTGTCGTAGTCGGCGTTCTGGTGCACCCAGCGCTTGCCGACGAACGGCACGTCGCACACGATGCGCGGCGTCGCGAAGCCCGGGAGGTAGCCCATGATGTGGTGCTGCAGGCGCTGCGCGTCGGCGAGCGAGACCCGCCAGTGCTCCGAGAACGGGATCATGTCGCACATGTAGAAGTAGTAGGGCATGATCTGCGCGCCGTCGAGGAGCCGGAAGCACAGGTCGAGCAGGGCGTGCGGGTCGGCGTTGACGCCGTCGAGGAGCACCCCCTGGTTGCGTACGTCGCGCAGGCCGGCGTCGAGCATCGCCCGCGAGGCCTCGGCCACGATCGGCGTGATGGAGTTCGCGTGGTTGGCGTGGGTGTGCATCGCCAGCGAGACCCCGCGCGAGCGGGCGACCGCGGCGACGCGGGCGACGCCCTCGACCACGTCGGGCTGCAGCCAGTGCTGCGGCAGGCCGATGAGGGCCTTGGTCGCGAGCCGGATGTCACGGATGTTGTCGACCTCCATGACCGACATGAGGAACGCCTCGAGGCGGGGCCACGGCATGTTGGCGACGTCGCCGCCGGAGACCACGACGTCACGCACGGACGGCGTACGACGCAGGTAGTCGATCATGTCGCCGAGCCGGTCGTTGGGCTTGCCGGCGAACTTCAGCTTGTCGATGACCGCGGTCGAGTTGCCGACGAGGTCCATGCGGGTGCAGTGGCCGCAGTACTGCGGGCACGTCGGCAGCAGCTCGGCGAGCACCTTGGTGGGGTAGCGGTGGGTGAGGCCCTCGGTCGCCCACATGTCGTGCTCGTGGAGCGAGTCGCGCGCGGCGTGCGGGTGGGAGGGCCAGTCGGTGCGGCGGTCGCTGAAGACGGGGACCATGTAGTGGCGCACCGGGTCGGCGTAGAACGCCTCGGTGAGCGAGCCCGCGCCTGCCGGCGACGCGGTCGGCACCATCGTGTTCATCATCTGCGGCGGCACGAGCATCGACATCGTGGCCCGCTCGGCCTGGTCGCGCTCGAGGTCGGCGTAGAACCGCTCGTCGAGGAGGTCGCCCATCAGCTCGCGCAGCTGCTTGACGTTCTTGATGCAGTGGGCGCGCTGCCACTGGACGGAGGCCCAGTCCGCGGCGGTCACGTCGGACCAGCCGGGGAAGCGCGTCCAGTCGGGCTCGACGAGCTCGACCCGCTGGTAGGGGTAGGGCTGGCCGGTGGCGAGTGCCCCCTCCAGCGAGGTGGCGGTCTCGATGCTCATGGGTTCTCCTCGGGTGGCCCCGGACCGCCGAGCGGCGGGGGTCAGGTCTGACGGCGCGCCGGTTGTGTGTGCGGCGACACATCTGGGAGAGTACGTGGAGAACATGCGGCGAGTCCAATGCCACGCCGCAAGATTTGCGGCTCTACGCGCCAAACCTAGAAGGATGCTCTGCATGAACACCTCCTCGGACATCCAGGCGGACGTCCGCACCAGTGACCCGACCGGCCTGCACCGCGTCCTCGACGAGGGCGCCGTACTACCCCAGGCCGCACGGCGGCTCGACACCCGCGCCGCGCTGTGGCCCGACGAGGTCCGCATCCGCGTCGAGCGGCTCAACCTCGACGCCGCGTCGTTCCGCCAGCTCGAGCGCAAGCACACGAAGTACGGCGAGAAGCACGGTGACGCCGTCCGCGCGGAGGTGCTCGACATCGTCGCGACCCGCGGCAAGATGCAGAACCCCGAGACCGGCTCCGGCGGGATGCTGGTCGGCACGGTCGAGGAAGTCGGTCCCGAGTCGCCGCTCGGCCTCGCGGTCGGCGACCGCGTCGCGACCCTCGTCAGCCTCACGCTGACCCCGCTCGTCATCGAGGACGGCCTGGCCCGCTGGGACGGCGACAGCGAGCAGGTGCCGTGCGACGGCTACGCCGTGCTGTTCGGCCGCTCGATCGCTGCCGTCATCCCCGACGACCTCGACCCGGCCCTCTCGCTGAGCGTGATGGACGTGTGCGGCGCGCCGGCGCTCACTGCCCGCGTGGTCGAGGAGTACGTCGCCCGAGCTGAGGATGGCCACGCCCCGGTCGTCGCCGTCATCGGAGGAGCGGGCAAGTCCGGCTCCCTCAGCCTGGCCGCCGCCCGCAAGGCCGGCGCCTCCCGGACGATCGGCGTCGTGCCCCACGAGGGCGAGCACGAGCTCCTCACCTCTGCCGGCCTCGCCGACGCCGTCGCGGTCGCCGACGCCCGCGACCCGATCGCGCTGCGGGACGCCGTCACCGCCGCCGGTGGGCCGGCCGACGTCACCGTCGTGTGCGTCGACGTCCCCGGGTGCGAGGGCGGCGCGATCCTCGCCACCGCCGAGGGCGGCACCGTGATCTTCTTCTCCATGGCCACCAGCTTCAGCGCCGCCGCCCTGGGCGCCGAGGGCCTGGCCGCCGACGTGCGGATGCTCGTCGGCAACGGCTACGTCCCGGGCCATGCCGCCTACGCGATGGAGCTGCTGCGCGGGGACGCCGGTGTCCGCGGACTCTTCGAGCGGAGGATCTGACATGGCCCGCCCCACGAGCGCCCTCGGCATCGACCGCGGCGACGTACGCCGTGCTCGCACGCTGGCCCGTCAGGTCGGCAAGCCCATCGTCGACCTCGCCCAGCGCCACACCACGGTCAGCGTCGAGCGCGCCACCCTGCGCCTCGCCGGGCTCGGCGGCGCCGACCCCGACGGGACCCCGTGGGTCAACCGGCTCGCTGACGTCGTACGCGCCGACGTCGGGCTCGAGCACGGCGTCAGCCTGCCGGTGTGGGACGCCCTGCTCCGCGGCGAGGGCGACGACCTGCTCACCCTCGCCCAGAAGGCGGCCGCCGGCTCGGTGACGTTCCGCGTGCCCGAGGGCAGGGACGCGAAGCGGGCGGGCGCTGCTGCCCGCAAGGCCGTCGGGGCCGGGATCAAGCAGGTCGACCGGCAGCGGGTCGCGCGCGAGCGGATGATCGCGAAGGTCGGCGACGCCCCGAGCAAGCCCTGGATCTACCTCATCGTCGCCACCGGCGACATCCACGAGGACATCCCGCAGGCGCAGGCCGCCGCGCGCGAGGGCGCCGACGTCATCGCCGTGATCCGTTCCACCGGCCAGTCGCTGCTCGACTTCGTGCCCGAAGGTGCCACCCGCGAGGGCTTCGCCGGCACCTACGCCACGCAGGAGAACTTCCGCCTCATGCGGGCCGCGCTCGACGAGACCTCGCGGGAGCTCGGCCGCTACGTCCGGCTCACCAACTACGCCTCCGGGCTGTGCATGCCGGAGATCGCGGCCCTGGCCGGGCTCGAGCGGCTCGACATGATGCTCAACGACTCGATGTACGGGATCCTCTTCCGCGACATCAACCCGATCCGCACCTTCGTCGACCAGCGCTTCAGCCGCCAGGTCCACGCCCGCGCGGGGATCATCATCAACACCGGCGAGGACAACTACCTCACCACCGCCGATGCGATCGAGGCCGCCCACACGGTCACGACGAGCCAGCTGCTCAACGAGTACTTCGCCAAGGAGGCCGGTCTCGAGGACTGGCAGCTGGGCCTGGGCCACGCGTTCGAGATCGACCCCGATGTGCCCGACTCCTTCCGGCTCGAGCTGGCCCACGCCCTGCTCGCCCGCGAGCTGTTCCCGGACGCGCCGCTGAAGTGGATGCCGCCCACGCGGCACATGACCGGCGACATCTTCAAGGGCTACCTGCTCGACGGCTTCTTCAACCTCGTCGGTGCCATGACCGGACAGGGCATCCTGCTCGTGGGCATGATGACCGAGGCGGTCGTGACGCCGTGGATCTCCGACCGCGACCTGGCCCTGCAGAACGTCCGCTACGTGATGAACGCCGCCGGCAACCTGCGCGAGGACTTCCACCCCTCGCCCGACGGCTTCATCGCCTCCCGCGCCAGGGAGGTGCTGGGCGAGGCGATCGGCCTGCTCGAGGACATCAAGGCCGACCGCAGCGTGCCGGGCCAGCCACCGCTGCTCTCGGCGATCGCCGACGGCACCTTCGGGCTGATGAAGCGCCCGGCCGACAAGGGCCGGGGCCTCGACGGCGTCGCCGCGAAGGCGCCCGACTACTACAACCCGGCGACCGAGATCCTGGAGGAGAAGTGAGCCTGATCCGCCCCTACGGCGACACCACCGGCGACGGCATGGTGCAGCTGTCGTTCACCCTCCCGATCGAGCACTCCAAGGTCGCCGAGGGCGCCGCGGCCCAGCTCGCCAACAAGATGGGCATGGACCCGGCCCTGGTCGTCCACGCCAAGCCGATGGGGGAGGGCTTCACGTTCTTCGTCGTCTACGGCCGCGTCAACCACCTCGTCGACCCGAGCACGGTCGAGGTCGTGGAGCGCGACTACCCGCTGCTGACGCCCAAGGAGGCCAACGCCGCGATCAAGCGGTCGATGCGGCGCCGTCTGGTGGTCGTGGGCGGCTGCATCGGCACCGACGCCCACACCGTCGGCATCGACGCGATCCTCAACATCAAGGGGTTCGCGGGGGAGAAGGGCCTGGAGTACTACCGCGAGCTCAAGGTCGTGAACCTCGGCGCCCAGGTGTCCGTCCCGCAGCTCGTCGAGGCCGCCCGCGAGGAGAAGGCCGACGCCGTGCTCGTCTCGCAGGTGGTCACCCAGCGCGACGCCCACCTGCTCAACACCCGCGAGATGTCCGCGGCCTTCCGCGAGGCCTACCCGGCCGCCAAGCGCCCGCTGCTCGTCGTCGGCGGACCCCGCTTCGACGAGACGATGGCCGGCGAGCTCGGCGTCGACCGCGTCTTCAGCAGGGGTACGACGCCGGGCGAGGTCGCGTCGTTCATCGTCCACCGACTCACCGGACCGAAGACGACCCAGGAGAAGGTCTCATGAGCGACCGCACCGGCACCGTGGTCACCCACCGCCGTTACGTCCCCTACTCCCACGCCCACTACGCCGGCAACCTCGTCGACGGGGCCTACAGCCTCGGCCTGTTCGGCGACGTGGCCACGGAGATGTGCATCGTGCTCGACGGCGACGAGGGGCTGTTCGCGTCCTACTCCGACGTCCAGTTCCGGGCGCCCGTCCGGGCCGGCGACGTCCTCGAGATCACCGCGACGCTGGTGAAGGAGGGGACCCGCAGCCGGGTGATGGACTTCGCCGTGACACGTCGTCGGGAGGGGCGCTCCGAGCGACGCCGCACCCGGGCGCGCGGAGGTCCTGGACCCGCCGGTGGTCGCCACGACCGCCACGGGCACGGTCGTCGTCCCGCCCGCGCCGCGCGACTGATACCCCCACCGTCGGCGTGTCATGCGCCGACACGCCGACAGGCCTGAGATTTGTCGGACGAGTTTCACGCACCCACCGATCCGTTGACCTGCGCAAACACGCGTCGTCGCAGGTCAGGGACGTGTTGACACCTCCTTCGCCAGGGAGGGAGGGTTCCGGGGTCCGCCTGTGCAGCTCGCGGGTGGCGCCTTCGACAGAGCGGAGACGAGCGTGGGGCACGCGGAGCCAGCGGTGCCCACCGCCCGTCGACCGGTCGACGGCGCCCCGCGGGGGCTGGATGCGGGAGGGACCACGGGGCCGTAGACAACTTCGCGCGCTCGTCAGCCAGACGGGTGCGTGTTGGTCCGAAGCCCCCCGGTTCCTCCCGCACCGCTGCAGGCACCCGATCCTCCCCATCGGGCCGTCGGCTACGGTCTGTGCGTGTTGCTCCGCTGCCTCCTCGCCCTCGCCGGCGGGCTCGTGCTGGCGGCGGCGTTCGAGCCGGTCGGCTACGCGTGGCTCATGCCCCCCGCGATCGCGGTGCTCGTCCTGTGCGTGCGCGGCCTCGGGCCGCGCCGGGCGTGGCTCCCGAGCCTGGTCTTCGGGGTGGGCTTCGTCTACGCCGTGATGGTCTGGATGCGCTCCGTCGGCACGGACGCCTGGATCGCGATGTGCGCCATGGAGGCGGCCTTCTTCGTGCCCGCTCGGCATCGGGATCTCGTGGAGCATGCGGGTGCGCGCGTGGCCGGTCCTCGCCGCGCTGTGGTGGGTCGGGATCGAGACGTTGCGCAGCGGATTCCCCTTCAGCGGGATGCCGTTCGGCCGGCTGGTCTACGCGACCGCCGACACGCCGTGGGCCGACGCCCTGCCGTGGATCGGCATGGTCGGGAGTCAGCTTCCTCGTCGCACTGACCGGCACGACGCTCGCGTGGGTCGTGCTCCAGGTGCGCTCGCCCACCCGGGCGACGTACGCCGTCGTCGCCGGGCTGGCCGTCGTGACCCTCGCGCCCGCGCTCGTGCCGTTCCCCCTCGAGCGCAGCGGCACGGCCACCGTCGCGGCCGTGCAGGGCGACGTGCCCGGCACCGGCCTCAACGTGCCGGCCGTCCACCGCGAGGTGACGGCCAACCACGTGCGGCTCACCGAGGACCTGGCCGACGCGGTCGCCGCAGGGGACGAGCCCCGCCCCGACTTCGTGGTCTGGCCGGAGAACTCCACGGCCGTCGACCCGTTCCTCGACACCGAGGTCCACGCCGGCATCGTCGCGGCCTCCGACGCGATCGGTGTGCCGATCATCGTGGGCGGCACCAACAGCAACCCGCTCGACGACACCCAGGTGCTCAACCAGGGGATCGTCTACCAGCCCGGCCTGGGCAGTGGCGACCGCTACACGAAGCGGCACCCGGTGCCGTACGGCGAGTACATCCCCTTCCGCGGCAGCAGCTGGATGCCGTCGACCTACGGCCGGCTCACCGAGGTCCCGCGCGACATGGTCCGCGGCACCAGCCTGGAGCCGATCCGCATCGGCGACCTGCGCGTGGCCGACGCGATCTGCTTCGACGTGGCCTACGACGAGGGGATCGCCGGCCAGGTGGCACGGGGCGCCGAGCTGGTCACGGTGCAGACGAGCAACGCGATGTTCAGCCGCACCGGCCAGCTCGCGCAGCAGTTCGAGATCAGCCGCCTGCGGGCGCAGGAGACCGGCCGCTGGGTGGTGGTGGCAGCGATCAACGGCATCTCCGGCGTCGTACGCCCCGACGGCACCGTGGTCGCCTCGGTCCCGGCCCGCGGGCAGGAGGTCCTCGTGGAGGACGTCGGCCTCAGCACGACCCGCACGTTCGCCGTGCGCCTGGGCGTCTGGCCCGGACGGCTCGTGATGCTGTTCCTCGTCCTGCACGCAGCGGTGGTGCTCATCACCTATCGTCGTCGCCGGCAGCGCGACCGCGCGAGCCACGAGCCCCTGCAACCCCTGCAGCCCCCGCAACCAGTGGAGCGAGGTACACACGCGTGAGTGTCGACGGCCTCGGCCGCTGCGTGATGGTCGTCCCGACCTACAACGAGTCGGAGAACCTCGAGTGGATCGTCGGGCGGCTCCGTGCCGCACAACCCGGCGTCGACGTGCTGGTCGTCGACGACAACAGTCCCGACGGCACCGGTGACCTCGCCGACCGCCTGGCCGCCGCCGACCCGGCCGTGCAGGTCGTGCACCGCACCGAGAAGGCCGGACTGGGCGCGGCCTACCTCCACGGCTTCGACGTCGCGCTCCGCGCGGGCTACGACGTCATCGGCGAGATGGACGCCGACGGCTCCCACCAGCCCGAGCAGCTGCAGCGGCTGCTCGACGCCCTGCACACGGCCGACCTCGTGATCGGCTCGCGCTACGTCCCGGGTGGGTCGGTGGTCAACTGGCCCGTCCAGCGCCTGCTGCTGTCGCGCGGCGGCAACCTCTACGTCCGGCTGCTGCTCGGCATCCGCGTCAAGGACGCGACGGCCGGCTACCGCCTGTTCCGTCGGACGACGCTCGAGGCGATCGACCTTGGCGCGGTGAGGTCTACTGGATACGTGTTCCAGACCGACCTCGCCTACCGCACCGTGCGCCGCGGCCTCCGCGTGACGGAGGTGCCGATCGAGTTCGTCGAGCGCGAGCGCGGCGACTCCAAGATGAGCGGCCAGGTCGCGACCGAGTCGCTGCGCATGATCACCCGGTGGGGGCTCTCCGAGCGTCGCCGGCAGCTTCGAGGGTCCAGGGCGCGGGCATGACCACTCGCACCCCGCCCTCAGGTCCGCGCCGCCGGCGCCGGTGGGTGCGCCCGCTCCTCGCCGTCGCGTTCGTCGTCGTACCGCTGGTCGAGATCTGGGCCATCCTGCAGGTCGGCCAGCTCGTCGGACCCTGGTGGACCATCGTCCTGCTCGTCCTCGACAGCATGCTCGGCGCGTGGCTGATCAAGCGCGAGGGCGGTCGGGCGTGGATCGCACTGCGCGAGGCGCTCCAGAGCGGCCGGATGCCCGCCCGCGAGATCGCCGACGGCGCCCTCATCCTCATCGGCGGCACGCTGATGCTCAGCCCCGGCTTCGTCCTCGACATCGCGGGGATCGTGCTGATCCTGCCGTTCACCCGGCCCGTGGCACGCCGGCTGCTGACCAAGGTGGTCGAGCGCCGACTCGTGGTCGCGCCCACCTTCGGCAGCCCGTTCGGCGGCCCGTTCGGACGCCCGGGGGCCGGGCCGGGCTTCGGTCCCGGTTTCGGCCCCGGAGACGACGAACGCCCCGGACCGGGGCCCGGAGGCCCGGTGGTCCGGGGCGACGTCGTCGAGTGACGCTGCACCAGCTGGATCAGCCGGTCAGCTGACCCGCTTCTTCTTGTTGGCGCGGTGCAGGTGCGCCGGGCCGATCTCGCCGCCGCGCAGCAGCTCGAGGCGCTCCTTGAGGATGTCCTCGAGCTCCTTCTCCGAGCGACGCTCCAGGAGCATGTCCCAGTGCGTACGAGCCGGCTTCTCGACCTTGGCCTCCGGGAGGATGCCCGCGGTGCTCAGCGCCTCGGCGCCGCAGCGCGGACACTCCCACACTGCTGGGATGTCGGCCTCGACCGACATCGTGACCTCGAAGTCATGGCCCTGCTTGCACCGGTAACCGACCTGCTGACGAGCCGCGAACTCGATGCCGCGCTCATCCTCGAAACTCTGGCCGCCGAGCCGTGCGCCACGTAGTGTGCGCTCCGCCACCGTGCCCACCTCCATTGGGTTGCTGACACCCGTTGTCTTGTGTTCGGGTTCTCCAGGTGCAACGAGCCAGACCGTTGATCGTGACGCCGCTCGTGACGACGCGCTCGGCTGCTCCTGGAACTTCTACGATCTTCAACGGTAGCGGGGCACGCACAATTCCGTGGATTCGTGGTGTCGTCGGCCACGCTCAGGCGAGACGAACCTCACCCCAGGGGGTGAACCCCGCCTTCGGGGGTGCGGGTGGTCGGCCGGCTCAGATCACGGCGGGGAGGTCGTTCCCGGCCTCGCGGATGCCCCGCTCGGTGTCGACCCGGGTGAGCAGCAGGCCACCGATGACGAAGAAGGCGATCAGGGCGAACAGCGCCGGCCGGTAGGAGTCGGTGATGGCCAGCACGATGCCGAAGGTGGCCGTGCCGAACCAGGACGTCCCGCGGTCCATCGCGTGGTAGAAGCTGAAGTACTCCGCCTCCTTGCCCCGGGGGATCAGGAGCGAGAAGTAGGAGCGGGCGAGGGCCTGCGTGCCGCCGAGCACGATGCCGATCGCGACACCCATGAGCAGGAAGAGGGCGACGTTGCCGGCGGGCAGGAACAGGCCCGCGGTCACGATCACGCACCAGATGACGAGGCCCATCAGGATCGTCCGCTTGGCCCCCACCCGGCCGGCGAGCCGACCGAAGAGCAGCGCGCCGCCGAACGCCACGAACTGCACCATCAGGATCGTCGCGATCAGGACCGTCTGGCCGTGGCCGAGCTCCTCGGAGCCGTAGACCGACGCGGACGCGATGACGGTCTGGATCCCGTCGTTGAAGAAGAGGTAGGCGATGAGGAAGGTCAGCGCCATCGGGTACTGGCGCATGTCACGCAGGGTGGCGGCGAGCTGGCCGAAGCTGCGGCGGATCGCGTTGCCCTCGACGTGTTCCACGGCGACCGGCGGGTGGTCGTTGAGCCGGAGGTAGGGGATGAAGGTGAAGCCGGCCCACCACACGGCGGCCGACAGCATGCAGAGGCGGGCAGCGAGCGCCTCGTCGAGCCCCAGCGCCTCGTGACCGAGGTAGACGGCGAGGTTGAGCACCAGCAGCAGGCCGCCGCCGAGGTAGCCGAACGCCCAACCGCGCGAGGAGACCCGGTCACGGTCGTCCTCGTCGGAGATCAGCGGCAGGATCGAGTCGTTGACCACGCCGGCCGCGCCGAAGAACAGGTTGCCGAGCACGATGCCGACGGCGGCGAGCTGCCAGTTGTCGCCGGTGGCGAAGAAGATGAGGGCGGCGAAGAAGGAGCCGATCCAGGCCAGGGTGGCCAGCAGCCGCTTCTTGTTCGCCACGCGGTCGGCGTACGCCCCCAACGGCGGCAGGACCAGCGCGGACAGGATCGTGGAGACCGTGATCAGCCAGAAGAACAGCGAGTCGGGCGGGAGGGAGAGCCCGGCCACCTCGAACCGGCCGTCCTCACCACCGACGGCGTTCTCGGCGAGGTTGATGAAGTAGGGACCGAAGAAGACGGTGCCGATGGTGGTCGTGTAGGCGCTGTTGGCCCAGTCGTACCAGTACCAGGCCTTCTGCTCCCGGGTCTGCTCCAGCGGCTTGAGGTTGGCGATCCCGCCGTCCACGTCGGTCATGCGTCACCCTCCATGCGGTCCCCGGACGTCACCGGTCCGGGCCGTTCCACTGTCCGCGAGCGCGGAGCACGTCCCTGAGTATGTCCGTGCGATCGGTCATGATGCCGTCGACACCACGGTCCAGGAGGGCGTTCATCTCAATTGGGTCGTCGATCGTCCACACGTGCACCTGGACGCCGGCGGCCTGCGCCCGTCGGACGAGCCCGCGGGAGACCACGAGCACGCGACCGCGGCGGTGGGGCACCTGCAGCGCCACCGGCCGCCCGCGGGTCAGCATCCGGGCGAGCCGGGCGCTGGGGCAGAGCACGAACGCGACCACCTCGAGCGGGTGCGCCGAGGTGGCCACCCGGCCTCCCGTTCGCTGGCGGAACGCCTTCATCCGGCGACCGGAGAACGAGCCGACCAGCACGCGGTCCCACGCCTCGCGCTCCTCGATGAACCGGGCGAGCGACTCGACCGCACCCTCGGACTTGAGGTCGATGTTGAACCGCGCCCGGGGGAAGGCGTCGAAGAGGTCGGCCAGGGTCGGCACCCGCTCGCGCCCGCCGATCATCGCCTGACGCACCTCGTCGTACGTCGAGTCCGCGATGCTGCCGGTGCGGTCGGTCACCCGGTCCAGGACCGTGTCGTGGAACGCCAGCAGCACCCCGTCGCTGGTCACGTGCACGTCGGTCTCGAGGTAGGTGTAGCCCAGCTCGACCGCGTGGGTGAACGCCGCCAGCGTGTTCTCCAGACCCTCGATGTCCGGGTGGTAGGCGCCGCCGCGATGGGCGAAGGCCAGGGGGCGTCGGGCGTCGAGGTAGGCCGGTCCAGTCGGGTGCGGTGGTTCCACGCGAGAAGTATGGGGGTCAGCGGTACCGTCGAGGGATGGAGAGCATGACGTGTCCCCGGTGCGGTGTCGAGATGGACCAGCGGTCCCACGGCGAGGCGACGGTCAGCTCGTGCCCCGAGGGGCACGGGGTGTTCCTCGCGCGCGCCGACCTGGGCATGCTGGTCGAGGCCGAGAACGACTGGCACCGCAACGCCGGCCAGCACACCGCGCCCCTGCCCCGGATCACCGCCGACATGACCGCCCCGCCCGCCGCGGGCAAGGTCTCGAGGGCCTGGGTCGAGACGCTGTTCAACTGAGCTCGCTCAAATATCCCTGAACGTCTCGATGTTGGCGCCGAGCTCGTTGAGGCGCTCGGCGAGGTCCTCGTAGCCGCGGTGGATGACGTACGTCGAGCGCAGCACGCTGCGGCCCTTCGAGGCGAGCATCGCGATGAGCAGCACGACGGCCGGGCGCAGGGCGGGCGGGCAGACGATCTCCGCACCGGAGAAGTGTGTCGGCCCGTCGATCAGCACGCGGTGCGGGTCGAGCAGCTTCACCTGGGCGCCGAGCTTGTTGAGCTCGGTGAGGTAGATGGCGCGGTTCTCGTAGACCCAGTCGTGCAGCAGCGTCTGGCCCTCGGCCACGGCAGCGATGACGGCGAAGAACGGCAGGTTGTCGATGTTGAGGCCGGGGAACGGCATCGGGTGGATCTTGTCGAGCGGCGCGCGGAGCTGCGAGGGGTGCGTCGTGATGTCGACCAGCCGGGTCTCGCCGTTGAGCGCGGCGTACTCGGGGGAGCGGTCGTAGCGGAAGCCCATCTCCTCCAGGGTCGCGAGCTCGATCTCGAGGAACTCGATCGGCACCCGGCGGATGGTGATCGACGACTTCGTGACGATGGCGGCGGCCAGGAGCGACATCGCCTCGATCGGGTCCTCGGCGGGGGCGTAGTCGACGTCGACGTCGATGGACGACCGGCCCGTGACCTTGAGCGTCGTCGTGCCGATGCCCTCGACCTCCACGCCGAGGCGCTGGAGGTAGAAGCACAGGTCCTGGACCATGTAGTTGGACGAGGCGTTGCGGATCACGGTCGTGCCGGGGTGGAGCGCCGCGGCCATGAGGGCGTTCTCGGTGACGGTGTCGCCGCGCTCGGTCAGCACGATCGGGCGCGACGGCTCGATGGTGCGGTTGACGCTGGCGTGGTAGCTCCCGTCGCTCGCCTTGACCTCGAGGCCGAAGGGTCGCAGCGCCGACATGTGCGGCTCGACGGTGCGCTCACCCAGGTTGCAACCACCGGCGTAGGGGAGGTCGAACTCGTCGTAGCGGTGGAGCAGCGGGCCGAGGAACATGATCACCGAGCGCGTGCGGCGCGCCGCCGTCTCGTCGATCGCGGCGAGGTTGAGGTCGGCGGGCGGGATGATCTCGAGGTCGTTGTCGTCGCCGACCCAGCGGGTGGCCACGCCGAGGGAGTTGAGCACCTCGAGGAGGCGGTTGACCTCCTCGATGCGCGCGACCTTGCGCAGCGTCGTACGACCCTTGTTGAGCAGCGAGGCGCACAGCAGCGCCACGCCGGCGTTCTTGGACGTCTTCACGTCGATCGAGCCGGACAGCGTCGTCGGACCGTCGACGCGCAGGTGCGTGGGCCCGGCGCCCAGGGCGACGATCTCGGAGTCGAGTGCCGCGCCGATGCGGGCGAGCATCTCGAGGGACAGGTTCTGGTGACCCTTCTCGATGCGGTTGATGGCGCTCTGGCTCGTGCCGAGCAGCTCTGCCAGCTGGTGCTGGGTGAGCCCGCGGTGCTTGCGGGCGTCGCGGATGAGGTTGCCGATGCGACCCTTGTAGTCAGCCATGCCGATCACGGTATCTCAGATATGAGATAAAGGCAGATCGGCACTCCGGGGCCGGGCCGGACTGCTCGCCCCTGCGGAGGGGGCGGCTGCCGACGCCGTGGCAGGATCGCCGCATGCGTGCAACCACCATCCATGCGCCCGGAGACATCCGCTTCGAGGACGTGCCCGACCCCCGGATCGAGCAGCCCACCGACGCGATCGTCAAGGTCGTCGCGGGCTGCATCTGCGGCTCCGACCTGTGGCCCTACCGCGGCGAGAACGACGTCAGCGCTGGCTCGACGATCGGCCACGAGTGCGTCGGCGTCGTCGAGGAGGTCGGCTCGGACGTCTCGACCACCAAGGTCGGCGACTTCGTGATCGTGCCGTTCTGCCACTGCGACAACACCTGCGTGCACTGCCGCGCCGGCGTGCAGTCGGCGTGCGTCAACCTCGGGATCACCCAGAGCGGCCAGGGCGAGTACGCCCGCGTGACCCAGGCCGACGGCAGCCTCGTCGCCACCGACGGCATGCCCGACGACGAGCTCATCCCGTCCCTGCTGGCCCTGACCGACGTGATGGCCACCGGGTGGCACGCGGCGGTCGCTGCCGGCGTGCAGCCCGGCCACACGGTGGTCGTGGTCGGCGACGGCGCAGTGGGCCTCAGCGGCGTCCTGGCCGCGGCCCAGATGGGTGCCGAGCGCGTGATCGCGATGTCGCGCCACGAGCCCCGCCAGGAGATCGCCCGCGCCTTCGGGGCGACCGACGTGGTCGCCGAGCGCGGCAAGGAGGGGGAGGCGCGCATCGCCGACCTCACCGACGGGGTGGGGGCCGACGCCGTCCTCGAGTGCGTCGGCACCGACGGGGCGATGAAGACCGCCTTCACCGTCGCGCGACCGGGCTCGACCGTCGGCTTCGTCGGCGTGCCGCACGGTGTCGAGCTGCCGGTGCGCCGGATGTTCCAGAAGAACGTCGGCCTCGCCGGCGGCATGGCTCCCGTGCGTCGCTACCTGCCCGACCTGCTCGAGCGCGTCCTGTCGGGTGCGATCGACCCGGGGAAGGTCTTCGACCTGACGCTGCCGATGGCCGAGTCGGCCGAGGGCTACCGGGCGATGGACGAGCGCCGCGCGATCAAGGTGCTCCTCCGCCCATGACGGCACCCGACGGCCGGCTGCTCCTGGGGCCGCTGCTCCGCTACGTCGACGAGACCTCCGCAGCCCTCTGGGTCGAGACGGCCGCCCCGGCCACCGTCACCGTCACCCGGGGCTCCGCCTCGGCGACGGCGCAGACGTTCGTGGTCCACGGCCACCACTACGCCCTCGTCGAGCTCGACGGCCTCGAGCCCGGCACGACCGAGGCGTACTCCCTCGCGATCGACGACGACCGGGTCTGGCCGCCCGACGGGTCCCCGTTCCCGGACCCCGTCATCGCCACCCTCGAGGCGGGGCGCCCGCTGCACCTGTCCTTCGGCTCGTGCCGCACGTCGGTCTCCCACGACGAGAAGGGGAACAAGACCCACGGCGTCGACGCCCTGCGCGCGTGGGCGTTGCGCGTCGCCGGCCAGGTCGAGGCCGCCGACCCGTCCGACGCCGACCTGGACCCGGACCGGCTGCCCGACCTCGTGCTCTTCCTCGGCGACCAGGTCTACGCCGACGAGACCACCGACGCGATGCGGGAGTTCATCGAGTCGCGGCGCGACATCGAGCAGGCGCCCTGGACCGAGCTCAAGGACTACGAGGAGTACGCCCACCTCTACAAGCTCGCGTGGTCCGACCCCGCCAACCGGTGGCTGCTGTCGACCGTGCCGAGCGCGATGATCTTCGACGACCACGACATCCGCGACGACTGGAACACCTCGATGGACTGGCGCCGCGAGATGGAGGCCACGTCGTGGTGGCACGGCCGCATCGTCGCCGGCCTGGCGTCGTACTGGGTCTACCAGCACCTCGGCAACCTGTCGCCCGCCGAGCGGGAGAAGGACGAGGTGTACGCCCAGGTGCGGGCGTTCCGGGGCGACGCCGAGCAGGACCTCGGCCCGTACCTCGACGATTTCGCGGCCCGGGTCGACCAGCAGCCCCAGACCTACCGGTGGAGCTACACCCGCGACTTCGACACCCAGGCCCGCCTCGTCGTCGTCGACTCGCGTGCGGCCCGCAAGCTCGACCCGGACGACCGGGCGATGCTCGACGACGCCGAGGCGGCCTGGCTCGACGAGCAGCTGCGCGGCGACGTCGACCACCTCCTCATCGGCACGTCGCTCCCGTTCCTGCTCGCGCGCGGGTTGCACCACCTCGAGGCGTTCAGCGAGGCGCTCGCGCAGGGCGCGTGGGGGGAGCGGGGCGGCCGCGCGGGGGAGAAGCTGCGCCAGCTCGTCGACCTCGAGCACTGGGGCGCGTTCCAGACCAGCTTCCAGCAGGTCGCCCACCAGGCGATGGAGGTCGCCGCCGGCAAGCGCGGCCGGGCGCCGTCGACGGTCACGTTCCTCTCCGGCGACGTGCACCACAGCTACGTCAGCGAGGCGCGTCCGGCCCACGGCGGCCCGGCGCTGCGCTCCACCGTGCTGCAGGCGGTGTGCTCGCCGATCCGCAACCCGCTCTCGCGCAACATGCGCTTCGCGACGGCCGTGCTGTCGTACGGCGTCGCCGGGCCCATGGGGCGCCTGGCGTCGAGGTCGACGCGGGTGCCCGACGCGCCCCTCACGTGGACCTACGCCGAGGGGCCGTGGTTCGACAACAACCTGGCCTTCCTCCGGCTGGCCGGCCCGAGCCTGCGCATGTGGTGGGTCACCGGCGAGGTCGTGGACGACCACGACCGGCCGCGGCTGGCGAAGGTGGAGTCGTACGCCCTGGACGAGGACGGCAACCCGCCGCCTCGCGAGCGGTTCGTGTCGAAGGTGGGCCGCCGGGTCAGGCGGCGCGCGAAGGACGACTCGGTGCGCGAGCGCTGAGGACCGGCTGCCCGAGGTGGCGGCTCAGGCGTAGCTGAGCACGCGGTCGCGCCCGTGGGCGCAGGTGCACGTGTCCGAGCACGGCAGGTAGGTGTGACGACCGTGGCCGCACTCGCTGCACGGCAGGTCGTGAGAGAGGTGGACCTGGTTGGTCTCGACGGTGTCCCACATGCCGTCAACGGTCGCACCGTCGGGCGCGAAGCGGGCGGGAACCGGCCGGGAATGCCTGATCTGGGTCAGGAATGACCCGTTCGGGCCATGCCGCCGTGGCACCGACACACCGTCCTCGGGTCCTAGGATCGCCGGATGGGCGCCCCTCCGAGCCTCGAGCTGTCGCCGCGACAGGCCCGCCGCATCGCCGTACGCGCCCAGCTGCTCGCCGCGCCGCGGCCCGGCGACGTGCTGGAGGTGGTGCGGCACCTCGGCTTCCTGCAGGTGGACCTGACCCGCGTCGTCGCACCGCACGCCGACCTCGCCCTCTGGACCCGGCTCGGGAGCGCGTACCGGCCCGAGGACCTCGAGGAGCTCGTCGGCGACGGCGCGCTCGTCGAGCTGCGGGCGATGCTGCTGCCCAGCGAGGACGTCGCGCTGCACCGCGCCGACATGGACGCGTGGCCGGGCGAGCCGCCGCTGAAGGAGTGGCAGGAGGACGTCGCCGACTGGGTGGCCGCCAACGACGGGTGTCGCCGCGACATCCTCGCGCTGCTGCGAGCCGAGGGCCCGACGGCCGCCCGCGACCTGCCGGACACCTGCGAGGTGCCCTGGCGCTCGACGGGGTGGACCAACGACAAGAACGTGATGAAGCTCCTCGAGTGCCTCGAGGCGCGCGGTGAGGTCGCGGTCGCCTCGCGCGAGGGGCGGGAGCGGCGCTGGGACCTCGCCGAGCGCGTCCACCCCGGGGACCCGGCGGTGCCCGCGGAGGAGGCACACCGGACGCTGGCCGCCCGACGGCTGCGGGCGCTCGGCATCGCCCGCCCGCGAGCCCTGGAGGCCTGGGACGAGAGGTACGACGTCCGCGGCACGGGAGCCGCGGCTCGCATCGACGGCGTGCGCGGGGTGTGGCGCGTGGACCCCGACCGGCTGGCCGACCTCGACGACTTCGAGGGCCGCACGGCGATCCTCTCCCCGCTGGACCGGCTGGTCTTCGACCGGAAGCGGATGGAGGACGTGTTCGCCTTCGACTACCAGCTGGAGATGTACAAGCCCGCAGCGTCGCGCCAGTGGGGCTACTGGGCGATGCCGGTGCTCGACGGCGACGAGCTGGTCGGCAAGGTCGACGCGACGGCCGACCGCGAGGCGGGGGTGCTGATCGTCGACGCGGTGCACGAGGACGGCGACTGGTCCGCGGCGCGGCGCCGGCGGGTGCACGCCGAGCTCGACGCGCTGGGGGAGTGGCTCGGGCTCGAGGTCGCGAGGCCCTGAGCCGCCGGCTTCCTGCTCAGCCCTGCTGGACCGCGGACGTGTCCACGCAGATGACGCCTCGGTTGCCGTCCTGGTCCTCGATCACGGTGAGCCCGCTCCCGTTGCCGTCCCCGACGACCTTCCCTCCGGCCGCCACGGCCGCCGCGACCCGCTGCTCGAGCGCCTCGGGCGCCACGTAGACCTCGACGTGGAACCGCTGCCCCGGGGCGGCGTCCTCGGCCGCGTCGTCGAACCACAGGTTCGGCACCCGCACGGTGGCGTCCCGCACCTCGTCGCCCGGCGACCCCCGGCCCTGGGACGTCGCGTCCCCGGTCAGGAGGGCGGCCCACACCGGCGCGACGGTGGCCGAGTCCGGCGTGTCGAGGCCGAGCTCGATCTCGCTGACCGAGGCCGGGTCGGCGACCAGCCCGTGCTCCGCCGCGATCTCGGTGACCCGACGGGCCAGGTCGACGTCCTGCTGGGTCACCCACTCGACGACGTGCTCGGTGCCCTCGTCGTCGCGGTAGATCGCGTCGGCGGTGACGAGCTCGAGGTCGACGTGGCCCCGGCCGATCGTCACGCGCGGGTGGTGCCCGATCTCGTCACCCGCCTCGCCCACAGCGGCGACGAAGCGCGCGCCGGCGGCGAAGTCGTCCGTCAGGTAGCGCGCGTGCAGCCCCTGCGCCAGCTTGCGCCACTCGGTCAGTCCGGTCTCGGCGATCTGTGCGCCCCGCAGCATGTCCATGCTCCGCGACCCTAGTCGTGATCGGGCCCCGGGGCCCGTGCCCTCAGTCCAGCGCGAAGCCGAGCGCCGAGGCGAGCCGGCGCGGGTCGGCCACGGCGATCGTGGCGCCGGGGTGGGTGATGGTGCCGGTGGGGTCGATCGCCGGGACCGGCTCGTGGAAGGTCAGGCACAGGGCACGGTCGCCGTTCGTCGTGAACGAGACGCCGCGGTCGCTGAGCGACAGGTGCGCCGGACCGGCGGTGCGGTGCCACGCGAAGCCGCCGGTGAGCTCGGCCGAGGCGAGGTTTGACCGCGGGGTCACCAGTCGCCACGGGCCGTACCGGACGAAGAGCCACGCGGGTCCGACCTCGACCGTGGTCGTGGCCGGGGTGACGCCGAAGGCGCGCGCCGGAGCGACGTAGTTCGGAGCGAAGGCGAAGTCGAACGACTCGACGGCCTCGGGCGCACCCTCGCCGCCGGGCTCGCCCACGAGCGCGCGCAGCGCCGCGCCCGCAGGCAACCGGTAGGGCTGGAGCAGGGCAGCGGCGGGGGAGGGCACGCGGAGCATCGCCCGGCTGCTGCCACCAGGCGCCGGGACGACGTGGTGGTCCATCGACACGGCCGCCGGCCCGATCCCGGCCCGCCAGGTCCACGACCTCAGGACCGGGTCGACCCCGGTGACCTCGAAGTCGACGACCACACCGCCCGGTCCGTGCACCCGACCTGTCGTGCCGACACCCAGCACGTCGTCGGACGCCTCGACCTCACGGATCAGCGGTGCCCAGGACGGCCAGGTCGCCGGCGTGGTGAAGCGCCGCCACGACTCGTCGGCGGTGGCGGGACCGTGGGCGTCGACGAGCACGAGGCGCCGCCGCTCAGAGCTGCACGGTGTCGTTGTCGCCGAGGTCGGGCTTGTCGTCGCTGACGAGCCCCTTGGCCATCTGGACGGCGACGGCGACCTTGCCGGGGGACTCCCAGTACTCCGCGGTGGCGCCGTCGATGCGCAGCAGCACGTTGTCGGGGTCGTCAGGCCCGCCGGACATGAAGGCGCCTGCGGAGGCGTCCCAGAGGTCGCGGAGCTTGGCGCGGTCGTCGCTGACGTGGGCGGTGCCGGTCAGCGAGACCCAGCCGGCCTTGCTGGAGTAGGACACGTTGACCCGCGGGTCGGCCTCGATCGCGCGCACCTTGTCGCTGCTGCGCTCGGTGAGGAACCAGGTGGTGCCCGGGTCCTCGAAGTCCTGCGTGCCCATCGGGGTGGAGACGAGGTGTCCGTCGAGCGACACGTAGGTCAGCACGGCGATGTCGGTCTCCTCCATGATCTCGGCAACGGTCGTGGTCCGGTCGTCGTGGGTGCTCATGCCTCGACACTGGCACGGTGGACAAACCGTGCACCCCACCCGATGGGCGGGTGCCGGTCACACCAGGGGCGCGCGAGGCGTCGTACTGGCAGGATTGCCCCCGCCACGGGACAGGCCAGACACAGGGGAGACGCGCACCATGACCACCACACACCCGGCCGACGACCACGCACTGATCCGTGTCGAGGGAGCGCGCGAGAACAACCTGAAGAACGTCAGCGTCGAGCTGCCCAAGCGCCGCCTGACCGTCTTCACCGGGGTGTCCGGGTCCGGGAAGAGCTCGCTGGTCTTCGCCACGATCGCCGCGGAGTCGCAGCGGATGATCAACGAGACCTACAGCGCGTTCGTGCAGGGCTTCATGCCGAGCCTGGCACGACCCGACGTCGACCACCTCGAGGGTCTCACGACGGCGATCATCGTCGACCAGGAGCGGATGGGCGCCAACCCGCGCTCCACGGTCGGCACCGCCACCGACGCCAACGCGATGCTGCGGATCCTCTTCAGCAGGCTCGGCGACCCCTACGTCGGCCCGCCGACGGCGTACTCCTTCAACGTCCCGACCCGCAAGGCGAGCGGGATGATGACCACCGAGAAGGGCGGTCGCACCGAGCGCCGGACCGTCAAGCAGGAGGTCTACCTCGGTGGCATGTGCCCGCGCTGCGAGGGCATGGGCAAGGTCAACGACATCGACCGCACCGCGCTCTACGACGAGGACAAGTCGCTCTCCGAGGGCGCGCTGACGGTGCCGGGCTACTCGATGGACGGGTGGTACGGCCGGCTGTTCGAGGGCATGGGCCTGCCGATGGACAAGCCCATCAAGTCGTTCACGAAGAAGCAGCTCGAGACGATGCTGTGGTCGGAGCCGACCAAGCTCAAGGTCGAGGGCGTCAACCTCACCTTCACCGGCATGATCCCGCAGATCCAGAAGTCCATGCTCTCCAAGGACCCCGAGGCGATGCAGCCGCACATCCGCCGCTTCGTCGAGCGGGCGGTCACCTTCCAGACCTGCCCCGACTGCGAGGGCACCCGCCTGACGCCGGAGGCGCGGAAGTCGAAGATCAACGACAAGTCGATCGCCGACCTGTGCGAGATGCAGATCAGCGACCTCGCCGAGTGGGTGCGCGACCTCGACGAGCCGACGGTCGCGCCGCTGCTGAAGGGCCTTCAGCACCTGCTCGACTCGTTCTCCGAGATCGGCCTGGGCTACCTCTCGCTCGACCGTTCGGCCGGCACCCTGTCGGGCGGCGAGGCGCAGCGCACCAAGATGATCCGTCACCTCGGGTCGTCGCTCACCGACGTCACCTACGTCTTCGACGAGCCGACGATCGGGCTGCACCCACACGACATCGAGCGGATGAACAACCTGCTCCTGCAGCTGCGCGACAAGGGCAACACCGTGCTCGTCGTGGAGCACAAGCCCGAGACCATCGGCATCGCCGACCACGTGGTCGACATCGGTCCTGCGGCCGGAGCAGCAGGCGGGAGCATCTGCTTCGAGGGTGACGTCGAAGGCCTCCGCAGGAGCGACACGATCACCGGCAAGCACCTCGACGACCGCGCGCGGCTCAAGGACTCGGTGCGCGAGCCGTCCGGGACGATGGAGGTACGCGGTGCCAGCACGCACAACCTGCGCGACGTGGACGTCGACGTCCCGCTCGGCCTGCTGACCGTGGTCACCGGGGTCGCCGGGTCGGGCAAGAGCTCGCTGATCCACGGCTCGCTCGCCGGCCGCGACGAGATCATCGTCATCGACCAGGGCGCGATCAAGGGGTCGCGCCGCAGCAACCCCGCGACGTACACCGGTCTGCTCGAGCCGATCCGCAAGGCGTTCGCCAAGGCCAACGGCGTCAAGCCGGCGCTCTTCAGCTCCAACTCCGAGGGCGCGTGCCCGACCTGCAACGGCGCGGGCGTGATCTTCACCGAGCTCGGTCCGATGGCGACCGTCGAGTCGCCGTGCGAGGAGTGCGAGGGCCGTCGCTTCAAGGCCGAGGTGCTCGAGCACACCCTCGGCGGCAAGGACATCGCCGAGGTGCACGAGATGTCGGTCCTCGACGCCCGTGCCCTCTTCAGCGACGGGGAGGCGAAGATCCCCGCCGCGGTGAAGATCCTCGACCGCCTGGTCGACGTGGGCCTGGGCTACCTCGCGCTCGGCCAGCCCCTGACCACGCTGTCCGGCGGCGAGCGCCAGCGCCTCAAGCTCGCGACGCAGATGGGGGACAAGGGCGACGTGTACATCCTCGACGAGCCCACCACCGGCCTCCACCTCGCCGACGTGCAGAACCTCCTCGGCCTGCTCGACCGCCTGGTCGACTCCGGCAAGTCCGTCATCGTCATCGAGCACCACCAGGCCGTGATGGCCCACGCAGACTGGATCATCGACCTCGGTCCCGGGGCGGGCCACGACGGCGGCACCGTCGTGTTCGAGGGTCCGCCGGCCGACATGGTGGCGGCGAAGAAGCCCACGCTGACCGGCAAGCACCTGGCGGCCTACATCGGCGCCTGACGCTGCTGCTTCGATCGGTCCGCTAGGCCTGGCAGACCGGGCACCAGAACAGGCGCCGGGCCGCGATCTGCGTGTCCTGGACGGGCGTCCCGCAGATCCGGCAGGGCAGCTCCGCGCGACCGTAGACGTAGTGGGCGTCGACGCGGCGCGGGCGGCCCGACGGACGTTCGCGGTCGGCGGGCGACGTGGTGACGATCCGCCCCGCCCGGACACCGGCGCGCAGCAGCACCACCAGGTCGTCCCACAGGGCGTGCAGGACGGCCGCGTCGTGGAGCCGCCCCGGACGCAGCGGGTCGAGGCGCTGCCGGAACAGCACCTCGGCGCGGTAGACGTTGCCGACGCCGGCGACGACCGACTGGTCCATGAGAAGGGTGGCGATCGGGGCGCGGCTGCGCAGCACCCGGGCGACGAACGCCTCCGCGTCAGGTCGCCGGCGCAGGGGGTCGGGACCGAGCCTGGCCAGGACGACCTTGCGCTCGGCGTCGGTGAGCACCTCGCAGGCGGTCGGTCCGCGCAGCTCCAACCAATGACCGCCACCCACGAGCCGGAGCCGCAGGGCCCCCCGCGCAGCCGGCGCAGGGAGCGGGCCGTCGCGGAACTTCCCGTAGAGGCCGAGGTGCACGTGCAGCCACAGGTCGTCGTAGCGGTGGAAGAGGTGCTTGCCCCATGCGTCGGTGGCCCCGAGCACGCGGCCGTCGAGCAGGCCCGCACCGTCCTCGAAACGGCCCTGCGGGCTGTCGGCGGACACGTGCTGCCCACCCAGCAGCCGGGCATGACGGCGGGCGAGTCGGTGGATGGTGTGTCCCTCTGGCACGGGGTGATCGTCGTCGACGAGACCCGTCGGTCGTCACACCCCTCGGGTGCCAGACTCAGGACATGACCCGCACCGACCTCCGGACCGCCATCGCCGAGCGCCCTGTCGTCCTCGACGGCGGCCTCGCCACGCTGCTCGAGGAGCACGGCCACGACCTGTCGAGCGACCTGTGGTCGGCGCGGCTGCTGCGCGACGATCCAGCGGCCATCGAACGGGCCCACCGCGAGTTCTTCACCGCCGGGGCCGAGGTGGCGACAACGGCGTCGTACCAGGTCTCCTTCGAGGGCTTCGGTGCCGAGGGAGCGGACCGCGACGAGGTCGAGCGCCTGCTGCGCCGGAGCGTCGAGCTGGCGGCCGCCGCCCGTGACGCCGTCGCGCCCGACGGGTGGGTGGCCGCCTCGGTCGGGCCGTACGGCGCGGTGCTGGCCGACGGCTCGGAGTACCGCGGCGACTACGACCTCGACGTGGCCGGGCTGCGCGCCTTCCACCGACCGCGGCTCGACGTGCTCGCCTCGACGGTGGGGGAGCACGCCGACCTGCTCGCGGTCGAGACCGTCCCGTGCCTCGCCGAGGTCGAGGCCGTGCTCGCCGAGCTCGACGGCAGCGGCGTACCGGCGTGGCTGTCGCTGTCCACCGCCAACGGGCTCACCCGAGCCGGTGAGCCCATCGGCGAGGCGTTCGCGATGGCGGCTGATGTCGCCGAGGTCGTCGCCGTCGGGGTGAACTGCTCCTCGCCCGCAGACGCCGGCGCCGCCGTGCCGGTCGCGGGCGCGCACGGCCCCGCTGTCGTCTACCCCAACTCCGGTCAGGGCTGGAACGCCGCGACCCGGTCGTGGGAGGGGCGCTCGGCGTTCGACCCGGCCGACGTCGCAGCCTGGGTGGCGGCGGGCGCGCGCCTCGTCGGCGGGTGCTGCCGCGTCGGCACCGGCGACATCACCGCCCTGCGTGCCACCCTCGCCCGCACCGACCTCACGTCGTGAGCACCACCAGTCGCTGGGTCGCCCGGGTCATCGCCACGTAGCGGTCCACCGCCCCGGCCACGCCGTCCCCGAGACGGTCGGGGTCGACGAGAACCACGAGGTCGAACTCGAGTCCCTTGACCAGCTCGGGCGTGAGGGAGCGGACGCGACCGCCCCACCGCCCGTTCACATCGGCACCCTGACCACCGGGTGCGGACCGGGCGCGCTCGACGACCACCGCCGTGCCCTCGGCGTGCTCGGCGAGCCAGTCCCCGATGATCGCGTCACGCTCGGCGGCAGGTGCACGGAGGACCGGGATCCCGCTCTCACGGACCGACGTGGGGACGTTCGCCTCGGGGAGCGCCGCACGGATCACCGGCTCCGCCTCGGCCATCACCTCGGCCGGGGTGCGGTAGTTGACGGTCAGCGGCGCGACGGTGACGTCCATGAGCCCGACGCGTGCCAGCCGCTCGGTCCACGACTCGGCGAAGCCGTGACGGGCCTGCGCGCGGTCACCGACGACGGTGAGGCTGCGTGAGGGGCAGCGACGCAGCAGCATCGCCCACTCGGCGTCGCTGAGCTCCTGCGCCTCGTCGACGACGACGTGGGCGAACGGCCCGGTGAGGAGGTCGGCTGCGGACGTCGGCAGCGCCGCGTCGTCGACCAGGGCCGTCTGCAGGTCGTCGTGGACGAGCATCGACACCAGGCCGTCGCCGAACTCGTCCGCCCCCGTCTCGCGAGCCGTGGTGCGAAGGTCGTCGATCACCTCGCCCATCCGGGCGCGCTCGCGTGCCTCGGCGGCCTGCGCACGCCGACGGCGTCGGGACGCCTCCGGGTCGCCCAGGCGCAGCCGCGCGGCGTCGAGCAGCGGGAGGTCGGCGTCGGTCCACGCCTCGGGCTCGTCGCGGTGCAGGGCGCGCACCTCGTGGGGCTCGAGCCAGGGAGCACAGCGGCGCAGGTAGGCCGGCACCGTCCAGAGATCGCCGACGAGGTCGGTGTGCTCGATCAGCGGCCAGGCCCGGTCGAAGGTGTCGCGCAGCCCGGCGTGGCGGTCGAGGACGCGCCGGAGCTCGTCGGGGGACAGGTCCTCGACGACGCCTGTCGCCTTCTCGACGAGGATCGTGAGGACCTCGTCCCAGACGTCGTCGCGCGCGAGGTTGTGGGGGGTGCCCGGGTCGGGGGAGTCGAAGGCCTCGGCCCACTCGGACGCGGTGATCCGCACGTCGCCCCACGCCGTCTCGACGAGGTACGACTCCGTGGGCGGCTCCTCGTAGAGCGCCACGGCCGGCTCGATCGCCTCGACCATCCGCAGGTCGGCCTTCAGCGCAGCCACCTGTGCGTCGCCCTCGGGACCCCGTGCCACCTCGGGCACCAGGTCGCGGACGGTGCACGTCTGCACGCCTTCCTCCCCGAGGCTCGGCAGCACGTCGCCGACGTAGGCGAGGTAGGGCGCGTGCGGGCCCACGAAGAGCACGCCCCCGCGCCGGTGCCCCAGCCGCGGGTCGGCGTACAGGAGGTAGGCCGTGCGGTGGAGCGCGACCACCGTCTTGCCGGTGCCGGGACCGCCGTCGACGACCAGGACGCCACGCGACCCGGCCCGGACGATGGCGTCCTGGTCGGCCTGGATGGTGCCCAGCACGTCGCGCATCCGGGGCGTACGGCTCCCGCCGAGGGTCGCGATGAAGGCGGACTGGTCGTCGAGCGCCGCGGTGTGGGTCAGGCCCTCCTCGGTGAAGGCCTCGTCCCAGTAGTCGACGATGCGCCCCGCCACCCAGCGGTAGCGGCGCCGGCTCACCAGCCCTTGGGGCTGCGCGTGGGTCGCGGCGAAGAACGGCTCGGCCGCGGGCGAGCGCCAGTCGACGAGCAGCCTGCGGCCGTCGGTGTCGGCGAGACCGAAGCGTCCGATGTAGGTCGTCCCGCCGTCGCCTGCGTCGTCGCTGGCTTCGTGGGTCGGCTCGCCGTTCGTCCCGGGGGTCGCTTGGACGATGCGGCCGAGGCAGAGGTCGAGGTCGTAGCGGCGCAGGGCTCGCAACCGGGTCGTCAGCCGGTGCACCTCCTGGTCGCGCTCGAGGGCGGCCGTGCCGTGGCGGACGGCGGTCCGCCGCACCTCGGCCAGGCGCTCCTCGAGGTCGGCGATCGCGCGCTCGAGCCCACTGGCGATCCGAGCGAAGTGCCGCCTGTCGCGGTCGATGAGGGACGGGTCGGACTTGGCCGCGAGGGTGCGGGGGAGGGCGAAGGGTGCGGTGTCGGGGGAAGTGTCGTGGTGGGTGTCCTGCTGCGTCACGCCGTGCAGTGTGAAGCCCGACCAGGGCCTTGCGGCAAGCCCCCTGATGGCCTATACGTTGAGAGTGGAGGCAGTCCAGGCCGTCGGATCGGTCCCGATCCTCGAGGCCATGGGCATCCGCGTCGTCGAGGTCCGGCCGGGGTTCGCCGCGGCCGAGCTGCCGCCGGAGCCCAACGTCAACCACTTCGGCGTCACCTACGCCGGCTCCCTGTTCAGCGTCGCCGAGATGCTCGGCGGACTGCTCAGCCTGACGACCTTCGACCTCGAGGGCGAGCTCGCCGGGTTCGTGCCGCTCGTCAAGGAGTCCGCGATCCGGTTCCGTCGGCCCGCGCTGGGCGTCGTACGCGCCTCGGCGTCGCTGTCGGACGACGAGGTCGCGCGCGTACGTGCCGACGCGCTGGCCACGGGTCGTGGGGAGTTCGAGCTCGAGGCGACGCTCACCGACGCCGCCGGCGAGGTCGTCGCGACGACCGTCGGGACGTACCAGCTCCGACGCCTCGGGTGAGGCGGGTCGTCCCGTGCCGGAGCCGCTGAGGTTCGTCCTGCACGACCACCGCCGCCCGAGCCCGCACTTCGACCTGCGGCTCGAGGAGGACGGGGTGCTGCGCAGCTGGGCCGTGCCCAAGGGGTTGCCGGAGGACGGTCGGCGCGACCGGCTGGCCATTGCGGTGGGCGACCACGACCTGGACCACGTCGACTACGAGGACGAGCACAAGCTCGTCGCCGACACCGGGACGTGGGAGGAGCACTCGCGCGACGAGCGACGACTCGTCTTCACCCTGCACGGTCGTGAGCGCTCCCGCCGCTTCGCGCTGATCCACACCGGCGGCTCGCAGTGGCTGCTCCACCTCACCAAGGAGCAACCAGTCAACAAAGGTTGACAATCACTGAGTTATGTCAACGACAGTTGACGCATGAAGACCTCGATCGACGCCCAGGACCCGGGAGGGGAAAGCCCGCTGGAGGAGCTGATGCGCATCTCCCGCGCCAAGCACGAGCTGGCGGCCGCGGAGGCTGTGGCCGTACGACGTGCTCGCATCCACGGCTTCTCGTGGGCGGAGATCGGCACGATGCTCGGCGTCTCCAAGCAGGCCATGCACAAGAAGTACGGCAAGTTCGCCTAGCGCCCGACGCCCGACAGCACGGCAGGATGATCGGGGAACGACAGCTCGCTCAGGGCAAGCCAGGATTCCCCGCTGTCCGTACGACGACGAGGGGATGGCGCTGCGGGCTTCCCCGCCCTTCCGCGCCACGCCGGTTCGCCGATAACTGACATTATGTCAGACAGTGCCGATCGCGGAACGACACCGGTGTGATCTCCAGAATGGGGTCCGTCCCCCATCTTTCGTCTGCACCCCGTCGAGCGGCCGGATGCAGCGTTCTGCGCCTGTACGGTTGAGGAAACTCCACCGATGACGAGGGACCACCGCTTGTGCTTGTGCTGATCGCCGCTCTGCTGGCGGCGGCGGTCATGTCTCCATGGCTGTTGCTCCGAGCCGGCAAGCGCGCCTTCCTGGCCCTCGCGCTGGTGCCGCTCGCCGGTACGGCGTGGGTCGCCGCCCAGGGCGCCGCCGTCCACGACGGTGAGATCCTCGTCGAGGTCCACCCGTGGGTCGGGAGCATCGGCCTGGACCTGGCGTTCGCCATGGGCACCCTCCAGTGGTTGATGTCCCTGATCGTGCTCGGCATCGGCGCGCTCGTGCTGGCCTACTGCGCGTGGTACTTCGACGACGACGAGCCGGGCGTCCCGCGCTTCGCCGGCGTCTTGGTCGCCTTCGTGGCCTCGATGCTCGGGCTGGTCCTGGCCGACGACCTGCTGCTCCTCTACGTGTTCTGGGAGCTCACGACCGTCTTCTCGTTCCTCCTGATCGGCCACGACTCCGAGCGGCGCGCCAGCAGGAGGGCCGCCATCCAGGCGCTCGTGGTGACCACCTTCGGCGGCCTCGTGCTCCTCGTGGGCGCGATCCTCGTGGGCAGGGCCGCCGGGACGTTCCGGATCACCGAGATCCTGGCCGACCCGCCCACGGGCGTGGCCGTGACCGTCGGGGTCCATCTCCTGCTGGTGGGCGCCATCAGCAAGTCGGCCCTGCTCCCCTTCCACTTCTGGCTCCCGTCGGCCATGGCCGCACCGACCCCCGTCAGCGCCTACCTGCACGCCGCGTCGATGGTGAAGGCCGGCGTCTACCTCGTCGCGCTCCTGGCTCCCGCGTTCGCCGGCGTGACCGGATGGCGCACGGTGCTCCTGGTGCTCGGCCTCACGACGATGGTCCTCGGCGGCGTACGGGCGCTCCGCCAGCACGACCTCAAGCTGCTGCTCGCCTACGGCACCGTCAGCCAGCTCGGATTCCTCGTCCTCGTCCTCGGCACCGGCACCCGCAGCGCGATGCTCGCCGGGCTCGCCCTCCTCCTCGCGCACGCGTTGTTCAAGGCCACCCTGTTCCTCGTCGTGGGGGTGATCGACCACAGCACCGGCACGCGTGACCTGCGCGAGCTGACCGGCCTCGCCCGACGGCTGCCCGTCCTCGCGGTCGCGGCGACGCTCGCCGCCGCGTCGATGGCAGGTCTCCCGCCGCTGCTCGGCTACGTCGCCAAGGAGAGCGTGCTCGTCGCGCTCGTGGACGTCGCCCGCGACGGCGACGGCACCGGGATCGGTACGACGGGCGGCTGGGTGCTCGTCGTCGGGGTGGTCGTCGGGTCGATCCTCACCGCGGCCTACTCGGCCCGCTTCGTGTGGGGAGCCTTCGGCAACCGCGACGTGCCGGCACCGGTGTCGGTCCACTCCCCCTCGCCCGCGTTCATCGCGGCCCCCGTCGTCCTCGCGGCGCTCTCGCTGGTGCTCGGCTTCCTCGGCGCTCCGCTCACGTCGCTCCTCGCCCCCGAGGTCGACGAGTTCCCGCCCGGGGTCCACGAGCCCGAGCTCTCGCTGTGGCACGGCGTCGGGCTCCCCCTCGTGCTCACCCTCGTCACGCTCGCCGCGGGCGCCGCGCTGTTCGTCGCCCGCGAGCCCGTGGCCCGCATGCAGGCCGCGCTGGTCCACGACTGGAGCCTCGAGCGGGCCTACCGCGGCGGGATGCGCCTGCTCGACCGGACGGCGGTCGAGGTCACCGGTGTCGTGCAGCGCGGCTCCGCGGCGGCGTACCTCGCCATCATCCTGATCGTGCTGGTCCTGCTGCCGGGCTCGACACTGCTCGGTGGCCTCGGCGACGTGCAGGTGACGGCGTGGGACAACCCCGCGCAGGCGGTCATCGGAGCCGTCATCGTCGGCGCGGCCGTGATGACGGCGCGCTCACGGCGCCGCATCCGCGCGGTCCTGCTCGTCGGCGTCACCGGCTACGGCACGGCGCTCCTCTTCGTCCTCCAGGGCGCGCCCGACCTCGCGCTCACCCAGGCGCTGGTCGAGACGCTGACCGTGGTGGTCTTCGTGCTGGCCCTGCGCCGCCTCCCCGAGTACTTCACCGACCGCCCGCTGAGCCGCCAGCGCTACCTCCGGGTCGCCCTCGGCGTGGCCGTGGCGGTCGTGACCGCCGGCTTCCTCCTCGTCGCGGGCGCAGCGCGCACCGCCGACCCCGTCTCCCTGGCGTTGCCCAAGGAGGCGCTCGAGTTCGGCGGCGGCGGCAACATCGTCAACGTCATCCTCGTCGACACGCGTGCCTGGGACACCCTGGGCGAGCTCGCCGTGCTCGTGGCCGCGGCGACGGGCGTCGCCAGTCTCGTGTACGTCAACGCGCGCGGCGCCGACATCCGCCGCGTCCACGACATCCCCTACCCGGCCGGCGTCGAGAAGGTCGCCACCGCTCCGGGACGGCGCGCCTGGCTGCCCGGCTCACGGACCCTGCCGCCGGACAAGCGCTCGATCATCTTCGAGGTCATCGTGCGCCTGCTCTTCCACACGCTGATCGTCATCTCCCTGTACCTCCTGCTCGTCGGCCACAACGAGCCCGGCGGCGGCTTCGCCGCGGGCATGACCACCGGCCTGGCGCTCGTCGTGCGCTACCTGGCCGGAGGTCGCTACGAGCTCGACGAGGCCGCACCGGTGGACGCCGGGCGCCTGATCGGCGGCGGCCTCGCCGTGGCGGCGCTGGCTGCGCTCCTGCCGATGGCCTTCGGCGGCGTGGTGCTGCAGTCCGCGGTGATCGACCTGCACCTGCCGCTGCTCGGCGACCTGCACCTGGTCTCGTCGGTCCTCTTCGACGTCGGGGTCTACCTGGTCGTCGTCGGACTGGTGCTCGACCTGCTGCGCGCCCTCGGCTCCCACATCGACCGCGACATCCGGCGCGCCATGCGCGAGGCGGAGGCGGAGGCCGCATGACCATCAACCTGACCCTCGTCCTCGTCGCCGCCGCCCTCCTCGGCTGCGGTGTCTACCTCGTGCTCGAGCGCAGCCTGTCGCGCGTGCTGATCGGCATCGTGATGATCGGCAACGGCGTCAGCCTCTGCTTCATGGTCGCCGGCGGCCCCGCGGGGCGCGCCCCGATCGTGTCGAAGGGCGGTGACACGACCGGCCTCTCGGACCCGCTCCCCCAGGCGATGGTGCTCACCGCCATCGTCATCACCCTCGCGACGACGGCGTTCGTGCTGGCCATGGCCTACCGCAGCTGGCAGCTCAACGGCCACGACGACGTGCAGGACGACATCGAGGACGACACCATCCGCCGGCTCGCCCTGCGCGACGTGACGTCCGAGGCCTACTCCGCCACGACGTCCGACTACCCCGGCGACGACTCGAGCGGGGACCACGGGCAGGGCCCGGACGACGACCCGCTGGCCGCCGACGCCGAGGAGATGAAGTCGCAGTGAACTCCCTCGTCCCCCTCCCCGTCCTGCTGCCGATCCTCGGCGCCGGTGCCTCGCTGGCGCTGCTGCACCACCCGCGGATCCAGCGCTGGCTCAGCCTCGCCGTGCTCGGATCCGTCGTGGTCGTGGCCGCCGTGCTCCTGGTGCAGGCGGACCGCCACGGCCCGCAGACCGTGTGGATCGGCGCCTGGCCCGAGACCCTCGGCATCGTCCTGGTCGCCGACCGGCTCGCGGCCCTGATGCTGCTGGTGAGCGCCATCGTCACCCTGGCGGTCCTCGCCTACTCCGTCGGGCAGGGCATGACGGAGGACGAGGAGGGTGCACCGATCTCGGTCTACCACCCCACGTTCCTCGTGCTGGTGGCCGGCGTCGCCAACGCGTTCCTCGCCGGCGACCTGTTCAACCTGTTCGTCAGCTTCGAGATGCTGCTGTTCGCGAGCTACGTCCTGCTGACGCTCGGCGGCACGGCGGCCCGGGTCCGCGCCGGCACGATCTACGTGCTGGTCAACCTGCTCTCGTCGACGTTGTTCCTCATCAGCCTCGCCGTGACGTACGCCGCCACTGGCACGCTCACCCTGGCCCACCTGGCCCAACGGCTCGCGGAGCTCCCCGACCACGTGTCGATGATGATCCAGCTGCTGCTGCTGACGACGTTCGCCATCAAGGCGGCCGTCTTCCCGCTGTCGCTGTGGCTGCCGGACAGCTACCCCACCGCGCCCGCGCCGGTCACGGCGGTGTTCGCCGGGCTGCTCACCAAGGTCGGCGTCTACGCGATCCTGCGCATGCAGACCCTGCTGTTCCCCGACAGCCCGCTCACCGACCTGCTCCTGTGGGCCGCGCTGCTCACCATGATCATCGGCATCCTCGGCGCGATCGCCCAGTCCGACATCAAGCGCATGCTGTCCTTCACGCTGGTCAGCCACATCGGCTACCTGATCCTCGGCATCGGGCTCGACAGCCGCACCGGCACGGCCGGCACGACGTTCTACGTCGTGCACCACATCACCATCCAGACGGCGCTGTTCCTCGTCCTCGGCCTCGTCGAGCGCCGAGCCGGGCAGCACCGCGCTGATGCGCATCGGCGGGCTGGCGCGCATCGCCCCGGTCCTCGCCGTGCTCTTCTTCGTGCCGGCGATGAACCTCGCGGGCATCCCACCCTTCTCCGGCTTCATCGGCAAGGTCGGGCTGTTCCAGGCCGCGCAGCTCGACGGCAGCCCGCTCGCCTGGACGCTCGTGGCCGCCGGCGCAGCCACCAGCCTGCTGACGCTGTACGCCGTCGCGAAGACGTGGGCCGTGGCGTTCTGGCGCACCCCCCGCGAGGCCCACGAGGCGCTCGAGGCGATCGGCGAGACCGTCGGCGGTGCGGCGGCCGATCCGGTGCCCGGGCACGACACCCGCGCGGTGCACCAGCACCGGGGCCACGTGCACACCGCCGCGGGCACCGTGTCGCGACGCGACATCGAGGAGGCCCGCCGCCTCGGCGACGACAACGAGCCCGATCGCGACTTCTTCACGCTCATCGAGGCGGGAGAGGACAACCGCCACTCCCCCCTCGGCATGCTGCTGCCGGCGGCCGCCCTCGTCGCGGCCAGCGTGCTGCTGTCGGTGATCGCCGGACCGCTCTACGCGCTGGCCGACCGCGCCGCGGGCGACCTGCACGAGCGCACCCCCTACCTCTCCTCCGTCCTGACCGAGGAGCACCCGTGAGCCCGGTCATGCGCACCCGCCGTGACGGGTCCACCCGTCCCGCCCGGCACCGGGCCGTCCAGCCGCTCGCCGTCGTCTGGCTGCTGCTCGTCTGGCTTGCCCTGTGGGGCGCGGTGACCCCGCTGCTCGTGGTCGGGGGCCTGCTCGTCGCGGTGCTGGTGTGCCTCGCGTTCCCGCTCCCGCCCATCGACCTCGGCGCCACGGTCCGCCCCCTCCCCCTCCTCGGGGTCGTCGCCCGCTTCCACCTCGACGTGGTGCGGGCGAGCATCGAGGTGGCCGGCGTCGTCCTGCGACGGCGCCCGGTGCGCAACGCCGTGGTCGCGGTCGACCTCGAGACCAAGTCCGACTTCATGTTGACGCTCGTCGCGTCGATGCTGTCGCTGATCCCGGGGTCGGTGGTCGTCGAGGCCCGCCGGTCCACGCACACGCTCTACCTCCACGTGATCGACGTACCCGACGCGGAGGCCGCCGACGAGTTCCGCCGCACCGCGCTGGACCTCGAGCAGCGGCTGCTGCGCGCGCTGCCGCCCCGACCCACCGACCGGGAGCGCCCATGACACTCGTGCTCGTCCTCGGAGCCACGCTGCTCGCCGCGGCTGCCGTGCTCCTGCTCGTGCGCCTCACCATCGGGCCGACGATCCTCGACCGCAGCGTCGCGCTCGACGTGCTGGTCGCGGTCACCGTCTGCGCGACCGGCCTGTACGTCGCCCACTCGGGCGTGACGTACCCGCTGCCCATGCTCGTCGTGCTCGCCGGCTGCGGCATGGTCGGCGCGGTGAGCGTCGCCCGCTACGCCAGCCGCAGCGACGACCTCGAGGCCGGCGACCGCGACGACCCGGGCATCGGGGGCAAGTGGTGAGCTGGACACAGGTCGCCGACCTCGCCGCCGCCGTGTGCATCCTCCTCGGCGCGGTCCTCGCGCTCATCGCCGCCATCGGCGTCGTCCGCCTGCCCGACCTGCTGACCCGGATGCACGCGGCCACCAAGCCGCAGGTCCTCGGCACGGTGCTGGTGATGACCGGGGTCGCGCTGCGCCTGCGTGACCCGGGTGTGGTGGGCATCCTGGCCCTCATCGTGCTGCTGCAGATGGCCACGAGCGTGGTCTCCAGCCACATGGTCGGGCGGGCCTCGTTCCGCGCCGGTCAGGTGCGCCACGACCTGCTCGTGGTCGACGAGCTCAGCGACGGTCCGAGCCACGAGGAGCCACGCGGCGCCCCCTGACGCCGCCTGACGATCGCTACCCTGACGGGCGTGGAGCTGCTGACCCTCGCCGTCGCCGCCCTGATGGCGATCGTCGTGGCGGCGGTGCTGTCCCGGCGCACCGGGATCGCCACTCCCCTGGTCCTGCTGGTCCTCGGCATCGCCTTCAGCCTCGTGCCCGGCACGCCCGACTTCGCGCTGGAGCCCGACTGGATCCTGCTCGGAGCCCTGCCCCCGCTGCTGTACGCCACCGCGGTCCAGGTGCCCGTCCTCGACCTGCGCCGCAGCATCGGCATGATCACGTGGCTCTCGGTCACCCTGGTCGTCGTCTCCGCGGTCGCCGTCGGTGCGGTCGTGCACCTCGTCGTTCCCGACGTCTCCTTCGCGGCTGGCGTCGCACTGGGCGCCGTGGTCAGTCCCACGGACGCGGTCGCAGCGACCGCGATCGGCAAGCGCCTCGGGCTCCCCCACCGGTTGATGACGGTGCTGGAGGGCGAGAGCCTGTTCAACGACGCCTCCGCGCTGGTCGTGCTGCGGACGGCGCTGCTCGCCATCACCACGGGATTCAGCCTGGGCGACGCGGTCCTCGACTTCGTCCGCGCGGTCGCGCTCGCCGTCCTGATCGGCTGGGTCGTGGGCCGCTCGACCGTCTGGCTGCGGAGCAAGCTCGACGACCCGGTCCTCATGACGGCGGTCAGCTTCATCGTGCCCTTCCTGGCGTTCCTGCCCGCCGAGGAGGCCGAGGCGTCGGGCGTGGTGGCCGTGGTCGTGGCGGGCCTGGTCACCGGGCACCACGGCGTCCGCACCTTCAGCGCCCGCGAGCGCCTCACCGAGCGCACCAACTGGCTGACGATCCAGTTCCTCGTCGAGAACGGCGTCTTCCTCCTGATGGGCCTCCAGCTCGAGTCGCTCCTGCGCGACCTCGACAACTCGTCGAGCAGCCTGCCCGAGGTGCTGGGGACCGCCGCCCTGGTCCTCGTCGTGCTGCTCGTCCTGAGGATCGGCTTCGTCGGCGTCCAGGTGCTCCTCGAGCGGCGACGCCGACCGCGGCTCGACGCCGTGCGCCGGCGGCTCACGCAGATCAGCCACCACGTCGACTCGATGGCGCAGGAGGGCGGACCGCGCGTCGACAGCACGCGTGGTCAGCACCGGATGTCGCAGTTCCGACGCCGGATCGAGCGCGGCAGGGCCGACGTGGCCTACCAGGAGAGCGAGCCGATCACCGCCCGCGGTGGGGCGGTCCTGGCGTGGGCCGGGATGCGAGGCGTGGTCACGCTCGCCGCCGCCCTCACGATCGGCCCGGAGGTCGACGAGCGCACCCTGCTGATCACGGTCGCGTTCGTCGTCGCGGTCGTCTCGCTCCTCCTCTACGGCGGCACCCTGCCCTGGCTGATCCGCACGCTCGGCGTCTCGGGGGTCGACCCGGACCGGCAGCGTGCCGAGGTGGCCGAGCTCGTCGACGACATCACTGCCACCGCCGCCGCCGCCATGGGACCCACGGACCGGATCGTCATCGACGGCACCCCGATCGACCCGGACGTCGTCACCGAGACGATGACCTCGCTCGAGCGCGTCCGCGACACCGGCATCGAGAGGGATGCGGAGGCTGTCACCCTCGCCTCGCAGCGGAGCCTCCTGCACCGCCAGATCATCTCCCTCATGCGCGACGCGCTGCACGAGGAGCGCGCCATCGGCGCCTACAGCACGGGGGCGCTGACCCGCGCGTCCGCACTCATCGACGCCCAGGAGCTCCGGCTCGAACGCTGAGGCGACCCGCTTGCCGGGCGACCTAGGTTGGTGCCATGGCCACCACCCCGACGTACGACCTCAACGACGGCACGAGCATCCCCGCGATCGGCTTCGGCACGTACCCCCTGCGCGGCGACGACGGCACCGAGGCGATCCGCACCGCCATCGAGGCCGGCTACCGGCTCGTCGACACGGCGGTGAACTACGAGAACGAGGCGGAGGTCGGCGAGGCCATCCGCCGCTCGGGGGTGCCCCGCGACGAGCTGGTCGTCGCCAGCAAGATCCCGGGCCGTCACCACGCGTACGACGCCGCGATCACCTCGGTCCGCGAGTCGCTCGACCGCCTCGGGCTCGAGCGCACCGACCTCCACCTCATCCACTGGCCCAACCCGAGCCAGGGCAGGTACGTCGAGGCGTGGCGAGCGCTGGTGCAGCTGCAGAAGGACGGGCTGGTGCGGTCCATCGGCGTCTCCAACTTCACCGAGGAGCACCTCGCGCGCATCATCGACGACACCGGCGTCACGCCGGCGGTCAACCAGCTCGAGCTGCACCCGCGGTTCCCGCAGGACGCACATGCGCGAGGTGCACGAGCACCTCGGCATCCGCACCGAGGCGTGGAGCCCCATGGGCAAGCGGCGCGCGCCCCTCGAGGAGGACGCCGTCCGGGCGGCCGCCGAGGCGCACGGCGTCTCCCCCGGCCAGGTCATCCTGCGCTGGCACGTCCAGCTCGGCTCGCTCCCGATCCCGAAGTCGGCCGACCCCGACGCGCCAGGCGCAGAACCTCGACGTGTTCGGCTTCGAGCTCAGCGACGACGAGGTCGCGGCGATCACCGGCCTCGCCGAGCCCGACGGCCGCCTCTTCGGCGGCGACCCGGACACCCACGAGGAGATGTGACGGGGCGCTGGTTACGATCAGCCGCATGCTGAAGCGACTCGCCACCGTGGCCGCCTGCCTGTCCGTCCTCGCCCTCTCCGCGTGCGGCAACGAAGCGGACGGGAAGGACACCGCGTCCGACCCCTCGGCGTCCGAGACGTCGAGCGAGTCGACGGAGGAGTCGCCGGAGGCCTCCGGAGCCACGACCACCTGCGAGTACCCCGAGGACGGCCAGGAGCCGGCCCGCGACGTCGACGTGCCGGACGCCGAGGCGCCCTCCGAGGGCACCGAGACGGCGACGATCACGACCAACTTCGGCGACATCGGCCTGACCCTCGACGCGGCCGCCGCGCCGTGCACGGTGAACTCGTTCGTCTCGCTCGCCGAGCAGGGCTTCTACGACGACACCCCGTGCCCGCGCATCGGTGACCAGGACGGCTTCGGGATCCTGCAGTGCGGCGACCCGACGGGCACCGGTTCCGGCGGCGCCGGCTACTCCTTCGCCGACGAGCTGAGCGGTGACGAGACCTACCCGGCCGGCACGCTCGCCATGGCCAACGCCGGACCGGACACCAACGGCTCGCAGTTCTTCCTCGTCTTCCGCGACTCGCAGTTCGCCCCGAACTACACCGTGTTCGGCACGATCGACGAGGCCGGCCTCGAGACCATCGACGCCATCGCGGCCGAGGGCAACGACGGCGCGCACCCCGCCGGCGGCGGCGCCCCGAACAAGGACGTCACCATCGAGAAGGTCACGGTCGGCTGACCTTCCGCGGGGGTAGTCCAGTGAGGACCACCCCGAGCCCTGGCTGTTGACGGCCGTCGGTCACGTCCAGCACACGTGCGGCGGATGTGGCCCTCTGGCAGGCCGTTCGAGGGCCACGTCTCGGACACGTGCGGCGGTTGTGGCCCTCTGGCAGGCCGTTCGAGGGCCACGTCCCGGACACGTGCGGCGGTTGTGGCCCTACCTGCTCGATTGTTCGGGTAGTCCAGCGAGGAATGGCTGTCGCCGAGCCGTCCGGACGACCGTCCGCCACTGGACCACCCGGAGCAGCAGCCGTCGACGGCGATCCCGGCAGGCGTCACGGCACCGGGTCGTAGACCACGTCCGCGCCGAGCTGAACGGTCCGCGAGACCGTGCACAACCGGTCGCGCGACATCTCGATCGCCGCTTGCACGCGGTCGCGTGCCGCGTCGCCGTCCGGTCCCTCGGGGAACGCGACGTCGAACGACACCCTGATGCCGGTCAGGTGGTTGCCCTCCGCGTCGCGCACCTTGTGCCCCTCGGCACGCACGTCGAACGTCGTGCTGGACGTGCGCTTGTGCGTGATGGCCTCGACGTCGAGGGCGCTGCACCCGGCGATCGCGGCGAGCAGCAGCTCGATGGGCGTGAAGTCGGGGTCCACTCCCCCGGTGCCGAAGAAGGTCTCGCCGCCGCGGGCGTTGGTCGCCTTGAACCTGGCCGGGCCGATCCGGGTGAGCTCGACGCTGCGCAGGGTGTCGTCCGTCATGACGAACACCCTGCCAGAGCAAGCTCGGGCAGGGTGTCCGGTCCCCGACGGTGGGGTCTCCGCGGACGTCCTCGCAGGGGGGTCAGCGGATGACGCGTCGCGCGGCGCGTCGGGCTCGACGCTCCTCACTGCGGGCGATCTCCACGTTGCGCAACAGCGCGCGGTCCTCGGTGGAGCGCGCTCGTTGGGCGACGAGGCTGAGGGCCAGGTGCAGCTGCGGGGTCATGGATATCGTTCCTCTCGAGGGCGTCAGGCCCTCAGGTGATGAGCATGTGGTGTAAGAACTAACCGCTCCGTTGCGGCTCTTACATCCTACGGATCGGTAGCGTTCCCTCCGGCATCCTCGAAGGGGTGATCTCGGCCACCAGTCGGACGCCTCCCCGGGCTAGTGTCGGGGTGTGACGACCCAGCGAGCGCGACGCCCAGGACCATCCGTCCGGACGCGCGTCGTGGAGCACACCGACGCCTCCGAGGTGGCCCGCGAGGACCGGCTCATCACCGAGGAGCCGCTCGAGATCCGGGTGCGCTCCGGGGCCCTGGAACCCCGCCGCGCGTGGGTGACCATGCGCACGCCCGGGCACGACTTCGAGCTCGCCGCGGGTTGGCTCGTCAACGAGGGGCTCGCGGCGACCGACGTCGATCAGCCAGGTCGCCTACTGCACCGACGACGACCTCGCTCCCGAGCAGGAGTTCAACGTCGTGACGGTGACCGTCACGGGCGCGACGGCGCTCCCCCACCGGCACGAGAGCGCCTCCTCCGGCTCGTCCGCCTGCGGCGTGTGCGGCAAGGACAGCGTGGTCGAGGCGCTGGCGACCAGGACGACGCAACCATGGGCAGGTCCACGTCCCGACGCGTCCGTCGTACGACGACTGCCGGAGGCGCTGCGCGAGCGCCAGACCCTCTTCGCCCGGACGGGGGGCGTGCACGCGGCGGGGCTCGCGGACGAGCACGGCACGCTGTCCGTCGTGCGCGAGGACGTCGGACGCCACAACGCCGTCGACAAGGTCGTCGGGGCGCGGGTGCTCGCCGGGGACCCGGCCGCCTCGGCGTGCCTGGTGCTCAGCGGACGGGTCGGTTTCGAGCTCGTCCAGAAGGCCGCGGCCGCCGGCATCGGGTCGATCGCGGCGGTCGGCGCGCCGACCAGCCTGGCCGCCGACCTGGCCGCCGAGGCCGGCATCGACCTGTGGGGCTTCACGTCCGCAGGGCGCACGGTGCGCTACTGACCTGACCCCTCGCGGCGTGGGGTGACGGGCCTGTCGGTGCCGGGATCTACGGTCGTCCCGTGCGCATCCTCCACACCTCCGACTGGCACCTGGGGAGGTCCTTCCATCGCGAGGACCTGCTCGGCCACCAGGGTGCGTTCGTCGACCACCTCCTCGAGGTGGTCGCCGCGGAGGCCGTCGACGTGGTCGTGGTCTCGGGAGACGTCTACGACCGTGCGCTCCCCCATGTCGACGCGGTCGCCCTGGCCGACGAGGCGTTCGCCCGGCTCGCCGCCTCCCGGGCGCGCGTCGTGGTGAGCAGCGGCAACCACGACAGCGCGCGGCGCCTCGGTTTCGGATCGCGCCTGATGGACGCCGCGGGCGTCTTCGTCCGCACCGACGCCTCGTCGGTCGGCACTCCGGTCGTGCTCACCGACCAGCACGGAGACGTGGCGATCCACGCGATCCCCTACCTCGACCCCTCGGCGCTGCTCGAGCCCTGGGCGCTCGGCCGCCGCAGCCACGAGGCAGCGTTGTCCGAGGCGATGACGCGGGTCCGGTCCGACCTCGCGGCGCGGCCCGCCTCCACCCGCAGCGTGGTGCTGGCGCATGCCTTCGTCGCCGGCGCGACGCCCTCGGAGTCCGAGCGCGACATCAGCGTCGGCGGGGTGTCCCGGGTCGCGACCAGCCTGTTCGACGGCATCGACTACACCGCCCTCGGCCACCTCCACGGCCCCCACGTGCTCGACCAGCGGCTGCGCTACTCCGGCTCCCCGCTGGCCTACTCCTTCTCCGAGGCCGACCAGGCCAAGGGGTCGTGGCTCGTCGACCTCGACGCCAGTGGGTTCTCGTCGGCGACCTGGGTCGACGCCCCGGTCCCGCGTCGGCTGGCCCGGCTCTCCGGCACGCTCGAGGAGCTCCTGGCCGACCCGTCGCTCACCACCCACGAGGACGACTGGGTGCAGGTCACCCTGACCGACGCGCGCCGCCCGTTGCGCGCCATGGAGCTGCTGCGCCGACGCTTCCCCCACACGCTCGTCCTGCAGTTCCCGACGCCCACCGTCGACCCCCGCACCCCGCCGCGGCCCGCGCCCGGCACGAGCGACCACGCCATCTCGCTCGACTTCGTCCGCCACGTGCGGGGCTCCGACGCCACGCCCGGCGAGGCCGCCCTGCTCCGCGAGGCCATCGACGCCTGCTGCCACGACCCCGACCAGGACGTGCTCGTCGGCGCTGGGCCTCCCCCGGCGAGTGGTGCCTCGTGAGGCTGCACCAGCTCCAGGTCGTCGGCTTCGGCCCCTTCGCCGATCCGGTCTCGATCGACTTCGACGCCCTCTCCGACGCCGGGCTCTTCCTGCTCAGCGGACCGACGGGCGCCGGCAAGTCCAGCGTCCTCGACGCGGTCTGCTTCGCGCTCTACGGCGACGTCCCGGGTGACCGCGCCGTCGCCAAGCGGCTGCGCTCCGACCACGCCGCCGACGACGTCGCCCCGCGGGTGGTGCTCGAGGCGACCCTGTCCGGCCGACGGTTCCGCATCGACCGCTCGCCCGCCTGGACCAGGCCGAAGAAGCGCGGCACCGGCACCACCACCGAGCAGGCCCGCGTCGTGATCTCCGAACGCCGCCCCGCCGACGACGGCCAGCACCTCTGGCACCCGCTCAGCACCCGCCTCGACGAGGCCGGACACCTGGTCACCCGTCTCGTCGGCATGACGCTGCCGCAGTTCTGCCAGGTCGCCATGCTCCCGCAGGGACGGTTCCAGGCCTTCCTGCGAGCGCGCTCCGAGGAGCGCCACGCCCTGCTCCAGCAGGTGTTCCGGACGGAGCGGTTCGACCGCACCGAGCGCTGGCTGCGTGATCGCCGCGTCGAGCTGAGGCGCGCCTCCGACTCCCACCGCGGCACGGTCGCCGACCTGGTCAGCCGGGTCAGCGAGGTCGGTGACGACGGTGCCCCCGACGACTGGGCGGCCGACCCCTCCTCCCTCGACGGCTGGGTGACCGGGCTCAGCGACGCCGCCGAGTCGGCGTCGGCCGACCAGTCGAGCCGCGCGGAGGTGGCGGCCGCGGCGGAGACGGCTGCTGCGGCGGCCCGAGCCGCCGGCACCGAGCTCGCCGCGCTGCAGTCCACCCACGCTGCGGCACGTCGCGAGCACGACGCGCTCGAGGCAGCGGCACCGGCGCACGCCGACCGGGTGCACCTCGCCGACCGGGCACAGCGCGCGTCCGGCGTACGCGCCCTCCACGACCTCGCGCTCGCATCGCGAGCCGCCGCGGACGACCTCGCGCACCGGCATGCCGCGGCCCTCGCGTCGCTGGGTCGGCTGCTCGGGGTGGCGACGCCCGACGACGCGCAGGTGGCCGAGCACCACCGCACCGCCACGCGTGTCCTCGACGACCTCGCCCGGGTGCGCCCGCTGCGCCGCCAGGTCACCGAGGTCGAGTCGGCCCTCCGTCGCTCGGCACTGGGCCGCGAGCAGCTCGCGGCCGAGCTCGACCGGCTCGCCACCCGGGCGGAGCAGGTGCCGCAGTCCCTGGCCGACCTCGAGCCGCGCCTCGCCTCGGCCCGCGAGGCGGTGGTCCAGGTCGCCGCCCTCGACCGCGAGCTCGTCACGATCCGCTCGCGGGTGCTCGCCGCCCGCTCGGCCGACGGCCTCGCGGTCGACCTCGCCGGGGCCCAGCGCGACCTTGCCGCGGCGACCCAGGCGCGTCTGCTCGCGCGCGAGGCGCTCGTGGAGATCCGCGAGCAGCGCCTCGACGGCATGGCCGCCGAGATCGCCCGCAAGCTGGCCGTCGGCGCCTGCTGCCCGGTGTGCGGCTCGGCCGACCACCCCTCCCCCGCGTCGCCTGCTTCCGGTGCGCCCGACGAGGCCACCGAGCGCGAGGCCCGCCGGGAGGTCGACGACCTCGAGGTCGTCGTCGAGGCACACGCCCAGCAGGTGCGTGGCCTCGAGGCCCGCCTGGCCGCGGCCCTCGCCGAGGCCGGCGAGGCGCTCGACACGCTCCTCGCCGCCGAGGCCGACACGTTGGCCCGCCTCGAGGGTGCCCAGGCCGCGGCTGCCACCGTCGACCCGCTGGTCGCCCGGCTCGACGCCCTTCTCGGCGAGCAGGACGACCTCGTCCGACAGCGCGAGGAGCTCACCGCCACCGCCTCCCGGCTCGACACCGAGACCGCCGTCCTCGACGCGCGCCTCGACGCGCTGCAGGAGCAGGTCCGCGCCGTCCTGCCCGACGGCGCCGACCTCGACGACCTGACCGCCCACCACCAGCAGGTCGCGGACGTGGCCCGCCGCTGCACCGACACCGCCGCCGACCTCGCACGCGCTCGTGAGTCCGCGGCCGGCACCGAGCGAGCCGCCGACGCTGCCGCGTCACGGGCGGGCTTCGACTCATCGGCTGCCGCAGCTGCCGCCTGGCTCCCCGAGTCCGAGCTCGCCGCACTCGCGACGACGATCGAGCGGCACGAGCGCGAGCTCGCGCGCACCGGCGAGCTAGCTCGCCGACGCCGCCCTCGTGCGGGCCGCTGCAGCGGAGCGGCCCGACCTCGACCTCCTCGCCGAGGACCACCGCCGCGCCCAGGAGGAGGCGGCGACCGACGCGCCACCGCGACCTGGTCCTGCGCGAGCGCGTCGGCCGCCTCCGCGCCCTGACCGGCGACGTCCGCGCCGCCCTCGCCGCGTGGGCCCCGGTGCGTGCCGACCTCGACGTCGTCGCCGACCTCGCCGCTCTCGTCGAGGGCAAGCACCCCGACAACCGCCACCAGATGCGCCTGTCGGCCTACGTCCTGGCCCACCGCCTCGGCCAGGTCGTGGAGGCCGCCAACCTGCGGCTCTCCACGATGAGCGACCGGCGCTACTCCCTCGTCCACACCGGCCAGCGCGGGGCCGGCGAGACCCGCGGCGGCCTGAGCCTGCTCGTCCGCGACGACTGGACCGGCGACAGCCGCGACCCGGCCACGCTCTCGGGCGGGGAGACCTTCGTGGTGTCCCTCGCGCTGGCTCTCGGCCTCGCCGACGTCATCACCCAGGAGGCGGGCGGCGCCGATCTCGACACGCTGTTCGTCGACGAGGGATTCGGCTCGCTCGACGCCGAGACGCTGGAGGACGTGATGGACACGCTCGACACCCTCCGCGACGGGGGCCGGGTGGTCGGTGTGGTCAGCCACGTGCCCGAGCTGCAGACGCGCATCCCCACGCAGCTTCGGGTGCACCGCGGCCGCCACGGCAGCCGTACGAGCCTCGTCCTCGCCTAGGGGTGCGTCGGGCCGTCGTCCCTGTTCGACTGCTCGCGTCGTGGCGTGATCGCACGAGTCGCAGCAGATCGCGTTGTCCGAGTCGACGCCACGGGCGGAGCTGGCAACGTCATGGCGCGCGGCTGTTGGGACGACCAGGGGCCATGACGTCCCGGATCAGCGTCATGGGGGCCGGTCGCGCACGTGACCACCAGCCATGACGTCAGCGGGCGCGACCTCGGTCCCTCTCCTGAACTTCCTTCCCGCCGTCCATGTCAGCGCGTCGTCGCCACGCCTCCGGGCTGGAGCCCGTTCTTCGTCCGCCATCGCTCGTGGAGGACCAGGAACGCGACTGCATCGGCGATCGCGGCGAGCGCGATGAAGGCGAAGTAGACCGATGCGGCCGGCAGGCCGTCGATCCAGAACATCCAGGCACACCAGGCGGCGAGCAGGATGAACGGGCACGCCAGCAGACCAGGCAGGGTGGCGAACAGCTCCCATGCCCAGATCGGGGTCGTCGACGCCCCTGCCGGACCTGAGATGTCACCACGCTCGACCTGCCGACGCTCGTGCAGGACCAGGATCGCCAGAGGCAGGACGAGTGCCAGCAGCGTCGCGGTGCCGTACGACACGATCCAGGCCACGTCCTGCGCGGCCCACGCGTAGGTGGCCCCGACAGTCAGACCAGCAGCCAGCGCGAACCCGGCTGCCAGGAGCGCCGGAGTGACGACACCGACAACGCAGCTCACCCCTGTCGCCCGTCGATGTGGTGCCACGCGCCCAGCCTAGGAGAAACGGTCCCGGCCGGGCGCTACATGGACGAAGCGACGCCCGATGTCGAGACCACCCGGCGGCGTGCCGCTCAGGGGGCGTCGCCCCAGCGTCCGAGTGCGACGATCGCGTCGCGCAGGTCGTGCCCGCGATCGGTCAGCGCATAGGCCCGGGTGTTGTGCCGCAGCGGCAGGCGAGACAGCACGCCGGCCGCTTCGAGCTCGCGCAGGCGGGTCGCCAGCATGTTCGTCGGCACCCCGAGGTCGCGCTGCAGGTCGCCGTAGCGCTTCGGCCCGTCGAGGAGTCGCTCGACGATGAGCAGCGCCCACCGAGACCCGACGACGTCGAGGGCCGCGGCGAGGCCGCTCACGCGGTCGGGGCGTCGTCCGGCTTCATCCAGAACGGCGAGTAGTGGTAGCCGTCGGGGTCGTCGAACTGGCGCTGGTACATGAAGGGGTAGTCGTCGGTGTCACCGATCCGCCCACCGGCGGCGCCGGCGCGCTCGACGATCTCGTCGACCGCCTCGCGGCTGGCGAGGTCGAAGGAGACCGTGACCTTCGAGGGGGTGTCGGCTCCGCCGACCAGCTCGTCGACGCCGCCGACGCTCGCGTACATGGCGCGACTGCCGAGCATGACGTACTGCTCGGGGGCGATGGCGAAGCACGACACGTTGTCGTCCGACATCTCCGGGTTGAGGGTCCATCCGAGGGCGGCGTAGAAGGTGGTCGCGCGCTCGACGCTCTCGACCGGGCAGGTGATGAAGAGGCTCATGCGCTCGACACTTGCAAAATGCAAGCGCGGCGTCAAGAGCACAGCCGATCCATTGACGACCGGGCACACCTCCGGTGACGGTCCCGGACCTCCGCCGCGTCACGTGCGGCCTCCGATAGGTTCGTCGCCATGAGTGCGCCCGGGCTCGACCCGACCTTCAGCGACCTGCCGCACCGCCGGCTCGGCGAGGTGGCCCTCGCCCGCGCCCAGGAGCTGGGTGTCAGCCATGCGGACTTCCGGTTCGAGCGCAACCGCTACCAGTACCTCGGCGCCCGCGACGGCGTGCTGCAGACCGCGAGCGACGCCGAGGACCTCGGCTTCGCCGTCCGCGTCGTCCACCAGGGCGCGTGGGGCTTCGCCTCCGGTGTCGTCCTGACCGACGACGAGGCCCGTCGCGTCGCCGAGACCGCCGTGGCGGTGGCCCGCGTGGCCGCGACGATGACCACGACACCCGTCGAGCTGGCGCCCGAGCCGGTGCACGACGACGTCACCTGGGTCTCCGGCTACGACATCAACCCGCTCGACGTACCAACGCCGGAGAAGGGGGCGCTGCTGGTCGACTGGACCGAGCGCCTGCGCACCGGTGCGGCTGTCGCCCACGCCACCGCCTTCCTCCAGCAGGTGCAGGAGAACAAGTACTACGCCGACCTCAGCGGCACCCGCACCACCCAGCAGCGGGTGCGGCTGCAGCCCGGCTTCGAGGCGACCGGGCGAGGACGCGGAGACCGGCGTCTTCGACTCGATGGCGTCCATCGCGCCGCCGGTGGGTCGCGGGTGGGAGTACCTCACCGGCGCGCACTGGGACTGGGACAGCGAGCTCGCGGAGGTGCCCGAGCTGCTCGCGGAGAAGCTGAAGGCACCCACCGTCGAGGCCGGCACGTACGACCTCGTGGTGCACCCGTCCAACCTGTGGCTGACCATCCACGAGTCGATCGGTCACGCCACCGAGCTCGATCGCGCGCTGGGCTACGAGGCCAACTACGCCGGCACGTCCTTCGCCACCTACGACAAGCTCGGCACCCTCCAGTACGGCTCCCCCGTGATGAACGTCCGGGGCGACCGCACGCAGGAGCACGGCCTGGCGACGGTCGGCTACGACGACGAGGGCGTGCGGACCCAGGAGTGGGACATCGTCCGCGACGGCGTGCTGGTGGGCTACCAGCTCGACCGCTCGATGGGCCACCTCAAGCCCGAGCTGAACGACGGGCGGTCCAACGGCTGCGCGTACGCCGACTCGTCCGGCCACATCCCGATCCAGCGGATGGCCAACGTGTCGCTGATGCCCGGTGCCGACGACCTCGGCACCGACGACCTGATCTCCCGCGTGGAGCGGGGCATCTACGTCGTCGGCGACAAGTCGTGGTCCATCGACATGCAGCGCTTCAACTTCCAGTTCACCGGCCAGCGGTTCTACAAGATCACCGACGGCAAGCTGGACGGCATGCTCCGCGACGTCGCCTACCAGGCCACCACGACCGACTTCTGGGGCTCCATGGAGGCGGTCGGCGGACCGGACACCTGGGTCCTCGGCGGCGCCTTCAACTGCGGCAAGGCCCAGCCCGGGCAGGTCGCCGCCGTCAGCCACGGCTGCCCCACCGCCCTGTTCCGCGGGGTCAACATCCTCAACACCATCGACGAGGCGGGCCACTGATGACCTCCCAGCGCAGCACCCCCCAGCAGCTGGTCGAGCACGCGCTCGCGTCCTCGACCGCTGACGACTGCATCACGATCGTCCGCGACGTCACCAGTGCCAACCTCCGGTGGGCCAACAACACGCTGACCACCAACGGCGTGATGGCCGAGATGTCGGTGACCGTGATCAGCTTCGCCGCCGTGCAGGGCGGCGTCGCCACGGGCTCGGTGTCCGGCAGCGCGTCCACCCCCGAGCAGGTCACCGCCCTCGTGCAGGCAGCCGACGGCGCCGCCCGCGCCGGATCCCCCGCGGAGGACGCCGCCGAGCTGGTCACCGACTCGACCTCGCCCGACTGGGACACCGGGCCGGAGACGACCGACATCGGGGTGTACGACGCCTTCGCGCCGGCGCTCGGTGAGGCGTTCGCCCAGGCCACCGCGGAGGACCGCCTGCTCTACGGCTTCGTCAACCACGACGTCGCCACCACCTACCTCGGGTCGAGTCGCGGCCTTCGCCTGCGGCACGTGCAGCCCACCGGCCACTACGCCTGCACCGGCAAGGACACCTCGCTCACCCGCAGCGCCTGGACCGGCGGCGCGACCCGCGACTTCCGCGACGTCGACGCCGCGGCGATGGCAGCGACCGTCGCCCAGCGCCTCGCCTGGGCCGAGCGCCGCATCGACCTGCCCGCCGGGCGCTACGACACCATCCTGCCGCCGTCCTCGGTCGCCGACCTGATGATCGACGCCTACTGGGGCGCCGGCGCGCGCGTCGCCCACGAGGGCGAGTCCGTCTACAGCCGCCGCGGCGGCGGCACCCGGATCGGCGACAAGGTCGCCGCGCCCGGCGTCAGCCTGTTCTCCGACCCGGCTCACCCTGGGCTCGAGTGCGCCCCGTTCGCCATCGCCGGGGCCTCCGACAACACCGACTCGGTCTTCGACAACGGCCTGGCGCTCGAGCGCACCGACTGGATCCGCGACGGCCTGCTGACCGGGCTGCTCCAGACCCGCCACTCCGCCGGGATGACCGGCCAGCCGGTCACCCCGATGATCGACAACCTCGTCCTCGAGGTGGGCGACGGCGCCGGCACGATGGAGGACATGGTCGCCGGTACGCAGCGCGGCCTGCTGCTGACCTGCCTGTGGTACATCCGCGAGGTCGACCCGCAGTCGATGCTGCTCACCGGCCTGACCCGCGACGGCGTCTACGTCGTCGAGGACGGTGAGATCGTCGGCGCGGCCAACAACTTCCGCTGGAACGAGAGCCCCATCGACCTGCTCAACCGGTTCAGCGCCGCCAGCGAGACGGTGCCGAGCTTCAGCCGCGAGTGGGGCGACGACTACTTCTCCCGCACCGCCACGCCCGCCCTGCGGATCCCCGACTTCAACATGTCGAGCGTGTCGCAGGGCGTGTGACGCACGACGTCACCGGGGGTGTCCGCCCGGGATGTCGACCTCGGGGTCGTAGGGCGTGCGGGTGTAGACGAACGTCGCGCACTCGAGGTGGCTGACCGACCCGTCCGGACGGCGTACGACGTCGAGCCTCTCGCCGCGGTGGTAGCCCAGGACGCCGACCAGGGTCCCCTGCACGAGCTCGAACCGGTCGGTGACGACGTTGCCGCGTGCCATCGACCGCATCTCGACGCCGTCGTTGTGCCACCGCACGTCGTAGGCGGTGTTGCCCCAGAACCACAGCCCCGGCACGTCGCTGGCCTCCTCCGGCACCGCGACCGTCGGGCGCCACGGCGCCGGCCGGGTGTCCTCGGCGTCGGGGTCGCCCTCGATGAGCGAGACAGCGAGGTCGCGCGGGTCGATGCCCGTCGTGGCGTTGGTGAGCGCCACCGCCCCGATGCCGCTGTCGGGATCGACGTGGAGCGCGGCCAGGAAGCCGGGCATCGAGCCGTTGTGCCCCACCAGACGGCCACCGGGGTGGATGCCCAGCATCAGCCCGAGCCCGTAGTCGGCGGTCACCGGTCGCTGCATCTCCTCCAGCGACGACGGCGCGAGCACGTCGGGGCGGGCACCGCCCAGCACCTGTCCCCACGTGACGAGGTCGGCGAGGGTGGACCAGAGCTGCCCGGCCGGAGCCATCGCCCCGGTGTCGGTGAGCGGCTCGTGGACCCGGACGCCGGTGAAGTGGTCGACGCTCCAGCCGGGCTGGGCGCCGGGACGGGGCAGGTACGACGTCGTCCGCATGCCGAGGGGCTGGAGGAGGCGCTCGGACACCAGCGCCCGCCAGGGCGTACCGAACCGTCGTGCGACGACCTCGCCGAGGAGGCCGTAGCCGAGGTTGGAGTAGTGGAACCAGGCGCCTGCGGGCGCCACCCGGCCGCTCCCGTCGTTGGCGGCGGCAAGCGCTGGGAAGTCGCCTCCCCGCGTGCGCTCCCACCACGGTCCGCGGGGCTCGCTCTGCATCCCTGAGGAGTGGGCGAGAGCGGCGCGCACCGTCACGTCGCCGTAGCCGACGTCGCCCAGGTGCGCCGCGAGTGCGTCGTCGAGATCGAGCAAACCCTCGTCGCGCGCCTGCACGACGAGGGCGGCCGTCATCGTCTTGGTGATCGACCCGATCCGGTACTGGCCGTCGAGTCCGGGCGCCTGCCCGGCCCCGCCCGCCCACACCGCGCCGTAGCGGTCGAACACCGCACCGACGACCGACGTCAGCCGCCCCTCCGCCTGCGCGACGTGAAGCAGTCGCTGACGCTCGTCACTCACGACAGCGACCCTAGAGCAGCGCGCCCGGTCAGTCCTGCGCGAACGCCTCCGGCGGGGGGCACGCGCAGACCAGGTTGCGGTCGCCGTAGGCCTGGTCGATGCGGGCCACCGGCGGCCAGTACTTGTCGGGGTCGATGCCGCGCGGGAAGACGCCGAGCTCGCGCGAGTACGAGCGGTCCCACTCGCCGACGAGCGCGCGTGCCGTGTGCGGGGCGTGGCGCAGGGGGGAGTCCTCCGGGCTCCACTCCCCCGCCTCGACGCGGGCGATCTCCTCGCGGATCGCGATCATCGCGTCGCAGAAGCGGTCGATCTCCGCGAGGTCCTCGGACTCGGTGGGCTCCACCATCAGCGTGCCGGCCACCGGGAACGACATCGTGGGTGCGTGGAAGCCGTGGTCGACGAGCCGCTTGGCGACGTCGTCGACACTGACGCCGCTGGCCTTGGTGATGCCCCGCAGGTCGAGGATGCACTCGTGGGCCACCAGGTTGCCGTGGCCGCGGTAGAGCACCGGGAAGTGCTCCCCGAGGCGGTGGGCGATGTAGTTGGCCGACAGGACCGCGACGGCGGTCGCGCGGGTCAGCCCCTGCGCGCCCATCATCCGGATGTAGGCCCAGGTGATCGGCAGGATGCCGGCGGAGCCGTAGGGCGCGGCGCTGATCGGACCGATGCCGTCGCGCTTCCCGGTCTCCGGGTGCCAGGCGTGCGAGGGCAGGTACGGCGCCAGGTGGGCGCGTACGGCGACCGGGCCGACGCCGGGGCCACCGCCGCCGTGCGGGATGCAGAACGTCTTGTGCAGGTTGAGGTGGGACACGTCGCCGCCGAACTCACCGGGGCGGGCCCAGCCGAGCAGCGCGTTCAGGTTGGCCCCGTCGACGTAGACCTGCCCACCGTGGTCGTGGACGATCTTGCAGAGGTCGGTGATGGTGTCCTCGTAGGCCCCGTGGGTGGAGGGGTAGGTGACCATGATCGCGGCCAGCGTCTCGGCGTGCTGGTCGCACTTGGCGAGCAGGTCGTCGAGGTCGACGGACCCGTCGTCGGAGGCCTTCACCACGACGACCTTCATCCCGGCCATGACCGCCGACGCCGCGTTGGTGCCGTGGGCCGAGGACGGGATCAGGCACACGTCGCGCCCGGTCGTCGCCGTTGGCCCGGTGGTAGCCGCGGATCGCCAGCAGGCCGGCCAGCTCACCCTGGGAGCCGGCGTTGGGCTGCACCGAGACCCTGTCGTAGCCGGTGACCTCGGCCAGCCACCGCTCGACGTCGTCGACGAGCTCGCGGTAGCCGGTGGCGTCCTGGGCGGGCGCGAAGGGGTGCAGGTCCGCGAACCCCGGCAGGCTGATCGGCTCCATCTCGGTGGTCGCGTTGAGCTTCATCGTGCAGGACCCGAGCGGGATCATGCCGCGGTCGAGCGCGTAGTCGCGCGACGAGAGCCGGTGCAGGTAGCGCAGCATCTGCGTCTCGCTGTGGTGGGAGTTGAACACCTCGTGGGTGAGGAAGTCGGTGGTGCGGCGCAGGTCCTCGGGCAGGCCGGTGGACGCACCGTCGCCGCCGGGCGCGACGCCGAAGGCGCGCAGCACCGCCGAGACGGTCGACGGGCTGGTGCGCTCGGACGTCGACAGGCCGACGTGGTCGGCGTCGATCGCACGCAGGTGCAGGCCGACCTGCCGGGCTGCCGCGATGACGTCGCCGGCGCGGCCGGGGACGGCCACGGTCAGCGTGTCGAACCAGGTGTCGTTGACGACCTCCACTCCCCCGGCCCGCAGCGCCTCGGCGATGCGGCTGGCGTGGTCGTGGGTGCGCTGCGCGATGCGACGCAGGCCCTCGGGGCCGTGGTAGACGGCGTACATCGACGCCACGACGGCGAGGAGCACCTGTGCGGTGCAGATGTTGGAGGTGGCCTTGTCGCGCCGGATGTGCTGCTCGCGGGTCTGGAGGGCGAGCCGGTAGGCCGGGCGACCCTCGGCGTCGACGGACACCCCGACCAGGCGGCCGGGCAGGTGCCGTTCGAGACCGGCCGAGACCGACATGAACCCGGCGTGCGGACCGCCGTAGAAGAGGGGTACGCCGAAGCGCTGCGACGAGCCGACCACGACGTCGGCGCCGAAGGTGCCGGGTGCCTCGAGCAGGGCGAGGGCGAGGATGTCGGCGGCGACCACGGCCAGGGCCCCGCGCTCGTGCGCGGCCTCGATGACCGGCCGCGGGTCGCGGACGGCGCCGGAGGCACCGGGGTACTGGACCAGCACGCCGCACAGCTCTCCTTCGGGCAGGCCGTCGTCGAGGTCGGCCACGATGACCTCGATGCCCATCCCCTCGGCGCGGGTCCGCACGACGTCGATGGTCTGCGGGAGCGCGTCGGCGTCGACGACGAACGGCCCGGTCCTGTTGCGCTGCGCGCGGCGTACGAGCGTCATCGCCTCCGCCGCGGCGGTGCCCTCGTCGAGCAACGAGGCGTTGGCGGTGGGCAGGCCGGTCAGGTCGGCCACGACGGTCTGGAAGTTGAGCAGCGCCTCGAGGCGGCCCTGGGAGATCTCCGGCTGGTAGGGCGTGTAGGCGGTGTACCAGGAGGGGTCCTCGAGCACGTTGCGCCGGATCACCGGCGGCGTGATGGTGGCGTGGTAGCCGAGCCCGATCATGGCCTCCGCCGGCCGGTTCTGCGAGGCGAGCGTGCGCAGCGCGCGAGCCGTCGCCTCCTCGTCGAGGGGATCCGGGAGGTCGAGTGCCGCGGCCGAGCGGATGCCGTCGGGCACCGCGGCCGTCATGAGCGACTCGAGCGACTCGTGTCCGATCGCCTCGAGCATGTGGGCGACGGCGGCGTCGTCCGGGCCGATGTGCCGGGCGACGAACTCGCCCAGCCCTTCGACGGCGCTGGAGGCGGAGGTCGGGGTGAGGTCGGGCACGCAGGCTCCCTGAGGTCGCGTCGCTGGACCTCCCCCTCTGTCGGTCCGGTGACCTCCAGAGTGCCAGCCCAGCGCGGTCCGGGTGCCTGAGAGGTTCCGGGGAGGAATTGCCCCTTCGGCGCGCGACGTCCGGTCCGGGGACCGCGCGCCGCGACTCTCCCGCATGGGATGTCGGCGTGACCGAGTCTAGCCGTGGTGGGCAGAAATGCCCGAAGCCGCCCGGTGCACGGGCGGCCTCGTGGGACGAACGGGAGGGTCGGCGGGCTGGGGTCAGCCGGTCTGTCGAGCGGCGCGACGAGCGGCGAGCTCGTCACCGGCCGACGGCGCGGCCTGCTCGGCGGTGCGCTCGGACGGCAGCTCGGCGAGGGTGCCCTCGATCTCGCGCCACACGCCGCCGATGGCGATGCCGAAGACGCCCTGGCCGCCCTGGAGGAGGTCGATGACCTCGTCGTTGCTCGTGCACTCGTAGACCGAGGCGCCGTCGCTCATCAGCGTCACGCGCGTCAGGTCGTCGGTGCCGCGCTCGCGGAGGTGCGCGGTGGCGGTGCGGATCTGCTGGAGCGAGATGCCGGCGTCGAGCAGACGCTTGACGACCTTGAGGATCAGGATGTCGCGGAAGGAGTAGAGGCGCTGCGACCCGGAGCCTGCGGCCCCGCGGACGCTCGGCTCCACCAGGCCGGTGCGGGCCCAGTAGTCGAGCTGGCGGTAGGTGATGCCGGCGGCGTTGCACGCCGTCGGGCCGCGGTAGCCGGTGTCGCTGGGCAGCGGCGAGACGTCGTCGGCGAAGAGCAGGCCCTGCTCCTCGGCGCGGTCAGTGGCCTCGGCCTCGGCCTTGATGCGCGCGGCGTCGGCGCCCTTCTCGTTCTCGTTGCTAGCCACAGTGACCCTCCAGGTCAGTTCCTCCGCTGAGCGGTAACTCCTGGGGGAAGGGCCCGCCCGGCGCCGGAGGACCGACAACCACAACGGTGGAGTTACAACAGAGACAGTTCAAACTAAGCCCGATCCCCCGGGTTGTCCATCCACGGGGCGGCGTGTCGCAACCCTCAACCTCAACTTGAGGGTGAGGGTCTGGGCGCGGTCAGTGGGACTCGAAGTCGTCCGGCGAGACGTGGTCGAGGAACTCGCGGAACCGCTCGACCTCGTCCTCCTGCTCGGCAGGCACCGCCAGGCCGGCCTCGTCGAGCACCGACTCGGCGCACACGATCCGCGAGCCCGTGCGCAGCGCCAGCGCGATCGAGTCCGAGGGACGGGCGCCGACCTCGGCCCCGCCGTCGAAGACGAGCTGCGCGAAGAACACGCCGTCCTTCATGTCGACGATGCGGACCTCGTCGAGGCGCTGCCCGGTGGCCTCGAGCACGTCACGCATCAGGTCGTGCGTGAGGGGGCGCGGTGGGGTGACGCCCTGCTGGGCGAAGGCGATGGCCGTCGCCTCGACGGCTCCGATCCAGATCGGGAGGTAGCGCTCCCCCGTCACCTCTCGCAACAGCACGATCGGCTGGTTGGAAGGCATCTCGACGCGGACTCCGACGACGTCCATTTCGCGCATGCGCCCACCCTACTCACGTGCCCTGATCGACTGGACCGGGTCCCGGCTTCGACGCGGCCCGGCTCGTCGAGCGGTGTGCGAGCCACGATCCGGGGCCGCGAGATGTGGCTCAGCCACCCCTCGCGGGCGCGCCGGCGTACGACACGCGGAGCAGCGGTGCGTCAGCCACAAGTCCGGGCCGCGAGATGTGGCTCAGCCACCGCTCGCGGGCGCGACGGGCGTACGACGCCCGCAGCAGGGCGGCGGGTCGGGCGCGTCAGCCGCGGTCGAGACCGACCTTGACGAGCGTCGCGTGCAGGCGCACCGACAGCGCCGCGATCTCCGACGTGGCGTCCTCGGCACGGCCCCGAGCGGCGGCGTCGCGGCCCCGGGCGAGAGGGGCGACCACCTGCTGGACGAGACCCACCTCCCGGTCGGCGGCCGTCTTGAACGCCCGCAGGTGCCGGGGCTCGAAGCCGAAGTCGGCCAGCTCGCGTGCGGTCTGGGCGACGACGAGCGCGTCGCTGTCGAAGTGGCCGGTGCCGCTGCGCGCGCTCAGCAGGCCGTACTGCTCGAGCTCGACCAGCAGCTCCTCGCTGATCTCGGCGACCTTGAGCAGCTCGCGGCGCGAGAGGCGCAGGTCGCTGGTGCGCCGGAACGACTCGGGGCTGGGCAGCCCGTCCGCGCTCAGCGCCACCTTGGGCACCGTCGGCACGACGGAGTCGATCGCGGGCGGCTCCAGCCCTCGATCGATGGCGTCGAGGTGGTCGCCGATCACCTTCAGCGGCAGGTAGTGGTCGCGCTGCATCGTGAGGATGTAGCGCAGGCGCGTGACGTCGTCGGCGGAGAACTTGCGGTAGCCGGCCGCGGTGCGCTCGGGCTTGACCAGGCCCTGGTCCTCGAGGAAGCGGATCTTCGGGATGGTCACCCCGGGGAAGTCCGCTCGCAGCTGGTCGAGCACCTGCCCGATGTTGTAGCGGGCGCCGCGACTCGAGCCCGCCGCCGTCGAGGCACTCACGGATCAGCTGTCCGGGTGGGAGGAGAAGAACACCAGGCGATACTTGCCGATCTGGACCTCGTCGCCGTCGTTGAGCTCGACGGAGTCGATCCGGTCGCGGTTGACGTAGGTGCCGTTGAGGCTGCCCACGTCGCTGACGTCGTAGCCGGAGGCGGTGCGGCGGAACTCCGCGTGGCGGCGGGAGACGGTGACGTCGTCGAGGAAGATCTCGCTGTCCGGGTGGCGACCGGCGCCCACGACGTCGACGTCGAGGAGGAAGCGGCTGCCCGCGCTCGGCCCGCGCTGCACGACGAGCAGTGCGTGGCCCTCGGGGAGCGCGTCCACTGCTGCGGCGTCGACGGGGCTGAGCTGGCGGTCCGAGGACTCCCGCTGGTCCGGGACCCCGAAGGTGATGGTCGCAGTGGACTCGACCGGGCTCGCGCCCGTGTCCTCCCCAGCGAGCAGCTTGGTGCCGCACTGGGCACAGAAGCGCGCATCGTCAGGGTTCTGCTTGCCACAGGCGGTGCAGAACGGCATGGAAAGCTCCTCGACGGATCGACGCCCAACCCTCAGCCGAGGGTTGAGGTTGACGGTTTCCCCGAACCTACCAGCCCGCTGGAGGCGACGACGGGCGGTCGGGGAACACCGAAGGACGGGTGGTGCGGCTCAGCCCTCGAGGCCGGCCTGGTACGCCGCGGCGTCCATCAGGCCGTCCACCTGCGAGCTGTCCGCGACGGAGACCTCGAACAGCCAGCCGGCCTCGTAGGGGTCGCTGTTGACCAGCTCGGGGGTGGAGTCGAGGGCGGCGTTGGTGGCGACGATCTCGCCGGTCACGGGGGCGTAGATGTCGCTGACCGACTTGGTCGACTCCAGCTCGCCGCAGGTGTCCCCCGCCGTCACCTGGTCGCCGACCTGCGGCAGGGAGACGTACACGATGTCGCCGAGCGCGTCCTGGGCGAAGTCGGTGATCCCGACCCGGACCGAACCCTCGGTGTCACCGGGGGTGCGGACCCACTCGTGCTCGCTGGTGTACTTCAGGTTCTCCGGATACACGGGGACTCCTAGGTGCGGTGGGGCGTCGGATGGGTGGGGCGCGCGGGCGTGTCCGGCAGGCTACTGGCCGCTGCCGGGCTCCGCATACTCAGGTCGCTGGGGGTCGCGGACGCTCGTGATGTCGACGGACTCGAGCTCCTCGACCTCGACCGAGGCTCCGTCGTAGGTCTCCAGCGTCTCGATCGGCCCGGTCGAGAAGGTGAGCGCGGTCTTCAGCACGTGCGGGTCGCCGATCACGTCGAGGACGTAGGGCGGCTCGAGGAGCTGGCCGTCGAGCTCGATGCCGCCCACGGCGTTGTCGAACGAGCTGTCCGCGCCGACCCGGATCGAGTCGTTGAACTCCATCGCCTCGGCGCCGGCCGTGCGGAGCTCCTGCACGGTGTCGAGCAGCGACCCGACCTGGACCCGGCTCGACGACTCGTTGATCGTCATCCGCAGCCCCGGGCCGGTGACGGGGACCAGGCCGGCGATGATGTTGAGGGTCCTGACGCGTTGCTCGGCCTCGTCGAGGGCCGCGGACCTCGCCCGGCTCTCGTTGGTCAGCTCGTCGCGCCGCGCCTCCAAGCGGCCCACCTCGCGCCGCGCGCGTTCGGCCGTGCCGGTCAGGCCGTCGAGCACCTCGATGAGCTCGCCCTCGCGCAGCCCGGAGTAGGTGTCGTTGGCCTTGGTGTCGCGCACCTGCACGACGAACGCGAAGCCGAGGACCGCGAGCAGCACCGCGACGACCACCTGGCGCCGCGACGGCCGGACGATGGCGTGCCGCAGGCGCTCCCGGCCGGGCTCGGGATCCGGGTCGGTGCGGTGCGCCGGCGCAGGATGCGACTCGTGAGGGTGCTGGGGGTCGGGCGTCTCGTCGGACATGGCACTCAGGCGTGGAAGACGTGCCTGCGGATGGCGGCGACGTTGGAGAAGATGCGGATGCCGAGCACGACGACGACGCCCGTGCTGAGCTGGGACCCGACGCCGAGCTGGTCGCCGAGGTAGACGATCGCCGCCGCGACGACGACGTTGCTCACGAAGGAGACGACGAACACCTTGTCGTCGAAGATGCCGTCGAGGTAGGCGCGCAACGCACCGAAGACGGCATCGAGGGCGGCCACCACCGCGATCGGCAGGTAGTTCTGCAGGCTGAGCGGCACGTCGGGGGCGAAGACCAGCCCGGCGATGATGCCCAGGAGCAGGCCAAGCGCAGCGATCACGGCGAGCTCCCCTCCTGTGCTGGTCCGCCATAGGGTTTGGCGTCGAGCTCGATCACATCACGAAGGACACGTTCGGGCGCAGCCGGCAAGCGGATGTCGTCGACATTCTCGGCCTCGTACACAAACCCGAAGTTGCTGACGCGGCCGAACCACTGCTGGCCCTGGTACGTCTCGACGAGCTGGGCCTGCAGCGTGCGGGGGTCGCCGATCGCCGACACCGTGTAGGGCGCGTTGACGGGGCGACCGTTGACGTGGACGGCGCGGTTGGTGTTGCGGATGCCGCCCAGCGCGTTGATCCGCTGGTCGTTGATCGCCACGGCCTCGGCGCCCGCCTCGAACAGCCCGTCCACGAGGGTGGCGAGGTCCTCGTCGAGCACCTCCCCGTCGACCTCGTCACCGGGACGGTTGTCGACCGTGATGCGCACGCCCGGGCCGTGCACGGAGGAGAAGCCGGTGGTGAGCTCGGCGCGGCGCACCCGGGTCTCGGCGTCGCCGAGCTCGGTCTGCGTCTTGGTGCTGTTGCTGGCGACCGAGGCGTTGAAGCGCGTCAGCCGCGCGACGTCGGCCTGGAGGGCCCGGACGTCGTCGCTGCGGGTGTCGATCTGCTGGACGAGCGCGGCGCGGCTGAGCTCGTTCGCCGGGGCCTCCCGGTCGGTCTGCACGGCGACGACCGCGGCCATCACGCCGAGTGCCGCGACGGCGAGGAAGCTGGACCAGTGGGGCCGCGTCGCACGGGGTCGGGCGTCGCCCGCGACCGCGCGCTTCTGGGCGACGTGGGCGTAGTCCTCGTCCATGGACCGGGTGGTGATCAGCGTCAGCAGCGGAGTCGTGACGTGCTCCGGCAGCCGGCGGCCGGCGTCGGGCTCGCCCGAAGCCGTCGGGGTGCCGGTCCTCGTGTCAGCCATGGTCGGTCGCTGGTGACGTACGCCGTGGGGTGTCGCGCAGCAGGGTGCGCACCTGCCAGGCGTAGAGGACCCCCGCCCACCAGTAGAGCCCGATCCCCCACCACGCGAAGGCCCACCCGAAGTTGCGGGCGAGCGTGGCGACGATGCCGTCGCCCTCGCCGAGGAGCAGCAGCGGGAAGGCGTAGAGCAGGTTGAACGTGGCGGCCTTGCCGAGGAAGTGCACCGGCAGGGCCGAGTAGCCGCGGGTGCGCAGGATCGGCACGAGGCCCCAGAGCAGGAGGTCACGCAGCGGCAGGGCGATCGCGACCCACCACGGGATGATGTCGCGCATGTAGAGGCCGACGACCACGGCCAGGATGTAGAGCCGGTCGGCCACCGGGTCGAGGATCTCCCCCAGCTTGGAGTACTGGTCGAGCCGTCGCGCGAGCCACCCGTCGAGGAAGTCGGTGAACCCGGCGACCATGAGCACCACCAGGGCGACCGCGTCGGCCTCGGGCCCGAGCACCAACCACAGGAAGAGGGGCACGCCGGCAAGCCGCACCACACTGATGATGTTGGGCACGGTCCAGACGCGAGAGGCTTCCTCGGACACGGTCAGACCCTATCCAGCGCTCAGTGCGCCTCGACGCCGGACACGTCGTGGTGCGCAGCGTCGCGGATCTCGCCGACGAGCTCCTCGAGCACGTCCTCGAGCGTGACCAGCCCGATGACGCTGCCGTCGCGCTCCACGACCCGGGCCATGTGGGCGCCCTTGACCTGGAGGCTCTCGAGCGCGTCGTGGAGCAGGTCGCCGGGGTGAACCGAGGCGAAGGGACGGATCCACTTGTCCTCGATGACGCGCGAGCGCTTGTCGTCGTCGGACTCGAGCGCGTCCTTGATGTGGAGGTAGCCCAGCAGGGTGCCGTCGTCGCCGGCGACCGGGAAGCGGCTGAAGCCGGTGGCGGCGCAGACCGCCTCGACGTCGGCGACGGTGGAGCCGGGGGCCACGGTGGCCAGGGTGGCGGGGGCCATGACGATCGAGGCCACCGACTTCTCGGTGAAGCCGAGCGCGCCGGCGAGCCGGTCGTACTCGTCCGCCTCGATGAGGCCCTCGCCACGCGACTCCTCGACGAGGGCGGCGACCTCCTCGCGGGTGAAGCTGGAGTGGACCTCGTCCTTGGGCTCGATGCGCAGCAGGCGGAGCACCCCGTTGGCGGCCATGTTCATGACGGCGATCAGCGGGCGCAGCACGGTGACGATCACCATCATGGGCGGGCTGAGGACCATCGCGGCGCGGTCGGCGCCGGCGAGGGCGATGTTCTTGGGCACCATCTCGCCGAGGACGACGTGCAGGTAGACGACGACCGACATGGCGACCACGAACGACACGGGGTGCAGCAGGTTGTCGGGCATCCGGGCGGCGTGGAACACCGGCTCCAGCAGGTGCGCGACCGCGGGCTCGCCGATGGCGCCGAGCCCCAGCGAGCAGACGGTGATGCCGAGCTGGGCACCGGCCATCACGAGCGAGACGTTCTCCATGGCCCGCAGCGTGGTGCGGGCGGCGCGTGAGCCGTCCTGGGCCCGCGGCTCGATCTGGCTGCGGCGGGCGGCGAGCAGGGCGAACTCGGCACCCACGAAGAAGGCGTTGAAGGCGAGCAGGACGACGGCCAGGCCGACGCCGAAGAGGTCACTGTTCACGCCTCGGCCTCCCCCACCAGGACGAGGTCGAGACGGTCGATGCGCAGGCCGTCCATCCGCTGCACGGTCAGGGTCACGAGGCGCTCGCGCACCTCGTTGGGGTCGCTGCGGTCGGGCACCGGCAGCTCGACGCGGTCACCCGGCTCCGGGATCTTGCCCAGCTCGCGCATGACGAGGCCGGCGACCGTGTCGTAGTCGTCGTGGTCGGGCAGCTCGATGTCGGTGACGTCCTCGACCTCGTCGGGGCGCAGCAGCCCCGAGAGGGTCCAGCTCCCGTCGCGGCGCTGGCGGATGCGCGCGCCGAGACGGTCGTGCTCGTCGGAGATGTCGCCGACGATCTCCTCGACGACGTCCTCGAGCGTCACGATGCCCGCGTGGCCGCCGTACTCGTCGAGCACGATGGCCATCTGGAAGCCGTCCTGGCGCAGGAGGGCCATCAGCGGGTCGAGCCGGAGGCTGTCGGGCACCACGACGGGCTTGACCATGACGTGCTTGATGCGGGTCGTGGCCCGCTCGTGCACCGGCACGGCAACCGCGTGCTTGACGTGCACCGTGCCGACCACCGTGTCCTCGGCGTCGAGGACCGGGAAGCGTGAGTGACCGGTCTGGCGCGCCAGGTCGATGACGGCGGACACCCGGTCGCCGTCCTCGACGGTCGTGGTCCGCACGCGGGGGGTCATGATCTCGCCCGCCGTGCGGGTGCCGAACTCGACCGAGCGCTCGACGAGCTCGGCGGTGTCGGCGTCGAGGGTGCCCTGGTCGGCGGACCGCTGCACCAGCGAGGCGAGCTCCTGCGAGCTCCGGGCGGAGCGGAGCTCCTCCTGCGGCTCGATGCCGAGGCGGCGCACGATCGCGTTGGCCGACCCGTTGAGCGCCCGGATGGGCCCACGCGTGAGGGCCGTGAAGCCCCGCATGAAGCCCTGGGTGGTGCGGGCGGTCTGGAGCGGACGGGCGATGGCGATGTTCTTGGGCACCATCTCGCCGAAGATCATCGTCACCACGGTGCCGAGGACCAGGCCGAGCGCCAGCGCGAGGGGCGTGACGACGCCCTCGGGCACGCCGGCTGCGGCCAGCGGGTCGTCGATGAGGTCGGCGATCGCCGGCTCGGCGAGGAAACCGATGGCCAGGTTGGTCACGGTGATGCCGACCTGGGCGCCGGAGAGCTGCGTCGACAGCGAGCGGAGCGCGAGCTGGACGCCGCGGGCCCCCTCGTCACCGGAGGCCGCGGCGCGCTCGACGCTCGGCCGGTCGACGGTGACCAGGGAGAACTCGGCGGCCACGAACAGGCCGCAGGCGGCCACGAGGGCCAGCGAGACGAGCAGGAGCAGGAGGGGGGTCACGACGCGCACCGGGCGATCAGTGCGGTCGTGCTGGGACTTTGACTATCGTCCATGGCGGAAGCCGGGAGTTCCTTCGTCTCGTGCTGTCGGGTCGTCGCCGGACCGAGGTGCCGGGTCCGGGCGAGTCCACAGGGTAACGGGCGGGACCATTGTCGCCCCAGTCGTCGTGTCGCTTTGGGGCGCCGGCTGGCAGCGCCCTAGTGTTGCGCCGGTACAGGGGCGAACGACACGGACCCTCAGGGTCTCGGCGAGGGGCATGATGCGAGCGTGGGCACAGTCGATCACGGCTGCCCTCCTCGTCGTACTCGTCGCCACCCTCGCCACGGTCACCGCGACCAGCGACACGGGTGACGCCCGGACCCCCGGCTCGGTGCGGATGGTGCAGGGCACCCAGTCCCCCGCGGCCGAGGCCGACGGGCCGACCCGACCCAACCTGGTCTTCGTCCTCACCGACGACATGCGCGACGACGACCTCGACCACATGCCGATCACCCGGCGGCTGCTGGCCGACCAGGGCATGGAGTTCACCGACGCGATCTCGCCGCACCCGCTCTGCTGCCCGGCGCGTGCCCAGCTCGCCACCGGCCAGTACGCCCAGAACAACGGCGTCCAGCACAACCGGGGCGTGCACGGCGGCTTCCAGGCCCTCGACCCGACGCAGGAGGCGAGCACCTGGTTCCGCAGCAGCGGCTACCGCACGGGCTTCGTCGGCAAGTTCCTCAACGGCTACGGCCCCCGCGACGTGCGCCCCGCCGGCTGGTCGCGCTGGGACGCGCTCACCCGAGGCGTCTACGACTACGTCGACTTCTCGATGACCGGCGACGGCGACCCCCGCCGCTACACCGACAGCTACATCACCTCGGTGATCGAGGACCACACCAACCAGACGGTGCGCGACTTCGCCCGCAGCGGCGACCCGTTCGTCGTCTACGCGTGGCACCTCGCACCGCACTACCGGATCAGCCCGGAGGGCGGTCGTGGCCTGCCGCCTGCCGAGCCGCAGGACGAGCACCTGTTCCTCGACGAGCGCCCGTCGGCCTTCGACGACCCGGCGTTCAACGAGGAGGACGTGTCCGACCAGCCCGCCTACCTGCGCCGGCGTACCCCGGTCTCGCGTGACGAGGTCGCCGCCGAGAACACCGCCCGGCTGCAGACGCTGCAGTCCGTGGACCGGGCGGTCGGGTCCCTGGTCGACACCCTCGAGGACGAGGGCGTGCTCGACGACACCTACATCGTCTTCACCTCCGACAACGGCTACTCCCTCGGCGAGCACCGGTTCGTCGGCAAGGACGTGCTGACCGACGAGGCGCTGCAGGTCCCGCTCCTGGTCAGGGGCCCGGACGTGGTCGCCGGCGCCACGTCCCAGCTGCCCGTGACGCTGGTCGACCTGCCCGTCACCTTCGCGGCGCTGACCGGCGTGAGCCCGCAGTGGCAGGTGGACGGCACGTCCCTGGCCCCCACGCTGCGCGGCGAGGACCAGCCGTTCCGCGACACGACGCTCATCCAGACCGGCCGAACCCTCGGCGACGGCTGGTCGCACCGCGGGGTGCGCACCGAGCGCTACCTCTACGGCACCGACGGCGTCGACCCGTTCCTCTACGACCGGCTCCTCGATCCCGACGAGATGGTCAACCTCGTGGACGACCCGGCCTACGCGGGCGTCCGGTCCACCCTGGAGGTGCGCCGCCGCGAGCTGGTCGACTGCGCGGGATGGACCTGCAACCAGCAGTTCGGCCCGGTCCCCGAGCCGGTGACGACCGCGGCCCGCCAGCCGTCGTCGCCGTGAGCGAGGCCCTGCACCCCGTCCTGGTCCAGGTGCTGCCGGTCGCGGTCTTCCTGCTCGCGATCACCGTGACCGCCGAGGTCGCCCAGCTGGCCGGTGTCTTCGACGTGGCCGCCCACGCGCTCGCCCGTCGGGCCCGGCACCGGGTGGTCCTGCTGTGGCTGACCTTCGCCGCACTGGCCGTGGTCTGCACCATCGTGCTGAGCCTCGACACCACGGCCGTGCTGCTGACGCCCGTCGGTCTCGCGATCGCGAGCCAGACCGGTGTCGCGCCGCTCCCCTTCGCCCTCACGACGCTCTGGATCGCCAACACCGGTTCGCTGCTGCTGCCGGTGTCCAACCTGACCAACCTCCTGGCCGTGCACCGGTTCGAGGACCTGGGCGCGGGTCACGGCGACTACGTGCGCGCGGTGGCGGCCCCTGCCCTCACCGCCGTGGTCGTCACGCTCCTCCTGATCGCCGTCCTGCAGCGGCGCGCGCTGCGCGGGACGTACGCGGTCGAGCCGCCGGCGGAGCCGCACGACCGCGTCCTGCTCGTCGTCGCCTCCGTCGTGTGCCTCGCCATCGGGCCGCTGTTCGCCGTCGGCGTCGAGCCCGCCGTCGTGGCCGTGGGATCGGCGATCGTCCTGGTGACGGCGCTCCTGTGGCGCGCGCCCGGCCTGCTGCGCGAGGTCCGTCCGCCCTGGCTGATGGCCGGCGGCTTCGTGGTCGTCGCCGGTCTGCTCCGCCTCGCCCAGGGCGAAGGTCTCCTCGACTGGCTCGCTCCCGCCGTGGGCACCGGCGTACGGACGATCGACCTGCTGCACCTGTCGGCGGCCTCGGCGGTCGGCGCCAACCTCGTGAACAACCTGCCCGCCTACCTGCTCGTCGAGCCGGCGGCCGCCGACGACGTACGCCGCCTCGTCGCGACGCTGGTCGGCGTGAACGCCGGGGCCCTGGTCACGCCCTGGGCCTCGCTGGCGACGTTGCTGTGGCTCCAGCGCTGCCGATCGGCCGGGCTGCAGGTCCCGCTCCTGCAGCTCGCGGGGTGGGGCGCGATCTGTGCCGTCCTCGCCGTCGGCGCCGCGACCCTCGCCATCCGTTGACGCCCGTGCGACGCGGTCTGGACGCGGCCGGCAACGCAGCAGCGGCGCGGCCCCGGAGGGCCACGCCGCTGGTGTGCGCGTTTTTCGAGCCGTCCCACTGCCATCTGGGGGGATCCGTGCCTCGGCGGGAGGTCGGGGCACGGTGAGCAGTGCTGGGCTCGGCGGAACACGGCCGACTACTTGAACAGCGCCGCTCCGGCCACGGGTGTTACGGGTTCGTCAGAACATTTTTGCGGACCTCGCGTGGGCCGCTCCGCGGCCGTCAGTCGGCCTCCCAGTAGGGGCCCTTGCGGTAGGGGTCCCGCTCGATCGTCGTGACGGGACGCCTGACGGTCCTCCACACGGTGCGGGGCGTGCCGCCCCCGTCCACCACGGTCCGGGCGACGCGGAAGTTGACGTACGTGGTGGTGTAGGCGTTGCGGGAGTTGCGCTTGTTGCGCCACTGGTAATTGAAGTTCTTGACGTACTTGCGAGTCAGCTTCTTGCCGCGGATCGTCATCCAGAGCTCGTCGTTGCCCGGGCTCAGGCTCGCCCAGTTCGCGGAGCCCGTGACGACCATGTCCGTGTCGGGGTTGCCGTTGTAGGTGCCCTGGATCGCGACGTACTTCTGGTGACTGTAGTAGCTCAGGATCAGGTCGGGCTTGCCGTCCTTGTTGAGGTCGTAGTCGTCGTCGGGGTTGAAGTCCAGGCCGGTGGAGCGCAGCGGGATCCGTCCGCGCGGGGTCGGGGCGCCGACGACGCGCTTGGTGTGGTAGCCGATCAGGCCGTACATGACGCGCACCTTGCACCCCTCGATCCACTTCTGCCGGATCGCCGAGGCCAGGTAGTCGCCGCGCTTGCCGCGCATGGTGTGCATCGACACCGCGATGCGGCTCCGCTTCTGTCCGCCCGCACCGTCGGGCGTCAGGCACTGGACCTTGCCGAGCAGGTCGAGGACGAGGTCGTTCTTCGGTCCCGCCGGCTTGGGCCAGGCCCACACCGTGTGCTTGTCGACCGAGTCGTCGCACGCGACACCGTTGGCAGGGGTCCCGCAGAAGAACTGGGCAGGCTGGCGGGTGGAGTGGTCCTTGCGCATGTCGTTGAAGAGCCGGACGAACTGGCGGAAGAGCTCGTGGTCGCCCGAGGTGAAGTAGAGGTCGTTCCACTGGTGGATGTCGGCGTTGAGCATCATGTTGGCCGACCCCACGGCGAGCACGTCCGTCGACCTGCCCGCATGCGAGAACGAGTAGAACTTCGTGTGCATGTTGTTGTACTGGTTCTGCTTGCTCCGGCACCCGGCCGTGCACCGGTAGATGAAGCTCGAGCGGTAGCGCTTCGCCCCGATCTCCGTGCGGATCGCTCGCATCGCCTTGGTGTACTGGTGATCGTTGAGGATCATCTGCACCTTGACGCCACGCCGGTGGGCGGCGATGAGCGCCTTGGCGACCGGCATCCGGTCGAAGGAGTAGACCGCGATCCGGATCGTCGACCCCCGGGGCGTGTGCTTGATCGTGTCGATGACCTTCCGCTCGATGCGGAACCAGCCCTTCTTCCGGTGCGGGTCGTTGAAGAACGGGCCCGTCGGGGCCTTCCACCGCTCGCGATCGGCGGCCGCAACCTTCGCGGACGCAACGCTCGGCCGCGCTGGGGCACTCGCCCCCGCCGGGGCAGCTGCGGCGGGGACCGCCACCAGTGGAGTGCCCACGACCAGGCACAGGGTGAACAGGATCAACAACCTCGGCACGAACTCGCCTTCCCGACCGCCACCGTCGGTGACGTCGTCACGCTCGGCCCCGGCGCGCGCCGCTGTCACGGGCGCGGGCAGGGCATGTCGACCGGACCTGCGGCGTCCGCTGGTCCGGTCCCGTCCATGGGGTGACGAGGCCCGGGCGCACAAAGTTGTCGCCCCGGGCGGCTCGTTGCCGAGACGAGGCTCACATCGCGGTGCGGGCCGGCTCCGCCGACTGGGGGTGCGGCTCAGTCGGCGTACGCCGGGTCGTGCGTGCCGACCTTGCGCGCGGCGGCCAGGTGCCCGCCGAGGTATCCACCGACCGTGGCGACCGCCGCGCCCGTCAGCGAGCGTCGTACGCCGGCCGCGTGGTCGCCGCGGTGTCGGGCGAGCCAGGACGACGCGAAGATCCCGATCGCCACGGCGTTGGTGGCCGCGTGCACGACGCCGACCCGCTTGTCGCGATCGGCCGCGCTCGCCCACTCGGCCCACCCGGTCCAGGCCGTCGGTCCCACGGCCAGCAGGCTGACGCCGAGCAGGCGCTGCGCGGCGGGGCGCGACTCCCGACCGCCGACCAGGTCGAGGATGGTCGCCGAGGTCCAGGTCCCCAGGACGACGTCGGTCAGCACCGGGTGGACGGCATGCCCCAGCCAGTCGCCGCGCAGCACCTCGCCCCGCCTCCCGGTCGCGAACGCGGCGTCGACGAGCGGCTCGAGCACGCGCACGGCGCCGTCGAGCGCGGCGGTGTCCTCGAGGTTCCGGGTCCAGCGCACCAGGCGCGGCGTGTCCATGGCTCCAGCCTCGCCCGTCGTGGACGCGGGGTCAATGAGCACGACGGCGCTCGTGCCGGGCCGCCGATCAGACCGCGAGGCTGACCGGGAACGTGGCGATCCAGCCGAGCGTGCCGAGGAACACCGCGCAGCCGGCCAGGGTCAGGGCCCACCGCAGCCGAGGCGCGGTGACCCGCGTGCTCATGCCCGCGAAGAAGAGCGCCACGGCGTACAGGACCACGGTGAGGACGTAGTTGCTGGCGCGCTGGATGTTCGCGCGGACCTCGGCCGCCGACGCCTCGGCTCGGGCGTCCAGCTCGTCGGCCTGCTGCTGGGACACGAGGTGGTACTCGTCCATGGCGAAGGGTGTGGGTGGGGCGTCCGGGTTCGTCAGTGGAGCCGTGGCGTTCCAGGCGTCGAACGCGGTGCGGAACTCGTCGCGGAAGCGGTCCAGCACGAAGCTCGCGAGCTTGCGGTCGCCGGTCACGTCGGCCTCCGCCCAGGCGATGAACGTGGCGACGTCGATCTGGGTCTGCGCCTCGGCGAGGCCGTCGGCGCGCGACGCCTCGATCCTGATGGCGTTGGTACGTCCCGCGGCGGCGGCCTGCTCGCCGTTCCAGCGCGTGGCCTGGTAGCTGCTCCACGAGGTCGCCACGGCGGCGACGACGAGGAGCACCGTGGCCACGCTCTCCTGCCAGTCGCGACGGCGGTCCGTCGGCGACTCAGAGCGGCTCGCCACGGGCGTCACACGGGAGCGAGATGTCCAGACCGATCAGGTCGATCTCGGTGTCGATCAGCCGGACCGTCCGCTCCATGGCGGTGGGCTGCAGGCGCCCGATGCCGCCGCCGTGCGGATGGTCGAAGAACGCCAGCAGGAGCAGCAGCAGGGTGATGACCGCCGTCGAGCTCCCCATCAGCATCCCCTGGGTGACCGGTCCCTCCGCGGGGTCCGCGAAGAAGAGCAGGTAGCCGAAGATGACGGCCGTGATCAGGAACAGGGCGAGCCACAGCGGGAGCGGGATGATGCCCTCGGCACCGTGCACCCGGGTGATCCTCGCCTGCTCGCGCTGGATCGTCTGGTCCATCCAGCGGTCGTAGGCCGACTGCTCCGTCGCCTCCTTCGGCACCACGTCCGAGATGGTCTCGAACATCTCGACGCCCCAGGGATTGATGCGATCGCCGAGCGTCCCGGACTCGAGTGCCTCCCACTCCGCGCCCGCGACCGACCGCGCGTAGCAGGCCAGCTCGGCGGTCAGCTCGCCCGACGCCCCGCTCGGCAGGAACTGCGCGGTCTGCGTCTGCTGGAGGACCGTTGTCGCCTCCAGCTCGGCGCCGGTGCGGGAGGAGTCGTACGACTGGAACGACAGGAAGATGATGAACCCGAGCAGCACGGAGAAGCCCGTGGCCAGCACCCCGAAGACACCGGACGCGCGGTCGCCGTCCTGGAAGTAGCTGCCCTCCGGAGCCCGGCGACGGACCGCCAGCATCGCGGTCACGGTCACCGCCACGGCGACGGCGACCACGAGGATGCCGACGACCAGGTTCATCGCGCTCCCCCGGGGTGTCGCGGAGGTCGCGGGGGCTCGCGAACGGTCGGCATCTGGTGTCCTCGCTCGAGGGGGCGATCGCGTCCAGCGTCACGGCAAGCGGCGCGCCGCACCTCACCCTCGATGAGTGAGGCCACCGAGTCACCCGGGCCGCATCCGGGGACAAGGCCATGTCCCGGGCGGGCCTAGGCTGGGGCAGCCATCCCCCGCGAACACATCGAGGTCCCTGTGCCCGCCAGCCGTTCCGCCCGACTGAGGAAGGCCAGCGCCGAGGCAGGGACGCTGGCCGCGGTCCGCATCGACGTGAGCCCCGACGACTCCTTCGCCTACACGATCTCGTGCACGCGGTGCGAGGTCCCGCGCCCCGGGACCGGCACCCGCGCCTGGAGCACACGCCGGTCCGGCGAGGACAACGGCTACATGGCCGCGATGGATCGATGGATCCTGCACCTCACGTCCAAGCACCCCGACGTCGAGGCACCGTGCCTGAGCTACCTGCCCGAGGCCCGCGCACGTCTCCAGGAGCGACGCGATGCCCGGTCGGAGTCAGGTACGTAGTCGGCGCCAGGCGCCGGCCCACCGGTCACGCCGAGGTTCGCCCGGTCTCCGCAGGCAGGGTGACCCTGAAGGTCGTCCCGGAGCCGAGCTCGGACTCGACGGCGATCCGCCCGTGGTGCCGCTCGACGATGCGGTGGACGATGCTGAGCCCCAGCCCGGTGCCGGGCGTGGCCAGAGCCGTGGGGTTGGTGGAGCGGAAGAACTCGTCGAAGAGCCGCTGCTGGTCCGTGGCAGAGATGCCGATGCCCGTGTCGGCCACGACGAGCTCGACGTCGTCGGCCCTGCCGGCCAGCGCGACGGTGATCGTCCCCCCGCTCGGCGTGTACCTCATGGCGTTGCTGACGAGGTTGGCACACACCTGGAACAGCTCGTGGGCCTCACCCCAGGCGACCACGGGGCTGGAGGGCACCTCCCGGACGATGGTCAGGTCCTTCTGTTTGGCGGTCACGTGCAGGAGGTCGAGCACCTCGTCGACGACGGCGGTGACGTCGACCGGCTTCGGGTCGAGCGCCGTGTTGGGGTCGGCGACCTGGGCGAGGAGGAGCAGGTCGTCCACGATGCTGCGCATCCGGTCGATCGCTCGTCCCATCGCCCGGGTCGACTCGGTCACCGAGCCGCTCAGGTCGGGTTCGAGCTCCACCAGGTCCAGGTGACCGAGGAGCGACGCCAACGGGTTCTTCAGCTCGTGCGCGATCGTGGCGATGAGGCGGCTCTTGTAGCCGGCGAGCTCCCGGAGCTCCTCCAGCAGCTCCCGCTCGCGCTCGAACGTGCGGGCGTTGACCAGCGCGCGTCCCAGGTCGTGACCGATCTCGAGGGCGGTCCGTCCCTCCATGGCGTTCCACTCGGTGTCGGGTCCGCGTCGGGTCAGCGCCATGCTCCCCAGGCACTCGAGCCCGGCACCGATCGGGACGAGGATCATCGAGGACGCCTCGAGCGTCCCGGCCATGAAGTCATGGAGCCGGTCCACCTGGCCCTCGTCCAGGGAGAGGCCGGCGATGTCGGGCCCGGTCGCGAGGGTGATCACCGCCACCTCTTGGCGCGACCACAGCAGGTGGGCCGCTTCCCGGCCGAGCCGCTTGAACTCGTCCGGCACGAGGATCTCCCTCTCGGTGTTGCCGTAGACCGCATCGGCTCCTCCCCCCGTGGCGTCGAACGTCTGGAGCCACATGCCGACGGCGCTGAAGCCCGTGGTGATCGCGGGCTGGCAGAGCTCCACGACCCGTCCTATGGACAGCTCCGAGCTGACCTCTCTGACGATCTTGCGGGCGGCGTCAGCGAGCCGCACGTGCTCAGCGAGCTCCGCCCGCTCCACGGCGGTGAGGACACTGCGACGCGTCTGCCGTGCATAGCGCTGCAGCTGCTCTCGCTGCGCTGCGTCCGGACGCTTGCCGTCGCGCGGCAGGTCCACGGACAGCAGCCCGCGGAACCGGCGGTGCTCGTCGTAGATGGGTGCGAGGAGCAGGTCCAGCGGGTGCCACGCATCCGGGTCGTCACTGGGCTCCAGGTCGGACACCCACCCCAGCTCCTCCACCTCGATGGTCATCCGTTCGTGGGGCACGAACCGCAGATCACCCCACTCCTCGGCGGTGGCGAGCTCCTGCTCGATGTCGGCGATCGAGGTACGTCGACCCAGCAGCTGCTCGCGTGCCGCCAGACTGCCGGCGACCGCGACCATCTCCAGGACGTGCTCGTCGCGGGCGATGCTGATGGCGGCGACCTCGAACCCCAGCAGCTCTGTCACCACTTCGGCGATGTTCTGCAGGGCCTCCACGAACACGGCCTCGATGTCCGGGCGATTCACGATGTCCTCACTTGTCGGGCAGCGCCGTCCGCGCCTGCGGGCCGCACCGGTCGCAGGGATGATCCGCGCAGCGTGATCACGACTTCTCGACCGTCAGGGCGCCACTGATGAGATCACGCAGCTGCTGCGCCCGGAAGGGCTTGGGCAACACCGCGTGCACGCCCAGCTCCTCCAGCTGACCCCGATGGGTGCCCACCCACGCGCTGACCACGACGACCCGCAGCCCCTCGCCGCGATCGGGGTGCGCATGGAGCCACCGCACCACCTCGTCGCCCGTCATCCGCGGCATGGTCAGGTCCAGCAGCATGAAGTCGAAGCGGTGCTCGGCGAGGATCTCGACCGCCTCGACGCCGTCAGCAGCGGTCGACGCCGTGTGCCCGAGCCGCTCGACCATGCGCACCAGGACGTCGCGGATGTCGTCGTTGTCATCGACGACGAGGAACCGCAGCGACCCGTCAGCTGGGCTCATGCTGGGGACCTTCCCACATGAGGACCGAGGACGACGGGTCCGGCGTGAACAGTCCACATCCAGCAGCAGTACCCATCCGGCGCGCGATCAACCGTCGCCCGTCCGGGTCGAGCGCCGCTGCACCGGGTTTCGAGACAGCACTGCGGTCAGGAGGCCGAGCACAGGACCAACGTCGAGTTCACCGCCGCGGTCGTCCTGGCTGCTTCACCTGTGAAACCGGACGGCAAGGTGACCACTCCGGTCATCGTGAACGCCACGCTGATCGACAGCGTCGTCCGGAGCTCGATCGTCGATGCGCCGGGCAGGGGTGACGTGAGCGTGATGACGCGGGTTCTCCGGCTGAGGACGTCCACGTTGGCTGTTGCTGGCTACGGACGGATCCTCATGCACCCCGGCACCGGGTTCACCCTGTCGCTGATGAAGCACGACGGCGCACACGGAGGTCCGTTCACCGAGCTGACGACGGGACTCGACCACCTCGGCCTCACCGCGGCGTCGCGCGCTGACCTCGAGGAATGGGAACGTCGTTTCGACGAGCTGGGCGTGACCTACACCCCCATCCGGGACATGGAGTTCGGGTTCCACCTCAACTTCCGCGATCCCGACAACATGGCGTTGGAGCTGTCCGCTCCGAACGAACACCTGGTAGCGGCGAAGAAGGCCCTCGCCGACGGTCAGACGAGCCAGGCGGACATCGATGCCTTCATCGACGAGCACGAGCTGGACCTACCGCAGGCGGGCAAGGGCTGACCGCTCGTCCGCCGCCGCCCATCGGATCCGTCCCGGCCAGACACCCGGATCTGGCAGTGCGAGCGCGCTCGGGCAGGATGTCCGCCATGCCGTGCTCCGAACGTCAGCTCGTGCCGCGCGCTTCATGAGCGCCGAGGTCCTGACCGGCGCGACGGCGCGGCGGCGGTCGGTGTTCGTGCAGCTGGTCGTCTTCGCCAGCGTGGGCGCTGCCTTCAACGTGCTCTACGGCCTGCTCTACCTCGCCCTCCGCGAGCAGCTCAGCGCGCAGCCGGCGAACGCCCTCGCGCTGATCCTGTCGACGATCGCTGGGACGTTCGGGCACCGCTACATCACCTTCGGGGTCCGTGGCACGGACCGAACCGTGCAGCACCAGGCGCTCGGGCTCGCGCTCCTGGGCTTCAGCTTGGCCGTCACGGCAGGCTCCTTGTGGCTGCTCGACACCACTGTCGCCGAGCCGTCACGCGGGCAGGAGGTCGCAGTCCTCATCGCGGCCAACCTGGGCACGGGGCTGGTCCGGTTCTTCACCTTTCGTCTGGCGATGGTCGGCCGCCGGAGCACGGCGGATGCCAGCGACACGATGGCGTCCTCGTCCTCGCCCGCCCAGCCCGGGTCGTAGGGCGTGAGCAAGGAACCGGACCTGCCGCGGTCCGGGCGTGGAGCAGGGCGTCGCCGCCCTTCAGCGGCGGGAGGCGACTCCGGCGTCCGTGCAGAAGCCGTTGCCGTGACGCTTCAGGCAGAGCAGGCCGAGCAGCAGGCCGTCGTCGTCCACGACCGCTGCGCGGCGGACCCCGTTCTCGAGGAGGGCCAGGCGGGCGTGTTCAGCCGCGAGGTCGGCGCGCACGGTCCGGCCCTCGAGCCGGCCGAGCGGCCGGGCGGGTCCTCCCAAGGCCGCACCGGCGAGGTCCTCCCGCGTCAGCGTGCCGACCAAGCGTCCCCCGACCGCGCCCGACGACGTGAGCAGAGCCATGTGCACGTGGAGGCTGACAAACAGGTCGCGGACGTCGGCGACGGTGGCTGCGGCGGGAAGCACCACCGGGGCGTGGAGCATGTGATGGCGCACCTGGGCGAGCGTCATGGATCGACGATGAGCGCTTGTGGTGCGGCCGCCTTCATCCGGGTGTCGAGCCACCTCAGCTGGCGAGCGGTCTGACCGTTCGCGTGCTGCGCGACGTCCAGGAGCTCGCGGTCGCGCAGACCCTGCGCACCCTGGGCGATCACCGTCCACGTCGTCTGCACCAGCGACGCGAGCACGTGCAGGTCCTGGAGGTCGCGCAGCAGCCCGATCTCGCCCTCCCGGGCCTCGGCGAGGCCGGCGGCGTGGAGCCGTTCGGGTTCGTCGACGTCCGCCTCGCCGTAGCGCTCGACGATCGGGGCGAGTGCCTTCCGGTTGTCCTCGGACCACTCGGCGAGCATCTGGCAGGTGTGGAAGATGTCGGTGACGTGAGCGTGCCCCTCGGCGACGGCATGGTACGAGTCCGCGAGCGTCTTCTCGCTGTGGTCAGCCAAGCCGATGTACGTCGTGAGGTGCGGCATCACTCGGCTCCCTTCGCCGAGGTCGCGGCCGACGAGATGGTCGAGGTCTGTGACGACTGCGCTGGGTCGAGCGCGTACTCCGGAATGCTGGACGGCTCGGTGCTGGTGGTCGGCCCACCGCCCTTCGTAGGCGTCGGGCGGCGCTCGGGCGGCGGAGGTGGGCGGTCGGGGTCGGGCGCGGACGCCGCTGTCGTCGGTGCCGGGGAGGGCCCGTCACCCGCCCGTAGCCGGGTCACCTGGCACGCGGCGGTCTTGAACGACGGCTGCTTCGAGACCGGGTCCCACACGGTCATGGTGAGCTCGTTGGCCAGCCGGCTGCCGGCATCCGCGTGACCGCCGCCGAGATCGGCGTCGGGCTCCCAGCGGCCGTAGTGGAAGGGCGCGAAGACGGCGCCCTCCATGACGTTCCCGACGCGTGCGCGGACGTCGATCGCACCGCGAGGCGAGGCCACGCGCACCCAGTCGCCCTCCTCTATCCCCCGCTCCTGGGCGTCTCGTGACGAGAGCTCGACCCACGCGTCCGGCGCCGCCCGGTTGAGGTCGCCGGAGCGGCCGGTCTTCGTGCGGGTGTGGAACTGGTAGACGGTGCGACCGGTCGTGTACAGGAGCGGATGGTCCTCGGACGGCTCCTCGTGCGCCGGGGTGTACGCCGCCCCCTTCAGGAACGCCCGGCCGGCAGGGTTCATCGCCCGGTGCTCGGTCTCGGTGACCGTGCCACCGGTCGCGAGGTCGTGACCGAAGGTCTCGCAGTAGTCGGTGTCGGTCGGGAACACACCGTCGGCGTAGAGCCGGTCGGTGCCGTTCGGGTGTTCCTCGTTCACCGGCCACGGGATGCCGGTGGGGCCACGGAGCCTGTCGTAGGAGAGGCCGGTGTAGTCGACGGGCCGGCCGGCGGTGACCGCAGTCCAGGCGTCGAAGGCCTCCTCGGGGGTACGCCAGTCGATCAGCGGCTCCCCCGACCTGTTCGTGAAGCCCATCGCGTCGGCGTACATCAGGAAGATGTCCATGTCGCTGCGCGCCTCTCCCGGTGGGTCGACGGCCTTCTCGGACAGGTGGACCGTCCGGTTGACGTTGGTGAAGCAGCCGGTCTTCTCTCCCCACCCGGCGGCGGGGAGGACGACGTCGGCGAGCTCGGCGGTCTCGGTGAGGAAGAGGTCCTGCACGACGACGAAGCACTGGTCACCACCCAGGATCCGTCGGATCCGCGCCGACTCCGGCATGGAGACGGCCGGGTTCGTCGCGGAGATCCAGAGCAGACCGACGGTGCCGGCCTCGGCGTAGGAGAAGATCTGCATCGCGTGGGTGGGGGGCGCCCAGTGCGGGATCGTCATCACGTCCACGTCCCACGCGTCGGCGAGCTGCTGCACGTGTGCCGGGTTGTCCCAGTTCCGGAAGCCGGGCAGGTCGCCGTCGGCGCCGCACTCGCGGTTGTTCTGCGCGGTGGGCTGGCCGTTCATCTGCAGGACGCCCGCTCCGGGGCGGCCGATCATCCCCCGCAGCAGGTGCAGGTTGTGGACCGCCACCGACGCCGCCGTGGCCTGGTGGGACTGGTAGAAGCCCTGCAGCACCGTGGACAGCACGCCCTCGCTCTCGCCGAAGATCCGCGCCGCGCGACGTACGTCGTCGGCGTCGACGCCGCAGACCTCGGCGACCTTCTCGGGCGTGTAGGGCTCGACCGTCGAGCGCAGGTCGTCGACGCCCAGGGTGTGCGTGGCGACCCAGTCGTCGTCGACCCACTGGTTCTCGAACAGCTCGCGGGTCAGGCCGTTCATCAGCGCCAGGTTGGTCCCGACCCTGGGCGCGAGGTGCACCCCGCCGGTGCGCTCGGCCTCCAGCGCCACGAGCGTGCGTCGCGGGTCGACGCAGACGATGCGCGGCGGGTCGTCACCGCGGGTGCGGTCGAGGATCCGCATCCACAGCACCGTCTGCGTCTCGGGCATGTTGTGGCCGTAGAGGAAGATCGCGTCGCAGTGCTCGATGTCGGTGTACGAGCCGGGCTGCCCGTCCGCACCGAACGACTCCTTGAACGCCGCGGCACTGGTCGCCGTGCACAGCCGGGTGTTGCCGTCCATGTGCGGGGTGCCGAGCCCGGCCTTCCCGATCACCGCGAGCGTGTAGTACTCCTCGAGGAACAGCTGCCCGGAGGTGTAGAACCCGTGGCTCAGCGGACCCTTCTCCTCCAGCAGCGCCCGCGAGCGCTCGACCACACGGCCCATCGCGGTCTCCCAGTCGGTCTCGACCAGTCGCGCGCCCTCCCGGACCAGCGGGCGGGTCAGCCGGTCCCCCGCGCTCGCCCACGCGGTCGATCCGTAGAGGCCCTTGGGACCCAGCCGACCGTGGTTGACCACGTCGGTGGCCCGTCCCCGCACCCCGACCATCCGGCCGTCCTTGACGGCGACGTCCATCCCGCAGCCGTTGCTGCACAGCAGGCACGCCGACTGCACCCAGGACTCCACGGACGACTCCTCGACCCCCGGCTCGAGGTACTGGTCGACGCGGGCCGGCCACACGGTCCCCCTCGCGTGCGGCGTACGCGGCCCGTAGATGTCGGCGATCCGGTCGGTCACGGCTCCTCCTGTCCACCCGGATGCGCCTTCGCGGCACCCGGTACATGCGCAACCGCATAGACTCTCAGTGCAGCACCGAGGCCAGCTCGGAGACAGACCCAGAGGGGTGAGCCCGCGGTGAACCACAGCGAGACCGAGAGCCGACCGCTCGCAGCAGACCTACGCGCCGCCCACGCACTGCTGGACGTCAGCCGGGTGCTGATGGGCATCACACTGCGGGCCGTGGCTGCCGCTCCGGTCGCGTTGACGGTGCCGCAGCACCGCGTGCTGCTCACGATCGCGTCCGACGGGCCACGCCGGGTGGGCGCCCTGGCCGACGACCTGGGCGTCAACCAGTCCAACGCGAGCAGGATCGTCGACCGCCTCGTCGACCAGGGGCTGGTGCATCGCACCCGGGACAGGGAGGACGGCCGCGCCGCGCTCGTCGCGCTGACCCGCGACGGTCACGGCGTCCTCGAGGCGGTCCACGAGCACCGCCTTACGGCGCTGCTCGACGGGGTGGCCAGGATCCCTGGTGGCGCTCACGGCCTGGCCGGCGCACTCGAGCAGCTCAGCGCGGCCATTGCAGGCCCTCCGGACGGGGGCCGCGCTCCGGGCTGAGGCCCCCCGGCGCCGGTCAGCAGGCAGGCGACGCCGATCTGGAGGGCGCCTGGATCGTCACGTGGTCCCACGCGCCCGGCGTGTCCTCGGTGTTCGGTCGGTGCTCCGGCGGCGTCGAGTCGGGAACGGGGGTGGTCTGCTGGTGCTGGTAGGTGTGCGTGCGCACGCGGATGTCCTTTGCGAGGTCGTGGATGGGCAGGCAGGTCAGCGCAGCGGGTCGAACGCCACGAGCTCCGGCGGCGTCACTCCCGTCGCGATCCGGTGGGCGAGGAGCTTGCCGGTCAACGGCCCGAGGGCGATGCCCCACATGCCGTGCCCGCCCGCGACGTACACGCCGGGTGCGCGGGTGCCCCCGATGAGCGGGAGTCCGTCCGCGGTGCACGGGCGCGACCCGACCCATTCGTCACGACGGTCGTCGAGGTCGACGCCGTCCAGCAAGGGGCGCGCGGCGTTGACGATCGCGTCGACACGGCGTCGGTCCAGGGCGGCGTCGGGGGCTCGGAACTCCATCATCCCGGCGACGCGCAGCCGTGTTCCGTTCGGGCCGTGGAGCGGCGTGCAGGCGACTCGCTGGGCGGGGAAGTACACCGGCGAGGACGGAAGGTGCTCGCCGGCCACGCTGAAGGAGTACCCGCGGCCAGCCTGGACGGGCTGTCGTACGCCGAACTGGCGACCCAGGTGCCCGATCCACGCGCCGTTGGCGAGCACGACGGCGTCGTAACGGTTGGTGCCGTCGACGTCTTCGCGGGTGGTGAGGTAGGCGCCGCCGTGGTCCGGGCGGACGCCGGAGACGGACGCACCTTCGACGATCCGGCCGCCGCGGTCCACGACGGCTCGAGCAAGCTCTCCCACGAAGGCCGGCGGGTTGATGTAGCGCTGGTCGTGCAGCCGAACCACTGCTCCGACCTCGGAGGACAGGGCCGGCTCGATGGCACGGGCCTCCGGACCGGTGAGGAGGTCGTACTTCACGGCCTGGCCGGCGTCCTGGACGTGCTCGAGCTCGTCGACGAGTGCTGCTCTCTCCTCAGCGGTGCGGAACGCTGCGAGGAACGGGTCCGCGGGCCGGGTGCTGGCCGCCACACCGTTGTCGGTCAGCTCGTCGAAGGCGTCGAGGGCGCGACGGTTCATGGGGGCGTAGGCGCGCATGCCGCGTCCCCACTGCCGCTCCGTGCTGTGGCGGGCGAACCCGGTGAGGAAGCGAAGCAGCCGTGGGTCTGGCCGGAGCGGGACGTAGACGGGCGAGGACGGGCTGACGACGGCGCGGACGCCGTATCGCAGGACGGCAGGTTCTGGCAGGGGTGCGGTGAGGGCGGGGGTGAGCCAGCCGGCGTTGCCCCACGAGGAGCCGGCGCCGACGTGGTCGCGCTCGTAGACGGTGACGTCGATGTCGTGTTCCTGGAGGTGCCAGGCGGTCGCGAGTCCGACCATTCCGGCTCCGACGATGGCAACGGACTGGGGCATGGCTGAGGGGGCTTTCTGGAAGGCCGAGGCGGGGGGTGAGGTGGGCGCGGAGGTCAGCCGACGACGACGTGGCCGCACGGTGAGGCGGGTCGACTGCCGCACGAGACGGTCTCGGGCGCAGCCGGATGACCCGGATGGGGAGCGCGTCCAGCAACGGGTGCCGCGAGGCGGTGCACCCGGGAACGGTCAGCTCAGCGGGCGGGAGGGGCGCGGTCGACGCTGCGACGCAGCACGTCGAGACCGCGGATGCCGCGCGCTTCTTCGCTGAGCTCGATCGCGAGCAGAGCGGCGCCGGACGGCACGTGGGAGGGCAGGTACGTGCGGTCGGGCACAGCCGCCGCGAGCACCAGGTTCTCCTCCATGTCCTCGACCATAGCAACGTTCACGCCGAATGCCAGTCGGCGCTGCGAGCGCCGAATCCGCGTGCGCCGACAACGGGCCGGCTCCGCCGCGGGGTGGCCACTCCCCCTCCGTCCACTGGTCGCGAGACACCCGTCGACGTGTGTAGCGGGCGGGCCGCAGCATGGTCGGGAATAAAAACGATACGCAAAACGTATCGTAAGTAACACCATGTCCCGCTCCCCCGCGGGACCCGCACGAAAGGACCTGCCATGACCTTCATCGCCGTCTCCCTCATGTTCCTCGGCCTGCTTGCGTTGGCCCGGTTCGCCACGCGCGACTCGTTCGCAGGCCCCTCCCTCCGCAACCAGCCGCACGACGAGCTCGGATACCGCTACTCCCCCGTGATCGGGCGGCGCGCCTGAGGCCGAGGCGGCCCAAGCCCAGGGACGACGACGCTCAGCATTGCCAGACGTCCGACTGTCGCGTCGAGTGCACGGGTCTGGCACCCCTCTGGATCAAGGGGCGTCAGGCGCGGATGAACCCGGCCAGCATGCTGAGCAGCGCGAGCACGCCCCCTGCCTGAAGGCATCGCAGCGTCCAGTCCTGTCGGTATCTCGTGCCCAGGCTGCCGCCGAAGAACCGCGATGCCGGGTCCGCGTAGAACACCCGGGCCTCAGCACCGGGGCCGACGTGGACGTGGAGCGTACGGACGCGGGCGGGGTCCCACCGTGGCGCGGCCTGCACCAGGTGCCGCCCAGCGGAGACCTTGAGCAGGTTGTCCCCGACCCTGACGGGGATCGGGACTCCGTCCACCTGTACCGCCGGGGCGTGACGGCCGCTGCCCATGGTCGGGGGACGCAGGTTCAGGCGAATCAGCCCGTCGGACTGCGGAGGGGGTCCAGCTGTCACGACCCCATTGGATCAGGGAAACCGACCGCCCGGGTCCCCTTTGCCGGCACCCGGGCGGCCGGAGCCGCCTCACGCGGGTTCGTCTTCATCAACGCCGACACCCTCGAGGAGGCGCAAGGCTATTGGGACAAGCTCGGCACCGACGCCACGATCGTCGAGCCCCTCGCTGCATCGGCGTGGAACGCGGGCTTCGGGATGCTGACCGACCGTTTCGGCGTCACCTGGAGCGTCGGAGTCACCAGCGCCTGACCGGGTGATCCCGATGTCACTGGCGGTGATCCCTCATGATGAGCTGGCGGACAAGAGAGATGCCGCGCTCGCTGTCTGGCACGCGGCACGCGCTTCGTCGGGCAACGAGCCCGACCCGGCGAGGATCCGACGGGTACGGGAGAAGCTGAGTGATCCGACGGCTCAGCTCGTCCTGGTCGAGCGTGCCGACGACGTCGCGGGGATGGCGTTGGCTGAGCCGTTCCGGATCGGCGACGCGATGCGGACCATCCGGGCTGGGTGGGGGCACATCTCGATGGTCTTCGTGCACCCCCGTCATCAAGGTGCAGGGGTCGGCGAGCGCACTCAGCGGTGGCAGCGGACGGGCGCTGCCAGCGCGGGCCCTCCACGGCTGGAACCCGCTTCCGCCCGGGACGACCTCACCGGGCGGCGGGGGCGGTATGACGTCCATGGGGTGGAAGTCGCGAAGGTCGGCGACCCGGACTCGCGCATCCAGCGTCGTGGACTTCTCGATCTTCCCGCACCTGGACGTCTTCCCGGAGAACACCCTGGCCGAGGCGGAGCGGTGGGCCACCGATCTCGGACAGCCCGCGTACACCCTCGACGACCAGACGGCCATCACGGTGAGCAGCGGCGTGGTCGAGGTCGTGTCCGAGGGACGGTGGGAACAGCTCCGCACGTGACGCACCCACGCCCTCGCCGCTGCGCGGACATCGACGGCATGTCTGCCAACGCCGCCGCGAGAACCCTAGGCTGAGGAGGTGAACCGACTCGGACGAGCGCTTGGGACAACGTTGCAGGAGTGCCCTGTTCCTGTCCGTCACGCCGCCCTCGGTGCCCTCGTTCTAGGACTTGTGGGCGGACTGGTCGGGCTCATCGTCGGGTTGCGGACGTACGCGCCAACTGCCTGGGCTGCCACCTTCGAGGTCGCAGTGCCGGCGGCCCTGGTCGGCGCGTTGCTTGGCTTGGTCGTCGGCTCGCTGGCCGCCATGGTTCGCCGCCTCCACCAGCACTGAGCCGCGACCCAGCGCAGCGACGTCGTCTGGACCGGAGTCGGCGGGAGCGTCCGGATCTGCCCAGGACAGGGTCGGCGTCGGGCATGCTGGCTCCGTGCACGACGCCCAGAGGTTGCTCTCCTCCACGCGCGGGTGGCCGTGGGGTCTCGTCGTCGTCTGGGACGCGAGGTCGCATTCCGAGCTCCTTCGCGGCTCGACAGTACGGCGTCGCCGCGAGCATCGACGCGGTAGCCGTCGGCATCCAGCATGAGGTGGACGGTGACGCTGTGGCCGAAGTCTGGGTCGGTACACACGTCGCTGATCTGCCTTGCGTCTACGACGACGAGTTCGTGACCTCTGGCGATGCCGTCCTGCTGGGCGTCGCGGACACGAGCTGGCATGCCCCGGCCGAGATCGGTGCGGGGAGGCATCGCCTGAGGGTTCTGGTTGACGAGGTCAGCTCGCCCCAGTCGGTCCTGTTCGAGTTCAGCGATCCGGCGATCGAGACGACATGAACCCCGCGGCAGAGCATCCGGATCCCGCGATGAGTGCGCGGATCCGCCGATGAGCGAGCGGTGCGCGCGTGCTGTTGGTCGTCGGAGGCGACGACCACGTGCAGCCGTTTGGCCGACCAGGTAGCTGTCGACCCAGCTGGCGGCGCTCGCGATGACGACCGGCGCGCCGACAGGTCTGCGAAACTCAGCAGATGGTGCGCACCGATGACGAGAAGTGGCTCGTCGTCGAGGGCATCGCTGGCGGCGCGCTGGACCGGCAATCCCGCCCGACGCGCTCCACGCCTCCCGATGCCAGGACCTGGAGCGATAGATGGACCTCCAGGACTACCGAGCTGCGCGCCACCGGAGACTCGTCGAGATGGCGACTGAGCTCGGCGTGCCGGCGGACGGCGCCGCGGCGGTGGTCGATCGCGTGATCGAGGACCAGCGACGCCGCATCGAGCGCTCCGCCGACCCCGACCAGGTCGTCGTTCCCGCTCTGCGTGAGGAGGTGCTCGGCGGGCGGTCTCGCCGCCCCTTGCTCGGCGTCGTCGTGCTCGTCGCCGGCGTCGCGGCGGCTTTCGCGGTCACGATCCTGACCGGTCCGCCCGACCCCGAGAAGGTCGAGCGGAGGGCCGCGACGGTGCCTGCCCTCGTAGGCCTCACCTCCGCCGAGGCCGTCAGCGCGCTGGAGCGCGCCGGCCTCTCGTCGAGGGTCGACCCAGTGCCCCAGTGTGATCCGGCCGGGCAGGTGCTGGGGTCCGTGCCGCCCTCCGGCGACACGGTCCGGCCCGACGAGGTCGTGGTCGTCATCGCGACGGCGACCCCGTCGTGGAGCTGCCCTCCCGACGCCGCCGGACGCGTCCAGGCGTGGGCGTTCCTGCGCTTCCTCGTCTCCGGCTCGGCCCGCCCCCACCTCGCGCCCGAGGTGCGGCTCTACGTCGACGGCGAGGCGGCCGGGACGGCCGACGGGACCCACTCGGCCACCGCGCCCGACTGGCGTGGGCGCGTGCGAGACCCGGTCGTGGCGTACGCGGTGCGCCCCGTGGCAAACGACCTTGGACAGCCGGTGGTCTCGATCACCAGTGGACCACCACCGCCCACCACCTGCGGCCTCCCCACGTCGAGCCCGTCCGGTGTCGCTGACGCTCCCACCCGGGTCGTGCTGACGGTCGGGGGCGCCGGCTCTGGCGGCGGACCGGGGCTCGGCTGCCAGCTCACGATCGACCTCTTCGAGGACGACGACGGAGCGATCGCGGCCGTCTCCGTGATCCTTCCCGGCGGCCGTGGTCTCGGGCCGCCGCCCTGGGTGCGGACCCGCGACGACGGGGACGTACTCGACGACTGACCGCCGTCGTGCTGGGGGTGACCGAGTCTGGTCCGCGGTACGGACACGGCCGGTGTGGCCCATGAAGTCGGCGATGGCGTCACCGGCGGGCGGTCTGGACCGCCGCAGCCTGAGCGCTTGTCACCCGAGACTGATCGTGGAAAGAGTGGATCACTCGACCTTGGAAGGGACCGTCATGGCCTCGAAACCCGTCCTCTTCATTCACGGCCTCTGGCTGCACGCGACCAGCTGGGATCCTTGGGTCGAACGCTTCCGTGGGGCGGGCTACAGCCCTCTTGCCCCCGGCTGGCCCGGCGAGCCCGACACGGTCGCCGAGGCTCGAGAGCACCCCGAGCGGGTAGCCAACATCGGCATCAACGACGCGACGGGACACTACGCCGACATCATCGACGGCTTGGACGACCCTCCCGTGATCGTCGGTCACTCCTTCGGAGGACTCATCGCCGAGAAGCTCCTGGGCCAAGGGCTCGGAGCAGCTGCGGTCGCTATCGACCCTGCGCAGATCAAGGGCGTGCTCCCACTTCCACTGGCCCAGCTGCGCGCTGGTCTGCCAGCGTTGGGAAACCCGAGCAATCTGCACAAGGCGGTCTCCCTCAACAAGAAGGAGTTCCGGTTCGGCTTCGGGAACGCAGTCAGCGAGGAGGAGTCCGATCAGCTCTACGAGAAGTGGACCATCCCCTCGCCGGCCAGGCCGTTGTTCCAGGCTGCCGCTGCCAACTTCGTGATGCACTCCCAGGCCAAGGTGAACACGGCCAACGAGGACAGGGGACCGCTCCTCCTGATCTCGGGACTTGAAGACCACACGGTTCCCGACGTGGTCACCCGCTCGACGTTGAAGCAGTACCGCGACTCCGGGGCGGTCACCGAGCTCAAGCAGTTCGAGGGGCGTGGCCATTCGCTGACCATCGACAGCGGCTGGAAGGAAGTTGCCGACGCCATCCTGGACTGGCTGAAGACCAACGGTCTCTAGACCAGGCGGGGCGGCCCCGCCGCGGTCGCCAGCGTCGACACGTGGTGTGCGTGCTGCACATCGTCATCGAGCCACGTTCGACGTGATCGGTGTCCACGGACAGCGGCGGCGATTGAGGTGGGGGGCTTTGCATGTGCGCAGTGTCCCAAACGGCGCGGCCCCAGCCGCAGCCCCGGAACGTCATGGGTTCTGGTCGTCCCGACGAGCGTCGAGCTGCCGCGATTGGTACGCCCGACCTCATCGCCTCCCGCGAGGTGATGGAGGAGGTCTCCATGGCCCGATGACGTCACCGGTCGGCGCCGCAACGGAAAGGGAGTGCGCGGTGCAGGTCCGGCGTGCGATCGTCGGGACTGAGCCCGGCCGAACGGCCATGACACAGGAGCAGACATGCGAGCACCCACCACGCCCCGGACCCTCTTCCGTCCAGCCGTGGAGCTGCCCTGTGACCTCGCCCCCGCTCACCCTCAACCTCGGGATCGTCGCCCATGTTGACGCCGGCAAGACCAGTCTGACCGAGCGCCTGCTGTTCGAGGCCGGCGCGATCGACGTACCCGGCAGCGTCGACGCCGGGACGACCCGCACCGACTCGCTCGACCTCGAACGCCGCCGCGGCATCACCATCCGCGCCGCGGTCACGTCGTTCGCGGTCGACGACGTGGTCGTCAACCTGGTCGACACCCCCGGCCACCCCGACTTCATCGCCGAGGTCGAGCGCTCGCTCGGCGTCCTCGACGCCGCCGTGCTCGTCCTGTCCTCCGTGGAGGGCGTGCAGCCCCAGACGGTGGTGATCTGGCGGGCGCTCCAGCGCATCGGCGTGCCCACCGTCCTGTTCGTCAACAAGGTGGACCGCTCCGGTGCCGACGTGGACGCCGTCCTCGAGGAGGTGCGCCGCCGCCTCACGCCGCACGTCGTCGCCCTGACGCAGGCGCACGGCTGCGGCGCCCGGGACGCCTGGGTGACCAGCGTGCCGTTGACGAGCGACGACGTGGTGCTGGCGCTCGCCGAGGGCGACGACGGCGTCCTCGACGCCTGGGCCTCCGGCCGGTCGGTGAGCGACGCAACCGCCCGCGCGGCGCTGCGCCGTGGGTTGCGGACCGGAGCGCTGACTCCGGCGCTGTGCGGCTCGGCCATCACCGGCGCGGGGCTGCCGCTGCTGCGCGCCGCGTTGGTCACCCTTCTTCCAAGATCCGCGATGCCACCGGGCGAACGAGCCGCCACGGTCTTCGGTGTCGACCGCGACGAGCGCGGACGCCGCGCGTGGGTGCGGGTGTGGTCGGGGGAGCTGAAGGTCCGTGACCGGGTGGCATTCGGCGCGGCAGAACCGGTTCGGTTGACCGAGGTGGCGGTGTCGACGCCGCAAGGCCTGCGCCCGGGTGTGGCCTGCGCCGGCCAGATCGCCGTCGTTCGGGGCCCGTCCGCACGGATCGGTGACACCGTCGGTCGGCCGCCGGCGCGTCGGGTGCACCGGTTCACTCCCGCCTCGCTCCAGGCCCTCGTCGAGCCGGTCGACCCGACCCGTCGGACGGCGCTCTACGCGGGCCTCGCCGAGCTCGCCGACGAGGACCCGCTCATCGACCTGCGGTTCGACGAGACGGACGGTGAGGCGGCCGTGAGCCTGCACGGCGAGGTGCAGAAGGAGGTGCTGGCCGCCCTGCTCGAGGAGCGCTACCGCGTCGCCGTGCGCTTCCTCGAGACCTCGACGGTCTGCCTCGAGCGGGTGATCGGGGTCGGGGTGTCGGCCGACCGCATCGGGGCTGGTGGCAACCCCTACCTCGCCGGCCTCGGGCTGCGGGTCGAGGTCGCGCCGGTCGGGCACGGTGTGGAGTTCTCCCCCGGCGTCGAGCGCGGCAACCTGCCGCCGGCGTTCGTCGCGGCGACCGAGGAGGGCGTACGCGCCGGGCTGCGGCAGGGCCCGCACGGCTGGGAGGTCACCGACTGCGTCGTGACCATGACAGCCTCGGCCTACTACCCGCGACAGAGCCGGCCGCACCAGACGTTCGACAAGTCCATGTCGACGGTCGCCGCCGACTTCCGCCACCTCGCGCCCGTGGTGCTCGCGGCCGCGCTCGAGGAGGCACGCACCCGTGTGTGCCGCCCGGTCGACCGGTTCGAGCTGGAGCTTCCCGCGTTGTCGTACCCGGCGGTCGCCGCGGTGCTGGGCCGGCTCGGGGCCACCCTGCTGGAGACCTCGACCGCCGGCGGCTTCACCCGGCTGGTCGGACACCTGCCGTCAGAGGTCGTTCCCGACGTCGCCGGGAGGCTCCCGGACCTCACCGGCGGTGAAGGCGTGCTGGTGACCGCACTCGACCACCACGCGCCCGTGCGCGGGCAGCCGCCGCGACGGCGTCGCCACGGCCCCGACCCCCTCGATCGCGCAGCGTGGTTCCGCGACGTCCCGAGGTAAGAGAACATGTCTACCGTCGCGTACGGCAGCTTCGAGTCGGCCCTCGACCGGGTGAAGCGGACCCTGCTCGCACTGGCGCCGAATGAGCGGCTTTGCTGTCTACGCCGACTACGGCCTGGAGCCAGCCGCGTCAGAGACGCTGCCCACGCCGGTCCTGCCTGAACCCGGGAGCGGCACGTGGGCACCCTCAAATAGGTGAGGACGCAGCGCGACGACCCGAGTGACCATGGGACGCCCGCTACACCTTGGACGCGCGGACCGGCGTCGTCAGCAACGCAACGGCCGCGCGGGCCCGACCGGGCCGTCCCCCTGCGCCCGGTCGGGTCACCCCAGCACGACGATCAGTCCTCGTCCGAGCTGCTCCGACGTGCTCAGGGGTGGTTGATGGCGACGAGCTCGGACGTGCGGACGACGTCGTTCGCCGGCGTGGCCGGCCGTCGGAAGACGAACCGGCGGAAGAGGTAGAACCGCGCGCCGAGGCCCAGCGCGAGACCGATGACGTTGGCCGCGATGTTGTCCGACACGGGGTCGTCGAGACCCAGCACGTCGCGGCTGATGACCAGGCACGCGATGGGGAGCGACATCGTGACCAGGTTGATCAGCACGTACGCCGACCGGCCGCCGTCCGCGTGACGCGGCGGGCGGTCGCGGAACGCCCAGCTCCTGGCGCCGCGGTAGCTGATCACCATGCCCACGCTGTTGGCCAGCACGTAGGCGAGGATCGGTTGGTCGCTGAGGGGTGCGTGGTGACCGGTGGTGAAGCCGTGGACCAGGCCGTTGAAGATGACGAAGGCGACGATCGTCGCCACGCCACCGACGGTGAGGAACCGGCCCAGCTCGGCCAGCACGCGCCGGTACTGGATGCCGACGATGCTGGCTGCGGATCCGCAGCCGCGCCCCAGCCGTGTCCGTGCTCGCGTCACGGCCGCAGGAGATGGGTCGATGGCGCGCACACCTAGTGAACACGAGCGCTCGGAGACTATTCCCTGCTCCCGCGCGGGGCGGGGCCGTTCGCGCAGGACGCGAAGATGTCGTCGAGCAGTTGCCTCCCGGGCGTGCGGCCCACCTCCCGGAACCGCTCCGTGCCGAGCACCGAGCGGCCGGGGACGGTCAGGTGGCTTGCAGGTGGTGCGCCCGACAGTTGCACCATGACCACCGGGGACGCGACCACGGTGTCGGGCAGGTACGGCGCCGCCGACGACGCTCTCGCCGTGATGGACCGCGAGGGGCGGGACACCGTCCGTACGCCGGCAGTCGCAGCCAGGCGCTCTCCCGTCCTCCCTGTCGAGTGGATCGCCTTGGTCGTCGCGCTGAGTCTCCGGGTCCCCTTCCTGCACGCACCCGCCGCTCCGGACGAGGCCGGGTTCCTGCAGGTCGCCGGCCAGTGGTCCCCCGGGGGCGGCTCCCTGTACGGCCGCTACTGGGTCGACCGGCCACCGCTGCTGATCGGGATCTACCAGCTCGCGGCCGCCGCGGGCGGCATCGTGCCGCTGCGTCTGCTCGGCTGCGCGGCCGTTGCGGTCACCGTCCTGGCGTGCGCGGCCACCGCCCGGATGGTCGGCGGGCGCCCGGCCGCCAGGTGGAGTGCCGTCATCGCAGCGGCGCTGCTCGTGGCTCCGCAGCTCGGCGCCCAGGAGGTCAACGGCGAGCTGCTCGCCGCGCCGTTCGTGGCCCTCGGGGTCTGGGCGCTCGTCGGAGTCGTCGGCGCACCTCGCACGGCAGCCGCGGCGTGGCGCGCCGCCGCTGCGGGGTTGGCCGCGACGAGCGCCGTCCTGGTCAAGCAGAACATCGTGGACGTCTTCGTCTTCGCGGCGGTCCTCTCCGCGGTCCTGGCGGTCCACGCGGGGGTACCGGGCGGCCGTAGTCCCGTCCGGACCGCGGCGGTGGCGGGTGGCTTCACGGTCGGCGCTGCGACCGCGGCGACGATCGTCGGTGGCTGGGCGGTGCTCCACGGCACGTCGCTCGCGGACACCTGGCAGGCCATGTACGCGTTCCGCGTGCAGGCCGCTCACGTCGTGGCCGAGGGGGGCGGCGGTACGTACGCGGAGGTGCGGGCGCTTGCGCTCGGTGTGGAGTGGGTGCGGAGCGGCCTCGTCCTGATCACGGTGGCGGTCGTGGCCAGCGTGCGGCGCTGGCACCGGGAGCCGGTCATGGTCGCGCTCGTGGCCACGATGGCCTTCGACCTCGCGTCCGCGGCTCTCGGCGGAGGCTACTGGCGCCACTACCTGGTCCAGCTCGTCGTCCCGGCCGCGGTAGCCGTCGGCGTGCTCTCCGGTCGGGCGGACCGCGTGGCGCGAGTGGCGACCCTGGCCGCGGCCGGGCTGACCGCGCTGGCCGCGCTCGGGGCCACCCTCGTCGTCCCACCGACGCCGACCGCGGCCACGGTCGGCGCGGCTGTGGCGCGCGCAGGTGAGCCGGGCGACACCCTCACCACCTTGTACGGCGACCCGCGCGTCAACCTCGCAGCCGGCATGTCGTCGCCCTACGCGAACCTGTGGAGCCTGCCGATCAGGACGCGCGATCCGCACCTGACCGACCTCCACACCGTCCTCGCCGGGAGCCGTCGCCCGACCTGGCTGGTCGTCCTGCGACAGGTGTCCTCCTGGGGACTCGACACCAGCCGGGTCGCGAGGCTGGTCGGGACGCAGTACCACCCGGTCGCCGACTGCGGAGGCGTCCGCATCTACCTCCGCCAGCGGGTCTCGCGACCGACGCCCACGTGCACGTCCGCCACGAGCGCGGTCACCGCCACCCGATGGGGGCCGCCCACCACGCTCCGACGACCCGACACTGCGGGACGACGATGATCGACGGGATCCTCGAGGTCCTCACCTCCCTCCCGCCCTGGCTCCTCCTCGGCGCGGTCTTCCTCCTGCCGGCGGCCGAGGCTGCGCTCTTCCTCGTGCCCGGGGAGACGGCCGTGATCATCGGCGATGTGGTCGCGCACGAGGGGCGGGTGAGCCTGCGCGCCCTGGTCCCGGCCTTGCAGGCATGAGCGACCTCGGCCGCAAGCTTCGTCGCCAACGTCATCGGCGGCGCCTTGTGGGCCACCACCGTGGCCGTCGCCGGCTACCTGGCCGGCGCGTCGTACCGCGTCCTGGCGAGCAGGCTGGGCACGGTCGGTGAGGTGCTGGCCGGCCTCCTCCTCGTCGTGCTGGCGGCGAGGTGGTGGCGGCGACGGGCCGCGCGGGCGCTACAGGACGAACGCCAGCGCGATGCCGATGATCGCCAGCGCCTCGGCGAGGACGAAGCCGAGGATGGCGATCGTCTGCAATCGCTCCTGCGCCTCAGGCTGCCGGGCCGTGCCACTGATGAAGGCAGCGAAGATGAGACCGATGCCGACTCCGGGCCCGATCGCTGACAGTCCGTAACCGACCATGTTGAGTGAACCGCCCATGACAATGTCCTCCTCAGGTAGGGGCTTCTCTCCTTTCATGGTCCGCCTGCTGCGGTGCGCGATCCAGCGCACGTTCTCATGCCTGGTCCGACCCAGCTCCACGGATCCCCACACAGTCAGGTTCGAGGCAGGCCGGCTGTCCCACCATCAGTGGGTGGCCCTGGCTCGCTTCGACGATGAACGCTTCCCGCTGGCAGCGCTGCTCCTGTCCTCCGCGCTCGTCTTCGCATGGGACCTGGACGTCTCAGGCACTGCGAACGTCTACTACTCGGCGGCCGCACAGGCTGGAGCCGAGTCGTGGAAGGCGATGTTCTTCGGGTCGCTCGACGCCGCCAACGCCGTCACCGTCGACAAGCCACCGTTCGCGCTGTGGCCGATGGACTTGTCCGTGCGGATGTTCGGACTCACGTCGTGGAGCGTCCTGCTCCCCCAGGCGGTCGAGGGGGTCGCGTGCGTGGCGATTCTCTATGCCTGTGTACGACGTTCGACAGGGGCCGTCATGCCGGCCGTGCTCGCCGGCGTCGCCTTCACCCTCACGCCGGTCGTCGCGCTGGTGTTCCGCTACAACAATCCGGACGCGATGCTCACCCTGCTGCTGGTGGGCGCTGGGTACGCCACGCTGCGGTCACTCGACGGTCACCGGTCGACTCGTTGGATCGCGCTTGCTGGAGCCCTGTGCGGACTGGGATTCCTCACGAAGATGCTGGAAGGGCTCATCGTCGTGCCCGCCCTCGCACTCACGTTCCTCGTCCACGGCCGAGGTCGACTCGTGTCGCGACTCGGCAGTCTCACGATCGCGGGGATCTCGCTCGGAGCGGTGGCCGGTTGGTGGGTCGCGATCGTCGCGCTGTGGCCCGTTGTCGCACGTCCGTTCATCGGCGGCTCGTCGAGCAACTCCATCGTCCAGCTGGCGTGGGGCTACAACGGTGTGGAGCGCATCACCGGCTCCTCGGGCGGCGGACTGGCGTCATCCAACCTCGACCGGATCGGTCGCACCGACGTCGGTACCGAGGTGATGTGGCTCGTCCCGGCAGCGGTGATCCTCGGTGGACTCGCCTGGACGACGAGCCGCGAGCGATCGGTTGAGGCCGACGTCCGCGCGGGCTTGACGATGTGGACCTCATGGTTCGTCACCTACGCCACGACGTTCGCTGTCATGGCCGGGATCTTCCATTCCTACTACACCGTCGTGCTCGCGCCGCCGATCGCTGCGGTGCTCGGCACGGGGGCGTGGACGGCGTGGAAGCGCCGCAACCAGCGCGGCGTGCAGCTGCTGCTGGTCGGGACGACACTCGTGACGTCGACGCTGGCTGTCGCCTCGATGGTGGCGGACGGCTCCTACCTCGCGTGGACTGCCGCTCCGATCTTCCTTGTCGGCCTCCTGACTGTTGCGCTCGCCCCTGCCAGGACGCGCGTCCCGCTGACGGCGGGAGTGGCACTCGCGATGGTGGTGGTCGCACTGCTTGCACCCGCCGTCTTCGTCCTCGAGACGATGCGCCTGGCCCACGTCGGGTCCGGTCCGATGGCTGGGCCGGGCCACGGCGCTCCCGAGGCCGCCCCGGTGGCCGCTTCCAGCCCGGTCCGCCCGGGCGCCGACCTCTATCGAACCCTCAGCACGTCGGCAGTCGCGGCAGTCGTGTCGGACGCTGAGCACTACACCTGGGCAGCGGCTGCGATGGGGGCGCGATCTGCCGCCGCCTGGCAGGTGGCAACGGGACGCCCGGTCATGGCCATCGGAGGCTACAAGGGCACAGACCCGATCCCGACCCTCACGCGGTTCCAGGCGCTCGCGTGGTCGGGCCGGATCCACTGGTTGATCCCCGGCGGGACGTACGGGCCAGCCGCCCAGGCGATCGAGGCATGGGTGGCGCCTCGATTCCGCGCCGTGAGCGTGGACGGACGCCTCATGTACGACCTCAGCGATGACGTCGCCAGCAACACAGCGGCCCAGCCGAGCGTCACCGCCGCCCCGGCTCCAGCCGTTCGGTGAGCTCGCGCGTGCCTCTCGACACTGACGCGACGGCGTACAGGGGGCGGCCCTGGGCCTCGACGTAGACCCGCCCGAGATAGCTGCCGATCACGCCCATCATCACCAGCTGGAGGCCGCTGAGTAGGAACATCCCCACGCCCAGGAAGGCCCATCCCGGCACGGCCTGGTCCGGGTCGAAGACGCGGACGCCGAAGGCGTAGGCGGCGAGGCCGACGCTCACGATGGAGATCAGCACCCCGATGCGACTGATCATCCGGAGCGGCATGGTGGAGAACCCGAGGAGTCCGCTCGCGGCGAGCCTCATCATCGCGCGAAGCGGATAACCGGACGTCCCGGTCGTGCGCGCCGCGCGGTCGTAGACGACGGCCTCCTGACGGAAGCCGATCTGGGCGACGATCCCGCGCAGGAACCGGTCGTGCTCGCGATAGCGCGCCAGTTCCCTGACCACCCGCCTGTCCATCAGCCGGAAGTCACCGACGTCGCGCGGGATGTCGACATCCGAGACCCGGTTGAGCAGCCAGTAGAACGTCGACGCAGTGGCCCTCTTGAACCACGTGTCCTGGCGCTTCCGTCGTTGGCCGTAGACGACATCCACCCCGTTCTCCCACAGCGGCAGCATCCGCAGGCTCACCGCCGGCGGGTCCTGGCCGTCGGTATCCATCACGACGACGGCATCGACGTCCACGCAGGCGTCGAGACCTGCCGTCACCGCTACCTGGTGGCCGTGGTTGCGTGCGAGGGCCACCACCGTGACTCGTGCATCGGTCTCCCGCAGAGCCAGCAGTCGAGACAGCGAGTCGTCGCGGCTCCCGTCGTCGATGTAGACGAACTCGACGTCGAGGTCCGGTCGGCAGGCGGCGACCTCGACGAGGTCGGCATGGAACGCTTCGATGCCCTCCGCCTCGTTGTACACGGGAAGGACGTACGCCACGGACGGGCGGCGATCGGGGCCCATCATGACTCTCCTTCAGGTCGAGGTCGCGGCTCGTCTCCTTCTCCACGATCACAGGATGTGCCGGCGGACCTGCCCACCACCTGACCGTCCGCGCCGGGTCGGTCGTGGCGGTGAGTGCGGAACGCTCCTGGAGCCATCGGTCTGGAGCCTGCCTCATCCAGCACGCGTGCGGCGTCATGAGGCGACCCATCGCATCCACGCGCCTTCCACAGTCAGGTCCATGGCAGGTTGAGCCGCCTAGCGTCCGCCACGTGCTCGACGTGTCAGCTGCGCTCACCGGCCCCAGTGGTCCCATCTCCCCGCTCGGTGGAGAGGGGACGAACGACGCCCCGGCCTGTGACCTGACCGGGGCGCCGCGTTGATCCGGGTGCTGCTCGAGAAGGCCTACTCAGCCGAGGACGTGTCCGAGGCGTCCTGGTGTCCGGGCTCGTTGGGGTCGGCGTCCGGACCGGTGTCGGTGGCGTCGTCATTGGTCTCGCCATCGGACTGGTCGTCGGCGGTCTCGCCCTGTTCAGGACCTTCGTCGGCCTCGTCGACCTCGTCGGCCTCGTTCTGCTCCGGACCGTCGTTCTTCTGGTCGGCCTCGTTCTCCTGCGCGTCGGGTACCTCCCCGTCGCCATCGGACGTCTGCGTCGTCGAGGAGCTGCCGCCGGACGAGTCGTTGTCGGCCGCGTTGGCGCCGACGAGGCCGCCGATGCCAAGTGCGCCAACGATCGAGGCGGCCGCGATGACCGCCGCGTTGCGACGGAACCGACCGGACATGGTGGACTTCATGGGATCTCCTGGTGCTCTCGTGGGTGGGTCGGTCAGATGTGTTCCACCCTGCCGATCCGTGCCTGTGACCCGGCTGAGAGACGCTGAGAGGACTCACAGCCGTCGTGAGCCAGGGATGGCGAGAATGCCGTCATGCGCATCCTGATGGTCGAGGACTCCGGTGCCATGGCCCGTGCGGTCAAGCGAGGCCTCGATGCCGAGGGTCTGCTCACCGATATCGCGGCCGACGGCCAGACCGGACTGGAGATGGCCCTCAGCAGCTCGTACGACGCCGTGGTCCTCGACATCATGCTTCCGCGGCTGAACGGCTACGACGTGTGCCGTGGGTTGCGTGCCGCCGACGTCTGGACACCCGTGATGATGCTGAGCGCCAAGGACGGTGAGTACGACCAGGTCGACGCCTTCGACCTCGGCGCGGACGACTACCTCGTCAAGCCGTTCGCCTTCCCGGTCCTCGTCGCCCGGCTGCGAGCTCTCATCCGCCGCGGCGGCGTCGCCCGCCCACCGATCATCGCCGCAGGCGACCTCAGCCTGGACCCCTCGACGCGACAGGTATGCCGAGGCGGCGTCGTCATCGAGCTCACCCCGCGCGAGTACGGCCTCCTGCACTTCCTGATGCGGCATCGGGGCATGGTCGTCTCCAAGCTCGACATCCTCCAGAACGTCTGGGACTCACAGCACGACGGGACCGGTGGCTCGACCAGTGACGACCGAGCGCCGGAGCACGCGTCGTACCTGGTCAGGTTACGGTCAGGTGGCGGGCTCCATCGTGGTGCGCATGAGCACCGACACCGTCACCCACCGTCTGGCGAACAAGGTCCCCGAGGTCATCCTCTGGTTCTGGGTCATCAAGATCCTGTGCACCACCGTGGGAGAGAGCCTCGCCGACTACATCAACGAGACCCTCGGCTTCGGCCTGACCAACACGACGCTGCTCTTCGGCGTCGCCCTGGTCATCGCGTTGGTCATCCAGTTCCGACGGGCGCGCTACGTCCCGTGGGTCTACTGGCTCGCGGTGGTGCTGATCAGCGTCGTGGGCACCTTGCTCACCGACAACCTCACCGACGCGCGAGGCGTACCGCTGTGGATCAGCTCGGTGACGTTCTCCGTCCTCCTCGCCGTCGTCTTCAGCCTCTGGTACGCCCGTGAGCACACGCTGTCGATCCACTCGATCAACACCACCCAGCGCGAGGCCTGGTACTGGCTGGTCGTGCTCGTGACCTTCGCCCTGGGCACCGCCGTCGGCGACTGGACCCTCGAGCTCACCGGCTGGGGTCCCGGCCCCTCGATCCTGCTCCCCGCGGGTCTCATCGCCGCCATCTTCCTCGGCTGGCGAACCGGCCTCATGGGTCCGGTGCTGTCCTTCTGGCTGGCCTACATCCTCACCCGCCCGCTGGGAGCCAACATCGGCGACTTCCTCTCCGCCCCCCGCGACGAGGGCGGGCTCGGCCTCGGCACCTTGTGGACCTCCCTGCTCTTCCTGGGCGCCATCACCGCCACCGTCGTCTACCTCACCATCACCAAGGTCGACCGCACCGAGGAACAACCGCGACGCATCGAGGACCGACCCGCCACCTGACACCACCTGACCACCAGGAGCACCCCGTGAACGACACCCACCCCCGCCGCGTGCTGATCGTCACCGACACCGCTGACCCCACCCCCGAGCTGCTCGACGCGATCCGGCAGCAAGACCGCGCAGACCCCGACGCAGTTCCGCGTCGTCGTCCCCAACCCGGCTCGCGCCGAGGTCCACCTCCTCCACCCCGAACGCCACGACAAGGCCGCCGCGGCCGAGCAGGTCCTGCGTGCCACGCTCCCCCAGCTCGAACGGGCCGCCGCAGGCCACGTCGTGGGCTCCGTCTCCGTCCAGCACGACCCGATGGACACCATCGAGCACGTCCTGCACGCCGAACCGGTCGACGAGATCATGCTCGCGGTCCACGAGCACGCGCTCACGATCCGTCTCCACCAGGACCTTCAGCACCGCCTGGGACACCTCGGCATCCCGGTCACCGTCATCGGCCACACAGCCAGCGCAGGTACGCCCTAGAGGTGTCGGACACGGACATCAGCGACCATCCGGGTCCTCTGGAGGAGGGTCGGCGCTCGGCGTCGGGGGAGAACAGGCTTCCGCCGGCTGTCGCGGTGGTCGTCGCCCTCGTGGTGTACGCGCTTCTCCCGAGCTCCTTGCTGTTCACCCATCGCTTGGCCACCCCGATCGTGGAGCTGTTCCTCCTGGTCGCACTGGTGGTGACCAATCCTCGTCGCATGACGAGGGAGACGCGGTGGTCGAGATGGGCCTCGATCGGCCTGGCGGGCCTGATGATCCTCACGAACCTGAGCTCCTGGGGTTGCTCGTGTCCACCCTGTCCCACAGCTCGTCGAGTGGGAGCCCTCTGCTCGTGGGAGCGATACAGATCTGGGTCACCAACGTCATCGGCTTCGGTCTGCTGTTCTGGGAGCTGGACCGGGGTGGGCCAGTTGCTCGCCGCCGCGTGGAACGCTCGAAGATGCCGTCCGCTGACTGGCGGTTCTCCCAGGACGAGAACGACGACGCCGTGATCGAGGTCAGTCGAACGTCCAGCGAGTCCGGCGGATGGATCCCGAACTTCGTCGACTACCTCTACGTGTCCTTGACCAACTCCTCCGCCTTCAGCCCGACCGACACCATGCCCCTGACCAGCCGGGCGAAGATCCTGATGGGCATCCAGGCCACCGCCGCGCTCCTCGTCACGCTGGTCGTGGTCTCGTTCGCGGTCGGCTCCTTGGGCGCCTGACTTCCCCACGACCCCGGACGTCGAGCCGTCACGAAACTCGAACCGCTGATGTCAGTCCGGACGATGGGCCAGCACGGCAGCGTGGTCGGAAGCAGTGCGGACGAGGGAGACCGCACTGGCCGGGACCGCGCCGAACACGTCGTCGATCTTGCGGCTCGACCCGAGCGTCCCGACCGGGTCATCGCGGCGACCGGACCACGCTGACACGAGCCCGGGAAGCGCGAAGCCGTCGAAGTTCGAGTCGCCCATGGCAATGACCGCGTCATCGGCGGCCAGCCGTTGGGTGACCAGCGCACCAAGGCGTCGTGTCTCGCTCCGATGGCGGCGGGTGAGCAGGGGACGGTCGGCGCGGTAGGTGCCGCGCGCCTGGGCTCCCGGGACGAGGTGGTAGTTGAGCACGCTCGTCGCCGAGCCGGTGGCTCGCTCCTGGAGACGCACGAGCGTCGTCACACGTGGCGGCAGGATGCGGATGGGTCTGACGCGGCGATCTGCGAGGCCCACGTTGCCGACGAGGCGCAGACCGTGCCCGAGAAGCGCGAAGCGGTCTCGGCGGAATCCCACCGCGTTCCCGCCGTAGAGCGGCGCGACCCATGTGTAGGCGACGTGGGTTCGGAGGATCTGGCGACGCGTGGGGCCCCATTCCTGCAAGCCGACGACATCGGGGCCGTGCTCGAGCACCGAGGCGAGCGCCTGCGCCGCGCGGTCGCGGTCCAGACGATCGAGGATGTTCGCAGTCGCGACCAGCACCCAGCCACAGTAAGGCGCTGGGCCACGTGTGATCACGGGCGCCCGACGCTGGGTGCCCGACGCCGTCGGCGCGATGGACACGCAGTACCCGCAGGACCACTACGTTGACCGAGTGGAGTACCGCGACTGGCACGTCTGGCAGCGCCGGGAAGGGGGCACCCGATGAAGATCCTGGTGGCAGAGGACGACGTGCGACTCGCCGGAGCCGAGCCAACAGCTCTCGCGAGCCCATGAGCGCACCGCAGCAAGCCAGCGCCCGTACGTGGACGGCGTCTGCCACGTGGACGAGCGCCGCACGACTGTGGCTTCTTGTGAGCGCCTTCGTCGCCGTCGGCACCATCCGGTCGGTCCAGGTGGGGATCCCGTTCCGCGACCCGCACGGGGCTGTTCTGACGAGCCGGATCGCCCTCACCGCAGCTGTCTTCGTCGGGCTCGTCGCCCTCGACGGACTTCTCCGCAACGACGGCCGCCGGACCCTCCCGCGCGTGTGGACGACCATCCGCGAGCGGTGGACAGCAGGCCGGATCACCCTCGCATGGACAGCGCTGCTCGCGTACCACCTGACCTACCTCACCTACCGCAACCTGAAGAGCTGGGACGTCCTGAACGCCCCGCGTGACGCGATGCTGACCGAGTGGGACCGGTGGCTGTTCCTCGGGCACAGCCCGGCCGTGCTGCTGCACGACCTCCTGGGCCAGCACGCCGCAGCATGGGTGCTGACTGCCTGGTACCAGTCCTTCGGGACCCTGGTCATCCTCTCCTTCCCGGCAGCCGTGGTGCTGGCCACGCGGATGCGCGACGCCCTGGTCGGGATCGCGGCCTTCGCCTGGGTCTGGATTCTCGGCACGGCGACCTACTACCTGATCCCCTCGTTGGGGCCCTTCCACGCCGAGCCCGGCGACTTCGCCGGCCTGCCGGACATGGTGATCCAGAGCAACCAGGCTCGCTACCTGGCGCAGCGCGACCACCTGCTCGCCCACCCGCACGCCCCCGACGCGTTCGCCCAGGTCTCGGCGTTCGCCAGCCTGCACGTCGGCGTCACGGCGACGATCCTCGGGCTGGCGTGGTGGCACCGGCGTCGTCGTACCACCATCGCGCTCGCCGTGTTCCTGGCCGGGACCATGGTGGCCACGGTCTACCTGGGCTGGCACTTCGCCGTCGACGTGCCTGCCGGCCTGGCGATCGCCTCCCTCGCCTGGTGGCTCGCGCCCCGCACGGTGGGCGTCCGTGGCCGCCCTCCGGTCCGGCGCCCGACCGCGCCCTGAGCAGGCGCGGGCCGCTCCCCCACCCCGTACACGCCGGGAACGCCGGCACCGATGAGCGCCTCGAGGAGCCGCTGCACCCCGGCTCCAGAATGACGCGCATCCCTCGAGTCAGCACCCGTCGCACTCCGCGAATTGGACCTACCGCGACGCACCCTCCATGGGAAGTCTCCTGGCCGGTTCTGGGGTTGTCCGTGACGCGCTATGTCTGGACGCAAAGCCGCCGCCTGAGGGCGTACCTCAGAGGCGGCTTCGCATACTGGAGAAGAGCTAACGTTGCGTTCCGCCTCGACGGTCGGCGCGGCCACTCTCGCCATTGCCAATGTACTCCGGATCCCCGGGTCTGCTGTGTGGTCGAGCGCCGGGCCGGCCTGAACTGCAATTTCTTCGCTGTAGTTGGTGACTGCGATGTTCGGCAACCGACCAACAGCAGGCCGCGCCGAAGGGTCCGATGCCGTGAAGTTCGAGCAGACCGGCGCCGGTGGCAGCGAGCAGTGTCCGGAGTTCCTCGTTCGGCCTCTCTCGGCCGGTGTGCTTCCGCCCGAAGTCGCTGACCAGCTCGGCGGCGAGCCGCGCCGGGTGTTGTCGACGCGTGCACGGGGTCATTCCTTCTTGGCCAGGCCGTCCACGGTGACCATCGGGGCGGTTATGTCACGGGCCAGCCGGGCCTGGTGTTCCGCTGTGGACCCTGCCAGCGTGAGCCTGCCGCAGTGCAACGAGGTGCGACGCGCTGCCCAGGGCTCCGATAGACTGGTCTCACAACTGCAGGTGGTAGGCCGACGCCCCGGGCTCCGGGGCGTGCGGGCACTGGCACTTTCGGCGACGGCGGGTGGTGACGCGATGACCTCGCGCCCCAGCACGGCACGGTCCCTTCTCTACTCAAGTCCTACGTTCTCCTCTGGTCGTTTGTGATCTCGTTCGTCTGGTCACCCGGCAAGGGGTTGCCGGCCGGCACCGGAGGTTCTGAGAACTTCACGGTCGGCCAGGTCCGTGAGCTCAACCGGCGTGGCCTCGACGCGCGCGTCGTAACCGTGGGTGCCGGGGAGTCGGACGGGCGTGACGACTTCGACGACGTGCCGTTCCACTCCGTCTCAACCCTCGACGACGTAGGTCGTCTCGACGACATCGTGGTCTTCGTCAGCGACGCGCCACGCGTGGCGACGCGGCACCCGGCCTACCAGATCCTCCATGTTCCTCCGCCGCTGCGCGACCAGGAGCGGGATGCGGTGACCGCCGGGACCCGCGACCGAACGCTGATCGCCACGAGTCGCTTCGCCGCGAGGCTGTGGTCGGACTTCCTCGACGTCAGTCTCGAGACCGTGCACGTGGTCTATCCGTTCGCGGAGTCGGCGTTCGCCCTCCAGCCACGGGCGAACCACTCCGGCCCCACGCGCGTGCTGTATGCCGGCCGGCTGACGCCGGAGAAGGGGATCTTCACCCTCCTCTCCATGCTTCACACCGACCTGTTCGAGCGCCCCGAGGTGTCGGTCACCGTCACCCGCGCCGGATCCGACAAGACCCAAGGCGCGATCATCGAGCAGATGCTCGCCACGAACCCGGGCCTCGAGCTGGTGGCAGCGCGTCGTACGCCGGCCGGCATGGCCGCGCTACTTGCCGAGCACGACGTCGTGGTGATGCCCTCCAACAGCCAGTACTGGCACGAGACCTTCGGCATCCTCTCCATCGAGGCGCAGCACGCCGGGTGCCGCGTGATCGCCTCGCAAGACGGCGGACTGCCCGAAACCGACTGCGGGGCACTCGCGCTGGTCGCCCCCGACAATGCCCAGGCGCTGGCCCGAGGCATCGTCGCCGCGCGGCTTCTTGGACCGGTCCCTACCGATGTACGAGAGCGAGCGGGACTGGCCTTCACCGTCGCCAAGTCGGTCGACAGCCTGCTCGAGGTGCTGCGGGCGACGCCGGCGTCCACCCCGTGGGCCGTCATCCGGGACCTCGAAGCCCTGGCCGCGCTGCCGTCCCTGGCCCCTCCGCACGAACGATCAAGCCAGGACGACCTTCCGATGGGGGTCTAGCACTGAACCCGTGCCCGCTCGTCCTCGACCGCCCACCAGTAGCAGGGAACACCACCATGTCCGCTTCGCGCCCAGCTTCCAGCACCGCCTCCACGACCCCCGGGACGACGTCCGAGACGGCTGCCGAGACGACTGCCGAGACGACCTCGGCCACCACCTCTGCAAGGGCTTCCGGGAAGCGGCGGCGGGACGGCAACGCCGCGGACGTCCACTACCTCGAGGAGGCGAGCGCCGCGCTGGGGCCGATCATGACCGCAAGCCGGGCCGTCGCCACCTCCGGACGCAGCCACCACGTGCGGGCACTGGCTCGTCTGGCGCTAGCCGAGCAGGCCGACCAGCTCGCCGCGATCACGGCAGCGCTGAGCGTCTGGGGTCGGCTCGACGACCTCGGTGCTTCTACACCATTCCCCAACGCGGTGCCTGAGCTGCAAGATGCGCATCAGGACCGCGTCTTCGCTGACCACCTGACAGCACACGCTCATGCCTCGCTGAAGTCGGCTCGCGCCGAGATGATCGCCGGCGCCAGTCCGGCGGCGCGGTCCATCGCTGAGCAAGCTATACACGCGCACGACCGACGCCTGGCCGCGCTCGTCCTCCTCTTCCCGCCCACCACGCCTCAGCCGTAAGGATCCCCGCCCAGAGGAGCGTGCAGCAAGATCTGATGCCCAACCGGTCGGTTCGCTTCTCCTGTGGGGCAACCGCGTGACCTGACGACACAGGCCACTGATTTCTGCCGAGAAACACGGACTGCTCGTTGGACATCGACTCCTTCCCCGGCTTCTCGCGGCGCATCGCGACTCGCGCGGAATGTGACGGCGCCACCTCGGGTACGGACGCTTCATGGAGCCGATCCCGGAAACGCTCGAAGCCCTCGACGAAGTTCAGCTCTATACCGACGGGGCGAACCTCGAACAGCAGCTGCGGACGACCACGTCCAGTGCCGAGCAACTCGCCCCGGGACTCATCGGCGTGAGCCTGGCCTTCCGCGAGCACGGCTTGACGTTCACCCTCATCGCCACCGATGAGGAGATCGCCACCCTGGACGCCGTCCAGTACGTTGCCAGCGGCCCGTGTGTCGACGCGATCGACCTGGGCCACGGGATCGCCACGCCGGACGGACTGCTCAGCGAGGAGCGGTGGCAGCACTTCGCCCGGGCCAGCGCCGCGTCGGGGGTGCAAAGCACCTTGACGCTACCCATCGTCGACGGCGACGTGGTCGTCTCGACGGTCAACCTGTACGGGCGCGCAGAGGACACCTTCACTGGCAAGCATGAGGTCCTTGCCGGCGTCTTCGGCGCCTGGGCGCCGGGGGCGGTCGCCAATGCTGATCTGTCGTTCGCGACCCGCCGTGCGGCCGAGCAGGCGCCGACCCAGTTGCGGGAGGCCGCGGTCGTGGACGCCGCAACCGGGATGCTTGCCGCCGAACGTGGCGTGTCCGTCGCGGACGCGAGAGCCCAACTCGACGATGCGGCGCATCGTGCCGGTGTCCCCGTTCACAGGCTCGCCCATGTCATGGTGGGCCTCTACCTCGACGAGTGATCCGGCCGCACGAGCCGAGCGACAGCCCGGGCGCCTGGACCGGGCCTCGTCATCCGCCCCCGTTGCCCCCAGAGCGGGCAGCCGTTGGGTAGCAGGCAGCGGTTCGACCATCGATGTCTTCACGCCGAAAGGCATCCACGCACATCCGGACAGGGCCGGTTCGCGGAGTACAATGGCGATGCCGCCCGACTCACCTTCGAGCCGACGGATGGTCTGCAGGGCTCGTTCGAGCGCCTCTCTGTGTGCCTCACTTCCAGTGCACCGAGAGAGTCCCGATGCTCAACTCAACTGATTTCGCCCAATCGATCGCCGAGGCAGCGCGGACTCTCTACAAGCCCCGCAGCCTCCACGAGACCATGCAGACGATCGTCGAGGTGGCTTGCAACTCCGTGCCGGGGTTCGACCACGCAGGTATCTCCACGGTGGAGAAGCAGGGCACCATCCAGACCGAGGCATGCACCAGCGACCTCGTCCTGCGGCTCGATGCCGTGCAGTACGAACTGCGCGAAGGCCCGTGCTCCGCCGTGCTCCACGGCAACGACGCGGTGTGTGTGTCGATCCTCGAACACGAACAGCGTTGGCCCGGGTACGTGCCGAAGGCCGTCCAGGCAGGTGTCCGGTCACAAATGGCGGTCAAGCTCTACCTCGACGAGAACACCCTTGGTGGCATCAGCTTCTACTCCACGACCTCCGACGAGGTCACCGATGACGCCCAGGCGCTCGCTGGGCTGTTCGCCACCCATGCCGCCATCGCGCTCGGGCACGCCCAAGAGCGCGCAGGCCTCACCGAGGGACTGCAGACGCGCCGTGTCATCGGCCAGGCCATCGGCATCCTCATGACGCGTTACGAGATGAACGAGGACCGCGCCTTCGCCTTCCTGGTCCGAGCCTCGTCGCACCGCAACATCAAGCTACGAGCCATCGCACAAGAACTCGTGGATGAAGCCAACGCGCAGCGCCCCGAATGCGGGGGCGGCCGGGCCGGCAGCGGTCATGGTTCTCGGTGACAGATCCGAACTTGTGGCCTGGTCGGTGGCGAACCGGGCGACCTCGATGGCGGCCGAGAGCTTGTGGGGACTGCAGACCGGAAGAGAGCCACACCAACACTCGGTGGGCAGCCGCTTGAAGAGCCTCCCGCCGGACACCTGGATCGAGTCTGGCCAGACTCGATCCTGTCGGCAATCGTCTAGCAGCCGCCTGTGGACGCCCTCCAACGTCCGGGATCGCTGGTGGAGTTCTGGGTGGCTCAACCTCGGCCTCTGGGGACCGCGCAGGTCAGTTCTCGGCTGTGACCGTCTCGACAACGCGCCGTATGGCCGCGGCGGCGGCGTCGGGGGCGTCAAGGTGCACGTTGTGGCCCGAGTCCTTCACGACCTGCACCGTGCCGTGGGGCGCGAGGGTTGCGAAGGCAGCCTCGTCGGTGCCCCATTGGGCCTCCACGGCGTCACTCCACACGTTTTCGGCGGCGTACACGGCAGGGTCGTGCAGCAGGATCTCGAACGGGATGTCGGGCCACGCTGTGATGGCTTCCGCCTGGTCGGCGCTCGTCGTTCCGTCCCAGTCGGGTTGGAACTCCTTGTCGTCGTACATACGCGCGAAGGAGGGGACGGTGGGGTCGAGGAGCACGACGCCGGCCACCTCGTCGGGGTGCTCGCCGACGTAGAGCCGGGTGGTCAGGCCGGCGATGCTGTGACCGACCAGGATGACTGGTTCAGCCACTCTCGCGGCGTTCAGCGTGCCGTGGAGGGACGACGCGGCGGTGGCGGCGGTCATCATCGGCGCACCGGTGGAGTGTCCGACGCCGGGGTAGTCCCACGCGCAGGTGCGGACCTCGGACCCCAGGGCCTCACGCAGTCCGTCCCAGGTCGTCGTGGTGAAGCCCATGCCGCCCAGGAACACCAGGGTCGGGGAACCGGCACCTCGGCACTCCAGGTGCGCAGTCTCGTCATCGACTTGGTAGAGGTCTGCGGACCGTGCGGGCGGGTCCGCGGAGGAGTCATTGCAGGCGCTCAGCAGGAGTAGCCCGCAGATGAGCCCTGCCAGCAGCGTTGCGGCCCTGCCGCGTCCAGCTCGTGGTCCAGGGAGGAGGCGGGTGTTCACGGTGTCGGCCACCGGACGAGGTCGCCGGTGCGAGGCTCGCGGCTGTCGCCCCACGGCCACGGACCGCCGCGAACGATCGAGGCGTCGTCGAAGACGAACGGGTCAGTCCCGGGCGCGTCCGCCGCGGCCGCGGAGTCCTGCACCTGCAGGTGGAGGTGCGGTTCGTTCGAGTGTCCGTTGTTCCCCACCGCGGCGAGGACCTGACCCCGGCGTACGACGTCACCGACAGCCACCGTGACGCTGTTCTGCTTGAGGTGAGCCATCGACACGTACAGGTCCCCGCCGATGTCGATCAGGAGATGGTTGGCATGGTCGCCGTTGGTCCCCGGCGGGTTGTCGGGGAAGCCGTCAGCTACCTCGACGATCTCACCAGCGGCCGGTGCCAGTACTGGCCACCCGAAGCCGGCGTAGTCGCTCAGCCCAGCCTCGCTGCCACCGATGTGGGTTCGCCCGTTCGCGCCCAACCGGACGAAGTCCAAGGCGTTGCTCTCGTTCGGGGAGTGACCGTTGAGCAGGGAGCTGTGACCACCGTTGAGCACCAGCCATTCACCAGCCAGAGGTGGGCCGAGGGCGACCGGCTCGGTGGCCGGGACGGAGACGTGGACCAGCTGGACGGCCAGGAACGCCGAGAACGACCGCCACGAGCACGTTGGTGGCCAGGTAGACCCGCCTGCGAGGCACCAGCGCCAGCCCCGCGAGAAGAAGCAGCCCGATCACGAAGGCGGTCATCAGCAGGTCCATCTGACCGTCGTCGAGGGAGAGCCACGTTCGGGCGAAGTGCGTGCCCCCGGCAGCGACGACGCCGGCCAGAAGGGCGCAGTACAGCCAGATGTTGGCGAGCTGTGCCAGATGCGGTCGCACGTCGCAGCGCAGGGGGTGGCGAAGCAGCCCGAGCTCGAGCTGCCCACGACGTGCCCGCCACGCCCGCGACGCCGCGAGGACGAGCGGCAGCACCAGGCAGGTCGTCACCAGCATGTTGAAGTTCTCGCCGTACTCGTAGTAGAGGTTCAAGAAGATGACGGCACCGGAGATCGCCAGCACCAGGCTGCGTCTGGTGACCCACACGGCGCCCCTACGCTCCGGAGGGGCCACGGCGTCCTGCAGGGCGAGCGGCATGGCGATGAGCCCCGCACCCACCATGAGGAGCTCCAGCTCGGTGAGATCCAGGCGCTCCAGCCAGAACCACGCGAAGCCCGCCACCATGACAGCGGCGAGCGCGACGTTGCGCGGTGTCGCCACGACTGCCCGCCCGGACTCCTCCTCGTCGATGTCTGTGCTGAAGGCGAGGAGGAGGCCGAACGCGACGAGTGCGTCCGTTCCCAAGCCGAGCAGCGCGGCCACGAAGACCGCGACAGCCGAGCCGACGAGCACCACCCTGCGCCGGCCCCACGAGCGTGGGGGACGAGGCGCGGCATCACCGACGTCCTCGAGGGGGCGGACGGCGGGCACAGCGGTGTCAGTCATGGGAACGCTTTCTCGGATGTCCTGGGCAAAGGGCATCGGGCTTGCGCGGCTGGGCTCCGAGCCCGGCAAACGAGGCGTCCTCATCAACACCTTCAGGCTGCGCTCGACCCCCACCAGGCACAAGGACACAACGGTGACGATCTCGGCCACCCAGGGGCCTAGAGTGAGTGGATGGAACGCAGATGAACGAGTCGCGGGTCATCATCGTGACCTTCGACAAGGCACAGATCCTGGACGTCACCGGACCCCTGGAGGTGTTCTCGAGTGCGTCCCGGTTCCTCCCAGCCGTTCAGTACCGGACCGACGTGGTGTCGTCCCACGGCGGACCGGTCGGGGCAAGCTGCGGCCTCGAGTTCGCGTCCTCCTCGATCAGCGACATCACAGGCCCCGTTGACACCTTGATGGTCGCTGGGGGCGCCGACATGGACGCCGCCTGCACCGACCCAGTGCTCCTCGAGCACGTGCGGCGTCTCGCCGCCGACGCACGCCGAGTCACGTCCGTGTGCTCTGGTGCCTTCGTCCTCGCCGCGACCGGGCTGCTGGAAGGACGCCGGGCCACCACGCACTGGGCCGAATGCGAGCAGCTCAACGACCGCTACGACGCCGTCACCGTCGACGCCGACGCCATCTACGTGCAAGACGGCAACGTCTGGACCTCCGCCGGCGTCACCGCCGGCATCGACCTAGCCCTGGCGCTCGTCGCCGACGACCACGGAAACAACGCTGCCGCGACTGTGGCCCGTCAGCTGGTCGTCTACCTGAGGCGCTCCGGCGGGCAAGCGCAGTTCTCCGCCGTCCTCGCCGGCCAAGCCGCTGACACCGAGCCGGTCCGCGACCTGCTTGCATGGCTTCGCGACCACCTCACTGAGGACCTGTCCGTGGCGACCCTGGCCCGCCGGACCAACCTGTCCGAACGTCAATTCTCTCGAGTCTTCAAGTCCGAGGTCGGGGTCACGGCAGCAAGCTACGTCGAGGCCGTCCGCCTCGAGTCGGCCTGCCGGCTTCTGGAAACGACGGAACGCACCGTGGAACAAGTGGCCAGGACTTGTGGATTCGGGACCCCCGAAACGATGCACCGGAGCTTCCGGAGGCGCCTGAGCACCACGCCGGGCGACCACCGCCATCGCTTCCGGGGAGATGTTGTCGTCGACACAAATCATCAGGTTGCGCCACCGGCATGGAAGCCCTGAGCGTGATCTGAAGCGGCTTGATGCCGAGCTCGCTGAGTTGCGTCCTTTCGCGGCCCTTCGGCGCAGATGCGCGCCCCAACGGAAGGGGCATGGTCGGTGAGTTTCCCGTCGTGACCCAGGCGCTGCACGGGTGTCTGGCACAGGAGCACCATGACGTCAGCGATGAGTCGTCGGTGGCAACGCCACCACAGGGACTCGCTGCACGCCAAGATCGCCGATCGAAGTGCCCCGCCGGTGACCTCATCAGCCCTGACATGCGCGTCAGCCAGATGGCCGACGTATGGCTGTCGCTGTATCGCGCCGAGCAACGCTCTGAAGTAACCACGGCGAACGAGTACCAACGGATCATCGCGAACGTCATCAACCCGGCAATTGGCAACATTCGACTGCGCGAGGCATCAGCTGGACGACTCGAGAGGCTGATCAGGTCGCAGGACTCTCAGAGCCGACGCAAGAAGACGAAGACGGTCCTCAAGATGATGTTCGACGCGGCGGTCATCGACGGTGCGGTGCCTACCAACCCGGTCGCCTCCACCTCGCGACTTCGCACCCAGAAGAAGGACGTCCAAGCGCTCTCGGTTGAGGACCTCAACGCCCTCCGCTCCGCGGTGGACGCTTGGATGACCAAGAAGCGACCCGGCCCCAAACCCACCCAGGACATCCCTGACATCGTGGACCTGCTGCTCGCGACGGGCTGCCGTATCGGCGAAGTGCTCGCACTCCGATGGACAGACGTCGACTTGAGTGCCGCCCCGCCGACAGTGTCGATCAGCGGGACGATCAAGACAGAGACCGGGAAGGGCACCTACCGAAAGCCCAAGCCGAAGTCCGACTCGTCCAAGCGCACCATCGCGCTGCCGCCGTTCGCTGTCGACGTGCTGATGCGCCGGCGCATCGACCAACCGTCGAACCATCACAACGCGGTCTTCGCGACACGGAACGGCACCTGGCACCAGGTCGGCAACATCGAACGGCGGTGGCGCGCGATCCGAGCAGACACCGGGTTCGACTGGGTGACCCCGCACACCTTCCGCAAGACGGTCGCGACGCTGATCGACCGCCTGGTCGACTCGGACACCGCCGCTCGCCTTCTCGGCCACTCCTCGGACGCGATCACCAAGGAGTTCTACATCGAGAAGGACAGAACCACCCCTGACGTGAGTCAGATCTTGCAGTCCTTTGCCGGCGGAACCAGGACGATCGCGTCAGACGACTGACGTCGTCGGACCTTCATGACGAGCCAAACATCTGCTCACCGTCATGTCCCCGGCCTCCACTCAACTGGGACGCCGCGCGGGGGTTTTCGTGCAGTAAACGTGCAATAAGCCGATCTGGCTCGAAGTGAAAAGAGCCCCTGACCTGCGTTTCCGCAGGTCAGGGGCTATTTCTCGGTCGGGCTGACAGGATTTGAACCTGCGACCCCTTGACCCCCAGTCAAGTGCGCTACCAAGCTGCGCCACAGCCCGAGTGCTCCTGGCACGAGGCCTGCGGAGCGATGGGAAGACTACCGCAGGGCCTCCACGGTCATGGAATCGACCCGCCATCCACCCCGCTCCCCCGTCCTTGCACCGGCTCGCCGGGCGGCAGCGGTCGTAGTCCGAGTGGGCCATTTGTCGCCGAACCCCATGTGCGGCCGCCTGCGCGGTCCGAGCATGGACCGTCGACCTGTGGGGGTTCCGGATGCCAGTTGTGCCACGCCTCGGCCTGGTGCTCGCCGCCGTCGCGGCGATCGTCGGGACGGGCCTCGTCGCGCCCGCAGCCCACGCCGCACCCGAGGCGGTGGTGCGTCAGGACGGCGGCGAGGCCGAGGCCGTCGCGCAGGCCGTCGCCCTGGCGGAGCAGCTGGCCGAGCGCCAGCAGAGCCTGGCAACCCTCAACCGGGCCGCCGACGCCCGTGACCGGGCGCTCATCGGCTACCGCGCCGTGCTGGCCCGCTACGGCTACGACGGCGACCCGGACGCGGTGCGGGCGGTGCTGCCGATGGCGTCGTACGACCTCTCGGCCGGGTTCGGGCTGACCGGCCCGCTGTGGGAGGCCGAGCACGGCGGCCAGGACTTCAGCGCGTACGCCGGCGAGCCACTGGTCGCGGTCGCCGACGGCGTCGTCACCGAGGTGGCGGACGCCGGTCCCTACGGGCTGCGCACGATCCTCACGCTGCCCGACGGCACCGAGGTCTGGTACTGCCACCAGACCGACGCGACCGTCGTCGCCGGTCAGGAGGTCGGCATCACCGACGTCATCGGCAGCGTGGGATCCACCGGCAACACCACCGGCCCGCACCTCCACCTCGAGGTGCGCCCGGCGGCCGGCAGCCCCGTCGACCCGATGGACTGGCTACGGGACCAGGGTCTCGACCCCTGAGCCACGCCAGTCGGACACGGGTCAGCGCTTGCGCTTCTCCCGCGGCTTCTGCTCGATGACGATCGGCGTGCCGACGAAGCCGAACTCCTCGCGGAGGCGCCGCTCGATGAAGCGCTCGTAGGACGCGTCGAGCTTGCCGCTGGTGAAGAGCACGAACGTGGGCGGGGCGACCGACGGCTGGGTCGCGAACAGGATCTTGGCCTGCTTGCCGCTGCGCACGGGGTGCGGGTGCTCGGCGACCAGTCGACCGAGGAACGTGTTGAGCGCGCCGGTGCCGATGCGGGTCTCCCAGCCCTCGAGAGCCTTGTCGATCGCCGGGACGAGGCGGTCGACGTGCCAGCCGGTGCGGGCCGTGAAGTTGATCCGCGGCGCCCACTTCAGCTGGACGAGGTCGCGCTCGATCTCGCGCTCGAGGTAGTAGCGGCGCTCCTCGTCGACGAGGTCCCACTTGTTGAAGGCGATGACCATGGCGCGGCCGGCGTCGCGGATCGTCTGGATGATCCGCATGTCCTGCTCGGAGACGGTCTCACTGGCGTCGAGCACGAGCACCGCCACCTCGGCGCGGTCGATCGCGGTCGTGGTGCGCAGCGAGGCGTAGTACTCGTGGCCGGACGCCTGGTTGACGCGCTTGCGGATGCCGGCGGTGTCGATGAAGCGCCACGTGCGGTCACCGAGCTGGATCAGCTCGTCGACCGGGTCGACCGTGGTGCCGGCGACGTTGTCGACGACGACCCGGTCCTCCTTGGCCAGCATGTTGAGCAGGGACGACTTGCCGACGTTGGGCTTGCCGACGATCGCGATGCGGCGCGGTCCGCCGACCTCCTCGAAGGACTCCTTCGGCGTCTCGGGCAGCGCCGCGAGGATCGCGTCGAGCATGTCGCCGGAGCCGCGGCCGTGGAGCGCCGACACCGCGAACGGCTCGCCCAGACCGAGGTTCCACAGGCCGTAGGCCTCGGCCTCGGTGCGCTGGTCGTCGACCTTGTTGGCGGCCAGGACGACCGGCTTGCCCGACTTGCGCAGGATGCGGACGACGGCCTCGTCGGCGTCGGTGATGCCCACGGTCGCGTCGACCACGAACAGCACGGCGTCGGCCAGCGAGACGGCCACCTCGGCCTGGGCGCGGATGCGCTCGGCCATGCCGCGGGCGTCGGGGTCCCAGCCGCCGGTGTCGACGACGGTGAACGCGCGGCCGTCCCAGTTGGCGTCGTAGGACACGCGGTCCCGGGTCACGCCCGGGCGGTCCTCGACGACGGCCTCGCGGCGCCCGATGATCCGGTTGACGAGGGTGGACTTGCCCACGTTGGGTCGCCCGACCACGGCCAGGACCGGGGCGGGGCCGGTCGGCTCGTCGGTGGACGCGGCGTCGACGCCGTCGTACTCAGTCATGGGTGATCACAGCTCTCTGGATGGCTCGACGAGCCCGGTCTCGGGGTCGTCCTCGGATTGTCCCGCAGGAAGCGGCCCGGGCAAGGATCGGCGCGTGTCGCCGAGCGCCGTGGCCAGCTCGGACAGCAGGTGCTCCCGGAGCAACACCGACGTGGCCGCCACGTGTTCCCGGGTGCGTGGCCAGGGCTGCTGTGTCGTCCGCCACGGCTGCCCGAACACGACGTCGACGGCGTCACCGCGCGCCGGGAGGGCGTTGGCGCCGCCGCCGGACGGACGGGTGCCGAGCATCGTGACCGGCACGACCGGGGCGCCGGTGACGAGGGCGAGGTAGGCCGCACCGTGGTGGAAGCGGCGCAGCTCGCCGTCGCCGCGGGTGCCCTCGGGGAAGATGCCGGCCACTCCCCCGTCACGGACGACGCGCAGGCACGAGCGGATCGCGCCCGGGTCGGCGTGGAACCGGTCGAGCGGGATCTGGCCGGAGGCCCGCAGGAAGCGGCCGAGTCGTCCCTGCGAACATCTCCTGCTTGGTCAGCGCGTGGACGGGCCGCGGCGAGAGGACGGCGAGGAGCGGGCCGTCGATGATCCCGATGTGGTTGCTGGCCAGGATCACGCCACCCGTCTCCGGCACGCGGTCGGCGTGGTGCACGTCCACCGACCACCGGGTGCGGACGAGCCGCGCGGCCGGCGGACGCAGCAGGCGCAGCAGCCGGGTGGCGGGGTGCTCGTCGGCGCTGACCGGGAGGTCCGCGCGGGTCACGCTGGCCGTGCCTCCGCCAGCGCGACGATCCGGTCGATGACCTCGGCGAGCGTCAGGTGCGTGCTGTCGACGTGGACCGCACCCTCGGCCATCGTCAGCGGCGCGGTGGCGCGCCCGGAGTCGATGCGGTCGCGCTCGAGGAGGGACTGCTGGGTGCTGGCGACGTCGGTGCCGCCCTGCTCGGCCGTACGACGCTGCGCGCGGGCGTCGGGGTCGGCGCTGAGGTAGACCTTGACCTCGGCCTGCGGCCACACGACGGACCCGATGTCGCGGCCCTCGACGACGATGCCGCCTTCACCGATGGCCTGGCGCTGCAGCTCGAGCAGGCGCGCACGCACCTCGGGCACCGCACTCACCGGGCTGACAGCGGCGTTGACCTCGTCGGCGCGGATCTCGACCGAGACGTCGGTGCCGTCGACGGTGATGGTCGGGCCCAGCGGGTCGGTGCCCGACTCGATGGTGGGACGTCCCGCGGCGGCCGCGACCGCCGCCGTGTCGCGTACGTCGATGCCCTCGCGCAGCAGCCACCACGTCATCGCGCGGAACATCGCTCCGGTGTCGAGGTAGCGCAGGCCCAGCCGGTCGGCCACCCCGCGCGAGGTGCTCGACTTCCCCGAACCGGACGTGCCGTCGACGGCGATGACGAGGGACCCGGTCTGTGCGGTGTCGACGGTGCTCACGGGCGAGAAGGTTACCGGTGGGTCGTCCACCCGCGGGATTCGAGAGCGGCCAGCAGCTGCTCGGCGCTGCCGCGCTCGACGACCAGCTCGGTGAGGCCGACGGGGCGTCCCGGGTCGTGGTCGATGTGGACGTCCTCGATGTTGATGCCGATCTCGCCGGCGTCGCCGAAGAGGCGGGCCAGCTCGCCCGGGTGGTCGGGCACCGCGACGAAGACCGAGCGCGTCGGTCGCGCCGGGCCGCCGTGCTTGCCGGGGATGGCCGCCGTGCCGGCGTTGCCGCGGGTCAGGATCTCGACGAGGTCCGGGGACGCGTCGGAGGCCACCGCCGCCATGAGGGCGTCGAGGTCCGCGCGGACCTCGGCGAGCAGGTCGAGCACGGCCGCGGAGTTGGCCTCCAGGATCTGCTGCCACAGCGCCGGGTCGCTCGCCGCGACGCGCGTGACGTCGCGGACGCCCTGCCCCGAGAGGGCGAGGTGCTCGGCGGGGGCCGCCGCCAGCCGTCCGGCGACGAGCACGGCGGCGAGGTGCGGCAGGTGGGAGATCCGGGCGACCGCCCGGTCGTGCTCCCCCGGCTCCATCACCAGCGGCGCGGCGCCGCACTCCAGCACCAGCGCCTCGACGAGGCGTACGGCGTCGGGGCGGGCGTGGGGGTGCGGCGTGACCGCCCAGGGACGTCCGTCGAAGAGGGCCGCGCTGGCGGCGAGGGGTCCGGAGCGCTCGCTGCCGGCCATCGGGTGCGAGCCGACGTAGCGGGCGAGGTCGTCGGGTCCGACCCGGCCGGCCACGTCCTGGAACGGTGCGGCCTTCACGCTGCCGACGTCGGTGACGACGGCACCGGTGCGGCTCAGGGCGTCGACGATGGCGTCACCGACCGCGGCGGGCGGCACGGCCACCACGACCAGCTGCGGCCGGTCGTCCGGCGTCGCCGCGCGTCCCGCCCCGAGACCGTGCGCGGTGCGGAGGTTCTCCGCGGAGGTGTCGCGGAGCACGACCTCGATGCCGAGGCGACTGCACACCAGGGCGATCGACGTACCGATCAGGCCGGCACCGACGACCTCCACCGGCCCGGTCAGGGCCGGCAGGTCGTCGTCAGTCATGGCTGGTGGTCCGGGCGAGGTCGCGGCGCAGGTTGGCTGCCCCGTGGAGGTAGGCGTGCGTGATCTCCGCGCGCGGCAGGTCGGTCTCGACGTGGGCCATCAGCCGCACCACCCGCGGCATCGAGCCCTCGATCTCGAGCTCGCGGGCGCAGACCAGCGGGACGTCGGAGAAGCCGAGCTGCCGCGCGGCGTAGGCCGGGAACTCGCTCGTCAGGTCGCTGGTCGCGGTGAAGATGATCGAGATGAAGTCGTCGACCTCGAGGTCGTTGGCCTCCATCACGTCCGTCACCAGCTCGGCGACCCGGTCCAGCATGTGCTCGCGGGTGTCCTCCTCGAGCTGGGTCGCCCCACGCACTGCTCTCACTGCCACGCGACGAGCCTAGCCGCGTCCGGACTCAGAGCTGCGCGCTGTCCATCAGCTCGCCCAGCTCCGCCATGGTGAGCTCGCGCATCTCCCCCGAGCGCAGTCGGGCGAGGGTGACCGGTCCGATCTGCGTGCGGGTGAGCCGGCGCACCGGGTGGCCGACGTGGGCGAGCAGGCGTCGCACGATGCGGTTGCGCCCCTCGTGGATCGTGAGCTCGACGATCGAGCGGTTGCTGCCCTCGCGTCGCGGGTCGCCGCCGATCACCCGGGCCTGCGTGACCGTGACCGGCCCGTCCTCGAGCGTCACGCCGGCGAGCAGCTGACGGATCGTCCGGACGTGCACCTCGCCGTCGACCTCGGCGACGTAGGTCTTGTCGACCTCGTGGGAGGGGTGGGCGAGGTGCTGCGCGAAGTCGCCGTCGTTGGTGAGGATGATCAGGCCCTCGGTGTCGGTGTCGAGCCGGCCGACGTGGAAGAGCCGCTCGGGCCGTTCGGCGACGAGGTCGCCCAGGGTGCGCCGACCCTCCGGGTCCGACATCGTCGAGACGACGCCACGCGGCTTGTGGAGCACGAGGTAGACCTTGTCGCTGATCGGCGGCAGGCGCTTGCCCTCGACCCGGATCACGGCGGTGCGCGGGTCGACCTTGGTGCCGAGCCGGGTGACGACCTCGCCGTCGACCTCGACCAGGCCGTCGAGCATGAGCTCCTCGCACTTGCGGCGGCTGGCGACACCGGACTGCGCGAGCAGCTTCTGCAGCCGGATCAGGCCGTCCTCGTCGGTGTCCGGGCGCTGCGAGGCGGGCTGGTCGTTGTCGGGTGCGTCGTGCGGCTTCATGTTTCGGGGTCCCTGCGGAAGCGCGAGCGTAGCGAGTGGTTTCGTGGGGTGGTCAAGAGATCTCGGTCCCGCCGTCGGGCTCGGTGCCGTCGCCGGAGTGGGGCGAGGCATGGCGCGCAGGCTGCTGCGGCTGCTGGGGAGAGGGCGGTACGTCGACGGGAGCGGGCTCGGCAGCCGGAACGGGCTCGGCCGGGGCGTCGAGCCCGGCGACGCTGGCGAGCTCGTCCTCGAGGTCGTCCATGTCGGGCAGGTAGGGCGCCAGCTCGGGCAGGTCGTCGAGCGAGGTGACGCCGATGCGCTCGAGGAAGTAGGACGTGGTGCGGTAGAGGTTCGCGCCGCTCAGCTCGTCCTGGCCGGCCTCCTCGACCAGTCCGCGGGTGAGGAGCGTGCGCATGACGCCGTCGACGTTGACACCGCGGATCGCCGACACCCGCGCACGCGACACCGGCTGCTTGTAGGCGACCACCGACAGCGTCTCGAGGGCGGCCCGGGTGAGCCGCGCCTGCTGACCCTCGAGCACGAACGACTCGACGACCGCGGCGAGCTCCGGGCGCGAGTAGAACCGCCACCCGCCGGCCACCGAGCGCAGGTCGAAGCCGCGGCCCTGCTCGGCGTACTCCCCCGCCAGCGCCTCGAGGGCGGCCTCGACCTCCTCGACCGGGTGCCCGACCACGGAGGCCAGGCGCACCGTGCCGAGGGGCTCGTCGGAGACCATCAGGATCGCCTCGAGGGCGGGACGCAGCTCGGCGACCGCCACGTCGAGCGTGTCGGCCTCGTCCTGGGTCCCGGCGTCGGCGTCCTCGACGGGACCCGGGTCCGGCTGGGTGCTGTCGGGCTGCTCGCTCACTGGTCCTCCTCGGCCTCGTCGGCGACTGCCGACGGCATGGGTGCATCATCGTCGCCCGGCGGGGCGCCGTCGAACTCGTCGTGGATGTCGACCTCGCCGTCCTCGGCGCCGGTCCAGCGCACGGTGAGCTCGCCCAGCGGGGTCACCTGGTCGAAGGAGACCGCCCCCTCGCGGAAGAGCTCGAGCAGCGACAGGAAGCGGGCCACGGTGGTGAGCCGGTCCGGGGAGTCACCGCACAGCGCCCGGAAGGTCATCGTGCCGCTGCGGCGCAGCCGGTCGACGACGAGCTGGCCCTGCTCGCGGACGCTCACCTTGGCGGCGTGGATGTGCTGGAGCGACACCTCGAGCACCGGCTTGGGCTCCATCGCCCTCGCCGCGAGCCGGGCGAACTCCTCGAGGCCGATGCCGATCAGCACCTCGGGCAGCAGCGTCGCGAACTGCTCCTCGAGCCCGACCGCGCGCGGGTGCCGTCGCGACTCCGACGACAGTCGCTCCTCGAGGACCGAGGCCACCTGCTTGAAGGCGCGGTACTGCATGAGCCGCGCGAACAGCAGGTCGCGCGCCTCGAGCAGCGCGAGGTCCTCCTCGTCCTCCACGTCGCCCTGCGGCAGCAGGCGGGCCGCCTTGAGGTCGAGCAGCGTCGCCGCCACCACGAGGAACGACGTGGTCTGCTCGAGGTCCCAGACCTCGCCGAGGTTCTTCACGTGGGCGATGAACTCGTCGGTGACCTGCGACAGCGCGACCTCGGTGATGTCGAGCTTGTGCTTGGAGATCAGCCCGAGCAGCAGGTCGAAGGGGCCCTCGAAGTTGTCCAGGCGTACGGCGAAGGCCGGAGCCTCGCTGCCCGGCTCGAGCGTGCCGCCGGGCGTGAGGTCCGGGACAGCGGTGCGGGCGGTGCTCACTCGTCGAGCAGCCGCTGCACCAGAGCGCTGTCGGCGCCCTGGGCCTCGAGGTCGGCGAGCACGAGTGCCAGCGCCTCCCGGACCAGGCGGCCACGGTCGACGGCGAGGCCGTGGTCGCGGCGCATCGTCAGGCGGGCGTGCTCGATGTCGAGCAGCTCGTCGGAGGTGACGTAGACCGTCATCTTCTCGTCGTGCCGCACGCGGCCGCTGGGCTTGCGGGGGCCCTCGGGCTCGGCGTCGTCGGCCACGGCCCGGACGCGACGCTGGCGCTGCTCGGGGGCAGGGTCCGCGGGCGCGGCCTCGGCGGTCGGCCGGAACAGGTCGTCCGCGGCCGGCATGCTCACTCGGCGGGCCACCGGGTCACCACCTCCTTGGCGAGCTGGCGGTAGGCCTCGGCACCGGTCGAGGACGACGCGTAGGCCGTGATCGGCTCGCCGGCGACGGTCGCGTCGGAGAACTTCACGGTGCGGCGGATCACGGTGTGGAACACCTTGTCGCCCCACGCCGACACGAGACGCTCCATGACCTCGCGGCTGTGGAGCGTGCGCCCGTCGAACATCGTGCCCAGCACGCCCTCGATCTCGAGCTTGGGGTTGAGCCGCTCGCGCACCTTGTCGATGGTCGTCTTCAGCAGGGCCACGCCGCGCAGCGCGAAGTACTCGCACTCCAGCGGCACGATGACGCCGTCCGAGGCGGTCAGCGCGTTGACGGTCAGCAGACCGAGCGAGGGCTGGCAGTCGATGAGGATGACGTCGTAGTGCTCGAGGGCCGGGGCGAGCACCCGCTGCAGGGTCTGCTCGCGCGCCACCTCGTGGACCAGCTGCACCTCGGCGGCCGACAGGTCGATGTTGGAGGGCAGCAGGTCCATGCCCTCGATGCCGGACGGCACCACGACCTCGTCGAGCTCGGTCTCGCGGTCCATCAGCAGGTTGTAGATGGTCAGGTCCATCTCGTGCGGGTTGAGGCCGAGCCCCACCGACAGCGAGCCCTGCGGGTCGAAGTCGACCAGCAGCACCTTGCGCCCCAGCTCGGCGAGCGAGGCGCCGAGGTTGATCGTCGTGGTGGTCTTGCCGACCCCGCCCTTCTGGTTGCACATCGAGATCACGCGGGCGCCACCGTGCTCGGTCAGCTGCCGCGGCTCGGGGAACACCGGCATCGGACGCCCGGTCGGACCGAGGGCGCGTCTCCGCCTCGAGGGTCGTCGTGGCGCGTGGCTCGAGCGGGCGCTCGAAGGGGATCGGCTGGGTCACGGTCTGCTCGTCTCGCGGGGTCGGGCCGGGGTGGGGGGTCTGGTGCGGTGGTCGCACGAGGGGCGGCATCTGCGGGGCACTGCTGCCCGTGTCGTGACCGGGGAATCCGCCGCTCATGTCTGCTCCTCGTCGCACCTGTCGCGCACCCGTCGTGCATCGGCCTGGACCTCGATTGGACCACGCCGGACGCCTCGGACTTTGTCGACACGTCGACAGTTCCTGCACCAGTTGCGAAGCACGGCGAGACGTCGGGGAACGGTCCTGCCCTGCACCGCGCGGGACTCTACGCGCCCGCTCACCCGGACCTGAAAGGTGGCGGCACATCGCGAGCAAGGAGGACTCTTCAGCGCAACCTGCCGCCACCCTCGCGGCGCCGGCCCGAAAGGTGGCGGCACATCGCAACCAAGAACGGCCCTTCAGCGCAATCTGCCGCCACCCTGGCGGCGTACGTCATTGCCGCCGGCTTCAGCCGTCCCCGAGCCGCCGCATCGCCACGGTCGCGAGCACCAGCTCACCGGCGCTGTCGGTGGCGTCGCAGTCCACCACCGCCTCGATGACCCAGTCGTGGTGGTCCTCGGGGTCGTGGATCGTCTGGCGTACGTCGCGCAGGCGGGCCGTGGTGCCCTCCTCGGCGCCGACCGGCTCGCCGGTGCGCTCCTCCCCCACCACCAGTAGGTCCGGCCCGCGGGCGTCGCCGTCGGTCAGGACGCGGTCGTGCTCGGCGTAGTAGCCCTCGAGCGCCGCGTCCCACACCGAGCGGCCGACGACCACCTCCCGAGGCGGGTCCGTGCGGTCGGCGGCGGCCCGCTCGAGGCGTACGAGCGCGTCGAGGTCGTCCCGCGCGACGGCGTCCACGCGCGCCCACATCGCGTTGCGCACCATCACGCGGAAGGGGCGCTCCTGCTTGGAGAGCGGACGCGGCGGAGGCGGCGGCTCGTGGTGCGCGACCGCCGAGGACGCGTGGTCGGGGTCCGACAGCGCCTCCCACTCGTCGAGCAGCGAGGAGTCGGTCTGGCGGACGGTCTCGCCCAGCCACTCGATGACGTCCTCGACCTCGGGGGCGCGGTGCGACTCGGGCACGGTCTGGCGCAGCGTGCGGTAGGCGTCGGTGAGGTAGCGCAGCACCAAGCCTTCGGAGCGCGCGAGCTGGTAGCGGCCGACGAAGTCGGTGAACCCCATCCCCTGCTCCCACATCTCGCGCACCACCGACTTCGGGCCGAGGGCGTCGTCCGGGAGCCACGGGTGCGTCTGCCGGTAGGTCTCGTAGAGGGCCTCGAGGAGCTCGCGCAGCGGCTGCGGCCAGGTGATCTCCTCGAGCAGCGCCATCCGCTCGTCGTACTCGATCCCGTCGGCCTTCATCTCGCCGATCGCCACGCCGCGGGCGGCGTGCTGCTGCGCCATCAGGATCTGCCGCGGCGCCTCGAGGACGGCTTCGACGATCGACACGACGTCGAGGCCGTAGGTCTCCGACTCGGGGTCGAGCACGTCGAAGGCGGCGAGCGCGAAGTGCGCGAGCGGCTGGTTGATCGCGAAGTCGTCGGGCAGGTCGACGGCCAGCACGTAGCGGCGCCCGAACCGGTCCACCTCCGCCAACCTGGTCACGATGCCGGTGCGCACGAGCGAGCGGCTCAGGCGCAGCGCACGCCGGGCCAGGCGCAGCTGCCCGCGCCGGTCCTCGTGGTTGTCGGTCACCAGCCGGTGCATGACGGCGAAGGCGTCCTCCTCGCGGGAGACCACGTTGACGAGCATCGCGTTGTCGACCTTCATCCGGCTGGTCAGCCGCTCCGGGACCCCGGCGACCAGCTTGTCGAAGGTCTGCTCGGTCCACACGACAGTGCCCTCGGGCGGCTTCTTGAGCTGCACCTTGGACTTCTTCTTGCCCGCCGCCTGGCGCGCCGCGATCTTCGCCTTGGCCAGCTCGTTCTCGATGACGTGCTCCGGGGCCTGTACGACGACGTAGCCGGCCGTGTCGTAGCCGGCGCGGCCCGCCCGGCCGGCGATCTGCAGGAACTCCCGCGTCCGGAGCACCCGCTGCTTGGTGCCGTCGAACTTCGCGAGCCCGGTGAAGAGCACCGTGCGGATCGGCACGTTGATGCCGACCCCGAGGGTGTCGGTGCCGCAGATGACGCGCAGCAGCCCGGCCTGGGCGAGCGTCTCCACGAGCCGCCGGTACTTCGGCAGCATGCCGGCGTGGTGGACCCCGATGCCGTTGCGGACCAGGCGGGACAGCGTCTTGCCGAAGCCGGCGCCGAACCGGAAGGCCCCGATCCGCTCGGCGATCGCCTCCTTGTCGACCTTGAGCCCGCCGCCGGCCGAGACGAGCCGCGACTTCAACAGGTTGCTCGCGTGCTCGACGGCCGCGGCCTGCGTGAAGTGGACGACGTAGACCGGGTCCTGGCCGGTGGAGACCAGCTCCTCGAGCGTGTCGTCGAGCGGCTCCATCGACCACCGGAAGCTCAGGGGCACGGGACGCTCGGCGTCGTCGACGACGGCGGTGTCGCGGCCGGTGCGGCGCTTCAGGTCCTCCACGAAGAACGACACGTCGCCCAGGGTGGCCGACATCAGCAGGAACTGGGCGTCGACGAGCTCCAGCAGCGGCACCTGCCAGGCCCAGCCGCGGTCGTGCTCGGAGTAGAAGTGGAACTCGTCCATCACCACGAGCCCGACGTCGGCCGAGCGGCCCTCGCGCAGCGTGATGTTGGCCAGCACCTCGGCGGTGCAGCAGATGATCGGCGCGTCCGGGTTGACCGCGGCGTCGCCGGTGAGCATCCCGACGTTGTCGGCGCCGAAGACCTCGATGAGCGCGAAGAACTTCTCGCTGACGAGCGCCTTGATCGGGGCGGTGTAGAAGCTCACCTCGTCGCGGGCGAGCGCCGCGACGTGGGCGCCGATGGCGACCATCGACTTCCCCGAGCCGGTCGGCGTCGCGAGGACGACGTGGTTGCCGCCGAGCAGCTCGATGACGGCCTCGTCCTGGTGCGGGTAGAGGTCGAGCCCCTGGTCGGCCACCCAGCCGGTGAAGGCGTCGTAGACCGCGTCCGGGTCCGCGCCCGTCCGGACCCGCGTGTCGAGGCGCACTGGATCCGGCATGCGTCGATCCAACCATCCACCGGTTTCAGCGCGGCAGGCGGCGTGGAACCGTGGTGAAACCACGAGCGCGGACAGTTCCTCCCATGACCACACAGCCAGGACTCGCAGTCCGCGCCTCGGGTCTCGTCAAGAGCTACGGCGACCAGCGCGCCGTCGACGGGATCGACCTCGAGGTCCACCCAGGCGAGGTGTTCGGCGTCCTCGGCCCCAACGGCGCCGGCAAGACGACGATGCTGCGCATGCTCGCCACCCTGATCCACATCGACGAGGGCAGGGCGGAGATCTTCGGCCACGACGTCCGCGCCGAGCCCCACGCCGTACGACGCCTGCTGGGCGTCACCGGGCAGTTCGCCTCGGTCGACGAGAACCTCACCGCGACCGAGAACCTCTGGCTCTTCGCGCGGCTCCAGGGCATCGGGCGCACCGAGGCCCGCACCCGCGGCGCCGAGCTGCTCGAGCAGTTCGACCTCACCGAGGCGGCGCGCAAGCCCATCTCCGCCTTCTCCGGCGGCATGCGGCGGCGGCTCGACCTCGCGGCCAGCCTGCTCACCCGGCCACCGCTGATCTTCCTCGACGAGCCCACCACGGGCCTCGACCCGCGCACCCGCGGGCAGATGTGGGACACGATCCGTGACCTCGTCCGCACCGGGTGCACGGTCCTGCTCACCACGCAGTACCTCGACGAGGCCGACCAGCTCGCCGACCGGATCGCCGTCATCGACCGCGGCCGCAAGGTCGCCGAGGGCACCGCCGACGAGCTCAAGTCGTCCGTCGGGCAGTCCGCGCTGCAGCTCCAGCTGGCCGACCCGGCCGACCTGCCGGTCGTGGCGGACGAGGCCCGCCGGCTGCTGGGCGAGGAGGCGGTCCTCACGCCCGAGGCGCGCCGGGTCAACGTGCCGCTGACCCGCACCGACCAGGCGGTCGACGTCCTCGTCGCACTCCGCGACCGCGGCATCGTCATCGAGTCGGTGACCGTCCAGAAGCCGTCGCTCGACGAGGTCTTCCTCGCGCTGACCGGCCACGACACCCACGACGGCACGACCGAGGGCGATGCCGACGTGACCGACCTGCAGATGGAGGACGCCCGATGAGCGCCATGACCACCAACCGACCCCGCCGACGTCGGCACCGACCGCATCGGACTGGCCGACACGCTCAGCCAGACGATGACGCTGGCCTGGCGGGCGACGATGAAGATGCGACGCAGCATGGAGGTGATGTTCGACGTCACCATCCAGCCGCTGATCTTCACGGGGATGTTCGCCTACATCTTCGGCGGTGCGATCTCGGGTGACGTCGAGAGCTACCTGCCGCTGATCATCCCGGGCCTGATCGGCCAGACCGTGCTGACGGCGTGCGTGGCCACCGGCGTCCAGCTCCGCACCGACATGGACACGGGCGTCTTCGACCGGTTCAAGGTGCTGCCGATCTCGCGCATCGCGCCGCTGGCCGGACCGATGGTGGCCGACCTGCTGCGCTACTTCATCGCGTCGGTCCTGACGTTCGCCGTCGGCATCGCGATCGGCTACCGCCCCGGCGGTGGCGTCCCCGGTGTCGCCGGTGCCGTGCTCCTGGCCATGCTGGCGGGCTGGTCGCTGGCCTGGATCTTCACGCTGTTCGGGATCCTCGGCCGCAACGCTCAGGGCGTGCAGGCCGATCTCCCTGCTCGTGATGTTCCCGCTGACGTTCCTGTCCAACGCGTTCGTCCCGACCGACACCATGCCCGAGCCGCTCCAGACGTTCGCCGAGCTCAACCCGGTGTCGCTGGTGATCACCGCCCTCCGCGACCTCGCCAACGACGGTGCCGTCACCGCGGGCGTCGGCTGGGCACTGCTCGGCTGCACCGCGATCATCGCGGTCTTCGCCCCGCTGTCGGTGCGGGCGTTCAACCGGCGGATGTGACGTGCCAGGCGCGCTGCAGGCGGTCCAGCGCCGCAGCCGCGCCGGGCACCAGGTCCGGGCCCGGACGGCCGCCCAGCTCGGCGACGAGCGGGCCCAGCCGTCCGGGATCGGCCGCGTCCGCGAGCGCCACCATCGGGTCCCACGCCATCACCGGGATGCTGCGGTTGTACGCCCAGCGGCGCGCGACCGCGAGCAGGTGCACGGCGTCCGCGTGCTGCTCGGCGGGCCCGAACCTCAGCACCCACGCGGCCAGCGCCACCAGCAGCATGCCGTTGAGCGGGAGGTCGGTGAACCACAGCGTGCCCTCCGGTCTGCGTCCGGACGGACCGGCGACGAGGTCGCGCAGCTCGTCGGCGCGGGCGTCGGGCGAGCTCGTGCCGTAGCGGACCCGGCTGACGAGGGCCGCGGACGCCGCCAGCGCGACCCACGGCGAGGCAGCCGGTCCCCCGACCGGGAGGTCGCCGTCGGTCACCAGGTCGACGACGGCGTCGTAGCGGCGGAGCGCCTCTGCGTGGTCGCCACGAGCCAGGGCGAGCTCGGCCTGGGCGGTCTGCCACGTCAGGCGGGCGCCGATCTGGGCGGTCTCGCCGTCCGGCGGGCCGTACCGCTCGAGCAGCGCCGCCGCCTCGTCGACGTCGCCGTCCAGCAGCGGCGCGAGGGCGGTCGCCACCTGGAGGCTGTAGGCGTCGGTCGTCGAGTGGATCCGCTCCAGCAGCGGCCACGCCACCTCGGCGTGCCGCGCCGCGCCACGATGGTCGCCGACGGCCATCGCGAGCTGGCTCAGCTCGGCATGGACCGAGGCCTGCAGGTAGGGCGGCAGCGGCCCGCCCAGGGCCGCCTCGGCGTAGGTCCGCGCGGCCTCCACGTCGCCGTCGTTCTCGGAGACGATCGACGCCCACAGCAGCAGCGCGCCGGCCATCCCCGGCCTCGACTGTCGCGCGGCGACCATGGCGAGGCGCGCGGGAGCCGGCCCGTCGGCGACGTGGACCGTGTGGCCGATCAGCCCCCACACGCCGGTGGGCCTCTCGCCCTGCAGCAGCAGGTCGCGCAACCCGGTGAGGTCGACCCCGGGCATCCAGCTGAGGTGGATCATCAGCACGCCGGCGGCCTCCTGGGCGTGCCGTCGCAGGTCCGGCGGCACGTCCCAGCCCGAGAGGAGCTCGGTCGCGGCGTCGCAGACGGCGAAGATCCTCGGCTGGTTGCCCGTGATGGTCCAGAGGCTGCCGAGCAGCGCCACGAGCCGCGCGACCATCTCGCGGTCACCGGTCGCGAGGGCGTGCCGCAGCACGTCGGTGAGGTTGTTCTGCTCGCGCACCAGCATGTCGACGAGCCCGACCTGGTCGTCGGTGACGACGAGGTCCCGGCAGCGCTCGGCCAGCTCGCGCGCCCACCTCCGCTGCGCCTGTTCCGCGGGCTCCGCCTCCCCGCTGTGCGCGAGGCGGGCGGCTGCGTACTCGCGGATCGTCTCCAGCGCCCGGAAGCGCGCGGTGCCGCCGTCCTCGGTGACCACCAGCAGGGACTGCTCGACGAGCTCGTCGATCAGGTCGGAGCCGTCGGCGCCGAGCACCGACAGGGCCGTCGCCCGGTCGAACCCGTCCTGGAAGACCGAGAGCCACGCCAGCGCCCGCTGCTCGTCGGCGCCCAGCAGGTCCCACGACCAGGCGATGACCGCCTCCAGCGTGCGGTGGCGGTCGGGGGTGGTGCGGTCGCGGCTGCGCAGGGCGGCGAACCGGTCGTCCAGCGCGGCGGCCACCTCGGCGACCGTCATCGTCCGGACCCGCGCAGCGGCGAGCTCGACGGCGAGGGGCAGCCCGTCGAGCCGGTCGACGACGTCGCGCACGGCTGTCGGCTCGAGCACGGCGTCCGGCCGCGTCGCCGCGGCGCGCTGCACGAACAGCTGCCCGGCGTCGACCGCGGAGAGCTGGCTCAGCGGGACCGCGCGCTCGGCCGCCAGCCGCAGGGGCGCCCGGCTGGTGGCCAGCACCTGCAGGTCGCGGGTCGTCGCGAGCAGGAACGCCACCAGCGCGGCCACCGGCTCCAGGACGTGCTCGCAGTTGTCGAGGACCAGCAGGGTCGGTCCCGCGTCGAGCTCCTGCGCCAGCCGGCTGCGTACGTCGGCCTGCTGGGTCGCGGTGAGCGCGAGCCGGGTCGTCACCGAGCCCCGGACGCCGAGGGCCGCGCCCACCGCGACCACGACGTCGTCGCCCGCGCCGACACCGACGAGCTCGACCACGTGCACGCGGGGCAGCATCGACTCGCGCGCCAGCACCTGGGCGGTGCTCGTCTTGCCGATGCCGCCGGGACCGAGCACCGTGACCAGGCGGGACGAGGCGAGGGCCGAGCGCAGCCGGTCGAGGTCCTGCTCGCGGCCCAGCAACCCGGTCGCGTCGTACCTCACCCCGGTGCGCACCGGGTCGTCGGCGGCCAGCAGCTCGGCGTGCAGCCGCTGCAGCGCGGCCTCGGGGTCGACGCCGAGCCGCTCGGCCAGGTCGGTCCGGTAGGTCTCGTAGCGCGCCAGCGCCGTGGCCGGTCCGGCGGTCGCGGCCTCGGCGCGCAGCAGGGCGAGGAGGACCTCACCGTCGTCGGGGCGACGGTCGTGTGCGGCGGCCAGGCCGTCGAGCGCCTCGGCGTGCCTGCCCAGCCGGGCGGCGGCCAGCGCCGCGACCTCCCGCGCGGTCGTACGCCGCTGCTCCGCGGCGTCCCGCAGGTCACCCAGCGGTCCGGCCCCGGGGACGCCGACCTCCATCGCCGCCGCCGAGGACGCCAGGCGGAAGGCCTCGGTGGCCTCGCCGGCGGCCAGCGCAGTCCGCGCGGCGGCGAGGCGGGCCGCCTGGACGCGGACGTCGACGTCCTCGTCGGCCAGCCCGAGCCGGTAGCCGCCCGCGACCCGCTGGACGGCGTCCGACGCGGTGGCCGAGCGGGTGCGCGACACCAGCACCTGCAGTGCCTTGGCCGGGTGCACGGGCTCCGCGTCGGGCCAGATCTCCCGCACGAGCCGGCCGTCGCTCGCCCCCGCCGGCTCGGCGACCAGCACGGCGAGCAGCGCGCCCACCCGCTCGCCGGGCAGCGGCACGCCGTCCCACGAGACCCCGTCGAGCAGCCGCAGCACGACTACTCCCGGGCCCGCGGGTGGGCGGTCGCGAACACCTCGCGCAGGTTGTCGACCGTGACGAGGGTGTAGACCTGCGTGGTGGTGACGGACGCGTGCCCGAGGAGCTCCTGCACGACGCGGACGTCGGCGCCGCCGTCGAGCAGGTGGGTGGCGAACGAGTGCCGCAGCGTGTGCGGGGAGACCGACGCGGTCACCCCGGCCCGGTCGGCGGCCTTGACCAGCACCGCCCACGCGCTCTGCCGCGACAACCGGCCGCCGCGGGAGTTCAGGAACATCGCCGGGCCGCCCTTGCCGGCTCCGACCAGCTCGGGCCGCGCACGCGTGAGGTAGGCGGCGACGGCGTCGCGGGCGTAGCCGCCGACGGGCACCAGCCGCTCCTTGCCGCCCTTGCCGCGCAGCAGCACCGTGCCGTCGACCTGGTCGAGGTCGTCGACGTCGAGCCCGACCGCCTCGGAGATGCGTGCCCCGGTGCCGTAGAGCAGCTCCAGCAGGGCCCGGTCGCGCAGCGCGAGGACCGTGTCGGGTGCACCCGCCGCCTCGAGGATCGCCTCGACGTCGGACAGCGGCAGCGCCTTGGGCAGCCGCTTCGCGGGCGTCGGCGGCTTGACCGCGGCAGCCGGGTCGGCCGTCGCCAGGCCGTCGGAGACGGCGAACTTGTGGAAGCCGCGCACGGCCACGACGGTCCGCGCCGCCGACGTCGCGCTCAGCGGCGGGTGGGCCTCGCTGCCCTCGCGCAGGCTCACCAGGAACGCGGCCACCGTCGCCTCGGTGACCGCGTCCAGGTCGTCGATGCCCTGCCCGCTCAGGAACTCGTCGTAGCGGGCGAGGTCACGGCGATAGGAGCTCAGCGTGTTGACCGCCAGCCCGCGCTCGACCGCCAGGTGGTCGAGGTAGGTGCGGACCGCCCGGTCCAGCCTCGCCCCAGAGCTCACCCGAGGACGGTATCGAGTTCCACCGACTCGATGCCCACGGCGTCGCCGACCGGCGCGTTGGTGAGCTCGCCGGCGTGGGTGTTGAGGCCGAGCGCCAGGCTCCTGTCGTCCCGCAGCGCCTGCTGCCAGCCCTTGTCCGCGAGCGCCACGGCGTAGGGCAGCGTCGCGTTGGTGAGGGCGTACGTCGAGGTGTTGGGCACCGCGCCGGGCATGTTGGCCACGCAGTAGAACACCGAGTCGTGCACCTCGTAGGTCGGGTCGTCGTGGGTCGTGGCGTGGGAGTCCTCGAAGCAGCCGCCCTGGTCGATGGCGATGTCCACCAGGACCGAGCCCGGCTTCATCCGCGAGACGAGGTCGTTGCTCACCAGCTTGGGCGCCGCGGCCCCCGGGATCAGGACGGCACCGATCACCATGTCCGCCTCCATCACCTGCTGCTCGATGGCGAGCTTGGAGGAGGCGAGGCCGTGCACCCGGTTGTTGTAGCGCCAGAACGACATCCGCAGCTTGTCGAGGTCGGTGTCGAGGAGCGTCACGTCGGCGCCCATGCCGAGCGCGATGTTGGCGGCGTTCTGGCCCGAGACGCCGGCGCCGATGATGACGACCTTGGCGTTGGCCACGCCGCCGACGCCGCCCATGAGGACGCCGCGGCCGCCGTTGGCCTTGAGCAGGGAGTGCGCGCCGACCTGCGGTGCGAGGCAGCCGGCGACCTCCGACATCGGGTAGAGCAGCGGCAGCCCGCCGGACGGCAGCTGGACCGTCTCGTAGGCGATGCCGGTGACCTTGCGCTGCATCAGCTGCTCGGTCAGCGGCTTGTCGGCGGCGAGGTGGAGGTAGGTGAAGAGGGTCTGGCCCTCCCGCATCCGCTCGTACTCCTCGGCGACGGGCTCCTTGACCTTGAGGACCATGTCGGCGGAGCCCCACACGTCGTCGGCGGTGTCGAGCATCGTGGCGCCCGCGGCGGTGTACTCCTCGTCCGGGATCTGGGAGCCCTCGCCGGCGGTCTTCTCGACGACGACCTCGTGGCCGTGCTGGACGAGCTCGTGCACGCCGATCGGGGTCAGGGCCACGCGGTACTCGCGGTTCTTGACTTCCTTGGGTACGCCGACCTTCATGCCTTGCTCCTCAGGTGTCCGGGGGGCCACCACGGTGTGGCCCGCCTCACAGCGAGGGCGAGACTACTCCCGGGCGGCCGCTACGGGGCGTCAAGGGCCCCACGGCGCTTGAGGACGTCGTACGCCAGCACCGCCTGCGCCAGCGGCCCCTGGCGCACCCGGCCCTCGAGGACGGCCTCGAGCAGGTCGGCCATGGGCACCCAGAAGTGCTCCATCTCGGCCTCCTCGTGCTCCATCTCGAAGTCCCCCCGCGGCGCGTGGCTCAGCCCGCGCGCCAGGAAGATCTCGTGCACCTCGTCGGTGATCCCCGCGCTGGCGAACGTGCTCAGCAGCAGCCGCCAGTCCGCGGCGTCGAGCTCGACCTCCTCGCGCAGCTCGCGCTTCGCCGTCTCCACGGCCGGCTCGTCGCCCGCGTCGCGCAGGCCGGCGGGGAGCTCGACGAACTCGTGCCCGCTGGTGTGGCGGTACTGCCGCAGGCACATCACCCGCTCGTCGTCGTCCACCGCCAGGACGATCACCGCGCCCGGGTGCTCCAGGCTGAGCCGGCTGAACTCCTCGGGGTGTCCCGGCCGGGTGATCCGGTCCTCGCGCAGCGCGACCACCCAGTCGTCGCGGTGCAGGTCGTGGCTCGACACCACGGGCCACGCCATCGGCCGGTCGGCGAGCTCGTCGGGGCGGTCGTGGGTGCTGGCGTCGGTCATGCCCCGACGCTAGCCGAGAGGCACCTGTCGGTTGGGAGGGAGATGGACAGGGTGGGTTAGGTTCGGCTCCATGACGTTGTCGACCCTCACCAAGCACGAAGCGAAGACCCGGTCGGACCTCCTCGAGGTCCAGCGCTACGACATCGACGTGGACATGACCGGCCTCCTCGAGGGCGAGGTGTGGCGCTCCACCAGCACGATCGCCTTCACGTGCTCGGAGCCGGGCGCGACGACCTTCGTCGACGTCGCCATGGACGTGGTCCGCGCGACGCTCAACGGCGACGACGTCGACGTCTCCGCCGCGGCCGACGGTCGCCTGCCGCTCCCCGCGCTCGCGGCCGACAACGTCCTGGTCGTCGAGGCGAGCACCACCAACACCGCCACGGGCGAGGGCATCCTGCGCACGGTCGACCCCACCGACAAGCTCGTCTACGTCTGGACCAGCCTCGAGCCCGACGAGGCCCGCCGCGTGTGGGCCTGCTTCGACCAGCCCGACCTCAAGGCACCCCACCGCTTCGTCGTGACCGCCCCGTCGTCGTGGCTGGTCACCTCCAACGGCGCGCCCGAGTCGATCGAGGACGCGGAGAGCGACGACGCGCGGGTCTGGACCTTCCCCGACACGCCCCGCCTGTCGACGTACGTCGTCGTGGTCAACGCGGGCCCCTTCCACGAGGTGCGGCAGCAGCACGACGGCTACGACCTGGGCTTCTACTGCCGCCAGTCGCTCGTGCCGATCCTCGAGCGCGACCTCGACGAGATGGTCACCCTGACGCGGCAGGGCCTCGCGTTCTTCGGCGAGCGGTTCGGCTACCCGTTCCCGCAGGAGCGCTACGACCAGGTCTTCGTGCCCAACCTCGGCGGCGCGATGGAGAACTGGGGCTGCGTCACCTACGGCGACGGCCAGCTGTTCCGCACTCCCCCGACACACGCGCAGCGCGCGGTGCGGGCGGAGTTCATCTTCCACGAGATGGCCCACATGTGGTTCGGCGACCTCGTGACGATGCAGTGGTGGGACGACCTCTGGCTCAACGAGGCCTTCGCGTCCTGGGCGGCCAACTGGGGCATGGCCGGGGCGAGCGAGTTCACCGAGCAGTGGGCCACGTTCCTCGCCGCCTTCAAGCGCACCGCCTACGAGATGGACATGAGCCCGGCTCGGCACCCGATCCGCAGCGACGTGCCCGACGTGTCGTCGGCGATGTCCAACTTCGACGCCATCACCTACGTCAAGGGCCAGAGCGTGCTGCACCAGCTCGTCGCCTACATCGGCGAGGACGCGTTCGTCGAGGGCCTGCGCGACTACTTCAGCCGCTACGCCTTCTCCAACACCCGCCTCGACGACCTGATGGACTGCTACGCGCGGGCCTCGGGTCGCGACCTGTCGGCCTGGACCAAGGCGTGGCTCGACGAGGCCGGCACCGACGTCATCTCGCTCGTCGACGACGAGCTCGTCGTCGAGACGACCGACGACCAGGAGCCCCGCCCGCACCGCCTCGACGTGGCCGTCTTCGACGCCTCGGGCGACGCTCTCGTCCCGGTGGGCCGCTCCTCGCACGAGGTGACCGGTCCACGCACCCGGGTCGAGCTGCCCGAGGGCGACCTCCGCCTGGTCAACGCCGGCGACCTCACGTTCGCCGCCGTCAAGCCCGACCCGACCTCGCTGCGGCTGATGCTCGAGCGCGTCCAGCAGCTCGACGACCCGCTCGACCGGGCGCTCGTGGCCGCCACCGCCGGCCAGCTGCTGCTGCTCGGCGACGTCGCCCCCCGCGACGTGTCGAGCGCACTCACCCGCGCCCTGTCGACGGAGACCAGCCCGGCGCTCGTCGAGCCCTTCCTGAGCCAGGCGCTCCTGGTGGCCGACCGGTGGGCGCCGGCCGACGAGTCCCCCGGCCTGCTGGCCGCGCTGGCCGATGCCGTGGTCGGGCTCGTCGACGTGCCCGACGCCCGTCAGGCGGCCCTGCGCACGCTCGCGTCGTCCGCCTCCACCGACGAGCACTGGTCGGTCCTGCAGGCGGCCGCCGACCGGGCGACCGACCTCGACCTGGCGTGGCGGATGGCCGTGCGCCGCGCCGAGCTCGGCGACTACGACGAGGACGTCGTACGCCGTCTGCTCGAGTCCGACCCCGACCCCGACGCCGGCATGCGCCGCCTCGCGGTGCTCGCGGCTCGTCCCGACGTCGAGGCCAAGGAGGAGGTGTGGCGGGCGTTCTTCGTCGACTACGCCGTGCCCGCCAGCCGGGAGACCCTCGTGCTGGGCTCGACGTTCTGGCGTCCCGGCCAGGCCGAGCTCCTCGCGCCGTTCACGCACCGCTACCTCGAGGAGCTGCACACGCTCAAGGGCGGGCTGCTCAACCAGGGGCTCACCATCCGCGCGATGTACCCCCTCGGCGCCGGCGACGAGTCGTTCCTCGCTGCCGCCGAGGCCGCGGCCGACGACACCAGCCTGATGGCCTACGCCCGCAACCAGCTCCGCGCGAACTCGTTCGTGCTCGAGCCGGGTCCTGCAGGCCCGCCGGCTCTGACGTCCGGACCTTCTCGCCTTCAGCGATCCCCGGTCAGCCGGGGATCGCTGAGGTTGTCGGGCCATGCACGGCCTGACAACCTCAGCGAGAGCCTGACAACGTCCCCGTGGGACGTCAGTCCTCGGCGCCCTCGTCCTTGCGGCGCAGGCCCGACTCGTCGAGGGGGAAGCGCTCGGAGCGCTGCCGCTCGATGGCCGCGCCGACGAGGCCGGCGAACAGCGGGTGCGGCCGGGTGGGCCGCGAGCGCAGCTCGGGGTGCGCCTGGGTCGCGACGTAGTAGGGGTGCACGTCGGCGGGCAGCTCGACGAACTCCACCAGCCCGAGCTCGGGGTTCACGCCCGAGAACACCAGTCCCGCCGCGGCCAGGGGCTCGCGGTAGGCGTCGTTGAACTCGTAGCGGTGGCGGTGACGCTCCTCGACGGTGCCGGAGCCGTACGCCGCCCGCACGACGCTGCCCTCGGCGAGGTCGGCCTTCTGCAGACCGAGCCGCATGGTGCCGCCGAGGTCGCCGGCGCCCTCGACGTACTTCTTCTGCTCCTCGATGGTGGAGATGACCGGCTCGACGGTGTCGGGGTCGAACTCCGTCGACCCCGCCTTGGTCAGGCCCGCCACGTTGCGGGCGTACTCGATCACCATGCACTGCAGGCCCAGGCACAGCCCGAGCGTCGGGATGCCGTGGGTGCGGGTGTAGTGCAGCGCACCGAGCTTGCCCTCGATGCCACGCACGCCGAAGCCGCCGGGCACGAGCACCGCGTCGACGTCGGCGAGGTGCTTGGCGGCACCGGCCTCGGTCTGGCACTCGTCGGAGGCGACCCACCGGATGTGGACCTTGGCGTCGTGGGCGAAGCCGCCGGCACGCAGCGCCTCGCTGACGGAGAGGTAGGCGTCGGGCAGGTCGATGTACTTGCCGACCAGCGCGACGGTGACCTCCTCGGAGGGGTGGTGCACGCGGCGCAGCAGGTCGTCCCAGTCGGTCCAGTTGACGTCGCGGAACGGCAGGTCGAGGCGGCGTACGACGTAGGCGTCGAGGCCCTCGCGGTGCAGCACCTTGGGGATGTCGTAGATCGACGGCGCGTCCGCGCACGTCACGACGGCCTCGTCGTCCACGTCGCACATCAGCGCGATCTTGCGCTTGATGCCCTCGGGCAGGTCGCGGTCGGAGCGGCACACGATGGCGTCGGGCTGGATGCCGATGGAGCGCAGGGCGGCGACCGAGTGCTGGGTGGGCTTGGTCTTCAGCTCACCGGACGGGCCGATGTAGGGCACCAGGGACACGTGGATGAAGAAGCAGTTGTCGCGCCCGATCTCGTGCCGGGTCTGGCGGGCGGCCTCGAGGAACGGCAGCGACTCGATGTCGCCGACGGTGCCGCCGACCTCGGTGATGACCACGTCGATGTCCGGGCCGCCCATCGCGAGGATGCGGTCCTTGATCTCGTTGGTGATGTGCGGGATGACCTGCACGGTGTCGCCGAGGTAGTCGCCGCGGCGCTCCTTGGCGATGACGGTCGAGTAGACCTGACCGGTCGTGACGTTGGCGATCTGGTTGAGGTCGGTGTCGAGGAACCGCTCGTAGTGACCGATGTCGAGGTCGGTCTCCGCGCCGTCGTTGGTCACGAAGACCTCGCCGTGCTGGAACGGGTTCATCGTGCCGGGATCGACGTTGAGGTACGGATCCAGCTTCTGCATCGTGACGCGCAGTCCGCGCGCCTTCAGCAGGTTGCCCAGGCTCGAGGCGGTGAGCCCCTTGCCGAGGGAGGAGGCGACGCCTCCAGTGACGAATACGTGCTTGGTCGGCGTGCGGCTCTTCACGGGCTTTTATCCTACCCGAGGGGGACGGGTCCGTCCGCACCCGACGCACCGAACGCTCCACCGGGAGTCGTCAGCGAGCGCTGCAGGGTGAGGACGGCCGCGACCCGACCGGCGGCCGTGTCGATGCCGTCGAGCGTCGCCACCGCGGCGGAGACGGGGTCGGCGCGGAGCCGGCCGAGCTGGCCCTCGCCGCCGTCGGAGGTGACACCGGCGACGACCACGCCGCCCGCCTGGACGGCGAGTCCCTGGGCGAGGCCGGCGAGGATCGCGTCGGAGCCGTCGTCACCCGCGTCCGTGCCCAGCACGAGCAGCACGAGCGGCGAGCGCTGGGAGACCTCCCCCGGCTTGGCCATCAGCCCGGCGCCGCTGACGGCGTCGACGATGGCACGGGCCTTGCCGTTCACGTCCTGGCCCTCGGCCTCCTTGGTCGCGACCGCGAGGCCGAGCAGCTGTCCGATCCGGTCGTACGTCGACGCCTCGGCGGCGACGTCGCCCTCGGCCTGCTGGGTCAGCAGCTGGCTGCCGAGCGTGTCGACCAGCGACTTCTGGCCGGGGTCGACGATGTCCTCGGACAGGTCGTAGCGCGCGCTGACCGTTCCGCCGGCGGCGGCCACCTGCTCGGTGAGCGCGGTGACGACCTGCTCGTCGGCGCCCGGGACGGTGACCACGGCGACCGAGCGGTCAGCGAGGCGTCCGCCGACCGTGGCCGGCCCCAGGGCGGAGACGACGCTCTCGGTGTAGTCGGTCTGCGCCCGGTCCCCCGCGGGGGTGGCGTCGCTCTCCCCGGACGAGGTCGCCGCGGTGGGGCCGACGTCGGAGAGCGGGCCGCCGCCGAGCACGATCCCGGCCGCGAGGGCGAGGAAGACGGCGACGATGGTGAGCAGGTGGTGGCGCAGGGTGATCACGGAAGAATTCCTCGGACGTTGTCGATCAGGTCTGACGTGGTGCTGGAGACGGACGGCGACAGCTCGTCGACCCACTGCTGGCCGACCGGCGTGACGCTCACGGCCGCCGCGAGGGCGAGCACCCCGGCGACGAGCGCGCCGACGAGGTGGCGCGGCCGGACCGCGCCGTCGTAGAGCCGCGGCAGGGCCGCCGCGTCCACGAGGTCGGGCCCGAGCTTGAGGCGGGTCAGGAACGTGCTGGCCAGCCCGCTGCGACGCCGGTCGAGGAAGTCGGCGAGCGTGGCGTGCATGCCGACGCCGACGATCAGCGAGGCCTCGCGCGCCGAGGCGAGCAGCAGGGCGGCGTCCTCGGTCGTGGCGGAGGTCTCGAAGCGCAGCGGCCGGATGCCGAGCCGCTCGAACGGCTCGGTCGCGCTGCGCGGAGCGCCCCGCTCGACGAGGACGACCACGTCGCGGGCCCGACGCAGGACGGCGGCAGCGGGCAGGTCGTCGGAGCCACCGGTCACCACGACGACGTCGGGTCGGTGACCGGCGCTGGCCAGGGCGTCCGCGCCGCGGTCGACGCCGACGAGGACGGGGCGCTGCTCGCGCACGAAGGGCTTGATGCCGCGCAGCTCCTGCTCCCACCCGTGGGAGCGCACGGCCACCACGACGGGGCGACCGGCCATCTCGGTGGCGGTGCGCGGCACTCCGTGGCCGTGGAGCAGGAGGTCCTGCTCGCGGCGGAGGAACTCGGTGCTGTTGTGGGTGAAGCTCTCGAGCTGCGCCGAGAGTCCGGAGCGGGCGCCGTCCATCTCGGAGGCGACGAGGTCGACGGTCAGCTCGCGGCCCTCGGCGACCTGGGTGCCGCCGGCGTGCACCGCGTCCCCGTCGACCCGGAGGGCGGCCCCGTCCCGGACCCGGTCGAAGATCTCCGGACCGACGCTGTCGACGACCGTGAGACCGGACTCGACGAGCAGCTGCGGTCCCAGGTTGGGGTAGCGACCCGAGATCATCGGGCTGGCGTTGACCACGGCCACGACGCCGGCGTCGACGAGGGCCTGGGCGCTCGCGCGGTCCATGTCGAGGTGGTCGAGGACGGCGACGTCCCCCGGGTGGAGACGACCGAGGACGCTGGCCGTACGGCGATGGACCCGGGCGGGACCGTGCACACCGGGGAGGGCGGGGGCTTGGCGGGAGCGGACTGCGAACTTCATGACCGCGCCATGGTGTCAGCCGCGGGCAGGCCTCTCGGGGAGGCACGCCCGCTCGGGCGCGGCGGCCTCCAGCAGCTCCCGCGCATGTGCTCGCGCACTGTCGGAGTCCTCCACGCCGGCGAGCATCCGCGACAGCTCACGCTCGCGGTCCTCGTCGGTCAGGGAGACGAGGCCCGAGGTGGTGACGGTGCCGTCGCTGGACTTGTGCACGACCACGTGGCGGTCGGCGTAGGCCGCGACCTGCGGCAGGTGCGTCACGACCAGGACCTGCGACGTGCGTGCCAGGGCGGCGAGCCGACGCCCGACCTCGATGGCGGCCTTGCCACCGACGCCGGCGTCGACCTCGTCGAAGACGAATGTCGGGACGGACCCCGTCTCGGCCAGGGAGACCTCGAGGGCGAGCATCACGCGGGAGAGCTCACCGCCGGACGCACCCTTGTGCAGGGGCCGGGCGTCGGCGCCCGTGTTGGCGGCGAGCAGGAACTCGACGTCGTCGACGCCGTGCGCACCGGCTCGCACCCAGCGGCCGTCGACCAGCAGCTGAGGTCCGGCCGGTGTCTCCGGGGCAGGTGTGTCCTGCTGGGTGATCGCGATGGTGACCGTGGCGTGCGGCATGGCCAGCGAGGTGAGCTCGTCGCTCACCGCCTGGCCGAGCCGGAGGGCGGCGTCCTGACGCTGGGAGCTGAGGGTGCCGGCGAGGTCGCCGAGCTCGGCGCGGATGCGGTCGCGCCGGGACTCCAGCTCGGCGATCTGCCCGTCGGTGTCCTCGAGGTCCAGCAGCCGCTTGGCGCCGTCCTCGGCCCACGCGAGCACCTCGTCGATCGTCTCGCCGTACTTGCGGGTGAGCGCCGTCAGCGCCGCCCGTCGCTCCGAGACGGCGGCAAGACGGCCGGGGTCGGTCTCGAGGGAGGCGGCGTAGGACGCGACGTCGCCGGCGAGGTCGACGAGCAGGTGGCTCAGCTCGGCGAGCCGGTCGGCGAGCTCCCCCGCCGCCGGGTCGTGGTCGCGGACGCCGTCGAGCGCCCGGCGCGCCGCGCTGGTCGTGGCCAGGGAGTCGGGCGCGCCCTCCTCGCTGGAGAGCGCCTCACGGGCCGTCTCGGCCGCGGTGCGCAGCGTGTCGGCGAAACCGAGCCGCGTCTCCTCGGCGGCGAGCTCGGCGTCCTCCCCGGGGTGCGGGTCGACCGCCTCGACCTCCCCGAGGCCGAACCGCAGCTGGTCGGCCTCCCGTGCGCGCTCGCGAGCCGAGCCGACCACCTCGGCGAGCGTCCGCTCGGTCAGGACCAGCTCGGCCCACCGCGCGGCGTACGACGACGCGGTGGCGGCCAACGCGTCGCCGCCGAACCGGTCGAGCGAGGCACGCTGGGCGCCGGACCGGAGCAGGCGGTGCTGGTCGGACTGGCCGTGCACGGCCACCAGGGGTTCGGCGACCTCGGCCAGCGTCGTCACCGGGACCGACGCGCCGCCGACCCAGGCGCGGGAGCGGCCCTGCGCGGCGACGTTGCGGGCGAGGACGACCTGGCCCTCCTCCACCTGACCACCGGCGTCCTCGACCGCCGTGCGGAAGCCGTCGAGGTCGCTCGCGGCGACGACTCCCTCGACGCGGGCCTGCTTGGCGCCGGAGCGCACGGCACCCGAGTCGGCCCGGCCGCCGAGCAGCAGTCCCAGGGCGGTCACGACCATCGTCTTGCCCGCGCCCGTCTCGCCCGTGATGACCGTCAGGCCGGGTCCGAGCTCGAGCGTCGAGGACTCGATGACACCCAGCTGGCTGATCCGGAGCTCCTCAAGCATCGGGATCCCCGTTGTCGCGGCGACGGCGCTCGGCGGCGCCGCGCCATCCCTCGACCGGCAGGCCGAACTTGGCCACCAGCCGGTCGGTGAACGACGCGTGCTGCAGCCGGACGAGGCGCACCGGACGGGCGCCGCGGCGCACCTCGATGCGGGCGCCCGGCGGAAGGTCGACCGTGCGGCGGCCATCGCACCACAGGACGCCGGAGCCCTCGGTGTTGGAGAGCACCTCGACGGCGAGCACCGAGGTCGGAGCCACCACCATCGGTCGGGCGAACAGGGCGTGCGCGCTCAGCGGGACCATCAGCAGGGCCTCGACCTCGGGCCACACCACCGGGCCACCGGCGCTGAAGTTGTAGGCGGTCGACCCGGTCGGGGTGGCGCAGACGACGCCGTCGCAGCCCCACCGGGACAGCGGGCGTCCGTCGACCTCGACGACGACCTCGAGCATCCGCTCGCGCGCCGCCTTCTCGACGCTCGCCTCGTTGAGGGCGAAGGTGGAGAACCGCACCTCCTTGCCCACCAGGACGCAGACGTCGAGGGTGAGCCGGTCCTCGGCGGTGTAGGCGCGCGCGACGATCGCCGCGATGGTGGACTCGACGTCCTCCTGCTCGGCCTCGGCGAGGAAGCCCACGTGTCCGAGGTTGACCCCCAGCAGCGGGGTGCTCGTCGCATGGGTCAGCTCGGCCGCGCGGAGGATCGAGCCGTCGCCACCGATGACCAGCACCAGCTCGCAGCCCTCACCGGGCTCGTCGTCGGGACGGGTCGTCTCCACGAGCCCGTCGGCGTCGGCCAGTCCCAGGTCGGCGGCCTCGTCGACCAGCAGCCGTACGGCGATGCCGTGCGCGGTCAGGCTCTGGACGCACGCCCGGGCCACGTCCCGCGCCTCGGCCCGGCCGGTGTGGGCGAGCACCAGGACGCGGCGCTGGGGGCTGTGGGTGCTCACGGGTCCACCCTCTCACCCGCCACCCCCATCGACCCGGCGCGCTCGACCTCGGCGCGGATCTCGTCCGCCCCGATCGACGCCGGACCGTGGCGCAGCAGGAGGAAGAACTCGACGTTGCCGGAGGGTCCGGGGAGCGGACTGACCGTGACGGCGACGGCGCCCCAGCCGCGCTCGGCGGCGAGGTCGGCGATCGTGGTGACCGCCTCGGCCCGCAGTGCGAGGTCGCGGACCACCCCGCCCTTGCCGACGCGCTCCTTGCCGACCTCGAACTGCGGCTTGACCATCAGGGCGAGCTCGCCGTCCTCGCGGGTCACGGACAGCAGCGGGTCGAGCACCAGGGCGAGGGAGATGAAGGAGAGGTCGCCCACCACGAGGTCGACCGGGTCGCCGACGATGTCGAGGGTGAGCTCACGGATGTTGGTGCGGTCGTGCACGTGCACCCGCTCGTCGCTCTGCAACGACCAGGCCAGCTGTCCGTAGCCGACGTCGACCGCCACGACCTCGCGCGCCCCGGCCCGCAGCAGCACGTCGGTGAAGCCGCCGGTGGACGCACCCGCGTCCAGGCAGCGCTTGCCGCTGACGACGAGACCGTGCACGGCGAACGCCTCCAGCGCCCCGGCCAGCTTGTGCCCGCCCCGGGAGACGTAGTCGACCGACGTGGGGTCGTCCTTGACCACGATCGCGACGTCGGTCGTGACGCCGGTCGCCGGCTTCGTGGCGCGCGACCCCGAGACCGTCACCCGGCCGGCGGCGACGAGCTCGCTGGCGTGCTCGCGCGAGCGGGCCAGTCCGCGCCGCACGAGCTCCTGGTCCAGCCGTAGACGTCTGGGCGGCACGGTCGTTCAGTCGCCCCCGCGGTCGCCGGACGCGTCGGGCCGGGCGTCGAGCGCGCGGCGCAGCTGCTCGTGGGCGCGCTCGAACACGGCGACGTGCTCGCTCACCGGTGCATCAGCCAGGGCCGCCACCTCCGCCAGCACACGGTCGACCGACTCGACGCCGGTCGGCTCGTGCTCGGGCAGCTCGCTCATGGCCGCGAGCCTACTCGGCGCCGAGCTGCCGGACGGGTCCGGGAGGCGTCGTGTCGGAGACGTCGGCCGCGCTGCCCGACTCGTCGAGGTGGCGCCAGCACGCGGTCGCCGCGACGCGCCACCAGTCGGCGTCGTCGCCCTCCCCCTCGACCGTCAGCCGACCGTCCACGACGGTGGCGGTCCAGCCGCCGAGCTCGACCGTCGCGTCGGTGACCGACGGCACCGGCTGCGGCTCGAAGAGGCCCACCAGCGTCGGGGAGATGTACGTCGGCCGCAGCCCGGGCGGCGCGGCAGCCAGCTCCTCCAGCCAGGTCACGCCGGTGAGCACCAGCAGCGAGGGCGCCTCGATCGCGTGGGCACCCTCGATGTCGGTGTCGAGCCGATCGCCGACCATGAGCGGCCGGTCGCCTCCCACGCGCAGGACGGTCTCCTCCATCAGCGGCTTCTCGGGCTTCCCGGCCACGATCGCGTCCACGCCTGCGAAGCCCGTGATCGTTCGCACGAGGATGCCGTGGCCGGGCGCCAGCCCGTAGGGCGTGGGGATCGTCAGGTCTGCGTTGCTCGCCACGTAGGGCAGGCCGTCGCGCACGAGGGTCGCCGCACGCATGATGTCGCGCCAGCGGACGTCGGGGCCGTAGCCGCTCGCCACCGCCACGGCGCCCTCGGGGTCGTCCACCGGCTCGAGGCCGGCCTCGACCAGCGCGACCCGCAGGCCTTCCCCTCCGAGCATCAGCACCCGGGCGCCCGCGCCGTGCTCCTCGACCAGCAGCCGTGCCGCGGCCTGGGCGGAGGTGACCACGTCGTGCGGCTCGGCCGAGACCCCCACCTTCGTCAGCTTCGCCGCCACCTGGTCAGGCGTGCGGGAGGCGTTGTTGGTCACGAACGCCACGTGGCGGCCGGACTCGCGCACCCGGTCGATCACCGGGGCCACACCGTCGATCGCCTCTCCCCCGACGTACACCACGCCGTCCAGGTCGAACATGACCAGGTCGTGGGCCTCGACGAGGGCCGTCGCGGACTGTTCGAGCATGGTCCACCCCTTTCCGGATTGTGACGAGGGTCCCCCTACGATGCTCCGATGGACCCCGCCACCGTCGTGCCTCCGTACGTGGCGAAGCCCCTCGAGCTGCTCCCGTTCCGGGCGGTGATGCTGTCCCCGTCCCGCGTGGGCGACCCCGCCTCCGCGCGAGCACTGGCGCGACCCTACCGCGACGTCGCCGAGCGCCTGATCCAGTGGATCGACCGCGGCGACGCGCGGGCTGACCGCGCACCGGCCCTCTACCTCCACGAGTACACGTCCGCCGGCCTCACCGTCCGCGGACTCGTCGGCGCCCTGCGCATGTCCGAGCGTGCCGACACGTTGGCCGACCGCGCGGTGTGGCCGCACGAGGCGATCCACCCCGAGCAGGCCGGGGAGCTGGCCGAGCGGATGCTCCAGATGGACCTCAATCCCGCACCCATCCTCCTGGTGCACCACGGCAGCCAGGAGCTCCGCGACCTCGTCGACGAGGTCGCACGCGCCGAGCCGGACTGGCGCTACCTCGACCGCACCGGGCAGCGACAGCGGCTCTGGGCCGTGCGGGACGAGCAGGCCATCACCCGCATCGGTCACCTCATCTCCGGCAGCCAGTGTCTCCTCGCCGACGGCCACCACCGGTACGCCGCCTACCTGCGACTCCAGGAGGAGCACCCGGGTACCCCGTGGGACGCCGGCCTCGCCATGCTGGTCGACCAGGCCGACACTCCCCTGTTCCTCGGCGCCATCCACCGGACGTTGCCGACCGTGGGCCTCGACGTCCTCGTCGAGGCGACACGCGCCGCCGGTGCCGAGGTGACCGCCAGATCGCGGCAGCAGGCACTCGGCGCCCTCGACAGCACGCACCTGGTGCTGACGGACGGGGAGACCTGGTACGCCGTCGCGCCCCACGGTCTCGACCGCGAAGCCGCCGTGTCGTGGCTGCACGACCACGTCCTACCTCGGCTCCCCACCGCGCCGCCCCGCCTCGAGCACCACCACACGGTCGAGGAGGCGCTGACCGCCACCTCCCCCGCGGCGCCGGCGGTGCTGCTGCCGAGCCCTGACTTCGAGCAGGTCAGGGCCCTCGTGGAGTCGGGCGGGCTCCTGCCGGAGAAGGCGACCTCGTTCCAGCCGAAGCCGAGCCTCGGCGTGATCATGCGACCGGTGAACGACGGATGATCCTCGCCGACGAGGCCACCACCTCGACCCGCGACCGGGTCGCTCCCCCGGCCTGGTAGAACCGGCAGCAGACGGCGCCAGTGACCTCGACGGTGTCGCCGGGTCTCCAGCCGGCGATCCGGCGGCGCAGCGCGGCGCTCCAGGCCGAGCACGGGATGGAGTCGATCCGCTGGCTCGTCGTGGCCACTGCCTTCCCTGCCCCGGGGCTGCGCGGCACCGAGATCCGGAAGCTGACGAGGGAGTCCCCGCTCGGCAGGTCGACGACGACCGGCACGCTCGTGACCCGGCCGACGAGCCTCACGTCGTTGGCACCCTCGTCACCGCCGTCGGCAGCAGGGCCCGCGCGACGCTTGCTCGTCGAGTCGTGGCCTGAACCTCCGCCGCGGGCCCTCGCGGGCGCTGGGCTCTTCCTCGTGTCAGTCGTCGTGTCCGTTGTGGTCACAGTGCACCTCCTGGGCACGACTGTCCCGGCTCGGGGCGACAGCTCGCCGACCGGACGGTGCGCGCCTGTGGATAGCCACCGACTCGGCCGACCTGTGGACGACCAGCGACCAGGTTCGTGCGCAGCCACGTGTCCCGGCTCGACCTCGAGAACACCCGGAAATGCAGAAGTGGGGCCACCCGAAGGTGACCCCACTTCCACAATGTTTGTCCGGCGGCGTCCTACTCTCCCACAACCTCTCGGTTGCAGTACCATCGGCGCTGAAAGGCTTAACTTCCGGGTTCGGTATGGGACCGGGTGTTTCCCGTTTCGCTATGGCCGCCGTAACTCTTTCAACCTCATCAAACCCCCACGTGTTGTGGGATGGGTTTGTTGGTTGGGAACTGCTTAGTGGACGCGAACAAGTGTGTGTGTTCGTTGGTTTGCGCGGTCGTACATGGTCACTCGCGTGGTGTGCGTGTGTGGTTTTGTACGGTGTTGGGACAAGCCCTCGGCCTATTAGTACCGGTCGGCTAGGCATTACTGCTGTACACCTCCGGCCTATCAACCCCATGTTCTGTGGGGGGCCTTACCCCATTATTGGGTGGGAAACCTCATCTTGAAACGTGCTTCCCGCTTAGATGCATTCAGCGGTTATCACTTCCGAACGTAGCCAACCAGCCGTGCTCTTGGCAGAACAACTGGCACACCAGAGGTTCGTCCATCCCGGTCCTCTCGTACTAGGGACAGCCTTTCTCAAGTTTCCTGCGCGCGCGGCGGATAGGGACCGAACTGTCTCACGACGTTCTAAACCCAGCTCGCGTGCCGCTTTAATGGGCGAACAGCCCAACCCTTGGGACCTACTCCAGCCCCAGGATGCGACGAGCCGACATCGAGGTGCCAAACCATCCCGTCGATATGGACTCTTGGGGAAGATCAGCCTGTTATCCCCGGGGTACCTTTTATCCGTTGAGTGACCACGCTTCCACATGCCGTGGCCAGATCACTAGTTCCGACTTTCGTCCCTGCTCGACATGTCTGTCTCACAGTCAAGCTCCCTTGTGCACTTACACTCGCCACCTGATTGCCAACCAGGCTGAGGGAACCTTTGAGCGCCTCCGTTACATTTTAGGAGGCAACCGCCCCAGTTAAACTACCCATCAGGCACTGTCCCTGATCCGGATAACGGACCTAGGTTAGACATCTAGTACGACCAGAGTGGTATTTCAACGTTGACTCCACCCCCACTGGCGTGAGGGTTTCACAGTCTCCCACCTATCCTACACAAGCCGTACCAAACACCAATACCAAACTATAGTAAAGGTCCCGGGGTCTTTCCGTCCTGCCGCGCGTAACGAGCATCTTTACTCGTAGTGCAATTTCGCCGAGTCCATGGTTGAGACAGTGGGAAAGTCGTTACTCCATTCGTGCAGGTCGGAACTTACCCGACAAGGAATTTCGCTACCTTAGGATGGTTATAGTTACCACCGCCGTTTACTGGGGCTTAAATTCTCAGCTTCGACACAAGTGTCTAACCGGTCCTCTTAACCTTCCAGCACCGGGCAGGAGTCAGTCCGTATACATCGTCTTACAACTTCGCACGGACCTGTGTTTTTAGTAAACAGTCGCTTTCCCCTGGTCTCTGCGGCCCTTTACGCTTCCCCCAGCAAGTGGGTTCACGATCCGGGCCCCCCTTCTCCCGAAGTTACGGGGGCATTTTGCCGAGTTCCTTAACCATGGTTGTCTCGATCGCCTTAGTATTCTCTACTTGATCACCTGAGTCGGTTTGGGGTACGGGCGGCTCGTTGCTCGCTAGAGGTTTTTCTCGACAGCATAGGATCACCCACTTCGCCATATATGGCTCCGCATCACGTCTCAGACTCCACACTGAAGTGGATGGTGCGGATTTGCCTACACCACGCCCTACACGCTTGCCCACAGACAACCATCGCTGTGGTTGGGCTACCTTCCTGCGTCACCCCATCGCTTGACTACTACCAGCTCGGGTCCCACGCTCCGCTCACCAGCCTCGCCCCGAAGGGTCCGGTCCGATGAGTTTCGGGTGGTTAGCATCACCAGGTTCGTCATGGGCGCAACTTCGCCGGTACGGGAATATCAACCCGTTGTCCATCGACTACGCCTGTCGGCCTCGCCTTAGGTCCCGACTTACCCAGGGCAGATTAGCTTGACCCTGGAACCCTTGATCATTCGGCGCACGGGTTTCTCACCCGTGATTCGCTACTCATGCCTGCATTCTCACTCGTGTGGGCTCCACGCCTGGATCACTCCGGCGCTTCACTGCCCACACGACGCTCCCCTACCCATCCAGCGCACTGAACACCGATCAAGTCGATGCTGATGTATTCGCTGAATGCCATAGCTTCGGCGGATGACTTGAGCCCCGCTACATTGTCGGCGCGGAATCACTTGACCAGTGAGCTATTACGCACTCTTTCAAGGGTGGCTGCTTCCAAGCCAACCTCCTGGTTGTCAATGCGACTCCACATCCTTTTCCACTTAGTCACCGCTTAGGGGCCTTAGCTGATGGTCTGGGCTGTTTCCCTCTCGACTACGGAGCTTATCCCCCGCAGTCTCACTGCTGCGCTCTCACTTACCGGCATTCGGAGTTTGGCTAACGTCAGTAACCTTGTAGGGCCCATCGGCTATCCAGTGCTCTACCTCCGGCAAGAAACACGCAACGCTGCACCTAAATGCATTTCGGGGAGAACCAGCTATCACGAAGTTTGATTGGCCTTTCACCCCTATCCACAGGTCATCCCCTCAGTTTTCAACCTAAGTGGGTTCGGTCCTCCACGTCGTCTTACCGACGCTTCAACCTGCCCATGGATAGATCACTTCGCTTCGGGTCTTGAGCGCGCTACTAAAATCGCCCTATTCGGACTCGCTTTCGCTACGGCTTCCCCACACGGGTTAACCTCGCAACACACCGCAAACTCGCAGGCTCATTCTTCAAAAGGCACGCCGTCACCCCTGCACAAGGCAGAAGCTCCGACGGATTGTAGGCACACGGTTTCAGGTACTATTTCACTCCCCGCCAGGGGTACTTTTCACCTTTCCCTCACGGTACTTGTCCGCTATCGGTCATCAAGGAGTATTTAGGCTTAACGGGTGGTCCCGCCAGATTCACACGGAATTTCAGGGGTTCCGTGTTACTTGGGAACACGCTCCAGAGCCAGCGCTTTACGTCTACGGGCCTATCACCCTCTACGGTACGGCTTTCCAACCGACTTCGACTTCCACACTGGTTTCTTACTCTGCTCCTCACCGGCAGATGAGAATGAGCGGTCCCACAACCCCCCGAATGCAACCCCTGCCGGGTATCACACACTCGAGGTTTGGCCTCATCCGATTTCGCTCGCCACTACTCTCGGAATCACTGTTGTTTTCTCTTCCTGTCGGTACTGAGATGTTTCACTTCCCGACGTTCCCTCCACACACCCTATGTGTTCAGGTGTAGGTAGCACGACATGACTCGTGCTGGGTTTCCCCATTCGGACACCCCCGGATCACAGCTTGGTTGCCAACTCCCCAGGGCTTATCGCAGGCTCCAACGTCCTTCATCGGCTCTTGATGCCAAGGCATCCACCATGTGCCCTTCATAGCTTGTCTCAACAACGTCAAAACAACACACGCCTCACACAGCACGCCGTCGCACGACCATTCACCCAGAACAAACGCTCCAGGCAACGAGACAAACCAAAGAACACCCGACCCACCCCACAATCAAGGAATGAGCCGGCAGACTCTTCACACACCGCCACCCGTAAGGAAACAGGCCACGGCGCGAAGATAATTACACACTCACCACACACCAACCACCCCGACACGACACCCATAGGCATACCCACAGGCACCACAGCCGAACCGATTCGCGTGCAGTGAAGATGCTCGCGTCCACTATGCAGATCTCAAACAACAACCCCACCAACCCCCACACCCCCCACAAACGAGAGGCACAGGCGAAGAGAGGAACAGAAAGCCCAACCACACACCCCCACCCACCCCAAAGGGCAAGCAGAGGCCATGACGGCTGATCCTTCAGGACCCAACAGTGTGCTTGACCCCACCCCCACCAACGCAGGGCATGAGAGAACCAGTCCCAACCAACCCTCACGGAAACCCGCTCGAGCTGACTGCACTGATGTCGACGATTCCACTAGTGAGACACCACCATCGCACCTGGGCGCTTCGCGATCCTGAATGGACCAGCCAGATGTCGGGGTGTGTGCTCCTTAGAAAGGAGGTGATCCAGCCGCACCTTCCGGTACGGCTACCTTGTTACGACTTCGTCCCAATCGCCAGCCCCACCTTCGACGGCTCCCTCCACAAGGGTTGGGCCACCGGCTTCGGGTGTTGCCGACTTTCGTGACGTGACGGGCGGTGTGTACAAGGCCCGGGAACGTATTCACCGCAGCGTTGCTGATCTGCGATTACTAGCGACTCCGACTTCATGGGGTCGAGTTGCAGACCCCAATCCGAACTGAGACCGGCTTTTTGGGATTCGCTCCCCCTTACGGGATCGCAGCCCTTTGTACCGGCCATTGTAGCATGCGTGAAGCCCTGGACATAAGGGGCATGATGACTTGACGTCATCCCCACCTTCCTCCGAGTTGACCCCGGCAGTCTCCTATGAGTCCCCACCATTACGTGCTGGCAACATAGAACGAGGGTTGCGCTCGTTGCGGGACTTAACCCAACATCTCACGACACGAGCTGACGACAGCCATGCACCACCTGTACACCCCCAAAAGAAGCCCCATCTCTGGAGCGGCAGGGTGTATGTCAAACCCAGGTAAGGTTCTTCGCGTTGCATCGAATTAATCCGCATGCTCCGCCGCTTGTGCGGGCCCCCGTCAATTCCTTTGAGTTTTAGCCTTGCGGCCGTACTCCCCAGGCGGGGCGCTTAATGCGTTAGCTGCGGCACGGAATCCGTGGAATGGACCCCACACCTAGCGCCCAACGTTTACGGTGTGGACTACCAGGGTATCTAATCCTGTTCGCTCCCCACACTTTCGCTCCTCAGCGTCAGGTCATTCCCAGAGAACCGCCTTCGCCACCGGTGTTCCTCCTGATATCTGCGCATTTCACCGCTACACCAGGAATTCCGTTCTCCCCTGAATACCTCTAGTCTGCCCGTATCGAAAGCAAGCCAGGTGTTAAGCACCTGGTTTTCACTCCCGACGCGACAAACCGCCTACGAGCCCTTTACGCCCAATAATTCCGGACAACGCTCGCACCCTACGTATTACCGCGGCTGCTGGCACGTAGTTGGCCGGTGCTTCTTTAGTGGGTACCGTCACTTGCGCTTCGTCCCCACCGAAAGAGGTTTACAACCCGAAGGCCGTCATCCCTCACGCGGCGTTGCTGGATCAGGCTTCCGCCCATTGTCCAATATTCCCCACTGCTGCCTCCCGTAGGAGTCTGGGCCGTGTCTCAGTCCCAGTGTGGCCGGTCACCCTCTCAGGCCGGCTACCCGTCGAAGCCATGGTGAGCCATTACCTCACCATCAAGCTGATAGGCCGCGAGCACATCCCTGGCCGAAAAACTTTCCACAACCATCTCATGCGAGAAGCTGTCATATCCGGTATTAATCACCGTTTCCGGTGGCTATCCCAAAGCCAGGGGCAGATTACTCACGTGTTACTCACCCGTTCGCCGCTCGAGTACCACCGAAGTGGCCTTTCCGCTCGACTTGCATGTGTTAAGCACGCCGCCAGCGTTCGTCCTGAGCCAGGATCAAACTCTCCATCGAAAAATAACCCACCAACCACCAAAAGACGGCCAGCAGGACAATCAATAAGAGCCACATCCATGACTGAACAAAACTAGCAAATTGAGACCCCCCCAAAAAAGAGGACCTCGCCAGAATCATTGTCAAAGAAACCGCGACACCAACACCCACCCAGCCGAAACCAGACGAGCAAACATGATGTCAACGGGGCATAACAAACTAATTCGTCGACTAATCAAACACACTGTTGAGTTCTCAAGAATCAGACGCACCCGATCCTCGCCGGCTGGGCCGGTTCGGTCGCGGGGCAACCTGCAGAAACTTACCGGGCGCTTCCCTCGCAGTCAAACTCGCGAGTTCGGGGCTTCGGTGTGGTCGCAGCTGGTCTCCGCTTCAGCTGACCTTCTGGCCAGGAGGCGGCGCCGCTTGCGGCGACAGGAAGAACATTAGACCCTCCTCCCGGACCATGCAAAACCGGGGGTGCCCTTCAAGCATAACCGCAGGTCAGCGGCCTGCCGGTCGACGCGGGGCCGCCGGACGGTACGTGCTGACGGTGGGGTCGTCGGTGATCCAGAACCGCCACGGACGCTCCGCTGCGAGGCGGAGCCCGACCCTCGGCCCGGTGCTGACATGGGCCGCAGGCTCCCCCGCGACCAGGTCGGGACGGATGCCGTTGTCCGCGAGGTCGATGCCGAGCACCCGGCACAGGCGGGCCGGACCGCGGGCCAGGTCGCGGTCGCGGCTCGCGGGGCGGCGCTCCCGGGCGACGTCGAGCCCGGCCACCACCTCGCCCGCGCGCAGCAGGACGGCGCCGGGGTCGCCCTCGGGGCCGGTGACGAGGTTGGCGCAGTGGTGCATCCCGTAGACGAAGTAGACGTAGAGCCGGCCGGGCGGGCCGAACATGACGGCGTTGCGGGCCGTCTGCCCGCGGTGGGCGTGCGAGCCCGGGTCGAGCGGACCGGCGTACGCCTCCACCTCCGTGATTCGCACCGAGACGCCGCCGTGGGTGAGGACCGCACCGAGCAGGCGGGGCGCGACCTCGAGCGGGTCGCCCTCAGCCCAGGCGGTCACGGTGTCCGGTGGTCGCCGTACGCACCTCGTCGAGCTGCTCACGGACGCGGTCCGGTGCCGTGCCGCCGCGACCGGAGCGCGAGGCGACCGATCCCTCGACGGTGAGGACCGTGCGGACCTCCGGCGTCAGGGTCGGCGAGATCGCGGCCAGCTGCTCGTCGGTGAGGTCGGGCAGGTCGCAGCCGAGCTCCTCGCAGCGGCGTACGCACGCACCGGCGACCTCGTGGGCGTCACGGAACGGCACCCCCTCGCGCACCAGCCACTCGGCGACGTCGGTCGCGAGCGAGAAGCCCTGCGGCGCGAGCTCGGCCATCCGGGGAGCGTTGAAGGTCAGCGTCGCGACCATGCCGGTCATGGCGGGCAGCAGGACCTCGAGGGTGCGGACCGAGTCGAAGACCGGCTCCTTGTCCTCCTGCAGGTCGCGGTTGTAGGCCAGCGGGAGGCCCTTGAGCGTGGCCATCAGCCCGGACAGGTTGCCGATCAGCCGGCCGGACTTGCCCCGCGCGAGCTCGGCGATGTCGGGGTTCTTCTTCTGCGGCATGATGCTCGACCCGGTCGACCACGAGTCGTGCAGCGTCGCGAAGTCGAACTCCCGGGTCGTCCAGAGGATGACCTCCTCGGCGAGGCGGGACAGGTCGACGCCCACCTGGGCGGTGACGAAGGCGAACTCGGCGGCGAAGTCGCGCGAGGACGTGCCGTCGATGGAGTTGGCCGACGAGCCGGTGAACCCGAGCTCCGCCGCGACCGCCTCCGGGTCGAGGCCGAGCGTCTGGCCGGCGAGGGCCCCGGAGCCGTACGGCGAGTCGCCCGCCACGCGCGCGTCCCAGTCGCGCAGCCGCTCGACGTCGCGCAGCAGCGGCCACGCGTGGGCCAGCAGGTGGTGCGACAGGAGCACGGGCTGGGCGTGCTGGAGGTGCGTGCGCCCGGGCATCACGCTCTCCTGCCCCGGCGTGAGGTGCTCCCCCGCCTGGCCGGCCAGCACGTCGACCAGGTCGAGCACCAGGCCGGCGACCGTGTGCGCGTGGTCGCGCAGGTAGGCCCGGAAGAGGGTGGCGACCTGGTCGTTGCGCGAGCGGCCCGCCCGGAGCCGGCCGCCGACCTCGGGACCGACCTCGTCGAGCAGCAACCGCTCGAGGGCGCCGTGGACGTCCTCGTCGGTGGGCGCGGGCACCAGGGTGCCGGCGTCGTACCGCTCCCCCAGCACCGACAGCCCGCGCAGCAGCTCGGCGTGGTCGGCGTCGGTGAGCAGACCGGCGCGGTGCAGCGCGTTGGCGTGCGCCCGGGACCCGGCGAGGTCGTAGGGCGTCAGCTGCCAGTCGAAGTGCGTCGAGCGGGACAGCTCCTGGAGCTCGGGTGAGGGTCCGCTCGCGAACCGGCCGCCCCAGAGCGAGCCCTCGTTGGTCTCCCCCGCCATCAGTCGGTCCCGACGTCCATCGCGGCGTTGTCGAGCGCCTCGTCGTCGAGCTGGTCGGCTCCGTTGCGCCGGGCGATGCGGTCGGCTCCCCCGGGCTCGATCTCGCCGAACAGGTTGCCGTTCTCGACGAGGACGTGGCCCTGGTCCTGTGGCTGGCTGGCGTAGAGCTCGAGCTTGGCGCGCGAGTCGGCGATGTCGAGGTTGCGCATCGTGAGCTGGCCGATCCGGTCGGTCGGACCGAAGACGGCGTTGTCGGTGCGCTCCATCGACAGCTTGTCGGGGTGGTAGGAGAACGCCGGCCCGTCGGTGGCCAGCACGGTGTAGTCCTCACCGCGGCGGAGCCGGATCGTGACCTCGCCGGTGACGAGGGAAGCCACCCAGCGCTGGATCGCCTCGCGCATCATCAGGGCCTGCGGGTCGAGCCAGCGGCCCTCGTAGAGCAGGCGACCCAGCCGGCGGCCCTCGTAGTGGTAGTTGGCGATGGTGTCCTCGTTGTGGACGGCGTTGAGGAGCCGCTCGTAGGCGATCCAGAGCAGCGCCATGCCGGGTGCCTCGTAGATGCCGCGGGACTTGGCCTCGATGATGCGGTTCTCGATCTGGTCCGACATGCCGAGGCCGTGCCGGCCACCGATCGCGTTGGCCTCGAGGACCAGCGACACGGCGTCGCCGAAGGTCACGCCGTTGATCGCGACGGGGCGGCCCTGGTCGAAGCGGATCGTGACGTCCTCGGTCTCGATCGCGACGGACGGGTCCCAGAACTTCACGCCCATGATCGGCTCGACGGTCTCCAACGAGACGTCGAGGTGCTCGAGCGTCTTGGCCTCGTGGGTCGCGCCCCAGATGTTGGCGTCGGTGGAGTACGCCTTCTCCTTGCTGTCGCGGTAGGGCAGGCCGTGCTCGGTGAGCCACTGACTCATCTCGTCGCGACCGCCGAGCTCGTGGACGAAGTCGGCGTCCAGCCACGGCTTGTAGATCCGCAGCTCGGGGTTGGCGAGCAGGCCGTAGCGGTAGAACCGCTCGATGTCGTTGCCCTTGAAGGTCGAGCCGTCGCCCCAGATGTCGACGTCGTCCTCGTGCATCGCGCGCACCAGCATCATGCCGGTGACGGCGCGGCCCAGGGGCGTGGTGTTGAAGTAGGCGCGACCGCCCGAGCGGATGTGGAACGCGCCGCAGGCCAGTGCGGCCAGGCCCTCTTCCACGAGGGAGGCGCGGCAGTCCACCGCGCGCGCCAGCTCGGCGCCGTACTGCATCGCGCGGGACGGTACGCCGGAGATGTCGGGCTCGTCGTACTGCCCGATGTCGGCGGTGTAGGTGCACGGCACGGCGCCCTTGTCACGCATCCAGGCGACCGCCACCGAGGTGTCGAGGCCGCCGGAGAACGCGATGCCGACGCGCTCGCCGACCGGGAGGGAGGTGAGGACCTTGCTCACTGGGAGTCCTTTGCAGAGCTGGAGTTCGGGAGGGGGATCGAGGAGGTGGAGCCGTGGCGCACGTCGTTGGCCAGGTCGAGGAACCGCTGGGCGAGGGCGTCGCCGCCTGCGGGGTCGCGGCCGATGACGAGCAGGGTGTCGTCTCCGGCGATGGTGCCGAGGATGTCGCCGAGGTCGGCCTTGTCGAAGGCGCTCGCGAGGAACTGGGCGGCACCGGGCGGCGTGCGGAGCACGACGAGGTTGGCGCTGGCCTCGGCGCTGACGAGCAGCTCGGCGCACAGGCGGGCCAGCCGGTCGCGTCCGGCGGCGGTCTCGCGCGGCGCGGAGACGCTGCGGTCGCCGCCCTCCCCCGGCACGGCGTAGACGAGCGCGCCGTCGGTGTCGCGCACCTTGACCGCGTCGAGCTCGACGAGGTCGCGGCTCAGCGTGGCCTGGGTGACGCGGACGCCGTGGTCGCCGAGGAGGTCGGCGAGCTCGGTCTGGGAGTGCACCGGGTGGGCCGTCACGATGTCGATGATCCGCTGGTGGCGGGCGCTCTTCGTCAGCGGGGTCATCGCGCTCATTCGGGGCCCCCGCGGCGTGGTTCGGGGGAGCGCAGCGGAGGAGAAGAACGTCGTGGGGTGTTCATGATGATCGCTCCAGGAGCCACGCCAGCACCGCCTTCTGGGCGTGCCGGCGGTTCTCCGCCTCGTCCCAGACGACCGAGTGCGGGCCCTCGATGACCTCCTCGGCGATCTCCTTGCCGCGGTAGGCCGGGAGGCAGTGCATGACGATCGCGTCGGGGGCGGCGTGGGAGAGCAGGTCCTCGGTGACGCCGAAGGGAGGAAAGATCCGCAGGCGTTCCTCGGACTCCTCCTCGCGCCCCATGCTGACCCACGAGTCGGTGACCACGACGTCGGCGCCGGCGACCGCCTCGACCGGGTCGGTCGTGAGCTCGATCGAGCCGCCGGTGCCCTGGGCGATCTCGCGCGCCCGCGCCACGACGTGGGCGTCGGGCGTGAACCCCTCGGGGGCGCCGACGACGACGTGCATCCCGGCGGAGGCACCGGCGAGGACCCACGAGTTGCCCATGTTGCAGGCGCCGTCGCCGACGAACGCGACCCGGATCCCCGCCAGCCTGCCCTTGTGCTCGCGCACGGTCTGCAGGTCGGCGAGGAGCTGGCAGGGGTGGAACTCGTCGGTGAGCGCGTTGAGCACCGGCACGCCGGCGTACGCCGCCATCGTGACGACGTCGCCCTGGTGAGCCGTGCGCCAGACGACCGCCGCGGCCTGGCGACCGAGGATGCGGGCGACGTCCTCGACGCCCTCGCGGGAGCCCATCGCGGCCAGGCCACCGTCGACCGTCATCGGGTTGCCGCCGAGCTCGGCGATGCCGGCGGCGAACGACACCTGGGTGCGCAGGGTCGGGCGGTCGAAGACCAGGGCGACCGTCCGCGGGCCGGCGAGCGGCTTGTGGTCGAACGGCTCGGCCTTCATCCGGTCGGCCAGGTCGAGGACCTCGAGCAGCTCGGCGGGTGACAGGTCGTCGTCACGGAGGAAGTGGCGGGTCATGCGGGGTCCCCGTGGCGTTGTTCGGAGGAGCGAAGCGGAGGAGAAGAACGTCGTGGGGTGCTCATGGGGTGGGCTCCTGTGCTGCGGCGCGGGCGGTGTCGAGGACGGCGGGCAGGGCCGCGTCGAGGGCGTCGAGGTCGGCGGCCGTGATCACGAGCGGCGGCACGAACCGCAGCCGCGTCGGGCCGGTGGCGTTGAGGATGAAGCCGGCCTCGCGCCCGGCCGCCACCGCCTGGGTGGCGTAGGGGCCGTCGAGCTCGGCGCCGCGCATCAGGCCGGCGCCGGTCACCTCGACGACGCCGGTCTGCTTGCGCAGGAGCGCCTCGAGCTGGGCGCCCCGGGTGACGGCGGCGTCCATCAGGTCGTCGGCCACGATCGTGTCCAGGACCGCGAGGGCCGCCGCCGTCGCGACCGGGTTGCCGCCGAAGGTGGTGCCGTGGTTGCCCGGCTGGAGCAGCGTCGCCGCGTCACCGCGGGCGACCGTCGCACCGATCGGGATGCCGCCGCCGAGGCCCTTCGCGAGCGTGACGACGTCGGGCTGGACGCCGTCGAGCAGCTGGTGGGCGAACCACGCGCCGGTGCGCGCGACGCCGGTCTGCACCTCGTCGAGCCACAGCAGCGCGCCGTGGTCGTGGGCGATCCGCTGGGCGGCGGCGAGGTAGTCGGCGGACGGCACGACGACCCCGGCCTCCCCCTGGATCGGCTCGAGGACGACCGCGGCGACGGTGTCGTCGACGGCGGCCTCGAGCGCGGCCACGTCGTCGTACGGGACGAAGGTGACGTCGCCCGGCAGGGGCTCGAACGGCTCGCGGTAGGCGGCCTTCGACGTCAGGGCCAGCGCGCCCATGGTGCGTCCGTGGAACGACCCCTCCGCGGCGACGAGCCGGGTGCGGCCGGTGCGGCGGGTCAGCTTGAGCGCGGCCTCGTTGGCCTCGGCGCCGGAGTTGCTGAAGAAGACGCGCGCATCGTCGGACCAGCCGAGGAGGCCGACCAGGCGCTCGGCCAGGGCGACCTGCGGCTCGGTGGCGAAGAAGTTGGAGACGTGACCGAGCGTGCGGAGCTGGGTGGTGACGGCCTCGACGAGGGCGGGGTGGGCGTGACCGAGCGCGTTGACGGCGATGCCGCCGAGCAGGTCGACGTACTCCTTGCCGTCGGCGTCCCACACGTGCGCGCCCTCGCCGCGGACGAGCGCGATCGCGGGCGGGCCGAAGGTGTTCATCACGGCGCCGGCGTAGCGCTCCTGGATGTCGCTCATGCTTCCTCCTCCGCGGCGTAGGGCTTGCGCAGCTTGGTGACGGCGCCGGGGAGCACCTGGGTGCCGACGCCCTCGTCGGTGAAGATCTCGAGCAGCACGGAGTGGGGCTCGCGGCCGTCGACGACCGTGGCGCGCGGCACCCCGCCGGTGACGGCCTCGTAGCAGGCACGCATCTTGGGGACCATGCCGGCGTCGAGGGACGGCAGCATCTCGCCGAGCGCCTCCGGGCTGATCTCCTGGATCAGGTCGTCGGAGTTGCCGTAGTCGCGGTAGAGGCCTTCGACGTCCGTGAGGACCAGGAGCTTCTCGGCGCCCAGCGCGACAGCGAGGGCCGCGGCGGCGGTGTCCGCGTTGACGTTGTGGATCTGCCCGTCCACGTCGGGCGCGACCGAGCTGACGACCGGCACCCGGCCGGCCTCGATGAGGTCGAGCACCGCCTCGGGCCGCACCTCGGCGACCTCGCCGACGAGGCCGAGGTCCACCTCGGCGCCGTCGACGTACGTGCTGGTGGGGACGGCGCGGAAGAGTCCGGCGTCCTCCCCGGACAGGCCGACCGCCAGCGCGCCGTGCTGGTTGATGAGGCCGACGAGCTCGCGCTGCACCTGGCCGACGAGCACCATCCGCACGACCTCCATGGCCTCGGGCGTGGTCACCCGCAGCCCGCCGCGGAACTCCGACTCGATGCCGAGCCGGTCGAGCATCCGGGAGATCTGCGGGCCGCCGCCGTGCACGACGACGGGCTTGAAGCCGGCGAAGCGCAGGAAGGCGATGTCCTCGGCGAAGGCGACCTTGAGGGACTCGTCGGTCATGGCGTTGCCGCCGTACTTCACGACGATCGTGCGGCCGTGGTAGCGCTTGAGCCACGGCAGGGCCGCAGCGAGCGTGCGGGCCTTGGCCGGGTCGGGGCGGCGCGGGTTCTGGACGGTCTCGGGCATCGGCTGGGTCATGAGCTGTAGGCGCTGTTCTCGTGGACGTAGGCGTGGGTGAGGTCGTTGGTCCAGACGGTGGCACGGGCGTCGCCGGACTTGAGGTCGATGGTCACGCTCACCTCGCGGCCGGTGAGGTCGACGTTCGCCGGGTCCTCGGCCGGGGTGGACCGGCGGCACACCCACACCCCGTTCATCGCGACGTCGAGGTCGGCGGGGTCGAACTTGGCCTGCGTGGTGCCGATGGAGGCGAGGACCCGACCCCAGTTGGGGTCGTTGCCGAAGACGGCGGCCTTGAACAGGTTGCTGCGGGCGACGCTGCGGCTCACCTCGACCGCCTCCTCCTCCGACGCGGCGTGGAGGGTGGTGATGGCGATCTCGTGGTCGGCGCCCTCGGCGTCCTTGAGCAGCTGCATGGCGAGGTCGGTGCAGGCCTGGGTGAGCGCGGCGGTGAAGTCCTCGGGCGTGGGCGTGATGCCGCTGGCACCGCTGGCCATGACGGTGACGGTGTCGTTGGTGGACATGCACCCGTCGGAGTCGAGGCGGTCGAAGCTGACCCGGGTGGCGGCGCGGAGCGCGACGTCGAGGTCGGCAGCGGGCACGACGGCGTCGGTGGTCAGGACGACCAGCATCGTGGCCAGCTGCGGCGCGAGCATCCCCGCACCCTTGGCCATCCCGCCGATCGACCAGCCGGCGCCCTCGACGACGGTGTTCTTGCTGACCGAGTCGGTGGTCATGATCGCCTCGGCGGCGTCGGTGCCCCCGTCGGGCGACAGCGCCGCGCTCGCCGCCTCGACGCCGGCCAGGAGGTCGTCGCGGTCGTTGGCGAGGCCGATGAGGCCGGTGGAGCAGACGACGACGTCGATGGCGCCGATGCCGAGGCCCTCGGCGACCTTCTCCGCCACGGCGTGGGTGGTCTGGAAGCCCTCGGGGCCGGTGTAGCAGTTGGCGCCGCCGGAGTTGAGGACGACCGCCTTGACGGTGCCGTCCTTGACGACCTCCTGGCTCCAGAGCACGGGGTTGGCCAGGCAGCGGTTGGCGGTGAAGACGCTGGCGGAGTCGAACGTGGGGCCCTGGTTCACGACCAGGGCGAGGTCCTTGGCGCCGGTGGACTTCAGCCCGGCCGCGACGCCGGCGGCGGTGAAGCCGTGGGGAGTGGTGACGCTCATGGGGCGATTCCGATCGTGGTGAGCCCGGCGGCCTCGTCGAGACCCAGGGCGAGGTTCATGCACTGGACGGCGGCGCCGGCGGTGCCCTTGGCGAGGTTGTCGACCACGGCCACCGCCACGAGTCGTCGTACGCGCTCGTCGACCGCGACCTGCAGCTGCACGGCGTTCGAGCCGAGCACGGACTGGGTCTGCGGCCACTGGCCCTCGGGGAGCAGGTGCACGAAGGGCTCGGTGTCGTACGCCGCTGCGTAGGCGTCACGGACCTGGTCGGTCGTGACGCCGTCGAGCAGGGGCGCCTGGACGGTCGCGAGGATGCCGCGGGACATCGGCACGAGGAGCGGCGTGAACCCGACCCGCACCGGCGCCCCGTGGACGCCGCTGAGGTTCTGCACGATCTCGGGCGTGTGGCGGTGGGTGCCGCCGACGCCGTAGGCGCTGGCGTTGCCCATCACCTCGCTGCCGAGCAGGTGCGGCTTGGCGGCCTTGCCGGCGCCGCTCGTCCCGGACGCGGCGACCACGGTGATGTCGGGCTCGACGAGACCGGCAGCGAGCGCGGGGACCGCCGCGAGCGTCGAGACGGTCGGGTAGCAGCCGGGCACGGCGATCCGCCGCGCGCCGCGGAGCAGGTCGCGCTGGCCGGGCAGCTCCGGGAGGCCGTAGGGCCACGAACCGGCGTGCTCGCCGCCGTAGAACGTCTGCCACTCCCCCGCGTCGGTGAGGCGGAAGTCGGCGCCGCAGTCGATCACGACGGTGTCGTCGCCGAGCGCCCGGGCGATCCCGGCGGACTGGCCGTGCGGCAGCCCGAGGACCACGACGTCGTGCCCCGCCAGGGTGTCGAGCGTCGTCTCGGCCAGCACCCGGTCGGCCAGCGGGAGCAGGTGCGGCTGCAGCGAGCCGAGCCGCTCCCCGGCGTTGGAACCCGCGGTCACGGCGCCGACCTCGACGCCCGGGTGGCCCAGGAGGAGGCGCAGGACCTCTCCCCCGGCGTACCCACTGGCTCCGGCGACGGCGACTGATGCGGTCATGTGCATGACTATACATTGCAATGCATGTATGCGGCGACACGGGTCCGATAACGCGAGGCGGAGCGTCGGTCTCGTCCCCTACCGTGCACGGGTGACCTCACCCCACACCCGCCTGTCCCCCGACGTCTACCTCGACCACCTCCGCGCCGAGTCCGCCCGCTTCCGCGACGTGCTCGCCGCCTGCGACCCGGCAGCGCGCGTCCCGGCCTGCCCCGACTGGGACGCCGCCGACCTGCTCTGGCACCTCGCCACGGTGCAGCGGTGGTGGACCGAGGTGCTGACGGCGAGGCCCGAGCGACCGGAGGAGATCGACCCGCCCCGCCCGGAGTCGTACGACGACCTGCTGCGCGCCTACGACGAGTGGTCGGCCGGTCTGGACGCGGTGCTCGACGGCGCGGACCCGACGGAGGAGGCCTGGAACTGGTCGAACGACCACACGGTCGGGTTCATCCTCCGCCGGCAGGCGCACGAGGCGCTGGTGCACCGCGTGGACGCCGAGCAGGCCGCCGGGGTGGGCAGCGAGCTCGACGCGCGGCTGGCGTCCGACGGGGTGCACGAGTGCCTCGACGTGATGTACGGCGGGATGCCCGCGTGGGGGTCGTGGGAGCCCGGCGAGGGGACCGTGCGGGTCGACGCGACCGACACCGGTGAGTCGTTCTGGCTGCGGTTCGGGACGTTCTCGGGCACCGACCCCGACAGCGGCACCTCCTACGCCGACGAGGAGGACTTCCACGTCGTGCCTGCACCCGACGACGCCGACGTCGAGCCCGACGTCGTCGTCGACGGGCCGGCGGCGGCGCTCGACCTGTGGCTGTGGAACCGCGGCGGCGACGCCGACATCTCGACCGCCGGGGACCGGGACGTGCTCGACCGGTTCACCGCGATCGTGGCGTCGCCGATCAACTGATCGACAACCTTCGGGGCCGCCGGTGCGTCTCCCGGGACGTACGCACCACGCCCGTCTCGGAGGTCATCCGCATGCAGCACCGATCCGTCGCCGCAGTCCTGTCCACCCTCACGCTCGCCGCCCTGGTCCCGGTGACCCCGGCCAGTGCCGAACCGGTCGTCTGCCAGGGGAAGCCGGTGACGACCCAGGGCGACACCGGGACGGACGGTGACGACGTGATGGTCGTGGGGCCCGGTCAGAAGTCGGTGAGCACCGGTGCCGGCAACGACATCGTGTGCATCCGCCTCACCGGTGACGACAGCGTGAAGCGGTACCTCTTCCTCGACACCGGTCCCGGCGACGACGTGGTCCACAACGAGACGACGTCCAGCCCCCGCGACGTGAGCGTGCTGCTCGGCGCCGGAGCCGACACGCTCGTGGGCAGCGACACGGACGAGACGGTCTACGCCGGACCGGGACTCGGTGGCGACACCACCGACACGGAGCGCGACGTGATCGACACACGTGGCGGTGACGACTACGTGGCCACCGGCTCGGAGGCGTCGGGCGCGACCAACCCCGACGTGGTCGCCACCGGGACGGGCGACGACCGGGTCGAGTGGGCCGGGCAGCAGGTCAGTGGCCCCCTCGACCTGGGTGACGGCAGCAACTTCCTGACCCTGGTGGAGGGCTGGGTGGGCGACGTCGCCATCGATGCCCCGAGCGGGACCGCGACGGCCGGAGGCACGACGGTGCTGCGCTGGTCCGGCGGGGTCGCCGACTACCAGCTGACGTTCTCCAACCTGCGGACGTCCTTCACCGGCACCGACGCGGACGAGCGCGTCACCTACTGGCCCGAGGTCCGGACCGACGACGGCAGCAGCAGCGTGCCCCTCGACCCCGACCGGCGCCTGGACGTCGACCTGCGCGGCGGCGACGACCGGCTCTACCTGTGGGACTCGGCGAGCGGGTCGATGATCGGCGGCGCCGGGCGCGACATGCTGCACGGCGGTGGCTGGTGCAGCCTCTCCGTGGTCCGGCTCGGATCCACGTACGACTGCGAGGTACGTCGTCGCGCGACCGTCCGCTTCGCCTCGACGATCGACGTCTGGGAGAAGGCGGTCGTGCTGGCCGACGAGGTCGACGTGGTCGGCAGCAGCGGCCCCGACGTGATCAAGGTGGGTGGCCGCACCCGGATCCGCCTCGACGGGCGCGGTGGCGACGACGTCCTGACCACCATCGGCTCGGCGGGCGCCGGCCGCAACCCGCGACCCGCGGTGGTCCGAGGTGGTGCCGGGGACGACGAGCTCCGCGGTGGGCACCTCGCGGACCGGCTCGTGGGCGGGCCTGGCGACGACCTGGTCCGGGGCAACGGTGGCGACGACGTCGTGCTCGGTGGTGCCGGCCGGGACCGCCTGCTCGGCGGCAAGGGCGACGACATCCTGCTGGGCGGATCCGGGCGGGACCGGGCCGACGGCCAGAAGGATCGGGACCGCTGCGTCGCCGAGGTCCGTCGTTCGTGCGAGCGGCGCTGACCTGCGACAACACGCGCACTGGCCCTTGAGTCTCCAGAAGACTCAAGGGCCAGTGCCGTGCCGGGACGCGTCGCGGCGAGGGCGGGTCAGGCGCGCTGGACGGCTCCGGTGCGCTCGGCCGCGAGTGCGACGGCGGCGTCGCGGGCCGCTGCCGCCTCACCCTCCTTGAGGGTCCGGTCGAGCGCGCGGAAGCGGAGGGCGTAGGCGAGGGACTTCTTGCCCTCGCCGACCTGGTCGCCGGTGTAGACGTCGAAGAGCCGGATCGACTCGAGCAGCTCACCGGCACCCTCGCGCAGCGCGGCCTCGACGTCGGCGGCCGGGACCGAGGCGTCGACGACGAGCGCGACGTCCTCCTTCGCGACCGGGTACGACGAGAAGGTCGGCGCCGTGCGGAGGTGCACCGAGCGCGCGATCAGCAGGTCGAGGTCGACCTCCGCGGCGACGGTGCGCTTCGGCAGGCCGAACGCCTGGCACACCGTGGGGTGCACCTCGCCGGCGTGGCCGACGACCTCCCCGTCGACCGTCAGCTCGGCGCAGCGACCGGGGTGCCACGGGGCGAGCTCGACGGCCGAGGCGCTGACCTCGAGGCCGAGCGAGGCGGCGACGGCCCGTACGGCCTCGACCGCGTCGGCCCACGAGAAGGGCCGGGCCTCGCCCCACCAGCCGCCGGACTCCGCGTCACCGACGCCGACGAGCGCGAGGTGGAGCGGCTGGGCGGGCAGCGCGGCGTCGAGCGCCTCGAGCTCGGCCTCGGTCGGGCGCCGGTCGACCGGCAGGATCGGCGCCGGGCCGGCGTGGCGCGGGAGCGTGACGGTGCCGGTCTCGAAGATCGCGACGTCCGTCGTGCCGTGCCCGACGTTCCTGCCGGCCGTGCGCAGCAGGCCCGGGAGGAGCGTCGAGGTCATGAAGCCCGCCTCGGCGTTGAGCGGGTTGGACAGCCGCAGCAGGTCGCGGCGCGGGTCCTCGGCCGTCAGGCCGAGCGCGTCGAGGTCGGCCTCGCCGACGAACGGGAAGGTGACCACCTCGACGAAGCCCTCACCGGCGAGCGTGCGCCCGATCCGGCGCCGCAGCTGCTGCGGGCGGGTGAGGCCGCGACCGGACGGAGGCGTCGGGAGGACCGACGGCACCTTGTCGTAGCCGACGAGCCGGACGACCTCCTCGGAGAAGTCCTGGGCGTCGCTGAGGTCGGGGCGCCACGGGGGCGGGGTGACCGACAACGTGCCGGAGCCTCCCCCGGTCGCAGAGACCTCGCAGCCGACCGCGCGCAGGCACGCGACCGACTGCTCCTCGGTGATCGGCATCCCCGACACGCGGGCGGCCAGGTCGCCGGCGACCTCGACGACCGGCATCTCCGGCGGGGTGCCGACGACGGTGACGCCCGGGTGGGCCGTGCCGCCGCCGTGCTCGACGAGCAGCTCGACGACCCGGTCGGCGGCCGCCTCGCAGATCGTGGGGTCGACGCCGCGCTCGTTGCGCTTGCCGGCCTCGGACGTGATCTTGTGGCGGCGTCCCGTGCGGAACATCGACACCGCGTCCCAGTGGGCCGCCTCGACGAGGACCGACGTCGTCGTGCCGGAGATCTCGGTGGCCTCCCCGCCCATCACGCCACCCAGGCCGATGATGCCGGAGTCGTCGGTGACGACGAGGTCGCCGGGGTCGAGCGTGCGGGCGGTGCCGTCGAGGGTCGTGAGCTTCTCGCCCTCGCGCGCCCGGCGTACGACGATCGCGCCCTGCAGCCGGTCGGCGTCGTAGCCGTGGATCGGCCGGCCGGTCTCGAGCATCACGTAGTTGGTGACGTCGACGGCGAGCGAGATGGGTCGCATCCCGGCCGCGGTGATGCGCTGGACCATGAAGTCGGGCGTCGGGGCCGCGGGGTCGAAGCCGTCGACCCGCCGGGCCACGAACACCGGGCATCCCTCGGCGTCCTCGACGACCACGGGGTGGCCCTGGTCGTTGGCCGCCGGGGTGTCGCGCAGCGCCGGGTCACGGAAGCCGCTCGCCCCCTCGACGGAGACGAGGACCTCGCGGGCGATGCCACGCAGGGACAGCGCGTAGGCCCGGTCGGGGTTGACCTCGAACTCGATGACCTCCTCGTCGAGGCCGAGCACCCCGCGGACGTCCTGGCCGGGCTCGCCGGCGTCGGGCGGCAGCACGATGATGCCGTCGTGGTCCTCGCCGAGGCCGAGCTCGCGGGCCGAGCAGATCATCCCGGCGGAGAGGTGGCCGTAGGTCTTGCGGGCGCCGATCTCGAACCCGCCGGGGAGCACGCCCCCGGGCAGCACCGTGACGACGAGGTCGCCCGGCGCGAAGTTGTGGGCCCCGCAGACGATGCCCTGCGGCTCGCCGGTGCCGTTGGCGTCACCGACGTCGACGGTGCACCAGTTGATGGTCTTGCCGTTCTTCTGCGGCTCCGGCTCCATGGTGAGGACACGGCCGATCACCAGCGGACCGGTGATCTCGCGCCCGGGGCTGACGATCGCCTCGAGCTTGAGACCGGTCAGCGTGAGCCGGTCGGTGATCTCCTCGGTGGTGGTGCCGGCGGGTACGTCGACGAGGTCCAGGATCCAGGACAGGGGTGCCTTCATCGCTCGTTCTCCCTCTCAGATCTCGGTGCCGAACGCGCTGCTGAACCGGACGTCGCCCTCGAAGAGCGGACGCAGGTCCTCCAGGTCGTGGCGGAACATGAACGACCGGTCGATGCCCATGCCGAAGGCGAAGCCGCTGTAGACCTCCGGGTCGACGCCGCAAGCGATCAGCACGCGCGGGTTGACCACGCCGCAGCCACCCCACTCGATCCAGCCCTCGCCGCGGCAGGTGCGGCACGACTGTGGCTCGACGTTGCGGCAGACGAAGCAGAGGACGTCGACCTCGGCCGACGGCTCGGTGAACGGGAAGTAGGACGGCCGGAAGCGGGTGGTGATGCCGTCGCCGAACAGCTGCGACGCGAAGTGGTCGAGCGTGCCCTTGAGGTGCGCCATCGTGATGCCCTCGTCGACCACGAGGCCCTCGACCTGGTGGAACATCGGCGAGTGCGTGGCGTCGTACTCGTCGGTGCGGAACACCCGGCCCGGGCAGACCACGTAGATGGGCGGCTTGCGGGTCAGCATCGTGCGCGCCTGGACCGGTGAGGTCTGGGTGCGCAGCACGACGTGGTCCTCGGCCGGCTCGGTCCAGAAGGTGTCCTGCATCGTGCGCGCCGGGTGGTCGGGCCCGAGGTTGAGGGCATCGAAGTTGAGCCACTCGGCCTCGACGACCGGACCCTCGGCCACCTCGTAGCCCATGGCCACGAAGAGGTCGGCGATGAGCTCGGACTGCAGGGTCAGCGGGTGCCGACCGCCCCGGCGGCGGCGCGTCGTCGGCAGGGAGACGTCGACGGTCTCCTCGACCAGCATCCGCTCCTCGTGCTCGGCCTCGAGGACCGTCTGCCGGGCGGCGATGGCCTGGTTGACGGCGCCGCGGGCCTGACCGACGCGCTGGCCGGCCTCCTTGCGCGCCTGCGGCGGCAGGGCGCCGATCTCGCGGTTGGCGAGGGCGAGCGGCGATCGGTCGCCGGCGTGGTCGAGGCGGACCTGCTTGAGGGCGTCGAGGTCGGAGGCGTCCGCGATCGCGGCGAGAGCCGCCTCACGCATCGCCTCGACCTGGTCGGCCTTGAGCGGGGTCACTTCGACGGGGTCGTAGTCGGTGTTGGGGCCGGACATGGCTCTCTCTCGCGCAGCGCTACCTAGATCGCCGCAGGGTCTGGAAAGTGGGCTTTCGCGCGGCGACAGCAGTTCGCCGCAGATTCTAGAAGTGGGTGAGCGTCGGGTCGGACGGGGACTCCCCGGACCCGGTGACGTCAGCTGCCCGACGGACCAGGTCCGGGGCGCAGAAATCGTAGGCTCGTGTCCACGGTCGGGATGCTACTCCCCGAAGGCCGCCCAGACGTCACTGCACTCGTCGGCCGGGACGCCCGTCCCGACGTCGTACGCCGCCTGGTCGCCGGCCGGGAGCAGGCCGAGGTCGGCGAGCGGCCCCTCGGCGCGGCTCCGGCCCAGGTTCCACGCCCGCGGGTCGTCGAGGGCCTCGGCGCGCATCTCGTTGTCCGGCAGGTACTGCAGCACGCAGCGGGAGACCTCCGGCGGCAGTCGGTCCGCGATCACCGGCGTCGCGTCGGCGGAGAGGTCCTGGAGGTAACGCAGGTCGAGCCTGCCGGTCGCCTCATAGCGGTCGATGTTGCGCCCGGCGACCCAGGCGTCGGGGTTGATCGCGGCGAGCCCGACGAGCGCGACGGCCCCGGACACGAGCGCGATGCGCGGGAGCCAGGCACCGCGACCGACGGCGCCGGCGACCATGATCGCGAGCACGACGAAGCCGAGCCACCCCTCGAAGACGTCGACGAAGAGCCGCAGCGTGGTGAAGCCGTAGGCGTCCTGGTAGACCGCCATGCCGCGGAGGGCGGACGCGACGACCAGGAGCGTGAGGACGCAGAGCAGGCCGAGGGAGCCGCGCAGCCAGCGGCGGTCCTCCGCGCCGTCGCCGGCGCGGCGCGAGGCGATCCACACGACCAGCACCGTCAGTGCCGTGGCCAAGGTGAGCTGGCCGAAGCCCTGGTGGACGTAGTCGGCGTAGGTCAGCCCGGTCGTGGCCTCGATGTAGTCGCGTCCGCCGACCAGCGCACGCGCCTGCGCGGCGATGAAGGCGACGAACACGGCGTCGACGACGAGCACCGGGACGAGCCACTCGAAGCGGTTGGCGAGCGCAGCGGGTCGGCGCCCGCCCAGCACCTCGACGTCGGCGGGGTTGAGCGCGAGGTAGGCGGCGCCGAGGGTGACGGCGAAGACGAAGCAGGCCAGGAAGGCGCGTCCGACGAGGTCGTTGAAGGTCAGGTTGGGGACGAGCTGGTCGACCCACGACCCGAAGACGGGGTTGGCGCTGGCGAAGATCGTGCCGAAGACGCCGAGACCCAGCAGCGACCACACCGTCGTACGCACCACGGCCGGCGTGCGCGACCCGGTGCCGGCGATCCGGAGGGAGCGGCCGAACCACGGCAGGCCGCGCAGCGACGCGAGCGGCCACGCCATCCCGGACAGCAGGATGCCGGGCAGCGTGCGGGCGCCGGTGACGCCGCACAGGAACACGGCCGCCGCCACCAGGAGCCCCAGCATCTGGACCCACCACGCGGCACGGAGCGTCATCGGCAGCACGAGCAGCACGGCCAGTCCCGCGCACACGAGGGTCCACGGATCGCGGCGCCGACGCGCGGTGACCAGCGCGGCGGCGCCGCACGTCAGCGCGACCAGCGTCCAGCTGATGCCGATCGCGGTGAACGACAGGGCGATGCCGGCGACGAGCCCGGCCCCCGCCGCAGCCACGACGGTCCGGAGCCCGTGCGGGGCGGCGCGGTCGGGCCAGAAGCGGCCGAAGACGGCGTCCAGCCCGGACTGCGCGCGCGGGGTGGTGTCCACGGCGACGGTCGGTGGGGCGGCGGACCGGTCGACAGCGGGAACTGTGGACGGGACCGGTGTCGGCGACGCGAGGACGGCGGTGGCGCGCTCACCCGGGACCTCGAGCCGGATCCGGGCGCCCTGCCCGACCTCCGGGTCGAGGAAGCGGAGGGTCCCCCCGTGGAGCTGGGCCACCCAGCGGGCCACGGCGAGCCCGAGGCCGGTCCCCCCGGCGCCGTCGGTGCCGAAGCGCTCGAAGACGCGGTCCCGGTCCTCCGGCGCCACTCCCCCGCCGGCGTCGACCACCTCGAGCCACCACGAGCCGTCGGTGCCCGGACCGCCGGCCGCGCCGTCGGCCCCAGCGGTGATGCGGACGGACGTCTCGGCGGGCGCGTGGCGGGCCGCGTTGTCCACCACGTTGACCAGCAGCTGGCGCAGCCGGGCCGGGTCACCGGCGACCACGAGGTCGTCGGCGACGTCCATCGCGACGTCGAGGTCCCGGCCGGTGGCGCGCACCTGGGCGACGACGTCCTCGACCAGCGCGTGCAGCGCCACGTCCTGACGGTCCAGGTCGACCACCCCCGCCTCGAGGCGGGAGAGCTGCAGCAGGTCCTCGACCAGCCGGCCCAGGCGCTGCGCCTCCTCGAGGGCGGCGCCGAGGTGCTGGGAGTCGGCGGGCACCACGCCGTCGGCGAGGTTCTCGAGCAGCGCGGTCATGGCGGTGAGCGGCGTACGCAGCTCGTGGGAGACCGTGGCGATGAGGTCGCGCCGCTCGCGGTCCACCCTCGCGAGGTCCTCCGCCATCCGGTTGAAGGCCGTGGCGAGCTGGCCGACCTCGTCGGTCGCCGACGTGCGCACCCGCCCGCTGTAGTCGCCGCGCGCCATCGCCCGCGACACCTCGGTCATCCGCCGCAGCGGCGCGACCATCCCGGCGGCCAGCAGCTGCGTCACTCCCAGCGCGAGCGCGACGCTGACCGGCAGCACGAGAAGCGGCGAGACGTCGGCGGCCGAGCCCAGCAGGGTCAGCAGGACGGCGGTGACGACCGACGCGACCACCAGCAGGCCGAGCTTGGCCTTGAGGCTCGAGACGGCGTCGAACCAGGCGCTCATGCCAGGTCCTCGAGGGCGTAGCCGACACCGTGCACGGTGCGGATCCGCGGCGCCCCCACCTTGCTGCGCAGCGCCTTGACGTGGCTGTCGACGGTGCGGGTCGCGCTGGCGCTGGCCCAGGCGTCACCCCAGTCCCACACGTCGCGCAGCAGCCGCTCGCGGCTGAGGACCTGTCCGGGCACCCGGGCCAGGCACAGCAGCAGGTCGAACTCGGTCGGGGTGAGGTGCACGGCCTCGCCGGCGACGGTCGTACGCCGGGAGCCGGGGTCGATCCGCACGCCCCCGACCTCGAGGGTGGCGGGCCGCTCGTCCGCCAGCGCGGCCGCCCGCTCGACGCGACGCAGCAGGGCCGCGACGCGGGCGACGACCTCGCGCATGGAGAAGGGCTTGGTGAGGTAGTCGTCCGCGCCGACCCCCAGCCCCACCAGCACGTCGGCCTCGTCGTCGCGAGCGGTCAGCATCAGCACCGGCACGGGGCGCGCGGCCTGGACGCGGCGGCACACCTCGAGCCCGTCGAACCCGGGGAGCATCACGTCGAGCAGGACGACGTCGGGCCGCACGGCAGCGGCCCTCTCGACGGCGGAGGGGCCGTCGAAGGCCTGCTCGACGACGTAGCCCTCGGCCCGCAGCCGCTGGGCGAGGGCGTCGTTGATGGTGCGCTCGTCCTCCACCACCAGGGCGGTCCTCGGCCGGGGCGCAGGGGGCGTCGTGGAGGTCATGCCACGACCCTAGGAGGGCGGTCGGGTGGACGGCGGGGACGACTCGTGAAGGTTGTGTGGAGGTCGCGTCCGGTCACTCCGGGCGCTGGTCCTCGCTCGGCCAGTCGACCATCACCCGGCCGCCGCCTCCGGGCGCATCGTCGATGGTGACCCATCCCCCGTGGGCGCGCGACAGCCCGCCCACGATGTACATGCCGAGCCCGGTGCCGCCCGAGGTGCCGGTGGTCCAGAACTTCGTGAAGACCCGCTTGCGCAGCTCCACGGGGATGCCGTCGCCCTCGTCGTCGACCGTCAGTCGCACACCCGTGAGGGCCGGCGACGCCGACAGCTGCACGCTGACCTGGCCCTGGCCGTGGCGTACGGCGTTCTCGACGAGGTTCGTCACGACCTGGGTGAACTTGTCCGGGTCGGCGAACAGTGCCGGCAGCTCGTCCTCGACCTGGAGGCTGATGTCGCGCGCGGTCCCGGCCTCGATGGAGTCCACGACCCGGCGCACCAGCACCTCGGCGGAGCACTCGCGGGGGTACAGCTGGAGGCGATCGGTGTCGATCCGGGCGACGTCGAGCAGCTCGGCGATGAGGCGGGCCAGTCGGTCGGCGTCGGCGTTCACCGTCTGGAGCATCAGCTTGCGCTGGTCGTCGGTGAGCTTGTCCCACCGGTTGAGCAGCGCCTGCACGAAGCCCTTGACGCCCGTCAGGGGCGAGCGCAGCTCGTGGGCGACGGTGGCGACGAGGTCGGAGCGCTCGCGGTCGAGCCGGGCCCGACCGCGACCGCTGCGCAGACCGACCGCGATGCCGACGACCCGACCGAGGGGCTCCTCGCGGACCAGGCCGCGCCGTGGTGAGCACCTCGTCGCCGAACGCGTTGAGCCACGACTGCTCGGGGACGCCGCGCGTGATCGAGATGGCGTCGAAGGGCCGGTTGACGTCGAGCCAGGTGCGGCCGTCCTGGTCGAGCAACCGCAGCACGTCGGACAGCGGCAGCCCCTTGGCGTCTTCCACGTCGACGCCGAGCAGTGCGGCGCCCTGGGCGTTGAGGATGGTGACCACGCCCTCGCGGCTCGCGCCGAGGATGCCGTCGGGGTAGAAGTCCGCCAGCGCGCGCAGGCGCGTGGGCCGGCTTCTCTCCACCCGGTGCTGGGGTGCGCTCTCGTCCGACACGAGCGCCACCCTAGGCCAGCCCTAGTCGCGGAACCCGGCCTTGGGCCGACGAAGCCCCGCTCCGCGCAGCGCGACGACCAGCTCGCGCGACGTGACCGGGACCGCCCCGGCGGCCACCATGGCGTCGTACGCGTCGGCGGGCACGTCGTAGTGGTCGCGGTCCCATCCGCGAGCCGGCACGCCGTGCGCGGCGGCGAAGGCGTGCACCTCGTCGTAGGAGGTGTCGCTGGCCAGGTGGGACCAGAGCCGGTCCCAGCGCGGCACGGCAGGCGGGTCGATGAGGATCATCGTCGGTCGGTCCGTTGGGCGCGCGCGCTCGCGTAGAGGCACACGGCCGCGGCGGTCGACAGGTTGAGGCTCTCGGCCCGGCCGTGGATCGGGATGGCGACGCGGTGGTCGGCCAGCGCGGCCAGGTCCTCGGGCAGGCCCCAGGCCTCGTTGCCGAAGAGCCAGGCCGTGGGCCCGGACAGGTCGGCGTCGAACAGGTCGACCTCCCCGGCGCCGTCGGCGGCGAGGACCGTGAGGCCGCGCGCCTGCGCCTCGCGCACGGCTGCAGCGGGATCGGGCTCGATCGCGAGGGGCAGGTGGAACAGGCTGCCGACGGTGGCCCGCACCGTCTTGGGGTTGTAGGCGTCGACGGACTGCCCGGCCAGCACGACCGCGTCGGCGCCTGCCGCGTCCGCCGTACGGATCACGGTGCCGGCGTTGCCGGGGTCGCGGACGTCGGCGCACACGGCCAGCAGACGGGGCGAGGCCCGCACGACGTGCTCGAGTGGCGCGTCGAGGTGGCGGCACACGGCGACGACGCCCGCCGGGGACACGGAGTCGGAGAGCGAGGCGAGCGCGCGGTCGTCGACCAGCGTGACCGGAGCGTCAGCGAGGAGGTCGGCGTGCTGCTCGAGGGCGACCGGGGTCGCATAGACCTCCACGACGCACCCGGCGACGGACAGCGCACCCTCGACGGCCTTCGGGCCGTCAGCGAGGAAGAGCCGCCGCTCGGTGCGTACCGAACGGCGGCTCAACTTGCGAGCCTCCTTGACGCGACCATTGCCGACCGTCAGCGGAGTGCTCATGTGGTTCAGGCGGAGACCTTGGGCGCGTTGACGTCCTCGGGCAGCGCGGCCTTGGCGGCCTCGACGAGCGCGGCGAAGGCCGGCGCGTCGTTGACGGCGAGCTCGGCGAGGATCTTGCGGTCGACCTCGATGCCGGCCAGGCCGAGGCCCTGGATGAAGCGGTTGTAGGTCATCCCGTTGGCGCGGGCCGCAGCGTTGATGCGCTGGATCCACAGCTTGCGGAAGTTGCCCTTGTTCTTGCGCCGGTCGTTGTAGCTGTAGACCAGGGAGTGGGTGACCTGCTCCTTGGCCTTGCGGTAGAGGCGCGAGCGCTGGCCGCGGTAACCGCTGGCGCGCTCGAGGGTGGTACGACGCTTCTTCTGGGCGTTCACTGCGCGCTTGACGCGTGCCATGGTGCTACTCCTTGTTGCAGGGGAAAGTCAGACGGACGGCGGCTGAGCCACCAGGGTGGTGCGGTGGGTGAGGCTCAGATGCCGAGCATCTTCTTGGCGCGCTTGACGTCGCCGGGCTCGAGCTCGACCATGCCGGCGTTGCGACGGTGCTTCTTGCGGCTGCCCGTGGTCGGCGCGGACGCGAACGCAGCGCCGGACTTGCGGCCGGCCTGCAGACGCATGATCTTGCCCGAGCCGGTCACCTTGAAGCGCTTCTTCGCGCCCGAGTGGGTCTTGTTCTTCGGCATGTCTCTGCCTCAACTTCCTTAGTGCGTGGTTCGGGGTTCGTGGTGTTCTCGCTAGGACGTGGGCGACTCGCCGCTGTCCCGGTCCCGACGGCTGTCACGGCTTCGTCGCGACATGCTCGATCGAGCCCTTCGCTCCGCTCAGGCCTCGATCTCAGGATCAAGGTTCTCGGAGCGACCGCGCTCCTTCTTCTGGGCGACGGGGCCGGCGAGGTGAGCGGCCTCGCGCTCGGCGTCCTCCTCGGCCTGACGGTCAGCGCGCTCCTGCGCCTTGGAGGCGCGGGCGGCGTCTGCGTCGATCTTGGCGTCGGCCTTCTTCTTGTGCGGGCCGAGCACCATCGTCATGTTGCGGCCGTCCTGCTTGGGCGAGGACTCGACGAAGCCCAGCTCCTGCACGTCCTCGGCCAGCTTCTGGAGCAGTCGGAAGCCCAGCTCGGGGCGGTGCTGCTCGCGGCCGCGGAACATGATCGTGATCTTGACCTTGTCGCCGGCACCCAGGAATCGCACGACGTGACCCTTCTTGGTCTCGTAGTCGTGCTTGTCGATCTTCGGACGAAGCTTCATCTCCTTGATGATCACGTTCGTCTGGTTGCGCCGCGACTCGCGGGCCTTCTGGGCGTTCTCGTACTTGAACTTGCCGTAGTCCATGAGCTTGCAGACCGGGGGGCGTCCCTGGGGAGCGATCTCGACGAGGTCGAGGTCGGCCTCCACGGCCAGCTTGAGTGCCTGGTCGGTCGGCACGATGCCAACGGTCTCGCCGTTGGGTCCTACGAGCCGGACCTCGGGTACGCGGATCCGGTCGTTGATGCGCAGCTCGGTGCTGATGGGTCCTCCAGTGGTTCGGGTGGGTGGGAGTCCCTCGCCCGGCCCCACTGGGTGGGGGAAATGGACAATGGCTCCCGCTGTTGCCAAGCGGGAGCCAGTCACGACACGTCTCCCCTCTCGGAGAAACTGTGGTGTCCACCTCCGTCTCGCGACGGTGGTGGCGCTGGACCGGGACCCGACGATCTGTGGTGCAGGGCGATCGATGCGGGTGGGAGACGGTGGTGCGTGCCTCCGCTTGGCGGGATCGGTGACGCCGTGAAGCGTGGTGTCACTGATCGGTCAACATGGAAGGTTAGCGGATCATTCCGTCGAGGGGCCAATCCAGCCGTGACCGCCGGAGCCGTCGCCGAGGGCGACCAGGCGCCACCCGGCCGCGAGCCGGGCGAGGTCGTCCCCGTCGACGACGTACGACGCGGGGCCGGCGAGGTCCACGAGCAGCGCCTCCGCGCCGTCCTGGATCGCCGCGGTGGCCGCGGTCGCGGCCGGCACCGGCACCGGCCTGGCCTGCGGGTCCCACCGGGCCATCGAGGCGGTGGAGGTGAAGGCGAGCAGGCCCGTGCTGCCGTCCGGGGCCTGCACCAGCACGGCCGCCATGTCGGAGGACTTGTCGTGGGCCAGGCCCTGCTCGTCGACCTCCACCTCGCCCAGTACCGCGACCACCGGGACCAGCAGCCGGGCGTCCTGCAGGAGGGCGAGCACCGCACCGGAGCCCGCGGTGCCCGCGGCCCGGTCGGTCAGCGCTCGGGCGAGCCGAGGGTCGGCCTCGCCGGCGTCGTCGGCGAACCCCGGGTCCGGGATGGTGCGCTCGAGCGGCTCGAGGGAGGGGTCGTCGGCCGTGTGGCGGGGAGAAGCGTCGTCGTGGACCACGGCTCCATCCTCGCGCAGGCCTCGCGGCTGCCGACGACTGCGTGGTGGGCTGTGGGAGTCTGGGCCCGTGGAAGGAACTACCTGGGCTGCACTGACCGCCGCGCTCACCGTCGCGGGTGCCATCTGGACGTGGATCGCGTTCCGCCGGCGAGGATCGGCCAACGGACTGCGAGCGCTCGGCTTCACCCTGCTCCCCGCGGCCGCGTGGCTGACCGGGACGCTCGAGATGGTCACGGAGATCGCTGGATCGGTCACCGACTGGGCGACCACCCTCGTGTTCGACGTACGCACGTGGGTGGGCGTCGGCCTGGCCGGCCTGGCCGTGCTGCTGTGGTTCGTGAGCGGCATCATCCGTGACCGCCAGCTCGCCCGAGGGCAGGCCACCGGCGCGGGCGGACGGACGCCCCGGGGGAAGGACCAGCTGCCCGAGGCGTCCTCCACCCGGACCGGCCCGACCTCGCGCCCGGCCGTGGACGACGAGATGGCGGACATCGAGGCACTGCTGCGCAAGCGGGGCATCGAGTGATCGACCGGCTCGTCGACCGCAACCGTCTGTGGTCGCGGCTCGACGCCGCCGTCGCCGCACTGCCCGAGCTCCCGCCCACGCCCATCGCCGTGGTCGACCTCGACGCCTTCGACGCCAACGCCGACGACCTGGTGCGTCGCGCGGGCGGCAAGCCCATCCGGGTGGCCTCGAAGTCCCTGCGCGTGCCGGCGCTCCTCGAGCGCGCCCTGGCGCACGACGGGTTCTCCGGCGTCCTGGGCTACACGCTCGCCGAGGCGCTCTGGCTCCACGAGACCGGGATCAGCGACGACATCGTCGTGGCCTATCCCACGGTCGACGTGGCGTCCCTGCGCCGACTGACCTCGTCACCCTCGGCGGCAGCCGCGATCACCCTGATGATCGATGACCCGGCCCACCTCGACGTCGTGGACTCCACCCGCTCCTCACGGGCCGTGCCGGTGCGGGTCGCGCTCGACGTCGACGCAGGCCTCCGGTTCGGCGGGAGGCACGTCGGCCCGAAGCGGTCGCCCCTCTTCGACACCGCCGACGTCGTCGCGCTCGCGCGCCGCGTGGTGGAGCGGGACGGGTTCGACCTCGTCGGCGTGATGACCTACGAGGGCCAGGTCGCGGGCGTGCAGGACTCCGTCCCCGACCAGCGCGCGCGCTCGACCGTCGTACGCCGGCTCAAGCAGGCGTCCATGGCCCAGCTCGCGGTGCGCCGCCGCGAGATCGCCGAGGCGCTCGCCGAGGTGGTGAGCCTCGAGTTCTGGAACGGCGGTGGGTCGGGGTCGGTCGAGGCCACGGCCGCCGATGGCGCGGTCACCGAGATCGCGGCCGGCTCGGGCCTGCTGGTGCCGGGCATCTTCGACCACTACGCGTCGTTCGAGCCGCGCCCGGCGGCGTTCTTCGGGCTGCGGGTCACCCGCAAGCCCACGCCGGAGATGGCGACCGTGCACGGCGGTGGACTGATCGCCAGCGGCGCCACCGGCGCGGACCGCTCCCCCGTCCCGTGGGCACCGCCGGGGCTGCACCTGACCGGGCTGGAGGGCGCCGGCGAGGTCCAGACCCCGCTGACCGGCCACCCGGCCGCGCAGCTGCGGATCGGTGACCTGGTGTGGTTCCGGCACGCCAAGTCGGGTGAGCTCTTCGAGCACGTCCGTGACGTGCACCTGGTGCGTGGGGAGGCCGTCGCCGAGGTGGTGCCGTCCTACCGCGGCTGCGACCGTGCCTTCTGAGGCTCCCCTCGACCCCTCCACCGTGGCCGGCGAGGTGGCCGCGCGCGTGCTGGCCGGTCCCCCGACGCTCGGACCCGGACGCCTGGTGTGCGTCGACGGTCCCGCCGGGTCCGGCAAGACCACGTTGGCCGCGGCGATCGCGGACGTCGTTCCCGAGGCGCACGTCGTGCACTGCGACGAGCTGCTCCAGGGGTGGCGCGGGCTGCCGGGGCTCGGCCGCACGGTCGAGGCGTTCCTCGAGCCGCTCGCGCACGGCGAAGGGAGCCGGTGGACGCGGTGGGACTGGGCGGCCGACGACTGGGCCGAGAGCCATCCCGTCGAGGCCGGAGGCCTGCTCGTGCTCGAGGGCACCGGCTCCTGGTCCCCCGCGATCGCACCCCTCGTCGGGGTGCTGGCGTGGGTGGAGGCGGAGTCGGAGCTGCGCCTGCGGCGCGGGATGACACGCGACGGCGAGCACATGCGGCCACAGTGGGAGCAGTGGCGGATCGACGAGGACCTGCTCTTCGCCCGGCTCGGCACGCGTGCTCACGCCGACCTGGTGGTCGTCACCGGCTGAGCCGGGATGCCCGCCGCCGACCCGGCGGGGTGGCGGCACATGGCAACCCATCACCCTCACGACACGCGATCTGCCGCCACCCAGGTCCGGCACCGCGCCAAGGTGGCGGCACATGGCGGGCCGACAGCCCAGCAAGGTGCGATCTGCCGCCACCCATGGCGAGGGGACGGAGCTCGGCCGGCAGCTCCCCGGGATGCCCGCCGGGGATGTCTAGGGTGAGTCCCATGGTGCTTCCCAGCGGTGACCAGTACGAGATCGCGGCGGCGGGCTACACCGCCGTCGTCACCGAGGGCGGGGCCGCGCTGCGCGTGCTGCGGCACCACGGCCGCGACCTGGTGCACGGCTTCGACGAGTCCGCGATGTCCACGGGCGGCCGCGGCCAGCTGCTGATGCCGTGGCCCAACCGGATCCGGGACGGCCGCTACTCCTTCGGCGGCCGCGACCTCCAGCTCGGGCTCACCGACCCGCGCACCGGCAACGCCTCGCACGGCCTCGCCCGCTGGGCCCCGTGGACGGTGGAGGAGCACACCGCGACCTCGGTGTCGCTGGTCCACCGGCTGATGGCGCAGACCGGCTACCCGTGGGCGCTGGACCTGCACGTGCTCTACGACCTGTCCGCGGACGGGCTCGTCGTCACCCAGACGGCGACGAACCTGGCGGCGGAGCCGGCGCCCTACGCGAGCGGGGCGCATCCCTACCTCTGCGTCGGCGACGCGATCGAGGACCTCGAGCTGACCCTGCCCGCCCGGACCCGGGTGGTGCTCGACGACCGCCAGCTGCCGACCGGTGTCGAGCCCGTCGGCGACGACCTCGACTTCGCCACCGGCCAGCGCATCGGTGACCGGGTGCTCGACCAGGGGTTCGGCGACCTGCAGCACGTCGACGGACGCGCCCGGGTCACGCTCACCGAGCCGTCGGGCGAGCGCGGGGTCGCGCTCTGGGTGGACGAGCACCACCGGTGGCTGCAGGTCTTCACGCCGCCCGCCGACGGGCCGCGCCCGGGGCTGGCGGTCGAGCCGATGACCGCGCCGGCCGACGCCTTCAACTCCGGCACCGACCTCGTGACGCTGGCCCCGGCCGGCACCGCCGGAGACGAGCTGTCGGTCTCGTGGGGCATCCACGCCCTCCAGCCCGCCGACGCCAAGGACGCGTAGCGGTCGGCGCGGACCGCCTAGGGCCGGTCGGACCCGTCGCGGTCGATCAGCGCCCGCAGCTGGCGTACGCCGTCGCGGGCCGCCCTGCCGTCGGAGCCCTGGAACGCCATCGCCGAGATCGTCGTGCCGTCGGCCAGGTCGAGCGTGGCCCACGGGGCGCCGGCCGGGAGGTGCACGCCGAGGACCTGCTCCCACTCCAGCCGCCGGGTGCGGAAGCCGTTGACCACCACCAGCGACGCCTGCTCGGCGGTGACCCGGGCGCGGCCCAGGGCCCACCCGATGACGGCGAACCCGGCGCCCATCACGATCAGCGTGAGCCGCTGCAGGATGTTGAACTTGGCGCGCGTCTCGTCGTCGAAGCCGAACCAGGCTGCGGCGCACACCACGAGCAGCATCAGGCCGAAGCCGATGACCGCGAACCGCACGCCGATCGGTCGCCACGTGTGCGGCAGGGCGGGCGCGGCCGGGCCGCGGGGCGCACCGGCCGGGCGCTCAGAGGCGGCAGGCATGGATGTCGGTCAGCAGGATCGCGCGGGCACCGGTCGAGTAGAGCTCGTCCATCAGGCGCTGTGACCCGGCGCGCGGCACCATGACACGCACCGCCACCCAGCCGGCCTTGCCGAGCGGGGAGATGGTCGGGCCCTCGCGGCCGGGGGCGAGCTCGCTCGCCCGGTCGAGGTGCCGCTCCTCGATGTCGTAGTCCATCATCACGAAGCTGCGCGCGACCAGCACGCCCTCGATCCGGCGGCGGAAGATCTCGAAGTCGTCGGGTATCTCGCCACCGCGGGTGACCAGGACCGCCTGCGAGTCGAGGATGACGTCGCCGAAGGTCTCGAGCCCGGCGGCGCGCAGCGTCGACCCGGTCTCGACGACGTCGGCGATCACGTCGGCCACGCCGAGCTGGATGCTCGTCTCCACCGCGCCGTCGAGGCGGGTGACGGTGGCGTCGACGCCGTGGCGGAACAGGTAGTCCTCCACCACGCCGACGTACGACGTCGCGATGCGCAGGCCCTCGAGGTCCTCCAGCGAGGAGTAGCGCCCGATGGGGCCGGCGAAGTGGAAGCGCGAGCGGCCGAACCCGAGGTTCATGACCTCCTCGGCCTTGGCCCCGGAGTCGAGGAGCAGGTCGCGGCCCGTGATGCCGGCGTCGAGGGTGCCCTCGCCGACGTAGAGGGCGATGTCACGCGGGCGGAGGTAGAAGAACTCGACGTCGTTCTCGGTGTCGACGAGCGCGAGCTCCTTGGAGTCGGTGCGCTGGCGGTAGCCCGACTCACGGAGGATCTCGGTGGCTGCCTGGGACAGCGACCCCTTGTTGGGGACGGCGATGCGGAGGGTCATGGCTCGCTCTTCGGGTTCACAGGTGGGCGTAGACGTCGTCGAGGGTCAGGCCGGAGGCGAGCATGAGCACCTGCGCGTGGTAGAGCAGCTGGCTGATCTCCAGCGCCGTCGCGTCCTTGCCCTCGTGCTCGGCGGCCATCCAGGACTCGGCGGCCTCCTCGAGCAGCTTCTTGCCGATCGCATGGATGCCGGCATCGAGCTGCTGCACGGTGCCGGACCCCTCGGGCCGCTCCTCAGCCTTGGCGGACAGCTCCGCCCACAGGTCCTCGAACGTCTTCACGGGGCAAGCCTAGGCGCTGGGGCACCCGGCGCCGCCCACCGGGCTCGGGCGCGGACCACCCATCGGTGTGGTTGCGCTGTCGGGACAGCGGGCTACAGTCGCAGCATGACCGAATCGAACACACCTTCGAGCCCCGACCGTTCCGAGACCGACCCCACCCAGGAGGTGCTGGGCGGACCGCAGGGCGACACCACCCGCAAGGACCCCGAGGAGTGGGTCACCGGCGACGAGCCGATGACGGGCGCACAGCGCAGCTACCTCGACACTCTTGCCCGCGAGGCCGGCGAGCAGCTGTCGGCCGACCTGACGAAGGCCGAGGCCTCCGAGCACATCGACCGGCTGCAGGCCGCCAGCGACCGGACCAGCTAGCCCGCCCGCACCGCCCGCACCACGCGGGCGGTGTCGAGCGCGGCGGCCGTCGCCTCCCAGCCCTTGTCCTCCGCCGATCCGTCGAGGCCGGCCCGGTCGAGGGCCTGCTCCTCGGTGTCGCAGGTGAGGACGCCGAAGCCGACAGGTACGGCGTGGTCCACGCTGACCTGGGTGAGGCCGTCGGTGGCGGCCGAGCAGACGTAGTCGAAGTGCGGCGTGCCGCCGCGGATGACGACGCCGAGGGCCACCACGGCGTCGTACCCCGCCTGTGCCAGCGCCGCCGCCACCACCGGCAGCTCGAAGGTGCCGGGCACCCGGATGATCTCCGGGTCGTCGATGCCGTACGCCGCCAGCGCGCGCTCGGCGCCCGCCACGAGTCCGTCCATCACCTGGGTGTGCCAGCTGGCCGCGACCACCGCGACCTTGAGGTCGCCGGCGTCGAAGGGCTGCGAGGTGGGTGCTCCGGCGCCACTCATGCGCTCTCTCCTTGCTCGGGGTGCTCGGGGGATCGGGGTGCTCGGCCTGGTGGTCCGTGGCGACCGGCGGCAGGTCGACGGAGGGCAGGTGGTGGCCCATCCGCTCGGCCTTGGTGCGGAGGTACGCCTGGTTGTGCTCGGTCGGAGTGATGGCGAGGGGGACCCGCTCGGACACGTGGATGCCGAAGTCCTCCAGGCTCGCCGTCTTGTCCGGGTTGTTGGTCATCAGCCGCACCGACTCGATGCCGAGGTCGCGCAGCACCTGGGTCGCGGTGCCGTAGTGGCGGGCGTCGGCGGGCAGGCCGAGGTCGAGGTTGGCGTCGACGGTGTCGCGGCCGCCGTCCTGGAGCTGGTAGGCCTGCAGCTTCGCGACGAGGCCGATGCCGCGTCCCTCGTGGCCGCGGAGGTAGACCACCACTCCCCTGCCCTCGGCGACGATCGTCCGCAACGCCTCGTCGAGCTGGGGACCGCAGTCGCAGCGCTCGCTGCCGAAGACGTCGCCGGTCAGGCACTCGCTGTGGACCCGGGTGAGCACGGGCTCGCCCTGGGCGACGGCGCCCGCGATGTCGCCGTACGCCAGCGCGACGTGCTCGCTGTCGTCGATGGTGATGCGGTAGCCGTAGGCGGTGAACTCGCCGTGCCGGGTGGGCAGCCGGGTCTCGGCGACGCGCTCGACGTGACGCTCGTGGCGTCGGCGGTAGCGCACCAGGTCCTCGATCGAGATCATCGCGAGGCCGTGCTCGTCGGCGAACTCGCGCAGCTCCGCGGGACCGCTTCATCGTGCCGTCGTCGTTGACCACCTCGACGAGCACGCCGGCGGGCGTGAGGCCGGCCAGCCGGGCGAGGTCGACGGCGGCCTCGGTGTGCCCGCGGCGCACCAGCACGCCGCCCTCGCGGTAGCGCAGCGGGAAGACGTGGCCCGGGCGGGTGAGCTCCCACGGCTCGGTCGCGGAGTCGGCCAGCGTCCGCGCGGTGCGGGCGCGGTCGGCGGCGCTGATGCCGGTGGAGACGCCGTCGCGAGCGTCGACCGAGATCGTGTAGGCCGTGCGCAGCTTGTCCTTGTTGTGGGGCGTCATCAGCGGGATCTCGAGCCGCTCGAGCATGTCGCCGGGCATCGGCACGCAGATGACGCCGCTGGAGTGGCGGATGGTGAAGGCCATCAGCTCGGGGGTCGCCTTCGCGGCGGCGAAGATGATGTCGCCCTCGTTCTCCCGGTCCTCGTCGTCCACCACGACGACGGCCTTGCCGGCAGCGATGTCGGCGACGGCCTGCTCGACGGAGTCGAGGCGCACACGGTCGGGCGCGCTCACGCCGGCACCGTCTCGGTGCTGCGGTCGGCGTCCGTCGTCTCGACGACGGTGCGACTGGCCCGCATCCACACGAAGAAGCCGATGACCACGAACACGGCGTAGAAGAGGTACATGCCGGCGGTCGGGAAGTACCCGGCCTGCACCAGCGTCGTCACGCCGACGATGTCGACGAGGATCCAGATCAACCAGAACTCCACCCAGCCGCGGGCCATGCCGTAGGTCGCGAGCATCGAGCCGGTGAGGATCCACGCCTCGGTGACCGGGCCCCAGGAGCCCAGCACCTGCGTCAGGAGGACGTACGCCGCTGCGTAGCCCACGACCCCCAGCACGAGCAGCTGGAGCCGCTCCGCGCCGGTCGCCCAGCGAGGGGCGATGGCGCCGCCGTCGGACGCACCACCGTGGCGGCGCAGCTGGGTCCAGCGCCACCACCCGTAGACGGACACCGCGGCGAAGAAGACCTGGCGACCGGCCTGGCCCCACAGGGGCTCGTCGATGTGGCCGGAGAGCTCACCGGTGGCGAAGACGGTGAAGAGCAGGACGTTGCCGATCAGGCCGATCGGCCAGGCCCACACGAGCCGCTTCATGCCGAGGATCGCGCTGGCGAGGCCGAAGACGTTGCCGATGACCTCGCGGGCACCCAGCGCTCCGTCGCCGGGCACCGGGATCGTGCCGTGGATGAGCCATTCGAGCAGGTCCATCATTCTTCCTCGTCGTTCTCGGGGGTGTGGGTGCTGGCGGCGGTCGGGGTGTAGGCGCCGAGCAGCTTCTCGACGTGCTTGGCGATGACGTCGGCCTCGAGGTTGACCAGGTCGCCGACGCGGCGGCTGCCGAGCGTCGTACGGGCGAGGGTCTCGGGGATGAGGCTGACGGTGAAGCTGTCCTCGCGGGCCTCGACGACCGTCAGGCTGACGCCGTCGACGGTGATCGACCCCTTGTCGACGAGGTAGCGGCCGAGCTCGCCGGGCAGGGAGATCTCGACGACGTCCCAGTGCTCGCTCGGGGTGCGCGCGAGCACCTCGCCGACGCCGTCGACGTGGCCCTGGACGATGTGGCCGCCGAGGCGCTTGTCGACGGTGACGGCGCGCTCGAGGTTGACCCGGTCGCCGGGGGCGACGCCGCGCAGCGACGTCTTGTCGAGCGTCTCCTGCATGAGGTCGGCGGTCCAGCGCCCCTCGCCGAGCTCGGAGACGGTGAGGCAGCACCCGTTGACGGAGATGGAGTCGCCGAGCCCGGTGCCCTCGAGCACCGTCGCGGCCTGGACGGTGAGCCGGATGGCGTCACCCTGGTCGACGACCTCGGCGATGGTGCCGAGCTCCTCGACGATCCCGGTGAACATTCAAGGCCTCCTGTGGGGGGTCATCTGCGGGGTCATGGTGAGGCGGACGTTGGTGTCCTCGCCGTCGTGGCCCTGGAGCACGTGCACGTCCGCGACGTGGAGGTGGAGGGCCTCGGCGATGGTGGTGATGCCGAGGTCGGCGACGGCGCTGGAGCCGGCGCCCAGCAGCATCGGGGCGACGTAGGCGACGACCTCGTCGACCAGCCCGGCGGCGAGGAAGGCCCGGGCGAGGGTGGGGCCGCCCTCGAGGAAGACGTGCTGGCGGTCCCGGGCGAAGAGGGTGTCCAGCGCCTCGCGCGGGTCGCGGGTGCGCAGGTGGACCGTCTCGGCGCGGTCGTTGAGGATCCGGCGGTCGGGTGCGAGGTCGCGCAGGCCCATCACGGCGCGCAGCGGCTGGTGAGCCACGGGTTCGTCGACCTCGTCGCGGACGGTGAGCTCGGGGTCGTCGACCTCGACGGTGCTGGTGCCGACGAGCATCGTGTCGCAGAGCGCGCGCAGCCGGTGGGTGTCGAGGCGGGCGGCACGGCTGGAGACCCAGCGGCTGGTGCCGTCGACGGCGGCGCTGCGCCCGTCGAGGGTGGTGGCGAACTTCCAGGTGACGAACGGGCGGCCGTGCTCGAGGGCGAAGGTCCACGTGCGGTTGACGGCCTGGGCGTCCTCGGCGAGCAGCCCGGGCTCCACCTCGATGCCGGCCTCGCGCAGGCGGTCGGCACCCCCGACGGCGACCGGGTTGCTGTCGGTCTGGGCGAACACCACGCGGCGTACGCCCGCGGCGACCAGCGCCTCCGAGCAGGGCCCGGTGCGGCCGGTGTGGTTGCACGGTTCGAGGGTGACGACGGCGGTCGTGCCCCGCGCGGCATCGCCTGCCTCGCGCAGCGCCTCGACCTCGGCGTGCGGTCCGCCCGCGCCGCGGTGGAAGCCCTCGGCGACGGTGGTGCCGTCCGGTGCGAGGAGCACGCACCCGACGCGGGGGTTGGGACCCAGCGGCACGCCCGGCGTCACGGCGAGCGCCAGCGCGCGCCGCATGGCGCTGCGCTCTGCCTCGCTGGTCGTCATCTCCGCCTCCGGTCCGGGTGGGACTCAGGGGGGCGGGCGACGGGGCACTCCCCCGCGGAACGCGAGGGATGGCGTGCGAGCCGTCAGCGTGCACTTCTCATCCGGACTATGACCGTCGGTCCAGGATTTCCACCTGGTCAACCGGCCACTGGCTGTGGCCGGGTCGCGGACTGTGACCGCCGGTGCGGATTTCCACCGCCCCCAGAGCACGCAAGCTCTTCGTGGTCGCAACCATGCCACAGCGCGCGCCATTCCCTCACCGGTGTCCGCCGGTGACGTGCGCAACATCCGCCGAGGGTCCTGGTGGCCCTGGCTGGCGCACCGGTCCAGAGCGGGCGCGGCTCAGACCTGGTCGAGGAACCGGTCGAAGACCCGCGCGCCGAACTCGAGCGCGTCGACCGGCACCCGCTCGTCGACGCCGTGGAACAGCGCGGTGAAGTCGAGGTCGGCGGGCAGGCGGAGCGGCGCGAAGCCGTAGGAGCGCATGCCGAGCTTGCGGAAGTGCTTGGCGTCGGTGCCGCCGCTCATCGTGTAGGGCGCCACCAGCGCGTCGGGGTCCTCGGCCAGCAGGCTGCGGGTCATCGCGTCGACCAGGTCGCCGTCGTACGGCGTCTCCCACGGCTGCTGGTGGGACTCGAAGTCGAACTCGATGCCGTCGCCGGCCAGCTCGCGCAGCGTCGCGAAGAACTCGTCCTCGTAGCCCGGGAGGAAGCGGCCGTCGACCGTGGCCTGGGCGTCGGTGGGGATGACGTTGGTCTTGTAGCCGGCCCGCAGCATCGTCGGGTTGGCGGTGTTGCGGATGACCGCGCCGAGCATCCGGGCGGCGTCGCCGAACTCGTCGACCAGTGCCTCGGCGTTGTCGGGCGTGGCCTCCGTGCCGGCGAGCTCGCCGACGGTCGCGAGCAGCACCTCCATGGTGGGCGTCAGGCGCACGGGCCACTGGTGGGCGCCGATCCGCGCCACCGCGCCGGCCAGCCGGGTGACGGCGTTGTCGTCGTTGATCATCGAGCCGTGGCCGGCCCGGCCGCGCGCGGTGAGGCGCATCCAGGCCATCCCCTTCTCGGCGGCCTCGATGAGATAGACCCGACGTCCGCGCACCGTGGCCGAGAAGCCGCCGACCTCGCCGACGGCCTCCGAGCAGTCGGCGAACCAGTCGGCGTGCTCCTCGACCAGGAGCTTGGCCCCGTGTCCTCCGCCTGCCTCCTCGTCGGCGGTGAAGCAGAGCACCACCTCGCGGTCAGGGGCCGCGTCGGCCGCCGCGCGGGCGCGCACGACGCTGAGCAGCATCGCGTCGAAGTCCTTCATGTCGACCGCGCCGCGGCCCCAGACCTGCCCGTCCTTGATCTCACCGGCGAACGGGTCGACCTGCCAGTCCGACGCCTCGGCGGGTACGACGTCGAGGTGGCCGTGGAGCAGCAGGGGCGCCCGGCCGTCGCCGCCGCCCCAGCGCGCCACGACGTTGGCCCGCCCCGGCCGGCCCTCGATGATCTTCGCCGCGATGCCGGCCTCGTCGAGCAGTGCGGCGACGTGCTCGGCGGCCTTGCGCTCCCCCGGTCCGTCGTCCGTGCCGTAGTTGGACGTGTCGATCCCGATGAGGTCCTGGCACAGCTGGACGACCTCCGCGGCGGGGTCGTAGGAGCGGTCGTTCGAGCCGGCCTGCGAGCTGTCCTGGGGCGCCTGTTCCATGCCGTCCATCCTGCCCCACGAGCGCGCACCTGCCCCGATTCGTTGGCGCGGAACTGCTTTGCTACTGTTCTCCAGCACTCGTCCGGGTGGCGGAATTGGCAGACGCGCTAGCTTGAGGTGCTAGTGCCCGTATTAGGGCGTGGGGGTTCAAGTCCCCCCTCGGACACAGACGAAGAACCCCAGGTCGACGACCTGGGGTTCTTCTGCGCCGGGGGCAACCTCGGGCGGCCCGACTGCGTCATCCCTGTGACCGGCCGATCCGCGGCCACGACTCTCGGGAGCCGTTCATGCGTCGCCCTGCCCTGACCTCTGCCCTCGCCACCGTCCTGGTGTCCCTCCTGACGTCGTTCCTCCCCGGCACCGCCTTCGGTGCGCCGGCACCGGAGGCGGCGTCGGTGCGGACCATCACCTATCCGGGCATGGGCGCCACCGTGACGCTCGACCACCTCGACCGGATCGCGCGGACTCCCCAGCCGTTCCAGGACTTCGTCGAGCGGAGGCTGACCCGGCTGTGGAAGCAGGACGACCCGCGCCCGAGGTGCCGCACCGCAGCCACGATGATCGTCAAGACATGGCGCTCGGACGGGTTCGCGCTGATCAGCGACATGGGCAACTTCGCCCCCTGCCCCGCCGGAGGGTGGGTGCAGGTCGCCGTCCGCACGGACCAGGGCTGGCGCACCCCGGTCCGCCTCGGCGCCCAGGAACCGTTCCGCTGCCGCGTCCTGGCGTCGTACGACGTCCCGGTGGCGGTGGTGCCCGAGGGCAGGTGCTTCGCGGGCAACGAGCTCATCTCCTACGAGGCGTGGCTCGCGGAGCACTGACGTCAGTCGTCGAACGCGTCGACCACGTCCCTGTCGATGGTCTGCACGGGACCGGTGAACCACTTCTTCGCCGACGTCGTCCACCAGAGGCCAGGAGCGAGCAGGACGCCGATCATCATGAGCGGGGCGTAGTTGACCGCCGCTCCAGTCGAACTCGTCGCGCCAGGGCGCCCCGAACGGCGAGGTCGGGAGGATGAAGTATGAAACCGACGACGACGATCTCGTCGACGGCGATCGGGTTCATCCACTTGTACTTGCGCCGTTCGTCCAGCGAGCCGACCTCGAAGAGTCACCGTCCGCCAGCGCAGGAAGATCGGGATGAGGAAGGAGAAGTAGAGGCCGATCACCGCGACCGACATGACCGCGTAGAACGCGTCGGGATCCCGTCGATGCTCTTGAGGGCCGGCAGGGTGATGAGGATGCCGATCACCGCGACGAAGACGACGGCGTTGGCCGGGATCCTCGTCCTCGTGTTGACCGTGGACCAGTACCAGGCGAGCCGGGGATGGCGCCGTCGCGGCTGAACGCGAACATCATCCGGGAGGCGCGTCAGGCAGGCGGTGGTGCAGAACAGCTGGCCGGCGGTCGAGATGAGGAGAATCAGGAAGCGCCAGCCCTCGGGCCCAGCGCCTGATCGAAGATCACGTCGACGGCGCCGAAGCCGTCACTCAGGCCCCTGCGGGTCCTGGACGGCGAACATGAAGGCGAGCAGCAGGATGTAGCCACCGACGGCCGAGTAGAAGATCGAGCGCCAGATGCCCCTGCTGCGCCCTCCGCCGCCCCCTGCGTCTCCTCGGACAGATGGACCGAGGCGTCGAACCCGGTGATCGTGTACTGGGTGAGCAGGAAGCCCAGCGGAAGGACGAGGAACCAGTGAGACGCCGTGTGTCGAAGCCGGAGTTGTTGAGGCGTCGGTGAAGACGAAGTCGAAGCTCTGGTGCGTCGGCGGGACGAATACGAGCACGAGGATCACGACCGCGGCCCCGACGACGTGCCACCAGACCGAGACGTTGTTGATGAGCGGCCAGCAGGTGGCCGCTGAAGATGTTGAGCAGCGACGCGACCACCAGGATGGCGACGAAGAGCAGGAACACCCGCGTCAACGAGTAGCCGTCGGCCCAGCCCGTGCTGAGGTGCTGATCGTCAGGTCCAGGAACGTCGCGGCTCCGTAGGCGACGCTCGCGGTCACCGCGAGGAGGCCGATCAGGTTGAGCCAGCCGGTGAAGAAGCCGGCGGCCGGGCCGCCGAGCTTGGCTGCCCACCAGTAGATGCCCCCGAGGTGGGGTATCGCCGACACCAGCTCGCTCAGCGTGAAGCCGATCAGCAGGATGAAGGCCGAGATGATCGGCCACGCCCACGAGATCGCGATCGGGCCGCCGTTCGTTCCACGCCTGGCCGAACGTGGTGAGGCACCCGGCCAGGATCGAGATGATGGAGAAGGAGATCGCGAAGTTCGAGAAGCTCGACCAGCTGCGACTCAGCTCCTGCGAGTAGCCGAGCTTCGCGAGGTGCTTCTCGTCGTCGGTCAGCTCGCGCTCGGCGGCGGTACCTGCATCGGACTCAGCGGACATGGGGCACACCTCTCGCGGCGTCGTGGGTGCTCGGCAACCTAGACCTGCCCCGAGACAGCCGTAAAGGGTTCAGACGAAAATTGGTATGAACTCCGACCATTGACGCCCAGCGCGAACGTGCACGAAGACTGACCCGCATGACCGCCCAGCCGCACGAGCACCTGCACCGATGCGGTGCTCCGGCCGGTGCGGGGCCACCACGCGTTCGAGGGCTGCGTGGAGCAGCTGGCGACGGCGATCCGGCTCGGCGTCTACCCGGTCGGCAGCCTGCTGCCGCCGGAGCGCGAGCTCGCCGAGCGGCTGGCCGTCACCCGGGCCACGCTGCGCGAGGCGATCGCCGCGCTGCGACAGGCGGGGCTGGTCGAGACCAGGCGCGGCCGCGGCGGCGGCTCGACCGTGACCTCGCGGGCGCGGAGGCCGCTTCACCGGCGGCCGCCAAGGTCTCGGCGGCCACGACGTCAGCGAGTGGCTCGACGCGCTCGAGTTCCGGCGCATCGTCGAGCCCGGCGCCGCCCACCTCGCTGCCAGCCACGACCTCACCGCGTCCGACCGCGACCGGCTCGCCACGTCCGAGGCAGCCGTCCACGACGCGTCGGGCAAGGCGCGCCGCACCGGCAGGCCGACTCGCGCCTCCACCTCACGATCGCCTCCCTGAGCGGGTCAGCGCGGCTGCGGAGGCGGTGACATCGGTCCAGTCCACCCTTGACTCGATGCTCGGCGCGATCCCGGCGCTCAAGCACCAACATCGGCCACTCGCACCGCCAGCACCTCCAGATCTGCCGCGCCATCGTCGAGGGTCGTCCCGACCGCGCCCGCAAGGTGATGGAGGACCACTGCGACGACACCGCCGCGCTGCTCCGCGGCCTGATCGGATGAGACACCCGATCGACTCCACGCCCGTACGCCCGCCCGTCCAGAGGGAGATCCCGTGAGCACTCGCAACGACCGCCACCTCACCATGGAGGGGCTCCGCCAGCGCATCGACGCCGGCGACGTCGACACGGTGGTCCTCGCGTTCACCGACATGCAGGGCCGCCTGCAGGGCAAGCGGCTCCACGGCCGCTACTTCCTCGACCACGTGGTGGGGCACGGCACCGAGGGCTGCAACTACCTGCTCGCCGTCGACGTCGACATGAACACCGTCAGCGGCTACGCGATGACGTCGTGGGAGCAGGGCTACGGCGACATGGAGTTCGTCATGGACGAGCAGACCATCCGGTTGCTGCCGTGGCTGCCCGCGACGGCCATGGTCCAGTGCGACCTCGAGTGGACCGACCACCGCCCGGTCCTCGCGAGCCCACGCGCGATCCTCAAGGCGCAGCTCGCGCGTCTCGCCGAGCGCGGGTTCGTGGCACTCGCCGGCACCGAGCTGGAGCTGGTGATCTACGACGACTCCTACGAGGAGGCCCACCGCAAGCGCTACCGCGACCTGACGCCCGCCAACCAGTACAACGTCGACTACTCGATCCTCGGCACCACCCGCGTGGAGCCGCTGCTGCGCGACATCCGCAACCACATGTACGCCGCCGGGCTCGACGTCGAGGGCGCGAAGGGCGAGTGCAACTTCGGCCAGCACGAGGTCGGCTTCCTCTACGCCGACGCGCTGACCACGGCCGACAACCACGCCGTCTACAAGAACGCCGCCAAGGAGATCGCCGCCCAGCACGGGAAGTCCGTCACGTTCATGGCCAAGCCCAACGAGCGCGAGGGCAGCTCCTGCCACATCCACCTGTCCCTGCGCGGCGCGGACGGCGAGCTGGTGTTCTGGGACGACGCGAGCGGAGGGCGTACGCCGCTCTACGACAGCTTCATCGCCGGCGTGCTGGCGACGGTCGCCGACTTCACGCTGCTGTTCGCGCCCAACATCAACTCCTACAAGCGCTTCGCCGACGGCTCGTTCGCGCCGACCACGATCGGCTGGGGCCTGGACAACCGCACGTGCGCCGTCCGCCTGGTCGGGTCGGGTCCCGGCGCGCGGATGGAGAACCGCATCCCCGGCGCCGACGCCAACCCCTACCTCGCCCTCGCCGCGATGATCGCCGGCGGTCTGCACGGCATCGAGCAGGAGCTGGAGCTCGAGCCGGAGCTGACGGGCAACGCGTACGCCTCGGACAAGCCGCGCGTGCCCAGCACGATGGCGGCGGCCCGTGAGGCGTTCCACACCTCCGCCGTCGCCCGGGCCGCCCTGGGCGACGAGGTCGTCGACCACTACGCCAACATGGCCGACGTCGAGCTGGCCGCCTACAACGCCGCCGTCACCGACTGGGAACTCACGCGCGGATTCGAGAGGCTCTGATGTCCACCCTGATCAACCCGAGCACCGGAGTGGAGCTCGACGTCTCCCCCGCCTCCGCGAGCCTGGAGGAGGCGGACGCCGTCATCGCCCGGGCGCACGACGCGTTCCCGGCGTGGCGCGACGTCGCGCCGGGCGAGCGCGCACGGCTCCTGCGGGCGTTCGCCGCCCTCGTCGACGAGCACCTCGAGGAGCTGGCGCAGCTCGAGGTGCTCAACGCCGGGCACACCATCGGCAACGCGCGGTGGGAGGCGGGCAACGTCCGCGACTGCCTCAACTACTACTCCGCCGCCCCCGAGCGGCTCTTCGGGCGGCAGATCCCGGTGCCGGGCGGCACGGACGTGACGTTCCACGAGCCGCTCGGCGTGGTGGGCATCATCGTGCCCTGGAACTTCCCGATGCCGATCGCGGCCTGGGGGTTCGCCCCGGCGCTCGCCGCCGGCAACACGGTCGTGCTCAAGCCGGCGGAGCTGACGCCGCTCACGGCGATCCGGATCGGGGAGCTGGCCATCGAGGCCGGCCTGCCCGAGGGTGTCCTCAACGTCGTCCCGGGCAAGGGGTCGGTCGTGGGCGAGCGGTTCGTCACCCACCCGCTCGTGCGCAAGGTCTGCTTCACCGGGTCCACCACGGTCGGCAAGAGGATCATGGCCGGCTGCGCCGACCAGGTGAAGCGGGTGACCCTCGAGCTCGGCGGCAAGAGCGCGAACATCGTCTTCGCCGACACCGACGTCGCGGCGGCCGCAGCCAGTGCGCCGTACGCCGTGTTCGACAACGCCGGTCAGGACTGCTGCGCGCGCTCGCGGATCCTCGTGCAGCGGTCGGCGTACGACGAGTTCGTCGGTCGGCTCGAGACCGCCGTGAAGGCGCTGCGGGTGATCGACCCCGCCGACGAGCAGAGCGAGATGGGCCCGATGGTCTCGGCCGGTCAGCGCGACTCCGTGCAGGCCTACCTCGACGGCGCCAGCATCGCGTTCACCGGCAGCGTCCCCGACGGGCCGGGATGGTGGCTGCCACCGACCGTCGTGGAGCCGGCCGACACCACCGAGGCGGTGTGGCGCGAGGAGGTCTTCGGCCCGGTCGTCGCGGTGATGGCCTTCGACGACGAGGAGGAGGCGGTCGCCCTGGCCAACGACACCGAGTACGGCCTGTCCGGCTCGATCTTCACCTCCGACGTCGGCCGGGCCCTGCGGGTCGCGCGTCGCGTCGAGGCCGGCAACCTCTCGGTCAACAGCCACTCGGCCGTCCGCTACTGGACGCCGTTCGGCGGCTACAAGCAGTCCGGCCTCGGCCGCGAGCTCGGCCCGGACGCGCCGAACGCGTTCACCGAGGAGAAGAACGTCTTCATCGCCCACTGATCCACCGAGATCCCCCCTGAAAGGCAAGGAACACCCCATGGCAGGACGCATCGAGGGCCGCACGGCCGTCGTCACCGGTGGCTGCAGCGGCATCGGTCTGGCGACCGTACGACGCTTCGTCGAGGAGGGCGCCCGGGTCGTCATCGGCGACATCGACGACGCCGCGGGCGCAGCGCTGGCCGCTGAGCTCGGCGGCCCCGACGTGGTGACGTACGTCCACGTCGACGTGACCTCGAAGGACGAGGTCGACGCGCTCTTCAGGACGGCCAAGGACACCTACGGCTCGGTCGACATCGCCTTCAACAACGCCGGCATCTCGCCGCCGGAGGACGACTCGATCCTCGACACGGACCTCGACGCGTGGCGCAAGGTGCAGGAGGTCAACCTCACCAGCGTCTACCTGTGCTGCAAGGCCGCGCTGCCCTACATGCTGGAGCAGAAGCGCGGCTCCATCATCAACACCGCGTCCTTCGTTGCGGTCATGGGCGCCGCGACGTCGCAGATCTCCTACTCCGCCTCCAAGGGCGGCGTGCTGTCGATGTCGCGCGAGCTCGGCGTGCAGTTCGCGCGCGAGGGCGTGCGCGTCAACGCGCTGTGCCCCGGCCCGGTCAACACCCCGCTGCTCAAGGAGCTGTTCGCCAGCGATGCCGAGCGGGCCGCGCGGCGGCTGGTGCACGTGCCGATGGGACGCTTCGGCGAGCCGGAGGAGATGGCCAACGCGGTGCTGTTCCTCGCCTCCGACGAGTCGAGCTTCATGACCGCCAACACCTTCCTCGTCGACGGCGGCATCTCGGGCGCCTACGTCACCCCGGTCTGAGGCCTGAGGTGGGTGGGGCTCCGGTCGTCGGCCTGACGACCTACCGCGAGGTCGCGGCGTGGGGCGTGTGGAACGCCCGCGCCGACCTGCTGCCCACGGAGTACGCCGCCTCGGTCGAGGCGGCGGGCGGCGTGCCGCTGCTGCTGCCTCCCGTCTCCGCGCCGGGTGCCGCGGCCCGGGTGGTGTCGCGGATCGACGCGCTCGTCGTCTCGGGCGGGGCGGACGTCGACCCGGACCGCTACGGCGCGCAGCCGCACGCCCGCACGGCGGGCTGGCGACCGGACCGCGACGCCTGGGAGCTGGCGCTCCTCGACGCCGCCGACGAGGCGGGGCTGCCGGTGCTGGGGATCTGCCGCGGCATGCAGCTGATGGCCGTGCACGCCGGTGGGTCGCTCGACCAGCACACGCCCGACCTGGTCGGCCACGAGACGCACTCCCCCGGCGGCGACGCGTACGGCTCGATCGACGTGGCGACCGAGTCGGGGTCGCGGCTGGCCGCGCTCGTCGGCGCCCGCGTCGAGGTCAGCTGCCACCACCACCAGTCGGTGGCCACCCACCCCGGCTTCACCGCGGTGGCGCGGGCGGCCGACGGGACCCTCGAGGCGATCGAGGCGGCCGGCGACCGCTGGTGCCTGGCCGTCCAGTGGCACCCGGAGACCCGCGTCGAGATCGGGCTGATGGCGGGACTGGTCGCTGCCGCCCGCGAGCAGGCGGCCGCCGGGGGACGCTAGCCGCGTTCCCGTCGCCTGCGAAGAGTGCCCGGGAGGGTCAGGATCATCGCCAGCACGATGCCCAGGAACATCCCGATCGAGTTGGCGGCCACGTCGCGGGGGTCGGACACCCGGCCGGGGATCTCGCGCTGGACGGCCTCGATCATCGAGGTGAGGACGATGCCGGCAGCGAGCGCGAACAGCCACAGGCGCGTGCCGAAGAGGAGGAGCAGGAACATCCCGAGCGGGACGAACAGCCCGATGTTGGCGAGGAACTCGATGCGCTCGACGCTCAGCCGGCTGGTCAGCGGCTCCAGGTCCGGATAGCGCTCCAGCCGGGCCAGGATGCGGCCGGCCAGTCCGGCGTAGTCGGGCTGCTCGTTGCCCGGGGTCAGCGTCACGAGGCCGACGAAGCCCAGGTAGGCCAGGGTCAGCAGGCTGAGGAAGGGATGGCGGTGCAGCACGACGCCATCATCCGGGTACGACCTGAGCTCACGTCTGAGGAGCGACCTCGTCCGCGCTGAGGTCCCCGTCGTCGGACGGCTGGGAGCTGGCCACCGGCACGACCATCACCGGGCACATCGACGCCCGCAGGACCGCCCGCGCCAGGGAGCCCAGGTGCTCCGGGATCCAACCGCGGGCACCGCGCCGCCCGATCACCACGAGGGAGGCGGACCTCGAGTCGTCGACCAGGACGTCGGCCGGCCACTGGTGGCGCACCTCGACCTCGACGGCGACGGCGGGCCAGGAGTCGCGGTGGTCCGCGACGGCGGCGGAGAGCAACCGCTCCTGCTGCGACCGCCACTCGGCGTCCACCCGGTGGGTGATGATGTCGTCGTAGGCGGCGTCGAGGCGCCACGCGTGGACGACCCGGAGCGGCGTACCGGTCCGGTCGGCCCAGGAGAACGCCGCCTCGAGCACCTGCTGCGGCACGCCTGCCTCGTGGACACCGACCACCACCTCGGCCGTGCCGTCCGGCGAGGGCTCCCACCCGGCCGGCACCGACACGAGCGGGCAGTGGCACCGTGCCGCGGCCCCGTTGGTCGTGGACCCGACGAAGAGGCGCTCGAGCGCGGTCGACGTGCGGTGCTGCACGACGACGAGCCGGGCGTCGCGGCTCAGCTCGACCAGCACCTGCGACGGCACCCCGGTCACCGCCACGACGTCGTGGGCGACGGGGCCGCCGACGAGCTCCTCGAGCTCCTCGGCGGCGTCACGGACGATCCGCTCGGCGACGTCGATCGCCTCCGTGGGCGTCACCACCAGCCCGGGCACCGTCGGCAGCGACACCCGCCCGACGTGCACCAGCACCACGCGTGCTCCCTCCCGCCGCGCGTGCTCGGCAGCGAAGCGCAGGGCGGAGGTCTCCCGTCCCCGACCTGTGACCCCGACCACGACGGCTCCTGAGGTCCTGATGTCCATGGTGTCCCTCCTCGTGTCGCATCTTCACGGTGCCAGCTCAGTCGACCAGCACCCGTTCGCCGTACCTCGGCACGACGGCCGTCCACCCCAGCTCCTCCGAGACCCGGCGGGCGAGGGCCGTGGCCGAGCGCGGCTCCCCGTGCACGACGTAGACCGTGCGCGGTGGGACGGGCGCCCGGCTGAGCCAGTCGACCGTCTCGTGCGCGTCCGCGTGCACCGAGAAGTCGGTGAGCGTGACGACCTCCGCCCGCACCGGCACGTAGTGCCCGTGGATCTTCACCTGTCGTGCGCCGTCGGCGAGCTGGCGTCCCCGCGTGCCCTCGGCCTGGTAGCCCGTCAGCACGACGCAGTTGCGCCGGTCGGGCAGCTGGTGGGCCAGGTGGTGGACGACCCGACCACCCGACGCCATCCCGGATGCGGAGATGACGATGCAGGGCCGGCGCGGCTTGTTGAGCCGCATCGACCCCTCGACGTCCCGGACGGCGTGCACGTCCGGACCGTCGAGGTCGGCGAGGAGGTCGCGCGCTCCCGGGCGTAGCTCCGGCGCCCCGCGCGACGCTGCCCGCCGGTAGCAGTCCAGCGCGGCGAGGGCCATCGGGCTGTCGACGAAGACCGGGAGGTCGGGGATGTCGCCGCGCACCATCAACCGGCGCAGCTCCAGGAGCACCAGCTCGGTGCGGTCGACGGCGAAGGCCGGCACCAGCACGCTCCCGCCGCGAGCCACCGTGCGGCTGACCGCGTCGGCCAGCGCCTGGGGGTCCGGCGCGGGGTGCTGCCGGTCGCCGTACGTCGACTCGATCACCAGCGTGTCCGCCTCGGGCGGATCGGCCGGCGGGAGCAGGAGCGGGTGGTGCGAACGACCGAGGTCGCCGCTGAAGGCCAACCGGTGGTGCCCCAAGCGCAGGGCTGCCGTGGACGATCCGAGGATGTGTCCCGCCGACCGCAGCGTCACGGAGGCGTCGGGGCCGAGCCTCAGCGGGTGCTCGAGGTCCACCGGCTCGATCAGACTCAGCGCCTTCTCCACGTCGCCGTCGTCGTACAGCGGAAGCGCCGGCCGGTGCCGCGAGAAGCCGGCGGTGTTGGCGTAGCGCGCGTCCTCCTGCTGCAGGTGGGCGCTGTCTCGCAGGACGATGGCCGCCAGGTCGGCGGTCTCCGCGGTGCACGTCACGCGGCCGGTGAAGCCCTCCTTGACCAGGCGGGGCAGGTATCCGGTGTGGTCGAGGTGGGCGTGGGTGAGCACGACGTGGTCGATGGTCGCCGGGTCCACGGGGAAGGGGTCCCAGTTGCGGCGTCGGTGGACCGCGAGGCCCTGGTAGAGCCCCGCGTCGACGAGCACGCGGACACCTCCGGCCTCGACGAGGAAACGGCTGCCAGTGACGGTGTCGACCGCGCCCAGGAAGGTGAGGCCGACGGTGCTGGCGGGATCGCGCGGAGTCCTCATGACTCGACGCTAGGAGCCGACGCGCCCGGCCGTCAGAGCCCGACGACCCGGCCGCCCGGGACCAACGGCACTGCCGGCCCGCTCCGCGAACGCGCACGCTCGGAGCAGGACCCCACCTGCCAAGGAGCCGGCCATGACCAGCACCCGCCTCGTCCCCGTGGAGACACTGCACCGGATCGTGGAGATCGCGGCGCGCGCGCCCAGCGTGCACAACACCCAGCCGTGGCGGTGGCGGGGCGGCTCGCGCACCCTCGAGCTGTACGCCGACGCCGCTCGCCAGCTGCCCGTGACCGACCCTGACGGCCGCAACCTGACCCTGAGCTGCGGCGCGGCCCTGCACCACGCCCAGGCCGCGGCAGGGGCGCTCGGCTGGCAGACCCGGGTGGCACGCCACCCCGACCCCGATCGCCCCGACCTCCTCGCTTGTCTCGACCTGTCCCCCGGCCCCCCTCCCGCCACGGCCGACGAGACCCTCGCCGCGCTGGACCGGCGGTGCACCGACCGGCGTCGCTTCACTGCGTGGCCGGTGCCGGAGGAGCGTCAGTCCCACCTCGCGCGGATCGCCAACCACTGGGGCGCCCGGGCGATCGCCCTGACCGACGAGTCGGAACGCTTCATCGCCGAGCGGCTCGTCCGGCGCGCGCACCACCTGCAGTCGGCAGACCCTGCAGCGCGTGCGGAGCAGGCGGCCTGGCAGCACCGCGCCTTCGACGACGGGTTGCCGGAGGACGCCTTGCCCGGTGGGGCCGACCTGGTCGGTAGCCACCCGCACCGTTTCGAGGGCGCCGGGGAGGACCGCACGGCCACCGACCTGGACACCTCCGACGGGCTCCTCGTCTTCTTCGACACCGACGACGACCCGCCGGCGTGGCTGCGCGCGGGTGAGGGGCTGGGCGCGATGTGGCTGGCCGCCACGACAGCGGGCCTCGCGCTCGTGCCGCTGAGCCAGGTGATCGAGGTGCCCGAGACGCGGGCCGCCTTCCAGACCGAGGTCCTCGGCAGCCTGGCCCGTCCGCTCCTGCTGGTCCGCGTCGGCTGGCGATCCACCGCGCTGCCCCCGCCGGCCCGCACCCCGCGGCGGCCGGTGTCGGAGCTGCTCGAGGTGGACTGACCCCGGGCCGGCGTGCCCGCGACAGCCGTCGGTGCCGTCGGTGCCGTCAGGGATGCTGTCCCCATGACGCGCGTCCGCCTGTCCCGGTTGCCGGGTGAGCGCGCGCTGGTCTCCGCCGACGGCTCGACCCACGACGTGCCGCTCGTCGACCTCCCGCGCTACGTGGCCGAGCGCGAGCCCGACGACCCGCGGTGGGTCTGGGACGACACGGCCCGGTGGTACCCCCCGCTGCTCGCGGCCGGGGTGCGGGTGGCCCGGTGCCACGACCTCCGCCTGTCCAGGCGCCTGCTCGCCCGGGCGCCTGCCGTCGACCCGTCGCTGCTGGGTGGCGAGGAGGCCGAGCTGTGGGAGCGGCTGCGACCGGCCACCGTCACCGTCACCGAGCCTGTCCTGTTCAGCGGTCACGACGAGCTCGACGACCTGCGCGCCGACGTCGAGGACGCGCGCCAGCTGGTGGCGATCGAGGCCTCGCCCGACGCCGCCCGGCTCCGACTCCTCGTCGCGGCGGAGTCGGCAGGCGCCCTCGCGGCCGCCGAGATGACCCACGCAGGGGTGCCGTGGCGCGTCGACGTCCACGAGGAGCTGCTGCGCGAGCGGCTCGGTCCGCGTCCCCACCGCGGGGTCCGCCCCAAGCTGCTCGAGGAGTGCGCCGACGACGTACGACGCCTCCTGGACGCTCCGGGCCTGAACCCGGACTCGCACCCTGAGCTGCTCACCTCGCTGCGCCGGGCCGGCATCGACGTCACCGACATCCGGGCGTCCACGCTGCGCGCCGTCGACCATCCCGTCGTCGAGCCCCTGCTGCGCTACAAGTCGCTCGCGCACCTCTTCTCGACCAACGGGTGGGCCTGGATCGACGAGTGGGTGCGCGACGGTCGCTTCCGACCCGTCTACCAGCCGGCCGGCTCGACGACCGGACGGTGGTCGTCCAACGGCGGCGGCGCCCTGTCGATCCCCGTGCAGGTGCGCTCGGCCGCCGTCGCCGACGAGGGATGGGTGTTCGTCGTCGCCGACGTCGCGCAGCTCGAGCCGCGGGTGCTGGCTGGCATGAGCGGCGACCGAGCCCTGGCCCTGGCCGCGCGGGGCGCCGACCTCTACCAGGGGATGGTCGAGGCCGGCGCGGTCGCCACCCGCCAGCACGCCAAGCTCGGCCTGCTCGGCGCGATGTACGGCGCCACGAGTGGCGAGAGCGGCCGGATGGTCGCCGGGCTGACCCGGCGCTACCCGCAGGCCTTCGGGCTCGTCGAGGAGGCAGCCCGCGCGGGCGAGCGGGGGCAGGTGGTCCGCACCCTGCTCGGGCGGGGCAGCCCCGCCCTCGGCGGGTCCTGGGACGAGTCCCCCGACGCACCCCCGGCCGACCTCGACGACCTCGACCGGCGGCGTCGGTCCTTCGGCCGGTTCACCCGCAACTTCGTGGTGCAGGGCACGGGCGCCGAGTGGGCGCTGTGCTGGATCGCCGACCTCCGCAACCGCCTCTGGCAGCTGGGCGGGGAGGGCGCCGTCGAGGAGCGGCCGCACCTCGTCCTCTTCCTGCACGACGAGGTGGTCGTGCACACCCCGGTCGGGCTCGCCGACGCCGTCGCCGTGGAGGTGTCCGAGGCAGCGTCCGTCGCCGGCCGCCTGCTGTTCCGCGAGCTGCCCGTGGACTTCCCGCTCAGCGTGTCGGTCGTGCGCTCCTACGCCGAAGCCGGCAAGCCGGGGACCTAGGTCCTCGCCGGCGACGACCTTCGCCCCTGACCCTCCCCTGCGTGGCGGTGGATGCTCGAGGTGGAGGACGGAGGTACCCGCCGTGACCGCGACGGATGCGGTGCCCAGCCTCCTGCTGCTCGCGGCGAGCGCGTGGCTCACCACGCGGTGGCTGCGCTCGTTCGGCCCCGTTCCCCGCCACCCTCACAGTCCCTTGCACGAGAGGAGCACGCCATGACCGCACTGGTCGTCCACGAGTCCCACTGGGGCAACACCCGCGCCGTCGCGCAGGCGATCGCTGACGGGCTGACCGACAGCGACGGCGGTCCGGTGGACGTCGTCGACGTCGGGTCGGCACCGTCGCCGCTGCCCGACGGCGTCGACCTCGTCGTCCTCGGCGGTCCCACCCACGCCTTCTCGATGAGCCGGCCCACCACCCGGCACGACGCCCACGACCGCGGGGCCGAGGCCGGGCACGAGGACCGCGGCATCCGCGAGTGGCTGGCGACCCTGCCGGCCGGCGCCCCCGGTTGCTCCGTCGCCACCTTCGACACCCGCGCCGAGCAGGTCCGACGGCTGCCCGGCTCGGCTGCTCGCGCGGCCGCACGCTTCGTCGCGCGCCACCGGCTCGGCCGGATGGTCGCCACCGAGTCCTTCTACGTCGAGGACTCGCCCGGCCCGCTCGTCGACGGAGAGCTCGAGCGTGCGCGGGCCTGGGGCAGGGCCCTGGCGTCGGGCGTTCGTGACTCACGGCCCTGACCCGCTGGTACGCCGGGCCCGTCCGACCTATCGTGACCGGATGAGCGAGCGGCACGACGACAGCACCGGTCCGGACGTCATGGACATGTTCGACTCGGACGCAGGGCCTCAGCCGGTGTGCCGGGTGTGCGGCGCGCTCGTCGCCCCGACCGACGTCTACCGCCGCGCCCACTGGGACTGGCACGAGGCGTCCAACGGGGCCTGACCCGGCGCGCGTCACGCTCCTTGGCCGAGGGGCTCGATCTCGCCCCGCTCCACCAGCTCCTCGAGCGCCGTACGGCACCCCGACTGCCATTGACCGTCCGCGTCCTCGAAGGAGACGACGGCCTCGCCCGCGCAGTCGGCGTTGCCCCCTCCCTCGGCGTGGAAGGAGCACGCTCCCTCGGCGGCCGGGCTGCCGGCCGGGTGGACGGACGGGTCGAACGTCTGCGATTGCCTCATGTCGTTCACCTCTCGCCACGACGGTGCCACGCGTCGGGGCAGACGAGGCTCACCCCTGTGGGCCTCGTCTCAGTGCGAGCGAACACACATGCTCCCAGTTTGCGCGTCAGTGGGGTTGTTTGGTCTGGTCCTCCGATGGCCACCGGAATCGAACACCCGCGAGACCTGCCCACACCCGACGTCATCGACGAACCACACCCCGCGCTGGACGCAGCCATCGAGCCCACCGAGCCTCGCGAGACCGGCCTGGACAAGGTCGTCTTCGGAGTGACCGCCGTGGTCAGCCTCGCGTTCCTCGTCTGGGGCTTCCTCAGCACCGACAGCCTCGCCGACGCCTCGGGCAGCGGCCTGGCCTGGACGATGAAGAACACCGGCTGGCTCTTCGTGCTCACCTCGAGCGCGTTCGTGGTCTTCGTGATCTGGCTGGCGCTCGGCAAGTTCGGCAACATCCCGCTCGGTCGCGACGACGAGGAGCCGGAGTTCCGGACCATCTCCTGGGTGGCCATGATGTTCAGCGCCGGCATGGGCATCGGGCTGATGTTCTACGGCGTCAGCGAGCCGATCAGCCACTTCGTCACACCGCCGCCCGGCACGGGCGCTGCCGCCGACGCCGAGGCGGCCCAGCACGCCATGGCGACCACGATGTTCCACTGGACCCTGCACCCGTGGGCGATCTACGCCGTCGTCGGCCTCGCGGTGGCGTACGGCGTCTACCGCAAGGGTCGCCTCCAGCTGATCAGCTCCGCCTTCGAGCCGCTCATCGGCCGCCACGCCCACGGGCTCGGCGGCAAGGCGATCGACATGTTCGCGATCTTCGCGACCCTCTTCGGCTCCGCCACCTCGCTGGGCCTCGGCGCGCTCCAGATCGAGTCCGGCCTGCAGATCGTCGCCGGCCTCGGCGACACCGGCAACGCCGTCCTCGTCGGCATCATCGCCGTCCTCACCGCCGCCTTCGTGCTGTCCGCCGTCTCCGGCGTGGCGAAGGGCATCCAGTGGCTGTCCAACATCAACATGGTGCTCGCCGTGGGGCTCGCCCTGTTCGTCTTCATCGTCGGCCCCACCGTCTTCATCCTCAACCTGGTGCCGACCTCGATCGGCAGCTACGTCGCCGACCTCCCGATGATGGCCGCGCGCACCGCCGCCGAGGGCGACGAGGTCAGCACCTGGCTCTCGACCTGGACGGTCTTCTACTGGGCGTGGTGGCTGTCCTGGACGCCGTTCGTCGGCATGTTCATCGCGCGCATCTCCCGCGGTCGCACCATCCGCCAGTTCGTCACCGGCGTGCTGCTGGTGCCGAGCCTGATCAGCGTCGTGTGGTTCTGCATCTTCGGCGGCGCCGCGATCAACCTGCAGCAGAACGGCACCGACATCGCGGGTGCCGGCGGGCTCGAGAACCAGCTCTTCAGCACCCTCGAGGCCTACCCGTTCGCCACCGTGTCGAGCGTCGTGGTGATGGTCCTGGTCGGCATCTTCTTCGTCTCCGGCGCCGACGCCGCCTCGATCGTGATGGGCTCGCTCTCCGAGCGCGGCACCATCCACCCGAGCCGACCGACCGTCATCTTCTGGGGCGTGGCCACGGGTGCCGTCGCCGCCGTGATGCTGCTCGTCGGCGGCGCGGACGCGCTCAGCGGCCTGCAGACCATCACCGTCATCGCCGCGCTGCCCTTCGTGCTGATCATGATCGGCCTGGCGGTCGCCCTGGTGAAGGACCTCGCCCAGGATCCGCGCGTCGTGCGGCGCAAGTACGCCATGGAGGCCGTGGAGGCCGCGGTCATCACCGGCGTCACCGAGCACGGCGACGACTTCGTCATCTCCGTCGAGAAGGGCGAGGTCGACAAGGACGACGTCCGGCACGACGAGGCCGACAAGGTCGATGTCGACGCCTGACGCCTAGGCTCGGTCCCATGACCGACACGCTGCGCATCGGCTTCGTCACGGGTGCGACCCCCGACAAGTGGGCGCGCCACTGGCGCGACCGGCGGCGAGAGCGGCTGGAGCTCGTGCCGGTCACGGGGGCCGACCAGCTCGACGGGGTGCGCGACGGGAGCCTCGACATGGCGCTCGTGCGCCTCCCCGTCGACCGCGACGGGCTGCACTGCGTCCGGCTCTACGACGAGCTGCAGGTGGCCGTGGCCTCGCGCGACCACGTGCTCGCCGCCGCCGACGAGGAGGTCACGACCGGTGACCTCGACGACGAGCAGCTCGTCCGCCCCCACCCGAGCGGATGGGCGCCTACGGCCGACCAGCTCGACTGGCCGCCGATGAGCGAGCAGGAGGCGATCGAGACGGTCGCCGCCGGCACCGGCGTCGTCGTCGTACCCATGTCCGTGGCGCGGCTGCACCAGCGCAAGGACGTCGTGACCCGCGTCGTCACCGACCTCGAGCCCACCACGATCGCGCTGGTCTGGCGCCTGGACCGGGACGACGACGTCACCCAGGCGTTCGTCGGCGTCACCAAGGGACGGACGGCCAACACCTCGCGCTGAGTCTGCGCAGCCCGCGACGGGGTACAGGTCGCGCATGCGCATCGTCATCACGGGGGCCAGCGGCAACGTCGGCTCCGCCCTGGTCCGACGGCTGGCCGACGACGGCGGGCACGAGCTCGTCGGGGTCGTCCGGCGCCCACCGACGAGCGAGGTGTCGTTCCCCGCGATGGAGTGGGTGGCCGCCGACCTCACCGACGACGCCGACACCGGAGCGCTGCACGCCGCCTGCGAGGGCGCCGACGCCGTCGTGCACCTCGCGTGGGGCTTCCAGCCCTCGCACCGCGAGGCCCACCTGCGTGCGCTCGGCGTCGGCGGCACCGGGCGCGTCATCGACGCCGTGGTCGCCACGGGCGTCCCGCACCTGGTGCACATGTCGTCGGTGGGCGCCTACTCCCCCAAGCGCAACGACGCCCCGGTCGACGAGACGTGGCCGACCAACGGCGTGCCGACGTCGATGTACAGCCGGCACAAGGCCGCCGCCGAGCGGCTCCTCGACGAGCTGCAGGTCGACGCCCCCGACGTGACCGTCACCCGGGTGCGTCCCGGCATCATCGGCCAGCGCGCCGCCGGCAGCGCCCTGCTGCGCTACGGGCTGCCCGCCCTCGTCCCGGCCGGGCTGCTCCGGCACGTGCCGGTGCTGCCCATCGACGCGGGGCTCGTGATCCCGATGGTGCACGCCGACGACGTCGCCGACGCCCTGGCGAAGGTGCTCGAGGCGCGGGCGCCGGGCGCGTTCAACCTGGCCGCCGGGCCGCCCGTCACCGCCCAGGACGTGGCCGACGTCCTCGGCGCCCGGCTCGTCCACGTCCCGTCCGCCGCCGTGCGCGCCGCCGTGTCGGCGAGCTGGCACGCACGCCTGCAGCCCCTCGACCCCGGCTGGATCGACATGGGCTACGCCGTGCCTCTGCTCGACACGACCCGCGCCCGGACGGAGCTGGGCTGGGAGCCCTCGACGGACGCGACGTCCGTCCTGGCCGAGACCCTCGCCGGGATGCAGGACACTGCCTCGTCGGGCACGCCGGTCCTCAGACCTCGCACCGTCGCCGGTGGCCTGTCCCGCGCGCTGCGCCGCGGTCCGGTCAGCTCCCGCCGGGCGCCGTGAGCAGCACCCTCGTGGCCGCTGGGGCGAACCCGGCCGCGGCCAGGCGGGCCTCCTCCGGCTCGTCCCCGGTCGCCGCGAGGACCGTCACGTGGCGCGCGTGGCGGCGCGCCTCGACCACGGCTGCGCCGAACGCGGCCTCCTCGTACGCAGCCTCGCCGCCGGGCGCGTAGCAGGCACCCATCCGCACCGTGTCGGCGAGCACCCGGCTGCGGCTGCACATCGCGACCGGGTCCCCGTCGACCTCCCACAGCACCAGCCCACCGGCGGCGAGCGGGTCGTCGACGACGTACGCCCGCTCGCTGGGGTCCCCTGGCAGCCCTGCCATCAAGGCATCGAACCACCGGTGGAGCATCGGCTCGTCGGCCTTCCCCGCGATGCGCGGTCGTCCCGCACAGGAGGGAGCCACCGGCCGCCCGTCGAGCACGTGCACCGTGAAGGACCGCGCATGCCCCAGCCGTGCGCCGGTCGCTGCCCAGGCCTGGACGACGTCGTCGGCCACGACGCCAGGCACGCCCACGGCGTCCGGGCGCGCGACGAGCGACGCCAGCTCGTCCAGCGCGGCGCGGGGCATCCGCGTCAGGAGCGGGTTGTGCCGGGGTGCCCGGACGTACGCCCCACCCACGGCACCGGAGTCGTCGCTCCACCAGCCGCACTCGAGCCCCTCGGGCGCGGCGTCCGTCGCCAACAGGTGAGCCACCTCGGCCAGCAGGGGCGCGTTCTCCACCGGGTGCTCACCCAGCCACGACCCCGCGGCCCGCCAGAGCTCGGCCGCGTCGGTCGTCCGCGTCCACGTCACGCCCGATCGTCCCACGGGCGGGCGGCGCTGCTCAGGAGCCGAAGAGCGACACCAGCACCATGATCCCGACGAGGAGGAGCAGGACCGGCAGCAGCAACCAGAAGTCCTGGGTGTCGATCCACTTCTTCTTCGCGTCAGGGTCCCACGGACCCTGCGGACGGTGGCTCCCGGGATTGGTGCTCATGGGCGCACACTTTCACGGATCAGCCGTCGAGGAGCGCCCTGCACGATGCTGCGACCCCCGCGACGTGACGTGGATCCCGGGCGCGCGCGGCGTAACGGGCCCGTGCGATCGCGAGCGGCACCCGGCACCGCACCTCGACGACCGGGCCCGGCACAGCACGCGCCAGCGCCTCCGCGTACGGGTACCAGGTGCTGTCGACCACCGCTCCTGGGCATCCTCGTGCCGCTGCGAGCGCACGCGACAGCGTCGTCTTGCCCGATCCCGGCCAGCCGCCGACAAGCACCAACGCACGTGCCGAGAGTGCCACCGCGGCGCGTGCGCTGGCGTGCGTGCCCACGCCTGCTAGAGGCCGCGCTCCTGATTGCGTCGGACTTGGTCGATCGCCACCGGCCCGAGCAGCACACCGACGAGGGGCACGAAGCTGCGCAGGGTCACACCGTCGCGCCCTCGGGGCAGGTCACGTTCGTTCCATGCAGCTCACGTTCGTTGGACGTGCCTGTGACCCCGCTACCGGGTGGGTGGCGGGGTGTGGGGCGGGGTCATCGTCGGCGGGGTCGTGGAATGTCGGGCGGATCGGGTGGGTCGAGTGCGCTGGTGCCGTCACGGTCGCGTCGGTAGCGGTGGCCGTGCGGGCTTGTCCACTCGAAGCGGCCGTTCTCGGTCATTCGGTAACGCCAGGCGGTGTGGGTCTTCAACCGATGGTGGAACCGGCACAGGACCGCGAGGTTGCCACGTCGTCGTCGGCCCCGGCTGGGGTCGACCCTGCGGCTCGGCGTCGTGGTCGTACTCGGTGACGTGGTCGATGTCGCAGCCCCGGGCAGGGCGGGTGCACCACGGGAACACGCATGTGCGGTCGCGGAGAACAACCTGCTCGCGGATCCGGTCGGGGATGTCGTAGGCCGGGGTGGTGAGGTCGATGTTGAGGTCGATGACCGGCTTGATGGTGACCTTGGTCCGGGAGTCGGCACACCAGTCGCGGACCTGGTCGAGCAGGACCAGCCGTTGGCCCTCCTCCATGCGCCCGGTGGGACCGAACACCGTCGTTTCGCCGGAGAAGCTTGCGTCGAAGTGGGCGTGGAGCACGACCTCGCGTGCGGCGGGCAGGTGCTCACGGTCGGCTCCCGCTCCGGCGAGGTCGAGGGCGGTCTGCGTGCGGGCCAGGTCACCCAGCGCCTTGGCCCGCCGTGCGTTCAACGACTGGGTCGACCCCAGTGCGGCCTGTGTGGCAGCACCGTGGGCCACCGCGCGGTCGAGGTCGATCGCGTCGGCGATGTCGACCTCGGCCTCTACCCGTACCGTGCCCGCGAAGTGGACGTCGTCGTCGTGGATCGTGACGTGGCGCGGGTCGACGTGCAGGTAGCCGTCCTCCGGATCCGCCGTGGGGTCGGGGTCGGCGAGGTCGAACCGCTTGATCGCCTCGGCCACGAGCCGGTCGAGCTGCGCCGGGCCGATGCGCCCGGCGACCGCGGCGACCTGCGCGTCCACGAACGCCGCAGCCTCGCGCGTCAGGGCTGGGGTGGAGTGGATGGTGGTCTCGGCGACCGACCGGGCCTTCCACGCCGGGACTTGGCCGGCCTGGACCTGCGCCCACAGGCGCGGGAGGCGGTGGCGCAGCTCGAGGGCCTGCCCGACGAGCCTCTTCGCCGCCGTCGTCGACGCCCCGAGGACCCCGCCGAGCTCGGCGAGGCAGAACTCCGCCACCAGTGGCGCACCCTCACCGGCGATCGGTTCCTCGTGCTCACAACCCGGCACGGTGAACGCAGCCGCGTCGTGGATCGACTCCGGCGGGTGGAGGTCCGCCCACCGGGCGGCGGTGACCAGGAGATCGGCCGCGGCGCGGTCCTCGGCGGTCTTCTGGTCGCGGGCGAGAGCGAGCAGGTCGCGAGCCGTGAGGTCGTCCACCTCACCTGCCCGCGGCCCCGCCAGCGCCTCGATCATGTGTTCGATTCTACCGGTGCCCACCGACAGTGACCACCGACAGGAGGCGGGGCTGTGGACGGCCGCTGGCCACGCTTCTCGGCCTGGTTTCGTGACGGGACTTCGTCCCTCCTCAACCAGCGGGGGTGACCTGGTTCGTGACGGGACTTCGTCCCTCCTCAACCAGCGGGGGTGACCTGGTTCGTGACGGGACTCGTCCCTCCTCAACCACCGCGGCGCTCACACCTGCTTGCGCAACCACTCCCCCAGCGCGAGCGCGGAGACCTCGACCATCGACGCCCAGTCGAGGGCCGACTCGTCGGCGGCGTCGGAGACGTGCTTGACCAGGCGGACGGGCACGCCGGCCTCGCGGGCCGCCCAGGCGACGGCGTACCCCTCCATGTCGACGAGGTGCGCGCGCTCGGCGAGGGCGTCGCGGACGGCGGGGTCGCTGACGAAGACGTCGCCGGTGGCGAGGACGACGTCGGACCCGCCCACCTCGAGACGCTCCTGCGGGTCGTAGCCCAGCGCCCGGATCAGGTCGGCGCTGATGTCGTGGTTGAGCACCGTGCCGGGCTCGAACAGCCCGGTCAGGCCGGGGCGCAGCGCCCCGGCGGTGCCGATGTTGACGACCGTGAGGCCGGCGAGGTCGTCGTAGGACGCCAGGGCGCGGGCCGTCGCGGCGGCGGCCGCGGTCTTGCCGAGGCCGGTGATCACGAGCGGCAGGTCGGCGGGGACGTGGGCGGCCTCGGCGGCGGTCGCCGAGACCACCAGGACGCGGTCAGTCACGGTGGTTGCCGCGGCGCGAGTGCGGGGTCGCGAGCACGGACCCGACCCGTTCCTGGTCGTAGTCCTCGCCGAGCCAGTCGAACAGCCCGCGCAGCACCTCCGGGTCGGCGACGTAGTCGTCGTAGTGGACGCGGTAGGCGGCGTCGCCCAGCCCGGTCACCGTGGCGAGGATCTTGTCCTCGATCGCGCGGACCTGCGCCAGCGGGTCGTCCTTGTGCGTCCAGTAGTTGCTGGCCGCGACGTCCTCGAGGTTGCGGGTGTTGACCACGAACCGGGCGCCGGGGAACACCTGCCGCAGGAAGTCGACGTAGGCCGGCAGGTCCTCGTCGTACCAGCGGATCTCCTTGTAGCCGGTGACCCTCGTGTCGTGCTCGGGACGCAGCAGCGTCGCCTCCGCCAGCGTGCGGATGTGCTGCAGGGAGGCCGCCTCGGGGAACGCCTCGATGCCGAACCACGGGTGCGTCGGCTGGCTCGCACGGGCCGGGTCGACGCGGGCCCGCTCGGCCAGGCCGCTGCGGTGGAAGTCGTAGAGGTGGCGCATGGCGTGGCGGTTCTCGCCGCGCAGCAGCCAGCCGGGGATCGAGTTGAGGATGCCCATCAGCAGGGTCGAGCCCGACCTGCCGTACGTCATCACGAAGACGTGCTTCAGCTCGGGCACGTCACCACGACTTCTCGAGCGGGCGGCCCTCGTGGAAGCCGGCGGCGGACTGGACGCCCACGAGCGCGCGCTCGTGGAGCTGCGCGAGGTCGGTCGCACCGGCGTAGGTGCAGGCCGACCGGACGCCGGAGCAGATCTGGTCGATGAGGTCCTCGACGCCGGGGCGGTCGGGGTCGAGGTACATCCGGGAGGACGAGATGCCCTCCTCGTAGAGGCCCTTGCGGGCGCGGTCGTACGACGACTCCCCCGACGTGCGGTTGGCGACGGCCCGCGCCGAGGCCATCCCGAACGACACCTTGAACGGGCGACCGTCGACGTCGAGCATCAGGTCGCCGGGCGACTCGTGGGTGCCGGCGAACCAGGACCCGATCATCACCGACGAGGCGCCGGCGGCCAGCGCCAGCGCGACGTCGCGCGGGTGGCGTACGCCCCCGTCGGCCCACACGTGCTTGCCGAGCTCGCGCGCGGCGGCGGCGCACTCCCGCACGGCAGAGAACTGCGGCCGTCCGACGCCGGTCATCATCCGCGTGGTGCACATCGCGCCGGGTCCGACGCCGACCTTGACGATGTCGGCGCCGGCCTCGATCAGCGTGCGTGTGCCCTCGGCGGAGACGACGTTGCCGGCGGCGATCGGTACGTCGGGCGACAGCGCGCGCACCGCCCGCAGGGCCTGGACCATCCGGTCCTGGTGGCCGTGGGCGGTGTCGACGACCAGGCAGTCGACGCCCGCAGCGAGCAGCTCGGCCGCCCGGTCCGCGACCTCTCCGTTGACGCCGACCGCGGCTGCGATCCGCAGGCCGCCGGAGGTGTCGACCGCCGGCGTGTAGAGGGTCGCGCGCAGGGCGCCGAGCCGGGTCAGCACGCCCACCAGCTCGCCGGAGTCGGACACGGCGACCGCGAGGGGCGCCTTCGCCCGCTCGATCGCGTCGTACACCTCGCGGGGGTCGGTGCCCTCCGACACCGTGACGACGTCCTGGTTCATCACGGCCGAGACCTGGGCGAAGCGGTCGACCTCGGCGCAGTCGCGCTCGGAGACGACGCCCACCGGACGGCCGTCCTGCACCACGACCGCCGCCTTGTGCGCGCGCTTCGGGATGAGGGAGAGCGCCTCGGCCACGGTCTGGTCGGGCCGGAGCTCGATCGGGGTGTCGAAGACGCGGTGCCGCTGCTTGACCCACCGGACGACGTCGGCGACCACCGGGATCGGGATGTCCTGCGGGATCACGGTGATGCCGCCGCGGCGAGCGACGGTCTCGGCCATCCGCCGGCCGGCGATCGCGGTCATGTTGGCGACGACCAGCGGCAGCGTCGTACCGGTGCCGTCGTCGGTGGCGAGGTCGACGTCGTAGCGGCTCGCGACCGATGAGGAGCGAGGGACCATGAAGACGTCGTCGTAGGTCAGGTCGTGGGGCGGCGCTGCGCCGTCGAGGAACTGCACGTGTCTGGACTCTACGCGGCCGGCAGGTTCTTCGGGCGCAGCCCGGCGTCGGCGAGCTCGAGCGCTGCGAGACGTCGTACGACGTCGGGGTCGCGCTCGCGCCACGCGCCCGCCGGGTCGTCGCTCACCCTCGCCAGCACGTGCATCGGCTGGTTGGCCAGCGCGCGCAGGGCGAAGAGGTCGAGGTCCTCGGAGGCGTCGATGAACCTCGCACCCGCCGTCGCCTCGCGGATGAAGCGCCACCTCAGGGGCAGGTGGATCGCCGAGACGATGAGGATCGGGATCAGTGCCACCGACAGGCCGAGCAGCAGGGCCAGCCGCTCGACGGCCGCGACCGTGTCGCGGCCCGCCTCGGCGAGCCCGTCGGAGGCGTCCGCCGCGCGGTCGAAGGGGACCGCGAGCTCGTCACCGACGAGCGGTGCCTCCCCGAGCCGGCCGCCGGCGTCGCGCAGCTGCTCGGCCATCGACGTCGCCGCGGAGTCGGTCTGCCGGGCGGGGGCGGCCAGCTGCTCGGTGCCGTCGTGGACGGCCGTCCCGATCCAGACCCAGAGCACCAGCCACACGACGAACAGGACGTCGGCGATGACCTGCATGGTGCGGCGGAGGGGCGTGTCGGCGAAGAGCTTCATGCCGCCCACCCTGCCAGCCCGATCAGGCCGGGTCAGCCCTGCGCGGACGCCGCCCGCTGCAGCGCACGCCACGTGCGGTCGACGTCGGCCTCGGTCGTGCGCCAGCTGCCGACGGCGAGCCGGATCGCGGCCCGGCCCTCGACCGTCGTGTGCGAGAGGTACGCCTCGCCCGAGGCGTTGACGGCCTCCATCGCCGCCAGCGTCGGCTCGTCGCCAGCGGTGAGGCGGAAGACCACCAGGGACAGCGACGGCTCGGTCACCATCTCGAAGCGGTCGTCGGCGGCGACCAGGTCGGCGACGTGCTCGGCGAGCGCGACGCCGCTGCGGACGTGCGCGCGCAGCCCCTCCAGCCCGTAGGTGCGCAGCACCGCCCACAGCTTGATCGCGCGGAACCGTCGGCCGAGCTGCGGGTGCCAGTCGCGGTAGTCGACGACCTCACCCGACTCGGTGGCCGCGTTGCGCAGGTACTCCGGGAGGATCGACAGCGCTCCGGTCAGGGCGGTGCGGTCACGCACCCAGAACGTCGAGCAGTCGAACGTCGTCAGGAGCCACTTGTGCGGGTTCGTGACGAAGGAGTCGGCGGCCTCGACGCCGGCCAGGTGGTCGCGGTGCTCGGGGCAGACGGCGGCGACACCGGCCCAGGCGGCGTCCACGTGCAGCCAGGCGCCCCACTCACGGGCGACCTCGGCGATGGCGGCGACGTCGTCCATCGCGCCCGTCGAGGTGCTGCCGCTGGCGGCCTGCACCATCACCGGCCGCAGTCCCGCCTCCACGTCCTCGACCATCGCGTCGCGCAGCGCGTCGACGTCCATCGCCTGGGTGGCGGGGTCGACGGCGATCGTGCGGACAGCGTCCTCGCCGAGGCCGGACATCATCGCGGCCTTCACCAGTGACGAGTGGGCCTGCGTGGACCCGTAGACCCGCCAGCCGGCGTCGCCGACGCCGTGACGTCGTACGTCACCCCCGCTGGCGCGGTGCAGCGCGGACAGCAGGGCGGTGAAGGTCGCGGTGGAGGCGGTGTCCTGGATGACGCCGCCGCCCGGGCCGTCGCTGCGGAACGCCTCCGGCAGCCCGAGCGCCTCGGCGAACCAGTCGAGCACCACCTGCTCGACCTCGGTCACCGCCGGGCTGGTCGCCCAGATCATCCCCTGCGCGCCGATGCCGCTGGAGAGGAGGTCGCCGAGGATCGCGGCCGGTGAGGAGTTGGCCGGGAAGTAGGCGAAGAACCGCGGGTGCTGCCAGTGCGTGAGGCCGGGCACGACGACGCGGTCGAGGTCGGCCAGCACCGCGTCGAACGGCTCGGGGTCCTCGGGGGCCGAGGCCGGCAGCAGCCGTCGTACGTCGCCGGGCGCGACCTGCGCGCGGACGGGCAGGTCGTCGAGCGAGGCCCAGTAGTCGGCGATCCAGTCGATGGCGGCGTGCCCGTGGCGGCGGAACTCCTCGGGCGTCATGTGAGCGGGCTGGTCGGGCATGGGCAGAACGTACTCGGAACGGTTGAGCACCCGTGCTCAACCCCGATCGGGTAGGCCTGCGGCTCCCGTGCGCCTCGCGGACGACGACGGTTGACCCATGACCTCCTCGACCCCGACCAAGAACACCAACGCCTTCTTCCTGCAGGCCGGCGTCTCCTTCGCCGTCGCGCTGCTGACCATGATCTTCGCGATCTTCTACCTCCCGGTCGACCCGTGGATCCGGGCCTTCCTCGGCCTCGGGACGATGTTCCTCACGACGTCGAGCTTCACGCTCGCCAAGTGCGTCCGCGACGCCCAGGAGGACTCCTACGTGGTCTCGCGCATCGACCAGGCCCGCGTCGACCGGATCCTCTCCGAGCACGACCCCTTCAAGGCGGTCTCCTGAAGAAGACGAAGAGCCCCCTCCCGGGTCACCGGGAGGGGGCTTTCGCCATGTGCCAGTCCGGTCAGCGGAGCTCGGCGCTCGTCAGCCCGAGCACCCGGCGCGCGACGATCAGCTGCTGGATCTGCTGGGTGCCCTCGAAGATGTCGAGGATCTTGGAGTCGCGGGCCCACTTCTCCAGCAGCTCGCCCTCGCTGTAGCCGAGGGTGCCGCACAGCTGCACGCACGACAGGGTGACGTCGGAACCGACGCGCCCCGCCTTCGCCTTGGCCATCGAGGCCTCGAGGGAGTTGGGCTTGCGGTTGTCGGCCATCCACGCCGCCTGCATCATCAGCAGCTTGGCGCCCTCCCAGTCGGCCTCGAGCCGCAGGAACGTCGCCGCGGCCGCGGACTGCGACTGTGCCGGGCGGTCGTAGTCGACCTCCACGCCCGCCTGCTCGAGCAGGTCGCGGGTCAGGTCGAGCGAGGCGCGGGCGCACCCGACGGCCATCGCGGCGACCAGCGGACGGGTGTTGTCGAAGGTCGCCATCGCCCCGGCGAAGCCCGACTTCGTGTCGATCTCGGGCGAACCGAGCAGGTCCTCCGCCGGGACGCGGCAGTCGGTGAAGGTGATGACCGCGGTGTCGGAGGCGCGGATGCCGAGCTTGTGCTCGAGCCGCTCGACCTTGAGCCCGGGGTTGTCCTTGCGGACCAGGAAGGACTTGATCGCGGCGCGACCGAGCTCCTTGTCGAGCGTCGCCCAGACCACGACCGAGTCCGCGCGCTCGCCGGACGTGACGTAGATCTTCTCGCCGTTGATGACGTACTCGTCGCCGTCCTTCACCGCCGTGGTGGTGATGTTGGCGGAGTCCGAGCCGGTGCCGGGCTCGGTGATCGCCATCGCCGCCCAGGTGCCGCGGTAGCGCTCGAGCTGCTCCTCGTTGGCGACCGACGCGATCGCCGAGTTGCCGAGGCCCTGGCGCGGCATCGACAGCAGCAGGGCGGTGTCGCCCCAGCACATCTCGGCGACGGACAGGACCGAAGCGAGGTTGGTCCCGTTGCGGACCTTGCCGGTGTCGTCGTCGGCGGTGGTGTCGCGCCGTACGCCGCTCGCGCCCGCGCCGCTGCTCGCCCCGGTCTCGGACACGCCGTCGATCAGCGCGGCGAGCATGTCGAGCTCCTTGGGGTACGCGTGCTCGGCGCGGTCGTACTTGCGCGAGATCGGCCGGAGCATGTTCATCGCCAGCTGGTGGGCCTGGTCGATGAGCGTCGCGTGCTTCTTGGGGGTCTCCAGGTTGATCATCAGACCAGCACCGCGCCTTCCATCACGCCGACGGCCCGCAGGTCGCGGTACCACCGTTCGACCGGGTGTTCCTTGACGAAGCCGTGGCCGCCGAGGAGCTGGACGCCGTCGAGGCCGATCCGCATGCCCTTCTCGGTGCACAGCTGGCGGGCCAGCCCGACCTCGCGGGCGAAGTCCTGGCCGCGGGTGGCCCGCGACGCCGCCTTCCAGGTGAGCAGGCGCATCGCCTGCACCTCGATGGCCATGTCGGCCACCATGAAGGCGACCGACTGGCGGTGGCTGATCGGCTCGCCGAACGCCTCGCGCTCGTTGACGTAGTCCTTGACGTAGTCGAGCACCGCCTGCCCGGTGCCCACCGCGAGGGCGCACCACGCGAGTCGCGACAGGCGGACGCACTCGGTGTAGGCCGTGCCGTCGGTGTCGCCGAGCAGCGCGTCGGTGCCGACCCGTACGCCGGTGAGGTGCAGGCGCGACAGCCCGGCAGCGCGCACGCCCATCGAGGGGTCGGCCTCCACCTCGAGCCCGTCGGTGCCGGACTCGACGAGGAACAGGGCCGGGGTGCCGTCGAGCATCGCGGCCACCACGAAGAGCTCGGCGTCGGCTCCGCGGACGACGCCCGACTTCACGCCGTCGAGGACGAAGCCGTCCCCGTCGCGCAGGGCGGTGGTGGCGAGGTCGAAGGGGTCGAAGAGCACCGTCGGCTCGGCGAGGGTCAGCGCGGCGGCCGGGACGCCCGGTCCCGAGCCGTCGCCGGTGAACGCGGGCAGGTAGGTCTGCTGCTGGGCCTCGGTGCCCCAGAGCCCGATGGCGGTGGCGACGGCGCCCGGGGCGAGGGTGGCGACGGCGAGGCCCATGTCGCCGTGCGCCAGGGCTTCGGCCACGAGGGCGCCGGCGGTCGCCGAGCGCTCCTCCATGATGCCGCCGAGCCCCTCGGGCACACCGAGGGCGGGCAGGCCGACGTCCTGGGCGGCGGCCAGGACCTCGGCCGGGGGCGCGCACGCCTCGTCGGCCGCGGAGGCGGCGGGCCGCAGCACCTCGGTGGCCAGCTCGCGGACCACGTCGAGGAGCATCGCCTCGTCGTCGGTCGGCGTGAGGTCGAAGACGCCACGCGACGCGGCGTTGGCGGGACGTGCCCCGGCCGTGCGCCGTCCGGCGCGGGCGAAGGTCCGGCCGGCGGCGGTCGCCACCCGGAAGCCGTTGCGCGTGGTCGAGTAGACCGCGTGCTCGGCCTGCTTGCGCAGCCCCACCCGGTCGATGAGGTCGCTCTGCGCCAGCCGGTTGACCGCGGCGACGGCGAGACCGATCGGGTCGCGGGTCTCGCGGGAGGACAACCCGTGGCGACCACCCGGCCGGAGGTTGCTGATGAAGGACATGGAAGCCAAGGTAACTGTGAGTTACATCCATCGCCAGCACCCCTCCGCCCTGCGGATGGTGCACGCCCGGCTGGCTAGGATCGCCCGCATGCCCGACGAGCAGCCGACCGACGTACACCCCGGCCCGGACCCCGGTGTCCGGGCACCCCACGGCCCCCTGCCCACGGACGGCACCGTCCGCCCGATCACCCGCTGGGGCACGCCGGTCATGCACCGCCCCCAGGCCCCGGTGACGGAGTACGACGACGCGCTCGCCGCGCTGGCCGCCGACATGGTGGCGACGATGTACGCCGCCGAGGGGGTCGGGCTGGCGGCGTGCCAGATCGGCGAGGACGTCGCGATGTTCGTCTTCGACTGCCCCGACGACGAGGGCGTGCGCACCGTCGGCGTCGTCTGCAACCCCGTGCTCACCCTCCCCGAGGGCAAGGACCGCCGCCTCGAGGACGACGACGAGGGCTGCCTGTCCTTCCCCGGCTCCTTCGAGCCCTGCCCCCGCCCCGACTGGGCGCGCGTCGACGGCCAGGGCCTCGACGGCACGCCCGTCACCTTCGAGGGCGACGGGCTGCTCGCCCGGTGCCTGCAGCACGAGACAGACCACACCCTCGGCACGGTCTTCGGCGACCGTCTGTCGTCGAAGTCGCGCAAGAAGCTGACCAAGAAGCACGACGCCGCCGCCGAGGACTTCCCGCTGTCCTGGCCCGCCGACGACGCTGCCGCCGGCTGACGCGATGCACGAGCTGCGCATCACCCGCGAGAACGCGCGCTTCCAGCAGTGGGAGGCGCTCCTGACCAACCGCTCGAAGCGCCACCGCAACCGTGAGTTCCTGGTGCAGGGCGTCCGTCCGATCACCCGGGCGGTCGAGGAGGGCTGGACCGTGCGCGCGCTGCTGCGCGCCGACGGCGCCGCCTCGGCCTGGTCCGACGGCCTCTGGTCGACGACCGACGCCGAGCGGGTGCTGCTCTCCCCCGACCTGCACGCCCGGCTCAGTGGTCGCGAGGAGGGGGCCGAGCTGGTCGCGGTCGTCGAGATGCCCGACGACGGCGTCGCGCGCCTCGAGGACTCGCGGCGGCACGGTCCCGTCGTGGTCTTCGACCGCCCCACGAGCCCCGGCAACATCGGCACCCTGGCCCGCTCCGCCGACGCGTTCGGCGCCTCCGCGCTCGTGGTCACCGGCCACGCCGCCGACCCCTACGACCCGCAGGCGGTCCGCGCCAGCACCGGGTCGCTGTTCGCCCTGACGGTGCTGCGCGTGCCCGGCCCGGGCCCGGTCGTCGAGCACGCCCACGCCCACGGCTACCGCATCGTCGGCACCGACGAGGAGGGCGTCGGCCTCGCCGACGCCGATCTGGGGGGCCGGGTGGTGATCGTCGTCGGCAACGAGACCCACGGCCTGTCCTCGGGCTGGCGGTCCGTGTGCGACGAGGTCGTCGCCATCGCGATGGTCGGCACCGCGTCCTCCCTCAACGCCGCCGTCGCCGGCTCGATCGTCCTGCACGAGTCGCTGCGCCAGCGCGGCTGAGGGACGGCGTACGACGTGGAGGCAGTGCTCGACTGGGTCGTGCTCGTCATGCGCACCGTCGGCTCCCCCGGCGTCGGCCTCGCCACCGCCCTCGAGACGGTGTTCCCACCGGTCCCGAGCGAGCTGGTGCTGCCGCTCGCCGGCTACACCGCCAGCCAGGGCTACTACTCCGTCCTCGCCGCCGTCGCCTGGGCGACGGCGGGATCACTGGCGGGGGCGCTCGTCCTCTACTGGCTCGGCGCGGCCTGGGGGCTGGAACGCATCTGCGCGCTCGCTGACCGGATCCCGCTGATGCACGCCCACGACGTGCGCCGGGCCGTGGCCTGGTTCGGCAGGCACGGGCGCACTGCGGTCTTCGTGGGTCGGTTGGTGCCCGGCGTCCGCAGCCTCATCTCGATCCCTGCCGGCATCGACCGGATGCCGCTGCTGCGCTTCTGCGTGTTCACGACCGCGGGAAGCCTGGTCTGGAACGCGGCGCTGATCCTGGCCGGCTACGAGCTCGGTGAGCGGTGGCACGTCGTCGAGGGTTACGTCGGCCCGGCCAGCAACGTCGTCTACGTGCTGCTCGGCCTCGCCCTGGTCGTCGTGGCGGCCCGGCGGCTGCGGCACCGCCTCGGCTGATCGGTCAGCGGCGGGCGGCGGCGTAGCAGGCCACGGCGCTGGCCGCCGCGACGTTGAGGGAGTCGATGCCGGCCGCCATCGGGATCACGGCACGGCGGTCGGCCGAGGCCTCCCAGCGCGACGACAGGCCGTGCCCCTCCGACCCGAGCACGAGGGCGAGGCGATCGACGCCCGCGACGGCCTCATCGATGGGCACCGAGTCGGGGCCGAGGGTCAGCGCGACCGTCGTGAAGCCGCGACGGGAGAGGTCCGGCAGGGCGTCGTGCCAGTCGGGGAGCCGGGTCCACGGCGTGGAGAACACCGCACCCATCCCCACCTTGATCGAGCGGCGGTAGAGCGGGTCCGCGCACCGGGGCGCGAGCAGCACGGCGTCGAAGCCCAGGGCGGCGCCGGAGCGGAAGACCGCGCCGACGTTGGTGTGGTCGACGAGGTCCTCGAGGACCAGCACGGAGCGGGCACCGGCCAGCACGTCGTCCACCGGCGGAAGGGGCCGCCGACGCAGTGACGCCAGCGCGCCGCGATGGACGTGGAAGCCGGTGACCTGCTCGATGAGCGCCTCGGACAGGACGTAGCAGGGAGCGGAGCTGCGGTCGAGCACGTCGGCGAGGCCGTCGAGCCAGCGCGGCGCCATCAGGAACGACCGCGCCTCGTGCCCGCCCTCGATCGCCCGGCGCACCACCTTCTCCCCCTCGGCCAGGAAGAGCCCGTGCTCGGCCTCGAGGCTCTTGCGGAGCTCGACGTCGCGCAGGTCGCGGTAGTCGGCCAGGCGCGGGTCGTCCGGGTGGTCCAGCTCGACGGTGCGCGGGTCGGGGTCAGCCACGCCCGTAGTGTGCCGGACGCGCCACGGCGACCACCTCGCCCACCACGATGATCGCGGGCGGGACGACGCGGTGGGTGGCCAGGTCGGCGGCCAGCGTGCCGAGGGTGCTCAGGACCGTGCGCTCGGTCGGCATGGTGCCGTCGACGATGACGGCCACGGGAGTGGCGGCGTCGCGCCCTCCGGCGAGCAGGGCCTCCGCGATCGCGGGCGCGTTGTCGACCGCCATCAGCAGGACGAGGGTGCCGCGGAGCCCGGCGACCGCGTCCCACGCCACCAGGGAGTCCGGGTGGCCGGGCGGGAGGTGCCCGGAGATGACGGTGAACTCGTGGGCGACTCCGCGGTGGGTCACCGGGATGCCGACCCGGGCCGGGACGGCGATGGCGGAGCTGAGGCCGGGGACGACGGTCACGGGTACGTCGGCGGCCGCGCACGCCAGCAGCTCCTCGTAGCCGCGGCCGAACACGAAGTTGTCGCCTCCCTTGAAGCGCACCACCCGCTTGCCGGCCCGGGCCCGGTCGACGATGACCTCGTTGATCGTCTGCTGGGAGGCGGACCGGCCCCGCGGGAGCTTCGCGACGTCGATCAGCTCGACGTCGGGACCGAGCTCGTCGAGGAGCTCACGCGGTGCCAGCCGGTCGGCGACCACGACGTCGGCGGTCGCGAGGGCGTGGCGCGCTGCGACCGTGACGAGCTCCGGCTCGCCCGGACCGCCGCCCACGAGCACGACGCCGGGACTGCGGTCGAGGGCCTCCGACGCCGTCAGGTGCCCGTCGCGCAGCGCGCTGACGATGTCGTCGCGCAGCGAGGCCGACTTCCTCGGCTCGCGGTTGCCCAGCACCCCCACGGTCACCGAGCCGTGGTGGCCGACCGCCGGGGTCCACGCGGTGCCGCCGAGCGCGTCGTCGGCGCGGACGCAGAACGTGTGACGGGCGTCGGCGGCCGCGACCACGCGCGCGTTGACCGCGGCGTCGTCGGTCGCGGCGACGACGTACCAGGCGCCGTCGAGGTCGGTCTCGGTGAACTCGCGCAGCACGAGGGTCAGCTCGTGCTTCATCCCCTCGAGCGCCGGGGTCACGTCGAGGCTGACGACCGTCACGGCGGCACCGGCGCCGAGCAGCCCCGAGACGCGGCGCTGCGCGACGTGCCCGCCGCCCACGACCACGACCTTGCGTCCGGTGAGCACCAGCCCTGCCAGGTAGGGATGGGGGGCCGCACCGCGATCGGTCATGCGGCAATTGTCCCTTTCGGGCGCGCGGGCGGGTGGCTACGTTCGAGGGATGAGCACTTCGCGACGGTCGCAGAGCGACCTCCTCAGCACAGGCATCCAGCGGCCCGTGGCCCCCAATCCCTACGACTACCTGCCGGCGACCGAGTCCTTCACCGTCACGAGCGAGGACGTCACCGACGGCGCACCGCTCAAGGACGACCAGGTCGCCGACCGCGGCAACACCTCACCGCAGCTCAGCTGGTCGGGGGCACCGGAAGGCACCCAGTCCTACGTGGTGACCTGCTTCGACCCGGACGCGCCCACCCCGAGCGGCTTCTGGCACTGGAACCTGGTCGACATCCCGGCCGACGTGACCTCCCTGCCCGCCGGCGCGGCATCGGGCGACCTGCCGGGCAGCGCCTTCCACGTCCGCAACGACGGCGGTGACGCCGGGTTCATGGGGGCGGCTCCGCCCGAGGGCGACCACCCGCACCGCTACTACTTCGTGGTGCACGCCGTGAAGGACGCCACCTTGGGCGTCGACGCGGACGCCTCCAACGCCGTCGTCTCCTTCAACCTGGCCTTCAAGACGCTGGGACGCGCGATCCTGCACGGCACCTACCAGCACTGACCGGGCGGGCCTCCTCGCCCCACCGGTCACACCTGTCCCTCAGATCCCGACAGACCCGTGTTCTGGACCGAAAGGTCCAGACCACGGGTCTCTTTTTTCGCGTTCCCACCACGCAGGAAGCCTCAAGCCGTTTTCATCGGTGCTGCGTCATCTGCACGACAAAACTTGATGAAACCTCCCGCATGCGCCCCGAGTCGGCGTCCGGGACTCGACATGCGACACAAGACGTACCTATGGTCAATCTCTAGTTCCAAAAGATTCCATCAAGATCTGCCCCACTCCGAACCGCGGATCTTTCCCGGAGGACACCCCCGTGCTGCACACCCGCTCCCTCTCGCGCCTCGCCGCCCTCGGCGTGGCCGCCGTCGCCGTCGCCGCTGTGGCGGCGGGTGGTGCCACCGCGGCCGAGGCCACCACGTGGGCCGTGCCCCGCGCCGCCTCCGACGTCACCGCCGACGCGAGCAGCGAGCAGCTCGAGGACGCCCTGATGGTCCGGATCAACCAGGCGCGCGTCGAGCACGGGCTGCGCAAGATCTGGAACTTCGACGTCTGCACCGACCAGCTCGCCGAGCAGTGGGGCGCGCGCATCGCGCGGACCGGGGTGCTGGAGCACCGCGACCAGGGCGAGGTCATCCGCAAGTGCGGCAACTCCTGGGCCGGCGAGACGCTCGTCCGGGGCACGAACCTGAGCCCGGAGGCCATGGTCTCCCTGTGGCTCGACTCCCCCGGCCACCGGGAGATCCTGCTGAGCCCGCGCGCCAGGCGCGCCGGCGTCGCCATCACGCGTGACGCCCAGGGCCGCACGATCGGCGTGGTCAACCTCGTCCGCCACGGCTGAGGTGCAGCGCACCCCCGCGATGTGAGACGATCCCCGGCCCCCTCGTGGGTGGGCTCGGGATCGAACACGCGTGAGGGGGAAGCCGGTGCTGCACGTCGCCGTCGCGACCCGCGCGTTCCGCCGCTACTCCACCTACCGGGCCGCGACGCTCGCGGGGATCTTCACCAACTCGGTGTTCGGGATCATCTACTCCTACGCCTACCTCGCCCTCTGGGACGCGAACCCGACCGCCGGCGGCTACGACGCCCAGGACGCGGTGACGTACGTCTGGCTCGGCCAGGCGCTGCTGATGACGATCGCGCTGTGGGGCGGCGGCACCACCGACGACCTCGCGGAGCGGATCCGCACCGGCGACGTGGCGATCGACCTCTACCGGCCCGTCGGGCTGGTCGGGTGGTACCTCGCCAGCGACCTCGGCCGAGCGGCGTACCACCTCCTCACCCGGGGGCTCGGGCCCACTGTCATCGGCTACGTCGTCTTCGACATCGCGCTGCCCTCCTCCCCGCTCACCGCCCTCGCCTTCGCGGTGTCGCTGGTGCTCGCGGTCGTGGTGAGCTTCGCGATCCGCTTCCTCGTCGCGAGCACCGCCTTCTGGCTGCTCGACCAGTCGGGCGTGAAGGTGATGAGCGGGGCCTTCGCCATCTTCTTCAGCGGGATGATGCTGCCCCTGGTGCTGTTCCCCGGGTGGCTCGGAACGCTCGCGCAGGCGCTGCCGTGGGCGTCGTACGTCCAGGTGCCCGCGGACATCTGGCTCGGCAAGCACGCCGGCTCCGACCTCGTGGCGGCCCTCGGGTTCCAGGTGATGTGGGCCGTCGTCCTGCTGGCCGCCTGCCAGGGCGTGGTGCGCCTGGCCACGCGCAAGGTGGTGGTCCAGGGTGGCTGAGTCGGCAGCGGCGCTGCACCTGCGCTCCTACCTGCAGATCGCCGGGCTGTGGATCCGGGCGGCGTGGCAGTACCCCACCTCGTTCGTCCTGCTCGCCGTGGGCAACGGGCTGATCACCGGCCTCGACTTCGTCGGCCTGTGGATCATGTTCGCCCACCTCGACGACCTCGCGGGCTTCACGCTCCCCGAGGTGGCGCTGCTCTACGGCAGCGCCTCGCTCGCGCTGGCCGTCGCCGACACGGCGATCGGCAGCGTCGAGCGGATCGGCACCTACATCCGCACCGGCCGGCTGGACCAGATGATGACCAAGCCGGTGCCGCTGCTCGTGCAGGTGTGCGCCGACCAGTTCACGCTGCGCCGGCTCGGGCGGCTGACCCAGGCCACCCTCGTGTTCGGGTGGGCGTGCACCTACGTCGACTGGACCCCGGCGCGGGTCCTGGTGGCCGCATCCATGCTGGTGAGCGGCGGACTGGTGTTCTTCGGGCTCTTCGTCGGCTTCTCCTGCGTCCAGTTCTGGACGACGGACGCCACGGAGTTCGCGAACGCCTTCACCTACGGCGGCGCCACGGTGACGCAGTACCCGCTCAACATCTTCCCGCGGGAGGTGCTGGTCGGGCTGACGTTCGTGATTCCGGTCGCCTTCGTGAACTGGTACCCCTGCCTCTTCCTCCTCGGCCGCTCCGACCCGACCGGGATGCCCGAGGCGTTCCAGTTCGCCTCGCCGGTCGCGGGGGTGCTGACCATGGCCGCCGCCCTGCTCGTGTGGCGCTCCGGCGTCCGCCACTACACCTCCACGGGGAGCTGACCATGTCCGTCACCGAGCCGCTCATCGACGTGCGCGACCTCGAGCGCACCTTCGACGTACGCCGCCGGGTCGAGGGGCGCCGCCGCCGGGTCCGTGACTCGGTGCTGGCCGTGCACGACCTGACGTTCTCCGTCGATGCCGGCGAGATGGTCGGCTACATCGGGCCGAACGGCGCCGGGAAGTCGACCACGATCAAGATGCTGACCGGGATCCTCGTCCCGACCGGGGGGCAGGTGCGGGTCGCCGGCCTCGACCCGAGCCGCGACCGCGTCGAGCTCGCGCGTCGCATCGGGGTGGTCTTCGGCCAGCGCTCCACGCTGTGGTGGGACCTCCCGCTGCGCGACTCGTTCGACCTGCTCCAGAAGATGTACCGGATCGCGCCCGCGCGCTACCGCGACAACCTCGACCGCTTCGTCGACCTGCTCGACCTCGGTGACCAGCTCGACACCCCGGTGCGCCAGCTCAGCCTCGGCCAGCGGATGCGCGGCGACATCACCGCGGCCCTGCTCCACGACCCCGAGGTGCTCTACCTCGACGAGCCGACGATCGGCCTGGACGTGGTCAGCAAGGGTCGCCTGCGCGAGTTCCTCCGCGCGCTCAACGAGGAGCGCGGCACGACCCTCGTCCTCACGACCCACGACCTGCAGGACATCGAGGCGCTCTGCGACCGCGTGATCGTGATCGACCACGGCACCTCGGTCTTCGACGGCCCGCTGGCCGGGCTGCACGAGCAGGGCGGCTCGACCCGCACGCTGGTGGTGGACCTGGTGGACGAGGCACCGCCCATCGAGGTGCCCGGTGCGGTCGTGCGCCGGGTCGAGGGACCGCGCCAGTGGCTGTCGTTCCCGGCCGAGGCGAGCGCCGCGCCGGTCGTCGCAGCCGTCGCAGCGGCGTACGACGTCGCGGACCTGTCGATCCAGGAGCCCGACATCGAGGACGTCATCCGCGAGCTCTACTCGCGCGGCGCCTGAGCCTCAGACACCGAGGCTGCGGGCCCGGTCCGAGTCCCGCTGGGGCGACGTCAGTGGCTGCCGCTCCAGCACGAGCAGGGCGCGGTCGTCGTCCCCGCGCGGGACCTTCTTGAGCACCCGCTTCGGCATGCCGGCGAAGCCGCGGGTGTCGACGGCCTGGAGGGCGGCGTGCCGCAACCAGTCGATGCCCGCGTCGAGGTCGCGGTCGGCGGACTCGATGACGCCGTCGGTGTAGAACATGAGCGCCTCACCGGGGCGCAGCCGTCCGCGGCTCGGGGTGAAGTCGGCGTCGTCGATCACGCCGAGCGCCATGCCGCGTGCGTTGTCGATGGCCCATCCCCGCTGGTTCAGGTGCCAGTGGAGCGCCGGCGGGTGGCCGGCGCTGGTGATCGTGTAGTCGCCGGTGACCAGGTCGACCTTGAGGTGAACGGCCGTCGCCAGCGACTCGTCGGACTCCTGGCGCAGCAGGAAGTGGTTGGCCGCCGCCATCAGCTCGGCCGGGGGCAGGGCGCCGATCAGGCCGCCGAGCGCGCCGGCGAACTGCAGCGCCTGCGGTCCGACGGCGGTGCCCTTGCCGCACACGTCGACGAGTGCCATCTCCAGCCACCGCCCCTCGCGCAGGTCGGCGACGAGGAAGTCGCCGGCGTAGCTCGGACCGTTGGCGGTGATCGTGGCGGACTCGCAGCGCCAGCCGTTGGGCAGCGGCGGGACCACGCCCTGGCGCTGCAGCCGGTCGCGGAGCTGGGTCAGCACCGCCTCGCTCAGCGCCATCGGCAGGCCCGACCGCTGGCGGCTCGACTGGTAGATCGCGAGCAGCACGCCGACGGCGAGGGTGAGCAGCGCCGCCCCGCGGCTCGGGGTGGCGAAGTCGGTCTGGACGGACGTCCAGTAGGCCGCGGACCCCAGCACCCCGATCAGGATGAGCAGCGGCACGAAGCGCAGCAGCATCAGCCCGAGCATGAGCACGAGGAACCACAGCGACACCGGGACGACGACCTGGGCCAGCTCGCCGATGCCCACGGCAGCGCCGACGAGGGCGACGAACACCAGCAGGAGGAACGTCTGGCTGCCGCGCGAGCCGGTGCGCCAGCCGTCGACGCGCTGCTGGACGTACGACGTGATGCCGCGACGCACAGACCCCACGGCACTTGACACGGCGAAATGGTAGGGCTCGACAGACCTTCCCCGAGGGGGAACCGGCAAAGTCAACGACGATCGATAGGCTCGTCACATGCCTCTGGTCCCGCTGCAGGCCGACATCCTCGGACCTGACTTCCGGGTGGAGACGATCTCCCTCCCGCCCGACCCCGAGGGCCCCGTCGTCGCGACGCTCGTGACGCTGGCCCCCGAGCACCCCAACGGGCGTGCCGTGCTGCACGTGCACGGCTTCGCCGACTACTTCTTCCACACCGAGTACGCCCGGTGGTGGGCCGACCGGGGCTACGTGTTCTACGCCCTCGACCTGCGCAAGTACGGCCGGTCGCTGCGCGATCACCAGACCCCGCACTACGTCGCCGACCTCGGCGAGTACTTCGCGGAGATCGACCTCGCGTGGTGGCGGATCACCCAGCGCGACGGGCACCGCGACGTCATCGCCTCGGGCCACTCGACCGGCGGCCTGACGGTCCCGCTGTGGGCGAAGGAGCGGCGGCCGGCCGAGCTGACGGCGATGGTGCTGAACTCACCCTGGTTCGACATGCAGGGCGCCGCGTGGCTGCGCAGCGCCGCGACCCGGCTCGCGATCGAGCGTCTCGGCACCAGCCGCCCGATGCAGGAGATCCCGCGCCGGATCAGCACCGTCTACGGCCGCTCGCTGCACCACGAGCACGGCGGCGAGTGGGACTACGACCTCACGTTGAAGCCGCTGGACTCCCGCCCCATCTACGTCGGGTGGCTGCGCGCCGTACGACGGGGCCACGCCCTGCTCCACGCCGGGCTCGACCTCGACTCCCCCACCCTCGTGCTGTCGTCGGCGCGGTCCTGGTTCGGGGAGCAGACCGAGGAGACCGCCGCCACGCACGACATCGTCCTCGACGTCGAGCAGATCCGCCGCTGGGCCTCGTCGGTCGGCACGCACGTCACCTCGGTCGCGATCGAGGGCGCCATCCACGACGTCGTCCTCTCCCGTCCCGCCGTCCGCGCCCAGGCGTACGACGTCCTCGGCACCTGGCTCGAGGCGTGGGTGGAGACGACGGGCCGTGACAGCGAACAGGGCACCTCGTGACCCAGCACCCCGAGCGCCTGCCGGGCGAGACCAACCCCGTCCCCGACGCCGACGCAGCGATGCGGGCGATCCGCGACAGTCAGGTCCCTGGGACGCGAGTCGCTGGCGATGGGCGCCGGCGCCGCCGGCGGTGGCCTTGCTGAAGGCGGCCTCGTCCGAGGCATCATGCAGCTCCTGCGTAGGTGGAGGCGCCACAGGAACGCCAAGCGCTCCTAGAACGTGCCGCGCCCCGGTCAGGAGCCGCCCTCGCCTCGCATCGGGCCGCCGATGGTGGGGTCGGTCGGCGTAGCGAACTTCGACCTTCCGCACGTTCGGCGGAACGAACCGGCTCAGGTCAGCAGCACGACGAGCGCGACGACCCCGACCGTGGCGATCACGGCGCGGAGCAGGACCGGGGGGAGACGCCGCCCGACGGTCGCCCCGATCTGGCCGCCGATGACGGAGCCAACCGCGATGAGGCCGGCGACGGTCCAGTCGATGTCGGCGACGGCGATGAAGACCAGCGCGGCGACGGCGTTGACGATCAGGGCGAGGACGTTCTTGGTGGCGGTGTGCCGCTGCATCGAGTCGACGACCCCGATGCCGAGGATCGCCATCAGCAGCACGCCCTGGGCCGCGCCGAAGTAACCGCCGTAGACACCGGCAGCTGCGACCGCCGGCCACACCCACCACACGCCGTGGTCGGGGATGCCGCCCCGCGACTCGGCGCGAGCCGCGACGGAGCGCTGGATCCGCGGGCCGAGGAGGACCAGCACCACGCCGAGAGCGATGAGCGCGGGGACGATCGCGTCGAACGCGGACGACGGCAGCCAGAGCAGGAGCAGCGCGCCGGCGACGCCGCCGACCAGCGACGCCGCCCCCAGCCGGAGCACGCGGGCCCTCTGCCCGGCGAGCTCGCGGCGGTAGCCGAAGACGCCGGACATGCTGCCCGGGACGAGCCCGACGGTGTTGCTGACGTTGGCGGTCACCGGGGGTACGCCGAACGCGAGAAGGGTCGGGAACGTGATCAACGTCCCCGACCCCACCACGGTGTTGATGGTGCCGGCCGCCACTCCTGCGAGGGCGATCAGCACCGCTTCGGTCGGACTCACTGGCCGGCGGGTGCTCCCGGCTCAGTGGGGTCGTCGGCATCCGAGTCGGTGGCGGTCGCGGCCGGAGCGGTCGACCGTGCGGCGCGGCCCGGGTTGGCTGCGCTCTCCGCCGCGGCGATCGCCTCCTGCACGGCCTCGTTGGTCGCCCGCATCTCCGGGTCGTCCGACGAGCGCGGCAGCTGGGGCTCGGCCGGGCCCATGTCCACCCGGCTGCGCGGCGTGGCGTCCTTCGGGATGCCGGCGATCTCGTGGATCGACGAGCCGAGGCCCTCCATCGCCTTGGTGATCTCCGAGGGGATGACCCACACCTTGTTGGCACTGCCCTCGGCGATCTTGGGCATCATCTGGAGGTACTGGTAGGCCAGCAGCGACTGGTCGGGCTGCCCGTCGTGGATCGCCTGGAAGACCGTCTGGATGGCCTGTCCCTCACCCTGGGCACGCAGGATCTGCGCCTCCCGGTCGGCCTGGGCACGCAGGATCTGCGACTCGCGGTCACCTTCGGCGTTGAGGATCTGCGACTGCTTGGAACCCTCGGCGGTGAGGATGGCGGCCTGGCGCTGGCCCTCGGCGGTGAGGATCACGGCACGCTTCTCTCGGTCGGCACGCATCTGCTTCTCCATCGAGTCCTTGATCGACGGTGGCGGGTCGATGCCCTTGAGCTCGACACGGTTGACGCGGATGCCCCACTTGCCTGTCGCCTCGTCGAGGACGCCACGCAGGCCGGAGTTGATCGAGTCACGGCTGGTGAGGGTCTCCTCGAGGTCCATGCCACCCACGATGTTGCGCAGCGTGGTCATGGTGAGCTGCTCGATCGCCTGGATGTAGTTGGCGATCTCGTAGGTCGCGGCAACCGGGTCGGTGACCTGGAAGTAGATGACCGTGTCGATCGAGACGACGAGGTTGTCCTCGGTGATCACGGGCTGAGGAGGGAAGGACACGACCTGCTCGCGCAGGTCGATGAGGTAGCGCAGCCGGTCGATGAACGGGATGACGATGTTGAGTCCTGCCGGCAGCGTCCCCTTGTACTTGCCGAAGCGCTCGACGATGCCCGCGCGTGCCTGAGGCACGATGCGGACCGTCTTGGCGAGCATGACGACGACGAACAGGACGACGAGCAGGAGCAGGACCAGTAGAGCAGTCCCCATGGGTTCCCCCCGATCTTGTGAGTTGCGGTTGCTGGCGGTGGAAGCGGTCGCGAGGCGGCGTACGCCGCCTGGTCAGGGCTCGAGCGTGCCCACCGGGTGGACGTAGGCGGTGGCGCCCTTGATCTGGAAGATCTCGACGGTCTCGCCCGGTGCGATCTTGAGGTGCTCGTCGTAGGGCAGCGCCGACCAGACCTCGCCGCCCACCTTGATGCGACCCGGCGCCAGGCCGGTGATCTCCTGGGTGACGAGCCCGCGGGTGCCGACGAGCTTGCCGTGGCCGAGCGCGAGCTCGGGACCGCTGTGGAGCCGCTTGACGAAGGCCGGACGGACGAAGGCCAGCATGGCGATGGACGCGGCCAGTGCCGCGAGGATCTGCACGAAGACCGGCAGGCCGATGATGGCGGCGACCATCCCGATCACCGCTCCCGCGGCGAGCATCGCGAGGATCAGGTCGAGGCTGAACATCTCCGCCACACCGAGCACGATCGAGAGACCGAGCCAGGTCTCCCAGAGGTGGTCGCGGATCCAGTCCATGGTCCGACCCTATCCAGTGGGGCGTGAGGTCAGGCGGGAGCCACGCGCTCGGCGGGGCGTCGGCGCGCCGCGAAGCGGTCGTCCGAGCGGGTCAGCAGCAGCGGCATCGCAAAGGTCTCCGACAGCGACTCGGCGGTGACGACGTCCTCGACCGGCCCGGAGTCGACGACCCGGCCCTCGCGGAGCAGGAGGGCGTGGGTGAAGCCGGGCGGGATCTCCTCGACGTGGTGCGAGACCAGCACGGTCGCCGGGGAGTCGGGGTCGAGGGCCACCTGGGACAGCGTCGCCACCAGGTCCTCGCGGCCGCCGAGGTCGAGACCGGCGGCCGGCTCGTCGAGCAGCAGCAGCTCGGGATCGGTCATGAGGGCCCGGGCGACCTGCACCCGCTTGCGCTCGCCCTCGCTCAGGGTGCCGAAGGTGCGCTCGGCCAGGTGGTCGGCGCCCACCTCCGCGAGCAGCGTCGCGGCCCGCTCGTGGTCGAGGTCGGCGTACTCCTCGCGCCAGCGGCCGAGGACGCCGTAGGAGGCGGACACCACGACGTCCTTGACCAGCTCGGAGCGCGGGATGCGGTCGGCGAGCGCGGCGCTGGTGAGGCCGATGCGGGGGCGCAGCTCGAAGACGTCGGTCGTGCCGAGCACCTCGTCGAGGATCCCGGCCACCCCGGAGGTCGGGTGCATCTGCGCAGCGGCGACCTGGAGGAGCGTCGTCTTGCCGGCGCCGTTGGGTCCGAGGACCACCCAGCGCTCGTCCTCCTCCACCAGCCAGCTGACGTCGTCGAGCAGCAGCGACTGGCCCCGGCGCACCGTGACACCTGCGAACTCGATGACGGCGACCATGATCGTCACCCTATCCAGCACCGGCCACGCCGCCGCCGCGGACACGACGGTGCGGGACGGCGAGTAGCCTCGCCCGCGATGTCGCGCTCCCACCTGGCCCTCCCCCACTCGGCGACCCTCGCCTGGTGGCTGACCGCATGGTTGCGCGGTCACGAGCAGACCGACCACGTGCTCGACGCGCTGGCCCACGACACCCACCTGCTGGCGGGCGGCTCCACGCTCGACCTGCTGGTGCGCGCGCGGGGCACCGGGGCGTCGTACGCCGGACTGGCGCTGCCGGTCGACGGCGACCCGCTGGGCCTGGGCGGCCCGCGCGACTTCAACGGGGCGGCGCTCGAGGCGGGCCAGGCCGTCGTGGTGGGCGACCTGGGCCTGGTGCCCGAGGAGCAGGGCGAGACGGTGCAGTGGCAGGCCCTGGAGGCGTCACGCCGCCAGCTGCCGGACGTCGGCGAGGCCGACCGCACCCTCCGCGGCGCGCTCCTCGGCGCGGCGGGCGACCTGGCCGACCTCGACGTGGCGAGGTGGCGACCCGAGGCCGCCGACGCGCTGATGAACCTGCACCACCGCCCCTCCCTCGACGCACCGCTCGGCACCCCGCCGCGCTGCGTCGACCTCGCTGCGCGCGGCCTGCAGGCGTGGGCGATCGTCGACCTGGCCCTCGTGGACGACGGCGGGGCGCTGTCGTCGTACGAGGTGGAGCGGCGCCGCGACCTCCTGCAGCCGCTCGGGCGCGCCGCCCGGCGCGCGATCGTGGCGGCCTGCTCGCCCGAGGTGTGGCCCGAGCGCTGAGGCGTGGCGGGTGGCGGGACCACCGCCCGATGCGCGGACCGGGCAGCGGGTCGGTCGGCACCGCGACTAGCCTTCGACGCACGATGGAAGACGAGCCGAAGACTCTCCTGGTCACCCTCACGGGCAAGGACCGGCCTGGCGTCACCTCAGCGATCTTCGCCGCGCTCGCCGCAGCCGGCGTCGAGGTCATCGACATCGAGCAGATCGTGCTCCGGCGTCGGCTGGTGCTGGGCATCCTGGTCACCGCGCCGCGGGACTGGAAGAAGCTGCGCGACACCATCGAGCGCACCGCCGCCGAGCTCGACATGAGCGTCGAGGTGGACCGCGGCGCGGGTGACAACCGCAGCCGGCGCGGCGAGCGCTCGCACATCACGATCATCGGCAACCCGCTCAAGGCCTCGGCGATGTCCGCGATCGCGGGCCGGATCGCCGACTCGGGCGCCAACATCGACAAGATCGAGCGGATGGCGCGCTACCCCGTCACCGCGATCGAGCTGCACGTCTCCGGCGCGCCGGCCGACACCCTCCGGCCGCTCCTCTCGGTCGAGGCCGTCAGGCAGGGCATCGACCTCGCCGTCCAGCGCGACTCCCTGCACCGCCGTGGCATCCGGCTCATCGTGATGGACGTCGACTCCACCCTCATCCAGGGCGAGGTCATCGAGATGCTCGCCGCCCACGCCGGCCAGGAGGTCGAGGTCGCCCGCGTGACCGAGGCGGCGATGCGTGGCGAGCTCGACTTCGAGGCGTCCCTGCGCGAGCGGGTCGCGCTGCTCGAGGGCGTCCCGGAGTCCGCCCTCGACGAGGTCTACCAGTCGATCGTGCTCGCGCCCGGCGCCCGCACGATGGTGCGCACGCTGCGCCGCCTCGGCTACCGCTTCGCGATCGTCTCGGGCGGCTTCACCCAGATCACCGACCGCCTCTCGGCGGACCTCGGCATCCACTTCGCGCGGGCCAACGAGCTCGAGATCGTCGACGGCCGCCTGACCGGTCGCATCCTCGGCGACGTCGTCGACCGGGCCGGCAAGGCGGCGGCGCTGCGCGAGTTCGCCGGCGAGGTCGGCGTACCCCTCGACGCCGTGATCGCCATCGGTGACGGCGCCAACGACCTCGACATGCTCAACGCCGCCGGCCTCGGCATCGCCTACAACGCCAAGCCCATGGTCCGCGACGCCGCCGACACGGCCGTCAACGTCCCCTACCTCGACGCGATCCTCTACCTGCTCGGCATCTCGCGCGAGCAGATCGAGGAGGCCGACGCGGCGGTGGGCATCACCACGCCCGCACCGCCGCTCATCGGCTGACGCCGTCGGGTCGTACGCCGATCGCGACGCACCCGCCGACCTCGTCGTCGGCCACCACCCGCGTCACGAGCCCGGCCGCCGCCATCGCGCCGGTCGTGAGCGCGGACTGTCCGGGGCTGGTCTCGATGAGGAGCGCTCCCCCGGGCGCCAGCCAGCGGACGGCGTCCGCCGCGAGCCGACGGTGCAGGTCGACGCCGTCGGCGCCGCCGTCGAGCGCCGTCAGCGGCTCGTGGTCGCGGGCCTCCGGCGGCATGTCGGCCACCCGGTCGCTGGGGACGTAGGGCGCGTTGGCGGCCAGCACGTCGACACGGCCGAGGAGGTCGGGCGGCAGGGCGTCGTAGAGGTCGCCGAGGTGGAGCGCCGCGGACGGCGCGTTGGACCGGGCGCACCCGAGGGCCGCCGCGTCGACGTCGGACGCGTGCACCTCGGCGTGCGCGTCCTCGAGGCTCGCAGCCACCGGCGCCACCCCGCAGCACATCTCGACCACGACGGGTCGTCCGGTCCCCACGGGGACGGCACGCGTGCGCTCGAGCGCCGTCCTCGCGAGGAGCTCCGTGCGCCGCCGGGGCACGAAGACGCCGGGGGCGACCATCAGCCGCCGACCCAGGAACTCCACCCAGCCCAGCACCGTCTCGAGGGGCTCACCGGCGACACGGCGCACGAGAAGGATCTCGAGGTCGTCGGGTGACGCGGCTGCCGCGGCGAGCAGCGCCGCCTCCTCCTCGGCCCACACGCAGCCGGCGGCGCGGAGTCGCGCCACGACGTGCGGATCGCTCACGCAGCCCCGACGTGGAAGGCCTCGAGCCGCGCCGTACCGGGACCGAGGTCGGCCCAGTCGCCCGCGACGGTGAAGATCGCGACCGCCGACGTCGGGAACCCGCGCGTCACCATGGCGGTCGTCGCCTCGGAGTCGCCCTCCCCGTCGTCGACCAGCTCGGCGAGCGAGCCCATGGTCGGGTTGTGGCCGATGACGACGAGGGTCCGTACGTCGTCCGCGACCTCGCGCAGCAGGTCGAAGGCCGAGTCGGTGCCGGCGGCGTAGAGGGCCTCGGAGAAGTCGGCGACGCCCTCGTCCCAGCCGGCGCCGGCGGCCACCTGCTGCCACGTCTGCTGCGTCCGGAGCGCGTCGGAGACCAGGGCGGCGTCGGGCTCGACACCGTGGCCGCGCATCCAGCGGCCGACCGCCTCCGCGTCGCCCATCCCGCGCTCGGCGAGCGCACGCACGTGATCGGTGCTCGCACTGTGCTCGGCCTTGGCATGGCGCATCACCACGAGCCGTCGTGGGGACCTGCTTCCCATGCCGCTCCCTGACTCCTGCACTCCTCCACCTTTCCAGCCGCTAGCCTCTCCTGTCATGCCCCCAGGACCACTCATGATCATCGGTGGCGCCGAGGACAAGGTGCGCAAGCCGACGATCCTCAAGCACTTCGTCGCCCTCAGCGGCGGCAAGGATGCTCGCATCGCGGTGATCCCGACCGCATCCTCCCTGGGGCGGGAGGTCGTCGAGGTCTACGACACACTGTTCACCAAGTTCGGGGCCGCCCATGTCGACGCCGTACGCCCGGAGTCGCGCGAGCAAGCCCACGACCCGGTGCTGGTCAAGGCGCTCGACGAGGCGACCGGCATCTTCATGACCGGCGGCAACCAGCTCAAGCTGTCGTCCATCGTGTGCGGCACGCCCGTGGGTGACGCGATCCTGCGGGCCCACGAGCGCGGTGCGGTCGTCGCGGGCACCTCGGCGGGAGCGAGCATCCAGTCGTCGCACATGGTCGCCTTCGGCGTGGGAGGCTCGACGCCCAAGCAGCGGATGACGCAGGTCGCCGCCGGCCTGGGCCTCGTCGACGCCACCGTCATCGACCAGCACTTCGACCAGCGCAACCGCTACGGTCGGCTGCTGATGATCGTCGCCCAGAGCCCCCAGCTGCTGGGCATCGGGGTCGACGAGGACACGTGTGGGCTGGTCGAGCACGTCGACGGGGACCTGGTGATGCGGGTGCTCGGCAAGGGCGCGGTCACGATCCTCGACGGCTCGCGGATGGTGAGCAACGCCCACGAGGCCACCCGGTCCTCGCCGCTGCTCGCCAGCGGCGTGCTCTTCCACGTCCTGCCCGAGCGCACCGCCTTCAACCTCACCACCCGCACGCTCGTGCCGCAGGAGGCCGGCGTGTCCGCGGAGGACGCCGAGGAGCTGGCCGAGGCCGGCCGCGACCTGCGCCAGCTGGCCCGCGACATCGCCGCGGCCGACGCGACCCCCGCCGCGATCCGCCGACGCCTCAAGCTGCGCCGCGGCCCGGCCCCCCAGACCCCCACCTCCGACCAAGGAGAAGATGCATGAGCGAGCGAAGCGAGCGAGTCAGTCAGCACAGTGCGAAGGGTGCCTCATGCGCGCACGGAGCGAAGCGAGTACGTGCATGAGTGAACGACCCACGCCGGACCTGGAGATCGTCGAGACCCGCGTCTACCGCGGCGCCAACGTCTGGTCCTACGACAAGTCGATCCACCTCGTGGTCGACCTGGGCTCGCTCGAGCAGTTCCCCACCAACACCATCCCCGGCTTCACCGACGACCTGGTCGCGATGCTGCCGGGGCTCCGCGAGCACTCGTGCTCGCGCGGGCGCCGCGGCGGCTTCCTCGAGCGCCTGAACGAGGGCACCTGGCTGGGCCACGTCGCCGAGCACGTCGCGCTCGCCCTCCAGCAGCTCGTCGGCCACGACATCCGCCGCGGCAAGACCCGGCAGGTCAAGGGCCAGCCGGGCCGCTACAACATCATCTACGGCTACATCGAGGAGAACGTCGGCCTCACCGCGGGACGCCTCGCCGTCCGCCTGGTCAACCACCTCGTCGAGGGCGACCCCGACTTCGACTGGGAGACCGAGCGCGACGACTTCATCCGTCGCGCCGAGCGCACGGCGTTCGGCCCCTCGACGCAGGCCATCGTCGACGAGGCGGTGTCGCGCGACATCCCGTGGATCCGGCTCAACCAGTACTCCCTCGTCCAGCTCGGCCAGGGTGTCCACGCCAAGCGGATCCGCGCCACGATGACCTCGGAGACGTCGTCGATCGCCGTCGACATCGCCTCCGACAAGGACCTGACGACCAAGCTGCTCGGCGCCGCCGGACTGCCCGTGCCCAAGCAGGAGTCCGTCCGCACCGAGGAGGGCGCGGTCGCCGCGGCCCGCCGCATCGGCTTCCCGGTCGTGCTCAAGCCGCTCGACGGCAACCACGGCCGCGGGGTGTGCCTCGACCTGCAGGACGAGGCCGACGTACGCGCGGCGTTCCCGATCGCGCACGACCAGTCGCGCCGCGGCAACGTCATCGTCGAGTCGTTCGTGACCGGCAAGGACTACCGCTGCCTGATCATCGACGGCCGGATGGTCGCGATCGCCGAGCGCGTGCCCGCGTCCGTGACCGGCGACGGCTCGTCGACCGTGCAGGCGCTGGTCGACCTCACCAACGCCGACCCGCGCCGCGGGGTGGGCCACGAGAAGGTGCTGACGCGCATCAAGATCGACGACGCGGCGATCGAGGTGCTCGCCGACCAGGGCCACACGCTGGAGTCGGTGCCCGCCGAGGGCGAGATGGTCAAGCTCGCCCTCACCGGCAACATGTCCACCGGCGGCATCTCCATCGACCGCACCTTCGAGGCACACCCGGAGAACGTCGAGATCGCCGAGGAGGCCGCCCGGATGGTCGGCCTCGACATCGCCGGCATCGACTTCATCTGCCCGGACATCACCGAGCCGGTCAGGGAGGCCGGCGGCGCGATCTGCGAGGTCAACGCGGCTCCGGGCTTCCGGATGCACACCCACCCGACGATCGGCGAGCCGCAGTTCATCGCCAAGCCGGTGGTCGACATGCTCTTCCCGCCCGGGGCCACGTCCCGGATCCCGATCGTGGCCGTGACCGGCACCAACGGCAAGACGACCACGAGCCGGATGATCAGCCACATCTTCAAGGGCATGGGCCGCAAGGTCGGCATGACGTCGACCGACGGCGTGGTCATCGACGAGCGGCTGCTCATCCGCGCCGACGCCTCGGGCCCCCGCTCGGCGCGGATGGTGCTGCAGAACCCGCGCGTCGACTTCGCGGTCTTCGAGGTCGCCCGCGGCGGCATCCTGCGTGAGGGACTGGGCTACGAGCGCAACGACGTCGCCGTCGTCCTCAACGTGCAGCCCGACCACCTCGGCCTGCGCGGCATCGACACCGTCGAGCAGCTCGCCGACGTGAAGGCCGTGATCGTCGAGGCGGTGCCGCGCGACGGCCACGCCGTGCTCAACGCCGACGACCCGCTGGTGCGGGAGATGCGCCGCAAGTGCTCGGGCCAGGTCGTGTGGTTCTCGATGGAGGAGCCGGGCAGCGAGGTGCGCGACATGATCGACGCGCACTGCCGTCGCGGCGGCAAGGCGATCGTGCTCAACCCCAGCGACCGCGGCGAGATGATGGTGGTCATGCACGGCCGGCGCGAGATGCAGCTGGCCTGGACCCACCTGCTGCCCTCGACCTTCAGCGGCCGCGCCCGGATGAACGTCCAGAACGCCCTCGCCGCGGCCGCCGCGGCCTTCGCCGCCGGGGCCCCCCTCCACGACATCCGGCAGGGCCTGCGGACCTTCTCGACCAGCTACTACCTCTCCCCCGGCCGCCTCAACGAGGTCGAGGTCAACGGCGTCAACGTCATCGTCGACTACTGCCACAACGCGCCCGGCATGAAGATGCTGGGCGACTTCGTGGACCGCGTCGGCGAGTCGCTCGAGTCGTCGCACGACCTGGCCCGGCCCTCGCGGATCGGCATCATCGCCACGGCCGGCGACCGCCGCGACCAGGACATGCGCGAGCTCGGGGAGATCGCGGCCCAGCACTTCGACGTGTGCATCGTGCGCGAGGACGTGGCTCTCCGCGGTCGTGAGCGCGGCGCGACCGCCCAGCTCGTCCTGGACGGCGTACGAGCCGCGATGGACGCGGGTGCCCGCTGCAAGCAGGCCGAGCTCGTGCTCGAGGAGATCGAAGCCGTGCGCCACGCGATGAGCCGTGCCAACCGCGGCGACCTCGTCGTGGTGTGCGTCGACAAGCACGCCGAGGTGATGGCCGAGCTGGAGAACTGGTCCGACGTCGCCCAGGCCGGCTCGACGACCAACCCCGACGCGCCCTCCGCCGACCCCGACTACACGCCTCCGGCCGACCAGGCGGCGGGCGGCGCGTGAGGATCCTCGACCTGACGGACCTCCCGCACCGTCCGATCGAGGCGCACGGGAGCCGCGGCTTCTCCGTCGGCGCCTTCGGCCTGAGCGCCGACGCCCACCTCGTGTCGGTCGCGCTCGCACCCGGCGGCGTCATCGGGCGGCACCCGGCCGTCGGCCGTCAGCTGCTGGTCGTGCTCGCGGGCGAGGCCGAGGTAGCGGGAGCGGAGGGGGTCGTACGTCGGCTCGGCGCCGGCCAGGCTGCCGTGTGGGAGCCGGGCGAGCAGCACGAGACACGCTCGGCGTCCGGTCTCTCGGCCCTCATCGTCGAGGGTGACCTCGACATCGGCGCGCCCGGCGAGCAGGTGGACCCGGGCGACACCTGAGCGGCGGCTGTCGGTCACTCCCGGCTCGACGGAGCGCGCCAGACGACGATCTCGTGGACCGCCGTGCCGTCGTCCGTGCGCTCGAAGGCGGCACCGACCTGCGAAGCGACGCGCTGGAGGCCGTACGACGCCGCGCGACGCTCGACCTCCTCGCTCGGGTGACGGCGCACCCGGTGGTCGCCGCCCACCACGCTGACCGGGGAGGCCTGCACGGACCCGTCGTCCAGGAGGGGCTCGTGGCTCGCCACCAGGTGGGCGCCGGGCGCCAGCCGCGTGACGACCATCCGGAGCACCTCGAACAGGTCGGGCAACAGCTCGAGGACGCCGATCGCCGCGACGAGGTCCCACTCGTCGTCGCGGGCGCGGAGGAACGTCTCGGCGTCCGCAGCCACGACCTCGGCGCTGGGCACCCTGTGACGGGCCAGCTCCAGCATCCCGGGCGAGGCGTCGACGAGCGTCAGGGCAGCAGCGGGGAACAGCTCGCGCAGCACCGTCGCGGTCTGCCCGGTGCCGGCGCCGAGGTCGAGGACCCGTGCCGGCGCCAGGCTGAGCGGGGCGAGCAGGTCCCGGGCGCGCTGGTTGACCGACCAGCCGTTGCCGGTGGTCATCTCGTCGTACGTCGGCGCGAGGGCGTCGTAGACCCGCGCCCAGCCCTCGCTCACGACCAGCTCATCCCTGCGCCGCCCGCACCTTCTGCGAGAGGACCTCGGGGCTGTCGGGCGTGCCGCCGTGCGCGGCGATCCAGTCGTACGCCTCCTGCCGCTCGGCATGGCACATGAGGCCGACGACGTCGCCGGGCTCGGCGCGCTCGACCAGGGCGGCGAGGCAGGCGACCTCGGTGGTGTAGGTGTCGATGTCGGCGACCCCCACCCGGGCGGCACCGGCCCGCAGCAGTGTGTCGATCTCGTCCATGGTGCGGCCGCGGAGGTAGTGCTCCTTGTGGCCGATCGCCACGACGTCGCTGCCCTTGGCGCCGATCTCCCCGAGCGCGTCGATGAGCTCGTCGGTGCGGTCACCGACGGCGCCGAGGCCGAGCAGCAGGCGGGCGCCGGGACGTCGTACGCCCGACATGATCTCCAGCAGCGCCTCGAGCCCGGCCTCGTTGTGCGCGAGGTCCATGACGACCGACACGCTCTGCCCGTCCCCGACGGGGAGGGAGAAGAAGTTCATCCGGCCCGGGTTGTGCTCGGCGTCGGGGAGGAAGGACGTGAGCCCGGCGACCACGGCGTCGCGCGCGAGACCGATCGCGAGGGCGGCGGACGCGGCAGCGAGGGCGTTCTCGATGTTGAAGCGGGACAGCCCGGCCAGCGTCATCGGCACGTCGGCGAGCTCGACGAGCGGGTCGGGATCGGTACCCGGTGCCAGCACGGTGATCCAGCCGTCGATCACGGTGGTGGCCCGGCCGCCGTCGGTGAGCACCTCGCGCACGGCCGGCGAGTCGGGGTCGCGGCTGAAGATCCACGGTCGCGCCGAGATCACGCTGCGCATCGCCAGCACCCGGGGGTCGTCGCCGTTGAGCACCGACCAGCCGTCCCTGCGGGTGATCCGCGGCACGACGGACTTCACCTCGGCGAGCTGGTCGACCGTGTCGATGCCCTGGAGGCCGAGGTGGTCGGCGGTCACGTTGGTCACGACCGACACGTCGTTGCGGCTGATGCCGATGCCCTTGAGCAGGATGCCGCCGCGCGCGGTCTCGGTCACCGCGAGCTGCACGCCGTCGAGGCCGAGCGCCCGGCCGGCGCCGGAGGGTCCCGAGTAGTCACCCGCCTCGACGAGAACCCCGTCGCGGTAGATGCCGTCGGTGTTGGACCACCCGACGACCAGCCCGCTGGTGCGCGCGATGTGCGCGATCATCCGGCTGGTCGTGGTCTTGCCGTTGGTGCCGGTCACCGCCACCACGGGGATGGTCGGCGTGATGGTGGCGGGCCGGTCGCCACGAGGCGCGGCCGCCACCTCGGCCGCCGCGGCGCTGACGGCCTCCTCCACGTCGGGCGTCGGCAGCGCGTCGAGGGCGTGGGCGACCGCCTGGCCGAGCGCCTGCGCGCGGCCGCGGTTGCGCCACGGGAAGGCTACGACGACCACGTCGGGGTCGCTGGTGGGGCGCACGCGGACGGCGAGGCGTCGCGTCCCGGCCTCCCCCGCGATGGCCCGGACCAGCCGCTCGACCGCGCGCAGGGCGAACCGCTGCCGGAAGCCCGAGCCGGGCGCGCCGGGCCTGGTCGTGCGCAGGCCGATGCGCCGGGCGAACCGCAGCACGGCCTCCTCGCCGGCCTCGGTGATCGTCGAGACGTCGAGCGTCAGCTTCACCGCCGCACGCGGGAAGTAGAGGTTGGGGCCTTCGAGGACGCGCAGCTCGACGAGAGAGGTCACGCGGGGAAACTATCGAACCTCAGAGGCCCATCGCGTGGAAGCCACCGTCGACGTGCACGATCTCGCCGGTGGTGGCCGGGAAGAAGTCGCTCAGCAGCGCCACGACGGCCTGCGCGGTCGGTCGGTGGTCGGACTCGTCCCACCCGAGGGGCGCGCGGTCCTTCCACGCCGACTCGAGGTCCTCGAAGCCCGGGATCGCCTTGGCGGCGAGGGTCTTCAGGGGGCCGGCCGAGACCAGGTTGCAGCGGATGCCCTCGGGCCCGAGGTCGCGGGCGACGTAGCGGGAGGTGTTCTCCAGCGCCGCCTTCGCGACGCCCATCCAGTCGTACGCCGGCCACGCGGTGGTCGCGTCGAAGGTCAGCCCGACGATCGACGAGCCCGGCGAGAGCAGCGGCTTGGTGGCGACGGCCAGGGACTTCAGCGAGTACGCCGACACCTGCACCGCCTGCGCCACGTCCTCCCACGGTCCGTCCATGAACTTGCCGCCGAGCAGCGTCTCCGGGTTGCCGTACGCGATGGAGTGCACGACGCCGTCCAGGCCGTCGACGTGCTCCCGGACCTGGTCGGCGAGACCCGCGAGGTGGTCCTCGTCGGTCACGTCGAGCTCGAGCACCGGCGCCTCCTGCGGGAGCCGCTTCGCGATCCGCCTGGTGATGCCGAGCGCGCGGCCGAAGTTGGAGATCAGCACCGTCGCGCCCTGCTCCTGGGCGACCTTGGCGGTCGCGAAGCCGATGGAGCTGTCCATCGTGACGCCGGCGACGAGGATGCGCTTGCCGTCGAGGATTCCCATGTCGTTGGACCTTTCGTCAGTGCTCGTGTGTCGCGGGAGGGAGGATCAGTGGCCCATGCCGAGGCCGCCGTCGACCGGGATCACGGCACCGGTGACGTAGGACGCGCCGTCGGAGGCGAGCCAGGTGACCGCCGAGGCCACCTCGGCCGTCGAGGCGTAGCGGCCCAGCGGGACCTGGGTCTTGATGGCGCTCTTCTGCTCGTCGGTGAGCACGTCGGTCATGTCGGTCTCCACGAAGCCCGGCGCGACGACGTTGGTCGTGATCGACCGGCTCCCGAGCTCGCGGGCCAGCGAGCGCGCGAGGCCGACGAGACCGGACTTGGAGGCGGCGTAGTTGACCTGCCCGGCCGAGCCGAGCAGCCCGACGACCGAGGAGATGAGGATGATCCGGCCGCGCCGCAGCCGCAGCATGCCCTTGGCGGCGCGCTTGGTCAGCCGGAAGGTGCCGGTGAGGTTGGTGTCGATGACCGAGGACCAGTCGTCCTCGCTCATCCGGAGCAGCAGGGTGTCCTTGGTGATGCCGGCGTTGGCGACGAGCACCTCGACCGGGCCGTGCGCCTCCTCGACCTGCTTGAAGGCCGCCTCGACCTGGTCGGCGTCGGTGATGTCGCAGCGCACGTCGAGCGCGCCCTCGGGCGCGCCGCCGTTGCGGGTGGTGACCGCGACCTTGTCGCCCTGGGCGATGAACGCCTCGGCGATCGCGCGGCCGATGCCGCGGTTGCCTCCGGTCACCAGGACCGATCGCGGCTCGGTCGGGGTGCTGGGTCCAGGAATGTCGCTCACGCTCCCCGACGCTAGTGATTACCGCTCGGTACGAGGAAACGCGGATTTCGAGACGTGTCGCTCACCCGCGCGCAGCGAGCGGCGTGATCACTCGTCCTCGAGGCGGAAGCCCACCTTCATGCCGACCTGGAAGTGCTCGACGACCCCGTCCTTGGCCTGGCCGCGGACCTGGGTGACCTCGAACCAGTCGATGTGGCGCAGGGTCTGGCCGGCGCGCTCGATGCCGTTGCGGATGGCCTGGTCGATGCCGTCGGGCGAGGTGCCGACGATCTCCGTGACGCGATACGTGCGGTTGGTCATGATGCCTCCTGATCGACGGCTGTGCGGACCGTCACCGGCCCGTGGTTCTGCGAGCCTAGCGGCGTAGACTTCCAGCATGGCCAAGTCCGATGCCGTGCGCATCACCACGGCTCGCAGCAGCGCCGCAGACGACATGCGGTCGCGCCAGCGCCGCTACGCCATCTCGATGACGATCCGGCTCGTGTGCTTCGTGGGCGCGGTCGCGGTCGGTCCGGGCGTCCTGCGGTGGGTCATGGTCGCCGCCGCCGTGTTCCTTCCGCTGTTCGCGGTGGTCATGGCAAACGCAAATGACCAGCGAGACGACGGATTCAGCCTGCCGACCAACGCCGGTGCCCACGAACTGACGGCACACGACGGTGAAGACTGAGGAAAAACCACCCGACATCGGTGTGTCGAAAGTTTGGTTTTCACCCAGTCCCATGGAATGATCTTCCTCGCTAGCGCAGCATCCCCCGTCTGCGTGTGCATCGAGGTGCCGGACAGCTTCCCCCCGTGGCTGTCCGGCACTTCTCATGTCCGGGCCGCCCCTCGCGCGGCGCGGAGACCCTCACGGAAGGACGCCGATGGAGCTCGACCGTGACATCTGCTCGGCCAAGGGCTGCCAGGCCGACGCCGTGTGGGACCTCCGGTGGAACAACCCGAAGATCCACACCCCCGAGCGCCGCAAGTCCTGGCTCGCCTGCGACGAGCACCGGGCCTCGCTCTCGGACTTCCTCGGCGCCCGCGGGTTCCTGAAGGACGTCGTCCCGCACACGCCCGCGGACTGACGTACGCCTGCCAGGGTGGCGGCAGATGGCCGCTGCCAGACCCGCCAATGGTCGATGTGCCGCCACCATCGGACGTACGCCGCCAGGGTGGCGGCAGATTGCCGCTGACCGCCGCCGTCGATGTGCCGCCACCATCAGACGTACGCCGCCAAGGTGGCGGCACATTGCCGCTGACACGCCCGCCGGACCGCGATGTGCCGCCACCATCGGACGTACGCCGCCAGGGTGGCGGCAGATGGCCGGTGACACGCCCGCCGGACCTCGATGTGCCGCCACCATCAGACGTACGCCGCCAGGGTGGCGGCAGATTGCCGCTGCCAGGCCCGCCAATGGTCGATGTGCCGCCACCATCGGCGGACGGGCGGCGGCGGTGGCCGCGGACCGGCGTACGCCTATCCGCCGATGGCGGACATCGGTCGGTCGGGCTGGAGGAACGTTACGTCGTCGATGCCGTGGCCGGCGCGCTTGCCGAGCATGGCGATGACCCACCGCTCGGCGATCTCCGCGTCGTCGGCGTCGGAGCGCAGCGCCGTGCGGAGGTCGGACTCCTCGCGGGCGAAGAGGCAGTTGCGGACCTGGCCGTCGGCGGTGAGCCGGACGCGGTCGCAGTCACCGCAGAACGGGCGGGTGACCGAGGCGATGATCCCGACCGTCGCGGGACCACCGTCGACGATGAACAGCTCGGCCGGCGCGCTGCCCCGGGGCTCGCCGTGGGGCGTGAGGGTGAACTCGGCAGTGAGCTGTTCGTAGATCTCGTCGGCGGTCACCATCTCGGTGCGGCTCCAGCCGTGCTGGGCGTCGAGGGGCATCTGCTCGATGAAGCGCAGCTCGTAGCCGTGCTCGACGGCCCAGCGCAGCAGCTCGGCCGCCTGGTCGTCGTTGGTGCCGCGCAGCAGGACGGCGTTGAGCTTGATCGGTCCGAGCCCCGCGGCACGGGCGGCCTCCAGGCCGGCCACGACGTCCTTGAGGCGGTCGCGGCGCGTGATCGTGGCGAACGTCTCCGGTCGCACCGAGTCGATGCTGGCGTTGATCCGGTCGAGCCCCGCGTCGGCGAGGGCCTGCGCGGTGCGCGAGAGTCCGAGGGCGTTGGTGGTGAGCGACGTCTCGACGCCGAGCGCGTGGGTGCGCCCCACGATGTCGACCAGTCCCCGGCGCAGCAGCGGCTCGCCGCCGGTGAATCGCACCTCGCGGATGCCGAGCCGCTCCACGCCGATCGTGATCAGCCGGACGACCTCGTCGTCGGTCAGCGTCTGCTCGGTGGGGAGCCAGTCGAGGCCCTCCGCGGGCATGCAGTAGTTGCAGCGAAGGTTGCACCGGTCGGTCAGCGAGACCCGTAGGTCCGTGGCCACGCGACCGAAGCGGTCCGCCAGAGGTGTCGTCACGGTCACAAGTCTAACGGCGGGTGCCGCACCACCCGCCGGACGCTCAGGACGGGACGGATAACCTCGCCGGGTGCACAAGCTGCGGTTCCTGGTCTCGCGCCGCTGGATCGCCTTCGCGCTCGTGGTCGTCTTCCTGGCGTGGGTCGCGTGGCGGCTCGGCGAGTGGCAGTTCCACCGGCTCGCCGACCGGCAGGAGCGCAACGAGATCATCCAGCGCAACGAGAAGGCCGGCGCCGACCCGGTCGCCGACGTCCTGGCCCCCGGCCGGGCGGTCGCCGCGGCCGACGAGTGGCGCATCGTCGAGGCCACGGGGACGTACGCCGTCGAGGACACCGTCGTCGTCCGCTACCGGACCCGCGACGGTGCCGCCGGCGTCGACGTCGTCGTCCCCCTCGAGCTCGAGGACGGCACGAGCCTGCTGGTCGACCGCGGCTGGTTCGCCACCGACAACCGCGGAGCGACGACCGCCGACGTGCCCGCACCCCCGGACGGGGAGGTCGACGTCACCGGCTGGGTACGCCGTGACGCCGAGGGCGACAGCACCGAGGTCACCGACCAGTCCACCCGGGCCGTCGACAGCGCCCGCATCGGCGAGGCGCTCGACCGCGAGGTGCTCGGCGGATGGGTCGACCTGCGCTCGGAGTCGCCGGAGCCCGCGACCGCGCTGCAGCCGGTCGAGCTCCCCGAGCTCGACAACGGGCCGCACTTCTTCTACGGGCTCCAGTGGTGGTTCTTCGGCGGGCTGGCGATCTTCGGCTTCTTCTACCTGATCTACGACGAGTGGCGCGGCGGCCGCGGCCCGTGGGGCAACCAGGACGCCCCGGCGCCCGAGCCGACGCGCAGCGGCAGGGCGGAACCAGCCCGGGCGCGACGTCGTACCTGGCGCGAGCGGCTGGACTCGGGCGACGAGTCGGATGCTGATTCAGAGCGCGCGGAGGAGTCCGCCGTCGATCGGGAGCATCACGCCCGTCAGGAATGACGCCGCCGGCGAGAGCACGAAGGCGGCGACCCTGCCGAACTCCTGCGGCTCGCCGTAGCGACCCAGCGGTATCGACGCCGTCGCGGCGCGGCGTGCCGACTCCGGGTCGCCGGTCGAGGCGTCCAGCTCGGCGACCCGTTCGGTGGCGATCCGTCCGGGCATGAGCCCGTTGACGCGCACGCCGCGCGGGCCCAGCTCGTCGGCCAGGGTCTTGGCGACCATCGCGAGACCGGGACGCAGGCCGTTGGAGATCGCCATCTCCGGCAGCGGCGCACGCACGCTCGAGGACAGCACCAGACCCAGCGAGCCGCCCTCGGGCAGGGCGGTGCCGAGCTCGCGTGCGAGGCGGACGGCGCCGAGGAAGACCGACTCGAAGGCCGCAGTCCACTGCTCGTCGGTGATCGAGGCGACCGATCCCTTCGGCGGACCGCCGACGCTGATCAGGGCTCCGTCGACGCGACCGAACGCCTCGTCCGCGGCGGCGAGCAGTCGAGCCGGGGCCTCGCGGTCGGCGTTGTCGGCCACGATGCCGACCGCCGCCCGGCGCCCCGCGACCCCGTCGAGCGCCGCGGTCGCCTCGTCGAGCGACTCCTGCGAGCGTCCGGAGAGCACCACGCGCGCCCCCTCGGCCACCAGCACGTCGGCGGTCGCCCGACCGAGCCCGCGGGCCCCGCCCGTGACGATGAAGACTCGATCCGTCAGCTGCAGGTCCATTTTCTGACCATATCCGCGAGGTCAGCCGGGGACGACCTCGGACCGCTCCGCGCGGAACTGGGTCGCGTGGAGCGTGGCGTAGAGCCCGCCGGCGGCGAGGAGCTCGGCGTGGGTGCCCTGCTGCACGACGCGGCCGTCGTCGAGGACGAGGATGAGGTCGGCGTTGCGGACCGTGGAGAGCCGGTGCGCGATCACCAGCGACGTCCGTCCCTCGAGCGCGGCGTCGAGCGCCTGCTGGACCGCGGCCTCGGACTCGCTGTCGAGGTGGGCGGTGGCCTCGTCGAGCACCACGATGGCCGGCGCCTTGAGCAGGAGGCGCGCGATCGCGAGCCGCTGCCGCTCTCCCCCGCTGAGCCGGTAGCCCCGGTCTCCGACGACCGTGTCGAGGCCGTCGGGCAGCGACCGCACCAGCGCGGCGATCTGCGCGGCCTCGAGGGCGGCCCAGACGTCCGCCTCGGACGCCGCGGGACGGGCGTAGAGCAGGTTGGCGCGGATCGTGTCGTGGAACATGTGCGCGTCCTGGGTGACGTAGCCGACGACGTCCTCCAGCGACTGGAGGGTGACGTCGCGTACGTCGTGGCCGCCGACGCGCACCGCACCGGACTCGACGTCGTAGAGCCGGGCGACGAGGTGGGTGACCGTCGTCTTGCCGGCACCCGACGGGCCGACGAGCGCGACCATCTGGCCGGGCGCGGCGGTGAAGGTCACCTCGTGGAGCACCTGCCCGGTGTCGCGCGACTCGGTGCGTGCGACGGTCTCGAGCGAGGCGAGCGAGATCTCGTCGGCGCGCGGGTAGGTGAACGCCACGTGGTCGAACTCGAGGCGGGAGGCCGACGGCGCCAGCACGACGGCGTCGGGCTTCTCCTGGATGAGGGACGGCAGGTCGAGGACCTCGAAGACCCGGTCGAAGCTGACGAGCGCGGTCATCACGTCGATGCGGACGTTGGAGAGGCCCTGGAGCGGGCCGAGCAGGCGCGTCAGCAGCACGCCGAGGGCGACGATGGTGCCGACGGACAGGTCGCCGCGGATGGCCAGCCAGCCGCCGATGCCGTAGACGAGCGCGGTCGCCAGCGACGGCACCAGTGTCATCGCGGCGAAGAAGATGCGGGTGAGCAGGGAGATCCGGATGCCGAGGTCGCGCACGACCGCGGCCTTCTCGGCGTAGGCGACGTCCTCGGCCTCGCGTCGACCGAAGAGCTTGAGGAGCATCGCGCCGCCGACGTTGAACCGCTCGGTCATGGCGTTGCCGAGGTCGGCGTTGCCGTCCATCTGCTGGCGCGAGAGCGTGGCGAGGCGGTCGCCCACCACCCGTGAGGCGAGCAGCAGGATCGGGAACAGCGCGAGGCACAGCAGGGTGACCGGCCAGCTGAGGAAGAGCATCGTCACGCCCACGACGACGGCGGCGATGATGTTGGAGACGGTGCCCTGCAGGGTGGAGGTGAACGCCCGCTGCGCCCCGATGACGTCGTTGTTGAGGCGGCTCACGAGCGCACCCGTCTGCGTGCGGGTGAAGAAGGCGAGCGACTGTCGCTGCACGTGGGCGAAGACGCGGGTGCGGAGGTCGTAGATCAGCCCCTCGCCGATGCGGCTCGACAGCCAGCCCGTGATCAGCCCGAAGCCGGCGTCGACGACGGCGACCACCGCCACCAGGATGGCGAGCCACACCACGAGCGCGGTGTCGCCGGTCTGCACGCCGTCGTCGATGATCGCCTTGAGCAGCAGCGGCGGGGCGACGACGAGCGCCGCGTCGACGACCGTCACCGCCAGGAACGCCTCGATCAGCCGCCGGTGCGGGCGCGCGAAACCGAGCACCCTGCGCAGCGTGCGCCGCTCGATCTTGTTGTCGACGACGCTCCGGTCACTGCGCAGGAACCGCCACGGCGGGCCACCTGCGCCCGGTCCCATCGACATGCCCACTCCTCCTGAGGTCCACCACCGTGAACTCCCGGCGCGTCCTCATTGTTCCTCGCGGCACCGACACCCGCGTCGGCGCCGCCCCGCGATCAGCCCGCGAAGGCCGCGGCGAGCGCGCGGAACCGGCGTACCTGCGCCTCCCGCTCCAGGCGCCGCTGCTCGTCGAGGTCGCGGTCGGCCGCGCCCTGCAGCAGGGTCTTGGTCTCGGGGACGACACCCGGCATCGGGGCGACCAGCGCGGCGACCAGGTCGGCGACGGCGGCGTCGAGCTCCGCCGCGGGCACGCAGGACGTGGCGAGGCCGATGCGCGCGGCCTCCTCACCGGTCACGACGCGCGCGGTCGCGCAGATCTCCAGCGCCCGGGCGTAGCCGACGTGCTCGACCAGCGGCTTGGTGCCGGTGAGGTCGGGCACCAGGCCGAGGGCCGACTCCTTCATGGAGAGCTTCGCGTCGTCGGCGACCACGCGGAGGTCGCACGAGAGGGCGAGCTGGAAGCCGGCACCGATGGCGTGGCCCCTCACCTTGGCGATGGAGACGAAGCGCGGGTCGCGCAGCCACGTGAAGCCGCGCTGGAACTCCTCGATCCGGGCCGAGGCCTCCTCGTCGCTGAGCGCCAGCAGCCCGAGCACCGTGCCCTCACCCGCGTTGGCCGGGTCGAGCATCGCGCGGTCGAGGCCGGCCGAGAAGGTGTCGCCCTCCCCCGTCACCACCACGACGCGTACGTCGTCGGGCAGCGAGGCGCCGAGCTCGCCGAGCGCCAGCCACATGGCCGGGGTCTGCGCGTTGCGCACCTCGGGCCGGTCGAGGGTGATCGTGGCGACCGGGCCGTCCACGTGGAGGCGGAGGCCGACCGTGGCGAGCTCTTCGGGAGTCATGCCGAGCAGGTTACTACTCGCGAGTAACCCTCAGGCGAGCCCTACCTCAGGCAAGCGAGACCAGGTCGGCGTAGTCCTCGTTCCAGAGGTCCTCGTCGCCGTCGGGCAGGAGCAGCACCCGGTCGGGGTCGAGGGCCCGCACCGCGCCCTCGTCGTGGGTGACGAGGATGATCGCGCCGGTGTAGCTGCGGATCGCGTGGAGCACCTCCTCGCGCGACGCGGGGTCGAGGTTGTTGGTGGGCTCGTCGAGCAGCAGCACGTTGGCGCTGGAGACGACGAGGATCGCGAGGGCGAGCCGGGTCTTCTCGCCGCCGGACAGCACGCCGGCAGGCTTGTGGGCATCGTCGCCGGAGAAGAGGAAGGACCCCAGCACCGAGCGGGCCTGGGTGTCGGTGAGCTCGGGCGCGGCGCTGTGCATGTTCTCGAGCACGGTGCGGTTGACGTCGAGCGTCTCGTGCTCCTGCGCGTAGTAGCCCATCTTGAGCCCGTAGCCCGGGACGACCTCGCCGGTGTCGGGCTGGTCGACGCCCGCGAGGATCCGCAGCATCGTCGTCTTGCCGGCGCCGTTGAGGCCGAGGATGACGACCCGGCTGCCCCGGTCGATCGCGAGGTCGACGGCGGTGAAGACCTCCAGCGAGCCGTAGGACTTCGACAGCTCGGAGCCCATGAGCGGCGTCTTGCCGCACGGCGCGGGCTCGGGGAACGCGATCCGGGCGACCTTGTCGGCCGCGCGCTCACCCTCGATGCCGGCCATCATCTTCTCGGCGCGCTTGAGCATCGACTGCGCGGCCTGGGCCTTGGTCGCCTTGGCCCGCATCTTGTTGGCCTGGTCGGTGAGCACCTTGGCCTTGTTCTCGGCGTTCATCCGCTCGCGCTTGCGGCGCTTCTCGTCGTCCTCGCGCTGGGTCAGGTAGTTGTGCCAACCCATGTTGTAGACGTCGATGACCGCGCGGTTGGCGTCGAGGTGGAAGACCTTGTTGACCGTCGCCTCGAGCAGCGCGTTGTCGTGGCTGATGACCACGAAGCCGCCGCGGTGCGCCTTGAGGAAGTCGCGGAGCCACACGATCGAGTCGGCGTCGAGGTGGTTGGTGGGCTCGTCGAGCAGCATGATCTCGGCGCCCGAGAAGAGGATGCGGGCGAGCTCGACGCGGCGTCGCTGGCCGCCGGACAGGGTGCCGATCGGCTGGGCGAGGATGCGCTCCTCGATCCCGAGGGCGGCGGCCATCTGTGCGGCCTCGGACTCGGCGGCGTACCCACCACCGGCGTGGAGCTCGGCGTCGGCGCGCGTCCACCGCCTCATGCCGCGCTCGTGGATCTTCGGGTCCTCGTGGCCCATCTCGACCTCGGCCTCGCGCAGGCGGCGTACGACGTCGTCGAGGCCGCGCGCGGACAGGATCCGGTCGCGGGCGATCACCTCGGGGTCGCCGACCCGGGGGTCCTGCGGGAGGTAGCCGACCTCGCCGCTGCGGAGGACCTGGCCGTCGGCCGGGGTGCCCTCGCCGGCGAGGATGCGGGTGAGGGTCGTCTTGCCGGCACCGTTGCGCCCCACGAGGCCGACCTTGTCGCCTGCGGCGATGCGGAAGGTGACGTCCTCCATGAGGAGCCGCGCGCCGGCTCTGACCTCGAGCTTCTGGGCGGTGATCATCTCGGGCGACATCCTACGAAGGGGTGGAGGCGGGAGCCCCATCGGCGACGCAGGGGCTACTGTGCGCGAGAGCTCCACGACGTCGTCACCACCCCCGAGAGGCACTCCCATGCGGTTCAACCCGAAGGCCGACATCAGCAAGGGTCGCGTGAGCGACGCGGGCGGCGGCGGGGGCGGCGGCATGGGTGGGGGCGGGATGCGGATCCCCATGCCCGGAGGCACCCGGGCCGGCGGCGGCATCGGCGGCATCCTGATCATCATCCTGTTCGTGGTGCTCACCCAGTGCACCGGACTCGGGTCGTCGGGCGGCGGCGGCACCGGCACGCAGGGCCAGGCCCAGGGCGAGCCGGACGGCATCGACAGCGGGGACCAGCGCTACGCGAACTGCACGAGCGGCGCCGACGCCAACAGCGACGCCGACTGCGCCCGCAAGGCCGTGGCGCTCTCGCTCGAGCAGTACTGGGCGACGACGCTTCCCGAGCAGGCCGGTACCGACTTCACCCCGGCGAACATCGAGACCTTCGCCGGCGCCGTGCAGACGGGATGCGGCCAGGCGTCGTCGCAGGTGGGCCCGTTCTACTGCCCGCCCGACCAGCAGATCTACCTCGACACCACCTTCTTCGCCGACGTCCTCGAGGGGCAGCTCGGCGGCCAGGGCGGCGACTTCGTCGAGCCCTACGTCCTCGGCCACGAGTACGGCCACCACATCCAGAACCTGATGGGCACGATGGGCCAGGTCCGCACGCAGAAGGGCGCCGACTCCGACGCCGTGCGCCTCGAGCTGCAGGCCGACTGCTACGCCGGCATGTGGACCCGCGACGCCAGCGACGGCGACGGCATCCTGACCGACCTCGACGAGGGCGACATCACCGAGGCGCTCGACTCGGCGAAGGCCGTCGGCGACGACCGGATCCAGCAGAAGTCCGGCCAGGGCGTCGACCCCGAGGGCTGGACCCACGGCTCCTCGGAGCAGCGGATGGCGTGGTTCACCCGCGGCTACCAGGAGGGAACCCTCCAGGCGTGCGACACCTTCTCGGCCTCGACGCTCTGACCAGGCCGCTCTGACCGGGCCGCTCTGACCGGGTCGCTCTGACCGCCGGTCAGCGGTCGCTGAGGAGCGCCTCGATCTGACCGACCTGGCGCTGCATGGAGCGGATGTACGGCGCCACGCTCGGGTGGCGGAACTTGCCGGCCAGCGCGCCCTCCCCGTCCGCGACCCGGGCCAGCGCCCAGTCGAGCCGGGTCAGGGCGGTGTAGACGGCCATCACCCGCGCACCGGTGACCACGTCCTCCGGCGTCGCCAGGCCGGCGGGCAGCGCAGCGACGTACGCCTCCACGAGGGGCTCGACGTCCTCGCGGGTCGCCAACGACAGGTAGCCGAGGTCGGCGCCGACCGGACCGCGGCCGAGGTGCGCCCAGTCGATCGCGACGGCACCGTCCCCGTGCCGCCCGGGGATGTTGGCTGCGGACGGGTCGCCGTGCTGGGCCACCCGCGGGAGGGCGTCGCAGCGGTCCAGCCACGCCTCGCGACGCGCCCACAGGTGGTCGGCGATGTCGGCCATGGGAGTGCGGGCCAGGGTCCGCCAGCCACCGCGCCGTTCGACGAGGCGGAGCCGGCTGCGCAGCTGGTCGCGCGCCAGCCACGCGTGGTCCCCCAGGTCGACGGCGGCGAAGCGTCCCAGGCAGGCCGCCAGCCAGAGCCCCGGCGGGTCCTCGGTCTCGACCCGTTCGTGGACCAGGGTGATGCCCTCGTCGTCCTCGTCGACGCGCACGACGGGCGCCTCCCGCAGACCGGGCGCGCCGGCCACCACCCCGCTGAGCGCGACGTCGGCAGCCCGTCTCCAGTAGTTGACGTCGCCCGGGACGAGGACGCCGGGTGCGTCCTGCGGCTCGGGTCGGCGCAGCCGTTTCACGACCACCTCGTGACCGTGGTGGGTGGCCGACCAGACGCCGACGGTGGCCGGGCCCGCGCCGGGGAGGCGCTGCCATCCCGGCTCCGGCTGCCACATGGTGCCGAACCTAGTGCACCTCGATGTCGCGACGGCGGAAGAGGAGCTGACCGGCGGCGCTGAACGCCACGGCAACGACCAGCAGGCCGACGAACGGCACCCATCGGAAGTCCTCGAGGGGTACGAGCGCCAGATGGTGGAACGGCGAGAGGTCCTGGAGCCACTCGGGCATCTGGAGGACCTGGCCGAAGAGCATCACCACGACGGCGAACAGCAGGCCGACCCACGCCAGCGGAGCGAGGCGCGAGCGGAGTCCGAAGAGCAACCGGGCCAGCCCGCTGAGCACCAGGACCGGCGCGAGGTAGGGCAGCAGCGCCACGAGGTAGGTGCCGATCGAGCCGGGGTCGCCGGTCGTCAGCCCGTAGCCCACCCCGAGGCCGACGCCGGCAGCGAGCAGCACGACCACCGTGCCGCACAGGGTGAACAGCTCCTGGGTCAGCAGCCACCGGCGCCTCGAGAGGCCGGTGGCGAGCAGCACCTCGAGGATGCCGGACGCCTCGTCGTGGCGCGGCCGAAGGGCCGTCGAGACGGCGTACCCCGAGCACATGAGGGCCAGCATGAGGATCGCCGTGGCGTAGAAGCCGTCGACGAGGTCGGCGCTCCCCTGCGCGAACATCTCGCGGGTCGCGTCGGAGTCGCCGAGCAGGTCGCCGACGTCGCTGCCCAGCGATCCGTAGGACAGACCGGTGAGCAGCATGCCCAGCGACCAGCCGATCAAGGGCCCGCGCTGGAGGCGCCAGGCCAGGCCCCACGGGGTGGTGAGCAGCGCGGTCGCCCGGCTCGGACCGGGACGCGCGGCGAGGATGCCGGAGCCGTGGTCGCGTCGCCGGAACGTGGCGGCGGCCGCGACCACGAGCAGCGCCGCCGCAGCCATGAGCAGCAGGAGGGGCCACCACCGCAGCCCTGAGAAGGCATGCATGCCCTGGTACCACCCGATCGGCGACAGCCAGGTGAGGATCGGCGAGCCGAGGTCCCCGACCGCGCGCAGGACGTACGAGGCACCGATGACCGCGCCGGTGATGCCGTACGCCGCCCGGGGGCTCGACGTCAGCTGCGCTGCCAGGAGTGCCACTCCCCCGAAGGCCATGCCGACCGCTGCCAGGCCCACACCGAGCGCGACGGAGTCGGCGGTCGCCAGTGGGAAGGTCGCCAGGCTGACGGCGACCAGGGTGCCGGTCAGCAGGTTGGCGACCAGCACGACGAGGACAGCGGCCGCGGTGGTGGCCTCGCGACCGACTGCGGCTGCGCGCAGCAGCTCGTCCCGGCCGGACTCCTCCTCCGCGCGGGTGTGCCGCACGACCAGGAACATCGACATCAGCCCGATCGTGATGGCACCGAAGGCCGTGGACTGCCACGTCACCTGTCCGCCGATGGTGTCGAGCGCCCGGGCAGGACCGGTCATCGCGATGAAGGCCGCGTTGGCCTCCATGGCCGCCGCCGCCTTGTCGAGCTCGGCCTGGGTTGCGTAGAGGCCCTTCACGCTGACCGCCTGCGACCAGTAGAGCAGCGTGATGCCGGCCGCCCAGGCCAGGATCATGAGGCGGTCTCGACGGAGGAAGTGGCGCAGGAGCAGCCAGGTGCCGGTCACGGGACGGCGGCCCCTGCGCCGGCCCCTCCGGTTGTCGCGACGTCGTCGCCGTAGTGCCGCATGAAGAGCTCCTCGAGCGTCGGCGGGGTCGCGGTGAGCGAGCCGAGACCGGCCTCCTGGAGCGCGGCCAGCGCTGACGGCAGCGCGGGGGTGTCGACCTCGAAGGCCACCCTGTGCCCTTCGACGAGCAGGTCGTGGACGCCGTCCTGCTCGGTCAGTCCGGCGACGGGCCGCGCCGTCTCGGCTCGCACCGTCGTCCGCGTGAGGTGGCGCAGCTCGGTGAGGGTGCCCGACTCCACGCACCGGCCCGCCCGGATGATGCTCACCCGGTCGCAGAGCCGCTCCACCTCGGCAAGGATGTGACTGGACAGCAGCACGGTGCCGCCCTGGTCACGGAAGTCGTCGATGCACTGCTGGAAGACCGCCTCCATGAGCGGGTCGAGGCCGCTGGTCGGCTCGTCGAGCAGCAGCAGCTCGACGTCGCTGGCCAGGGCGGCGACGAGGGCGACCTTCTGGCGGTTGCCCTTGGAGTAGGTGCGCCCCTTCTTCGAGGGGTCCAGCTCGAATCGCTCGACCAGGTCGGCGCGGCGTCGCTCGTCGAGTCCGCCGCGCAGCCGGCCGAGCAGGTCGATGACCTCACCGCCGGTGAGGTTGGGCCACAGCGTCACGTCGCCGGGGACGTACGCCAGGCGGCGGTGCAGCGCGGCGGCGTCGCCCCACGGGTCGCCGCCGAGGAGCCGGGCCGAGCCGGAGCTGGACCGCAGCAGGCCGAGCAGCACCCGGATCGTCGTGGACTTGCCCGCGCCGTTGGGTCCGAGGAAGCCGTGCACCTCGCCGGTGGCGACATCGAGGTCGAGGCCGTCGAGGGCCCGCACGCTGCCGAACTCCTTGACCAGGTCATTGACCTCGATCGCACTGTTCACGTCCCGAGGATAGGCCGCGCCGCGCTCGGGACGTCATGGGAACTGCCGCCCGGAGCCGGAGGACCCCATGACGTCAGGCGTTGGTCACGTCGACGGCGATCGACTGCGCGTCACGGATCGCCTGGTCCAGGACCACCCGGCGCGGGTCGGGCACGGCCAGCCAGGGGTCCACGACCGTCACCGACGACAGCCGTTGGTCGCTCAGCACCGCGTCGACGGCCGCGTGGTCGCCGCCGGCGACGACGAGGCGTACGCCGCCGAGGATCCGCGCCGCGTGGTCGGCGGCCGCCTCGTAGGCCTGCCGCGCCTGGTTGTCGCGGCGGCGGGCGAAGCGCTGCTGGCTCTGGCCCCCGGCCTTGGTGCGCCCCTGGACGTGCCGCTGGCCGATCTTGTGCTCGGCGAGGGCGGCACCGCCCATCCGTGCGACGGCAAACCCGCCCTTGCGCACGAGCAGGACGCCCCACTCCCCCGGCGCCCCGGCCGCGGCCGCGAAGTCGCCGGCCTCGGGCGGGCCGTCGTACGCGCTGGCGAAGGGAAGGCGAGCCGTGAAGTGCGAGCCGTCGACCGCCTCCCCGCGGAGCGCGCCGTCGGCGACCGTGAGGTGCGCACCGCCGTGGCCGGTGGCGAAGTTGGCGACCCACCGCTCCCAGCGCGCGGACGGAACCAGGACCACAGGCACGACGGGAGCTCAGAGGAAGTCGAGCGGGTCGAACTCGTCGATCGGGATGACGCGCGTGCGCGGGAGCGGCGAGTTGAAGGCACCGAGGTCGTACTCGAGGTCGAAGATGCGCAGGCCCGGCAGGTTGCGGAACTGCGAGTTGACGAACTCGGTGAAGCCGATCACGCCGACCTGCCGGCTGCCGTCGCACAGGGCCGACACCTGGTCGACGAAGTCGCCGTCGTGGCTGACCAGCACCACGTCGGCCTCGCGGTGGACGAGCGCCTCGGCGGTGCGCTGGATGGCGATGTCGACGATCTTGCCCTCACCACTGAGCGGGATGGGCTTGAAGCCGATCGCGAGCAGGGCCTGCACGAAGCTGGTGGGCAGCTCGGTCGTGGCCGCGAGGAAGAACAGTCCGGTGACGTCCTGGTCGAACGCCCGCTCGGCCCATTCCAGCAGCCGGTCCCACCGCGGCCGCTCCTCCGGACGAGGACGCCGCCCCAGGATCGAGGTGCCCAGGGTGGCGTCGATGTTCTCCCCGTCGACGAGGAGGTAGGTCATCCGCTCAGCCATGCGAGGACTCTCCCACACGCGGCCGGGCGGGGTGCGGGGTCCCCGCGGCGTTGTTCGGGGGAGCGAAGCGGAGGAGAAGAACGTCGTGGGGTGGTCTCTCAGGGCTGGTAGACGACCTTGAACGACTCGGTCAGGTCGTCGCCGGTGACGCTGACGTCGCTGACCTCGACGAGCGCGCGCGGTCGGCCGGAGCCGTCGCAGAGGATGGACAGGACACCGGGCTGCGGGAGGTCGCCGGCGTAGTCGGCCACCGCGGCGGTCGTGCTCCCCTTCTCGTCGGCGAGCACCGTCGCGACGTAGGCGTCGGACTCTGCCGCCGACTCGCCGTAGGCCCATGCCGGAGGCGGCACGGACTCCAGCGTCGTGGGCCCGAAGTAGGTCGGCGCGGCGTTGAGCTTGGCGTGGAAGCGGGCGAGGTCCCAGAAGACCCGCAGCTCCTCGTGGTCGAAGTCGATCTCGGACGGCTCGACGGCACTGGGCTCGACCTCGGGATCCATGCGCGAAGGGTAGCGAGTCACGCCACGGCGGCGACGTACGCCGCGTAGTCCCGCGCGGCCTCCATCGAGCCCGGGCGCGGTGGCGCCTGCGGGTCGAGCCCGAGGTCGCGGTCGGCGAGCACCTGCTGCAGCAGCGGTCGCCAGCCGGGGTCGCCGTGCACCATCACCCACCGCAGCGCGTCGCGCTTGCTGGCCACCTCACCGGTCCGGATCGTGTAGAGGCTGCGACTTGCCTGGACGACGAGGTAGCGCTGGCACCACGCGATGCTCGGCGGGCACCAGCCCAGGACGTCGTCGGTGAGCGTCGCGAGCCCCGCCCGGGCGCTGTCGCGGAGCACGTCGTCGGGGACGGGCTCCATCAGCTGCACCGGGCACGGGCCGACGAGCGTGATGCCGTGCTCGCGCAGGATCCAGCGGGTCCACGGCTGGTTGCAGTGCTCCGACCACGCCATGACGTCCGAGCCGTGGTCGACGTAGAGCCACTCCCGGCCCAGCCCGGCCACGGTGGCGAGGTCGCCGGCGACGGCGTACGACCCCTCGAGGTGTCCGTGCCAGAAGCCGCCGCGGTGCGGCAGGTCGGCGTGGAGCCGCCGCAGCGCGGCCTCCTGCTCCGCGTCGGGCCGCTCCCGCACCACGACGAGGAAGTCGCAGTCGCTGTGCAGGTCACCCGCCCCGAGCGCGAACGACCCCTGCAGGTAGGCGCCGACGAACGACTCGCCGAGCGCCTCCTGGGCGCCGGTCACGAGGTCGTGCAGCACGCCGTTGAGCTCGGCGTAGCGCGTCGGGTGGGGGTTGAGCACGGATGGAGTGTGCGCCTCGTCGTCGCCGCTCCGCCATGGATTATCGGGTCGGTGCGTCAGCCACATTTCCTGCGGCGCGAACGTGGCTGGCGCACCGCTCACGCGCGTGTCGTACGCCGCCACGCCGGCGGGCGGTGGCTGAGCCACGTTCCACGTGAGCAGAAGGTGGCTGGGACACCGCTCAGACGTTGAAGCCGAGCGCCCGGAGCTGCTCGCGGCCGTCGTCGGTGATCTTGTCCGGACCCCACGGGGGCATCCAGACCCAGTTGATCGCGACGTCGCCGACGAGGCCCTCGAGGGCCGCCTCGGTCTGGTCGGTGATGACGTCGGTCAGCGGGCAGGCCGCCGAGGTGAGGGTCATGTCGAGGACAGCGTTGCTGTGCTCGTCAAGGTGCACGTCGTAGACGAGGCCGAGGTCGACGACGTTGATCCCGAGCTCGGGGTCGACGACGTCCTTCATCGCCTCGGTCACGTCGTCGACGGTCACGGTCGAGGTGCCGCCGCCCTGCCCGGCCTCGGGCACGTCGGGCAGGTCGCCGTGGTCGATGTCGGTCATGAGGGGGCTCCTTCGGATTGGGCCTGGGTGGTCGCGTCCTTCCACGCCATCCAGGAGAGCAGCGCGCACTTCACGCGCGCGGGGAACTTGGCGACACCGGCGAACGCGATGCCGTCCTCGAGGACGTCCTCGTCGGGCTCCACCTGTCCCTTGCCCTGCATGAGCTCGAGGAAGGTCTGGTGGATCTGCATCGCCTGGTCGACGGGCTTGCCGATCACGAGATCGGTCAGCACGGACGCCGACGCCTGCGAGATGGAGCAGCCCACGGAGTCGTAGGACACGTCCTCGACCACGCCGTCGGACAGGTGGACGCGCAGCGTCACCTCGTCGCCGCAGGTCGGGTTGACGTGGTGCACCTCGGACTCGAACGGGTCGCGCAGGCCCTTGTGGTGCGGGTTCTTGTAGTGGTCCAGGATGATGTCCTGGTAGAGCGCGTCGAGGTCGGTGCTCATCGGTCCACCTTGAAGTAGCTGCGGGTGTGGTGGAGGCCCTCGACCAGCGCGTCGATCTCCGCCGGCGTCGTGTAGAGGTACGACGACATCCGGCTCGAGCTCTGCACGCCGAACCGCGCGTGCGCCGGCTTGGCGCAGTGGTGGCCGGCCCGGATCGCGATGCCGCGCGAGTCGAGCACCTGCGCGATGTCGTGGGGATGGACACCGGCGAGCTCGAAGGAGATCGCCCCGCCGCGTTGGGCGGCATCGAGCGGGCCGAGGACCGTGAGGCCCGGCACGGACTGCAGGCCCTCGAGGGCGTACGCCGTGATCGCCTGCTCGTGGCGGTGGATCGCGTCGAGACCGATGTGGCCGAGGTAGTCGACCGCTGCGCCCAGGCCGACGGCCTCGACGATCGGCGGCGTGCCGGCCTCGAACCGGTGCGGCACCTTGGCGTACGTCGAGCGCGCCATCGTCACGGTCTCGATCATCTCGCCGCCGCCGTGGAAGGGAGGCAGCTCGTTGAGCAGCTCCTCACGTCCCCACAGGACGCCGATCCCCGTGGGGCCGGTGACCTTGTGGCCGGTGAAGACCAGGAAGTCGCACCCCGTTGCCTGGACGTCGACCGGCAGCTGCGGCGCGGCCTGAGAGGCGTCGATGACCGACCGGGCACCGACGGACTTCGCGCGGGCGACGAGGTCGGTGACCGGGTTGATCGTGCCGAGCATGTTGGACACCCAGGTGAACGCGACGACCTTGGTGTGCTCGTCGACCAGCTGGTCGGCGTTCGACAGGTCGAGGTGGCCGTCGTCGGTGAGCCCGAACCAGCGCAGCTCCGCACCCGAGCGCTCGCAGGCCAGCTGCCACGACACGATGTTGGAGTGGTGCTCCATCTCGGTGATGACGACGTTGTCGCCGGGACCGAGCTCGATCGTGCGGGCCAGCAGGTTGAGCGCCTCGGTGGCGTTCTTGGTGAAGATCACCTCGTTGCGCGACGGCGCGTTGAGGAAGGACGCGACCTTGTCGCGCGCCGCCTCGTAGGCCTCGGTCGACTCCGCGCCGAGCTGGTGCATGGCGCGGGCGATGTTGGCGTTGTGCCGCTCGAGGTGGTCGACCATCGTGTCGATGACGACCTGCGGCTTCTGCGAGGTGTTGGCGCTGTCGAGGTAGACCAGCGGCACTCCGCCCGCGAGCGTGCGCTCGAGGATCGGGAAGTCCTTGCGGATCACGTCGAGATCCGGAAGCAGTCCTTCCATCGTGGTCTCCTTCGAAGTGGGCGGGGCGGGCGGGCGGCTCAGGCGTTCGCCTTCAGGTACTTGTCGTAGCCCTCGGCCTCGAGCTGGTCGGCGAGCTCCTTGCCGCCGGACTCGGCGACCTTGCCGTCGACGAACACGTGGACGTAGTCGGGCTCGATGTAGCGCAGGATGCGGGTGTAGTGGGTGATGAGCAGGACACCCTTGCCCTCGCGCTGACGGAAGCGGTTGACGCCGTCGGAGACGATCTTCAGCGCGTCGATGTCGAGGCCGGAGTCGGTCTCGTCGAGCACCGCGACCTTGGGGTCGAGCAGCTCGAGCTGCGCGATCTCGTGGCGCTTCTTCTCGCCGCCGGAGAAGCCCTCGTTGACCGAGCGCTGGCCGAACGACGAGTCGAGGTTGAGCCGCTCCAGGGCGCCGTTGACGTCCTTGACCCACGTGCGCAGCTTGGGTGCCTCGCCGTCGATGGCGGTCTTGGCGGTGCGGAGGAAGTTCGACACCGAGACGCCCGGGACCTCGACGGGGTACTGCATGGCGAGGAACATGCCCGCGCGGGCGCGCTCGTCGACGGAGAGGGACAGCACGTCCTGGCCGTCGAGGGTCACCGAGCCGCCGGTGATCGTGTACTTGGGGTGCCCGGCGATCGAGTAGGCGAGCGTCGACTTGCCCGAGCCGTTGGGCCCCATGATCGCGTGGGTCTCGCCCTCCTTGATGGTGAGGGTGACGCCCTTGAGGATCTCCTTGGGTCCGTCCTCGGTGTCGACGGTGACGTGGAGGTCGGTGATGACGAGCTTGCTCATGAGGGGGTGACTCCGTTCAGGGTGGTCTCGGTGTCGACGTACACGTCCGTGCCGCGTACCTCGATCGGGAAGGTGGCGACCGGCTCGGTCGCGGGAAGGTTGGTGGGCTTGCCGGTGCGGAGGTCGAACATCGACCCGTGCAGCCAGCACTCGATCTGGCAGTCGCCGACCTCGCCCTCGCTGAGGGCGACTGCGGCGTGGCTGCACTCGTTCTCCAGCGCGAAGACCTCGTCGCCGTCGCGGGCGACCACGACCTCGTAGCGGCCGAGGGTCACGGCGAGGCCCTGGTCGGTCCTGACCTCGTCGAGGGCGCAGGCACGCTCGAAGGCCATCAGTCGTCCGACCCGAAGGCGGCGAGCGAGCCGACGTCCTTGAGGACGTTCTTGGCGAGCTCGGCCTCGACGGTGGTGAGGAGCCGGTCCTCGATGGACGGCACGCCCACCTTGCGGATCAGGTCGTTGAAGAAGCCGTGCACGACCAGGCGCTGCGCCTCCGCCTCGGAGATGCCGCGCGACTGGAGGTAGAAGAGCTGGTTGTCGTCGAAGCGCGCCGTGGCCGAGGCGTGGCCGGCACCCTCGATCTCACCGGTCTCGATCTCGAGGTTCGGGATCGAGTCGGCCTGGCAGCCGTCGGTGAGGACGAGGTTGCGGTTCTCCTCGTAGGTCTCGATGCCCTCGGCGACCTTGCGGATCAGCACGTTGCCGACCCAGACGGTGTGCGCCTTCTCGCCCTGCAGCGCGCCCTTGTAGACGGCGTGGGACTTGGTGCGCGGCGCCGTGTGGTCGGCGAAGATCCGGTGCTCGATGTGCTGGCCGGCGTCGGCGAAGTAGAGGCCGAGCAGCTCGGCCGAGCCGCCGGGACCGTCGTAGGTCACGTTGGCGTCCATCCGGACCAGGTCGCCGCCGAAGGAGATCGCGGCGTGCTTGTAGGTCGCGTCGCGTCCCACGCGGGCCTGGTGGTGCGACAGGTGGACGGCGTCGTCGGCCCAGTCCTGGATCGACACGACCGTGACGTCGGCGCCGTCACCGACCGCGATCTCGACGACCGCGGCGATGGTGGAGGAACCGGTGTGGTTGAGCACCACGACCGCCTTGCTGTGGGCGCCGAACCGCATCGCGACGTGGCCGGCCTCGGTCACGGCGACGTCCTTGCCGTCGAGGTCGACGACGATCGGCTCGGACACCTCGGTGTCGGCCGGCACGTCGATCAGCAGGCTCGCGGGGACGTCGGCGAGGACGCGCGCGGCCCAGCGGGTGTTGGGCACCAGGCCGGAGAGGCCTCGCAGGTCGCGGGCCTCGTCGCCGGAGACACCCTCGATGCGGACACCTTCGGGGGTGTTCCACGTGCACGAGGTCGCGGACGGCATGAACTCGGCGTCCGCGTGCAGGCCCTTGAGCCGCTTGAGCGGCGTGAAGCGCCAGATCTCCTCGCGGCCGGTGGGGACCTCGTGGTCGGCGACGTCGAACGAGCCGGTCGGGTGGAGGTGGCTCTCCACCTTGCCGTGCTCGGGACCCTGCTCCAGCGCGGAGCGGACGGAATCAGTGGTGACGGTCAAAGCTCTACTTTCTCGTTTCGGTCTCGTGGCGGTCGCCGGGGCGACCACCACGACCACGGTCAGGCGGCGGGGCGGCAGGTCAGCCGACCGCGCCCTCCATCTGCAGCTCGATCAGGCGGTTGAGCTCGAGGGCGTACTCCATCGGCAGCTCCTTGGCGATCGGCTCGACGAAGCCGCGCACGATCATCGCCATCGCCTCGTCCTGCTCCATGCCGCGCGACATGAGGTAGAACAGCTGGTCGTCGGAGACCTTGGAGACGCTGGCCTCGTGGCCCATCGACACGTCGTCCTCGCGGATGTCGACGTAGGGGTAGGTGTCACTGCGGCTGATCTGGTCGACCAGCAGCGCGTCGCACAGCACGTTGGACTTCGAGCCGTGGGCGCCCTCGTTGACCTGGATCAGCCCGCGGTACGACGTACGACCGCCGCCGCGCGCCACCGACTTGCTCAGGATGGACGACGAGGTGTGCGGCGCCGCGTGCACCATCTTGGCGCCGGCGTCCTGGTGCTGGCCCTCGCCGGCGAACGCGATGGACAGCGTCTCGCCCTTGGCGTGCTCGCCCATGAGGTAGATGGCGGGGTACTTCATCGTCACCTTGGAGCCGATGTTGCCGTCGACCCACTCCATCGTGGCGCCGGCCTCGCAGGTCGCCCGCTTGGTGACGAGGTTGTAGACGTTGTTGGACCAGTTCTGGATGGTCGTGTAGCGGACGCGGGCGCCCTTCTTGACGATGATCTCGACGACCGCGGAGTGCAGCGAGTCCGAGGAGTAGATCGGGGCGGTGCAGCCCTCGACGTAGTGCACGTAGGAGTCCTCGTCGGCGATGATCAGCGTCCGCTCGAACTGGCCCATGTTCTCGGTGTTGATCCGGAAGTAGGCCTGCAGCGGGATGTCGACGTGGACGCCCTTGGGGACGTAGATGAACGAGCCACCCGACCACACCGAGGTGTTGAGCGCGGAGAACTTGTTGTCACCGACCGGGATGACGGTGCCGAAGTACTCCTTGAAGAGCTCCTCGTGCTCCTTCAGCGCGGTGTCGGTGTCGACGAAGATGACGCCCTTCTCCTCGAGGTCCTCGCGGATCGAGTGGTAGACGACCTCCGACTCGTACTGCGCGGCGACACCGGAGACCAGGCGCTGCTTCTCCGCCTCCGGGATGCCGAGCTTGTCGTAGGTGTTCTTGATGTCCTCGGGCAGGTCGTCCCACGTGGCGGCCTGCTTCTCGCTGGAGCGCACGAAGTACTTGATGTTGTCGAAGTCGATCGTCGACAGGTCCGAGCCCCAGGTGGGCATGGGCTTGCGGTGGAAGAGCTTGAGGCCCTTCAGGCGCAGGTCGAGCATCCACTGCGGCTCGCTCTTGAGACCGGAGATGTTGCGCACGACCTCCTCGCTGAGACCGCGCTTGGCCACCGATCCGGCGGCATCCGAGTCAGACCAGCCGAACTCGTAGTTGCCGATGCCCTTGATGGACGGGTTGAGTTCTTCGATGGAGGTCATGCCTGCTCCTTTGTCGGGGCCGTCTTCGGGTCCGTCTTGAGGGTCTGGGGGATGCACGTGGTGCACACGCCGTCGCCGTGGGCGATGGTCGCCAACCGCTGGACGTGGGTGCCGAGCACGGAGGCGATCGCCTCGGTCTCGGCCTCGCAGAGCTGCGGGAACTCGTGGGCGACGTGGGAGACCGGGCAGTGCTGCTGGCACAGCTGCTCCCCCACGACCGGGAGCTCGCGCACCGATGCGGCGTAGCCGTTCTGGGTGAACACCCGCGCCAGCGCCTCGGCGGGCGTCAGGTCGGGGTCGGTCGCCACGACGTCGGCGTAGTCGCGCCCGACGAAGGCCACCCGGCGCCGCGCGAACTCGACCACGGCGTCCTCGCCCTGCGTCTCGGCCAGGAACCGCATGGCCTGCACGGCGAGGTCGTCGTACTGCTGGTCGAAGCTGTCGCGCCCGGTCTCGGTGAGCGCGAAGACCTTGGCGGGCCGGCCGCGTCCGCGGGTGCCGTAGACCTTCTGGTCGCGCGACTCCACGATCCCCTCGTCGGTGAGGTGGTCGAGGTGACGGCGTACGGCGGCGGGCGTGAGGTCGAGCCGGAGGGCCAGGTCGGCGGCGGTCGAGGGACCGTTCTCGAGGATCGTGCGTGCCACACGGTCGCGCGTGGGCGCATCGCCCTCACGCTGTGCCGTCGACGTCCTCACGAATTCCACAACGCCAGTGTGTCGTTAATGCTTCCCGTCGTTCAAGCAAGGGTCACCTAAGTGGCCCCGCACACCCCCGGGGCCGGGTGCCGGCCGCCTGCTCAGTCCGCGGTGCGGGCGCGGAAGGTGCGAAGGGCGAGCGGCGCCACGACCGCGGTGATGAGGATGATCCAGCCGATCGTGAACGGGATCGGGTGGTGCATCGGGAACGCCGCACCCTCGGCGAGCGGCTGGTCGTTGCCCCAGAGCACGCGGACGGCCTGGGTCAGCGAGGAGATCGGGTTCCACTCGGCGATGAACCGCAGGACCGTCGGCATCTGGTCGGTCGGCGCGAACGTGTTGGCCAGGAACGTGATGGGGAACATCGTCGCGAACATGACGCCGTTGACCGCCTCGACCGAGCGCATCGCGGAGCCGACCCAGATGCCGACCCAGATCATCGCGAACCCCCAGCCGAGGAGCAGGACGTAGCCGAAGGCCGCCTGGAAGACGTCGGTGTGGATGCGCCAGCCGATGAGCAGGCCGGTCAACGACATGACGACGAGGCCGATCGAGGCGTGGACCAGGCTCGAGATGCTGCGGCCGACCAGCACGGCCGCCGGGTTGATCGGCAGCGACCGCATCCGGTCGACGATGCCCTTGTCGAGGTCGGCGGTCAGGCCGACGGCGACGATGAACGAGGCGAAGGCGACCGTCTGCGCCATGATCCCCGGGAGCAGGAACGCGCGGTAGCCGGCGGGCGTCGCCACGTCGATCGACGAGCCGAAGACGAACGCGAACAGCAGCACGAACATCACCGGCTGGATGGTGACGTCCATCAGCATCTCGGGCATGCGCTTGATGTGGAGGAAGTTGCGGCGGGCGATGGCCCACGACTGGGCCGGCAGCCCGGTGGTGCGGATCTCCGGTCGCTCGAGCGTGGTCATCGGACCTTTCCTCCTGCGGTCTGGTCGAGCTGGTCAGCCTGGTCGTCCTCGGCTCCGTCGTCGCTCTCCTGCTCGGCTCGGTGCCCGGTGAGGTGGAGGAAGACGTCGTCGAGGCTCGGGCGCTTGAGCCCGATGTCGTCGAGCACGATGCCGCTCTCGTCGAAGATGCCGGCCACACGCGTCATGTGGCCCAGGCCCTCGGAGGGTGCCGTGAGCTGGCGCGCGCCGACGTCGACGTGCACCTCGCGGACGTGGGGTCGCAGCAGCGCCTCGGCAGTCTGGAGGTCGCCGGAGTGGGAGACCGTCACGACGAGCGCGGCCGCTCCGGACTGGTCCTTGAGCTGCAGCGGTGTGCCCTCGGCGATGACCGTGCCGCGGTCGATCACGACGATGTTGTCGGAGAGCTGATCAGCCTCTTCGAGGTATTGAGTCGTCAGCAGCAGGGTGGTCCCGTCGGCGACGAGCTCGCGCAGCACCTCCCACAGCTCCACGCGCGAGCGCGGGTCGAGGCCCGTGGTCGGCTCGTCGAGGAACAGCACCGGAGGCGTCGCGATCAGGCTGACCGCGAGGTCGAGCCGCCGCCGCATGCCGCCGGAGTAGGTCTTGGCGGTCCGGTCGCCGGCGTCGGCGAGCGAGAAGCGCTCGAGCAGCTCGTCGCTCGCGCGCCGGATGTAGGAGGCGTCGAGGCCGTAGAGGTTGCCGATGAGGCGCAGGTTCTCCCGGCCCGTCAGGAGCTCGTCGACGGTCGCGGCCTGCCCGGTCAGCCCCATGCTGCGGCGCACGGCCGCGGGGTCGGTCAGGATGTCGTGGCCGGCGACGCGCCCCGTGCCCGCGGTCGGGCGGGTCAGGGTGGTCATCATCCGGACCGTGGTGGTCTTGCCCGCGCCGTTGGGCCCGAGCAGCCCGAGCACCGAGCCCTCGGGGACGGTGAAGGACACCCCGTCCACGGCCACGGTGTCGCCGAAGTGCTTGACGAGGCCGTCGGCCTCGATCGCGGATCGCGTCATGCCGACCACGCTAGTCGCGGGGACCGACAGCCGCTCCCCAATAAGGCGCACCTAGAATCGGTGCGTGCCACCCGCCTCCCCCGCCGTCGAGATCGACGGTCTGGTGATGGCGTACGGCGACAAGGTGGCCGTCGACGGACTGTCGCTCGAGGTGGCGCGGGGATCGATCACCGCCGTCCTCGGGCCCAACGGGGCCGGCAAGACCACGACGCTCGAGACCTGCGAGGGCTACCGGGTCGCCCAGCGCGGCACGGTCCGCGTGCTCGGGCTCGACCCGCAGCGCGACCGCGCGGAGCTGCTCCCCCGGATCGGCGTCATGCTGCAGAGCGGCGGCGCCTGGAGCGGCGTACGAGCCGTGGAGATGCTGGAGCACATGGCCTCGCTGCACGCGCGACCGCTCGACACGACCATGCTCGTCGACCGGCTCGGCCTGGGCGAGTGCGGCCGGACCCCCTACCGACGGCTGTCCGGCGGCCAGAAGCAGCGCCTCGGCCTGGCGATCGCGCTCGTCGGACGACCGGAGCTGGTGTTCGTCGACGAGCCGACCGCGGGCATGGACCCCCAGGCCCGGCGTACGACGTGGGAGATGCTCGAGGAGGTCCGGGCCGACGGCGTCACGGTCGTGCTGACGACCCACCACATGGACGAGGCCGAGCACCTGGCCGACCGCATCCACATCATCGACCGCGGCACCCTGATCGCCTCCGGCACCCCGGCCGAGCTGACCCGCGGCGGCCACTCCGCGACCATCCGGCTGGTCGTCAACCGCCCGTTCCCCGACGGCGCCCCCGAGTCGCTGCGCCGCGAGCTCGGCCCGCTCACCGAGGTGCGCCAGCTCGACGAGGTGAGCATGCTCATCCACGGTCCTGCCGACGCGTCCACCCTCGGCCGCGTCTCGCGGTGGTGCGAGGAGCACGCCGTGCTCCCCCAGACGCTCACCCTCGGCCAGCGCACCCTCGAGGACGTCTTCCTCGAGCTCACCGGACGGGAGCTGGACACACCCCACGACGTTCTCCTCCCCCGCTCCGCTCCTCCGAACAACGCCGCGGGGACCCCCTCGTGAGCGCCCCACCCGCCGACACCGCGCCCACCGGCGCCCGCCCGGCCGGCACCTTCACCCCCGCTCCCGGCGGGGCCGGCCTCGGCCGGATGGTGCTCGCCCAGGCCCGCATGGAGGCGCGGCTCATGCTGCGCAACGGCGAGCAGCTGCTGCTCGCGATCGTGATCCCGGTGATCGTGCTCGTGGGGGGTGTCGCCGCTGCGGGTCGCCTCGGCAGCACCTTCGAGGGGCACGCGCCGGTCGACCTCCTCACCCCGGGCGTGCTGGCTCTCGCCGTGATGTCGACCGCGTTCACGTCGGTGGCCATCGCCACCGGCTTCGAGCGCCGCTACGGCGTGATCAAGCTGCTCGGCTCCTCGCCCCTCCCCCGCCACGGCCTGCTCCTGGGCAAGGTGCTGGCCCTGCTCAACGTCGTCGCCCTGCAGCTCGTCGTGCTCGTCGTCGTGGCGCTGGCCCTGGGCTGGGAGCCCTCGCTGGCCAGCCCGCCGACCACCGTGGTCGGCCTGGTGCTCACGGTCGGTCTGGGCACCGCCGCCTTCGCGTCCCTCGGGCTCCTCGTCGCCGGCGCGCTGCGCGCGGAGGCGACCCTCGCGCTGGCCAACCTCGTCTACCTGCTCCTCATGGCAGGCGGTGGCGTCGTGCTGCCGACCAGCACCTACGGCGCCGCCGGGGGGCTGATCCAGTGGCTGCCGTCCGGCGCGCTCGGCGAGGCCATGCGCTCCACGCTCGTGCACGCCGACATCGACGGCCGCTCGCTGCTCGTGCTCGCCGCCTGGGCGGTGCTCGGCGCACTGCTCACGGCCAAGACCTTCAGGTGGGAATGATGGGACGCACCCTGCTCGACCGCCTCGCGCGGTACCTCTGGCCGCTCGCCCTGGCCAACCTCGTCGCCAACATCGGCATCGTCGTCACCGGCGCGGCCGTCCGGCTCACCGGCTCCGGCCTCGGGTGCCCGACGTGGCCGCGCTGCACCGACGCGTCGTACGTCGCCCACGGCGAGCTGGGGCTGCACGGCGCCATCGAGTTCGGCAACCGGCTGCTGACCTTCGTCCTCGCCGCGGTCGCCGTGCTGTGCTTCCTCGCCGCGCTCGGCGCGCGGCACCGCCGCGCGACGCGGCTGGCGCTGGTGATCGGCCTCGGCATCCCGCTGCAGGCGGTGCTGGGCGGGATCACGGTGCTCACCGGCCTCAACCCGTGGGTCGTCGCCGGTCACTTCCTGCTGTCGATGGCGATGATCATGGTCTGCGTCGCGCTGGTCGACGAGCTGCGCAGTCCCACCCGCGGGATGGCACCGCCGCTGCCGCGCGCCCTCGCCTGGGCGACGTTCGCGTCGGGCTGGGTGGTCCTCTACCTGGGCACGGTCGTGACCGGGGCCGGTCCGCACGCCGGCGACACCGACTCGCCCCGCAACGGCCTCGACCCGGCGACGGTGTCGCAGGTCCACGCAGTGTCGGTGTACGTCCTCGTCGCGCTGACCGTCGCCCTGCTGGTCGCGGCGCTGCGCGGTGGGCACTCGTGGCTGGCGCGCGTGACCGGGCTGGTGCTGCTCATCGAGGTGCTCCAGGGCGTCCTCGGCTGGGTGCAGTACTGGCTCGACCTGCCCGTGGGCCTGGTCGCCCTCCACATGCTCGGCGCCGGCCTCCTCGCCGCCGGTCTGGCTCGCATCGCCCTCGCGGTGCTGCCCCACCGCGGCGCCGACGAGGCGCGGGCGGACGGCGCGCCCCAGAGGCACGCCGCCACCCGCATCGGTCCCTCGTAGGGACGGGCGGTCAGGACCGCCCGATCTTGCGGGCGAACACCACCGTGCGGCGGGAGTAGTCGTCGGCCTTGCAGCCGACGAGCACGATCCGGGCGGGCCCGGCGACGGAGTAGAGAGACCCCATCCGCCTCGATGCCGGCCAGAACTCCCGACGGGTGACCTTGAAGCGGCACCCGGCCACCTCGATGACGTCGCCGCGGCGCAGCGAGCCCCATCGGTCGGCGACGCCGTTGCCGGCACGCCAGGCGTGACCGGCGTACACGGTGCTGCCGGTGGGGTCGCAGGGCGGGTCGCCCTGGGACCAGGTGTAGACGGCGCCGCGGAGCTGGTTGCCGACGGCGAGGGTGTCGTTGCGCGCCGGCACCTTGATGATGGCCGCGTCGGTCCCGGTGCGACCGATGGTGAGCCGGTCAGGGGCGGCGTGAGCCGCGCCCTGACCGACCACCACGGTCGCGCAGAGGACCATCGAGGCGACGATCCCGGCAGCGCGGGAGCGGGTCATCGCGCTCCGGTGCTGGGTGCGACCTCCGGTGCGTTGGCGCACGGACGGGTGCGGAACGTCATCTTCCACACCTTCTTGCCCTGCAGCCGGTAGGACGCGTCGGCGGCGTGGGCGCGGACCGTGACGCGCTTGGCGCCGGCCTTCAGCCACACGCCCTGGCGCAGGACCTTGCCCTTGGACGTGTAGACCACGCCCGTCCGCTTGATGACCTTGTAGACGTCACCGCTGGTGCCGCACTTGTCGATCATGCGGGCACGGGCAGACACGACGCGCGCCTCGGCGGGCAGCACCTCGGGCGGGGTGACCACGGGCGGCGTGACCACCGGCGGCGTCACGACCGGCGGGGTCGGGCACGGCTCGTTGCTGTCGGTCGGCGCCGGGTAGGTGACCGACGTCTGTCCGCCGGGGAACTGGTTGCCCGGGGTGACCGTCACCGTGACGCTGCCGTCCGGGTTGGTGACCGAGGTCCAGGGCCCCGACGGGACCTGGCCGTAGTGCGCGTTGCCCGGGCCGCAGTCGTCCACGACCGGGACGGTCGGGGGCTGCACGGTCGGGACCGGGCAGGGCTCGTTGCTGTCGGTCGGCGCCGGGTAGGTGATGCTCTTCTTGCCGCCCGGGAACTGGGTGCCCGAGTTGGCCGTCACCGTGACGCTGCCGTCAGGGTTGGTGACCGAGGTCCACGGCCCCGACGGGACCACGCCGTAGTGCGCGTTGCCCGGGCCGCAGTCGTCCACGACCGGGATCGTCGGGGGCTGCACGGTGGTGACGTTGCAGTTGTCCGCGAACTTCGCGACCGGGATGCTCCCCGTGCTGGTGTTGGTGTTGCCGTTGGTCCACTTCGCGTCCAGCTTGAGCGTGACGCTCGCCGTCGGCTTGGCGGTGATGGTCTCGGAGAACGTCCGCGCCTGCCGGGACGTGAACGTGGTGCCGACCGGGACGACCGACGGACGGGTGGACCCGGTGATCTTCTCCGTGACGGTCTCGCTGTTGACGACCGTCCAGGTGACGGCCCAGCCGCCGCCCGTCTTGCAGGCGACGGTGCCGGTGATGTCGTTGTGGTGCGCGCTGGCCGCCCCGGCGATCCCGACGACGGCGAAGCCGACCGCGAGGACGAGCGTGACGATCCTCGTCACGCCGCGCTGGATCGGGCGGCGACGATCGCCCTGGCCGGCCGCTCCCCCAGCGGTCCGGTCGCGTCGCTCACGTGGTGAAGACATGTAAGAACTACCCCCTGCTGATGCGGGGGATGACCCACTGTCTCCCCCTGTGAGCATTCAACGGGGAACGGCGCCCGCGGACACGGAACGTTGTCTCAAGAAGATCTTAAAGTTTCTCGCATTCGTCAGACGAGACGTTCGAAGTGCGCTAGCCACCCAGCAGCGGGTCGAGAGCAACTGCGACGAAAAGGAGGGAGAGGTAGAGGTTGGAGGCGTGGAAGAGCCGCATCGGGTTGATGTCGGTCAAGGCCTCGGAGCCCTTCGCGCGCTTCCACATCCGGTGCGCCTCGACCAGGAAGACGGCGCCGAGGACGGCGGCGGCGACCGGGTAGACCAGGCTCGTCCCGGCGACCGGCCACAGCAGCAGCGACGTGGCGACCATCACCCAGCTGTAGATGACGACCTGTCGTCCGACCTCGGGCGCAGGCTTGACCACGGGGAGCATCGGCACGTCGACGTTGCGGTAGTCCTCGCGGTAGCGCAGCGCGAGCGCCCACGTGTGCGGGGGCGTCCAGAAGAAGACGACGAGGAAGAGCACGACGGGCGTCCAGGCCAGCTCGCCGGTCACCGCCGTCCAGCCGATGAGCGCGGGGAAGCAGCCGGCCAGCCCACCCCACACGATGTTCTGCGTGGTCCGCCGCTTGAGCAGCATCGTGTAGACGAGGACGTAGAACGCGTTGGCCAGCACCGACAGCGCGGCCGAGAGCCAGTTGACCCACAGCGCCAGGACGACCGTCGACAGGACGGCCAGCACCGTCGCGAAGACGAGGGCCGAGACCGGCGAGACGATGTGGCGGGGCAGAGCCCGGCGCCGCGTACGCCGCATCTGCTCGTCGATGTCGCGGTCGTAGATGCAGTTGTAGGCCGAGGCCGAGCCCGCCGACAGCGCGCCACCGACGACGGTCGCGGCCACCAGCCCCAGCGGGGGGATGCCGCGCTCGGCGAAGAACATCACCGGCACCGTCGTCAGGAGGAGCAGCTCGATCACGCGCGGCTTGGTCAGCCCGACGTAGGCGGCGACCACGTCGCGCCACGACTTCGGCGCATCGCTGGCGACGCCCTGGTCATCGGTCGACGGCCGGGCGGACGCGGCTGCGTTCGGGCCGGCATGGGACACGGTGGAGAACCTCGGGAGGACGGGGACGGATGGGACGCGGACAGCAAGGGAACCGAAGGGATGAACGGCCAGTTGTTCCGGCGTCCGGGACGACCCTCGGGCACGGTCGAGTCTACTCGGCCACGACGATAGGGTCGCAGTCGAGGCCACCCCTGCTGGGCTGTGATCCTGACTGCACCCGGTTGCACTCCATCGAGAGGAACTGCGTTGACCAAGAAGTCCGCCCTGCCCGCCACCCTCGAGTGGGACGACATCGACCGCCGGGGTGTGGACACCGCCCGGGTCCTGGCGATGGACGCGGTCCAGAAGGTCGGCAACGGCCACCCCGGCACGGCCATGAGCCTCGCGCCGGCGGCGTACCTGCTGTTCCAGAAGGTGATGCGGCACAACCCCGCCGACCCGCACTGGACCGGTCGCGACCGCTTCGTGCTGTCCTGCGGCCACAGCTCGATCACCCTCTACACCCAGCTCTTCCTCGGCGGGTGGGGCCTCGAGATCGAGGACCTGCGCTCGCTGCGCACCTGGGGCAGCAAGACGCCCGGTCACCCCGAGCACGGGCACACCGCGGGCGTGGAGACCACCACCGGCCCGCTCGGCCAGGGTGTCGCCAACGCCGTCGGCATGGCCATGGCGGCCCGCCGCGAGCGAGGGCTGCTCGACCCCGACACGGCCGAGGGCGACTCGCCCTTCACCCACCACGTCTACGCGCTCTGCTCCGACGGTGACCTGCAGGAGGGCGTCAGCGCCGAGGCCTCCTCGATCGCCGGCACGCAGCAGCTCGGCAACCTCACCCTGATCTACGACGCCAACCAGATCTCGATCGAGGGCGACACCGACGTCGCGTTCACCGAGGACGTCGGCGCCCGCTACGAGGCCTACGGCTGGCACGTCCAGCACGTCGACTGGACCAACGACGGCACGGACTACGTCGAGGACGTCCCCGAGCTCTACGCCGCCGTCCGCGCCGCCGACGAGGTCACCGACCGGCCCAGCCTCATCGTCCTGCACACGGTCATCGCCTGGCCCGCGCCCAACGCGCAGGGCACCGGCAAGTCCCACGGCTCCGCCCTCGGCGAGGAGGAGGTGGCCGCCACGAAGGAGATCCTCGGCTTCGACCCCGAGCAGCACTTCGAGGTGCCCACCGACGTCATCGAGCGCACCCGCTCCCTCGTCGCGCGCGGCAAGGAGCAGCAGGCCGCGTGGCAGGAGCGCTTCGACGCGTGGAAGAGCGCGGCGTCCGAGGACGTCGTCGCGACCTTCGAGCGCATGCAGACCCGCGCGCTGCCCGTCGGGCTCGCCGACGCGCTCCCGACCTTCGACGCCGACCCCAAGGGGGTGGCGACGCGCAAGGCGTCCGGCGCGGTGATCAACGCCGTCGCCGGCGTGATGCCCGAGCTGTGGGGTGGCTCGGCCGACCTCGCCGAGTCCAACAACACGACGATCGAGGACGCCTCGTCCTTCATCCCCGAGAGCCGCTCGACCGACCAGTGGACCGGCGACCCGCTCGCAGGTCGCGTGCTGCACTTCGGCATCCGCGAGCACGGCATGGGCGGCATCCTCAACGGCATCGCCCTCCACGGCGGCACGCGGGTCTTCGGCGGCACGTTCCTCACCTTCAGCGACTACATGCGCGGATCGGTCCGGCTCGCGGCGCTGATGGGCCTGCCCGTCACCTACGTCTGGACCCACGACTCCATCGGCCTGGGCGAGGACGGCCCGACCCACCAGCCGATCGAGCACCTCGCCGCGCTGCGCGCCATCCCCGGCCTCGACGTCGTACGCCCTGCGGACGCCAACGAGACGGCCGCCGCGTGGCACGCCGTCCTCGAGCGCACCGACCACCCGGCCGGCATCGCGCTGACCCGGCAGAACGTCCCGGTCTTCCCGCGCGGCGAGGACGGCTTCAGCGACACGTCCGACGTGCACCGCGGCGGCTACGTCCTGGTCGACGCCCCGGCCATCGAGGACCGCGACGGCGAGCCCGACGTGATCCTCATGGGCACCGGCTCCGAGGTCCAGGTCGCGGTCGCCGCCCGCGAGCTCCTCGCCGCCGACGGCATCCGCGCCCGCGTGGTGTCGTTCCCCTGCCTCGAGTGGTTCGAGGAGCAGGAGGAGTCCTACCGCGAGACCGTCCTGCCGCCCACCGTCAAGGCGCGCGTCTCGGTCGAGGCGGGCGTCAAGCAGGGCTGGCGCGAGTACGTCGGCGACCACGGCCGCATCGTGTCCATCGACCACTACGGCGCCTCGGCCGACTTCGCGCGGATCTACGAGGAGTTCGACATCACCGGCGAGGCGGTGGCCAACGCCGCCCGCGACAGCCTGCGCACCCTGACCGACTGACCCTGCACCGACTGCCCTGACCGGCTGCGCCGACGCGCAGTCCCCACCGAACATCAGGAGGCACCACATGAACGACCGTCTCAAGGCCCTGGCCGACGCCGGAGTGTCCATCTGGCTCGACGACCTCTCCCGCGAGCGGCTGGAGACCGGCAACCTGGCCGACCTGGTGAAGAACAGCCACGTCGTGGGCGTCACGTCCAACCCGGCCATCTTCCAGACCGCACTGGCCGACGGCGAGCGCTACGACCCGCAGGTGCGCGAGCTCGCCGCCGCGGGCGCCGACGTCGACAAGGCCACGCAGGTCATCACCACCGACGACGTGCGCGAGGCCTGCAAGGTGATGCGCCCGGTCTTCGACGCCACCGACGGCGTCGACGGCCGCGTCTCGATCGAGGTGTCCCCCGGCTTCGCCCACGACACGGGCGAGACCGTCAAGGAGGCCGCCGAGCTCTGGCGGATCGTCGACCAGCCCAACCTCCTCATCAAGATCCCCGGCACCAAGGAGGGCTGGCCGGCCATCACGGAGACCATCGCCGCGGGCATCTCGGTCAACGTGACGCTGATCTTCGGCCTCGAGCAGTACCGCAACGTGATGGAGGCCTACGTCTCCGGCCTCGAGCAGGCCGCCGACAACGGCCACGAGCTCGCCGACATCCACTCGGTGGCGTCGTTCTTCGTGTCGCGGGTCGACTCCGAGATCGACAAGCGGCTCGAGGCGATGACGGACGGACCGGGCACCGACCCCGCCCTCCGCGGCAAGGCCGGCGTCGCCAACGCCCGGCTCGCCTTCCAGATGTACGAGGAGTTCTTCAGCGGCGAGCGCTGGGCGGCGCTCGAGGCCAAGGGCGCGCGCAAGCAGCGGCCGCTGTGGGCGTCGACCGGCGTGAAGAACCCCGACTACGACGACACGATGTACGTCGTCGACCTCGTCGTCGAGGACACCGTCAACACGATGCCCGAGAAGACCCTCGACGCCGTCGCCGACCACGGCGAGGTGCGGGGCGACCGCATCCGGCCGTTCTACGACGACGCCGCCGCCCACATGAAGGCGCTCGAGGACGCCGGCATCGACTACGACGACGTGATCCAGGTGCTCATCAAGGAGGGCGTCGACAAGTTCGTCGTCGCCTGGGACGAGCTGCAGACCACGCTCGCGAAGTCCCTCGAGGCCGCTCGCGCATGAGTAGAGCGGTCGACCCCACCACGACGGAGGCGTGGGCGCGGCTCGCCGAGCTCGCGTCGTCGTACGAGCCCGACCTGCGCTCCACGCTGACGCCGGAGTGGGTCGACCGCCAGACCCTCGCCGCCGCCGACCTCCACGTCGACCTGTCGAAGAACCTCCTCGACGGTGACGTGGAGGCGGCGCTGCTCGCGCTCGCCGACGAGGTCGACGTGACCGGGCGGCGCGACGCCATGCTGGCGGGCGAGCACATCAACGTCACCGAGGACCGCGCGGTGCTGCACACGGCGCTGCGGCTGCCGGCCGACGCGTCACTGAGCGTCGACGGCCAGGACGTCGTGGCCGACGTCCACGAGGTGCTCGACCGGGTGTACGCCTTCGCCGACCGCGTGCGCTCGGGCGAGTGGACCGGCGTGACCGGCAAGCGGATCGCGACGGTCGTCAACATCGGCATCGGCGGGTCCGACCTCGGGCCCGTGATGGCCTACGAGGCGCTCGAGCCCTACCGCCAGGACGGGCTGTCGTGCCGCTTCATCAGCAACATCGACCCGACCGACGCCGGGCAGGCACTGTCCGACCTCGACCCGGAGACGACGCTGTTCATCGTCTCCAGCAAGACCTTCGGCACGCTCGAGACGCTCACCAACGCCCGCCTGTGCCGGGCCTGGCTCGTGGAACACCTGCCCTCCGGCACCGACGAGGCGGCCGCGGTCGCCCAGCACTTCGTCGCCGTGTCCACGGCCCTCGACAAGGTGGCCGACTTCGGGATCGACCCCGACAACGCGTTCGGCTTCTGGGACTGGGTCGGCGGGCGCTACTCGATGGACTCCGCGATCGGGCTGTCGCTCGTCGTGGCCGTCGGGCCGGAGCGCTTCGCCGAGCTGCTCGCCGGGTTCCACGCGATGGACGAGCACTTCCGCAGCGCGCCGCCGGAGTCCAACGTGCCGCTCCGGATGGGGCTGCTCAACGTCTGGTACACGAACTTCCTCGGTGCCCACACCCACGCCGTGCTCCCCTACGCCCAGCTGCTCCACCGCTTCCCCGCCTACCTCCAGCAGCTGACGATGGAGTCCAACGGCAAGGGCGTGCGGTGGGACGGCTCGGCCGTCGGCTACGACACGGGCGAGGTCTTCTGGGGCGAGCCCGGCACCAACGGCCAGCACGCCTTCTACCAGCTCATCCACCAGGGCACCCGGCTCGTGCCGGCGGACTTCATCGCCTTCGCGCAGCCGTCGTACGAGCTCGTCGACCGCAGCGACGACGGCGAGACCGACGTCCACGAGCTCCTGCTCGCCAACTTCCTCGCCCAGACCAAGGCGCTCGCCTTCGGCAGGACCGCCGACGAGGTCCGCGAGGAGGGCGTCGACGAGGAGCTGGTCTCGGCGCGCACGTTCCCGGGCAACCGGCCCACGACGTCGATCATGGCGCCGGCGCTCACGCCGTCGGTGCTGGGCCAGCTGATCGCCCTCTACGAGCACATCACCTTCGTCCAGGGCGCCGTGTGGGGCATCGACAGCTTCGACCAGTGGGGCGTCGAGCTCGGCAAGCAGCTCGCCCAGGAGCTGCGGCCGGCGATCTCGGGCGACGCGTCCGTGGCCGCCGAGCAGGACCCCTCCACGCAGTCGCTGATCCGCTACTACCAGGAGAACCGAGGCCGATGAGCACCCCACGACGTTCCTCTCCCCCGCTCCGCTCCTCCGAACAACGACTTGGGGACCCCGCATGACCCACGCCAACCCGCTGCGTGACCCGCAGGACCGTCGGCTGCCACGGATCGCCGGCCCCTGCGGCATGGTGCTCTTCGGCGTGACGGGTGACCTGTCGCGCAAGAAGGTCATGCCCGCGATCTACGACCTCGCCAACCGCGGCCTGCTCCCGCCGGGCTTCAGCCTCGTCGGCTTCGCCCGGCGCGACTGGGCCGACCAGGACTTCGCGCAGATCGTGCACGACGCGGTCAAGGAGCACGCCCGTACGCCGTTCCGCGAGGAGGTCTGGAAGCAGCTGTCCGAGGGCTTCCGCTTCGTCTCGGGCGACTTCGACGACGACGCCGCCTTCGACCACCTGCGCCGCACGGTCGAGGAGCTCGACCAGCTGCGCGGCACCGGCGGCAACATGGCCTTCTACCTCGCGATCCCGCCCGCGTTCTTCGGCACCGTCGTCGGGCCAGCTCAAGGAGCACGGCCTCGCCGACCCCGGACCCGACCAGTGGCGCCGCGTGGTCGTCGAGAAGCCGTTCGGCCACGACCTGGAGTCGGCCCGCGAGCTCAACCAGATCCTCGACGGCGTCTTCCCGTCGGGGTCGGTCTTCCGGATCGACCACTACCTCGGCAAGGAGACGGTCCAGAACATCCTGGCGATGCGCTTCGCGAACAACATGTTCGAGCCGATCTGGAACGCCAACTACGTCGACCACGTGCAGATCACGATGGCCGAGGACATCGGCATCGGCGGTCGCGCGGGCTACTACGACGGCATCGGGGCCGCGCGCGACGTCATCCAGAACCACCTCCTGCAGCTGATGGCGCTCGTCGCGATGGAGGAGCCCATCGCCTTCGACGCGCGGAGCCTGCGCATCGAGAAGCAGAAGGTGCTCAAGTCGGCGACGCTGCCGCCGCGTCTCGACCTGACCACCGCCCGCGGCCAGTACGCCGCCGGCTGGGCCGGGGGCGAGAAGGTCCAGGGCTTCCTCGACGAGGAGGGCATCAGGAAGACCTCCACGACCGAGACGTTCGCCGCGATCACCGTCAACGTGGAGACGCGCCGCTGGGCCGGGGTGCCGTTCTACCTCCGCACCGGCAAGCGGCTCGGCAGGCGCGTCACCGAGGTCGCGATCGTCTTCAAGCGCGCGCCGCACCTGCCGTTCGCGCAGACCGCGACCGAGGACCTGACGCACAACGCCCTCGTCATCCGGGTGCAGCCCGACGAGGGCATGACGCTGCGCTTCGGCTCGAAGGTGCCCGGCACCGCGATGGAGATCCGCGACGTCAACATGGACTTCGCCTACGGCGGGTCCTTCACCGAGGCCAGCGCCGAGGCGTACGAACGCCTCATCCTCGACGTCCTGCTCGGCGACCCGCCGCTGTTCCCGCGCCACGAGGAGGTCGAGCTCTCGTGGAAGATCCTGGACCCCGTGATCGAGTTCTGGGCCCGGAAGGGCAAGCCGGAGCCGTACGACTCGGGCACCTGGGGTCCTGAGTCCGCCGACAAGATGCTTGCCCGTGACGGCCGCACCTGGAGGAGGCCCTGATGTCACCCCACGCTGTTCTTCGCCTCCCCCGCAACGCGTCACCCCACGACACAGCGACCTCCCCCGCTTCGCTCCCCCGGCACACTGTCCCGCGAGGGCCCCAAGCGGCTCCTCCGCCGAACAACACCGAGGGGACCCCGACAAGATGATCGAGCTGACCGACACCAACTCGTCCAAGATCGCCGCGGAGTTCATCCGATCACGCACGCGCGCCGGCAGTCCGGCGATGGGGATGGTGATGACCCTGGTCATCGTCGCTCCGGAGGAGGACGCCGCCGAGGCGATGGCCGCGGCCAAGCGCGCCTCGCGCGAGCACCCGTCCCGGGTCCTCGGCGTCATCCTCGGTGACGCTCGCGGGGCCGCCGAGGTCAACGCCCAGGTCGGCAGCGGCGACGGCTGGGGCGGCGAGATCGCGCGTCATCCGGCTGAAGGGCGAGGTGGTCAAGCACGCCGAGTCGGTCGTGCTGCCGCTGCTGCTGCCCGACTCCCCCGTCGCCATCTGGTGGCCGACGACCGCGCCGGCCGACCCCGCGGCCGACCCGCTCGGCGCGCTGGCCCAGCGTCGCATCACCGACTCCGCGGCGGTCCCGCGCGGCAAGTCCACCGCGATGCTCAACCAGTGCCGCACCTACGCGCCCGGCAACACCGACCTGAGCTGGACCCGGCTGACGCCGTGGCGGGCGCTCCTCGCCGCGGCCCTGGACCAGCACCCCCTCAAGGTGACCGGTGCCAAGGTGACCGCCGAGCGGATCAGCCCCAGCGCCGACCTGCTCGTGGCCTGGCTCAGCGACCGCCTCAAGGTCGACGTCGCCCGCGGCAACTCCGACGGCCCCGGCATCACCGAGGTCTGCATGGACACCCGGGACGGCCCGATCCGCATCTCCCGTGCCGACGGCCGGTTGGCGACGTTCACCTCCCCCAACCGGCCCGACCGGCCGGTCGCGCTGAAGCGCCGGGAGGTGCCGGCACTCCTTGCCGAGGAGCTGCGCCGCCTCGACGAGGACGACGTCTATGCCGAGGTCGCCGCCCGCCTGGTCAAGCTGAGGAGCAAGAAGTGAACGAGCCCGAGGTCCGCCGCCACGACGACGCCGACGTGCTCGTCGGCGACATCGCCTCCGCACTGCTCGACCGCCTCGAGGCCGCGCAGGCCCGCGGGGAGGTGCCGCAGGTCGGGCTCACCGGCGGGACCATCGCCGAGGAGCTCCACCGCGAGCTCGCCCGCCGGGCCGTCGACTCCGCGGTCGACTGGTCCCGCGTCGTGTTCTGGTGGGGTGACGAGCGCTTCGTCCCCGCCGACTCCCCCGACCGCAACGCACGCCAGGCCCGCGAGTCGCTCTTGGACCACGTCCCCGTCGATGCGGCCAACGTCCACGAGGTGCCGGCGAGCGACCAGGTCGCGACGGCCGAGGACGCCGCGGCGGCCTACGGCGAGGCGCTGCGTGAGCACGGTGCCGGGTTCTTCGAGGTGCTGATGCTCGGCATCGGCCCCGACGGCCACTGCGCGTCGCTGTTCCCGGGCCACGATGCCCTGGAGGCCCGCGACGCGATAGCCGTCGCCGTCCACGACTCCCCGAAGCCCCCACCCGACCGCGTCACCCTCACCTTCGAGGCGATGGAGCGCTGTCGCGCGGTGTGGTTCATCGCGAGCGGCGACGGCAAGGCCGAGGCGGTCGCCCGCGCGCTCGCCGCCGACGGGTCGGTCGCCGAGACCCCCGCCCGCGGCGTACGCGGCGAGGAGACCGTCTGGTGGCTCGACGAGGCCGCCGCCTCCGCCCTCTGACCAGTCGAGGCGGCGCGTCCTGACCGCCAGAGAGTGTCGACTCGGCGCGTCCTGACGGGCAGATCGGGTCGAGTCGGCGCGTCTTGACGTCTACATCGGGTCGAGTCGGCTTGTCCTGACGTCTGTCCACAGATTGCGTCGACCAGGAGTCGGGCGCGCGCCTTGCGGGGATCAGTGCAGGCATGAACACGACCCAGTGGCTGCAGCTGCCCTACCTCGACGACACGTTCCCCTTCCCGCTCGACGCGCCGTTCACCACGCGGAGCGCGTCGGCGGAGGGGATCAGTCCGCACGACCTTGGCGTCCTCCGCCGGGCCGGGCTCCTCCGGACGCCCATCAAGGGCGTGCACGTCGCCGCGCAGGCGCCCGACGACATCGCGCACCGACTCGCGTGCCTCAGGCTCGTGACGCCGCCCGACGCCGTGGTGGTGGACCGGCACGCCGGTTGGGCGCAAGGAGCGGACATGCTCCTCCACCCGAACGAGCACCTCCACGCGATGCCGATCGCCATCTACCTGCCTCACGGGCGAGGACGGTTGCGCAACAAGCTTGCCGACAGCGGCGAGCGCTCCTTCCTCGACAGCGACCTGACAGTCGTCGACGGCGTTCGGATGACCACACCCCTTCGTACCGCGCTCGACCTGGGGCGGCAGCGATGGCCGGAGCCGGCACTCACCGCGCTCGACGCCCTGCACCGACTCGGTGCGTTCAGCCTCGAGGAGCTGCTCGCTGAGATCGACCGGTTCAAGCGGATGCGCTGGGTGACCACCTTGCGGCTGGTCGCGCCCCACACGGATGGTCGGTCGCAGTCCGGAGGCGAGACAGTGGTGCGCTGGCGTTGGCTCAACCTCCCGGTCCCTCCCCCCGAGCCACAGATCGAGGTGGTCTCCCATGGCCGGCGAGCCTTCATCGACGTGGGCAACCGAGATCTGCGCTTCGGTGTGGAGTTTCAAGGGCTCGAGTGGCACACGGGCGAGCAGCACGAGGACGACGACGAAGCGCGCTTCGGGTGGTTGCGCGACGACGAGGACTGGATCATGGAGCCGGTGTGGTCGTCGGACGTGTACGGGCCTCAAGCGTGCATCGAGGACGTCATCCTCGATGGCGTACGCCGCTCACGAGGGCGGCACGCAGCCTGAGACGGACGCGCCGACTCGACACTCGTACTGCTCAGGACGCGCCGACTCGACGCCCCTGGCGGCTCAGGACGCGCCGACTCGACCCGTTGCAGACGGCTCAGGACGGGCCGACTCGACCCGTACCGGGTCAGAAGATGATCTCGCCGGCCTTGCGGCGGCTGCGCAGGAGGGCGACGGCCTCGTCGAGGATGTCGGCCGCCTCGGTCTCGCTGCGACGCTCCTTCACGTAGGCGAGGTGCGTCTTGTAGGGCTCGATCTTGGGGGCCGGGGGCGGGTTCTCGGAGTCGAGGCTCGCCGGCAGGCCGCACTTCGGGCAGTCCCACGACTCGGGCACCGCGGCCTCGATCGCGAAGGTCACCACGGACCGGTGGTCGTGGCTGCAGAAGTACGTCACTGCCTGCCGCGGCGCGGCCTCGCCACGCTCGGCCTCACCCATCGGGCCGGCCCCGACCCGACTACCGCGGATCGCGTTTCCAGCACCAGCCATGACGACTCCTTCTCAGAAACGCTCGGGGGACACTCAGCCCTGGTAGGCCATGAGCAGGCCGAGGGCGACAACACAGGAAAACCAGATGAGGCCGACCCCGATCGTGAACCGGTCGAGGTTGCGCTCAGCGACCGACGATCCCCCCAGGCTGCTGGACACGCCGCCACCGAACATGTCGGACAGGCCGCCTCCGCGGCCCTTGTGGAGGAGCACCAGCAGGATCATGATCGCGCTCGTCAGGACGAGCAGGATGGTGAAAGCAAGAATCACGAGCGGAAGCCTACGTCACGTACGCCGGGAACCGGTGAGCGCCTCACAGCACGGGCATGTCGTAGAAACGGCAGATCCCGCCGAACTCGTCGACCTGCAGGCTGGCTCCCCCGACGAGGCATCCGTCGACGTCCGCCTTCTCCATGATCCCGCCGACGTTCGCGGCCTTGACCGACCCGCCGTAGAGGATCCGCAGGCCGTCGGCCGCACCGTCGCCGTGCACCTCGCGGACGCGCTCGCGGATGGCCGCGCAGACCTCCTGCGCGTCGTCCGGGGTCGCCACCTCGCCCGTGCCGATGGCCCAGACGGGCTCGTAGGCGACCACGAGGCCGGCGAGCTGCTCGGCGGAGAACCCGTCGAGCGAGCCGTCGAGCTGCGTGAGCGTGAAGGGCACGTGCTCGCCGGCCTTGCGTACGTCGAGACCCTCCCCGACGCACACGATCGGGGTCATCCCGGCGTGGAGCGCCTTGTGGGCCTTGGCGTTGACCAGCTCGTCGGACTCGTTGTGGTACATCCGGCGCTCGCTGTGCCCGACCACGACGTAGGAGCAGCCCAGCTTGGACAGCATGGCCGCGGAGACCTCGCCGGTGTAGGCGCCGTTGTCGTGGACGGAGACGTCCTGGGCGCCGTAGCGGATCGACAGGCGGTCACCGTCGACCAGCGTCTGCACCGAGCGCAGGTCGGTGAACGGCGGCACCACGACCACCTCGACCTTGCCGAAGTCGTGGCGCTTGTCCGACAACGTCCAGGCGAGCTTCTGGACCGTCACCACCGCTTCCTGGTGGTTCAGGTTCATCTTCCAGTTGCCCGCCATCAGCGGCGTGCGGTTCGTCTTGGTCTCGGCCACGGTCAGCCCCTCTCGAGTACGGCGATGCCCGGGAGCTCCTTGCCCTCCAGGAACTCCAGCGACGCGCCACCGCCGGTGGAGATGTGCCCGAACGCGGCCTCGTCGAAGCCGAGCTGGCGCACGGCCGCGGCGGAGTCGCCGCCGCCGACGACCGACAGGCCGTCGATCTCGGTCAGCGCCTGCGCCACGGCACGGGTGCCGCCGGCGAACGCGTCGGTCTCGAACACGCCCATCGGCCCGTTCCAGAAGACCGTCCTCGCATCGGCGAGCGCCGCCGCGAAGGCGGCCGCCGACTCGGGCCCGATGTCGAGGCCGAGGGCGTCTGCCGGGATCTCCGACGCGGGTACGACGGACGGCTGCGGCTCGCGGTCGCCCGACGGGAACGCCGTGTCGACCACGACGTCGGTGGGCAGGACGATCTCGACGCCCCGGTCCGCCGCCTCGCTGAGGTAGCGGGTGCAGGTGTCGAGCTGGTCGGCCTCGAGCAGGCTCTTGCCCACCTCGTGGCCCTGGGCCTTGAGGAAGGTGAAGACCATGCCGCCGCCGATGAGCAGCTTGTCCGCCTTGTCGATGAGGTTGTCGATGACCCCGAGCTTGTCGGAGACCTTCGACCCGCCCAGCACCACGACGTAGGGCCGCTCGGGGTCCTCCGTCAGGCGCCGCAGCACGTCGACCTCCGCCGCCACCAGGCCGCCCATCGCGGACGGCAGCCGCAGCGCGACGTCGTACACGCTCGCCTGCTTGCGGTGCACGACGCCGAAGCCGTCGGAGACGAAGGCGTCGGCCAGCTGGGCGAGCTGGTCGGCGAACGCGCCGCGGACCTCGTCGTCCTTGCTGGTCTCGCCGTCGTTGAAGCGGACGTTCTCCAGCAGTGCGACGTCACCGTCCGCCAGGCCGGCGACGGTCTCGGTTGCGCTCGCGCCGACCGTGTCGGTCGCGAACGCCACGGGCCGCCCGAGGAGCTCGGACAGCCGACCGGCGACCGGCTCCAGCGAGTACGCCGGGTCGGGCGCGCCCTTGGGGCGGCCCAGGTGGGCGGTGACGACCACCCGGGCGCCCGCGTCGGACAGCTGCGTGATGGTCGGGACGCTCGCGCGGATCCGGCCGTCGTCGGTGATGGTGGTGCCGTCGAGGGGCACGTTGAGGTCCGAGCGGACCAGGACGCGCTTGCCCCTCAGGTCACCGAGGGACTCGATGCCAGCGGTGGGTTCGGCCATGGGTCAGAGCGACGTGCCGACGTAGGAGATGAGGTCGGCGAGACGGTTGGAGTAGCCCCACTCGTTGTCGTACCAGCCGAGCACCTTGACCTGGTTGCCGATCACCTTGGTGAGGGGCGCGTCGAAGATGCAGGACGCCGGGTCGGTGACGATGTCGGTGGAGACCAGCGGGTCGGTCGAGTAGCGCAGGTAGCGCCCGTCGGCGGCGGCCTTGACGATCTCGTTGACCTCGTCGACGGACGTCTCGCGGCTGGCCTCGAACGTCAGGTCGGTGGCGGAGCCGGTGGGGACCGGGACGCGCATGGCGTAGCCGTCGAGCTTGCCCTTGAGCTCGGGCAGGACGAGGCCGATGGCCTTCGCCGCGCCGGTCGAGGTCGGCACCATGTTGAGCGCGGCGGCGCGGGCGCGACGCGGGTCCTTGTGGATGTTGTCCTGGAGGTTCTGGTCGGCGGTGTAGGCGTGGATGGTCGTCATCAGGCCCTTGTTGATGCCGAGGCCGTCGTGCAGCGCCTTGGCCATCGGCGCGAGGCAGTTGGTCGTGCACGACGCGTTGGAGATGACGGTGTGGGCCGAGGGGTCGTAGAGCTCGTGGTTGACGCCCATCACGATCGTGATGTCCTCGTTGGAGGCGGGCGCGGAGATGATGACCTTCTTGGCGCCGGCGTCGACGTGGGCCTTGGCCTTGGTCGCGTCGGTGAAGAAGCCGGTCGACTCGACGACGACGTCGACACCGAGGTCACCCCACTTGAGGGCGGACGGGTCGCGCTCGGCGAACGCGGCGATGGTCTGGTCGCCCACCTTGATCGACGTGTCGTCGCTGGACACGTCGGCGTCGAGCCGGCCCAGGATCGAGTCGAACTTGAGCAGGTTCGCCAGCGAGGCGTTGTCGGTCAGGTCGTTCACACCGACGATCTCGATGTCGGCGCCCGAGGCGCGCACGGCGCGGAAGAAGTTGCGGCCGATGCGGCCGAAGCCGTTGATACCTACGCGGACAGTCATGGGTCATGCCTCCTTGGTGGGGCCTTCGGTGACCCCGTCGACAGCTGTGGCCTTTGGTGACCACTACGACCATATCGGGCGCCCGGTCCTGCGCGACCCGCGGTCGCCCGCGGTACGGACCGGTAACTTTGGATCGATCAAACGGCGTCGTCGCACCTCGGGTCCTCGGCGCAGGTGCATGATGTCCCAGCGTTCCGGAGCGGCCGGGGCGGTACGACGATCCAGCTTCAGGGGGCTTCACGTGCAGGACGGGGGCGGCATCGGCGTCCGGTGCGCGGGCGTGGTGCACCTCTACCGCACCTTCGAGGGCCACGACGTGGTGGCGCTGCAGGGCGTCGACCTCGAGATCGCCCCGGGCGAGCGGGTCGCGTTCCTCGGCCCGAGCGGGTCGGGCAAGTCCACCCTGCTCGCGCTCCTCGGCGGCATCCAGCGGCCCAGCGCCGGGCGCATCCTGCTCGGGGACGACGACATCTCGCGGATGAGCGAGCGACACCTGTCCCGGCTCCGCGCCCGCCGCGTGGCGACGATGCTGCAGGGGTCGACGCGCAACCTCCTCCCCTACACGACGGCGCGACGCAACGTGGAGTTCGCCCGCATCGGCATGACCACCGAGGAGGCCGACCGGGCGCCGGGCGTCTCCGACCTGCTCGACCGGGTGGGCCTGACCGACCAGGCCGACCAGGTGGTGAGCACGATGTCGGGCGGCCAGCGCCAGCGCCTGGCCCTCGCGTGCGCCGTCGCCACGACGCCCGGCCTGCTCCTCGCGGACGAGCCGACCAGCCAGCTCTCCCACGTGGACCGCGACGCCGTCGTCGGCCTGCTCCACGACCTCAACCGCGACTTCGGCACCACCGTCGTGGTGGTCACCCACCAGCCGGAGGTCGCCGCGACCTTCCCCCGCACCGTGACGATGAAGGGCGGTCGGGTCGGTTCCGAGGGGCACCACGGCGCCGAGTACGCCGTCATCGGCAGCGAAGGGGTCCTCCACCTGCCCTCGCACCTGACCACCCAGTGGCCCGCCGGCACGCTCGTCCGCGTCGACGCCGAGCCGCGTCGGATCGTGATCAGCCACCCTGCCGACGAGACCGGCATCCCGCGGGACGGCCTGCGATGAACCCCACGATGAACCCCGCGCTGAGTCCCGAGCCGAACGGGACCGGCGACCTGGTCCTCGACCACGTCAGCTACCAGCCCGGGCCCCTCCTGCTCGACGACGTCTCCGTGACGTTCGCTGCCGGGCGCGTGACCGCGCTGTCCGGACCGAGCGGGTCGGGCAAGACGACGCTGCTCTCGATCGCCGGTGGCCTGATCGCGCCGAGCACGGGCGACGCGACGTACGACGGACGCGCGACGTGGCAGGGCGACGGCGACCCGCCGCCGGAGATCGCCTTCGTGCTGCAGGTCTACGGCCTGGTCCCCATCCTGTCGGCCCGCGAGAACGTCGCCATCGCGCTGCGCGCCCGCGGCACCTCGTGGACCGACGCCTCCGACCGCGCCGAGGCCGCGCTGGCCCGCTTCGACATCGCCGACCTCGGCGACCGCCAGGTGGAGGAGCTCTCGGGCGGTCAGCTGCAGCGCGTGGCCTGTGCCCGCGGCCTGGTGGTGGGAGCGCCGGTGCTGCTCGCCGACGAGCCGACGAGCGAGCTCGACCAGGGCAACGTCGCGGTCGTCCTCGACGCCCTGCGCGCCGAGGCCGAGCGGGGGTGCGTCGTCGTCATCGCGACCCACGACCCCGCCATCGTCGAGCTGGCCGACCACCACGTCGCGATCGACGAGGGCCGGATCGCATGACCTTGCGCGTCGCGGCCGGCTGGTGGGCCCGGCGTGGCACCCACCTGCCCGTCGCCGCGGCGATCGCGGTGGTCACTGCGGCCACCGTCCTCGCCGACGCGGGCGGCCGGCCCGCCCTCCTCGTGCCGCTGGTCGTGCTCGCTGCCGGGGTGCTCCCCGGCGCCGGTCTCGCCCTCGGTGCCGCGCGTCGGCAGGAGGCGGCGCTGCTGCGCCTGCACGGACGCCGCGGCGTGCGCTGGGTGACCGCGCTCGTCGCCGAACCGATGCTGACCGCGCTCCTCGGCGGCGTGGCGGGTGCTGCCGTGCCGCTGGCCCTGGGCGCCGAGGTCGCGTCCCCGGCGCTGGTCGCCGCGGTGTGGCTCCTCGCCTCGGCCACCGTCGTCACCGCCATGGTGGTCGCGCTGCGCGGACCCCTGACCGAGCTGCTCCGCCCCGCCGGTGCCGAGCGGGCGCGCCGCGCCAGCGCCCTGGCCGCCCTCGTGCCCGTCGTCGTCGCGGTGGCCGCGGTCGTCGCCCTGCTCCGGCGCTCCTCGACCGCCCCCGACGCCTGGGCCTTCACCGCCCCCGTGGTCGTGGGCCTCGCCGCGGGGCTGCTGGCGACCGCGGTGGTCCGGCTGGTCGCGAGCCGGCTCGCCCGGCGTCCCGGCCTCGGGCCGTCGCTCGCCGGCCACCGGCTCGCGCTGCCGCGGGCCGCGACCGGTCTCCCCGTCCTGGTGGGCTCGGCCGTGCTCCTCGGGTGCGCCGTCAACACCGCGCTGGCCGTCCACGACTGGGCGCGCGACACCTCGCTCGTGACGTCCGCGACGCCCCTGGTCGTGCCGTACGACGGACCTGCCGACGACCTGCTCGAGGCGACCCGCGAGGCCGACCCGGACGGCCAGTGGCTGATGGCGGCGATCCGCGTCCTCGAGGACGACCGGCCGATCTCGCGTCGGGTCTACCTCGACACCGCCCGCTACGAGCGGGTCGTCGGTGACCGCCTGGCGGGCACCGCCGCCTCCGACGGCTCCGACGAGGTCTCCGACCTCGGCGCCGCGGCCGCCGGGACGGACCCCGAGCCGGTCACCACCGGACGCCGCCTCACCGCCCGCCTCTCCCTCGCGGGCGCCCGCCCGCGCCCCCTGCGCCTCGACGTGCTGACGGTGAGCCCGTCCGGGTCGGGCCGGCAGACCGTCTTCGCCCGGCCGACCCCGGGGACGCCGACGACCGTGTCCGCCGACCTGGTCCGCTGCGAGACGGGCTGCCGGGTGACCGGCATGGAGGTCGCGATCGGCTTCCCGTGCAACGACGACACCTGGGCCCAGCCGCGCTGCCAGCGGCCCGCCCTCACCCTGACCGAGCTCGACCTCGGCGGGCTCGACCTGCTGGACCGGCCGTGGGTCCTGGCCGAGCCCGACGACCGGCCACCGGGCGAGGTCGCGGCCACCCCGGAACGGCTCCGGGTCCGGCCGAGCAGCGCCGGCACCAGCTACCTCGCGACCGACAGGTCGCCCTGGGCCACGCCGGTGTTGGCCACGAGCAGCGTGGAGTGGCCCGACGCGCCGGAGGCGCCGACCACCGGCGGCATGGCGCGGCCGGCCCGCGTGCTGGCGACCGCCGACGCCCTGCCCGTCGTGGGCGCGGCGGGCAGCGTGCTCGACCTGCCGACCTCCGTGGTCCCGGGCACCGGTGCCGTGGCGCGCGCCGAGCCGCTGGTCCTCGCGCGTGCCGACACCCCCGAGAGCGTGCTGGCCCAGGTCGGCGATCCCCGGCCCGGGTCCGAGCTCTCGCGGCAGGTCGTCGAGGCCGCCAACGACGGGGCGGCGGGCCGGTTCGCCCTGCTCGCTGCCGGCGGCGCGCTGCTGGGCCTGCTGGCCGTCGCGCTGCCGGCCGCCAGGCTGCGACGCGAGCGGACCCATGAGCGGGCGGTCCTGCGCCTCGTCGGCGTACGCCGGTCCGACCAGGCCGCCGCCGGCCGCCTGCAGGTCGTGGTGATGGCGCTCGTGGCCGGCCTGGCGAGCGTCGCGGCGACGCTGCTGGTCGTCTCGACCCTCTCCGACGCGCTGCCGGTGCTGACCGCCGGCCCGGGACAGCTCCCCCTCGACACCGGACCCCGCGTCCTCGCGCTCGTCCTGGCCGGCACGGTCGCGACCCTGCTCGCCGGGCTCTCCACCTGGTGGACCGGCCACGTCGCCGACCGCGCGAGCCTCCCGGCCCGGCTGCGTGAGGAGGTGGCGCCGTGATCCGGGTGGCGCTCGACGGCCTGCGGTCGCGCTCCCTGCTCTCCCTCGGCACCCTGCTCCTGCTGGTGGTGGCGCTGGGATCGGCCGTGCTCGGCCCGTCCTTCGCCGCCGCCGTCGGCAACGCGTACGCCGTCACGCGGCTCGAGGAGGAGCGCAACGTCCTGACCGGGCGCACCTGGGAGGTCCGGCCGAGCAGCGCCGTCGACGACCCGGGCGCCCTGCTCGACGACACGCTCGCCCAGCTCGTCCTGCCGCCGGACCAGCACGCCCCCACGGCCCAGCTGGAGACCAGCCGCGTGCTCGCTCCGGGCTCCCTCGGCGAGGTGATGCTCATGGCGAAGCCCGACGCCTGCGCGCACCTCGACCTCGTGGGCCGCTGCCCGGCCGCGCCGGGCGAGGTGGCCGTGCTGGCCGGCGACGCGGAGGAGGACGGGTACGAGCTCGGCGACCGGATCGAGCTGGGCGAGCCGTTCGGCACGCTCACCCTCGTCGGCACCTACGCCTACCCCTCGGGCCCGACCGTCTCGTCCGAGCGGCGCGAGGCGCTCGAGGACTACTGGTTCGAGCCCGGTCGGCTCGCGTCGGTCCCGGCCACGGTGCGGCCGGGACGGCAGGTCACCGACATCGCCCGGCAGCCGGCGCCGTACCTCGTCGCTCCGGACCAGCTCGCCGGGCTCGCACCGAGCCTGCTCCTGGTGCGGGTCGACAGCCGCATCGAGGTGCCGGCAGACCTGGACGCCGCCGACCTGCCCGCGCTGGCCCGGCGCGCCGCCGCGGACCCCGCACCGCAGCAGCTCGCCGTGGGCACCGCCGCCGAGATCTCCAACAACGACCTCGACGGCATCGTCACCGACGTCGACCGCGAGCGGCGGTCCGCGCTCCTCGCGGTCACCCCGGCCGTGGTCTCGCTCGTCCTCGTCGCCCTCGCCCTGCTCAGCCGCCTGACGTCGGCAGCGGGCGAGCTGCGGGTCCCCGACCTGGCCCTGGCCTCGCTGCGCGGCGCCGACCGCCGACGGACCTGGCTGCTGGCGCTGAGCGAGCCGCTGCTCCTCGTCGCCCTGGCCGTGCCGGTCGGCGTCGCGGGCGGCGCGGCCCTCACCTGGGCCCTGGTGCGGGCATGGCTGCCCGCCGGGCTACCGGTGCCGGTGCCGTCGTACGCCGTGCTCGCATCCGTCGCCGTCGTCGCCTGCTCCGTCGCGGTCTGCATCGTCGCGACGCGGGCGGTCCTCGCGCGCAGCCTCGCCGACCAGCTCAGCGGCCAGGCCCGGCCCCGCCCGGCGGGTCGGCTCGCGGTGCTGGTCGCCCTCGCGCTGGTGGCGCTGACCCTCGTCCTGGTGGTCGCCGCGCTCACCCGGCCGGCCGGCGGCGCCACCGACGCGGCCGACCTCGTGCTGCCGCTGCTGATCGCGGCCGTCCTGGGGCTCGCCGCGGCCGCCGGCACCCGCGCGGCCGCACGGGCGCTCGCGCGCCGACCGGCACGTGGGATCGCGGGCTTCCTGGCCGTGCGGGCCGTCGCGCGGCGCTCGGTCGGCACCCTCGTCGTGCTCCCGCTGACCATCGCGATCGCGGTCGTCACCTTCGGTGCCGGCACCTTCGACGCGGCCGGCGCCTGGCGGGCCAGCGTGGCCGCCACCCAGGCCCCGGCCAGCACGGTCTGGTCGAGCGAGCTGCCGATGAGCGAGGCCGTGGCGCTCACCCACCGCCTCGACCCCGACGGCCGGTGGCTGATGGCCACGGGCACCTGGAACGCCCAGGACGGCGTCTACGTGGTCGCCGACGTGCCGCGCCTGGCGACCGCCTCGTTGTGGGACCCCTCCTGGACGCCCGGGCACAGCACGGACGACGTCGTCGAGGCCATCACCCGGCCGCCGACGCCCCCGTTGACCGCGGCCCGCCTCCGGCTGGGCCTGACCGTGCCACCCGCGGCCGGCGAGGTCACCGTCGAGATGCGGATGCGCACCGCGGGCGGCGACACCTTCAACGCCTACGTCGGACCGTTCGGGCCCGGCACGTCGACCGCCACCGAGCGCGTCCCCTGTCAGCGCGGCTGCACGGTCGAGGGTCTCGCCCTCGCCGGACCGGCCGGCCTGCCCACCGATCTCTCCGGCGAGTACGTCGTCGGTCCGCTCGAGGCGGACGGCGCCGACGCCTCCGACGTGCTCACCCGCGGGGACTGGCACCTCGTCGACGAGGGCGTCACCCAGGCCGCGCAGGACGTGCAGGTCGACGACACCGGCCTCGTCGTCACCGCCGACGGGACCGGCAAGGCCGCCCTGACGTCGGGGATGGGTGGCCTGCGACCCGTCGTGGCCGGCCGGGAGGCCGTGGACCGCCTGGGCCGTGTCGCCGCGGGCGCCGCCACCTCCACCGTCGGCGGTCCCCCGCCCTCCGAGCCCGTGCTGGTCGCGGAGAGCGTGCCGTTCCTCGGCCCCGAGGGCGTGCTGATCGACTACTCCGTCCTGACCACCAACCGCACGGTCTACGAGGAGGAGTTCGAGGTCCGGGTCCTGGCATCGGCCGACACCCCCGAACGCGTCACGGCGGCACTGGCGGGGCAGGGTCTCGCCGTGGAGCGCGTCTACGCCCAGGAGCGCGAGCGCCTCGACGGGACGGCGTACGCCCTGGCCCTGCGCCTCTACCTCGTCGCGTCGGTCCTCGTGCTGCTGATGGCGGTGGCCGGCCTCGTGGTCACCACGGCGATCCAGCTGCCCGGGCGCCGGATGGACGCCGCGGCGCTCAGCGTGGTCGGCGTACGACGCCGCTCGGTCCTGTCGTCGGTGGCGGTGGAGCAGGTGGTGGTGCTCGGGGCCGCGGCCGTCGCGGGCCTGCTGGCCGGTGCGGGCGCTCAGCTCATCGTGCTGGGTCGCATCACCCTCGGCCAGGTCGAGGAGGCCTCGTGGCCGCGGGTGGTGCCACGGATCGATCCCGCACTGTTGACCGCGACCGCGCTCGTCGTGGCCGTCCTGCTCGGCACGGTCGCCCTGCTGAGCGCCTGGGCGACCGTACGCCGGGCCCGCGGGGCTTCGCTGCGGGAGAAGGCCCGCTAGACACGCCCTGGGACGTCGGGGCGGTCAGCCCTCGTCGGCCAGCATCTCCGGGGTCAGCGACGACTCCGTGTCGGGGATGCCGAGGTCCTCGGCGCGCTTGTCGGCCATCGCCAGCAGGCGTCGGATGCGGCCGGCGATCGCGTCCTTGGTGAGCACGGGCTCGTGCAGCTGCCCGAGCTCCTCGAGCGAGGCCTGCTTGTGCTCGAGGCGCAGGTGGCCGGCCTGGCGGAGGTGGTCGGGGATCTCCTCGCCGAGGATCTCCAGGGCCCGCTCCACGCGTGCACCGGCGGCCACCGCGGCGCGGGCCGAGCGGCGCAGGTTGGCGTCGTCGAAGTTGGCGAGACGGTTGGCGGTGGCGCGGACCTCGCGCCGCATCCGCCGCTCCTCCCAGGCCATCAGCGACTCGTGGGCGCCGAGCCGGGTCAGCAGCGCGCCGATCGCGTCGCCGTCGCGGATCACCACGCGGTCCACGCCGCGCACCTCACGGGCCTTGGCGGAGATGCCGAGACGCCGGGCGACGCCGACGATGGCGAGCGCGGCCTCCGGGCCGGGGCAGGTGATCTCGAGCGAGGACGAGCGGCCCGGCTCGGTGAGCGAGCCGTGGGCCAGGAAGGCACCGCGCCAGGCGGCGACGGCGTCGCACCCGCCGCCGCTGACGACCGCCGGCGGCAGGCCGCGCACGGGGCGGCCGCGCTGGTCGAGCAGACCGGTCTGGCGGGCCAGGGCCTCGCCGTCCTTGGTGACGCGCACGATGTAGCGGCTGCCCTTGCGGATGCCGTTGCCCTGGACCATCACCACGTCGGACGGGTGGCCGTAGACCTCGGAGATGTCGGTGCGGAGCCTGCGGGCCGCGGCGCCGGTGTCGAGCTCGGCCTCCACGACGATGCGGCCGCTCACGATGTGCAGGCCGCCGGCGAAGCGGAGCATCGAGGCGACCTCGGCCTTGCGGCAGCAGGTCTTGGTGATCTGGGTGGAGGCGAGCTCTGCCTTCACCTGTGCCGTCATAGCCATGGGGCGAATCCTGCCACGTAGGTCAACGACCCTCGGCGGGAACGGTCAAGCCACCCGCGCAGGCGTGATTCAGGCCTCCTCCACGACCTTCCGGAACGCCTCCGCGAGCCGGTCGGGGTCGTGGCGCGGCTCCCCCGGCACGGCGATGTCGGCGACGACCAGGCGGGCCCCACGGTCGGCCACGTCCTTCTCCAGCCGGGCGTGGTCGCCCGCGATCGCGGACGCGTCGACGAGCACCGCGTGGACCGTCAGGTCGGGCGCGTGCTCGAACAGGACGGCGAGGTGGTCGGCGGGGCCGAAGCCGGTCGTCTCGCCCGCCTGCGCCTCGAGGTTGAGCACCACGACGAGCCGCCCGGCGGTCTCGGCGAGGGCACGACGCAGTCCGGGCACCATCAGGTGCGGGATCACCGAGCTGAACCACGACCCCGGGCCGAGCACGACCCACTCGGCGGCGAGGATCGCGTCGACGGCCTCCGCACAGGCCTGCGGGTCCTCCGGGACGAGGGCGACGGACTCGATCCGGCCGGCCGTGGTGGCCACCTCCACCTGGCCGCGGACGACGGTGACGGCCTCGGGGTCGGCCTCCTCGGCGCCCCGGACCCGCGCCGTGATGTCCATCGGCGTGGTCGCCATCGGCAGCACGCGACCATGGGCTCCCAGGAGCCGCCCGACCCAGTCGAGCGCCCGCACGGGCTCGCCCATGCAGCTCCCACAGCCCGACGATCAGCAGGTTGCCGACGACGTGGCCGTTCATCTCGCCCTGGCCGGCGAAGCGGTGCTGCAGGACGTCGGCCCACGTGCGGCCCCACTCGTCGTCGCCGCAGAGCGCGGCGAGCGCCATCCGCAGGTCGCCCGGGGGCAGGACGCCGAACTCGCCCCGCAGGCGGCCGGACGAGCCGCCGTTGTCGGCGACGGTCACGACGGCTGTCAGGTCGTCGATCGTGAGGTCGTCGTGCAGCCGGCGCAGCGCCGACAGCGTCGCGAACAGGCCGTGCCCGCCGCCGAGGGCCACGGCAGCCTGGGCGGTGTCGCGGGCCACGTCACTCCCTGCCGAGGTCGCGGTGGGCGGTGCTGACGTCGTAGCCGGACTCGCGGAGGAGCCCGGCGATCGCCTCGGTCATCGCGACGCTGCGGTGCTTGCCGCCCGTGCAGCCGATGGCGACCTGCATGAACCGCTTGCCCTCCTCCCGGTAGCCCTCGGCGACCGTCCTGAGGACGGGCAGGTACTGCTCGAGGAACCGGCCGGCACCGGGTTGGGAGAGCACGTAGTCGCGACACGTCGGGGTCGCGACCGTTCTGCGGGCGCAGCTCGGGGACCCAGTGCGGGTTGGGCAGGAAGCGCATGTCGGCGACCCAGTCGGCGTCGACGGGGATGCCGTACTTGAAGCCGAAGCTGATGACGGTGACCTTGAGGCGCGTCGAGGCCGCCGTGCCGAACAGCTCGGCGATCCGGTCCTGGAGCTGGTGGACGTTGAAGTTGGAGGTGTCGAGCAGCACGTCGGCGTCGCCGCGGATGTCGGCCATCACGCCGCGCTCGCGCTGCAGGCCGTGCAGGAGGCGTCCGCCGGCCTGCAGCGGGTGGGGTCGGCGGGCGGCCTCCTGGCGGCGCACCAGCACCTCGTCGGTCGCCTCGAGGAAGAGCAGCGTGGTGGGGCGGCCGGTCACCGGCTGGTGGCGGTTGGCCTGCAGGGAGTCGAAGAACGACCCCGACCGCACGTCGACCACCACCGCGATCGGCTGGTCGATGCCGCGGCTGTCGTCGACGAGGCGTACGACGTCGCGCACCAGCGTCGGCGGGAGGTTGTCGACGACGAAGTAGCCGAGGTCCTCGAGCTCCTTGGCTGCCGTGCTGCGACCGGCACCGGTCATGCCGGTGACGATCACGAGCTCGCCGGGCGTGGGTTCCACTCGTCAGTCCTCCAGGATCTCGCCGGTGGCGGTGTTGATCGTCGGCTCCTTGGGAGCAGTCTTGCGGGTCGCGTCGACGTTGGCGACGGCGTCCTTGATGGCCGTGGCCGTGCGCGGCCCGATGCCGGGGACGAGCGCGATCTGGTCGACATCGGCCTCGCGCAGCTTCTTGAGCGACCCGAAGTGCTTGAGCAGCGTCTTGCGACGCACCTCGCCGAGGCCCGGGACGTCGTCGAGGGTGCTCTCGACCATCGACTTGGAGCGCCGGTTGCGGTGGTGGGTGATGGCGAAGCGGTGGGCCTCGTCGCGGATCCGCTGCAGGAGGTAGAGGCCCTCGCTGGTGCGGGCCATGATCACCGGGTCCTCCTCCCCCGGCAGCCACACCTCCTCGAGCCGCTTGGCCAGCCCGCACACGGGTATGTCGTTGATGCCGAGCTCGGCGAGCGCCTGCTGGGCCGCCGCCACCTGGGGCGGTCCGCCGTCGACGACGACCAGCGAGGGCGCGTAGGCGAACTTGCGGGGACGGCCCGTTTCAGGATCGACGAGCATCGGTCCGGAGTCGGTCGAGACGGTCTCGCTGCGGGCCTGCTCGTCCTGCAGCCGCCGGAACCGCCGGGTGATCACCTCGTGCATCGACGCGACGTCGTTCTGGCCGTCGACGCCGCGGATCACGAAGCGCCGGTACTCGGACTTGCGGGAGAGGCCGTCCTCGAAGACGACCATCGAGGCGACGACCTCGGTGCCCTGGAGGTTGGAGACGTCGTAGCACTCGATCCGCAGCGGCACCTCGTCGAGCCCCAGCGACTGCTGGATCTCCTCGAGGGCACGGTTGCGGGTCGTGAGGTCGCTGGCCCGCTTGGTCTTGTGGAGGGCGAGGGCCTGGGCGGCGTTGTTGGCCACCGTCTGCTGCAGGTCGCGCTTGTCGCCGCGCTGCGGGACGCGGATCGCGACCCTGCTCCCCCGCCGCTCGCTGAGCAGCTGCTCCAGCACGTCGGCGTCGGGCGGCAGGGCCGGCACCAGCACCTCGCGCGGGATGGAGTCGTCCTCGCCGCCGTAGAGCTGGAGGAGGAAGTCCTGCACCAGCTCGGGCGTGCCGCCCTCGTCGGTGCGGTCGGCGACCCAGCCGCGCTGACCGCGGATGCGACCGCCGCGCACGTAGAAGATCTGCACGGCGACCTCGAGCGGGTCCTCGACGAGCGCGACCACGTCGGCGTCGGTGCCGTCGCGCAGCACCACGGCCTGCTTCTCCAGCGCCTTGGTGAGCGCGCCGAGGTCGTCACGGAGCCGGGCGGCCTTCTCGAAGTCGAGCGCCTCCGAGGCGGCGTACATCTCCCGCTCGATGCGCTTGGTGAAGGCGGCCGTGTTGCCGGCCATGAAGTCGCAGAAGTCGTCGACGATCTCGCGGTGCTGCTCGGGCGTCACGTTGCCGACGCACGGGGCCGCGCACTTGTCGATGTAGCCCAGCAGGCAGGGGCGGCCGATCTGGGACGAGCGCTTGAAGACGCCGTTGCTGCACGAGCGCATCGGGAAGACGCGCAGCAGCAGGTCGACGGTCTCGCGGATGGCCCAGGCGTGGCTGTAGGGGCCGAAGTAGCGGGTGCCCTTGCGCTTGGCGCCGCGGCCGACCATCACCCGGGGGAACTCGTCGCCGACGGTCACCGCCAGCCAGGGGTAGGACTTGTCGTCGCGGTACTTGACGTTGAAGCGCGGGTCGAACTCCTTGATCCAGCTGTACTCCAGCTGCAGGGCCTCGACCTCGGTGTCGACGACGGTCCACTCCACGCTCGCGCCGGTGGTGACCATGGTCGCCGTGCGCGGGTGGAGGTTGCCGATGTCCTGGAAGTACGACGACAGGCGCGGGCGCAGGCTCTTGGCCTTGCCGACGTAGATGACGCGGCCCTTGGCGTCGCGGAATCGGTAGACCCCCGGCTTGGTCGGGATCGACCCGGGAGCGGGTCGATAGGAGCTCGGCGTGGCCACCCGCCAACCCTACGGGCGGCCCCCGACACCCTCGGTCGGGGTCGGGGCAGCCCGGTCGTGCGTCAGCCCGGGGTGGGCTCAGGCCTGGGTGATCGAGTCGCCGTCGACGGTGATCTCGACCGGGGCGAGGGGCGACGACGCCGGCCCCGAGATCGGCGAGCCGTCCTCCAGGGAGAAGTGGCTGAGGTGGCACGGGCACGGGATCTCGCCGTCGCTGCTGGACTCGACGAGGCAGCCCTGGTGGGTGCAGACCGCGGAGAACGCCTTGAAGTCGCCCTCGGTCGGCTGGGTCACCACGACCTTGGCGTCAGCGTTGACGAAGCAACCGCCCACGGGCACGGAGGACGTGGTGGCCAGGGCCGCCGCAGCGCTCGGGGTCGAGGTGCCGTCGGTGCTCGGCGCGGAGGGCGAGGCATCGCTCGGTGACGGGGAGGTCGAGGTGGACGGATCGGTGGCCGTCGGCTCGTCGGAGCCGCAGGCGGCGAGGACGGGGACGCCGACGACGATGGCGGCGGAGCCGGTCAGGGCGCGACGTCTGTTCATGGCGGTCATGCCGCGACCCTAGCCAGAGGACCCTGTGAGGACCCTGTCGGTGCTCACGAGGACTTCTTCGCGGCAGCCTTCCGGACCGGGGCCTTCTTCGCCGCTGCCGATGCCGTCTTCTTCGCCGGGGCCTTCTTGGTCGTCCTCGACGCCGGGGCCGACTTCGCGGCCACGACCTTCTGGCGCCGCGGCGCGCCGGGCTGCTGCGCGCCACGACCCTCGAGGATGGGGGCGAGGAACGTGCCGGTGTGGCTCTCCGGGACGGCCGCCACCTCCTCGGGCGTGCCCTCGGCAACGACCATGCCGCCACGGGACCCGCCCTCGGGACCCATGTCGATGATCCAGTCGGCCGTCTTGATGACGTCGAGGTTGTGCTCGATCACCAGGACGGAGTTGCCCTTGTCGACCAGGCTGGACAGCACGCCCAGCAGCTTGCGGATGTCCTCGAAGTGCAGACCGGTCGTCGGCTCGTCGAGGACGTAGACGGTGCGGCCGGTGGAGCGCTTCTGCAGCTCGCTGGCGAGCTTGACGCGCTGGGCCTCGCCGCCGGAGAGCGTCGTCGCCGGCTGGCCGAGGCGGACGTAGCCGAGCCCGACCTCCTCCAGCGTCGTCATGTGGCGTGCGATGGCAGGGACGGCGGCGAAGAACTCGGCGGCCTCCTCGATCGGCATGTCGAGGACCTCGGCGATGGTCTTGCCCTTGTAGTGGACCTCGAGCGTCTCGCGGTTGTAGCGCGCGCCGTGGCACACCTCGCACGGGACGTAGACGTCCGGGAGGAAGTTCATCTCGATCTTGATCGTGCCGTCGCCGGAGCACGCCTCGCAGCGGCCGCCCTTGACGTTGAACGAGAAGCGGCCCTGCAGGTAGCCACGCATCTTGGCCTCCGGGGTGGAGGCGAAGAGCCGACGGACGTGGTCGAAGACGCCGGTGTAGGTGGCCGGGTTGGACCGCGGGGTGCGACCGATCGGCGACTGGTCGACGTGGATCACCTTGTCGACGTGCTCGAGGCCGGTGATCTTGGTGTGACGGCCGGGGACCGTGCGGGCGTTGTAGATCTGCTTGGCCAGCGACGTGTAGAGGATGTCGTTGACCAGCGTCGACTTGCCGGAGCCGGACACGCCGGTGACGGCGGTGAAGACGCCGAGCGGGAAGCTGACGTCGACGTCGCGCAGGTTGTGCTCGCGGGCTCCGTGGACGGTGAGCTCGCGGCCCTTGGTGCGCGGACGGCGCACGGGCGGGACCGGGATCTCACGGCGACCGCTGAGGTACTGGCCGGTCATCGAGTCGGGGTGGGTGAGGAGGTCCTCGACCGTGCCGGAGTGGACGACCTGGCCGCCGTGCTCGCCGGCGCCCGGCCCGATGTCGACGACCCAGTCGGCGACGCGGACGGTCTCCTCGTCGTGCTCGACCACGATCAGGGTGTTGCCGAGCTCCTTGAGCCGCACCAGCGTCTCGATGAGGCGCTGGTTGTCGCGCTGGTGGAGCCCGATGGACGGCTCGTCGAGGACGTAGAGGACGCCGACGAGGCCGGCGCCGATCTGGGTCGCGAGGCGGATGCGCTGCGCCTCGCCGCCGGAGAGGGAGCCGCTCGGCCGGTCGAGGGAGAGGTAGTCGAGGCCGACGTCGAGGAGGAACTGCAGGCGCTCCTGGATCTCCTTGAGCACCCGCTCACCGATCTGGCGCTCCCGCACGGAGAGGTCGACGGTGCGGAGGTAGTGGGCGGCCTCGTTGATCGGCAGCGCGCAGACCTCGGCGATGTTCTTGCCGCCCTCGTCGCGGGCGCCGAGGGTGACCGACACCGAGACCGGCTTGAGGCGGGTGCCGCGGCAGGCCGGGCACGGCACCTCGCGCATGAAGCCCTCGAACCGCTCGCGGCTCGTGTCGGACTCGGCCTCGCGGTGCCGGCGCTCGACGTAGGGGCGCACGCCCTCGAACGCCGCGTAGTAGGCGCGCTGGCGGCCGTAGCGGTTCTTGGTGACGACGTGGACCTTGGTCTTGTGGCCCTCGAGCAGGGAGGTGCGCGCCTTGGGCGTCAGCTGGTCCCAGGGCGTGTTGAGGTCGAAGCCGAGCTCCTCGCCCAGCGCGTTGACCAGGCGGAGGAAGTAGTCGGCGACGTGGGCACCGCTCCACGGTGCGATCGCGCCCTCGCCGAGGGTGGCCCCTTGGTCGGGGACGACCAGCTCGGGGTCGACCTCCATCCGGGTGCCGAGCCCCGAGCAGACCGTGCACGCGCCGAAGGGCGAGTTGAAGGAGAACGAGCGGGGCTCGAGGTCGTCGGTGTCGATGGGGTGGTCGTTGGGGCACGCCATCTTCTCCGAGAACTTCATCTCGCGCCCGGGGTCCTTGGCGTCGAGGTCGACGAAGTCGAAGACCACCAGCCCGCCGGCGAGGCCCAGCGCGGTCTCGACCGAGTCGGTGAGGCGGCGCTTGGACGACTCCTTGACCGCGAGGCGGTCGACCACGACCTCGATCGTGTGCTTGAGCTTCTTGTCGAGCGTCGGCGGCTCGTCGAGCGTGTGGGTCTGGCCGTCGACCCGCGCACGGCTGAAGCCCTGCTGCTGGAGCTGGCGGAAGAGCTCGACGTACTCGCCCTTGCGGCCCCGGATGACCGGCGCGAGCACCTGGAAGCGGCGGCCCTCCTCCAGCGCGAGGACGCGGTCGACGATCTGCTGCGGGGTCTGGCGCTCGATCGGTGCGCCACAGGTCGGGCAGTGGGCGCGGCCCGCGCGAGCGTAGAGCAGGCGGAGGTAGTCGTAGACCTCGGTGATCGTGCCGACCGTGGAGCGCGGGTTCTTCGAGGTCGACTTCTGGTCGATGCTGACCGCCGGGCTCAGGCCCTCGATGAAGTCGACGTCGGGCTTGTCCATCTGCCCGAGGAACTGGCGGGCGTAGGCCGAGAGGGACTCGACGTAGCGGCGCTGGCCCTCGGCGAAGATCGTGTCGAACGCCAGGCTCGACTTGCCCGACCCGGACAGCCCCGTGAAGACGATGAGCGAGTCACGTGGGAGGTCGAGGGAGACGTCCTTGAGGTTGTGCTCCCGGGCGCCCCGGATGATGAGCTGGTCGGCCACAGTGGTCCTCGTTCTGGCATTGACGGAGTCGAACACATGTTCGTCCCGGAGCGGCGTCGCTGGCAAGTCGACGCACCGGTCAACACTCTCACGCGCCACCGACAGCGGGCCCATCGTCCACCCGGCAGGGTGGATCGTGAGGTGTCTGTCGAGGTGGCACGATGGGCGGGTGATCGACGTCCCGAGACCCGACCCGGACACCATCGCCCGAGCCGATCGAGCGCTCGTCCGCACGGTCGACGCGCTCTCCGACCTCCAGTATGCCGAGCCGTCCCAACTCCCCGGCTGGACGCGGGCCCACGTCGTGGCCCACCTCGCGCTCAACGGCGAGGGCCTGGCGGGCGTGCTCCACGGGGCGCACCTGGGTCGGCCGCAGCCCATGTACGCCTCGGCCGAGGCGCGCGACGCCGACATCGAGGAGCTCGCCGCGGCCGCCCCCGACGAGCTGCGCGAGCGCTTCCTCGCGGCCACCGGCCGTTTCGGCGAGGCGCTCGAGGCGATGCACGAGCCCGACTGGGAGGGCCGGTTCGAACGCACGCCCGGCGGGCCCGACTTCGCGCTGCGCAACGTCGTGCTGATGCGCCTGCGCGAGGTGGAGATCCACCACGCCGACCTCGGCGCCGGCTACACCGCCGACGACTGGCCGCCCGACTTCCGGGCGATCCTGCTCGAGTCGATGACCAAGCGTGCCTTCCCCGCGCCCTTCGACGTACGCCCGACCGACCTCGACCACACCTGGCACTACGGTTCCCCGGCCGGGACAGGTGACGGCGGCCCCGTCGTCACCGGTACGTCGGCCGCGCTGGGGTGGTGGCTCACCGGCCGCGGCAACGGCGAGGGCCTCACGTCCGACCCCGACGACCTCCCGGAGGTGGAGACATGGTGAACGACTACACGGGTGACGTCTCACCCGGCGGCGCCCCCGACGTCCGCACCCTCGGCGACTTCACCGTGACCAAGGTCGCGGTGGACCCGGAGATGTCCAACAACTGCTACCTGCTGCACTGCGCGGTCACGGACGAGGTCGTGCTGATCGACGCCGCCGCCGAGCCGGAGCGGCTGCTCGAGCTGGTCGGCGACAGCTCGCTCACGTCCATCGTCACCACCCACCAGCACTGGGACCACCACCGCGCGCTGGCCGCCGTGAAGACCGCCCACCCCGCGGCGCTCGTCGTCGCCGGAGGCCCGGACGCCGACGCCATCGAGGAGCAGACCGGCGTCCGGGTGGACCGGCGGGTCGGGGCCGGGGACAAGGTGGCCGTCGGTCCCTGCGACCTGGTCGTCGTCCCCGTCGCGGGGCACACGCCCGGGTCCATCTGCCTCCTGCTCGACGACCCGGCGGTCGCGCCGACCCCGCACCTGTTCACCGGTGACTCCCTCTTCCCGGGCGGGGTGGGGGCGACGTTCGGCGACGCCGACGCCTTCGCCCAGCTCGTCGGCGAGGTGGAGACCAAGATCTTCGGCCGGCTCCCCGACGAGACGTGGTTCTACCCCGGGCACGGCGGCGACGGCCGGCTCGGCGACGAACGACCCCACCTCGCGGAGTGGCGCGAGCGCGGCTGGTAGTCGCCGCAGCACGACGTCCTCACCACACGACCGCCCGCTCAGGAGTCCGTGGCACGCTGGGGGCATGAGCACGCGTGAGCTGACCCTGGCCGACTTCGAGCAGACCGTGAGCGGCGAGGGCATCGTCCTCGTCGACTTCTGGGCTGCGTGGTGCGGACCGTGCCGCCAGTTCGCCCCCGTCTTCGAGAAGGCGTCCGAGGACAACCCCGACATCGTCTTCGGCAAGGTCGACACCGAGGCCGAGCAGCAGCTCGCCCAGATGGCCGCGATCACGTCCATCCCGACCCTCATGCTCTTCCGCGACGGCGTCCTTCTCTTCAACCAGGCCGGGGCCATGCCGCCGCAGGCCCTGACCGGCGTGATCCAGCAGGCCCGCGAGCTCGACATGGACGCCGTGCGCCAGGAGGTGGCCGCCGCACAGGAGGCCGCTGCCAACGCGCCCCAGGACGAGGTCGGCCTCGACGAGTTCGCCGCCGCCCACAGCCAGGGCGCCTTCGTCGTCGACGTCCGCGAGGCCGACGAGGTGGCCGGCGGCCGGGTCCCCGGCGCCGTGCACATCCCGATGAACGACGTCCCGGCGCGGGTCGAGGAGCTGCCGACGGGCGTGCCGGTCTTCGTCATCTGCCACTCCGGCGGCCGCAGCCGCCAGGTCGTCGACCACCTGCGCGCGAAGGGCATCACGGCCATCAACGTCGCCGGCGGCACGGGCGGCTGGGCCAAGCGGGGCTGGCCGCTCGAGGCCTGAGGCCCGCCCGACCGCGCCGCGACCGTGGTCAGAGCATCCGGCGCAGGATGACCGGCCTCAGGTTGGTCGACAGGTGCGCCGCGAGCGCCACGAAGAACGCCACGTGGGCGGCGACGTGCAGCGGCAGCCAGGCGTCGTCCCCCGTGGCGACCAGCACGATCCCGCTGAGCGGCACGAGGACGAGCAGCGCCAGCAGGGCGCGCTCGGTCCAGTGGACCAGGCGTCGCTGACCGTCGGACAGGTGCTCGGACCACGGCGGGAGGCCGGCGACCCTGCGCCACAGTGGGCGCACGACGCCCAGCGCCAGCACGGTGAGGCCGAGGAGCAGGTGCACCTCGGCGAGGTCGAACCCGCCACCCAGCAGGTCGTAGTCGTCGGCGCGGGCCTCGCACTGGTCCTCCAGCCGGTCGAGCCGGTCCTCCTCGGCGTCGCTGGTGTCGCCGCCGCTCCGGTCCTCCCCGGGCGGGTCGCAGTCACCGTCGAGGTCGAGGAGGTAGCCGACCGCGAGCTGGGCGGCCACGGCCAGCACCGTCAGCCAGTGGAGGACCTTCTGCGAGGCGCGGTAGCCACGCCTCTCCCCGGTCGTCTCCTCCGTCGTCTCCCCCGTCGTCGTCACGCCGGGGATGCTAGCCAGCGGTGACCCGGCCGCCGTCGACGTCCCAGCGCTGGTCGAGCGTGACGTTGGCCAGCATCCGGCGGTCGTGGGAGACGAGGAGCAGCGTGCCGTCGTACGTCGCCAGGGCCTGCTCGAGCTGCTCGATCGCCGGCAGGTCGAGGTGGTTGGTGGGCTCGTCGAGGACGAGCAGGTTGACGCCGCGGGCCTGCAGGAGCGCCATGGCGGCCCGGGTGCGCTCGCCGGGCGAGAGCCGGCGGACGAGGCTGCCGACCTGGTCGGCCTTGAGGCCGAACTTGGCCAGCAGGGTGCGCACCTCCGCCGCGGTCATCGCAGGTACGGCGGCCTCGAAGGCGTCGCCGAGCGGCAGGTCCTCCGCCAGCGACGTACGCGCCTGGTCGATCTCACCGACCGCGACGCTGGCGCCGAGGGAGGCGCGTCCCTCGTCGGGCGCGAGGTGACCGAGCAGCAGCCGCAGCAGGGTGGTCTTGCCCGCGCCGTTGGGACCGGTGATGGCGATGCGGTCCCCCGCCGAGACCTGGAGGGAGACCGGCCCGAGCCGGAAGTCGCCCATCCGGACGACAGCCCCGTCGAGGACGGCGACGACGCTGGACGACCGGGGTGCGGCCGCGATGTCGAACTGCAGCATCCACTCCTTGCGGGGCTCCTCGACCTCCTCGAGGCGCGCGATCCGGGACTCCATCTGCCGGACCTTCTGGGCCTGCTTCTCCGACGACTCGCTCTGTGCGCGGCGGCGGATCTTGTCGTTGTCGGGCGCCTTCCGCATCGCGTTGCGCACGCCCTGCGAGCTCCACTCCCGCTGGGTGCGGGCGCGGGAGACGAGGTCGGCCTTCTTGTCCGCGAACTCCTCGTAGGCCTCGCGGGCGTGCCGCCGGGCGACCGCCCGCTCCTCGAGGTAGGCCTCGTAGCCGCCGTCGTAGACCGCGACCTGGCGCTGGGCGAGGTCGAGCTCGACGACCCGGGTGACGCAGCGAGCCAGGAACTCCCGGTCGTGGGAGACCACGACGACGCCGGCGCGGAGGCCGCGGACGAACGACTCCAGCCGCTCGAGGCCGGCGAGGTCGAGGTCGTTCGTGGGCTCGTCGAGGAGCACCACGTCGAACCGGCTGAGCAGCAGCGCGGCGAGGGCCGCACGGGCCGCCTGTCCGCCCGAGAGCGTGGTCATGAGGGCGTCGAGGCCGAGGTCGAGGCCGAGCTCCGCCAGGACCGCGGGAGCCCGGTCCTCGAGGTCCGGCGCGCCGGTCGCCAGCCAGTGCTCCAGCGCGACGGCGTACACGTCGGGGGCCTCGGGGTCCTCCGACTCGAGCGCAGCGGCGGCGTCCTCCATCGCCCGGGTCGCGTGGGTCGCCCCTGTGCGACGGCCCAGGTAGCCGGCGATCGTCTCGCCGGCGATGCGCTCGTGCTCCTGCGGGAGCCATCCCACGAAGGCGTCCGACGGTGCGGTCGACACGCGCCCGGCCATCGGCGTCGACTCGCCGGCGAGCAGCCGCAGCAGCGTCGACTTCCCGGCGCCGTTGGCCCCCACGACCCCCACCACGTCGCCCGGGGCGACCGTGAGGTTCAGGGACTCGAAGAGGGTGCGCGGCCCGTGGCCACCGGCCAGGTCCTTCGCGACGAGGGTGCCGGTCACGGGCCCAGAGTAGTCAGGCGGAGCGTGGGATAACCTCGCCGCGTGCTGATCAGCGACTCCCGCAAGGTCCTCTTCGTCCACGTCCCCAAGACGGGCGGCGTGTCGGTGGAGGAGACCGTCAAGGAGGCCTGCCCCGACGCGCGCAAGGCCCGCGTCCCGATCGGCCGCCACGCGACGCTGGGCAAGATCATCAAGAACGAGCCGCAGGTCATCGACTACTGGACCTTCGGGTTCGTCCGCAACCCGTGGGCGCGGATGGTGTCGTGGTACTCGATGATCTCGGCGTGGGACCGGCGGCACGGACCCAGCAGCGGCAAGCCCCAGGACGTCCGGCACGGCTCGATGCGCGACGGCAACGAGATGTGGCGAGCGGCCGCGGCGTACTCCGGCTTCGACGAGTTCGTGATGCGCGGCACCGAGGAGCTGCCCCGCGTCGGCACCCCGCAGATCACGTACCTCCGCGCCCCGAAGCACGGGCGCGAGGTCGACTTCATCGGGCGCACGGAGAACTTCGTCGCGGACCTGCAGCGGGTGCAGGTGCAGCTCGGCCTCGAGCCGTCGACGCCCGTGCACAAGAACAAGTCCAAGCACGGCACCTACCACGACTACTACACCGACGAGACACGCCAGCGGATCGCCGAGGTCTACGCGGAGGACATCGAGGTCTTCGGCTACACCTACGACTGACGGCCGGGACGTGCCGGGCCGTCGAGGTCCGGCAGCCTGGTGCCGCGTGCGCCCGACCACTCGCCCGTGGCCCCGAGCCGGCGCCACACGTCGTACTCCGGCGCGAAGTGGGCCGCCAGCGCCTCCCGGGTGGCGAAGCCGAGCTCCCCGTGCTCGGCGGTCGAGGCGTTGCGCCGCTCGAAGTGCAGCGGCACACCGATCCGCTCGCTGAACCACGCCGCCCAGGTGTCGGGCCGCTCGACGGCGAAGACCCGGTCGACGGCGACCGCGCCCTGGGCGTGGATGAACCTCGCCGGGCGCCCCTTGGGGACCGGTGCGTCGTCGTCGCCGGCGAGGTAGTGGAGCGCGAACTCCTCGAAGGTCATGTCGGCGGTCGACTGCCGGCTGTCCTCGCGCGCCCGGTAGCGCCACCACGACTCCAGCCAGGCGATCGGCTCGCGGAACATCGCGACGAGCTCGTAGGAGTCGCGCGGGTGCCCCTGCTCGGCGAGCTCGTGGGCCTTGGTGTGCACGAATCCGCGGGCCGGGAGGTGCTTGCGGCCGGGTGGGGCGCTGACCGACTCGGTGGCGTACGGCGACAGCGTCCGCTCGAGGGCCGTGCTGGCCGTCTTGGGCAGGGCGAGGAGCACGAAGTCCCGGCCTGGCCCGAGCTCGAGGAACGTCATCACGGGCCGATCATCCCGTACCGGCGCGTCCGGGTGGCGGGCGGGCGAGACGCAGGCGCGGCCTGTCACCGGTGCGTGGGCTAGCCTCGCGCCCGTGCTCATCTCCGACGCCAGGCGCGCGCTCTTCGTGCACGTGCCCAAGACCGGCGGGGTGTCGGTCGGGGTCGCGTTCGAGCGCTGCTGCCCCGATGCGCGGAGCAAGGCGCCCGGCGTCACACCCCCGCTCGGCCGGCACGCGCCCTACGCCCGGATCCTCCGCGCGGAGCCGCAGACGGCCGACTACTGGTCCTTCGCGTTCGTCCGGAACCCGTGGGCGCGGATGGTCTCGTGGTGGTCGATGATCCAGGACTGGGACCGCGAGTGGGGACCGTCGAGCGGCCGCCCGCAGGGCGCGGAGGCCACGCGCATGCGCGGCAACGACATGTGGCGGGCGGCAGCGGCGTACGCCGGCTTCGAGGAGTTCGTGCTGCGCGGCACCGAGGAGCTGCCCCGGGTCGGCCGGCCGCAGGTCGACTACCTGCGCGCACCCGACCGCGAGGTGGACTTCGTCGGACGGACCGAGACCTTCGCCGACGACCTCGCCCACGTCGAGCGCCGTCTCGGCGGCGAGCCGGTGCACGTGCCGCACCGCAACAAGTCACCGCACGGCAGCTACCGCGACTACTACACCGACGCGACCCGGGCGAAGGTCGCCGAGGTCTACGCGCGCGACCTCGAGGCGTTCGACTACACCTTCTGATCCCCGGCGCGCGGCATGATGCCCGCATGAGCTTCCCGGACGGCTGGACCCAGGGCACGCACACGTACGACGGCGTCACCCACCCGACGTACCGGCGGGGCAGCGGCCCGGGCGTCATCGTGATCCACGAGATCCCCGGCATCACCCCGAAGGTCGCGGCCTTCGCCCAGGAGGTCGTCGACGCCGGGCACACGGTGGTCATGCCGAGCCTGTTCGGCACGGACGGCGCTCCGATGACCGCCGGATCGACCGCCCGCGCCCTGCGCAAGGTCTGTGTCAGCCGGGAGTTCACCAAGCTGCGGACCGGCGAGACGACGCCGGTCGCCGGGTGGCTGCGCTCGCTCGCGCGCGAGCTGCACGCCGACCTCGGTGGCCCCGGCGTGGGTGCGCTCGGGATGTGCTTCACGGGCGGCTTCGCCCTGGCGATGCTGGTGGACCCGGCCGTGGTGGCGCCGGTGCTGTGCCAACCGAGCACGCCGTTCGCGATCGGCCCGACCCGGTCGCGCGACGTCAACCTCTCCCCTGCCGACCTGGACGTCGTCAGGGGCCGGTGCGCCGCCGGCCAGCAGGTGCTGGGCGTGCGCTACCGCTCCGACCCCGCGGTCGGCAGGCGCTTCGAGACGCTCACCACCGAGCTGGGCGACGCCTTCGTCCGCGTGGAGCTCGAGGGCAGGGGCCACTCGACCGTGACCGCCCACCGGTCGCAGGCGGCCGTCGACGCGGTGCTCGCGTTCTTCGGCGAACGGCTGCGGTAGGTCTCGCGCCGACGGGCTCACTCCCCGTCGTCGGTCGAGAGCGCGTGGAAGGTGTCGAGGACGACCGATGCGGCGCCCTCGGCATCGCCGTCGCCGCACAGCCGGACCAGGTCGCGGTGCCGGGCGATCGACTCGCGAGCGCTCGCCGACGCGAAGCGGAGCCGCTCCGCGCGTCGCAGGACCGGGACGAACTGGTCGAGCACGGTCGCGAGGGCGCGGTTGCCACACACCCGGACCGGCACGCCGTGGAGCTCGTCGTCGGCACGCAGCGCGGCCTCGACGTCACCCGCGGCGACGGCCTCCTCGAACCGGGCGTTGGCCCCGCGCATCTGCTCGACGTCTCGGGGCGTGAGCCGTGGCACCGCCTCGCGGACCGCCAGCTCGTGCATCGCGGCGACCACGTCGCGGGCCTCGCGCACGGCTGTCGCGCTGATGGTGCTCACCGTGGTCGAATGCCCCGGTCGGGCGACCACGAGCCCCGTCTGCGCGAGACGCAGCACCGCCTCGCGGACCGGCGTACGGCTGACACCGAGCCATGCGGCCAGCTCGGCGTCGCGCAGCTGCTCGCCCGGCTCGAAGGTCCCATCGATGATCGCGTCCCGCAGCCGGCCGTACACGTCGTCGCGCAGCAGCTGACGAGCGACGCCGGGAGCGGACTCGGGTATCGGCATGCAACGTATTGCACATCGCCGGCTCGCCACCGTCAAAGCGGGTCCGCACGACGCCTCGTCCGAGCCTCGCCCGGGCGTACGGTGGCGGGCATGAGCGACGACGACATCCTGGGCCGCGTGCGTTCCCTCGTCGAGCGGGAGCACGAGCTCCGCGCCCTGCGTGAGAGCGGTGAGCTGAGCAGTACTGACGAGCGGGACGAGATGCAGCGCGTCGAGGAGGCCCTCGACCAGTGCTGGGACCTCCTCCGGCAGCGGCGTGCCAGGTCCGAGTTCGGAGCGGACCCGGACGACGCCGGCGCACGCCCCACCAGCGTGGTGGAGAACTACCTGCAGTAGCGCCGGCCGCGAGCTGATCTGGACCCTCCCCCACGGAAGGGATGCAGACTGCCCGGGTGGTCAGTCAGCGGGGGGCCGCACGCCCTGGGCGTCGGCAAGCCCGCCGGACCGCGTCCCTGCGCGGGTCAGGTGGACCTGCAACGCCAGCTGCAGCGGGAACCACGCGTCGGGATCGCTGACGTCGAAGCCGCCCACCTGTGACGCGCGGGTCAGGCGCTGGGCGAGCGTGTTGCGGTGGATCACCAGGTCCCGCGCGGCGGCGCTCCGGCTCCGGAGGTGCAGGTACGTCGCCACCGTGCCCAGCAGCTCGGTGCCCTTGACACGGTCGTACTCGGCGATGCTCTCGACCGCCACGGCGTACCTGTCCCTGACGCCCGCCACGCCCGCGACGCGGCTCAGGAGGAGGTGGTGCCCGACGTCGTCGAGCGTGAACACGCCGGCCGGGTGCGGCAGCGAGCTGGCGACGCTCATCGCCTCGCGTGCCTCGGCGAGCGCGTCGGCGAAGCCGTCCACCGAGGTCGCCGGCCGCGAGACGCCCACGGTCAGCGCGGCACCGGCGGCCCGCACGTGGGCGCACGCTCCGAGAAGCGGCCGGCGGAGCGCGTCCACCGACGCGCTCCCCGACGGCCACGGCACGACGGCGACGGCCTGGTGGGGCGTCGACCCCGTCAGCGTCCCGGCCGGCAGCGCCGCGACCCGCTCGAGGACGGTGTCGAGCTCGGCTCCCGCCGCGGTGGGGCCCGACATGCACGCGACCACGAAGACGTGGGCGGTCGCGCGGTCCAGCCCCAGCGCCTCGGCCCGACGACGCAGGTCGTCACCGTGCAGTCGCCCCGTGGCGACGGCTCGGAGGAACCAGGTCAGGCCGTTGCGGTCGTCGAGCTCCTCGAGCGCGATCCCGAGCCGGGTGGCCACCGCCACGTGCCCCGCGATGGCAGGGAGCAGCCCAGCGGGGGTCGGTGGCGGGCGGCGCGGCCCGAGGACGTGGGCCTCGATCCGGCCGAGCTCGTCGGGCCCGCACCGCACGGCGGCCGTCGCGATCGGCTGCGACTGGCCCTCCAGGGCGCGGGCGACGCGCTCGGCGGCGACCTGCCAGGTGATCCGGGCCCGGCGCAGGTCGTGGTCGATCTCGAGCAGCGCGCGGCGGACGGCCGCGGCCGGCGCGCGGCGGTCCGGGTCGGTGCCGGAGGCCGCGGCGACCACCATGCGGTCGCCCCCCGACGGGTCGGCGACGACCGCGACCACCAGGTCCGCCGCGAGGCCGGAGAGTGCGAGCGCCGCGGCGCGGTCCACGACCCGGCCGGCGGACGCCCGCGTGGCAACCAGGTCGCCGAGCTCGCGCAGACCTTCCTCGGTGCGGGTGAGGGTGCCGACCCGCTCGCGCAGGCGCTCCCTCTCCAGCGACGTCGCGATCAGCGAGGCCACGTGCTCGACCAGCGGGACCTCGTACGCCGCGAAACCGTCGTCGGGCGTCGCCCAGACCGTGATGCACCCGACCAGCTCGTCAGCCGACGACACGACCGGAACCGAGAAGATCGCGCCGTAGCGCTCCTCGCCGATACCCGGGTAGGGCATGAAGTGCGGGTCGCCGGCCGGTTCGCTGGGCACCACGTAGCTCTCCCGGGATGCGGCCACCCAACCGGTCACGCCGCCTCCGTACGGCACCCGCAGGGTCCCGACCTCGCGCGCGGCGGGGCTCTCGGTGGCACCGACGAGGAGGAGGTCGTCGGCACCCGAGTCGTACAGGTAGACGTAGACGTCCCGGGTCGCTCGTCCGCACCGCACGGCCTCGGCGACCCGCCCGCAGACGACCCGCAGGTCCGGGTCGGACCCCACCGCGTCCGCGACGCCGCGCAGCACCGCGAGCTCGAGGGCGGCGGAGGTCGAGGTCACCGGTCCACCTTCCAGCGACATCGGGTGCCGCGTCCACGCCTCAGCGCCTGCGAACTGTGTGCAGGTTGCCCATCGCCCAGGTCACCTGAGAACGCTGCAATATATCGCATACCACTACTGAAGGAGACCTCATGAGCAGCACCGACACCTCCGTCAAGAACATCGTCCTGGTTCACGGCGCCTTCGCCGACGGCTCCGGTTGGCGCAGGGCCTACGACCTCCTGACCGCCCGTGGCTACCGGGTCACCGTCGTCCAGAACCCCCTCACGTCCTTCGACGACGACGTCGCGGCCACCCGTCGCGTCCTCGCCCAGCAGGACGGTCCCACGATCCTCGTCGGACATTCCTGGGGAGGCACCGTCATCACCGAGGCAGGCTCCCACGAGAACGTCGCCGGGCTGGTCTACGTCGCCGCCCTGATCCCCGACAGCGGCCAGACCTCGGGCGAGCAGTACGAGGGCTTCGCAGCCACCCCCGACTTCGTCATCGACGTCGGCGACGACGGCTTCGGCTTCCTCGACCCCGACGCGTTCCACCAGGGCTTCGCCGCCGACGTCGCCGACACCGAGGCCGCTTTCATGCGCGACACCCAGGTCCCGGTCAACATGGCCGTCTTCGCCCAGCCCGTCTCCGAGGCGGCGTGGCACACCCGACCCAGCTGGGCGGTCTGGGGCACCGAGGACAAGGCGTTCGACCAGGCGATGCTGCGCCACATGGCAGAACGTGCCGGCGCCACCATCACCACCGTCGAGGGCAGCCACGCCGTCTACCTCAGCCAGGCCGAAACCGTCGCGGACGTCATCACGAGCGCCGCCGAGAAGGCCTCCACCTGACGCCGACCCGGCGCGTTTCGGCCGCTCGCAGCTAGGTCTGGCCGAGCCCGGGGTGCTCGAGTGGACCTCACCCCACGGCCACCGCTACCGACGCGACCACCACGGCACCACCGCGGCGGACCGAGCCGAGCCGCCCGACATCCCGCGACCACGCCGACCGTGACCCCGCCCCACGCCCCGCCACCTGACCGGTAGCGGGGCCACAGGCACGTCAGGATCCGGGTTCCTGCTAGACGCTCTCGCCGCTACTCGAACACCCTCAACACCAGGCTGCACGACATCGCCGAAGAGGTCGTGGCCAGCCGCGAGCTCCCCGTCGTGGACCACGAGTCCTGACGCGAAGTACCGGTCGGTAACATGGGTGCCGTGAGCTTCCTGTTCCGCCAGTCAGTGATCGCCGCCCTCACCGCCAACGCCGTGCGCCCCGCGCGCGGTCAGCGTGCCGGTGTGCCGTCCTTCCTCTCCGGGTGGCTGTTCGGCGAGACCGCGCCCCAGATGCTCGCCCTGACCGCGCTCGACGCCGCCACCCACCTGACGAAGGGCCGCCGCTCGGGGCTGCGCGCCAAGGCGGGCCTCGTGCTGGCCGGAGCCAATGCGCTCGGCCTGGCCCACATGGTGCGGCAGAGCCGCCGCGCCGCCCGGGTCCTGGACGACGCCCTGGTGGAGGGGCTCGGCGTCGACTACGTCGAGCAGCTCGACGCGGCCCCGGACCCGGCCGACCTGGCGACGCCGTGGCGCAGCCTGGCCCGCCCGTTCGACTTCCGGGACGACGCGGTCCGGGTGATCCGCAACCTGTCGTACTCCGAGGCGGGACGCCGCGGTCACCTCGACATCTACCTGCCGGCCGGTGACGACGCCATCAAGGATGCTCCCGTGCTCCTGCAGGTGCACGGCGGCGCCTGGACCCTCGGCGCCAAGGAGCACCAGGGCCGGCCCCTGATGAACCGGATGGCCGCCAAGGGGTGGGTCTGCGTCGCGATCAACTACCGCCTCTCCCCCCGCGACCCGTGGCCCGCGCACATCGTCGACGTCAAGCGCGCCATCGCCTGGGTCCGCGACAACATCGCCGACCACGGCGGCGACCCCGACTACCTCGTGATCACCGGCGGGTCGGCCGGGGGCCACCTCGCCGCGCTGGCAGCGCTGACCCCCGGCGACCCGCAGTTCCAGCCGGGCTTCGAGGACGCCGACACCTCCGTGCGGGCGGCGGTGCCGTTCTACGGCGTCTACGACTTCGCCGGGTCGACCGGGCTCGCGAACGCCATCGGCATGCGCGACACCTTCCTCGGACCCCGGGTCATGCAGACGACCTGGCAGGACGCGCCCGACGTCTACGAGGCCGCCTCCCCCATCCTGCGCATCACGCCCGACGCACCGGACTTCTTCGTCATCCACGGCGAGCTCGACAGCCTCGTGGCCGTCGACCAGGCGCGGCTGTTCGTCGCCGAGCTGCGGCGCACGTCGGAGAAGTCGGTGGTGTACGCCGAGCTGCCGGGCGCCCAGCACGCCTTCGACGTCTTCCACTCCATCCGCAGCGCCCACGCGGTGCGGGCCGTCGACCGCTACCTCACCTGGCACTGGAACACCTGGCGCCACGGCCTCGAGGCCGACAGCGGTGTCGACCCCGACGAGCTCGACGGCGCCGCCGTCTAGCCCTGGGTGATGAAACCGACCTGGTTGCCGGCCGGGTCCGTCAGCAGCGCGAGCGACGTCCCGCCGCCGACCTCCGTCACCGGACGTACGACGGTCCCGCCGGCGGCCTCGACCTCCGCCACCTTGGCCGCGAGGTCGTCGGTGGCCCAGTAGACGACCGGACCGGTCATCTGGTCGCGCTCACCGTGGGGGTTCAGCCCGATCTCCTGCCCGTCGAGGTTGAAGCCGACGTAGTAGGGCGTCTCGGTGTGCGGCTCGGCGCCCCATGCGGTGCGGTAGAACGCCGTCGCGGCCTCGAGGTCGGGGGCGGGGATGACGATCGTGTGGTTGCTCATGTCTGCTCCTCGGTGGGTGGATGCCTTCACCCACCTGACGCGTGCCGGGACGCAGGTGTGACCGCACTAGGGTCGTCTCCCGTGATGCCCGCCGACCTGCTCGCCCATGCCCGCGCCGCGAAGGGCTTCATGCCCGAGGACGAGGGGGCGCTGCTGCACCGCTGGGCCCGCGAGCGGCTCCCGCTCGGTCCGGCCCTCGAGGTCGGCACCTACTGCGGCAAGTCGGCGGTCTGGCTGGGCGGCGCCGCCCGCGAGGTCGGTGGCACCGTCGTCACCGTCGACCACCACCGCGGCTCCGAGGAGAACCAGGCGGGCTGGGAGCACCACGACGACACCCTCGTCGACCACGACCTCGGCGTGATGGACACCCTGCCGACCTTCCGCCGCACCATCGCCGCCGCAGGCCTCGAGGAGCACGTGGTCGCGGTGGTCGGCCGCTCGGAGACGGTCGGGGCGTGGTGGCGCACGCCGCTCTCGCTGCTCTTCATCGACGGCGGCCACGGGGTCGAGCCCGCCCGCACCGACTTCCGCACCTGGCCGCACTGGGTGATGGCGGGCGGCGTGCTCGCCATCCACGACGTCTTCCCCGACCCCGCGGACGGCGGTCGCCCGCCCTACGAGGACATCTACCTCCCCGCGCTGGCGAGCGGCGCCTTCACCGAGGTCGAGGCGGTCGGGTCGATGCGGGTGCTACGCCGTACGTCGGGCGACGCCGGCGACCCGCTCGCCTGACTCCTGTGCCGACGGGCACCCGCACTCCAGGCCGATCTCCGCGAAGTCCGGCGCCAGCGTCGTGCCCCGCATGATGTCGGCGCCGGGAGTCCCGTCGCTGAGCGCGTCCACGGCCAGGACCACGGCCGCGGCCGTGTAGGTCGTCTGCTCGGCGGGCCAGTTGACGCCCACCTCGTCGACATCCGTGGGGAACACGTAGCCGGTCCAGTAGGACCCCTCCGCCGTCCGCAGGTGCTGCATGTCGGCGAGGAGCTGCAGCGCCCGGGCCCGGTCGCCGAGGGCGTCCAGGGCGAGCACGAGCTCGCAGGTCTCCGCACCCGTCACCCACGGGTTCTCCGCGACGCACCGGATGCCGAGGCCCGGCTCGACGAAGGTGTCCCACCGCTCGGCGAGCAGCGCGTGCGCCTCGGGGCCGCGCACCGCTCCGCCGAGCACCGGGTAGTACCAGTCCATCGAGAACGTCGACTTGTCCAGGAAGAGGTCGCGGTGCTCGCGCAGGGCGTGGCCGAGGCGGCCGCCCGCGAGCTCCCACTCGACCTGCGGCTCCCCCACCAGCTCCGCCAGGGCCACGCCGGCGCGCAGCGAGTGGTAGATGCTCGACGATCCCGCGAGCAGGGCGTCCTCGTTGACCGGCCCCGGTCGGCCGTCGTGCCACTCCTGCGACCAGGCGATGCCGCCGAACGGCAGCTGCATCGAGACCACGAAGTCGAGCGCACGGCGCACCGTCGGCCACATCAGCCGGACGAACGCCTCGTCGCGCTCGACCAGCCAGTGGTGCCACGCGGCGACGGCGACGTACGCCGACATGTTGGTCTCGCCGGAGTGGTCCTCCACCTCGCCGGCCACGATCTTCATCGGCCACGAGCCGTCGGCCCGCTGCGTCGCGCGCGCCCAGGCGAAGGCCCGCTCGGCCGCCTCGCGCTGGTCGCCGACGACCAGCGCCATCGCCGCCTCGAGGTGGTTCCACACGTCGGTGTGCTCGCCGGGCGTCCACGGGATCGCCCCGGACGGCTCCTGCATCGCCGCGATGGTGGCAGCCGTCTGCTCGACCTGCGCGCGGGTCAGGATCGCGCCGACGGCGGGGGCTCCGCTCACGCCGCGTCGGGCTTGCGGAAGTAGAGGACCATGCTCTTCCCGATGAGCGGGTCGAGCACCTTGCCGGCGTACTGCAGCGCCTTGGGGTTCTCCATGATCTCCCACACCAGCAGCTTGTGGTACGCCTTGGCGAGCGGGTGGTCGTCGTTGGTGACGCCGACGGCGCACTTGATCCACCAGTAGGGCGTGTGCAGGCCGTGGGCGTGGTCGCGGCCGGTGAAGACCATCGCGTCGCCGGGGGTGCCGTCGTTGGCCCGCCCGGCCTTGGTGACCTTGTCCACGAGCTCCTGGGCCGTGTAGATCCGGATGTGGCCGCCCTCGGCGTTGTGGTAGTCCTCGGACAGCTTCCAGTTGACGACCTCGGGCAGCCAGCGCGGCACGGAGATCGCCAGCGTGCCGCCCGGGCGCAGGACCCGCACGAGCTCCTTGATCGCGTCGACGTCGGCGTGGATGTGCTCCAGCACCTCGGCGGCCACGACCCGGTCGAACTCGCCGTCGGCGAACGGGAGGGCGAGGGCGTCGCCCTCCTTCACGTCGGCCTCGGCACCCGCCGGCACCTCGCCGGCGTCGCGCATCGCGGTGAACCACTCGCGCACGGTCGCGAGCTCGTCGCCGTCCTGGTCGAAGGCGATGACGTCGGCACCGCGCTTGTACATCTCGAACGCGTGACGTCCCGCGCCGCAGCCCATGTCGAGCACGCGGTCGCCCGGGCGCAGGCCCGAGCCGGTCGAAGTCGACGGTCAGCACGGTCGGCTCTCCTCCTGGCGCCGCGCGGCCTGCTCGGTCCGGAAGTCGGCGATGGTCTCCTCGTAGGCGGCGGCGGTGGCCTCGGCGACCGCCCGCCAGCTGAACATCTCCTCGACGCGGGCCCGTCCGGCCGCACCCATCGCCGTACGACGCTCGGGGTCGTCGAGCAGCGCCGCGATCGCCTGCTCGAGCTCGCCCACGTCGCCGGGGGTGACCAGGTCGGCGCAGACGCCGTCCGGGCCGACGACCTCCGGGATCGCCCCGGCCCGCGACACCACCAGCGGGGTCGCGCAGGCCATGAGCTCGGCGGTCGGGAGCGAGAAGCCCTCGTAGAGCGAGGGCACGCAGGCCAGCTCGGCCGAGCCCATCACCTCGACGAGCTCGGCGTCGCTGACGCCGTTGACGAAGGTGACCTTGTCGGCGATGCCGAGCTGGTCGATGAGCTGCTCGGTGCGCCCGCCGGGCTCCGGCCGGGTCACGAGGACCAGCGAGACGTCGCGCTCGACGGCGAGCTTGGCGAAGGCCTCGAGCAGCGTCGCGATGCCCTTCATCGGGGCGTCGGCGCTGGCCATGGCCAGGATCCGGCCGGGGACACGGGGGATGGTCGGCGGGACGAAGACGTCGTCGACGCCGAGCAGGATGGTCTGCATCCGGGCCGGGTCGACCCCGAAGTCGCGCGCCACGTCACGACTCGAGGACTCCGACGGCACGAGCACCGTGCGGTAGCGCTTGGCGACCTTCGTCTGCATCCGCAGGAAGCCGTACCAGCGGCGCAGGGTCAGCCGCTTGCGCCACGTCGGCGCGGTCTGGAGGTCGATCCGGCGGTCCATGGTGATGGGGTGGTGGATGGTCGCGACCACCGGGAGGCCGTAGGACTCCAGCTCCATGATCCCGGTGCCCAGCACCTGGTTGTCGTGGGCGACGTCGAAGTCGCCGGCGCGCTCCTTCATCAGCCGCGCGATGCGCGAGCTGAAGGTCTTCGGCTCGGGGAACCCGGCCGTGCACATGGTGAGGAACTCCTCGACGTCGATCCGGTCGCGGAACTCGCGCAGCTTCGGCACCCGGAACGGGTCGGGCTCGCGGTAGAGGTCGAGGCTCGGCACCTTGGTGAGCACGACGCCCTCGTCGAGGTCGGGGTAGGGCTGGCCGGAGAACACCTCCACCTCGTGGCCGAGCCGGACCAGCTCGCGGCTCAGGTGGCGGATGTAGACGCCCTGACCGCCGCAGTGCGGCTTGCTGCGGTAGGACAGCATGGCGATGCGCACTGTGGTCTGCCTTTCGTGGCGCTTCGTGAGTGCCCCATTATGCCTACTCGTCGGTAGCGGCCGAGACGGCTCCGGGTCTCACGAACCCGCGACGACCCGGAACTCGTGGTCGAAGGTCGCGCCGGCCGCGTCGTACGGCCTCACCTCGACGTCCGCCACTCGCCCGGAGACGCCGGCACCGACCGGCGCGAACGCGAGCCCCTGCTCCACCGCCGCGACGATCCGCGCACGCCCCACGAGCAGCTCGTCGGACGGGACCTCGGCGCCGAGCTGGCGCAGCACCAGCACGCAGATCGCGTGGAACGACCTCTCGTCGGAAGGGTCGTAGCCCAGCGGCTCGGACTCGTCGTCACGTGCCGGACGCACCGCGAGTCGCACGGTGAGGTCGACGAGCACCAGCATCTCGTCGCGCGCCACCACCGGACAGCCGGTGAGCACGTAGTCCCGGTCGCGCGTGTCGGCAGCCCCGGACGATCGTGTGAACAGTCCCATCGCGTCGCTCATCCCTCGCTGGAGTGACCGGGGAAGACGTGGGCCGAGGGGTCGAGCACCACCGCGACGTTGTTGACGGCGGTGGCGGCCTCCCCGAAGCCGACGGCGATGAGCCGGACCTTGCCGGGGTAGTCGGTGATGTCACCGGCCGCGAAGACCCGCGCCAGGTTGGTGCGCATCGAGGAGTCGACGACGACGTGGCGCTTCTGCGTCTCGAGCCCCCACTGCTGGATCGCGCCGAGGTCCGCGATGAAGCCGAGGGCGGCGACGAGGGCCTGTGCCTTCAGGGTCCGCGGCTCCTCGCCGTCGACGCTGACCACGACCTCCTCGAGGTGGGCGTCACCGCGCAGCTCGGTCACCTGGGCGTTGGTGATGATCTCGACGCTGGAGTCCTTGACCGCGGCCACGGTGCGCTCGTGGGCGCGGAACGCGTCGCGGCGGTGGACGAGCGTGACCGACGTGGCGATCGGCTCGAGGTGCTGGGCCCAGTCGAACGCGCTGTCACCTCCCCCGACGATGACCACGTCCTTGCCGGCGTACGGCGCGAAGCTGGGCACGAAGAACTCCATGCCCCGCCCGACCCAGCCCTCGCCGGCCGGCAGCGGCCGCGGGCTGAACTTGCCGATCCCCGACGTGATGAGGACTCCGCCGGCCGTGACGCGGGTGCCGTCGTCGAGGGTGACGACGACCTGGTCCTCGCCGTGCTCGAGCGTGGTGGCCGTGCGGTCCAGCAGGTACGTCGGGTCGGCGGTGGCGGCCTGCGCCACCAGCCCCTCCACGAGGTCGCGGCCCTTCACGCTGGGGAAGCCGGCGACGTCGAGGATCGCCTTCTCGGGGTACATCGCGGTGATCTGGCCGCCGAGCTCGGGCAGCGAGTCGACCACCGCCACGCTCAGGCCGCGGAAGCCGGCGTAGTAGGCGGAGAACAACCCCGTCGGGCCCGCGCCGATGATGAGCAGGTCGGTCGTCACGTCGTCCACGTCGCGGATCCTTCCGTCGGGGCGTCCCGGCCACAAGGGCCGGTCCGCGGCTGTCCCCGCCGTGCGGGGTCGTGCTCAGAGGGCGTCGAGCTCGCTGACCTTCCAGTCGCCACCCACCCGCTGCACCGTGACCAGCACGCGATCCAGGTCGAGCGTCGGACGGTCGAGGTCGTCACCCGACGTGCGCTGGTTGACGAACACCAGCACCCGGGCGTACGTCGAGGACGCGGTCACCAGCGCGGTGTCGACGACCTCGGCCTCGACCACCCTGCGGTCACGTCGGCTCGACGTGGTCACGCCGGCCATCGTGCGGTCGTAGCGGTCACGCATCGCCGGGGTCATCAGCACCCGGGCAGCGGCCTTGTCGTCGGCGAGCGTCCTCCAGGAGTAGCCGTAGGCCGCGGAGGCGCCCTCCGCGGCGCGCTCACGCACCGCTTCCTTCACCGCCGACGACACCACGACGGCGTCCGCCGAGTCCGCGCTGCTGACGTCGGCGCCGGAGTCGTCCCCGGCGTCGCGCAGCACCCACACCAGCGCGCCCGCGGCCAGCACGACCAACGCCGTGAGCGCCACCAGCCACCGGTTCACCGTCGTCCTGCCCGTCACGTCGTCACCGCACGAACTGCAGGTCGCTCGTGAGCCAGCGGTCGTCCTCGCGGACGAGCCGCAGGCGCAGCCGGTAGTAGCGGACCTGGCCGTCGGCGCCCGTGCCCGTGTTGGTCACCGTGCTGTTGGCCGCGACCAGCACCGTCGCCGACTCCTCGTCCTGGTCCCCCACGCCGAGCGCGACGACCTCCGGGGTCGAGGTCGCCTCGGTGCGGACGGCCTCGCTCGTCAGCGTCTCGCGCTGGGAGGCGTACTGCTTCGCAAAACCGCCGGTCGCACCGTCGAGGACGGCGTCGATCAGCGGGTCCATGTCGCGGTGGTCGACGGTGAGGAAGGCCAGCGCCTCGCGGCGCGCCGCGCCGGCGACGTCCTGCTGAGCAGCGGTGAGGTCGGCGTCGACGTCGTCCTGCCGGGTGACGACCAGCCCGATCGCGACCAGCAGCGCGACGAGCACGACGGCGAGGCCGCCGGCCACCCATCGCCCCGCTCGCTCGCCCACGGGGCGAACCTAGCCCAGCGGAGCGTCGCCGTGCGGGTGATCCGCGCGTCCCTAGACTGCGTCGTCGTGGGCAGACGAATCGACCAGGTGACCGCGCACCCGTCCGGCATGCTGCTCGGTGCCCAGCTGCTCCAGGTGCTCGCGTGGCCGTTCCTCGGCGGCTCGAAGGTCGGCGGTGCGTTCCTCGGTGTCATCGGGATGCTCGCCGTCGGCTCCGCGGTGCTCGCGGTCCGGCGTACGCCCCACGTGAGCCGCGTCGTGTTCTTCCTCGGCGCCCCGACGATCGTCTTCACGCTCCTCGAGGCGATCTTCCCCAGCACCGACCCGATCGTGCTGGTGTCGGGCCTGCTGCACGCGCCGTTCTACTTCTACGTCTCCTACGCGATGCTGCGCTACCTGCTCCACGACGACGTCGTCACCACCGACGAGTACTTCGCGACCGGCGCGGCCTTCACCGTCGTGGCGTGGGGCTTCGCCTACCTCTTCGTCGTCACCCAGGTGGTGTGGCCCGACTCGTTCTCCAACGCCGAGGGCTTCCGCTTCACGTGGTTCGAGCTGCTCTACCTGTCGTTCTCGACGCTCACCAGCGTGGGGCTGTCCGACATCGTGCCCGTCGGTGAGCAGGCCCGCTCGGTCGTCATGATCGAGATGATGGTCGGCGTGTTCTACATCGCGATGGTCGTGGCCCGCATGGTCGGCCTCACGATGATGCGTTACCGCCGCTGACGGCCTCCCAGCCCTCGGGCCGGTCGCGCTTCGGCAACCGCGAGACGACGAGCCGGTAGGACTCCTCCACCGCCTCGACCAGCTCCTCGTCCGGGATCGCGCCGGCCAGGGCGAGGTCGTTCCAGCCCGACCTGCCGATGTACGCCATCACGCCGGCGTCGTCGGGGTAGCGGTCGAGCCACTCGTCGGCGACCTCACGCGTCGCGCCGGCCTTGACGCCGACCGTCGTCGCGCCGAGGAACGCGAAGATCTTGCCGCGCTCGCCCCGGTCCGACCTTGTAGACCGGGTGCTCGTGGTCCCAGGGGTTGTCCGGCCACGCGCCGGGGAGCCCGGCGCACAGCGCCTCCGCCTGCGTCACGTCCACGCGGTCACCTCCCGCCGGGTCAGCCTGTGTGCGGCTCGATCAGTCGTCCGTCCTCGTCGTCGTCGAGCAGGCCTTCCTTCTCGGCCTCCTTCACGATGCGCCGGACGTTGTCGATCCTGCCGCAGTCGGCGTCGAGCTGCGCGTTGCGCTCGGTCGCGAAGGCCTCGCCCAGCTCGACGCGGACCTTCTCGCTGACCTCCTCGCGCGCCGGGTTGAGGATCGTCAGCTCCTCCTCGGTGAGGTGGTGGTTGAGCGCGGTGGCGAGCTCCTCCACGGCGTCGTCGAAGGCCTGGGTGTCGGTGCCCTTGAGCTCGAGCACCTTGAGCATCGCCTCGTGCCCCTCGGCGTGCTCCTCCTCGCCGTGCTCGGCCTCGTGCTCGGTGATCGCGTCCTTGGTGCGCAGCTTGGGGTAGACGTGCTTCTCCTCCGCCTCCGCGTGCGCGACGTGCAGCGCGGCGAGCGCCTTGCGGACGGCGTCGCGGTCCGACGTGCTGTCGCGGAGCTGCCGCATGAGGGCCTCGAAGCGGCGGTGGTCCTCGAGGATCAGGTCGATGACGTCACCGGAGACGGGGCGGCCGAGGTCGATGGGAGTGCTCATGTCGCGAACCTAGCGAGCGCCGCCCGGCCGGGCCAGCGCCCACCTCCGGACGGGTGGGACGCACCTACGCTGGCGCCATGTCCGTCGGCACCTGGGAGCGCTTCGAGCACGATCCCCGATCCCCGCAGGCAGCGCGCCTCCGCGCCTCCGACCGCGACCGCGACGTGGCGCTCGAGGTGCTGGGGGAGGCCTATGCCGACGGTCGGCTCGACCACGCCGAGTACGACGCTCGCTCCACCGCGGCCAGCGGCGCCAAGGTGCTCGCCGACCTCGTCCCGCAAGCTCAAGGACCTCGTCCCGGACGCGCCGTACGCCTTCCTGGAGCCCCGCACCGCCGGCATCGTGGCTCGGCCGGACCTCCACGGGCAGGCGGTGCGCCTGTGGGCCAAGGACCGCCGCGAGGCGATGACCGGGCTGGTAGGGATCTCGGTCATCACCTGCACCATCTGGGCCGTGACGATGTGGGGAGGATTCCCCGGCCGCTGTTCCCGATGCTCGCGGCCGCTGTCAACCTGCTGCGGATCCAGATGCAGGAGCAGGACATCGTCGAGAGCCACGAGCGCCACCTGCTCAAGCGGGAGAAGAAGGCGATCGAGAAGCGGCGCAAGGATTCCGGGTCGACCAGCCGCACTTCGTCGCTGGCGCTGCTTCGCTCGCGGAGCGCCTCGCTCCTCGGGTGCGTCACGAACCTCGTCCTCGGCTGCGCGCACCGCTCGTCACTCGTCGCTTCCATCATCTGGCGGAGTTCTTTCTCGAGGTCGCCGATCTCGTCGCGGAGCCGGGCCGCGACCTCGAACTGCAGGTCGGCGGCGGCCTGCTTCATCTGGTCGGTGAGCGCCTGGATCAGCTCGGCCAGGTCGGTGGACGGGATCCCGGCCGTGTCGGGCGCCTCGGCGTGGATCCTCGACAGCGCGGGGGTCGGCGACTTGCCGGCCTTCACCCCACCGGCGCGGCCCTTCTGGCCCACGCGGCCCAGGTGCGGAGCAGCTCCTCGGTGTTCTCGTCCTCGCGGGCGAGCATCTCGGTGATGTCGGCGATCTTCTTGCGCAGCGGCTGCGGGTCGATGCCTCGCTCGGTGTTGTAGGCGACCTGGATCGCCCGGCGCCGGTTGGTCTCGTCGATCGCCTTCTCCATCGACGGCGTGATCTTGTCGGCGTACATGTGGACCTGGCCGGACACGTTGCGGGCCGCGCGACCGATGGTCTGGATGAGCGACTTGTCGGAGCGCAGGAAGCCCTCCTTGTCGGCGTCGAGGATCGCCACCAGCGACACCTCGGGCAGGTCGAGGCCCTCACGCAGCAGGTTGATGCCGACGAGGACGTCGTACTCGCCCATGCGCAGCTCACGCAGCAGCTCGATCCGCCGGAGCGTGTCGACCTCGGAGTGGAGGTAGCGGGTGCGGATGTTGGCGTCGAGGAGGTAGTCGGTGAGGTCCTCGGACATCTTCTTGGTCAACGTGGTGACCAGGACGCGCTCGTTCTTGTCGGCGCGGGTGCGGATCTCGTGGATCAGGTCGTCGATCTGGCCCTTGGTCGACTTGATCACGACCTCGGGGTCGACGAAGTCCGGTCGGGCGGATGATCTGCTGGACCGTGTTGTCGACGCCGCCGACCCGGTCGAGCTCGTAGTTGCCGGGGGTCGCCGACAGGTAGACCGTCTGGCCGATCCGGTCGACGAACTCGTCCCAGCGCAGCGGCCGGTTGTCCATGGCGCTGGCAGCCGGAAGCCGTGGTCGACGAGGTTGCGCTTGCGCGACATGTCGCCCTCGTACATGCCGCCGATCTGCGGGACAGCGACGTGGGACTCGTCGACGACCAGGACGAAGTCCTCGGGGAAGTAGTCGAGCAGCGTGTTGGGCGCACTGCCGGGCTTGCGACCGTCCATGTGCATCGAGTAGTTCTCGATGCCGGAGCACGAGCCGACCTGGCGCATCATCTCGACGTCGTAGGTCGTGCGCATCCGCAGCCGCTGCGCCTCGAGCAGCTTGCCCTGCTTCTCGAAGGTGGCCAGCTGGTCGTCGAAGCTCGAGCTCGATGCCCTTGATCGCCCGCTCCATCCGCTCTGGACCGGCGACGTAGTGGGTGGCCGGGAAGACGTGGAGCTCGGCGTCCTCGGAGACCACCTCACCGGTGATCGGGTGGAGCGTCATTAGCCGCTCGACCTCGTCGCCGAAGAACTCGATCCGGATCGCGAGCTCCTCGTAGACCGGGAAGATCTCGAGGGCGTCGCCGCGCACGCGGAACGTGCCACGGGTGAACGACATGTCGTTGCGGGTGTACTGGATCTCCACGAGGCGGCGGAGCACCGAGTCGCGGTCGTGCTCCTCGCCGACCTTGAGCCGCAGCATCCGGTCGACGTACTCCTGCGGGGTGCCGAGGCCGTAGACGCACGACACCGTCGAGACCACGATCGTGTCGCGGCGGGTGAGCAGGCTGTTGGTCGCGCTGTGGCGGAGCCGCTCGACCTCCTCGTTGATCGAGGAGTCCTTCTCGATGTAGGTGTCGGTCTGGGGGACGTAGGCCTCGGGCTGGTAGTAGTCGTAGTAGGAGACGAAGTACTCCACGGCGTTGTCCGGGAAGAGCTGGCGCAGCTCGTTGGCGAACTGCGCGGCGAGGGTCTTGTTGGGCTGGAGCACGAGGACGGGACGCTGCAGCTGCTCGGCCACCCACGCCACGGTGGCCGTCTTGCCGGTGCCGGTCGCGCCGAGGAGCACGACGTCCTGCTCGCCGCCCTGGATCCGGCCGACGATCTCCTTGATCGCGGCCGGCTGGTCGCCTGACGGCTCGTAGTCGGACACCACCTTGAAGGGGGCCACCCGGCGCTGGAGATCGGTGACTGGACGCATGCGTCGAGCGTACGCGGAGCCACCGACAGCGGCCCTCCCCTGCCCAGCCCGTCGCCCCGCCGTCCTACGCTCGCTGCCATGCCTTCTCGGGACCCAAGCGGCGACACCGGACGACCGCCGGACCACGTGCTCGACCTGTTCGTGGCCGAGGGTGTCCTGGAGCCCCTCCCGGGCGGCCGCGGCACGACCTGGCGGGCCGGCGACCTCGCGCTCTCCCCGGGGCACGACGCCTCCGAGGCCTGGCTGGCGCCGATCCAGGCGCGGCTCGCGGTGCGGCTCGACGAGCAGTCGCCCCGCTCGGTGCGGCTGGCGCTGCCGGTGCCCGCCCGCGACGGCAACCTCGTCGTCGACGGCTGGGCCGCGACCCGCTTCGAGCCCGCGACGACACCGTGCCTGGACCTCGCAGCCCTGAGGGCGACCGCCCACCTCCTGCACGCCCACCTCGCCAGTGCGGTGCCCGAGCGACCCGGCGACCTCGACGCGCGCACCGACCGCTGGGCACTGGCCGAGCGTCAGGCGTACGACGCCGACGCGGCCGTCGCGGCGGCGGCGCAACGCCCCGAACCGGGCCTGGCCGGGCTCGTCGAGCGGCTCGCGGCCGGGCTGGACGACACCGACCTCGGCCGCGAGCACCTGGTCCACGCCGACCTCGCGGGCAACGTCCTGCTCGACGCCGCCGGGACCCCGTTCGTCATCGACCTCTCCCCCGCCTGGCGCTCACCGCTGTGGGCCGAGGCGGTCTGCGTGCTCGACGCGGTGCTGTGGTTGGGCGCTCCGATGGCGGCGCTCGACGACTGGCGGGCCGGGGTCGCGCGGCAGGCGATGCTGCGGGCCGCGTTGTTCCGGGTGCTGTCCGACGAGCCGTGCGACGTCGCGCGCTACGCAGCCCTCGACCTGGCCTGAGCCCCGTGCTGGGTGCCATCGCTAGATTGACCCCGTGACCGTCGCCCGCACGCTGACCGCCGTCCGGCGCACCCTGATGGGACTCGTCGGTCTCCAGCTCACGGTCGCCGTGGCGCTCTCGCTCGTCGACTCCTACCGCCGGCGCGGCAAGCGCCCCAAGCCGTTCCCCGTGACCGGTCCGGGCACGGTGCCGGTCGGTGACGGCGAGATCACGACGTACACCTTCGGTCGCGACCTCTACGACGACATGCTCGCCGCCATCGACGGCGCCAAGAAGCAGATCCTCTTCGAGACCTACATCTGGAAGGGCGACGAGATCGGGTGGAAGTTCAAGACCGCCCTCGCCGCCGCCGCCGACCGCGGGGTCGACGTGCACTGCATCTACGACGGCTTCGCCAACATGGTCGTCTCGCCGGCGTTCAAGCGCTTCCCACCCTCGCTGAAGGTGCTGCGCTACCCCGTCTGGACGGCCGGCTTCCGCGTCTGGGACCTGCGCCGCTACGGCCGCAACCACCGCAAGATGCTGATCGTGGACGAGGAGGTCGCCTTCCTCGGCGGCTACAACATCGGCTCGGCCTACGCGACCGAGTGGCGCGACACCCACGTCCGGATCAGCGGGCCCGGCGTGTGGGACATGAAGCGCGCCTTCGCCGACTTCTGGAACCTCAACCGCCACCACCGGCTGCGGCGCGACGACCGGCCGCTGCTGATCGAGACGGCGTCCGACTGGGACCCCCAGATCCGGGTGCACAAGAACATCCCGCGGCAGTGGAACTTCCCCATCCGCAGCATGTACCTCGAGGCGATCGCCCGCTCGACCCGCAACATCTGGCTCACCACCGCCTACTTCCTGCCCGACCAGGACTTCGTCGACGCGCTCGCCGAGGCGGCGCGGCGCGGCGTCGACGTACGCATCCTGCTGCCGCTGAAGTCCAACCACATCGTGGCCGACTGGATCTCGCGCGGCTACTACGGTCAGCTGCTCACCGCCGGCGCGCGGATCCTGCGGTTCAAGGACGCGATGGTGCACGCGAAGACCGCCACCATCGACGGCAGCTGGTCGACCGTCGGCACCGCCAACATCGACCGCCTCAGCCTGCAGGGCAACTACGAGATCAACCTCGAGGTCATCGACCCGGCCTTCGCCGCGGTGATGGAGGAGGTCTTCACGAACGACGAGTCCAACTGCCTCGAGCTGACCCTGTCGGAGTGGGAGGCGCGCGACCTCAACCGGAAGTTCACCGAGAGCTTCCTCGCTCCCCTGCGCCCGCTGCTCTGAGCGCGGCTGGCGCGGCCGGGGATGCCGAGGTCTAGACAGGAGAGGCGATCTTCGGGGAGAGCCTTGTGCGCCCGACGGCGCCGAACCTAGGTTTCCCGCACCGTAGGGGGCCGACGGGGGACTCCTGCACTCGTGCAGTTCGGGAGTCCGCCCATGGCTCAGACGTTGCTTGCCTCGCGTCGCTCGTCCACCCTCTCGAGCATCGTCGCGATGCTCGTCTCCCTGGCCGTGGTGCTGTCCGGCACCGGCACGGTCACCGCGTCCGCCGAGCCGGCGGCGCCCACGGAGCCGTCGTACGTCACGGACCTCCAGCCCGGCTCCGGCGTACGGGCCAGGTTCGCCGCCCTGGAGGAGTTCTCCCGGGTCCAGGCCCGGTTCACGACCGGCGGGGTCGTGCAGAGCCTCGAGAAGGCCGATCGCCAGCTCCAGCAAGCGTTGCCGCACCAGAGCGGTGACCGCGGCCTCGACCTCGGCCTGTTCGACGCCGACTCGGCCATGATCAACCAGCTCAACGCCCTGTCCTCCTCGGCGGCGGGGTCACGCGACACCATCGGCTCCGGGATCGCGGAGGCAGACCGCATCGCGGCCGTCACCGAGCTCGACACCTTCCTCGCGCTGCCGGTGCCGGCGGTCGGGGGCGAGGGCGCGCGCAACGCCGTGGTCGCGGCGTTCGACAAGGAGTACCGCCAGGTCCTCCAGCACGTGCGCAACAAGAGCTACGCGCAGGCCAGCACCAAGGCCGGGCGCGCGTGGCAGGTCGCCTACACGGCGGTCACCGACTACTGGGCCCGAGTCCGACCCGGACGGAGACCGATCCCCCGGGACCGGAGATCTCCGCCGGCACCGATCCCGACAAGGCCGACACCGACGGCGACGGGCTCACCGACGCCGTCGAGCTGCTCAACACCTTCACCGACCCCACCCACTCGTCCACCTACGACGGCATCGCCGACCAGGACGTCGACGTCGACGACGACGGCCTCACCAGCGCCCAGGAGCAGCGGGCGGGAACGGACCCGATCGAGCCCGACACGGACGGTGACGGCCTGCTCGACGGCCGGGAGGTGCAGGGCAGCTACAGCGACCCCTCCGACCAGGACACCGACGACGACGACCTGCTCGACGACAGCGAGCTGCGGCTCGGGACCGACCCGCGCAAGGCGGACACCGACGGCGACGGGATCGCGGACGGCAAGGAGGTCTACACCTCGACGGTCGAGCGACCGGGCGCGGGCCTGTCGGTCCGCCTGACGGGTGTCGGCGACGTGGCCCGCACCGCGGTGACCACGGTCGAGACCTCGCGGCCGCTCTACGCCGACATGCCGGGCCGCCTGTCCGCCGCCGTCGACGTGTCCGCCACCGCGGACTTCGAGTCCGCGGCAGTGAGCTTCTCCTTCGACCCGGCGGCCGTGCCGGACGGCAACGTCGACGGACTGGCCGTCGGCTACTACGACGACGAGGCCGGCGCCATCGTGCCGCTCCCGACCACTGTCCGGAACGGCGTGGCGACGGCGACCACCGACCACTTCACGACGTTCGTGCTCTTCTACGTCCCCAACTGGAACAGCGTCTTCAAGCTCTGGGACCCCACCGACCCGGGCACCGGTGAGCCGGGCGGCGCCGAGTTCGTGGACGTGATGCTCACGCTGGACTCCTCCGGGTCGATGTCGTGGAACGACCCCGAGGGCCTGCGCCGGGACGCCGGGAAGCGCTTCGTGGACGGCCTCATCGAGGGCGACCGGGTCGGCGTCGTCGACTTCGACTCCTGGGCGACGCTCGCCCAGCCGCTGACCCGCGACTTCGCCACCGCCAAGGCGGCGATCGACGCGATCGACGACAGCGGAGGCACGGACATCGGCGCCGGGGTCTCGGTGGCCAACCGCGAGCTGATCGACAACGGCTCCCCCGAGCACCTCAAGGCGCAGATCCTGCTCACCGACGGCGAGGGCCCCTACTCCGACAGCCTCACCCAGGAGGCGGTCGACAACGACATCGCGATCTACACGATCGGTCTGGGCGAGTTCGTCGACGACACGTTGCTGCGGCAGATCGCCGAGGCGACCGGCGGTCAGTACTTCGCGGTCGCCAACGCGGAGGACCTGCCCGAGGTCTTCGACCGCATCGGCGGCGACATCGACGAGGGCGCGGACACCGACGGCGACGGCCTGCTCGACGGCGACGAGGTGCGCGGTGTCGTCACCGGCACCGGCCTCACGGTGATGACCGACCCGTTCGACGCGGACACCGACGACGACGGGCTGTGGGACGGCGACGAGCTGACCTTCGAGCGCGACTGGGGCATGCCCTACCCGGCGTTCTTCTACCGGATGGTGAGCGACCCCCACCAGGGCGACTCCGACGGCGACGGCCTCTCCGACGCCGAGGAGGTCGACGCCGGCGGCGACGCGATGCGCAGCGACGTCGACGGCGACGGCGTCGACGACGGCGAGGAGTACGTCCGCGGCTGGGACCTCCTCGCGAGCAACGCGGACGGCGACCGCTTCGACGACTCCGAGGAGCTCGAGGGCGACACCGACCCCTTCACCTACGACCCCTCGCTCGGCGACCGGACCCGGGCGTTCGTCGCCGGCGCGCTCCTCGGCGAGATCGGCTACTGGATCGCGGACCGCGGCCTGACGCCCACCATCAAGGTGCTCGACCCGCCGGGACCCCATCCCGCCGACCCTGGTGCCGGGCATCAACGCGATCGACCCGTGCGACATCCCGTTCGCCAACTGCCAGGACCTGATCCTCGTCGAGCCGTTCCTCGCCGACCAGCCGGAGTACCTCGCCGGCATGATCACGCTGGGCCTCATCCCTTCGTGGACATCGTCGTCGCGGTCCGCGACACCATCGGCGCAGCGATGCGCGGCGAGTGGGGCTGGGCCATCTTCGAGGTCGCCGCCGGGGCCCTGGGCTTCTTCGTCCCCGTGGCGGGCGACATCCCGGGCATCGTGAAGGACGCGGGCAAGTGGGTGGCGCGCACGGCGAAGGCGGACGAGCTGATCGTGTGGCTCGCCAAGGCGTCGAAGGACAGCAAGGCCTTCGAGGTCCTCTTCATCCCGATCATGCGGGTCCTGAAGCCGGGCACCTACTCGAGCCTCGGCGGGAAGATGTCCGACGCCTCGATCCGGAGGCTGGCTCGCGGTGGCCAGAACCTCGACCACATCAAGGCGCTCATCGACGACGCCGCCGTGGGATCGCGTCGACCGGGGGCAAGTGGTCGACGAGACCGCCACGCGCGGCTACTGGGGCCGGGAGGCCGAGGACTTCGTGAGGGGTGCGAGCGGCGGCAAGGCCAAGCGGTTCCCCGCGCCGGTGAACGGCGGAAAGTTCCGCATCGTGGACGACTTCGTCGACGACGCCGGCACCGTCCGGGTGAACGAGGTCAAGACCGGCGACGGGCGGCTGGACTTCCGCGCGCAGACCCAGATCGACAAGGACGCCTACCTGGTCAACAACGGTGACGTGGACGACTACACCTGGAACTTCTTCCCGAGCGGTCGGTCCGACCGCGTCGGCCCCGACGCCGACCTGCTCGCCGAGCTGAAGGCGAAGGGGATCGCGGTGAAGGTGTGGCTGCCATGATGACGCCATGCTGATCGGGGACCCGGCGTCGCCGGAGCGGGCGCGGGACTTCGTCGCCCGGTGGCCGGGCCTCCTCCGCGATCGCCTGGCGTGGTTCGTGGCGGAGGTCGGTGCTGGTGCACCGGGCCCCGAGGCCCTCGACGGCCTCGTCGTCGCGGTCGTCGACCGGATCGGCGAGGAGCGCGTGATCGAGCCCGTCCCCGAGTGGTACGACGCCTCGCTGGCGTCGGCGGGGTGGTCGGCGTACGGCGCCGCCCTCGCCGAGGGCCTGACGGCCTTCGTCGCGGAGGTCTATGCCGCGCGACTCGGCCGACCGCTCCCCTGGGTGCTGGACGAGGACCCCAAGAGCGCCTACCACCTGAAGCCGGTGGTGGCCGTCGAGGGGATCGCTCCCCCGTGGCGGCAGGTGATCGGCACCGTGCGGCAGGTGCAGTCGGGAACGGACCCCGGCCGGCTGCGCAGCGTGGTGGAGCACAGCCTGGCCCAGCTGCCTGCCTCGGGGAGCGCGCGTCCCGAGCAGGAGGTGGACCTCGTCGAGGTCACGGCAGTCGACCGGGGGCGGTGGCAGGTGTCCTTCCCCGAGGACATCGACGCCCGACTCGGTCGTGCGGCGTACGCCGACCTCGAGGGCGCGCTCGCCGGCGTCGATGGCGTGACGGCTGCCGTCATGGAGGACCGGGACCGCGCCCTGCTCAGCACGGGCGAGGGCATCGACCGGGCCGACCTCGAGAGTCGGCTGACCCGGGCGGTCAGCGCGCTACGCGACGGGTAGCCGGGGACCCCGGAGCGCGAGGATCCAGGCGGACACGACCGCGATCCACGCCAGCCCGGCGACGTACGCCGCCGCCTGCCAGCCCGACCAGTCGACCACGTCTCCGTAGCGGAGCAGTGCCACCGCCTCGAGGACGACGAACGCTGCCCCGGTGAGCCCTACTGGCCGCACCGACTCCCGGTCGTCGACCAGCCGGGCGTGGGCCGAGGCCCAGCCCAGCCCGACCAGCCACGCCCCGATGGCGCGGGCGGTGAGCGGCGTCAGTGGCCACGACCACGCGTCAGCGGCCCACTCGGGCGCCAGCAGCAGCGCCACGCCGGTGGTGAGCAGCAGCGCGGCCAGGCCGACGAGGAGCCACCGCAGGCCCGCCGGGAGGCGTACGACGTCCACGACCGTCGTGCCGCCGGCGCGCGCCTGCAGCACCAGGCCGACGACCATGGCGACCGGCACCCCGGCATAGATCGCCAGCCAGCCCCAGGTGATCGCGCGGGCACTGGCGGGGTTCGCGGCGCCGAGGTGGAACTTGTCGAGGTGGACGAGCGTGACGACCAACGTGAGGACGGTGAACACGAGCACGGTCCACACGGTGAGGCGGGCTCGGCCCCAGGTGCGCGAGCGCGCGCCGGCGACCTCCAGGACGGCGCTGGACCAGTAGGCCGCGCCGAGGAACACCGCCGTCATGGGCACGTCGATGGTCCACGAGAACCACTCCGCCGTCCGGGTCGCGAAGACGGTCAGCTGGAAGCCGGCGAGGAAGACGAGCACCGCCGCGACGACGAGGAGCACCCGCATCCCGCGCGTCACCGGCGCGCCGGTCCCGGCCCGGTGCCGGCTCATGCGGTCGGGGTCGCCTGCGGGTGCGCCGCGAGGTAGCCGTGCAGCGTCGCGATGACCGTCGCGCCGTCCCCGACGGCCGTCGCGACCCGCTTGATCGACCCGGCGCGCACGTCGCCGACGGCGAAGACACCCGGCAGGGTCGTCTCGAGCGGCAGCCGCCCCTCCCCGCCGGCCACCACGAAACCGGCCGCGTCACGCTCGATCTCCGCGGGCAGCCACTGCGTGCGGGGCACCGATCCGATGAGCACGAAGAGGCCGCCGGCCGGGACCTCCTCACCGCCACCGGGACCACCGTGCTGCTCACCCAGGGTGAGCGCCGCCAGGCACCCGTCCTCCTCGCGCCCGTCCAGCACCGCCGTGCCGTAGCGGATGCCGACGTTGCGCGTGGCGTCGAGCTGCGCGATGAGGTACTCGGACATGCTGGCCGCGAGCGACGCGCCCCGCACCAGCAGCGTCACGTGGCGGGCGTAGCGGGCCAGGTGGAGGGCGGCCTGCCCGGCCGAGTTGCCGCCGCCGATGACGTAGACCTCCGTCCCGGTCATCGAGGGCGCCTCGGCGACGGCCGCCCCGTAGAACACCCCTCGTCCGACGAGGCCCTCCAGCGTGGGCACGCCGAGGCGGCGGTAGTCGACGCCGGTGGCGATGACGACGCTGCGGGTGCGGATGACGCTGCCGTCGGACATGGAGACCGTCCGCAGGTCGCCGTCGGTGCCGAGCGCCTGCACCTCGCGCAGGAAGGAGTACTCGCTGCCGAAGGACCAGGCCTGCTGGAACGACCGGAAGGCCAGGTGCGCGCCGCTGACGCCACGGGAGAAGCCGGGGTAGTTGCGGATGAGCGAGGACGTGCCGGCCTGGCCGCCCACCGCGGACTGCTCGACGACCATCGTCGACAACCCCTCGGAGGAGGCATAGACCGCGGCCGCCAGGCCGCTGGGCCCGGCGCCGACCACCACGACGTCGTACACGCGGTCGGCCGGCAGCGGTGCCATGAGCCCGAAGGCGTCGGCGATCTCGAGGTCGGTCGGCGCGACGAGCGTCGTCGGTGGGTTGGTGAAGGCGAGCTGGAGCACCGGTAGCTCGGGGTCCTTGAGCCCGAGCCCGGCCAGCAGCCGGTTGGCGGACTCCGTGCCGACCTGGTGGAAGCCGACCGGGATGTGGTTGCGCCCGAACTGGTCGCGCAGCGCGTGGGTGCGCTCGTCGCGCTGCTCGCCGATCATCCGCACCGCCTCGAAGCCGATGCCCTGGGCGAGGTGCCAGTCGTCCAGCGTGTCGGTGATCGCGCCGTGGAACTCCTCGTCGCGCCGGCGCTCGGGTCGCAGGAGGACGAGCTCGGCGTGCCCGTGGGCGACGGCGGCGAAGACGTCGCCGGTGCTGGCGAAGTCACCCCAGATCGCGGCGACCGCCCGCTTGGCCGACGGGTGCAGCGAGTAGGCGCGGCGCAGGAAGTCGAGGCCGTCGCGGTCGTCGGGGCCGAAGCAGGCGATCACGAGCGCCACCTGCCGGCCCCACCGGCGCAGCCCCTCGAGGACCGCACGGGCGTGCTCGTAGCTCGCGCACACGACCACCTCGTAGTCGCCTCCGTACCTGCGCCGCAGCTCCGACCCCAGCACGTCCCTCGACGTCTCGTCGGTCGTGGCCAGGAGCAGGACGGGATCGACGTTGCCCATGTCGGCCCTCCCTCAAGCCTTCACATCGGCTTCGACGCTACTCCGGGGCCGCCGCGGGCGGCGACACCATTTCCTGGGGGTCTGGACCGCGTCCGGGCCGCCCGTCAGCGGGTCGGGAGGTGCGTCGGGATGCTCATCCGCGGACCGCGCCGCGGGCGTGCCTGACCGCCGGCCATCGCCATCGCGGCCGCGCGGCCGCGCTGGGGGCGGTAGGGCTCGAGCAGCTCCCCCATCTCCTCGTCGGTGATGTCGTGGCCGACGAGCGACCAGCCGACCCAGTTGGCGAGGTGGTAGTCGCCGAAGCTGACCGCGTCGGGGTCGCCGAGGGCCCGCTGGCCGCACCTCGGCGCTCGTCCACACGCCGACCCCGCGGATCGAGCACAGCCGCCGCTCGGCCTCGTCGCCCGACACCTCGGCCACCCGCTCGAGGGACGACGCCAGCCGGCAGGCGGTGACCATGGTGCGCGACTGGGCGGGCTGGACGCCGAGGCGCAGCCACTCCCACGACGGGATGGAGGCGATCGTGTCCGGGGTCGGCTGCAGCATCAGCCGCAGCGGCGCGACGGGACCCGGCGCGGGCTCGCCGTGGCGGCGTACGAGCTCGCGGAACGAGCCGAACGCCTGCTTGCCGGTGACCTTCTGCTCGAGGATCGAGGGCACCAGCGACTCCATCACCAGCCCGGTGCGCCCGATGCGCCAGTGGCGGTGGGTGCGCCACCCGGCTGCGACCTCGGGGTGGTGGTGCGGCTCGAAGGCGGACGGGTCGTCGTCGGCGCCCAGCAGTGCCGGCATCCGGTCGAGCGCCCACTCCGCTCCCGGCCCCCAGGCCCGGCCGAGGACCTCGCCCGCCGACGCCCTGGGCTGCACGCACAGCGTCGCCGGCCCCTCCGGCGTGCGCATGGCGCGCCAGATCCGGCCGGACTCCTCGTGCCGCTGCGTCGGGTCACCCGCCCCCCGGCGCTGCGGGCGCAGCACCTGCGCGGGCGCGCACGGCCAGTCGGGCACCCAGGTGCGGGTGCGCTCGTCCGGGGTGGCCATGGGACGACGGTAGACGAGGACACCGACGGGGCCACCGACGCCGTTAGTCCAGGACGCGCACGTCCTCCGCGTGGTGGCGACCGTCGACTACCTTGCAGCCATGGGCGAGACACCGAACCGACGCGACCTCGAGGACGGCATCCAGAAGGACTTCTCGCAGTCGATGTCCTACGGCGACTACCTGCGCCTCGACACGCTGCTCGCGGCCCAGCAACCGCTGTCGGACCCGCCGCAGCACGACGAGCTGCTCTTCATCATCCAGCACCAGACGAGCGAGCTCTGGCTCAAGCTGATGATCCACGAGCTGCGCTCGGCCCGCGCGCTGCTGCGCACCGACGACCTCTCCCCCGCGCTCAAGCGGCTGGCACGGGTCAAGCACATCCAGCACACGCTCACCGACCAGTGGTCGGTGCTCGCGACGCTGACGCCGTCGGAGTACGCCGAGATCCGGCCGTTCCTCGCGACCAGCTCGGGCTTCCAGTCCGCGCAGTACCGCGAGGTCGAGTTCCTCCTCGGCAACAAGAACGCCGACATGGTGAAGGTCTTCTCCCACGACGAGGCCGCCCGCACCGCGCTCGACGAGCTGCTGCGCGAGCCGTCGCTGTACGACGAGTTCCTGGCCTACCTCGCCCGCCAGGGGTACGCCGTCCCGCAGCGGTTGCTCGACCGCGACTGGACGCTGCCGCACACCAGCGACGCCGAGCTCGTCGACCTCTTCGCGTCCGTGTACTCCGCGCCCGCCGAGCACTGGGGCGTCTACGAGACCTGCGAGGAGCTGGTCGACGTCGAGGACGCCTTCCAGCAGTGGCGCTTCCGCCACCTCCAGGTCGTGCAGCGGGTCATCGGCCACAAGGTCGGCACCGGCGGGTCGTCGGGCGTCGACTTCCTCCGCCGCGCGCTCAACCTGACGTTCTTCCCCGAGCTCTACGAGGTGCGCACCCGCATCGGGCAGTAGGCGCCTCGTCGGCGGACGTGGCTCGCCCGGGTGCGCGACCACAGTTTCCTCGACCTGATCAGCCTGTTGGGGAACCAGTTGCATTCAGATCTGCCGGATCGAGGTGGATTTCGTTCCCCAGCGCACAGCCCTGCTGCGGGCTTTCACTCACCCTGGGCCGACGTCTTGTGGGGAGTAGGCGCGGATGGGGAACGATCGGGCTGCCGATCAACTCGATCGACAGCCCGACGGTTCCCCAGCTGAATCGACGTCAGCTCAACTGGCGTTACTCACCTGGTGTCAGCTCAGAGCAGGCGCCCGCAGTTCGGCCACGGCGACCGGCCGCGCTGCTTGTAGAGCAGCTTCGCGCGGTAGGTCTGCTCGCCGGCCGAGGCGTTCGTGGGGATGCCGGAGCCGCCGACGCTGCGCCAGGTGCCCACGTCGAACTGGTAGAGCCCGTAGTAGCCGGCCGGGTTGACCGCACGCGGGTTGCCGCCGGACTCGCAGTTGGCGAGCGCGCCCCAGTTGAGGCCGTCGGCGCCGGTGACGGCGTAGGCCTGGCGGCCGACGAGCACGCGGCGCGGGCGCGGGTCCTTGACGACCTTGCGCTTGACCACGCGGTACTTCACGGGCTCGCCGTTGTGGAAGGTCTTGACGGCGACGACCTTGCGGACGCCGGCGCGACCCTCGCGCACGACCTTGCGGCGGCCGGGCTTGAGCTTGGTCGTCGGGACCTCGACGGTGCCGGCACGCACGCGCTCGCGCTTGGACTTGCGCTCCTTGACCACGTCGGTCAGGCGCACGACGTCGCCCTGGCGCAGGCGCTTGCGGGGACCGCTGACCTCGCGGCCGTCGCGGACGACGTCGACGAGGTCGTTGCCGTCGACGGGGACGCCCTGCGTCTCGAGGAGCTCACCGGGCCACACGCGCGGCACGGTCGCCACGTCGACGGGCGGCTGGTCGGCCACCTTGAGGCGTACGGCGACGGCGTCGCGGCTCGTCTCCTGCGCGACGGCGCTGCTGGGCACCAGGGTCAGGGCGAGAGCGGCTGCGGCGGCGCCGGCGGCGGCACCTCGCAGGCGGGCGGACAGGGCGGGTGTGGTGGTGGCACGCACGTGCTTCGGACCTCACGGGTTGTGCGCCTCCGGGGGCGCTCGGACGCGACACCGTCGAGTCAGGCGTCGAGGCCGCGGCGGGCAACACCTCGCGATGGGAGGCGCCCCGTTCACGACGGGGACCCTGGCCTGCGGCTCCTCCACCAGAACACGATCGCTCGGTCATGTCGAATCCCGGGCAGGGCAGGGTCCCGGCCCGCACTCCTGCCCTGAGCGTGCCGGGACGCCAGGATCCGACCGGTCCGCGTGAGGCAACTCACGGGGTCGGCCGGGTCGTGGAGCCGGTCCTCAGGCGTCGTCCGCGCGTGCATGGTCGTCCAGGGACGAGGCCCACATCCGGGCGACGAGACGTCCCATCGGCCCCCCGGTGCATCAGCGTCAGCAGCAGCTTCGGCCACGAGCTGGCCCCTGGGATTCCTGCGCGCGTGAGGCGTGGGAGCGCGGGGCGGACGCCTCCTGTCCACATACGGTGACTGCGTGAACCTCCATCGCCTGGTCGCCGCCCTGGAGCGCGCGTGGGACGGCGCCCGGCTCCTGAACCTCCATCGCCTGGTCGTCTCCGCAGAGCGTGCGTGGGACGGCGTCCGGCTGCGCCGCCGTCGCTCCGGGACGCCCGAGCACTTCCGGATCGAGCCCTACATCGGCCACGGCGGACCAGCGGGCGTCGTCGTACGCGGTCGCGTGCTGGACAACCCCCTGGCCACCGAGGCAGTGGACGGCGAGGGGATCAGGGCTGCTGCGCGCCGAACCGTGCGGCACTTCCTGACCGACGAGCTGCCAGGCGTCCCCCTCAGGATCACGGTCGGCGGTGCCAGCGTCGACACAGCCACCGACGGCGACGGCTACTTCCTGGCCAGGATCGCACCGACGGACGCCCTCGAGAGCCCGTGGACACCGGGAACGGTCGAGCTCCGTGGGGACTACCGCGGCGTGCGCGGCAAGCGCGCTGCGGCGGTCGACGTACGCGTCCCGTCCGCCGATGCCTGCTTCGGGATCGTCTCGGACGTCGACGACACGATCCTCCAGACCGGCGTCCAGCGGGTGGTACGGATGATCGTCCAGACCTTCACCGGCTCCTCGCTCACCCGCACGGCGTTCCCCGGGGCGGTCGAGCTCTACCAGGACCTCGCCGCCGGGGTGAACCCGGTCTTCTACGTCTCGTCGAGCCCGTGGAACCTGTACACGTTCCTGGTGGGCTTCCTGCGGCACCGCGGCTTCCCGCTCGGGCCCGTGCTGCTGCGCGACCTGCTCGGCACCTGGCGGGGACGCGAGCAGAAGCACGACCGCATCCGGGAGGTCCTCGACCTCCACCCGGAGCTGTCCTTCGTGCTCCTCGGCGACTCCGGTGAGCACGACCCCGCGATCTACGCCGACATCGTGCGCGAGCACCCCGGGCGGATCCTGGCGGTCTACATCCGCGAGGTGCGGCTGGACCCGGGCGACGGGCGCGTGGAGAAGGTCTCCGACGCCTGGGGCCCGGACGTGCCGTTCGTGCTGGCCGCGGACACCGATGCCGTACGCCGTCACGCACAGGGCCTCGGGCTGCTCTGACGACAGCGGTCGAGGACCCTCGGCCAGGCTAGGACAGCGTGACGACGGTCGGCGGCTCCGACCAGGGTGACCACAGGCCGCCGCTGCCCTGGCACCTGACGGCGTAGGTCTCCGTCGTCCCGGCGCCCTGGAAGATCGTCCAGGTGCGGGGACCGCCCTGGTCGAGCCCGTCCCCCAGCGACGTCCAGGTCCCGTCCGCTGCCAGGATCCCGAGGTCCTGCGTCACGCACCCGGTCCCCGACCCGCTCCAGATGCGCACCTGGCCGTCCGACGCCTCCGCCCAGCCGAGCGGGCCCCTGGGTCCCTCGGGCGGCGTCGCGACGTAGACCGTCGGGCTGGTGCCGAGCGAGGCGTTGCGGCGCGTCTCCGCGGTGACGTAGATGGCGTGCAGGTCGCCCGGGTAGAGGTCGGTGATGCGAGCCGTCGTCGTGGACACGTAGACGGGTGACAGCCCCGGGGCGGTGACGACGTAGTGGTCGGCCCCCTTGACCGACGTCCACGTGAGGTCGACGGTGCGGCTGTCGACGGCGACGGCCGAGGTGATCTCCGGGGGCTTCGGCAGCGGCTTGGCCGCGACGGTGGGTCCGCCGGAGGCCAGGACCACGGCAACGAGGAGGACGAGGACTGCGAGGATGCGACGAGGACTCATGCGGCGCTCCGAGGACGTGGGGGCCACGCCCGGTCCCCGAGTCCGCCAACGTAATCCCGCCCTCGCCCCGCTGGTCCCTCCCCAAGGGTGGACGAGGTCAGCCCTACCCAGCCCGCTCGATGGTGGTCACGACGCTCGTCACCGAGGGCCGCTTGGGCGTGCTGGAGAAGCCGAACCGGCACGGCGGGTCCACCGGCGTCGAGCGTCGCCGAGGTCCGCACCGCGCCAGCGCCCGGAGATCCCGGTGACCGCCACGACCGACGTCGCGCCGTACCACTCCCGCCGGTCGTTGCCGGCCGTCCCGCGGGTGCGCACGCCGCGCAGCACGACGCGGGCGACGGGGTCGATGGCGGCGCACCAGGCGGGCGACGTCGCGAGGCCGGCCGGCACCGCGGTGAGCAGCGCGCCCAGCGGCGTACGACCGCCGGTCACCAGGCGCAGCGAGAGCGACGGCGTCGACACCTGCCAGCCGTCGGCGGTGTCCTCGACCGTGACCGGCTCGATGACGTGCTCGTCGAAGGAGTAGGTCGCCGCCACGAAGTCGCGCACGCGCTCCGCGGCGCCAGGAGCACCCGGTGGCCCGTGGCGTCCTCGACCATCACGTCGGCGAAGGCGCCCCACGGCGAGTCGTCCCACCGGCCGACGACGATGCGTACGCCGCTGGCGCTGCCGACGCCGGCGATGCGGCCGGTGAAGCGTTCGCGCACGCGGCGTCACGGCGCGACGAGCCCGTCCGGCTCGCGTCCGTCCGCGGCCAGGCCGGCGGCGACGCCGGCGCGGTCCTCGTCGGACCGGTTCTGGCTCAGCTTGGCCTTGGCCTCCACCGAGTCGATGACGAGCTCGACGCCGACGATGGGGCGGAGGTTCTTGTCGACGTAGTCGGCCGGGGCGTCGGTGACCGACCACGGCTCCGGTCGCGGCTGCTCGTGGCGGTCGGTCAGCCGGGTGACCAGGTCGCGCACCCACGAGGCGTCGTCGTGCACCGTGACACGGCCGCGGAGGTGGACGACGGAGTAGTTCCACGTCGGGACGACCTTGCCGTGCTCGGCCTTGGAGGCGTACCAGGACGGCGAGACGTAGGTGTCCGGGCCGGTCACGATCGCCAGCGCCGGCGAGCCGTCGACGATCCGCCGCCAGTGGCCGTTCGCGCGGGCGAGGTGGCCCACGAGCCGGTCGCCCTCCCACAGCACCGGCAGGAACGTCGCGTCCGGCACGCCGTCCTCGCCGACGGTGACCAGCTGCGCCGTGGCGACCGCGCGGACGAACGGGCGGACCTCGTCGGGGTCCATCACGTTGAACCGCGGCAGGTAGAGCGCGGCAGCGGAGGGGGTGGTGCTCATGGCCACCATCCTGCCCGTTCGGGTGGCACCGCTGTCGGTGGCGGGCGGCAGGATGGGCCCATGCTGCTCGCCGAGCTCGTCGCCACCTCCGCCGCCGTGGCCGCCACCCGCTCCCGCAAGGCCAAGGTCGCCGCGCTCGCGGAGCTGCTCGGTCGCGTCGAGCCCGAGGAGCTCGAGGTCGTCGTCTCCTACCTCGGCGGCGCGCTGCGCCAGCGGCGCACGGGCCTGGGCTGGCGCGGCGTCAGCGACCTGCCCGCCGCCGCCGACGAGCCCTCGCTGACGGTGCTCGAGGTCCACGACGCCTTCGAGGCGATGTCGCGCCTGTCCGGCTCCGGGTCGCAGCTCGCGCGCAAGGAGGCGGTGGCGCAGCTGTTCGGCCGCGCGACCGCTGCCGAGCAGGCGTGGCTGCGCGCGATCGTCACCGGCAACGTCCGCCAGGGTGCGCTCGACGCGGTCACGCAGGAGGCGGTCGCCCAGGTCGCCGACGTGCCGCTCGCCGCGGTGCGGCGTGCCGCGATGCTGACCGGCTCGACGGTGGCGGCCGCCGGGGCGGCGTTCGCGGGCGAGGAGGCGCTCGACGCGATCGGGCTCGAGGTCGGCCGACCGATCATGCCGATGCTCGCCTCGAGCGCGCCCGACGTCGCTGCCGCGATGGCCGGTCTCTCCCCCGACGGCGCGACCGAGGTCGCCATCGACGCCAAGCTCGACGGCATCCGGATCCAGGTGCACCGCGACGGCGACGAGGTGCTCGTGGTGACCCGCAGCCTCGACGACATCACCGGTCGGCTCCCCGAGGTGGTCGAGGTCGCCCGCTCCCTGCCCGCCGAGCGCTTCGTCCTCGACGGCGAGGCGCTCGCCCTGTCCGACGACGGGCGCCCGATGGCCTTCCAGGACACCGCCAGCCGCACCGCCCAGGACTCCGGCGTCGCCGTCACCCCCCACTTCTTCGACCTGCTCCACGTCGACGGGCGCGACCTGCTCGACTCCCCCGGCCACGAGCGCCTCGAGGCGCTCGACGCGCTCGTCCCCGAGCAGCACCGCGTGCGCCGCCTCGTGACCGCCGACCCGCAGGCCGCCGACGCGTTCGCCACCGAGACCGTCGCCGCCGGCCACGAGGGCGTCGTGCTCAAGGACCTGTCGGCGCCCTACGCCGCCGGGCGTCGCGGCTCCGCGTGGGTCAAGGTGAAGCCGCGCCACACCCTCGACCTGGTGGTCCTCGCCGTCGAGTGGGGGTCCGGGCGGCGCGAGGGATGGCTGTCCAACATCCACCTCGGCGCGCGCGACGAGTCGTCCGAGACCGGCTTCGTGATGCTCGGCAAGACGTTCAAGGGCATGACCGACGAGATGCTCGCCTGGCAGACCGAGCGGTTCACCGAGCTCGCCGTCTCCCCCGCGACCGTCCGCGACAGCTACGTCGTGGAGGTGCGGCCGCTCCAGGTCGTGGAGATCGCCTTCGACGGCCTCCAGCGCTCCACGCGCTACCCCGGCGGCGTCGCGCTCCGCTTCGCCCGGGTGCTGCGCTACCGCGACGACAAGGGTCCCCACGAGGCGGACACGATCGAGACGGTGCGCTCGCACGTCACCGCGTGAGCGGGTCGCTCAGCCGCGTGGCTGCGCGAGGCGGCATCCGGCCACGTCGAGGTCGAACGTCCGGCCGGCGTCGAGGCAGCCGAGCAGCCAGGACGTCTGCTGGCCGTAGTTCATGTTCCGGCGCATGACGACCCGACCGCGGCGGTCCTCCTCGCAGGCGGAGTCGATGCAGCGGCGGCCGCCCACGTAGCCGGTGTTGGCGACGCCGACCACCAGCCCGGTCTCGCGCGACACGATGGGCGAGCCGGAGTAGCCGCCGCGGATCGCGCAGCCGTCGCGGGCCGGCAGCCGGATCGAGCGCCACCAGTCCCACTCGCGCTCGTGGAGGCGGTACGCCGTCCCGGTGGTCGTGCAGGCCCGCTGCTCGGTCCAGTAGCCGGACGGGATCCGGATCCGGTCGCCGCGCGACGGTCCCTCGGCGGCCAGGGACAGCGGGGTCACGCCGCGGCCGGCGAGGTCGGCGTACGTCTCGCGGAGCGTCAGCAGGGCGACGTCGGTGCGGTACATCGAGGCGTACTGCAGCCGCACGGCCCGCGCCACGAGCGCGACGCGCCCACGGCCGTCGAGGAGCTCGACACGGGTCCAGCGCTTCTCGCCCACGAGCACCTCGCGGGCGCCGAGGAAGGGCTGGCGCACGCAGTGGCCGTTGGTGAGGACGACGGCACGGTCGGTGTCGAGCGCGGCGGGCCACCGCACGACGGCCCCCGAGCAGCCGGGCAGGCGCACCGTGCCGGCGAAGCGTCCCCCGTCCGCGACGGCCCCCGCGGCGACGGGCGCGAGCAGCGCACCGAGGACGGCCCCGAGCACCGCGACGACGAGGGCCGCGGCCGAGGGAGCGACGGCACGACGGACGGCAGCGACCAGCACCCCGGCATCGAACCACAACGTGGCGCGGGCGACGACCTACCTAGACTGACCGCCATGAGCACCGAGCCGACGCCCGCACGGGGTGGCACCGCGGCGACCCGGCGCCGGCAGCGTGAGGCCGAGATCATCTCCGCCACGCGGCGGCTCTTCGACGAGCGCGGCGTCCGCGACGCCCAGATCGAGGACATCGCACGGGCGGTCGGCATCAACCGCGCGATCATCTACCGCCACTTCACCGGCAAGGAGGAGCTCTTCAGCCTCACGCTGGTGCAGTACCTCGACGAGCTGCGGGTGGCGCTCGAGCAGGCGGCCGCCGTCACCGACGAGCCGCGCGACCAGCTCGTACGCCTGGTGGAGGCGTTCGTGGACTACGGCCTGGCCCACCCCGCGTTCGTCGACTGCGCGCAGGCCATCATGCGGCGCCCCGGCGGCGACCTGCTCGAGGAGGTCAGCGAGGGCGCGATGTACCGCCTCGGGCAGGCCATCAGCGGGTGCCTGTCGGTGCTGACCCGCACGATCACCGCGGGCGCGGAGAGCGGCGACTTCCACGTCGACGACCCGGGGCTGCTCGCCAACATGCTGTATGCCAGCGGGCTCGGCACCCTCCAGCTCGGTCGGGTCGCGATGCGGGTCTCGGAGGAGGAGCCGGGCGTGCCGCGGATCAGCCGCGTCACCGTCGAGCAGGTGCGCGACCACATGGTCGCCTCCGCCCTGGCCGTCGCCGCCGGGGCTCCCGCGACCACGGGGAGCCCGGCCGGGGGCCGCTAGCGCGAGAGGTGCTTGGCCCGCGCGAAGCAGAAGGCGCCGTAGGCGGCGATGCCGAGCGCGATGGCCGTCAGGAGCACCTGGCCGAACGGCTGCTCGAGCACGGTCTGCAGGGCCTGGTCGAGCCCGCCCGACTTCTTCGGGTCGTGGGTGATCGCGGCGTAGCAGAACAGACCGCCCACGATCGCGATCGCGATGCCCTTGGCGATGTAGCCGACCTTGCCGAGCAGTGACGTAGACCGAGCCGTCCTTGCCGGCCTGGCCCTGCGCGTCGAGGTGCTCGCGGAACTTCTCGGTCCAGCCGCGGTAGACCAGCGAGCCGCCGTAGCCGATGATCGCCAGCCCGACGACACCCACGATCAGCTGGCCGCCGGGGAGGTCCATCAGCTTGGCGGTCGTCGAGTCCGTCCCGCCGCCACCTCCGGAGCCGGTCGCCGTCTGCACCGCGCTCCAGCCGATCACGCCGTAGATGACCGCCTTGAACAGGGAGGTGGCGCGCTTGCGCCACCGCTTGGTGTCGTCGGACTCGTCGCGGTAGCCGAAGCCGAACTCGAGCAGCCGCCACAGGACGAGCAGGAACATCCCGACGGCGATCATCCACACCAGCACGCCGCCCATGGGCTGCTGCGCGAGGTAGTGGAGGGCGCCGGAGTTGGAGGCGCTGTCCTCCTTCTCACCGAAGGCGAGCTGCAGCGCCAGCCACCCGACGAGCAGGTGGACGACGCCGTAGGCCACGAGACCGGCCCGGATCGCGTGGTCCATCCAGTCGCTGTTCTGGGCCTGCTCGGCGTTGCGCGTGGGGGCGTTCATGCCGCCAACCTAGGACGTCGCGCACCGGCGCCGCGACTCGGCTGACCCCTGCGGGTGAGGGCGGTCCGCACCACCCGCCGCAACGGCCCCTGACGCCCCCTCAGACCAGGCTGGCGCGGTCGCGCTGGACCGAGCCGAGGAGCCCGTTGACGAAGGCCGGCGAGTCGTCGGTGGACAGGTCCTGCACCAGGTGCAGCGCCTCGCTGACGGCCACGCTGGCGGGCACGTCGTCGTCGCCCCACAGCAGCTCGTAGACCCCGATGCGGAGGACGTTGCGGTCGACCGCGGGCATCCGGGTGAGCGTCCAGCCCTTGCTGTAGGTCGTCAGCACCTCGTCGATGCGCTCACGGTGCTCGACCACGCCCCGGACCAGCGTCGTGGTGTAGTCGTTGGTCGGGCCCTCGCCGGCCTCGATGGCGCGCTCGAGCGCGACCACGGGGTCCTCCGAGCGGAGCTCGGAGGCGAACAGGATGTCCAGCGCGCGCTTGCGCGCCTTCGAACGGGCAGCCACGTGGTGTCAGGCCTTGACGCGGCCGAGGTACGACGAGTCGCGGGTGTCGACCTTGACCTTCTCGCCGGAGGTGATGAAGAGCGGCACCGCGATGGTGTGGCCGGTCTCGAGCGTGGCCGGCTTCGTGCCGCCGGTCGAGCGGTCGCCCTGCAGGCCCGGCTCGGTCTCGGCGATGAGGAGCTCGACGGACGCCGGCAGCTCGATGAACAGGACGCGGCCCTCGTTGGTGGCGACGATCGCCTCCTGGTTCTCCAGCATGAAGTTCTTCGCGTCGCCCACGACCTCGGGGGTGACCTCGAGCTGCTCGTAGGTGCTGGTGTCCATGAAGACGTAGGACGAGCCGTCGTTGTAGAGGTACTGCATGGTGCGCTTGTCGACGTTGGCCGTCTCGACCTTGGTGCCGGCGTTGAAGGTCTTGTCGACGTTCTTGCCCGACTCGACGTTGCGGAGCTTGGTGCGCACGAAGGCCGGGCCCTTGCCGGGCTTCACGTGCTGGAACTCGACGACGGCCCAGAGCTGACCCTCGATCTTGAGGACCATGCCGTTCTTGAGGTCGTTGGTGCTTGCCATGGTGATGTCCGCCTTCGTCGAGTTGTCAAGGAGTCCGTGGGCGGGCCACGGCCCGGCGCCGACGGACGAGTCTAGTGGTGGCGCGCGAGAGCCATGAAATGCGCGGCCTGCGCCTCGGTGGTGCCGCGCGGGTTGCGTCGCCAGCTCCCGTTGCCCGGCAGGAGCATCGCCAGCCAGAACGCCGCCCACAGGGGTCGGTACGCCGCCATCCGGTCGCGGTCCCCGGCGTCCAGCCCGACGGCGGCGGGCAGCTCGTCGACGTCGTACACGCCGGGCAGGCGGCTGCCGAGGTGCTCGACGTGGTCCGCGAGCTCGTACGCCGGGTCGCTGAGGCCGCCGTCCTCGAAGTCGACCAGCCGCACCCGCCCGTCGTGGAGCAGGACGTTGGCCGGGTTGAGGTCGGCGATCCCGAGGGCGGTGAGCCGCGGCTCGGGCAGCGGCGGGGCGGCGACGAGGTCCCGTGCGTGGGCCAGGGCGTCCGCCACCAGCGCCGGGTCGCGGCACGGCTGGAGGTCGGGCTCGTCGGCGAGCCACTCGACGAGGACGCCCGCAAGGGCGTCCGCGCCGTACCTCCGCGGCCCGATCCCGGCGGCCGCCACCGCCTCGACCGGTACGTCGTACAGCCGGCGCAGCGCCGTCCCCAACGCAGCGGTCTCCCCGGTCGTCATCGGTCGTGGGGCCAGGGTCTCCCCCGGGACCCGTGACATCACGACCACCGGGCGGTCGCCGTCCTCACGGCGCAGGGGCCGGGGGGCGAGGCCGCGGCGCGTGCTCGGCGAGGAGCGTCAGGCAGGCCCACTCGCGCTCGGCCCGCGCCTCGTGGTCCGGCGACGAACTCCTTGCGGACCTCCTGGGCGCTGATCGTCAGGTCGTGGGTGGAGGACTGCACCCGCGCAACCTAGCCGTGTGTAGCGTCGACACCATGCGAGTCACCATCATCGGCGGACACGGCAAGATCGCTCTCCTCCTGGCCCCGTTGCTCGTGGACGCGGGGCACGAGGTCACCTCGGTGATCCGCAACCCCGACCACGTGGCCGACGTCGAGGCGACCGGCGCGACCGCCCTCGTCTCCTCGGTGGAGGACGCCGACACCCACGCCCTGGCCGATCTGCTGTCCGGGCAGGACGCCGTCGTCTGGTCGGCGGGCGCTGGCGGCGGCGACCCGCAGCGCACCCTCGCGGTCGACCGCGACGCCGCGATCCGGTCGATGGACGCGGCGCAGACCGCCGGCGTCGGGCGCTACGTGATGGTGTCCTTCTCCGGCGCCGACCGCGACTCCCTCGTCCCGGAGGACAACCCGTTCCGGTCCTACCAGGACGCCAAGATCGCCGCCGACGAGCACCTTCGCGCGTCGGGCCTCGACTGGACCGTCCTCGGCCCCGGGAGCCTGACCCTCGAGCCCGGCCGGGGCGCGGTCAACCCGCACGCCCGCTCGGGTGAGGGCGACACGACCTCCCGCGAGCTCGTCGCCCAGGTCGTGCTCGCCGTGCTGGACGACCCGCGGGCGCACCGCAAGACCCTCGTGTTCGGCGACGGCGACGTCCCGATCGACGAGTGGCTCGCCTCGCTCTGACGCTCGACGCCCCCGGATGGGTGGACCGGAACCTCGCCGGTCACGCGTCGGCGACGGTGCCCTGCCTCGTCTGGGCGCGTGTCCGACCCCGCCCAGATCGACGACCGGATCGACCGTGCGAGCGCGCGACCGTTCGGGCGACGGTTCCACCTGCGTGGGCGCGAGCGGGCCACGGCTGAGCACCACGCCACCGCGACCTGCTGCCTGACAGGGCGACGTCAGGCGCCCCCGCCGCCGTCCTCGCCGGTGCCCGAGGGCGGGTAGCGGATGCTCATGTCCACCTGGTGGGTGTACCTGCCGCAGCGCGAGCACTCCTGCCACCGGGCGCCGGCCTCCGAGCGCGTCACCAGCGTGTGGAGGCCGATCCGGCAGCGGAGGGACTTACGACGCTCCCCGTTGGCCATGACAGCTCCTTCCATGTCCGAACGTGCCGCGGGCGCCACCCATCCAACACCCGTCCGAGCCTCGGCGCCCGGTCAGCGCTCCGCGATCGGAGCCGTGGCCGTACGTCACACGCTCCGGGTGATGCCCAGCGCCGCGCGGCGCTGGAGAGTGTTCGGGCGGTGTCGTGGCGGCGCGACCTCCCGTCGACGAACGGAGCGAAGGATGTCTGTCACCTCTGACGAGCCGGCGGCTCGACTCACCGATGCCCAGGTGGGCGAGGTGTTGGCCCTGGCACGGGACGCGGACAGCGTCGAGCTCAAGATGACGGTGCCGGACTCCTACCGACGGCAGGCGGTCGCTGCCCTGGGGGTCGACCCGCTCGACGCGCAGATCCGGCAGGTGTACTTCTTCGACACCCCCGACCTGGCCCTCAACGGGGTCGGCGTGGTCGCCCGGGCACGCCGGGTGCAGGGGCGGGGGGACGACTCGGTGGTCAAGCTGAGGCCGGTGATCCCCGCGGACGTCCAGGAGGAGCGGGCGTCGGACAACCTGGTGGTCGAGGTCGACGCCATGCCGGGGGGCTTCGTGTGCTCGGCGTCCATGAAGGGCGTGCTCGGGCCGAAGGCCGTCAAGGACGTCGCGGCGGGACGCAAGGGCATCCGCACCCTCTTCTCCAAGGAGCAGCGGTCGTTCTACCAGGCGCACGCGCCCGAAGGTGTGGCGCTGGACGACCTGGCCATCCTCGGGCCCATCACCGTGTTCAAGCTCAAGATCCGCCCCCCGGAGCTGAACAGGCGCATCGTCGCGGAGCTCTGGTTCTACCCCGACGGGTCCAGGATCCTCGAGCTGTCCGCCAAGGCGGCGCCCGCCGAGGCGTTCCAGGCCACGGCCGAGCTGCGGGCCTTCCTGGCCGCCAAGGGGCTGGACGTCTCGGGCGAGCAGCAGACGAAGACCAAGACGGCGCTCGAGTTCTTCGCCGCGGAGCTCTCCGGGGACCCGGCCGCCGCGCCGGGGTGACCCGGACGGATCGACCCGTGACCACGAGCGACCACCCGACCCACCCGTCCGCGCCGGCCGTCGTACCCCGGTGGGAGTGGCGCACGTTCGGCGACGATCTCGCCGACCTCGACACCCTCGCACCGCTGCGGGCCGCGGCACCCGTCGAGAGCGACGAGACGTATGTCCTGTCGATGTACGGCGACGCCTCCGTCAAGGTGCGCGGCGGCGTCCTGGACGCCAAGGTCCTGCAGCAGGTGAGCGGCGCCGGGCTGCAGCTGTGGGTGCCGACGATGAAGGCCCCCTTCCCGCTCGGGGCCGGAGCGGTCGCGGCCGCCTTCGCGGCGCTCGGTGCGCCGCTGCCGGGGCCGCCGCCGTCCGATGTCGGCCTGGAGCAGCTGCTGGACGACCTCGTCGCTCCGCGCGACGACCTGCGCCACGTGGACATCCACAAGAGCCGTCGCCGGTCGGTCGTGGACGACTGCATGGTCGAGCTCACCGAGATGAGCGCGGAGGGAACGACCGTCCGGACCGTCGCCGTGGAGTCACCGGACCCGGACCTCGTGTCGCGGACGATCGGTCGGCTGGGGCTCGACGGTCGGACCAACACCAGCGTGCCGCGGGGGCTCAAGTCGATGCTCGGGTGGGGACCGAGGCGGTTCGCCGTCCTCGACGTCGGCACCAACTCGGTCAAGTTCGCGCTCGGTCGCCGCGACGACGACGGCACCCCGCGGGTCGAGACGGAGACCGCCGTGGTCACCAGGCTCGGCGAAGGCCTGGCGGCGGCAGGCGGGCTGACCGCCGCCTCGATGGGCCGCACGGTCGACGCCATCCAGGACCTCGTCGCCGACGCCAGGCGGAGCGGTCCGGTCGACATCGTCGCCGTGGGCACCGCGGGCCTGCGACAGGCACCGAACCGGGACGACTTCCTGGCGGCCGTCCACCGCCACTGCGGGGTGACGGTCGAGGTGATCTCGGGCCGGGAGGAGGCGCGGCTCGCGTACGTCGCCGCCGTGTCGACCCTTCCGCTGTCCGGCGACCGGCTGCTGGTGTTCGACTCCGGCGGCGGCAGCAGCCAGTTCACCTTCGGGGGCGCGGACCGGATCGACGAGCAGTTCAGCGTCGACGTGGGCGCGGTCCGGTTCGCCGAACGCTTCGGGCTCGCCGCAGCCGTGCCCCGCGAGACCGTCGACGCGGCACTCGACGCGATCGCGGCCGACCTCACCGAGCTGGCGGACCGACCGCGACCGGACATGGTGATCGCGATGGGCGGCACCTCCACCAACCTGGCCGCCATCACGCACGGCCTCGACCGCTACGACCCCGAGGCCGTGCACGGAACGGTCATGGACGCGGACGAGGTCGACCGGCAGATCGAGGCCTTCCGGACCCGCTCGGCGGACGAGCGGCGCGAGATCGCCGGCCTGCAGCCGGCCCGGGCCGAGGTGATCCTCGCCGGGGCGTGCGTCGTCCGATCGATCCTCACGCTCACGGGCCAGGACGTCCTGACCGTCAGTGACCGCGGGTTGAGGCACGGCGTGATCGCCGAGAGGTTCGGCCCACCGCAGCCCTCGTAGGGCCGGCGCGTCGCCTCAGCCGCGGGCTCGCAGCTCGTCGGCCGCGAGGCGGAGGTCGCGCCAGTCGGCGACGGCGAGGCGTGACGCCGAGGCCAGCCGGGCGAGGTCGCCCGAGGCGACCACCCAGACGTCGTCGAGGACCTCGGTCGGCGGCGACGCCTCGCCGTGGGTGTCGTGCCAGGCGAGCTCGAGGAGCTCCAGGAGGTCGAGTGCCCCGTCGGCCCGGTCGCCGAACTCCAGCGTCGCGCGGTCGCGTGCGCCCTCGCGCCGCTCGTTCCGGCTTCCGGCCGCGACCGAGTGCGGGACGCGTCCTCCGCTTCCGGCGCCGACAGCGCCGTCCCGGACCATCACCAGACGGGCCGTCGCGGTCGGACCGTGCTCATCGTGTGGATCAGCGCGTCGCGACGGACCGCTCGCACCTCACCCAGCTTCACCTGGCACTCCCAGCACCGGTCGGTCGGGACGCAGCACATGGCGTCGCGGACCTCGGCCTCCAGCTGATCGGCGTGGGCGCTCCTGCTCAGCACGCTTCCCATGGTCTTCCTCCCCTGTCGTCGCCCCTCGAGTGTGGCCGGGGCGGCGACAGGGCCGCATCAGCATTACTACGGATGTCTGGACCGGTGGTCACGTCGGCCAGCTCGGCGAGCAGGCCCGGCAGCTCACCGGGCAGCTCGCGGGCCAGGAAGCCGACCGGTCCCACCCGCTCGGCGAGGCGATCGCCGGCGGTGGCGTGCAGCCAGGCACCCCACACGGCCGCCTGGACGGGCTCGGCACCGCGCGCCACGAGACCGGCCACGATCCCGGCCTGCACGTCCCCCGATCCGGCCGTCCCGAGCCCGGCGTTGCCGGCCTCGACGCGCCACACCTCGTCCCGGTGGGCGACGACCTTCACCGGGCCACCGCACACGACGACCGCGCGCGTCCGCGCCGCGAGCCGGGCCGTGTGGCCCTCCAGGTCCTCCGAGACCTCGTCGCCGGGGACGCCGAGGCAGTGCGCCAGCTCGTCGGGGTTCACCGTGAGCACGACGGTCGCGTCGAGCGCGGCGACCCCCTCGTGGTTGTCGGTGACGTACGCCGTCGCCAGCGCGTCGATCACGACCGTGGCCCCGAGCCGGGGCACCAGCCGGCGCACGAGCTCGTCGGACACGTCCGGGTCGGTGAAACCGGGGCCGAGCAGCACGGTGCTGCCGCCCGCGCACTCGACCAGCGCGTCGGCCTCGTCGGGGTCCAGCGAACCGCCGTCGTCCTCCGCCAGCCCGGTGACCATCAGCTCGGGCGCCGCGACGGCCAGGGCCGGGGCGCACGACCGTGCGGTCGCGAGCTGGATCTTGCCGGCGCCGACGCGGAAGGCGCCCTCGGCCGACAGCAGGCCTGCGCCGGGCGTCTCACGACTGCCGGCCACCACGACCAGGCGACCGCGCTCCTCCTTGTCCGACCCGAGGTCGGGCAGGGGCCAGCCGCGCAGCAGTGCCTCGTCGACGAGGCGGCTGTCAGGCATCGGGAGCCTCCCCGGCCCGGTCGTCCTCGTCGGTCTTCTCGGCCGGGCCCGGCTCGAGGTGCTCGTCGCTGGCGAACGTCTCCAGCACGAGGCCGTCGGGGCGCTTGCGGTAGCGGGTGACGGACGCGTTGGGGATCGGCGTGGTGCGGTCGATCTCCAGCAGGTCGGTCTCGTCGAGCCCCTCGAGGGCGTAGCGGAACGACATGATCACCGCCTGGTGCGTGAACAGCCACACCCGCTTGCCGTCGTACCCCTCGCGCAGGTCGGCCAGCAGGCTGCGCGCGCGCAGCACCACGTCGGCCCAGCTCTCCCCGGAGGGCGGCTGGTAGTAGAACTTGCCGACGTGGGAGCGGCGCTCGGCCTCCTCCGGGTACCGCGCCCGGATGCCCTTGCCGGTCAGGCCGTCGAGCAGCCCGAGGTCGCGCTCGCGCAGGCGCTCGTCCATCAGCAGGTCGACCTCGAGGTCGGCCAGCGCGGCGCGGGCGGTGTCGGCGGCCCGCCGGTAGGGCGAGCAGACGACGAGGTCCGGTCGCTCCCCCTCCGCGAGCCCCGCGGCCCACCGGCCGAGGGTGCGCGCCTGCTCCTCGCCGTTGGCGGAGAGCTCGACGTCCGCGTCGCGTGCCGAGAGCTCGAGCCGCTCCGCATCCGCGTCACGGGCCTGGCTGTCGGCGATGTTGCCGGCACTCTCCCCGTGGCGCACCAGCACCAGCTCGTCGGGTCCACGCCTTGCGTGCAGCACGCTCGTCAGGCCCACCGCGCCTCCTCGTCGTACGTTCGTCGGTCGGGTTCGACCCCTCGCGACATCGTTACCCCGACACGACGACCGGGATGCGTACGTCGTCGAGCGGGCCGGCACCGCGGACGGCGATAGCCTGCCCTCGTGCCCGCGACCACCCCCGTGACCGTGCGCCGTGCCAACGAGACCGACGCCGAGGGGCTGTCCCGGCTCGCGGCGCTCACCTTCCCCCTCGCCTGCACCCCGCAGACGCCGGCCGACTTCCTCGCGACCCACATCGCCACCCGGCTCGACCCGGCGAGCTTCCGGCGCCACGTCGCCGACCCTGCGTGCACCGTGCTCCTCGCCGACGACGGGTCGGGCGGCGACCCGGTCGGCTACACGATGCTGCTCCTCGAGGAACCGACCGACCCGGACGTCTCGCGGGCGATCCGCCTGCGTCCCACCGTGGAGCTGGCACGTTTCTACGTCCACCCGGAGCACCACGGCTCCGGCACGGCCGGGCTCCTGATGGAGCGCACGCTCGCGGCGGCCGCCGACACCGACGCACGAGGGGCGTGGCTGGGGGTCAGCGAGGAGAACGCCCGTGCCAACGCCTTCTACGCCCGCCACGGCTTCGAGCCGGTCGGGCGCAAGAGGTTCGCGATCGGGGACGCCTGGGAGGACGACGTCGTGCGCGAGCGCGTGCTCCGCACGCCGTAGCCGGGTCCGCCCCGGTCTGTCCTGGTCTGTACCGGTTCGCCGGTCCCGGGGACAGCGGCCGGCATCTCGCCTACCCTCGGTCCCGGACCCAGCCTTTCGGTGCCCCTGGCCGACCGTCGGGCGAGTCCCGCCGCCCGGCTGCGTCGGCTAGAGATCGACCTCGCCGACGATCCGGGTGACCGCGTCGCCCGAGACCCACACCTGGTCGTCCACGGCCTCGAGCCGCACCCGGCCCTCGCGGCCGATGACGCTTCCCTGCCGCGAGGTGTACGACGACGGCAGCGCGCCCGTGCCGATGAGCCACTGCGCGAGCCCGGCGTTGGCGCTCCCGGTCACCGGGTCCTCGCCGAACTCCCGGCCGTCCGCGTAGAACGCGCGCACCTCGACATCGGCGCCGAGCGCGGCGACGGATGTCGCGTCCCAACGGCCGAGGACGGTCACCTTCAGGTCGGTGAAGGCGGCGATGTCGGGCACGACGCCGACGACCGCGTCCGCCGAGCCGAGGTCGACGCCGACCCAGCCGGGGCCGTTGTCGATCCACGCCATGTCCTCGACGGCCGCGTCGGTGATGCCGAGCGCGCGCACGATGCGAGCCCTCAGGTCCGCGTCGACCGGACCGGAGCGGCGCAGGGGCGGCGCGGCGAACCCCAGCCGCGGCGAGCGTCGTACGTCGACGAGCCCGGCGCCGCACTCCTGCACCACCACGTCGCCGTGGGGCACTCCCCCGGCCTCCAGCCATGCGTGGGCGCTGCCGATGGTCGGGTGGCCCGCGAACGGCAGCTCGCCGGTGGTCGTCCAGATCCGCACCCGGTAGTCGGCGGCCGGGTCGGTCGGCGCGGACAGGAACGTGGTCTCGGACAGGTTGGTCCACCGTGCGAAGCGCGCCATCTGCTCGTCGGTGAGGCCGTCGGCGTCGTGCACGACCGCGAGCGGGTTGCCGAGCCAGGGCTCGGCGCTGAACACATCGACCTGGCGGAAGGGCAGCACCCGGCGATCCAAGCACAGCGCCGGGCGGGGGCTGGGGTCAGGCGTGGGCCGCCCACCTGCGGGCGGCCTCGTCCGCGGCTGCCTCGACCAGAGCGGCCAGCTCGGGCCGGTCCGGCACCGGGAACGAGACGTACGCACCCCGTCCTCCGGCCACGGGGCGCCCATAGGCCTTCGCCGCGAGCGTCCCATCCGGCAGCATCCTGATCGTCAGTGACTGGAGCTCGAACTCCTCGTCGCGGCGCGTGTCACGCCAGCGCAGCTCCTCGGGGATCACGACGTTGATGGCGAGGGCAGTGAGGTCCACCGGAGCGTCCATGGCGCGATCGTCCCACCCAGCGGCGCCGTCACACCGAGCTCGCGCTCGAGCGCTCTACCCCGCCGACGCGGCCACCCGCGCGCTGCTGGCGCGCGACTGAGCCAGCCCGACGGCGAGGGCGAGGCCCCAGGCCAGGAACAGCGGGTCCCAGAGGAACGCGTGACCGACCATGCCGGGACGGTCGTAGCCGCCGTCCGGCACGATCACGCCGCCGAGCACCAGGTGGCCGACCACCGTGTTGAGCCCGCCCCAGACCAGCAGCACGGCGGCGCCCAGCCAGCACACGCCCCGGGTCAGCCGGCGTGCCGGCCACCCGGCGCGGGCAGCCGCGAGCGGGACCCAGGCCGCGACGAGCTTCACGAGTCCGATCGGGAGCAGCAGCCACTCCCAGCCGGCGAACGCGTCGACCATCCGCCGGCCGAGCGTCTCGACGAGCCACTCGCCGCCCGCGCCCCAGTAGAGGCTGAACGCGGCATGGAGGCTGCCGAGCACGCCCGCGAGGACGAGGGCGCTGCGCCCCCGACCGGCGTACGACGTCACGAGGCGTCGTCGGCCAGCACCTCGAGCGCCTGCCGGTAGCCGTCGATCCCCTGCCCGGCGATCGTGGTCACCGCGTGCGGCTCGACGACGGAGGTGTGGCGGAACTCCTCGGCGCGCTGCTTGGGGTCGGAGATGTGCACCTCGACCAGCGGCGCGGAGAGCTGGGCGCACGCGTCCCAGAGGGCGAGGGAGTAGTGGGTCCAGGCGCCGGCGTTGAGCACCACGCGCAGGCCGTCGTCGGCGGCGGCGTTGAGCCAGTCGAGGAGCTCGCCCTCGTGGTTGGTCTGGCGGACCTCGACCTCGAGACCCAGGTCCCGACCCCACTCGACGCACTGGTGGGCGAGCTCGGCGTGGGTGGTCGAGCCGTAGATCTCCGGCTGTCGACGGCCGAGCCGGCCCAGGTTGGGGCCGTTGAGGACGAGCACCTTCGTCATGACGTTCCTCCGATCGCGGCGTAGGCGTCGCGCAGGTCGTCCTCGCTGGGCCCGGCGAGGATCCGCGGCGCGGCGAGGTCGTCGAGCACCACGAACCGCAGCTGCGAGCCGCGCGCCTTCTTGTCGACCTTCATCGCGGCGTGGAGGTCCTCGAAGGAGGCCGCGTCGTACGTCGTCGGCAGCCCCACCCGGGCGAACGCAGCGCGGTGCCGCTCGACGAGCGCCGGGTCGAGCGAACCGGCGCGGGCGGCGAGCTCGGCGACGTAGACGCACCCGATCGCCACGGCCTCGCCGTGCCGGACGGCGTAGTCGCTGGTGCGCTCGATCGCGTGGGCCAGGGTGTGGCCGTAGTTGAGCACCTCACGACCGGGGTGGCCGTCGGGGCCGCCGGTCTCCTTGAGGTCGTCGACGACGACCTCGACCTTGACCCGGATCGCCCGCTCGACGAGCTCGCGCAGCTCGGCGGAGTCCCAGGTCAGGTCGGCCGGGGCGGTGCCCTCGACGACGTCCAGGATGGCGGGGTCGGCGATGAAGCCGCACTTCACGACCTCGCCCAGCCCGGCGACGAGCTCCTCGTGGGGCAGTGTCTCGAGCAGCGCCAGGTCGCACAGCACGCCGGCGGGCTCGTGGAACGATCCGACGAGGTTCTTGCCGGCACCGGTGTTGATGCCGGTCTTGCCCCCGACCGCAGCGTCGACCATGGCCAGCAGGGTCGTGGGCACGTGGACGACGCGCACGCCGCGCAGCCACGTCGCGGCGACGAACCCGCCGAGGTCGGTGGTCGCTCCCCCGCCCAGGGTCACGACCGCGTCGGACCGGGTGAACCCGGCCTCGCCGAGCGCCTCCCAGCAGTCGGACGCGACGGGCGCGGTCTTGGCGCGCTCGCCGTCGGGGAGCCCGAGCGCGAGGACGTCGTAGTGCTCGACCAGGGCGTCGACCACCGGGTCGGCCAGGTCACCCAGCGTGCCGGCGTAGAGCACCGCGACCCGCTCGACCGACTCCCCCAGCAGCGCGGGCAGCCGCTCGGACAGCCCGTGTCCGACGACGACGTCGTAGGGGGCGGCACCGCCGACGTGCAGCACGGTGTCGCCGGACTCGTCCCGCACCAGCGGGTCGGGCTGCTGGGCCTGACGCTGGGGCCGCTGCTGGGAGCGCTGCTGGGTCCGCTGCTGCTGCTTCCTGGTCTGGCGCTTCGTCATCCGAGCAACCTCCGGACCTCGCCCGCCACCTCGTCGGCGGTGCGGCCGTCGGTGTCGACGGTGTGGGCCGACACGGACTCGTAGACGGGGGTGCGCTCGTCGAGCAGCGCCTTGATGCGCGCGCGCACGTTGCCGAGCAGCAGCGGGCGTCCGACGCCGAGGCCGACCCGCTTCACCGCGTCGGAGAGACCGACCCGCAGGAAGACCACCGGCAGCCCGGCCAGCAGCTCACGGGTCTCCGGACGCAGGACCGCACCGCCGCCGAGCGCCAGCACGCCGTCGTGCTCCGCGAGCGCAGCGGCGACCGCGGCGGCCTCGAGGTCGCGGAAGTGGTCCTCGCCCGACTCGACGAAGATGTCGGAGATCTCGCGGCCGGTGGTGGCCTCGATGTCGGCGTCGGTGTCGCGCACGGGCAGGTCCCAGGCGTCCCCGAGCAGGCCGGCGACCGTCGTCTTGCCGGCCCCCATCGGACCCACCAGGACGACGCGAGGTGGCATCAGCGGAACCTGAGGGTGTCGAGGTAGGACTCGGCGTTGCGCCGGGTCTCCTGCACCGAGTCGCCACCGAACTTCTCCACCACGGCGTCGGCCAGCACGAGCGCGACCATCGCCTCGGCCACGATGCCGGCCGCGGGCACGGCGCACACGTCGGAGCGCTGGTGGTGCGCGACGGTCGCCTCACCGGTGGCCACGTCGACGGTGCGCAGCGCCTTGGGCACGGTGGCGATGGGCTTCATCGCGGCGCGCACCCGCAGCACCTCGCCGGTGGACATGCCGCCCTCGGTGCCGCCGGAGCGGCCGGACGTGCGGCGCAGGCGGTCGTCGGTCGTGACGATCTCGTCGTGGGCGAGGGAGCCCGGGGTGTCGGCGAGCTCGAAGCCGTCACCGACCTCGACGCCCTTGATCGCCTGGATGCCCATCAGCGCGGCGGCCAGCCGGGCGTCGAGGCGGCGGTCCCAGTGCACGTGCGAGCCGAGGCCCGGTGGGAGCCCGTGGACGACGACCTCGACGACGCCGCCGAGGGTGTCGCCGTCCTTGTGGGCCTGGTCGATCCGGGCGACCATCGCGGCGCTGGCCTCGGGGTCGAGGCAGCGGACCTCGTCGGCGTCGAGCCGCTCGACGTCGTCGGGAGCGGGCACGAGGCCGGCGGGCGCCTTGACGCCGCCGAGGGAGACGACGTGGGACACGACGCGTGCGCCGACGGCCTGCTCGAGGAAGTTGGACGCCACCCGGCCGAGCGCGACGCGGGCCGCGGTCTCACGGGCCGACGCGCGCTCGAGGATCGGACGGGCCTCGTCGAAGTCGTACTTCTGCATGCCGACGAGGTCGGCGTGGCCGGGTCGCGGACGGGTCAGCTTGGCGTTGCGGGCGAGCGCCTCGAGCTCCACGGGGTCGACGGGGTCGGCCGACATGACCTTCTCCCACTTCGGCCACTCGGTGTTGCCGACCTCGATGGCCACCGGGCCACCCTGGGTCTCACCGTGGCGCACGCCGCCGAGCACCCGGACCTGGTCCTGCTCGAACTTCATCCGGGCGCCGCGGCCGTAGCCGAGCCGGCGCCGGGCCAGCGCGTCGGCGAGGTCGTCGGTCGTGACGCGGACGTGGGCGGGCAGCCCCTCGAGGATCGCCACCAGCGAGGGACCGTGGGACTCGCCTGCTGTGAGCCATCGGAGCATGGGGGAAGTCTCTCAGCCCCACATGCGCGCAGCGAGCGCAGTCCCCCAGACGAGACCCAGCAGCGCCCCACCGACCATGAACGGACCGAAGGGGAACGACTTCTTGAGCAGGCTGCGGTCGCGCCGCGCCACCAGCACGACGAGCGCCGGGAGGACGAACAGGATGAAGCTCGCCCAGAGCCCGATGGCGAGCGCGCCCCACCCGGTCCAGCCGAGCACGAGCCCGACCGGCGCGGCCAGCCGTACGTCGCCGAAGCCCATGCCGGCCGACCGCACGAACCACAGCACCCAGAAGAACGACCGGGCGAGCACCATCGCGACGAGTGAGCGCACGAGGGCCTCGCGGTCCCCCGTCGCGAGGCCGACCGCCGTCACCGCGACGATCGCAGCGAGGGTCGCGGGTACGACGACCACGCGGGGCAGCAGCCGGGTGTGCCAGTCGATCACCGACAGGGCGACCGCGACCGGGGTCAGCGGCACCAGCCACAGCAGCGGCCAGTCGAGGCCGGTGGCTGCGCCGAGCAGCGCCCCCGACACGGCCGCCGCCAGCGCACTGCGCCACGCGAGCCCGGGCCGGGCGGCGATGTCGGCGTAGAGCATCTTGGGCGGCTCGTCGGCGGGTGGCGCGTCCTCCACCGCTTCCTTCGGCGCGGGCTCGGGCACGCGCGCGATCAGCCGCGGGACCAGCAGGCCGCCCAGCCCGGCGAGCAGGGCCGCGACGAGCGCGGCGAGCGCGGGGTCGGTGAGGGTGTCGGTCACGGGGTCATTCAACCGGCACGGCGCGCCGCAAGGGCGCGTTCGCCCGCATCCCTCAACACGTCGACCGCGACCGTCCGTCCGGTGAAGAGCTCGACCTGCAGCACCGCCTGGTGCACGAGGAGGTCCAGGCCGCCGACGACCGTCCGGTCCGCAGCCGATGCGACGAGCGGCGTGGGCCACGGGTCGTACAGCACGTCGAAGACGACCGGCACGTCCGCACAGCCGGCGACCAGCTCGGGCGTCTGGGCCGACGCCGGGATGGTCGACACCACCACGTCGGGGACGTCGGAGCCGGCGGGGCCGGCGCCCAGCGACGACACCACGACCTCGGGCGCAGCCGGGTGCGCCCGGAGGGCGGCGAGGGTCTCGGTCGCCCGGGCCTCCTCGCGCACCGCCAGGACGATCGTGCTGCACGCCGAGGTCGGCCAGCGCGAGCCCCACCGAGGTGGCCGTCGCACCACCGCCGAGGATCGTGGCCGTCACCAGCGGGGCCGACGTGCGCTCACGGATGGCGGCGACCGCCCCGGGCAGGTCGGTGTTGTCGCCGACCCGGGTGCCGTCGTCCTCGATCACCAGCGTGTTGACGGCGCCGGCCAGGCGCGCCCGGTCGGTCATCCGGTCGACCAGCGGCAGCGCCTCGCGCTTGAGGGGCATGGTCAGCGAGAGACCGCGCCACTCCCCGCCCAGGCCCGACAGGAACTCCCCGAGGCCGCCGGAGCCGACCCGGTGGGCGTCGTAGGTCCAGTCCAGGCCCAGCTCGGCGTACGCCGCCCGGTGCAGCGCCGGCGACAGCGAGTGGGCGATCGGGTCGCCCAGCACCCCGCAACGCCGGCTCAGCACCTGTCGGAGGTCTCGCAGTAGGTCTTGTACTCGTCGCGGCCCTCGAGGAAGCCGTCGTAGTCCTCGTAGAACTTGGTCTCGCCCGTGGAGAGGTCGACCGTGACGTAGTAGTACCAGTCGCCGTCGGCCGGGTTGGCCGCCGCCGCGATGGCGTCGTCGCCCGGCGACTCGATCGGGGTCGGCGGCAGGCCGGCGTTGATGCGCGTGTTGTAGGGGGTGTCCTCGGCCAGCTGGTCGGGGGTCAGCTCGGTGGAGCCGGGCGAGAGCCCGAGGCCGTAGGCGATCGCGGCGTCGATGCCGAGCGTGCCGTTGGTGCCGCCCTTGTCGCCGGGCCCGTCGAGACGGTTGTAGATGACGCGGGAGATCTTGGGCATGTCGTCGCCGCGACCCTCGGCCTCGATCAGCGAGGCGATGATCATCAGCTCGCCGGGCGTCTTGCCGAGCTCGGCGGCCTTCTCCTCGAGACCGGCCGCGTCCGCGGCCTCGCGCCAGCGGTCGACCATCATCTTGAGGACGCGGACCGGCTTCATGCCGGGCTTGATCTCGTAGGTGGCGGGGAAGAGGTAGCCCTCGGCGTTGCCCTCGGCGTAGTCGGGCAGGCCGAGCCGGTCGGGCTGCTGCAGCGCCCGGTTCCAGGCCCGCTCGGGGTAGTCGGTGTTCTCGGCGAGCGTCGAGACGATCTCGGTGAGGCGGAGGCCCTCGGGGATCGTGACGGTCGGGAACCCGATCAGGTTGGCGGGGTCGACGAGGACCTCGAGGGCGTCGGCTGCCTTCATCTGCTTCTGGAGCTCGTAGTCACCGACCTGGATCCCGGCCGCGTCGGGCTCGCCGGCGGCGGCGTCGATGAAGGCCTGGACCGACTTGGTGACGCCGTCGGCCTTGAGGTTGCGACCGATCTGGGCGGTCGAGTCGCCCTCGTTGACGGTGAACTCGACCGAGCCCGTGCCCGGACCCGGGTAGTCGTCGGGGCCCTGGAACTGGTCGGCGACCCACGAGACGCCCTGGGTCAGCGCGACGTAGAACCCTCCGAGGAGCACCACGAGCGCGACCAGCACCGCGACGCAGCCCTTGAGGCCGCGCCCCTTGCGGCGCTTGCCGCCCGGGACGTAGTCCTGGTCCTCGAGCTCCTCGCGCTCGTCCGCACGCACGTCGTCCGGACGGGTCTCGTGCTCACTCATCTGTCTCCGTCACCTCGACGATCTCTCCCGGTGCATGTCCACTCGACCGCTCCGTGTCCAGTGCAGTCTGCAGGATCAGCACGGCCGCTGCCTGATCGACGACGGCGCGTCGCTTGGCCCCGCGGCGGCCCTGCTCGCGCAGGATCGACTCTGCCGACACCGTGGTCAGTCGTTCATCACACAGCCTCACGGGCACGGGAGCAACTCGACGAGCCAGCCGGCCGGCGAGCGCGCGCGCCTTGTCGGCCGCCGGGCCCTCGGTCCCGTTGAGCGAGCGCGGCAGCCCGACCACGACCTCGACCGCCTCGACCTCCGCGACGAGCTGCGCGAGTCGACGTACGTCACCCCTGCCGCTGCGCACCGTCTCCACCGGGGTGGCGAGGAAGCCGGAGGGGTCGCTGCTCGCGACACCGATCCGGGCGTCGCCCGGGTCGATGCCGAGCCGCACCCCGGTCCGCATCGTCAGCCCTGCACCTTCTCCGCGACCTCGCGGGTCACCAGCTCGAGGGCCTCGTCGATGCGCGAGGCGTCGGTGCCGCCGCCCTGGGCGACGTCGTCCTTGCCGCCGCCCTTGCCGCCGAGCAGGGGCCCGACGGTGCGGACCAGCTCGCCGGCGGACAGCCCGCGGGCACGCGCCTCGTCGTTGGTGGCGGCCACGACCGACACCTTGCCGGAGCCATTCCCGTCGGACTGAGTGCCGATGATGACCACGACACCGGGCTCGCCCTGCGGCAGCCGGCCGCGCACGTCCATCGCCAGGTTGCGTACGTCGCCACCGGCAGCGCCGTCGGCGCGGTGGGCCACGACCTTGACGGGGCCGACCTGCGTCGCGCCGGCCGCCAGGTCGGCGCTGGCGCCGAGCAGCTGGGCGAGGCGCGCCTTCTCCAGCTCCTTCTCGGCCGCCCTGAGGCGCTCGGTGAGGCCCTGCACCCGCCCGACCAGGTCGTCGGGCTGGGTCTTCAGCAGACCGGTGAGCTGGGCGACGACGTCACGCTCGCGGGCGAGGTAGCCGAAGCCCTCGACGCCGGTGAGCGCCTCGATGCGACGGTTGCCCGAGCCGACGCTGGTCTCGCCGGTCACCACGACCGTGCCGATCTGCGAGGAGTGGGCGACGTGGGTGCCGCCGCAGAGCTCGCGCGACCAGGGGCCGCCGATCTCGACGACGCGGACCTTGGTGTTGTCGTAGGTCTCGCCGAAGAGCGCGATCGCGCCCCACTCCTTGGCCTGCTCGAGGGTCATGTAGTCCCACGACACGGGCAGGTCGGCGCGCAGCGCCTGCTGGGAGACGAGCTCGATGTCACGGACCTGCTCGGGGCTCAGCGCCTGCGTCCAGCCGAAGTCGAGGCGGAGGTAGCCGGGCCGGTTGTAGGAGCCCGACTGCAGCGCCGTGGGGCCGAGCACCTCGCGCAGGGCCGCGTGCACGACGTGCGTGCCGGAGTGCGCCTGGCGCGCGCCGGTGCGCCACTCCGGGTCCACGCGGGCGTGCACCTCGCGGCCGGGGTCGAGCTCGCCCTCGAGCACACGCACCTGGTGGACGACCAGACCCTTGATCGGGCGCTGCACGTCGAGCACCTCGAGGCGCCCGCCGTCGAAGACGATCGTGCCGGCGTCGGCGACCTGCCCGCCCGACTCGGCGTAGAAGGGGGTGCGGTCGAGCACCAGCTCGCCGACCTCACCCTCCGCGAGCCGCGGGACGGACGCGCCGCCGCTCAGCAGCGCGAGCGGTCGCGACTCGGTCTCGAGCGTCTCGTAGGCGAGCCACTCGGTGGGGCCGAACTCGTCGAAGACGCCGCGGTAGACGGCCGTGTCGCCGTGGGTGCCCTTCTTGGCGCGGGCGTCGGCCTTGGCGCGCTCGCGCTGCTCGGCCATCAAGCCGCGGAAGCCCTGCTCGTCGACCGTGATGCCCTGCTCGGCCGCCATCTCGAGCGTGAGGTCGATGGGGAATCCGTAGGTGTCGTGGAGCGCGAACGCGCGCTCTCCGGACAGCGTCGAGCCACCGGTGCTCTTCACCTGGGTCGCGGCCTGGTCGAAGATCTGCGTGCCGGCCTGGAGCGTCTTGCGGAACGCGTCCTCCTCGGCGTAGGCCACCTGCGAGATGCGCGGCCAGTCGGTGAGGAGGTTGTCGTAGGTCTCCCCCATCTTGTCGCGGGAGATCGGCATCAGCTCGGGCAGCACCCGGTCCTCGCAGCCGAGCAGCCGCATGGAGCGGACCGCGCGCCGCAGCAACCGGCGCAGCACGTAGCCGCGGCCGTCGTTGCCGGGCGTGACGCCGTCACCGATGAGCATCATCGAGGACCGGACGTGGTCGGCGACCACGCGGAACCGGACGTCGTCATCGTGGTTGACGCCGTACGTCTTGCCGGTCAGCTCCTCGGCCCGCTGGATGACGGGGTAGACCACGTCGATCTCGTACATGTTCTGCTTGCCCTGCAGGAGCAGCGCGACCCGGTCGAGACCCATGCCGGTGTCGATGTTCTTCTTCGGCAGCGAGCCCACGATGTCGAAGTCCGACTTCGAGCGGACGGCACTGAGCTCGTCCTGCATGAAGACGAGGTTCCAGATCTCGAGCAGCCGGTCCTCGAGCTCGAAGGGCATGTCCGGGCCGAGGGTGGTCACGTCGAAGTCGGGACCGAAGTCCGGACCGCGGTCGTAGAGGATCTCCGAGCACGGCCCGCCGGGACCGGGCACGCCCATCGACCAGTAGTTCTCCTTCGGGCCGAGCTGGACGATCCGCTCCCGCGGCAGCCCGGTCACCTCGACCCAGAAGCCGATCGCCTCCTCGTCGCCGGCGAGCACCGACGGGTAGAGGCGGTCCTTCTCCAGGCCGTAGCCGCCGTCCTCGACGGGCTTGGTGATCAGGTCCCAGGCCAGCTCGATGGCGCCCTTCTTGAAGTAGTCGCCGAAGGAGAAGTTGCCGCACATCTCGAAGAACGTGCCGTGGCGGGTGGTCTTGCCGACATCCTCGATGTCGGGGGTCCGCACGCACTTCTGGATGCTGGTGGCGCGGTCGTAGGGCGGCGTCTCCTGGCCCAGGAAGTAGGGCTTGAACGGCACCATGCCGGCCGGGACGAACAACAGGTTGGGGTCGTCGGCGAGCAGCGAGGCGGAGGGCACCACGGCGTGTCCGGCGGCCTCGAAGTGCGCGAGGAAGCGGCGGCGGATCTCGGCGGTGTCCATCAGTTCTCGTTCTCCTGGGTGGTGCTGGCGGTCAGTTCCGGTGGTCCGGCCTGGTGAGAAGTGGGCCGCAGGCCGAGCTGCTCGCGCAACTCCGTTTCGCGCTCCACGCGGCCCTGCTGGACCTCATCGGCGAAGAGCCGGGCGCCGGCCTGCCAGCCGCGGACGCGGTCGCGCAGGCCGTCGGCGGTGAGGGACTCGGCGGCGCGGCGGGCGCGGGCAGCGGCGTAGACCCCGACCCCCGCCCCGGCGACGAACCAGAGAGGGCGTCCCATCAGGCGACGTCCTCCCCGAAAGAACCCGGTCCGTCGTCGCGCGTGGCCGCCCGCTCACGGGCCCGGAACTCGCGCAGCGCCTGCTTCATCTCGGCGCGGCGTCCTCGCCCGGCACGCCGGGTCTCCTGCCGCACCTCGAAGCGGATCCGGTTGCGGGTCTCCGGCGACAGCGCCCGGCGCAGGCCGTGGGTCCAGCCCGCCGCCCTGACCACCGTCTCGCGGGCGACGATGTCGGTGAAGAGACGACCGTCGATCGGGCGGGCCACCGGCACGGCGGGTGGCGCGTCGTCCTCGCGCGGGGTTCCCACCTCGGTGATCACGAAGGCTGCGGTGTCGGTCTCGACGACCGGGGGCGCCTGCGCAGCAGGGGCCGAGGTCTCGGCGACGCGCTCCGACAGTGAGGCGGCGAGGGCCTCGGCCCGACCGGCCCGACGGTGCGCGAGCAGCGCGACGACGAGCGCGACGAGCGCCACTGCGCTCGCTGCACCCAGCCCCACCTGCTCCGTCGTCACGGCGCCGAGCCTACAAGCCCCGCAGGGGCTCAGGGGATGGCGAGGTCACCCGTGGGGCGCACCCGCAGCCAGCGGAACCCGTAGCCCTCCAGCGCGACGCTGGTCGTCGCGCCACCGGTGACCACCTCCTCGGCCATCAGGTCCACCGCCTCGAGTCCCTCGTCACGGGGATCGATCGGCACGTCGACGGTGACGGGGTCGGCACCGAGGTTGTGCACGGTCACGACCGCGCTGCCGTCGAGCTGGCACCGCTGGACCAGCACCTGCGCGGTCGGCTGGTCGACGACGCTCCACGTGCCCCATCCCAGCTCAGGGCAGGTGCGCCGGATGCTGATGAGCTTGCGCATGAAGGTCCACAGCGACCCGGGGTCGTGCATCTGGGCGACGACGTTGACGTGCTCGGGACCGCAGGCGCCCGACACGACCCGCTGCACGAGGCGCGACGGAGCCGCTGTGGAGAAGCCTCCGTTGCGACCGCCGCTCCACTGCATCGGGGTGCGTACGGCCATCCGCCCGTCCGCCTCGAGGTCCTCCCCCATCCCGATCTCCTCGCCGTAGTAGAGCGTGGGGGTGCCGGGCAGGGAGAACATCAGGCTGTAGGCCATCCGGATCCGTCGGGGGTCGCCGCCGAGCATGGTCGGGAGCCGGCGCTTGAGGCCGCGGTCGTAGACCTGCATCTCGGGCTCCGGCCCGAACGCCGCGAACACCTCCTGGCGCTCGGCGTCGCTGAGCTTGTCGAGCGTGAGCTCGTCGTGGTTGCGCAGGAAGGTGGCCCACTGGCAGGTCCTGGCGATGGCCGGCCGCTCCTCGAGCGCGGTGACGATCGGTCCGGCGTCCTCGCGGGCCAGCGCCAGGTAGGTCGCCTGCATGCCGATGAAGTCGAACTGCATCTGCAGCTCGTCGGCGGAGTCCCCACCGAAGAACTCGAGCTGCTGGGGGTGGAGCAGGTTGACCTCGCCGAGCATCATCGCGTGGCCGGCGCGGCGGTTGAGGAAGCCGCGGATGGTCCGCATCAGCTCGTGCGGGTCCACCACGCGGGCGGGGTCCCCGATGTTCTCGGCGTTCTGCTCCATGAACGGGATGCCGTCGACCCGGAAGCCGTCGAAGCCGAGCTGCAGCCAGAATCCGACGACGCGCAGGATCTCGTCCACCACCTCGGGGTTGGAGAGGTCGAGGTCGGGCTGGTGCTTGTAGAAGTTGTGGAGGTACCACTCCCCCGTGCGGTCGTCGAGCTCCCAGATGGAGTCCTCCTGGTCGGGGAAGACGACCAGCTTCGAGGTGTCCGGCGGCTCGGTGTCCCTCCAGACGTAGTGGTCGCGGTAGCGGTTGGACGGGCTGCGCCGCGCGGCCTGGAACCACGGGTGCCGGTCCGACGTGTGGTTGACGACCAGGTCGGCGATGACGTTGATGCCACGGTCGTGGGCGGTGCGGATCACCTCGACCAGCTGGCCGTGGTTGCCCAGGCGCGGGTCGACGCCGTAGAAGTCGGTCAGGTCGTAGCCGTCGTCGCGGTCGGGGCTCGGGTAGAACGGCATCAGCCACAGGCAGGTGATGCCCAGCTCCGCGAGGTAGTCGATGCGCTGCGCCAGTCCCTCCAGGTCACCGGTGCCGTCGCCGTCGGCGTCGTAGAAGGTCTCGACGTCGAGGCAGTAGATCGCCGCGCTCTTCCACCACAGGTCGCTCGTGTCAGTGACTCGCACGGACCCACACAAGCAGAACCCGCGCGCCGGCGTCAGCCCCGCAGGGCCGGCAGGACGTGCTCGCCGAACGCGTCGAGGAAGCCTGCCTGCTCCTGCCCCACGAAGTGCAGGTAGACGTCGTCGAAGCCGACGGACGCGAGCTGGGCGATCCGGTCCCGGTGCCACCCGAGGTCCTCGGACACCTCCACCGCGCGTCGTACGCCGTCGATGCCGACGTGCTCGGCCATCACGTCGAACGCCTCCGGGGTCTCGGTGTCCCAGTTGACCGGCTCGGTGAAGACGTTGGTGCGCCACTGGTCGAGCGCGACCGCCTCGGCCTCGTCGCGCGTCGGCGCCCACGACAGGTGCACCTGGAGCGACAACGGCCCCTGGCCACCGGCGTCGCGGTAGGCCGCGACGAGGTCGCGCAGCACGTCGACCGGCTGGTTGATCGTGACGAGCCCGTCGGCCCATCGCGCCACGCGGGCCGCGGACGCCACCGACACCGCGGGGGCGATGAGCCGCGGCTGCACCTGCGGCAGGTCCCACACCCGGGCCCGGTCGACGGTGACCAGGCCGTCGTGGGTGACCTCCTCGCCGGCCAGGAGGCGTCGGATCACGTCGACGCACTCCTCCAGGCGGCGCGTGCGTTCTTCCTTCGGTGGCCAGCGGTCGCCGGTGATGTGCTCGTTGCTCGCTTCGCCGCTGCCGAGGGCCGTCCAGAAGCGTCCGGGGAACATCTCGGCCAGCGTGGCGATCTTCTGGGCCAGGACGGCGGGGTGGTAGCGCTGCCCCGGTGCCGACACGCAGCCGAGCTCGAGCCCCGTCGTGGCGAGGGCGGCCCCCAGCCAGCTCCAGGCGTAGCCGGAGTGCCCCTGCCGGGTGCCCCACGGGGCGATGTGGTCGGAGCACATGGCCATCTCGAAGCCGGCCCGTTCGGCGTGCTGGACGTCGCTCAGCAGGCGCGACGGAGCGATCTGCTCGTGGGAGGCGTGGAACCCGAGGCGCATGCCGTCACCGTAGCGGGGTCACCGACCCCGGACGATGCGTCGTACGCGCTCCCAGCGCTCCTTGACCCCGGCCTCCGCGCCCAGTGCCGTCGGCTTGTAGTAGCTGACGTCGCTGAGCACGTCAGGGAGGTACTGCTGCTCGGCCACGCCGTAGGGCTCGTCGTGCGGGTAGGCGTAGCCCTTGCCGTGACCGAGGTCCTTGGCGCCGCCGTAGTGGGCGTCGCGCAGGTGGGCGGGCACCTGCCCGATCTTGCCGGCCTTCACGTCCGAGATGGCTGCGTCGATCGCGCTGATCACGGCGTTGGACTTGGGCGCCACCGCCAGGTGGATCGTGGCCTGGGCGAGGTTGATCCGCGCCTCGGGCATCCCGATGAGCTGCACGGCCTGCGCCGCCGCGACGGCCGCCTGCAGCGCGGTCGGGTCGGCCAGGCCGATGTCCTCGCTCGCGTGCACCACGAGCCGGCGGGCGATGAACCGGGGATCCTCCCCGGCCTCGATCATCCGCGCGAGGTAGTGGAGCGCGGCGTCGGGGTCGGAGCCGCGGATGGACTTGATGAAGGCGGAGATGACGTCGTAGTGCTGGTCGCCCTGCCGGTCGTAGCGGACCGCCGCCTGGTCGACGGCCGTCTCGGCGGTGGCGAGGTCGATCGTCGCGAGTCCGTTGCTGGCTGCGGCACCGGCGGCCGCCTCGAGGTAGGTCAGCGCGCGGCGCGCATCACCACCGGCGAGGCGTACGAGGTGACTGCGGGCGTCGTCGTCGAGCTCGGTGCTACCGGCCAGGCCGCGCTCGTCGGTCAGTGCCTGGTCGATGACCTCGGCGACGTCGTCGTCGGTGAGCGACTGCAGGCGCAGCAGCAGGCTGCGCGAGAGCAGCGGGCTGATCACGGAGAAGAACGGGTTCTCCGTGGTGGCAGCGATCAGGGTGACCCAGCGGTTCTCCACCCCGGGCAGCAGCGCGTCCTGCTGGGCCTTGGTGAAGCGGTGCACCTCGTCGACGAACAGGACGGTCTCCTGCCCGCCCCGGGCGAGCTCGGACCTGGCCCCGTCGATGGCGGCCCGGACCTCCTTGACGCCCGCCGCGACGGCCGACACCTCGACGAAGCGGCGGCGGGTCTGTTGACTGACGATGGCCGCGATGGTCGTCTTGCCGGTGCCGGGCGGTCCCCAGAGGAGCAGGGACATCGACTGGTCGCCCTCGATCAGCCGCCGCAGCGGCGACCCGGCGGCTCGCAGCTGCTGCTGCCCGACGAGCTCGTCGATCGTGCGGGGCCGCATCCTGACGGCCAGGGGCGCCGAGGCGTGCGTGTTGGCCCCGAGCGACCCGGCGCTCGGCACCTGTCCGGACGCGGATCCGGGCGCGGGTTGCCCCGCGCCCGGAATCTCGAACAAGCCGTCCACGCCGGTGAGTATCCCCGACGCCGTCGGCGTGCGTGTCAGACCCCCGTCGTCTGCTTCGACTTCAGGTCGTACCAGGTCTTCTCGTAGCCCGGGATGGTGAGCTGCTCGTTGGTGGGCGTGGCCCCGGGCACCGGGGTGCCCTGGTCGTCGACCGCGAGCAGGTCGGTGGTGACGGGCGTCGCCGGGTGCGAGCCCAGCTCGCCGGCGAAGTGGCAGGCCACCTTGTGGCGCGAGCCGATCTGGAGGAGCGGCGGCTCCACCTTGGCGCAGATCTCCTGGGCGAACTGGCAGCGGGTGCGGAACCGACAGCCAGAGGGCGGGTTGATCGGGCTCGGCACGTCTCCCTCGAGGCGGATCCGCTCCCGGCGCCCGCCGACCGCCGCCTGCTTCACGTCGGGCACCGCGGAGAGCAGCGCCTGCGTGTAGGGGTGGTGCGCGTGACCGTAGATGGTCTCGCGGTCGCCGATCTCCACGATCTTGCCGAGGTACATCACCGCGACCTCGGGGCAGAAGTGGCGCACCACCGCGAGGTCGTGGGCGATGAAGAGGAAGGCGATGTCGAACTCGCGCTGCAGGTCCTGGAGCAGGTTCACGACCTGTGCCTGGATCGACACGTCGAGCGCCGAGACCGGCTCGTCGGCGACGAGGAGCTTGGGGTTGAGGGTGAGCGCCCGGGCGATGCCGATGCGCTGGCGCTGGCCGCCGGAGAACTCGTTGGGATAGCGGTTGTAGTGCTCGGGGTTCAGACCCACGACCTCGAGCAGCTCCTGGACCCGCGGCAGGATCTTGTTCTTCGGCACGATGTTGTGCACCGCGAGCGGCGCCCCCACGATCGCGCCGACGGTGTGCCGCGGGTTGAGCGAGGTGTAGGGGTCCTGGAAGATCATCTGCACGTCGCGGCGCAGCGGCCTCATCTGCGAGTTGGAGAGCTTGGCCAGGTCGTGGCCCTCGAACATCATCGAGCCGCCGGTCGGCTTGTAGAGGCGCGTGATGAGCCGTCCGGTCGTGGACTTGCCGCAGCCGGACTCGCCGACCAGGCCGAGCGAGCCGCCGCGCGGCACCTCGAACGACACCCCGTCGACGGCCTGCACGTGACCGACCGTCCTGCGGACCAGTCCCGAGGACTTCACGGGGAAGTACATCTTCAGGTTGTCGATCGAGATGATCGGCTCGGCGTCGGGGTCGAGCGCCGTGGCGACGTGACCCTGCTCGGCGAGATCGTGGAAGTCCTTGACCTCGTGGTCGATCTCGTGGTCGTCCACGACGTCGACGTGGTGGTGGGACAGGTCTCGCTCGCCCGTCTCCGCCGCGTTGGCGCCGATCTCGCTGTTCTCGATCCCCACCTTGGCGTTGGGGTCCTGGCTCATCGGGTCTCCTCGGCGAGGTCGGGGGCAATCTCCGGCAGGACTTCCGTCCGGTAGATCTCCTCGGGGTTGGGCAGGTGGCACCGCTTGAGGTGTTCCGCGCGGTTGCTGGCCGACGTGAGGGCCGGCATCTCGGTGACGCACAGGTCACCGGGCACCTTGTCGCGGTGCGCGCAACGCGGGTGGAACGAGCAGCCGGTCGGCGGCTTCAGCAAGCTGGGCGGGTTGCCCGGGATCGGGATGAGCCGCGCGTCCGTGGAGGCACCGACCTCGGGGATGCTCGACAGCAGGCCCCACGAGTAGGGCATCTCGGGCCGCGTGAGGATCTCCTTGGTCGTCCCGAACTCCACGCAGCGGCCGGCGTACATCACGAGCACGTCGTCGGCCATCTCGGCGATGACGCCGAGGTCGTGGGTGATGATGATGACGGCGGAGTTGAACTCGCGCTGCAGGTCCTGGAGCAGGTCGAGGATCTGCGCCTGCACCGTCACGTCGAGCGCGGTGGTGGGCTCGTCGGCGATCAGCAGCGACGGGTCGTTGATCAGGCCCAGCGCGATCATGGCGCGCTGCCGCATGCCCCCGGAGAACTGGTGGGGGAAGTCGTCGACGCGGCGGTCGGGCTGCGGGATGCCGACCCGGTCGAGCATCTCGATCGCCTTGCGCCGCGCGTCGCGCTTGGACGCCTTCGGGTGGTGCTGCGCGTAGCCCTCGGCGAGCTGCTCCCCGACCCGGTAGAAGGGGTGGAGCGCAGCCAGGGCGTCCTGGAAGATCATCGCCATCGAGTTGCCGCGCAGCTTGCGCATGCGGTTCTCGGCGAGCCCGACGACCTCGGTGCCGCCGACGCGGATGGAGCCGGTGATCTCGCTCGACCTCGCGTCGTGGAGGCCCATGACGGCCATGCTCGAGACCGACTTGCCGGAGCCGGACTCCCCCACGATGCCGAGCGTCTTGCCCAGCTCGACGGAGTAGCTCAGCCCCTTCACGGCCTGCACCGGCCCGTCCTGGGTCGGGAACGTGACCGTGAGGTCCTCCACCTGGAGGAACGGGCCGTCGACGTCGGTCGGCGACGCGGCGGAGGAGGGGGACGTGATGGTCAAGAGAGCCTCACTCGGGGATCGAGAATGCTGTAGATGACGTCGACGACGATGTTGGAGATGATCAGGACGGCGGCTGCGAACAGAGCCGTGGCCGACACCACGGGCAGGTCACGCTGGGCGACCGCCTGCAGGCTCCACAGCCCGATGCCATCGATGTCGAAGATCCTCTCGGTGAAGATCGTACCTGCGAGCAACGTGCCGAACTCGATGCCGAAGATCGTGATGACCGGCACCAGCGCGGACCGCAGGGCGTGCTTGTAGACGACCGTGTTGTCGCGCAGGCCCTTGGCCTTCGCGGTGCGGATGTAGTCCTCGTTGAGCACCTCGACCATCGACCCGCGGGAGTAGCGGGTGTAGGTGGTGCACCCGAAGGCGCCCAGCGCCATCCAGGCGAGGAACATCCCGCTGAACCACTTCGCTGGGTTCTCGGTGATCGGGAAGTACCCCGTCTCGGAGAAGAAGGGTATCTCCCAGCTGATGGTCAGGTACAACCACGTCAGCAGGGCGAACAGGTAGTAGGGGATGGAGGAGACGACCAGGAAGCTCGACACGAGCGCCTTGTCGGTCACTGTCCCCCGTCTTCGGGCCGCGGCGACGCCGATGGGGACGCCGAGGGTCAGGTAGAGGAACGCGCCGCCGATGGCCACCGAGAACGTGGCGGGCATGCGGTCCTTCATCTCCTCGAACACCGGGGCCTTGGTCCGGTAGGAGTAGCCCAGGCACGGGGCCGGGCAGTCGAACTTGGTGGTGCTGCCGAACTGGATCTCGCGCCCGGCCACGACACCCTTCATGAACTTGCCGTACTCCTCGTACCACGGGTTGTTGAAGCCGAGGTTCTCGCGGAACACCTCGAGCCGCGCGGGGGTGCAGCGGTTGCTGGTGTCGTTGTCGCAGATCGTCTGGGCGGGCTCGGACGGTCCGTACCAGAAAAGCAGGAACACGCTCATCGAGATGAGGAACAGGACGACCACGCCCGAGAGCAGGCGCTTGACGACATAGGCGAACACGAGGATTTCCCTCCGAGGTTAGGAGCAGCTGCCGGCATGGCCGACACACGGTGGTGTGGGGGCCCCGGTTCTCACCGGGGCCCCCACACCGAGGTGGAGCAGGATCGACGGTCAGTCAGTCGATCCCAGGATCACTGAGCGACGAACAGATCCTTGTAGTTGGGCGCGCCGAGGGCACCGTCACCGGTCGGGTTCCCGATCTTCTCGCCGAAGGCGAAGAGGTCGTTGCGGAACGCGGTCGGGATGATCGGGTAGTACTCGGTCGCGATCTCCTCGTCCAGCGCACCCCAGGCGTCGGGCTGCGCGTCGAGCTCCATGGTGCCGATGTCGTCCATCTTCTGGTCGATGGCCTCCTCGGAGAAGAACGCCGTGTTGTAGGTGGCGCCCGTGCGGAGCAGGGCCGGGATCATCGTGGAGCCGGACGGCCAGTCCGAGCACCAGTTGACACCGCGGAGGTTGAGCTTCTTGTTGATCTTGTTGTCCGGGTCGGTCCAGATCGTGTAGAGCGACGTCTCGATCGGCACGGGGTAGGACGTGACCTTGAAGCCGGCGTCGGTGAGACCCTTCTCGATCTGCTTCTGAGCAGCCTCGGTGGTCGGCGAGCCGGTGTTGTAGGCCATGTGGATCTCGTAGCCCTCTTCGCCGGCCTCGGACAGGATCTCCTTCGCCTTCTCGGGCTGGTAGGTGATCTGCTCGCCGTCGACCTGGTAGTCGGACTTGCCCGCCATGCCGGGAGGCATGACCGAGTTCGCCGGGACGCGGGTCACGCCGGGGACCTCACCGGAGGCCTGCCACACGCTCTCGTACGGGTAGGCGTACGCCAGGGCCTTGCGGATCTCCGGCGTGGTCTTCTCGTAGTCGGGTGCCCAGAAGCTGGTGCACTGCGCCGACTGCTGCACGAGGCGGTCGCCGAGGTCCTGGTTGAACTTGGCGTAGTTCTCGGCGGTGACGCTGGCCGAGAGGGCCGTCTGCGACTCGGTGTTGCCGCTGAGCATCAGCTCGTCGGTCTGGGTCGGGTCAGCAGCGAACTTGAAGATCCACTTGTCGGCGTACTGGTGACGGGCCGGGTCGGAGTCGGCCACCCAGGCGTCGTTCTTGACGAGGACGAGCTCCTCGCTCGGGCGGAACGACTCGACCTTGTAGGGGCCGGTCGACAGCGGGCTGCGACCGTACTCCGGCGGGTCGGAGACCTTGCCGAGAGGCGACGGGCCCATCGCCATGAAGGCGCCCCAGTAGTCCATGTCCGGGAACGGCATGGACATCTTGATGGTCACCGTGCGGGCGTCCTCGTCGAACGTGATGCCCTTGTAGTCCTTGCCCTTGTCGGTGTAGGGACCCTTGTAGTTGTCGGCGTCGAGGAAGTAGTGCGTCGAGTACTCGGTGCCGGGACCGGACGGGAAGGCCTCGGAGTCGAGCGAGCGCTCGATGCCCCAGGCAACCTCCTCGGCGGTGATCGGCTTGCCGTCCTCCCACGTCGCGTCGTCGCGGATGGTGAACGTCCACTCGGTGAAGTCCTCGTTGGGCGAGCCGAGGTCGGTCGCGAGGTCCGGGACGAGGACCATCTCGCCGGAGTCGTTGTCGCGGGCGTACTGGGTCAGCGACCGGTGCGTGAGCGCCTGCTGGATCGAGTTGCCCGTCACGGACCAGCCGTTGGTCGGGTCGAGGTCCTCGGGGCCCGGGTCGTCCGGCAGGTACACCGTGATGGTGCCGCCGGCCGAAGCGCCCTCGACCTCAGCCGCGGGGCCCTGGCGCTCTGCGTCCTTGGCGATGGTCTCCGAAGCATCCTGGAAGCCGTCGCTGCCGCTTCCGCTGCCGCCCTCGTCGTCGTTCCCGCCGCCGCCACCACAGGCAGCGAGGGTCACGAGCGCGGCGCTGGTGGCGAGTGCTGCCGCCGCCTTGGTCCGTCTCATTGTCCAGCCTTTCGTTGTTGTTCGCACACCGGAAGCGCCCGGGTGACGTCTGTTGAGCAGTCCGCCTCAGCGGCGGGTCTTCGGGTCGAACGCGTCACGAACCGCGTCGCCGAGGAGGTTGAGCGCGAGCACCAGGGCGACGACGCCGATCAGGGGCTCCCACAGGTAGAGGGGGTAGTTGCTCCAGTAGGGCACCGCGTTGGCGATGGTCTGGCCCCAGGAGGCGCTGCCGGTGACACCGATGCCGAGGAACGCCAGGCCGGCCTCAGCCGCCACGAACGCGGGCAGCATCAGCGAGATGCTGATGACGATCGGCGCCGTGAGGTTGGGCAGGAGCTCCTTGAACAGGATGCGTCGCGTGGGCATGCCCAGCACCCGGGCGGCGTGGATGAACTCACGCTCGCGCAGGGAGAGCACCTCGCCGCGGATCAGGCGCGCCACCGTCATCCAGCCGAACATCGACAGGATCAGGATGAGCGAGCCGATCTGGATGGTCTCGTAGCTGTCGCTGGTGCCGAACCGGTCGATGATGATCGGCGAGATGGTCAGCGCGGCGAGCAGGAAGGGGATCGTGAGGAAGAAGTCGGTGATGAAGGACAGGACCTTGTCCACGACGCCGCCGGTGAAGCCCGCCACGAGGCCGACGATGATGCCGGTCACCGAGGCGAACAGCGTCGCCGCGCCGGCGATCAGCAGGGAGGTGCGGCAGCCGTAGATCCAGTGGGCCAGGTTGTCCGCACCGGTGCGCGGCGCGATGCCGAAGGGGTGCGCCGGGTCGAACGGGTAGAACGGCGGTCCCGACTTGGGGTAGCCGACACCCGGCTCGGCGAAGTTGCACTCCAGGACCTCGCACGCGGTGACGGTGTCGAGGCTCACGCCGAAGGCCTTGGCGATCAGGTCCGCGAAGACCGCGACCAGCAGGAAGAAGAGGACGACGATCGCGCACGTGATGGCGATCTTGTCGCGCCGCAGCCGACCGAAAGCGATCTGCATCGGCGACTTGCCGGCGATCTCCTTGGCCTTCTTGCTGTTCGGGTCGCCGATCTCCGGTTCGTCGCTGAGCGAGCCCAACGTCTCAGGCCCCGTCGCTTGTACCGACATTCTCTCCCCATCACGTTCGGGTTCGGTGGTGTGGGCGGTCCCTCCGGGGACCGCGCCGAACGGGACTCTATGTGACCTGCGACGCGCGAACGATCACCGACGGGTAACGATCCCGTTACGACGCGTGGTGCCTGCGGTCACCGGGAAGGTCCGGCAAACCTGCGGCTGATCACTCCCCCGGCGGGACGTCCTTCGCGGGCGTCGCGTCGACACCGGCTTCCTTCCGCTGCTCCGGCGTGATGGGTGCCGGCGCGGCCGTGAGCGGGTCGTAGCCGCCCCCGGACTTCGGGAAGGCGATGACGTCGCGGATCGAGTCGGTGCCCGCCAGCAGCGCCACGATGCGGTCCATGCCGACGGCGATGCCGCCGTGCGGGGGCGCGCCGAACTTGAAGGCGTCGAGCAGAAAACCGAACTTCTCCTGCGCCTCGTCCTCGCTCAGCCCCATCACCGCGAACACGCGCTTCTGGATGTCGCCGCGGTGGATACGGATGGACCCGCCGCCGAGCTCGTTGCCGTTGCAGACGATGTCGTAGGCGTAGGCCAGCGCACTGCCCGGGTCGGTGTCGAAGGTGTCGAGGAACTCCGGCTTGGGGCTGGTGAACGCGTGGTGCACCGCGGTCCAGGCGCCCGCGCCGACGGCGACGTCACCGCTGGCGACGGCGTCGGAGCTCGGCTCGAAGAGCGGGGCGTCGACGACCCACGTGAAGGCGAAGGTCGAGTCGTCCAGCATGTCGCCGCGGCGACCGATCTCGAGGCGGGCGGCGCCGAGCAGCGCACGGCTGCTCTTGGCGGGTCCGGCGGCGAAGAAGATGCAGTCGCCCGGCTCGGCGCCCACGTGGGCGGCGAGGCCCTCACGCTCGGCGTCGGTGAGGTTCTTCGCGACCGGGCCGCCGAGCTCGCCGTCCTCGGCGATCGTGACGTACGCCAGGCCCTTCGCGCCGCGCTGCTTGGCCCAGTCCTGCCACGCGTCGAACTGGCGACGCGGCTGGCTGCCGCCGCCCGGCATCACGACCGCGCCGACGTAGTCGGCCTGGAACACCCGGAACGTGGTGTCCTTGAAGTAGTCGGTGCACTCGACGAGCTCGAGGCCCATCCGGAGGTCGGGCTTGTCGGACCCGTACCTCGCCATCGCGTCGGCGTACGTCATCCGCGGCAGGGGGCGCTGGATGGTGTGGCCGGCCTGGGCCCACATGGCCTCCAGGACGTCCTCCATCAGCGTGATGACGTCCTCCTGGTCCACGAAGCTCATCTCGATGTCGAGCTGGGTGAACTCGGGCTGCCGGTCGGCGCGGAAGTCCTCGTCGCGGTAGCAGCGCGCGATCTGGTAGTAGCGCTCCATGCCGCCGACCATGAGCAGCTGCTTGAACAGCTGCGGGCTCTGCGGCAGGGCGTACCAGCTGCCCGGGGCCAGACGGGCCGGCACCAGGAAGTCGCGGGCGCCCTCGGGCGTGGAACGGGTCAGCGTCGGCGTCTCGACCTCGACGAAGTCGCGGGCGTCGAGCACGTCGCGGGCCGCCTTGTTGATCCTGCTGCGCAGGCGGAGCGCGGCGTTGGGGCCGGAGCGGCGCAGGTCGAGGTAGCGGTGCTTGAGGCGGGCCTCCTCGCCGACCTCGCCGCCCTTGTGGCCGGACGCGTCGTCGACGGGGAACGGGAGCGGGTCGGAGGCGGAGAGCACCTCGACCTCGGTCGCGACGACCTCGATCCCGCCGGTGGCGAGGTTGGGGTTCTCGTTGCCCTCCTTGCGCGCGACGACCTCACCCACGACCTTCAGGCAGAACTCGCTGCGGAGGCTGTGCGCGACCGCCTCGTCGCGCACGACGACCTGCACCACGCCGCTGCGCTCGCGGAGGTCCAGGAACGCGACCCCGCCGTGATCGCGCCGACGCGCCACCCACCCGGCGAGCGTGACGGTCTGGCCGACGTGCTCGGCGCGCAGGGCGCCGGCGTCATGGGTGCGGATCACTTGGTTGTCTCCTCGTGGCTGGTGCTGGTGGCGGTGCTGATGATGGTGGGCCGGACGTCGGCCTCGGGCGGGGACCAGGTGGCCGGGTCGGCCTCGACCTGCTCGCCCGAGCGGATGTCCTTGACCTGGTGGCTGCCGTCCGCCTGGACGAACCACACGAAGGGGATGCCTCGCCGCTCGGCGAAGCGGATCTGCTTGCCGAACTTCGCAGGCGCGGGGGCCACCTCGCAAGCGATATCCCGTGCGCGCAGCGCGGCTGCCACGGCGGTGCTGGCGGCTCGGTCGTCCTCGGTGTTGAGCGCGACGAGCACGACGCTGGGCACCGGGCGGCTGCCGGACAGCACGCCGTCGGAGATGAGCGGGACGAGGGTGCGGGAGACGCCGAACGACACGCCGACCCCGGGGTACGTCGTACGTCCGTCGCTGGCGAGCGCGTCGTAGCGCCCTCCCCCGCCGACGGACTTCAGCCGCTCGTAGCCCTCCATGAAGATCTCGACGACCGTGCCGGTGTAGTAGTCGAGCCCGCGCGCGATGCGCAGGTTGGCCTCGACGCCCACGCGGTCGCCGGCAACGGCGCGGCAGCCCTCGACCACGGCGGCGAGCTCGTCGAGGCCCTGCTCGAGCAGCTCGTCACTGACCCCGAGCGCACGGACCTTCTCCACGAACGAGGTGTCCTCGACGCGGATGGTGGCGAGCTCGAGGCAGCGCTGCGCCTGCTCGGGCGTCGTGCCGACCCGCTCGACGAGCATCTTCGCGACCTCGTCGGCCGGGAGCTTGTCGAGCTTGTCGATGACCCGGATGGCGTCGGTGACGTCGTCGATGCCCAGCCCGCGGTAGAAGCCCTGGATGAGCTTGCGGTTGTTGAACTGGAACGACACCCGCGGGATCGGCAGCCGGCCGAGGGCGTCGACCATCACCGCCATCACCTCGACGTCGTGGTGGAAGGGCAGCTCGTCGCGGCCCACGATGTCGACGTCGGCCTGCGTGAACTGCCGGTAGCGCCCCTCCTGCGGCCGCTCGCCGCGCCAGGCCGGCTGCACCTGGAAGCGCCGGAAGGGGAACTCCAGGTGGCCGGCGTGCTCGAGGACGTAGCGCGCGAAGGGCACCGTGAGGTCGAAGTGGAGGCCGAGCTCGGCCCTCGCGTCGGGCTCGGCGGCGATGCGCTGGAGGACGTAGATCTCCTTGTCGACCTCACCGCCCTTGGCGAGCCGGTCGATCGGCTCCACGACCCGGGTCTCGATGTTGGTGAAGCCGTGCAGCTCGAACGTGCGCGAGACCGAGGCGATGACCTCGCGCTCGACGGCGCGCTGCGCAGGCAGCAGCTCGGGAAACCCGCTCAGCGGGGCGATCTTGCTCATGCGGGGTCCTGGGTCAGGTCTTGGAGGAAGGGGTTCGTGGCGCGCTCGCGCCCGATGGAGGTCTGCTCGCCGTGACCGGGCAGCACCACGATGTCGTCGGCGAGCGGCAGGACCTTGCTGGTGAGGCTGCGCAGCATCGTGGCGTGGTCGCCGCCGGGGAGGTCGGTGCGGCCGATCGAGCCGGCGAACAGGAGGTCGCCGGAGAACATCAGCTCCGAGACGTCCTGCTGCGCGTACGGCGTCCGGAACGTCACGGACCCCTCGGTGTGGCCCGGCGTGTGGTCGACCACGAACCGCAGCCCCGCGAGCTCGAGCTCGGCGAGGTCGGACAGCTCGCGGACGTCGTCGGGCTCGGCCCACGTGTAGTCGCCGCCGAGCAGCATCTGGGTGGTCTCCGGGCTCATCCCGGCCATCGGGTCGGACAGCAGGTGCCGGTCGGCGGGGTGGATCCACGCGGTCGCGTCGTAGGTGCCCGCCACCGGGGCGACGCACCACATGTGGTCGACGTGTCCGTGCGTGACCAGCACGCTCACCGGCTTGAGCCGGTGCTCCCGGACGACCTGGTCGACACCGGCGGCAGAGTCCTTGCCGGGATCGATGACCACGCACTCCGACCCTGGACCTGTCGCCACGACGTAGCAGTTGGTCCCCCAGGGTCCGGCGGGGAAGCCGGCGATGAACACGGGCGTCAGTCCTTGCTGGTCGTCGACCGGCGTCCGGCCAGTCGTCTGCTTGTCGGTGGGAAGCCTACCGAGGGCAGTCCGGGCCATGACTACGATGGGCGACCATGAGCTCCGACAAGCAGTCCCGAGACGACTCGGCGCAGGGTGATCAGCCCTGGGGCCGGGTGGCCGAGGACGGCACCGTCTACGTCCGAACCGCCGATGGCGAGCGTCCCGTGGGGTCCTACGAGGCCGGCACGTCCGAGGAGGCGCTGGAGTTCTTCACCAAGCGCTTCGAGGAGCTCGAGGGGAAGGTCCACCTGCTCGAGCAGCGCGTGGCCTCCGGTCGACTGGCGCCCGAGGAGGCCACCTCGTCGGTGAAGGCGCTGCGCGAGCAGGTCGTCGACGCCCACGCGGTCGGTGACCTCGTCTCCCTCGCCGCACGCCTCGACGCACTGGCCCCGGTCATCGCCGTCCAGCGCTCGGCGCGCAAGGAGGAGCGGGCGCAGAAGAGCGCGGAGTCCAAGGCGGCGAAGGAGAAGCTCGTCGCCGAGGCCGAGCGGCTCGCCGACAGCACCGACTGGCGCAACGGCGCCAACCGGCTGCGCGAGCTGCTGGCGACGTGGAAGGAGCTCCCCCGGCTCGACCGCGCGACCGACGACGCCCTGTGGCGCCGCTTCTCCACCGCGCGCACGACGTACACCCGCCACCGCAAGGCGCACTTCGCCGAGGAGCACGAGCGTCGCGACTCCGCGCGCGTCGTCAAGGAGCGACTGGCCAAGGAGGCCGAGGCGCTCTCCTCGTCGACCGAGTGGGGTCCGACCGCCGGCAGGTACCGCGACCTGATGCGGGAGTGGAAGGCCGCCGGCCCCGCGCCGCGCGAGGTCGACGACCAGCTCTGGCAGCGCTTCCGCGGCGCCCAGGACACCTTCTTCGGTGCCCGCGACGCGGCCAACGCCGCGCTCGACGAGGAGTTCGCGGCCAACGCCGAGGTGAAGGACGCCATCATCGTCGAGGCCGAGGCGCTGGTCCCCGTGACCGACCTCGAGGCCGCCAAGAAGGCCTTCCGCGACCTCGCCGACCGCTGGGATGCCGCCGGCAAGGTCCCCCGCGACCGGATGAAGGAGCTCGAGGGCCGGATGCGGAAGGTCGAGCAGGCCATCCGCTCGGTCGAGGACGAGCAGTGGAGCCGCAGCGACCCGGAGAAGTCCGCGCGCGCCGACGACATGATCGGCAAGCTCGAGTCCGGCATCGCCGAGACCCAGGCCAAGCTCGACAAGGCGTCCGCCGCCGGCGACGACCGGCGCGTGAAGGACCTCGAGTCCGAGCTCGCCAACAAGCAGGCGTTCCTCGACATGGCCCGGAGGGCCGCGGCCGACTTCGGCTAGGCCGTGACGCGGTAGGCGTCGAACACGCCCGGCACGGCGCGTACGGCGCGCAGCACGCCGTCGAGGTGGGCCGCGTCGGCCATCTCGAAGGAGAAGCGGCTCTTGGCCACCCGGTCGCGGGTGGTCGAGAGCGTCGCGCTGAGGATGTTCACGTGGGCGTCGGAGAGCGCCATCGTGATGTCGGAGAGCAGCCGGGCGCGGTCGAGGGCCTCGACCTGGATGTTGACCAGGAACGTCGACTGCGACGTCGGCGCCCACTCCACCTCCAGCACCCGCTCGGGCTGCCCGAGGAGGCTGGAGGCGTTGGTGCAGTCCTTGCGGTGCACCGACACTCCCCCGCCCTTGGTGACGAACCCGAGGATCGGGTCGGGCGGCACCGGGGTGCAGCACTTGGCGAGCTTGACCCACAGGTCGTCGACGCCCTTGACGATCACGCCGGAGTCGGTCGGGCCGCGCTTGGTGGCGGTGCGCGAGCGGCCGGTGATGGTGACGCCCTCGGCGAGGTCCTCCTGGGCACCGTCGTCGCCGCCATGGAGGTCGATGACGCGTCGTACGACGGCCTGGGCGCTGAGGTTGCCCTCGCCGACCGCGGCGTAGAGGGCCGAGACGTCGGCGTGGTGGAAGTGCTCGGCGACGAGCGCGAGCACGTCGTGGGTCATCAGCCGGGTGAGGGGCAGGCCCTCCTTGCGCATGAGCTTGGCGATCTGGTCCTTGCCGCGCTCGATCGCCTCCTCGCGGCGCTCCTTGGTGAACCACTGGCGGATCTTGGAGCGGGCGCGCGGCGACTGGACGAAGTTGAGCCAGTCGCGCGACGGGCCCGACGTCGGCGACTTGGAGGTGAAGACCTCGACGACGTCGCCGTTGTCGAGCGTCGACTCCAGCGGCACCAGGCGGCCGTTGACCCGGGAACCGATCGTGTGGTGGCCCACCTCGGTGTGCACGGCGTAGGCGAAGTCGACCGGGGTCGCGCCCGACGGCAGCGGGATCACGTCGCCGCGCGGGGTGAAGACGTAGACCTGCTGCTGGTTCATCTCGAAGCGCAGGGACTCCAGGAACTCGCCCGGGTCGTCGACCTCGCTCTGCCAGTCGAGCAGCTGGCGCAGCCAGGTGAGGTCGTCCTTGTCGCCGAGGCGGTCGGTGTCGACGCCGGCCTTGCTGTTCTCCTTGTACTTCCAGTGCGCGGCGACGCCGTACTCGGCGCGGCGGTGCTGGGCGAAGGTGCGGATCTGCACCTCGACCGGCTTGCCGGCGGGGCCGATGACCGTCGTGTGGAGCGACTGGTACATGTTGAACTTCGGCATCGCGACGTAGTCCTTGAACCGCCCCAGGACCGGGTTCCAGCGGGAGTGGATCACGCCGAGCGCGCTGTAGCAGTCGCGGTCCTCGTCGACGAGGATGCGGATGCCGACGAGGTCGTAGATGTCGGAGAAGTCGCGACCGCCGACGATCATCTTCTGGTAGATCGAGTAGTAGTGCTTCGGCCGGCCGGTCACCTTCGCGTTGATCCGGGAGCCCTTGAGGTCCTGCTCGATCTCGGCCACGACCTCGGCGAGGAACTGGTCGCGCGACGGCGCGCGCTCGGCGACCATCCGCACGATCTCGTCGTAGATCTTCGGGTGCAGCGTCGCGAACGCGAGGTCCTCGAGCTCCCACTTGAGGGTGTTCATGCCGAGCCGGTGGGCCAGCGGGGCGTAGATGTCGAGGGTCTCGCGGCTCGAGCGCTCCTGCGAGGCGGCCGGGACGTAGCGCAGGGTGCGCATGTTGTGGAGCCGGTCGGCGAGCTTGATGACCAGCACCCGGATGTCGCGCGACATCGCCACGATCATCTTGCGGATCGTCTCGGCCTGGGCCGAGTCGCCGTACTGCACCTTGTCGAGCTTGGTGACGCCGTCGACGAGCAACGCGACCTCGTCGCCGAAGTCGGCCCGCAGCGCGTCGAGCGTGTAGGCGGTGTCCTCGACCGTGTCGTGGAGCAGTGCCGCGACCAGCGTCGGCTCGGTCATGCCGATGTCGGCGAGGATCGTCGTGACGGCGAGCGGGTGGGTGATGTAGGGGTCGCCGCTCTTGCGCATCTGGCCGGTGTGCCACTTGTCGGCGACCGCGTAGGCGCGCTCGAGGAGCGCCAGGTCGGCCTTCGCGTGGTTGGCCCGCACGGCCCGGAACAGCGGCTCGAGGACCGGGTTGGACGACGGCGGGCGGGTGCCGACCCGGGCCAGGCGGGCACGCATGCCGCGCGCGGTCAGAGGCGCCTTGGCGTCCTGCGCGGGTGCCTGCTCCTCTGCCATGGCCCGAGTCTAGTGACGACTCGGTCGACCCCGCGCGGCGCCGGGGCGGATGTGGTCAGATCGTGAGCAGCGTGGCGATCGGGAGGTCGCCGGTGACCGAGCGCGGCTCGAGGAACGACAGCTCCATCAGCACCGCGGCGCCGGTCGCGACGCCGCCGCAGGCCTCGATGAGCTGGCGCGTCGCGACGGCGGTGCCGCCGGTCGCCAGCACGTCGTCGACCATCAGGACGCGCTCGCCCGGGGCGATGGCGTCCTGGTGCACCTCGAGCGTCGCCTCGCCGTACTCCAGGGCGTACGACACCGCGTGGGCGGCGCGGGGCAGCTTGCCGGCCTTGCGCACCGGCACGAAGCCGATGCCGAGCGCCAGCGCGACGGGGGCGGCGAGGATGAACCCGCGCGCCTCCATGCCGACGACCTTGTCGACGACGACGGTGCCGTGGTCGTCACGCCCGGCGGCGGCCAGCGCCGTGATGATGGCGGAGAACGCGTGGTGGTCGGCGAGGACGGGGGTGATGTCCTTGAACGTCACGCCCTTCTCCGGCCAGTCGGCCACGTCGACCGTCAGGCGCTGCAGCGCCTCCTGGGCCGTACGACGGTCAGGCATCGTCGCGCGCGTCGGGAGCCGGCTGCTCCAGCGGCTCGTCGACCTTGGCGATGGCGGCGCGGGCGATGTCGATCTGCGTGCCGGGCGCGATCTCGAGGCGCGCGCGGTCGTCGACGAGGGAGATCACGGTGCCGTAGATGCCCGACGACATCATCACGTGCTGGCCGACCTCGATGCTCTGCTGGAGGCGGACGACCTCCTTCTGCCGGCGCTGCTGGGGGCGGACCACCATGAACCAGAAGAGGGCCAGGATGGCCACCAGGGGCAGAAGTGCAGCAAGGTCGTTCACGGTCGGAGCTCTCCTCGAGGGGTCGGGTGCGGGAGCGCGTGGAGTCTACGCGGGTGCCCCGACCGGCCTCACACGTCGTCGAAGAGGGTCGAGTCGACGGTCGGGATCGGCGGCGGGGTCAGCCCCAGGTGGTGCCATGCTGCGGGCGTCGCCACCCGCCCGCGGGGCGTGCGCGCGAGCATCCCCATCCGGACCAGGAACGGCTCGGCGACCTCCTCGACCGTCTCGCGCTCCTCGCCGACCGCGACGGCCAGGGTGGAGACGCCCACCGGTCCCCCGCCGAACCGTCGGCACAGCACGTCGAGCACGGCGCGGTCGAGCCGGTCGAGGCCGGACTCGTCGACCTCGAACAGGTCGAGGGCGGCCTGGGCCACCGGCAGGCTCAGCACGCCGTCGGCGCGCACCTGGGCGTAGTCGCGGACCCGGCGCAGCAGGCGGTTGGCGATGCGGGGGGTGCCGCGCGAGCGCGAGGCGATCTCGCTGGAGCCCTCCGAGGTGAGGTGGACGCCGAGCAGCCCGGCGGAGCGGTGCACGATCTGGTCGAGCTCGTGGGGCTCGTAGAACTCGAGGTGGGCGGTGAAGCCGAACCGGTCGCGCAGCGGCCCGGGCAGGAGACCGGCGCGGGTGGTGGCGCCGACGAGGGTGAACGGCGGGATCTCCAGCGGGATCGCGGTCGCCCCCGGACCCTTGCCGATGACGACGTCGACCCGGAAGTCCTCCATCGCCATGTAGAGCATCTCCTCGGCCGGTCGCGACATCCGGTGGATCTCGTCGACGAAGAGGACGTCGCCGTCGTTGAGGCCCGACAGGATCGCGGCGAGGTCACCGGCGTGGGTGATCGCCGGGCCGCTCGTGAGCCGCAACGGCGTGCTCATCTCGGCGGCGATGATCATCGCGAGCGTGGTCTTGCCGAGCCCGGGCGGGCCGGAGAGCAGCACGTGGTCGGGCGCCCGGCCCCGGCGGCGGGCGGCCTCGAGCACCAGCCCCAGCTGGTCGCGTACGCGCGCCTGCCCGACGACCTCGTCGAGCGTCTTGGGACGCAGCGCGGCCTCGACCGCGCGGTCGTCGCCGTCGGCCTCGGCGTCGGTCAGCCGCTGCAGGTGGCCGAGCTCGGCCTCGGTCAGCTCGACGTCGTCGGTGTCCTCGTCGGTGTCGTCCCAGTTCATCGTGCCCGCCTCACGCCTTGCTCAGCGTGCGGAGGGCGGCGCGCAGCAGCGCACCGACGTCGGGGGCGTCGCCGGCGTCGGGAGCGACGGACTCGACCGCCTTCTCCGACTCCTTGGCCGACCAGCCCAGCCCGATGAGGCCCTGCTGCACCTGGTCGCGCCAGGCGTCGGTGGGAGAGACGGCTGCCGCGGCCGGGTGGTGGACGCCGATCGGCGGGCCGATGCGGTCCTTGAGCTCGAGGATGATGCGCTGGGCGCCCTTCTGCCCGATCCCGGGGACGCGGGTCAATGCCTTGACGTCCTCGGTCGTGATGGCGCGGCGTACGTCGTCGGGGCTCATCACCGCGACGATCGCCTGCGCGACCTTGGGGCCGACACCGGACGCGGTCTGGACGATCTCGAAGACCTGCTTCTCGTCCTCGTCGAGGAAGCCGAAGATCGTCAGGCTGTCCTCGCGCACGACCATGCTGGTGGGCAGCGTCGCGGGCCGGCCGACGCGGAGCGTGGCGAGGGTGCCGGGCGTGCACATCAGCTCGAGGCCGACGCCGCCGACCTCGAGGACGGCGCTGTTGAGGGTGACGGCGGCGACCTCGCCGCGGACGAAGGCGATCATCGGGTCCTCATCGGGGTCTGCTTCTGGGCCCTGACCTGGGCTCGTGCCTGGGCCGCGGCGGCCTCGAGGCGGGTGTGCGCCGAGCCGCGCCAGACGTGGGTGATGGCCAGCGCGAGGGCGTCGGCGGCGTCGGCGGGCTTGGGCAGCTCGGACAGCCGCAGGATGCGGACGACCATCGCGCCCACCTGCGCCTTGTCGGCGCGGCCGTTGCCGGAGACCGCGGCCTTCACCTCGCTGGGGGTGTGCATGGCGATCGGCAGCCCGCGGCGCGCCGCGACGACGAGCGCGATGCCGCTGGCCTGGGCGGTGCCCATGATGGTGCTGGAGTCGGAGCGGGCGAAGACCCGCTCCACCGCCACCGCGTCGGGCCGGTGCTCCTCGATCCAGGCGTCGAGGCCCTTCTCGATGGTGACCAGACGCTCCGCGATCGGGAGCGTCGAGCTCGTCCGCACCACGCCGACGTCGACCATCGTCAGCGGCCTGCCGACGCTGCCGTCGACCACGCCGACGCCGCACCGGGTCAGGCCGGGGTCGATGCCGAGCACGCGCACGCGCCCACCCCTTCCGCCGTCGGTCTCGTCGTCTCGTCCGAACATGTGTTCGTGCGGTCACGCTAACCCGCGTCGGCCGCGCGGCGGCGTACGACACGCGGCGCGTCCCGCTCCCGGCTGCCCGTCCGCTGTCCAGCCCCACCCCCGCCCGACCCGCTGTAACGCCGGGTTAGTTGCTGTACCCACCATGATCTATCCCAGTGGGTACAGCTCCTAACCCGGCGTTACAGCGCGAGATCACCGCCGCCGGCGGACGACGCGGTAGGGCGCGAGGTCGTCGATCTCCGTACCGAACCGGGCGCACGTGTCGGCGTACTCCCGCGCGGCCCGGGCCAGCGCGGCGCGACGACCGGCGAACAGGTCGACGTAGGTGAGCCGGCTCATGCCGAGCTTGAAGCCGGTCAGGAAGTCGTGGCGCTGCTTCTCCTCGGCAAGAACCACGGCCGGCTGCTTCCCGCTCGGGTTGTCCTCCTCGTACTTCAGCAGTCCGTCGGCCTCGAACAGGTGCCGACCGACCCGGAGATCGGCGTACGCGGTTCGGTGGCCGTCGCTCAGGCCGAACTGCAGGTCCGGTCGCCCGATCCCCAGCTCCAGGACGAAGTCGCGGACGAGCGACTCGAGGTAGCTCTCGGCCAGAGGGTCCGCGTGCTCGATGCACCAGCGCATGCACCTGCTGTGCGGCCAGTCCGTCATCCGGGCAAGCGTGGCGAGGAGCTGCGGTCGGGTGACTCCATGGCGCATCGCGGCGTCGCACGCCGCCAGTCCGTGCGCCCGGCCGTGCTCGCGCACCATGTCGAGCGCCGTGCGCGGCGGGTCGAGCACGCGCAGGCCGTCGACCTCGACGACGTCCTCGGGGAGGTACGGCGCGAGGTGGTGCTTGACGCCGGCGCGGACCGCGTCGCCGTGCACCTTCGCCCGACTCACGTGGACCAGCGCGGTGCGGGGGTCGGGCGCGCCTATGTCCAGGACGACCGCGGCCGAGTCGTGGCTGAACGCGTAGCCCGTCGACGTCAGGCTCAGCCGTGCGGCCCGCATGCGCAGGAGCGGTTGCGCTCGAAAGGGTTCCAGTCCCTCCCACGCCTCGCGGTCGACGTACACACCGTGGCGCAGCCGGACGACGTGGCCACGCCGGATCAGGGCGCGCACGTCGTTGGCGTCGAGCCCGGCCGCGCGCAGCTGGCGCGTGGCGACGAGTCCGTGCTGGGAATGCATGAGGGCGATCGTCGGGAGGTACATGCCGATCGAGCATCGGCAGGCCGTCCGACGGTGAGAAGCCGTACGCCGCATCGCCTGTGGACGACGCGGCGGCGCGGCGATCTGTGGACGTCCGCTGGTCCCCGGATCCGGCTGTAACGCCGGGTTAGGAGGTGTACCCACCTGGATATATCCGGGTGGGTACAAGCACTAACCCGGCGTTACAGCGGCGCAGAGGGTAAGGGGAGCGCCGGGAGGCCTCAGGCGTCGGCGGTCTCGAGCTCGGCCATCACGTCGGCGGAGATGTCGACGTTGGTGAAGACGTCCTGGACGTCGTCGAGGTCCTCGAGGGCGTCCACGAGGTGGAGCACCTTGCCGGCGCCGGCGGCGTCGACCGGGATCTCCATGCTCGGGACGAACTCCACGTCGGCGGAGTCGTAGTCGATGCCGGCGTCCTGCAGGGCGGTGCGGACCGCGACGACGTCGGTGGCCTCGCTCTGCACCTGGAACGCCTCGTCGAGGTCGATGACCTCCTCGGCGCCGGCGTCGAGGGTCGCCTCGAGGACGTCGTCCTCGGTGACCTCACGGACGGTGCCGTCGTGGTCCTGCGACTTGGGCACGACCACGATCCCCTTGCGGGTGAACAGCCGCGAGACCGAGCCGGGGTCGGCCATGGTGCCGCCGTTGCGGGTGACCGCCGTGCGGACCTCCATCGCGGCGCGGTTGGTGTTGTCGGTGAGGCACTCGACGAGGATCGCGACGCCCTGCGGGCCGTAGACCTCGTAGGAGATCGCCTTGTAGTCGACGCCGCCCGACTCGGCACCGGAGCCGCGCTTGAGGGCGGAGTCGATGTTCTTGTTGGGGACCGAGCTCTTCTTCGCCTTCTGGATCGCGTCGTAGAGCGTCGGGTTGCCGGCCGGGTCGCCGCCACCCTGCTTCGCCGCGACCTCGATGTTCTTGATCAGCTTGGCGAAGAGCTTGCCGCGCTTGGCGTCGATCGCGGCCTTCTTGTGCTTGGTCGTTGCCCACTTCGAGTGGCCTGACATGAGTCCCTCTATCCGTCGCTTCGTCTGTGCGGTCGTCAGGCCGAGCGCACCAGGTCCACGAACATGCCGTGCACCCGGCCGTCGCCGCCGACCTCGGGATGGAACGAGGTCGCCATCAGGGGGCCTTGACGGACCGCGACGATCCTACCCGCGGCGGGCCCGTCCTCCACCCGGGCCAGCACCTCGACGTCGTCGTCGACGGCCTCGACCCACGGCGCCCGGATGAAGACCGCCCGCACCGGGTCGGCCAGCCCGTCGAGGTGGAGGTCCTCCTCGAAGGAGTCGACCTGGCGGCCGAACGCGTTGCGGCGCACGGTGATGTGCAGGCCGCCCACGGTCTCCTGCCCGGCCGCACCGTCCTCGATCCGGTCGGCGAGCAGGATCATCCCGGCGCACGTCCCGAAGGCGGGCAGCCCACCGCGGACGGCGTCGCGCAGCGGATCGAGCAGGTCGAAGATCCCGGCCAGCTTGACCATCGTCGTGGACTCGCCGCCCGGGCAGGACGAGGCCGTCGCACGCGGCGAGCTCGGCTGGACGTCGTACGGAGATCGGGTCTGCGCCCAGCGACCGCAGGACGTCGAGGTGCTCGCGCACGTCGCCCTGCAGCGCGAGCACGCCGATGGTCGGATTCACGAACGCCGATCCTAGGACCGACGGGCCGCCGTAGGCTCACGCCCCATGAGTCTCCCCCGCCCGGCGCTGCTGGGCGCCGCCCTGCTCGCCCTGTCGCTCGCCGCCGGCAGCAGCTCCGCGAGCACCGCCGGCGCCGTCGACGGGGCCGTCGACGCGACCGTCGGGCGCCCGGCGCCGAGCGCTCGCACGGTCGAGGGCTGGCCCGTCGCGACACCCTCCCAGGTGGGCCTGCGCGCCAAGGCCGTCCGCCGCGGTGCGGCCGAGGCCCGCCGGCTCGACTCCACCTGCTTCGCGGTCCTGCGCAAGGGCAAGCTGGTCGGCGACTGGAACTGGCGGCTGCCGCGTGAGGAGCCCCGCGAGGTCTTCTCGATCACGAAGTCGGTCACGAGCACGCTCGTCGGCATCGCGGTCCGCGACGGCGACCTGCGGCTCGACGACCGGGTCTCCACCTACGTGCCGCAGTGGCGCGGCACCCCGTCGGAGTCGGTCACGGTGCGCAACCTGCTCTCCAACGACAGCGGCCGCTTCTGGTCGCTCCAGTCGGACTACGCCGACCTCCTCACGGCCCGGAGCCGCACCAGGTACGCCGTCTCGCTCCCCCAGCAGTACGCCCCCGGCACTGCGTGGGCCTACAACAACGCCGCGATCCAGGTCCTCGAGCCGGTGCTGGAGAAGGCGACGGGGCTGCCCGTGGCGAGGTTCGCCCGGGAGCGCCTGTTCGAGCCGCTCGGGATGGCCCGATCCTCGTTCGTCACCGACCGCGCGGGCGACGCCGCCGTGTTCTACGGCCTCCGCACGACGTGCCTCGACATCGCCCGGCTCGGTCGGCTCTACCTCGACGGCGGGAAGGTCGGCGGCAAGCGCATCCTCGACGCCGCCTACGTCAGGCGTGCCGTGGGCCGGTCCTCGACGGTCCACAACGCGGCCTACGGCCACCTGTGGTGGCTCAACCGCCCCGGTGCCCTGCGCGGCGCGACCGACCCGGTCGACGCGCAGGGGCAGCCGCTGCACCCGGTGACCGGACAGCTCGATCCGACGGCGCCCGTCGAGGTCTTCGCAGCGCTCGGCTTCGGCGGCCAGGTGCTCCTCGTCGACCCGACGACGCGCACGATGGTGGTCCGCCTCGGGCAGCCCGCCCAGCCGGGCGAGGAGGCGTACGGCTTCACCCACGCCTCCCGCGTGCTGACCCGCGCCCTTCGCTGACGCGTGACGCCGCGCCGCCCGGTGCGGCACACTCGGCGCATGGTCGGGGCGTGGGAGCACCTGCCGGCGGCGCGGGTCCCGGCGCCGCTCGCCCCGCACGTCCTCGCGATGTACGGCTACTCCGCCGAGGGCCTCGTCCCCGGCGTGCACCGAGGGCTCCCGTCCGCCGGGCTGACCCTCGTGCTGAGCATGGAACGTCCCTTGCGCACCGCACCCACCGCCGAGGCGTGGGACGCCGGCGTGCGCGACGCGCAGTGGGTGAGCCTCGGCGGGCTGCACACGCGCGCGGCCATGGTGGAGCAGCCCGGTCGGTGGACCGGCGTGCAGCTGACCCTCCACCCGGTGGGCGTACGGCGCCTGCTCGGCGTCCCGGCCTCCGACCTCCCCGTCGGCAGCTGGGACGCGCGCGACCTGGTCGGCGGCGAGGTCGACCGGGTGGTCGAGGAGCTGCACGCGGCACCCGACTGGCCGGGGAGGTACGCCGCCGTCAGCCGGTTCCTCCTGCGCCTGGCCGAGCGCACGGACCGCGCGGCCTCCCACGGAGGGACCTCCCCCGAGGTCGAGGAGGCGTGGCGCCTGCTCACCGGCCCGCGTCCCCGGGCGGTCGCCGAGGTCGCCGACGCCGTGGGCTACAGCCGCCGGCGGCTGACCCAGCTGCTCACCGCCGAGACCGGGCACGGACCCAAGACCGTGCAGCGGCTGGCCCGCTTCGACACGGCGCGACGCGAGGTGGTCGCCGCGGCGTCCGTGGGCGCCTCCCTGGCGCAGGTGGCCGCCCGCACCGGCTACTACGACCAGTCGCACCTCGTGCGCGACTTCCGCGAGTTCGCCGGGCTCGGTCCGTCGGCGTGGCTCGCCGCGGAGTTCCCAAATGTCCAAGGCGCACCGGCCGGCGTGGCGGCAGCATCGGGGCCATGAGCGATCCCCACCGCACCACCGTCTGGCCCGCGCTGCAGGCCCACGACCCCGACCTCGTCATCCGCACGCTCGTCGCGCTGGGCTTCGAGGAGACGGCCGCCTACCGCGACGAGGCGGGCGTCGTCCAGCACGCCCAGCTCGACTGGCCCGAGGGCGGCGGGGTGATGCTCGGCTGCCACAAGCCCGACGGCCCGTTCACCCAGCAGCCCGGGACCACGGCGGCGTACGTCGTCACCGCCGACGTCGACGCGGTGCACCGGCGCGCCGTCGACGCGGGCCTCGACCCGTCACCGGTGGTCGAGCAGGACTACGGCAGCCGGGAGGTGCGCGTCACCGACCCGGAGGGCAACCAGTGGTCCTTCGGGACGTACGCCGGTGAGCCGCGGCGAGGCTGAGCCCGCCGCGGCGCGGCGTCACCAGCCGCGCTCGGACAGGCGGTGCGGCTGCGGGATCTCGTCGACGTTGATGCCGACCATGGCCTCGCCGAGGCCGCGCGAGACCTTGGCGACCACGTCGGGGTCGTCGTAGAAGGTCGTGGCCTTGACGATCGCCTCGGCGCGCTCGGCCGGGTTGCCGGACTTGAAGATGCCCGACCCGACGAAGACGCCCTCGGCGCCGAGCTGCATCATCATCGCGGCGTCGGCCGGGGTGGCGATGCCGCCGGCGGTGAAGAGGACGACCGGAAGCTTGCCCGCGGCCGCGACCTCCTTGACCAGCTCGTAGGGGGCCTGCAGCTCCTTGGCCGCGACGTAGAGCTCGTCCTCGGCCATGCTGTGCAGCCGCCGCAGCTCGCCACCGATGGTGCGCATGTGCATCACGGCGTTGGAGACGTCGCCGGTGCCGGCCTCGCCCTTGGAGCGGATCATCGCCGCGCCCTCGGTGATGCGGCGCAGCGCCTCGCCCAGGTTGGTCGCACCGCAGACGAACGGGACCGTGTAGGCCCACTTGTCGATGTGGTTGGTGTAGTCGGCCGGGGTGAGCACCTCGGACTCGTCGATGTAGTCGACGCCGAGCGACTGCAGCACCTGCGCCTCGGCGAAGTGGCCGATGCGGGCCTTGGCCATCACCGGGATCGAGACGGCCTCGATGATGCTGTCGATCATGTCGGGGTCGCTCATCCGGGACACGCCGCCCTGGGCGCGGATGTCGGCCGGCACGCGCTCGAGCGCCATCACGGCGACGGCGCCGGCGTCCTCGGCGATCTTCGCCTGGTCGGCGGTGACGACGTCCATGATCACGCCGCCCTTGAGCATCTCGGCCATGCCGCGCTTGACGCGGCTGGTGCCGTGCTCGATGGGGGTCTCAGAGGTGTGCTCAGCCATGCGTCGATCGTAGTGCGGTCTCATCCCAAAGGATGCATCGCCGCTGGCGATCGTCGAGCGGTTGATCAGGCCTGCGAGGCCGCCCGCGCGAGCGCCTGCCGGCGGACCACCCAGATCCGCTGGGCGACGGTCACGGTCGCCGCGACCGCGAGCGCCCAGAGGGCGACCTCGAGCAGGATCCACAGGTCGAGGAGGTCGGCGAAGAAGGCCGGCACGAGCATCCCGACGAGACGGTCGGGCCGTTCGGCGATGCCGACCTTGGCGTCGTAGCCGAGGTGGTCGGCCTTCGCCCGGGCGTACGACGTCACCGCACCCATGACGAGGATGATCAGGCACAGCCAGAGGTAGAGCTGGCTCTCCCGCTGCCAGGCGAAGAAGAGGACGAGCCCGCCGAACAGCGCACCGTCGGCGACCCGGTCGAGCGTCGAGTCGAGGAAGGCGCCGAAGTCGTCCTTGCGCCCGACCTTGCGCGCCATCGCGCCGTCGATCAGGTCGCTGAAGACGAAGGCGGTGATGAACAGGACGCCTTCCCACACCATGCCGCGCGGGAAGAAGAACAGCGCACCGAAGCTGACTCCGAAGGTGCCGACCAGGGTCACGACGTCGGGGCTGATGCCCAGGCGGATGAACAGGTTGATGAAGGGCGCGAGCATCACGCCCTGCCAGAACTGCTTGAACCGATCGAGCACGGCGGCAGGCTACCGGTCGAGCAGCGCCGCCCGGACGTCCGCCACCGCGGCAGGCGCCCCGGAGACCGTCCAGTCCACGCCCGCAGCGGGTACGACGACCGACTCGCCGCCCGCGCCGCGGATGATCGCGGCGCCCGGGAGCCGGTCCCAGTCGGCGACGGAGTGCTGGAAGAGCACGTCCCACTGGCCCGAGGCGATCGCCATCGTGTCCATCGTCCCGGAGCCGAACATCCGCAGCGTGCCGACCTGGCCCAGCGCGCGGGCGAAGGCCTCACCGACCTCGCTGCCGTAGAAGGGCGGGTGCAGGTAGGTCGCGGCGCAGCGAGCCTCGCTCGGGGTGTCCGGGAGCGGGGCGAGCGGCGTGCCGTCACACGTGCTCGGCAGGTCGGGTCCGCCCACCCACGTGCGCAGGCTGGCGGCGTGGTGGACCGCACCGAGCAGCACGTCGTCCGCGTCGTGCAGGGCGATCGCGGTGCACCACCAGTCGCTGCCGCGCGAGAAGTTGTAGGTGCCGTCCACCGGGTCGATCACCCACGTCCGGCCCGACGTGCCGGGCCGCGACGTGCCCTCCTCCCCCACGATCGCGTCGTCCGGCCGCTCGGCCGTGAGCTGCTGCACGATGAGCCGCTCGGCAGCGGTGTCGGCCTGCGTGACGATGTCGGAGCCGCTCGTCTTGCGCTCGACGTCCAGGCCCTCCTGCCGGATGCGGGCGGCCAGCAGCGCCGCCTCCCGGACCAGGTCGGCGGCGAGTGCTGCGTCGCGATCGAGTCGCGCCTCTTCGTCCACGGGTGTCACGGTAGTCGTGGGCGTACTGTGGCAGCACGGAGCCAGTCAGGCTTCCTACTGAGGAGCCTCGATGAGCGACAAGTCGCCGCGGCAGGGCATGTCCAAGAAGTCCGGGAAGTCCATCAAGGAGAAGCGTGCGGAGAAGCACGCGAAGGCGGCTGGGCAGAGCGCCAAGGACGAGCCGTTCCTGCCCAAGAAGAGGTGAGCCTCCTCAGCCTCGGCGTCATCGGCACGTCCGCCAAGGAGAACGAGCACCGCCTCCCGCTGCACCCCGACCACCTGCCGCGACTCGCGCCCGGGATCGCCGCCAGGACCACCCTCGAGCACGGGTACGCCGACCACTTCGGCATCAGCGACGACGAGCTGGCCCCGCACGTGGCCGGGTTCGCGTCCCGCGACGAGATCCTGCGGGACTCCGACGTGGTCGTGCTGCCCAAGCCCCAGCACGAGGACGTCGCGGCCATGCACGCCGGTCAGGTCCTCTGGGGATGGCCGCACTGCGTGCAGGACCCCACGATGACGCAGCACGCGATCGACCGCGAGCTCACCCTCATCGCCTTCGAGGCGATGAACCACTGGACGGCGGACGGGCACGTCGGCCTCCACGTCTTCCACAAGAACAACGAGCTCGCCGGCTACTGCTCGGTGCTCCAGGCCATGGAGCTCGTCGGGATCACCGGCGACTACGGCCGCCGGTTGAGCGCGGTCGTCATCGGGTTCGGCGCCACCGCCCGGGGCGCGGTCACCGCCCTGAAGGCGCACGGCGTCCACGAGGTCGTGGTGCTCACCACGCGCGGGGTCGCCGCCGTGGGCTCCCCCATCCACTCCGTGCGGATCCGGCAGTTCGACCACCACCCGGGCGAGTCGACCGTCACCCACGTCATCACCGAGCGCGGACGGATGCCCCTGGCTCCCTACCTGGCCGAGGCGGACATCGTCGTCAACTGCACGCTGCAGGACACCGCGGCGCCGCTGACCTACCTGCGGACCGAGGACCTGGCGGACTTCCGGCGCGGCAGCCTCATCGTGGACGTGTCGTGCGACGAGGGCATGGGCTTCTCCTGGGCCGTGCCGACGACGTTCGACGAGCCGATGTTCACCGTCGCCGACCGCGTGCACTACTACGCCGTCGACCACAGCCCGTCCTACCTCTGGAACTCGGCCACGTGGGAGAACAGCGAGGCGCTGCTGCCCTTCATGGACACGGTCCTGTCAGGGCCGAGCGCATGGGACGCCGACGAGACGATCACCCGCGCCATCGAGATCCGCGACGGTCGGATCTGCAACCCGGCCATCCTTGCGTTCCAGGGTCGTTCGGCGGAGCACCCCTACCCGATCGGCTGATCCTCGGAAGGGTCGCCGGGCCACGCACTCGCGAGCAGGTCGCGGGTGTCCTCGAGCAGCTGCGGCAGGGTCTTGGTGCCGCCGACGACGGTGATGAAGTTGGCGTCGCCGGTCCACCGCGGCACCACGTGCTGGTGCAGGTGCTCGGAGAGCGACCCGCCGGCCGACCGGCCGAGGTTGAGGCCGACGTTGAAGGAGTGCGGGCGGCTCACCGCCCGTACGGTCCGCAGCGCCTGCTGCGTCATCGCCATCAGCTCGGCCGACTCCTGCGCCGTGAGGTCGGTCAGGTCGGCGACGTGGCGGTAGGGCAGCACCATCAGGTGGCCGGGGTTGTAGGGGTGCAGGTTGAGCACGACGTACGTCGACTCGCCGCGCGCGACGAGCAGCGACTCCTCGTCGGGGTGCGAGGGGATCGCGCAGAACGGGCAGCCCTCGTCGTCGATCGCGGTGCGGACGTAGGCCATCCGGTGGGGCGTCCAGATCCGCTCGAGCGCGTCGTCACTCATGGCAGCGATCCTAGGGTGGCCCCATGACGTCGATCCGACCGGCCGACGACGCCGACATGGCCGCGGTCGCGGACCTCTGGCACGAGGGCTGGCACGACGGCCACGCCGGCCACGTGCCCGACGGGCTCACGGCCGCCCGCACCCTGACGGCGTTCCACGAGCGCACGCCGTCCCGGGTGGCCGACACCGCGGTCGCGGTCGCCGGGGACGGGTCGCTGCAGGGCTTCGTGATGGTGGTCGACGACGAGGTGGAGCAGGTCTTCGTGGCCCGGTCGGCGCGCGGGACGGGGCTGGCGTCCGACCTGCTGGTCGAGGCCGAGCAGCGGGTGGCCGCCGGCGGCCACGACTCGGCCTGGCTGGCGGTCGTGGTGGGGAACGCGCGTGCCCGGCGGTTCTACGAGCGGCAGGGCTGGGTCGACCGCGGCGACCTGCCCTACGAGGTCAGCGCCGGCGGGCAGACCTTCGTGTCGCCGTGCCGGAGGTACGTCAAGCCGGTGGCACTGACGGAACGACCGTGTCGAGAACGCGACGCCGGCTCCGTCCCTGACACAGGAGTGGCCGTCGGCCGCCCAGAGCCGAGCGAGAAGTGGAGAGACACGTGACCGTGCGGATGGACAACGTCCTCGTCGTCGTCGACGACCTCGAGGCAGCGATCGCCTTCTTCGGGGCGATCGGCATGGAGGTAGAGGGCCGCGCCATCGTGGAGGGAGAGGCCGTCGACCGGCTGGTGGGCATCGACGGCGTCCGGAGCGAGATCGTCATGATGCGGACCCCGGATGGTCAGTCGCGGATCGAGCTCGACAAGTTCCACGCTCCTGACGCCGTGCGGGCCGAGACCCGCCAAGCACCGGTCAACGCGCTCGGCATCCGACGCTTCATGTTCGCCGTCGACGACCTCGACGGCGTCCTGGCGCGGCTGCGCAGCCTCGGTGCCGAGCTCGTCGGCGAGGTGACCGAGTACGGCGGCTACCGGATGTGCTACCTCCGCGGCCCCGACCGAGTCATGGTCGCGCTGACCGAGCAGGTCGGGCTGAAAGGCCCTCGCGACGAGGAAGGAGCCGATCGACGCCGCACCCGCCGGGGTGTGGCCCCCGCTCCGGCAGCAGGAGTACGACGGGGAGAACCCATCTCGGAGGCCACCATGTCGCTGCGCGTTCTCATCGGTCCGATCGGCCTCGCCCTGGCGGCGGCCACGCTGGCCCCGCCACTGGGCGCGGGTGCGGACACCGCGGAGCGTGCGGCCCCCGACCGCGGCGCCAAGAGCACATGGACCGAGGCCGACAAGGCGGGCTTCGGCACGGCGCGCACGCGGCGGAGCAACGTGTGGTTCACGCTGCAGGACGGGCGGGTCAGCGAGGTCTTCTACCCCGACCTGTCGACGCCGAGCACCCGCAGCCTCGAGCTCGTGGTGACGGACGGGCGCACGTTCACCGACCGGGAGACCGAGGACGTCGACGTGGTGACCACGCGTCCCGACGAGCGCAGCCTGCGTTTCCAGCAGGTTGGCACCGCGACCTCCGGCCGCTACCGCATCACCAAGACGTACGTCACCGACCCGCGCCGCGACGCGCTCGTCGTCCGGGTCCGCCTCGAGTCGCTCGACGGCGGCCGCTACCGGCTGTACGCCGTGCACGATCCGGCGCTCGCCAACTCCGGGATGGACGACCGCGGCCGCGCGACCCGGACGGCGCTCGTGGCCACGGACGTGAAGGAGCCCGTCGCGTCCGCGCTCGTCTCGCGCCCGCGCCTCGGCCGGAGCAGCACCGGGCTGCTCGGTCGCGACGACGGCTGGACCGACCTCGGGGACGACCAGCGACTCGACGAGGGCAGCCGTTCGGCCGGCCCGGGCAACATCGTGCAGACCGGCCGGATCTCGGGCGTGACGGGGCTCGCCGGCGAGCAGCGCGCGACGCTGGTCCTGGGCTTCGGGCGGACGGGCGCTGAGGCGCAGCGCACGGCACGGTCGGGTCTCCGCGCGGGGGCGCGCCAGATCGCGGCGCGCTACGACCGCGGTTGGCACCGCTACCTGCGCAGCCTCAAGGACGTGCCCGACAGTGCCGCGGCCGTCCGGCGCCACTACCTCGCGTCGGCGCTCGTGCTGGCCGCCGCGGAGGACAAGCTCAACCCAGGGGCGCTCGTGGCCTCGCCGTCGGCACCGTGGGTCTGGGGTGACGAGGTCAAGGACCTCTCCTCCCCGTCGGGCGCCTACCACCTCGTGTGGTCGCGCGACACGTACCAGTTCGGCACCGCGCTGTGGGCCATGGGCGACAAGGCGGCCGCGCGCCGCTCGGTCGACTGGCTCTTCGACGTGCAGCAGCTGCCCGACGGCTCGTTCCCGCAGAACTCCGACGTCGCGGGGACGCCGGTCTGGTCCGAGCTCCAGCTCGACGAGGTGGCGCTGCCGATCGTGCTGGCCCGCCTCGTGGGCCGCGACGGGCGGCACACCTACCGAGGCGTGAAGCGGGCCGCGCAGTTCCTCGTCCGCTTCCGTGACGAGGAGACCGGGAGGCGGGCGCCCTTCTCGCCGCAGGAGCGCTGGGAGAACCAGTCCGGCTACTCCCCCAACTCGATCGCCACCCAGGTCGCCGGCCTGGTCTGCGCCGCCGACATCGCCCGCAAGAACGGCGACCGCGCCTCCGCCCGCCGCTGGCTCCGGCTGGCAGATCGTTGGCAGTCGAAGGTCAAGCAGTGGACCCGCACGACCAACGGCCCCCTCAGCAGCAGCCCCTACTACCTGCGGATCACCAAGGACGGTCGCCCCGACCGCGGCACGGAGTACGGCATCGGCGACGGCGGGCCGTCCGCCGTCGACCAGCGGCGCGTGGTCGACCCGAGCTTCCTCGACCTGGTCCGGCTCGGGCTGGAGCAGCCGGACGACCCGGACGTGCTGACCACGCTCTCGGTGGTGGACGACGAGCTGCGGGTGGACACGCCCAACGGGCCGTTCTGGCACCGCTTCAGCTTCGACGGCTACGGCGAGACGCGCGACGGCGGGCAGTGGGAGATCACGGAGGACGACACCGGCACGACGCTCGGTCGCGCCTGGCCCCTGCTGACCGGGGAGCGCGGTGAGTACGCCGTCACCGCTGGGCAGGACGCGACGCCCTACCTCGCCGCCATGGCAGCGGCCGCCGGCACGAGCGACATGATCTCCGAGCAGGTCTGGGACAGTCGCGAGCCCGCCGGCGAGGCCTGCTGCCCGGCGGGCGAGGGCACCCGGGCCGCCACTCCGCTGACGTGGTCGCACGCCGGGCTGGTGCGGCTGGCCTGGACGATGCAGCGCGGTGCCCCCGTCGACCAGCAGGCGGTGGTGGCACGCCGCTACCTGCGCTGAGCGTGCGTGGGACGACCTGGATCGACAGTCCTTGCCGGCTTCCGGTTCAGTCCGGCTCGCAGACAACGAGCTGGAGCGCCGCATCGGCGGCGAGTGGCGCTCGGGACCAGTCGCCGAGACGTTCGACGACCCGGAGACCGCCGAGCGAGAGGAGGAGCGGCAGCTCCTGGGGGAAGATGCTCCTGATCTCCAGCGGCGCGACGAAGAAGTCGGCCTCGGACTCGGACGAGAAGTACCACGTCCCTCGCGTCACCTGCGCGGTCGCGTCGTACGTCTCCGCGACATCGACCCGCACCACGCCACGGTCGGGGTCCACGAACGACAACGCGTCACGCCTGCGTCGTACGCCGTCGGCCTGGGCGAGCATGTGCACGCTCGGGTTGAACACGTCGAGGACGAGCCGCGCTCCGGGCGCCAGGTGCCGTCGCACCGATCGGAAGCAGTCCACCAGGTCGTCCGCCTCGTGGAGGTGGAGCAGAGAGTTGGCGGCGATGATCACGAGGTCGAACATGCGACCGAGGTCGAACCTGCGCATGTCGCCCTGCACCCACTCCACGTCCACGCCGCGCTCGTCGGCCTTGCGCCGAGCTTCGGCGAGCATGTCGGGCGAGAGCTCGAGACCGGTGCACGGGTGCCCGTCGGACGCGATCGGGATCAGCTTGTTCCCGGTGCCCGACCCGAGCTCCAGGACGGACCCGCCCTGCCGATCGGCCTCGGCCCGGTAGAAGTCGACAGCCTGCTCGCCACCGGGGAACAGCAGGTCGTACAACCTCGCGTCCGAGTAGAACTGCTCGCTCACGCGGCTCCCCATTCCCGTCGAGGATCAGTCGCGGAGGACGTCGATGACGTCCTTGCTGTGGGTGAGCGGGATCCGGTTGCCCTCGAGCTGGATGGAAGACCCGGTGGAGCTGTCGACCAGCTCGAGGATCCTCACGTTGACGCGCTGGTGGACCTTCACCTCGATCCGATCGCGGGACACGCGGAAGACCAGCGCGCCGGCGGGGCTGTTCCGGTGCGCCGCGTCGAACCCGTACACGTGCGTCGCCGTGACCCCGACAAGCATGTTCGTCGGCAACCCGCTCGCGGCGTCGTGCATCCGCGCTCCGGCGAGCGCGCCACCGGTCGTGGCCACGGAGTCAGCCAGACCGCCGGCCCCGCCAGCGAGGCTGTCGCCGATCATGCCGCCGGCGAACATGCTGCCCGTGTGACCTCGTGGCTGGAACTGGCCGGCCGCGGTCACCGCTTCCGAGTCCCCGAGCTCGCGCAGCGCAGTCTCCACGCTCTCCACCATCGTCCGCTCGGACATCCCGTCACCCCTCCAGGCTGAGACGCTGCCGCTGGCCATCATGCGCCGGTTGGAAGGTCCGCGCCAGGGAGGTCGCTCCGGCGAGGGCAGTTTCGGTTGACGCGCGGGGCAGGCAAGCCGGCAACGTCATGGTGTGCGGCTGCTGAGACGACCAGAACCCATGACGTTCCGGCCCGACGTCATGGGGGACGGTCGCGGAGGTGACCACCGAGCACCGGCCACTACGACTTGACGACCTCGCGAAGAGTTTGGATGGCTCGCCCCACGACGTCGCGAGCGGCATCGATCCGCGCCGCGCTCGAGGGTGCTGCGTGCGCGCGCGCACGGTCGATCGCGAGCGCGGCCGCGAACAGGTCCTGGAGCACCTCGGAGTGGACCGCCTCGAGGATGCGCTCGCGTTCCTCGAGGCGGGCAAGGCGCTCGCTGCGCCGGATGTTGCAGACCTGGCCATGTGACCCGGGCTGGCTGTAGAGGTCGGTGACCGCCACCTCCACCCAGGACCAGGCGCCGTGGACGTGGACCCGGAGCTCACCGACCCGCTCCACCAGGGACGGGTCGGCGGCCAGCAGCTTCTCGAAAGCACGGTGGTCCTCGGGGTGGATGCGGTCTGTGATGGGTGCGCCCACGACCTCGTCAACCGGCCAGCCGAAGAGGTTCGCGACCGCTGGGCTGGCGTAGCTGACGACATGGTGCTCGTCGACGAGGACTGCGGCGTCGCTGGAGCGTTCCATCAGGTGCCGGACGGCCTCGCCGAGGTTGAGGGAGGCACCGACGATGCCGATCAGCTCTCCGTCGCGGTACACGCCGCTGTCGGTGACCAGCGCGTGCAGCACCTCGCCGCCGCGGCGCCGAACCGGAAAGCCGCCCGACCATGGACGGCCTTCCCGCAGAGCAGCCATGATCTCCGCCGCCGCCGCCTGGGAGACCTCCGGCACCGTCACGTCCGAGATGTCACGGCCCACGGCCTCCTCGGCGGGCCAGCCGTACAGCTGCTCGGCGGCACCGTTCCAGAACAGCACCGTGCCCTGCGTGTCCGTGGCGATCACGGCGTGCCCGAGTGCGTGCAGCAGCTCGTCGGCAGAGGGACGTGCAGGGAGTGCCTCGGTGCCCATGGATCCAGCCTGCGCCGCATGTCTCGCGTGGTCACGGGGCGAAAGACCCGGGACTGGACGTCCTGCCCTGCAGCTTCCGCTCCGGTGACGTCAGCACCAGACCCGACGCGCTCCTGGTCGGGCTTCGGGTGCCCGGCGAGGTCGTGGCCGACGGATCCGGACATGCCTGTGGCCCCGCTACCGGAGGGTGGCGGGGTGTGGGGCGGGGTCATCGTCGGCGTGGTCGCGGGATGTCGGGCGGATCGGGTGGCTCGGCGTGGTCGACCGCGGTGGTGCCGGTGCGGTCGCGTCGGTAGCGGTGGCCGTGCGGGCTGGTCCACTCGAAGACGCCGGGCGCGGTCATCCGGTAGCGCCAGGCGGTGTGGGTCTTGAGGCGGTGGTGGAACCGGCACAGCGCGGCGAGGTTGTCGCTCTGCGGTCGGACCGGGCTGGGGTCGACCTTCGGCGTCGGCGTCGTGGTCGTACGGGACGACGTGGTCGATGTCGCAGCCGCGGGCGGGACGGGTGCACCACGGGAACACGCAGGTGCGGTCGCGGAGGATCACCTGCTCCCGGATCCGGTCGGGCACGTCGTACGCCGGCGTCGACAGGTCGGCGTTGAGGTCGATGACCGGCTTGACGGTGACCTTGGTGCGGGAGTCGCCGCACCAGTCCTTGACCTGGTCGAGCAGCACCAGCCGCTGGCCCTCCTCCATGCGCCCGGTCGGACCGAACACGGTGGCCAGGTCGTCGAGGGTGGCGTCGAAGTGGGCGTGCAGGACGACCTCGCGGGCTGCGGGCAGGCCTGCTGCGCGGTCGGCTCCCGCTCCGGCGAGGTCGAGCGCGGTCTGGGTGCGGGCGAGGTCACCGAGGGCCTTGGCGCGGCGCGACGTCCAGGGACTCGGTCGGACCCGAGCGCCTTCAGCGACGGCGGCGCCGTGGGCGAGCGCGCGGTCGAGGTCGAGGGCGTCGGCGATGTCGAGCTCGGCCTCGAGCCGCATGGTGCCGGCGAAGTGGACGTCGTCGTCGTGGATGCGTGGCGTGGCGCGGGTCGACGTGGAGGTAGCCGTCCTCCGGATCCGCGGCCGGATCCGACGCGGCGAGGTCGATAGCGCTTGATCGGTCTCGGCGACGAGCCGGTCGAGCTGCGCCGGCCCGATCCGACCGGCGACCGCGGCGACCTGGGCGTCGACGAACGCCGCGGCCTCGCGGGTGAGCGCGGGCGTCGAGTGGATGGTGACCTCCGCGACCGACCGCGCCCGCCACGCCGGCACCCGACCGGACTGGACCTGCGCCCACAGGCGGGGGAGGCGGTGGCGCAGCTCGAGGGCGTGGCCGACGAGCTTCTTCGCCGCCGTCGTCGAGATGCCGAGGACGGTGCCGAGCTCGGCGAGGCAGAACTCCGCGACCAGCGGGCACCCTCGCCGGCGATGGGCTCCTCGTGCTCGCAGCCGGGGACCGTGAAGGCGGCCGCGTCGTGGATCGACTCCGGCGGGTGGAGGTCGGCCCACCGGGCGGCCAGGCCAGGAGATCAGCCGCTGCCCGGTCCTCGAGCCGCCTTGCGATCCCGCGCCGAGCGCCAGCAGGTCGGAGGCGGTGAGGTCGTCGATCTCGCCTGCCCCGGGCCCTGCCAGCGTCTCGATCATGTGTTCGATTCTACCGCCGACCACCGACATAGACCATGCGGCGACCATTGCTGTGGACGGTTGCTGGCCACCCATTCTCGAGCGGTTTCGTGACGGGACTTCGTCCCTCCTCAACCACCGGAAGATGGGGGTCTCGGTGACGGGACTTCCCCGCACGCGGGCGGACCGCGCCGAGCGCTACGTCCAGGCCTTGGCGAGCCGCTCGACGATCTCGGTGAGCCGGTCGGGCGAGGTGGCGATGTTGAGCCGGACGTGCCCGGTGGTGCCGGGAGCGTAGGACTCCCCCGGGCTGACCTGCACGCGGCCGCGCTCGAGGGCGACGGCCGCGGCGTCGTCGTGGCCGTAGGCGGAGGCGTCGAGCCAGGCGAGGTAGGTCGCCTCGAGCGGGCGCATCCGCACGTCGGGGAGGTGCTCCGCGAGCAGCTCGCCGAGCAGCGCGCGCTGCTGGTCGAGCCGCTCGACGAGCGAGGCGAGCCACGGGTCGCCGAGGTCGTACGCCGCCCGCGCCGCGACGACGCCGACGCGGCGAGTGGGAGTCGTTGCGCGACATCGGCTGGTCGGCGAGCAGCCGTCGGTCGGCCGCCGAGGGCACGACGACCTGCGCGCACCGCAGGCCCGCGGTGTTGAACGCCTTGGACGCGGCGACGATCGCGACCGCGTGGTCGTGGGTGCCGTCGATCGCGAGGTAGGAGACGTGCTCGGCGCCCGGCAGCACCAGCGGCGCGTGGATCTCGTCGCTCACGACCCGCGCGCCGTGGCGTACGACGACGTCGCGGATCCCCTCGAGCTCGGCGCGGGTGAACACGCGGCCCCACGGGTTGTGCGGCTGGGTGAGGATCAGCGTCTGGGCGCCGTCGGCGAAGAGGCGGTCGAGCCGGTCGAGGTCGATCTCGGCCCGGTCGGCCGAGGCGGGCACGTCGAGGCGGACCTCCTCGCGACCGGTGATCGCTCGCGAGGCCGAACTGGGCGTTGTAGCCCGGGCGTCGGGAAGACCACTCCCCCGGGACCGCTGAACACGTCGATCGCGAGCCGTACGCCGGCGGTCACGTCGACCACCGGGTGCACCGCCTCGGGCTCGGGCGCCCAGCCGAAGTGCCGCGCCGACCAGGCGGCGTAGGACTGCGCCAGCTCCGGGTCCCAGCCGTAGAGCGGGTAGCCGGTGATCCCGTCGGCCAGCATCCGCTGGACCGCCTCGAGCACCACCGGGTCGAGCGCGTAGTCCATCTCCGCGACCCACGCCGGGATCACGTCGTCCGGGACGCCCCACTTCAGCGGGCAGCTTGAGCCGCGCCTCCTCGTCGGTGAGGTCGACGATCGGCCGGCGGCGAGGTGGTCACGGCTGCTCCTCGCTGAGGGTCCAGGTGCCGAGGAGCTTCAGCCCGCGCCGCTCACGCGGCTCGAAGCGCAGCTCGAGGACGTCCCCCGCGCGGTCCACGCGGCGTCAGACCTGCTCGCGCGAGGCGACCGCGGCGGCCACCCGCTCGATGGCCTCGGCCAGCGGCACGCCGTTGTCCTGGCGGCCGTCGCGGTAGCGGAACGACACCGCGCCCTTCTCGACGTCGTCGTCGCCGGCGATCATCATGAAGGGCACCTTGGCGAGCTGCGCGTTGCGGATCTTCTTCTGCATCCGGTCGTCGGACTCGTCGACCTCGACCCGCAGCCCCTGCGCCTTCATCTGCTTCGCGATGTCGAACAGGTAGTCGTTGTGACGCTCCGCGATCGGGATGCCCTGGACCTGCACGGGCGCGAGCCAGGGCGGGAACGCGCCGGCGTAGTGCTCCACGAGCACGCCGATGAACCGCTCGATCGAGCCGAACTTCGCCGAGTGGATCATCACCGGCTGCTGGCGGGTGCCGTCGGCGGCGACGTACTCCAGGTTGAAGCGGTCGACCGCCGGCTGGTTGAAGTCGTACTGGATGGTCGACATCTGCCAGGTGCGGCCGATCGCGTCCTTGGCCTGCACCGAGATCTTCGGTCCGTAGAACGCGGCGCCACCCGGGTCGGGCACGAGGTCGACGCCGAACTTGCGCGCCGCCGTCTCGAGCACCGCGGTCGCGGTCTCCCACTGCTCGTTCGACCCGATGAACTTGTCGGGCTTGGAGTCGTCGCGGGTCGAGAGCTCGAAGTAGTAGTCGTCGAGGCCGAAGTCGCGCAGCAGGCCGGTGACGAACGTGAGCAGGTGCTCGACCTCGGCGGGGGCCTGCTCCGGGGTGACGTAGGAGTGCGAGTCGTCCTGGGTCATCGCACGCACGCGGGTCAGGCCGTGCACGACGCCGGACTTCTCGTAGCGGTAGACCGACCCGAACTCGAAGAACCTCAGCGGCAGCTCGCGGTAGGAGCGCTGCCGCGAGCGGTAGATGAGGTTGTGCATCGGGCAGTTCATCGCCTTGAGGCGGTACTCGGCGTGCTCCATCTCCATCGGCGGGAACATGGTGTCCGCGTAGTAGGGCAGGTGCCCGGAGGTGTGGAACAGCCCGTCCTTGCTGATGTGGGGGGTGCCGACGTAGTCGAAGCCCTCCTCGAGGTGCCGGCGACGGACGTAGTCCTCCATCTCCCGCTTGATCACGCCACCCTTGGGGTGGAAGACCGCCATGCCCGACCCGATCTCGTCGGGGAACGAGTAGAGGTCGAGCTCGCGGCCGAGCTTGCGGTGGTCGCGCCGCTCGGCCTCCTCGATGCGGTGGAGGTGCTCCTCGAGCGCCTCCTTGGTCTCCCAGGCGGTGCCGTAGATGCGCTGGAGCTGCTTGTTCTTCTCGTCACCGCGCCAGTACGCCGCCGCGCTGCGCATCAGCTTGAAGGCGGGGATCCGCTTGGTGGTCGGCAGGTGCGGGCCGCGGCACAGGTCGGACCACTTGGCCTCGCCGTTGCGACCGATGTTGTCGTAGATGGTCAGCTCGCCGGCCCCGACCTCGACGGAGGCGCCCTCGGTGTCCGGTCAGGCGCCGGCGCCGCCCTTGAGGCCGATCAGCTCGATCTTGTAGGGCTCGTCCTGGAGCTCGTCGAGCGCGTCGGCGTCGGTGGTGACCCGGCGCTCGAAGCGCTGGTTCTCCTTGATGATCTTGCGCATCGCGGACTCGATCTTGACCAGGTCCTCGGGCACGAACGGGGTCTCGACGTCGAAGTCGTAGTAGAAGCCGTTCTCCACCGGCGGCCCGATGCCGAGCTTCGCCTCCGGCCAGATCTGCTGCACCGCCTGCGCCATCACGTGCGCGGTCGAGTGGCGCAGGATGTCGCGGCCGTCGGGGCTGTCGATGGCCACGCCCTCGACCTCGTCACCGTCGGCGAGCTCGTAGGCGAGGTCCTTGAGCTGGCCGGCCACACGGGCGGCGATGACGTCGGCGTCGTCACGGAACAGCTCCCAGGCCTTGGTGCCCGTCGTGACCGTGGTCTCCGCACGCTGATCGGCGTGGATGCGGACGACCTGGATGTCGGACACGAGTGCTCCTGGTGACGTGGGTGGGGGTGGGACGGGATGTCGGTGCGAGCCTATCGGCCGGTCTGCGGCCGGCTCACCCCGGTTTCGGCGTCCCACCCCCTGACCCGGTCACGCCGGGCGGTCGGTCACATGCTCGTCGCGAAACGCTCCCACGACCGGTGCGCCGACAGCAGCGTCAGGAGGTCGTCGCCCACCTCGGCCGGGCCGTCGGCCGTGAGGACCCCGACCCCGGCGAGGCCGAGCTCGTCGACCACCGCGCGTCCGTCGCCGACGGCCACGACGGCCTTGCAGTGACGGAAGCACTCCTGCACGAGCAGGCCGACGCGCGGATCGGTCATGACCGTCGAGTCGTCACCGGCCTTGCTGTCGCGGGAGGGCAGCGCGTCGGGTGCGGGCGGTGCGGCGCCGGCCACGACGACGGCGTCGAACTCGACGGAGCGGGCGGTCGCGAAGGTGCGCTGGGCCACGAGGCCCTCCCCCAGCTCGCCGCCTCGCGGGGCGATGAGGAGCGGCAGGACACCGGCGCCCAGCAGCTCGTCGCGCAGCGCGGCGACCCCGGCCAGGTCGGCGTCCGGGTCCACGACGATGCCGACGAGGCGCCCGTCGGCCGGCCAGGTGTCACCGAGCTGGGACAGCACCGGGCTGGGCTCCGGCTCGTCGTACTGCACGGTCGCGCTCCGGCGCGGGGAGGCCGAGGCCCTGCGCGACGCGGGCACACAGCTCGCGCGTCGATGTTGGCCAGGGCGATGAGCTGCCGCTCCTTGACGGCCTGCTCGTAGCACTTGCCCAGCTCGAACGAGTAGGCGTTGACGATGTGCTCCTGCTCGACCGGGCTCATGCTCCGCCAGAACAGGCGCGCCTGGCTGAAGTGGTCGTCGTACGACGCGGGGTTCTCCCGGACCTTGGTGGCCTCCGGCACGGTGACCGGGACGTCGACGAACGCGCCCTCGTCGGCACCCGCGAAGAACGGGCAGCCGGCGTCGAGCGAGTTCGGCTTGTAGGGCGCGACCCCGCCGTGCACCGCCTGCTGGTGGAAGCCGTCGCGGTGGTTGTCGTTCACCGGCGCGTGCGGGCGGTTGATCGGGATCTGGTTGAAGTTCGGCCCGGCCAGACGGGTCAGCTGGGTGTCGAGGTAGGAGAAGTTGCGGGCCATCAGCAGCGGGTCGTCGGTGCCGTCGATGCCCGGGACGAGGTGGCCGGTGTGGAAGGCGACCTGCTCGGTCTCGGCGAAGAAGTTCGTCGGGTTCCCGTTGAGCGTCAGCGTCCCGATGACCTGCACCGGCGCCAGCTCCTCCGGCACCAGCTTGGTCGAGTCGAGGAGGTCGATCCCCTCGAACATCTGGTCCGGGGTGTCCGGGAAGGTCTGGATGCCGAGGTCCCATGCCGGGAAGGCACCCGACTCGATGGCGTCGTAGAGGTCGCGGCGGTGGAAGTCCGGGTCGACCCCGCCGGCGAGCTGGGCCTCCTCCCACGTGAGGGAGTGCACGCCGAGCCGCGGCTTCCAGTGGAACTTGACGAGGGTGGTCGCCCCGTCGGCGTCGACCAGCCGGAAGGTGTGGACGCCGAAGCCCTCCATCATCCGGTAGCTGCGCGGGATGCCGCGGTCCGACATGTTCCAGATCGCGTGGTGCTGCGCCTCGGTGTGCAGCGAGACGAAGTCCCAGAAGGTGTCGTGGGCGCTCTGCGCCTGCGGGATCTCCCGGTCCGGGTGCGGCTTGCCGGCGTGGATGACGTCAGGGAACTTGATGCCGTCCTGGATGAAGAAGACCGGGATGTTGTTGCCGACGAGGTCCCAGTTGCCCTCGCTGGTGTAGAACTTCGTCGCGAAGCCGCGGGTGTCGCGCACCGTGTCGGCCGACCCGCGGGACCCGAGCACGGTCGAGAAGCGCACGAAGGTGCGGGTCTCCTCGCCCTTGCCGAAGACGGCTGCCCGGCTGATCCCGGATGCCGCGCCGTTCGAGACGAAGACACCGTGGGCGCCGGCGCCGCGTGCGTGGACGACTCGCTCCGGGATGCGCTCGTGGTCGAAGTGCATGATCTTCTCGCGGAGGTGGTGGTCCGCGAGGACGGTCGGGCCACGCGGCCCGGCCTTGAGGGAGTGGTCGCTGTCGCCGATCCGCACGCCGGTCGCCGTGGTGAGGTACGCACCCTGCTGGGCGCTCGCGGTCGAGGGATCTGCACTCGGGGCACCCGTCGGCGAGAGGGGCGTGGGCTGCTGCTGGTCGGGCTTCGGCGGCGGCACGTCGCGCGGCTCGGTGGGCTCCTCGAGCGACGGCGGCTCGCTGCCCGGCGTGCCGGGTACGGGCTTGTCGGCGAACGAGACGGCCTCGGCCACGGCGTCGACGACGTCGCCTGCAGCCTTCTTCGCAGCGGCCACGGGCTTGCTGGGGGTCATGCGGTCTCCCTGGGGAATCGGTGGGCGGTTGTGTCCGGTCCCCCTCAGCGGCGTCGACCATGCGCCCGGTCGGGCCCGATCGCGCTCAGCCGCCCTGCACCCGCCTGCGGGCCAGCTCGACGACGTTGGCGCCGATGGCCAGCAGGGCGTTTCCGTGCCCGCCCCGCAGGCCGTTGAGCTCGTCGCGTGGCTCCAGCACGTTGCCCGGGCTCGGGCTCACCTCCGCCGTCTGGTCCTGGGCGGCGAGGGAGAACAACGGACCGACGAGGCGGTCGTAGGCCCACGGGAAGGCGGTGAAGCCGAACCGGATCACGTCGTTGGCGAGGCCGACCTGCCCGCCGCTGCGCCGCCCGTCGGCCACCGCGAGGGCGCGGTCGGCGATGCGCTCGGGGGTGGTGACCGGGAAAGGTGGGCGCCCGGCCGCGTCGCCGTACGTCGCTGCCTGCCGGTAGATGGGTGTGTCGACGCCACCGGGGGCGACGTACTCGATCCGGATGCCGGGGCGGTCGCGGTTGTCGACCTGCAGCTGCCGCACCAGCGCGCGCACGCCCCACTTGCTGATGACGTACGCCGCCATGTCGGGGACCGCGACGTGCCCGATGACCGAGCCGACGACCACGATGCTGCCGGCGCCCTGCGTGCGCATCACGGGCAGCACGTGGCGCGCCAGGTTCACCGAGCCGAGCAGGTTGGTGGCCACGACCTGGTCGAACACCTCGGCCGGCACGTCCTCCACCCGGCCGTAGGCGACCACGCCGGCACTGCCGATGACCGTGTCGATCCAGCCGTGCCGTTCCATGAGGGTGGCGACGGCCGACTCGACCTCGCCGTCGTCGCTGATGTCGGCCGTGACGACCGTCGTCGACGCGGCACCCAGCCCGTCGCAGTCAGCGGCCACCCGCTCGAGGGCGTCGCGGCCGCGGGCGAGGAGGACGAGGTGGTCACCGCGGCTCGCGACGCGGCGGGCGGCGGCCTCGCCGATGCCGCTGGAGGCACCGGTGACGAGGACGACGCGTGGTGGTCGATCGTGGGTCGGCATGTCCGCCGGTACCCCCGAGCGGCCGGGGTCAGACGTCCGCGGCGCCCTCGATGATGCGCTCCATCTCCGCGATCGACGACGAGGTGTCGCGGTGGAGGACCGCGTGCCAGCCCAGGGCACGCGCAGCGACGACGTTGGCCTCGACGTCGTCGAGGAACAGGACCTCCCCGGCCTCGATGCCGAGCCGTCGGGTGACGAGCTCGTACGCCGCCGGGTCGGGCTTGGCGAGGCCCACCTCGTGGCTGTAGACGATGTCGTCGGTGACGTCCTCGAAGCCGTGGCACCGCTCGCGCTCGCGGGCACCGGGACCGGAGTTCGACAGGATCGCCGTCAGCCTCGCGGGGCGCTGGCCGGCGAACCAGTCGAACAGCTCGCGGTCCAGCGTGCCGACGTACCACCGCCAGAAGTCGTCGACGAGCGCGTCGACCTGCCGGTCGTCCAGGCCCAGCGCGCGCTGCCACTCCGCACGGACCTCGTGCTCGGTCACCTCCCCGACCACCGCGTCGCCCGGCAGCCCGGCGAGACCGCCGGCGATCGTGCCCGGCTCGAGGCCGAGACGGCGCTCGGCGGGCGCCGGGAAGACGTCGTCGTCGATGACCTCCAGCACTCCCCCGATGTCGAGGACCACCGCCCGGATCGCCATGCGCCCACCCTAGGGACCACCCAGCGACCAGCTCGGGACCAGCTCGGGACCTTGGTCCTCCCGAGTTGGGTGCCTTCGCCCCGTCCGGCCGACGCGCGCCCTCCCTAGCGTCGGGGACGAGGCGGGACCGACCCGGTGACCGCCCTGACGGAAGGCACCTCATGCGCGCGTTTCTCGACAAGCTGGTCTCCTGGACGGGCGTGGCCGTCGCCGCGGTCCTGCTCATCGCCGGCGGTCTCCTGACGTGGGCGAACGCGTTCATCGGCGACCAGGTCCACGACCAGCTGGTCATGCAGGACATCACGATGCCCGAGGGCGACGCGCTGGGCGGCCTGGCCGACGAGGACGTCAGCGCCCTCGAGAAGTACGCCGGCAGTGCCCTCGACACGGGCCCGGAGGCCAAGGCCTACGCCGACCACTACATCCTCGCGCACATGAACGCCGCCAGTGACGGCCGCACGTACCAGCAGGTCAGCGGCGAGTTCCTCGCCCTCGACGACGAGGCCAAGGCGAGCGAGGAGGGCCAGGCGCTGGCCGGTCTCCGCCAGACGCTCTTCATGGGCAACACGCTGCGCGGCCTGCTCCTCTACGGCTACGCCTTCGCCACCATCGGCACCATCGCCGGCTTCGCGGCGATCGCCGCCTTCGCCGGGGCGTTCGTCCTCCTGGCCTTCGCCCTGCTCGGGATGCGGCACGCGCGGCAGACCGCCCGGGCCGAGGTCGCACCCGAGTGGGAGCCGGTCACCGCCTGACCTCCGCGCACGACCGCCAGCACCCGGGCAGGACCCGGTCGCCTCACCCGGCGACCGGGTCCTGCTCCTGTGCCTGGCCCGTCTGGACCCGCCACAGGGCGGCGTAGGCCCCGCCCCGGTCGATCAGCTCGTCGTGCGTCCCGGACTCGACGACCCGACCCGCGTCGAGGACCCAGATGCGGTGGGCGTGGCGCACGGTCGAGAGGCGGTGCGCGACGACGATCGCGGTGCGCTGGGCGGTGGCGCGGCGCAGCGAGCGCTGGATCGCGGCCTCGGTCTCGTTGTCGACGGCGCTGGTCGCCTCGTCGAGCACCAGCACCGCGGGGTCGCGCAGCAGCGCGCGGGCCAGGGCCAGCCGCTGCCGCTGGCCGCCGGACAGGGTCACGCCCCGCTCGCCCACCCAGGTGTCCAGGCCGTCGGGCATCGCCTCGATGAAGTCGAGCGCGGCGGCCGCCTCGGCGGCCTCCCGCACCTGCTCGCGGGTGGCGTCGGGACGGCCGTAGGCGATGTTGTCGGCCACCGATGCCGGCGAACATGAAGACGTCCTGGGCGACGTAGCCGAGCGAGCCGCGCAGCGAGTCCCAGTCGAGGCCGCGCACGTCCTGGCCGTCGAAGCAGCACCGAGCCCTCGCGGGGGTCGTCGAAGCGCAGCACCAGGCGCAGCAGCGACGACTTCCCCGAGCCCGGTGGTGCCCACGATCGCGTGGGTCTCGCCCGCGGGCACGAGGAGGTCGATGCCGTGCAGGACGTCGGGCCCGTCGGCGTACCCGGCACGTACGCCGCGCAGCTCGACGCGGCCGGCGACCGGGCGCTCGAGCGCCGTGGCGCCGGCCGGCACCGTCGACCGGCACCTGGAGCAGGCCCAGGATGCGGGCGGCCGACGCGCGGCCGCGCTGGTAGAGGTCGAGGACCTCGGCGACCTCGGTCAGCGGCCAGAGCAGGCGCTGGGTCATGAAGACCAGCACGGAGTAGAGCCCGACCTCGAGGTCGCCGCGGAGCGTCGCCCAGCCGCCGAGCAGCAGCGTGCAGGTGAAGCCGACCAGGATCGCCATCCGGACCAGCGGCACGAACGCGGCCGACGACCGGATCGCGTCGGTGTTGGCCTCGGCGGTAGGCCAGCGGAGACGGCCGCCACGCGGTCGCGCTCGCGGTCCTCGGCGGTGAACGCCTTGATGGTCGCGATGCCGGAGATGTTGGAGGAGAGCGTGCTGGAGAGGTCGGCGACCGCGGCGCGGACCCGGTCGTACAGCGGCTCGAGGCGACGCTGGAAGACGAGCGACCCGATCACGATGAGCGGGATCGGCAGGAAGGCGAAGACCAGGAGCTGGCCCGACGCGGCCGCGAAGACCGCCCCGACGAGCAGCACGTTGAGCGCCGTCTGCAGGATCGCCGGCGCCCCGACGTCGAGGAAGCGCTCGAGCTGGTTGACGTCGTCGTTGAGCGTGGCGAGCGTCGAGCCCGCCGGGCGGCTCTCGTGCCAGCCCGAGGTCGAGGTGCTGGACGTGGTCGTACGCCTCCACGCGCAGGTCGTGCTCGACGCCCTGCGCCAGGCCGCGCCACAGGACGCTGGCGACGTACTCGCTCACCGACTCGACGAGCCACACCACGGCGTTGATCACGGCCAGCCAGCCGAGCTGGGCGAACCGCGACTCGACGCCCAGCAGCTCGCCGACGAAGGACGCGTCGCCGCGCACCACCACGTCGACGGCCGCGCCGATGAGCAGCTCGGGGACGACGTCGGCCACCTTGTTGACCGTCGAGGCCGCGACGGCGCCGACGAACCTGGTGCGGTAGGCCCCGTAGCGGCGCCAGAGGGCTCTCAGTGGCTGGACGGCATCGGGGTCGGACGGGCTCGGGCACCCGCACAGGTTAGGTGAGCCTAACTGCGGTCCTCTCAGCGGGCCGCGTCGATGTAGGCGACCATCCGGTCGAAGAGCAGCGTGGCCCGGTAGAGGTCCTCGGAGGCCCCGGGCGGGTCGGACTGGGCGGGGAGGTCGACGCGACGCCAGTCCGGCCGCAGCTCGTCGGTCAGCGCGCCGGCGATCCTGCTCGCGTCGCGGACCACCTGCGGGTCGACCGACCACACGGCCTCGAACGTGCGCTCGTTCACCCCCTCGGCGCCCTGGCCGGGGCGCTCGACCGCCACCAGGCACGCCGGGAGGTCGGCCGCGTCGCACACGACCAGCCACTCGCGGTTGAGCGGCGACTCGGGCGGGACGGCGACCTCGATCGGGACCCCGCGCGTCGGTGGGGCGGGGTCCGCCCCGTGGGGGAAGTCGGCGAGCACGACCGCGGATCGCGCCGTCCGGGCGAGCTCGCGCCAGCGGTCGTACGACGAGCGCAGGAACCGCTCGCGCTGGAACCCCCCGAAGAGGACCGGGTCGGCCGCGCGTGCCGCGCACTCGTCCTCGATCGCGTGGCTCATCGAGACCAGCGTGCCGCGTGAGAGCACCTGCGGCCGGAGCAGCGGGTACAGGCGCCGGAGGTCGGCGAAGACGGACCCGGACCGGCCCTGGGGCACGTCGGCGCGGTGGACGGCGGCGGCCAGCGACAGGCCGCCGCGGCGACGCGCCAGGACGTCCAGGACGGCCTCGACATCGGCCTCGCTGTAGCGGCGGTGCCCCCCGCGCTGACGACGCGGCTCCGGGAATCCGTAGCGTCGCTCCCAGCTGCGCAGCGTCGAAATGGGTACTCCGGTCCTGTGGGCCAGATCACCGATGGTGAGGGAGGCGCGACCATGGTTGTCCAAAACTTGTCCACTCCTTCGCACCGTGCCTAGATTTAGTTGGAAGTGTTGCATAGGTTTGGCGACCAAGGAACGATCGAACTGCGGGAGGCACAGATGATCGGCACCGACACGGATGCGGCACTGGAACGGATCCTCGACGGCGGTCGACGGCGTGCGGCCGCGATCGATGCCCACCACGCGCTGCTGTGGGAGGCGCTGTGCGCCGCCACCGAGGGCGGCAAGCGCTTCCGGCCGGCGCTGGTGGTCGCGACCCATGACGCGCTGGGCGGTGGCGAGCCCGACGCGGCGGCCGAGGTGGGCGCGGCCGTCGAGCTGCTCCACACCGCGTTCGTGATCCACGACGACGTCATCGACGACGACCACGTGCGACGCGGGCGACCCAACGTCAGCGGCACGTTCCGCGCCCTCGCCGGGATCGACGGGGCCGATCCCGAGGTGGCCGCCGGCTACGGGCTCACCGCCGCGATCCTGGCCGGCGACCTGGCCCTCGCGGCCGCGGTCCGCACCGTCGCGCTCAGCGGCGCCCCGGCGTCGGTCGTCGAGCGGCTGCTCGACCTCTTCGACACCGCGCTGCACCGGACGTCCTCGGGCGAGCTCGCCGACGTCCGCCACTCGCTCGACCTCGCCCCCGCCACCCTCGCCCAGAGCCTGGAGATGGAGGCGCAGAAGACCAGCGCCTACTCGTTCGCCCTCCCGCTCCAGGCCGGCGCGGTGCTGGCCGGCGCCGACGCCGAGACCATCAGCCGGCTCGGTGAGGTGGGCCGGGCGATGGGGATCGCCTTCCAGCTCGCCGACGACCTCATCGGCGTCTTCGGCGACCCGGCCCGCTCCGGCAAGAGCGCCACCTGTGACCTGCGCACCCGCAAGCAGACACCGCTCCTCGTCCACGCCCGTACGACGTCCGCGTGGCCGCAGATCAGCGGCTACGTCGGCCGAGAGCTCAGCGACGCCGAGCTCGACGAGGCCCGCGCGCTCCTCGTGGCCTCCGGCTCACGACGCTTCGTGGAGGACCTCGCCCAGCAGCACCTCGGCCAGGCCCGCACCGTGCTCGACGGCCTGGGCATCCCGGTCGACCTGATCGACGACGTCGCCGTCCCGCCGGCCGTGCTGACCGACGGCAGCGAGGTCGCGGCATGACGTTCTTCGTGGGCCGCGGCGCCCCCCGCAGCCTCTACGACTCCGTGTCCGAGGCGAGCTCGGCCGTGGTGATCCGGGAGTACTCCAGCTCCTTCGGCCTGGCCTCGCGCCTGCTGGGCGAGCCGGTGCGCACCCAGGTCCGCAACATCTACGCGCTCGTGCGCGTCGCCGACGAGATCGTCGACAACCCCGACCCGACCCTCGACCGGTCCGCGCGCGCCACCATGCTCGACTGGCTCGAGGGCGACGTCGCCCACGCGATGCGCACCGGCTACAGCGGCAACCTGGTGGTGCACGCCTTCGCGCGCACGGCCATCGCCGTCGGGATCGAGACCGAGATCGTCTCTCCGTTCTTCACCTCGATGCGCACCGACCTCGACACCCGGTCCCACACCCAGGAGAGCTTCGAGCGCTACGTCTACGGCTCGGCCGAGGTCGTCGGGCTGATGTGCCTGCGCGCCTTCCTGGCCGCGCCCGACGCGCCGCCCGACCGGGACGCGCAGTACGACCGGCTCGCCCCGGGTGCCCGCAGCCTGGGAGCGGCCTTCCAGAAGCTCAACTTCGTGCGCGACCTGTCCGACGACCACGACCTGCTGCGCCGCGACTACTTCCCCGGACTGGACCTCGAGCGGTTCTGCGAGGCCGACCGCGACCGCATCCTCGACGACGTCGACGAGGACCTGCGCGCGGCCGCGGCCGTCGTGCCCGACCTGCCCCCGAGCAGCCGCCGCGCGGTCCGCGCGGCCCACGCGACCTTCGCCGAGCTGTCCCACCGGCTGCGCGCCGCCTCCGCGGACGAGATCCGCCGTACGCGCGTCCGCGTCCCGACGACGGTCAAGCTGCGCCTCGCCGCGAGCTCGCTGCGTGGAGGACGCTCGTGACGCTGCGCCTGCCCGAACGCCTCAGCCGCCTCACCCCCACGACCCGCCGCGCCGGTGACGGCTCACCGCGGCGCGTGGTCGTCGTCGGCGGCGGCATCGCCGGCCTGGCCACCGCGGCGCTCCTCGCCTCCCGCGGCCACTCGGTCGACCTGCTGGAGAAGAACGACGACCTCGGCGGTCGCGTCGGCAGCGTCGAGCGCGACGGCTTCCGGTTCGACACGGGCGCCTCGTGGTACCTCATGCCCGAGGTCTTCGAGCACTTCTTCTCCCTCCTCGGCACCAGCGCCGAGGCCGAGCTCGACCTGACCGTGCTCGACCCGAGCTACCGCGTGTTCTTCGAGGGCCACCCCGAGCCGGTCGACCTGCGACCCGACCGGGCCCACAACCGGGCCCTGTTCGAGCGGCTCGAGCCGGGCGCCGGTGACCGCTTCGACGCCTACCTCCGCTCCGCGGAGGACACCTACGACATGGCCCTGCGCCGGTTCCTCTACACGAGCTTCGACTCACCGACAGCCTTCGTGCACCCCGACGTCGTACGCCGCACGCCGGCACTCGGCCGGCTGCTGACGCGGTCGCTGGAGAGCCACGTCGCGGGCTCGTTCACCGACAACAGGCTCCGCCAGGTGCTCGGCTACCCGGCCGTCTTCCTGGGCTCCTCCCCCAGCCGCACGCCGAGCATGTACCACCTGATGAGCCGTCTCGACCTCGGCGACCGCGTGCTCTACCCCCAGGGCGGCTTCAGCCAGCTGATCCGGGTCATCGCCGACCTCGCGGAGAAGCACGGCGCGCGCCTGCACACCGGTGCGGCCGTCACCCGGATCCTCACCTCCGACGCGGCGGGCGGACGACCCGTCGTCACCGGTGTCGAGCACGAGTCACCGGCGGGCATGCGCACCGTCGACGCCGACGTCGTCGTCGGTGCCGCCGACCTGCACCACCTCGAGACCGCGCTGCTGCCCACCGGGCTGCAGACGCACCCCGAGCCCGCGTGGCGCGACCGCTCCCCGGGACCCGGCGCGGTGCTCGCGATGCTGGGCGTCGAGGGACGGCTGCCCCAGCTGCCGCACCACTCGCTGTTCTTCACCCAAGACTGGGGGCAGAACTTCGGTGACATCTTCGGCAAGGATGCACGGGTGCCCGACCCCGCATCGATCTACGTCTGCAAGCCCTCCGAGACCGATCCCACCGTGGCCCCGGAGGGGTCCGAGAACCTGTTCGTGCTCGTCCCCGTGCCTGCCGACACCACCATCGGCGGCGGCGGTGACGACGGCGCCGGGTCCGAGACCGTCGAGCGCACGGCCGACGCGGCCATCGACCAGATCGCGTCGTGGGCGGGCGTGCCCGACCTGCGCGAGCGGATCCGGGTGCGCCACACGGTCGGCCCGGAGGACTTCGCCACCCGCTACCACGCGTGGCGCGGCGGGGCCCTGGGGCTCGAGCACACGCTGCGCCAGAGCGCCTTCCTGCGCCCGGGCAACGTGTCCGCCAAGGTCGACGGCCTGCTCTACGCCGGGGCGAGCACTGTCCCCGGCGTCGGCCTGCCGATGTGCCTGATCAGCGCCGAGCTCGTGCTGAAGCGCCTCAGCGGCGACCGCTCCAGCCTGCCGGTGCAGGCATGAGCGCCCGACAGGACGGGGCATGAGCCTTCCCCACTGGGCGTACGTCGCCATGCTGGCGTTCTGCCTCGCCGGGACGCTCCCCCTGGTGCCCGCCTTCCGGCTGCGGGTGCTCAAGCAGCCCGGGCGCCTGCTCCTCACCATCGGTCTCGCCGGGACGCCGTTCCTGCTGTGGGACCTGTGGGCCACCCACGTCGGGCACTGGTGGTTCGACGAGGACCAGACGCTGCCCTGGCGCATCGCCGGCCTGCCGCTCGAGGAGATCGCCTTCTTCGTGGTCATCCCGGTCGTGTCGGTGCTGACGCTCGAGGGCGTCCGCGCCGCGCGCCGCGGCGTACGACCGGGGGCTCCCCGGTCCCGCGAGGTGAGCTCCCCGTGACCTACACCGCCATCGCCGTCCTCTGCGTGCCGCTCGCCGTCGTGCTGGACCGCTGGGTCGTCCGCACGCGGCTGACCTCGACCCGTGACTGGTGGTCCGCCTACGCGATCATCGTGTTCTTCCAGCTCCTCACCAACGGCTGGCTCACCGGCCGCGGCATCGTGCGCTACTCCGGTGACACGATCATCGGCAGCGAGCGGATCACGATCCTCGGCGACGGTCGCCTGTTCTACGCACCGGTCGAGGACCTGATGTTCGGCTTCGGGCTGGTGCTGTGGAGCTGCATCGTGTGGACGTGGCTGGGTCGCCGCCGCGACCGGTCCGGCGAGGAGGCGCTCGGATGAGCGTCGCTGCCCGCCTGCAGGCGATGCAGCCGACCGACGTCGGCGTGCCGGGACCCACGTCGTGGGACATGGCCCGGGCCTTCCGTTCCATCCGCGCCGACCCCCTGACGTTCCTCGGCGAGGTGTCCCACCACTACGGCGACACCGTCTCCTTCCCGGTGCCCGGCGCGCCGGCGCTGCTGCTCAACGACCCCGCCGACGTCCGGCACGTGCTCCAGACCTCGGCGCGCAGCTGGGGCAAGGACACCGTCCAGTACGCCGCCCTGGCGCGCGTCACCGGTCCCGGCCTGCTCGCCTCGGCCGAGCCGAGCTGGATCGACAACCGGCGGCTCGCCGCACCTGCCTTCCACCACCAGCGCCTGGAGGCGGTGGGCGACGAGGTGCGCGCCGCCGCCCGCACCGCCGTCGCCGCACGCCTCGGCGGGCCGCACGCCGCTGCGGTCGCGGACGGAGCAGTCGTCGACGTCGCCGCACTGACCCACGCCATCGGCCTCGACGCGGTCGGCCGCGCGCTCTTCAGCACCGACCTGTCCGACCAGGCCCACGACCTGCTGGCGGCCACGAGCGAGGCCGCCGACCTGGTGGTGCGCCTCGGCCGCTCGATCCTCCCCCGCGCCGAGTGGACCCCGACCCGGACCAACCTCCGGCTCCGCTCCGCCCGCCGCCGCCTCGACGCCGGCGCCGCCGCGATCATCGCCGAGCGGCGGGCCCGCAACGCCCGCGCCGGCGGGTCGCCCCACCACGGCGACGACCTCCTCGGACTGCTGCTCGACAGCGGGATGGGTGACGGCGAGATCCGCGACGAGCTCGTCACGATGGTCATCGCGGGCCACGAGACCGTGGCGGCCGCCCTCGCCTGGACGCTCATGCTGCTGGCGGAGCACCCGGAGGCGCAGGAGCGCGTGCGCGCCGAGCTCGACGCCCACCCCGGCCCGGTCCCGCTCGTGGGGCACCGCGAGCGGGTGCCGTGGACACGCGCGGTCGTCGACGAGGCGCTGCGCCTCTACCCGCCGGCCTGGGCCATCTCCCGCCGCTCGCACCGCGACGACGAGGTCGGTGGGCGACCGGTCCCGGCCGGCACGCTCGCGATCATCAGCCCCTGGCTCGTCCACCGGCGTCCCGACCTGTGGCCGGAGCCCGAGGCGTTCCGCCCCGAGCGCTTCCTCGACGGCACCGCCCGCACCGGCTACCTGCCGTTCGGCCAGGGGCCGCGGCTGTGCATCGGCCGCGAGTTCGCGCTCGGCGAGATGGTCGTCGTCCTCTCCGAGCTCCTGCGCGAGCACCGCATCGACGTGCCGGGCGGCCCGGGCGCCTGGACGCGGCCGGTGGCGGAGGCCAAGGTCGCCGTCCACCCGCGTGGCGGCATGCCGCTCGTCGTACGACGGACGGGCACGCCGTGACGACCGCGCTCCTCGTCGACCTCGCACTCGTGGTGCTGCTCCTGGGCGCAGCGGTGTGGGCGCAGCGGCTGGTGGCCGACCTCCGCACGCTGCCGCGGGCCGACTCCGCGACGGGACCGATCACGGCCTCGGTGTCGGTGGTGGTCCCCGCTCGTGACGAGGAGCAGACCCTGCCGGCGCTGCTGCGGTCGGTGGCCGAGCAGCTGCCGGAGGTCCGCGAGGTCGTCGTCGTGGACGACGCGTCCCGCGACGCGACCGCCGCCGTGGCACGAGCGGGCGGCGCCCGGGTGGTGTCGGCCGGCCCGCCACCCGCCGGGTGGACCGGCAAGGCGTGGGCCTGCCACACCGGCGCTGGGGCGACGACGGGCGACCTCGTGCTCTTCCTCGACGCCGACACCGTCCTGCGACCGGGTGCCCTTGCGGGCCTGCTCGCCGCGCACGCCCGGCACGGCGGGCTGGTGTCGGTGCAGCCGCACCACGACGTCGTACGCCCCTACGAGCAGCTGTCGGCCTACTTCAACGTGGTCGCGCTGATGGCCAGCGAGGCCTTCACCCGTCGGCGCCGGGTCGCCGCGAGCCGTGCGCCGATGGCCTTCGGGCCGTGCCTGCTGACCTCCCGCGTGGACTACGCGCGCGCGGGCGGGCACGAGGCGGTCCGCGCCGACATCCTCGACGACGCCGCGCTCGCCGCCGCCTACCACCGCGCAGGGCTGCCGGTCTGGTGCGCGGTCGGCGGCGACGCCGTGCGGATGCGCAGCTATCCCGGCGGCCTCGGCCAGCTCGTGGCCGGGTGGACCAAGAACATCGCCTCCGGGGCGGCGGACGCGGCGCCGGGGGCGACCGCCGCCACCGTGGCGTGGATCAGCGCCCACCACGCGGTCGCCGTCGGAGCCGTCCTCTCCCTCCTCGTCGCGCTCGCCGGGTGGGGCGGGTCGCTGGTCGCCGGCAGCCCCCTGCTCTGGGCGGTGGCCTACGTCGCCGTGGCCCTGCAGCTGCGCTGGGTGCTGCGCCGCGCCGGCTCGTTCCGCTGGTGGGCGTGGGCGCTGTTCCCCGTGCCGCTGCTGGCCTTCGACCTCGTCTTCGCCCGCTCGCTCGCCCTCACCGTCGTCCGCCGCTCGGTGACGTGGCGCGGCCGTGACGTCTCCCTCACCGGCAGCCGGTCCGGGGAGGAGGTGGCCTGATGCTCCGACTCGTCATGCCGCAGACCGTCACGATCGTCGTCGACGTCGTCGCGTGGGGCGTCTTCCACGCCGCCACGGGCTACGCCGCCCACCGGCTGGGCGACGGGCGGTTGTCGCGCGACGGCTGGGCGCTGCGGGAGCGGCCCTTCGAGGACCGCGGCCGCTGGTACCGCCGACGGCTGCGGATCCACCGCTGGAAGGACCGGCTGCCCGAGGCGGGCGCCCTGTTCGAGGGTGGCGTCAGCAAGCGCGAGCTGCCCGCGCTCGACGCCGACGGCCTCGAGCTGTTCGTGCGCGAGACTCGCCGGGCCGAATTGGGGCACTGGTGGGCCATGTGGTGCAGCCCGCTCTTCGTCCTCTGGAACCCGCCCCTGGCCGCGACCCTGCTCGCCGCCTACGGCGTGCTGGTCAACCTGCCGTTCATCGCCATCCAGCGCTACAACCGCTTCCGGACCCAGGCCCTGCTCGAGCGCGTCTCACGCCGCCGGAGCACGACGTGACCAGCCCCGCGACCTCACGGTCCCGCTCGAGCGCCGCCCCGGCGGCGCCCGAGGGCGAGGTCGGGACCGCCCGCGAGTCCCGCCACGGCCCGATCGCGCAGCTGCTGATCGCGTGGTCGCCGCTCAGCGCGATCCTGGTGGCCTACTGGCTGGCGCAGTGGATCACCGCCCCGCTCGGGGTGGGTGACGGCGCCGACACCAACCGCCTCGGCGCGAGCCTGCACGTGCTCGGGCCGGCACGCGCCGACGAGACGCTGCTGGGGACGGTGCCGAGCGTCTGGCTGCAGGCCCGTCTCGTCGACGGCTCCCCGCACTGGTACGACGTCGTGGCGGCGCTCGTCTACGTCACCCACTTCGTCACCATCCCGCTCATCACCGCGGTCGTGTGGTTCCGCCTGCGCGACCGGTTCGGCCAGTGGCTCACCGCCGTGCTGGCGATGTCGCTGGTCGGCATCGCCGGCTACCTCGCCTATCCCGCGGCGCCGCCCTGGCTGGCCGCCCGGCGCGGCGACATCGGCACGCTCGACCGCATCTCCCACCTCGGCTGGGAGGGCCTCGGGCTCGACGCGGTCGGTCGGCTCGTCCAGGTGGGCCAGTCGGGCAGCAACCCGGTGGCCGCGATGCCGTCGCTGCACGCGGGCGCCGCGCTGCTGGCGGCGCTGTTCCTGTGGCCGTCGGTGTCGCGGGTCTCGCGCGTCCTGCTGGCGGCGTACGCCCTGGCGATGGCGCTGACCCTCGTCTACACCGGTGAGCACTACGTGGTCGACGTGCTCGCGGGCTGGCTCGTCGCCGCGGTCGGCATCGGCATCGCGCTCGTCGTGGGGCGACTCGTCCGAGGGTCCGAGCCGCCGGGGCGAGCGACATGAGCACCCGGCCCGTCACCGGCGGCGTCCCCGCCGACCGCTCATCCGCCCCGTCACACGTGCGGGTGCTGGTGGGTGCCGCGCACGCCGGCCCCGCCCTCGCGGTCACCGTCCTGGCCGGCCTCCTGTCCGCCGCGCAGGGCCTGGACCCGACCACGAGCGCCGTGCTGGTCGCGGCCGTGCTCGCCGGCCAGCTGTCGATCGGGTGGAGCAACGACCTCGCCGACCGCTCCCGTGACCGCGCCGCGGGGCGCAGCGACAAGCCGCTCGCGACGGGCGACGGCTCGGTCGCCCTCGTCCGGGCGGCCTGCGCGGCAGCCGTCGCGGCCTGCCTCGTGCTGTCGTTCGCGCTGGGGCCCGCCGCCGGGATCGTGCACGTGGTCTGCGTCGCCTCCGCGTGGGCCTACAACCTCGGGCTCAAGGCCACGGTGTGGTCGTGGGTGCCCTACGCCGTGTCGTTCGGTGGTCTCACCGCGGTGGTCACCCTCGCCGGCGGCGAGGCACCGCCCTGGTGGTGGCCGGTCGGCGCCGCGCTCCTCGGCGTGGGTGCCCACCTCCTCAACGTGCTGCCCGACCTGGCCGACGACGCCGCCACGGGCGTGCGCGGGCTCCCCCACCGGCTCGGCCCGCGACGCATCGCCCCGGTCGCCGCCGTCGTCCTCGTCGTCGCGACCGCCGTGGTCCTCGTCGGTGCCGCGCCGCCGCTCGCCGCCACCGTCGCGGTCGCGGTCGTCGTGCTGGCGCTGGCCGTCGTGGTCGTCGCCGGAGCCGGACGGCTCCCCTTCGTCGCCGCGGTCGGGATCGCCCTGGTCGACGCCCTGCTCCTGGTGGTGGCGCGATGAGCCGCGGCACCGCCACCGAGCACTGGGACCTCATCATCGTGGGTGCAGGCCCTGCCGGCTCCGCGACCGCGCTGGGCGCCCTGGCCGAGGACCCGGCCCTGCGCGTCCTGCTCCTCGACCGCAGCGAGTTCCCGCGCGACAAGTCCTGCGGCGACGGCATCGCCCCCCACGTGCTCGACGCCCTCGCGCCGGTCGGTGCGGCCGACGTGGTCGACGGCTGGGCGCCGCTGCGCGACCTCGAGCTGGCCCACGGCGGCGTCTCGGTCGCCGGACCGATGCGTCGCGAGGTGCACGTCGTCCCGCGCCGGGTGCTCGACGCCCGGCTCGTCGAGCGGGCGGTGGCTGCCGGCGCGGTCCTGCGCACGCACCGCGCCACCTCGCTGACGCGCGCCGGCACCCCCGTGGTGTCGGGCGAGCTGTCCGCCGACGTCGTGGTGGGCGCCGACGGCGCGCACTCGTTCGTCCGGACGGCACTGCTGGGCAAGCGCCGCGAGCCGCGCGCCATCGCGATCCGCGGCTACGCGCCGACCACGCCCGAGATGGCCGGGCGGCAGGTCATCCGCTACGGCGACCGCCGCCAGCCGTCCTACGCGTGGGCCTTCGACCGCGGCGACGGGCTGGCCAACGTCGGCTACGGCGAGCTGCTGCCGGGCGAGCGTCACGGCGGTGCGCCGAGCCGCCGACTGCTCCTCGACCAGCTCGAGCTGCTCGTGCCCGGCGCCGCCCGCACCGGCGACGACTGGCGCGGCCACCACCTCCCGCTGAGCAGCTGGCGGTGGGACCAGCCCGACGGCCCGGTCCTGCTCGTCGGCGACGCCGCCGGACTGGTCAACCCGATGACCGGCGAGGGGATCTACTACGCCGTCGCCACCGGCATCGCCGCCGGCCGCACCGCGGCGCGAGCGGTGCGCGCCGGTCGGCCCGCGGGAGCAGGCGCCGAGCACCGACGCGTCGTACGCGCCCTGCTCGGCACCCACCTGCGCCACACCTGGGCGGCTTCGCGACTGGCGCAGTCGCCGCGGATCGTCGACGCCGGGATCCACGCGGCCGGCCGCGACCGCCACGCCTTCGACGCCCTCGTCGAGCTCGGTCTCGGCGACGGCCGTATCGATGCCCGACTGGCGGGTGGGCTGCTGCGCAGCCTGGCCCGACCGGGCCGTCCCGCCCCACCGGGTCGGCCCTCACCCGACCTGCCTTCGACCCCCACACCCCGAGGTGGCTGACATGAGGATCCTCTCCGTACGAGGCGCACTGCCGCCCCACTCACACCCGCAGGCCGAGATCACCGAGGCCTTCGGGCAGTTCATCTCCGAGCGCAGCCTCGACCGGTCGCTGCTGCGCCGTTTCCACGCGAACGCCGGGGTCGAGCGACGCCACACGGTCCTCCCGCTCGACCAGTACGCCGGACTCGGCGACTTCGGGCACGCCAACGACCTCTTCATCGAGCACGCCGTCGAGCTCGGCTCGCGCGCACTCGTCGACGCGCTCAAGGCCGCCGACCTGACCCCGTCCGACGTCGACCTCGTGGTCACCGCGACGGTCACCGGGCTCGCCGTGCCCTCGCTCGACGCGCGCATCGCCGCGCAGGTCGGCCTGCGGGAGGACGTGCGCCGGATGCCGCTCGTCGGGCTCGGGTGCGTGGCCGGTGCCGCCGGCATCGCCCGCGTGCACGACTACCTCCTGGGCCACCCCGACCACACCGCGGTGCTGATCGCCGTGGAGCTGTGCTCGCTGACGGTGCAGCGCGACGACGCGTCGGTGCCCAACCTCGTGGCGAGCGGCCTGTTCGGTGACGGCGCGGCGGCGGTCGTCGCGGTCGGGCAGTCCGGCCGGTCCGGTCGGCCCGGACCGGTCGAGGTCCTCGACTCGCGCAGCCGGCTCTACCCCGACAGCGAGCGCACGATGGGATTCGACGTCACCGGCAACGGCCTGCGCATCGTGCTCGACGCGGAGGTGCCTGCCCTCGTGGGCCGCTTCGTGCGCGGCGACGTCGACGCCTTCCTCGCCGACCACGGGCTCACCCGCGCCGACATCGGCTGGTGGGTGTGCCACCCCGGTGGTCCCAAGGTGATCGAGGCGCTCGAGGACGCGCTCGAGGTGCCGCGTGAGGCGGTCCGACTGACCTGGGAGTCGCTGGCCCGGGTGGGCAACCTCTCCTCGGTGTCGGTGCTCCACGTCCTGGAGGACACCCTGCGCGAGCGCCCGCCGGCCCCCGGCAGCCATGGCGTCCTGATGGCGATGGGCCCCGGGTTCTGCTCCGAGCTGGTGCTGCTGAGGGCCGCGTCGTGACCGGGCTCGTCGCGTTCACCGTCCTGGTGGCGCTGGTCGGCCTCGAGCGGGTCGCCGAGCTCGTCGTCTCGACCCGCAACGCCCGGTGGAGCCGGGAGCGCGGTGGCGTCGAGCACGGCCTCGGGCACTTCCCGTTCATGGTCGTGCTGCACACCGCGCTGCTCGTCGGCGCGCTGGCGGAGGCGTGGATCCGGCAGCCGCAGGTGCCGTCCGTGCTGGCGTGGTCGATGCTGGCGCTCGTCGTCGCGTCGCAGGCGCTGCGCTGGTGGTGCATCGTGACGCTCGGCCCGCGCTGGAACACCCGCGTGATCATCGTGCCGGGGATGGCGCCGGTGACGTCGGGTCCCTACCGGTTCCTCCGCCACCCCAACTACGTCGCTGTCGTGGTGGAGGGGATCGCGCTGCCGCTGGTGCACGCCGCCTGGATCACCGCACTGGTCTTCACCGTCCTCAACGCCGCGCTGCTCGTCGTACGCATCCGGGTGGAGGACGCGGCGCTCGCGACCCTCCCGCGAGCCGGGGCGACCACCGAGCCACGGACGGAGGCCGCCGGTGCATGACCTCGTGGTGGCAGGCGGTGGTCCGGTCGGCCTGGCCGCGGCCCTGCACGCCCACCGCGCCGGGCTCTCCGTCGTCGTGCGCGAGCCCCGCACCGGCCCGATCGACAAGGCGTGCGGCGAAGGGCTGATGCCCGGCGCCGTCGCCGAGCTGCTCGCCCTCGACGTCCACCCGCACGGCCGCGAGCTGACCGGGATCCGCTACCTCGACGGCAGCGCCGACGGTCCCGGGGCGACCGCGAGGTTCGCCCGCGGGCCCGGACGTGGCGTGCGCCGGACCGTGCTGCACGACGCGCTGGCCGAGCGGGTCTCCGCCGCCGGCATCGCCGTCGACCCCCGCCCCGTGGCCCGCGTCGACGATGCCGGCGACCACCTGCTCGTCGACGGCGAGCCGGCCCGGCACCTCGTCGCCGCCGACGGCCTGCACTCGCCGGTGCGCCGCCTCGTCGGGCTCGACGTGCCCGCAGCCGGTCGGCGCCGCTTCGGCCTGCGCTGCCACGTGCAGCAGGCGCCCTGGTCGTCGTACGTCGAGGTGCACTGGTCGCCGCGCGCCGAGGCCTACGTGACGCCGGTCGACGACGACCTCGTCGGGGTGGCCGTCCTCGGTACGGCCGGGTCGCGCTTCGACGACCTCATCGACGACTTCCCGCTGCTCCAGCACCGGCTCACCGGCCAGCGCACGCGGGTGATGGGCGCGGGACCGCTGCGCCAGCGCGCCCGCTCGCGGTCGGCCGGACGGGTCCTCCTCGTCGGCGACGCCGCGGGCTACGTCGACGCCCTCACCGGCGAGGGCATCGCCCTCGGCCTGGCCCAGGCACGCGTCGCCGTCGCCTGCATCGCCGACGGTCGCACCGACCGCTACGACCGGGTGGCCGGCCGGATGGGGCTGCGCCACGAGCTCCTCACGCACGCCCTGCTGCGGGCCACCGCCCACACCGCCGTCCGCCGGCGCCTCGTCCCGGCCGCGTCCCGGCTGCCGTGGCTCTTCGACACCGCCGTCAACCAGCTCGCCCGACCCGTGGGGAGGCCCGCATGACCACGCCCGACACCAAGACCGACACCGAGACCGACGCCAGCAGCACCACCGACACCGGCACGCCCGAGCTGGTGGTGCTCCTCGACGAGGACGGGCGGGCCGTCGGCACCGCCGACAAGGCGGGCGTCCACGACGCCGACACCCCACTGCACCTCGCCTTCTCGTGCTACCTCTTCGACGACGCGGGCAACGTGCTGGTCACCCAGCGCGCGCTGCACAAGCGCACCTTCCCCGGCGTGTGGACCAACAGCTGCTGCGGCCACCCCGCGCCCGGCGAGCCGCTCGAGGACGCCGTGCGCCGCCGCGTCGAGCAGGAGCTCGGCACGACCGTCACCGACCTGCGGCTCGTGCTGCCCCGCTTCCGCTACCGCGCCGAGCAGGACGGCGTCGTGGAGAACGAGATGTGCCCGGTGTTCGTCGGCTCCGTCCCCGGGGCTGCGTCCGGGCGGGTCGCGCCCGACCCCGACGAGGTCGGCGAGGCGCGGTGGGAGCCGTGGCAGGCGTTCCGCGCGGCGGTCCTCGACGGCAGCCGGGAGGTGTCCGTCTGGTGCCGCGAGCAGGTCGCCCAGCTGCCCGCCGACCCGCTGTCAGCCCCGGCAGCGGACGCCGACGACCTCCCGTCCGCCGCACGGTCCGCGACGCCCTGAGGTTTCGCCGTTCGGCCATGTCCGAGCCCACGGTGTGACACCCTGAGCGCGCGCCTCGTGCAACGTGGGCCACACCGACCTGGCTTGAGAAGGACCTGTGACCGACGACGACTTGATGCCGCCGACCTCCCGGTCCGCCCTCGACGCCGAGAGCGACCGGCTCGCGTGGCGCCTCGCGGTCGACGCCGCCGGCGTCGGGGCGTTCGTCTGGGACCTGCTGACCGGCGACCTCCGGTTCGACGGCCGGCTCCTCGAGCTCTTCGGGCTCGACGAGGAGAGCTTCGGTGGGACCATCGAGGACTTCAACCGGTACGTGCACCGCGACGACCTCGGCCGCGTCTCCGACGCGCTCCAACGCGCGATCGCCACCTGCGGCGACTACGACGCCGAGTACCGGATCGTCCGGCCCGACGGCACGGTGCGCTGGATCGAGGCCCGCGGCCACGCCTTCCCCGACCAGCCCGACGGCCAGCCCGTCCGCCTGGTCGGAGCGGCGTACGACACCACCGAGGTCCGGGAAGGCGAGGCCCGCGTGGGGCGTGTGCTGGAGTCGATGTCGTCGGCGTTCTTCCAGCTCGACCACGAGTGGCGCTTCACCTACGTCAACTCCGAGGCGGAGCGGCTGCTGGGCGCGGCGCGCGTTCACCTCATCGGCACCAGCATCTGGGAGGCGTTCCCGGCCGCCCTGGGCAGCGCGTTCGAGGAGCACTACCGGGGCGCCGTCGCGGCGGGCGAGCCGGTGACCTTCGAGGCCTGGTACCCGCCGCCGCTGAACGCCTGGTACGAGGTGCGCGCCTGGCCGTCCCCCGAGGGCCTGGCCGTCTACTTCGTCGACATCACCGCCCGTCGCGACGCCCAGCAGGCACTGGACCGCTCCGCGCACCGCCTCGCGCTGCTGGCGTCGGTGTCGGAGGCCCTCACCGCGACGCTCGACCCCACCGAGGGGGTCAGCCGGCTGGCCACCCAGCTGGTGCCCGTGCTCGCCGACTGGTGCCTCGTGACCCTCGTCGAGGACCCGCACGCGTCCGACTGGCGACGCGGGCTGCGCGACGTCGGCTGGTCGCACCGCGACCCCGCCATGGAGGACGTCCTGCGCGACTACGCCGCCCGGCGGCTGCGCGCGATGACCGACAGCTCCTACCTCGCCCAGGCGATCCGGGAGATGACGCCGGTGCTGATGGAGACCTCGGCGACCGAGGCGGTGGCGGCCGTGCTGGAGCCCGGCACCGCGCGCGACCTGCTGCGCCGCCTGGCGCCCTTCTCGGCCGCGGTCGTCCCGCTGCGGGCCCGTGGCCGCACGGTCGGGGTGGTCAGCGCGTTCCGCGGCATCCACCGCACCCCGTTCACCACAGACGACGTGTCCCTCCTCGAGGACATCGGCGCCCGGGCCGCGCTGGCGCTCGACAACGCCCGCCTCTACGAGTCGCAGCGCGACGTCTCCGAGGCCCTCCAGCGCAGCATGCTCACCGCGCCGCCACAGCGTCGCGGCCTCCAGGTCGCGACCCGCTACACCCCCGCCGGCGAGGCGGCGCGCATCGGCGGTGACTGGTACGACGCCTTCCTGCAGGGCGACGCCACGGCCCCGACACCCGACATCGTCGTCGTCGTCGGCGACGTCGTCGGCCACGACGTGGAGGCCGCCGCCGCGATGGGACAGGTGCGCGGGCTGCTGCGCGGCATCGCCGTGCACAGCGGCGACGCGCCCGCCGCGATCCTGTCCGGCCTCGACACGGTCATGCAGTCGCTGCAGCTCGAGACCACCGCCACCGCGGTCGTCGCCCGCTTCGAGCAGGTCGCCCCCGCCGGCAACGGCGCGGCCCGGGTCCTGCTGCGCTGGTCCCACGCGGGGCACCCGCCGGCGCTGCTGGTCGACCACCACGGGCTCGTGACCCGGCTCGCCGACGCCAACGCCAACGACCTGCTGCTCGGATTCGACCCCGCAGCCGCCCGCCACGAAGGCGTGGTGGCGCTGGAGGCCGGCGCGACCCTCGTGCTCTACACCGACGGGCTCGTCGAGCGCCGGGACCGCGACATCGAGGACGGCATCGAGGCGCTCGAGCGGCTGCTCGCCGAGATGGCTCCCGGGACGACCGACCTCGACCACCTGTGCGACCGGCTGCTCGGTGCCATGGCGAGCGAGGAGCAGGAGGACGACGTCGCCCTGCTCGTCGTCCGGTGGGCTCCGGACGCCGCCTGAGCCGGGGCTCGTGCCCGGCCGCAGGCTCAGGAGTTGTAGCGCAGCAGGCTGATCACCAGGAAGATCGCCGCGATCAGCACCACCAGGCCGACCACGGCCAGGATCGGCGTGACCTTGGGGCGCGGTCCGGGCGCGTTCAGGGGTTGGTTGGTGGTCGGGCGCTCGCGATCATCCATGCCCCGCCGTACCCCGGTGGCCGACGCCCCATGCCGCTCGCTCCACCACCACCTCCCGATCACCTCCCGATCACCCACGTGGGGGGAGGCGGGTCCGGCGAGGTATGCCGGAAGGTGCGCAGCATGAGCCAGCCCTGGGTCGCGGCTCCCCGACGACAGGTCTGGGCGCACGGACTCTTCGTGCTGTGCAGGGTGCTGCTGACGGTGACGCTGCTGTGCGTGACGTACTTCCTGATCCCGACGAGGCGCCCGGGCGCGGGCTTCGGGGTGGGCTGGCTGGCCCTGCAGCTGTGCGTCTTCATCGCCATCGTCGGCGCGCAGGTGCCGGCCATCATCCGATCGAGGTACCCCGTCATGCGGGCGGTCGAGGCCCTCGCCGTGCTGGTCCCGGTGTACCTGCTGATCTTCGCCCGGATCTACGTGGCCAACTCGCAGAACGACCCGGCGGGCTTCAACAGCCCGCTCGACCACGTCACGGCGCTCTACTTCACCGTCACCGTCTTCGCCACCGTCGGGTTCGGGGACGTCGTGGCGCTGACCAACAGCATGAAGATGCTGGTGACCGTGCAGATGCTGCTCAACCTGGTGGTGCTCGGGCTGGGGATCAGGCTGCTCACCTCGGCGGCACGACGCGGCATCGCTCGTCGTGGGGGCCAGTCCGAGCTCGGGGAACGGGACCGTCCCGGTCTCTGAGCCGGCACGTCGGACCGGTCCGCGTGTCCTATCGCCCGGTGCGGGTGAGGGCACGGCGTCGGGGCCGCCCCTACCGTCGGCCCGGAACGGCGTGGGCCCGGTCCGTGACCGGAAGGATCTCGATGAGCGACGTGGCCACAGGCAGGACCAGCAGGACGAAGGCGGCGGGCGGGGTCCTCGCGGCCACCTGCATCTCCACCCTGGTCGTCAACGCGAACACCTCGGCGGTGAGCATCCTGCTCCCGGCGATCTCGGAGGACACCGGCATGAGCCTCGACACCCTGCAGTGGGCCGTGACCGGCTACTCGCTCGTCGGTGCTGCCGTGATCATCACGTCCGGCTCGCTGGGTGACGTGCTCGGGCGCAAGAAGGTCTTCCAGCTCGGGCTGGCGCTCTTCGTGATCTCGTGCGTGCTGATCGCGCTGGCCGAGTCCGGCGGCATGGTGATCGCCGGACGGCTGATCCAGGGGGCGGCCGGCGCCACCATCCTGGCCTGCGGCCTGAGCCTCCTGACGGTCGCGACGTCAGGTGACCAACGGCTGAAGTTCGTGTCGCTGTGGGGCGCCGCCGCCGCGGTCGGCGCAGCCGCCGGGCCGCTGCTCGGCGGCGTCCTCGTGGAGATCACCGGCTGGCAGGGTCTCTTCTGGATCGACGCGGGGGTGGCCGTCGGCTGCATGGCGCTGACCTTCGCGATGGTCCAGGAGTCGCGCGACGAGGCCCGGCCACGCTCCATCGACTACCTCGGCACCGTGCTGATCGCGCTCACGCTCGCACCGCTGATCTACGGCTTCACCAAGAGCGGCGACTGGGGGTGGGTCTCCGCCGCGACGCTGGGTTGCTTCGCCGCCTCGGTCGTCGCCGGCTTCCTCTTCGTCAAGACGGAGCAGCGGGTCTCGGTGCCGCTGCTCGACCTCGCGCTGCTGCGCAACCGGATCCTGGTCGGCTCGACCCTGGCGATCCTCATCGGCGCCGGCACGATCAACGGGCTGATGTACCTGCTGAGCCTCTACTTCCAGAACCCCGCGGCGCTCGGCTTCAGCCCGCTCGAAGCCGGAGTGGCGACACTGCCGGCCACCGTCGGTCTGGTCGTGGTCGCCCCGCTCGTGCCGAGGCTCGCCAACCGGCTCGGCGGCCGCCAGGTGATCGGCGTCGGCTTCATCGCGATGGCCGCCGGGTTCGTGGTGATCGGGCTGGTCGACTCGGCATGGGCGTACACCGCATTCCTGGTGCCGATCCTGGCGATCGCCGTCGGCATGGGCCTCAGCAACGGTCCCGCATCGTCGGCCGCGACCGCGTCCGTCCCGCAGGAGCAGGTGGGCGGTGCCTCCGGGGTCTCCAACATGGCGCGGTACGTCGGCGCGGCGGTCGCGACCGCCCTGTGCGCCACGATCTACGCCAGCGTCCAGAGCAACCAGCTCGACGACGGCGCGAGCGCCGGCGACGCCCTGGCCTCGGGCCTGGCCGCCGCCTCGTGGCTGCTGGCCGCGATCAGCGCACTCGGCATCCTCCTCGCCGTGGTCGCGATCCGCCGGCACCGGGCGGCCGAGGGCACCACCCAGGACGCCGCCGCGGCGGCCGCCGCTCACCTGTACACCATCCCGACCACCGCCTCGGGGAGCGGGTCATGAGCGTGGTCCCCTTCACCCGGGACGACTACGCCGCGCGGATGGCACGGGTCGTGGCCGTCGTCGCAGGGTCGCTCAGTGCAGGAACACCTTGCCCAGCACCGCGAGGATGCCCAACGAGGCTGCCCCCGCCGACTCGAGCAGGAGCCACCAGCCCCGGATGCCTGCCCGGTGGGCGCCGAGGTAGCCGATCATGGCGAGGAACGCCACCGAGAACCACAGCGCCCAGTAGGCCGCACCGCTCGCGGACATCCCCAGCAGGTCGAGCAGGAGGTACACGACGACGGCGGGCACGGCCCCGACGAGGATGAAGACCTCCTTGGCCGCCGCGTGAGGGGTGCGGCGGTAGAGCGGCCGGCGGTCACCGTGGAAGAGCATCTCCTGGGTCTCGGTGTAGACGTGGGCCAGCCAGTAGACGCCGACGACGGCACCGACGCTCAGCGCGACCCGCTGGACGTGCGAGATGTTCGCGCTCACCGCGGCGAGGGAGGCGGCCGTGACCACGGCTCCGTACACGATGGCGCCGGGATCGCGTCGGGCCAGGGTGTCCGCGGCTCTGCGGCGGTGACCGTCACTCACGCGTCGATCCTCCCGGTTGCTGGCTCGCACGGCCAGACGCTACGGCCCCGGTCCCGGATCAGACCTCACCTCGCACGGGTGAGCCCATCCCCCGGCCCCACGCGTGGAATGGACCGGCCGACCCGGACGAAAGGAAACCGCCATGTGTCGATGGCTCGCGTACTCGGGTTCACCGGTCCTCCTCCAAGACCTGCTCTTCTCCCCGGAGAACTCGCTCGTGGTGCAGAGCATGCACTCGCGGCTCGGCGTCGAGGCGGTCAACGGCGACGGCTTCGGAGTGGGCTGGTACGGGGCGCGCGAGGAGCCCGGGATCTACCACAGCACCGAGCCCGCCTGGAGCGACCGCAACCTGCGCGAGATCTCGGGCCACGCGTCCGCGGGTCGGGTGTTCGCGCACATCCGCGCCACGACCGGCACGCCCGTCCAGCAGACCAACTGCCACCCCTTCCGGCACGGGCGCTGGCTCTGGATGCACAACGGGGCGATCGGGGACTTCGCCTCGGTCAAGCGCGACCTGACGCTCGAGGTGGAGCCCGCGCTGTTCCCCCACATCGAGGGGTCGACGGACTCGGAGCTCTTCTTCTTCCTCGCCCTCACCTACGGGCTCGAGCAGGACCCGCCCGCTGCGGTGGCCCGGGCGGTCGGCTTCATCGAGGAAACGGGACGACGCCACGGCGTCGAGCACCCGATCCAGATGACGGTCGCCACCACCGACGGCGCGACCACGTGGGCGTTCCGCTACTCCAGCGAGGGCAGGTCCCGCTCGCTGTTCCACAACACCGACGTCAGCGCCCTCCGGCTCCAGCACCCGGACAACCCCACCCTCCAGGAGCTGTCCGACGACGCGCGGCTCGTGGTGTCCGAGCCGCTGGGAAGCCTGAAGGGCGCCTGGCGGGAGGTGCCCGAGTCGACCTGCCTCGTCATCCGGGGCGGCCGGGAGCAGCTGCACCCGTTCACGCCGTCCCCCACCACCTCACCGGCGAGCTCCGCCGGCGCGGCCCTGTGAGGCGGGCCCGATGACGGCCCTCACGGTCTGGCGCTACGACACCCCCTTCGGCGCCGAGGCGGCGGCCGTGCGCCTGAAGCGTCTCGAGGAGCTCAAGGTCCTCACCGTCCACGACGCCATCACGATCGCGTGGATGCCGCAGGCACGGGAGCCGAGGATCGGGCACCTGAAGCACCCGACGGCATCGAGCGCCGGCAAGGGGTCGGTGCTGGGCGGCCTGGTGGGCATGCTCGTGCTGGCGCCGGTGGCGGGAGCCGCGCTCGGGGCCGGGGTCGCGTCCGTCTCGGCGCGACTGCGCAAGTCCGGCATCGACGAGGAGTTCGTCCGGGAGCTGGGCGCGCAGCTGACCCCGGGCTCGTCGGCCCTCCTCGTGCTGTCGAGCGACGGGGACCTCGACGAGGTACGACCGGCGATGGAGCGCGAGCTGCAGCGAGGAGATGTCGTGCTGCTGCACGCCGAGCTCTCGGCGGACGCGCCGGCCGCCATCGTCGAGGCGATGGACGAGCTCCAGCGCGACCGGGGCACGCCGGAGGCCTGACCCGGTCCTGCGGGCGTCACCCGTGCCGGGTGAGTCCCCCCGCACCGATGTGGTGCGAGCCTGTGCCCGACAGCATCGGGACGAGGAGGAGCACCATGACGAGTGACACCACCCGGTCGCACCGCGTGGACGAGGACGACGCACCGTCCTCGCCCCTGTGGACCGGGATGCTGGGCTTCGCGTCCATCATGCTGCTGCTGCTGGGAGGCTTCCACGCCCTGGGTGGGTTCATCGCGCTCCTGGAGAACAGGGTGTACGACGTGGACGCCTCGGAGCTGCTCCTGTTCAGGAGCTACGCCGGGTGGGGCATCGCCCACATGGCGGTCGGCACCGCGGCGTTCCTCACCGGGATCGCCCTGTTCTACCGCCGGCCCTGGAGCCGGATCGCGACCATCGTGATCGCGTCCGTCAGCGCCGTGATGAACATGGCGTTCCTCTCGGCCGCCCCCGTCTGGTACGGGCTCCAGATCCTCCTCGACGTCATCGTCATCTACGCCGTCACCGTCCACTTCGACGACGAGCGCGACTAGGCCTCGACGAGGACTCGACGACTCGGGCCACTGGGACTTGCTGGGCCGCTCCGGGTGGCCGGGAACGGTCAGCGGCGGTCGAGGCTGCTGAAGTAGTGGTCGTGCTCGGCACGCACGGACTCGTCGAGGGCGTCGTCCTCGTAGGCCGGGGCAGCCGTGAGCTGCCCCCGGGTGAGGACGGTCCGGACGGTGCGACCGTCGTGGTGCATCGACGTGACGGTGCCGGCGGGCACCAGGCGCAGCCCCGCGATCGCAGGACCGGCGTCGACGACCAGGTAGGCAGCGGCAGTCGAGCTGGAGGCACGGACGACGACTCCGAGATGGCCGTCCGAGGCCTCGACCTCGTAGCCGACGAGGTCGCGGTCGAGGGTCCACGTGGACTCGCGGTAGTCCCACACGGAGTCCCGGTAGTCCCACAACCCGCCGCTCATCGTGCCACCTCGCTCAGGAGCCGCGGGCCGGCCCCGCGTGCACCTCCAACGCGCGAAGGCCCGGGCCGTCACGCGCGAAGTGCTGACGCCCGGTACCCACCGGCCCAGCACTTCACACGGAGGTACGGCGTCAGCCGGCGAGGATGCGTGCCTTCTGCTGCTCGAACTCGAGCTCGCTCAGCACGCCGGCCGTCTTCAGCTCACCGAGCTCCTTGAGCTGCGCCAGCTTGTCGTCCATGCCGGTCTGGGGAGGGGGCGGCGGGGGCGCGTACTGCTGCTGCTGCGGCGGCGGCTCCTGGGCGTACTGCTGCTGCTCCTGGGACGCCCACCTGCCCGCCTGCCGGCGCGAGACCCGGTTGGAGACGGCCGTGGCGGTGCCGGCGATGGCGGCGGTGCGTGCGACACCGCGGATGAGACCTGGCATGACGTGTTCCTGTTCTCTCGAGGTCAGACCGAGGAGGCGGCGTCGGCCGCGTCGACGGCGGCCAGCATGGCCTGGACGGGGATGCGCCCGCTGGCGACCAGCTGGCCGCCTCCCTGGCGCACCGCCCGGGCGAAGGGCGCGGCCCAGACGTTCTCGTAGACCAGGATGCCCGCGGAGCTGCCCGCTTCGAGCGCGGTGCTCGCCTCGTCGAGGTCCTCCTTGTCGAGCAGGCCCGACGCGGCGCCCTCGAAGACCGTCAGGTCCAGCTCCCCGTCGCCGTCGACGTCGCTGATGTCGATCGCGTGGATGGACCCGTCGGCGTCCTTGGTGACGAAGGCGAGGTCCAGGATCCGGATGAGTCCGCGCTCGACGAGGTCGAGCAGGATCGGGAAGCCCTCCCCCGTCATCCTGCTCCCCGGGAACTCGACCACGATGTAGTCGATCGGACCCATGAGATCGAGGTCGTCGCCGGTCTCCTGGTCGAGGTCGTTGGACATGCTCGCCTCCTGCGGCTCGTTGGGACGCGACCCGGTGTGGTCACCCGGCCAGTCGTCCTCTCGGACACTAGGGAGAGCGCGCGCCACCGCGCTTCACCCGCAGCGGATGACTCCCGGGGGCGGGCCCCGTCACGGCAGGGTGGCCGACGACCCGACGTCCAGCAGGAGCGGCCGGCAGGACGGCGCTTCGTGGGTCAGCGCCTCCACGAACCGCGGGCCGGCGAGGTCCATCCAGCCGCGCGGGAACCGCCCGGCGACCGGGACGTGCAGGGTCTGCCAGTGCACCGGCACCGCGGAGCGGGCGGCCACGATCCGGCACGCCTCCGCGGCCTGCTTCGGCCCCATGTGCCCCGGGGAGAGGCGCGGCCCCCACCCACCGACCGGGACGACGGCCACGTCGACCGGGGAGCCGGCCAGCTCGGGCTGGCTCGCCATCTCCGGGTAGAGGTCGGTGTCACCCGCGAGCCAGACGATGCCCGAGGGTCCCCGGACGAGGTGCCCGTTCGCCGCGTTGGGTCGGTGCGGCATCGGTCGGGAGTGGTGCACGGCGGGGACCAGCCGTACGGTCACGTCGCCGGCGGCGCCGACGGGCACCCACTCCCCCTCGCCGAGCCCCCGCCCGACCAGGCCCTTCTTCGAGACCCAGACGGCGTTCTCCGGGGCCGTGAGCACCGGCACCCCGTCGAGCATCCTCAAGGACCCGACCTCTGCGTGGTCGTGGTGGAGGTGGGACAGCAGGACGGCGTCCGCGCCGGCCCAGGCCGCGCTCTCCGGGACGACGCCGCGGCGGCGCAGGATGCCGTTGTGCCGCCGCAGCAACGGGTCGGCCACGATCCGGACGCCGTCCATGTCGACCACGACGGTGGCGTGCCCGAGCCAGGTGAGGGTGATGGTCACGCCGTCACCACGGCGCCTCCCCCGTGCGCTTGCGCGCCGCACGCGTCAGGACGAGGGACAGCCGCATCGCCGTCCGCGCGTCCCGCAGCCCCCGACGTACAGAGGGGGACGTGAGCGTCAGCCCGAGCACGACCAGCAGCCCGACGGGGGCCCAGACGGCGACGAGACCCGCCGCGCCGACGGTCGCGAGGGCCGTCAGCGCGGACGCGTCCACCACGATCCGCACCCGCGGGAGGTCGACCTTGCCCAGGCACGCGACGAAGAGCAGCACGGAGATCGCCACGCTGGCGAGCACGATCGCGCTCGGGACGACCCATCCCCACTGCACGACCGCCAGCAGCAGCCCGACGGAGCTGCACCAGTGCAGGCACCGCCACCAGACCCGGTCCCGGTCCCGGTCGATCACCCCCTGCCGGTCCTCGAGCCACAGCTCGTGGGTCGTTCGCGCCATCGTCCGCTCCTCTCACTGCAGCGCGGCGGTGAGCCGCATCGTGTTGTCGAGGTACCGCTGCCAGGGCGAGCGCTGCTGCCACTCCTCGAGGCTCAGCTCGCGCGAGAGCGCGCGGTAGTCGTCCTCGACCTTGCGGAAGCGCGCGACGATGTCCGCGCCGGTGAGCATCATCGACACCTCGTGGTTGAGCGCGAACGAGCGCAGGTCCATGTTGCTGGAGCCGATGACGGCGACGTCGTCGTCGATGGAGAAGTGCTTGGAGTGGAGCACGGCCGGGGCGGGGTAGAGGTGGATGCGCACGCCCGCCTCGAGCAGCGCCTGGTAGTAGGAGCACTGAGCGTGGTAGACCATGAACTGGTCGCCCTCCTCGCTCACGAAGAGCTCCACCTCCACGCCTCGTCGGGCCGCCGTCGTCACGGCGTACAGCAGCGGCTCGTCCGGGACGAAGTAGGGACTCGTCAGCGAGACGCGGGACTGCGCGGAGTAGATCAGGGCGGTGAAGAGCCGCAGGTTGTTCTCCGTGACGTAGCCCGGACCGCTGGGCAGCACCTGCGCCGTCACCCCGCCCGCGTGGGTCTGCGGCTTCGTCGCCGAGACCTGCTCGGCCAGGCGCTCGTGGGTCTCGGTGAACCAGTCCTTGGCGAACACGGCGCGCAGGGCACTGACCGTCGGCCCGTCGATGCGGGCGACGAGCTCGACCCACTCGCGTCCCGCGGCATGGTTCTTCGGCTTGTTGTAGCCCGGCTCGATGAGGTTCTGCGACCCCATGAAGGCCACCGTGCCGTCGACCACCAGGATCTTGCGGTGGTTGCGCAGGTCGGGTCGCCGGAACTCGCCCTTGAGCGGGCGCAGCGGGAGCATCGGACGCCACTCGATGTCCGATGCGTCCAGGCGCTTCACGAACTCGTCGTAGCCCGGGATGCCCCTGGACCCCAGGTGGTCGACGAGCAGCCGCACCTGGACGCCGCGGGCGGTGGCCGCGACCAGCGCCTCGAAGAAGGGGCCGGTCACGTCGTCCCAGGCCGTGATGTAGAACTCGACCTCGACCGTCGACCGGGACGCGGCGACCTCGGCGGTCATCGCCGCGATGGAGTCGTGGTAGCCGGGGATCAGGTCGATCTTGTTGCCGCCCTGGAGGGGCAGCGCGCCGAGGTTGTAGTTGAGGGTGGCCATCGACGGGAGGTACGCCGGCTCGGAGACGGTCGTCGAGGGCAGGACCTCCGTCGCGGCACGGATGGCCGCGTCGGCCTCGCGCTGCCGCGCCAGCCTGCCCTTCCCCAGGTTGGTGCGCCCGAGGACCAGGAAGACGAAGAAGCCCGCCAGCGGCACGATCAGGATCAGGATCAGCCACGCCATGGCCGACGAGGGCTTCTTGTTGCTCGGCAGCACCCCGAGGGCCAGGAACTTGATCACGTAGTCGAGGAGCACGAGGGCGGCTCCCAGGACCACCATGACGTCGGCCATCACCGCGCTCGCCCGCGCTGGTGGTGTCGGATCATCTGCACCTCGTCGAGTCTCGGGCGTCGACGGGCGCCGGCGTATCACCCACCACGTGTGAGCCGCTGCCGCCCCGCGTACCACCGGCCGAGCGGAGCGGCGGACACGCCGTGGAGCACCACGCTGAGCAGGACGGTGAGCGTGACGACGGCACAGGCCTCGACCGCGACCGCCGATGCGGTCCCGAGCTCCTCGACGGCGAGCAGGGCGAACACCACCGACGCGAGGCCCCGTGGCCCGAACCATCCGACGAACAGGACGGTGGAGCGGTCGGTCGCGCTGCCCACGAGGGCCAGCGCCACCGGCAGCATCCGGAACACCGTGAGGCTGAGGACGGCGTAGAGGACGGTCGCCGTGGAGAGGTGGTCCAGGGCCAGCGGGAGCATGGCCGCGCCGAAGAGGAACCAGACCGCGAGTGCCAGCAGCCGACCGACGAGCTCGGGCAGCTCCACGAGGTCCTCGCTCTCGGGACCACCCGCGTGCTCGTCGTGGGTGCCCGGCTTCCAGGCCGCGAAGGCGATCCCGGCGACGAACGCGGCGATGAACCCGTTGCCGTCGAGGGCGATGGCGCAGGAGAAGCTCGCGAGGGCGGCGGCCATCGTCGCCACGCGGCCCCCTCCCCCGGCGATCCATCCACGTCGGGAGCACGCCGTGATGAGCCCGACGCCGAGGGCCCCGACCACGGCGCCGACGAGGACGCCCAGCGCCAGCTCCGCCACCGCCCGCGCCTCGGGACTCGAATCGTGGCCGCCGATCCCCAGCCCGGCAGCGGCCACGGTCAGGGTGAACGCGACGACCGGGGTGGCGATGCCGTCGTTGAGGCCGCTCTCCACGTTGATCACGCGCCGGATCCGTTGCGGGACGCGAGAGTCGTTGATCACCGGAGCGCTCAGCGCCGCGTCCGTCGGCGCCAGGGCCGCCCCGACGAAGCCGGCCAGTGCCCACGTGAGGTCGTCGAGGAGCACCGCCGCGCCCACGGCCCCCAGCACGATCGAGAGCGGGAGCCCGATGCCGAGCAGCCGGGCTGGGAAGGCGAGGTCCTGCCGCAGCCGCGCGACATCGACCTGCGCCGCGTCGGAGAAGAGGAGGAGGGCGAGCGTCGTCTCGACGAGGAGGTGCATCCGGGGCACCTCGACGTCGACGGCGAGCACGCCCCACGCCGGGTTGGCCAGGACGTACCCGCACGCCAGGAACACCAATGCCGTTGGGACGTTGAGGCGCTCCAGCTGGTGCGAGACCACCGCCCACGCAAGCACGAGGAGCATCAGGACGGCGAAGCCGACTTCCTCCATGCCCGTCCTCCATGCCGTCCTCAGCGGCGGGTCGTACCCCTTGCACCTTGGTTCGCCGGCGGCCCCTCCGCCTCACCCACGCCGGATGACGACAGCGGCATCGACGCGACCGAGCATGACGGGGTCAGGACCCGTGCGGACGCGGGTCGAGGAGGCGACGAGGGCGGGCAGGTGATCGCTCGTGCCGGCACGGAGGTCGCAGTCCTCCAGGGTGAGCTGATGCGCCTGCTCCCGGAGGAGCGCTCGGACGAGGTCAGCGCCCTGTCACGCCGGGTCGCCGCGTCGTTCCTCGGCCAGTCCGTGCGGCGCTTCGCCCTGATGGAGGGGTTCGACCGCTGCATCGTGCTCTCGTCCCAGGCCCTCACCGCGCTGATCCCGCTCTTCATCGTCGTGGCCAGTGCCGCACCGGCAGGCCAGGAGGACGTGATCAGTCGGTCGATCATCCGGAGGTTCAACCTGTCCGGCGCCTCGGCCGACGCGGTGGAGCAGCTGTTCCACTCCCCCGCCGGGCCGTCCAGCGGTGTGTCGGTGTTCAGTGCCCTGCTGCTGATCTACTCCGCGATGGCGTTCAGCCGCCGGCTCCAGTCGATGTACCGCGCCGCGTGGGGACGGTCCAAGGGCGGCATGCGCAGCACGATGTACGCCGGGACTCGGCCTGGTCGCCTTCACCGTGATGGCCGGCCTGTCCTACCTGGTCCGTGAGCTGGCCAGTCGGTTCCCGCTCGAGTGGCTCTGGACGATCCCGCTCCAGGCCGGTGTCGGCCTCGTGCTGTGGACATGCATCCCCTACCTCCTGCTCGAGCGGCAGGTGCACTGGCGTCGCCTGCTCGCCACAGGTGGCGCGTCCGCGGTGTTCATGACGGTCCTCGCCATCGGCACGCCCATCTACATGCCGGGGATGATGGACCGTGCCACCACCGACTTCGGACTGTTCGGAGTCACGATCACGCTGCTCGGGTGGCTGCTGGCGGCAGCCGGCATCAGCGTCGCCTCCGCCGTCATGGGAGTCCAGTTCGACTCCTCCGACGCGCGCTGGCTCGTCCTGCTGAAGCAGCCGGTTCGCGCTCACCGACCCGGCGGCGACCCGGCGAGCCCGTGGAGGCGGAGCAGCCTGCGGACGAGGTCGTCGACGGCGGCCTCACGAGCAGCGACCTGCTGGCCATCGTCCACGTGCTGGTGAACTGGTCGATCATGGCCGCGGCGGTGTGGGTCGCGACGGCAGTCGTCCCGGGCATCACGGTCAACGGCGGGCTCGGGACCTATCTCGCCGTGTCCGTGCTCTTCGGACTGGTCAACGCGATGGTCGGCCCGGTGCTGCAGTGGCTGGCCGGCTCCCAGTCGTGGCTCCGGATGGGCGCGTCCGCGCTCCTCGTCAACGGCGCCCTCTTCGCCGTCACGGCGGGCTTGAGCCCGAACCTGGACGTCGCCGGCGCGGGCAGCGCCCTGCTGGGTGCCGTGGTGGTCGCCGTGACCGGGACCCTGCTGGAGCTGGTGATCAGGCCGTCCGCGCGCCGAGCAGTGCCCCGTGACCTGGCCGGGCGTCACCCGCAAAGGGTGACGCGATCCTGCACCCCGATGGCGCACCGTAGAGGCGCCCCGGCCCCCCGTCGACGAATCGAGGACTTCATGTCGAGATCGGCCTACGAGATCCGCGCCGTGGGCGAGGTGCCGTCCGAGATGCTGGACGACTTCGAGGGCGCGACCGTCTCGGTCGACCCCGGCGGGTTCACGATCCACGTCGTGCTCGGCGACGACGCCGAGCTCCACGGGCTGCTGGCCGCGCTGAGCCGCAAGGGCTTCGCGCTCGTCGACGTGCGCCGCGAGCCGGACGTCTAGCCCCGACGACGGTCCCGGGACGGTCCCGGGACGGTCCCGGGGGCAGACGGCGCCCCGCCGATGGCCGTATGGTCAAGATCGGGTCAAGAGCAGCTCGGGGGACACGGGCAGGCGGGATGGGAGGCTGACCGATGGGCGCGTTCGGGTCGGAGCCTCCCGTTCGGGGTGCGGCCGTGGTCCCGTCCATGGACCACCTGTCGGACACGAAGCTGCACCCGCCCTCGCGACGGGCGAGCTGGGTCGACCGGCCGCGCCTGATGGAGGCCATGGCCCGGGCGGTCCGCCGGCCGGTCACCCTCGTGGCTGCTCCGGCCGGATACGGCAAGACCACCGTGGTGGCGCAGGCGCTGCAGGGCGAGGACTGGCCCTTCGCCGCGTGGGTCTCCCTCGATGCCGGCGACAACGACCCGGTGCGCCTGTGGAGCCACGTGGCCGCGGCCCTCGAACGGGCGGGATGCGTGCTGCCCCTCGTCGAGCCCTCACGGGTGTTCGGCGCACGCCTGCAGGCGCCGCCGAGCCTCCTGGCGACGATCATGGCAGCGCTGACGGCCATGCCGGACGACCTGGTGCTCGTCCTCGATGACTTCCACTTCGTCCAGCTGACCGCGCGCCACGAGGAGGTCGAGCTCCTCGTCCAGAGCCTGCCGGACAAGGCGCACCTGGTGATCATCACCCGGTCCGACCCCGGCCTCCGGCTGGGACGGCTGCGCGTGTCCCACGACCTGGCCGAGCTCCGGGCCGAGGACCTGGCCTTCACACCGGAGGAGGCTCACGAGCTGGTCGCTCGCACGGGCGTCGCGCTGTCGGACGACACCCTCGGCGAGCTGGTCGAGCGGACCGAGGGCTGGCCCGCCGCCCTCTACCTCGCCGCGCTCTCCCTCGCCGACCGACCGGACCCCGACGACTTCGTGCACCGCTTCAGCGGGAGCAACCGGTTCATCGGGGACTACCTGACCGAGGAGGTCCTCAGCCGGCACCCGGAAGGCCTCCGCGACTTCATCCTCGACGTCTCGGTGCTGGACCGGTTCTCGGCTGCGCTGTGCGACCACCTGCTGGGACGCAGCGACAGCGCGACGATCCTCAACGACCTCGAACGGGCCAACCTGTTCCTGGTGCCGCTCGACGGGGACCGCAGGTGGTTCCGCTTCCACCAGCTCTTCGCCGCTGTCGCCCGCAGCGAGCTGGAGCTGTCGCACCCCCAGCGCATCGAGGAGCTCCACGCCCGGGCCGCCGAGTGGTTCTCCGCTCACGGTCTCGTCCCGGAGGCGATCACGCACTGGCTCGCGGCCGGACGGGCGCAGGATGCGTCCGAGCTCGTCCAGGCCAACTGGTTGCGGTTCGTTGACGCCGGGCAGCGCGCCACCGTCCAGGCCTGGATCGACGTCCTCGGACCCGGCGACGGAGCTCCGCCGGCGCACATGACGGCGGCCTGGATGGCGGGACTGGCCGGGGACGAGGAGGGCATGACGCGCCACCTGAGCGTGGTCGAGGGCCTCGACGACTACGGTCCGCTGCCGGACGGTTCCCGGTCGATCGAGTCCGCCACGGTCCAGATGCGCGCCATCCTCGGCTACGGCGGCCCCGTCGACATGATGGAGGCGGCACGACGCGCCGCCGAGCTGGAGACCAATGGCCGGTCGGCCCAGTTCGGCATCGCCCAGGCGGCGCTCGGGCACGCCCTCTACCTCCAGGACGAGCTCGACGAGGCCGTTCCCCACCTGCGGGCGGCCACCCGGACCGAAGGCGCCCCCGGCATGATCCGCATCCTGGCCCTGTCCCTCGAGTGCTTCGTCGAGACCGAGCGCGGCAACGCCACGCAGGCACGCGAGTGCGCGGAGCTGGCCATGGACGTGCGCCACAGCAGCGGACTGGGGGCGACCCCTCAGGCCTCCTGGGCCTACGTCGCCCTGGCGCAGGCGCAGGCCAGCGTGGGCAAGGCCGACGACGCCATGCGATCCCTCGAGCTCGGCCTCTCGACACGCGGGCTCAACAACGCGCAGGCTCCATGGGGGCCCATCCACCACCTCCTGGTGAGCGCTCGCATCGCAGCCAGCCTGGGACACGCCGGCCTCGCCCGGGAGCTGTTGGCGGAGCTCACCCCGCGCATGAGCCGTTTCAACGACGGGATGACGGCGATGCGCGCGCGGGCCGACGCGGTCAGGAAGCTCGTCAACGACCTCGACGCCCGCGAGGTGGTCGGCGAGCCCCTCACCGAACGCGAGATCGACGTCCTGCGCATGATGCAGGGCTCGCTGAGCCTCCACGAGATCTCGGTGGAGCTCTACCTGTCCGCCAACACCGTCAAGTCGCACGCCCGGGCGGCCTATCGCAAGCTCGGCGCCCACTCGAGGGCCGACGCGGTGCGGCTCGCGCGCCGACAGTCCCTCTTCTAGTCCACCTCGTCTCACCCGGGTGAGATCACCCCCCGGGTGTTTCCGGGTCACCCCGATAGGTGGGTAATTGAGGGGTGCCGCTCGTCGCCGACCTGGGAGCCCCGACATGTCACTGCACCCCCCCGCCCGGCAGTCCCCCTCACGACAGACCCACCCTCCCGCCTGTGTCGTCGCCCCTGCCGTGCCGCGTCCCCGCGTCACCGCCCCCGATCAGGACCCGCTCACGTGCGGCTGGGCACTGGTGGAGATCCGAGCCGACGGGACCTGGGGCGAACCCCGGGTGATCCCGGCTCCCGGGACCGTCGGCCCGCCGCTGGGCGACGTCCAGCCGACGGCTCCCTCCAGCATCACGGAGCTGAGCGAGCTCCTGAAGACCCACCTCGCCGACGCACGGGTCGAGGACGCAGGCCGCGGCGAGGTCGCCGCGGTGCTCTCCCGAGGAGCGGACGCCGCGACGCCCGAGACCCGCAGCCGGTTCCTGGGCCCACTGGCCCACGTCGAGGCGCTCCAGGGCGACCTGCGACGGGCCGAGCGCCACGTCGAGCAGGCCCGGTCCGGCCCCCCTGACCCCCAGGGCGCCTCCGGTCGTGACCACGCCCTGCTCGCCGAGGCCTGGGTCGCCCTCGAGCGTGCCGACTTCGACGATGCCCGGCACCACCTCGACACGCTGGACGACGTCGTGCGTGGGCGCGACGCCTGGCTGGCGACCAGCCACGTGCTGCTCGACGCGAAGCTGTCGATCGCGGTGGGGGCCCCCGAGGCCGCGACGCGGCTCCTGGCCGCCCGCGGGGATGCGGCACCGGCCGCTGGGTCGGACTGGCTCTCCGAGCTGGTGACGGTCGTGCGGGCCGAGGCGCTCATCGCCTCCGGCGAGCCCCACCGGGCCATGGCGCTGCTCACCCCCGTGCCCCGGCACGCCGTGGTGGAGGCGATGGTCATGGCGGCGCTCGCCCGACGGATGATCGGAGACGTGCGCGGGGCGCTGGCCGTGCTCAGCCGCGCGGTCACCGACCTCGACCACGCCCCGCTGGCCCTGCAGATCGAGGCGTGGCTGCTCGAGGCGCGGATGTCCGAGGACCAGCGGCGACCCGAGCGGGCACGGCTGCTCACCGACCGCGCCCTCCGGTCAGCTGCGAGCGAGGGGATGCGCCGCGCGGTGATGCGGGACGTGGCCTGGCTGCGCCGGACCGTGGAGCGCGACCCCGCGCTGCTGCGCAAGCACCGGGAGTTCCTCGCCACCTGCCCGGGGGACGACAGTGCGGCCGTGCGGCCGGCCCCGGTCGCACCGACCCTCGGCGTGGACGCCGACCAGCTCCGTCCCTCACTGCTCACCGAGCGCGAGAGCCAGGTTCTCGGGCTGCTGGCGCAGATGAACTCGACCGAGGAGATCGCCGCGGCGCTCTTCGTGTCCACCAACACCGTCAAGACCCACCTCAAGGGAATCTTCGGCAAGCTCGGGGTCAACCGCCGGGTGGACGCCGTGCGCCGCGGCCGGACCCTCGACCTCTGCTAGCGCGAGCCCACCAGGGCGGGAGGGTCGACGCGGTGCACCCGTGCCAGTCCGGCTCCGCAGTCCGTGCACGCCTGCAGGAACCGGTGGAGCTCCCCCGCGACCAGCGTGAGCCGCACCAGCGTCTGCTGCTGCACGGGGTAGTGCGTGCACTTCAGGTACCGCAGGGAGGTCCCTCCCAGCTCCCCGAGGACCCGGACCTCGTAGAGCCCAGCGCCGGCGTCGTCGACGCTCATCACCCGGTGCACGTCCGTCAGGGTCAGGCCGAGGGTGCCGATCTCGACGAGCAGGGCTCTGAGCTCCTCGGGCCCCTCGACCCGCCGGCGGAGGGCGGTCTGCGCCTCGGTGCTGCGCACCGTCATGCCGGGGTAGAGGGCGCGGAGAGCGTCGTCGGGACGCCGGGTCAGCTGGACGTCGTACTCGAACTCTTGCTCCTCGGCGACCATCACGCCACGGTGCTCCGTCGGCGGGCTCCTCGCGTCACCCTCGGAGGGTGAGGCCGTCCCCCTGCGCGGTCTCCATGCTGAGGGAACGAGCACGAGGAGAGGGAGGCAGGCCGATGGCGACACCGAGCCCGGTGGCAGCGCAGGACCGCCACGAGCAACGGTTCCACGGGCGGCGCCTGGTCGGGCTGGATCATGTTCGCCGCCACCATGATGGTCATCCTCGGGTGCTTCCACGCGATCGCCGGCTTCGTCGGCATCTTCGACGAGGACTACTACCAGGTCGGCGAGAACGGCCTCGTCGTGAGCGTCGACTACACGACCTGGGGGTGGATCCACCTGGTCCTGGGCATCCTGGTGGCCTGCGCGGGCGGGGCGCTGCTCCGGGGTGCGATGTGGGCCCGGATCGTGGCCATCGTGCTCGCGGTGGCGAGCTCGATCGCCAACCTCGTCTTCATGCCGGCCTATCCCCTGTGGTCGCTCATCATGATCACCGTCAACGTCCTGGTGATCTATGCCGTCACGGCCCACGGTGACCGTCGATCCCTCGACGGCTACTGAAAGGCGGGCGTCGCTGTGGCTCGGCGTCCCGTCCCCGTTCTGTCCGTCCCGTCCCACCAGCGTAGGAGTAGGTAGACATGTCAGATGACTTCGGTTTGTGGGACGTGATGGTCTCGATCTTCTGGTTCACGATCCTGCTGGCCTGGATCTCGCTCCTCATCCACATCCTGGCCGACATCTTCCGCGACGACAGCCTGAGCGGTGGCATGAAGGCCCTGTGGACGATCTTCATCATCCTCGTCCCGTGGCTGGGAGCCCTCGTCTACATCATCTCGCGCGGGGACTCCATGAACCGGCGCAACCGTGAGGCGGCGATGGCGCGCATGGCGGTGTACGACGGGCAGCGAGCGCCGTCCACCCAGGTGTCGGAGGAGCTACGAGGCCTCGCCGAGCTGCGCGACAGCGGCGTCCTGTCCCCGGCCGAGTACGAGCAGGCGAAGGCCAAGGTCCTGGCCTGAGCGCGCCCGGTCGTCGAGCGCGACCGCCGACCCGGCACGGAGTGCTGGAGCGGCCCGACACCAGGAGGAACGATGGGACTTCGCAACCGGGGCCTCGACGGCCCCACGTTCCGGATGCGCGAGAAGCTGGTCGCGATCGGGGACGACTTCTGGATCGAGGACGACAGCGGTCACCGGATCTTCAAGGTCAACGGCAAGGCCGCCCGGTTGCGGGACACCTTCATCCTCGAGGACGCGAGCGGCAACGAGCTGTGCAAGATCCAGGAGAAGAAGCTCTCCGTGCGCGACAAGATGACGATCGAGCACGGCCCGATGACCGCGACCGTGCACAAGCGGCTCATCGGCATCCGTGACCACTACATCATCGACGTGGACGACGGCGAGGACCTCAAGGCGCACGGCAACATCGTCGATCACGAGTACGAGATCGAACGGGACGGGGACACGGTGGCGAAGGTCTCGAAGAAGTGGTTCCGGGTCCGCGACACCTACGGCGTCCAGCTGGCCGAGGGCCAGGACGTCCCGCTCGTCCTCGCCATCACGGTGTGCGTCGATGCGATGGCACGGGGCTGACGGAGGCGTGGTTGCTTCCGCCGGCCGGGCTACGTGGCCGCCACCACCCGCACGCCGTGCGGGAGGAGCGAGTCGTCACCGACCGCGTCGTCGAGCCACCACCCGATCACGCCTGCCAGCTCCGCGGGGTGGCTGAAGTTGACCGCGTGTGCCGCTCCGTCGACGACGGCGATCGTCAGGTGCTCCGGAGCGAGCCGGGCCACCTCGCGGATGCGGTCGGGGGACGGCAGGAGCGGGTCGCGGGTGCCGAGGACGGCCAGGGTCGGGACGGGGGTGTTCAGCAGTCGCTCGAGCGACGGGAAGCGGGTCAGCTCGCCGAAGAGACGCAGTCCGTTGAGGGGACCGAACCTCACGTAGTCGGGCACCGCGACGGGGAACATCCTCGTGCTCTCCCGGAAGACGTCCTTCGCCAGCTGCCCGACGGCTCGGCCCAGGGGTTGGTTGTGGACGCCTCCGGCGGGCGAGACCAGGACGAGCCGGTGCACCCGCTCGGGAGCGCGGTGGGCGATCTCCAGGCTGATGGCGCAGCCCATGGAGTTCCCGACCAGGACGGCCTCGTCGATGCCGAGCCCGTCGAGGATGGCGATCGTGCTCTCGGCCAGGCCCGGGATGTCGAGGACGCGCGCGCGGCGCTGGCTGCGGCCGTAGCCGGGGAGGTCCGGGACCACGTTGACCCCCCGGGCGGCCAGGGCCCGGGCGGTCGGCATCAGGTAGGCGCCGGAGATCGCGAACCCGTGCAGGTGCACGAGAGGGACACCGTCTCCGTCGGTGCTGCGTCGGAGGTAGACCGACGTCCCTCCGACCTGGAGCTGCGCGTCCACCCAGCCGTCGCCTGGTCCGCGGTGGGCCCTCATGGGCAGAGGCTAGGCGAGGAGGGTCACGCATGGCGATAGATCCGGCCGATGACTGGCGCCGCGGTGAGGACGTGGACGCCCCGCGTCCGGCCTCGCCTCCCACGTTCGAGCTGGCACCGGACGACGTCGCGGGCACCCCCCTCTGGCCCGTCCAGCAGATCGTCGACGGCGTCTTCTTCCTGATCGGCACCGTGCTGGTCATGTGGCTGGGGTGGATCGTGGTCACCGTCGGCATCGACGACGGCTGGTACGTCATCGGCTCGGTGTTCCTGTTCTGGGTGCTGCTGGCCTACGTCGGGCTCCCCCGCCTCCAGGAGGTGCTGTCGAAGGTCTACGTCCCCGACTACTTCATCGGACGGTCCCTCACCGACATCGGCGTGCTCGGCGACCCGATCAACCTGGCCGTCGACGGCACCGAGGCGGACATCCATGCCGCCATGCTGCGAGCCGGCTGGACCCGTGCCGACGAGCTCACCGTCCGCTCCTCCTGGCGGATCGTGGTCTCGTCGGTGCTGCGCCGCCCCTACCCGGAAGCCCCCGTCTCGTCGCTGTTCCTCTTCGGGCAGCGGCAGGCCTTCGCCTACCAGCAGGAGGTCGACGGCAACCCGGCGCAGCGCCACCACGTGCGGTTCTGGCCGGTCCCCGACGGCTGGAAGCTGCCCGGCGGGTTCGAGGTGCAGTGGCTGGCCGCAGCGACGTACGACAGGGCGGTCGGCATCTCCCTCTTCACCCTCCAGGTCACGCACCGGGTGGACGCCGACATCGACATCGAGCGCGACTACGTCGTCGACACGGTCCGGTACGCCGTCCCGGACGCCTCGCTGCGTGTCATCAGGGACTACTCCAGCGCCTTCACCACCCGCAACGGCGGCGGCGACGTCGTCCGCACCGACGGCAGCCTGCCGATCCTGGACCTGACGAGCCTCCGGGCGCCGGAGCCGGCCGGCGAGGAGCCGGCGACGGACGCGTTGTCGCGTGCGGTGTCCCACCGGGTGCCGCCGCCGACCCTGCTTGCCGCGGCCGCGATCAGCGTGGGCAAGGCCGCGGTGACCCTGACGGCCGTGTTCGCCGCCGTCGTCCGTGGCGACAGCGACCCCGGCGCCGCGTCGACCTTCGAGATCGCCGTGATGGGGATCAGCGCGCTGTGCCTCGTCGGCCTGTGGGCGTTCATGCTCGCCCACCATGCCTGGGCCCGGTTCGCCCTGATGGTCGTCTGCACCGTGGAGGCCGTCACCCAGCTGCTCGACCTCGGCGCCGCCGCCGACGTCCGGTTCTCCGTCCTGGTGAGCACCGCGACCACGGTCCTCATCCTCATCGCGGTGAGCTCGGACGAGGCCCGCCGCTGGGTGAGGCTCGATCGACGGTCCTGACGAGGTCGCCGACGACGTGCCGACCGCCCACCCTGCTCGCCACTCGAGCGGTGCCGAAGGGCCGGCTGGGGCCCCGTGCCGGAATCCGCCTCGTGGCGCGTGATGTCGCGGTGGGGCTCGCCCGGAGGGAGGGGGTCCGGTACCGCGTTGTGGGGACGTCGGTGCAGCTCCCTCATCACGGCCCCGGCGGCCGTGAGTTCAATGCCGCCAGGAACCGGCGACTGGGGGAGAGCCCGTTGAAGCGTGCACGCACATCGAAGACCACCGCACAGGTCACTGCGACCGCGGTCGCGCTGCTGTCGCTCGGCGTCATCGTCACGGGCACACCCGCGACCGGAGCGCCCGCTGCTCCGGATGCTCCTGCGAAGGCGGCCGCCGAGATGCTCGTCGAGAGCGAACCGAACGACACGGTCCTCGAGGCGGACGGCCCCGTCCCCGGGTCAGGGTTCCTCTCCACCCGGTCCACGTCGAACGACCACGACCGGTTCGTCCTGCGCCTGCAGCCGCAGCGGCAGGTCACCTTGACCCTGACCCGCATCTCCGGCTGTCGCGCGTCGACCGACTTCGGTCTCGACCGCACCGACGGGTACGAGGAGATCAGCCTCGGCAACCAGTTCCGGGAGGTCTACACCAAGTCGTGGACGACGCCGGTCGTGCCGGTCGAGTACATCGGCGACCTCTACGGCGACTACGACAGCCCGACCAACCAGTGCACCACCTCCGTGGTGGTCTCCCCCGCCGATGCCGTCATCGAAGGCCCCCTTCCGGCCCGCGCGCCCCGCAACGCGGCGGTCGGCCCCGTCGACGCCGTCGACGGGAAGGACTTCACCGTCACGGTCACCGGCAACGCCTACGCCGGCGACACCCTCTACTCGTGGACCAGCAGCTCCGCGACGACCTGCGGCGACATCGACTACGCCGACGTCGAGACCCCGGTCCCTGCAGGCCCGTACAGCGTTCCCGTCACCCTGCCCGGCGTCGACGCCGGCACGGTGACCGTGTGCTCCGTCCTGCACCAGGCGGCGTCCACCCTCATCCCGGACGCCGTCGGCACGAGCCGGGTGGCGGTCCGGGCCCCGAACCCGATGAGCATCGAGACCCGCAAGGTCCGGCTCTCGCCGAAGGGCAAGGGCAAGCTGCCCCTGAAGTGCCAGCTGCCCTCAGGAGAGGTGTGCGCGGCCGCGCTGACCGTGACCACCACGTCAGGACGTGCGGTCGCCACGGTGTCGGCCACCGTCGCGGCCGGCGAGACGAGGAGGGCGACGCTCAAGGTCTCGAAGAAGGTCGCCCGGAAGGTCGCCAAGGCCGGCGTCCTGCGCCTGACCGTGACCGGAACCGTCACTCGCCCCGGGCTGGCCGTGATCCCGGTCCGCAAGGCGCGCCTGCTGCTGGTACCGCCAGCCCGCTGAACGTGGCCCCGCGCCGCCTCCCCAGGCACCCACAGGCGCGCGGCCCGGCGACAGGTCCTTCTCCCCACCTGCCCCGGGAGAAGGACCTGTCTTGCGCACGCGGCGGCGCCGTGTCCGTCGGGTCCGACTCGACCCCGACCGGACAGCTGTCTCAGGCGCGGAGGACGTCGATGACGTCCTTGCTGTGGGTGAGCGGGATCCGGTTGCCCTCGAGCTGGATGGACGACCCGGTGGAGCTGTCGACCAGCTCGAGGACCCTCACGTTGACTCGCTGGTGGACCTTCACCTCGATCCGGTCGCGGGACACGCGGAAGACGAGCGCGCCGGCGGGGCTGCTCCGGTGCGCCGCGTCGAACCCGTACACGTGCGTCGCCGTGACCCCCACCAGCATGTTGGCGGGGAGCCCGCTCGCGGCGTCGTGCATCCGTGCTCCGGCAAGCGCGCCCCCGGTTGTCGCCACCGAGTCCGCCACACCGCCGGACCCGCCGGCGAGGCTGTCGCCGATCATGCCTCCGGCGAACATGCTCCCCGTGTGACCTCGTGGCTGGAACTGGCCGGCCGCGGTCACCTCCTCCGAGACCCCGAGGTCCCGCAGCGCGGTCTCCACGCTCTCCACCATCGTCCGCTCGGACATCCCGTCACCCTCCAGGTCGAGACACTCCCGCTCCTCATCATGCGCGGGTGGGAGGGCGCGCGCCAGAGCCGGTCGCGCGTGGAAGAGTGCCCACATGGCAGATGGACCGGACCACGGGCTCGTGCTCGAGACGGACCGGCTGCTGCTCAGGCCGTGGCGGGTGCACGAGGCCGCCGTCCAGCGCGAGATGTGGACCGAGCGAGATCCGCGAGTGCCGCCTCACCGGCGCATCGACGCGGACGGTCGCCCCGCCCTCACGGACTTCGAGGACGCGATCCGATCGGCCGAGCGGTCATCGATCGGTCTGCTGGCCGTCGAGCCGAAGGACGAGGGGGCGGCCGTCGGCTACTGCGGCCTCGTGGACAGCGGACGCGGGTCACAGGAGCCGGAGCTGGCCTTCGAGCTCCTGCGCCGGTCCTGGGGACGCGGGTACGCCACGGAGGCGTCGTGGGCGGTCCTGGACTGGGCGAGGACGGCTGGGCACCAGCGACTGTGGGCCACCGTCTGGGACTGGAACACCGCCTCCCGCCGGGTGCTGGCGAAGCTCGGGTTCGCGGAGATCGAACGGCAGGAGACCGTCCACGGGACCAACTGCATCACCACGAGACGACTCTGAGCGCGTCCAGCGTCGGCCCGATGGTGCGAGGGAGGCCCTCCCCACGGCGTGATGCCAGAATTCCGGCGTGACCGCACCCCGCCGCATCGTGATCCAGCCGTACAGCGCGCGGTGGCCCCACGAGTTCGGGCAGGTGCAGGCAGCCCTGCACGGGGCCCTGGGCGACGTCGCGCAGCGGATCGACCACATCGGCTCCACCTCCGTCCCCGGGCTGGCGGCCAAGGACGTCATCGACGTGCAGATCAGCGTCGCGGACCTGACCGACCCGGCCGTGGTGCGTGCGCTCGAGAGCCTCGGCGCCACGACGACAGACATCACCAGCGACCACGTGCCACCGGGCGACCAGCGCGATCCCTCGTCGTGGGAGAAGCGGTACTTCCGAGCACCGCGCTCCTGGCGGGCGACCCACCTGCACGTGCGTGAGACCGGCCGCGCCAACACCCGGTACGCCCTCCTGTTCCGCGACTTCCTCCGCCACTCCCCTGCTGCTGCCGCTGCCTACGCGGAGGTGAAGGTGGCTCTCTCGGAGCTGCATCCCGACGACGCGGACGCCTACTACGCCGTCAAGGACCCGGTCTGCGACCTGGTCATGGTGGCTGCCGAGCAGTGGGCGAGCGCGACGGCGTGGTCGCCGTAGGGGCGGAGCTCACCGGGTGGTTCGGTGGTGGGGCGTCACCTCGAGGGACGGTCCGTCGTTGTTCCACCATGAGTCGTCCGGTGGCGGATCCTCCAGCTGACAACAGAGCCGCGCTACGTGGTAGCGCGGCTCCGGGTGATCTTGGTGGGCGATACTGGGTTCGAACCAGTGACCTCTTCGGTGCGAACAACAGAGCCGCGCTACGTGGTAGCGCGGCTCCGGGTGATCTTGGTGGGCGATACTGGGTTCGAACCAGTGACCTCTTCGGTGCGAACAACAGAGCCGCGCTACGTGGTAGCGCGGCTCCGGGTGATCTTGGTGGGCGATACTGGGTTCGAACCAGTGACCTCTTCGGTGTGAACGAAGCGCGCTACCACTGCGCCAATCGCCCAAGCTCGGAGGAACCGTATCCCATCGTGCTGCCCGGGTCGGAATCCGGGTCAGCCGTCGACCCCGACGGTGCGGTCCTCGGCCTTGCGGCCGCGCGCCTTGATGTCGCTGCGCAGCTCGTCGGCCTTCTCGGGGTGGCCGTGGAAGCGCCGGTAGCTGTAGATGATCAGGCCGACCGCGATGAGGGCGGACGCCACCTGCGTGACGCCGGTCCAGATCCCGCCGGGCAGCCACCACGTGTCGGCCACCGGCCACCAGTCCGGGGCCGGCGGCTTGATGATCCAGAGCACCCCGCACGCCGCGAGGACGATCGCGCCGAGGCAGGAGGCGACGATGCGCGGCCAGGTCTCGACGCTCTCCGCCGCACCCAGCATCGCCCGCAGCCGGACCGGCTCGACGCGCCGCTCCGCCCAGTCGTACTGCTGGGAGAGAAGTGCGAGACCGGCGAAGATGCCGAGCAGTCCCGGGCCCGGCAGGAAGATCGCCGCCACGCCCAGCACCAGCAGGGTCCATCCCAGGACCTCGAGCACGATGCGCTTGGCTGCCCCCGTCATGGGAAGAACCTACCCGGGGGGACCAGAGGTTTCGCAGCAGCCGAAAGGCCGGGTTACCGTCAAGTTCGCCATGAGCCAACATCAAGATCCGGTCTGGACCAGCCCGGGTCATCTTTTGCCGTTTTGCATCACGAGGGTCCCGGCATGCCGTCTCATGAGCACGCAACCTCGAAGAAACCCTCACTTCGGGCGACCACAAGGAGCTCTCGATGAACCTGTCCGGTAGCGGGCACACCCTGTCCGACGTGGCGTTGGACATCACCGTCGAGTGCATGGACGACCGCGGCATCCGCCATGAGATCGACACCGTCCTCAGCTATGCCGCCTCGGACCCGTTCGCGGTCGCGATGACCTTCGTCACCTCTGACGGCAACCTCGTGTGGACCTTCGGTCGCGACCTGCTGATCCGTGGTACGGAGGCCCCGGCCGGCGAGGGTGACGTGCACGTCTCCCCCGCGATCGGTCTCAGCGGTCGCGCCATGGTCTCGATCGAGCTCAGCTCGCCCGACGGCCACCTCGTGCTGCTGGCCCGTGCCGCGGACATCGTCGACTTCATCGCGCGCACCGTCGCGGTGGTCTCCCCCGGCACCGAGTCCGACGTCTTCGACGCCGACATGCTCATCAGCCAGCTGCTCGCTTCCTGAGGTCCGCCCAGGCGGCGCGGGTCTACACCCGCGAGTGCTGCGCGACCCAGCTCGCGTGGAGCCCGGCGTAGATGCTGCCGGCCTGGGTGACGAGCTCGCGGTGCGGACCCCGCTGCACCACCCGTCCCTTGTCGACCACGATCACCTCGTCGGCGCTCTCGGCCGTGGACAGCCGGTGCGCGATGGTGACCGAGGTCCGTGACTGCATCAGCCGCTCGAGGGCGCGGCCGATCTGCATCTCCAGCGCCGGGTCGACGGCGCTGGTGGCCTCGTCGAGGACCAGGAGGTCGGGGTCGGCGAGGTGCGCACGCAGCAGCGCGACGAGCTGCCGCTCGCCGGCCGACAACGACTCGCCGCGCTGGCCCACCTGGGTGTGGAGCCCGCGCGGGAGGCCGCGCAGCCAGTCGTCGATGCCGAGCTCGACCGCCGAGGCGCGGATCTCGTCCTCCGTGGCGTCGAGCCTGCCGTAGCGCACGTTGGCGGCGATCGAGTCGTCGAAGAGGAAGCCCTCCTGCGGCACCAGCACGACGCTGCGCCGCAGGGAGCGCGCCTCGATGCGGCGTACGTCGACGCCGTCGAGCAGCACGGCGCCGTCGGTCGGGTCCATCAGGCGGGTGAGCAGCTTGGCGAAGGTGGACTTGCCCGAGCCGGTCTCCCCCACGATCGCCACGCGGGTGCCGGCCTCGATGGCCAGGTCGACCTCGCGCAGCACCGGCGGCCCGCCGGGGTAGGCGAAGCTGACATCGGCGAAACGGACGTCGATCGGGCCGCGCGGGAGGTCCTCGCCGTCGGTGCCCGGGTCGACGAGGTCGGCAGGCGTCTCGAGGATGCCGAGGACGCGGCGCCAGCTGGCGATGGCGTTCTGCGCGTCGGTGAGGATCTGGGTGCCCATCTGCACGGGCCCGACGAACAGCGTGACCAGGAACGCGAAGGCGAGGACCCGCCCGGGGGTCATGTCACCGGTGAAGCCGAGGAGGACGCCGATCACGATCACGCCGGCGTTGGCCAGGCCGGCCGAGAGGCCGCCGAGGGAGAACGACGTGACGGTGTAGGTCTGCGCGTGGGTGTAGGCGTCCTGCCAGTCCTGGATCGCGGTGTCGATGCGCGCCTGGGTGCGGTCCTCGACGCCGTAGGAGCGGACGACCGCGGCGCCGACGACGGGCTCGGAGATCGCGCCGAGCAGCACGCCCACCTGGTGGCGTACGACGGTGTAGGCGGCCGACAGCTTCTTCTGGAACCAGCGGATCGAGAGGAACAGCGGGGCGAAGGACAGCCAGACCACCAGCGCGAGCTGCCAGCTGTAGACGACCATCAGCACCGTCGCGACCAGCATCTGGCCGATGCTGACGACGAAGATCAGGCCGCCGAAGACGAGGAACTGGCTGACCTGGTCGACGTCGCTGGTGACCCGGGAGACCAGGGCACCGCGGCGCTCGGTGTTCTGGGTGAGCAGCGGGAGGTCGTGCACGTGGCGGAACGCCTTGGTGCGCAGCGTCGCGAGCCCGCGCTCGGAGGTGGTGAACAGCCGGCTGGTCATCAGGTAGGACGCGAAGCTCGTCACCGCGATGGCGACGGCGGCGAGCACCCCCATCCAGGCGACGTAGCCGAGGCGCGGACCTCCGGGGCCGTTGAGCCCGCGGTCGAGGGTCTGCTGGACCGCGATCGGCACGACGATCTGGCCGCACGAGGCGATCACGGCGTAGAACAGCGTGAGCCCGAGGCCCTCGCGCAGCTCGGGTGAGTACTTCATGCCGAGGCGCAGGGTCGCCATGGCGCCGATGTCCTCCCCGGTGTCCATCCGGGTCCCGGAGGTGGGTGCGACAGTGCTCATTCCGGGGTCCCTGCGGCGTTGTCGGACGGAGGAGCGAAGCGGAGGAGGCCGAGAAGGTCGCGGGGTGGTTCATCGCTGCCTCCGTCGGTGGCGGAGCCCGCGTCGGCGTCGAGCGCGGCGTCGGTCTCGTAGGCGTTGACCAGCTGGGCGTAGGCCGGGCTGGTGGCGAGCAGCTCGGCGTGGGTGCCCCGGCCGACGATCCGGCCGTCCTCGAGGTGCAGGACCTCGTCGGCGAGCGAGATCGTCGCCTTGCGGTAGGCCACCACGACGAGCGAGGCGGCCGAGTCGTCCCCGTCGTCGGCCCGGTCGTCGCGCAGGGAGGCGAGGATGCGCGCCTCGACCTCGGGGTCGACCGCGGAGGTGGCGTCGTCGAGGATCAGCAGCCGCGGACGGCGCACGAGTGCACGCGCGAGCGAGAGCCGCTGGCGCTGGCCTCCGGACAGGGAGGTGCCGCGCTCCCCCAGCTTGGTGTCGATGCCCTCGGGCAGGGCGGCGACGAAGCCGTCGGCCTGCGCGGTGCGCAGCGCGGCCCACACGTCGGCGTCGGGGACGTCGGCGCCGAGCGTGACGTTGCCCCGGACGGTGTCGTCGAACATGAAGGCCGTCTGGGGCACGAGCGCCACGTCGCGGGGCAGCGCGCCCTTGCGGAGGCCCTTGAGGTCGTGACCGTCGATGCGGATCCGGCCGCCGTCGGGGTCGACGAGCCGGGTCATCAGGCTGGTCAGCGTGCTCTTGCCGGAGGCCGTGGCACCGACCAGCGCGACGGTGCGCCCCGGGCGTACGTCGAAGTCGACGCCGCGCAGCAGCGGCGCGTCGGCGTCGTAGGAGTAGTGGAGGTCCTCGACCTCGAGCAGGGCGCCCGTCGTGAGCACCGGCAGCTCGTCGTCGCCGTAGGACATGTCGCCGGTCGCGTCGAGGACCGCCTTGGCGCGGCGGTAGCCCACGACCGAGCGCGGGAACTCGCCGAGCAGCCACCCGATCGCCCGGATCGGGAAGGAGACGATGGTCAGGAGGTAGGCGATGGTCACCACGTCGCCGGCCTCGGTCGCGCCGCTGGAGACGCGGGCGACGCCGACCGCCAGGACGACGAGGACACCGAGGCTGGGCAGGCTGGCGAGCGTCGGGTCGAACACCGCGCGGATCCGGCCCGCGCGCACGTTGACGTCACGGAGCTCGTGGGCCTTGGTGCGGAAGCGGTCGGTCTCCTCGACCTCGCGCCCGAGCGTCTTGACGACCATCCCGCCGTCGAAGGACTCGTGGGCGATCTCGCTGACCTCGGCCCGGAGCCCCTGGGCCCGGGTCATCAGCGGCGAGGAGAAGTGCTGGTAGAGCAGGTTGGCCGCGACGACGGCGGGGAAGACGAGCAGGCCCACCACGGCCATCACGACGTCGGCGACGAACATCTGCACGACGGCGATGACCATCATCACGACGGTGCCGAGCGCCATCGGCAGCGGCATGATCGGTGACCACGCCGCCTCGACGTCGGAGTAGGCGTTGGAGAGCAGCTGGCCGGTCGGGTGGCGCTGGTGCCACTCCATCGGCAGGGAGAGGTACTGGCGGGTCACGCCGCGGCGCGTGTGGGACTGCATCCGGTAGTACATGATGCCGCCGCCGAGGCGCCGCGCGACGATGCCGACCGCGCGCAGGATCGCCACGCCCATGAAGAGGGCGACCACCCACAGCAGCATGTCGGTGCCGATCTCGCCGGTCTCGAACGCCGGGATCAGGACGTGCTGGGTGGCCCAGCCGAGCACCCACGCGTCGGCCACGGTGAGCACCCCGAAGAGCACGGCTCCCGCCGTCGCGACCGTGAACACGATCGGCTCGCGCTTGATGCCGACCCACAGGACCCGGAAGCCGTCGAGAGTGGTGGTGCCCCGCAGCTCCGCGTCGTCGCCCACAGGTGTCGCCCGCCTCCTCGTCGTCCGGTGTCTCCGCTGGTCTGTTGCCGAGAGCAACCAACCAACCGGGCAAGGCTATTCCGCGGCACCGACAGTCCGCGAATCGCAAAGCGCCTCGACCAGGCGTCTCTTCAGGAGGCGCGGATCCGGGACAGGAAGGCGCGCGTGCGCTCCTCGCGGGGATCGCCGAGCACCTGCTCGGGCCTGCCCCGCTCGTGGATGCGCCCGTCGTGCAGGAAGCAGACCTCGTCGGCCACGTCGCGGGCGAAGCCCATCTCGTGGGTGTTGAGCAGCATGGTCACGCCCTCGGCCTTGAGGTCGGTCAGCAGGTCGAGCACCTCGCCGACGAGCTCCGGGTCGAGCGCGCTCGTCACCTCGTCGAGGAGCATCAGCCGAGGGTTGGCCACCAGCGCCCGCGCGATCGCCACCCGCTGCTGCTGCCCGCCGGACAGGTCGTCGGGGCGCGCCTCCGCCTTGGCGGCGAGGCCCACCCGGTCCAGCATCGCCATCCCGCGGGTCCGCGCCTCCTCGGCGCCCACCCCGTGCACCAGCCGCAGCGCCAGGGTGACGTTGCCCATCACGTCGAGGTGCGGGAACAGGTTGTAGGCCTGGAAGACCATCCCCATGCGTGAGCGCACCTCGTCGCCGTCCACTCGCGGGTCGGTGATGTCGCGGCCCTCGAAGGAGATCACCCCGTCGTCGACGACCTCGAGGAGGTTGACGCACCGCAGGAGCGTCGACTTGCCGGACCCGGACGCGCCGATCAGCACGACGCACTCGCCGGGCTCGATGGTCAGGTCGACCTCGCGCAGCACGACGTGGTCGCCGAAGGACTTGCGGACGCCGTGGAGGCGCAGCAGCTCGGTCATCGCGGGGTCCCCGCGGCGTTGTTCGGAGGAGCGAAGCGGAGGAGAAGAACGTCGTGGGGTGTTCTCACAGGTGGCCTCCGGCCCCGTGGTAGCCCTTCTTGCGGGCGTATCGGTCGGTGAGCCTGGCCATCGGGATGGTGAGGCAGCAGAACAGCACGCCGGCGACGACGTACGGCGTGTAGTTGAAGTCGATGGCCGTCTCGATCTGGGCCGCGCGGATCGCGTCCACGACGCCGAGCACGGCGATCAGGCCGGAGTCCTTCTGGAGCGAGACCAGGTCGTTCATCAGCGGCGGGATGACCCGGCGCCATGCCTGGGGCAGCACGACGTGGCGCAGCGTCTGACCGTAGGTCAGGCCGAGCGAGCGCCCGGCCAGGCGCTGGCTCGGGTGGACCGACTCGATGCCGGCCCGGAACACCTCGGCGACGTAGGCCGAGTAGGACAGCACCAGGGCCGTGCACCCCCAGAAGAGGGCCGAGGTGGGCAGCCCGGACAGGCTGAGCGCGGGTCCGCCGAAGCCGAGCAGGAAGATCACCAGCAGCAGCGGCAGGCCGCGGAAGACGTCGACGTACGCCGTCCCGACCAGGCGCAGCGGGAACGCGACGGGACCGCGGATGGTGCGCATCACCGCGATCGTCAGGCTCAGCGCGACGATGAGGACCGCGCACAGCGCCATCACCCGGATGTTGAGCCAGAGGCCCTCGAGCACCGCCGGGAACGACGAGACGGCCTTGTCCCAGTCGAAGTAGGTCTCCTGGACGCGCTCCCAGCCCGGCGAGCTGACCACCAGCCCGCCGACGACGGCGAGCAGCAGCACCGTGCTGCCGCAGGCGATGGCAGCGCTGCGGATCGTGCGCCGGCGCCGCCACTCGTCGCGCTCGCGCTGGACCTCGGAGGGCTCCCAGGCGGTGTCCACCTGGTCAGTCATGGAGTCAGCCCTCAGGACAGCTCGGGAGCGCCCTGCTGGGCCAGCCACTCCTGGCCGATCTGGTCGAGGACGCCGTCCTCGCGCAGCGTGTCGACGGCCGACGAGACGCAGTCGGTCAGCGGGCTGTCCTTGGCCAGGACCGCGCCGAACTGCTCCGGGTCGCCGTCCGGGAGCGGGAGCTGGCCGACGATCACGCCGTCGTCGAGCTGCACGGCGGTCATGAAGTAGGCGGTCGGGAGGTCGACGACGATGCCGTCGATCTGGCCGTTCTTGAGCGCCTGGACCGCCTGGTCGTTGGTGTCGAAGACGGCCGGGTCCTGCGAGGGCTGGATCTGGTCGGTGATCGCGGTGTAGCTGGTCGTGCCGACCTGCGCGCCGAGCTTGGCGTCGGCGAGGTCGGCGAGGCTGGTGATGCCGTCGATCGCGCTGCCCTTGTTGGTGATGACGGTCTGCACGACGTCGTAGTAGCCGGAGGAGAAGTCGACGGCCTTGCGGCGGGCCTCGGTGATGGACACCTGGTTGACGTCGAAGTCGAAGTCCTTGGGCCCGGGCTGGACCACCTTGTTGAACGGGACGGTCACCCAGGCGACCTGGTCCTGGGTGTAGCCGAGCTGCTCGGCGATGGCGTAGGCCACCGCGGACTCGTAGCCCTTGCCGTTGGTCGGGTCGTTGTCGACGAACCACGGCTCGTAGGCGGGGGTGTCGGTCGCGATCGTCAGGGTGCCGTCGGCGACGGTCTCCATCGCGTCGGGCGTGCACTCGTCGGCGGCAGGGCGCCTCGGACTCCGAGCTCTCGGAGGTCTCCGAGCCGGAGTCGCTGCCGCTGTCGGCCTCGTCGGTCGGGGCGCACGCGGACAGCGCGATCGCAGCGGACGCGAGGGTGACGACGGCGAGGTGGCGCTTGGCTGCGCGCCGGGAGGTCTTCAGCATGGCCGAATCCTACGACTGCGCGCGCTGTCAGCGGACCGGATGGCCGGCCGTGGACAGACCGGTCTTGACCTCTGCGATGGTCAGCGTCCCGAAGTGGAAGACCGTGGCTGCCAGCACCGCGTCGGCCCCGGCCGCGACGGCGGGCGGGAAGTGCTCGACCGCACCCGCTCCCCCGCTGGCGATGACCGGGATGCGCACCTCGCGGCGTACGGCGCGGATGAGCTCGAGGTCGAAGCCGTCGGTCGTGCCGTCGGCGTCCATCGCGTTGAGCAGGATCTCGCCCGCCCCGAGCTCGGCGGCGCGAACGGCCCACTCGATCGCGTCGAGCCCGGCGCTCTCCCGACCGCCGTGCGTGGTGACCTCGAAGCCGCTCTGCGTCCCGGCCGCGCGTCGGGCGTCCACGCTCAGCACGAGCACCTGGTTGCCGAAGCGGTCGGCGATCTCGGCGACCAGCTCGGGGCGGCGGATCGCGGCGGTGTTGACCGCGACCTTGTCGGCGCCCGCGCGCAGCAGCCGGTCGACGTCCTGGACGCTGCCGACGCCGCCGCCCACGGTGAGCGGGATGAAGACCTCCTCGGCGCAGCGGCTGACCACCTCCATCGTGGTGGCCCGGCCCTGGTGGGAGGCGGAGATGTCGAGGAACGTCAGCTCGTCGGCGCCCTCGGCGTCGTACAGCCTGGCGAGCTCGACGGGGTCGCCGGCGTCACGCAGCTCGGTGAAGTTGACGCCCTTCACCACCCGCCCGCCGTCGACGTCGAGGCACGGGATGACGCGGATCGCGAGGCTCATGGCCGCTCCTGGCGCGCGCGGGCCGCCAGGGCGACGTCGACGATGCCCACGCGGGACTGGGCGTCCAGGCTCGTCGAGCGGCACCCAGGCTGCGTGGTCGGTCGACCCGTCGACCTCGGTCGTGCCGAGCTCACCGCCGGTGATCGTCGCCTCGAAGACGAACCGCTGCGAGCGGAACAACCCGTCGAAGGTGCGCCCCTGTCCGGTGAAGAAGTCGTCGGCGAGGAGCGCGCCGGGCTCGACGTGGTAGCCGGTCTCCTCGAAGACCTCGCGCACCAGCCCGTCACGGATCGACTCGTCGAACTCGATCCCGCCGCCGGGCAGGGACCACGCCGGGTCGCTGTGCCCCTCGCCGTTCCACCACGCCAGCAGCACGCACTCCTGCCCGTCGACCTCGTCGACGAGGAGGACGTAGGCGGCCAGCCGCGTGTGGTAGTCGGTGAACTCCATGCTCACGGCACCGGCTTCGTCAGCGCCAGGGCGTCCTCGAGGCGTGAAGCGGCCCTCGTAGAGCGCGGTGCCGGCGATGGCGCCCTCCACGCCCTCGTCGACGAGGGTCATCAGCGCGCGGATGTCGTCGAGGGTGGTGACGCCGCCGCTGGCCACGACCGGCCTGTCGGTGGCGGCGCAGACGTCGCGGAGGAGCTGGAGGTTGGGACCCTGCAGCATGCCGTCCTTGTTGACGTCGGTGACGACGTAGCGGGCGCACCCCTCGGAGTCGAGGCGGGCGAGGGTCTCGTAGAGGTCGCCGCCGTCGCGGGTCCAGCCCCGCGCGGCCAGCGTCGTGCCGCGCACGTCGAGCCCGACCGCGACCCGGTCGCCGTACGTCGCGATGGCGCGGGCGCACCACTCGGGCTGCTCGAGCGCGGCGGTGCCGATGTTGACCCGCCGGCACCCGGCGGCCATCGCGGCCTCCAGCGACTCGTCGTCGCGGATGCCGCCGCTCATCTCGACCTGGATGTCGAGGGTGCCGACGATCCGGGCCTGGAGCTCGCGGTTGTGCCCGTGGCCGAAGGCCGCGTCGAGGTCGACGAGGTGGATCCACTCCGCGCCTGCCTCCTGCCAGCGCAGCGCCGCCTCGATCGGGTCGCCGAACCGCTTCTCGGACCCGTCCACCCCCTGCACCAGCTGGACGGCCTGGCCGCCCTTGATGTCCACGGCGGGAAGGAGCTCGAGGTAGGGCTGCTCGGGGGTGCTGGGCATGGGTCGATCCTAGGAGCGACCGCTCCCCGTCCCCACCGGGTGGTGGCCCGGCGAGACGCGTCGCCCGGTCGCGGCCGCAGGAGGCGATAGTGGGGAGGATCGTGCTCGCCATGTCGCGACGACCTTCCCCGGTACGCCGGCAGGGCGGAGGTAGTGGGCAACCCGGCCTCCCCGCGAGGCGTCTAGTGGCGGCCGCGCTTCAGGGTCGGCAGCTCGTAGGCGATCCCGTCCATCGGGCGGGTCGGGGCGATGCCCATGGCCCGCAGGATGGTCGGCATGATGTCGACCGACCTCACCTCCGCGCGCAGGTCCTGGTGCGAGGTGTTGGCGCCGGCGAAGACGATCGGGACCTGCTGCGCCGCGCGCTGGATGCCGCCGTGGTCGCCGAGGACGGAGTACGTCGTGTTGTCGGGCAGCGTCGCGATCAGGTCGGGACCGTAGTCGGCGGCCTGCGTGTCGACGAGCTCCTGCGCCTTGGTGGCGAACCACCGCTTCTCCGCGCCGTGCATCCGGTCCCAGCGCACCGGGCTGACCAGGTCGAAGTGGTCGCCGTTGCGCCGCCACACGGCGGTGACGTCGGCCAGGTCCTCCATGATGGCCGCCGCCTCGGCGACCTTCTCCGGTGACTGGTCCTTCAACCACACGTTGAGCGAGGAGTCGCTGTAGGAGAAGCCGACGTTGGTCTTCCCGGTGCCGTCGTCGGTGCCGTCGATGAGCGGCTGCAGCGCCTCCTGCGGGCTCAGGTACGGCACGTCGTTGACCGGCGAGCCGTAGTACCAGTTGAAGTAGCCGTAGTCGTTCACCGGCTCGAAGTCGCCGTGGAAGTGGCCGTCCGCGGCCGCGACGGAGCCGTGGTCGGCGGTGAGGACGACGAGCGTGTCGTCGAGCTGGCCGCTGTCCTCGAGCGCCTGCATGATCCGGCCGACCTGGGCGTCCGCGGTCTCGGTGGCGTACCGCATGTGCGTCATCGGGTCGTAGCCGGGCGTCGCGCCCTCGGGGTCGTTGACGCCGCCCCACATGTGCGCGGCCTTGTCGACGCCGGGGAGGCTCACGAAGATGCCGCTCCAGCCGTCGCCCTCCTGCCCCATGATCTCGAGGACGGCGTCCGTGGCCCAGATGTCCCCGCCCTGCTGGACCGGGTCGTGGCCCACGACGTAGCGGTTGTCGGTGGCCGGGTACAGCTGCGCCGGGTACTGGCCGGTGTCGTAGATCGTGTCGCGCCGGGCGAGCCAGCGGGAGCCGCAGGCGGTGGAGAAGTACGCCGGCACGTTGGCGCCGGTCGGCTGGCGGTAGCGCGTGGGGGTGCCGTCGGGGCCGGTGCAGGTCGGGCCGCTGCCGAACGTGATGGTCGAGGTGTTCGCCGAGCCCGGACCGCTGAGGCCCCACGCGGCGTAGCCCTTGGGGCTGACGGTGAACACCTTGCCGGTGTCGTCGAGGTAGTCGGACAGGTGCGGGTAGCCGGCCGCCTGCTGCAGCGGCGTCATCTGGTCACGCCCGAAGTTGCTGGTGATGTAGAGGCCGCCGGGGGCGCCGAGCAGGCCGGCCACGTCGCGGTAGCCCTCGGTGGTCCAGCCCATGTGCTTGGGAGACGCCCCCGTCGTGACCACGTTGTGGGTGACGACCGTGACCGACCCGGTGTGGCCGAGGTAGCCCTTGGGCGTGTCGACGCCGTCCTTCATCAGCGCCTGCACGTTGCGCATGCCGTAGGTGTCGACGATCTCCTTGCTGAGGGCGTCGACGACGATCACCACGACCTTCGTCGGCCGTTCGGGCGGTCTCGGTCCGTGTCCCCCGTGTCCCCCGTGTCCGCTGTGCCCCCCGTGTCCGCCGTGTCCCCCGCCACCCCCGGCCTGGGCACCCGACTGGGTCCCGACGACGGTGAGCGCGACCGCCGTGGCGGCAACGACGGCGAGCAGGCGGGCACGGTGCTGAGCCATGACGACTCCCTCCCGGCGCGGCGGCGCTGCCGCGGTCCGTGAGCCGAACGTAGACCCGGCCCGGACCACCGGCAATCCCCCGGGATGGGTAGGTCCGCGCTCCGTCGGCGGAGGCGGATCAGCGCCAGACGGGCGCGATCTCGCGACGGTAGCGGCGCGCGACGAGCAGGGTGAGGATCGTGATCACGGGCCCAGGGATGGTCGCGCGCAACGCGGACCGCTCCCGCTCCCCCGCGCCGTCCTGCATCCACGCCAGCGAGTTGGCCGCGTCGACGGGACTGGCCGGGCGCAGCTTCTTGGTCAGCGCCTTGAACTCCTCGTCGTCGTGCAACGCGCCCATCGGGCCCTCGACGTCGCGTTCCTCGTGGTCGAGGTGGCCGTTGATCACCTCACGGGCTCGCGCGACCTCGTCGGCCGCTGCCGAGGCGTTCGTCGTGGACGGCGCGCCGACGACGGCGTCGAGGCTGGCCGACACCGACGACAGTGCCTGCTTCATCGCGACGTGCTCGGTCTCCATCTGCTCGAGGAGCGTGAGGTCGACGCCGCGCGACTGGAGGAACGGCCACACGTGCTCGTCCTCGGCCTCGTGGTGGTGGGTGAGCTCGCGGACCAGGTTGCGCCAGGCCGTGCGGATCTCCCGGGCCCGCGCCGTGTCGCCGTCGGGCAGCGTGCGGAGCGCCTGCTCGGTCCGGGTCACGTCGCGGCGCACCGCCGCGTGGATGATCTGGTTCATGCTCATGGTCCCCGTCATACGGGCGACGCTAACGAGCGGCCGCGGCCCTCGGCGACCCGTTTTCGGGGTAAGTCGCGGGTCGGCGTGGCCGCCGGCTCAGGCGGTCAGGGACGCCACCCAGTTGCGCAGCAGCGCGGCGCCGGCGTCCCCGGACTTCTCCGGGTGGAACTGGGTCGCGGACAGGGGCCCGTTCTCGACGGCGGCCACGAACCGGTCTCCCCCGTGCTCGGCCCAGGTGACCAGCGGGGCGGTGGTGCGGTCGTTGGTGACGAGGTCCCACGACCGCGCGGCGTAGGAGTGCACGAAGTAGAACCGGTCGTCCTCGACGCCGGCGAACAGCTGCGTGCCCTCGGGAGCCTCGACGGTGTTCCAGCCCATGTGCGGCACCACGTCGGCCTCGAGGCGGGTGATCAGGCCGGGCCACTCGTCGCAGCCCTCGGTCTCGACGCCGTGCTCGACCCCGCCCGCGAACAGGATCTGCATCCCGACGCAGATGCCGAGCACCGGGCGACCGCCCGCCAGCCGCCGGCCGATGATCCGCTCGCCCTTGATCTCGCGGAGGCCGGCCATGCACGCGGCGTAGGCGCCGACGCCGGGCACCACGAGGCCGTCGGCGGCGAGCGCGGTGTCGAAGTCGCTGGTCAGCGTGACCGTGGCGCCGGCACGCTCGACGGCGCGCACGACCGAGCGGAGGTTGCCCGACCCGTAGTCGAGGACGACGACGTCCGGAGCCGTCACAGGCTGCCCTTCGTGGACGGTACGCCGGTCTCGCGCGGGTCGATGGCCACGGCGTCGCGGAAGGCGCGGGCGAAGGCCTTGAACTGCGCCTCGACCACGTGGTGCGGGTCGCGGCCGCCCAGCACCCGCACGTGCAGCGCGAGGTGGGCGTGGAAGGAGATCGTCTCGAAGACGTGGCGGGTCAGGGAGCCCATGTAGGTGGCGCCGGTGCCGCCGATGGCGACGTACTCCTGGCCCTCCGGCTCACCCGTGTGCACGCAGTAGGGACGGCCCGAGACGTCGACGACGGCCTGGACGAGCGCCTCGTCGAGCGGCACGGTGGCGTCGCCGAAGCGCCGGATGCCGGCCTTGTCGCCAAGGGCCTCGCGCAGCGCCTGGCCGAGCACGATCGCGGTGTCCTCGACCGAGTGGTGGGCGTCGATGTGGGTGTCGCCGCTGGTCTGGACGACGAGGTCGACCAGGGAGTGGCGGGCGAAGGCGTCGAGCATGTGGTCGTAGAACCCCACGCCGGTGGACACGTCGGAGCGGCCGGTGCCGTCGAGGTCGACCTCGACGAGGACGCCGGACTCCTTGGTGGTGCGCTCGATCTTCGCGGTGCGGCTCATACCGGCTCCTTCGTCGTGTTGATGGTGTCCAGCAGGGCCTTCTTGAAGGCTGCCATCTCCTCGGCCGTGCCGATCGAGACGCGCAGCCATCCGTCGGGACCGGTCTCGCGGATCAGCACGCCCCGGTCGACCAGACCCTGCCAGACCGCGTGCCGGTCGGCGAAGCGGCCGAACAGCGCGAAGTTGGCGTCGGAGTCGGCGACCTCGAGCCCCTGCTCGCGCAGCCAGGCCACCGTCGCGTCCCGCTCGGCCCGGAGGTCGTCGACCTTGCCGAGCAGCTCGGGGGCGTGGCGCAGCGCCGCCAGCGCGGTCGCCTGCGTGACGGCCGAGAGGTGGTAGGGCAGCCGGACGACCCGGATCGCGTCGCAGATCGAGGGATCGGCGGCGAGGTAGCCCAGCCTGGCCCCGGCGAGGGCGAACGCCTTGCTCATCGTGCGCGTCACGACGAGGTTGCGGTGCCGCGGCATGAGCTCGAGCGCGCTCGGGGTGCCGGCGCGACGGAACTCGCCGTAGGCCTCGTCGACGACGACGATGCCGCCGGGCTCGTAGGAGGCGGCCGCCTCGCAGAGCATCGTGACCGCCTCGGGCGGCAGCGCCGTACCGGTCGGGTTGTTGGGGCTGGGCAGCAGCACGACCGACGGACGACGCTCCTCCACCAGCCGACGCGCGGCGTCGAGGTCGAGCGAGAAGTCCTCGGCCCGGTGGCCGGCCACCCACTCGGTCATCGTGTCGCGGGCGTACTCGGGATACATCGAGTACGTCGGGGCGAACGACAGCGCCACCCGACCCGGTCCGCCGAAGGCCTGCAGCAGCTGCAACATGACCTCGTTGGACCCGTTGGCCGCCCACACCATCTCCGGGGTGATGCCGGATCCGCCGGAGGTCTCGAGGTACGCCGCCAGCGCGGTGCGCAGCTCGACGAACTCGCGGTCGGGATACCGGTTGAGCGACACCGCGGCGTCACCGACGGCGCGGGCGATGTCGGCCGCGGCCGCGGGCGAGGGACCGTAGGGGTTCTCGTTGACGTTGAGCTGCACGGGCGCCTGCTCCAGCGAGAGCTGGGGCGCACCGTAGGGCTCGATCCCCCGCAGCTCCTCGCGCAGCGGTGGGAACAGCCCGCTCACCGTTGGGACCGGTCGCTGTCGAACCGGACGCTGACCGCCTGGCCGTGGCCCGGCAGGTCCTCCGCCCCGGCCAGCGTCACGACGTGGTCAGCGACCTCGGCGAGCGCTGCGCGCGAGTAGTCGATGACGTGCACCGACTTCGTGAAGGCCCGCACGGACAGCCCGCTGGAGTGGCAGGCGCAGCCGGCGGTCGGCAGCACGTGGTTGGAGCCTGCGCAGTAGTCACCCAGCGACACCGGCGACCACGGGCCGACGAAGATGGCGCCGGCGTTGCGCACGCGTGCGGCGTGGGCGGCGGCGTCGCGGGTGACGACCTCGAGGTGCTCGGCGGCGTAGGCGTCGACGACGTCGACGCCCTGGTCCATGTCGTCGACCAGCACGATGCCGGACTGCCGCCCACCCAGCGCGGTGCGGATGCGATCGGTGTGACGGGTGGCGAAGACCTGCTTGTCGAGCTCGGCCTCGACCGCGTCGGCGAGCTCGAGCGAGTCGGTGACCAGCACGGACGCGGCCATCGGGTCGTGCTCGGCCTGGCTGACCATGTCGGCAGCGACGAACGCGGCCTCCGCGCTGTCGTCGGCCAGGATCGCGATCTCGGTCGGACCGGCCTCGGAGTCGATGCCGACGACGCCGCGCAGCAGCCGCTTGGCGGCCGCGACGTAGATGTTGCCCGGACCGGTGACGAGGTCGACGCGCTCGCAGGGGCCGGCGCCGTAGGCGAACATGGCGATCGCCTGCGCGCCACCGACTGCGTAGACCTCCTCGACGCCGAGCAGCTCGCATGCGGCGAGGATCGTGGGCTCCGGCAGGCCGTCGCGGTTCTTCTGCGGCGGGCTCGCCAGCGCGATCGAGCGCACGCCGGCCACCTGTGCGGGCACGACGTTCATCACGACGCTGCTCACGAGCGGGGCGAGGCCACCGGGCACGTAGAGGCCGACCCGGTCGATCGGCACCTTGCGGTGCGTGACGGTGGCCCCGGGGGCGACCTCACTGGTGACGTCGTGCTCGAGCTCGGCCTCGCAGGTGGCGCGGAGGCGACGTATCGACTCCTCGAGCCCGGCCCGCACGGCCGGGTCCAGCCCGTCGAGCGCGGTCGTGAGGGCCTTGCGCGGCACCGCGATGTCGTCGCCCTGCACGCCGTCGAAGCGGGCCGAGAACTCGGTGATCGCCTCCACGCCGCGCGCCCGGACCGCGTCCAGGATGGGCTGCACCTGATGCGTGGCGGCCTCGACGTCGAACTCGGCGCGGGGCACGCTCGCGCGGTAGTCGACGGACGCCGCGTCGGCGCCCCTCAGGTCGATGCGACGGATCAGGGACATGCCCTGATTCTAGGTTCCCCCGCGGGTCGAGCCGAAGTCGCGGCCCTCGGGTGGACACCGGCTACTAGTGTCGTGGGTGTGAGCGAGCCACTGCCGATGTTCCCGCTGAGCACCGTGGTGTTCCCGGGCATGAGCGTGCCGCTCCATGTCTTCGAGGACCGCTACCGGATGCTGGTGCGCCACCTCCTCGAGGAGGACGACCCGGCCCAACGGGTCTTCGGCACGGTCGCGATCCGCGAGGGCTACGAGGTCGGCGACCACGGCGCCCAGTCGGTCTACCGCGTCGGCTGCGTCCTGCAGCTGACCGAGGTCGACCGCCGCGACGACGGGACCTTCGACATCGTCGCCGTCGCCCGCGAGCGCCTGGTCCTGGAGGAGATGCAGCGGGGCATCGACTACCCGCAGGGCCTCGCCGCCGTGCTCCCCGAGCCGGAGGTGGACGTACCGGCCGAGGTGCTCGAACGCGCCCGCGCCACCTTCACCGCGTTCCGCGTGGCGATGACCGAGCTGCAGGGCGACCCCTACAGCGGCACGCTCCCCCGCGACCCCGACTACCTCGCGTGGACGCTGTCGGCCCTCGCACCGCTGCCCATGGCGGAGCGTCAGTCGTTGCTGGAGGCGGAGGACGCCACCGAGCGGCTCACGCTGGTGACCCGGATGCTCACCGAGGAGCTCCGGGCGATCAACGTCATCCCGTCGCTGCCGGCCACCCAGGTGGCCCGCACCGCCTGGTCCCCCAACTGACCCGCGGGCCCCGCTGATGGCGAAGAAGGCGCGCGGCGCCGGAGGTACGCCGGCCACGGTCGCGCTGTCCGCGGCGGGCATCGCCTTCGAGGTGCGCGCCTACGAGCACGACTCCCTGTTGACCGATCGGTCCCTGAGGAGGGCGTCCAACGCCCGTCACGAAGGGTACGGGCTCGAGGCGGCCGAGGCGCTCGACGTCGACCCCGCCCGGGTCTTCAAGACGCTGCTCGCGTCGCTGGACCCTTCGACAGGCTCAGGACAGCGCGGCGCCCTCGTCGTCGGGATCGTCCCGGTGACGGGGCAGCTCGACCTCAAGGCGCTGGCGCGCGCCCTCGGTGGCAGCAGGGCGGTGATGGCGGAGGTCGCGGTCGCCGAGCGCGCCACCGGCTACGTCGCCGGCGGCATCTCGCCGGTCGGGCAGAAGCGCCGGCACCGCACGGTGCTCGACGCGTCGGCGCTCGAGCACGGGACCATCCTGGTCTCGGGTGGACGGCGCGGCTTCGACCTCGAGCTCGCTCCGGCCGACCTGGTGGCGATCACCGGAGCGGTGACCGCCACCATCGGCCGCTGAGGCCGGACCGACGCCCTGGGGCGCGGACCGGTCAGTCGGTGGTGACCTTCATGAGTCCGTGGACCACGTCGTCGTCGACCCAGCCACTGATGCCGAACGCCGACAGCGGCTCGAGGTTCTTGCTGACCTCGGGCGAGTCGCCGGTCAGGCGGACCAGCCAGTCGTCGTCGGCGTTGAAGTTGACGAAGAGCAGCGACTGGGCCTCGTCGGACTCCACGACCTCCGAGTAGGCCGCGCTGTCGCCGAGGCTGCCGCCGCCCTCCAGCTCGCCGCGGTAGCCGTCCTGCAGCGCCAGGACGGCGTAGCCGTCGCCCTCGGTCACCTGCATGAACTCGGCCAGCTCGGGTCCGGCCTGGGCGGCGATCTTGTCGAGCACGGCCTGGATCTCGTCGGCGTCGCCGTCGATCCGGATGCCGACCGGGACCTCGCCCGGGCCGCCGTTGGCCACGGCGTCGGGGTCGAGGCCGCTGCCCAGCGAGACGGTGACGCCCTCGCCGAGGAGGGTCTCGACGTCCTCCGGGAAGGCGAGCCCGGTCTCGGACTCGAACTGCGCGAGCTGTTCGTCGATCGTCGCGCTGTCCTCGGGGAGGTTGCGCTTGACGTAGTCGAGCATCGCGCCGGCCCAGCCCTCCTCGAGGGACATGCCGAAGGCCGCGACGGTGTCGTCCGGCAGGCCGGCGACCATGTCGGCGCCGTTCTGGCTGTCGAGGAACTTGGTCATGTCGGGCTGGTAGTTGGACATGGCGTACTCGATCTCGACCGCGCCGTCGTCGAAGCGGACGGTCGCCGCCATGCCGTCGAAGTCGTCGATCATCTGCTGGAGCTCCTCGGGGACCTCCTCGGAGCCCGAGGTCGTGCCGTCCTCGCCCATCGCCGCACCGGGCATGCCCATCATCCCCATGCCGCCCATGCCGCCGAGCTCGTCGAGGTACTTGGTGACGCCCTTGCCGACGTACATCGACATGAAGCCGTCGTCGCCCGCCTCGCCGGTCCACTCCTCGAAGGAGGCGTTGCCCGCGAGGGTCGAGCCGTCAGCCGCGTCGACGACCTTCTGGGCGATCTCCGGCGTCTCCGCGACGACGATCCAGTCGCCGTCGACCACCCAGCCGCCGACCTCGCCCTCAGCGTCCTCGGTGCCACCGCAGGCGTCGACCAGCGCGGACAGCCCGTCCTCGGCCTTGCCGGCATCGGTGGTCTGCACGACCCCGACCGGGGTCGGCTCGTCCTCGCCGAGGTCCACCACGGCCATCGCCGCGCGCGAGCCCAGCCACGGCTTGACGTCGGCGTCGTAGTCGAGACCCTCGCACTCGCCGGAGGAGGTGACCTCCTCGAAGAAGCGCTCGCGCAGGTCGTCGTCGGTCTTGAGGTCGACCTTGTCGGTGAACCCGGGGAACTTGCGCAGCGTCTTGATGGCCTCGATCTTCTGGCCGCCGCTCGGGTCGAGGTCGACGCTGAAGTAGGCGACCGTCGAGGCGGGCAGCGCCTCGGCCGGCTGCGCGCCCGTGGAGAAGAAGCTGGTGGCCGCCCAGGCGCCGCCGGCGACGACCGCACCGCCGGCGACGATCGCGCCCACCGCGATCATCCGCTTCTTGTTGTCGTTGTCGGGCGCCGGCTGTGCGGGCCCCGATCCGTCGAGGTACTCAGGCCCGTCGGCCGGACCGCCCGGTGTCATGCTCATCTCGTTCTGCTCCCCCGTTGCACGGGTCCCGGCGGCGCCGGGACTGCCCACTTGCGGGCGGCGCAAGCCTACCCACGCGAGCGCCGCGCGAACCCTCTGTTCCCCAAGAGATAGGACCCGACCAACCCGGCCATCGCACCGGCGGGGAGGACGACCAGCGCGGTGGAGTGCCACCGCACCCGGCCGTCGTCGGGGGCCGTCAGGCCCAGGTCGCCGGGCAGCGGGGTGTAGTCGGGCCTGCCGGCGGCCAACGCCTGCGGGTCGGGGGGTCCGAGCGTGGTGCCGACGGCGTACATCACCGCCGCGGCGATGCCCGCCGAGACGAGCACCGCCACCACCGTGACGGTCTCGTGGCCGCGCCACAGCCCGGCCAGCACGGCCAGCACGAGGCCGAGCGGGAAGGCGATGAGGACGAAGAGGGCGATGCCCTCGAAGGAGAAGTCGGGCCCGGCCGGCTCGAGGTACCAGCGGCCCTGGTAGGCCAGGCCGGTCGGGGCGTCCCACAGCCGCTCCCAGAGCACCCCGCCGGCCGCGCCGCCCACGACGAACAGCGCGAGCACCGACAGCACGCGCCGCAGGAGCCGGGAGGCCGAGCCGGTCGAGCCGTCGGGGCCGGCGGCCTCGGTCACGTCGCTCATCCGGTCAGGCAGCCGGGCCCCAGCAGCTGCTTGAGGTCGGCGAACAGGGCGGGGCTCGGACTGACGCGCAGGTTGTCGTCGAGGCGCAGCACCTTGGTCGAGCTCCGGGTGAGGAGTCGCAGCTGCACCTCGGTCATGCCCGGGTGGGTGCCGAGGACGTCACGCAGCTGCGCGACGACGGGCGGGGTGCACCTGGTCGACGGCAGGCTGATCACGACCGGTCCTGACGGCCCCTGCGTGAGGTCGGGCGACGTGACCTCCTGGGCGCGGAGCTCGGGCTGGTCCTTGTCACGCGAGAGCTGGCCCTTGATGCGGACGATGTTGTCCTCGACGAGCAGCGTCGAGGCGAGGGTGTAGGAGCTCGGGAACAGCAGCACGTCGATCGCGCCGTCGAGGTCCTCGAGCGTGATCGTGGCCCACGGGTCGCCGCGCTTGGTGATCTTGCGCTGGACGGAGGTGATCAGGCCGCTGACGGTGAGCGTGGAGTTGTGGGCTCGCTCCTCGTCGAGCATCAGCTGGCCGATCGTGCAGTCCGTGCCCTGCGACAGCACGTGCTCGAGGCCGAGCAGCGGGTGGTCGGAGACGTAGAGCCCGAGCATCTCCCGCTCGTGGCCGAGCAGGGTCATCTTGTCCCAGTCGTCGACGTCCGGGATCACGACCGTCGCACCGGCGGCGCCGACGTCGTCGGGCATCAGCATGTCGATGAGCGAGTCCTGACCGCTCTCGTCGTCCTTCTTGGCCTGGACGTACTTCTCGACGGCGTCCTCGTGGATGATCGAGAGCGCCCGACGCTTGTGCTTCATGTCGTCGTAGGCGCCGGCCTTGACCAGCGAGTCCACGACCCGCTTGTTGCACACCAGCGCCGGGACCTTGTCCATGAAGTCGTTGAAGTCGGTGTAGCGGCCCTTCTCCTCGCGCGCGCTGACGATCCGGTCGACGACGTTGCTGCCGACGTTGCGCACGGCGGTGAGGCCGAAGCGGATGTCGTTGCCCACCGGGGTGAAGTTGGCGTGCGACTCGTTGACGTCGGGCGGGAGGACCTGGATCTTCATGCGCCGGCACTCGTTGAGGTAGATCGCCATCTTGTCCTTGTCGTCCTTGACGGACGTGAGGAGCGCGGCCATGTACTCGGCCGGGTAGTTGGCCTTGAGGTAGGCCGTCCAGTAGGTGATGACGCCGTAGGCGGCGGAGTGCGACTTGTTGAAGGCGTAGTCGGAGAACGGGAGCAGGATCTCCCAGAGCTTGTCGATCGCGACCTGGGGGAAGTTGCGCTCGAGCATCCCGGCCTGGAAGCCGGCGTACTGCTTGTCGAGCTCCTCCTTCTTCTTCTTGCCCATCGCGCGACGGAGGTTGTCGGCGGCGCCCAGGGTGAAGCCGGCGAGCACCTGGGCGATCGCCATCACCTGCTCCTGGTAGACGATCAGGCCGTAGGTCTCGCCCAGCACCGGCTCGAGCGCCTCGGCGAGCGCAGGGTGGATCGGCTCGATCGCCTCGCGACCGTTCTTGCGGCGGGCGTACTTGTTGTGGGAGTCGGCGCCCATCGGACCGGGGCGGTAGAGCGCGCTGACGGCGGTGATGTCGGCGAAGACGTCGGGCTGCAGGGAGCGCAGCAGCGCGCGCATGCCCGAGCCGTCGAGCTGGAAGACGCCGAGCGTGTCGCCGCGGCCCATCAGCTCGTAGGTCGGCCGGTCGTCGAAGGGCAGCTCCTCCAGCACGACCGTCTCGTCACGGTTGACCTGGATGTTGGCCAGCGCGTCCTCGAGGATCCGGAGGTTGGACAGGCCGAGGAAGTCCATCTTGACGAGCCCGAGGGACTCGCACATCGGGTAGTCGAACTGCGTGATGACGGCGCCGTCCTGCGGCCGCGCCATGATGGGTACGACGTCGATGATGGGCTCGCTCGACATGATCACGCCGGCCGCGTGCACGCCCCAGTTGCGGATCTGGCCCTCGAGGCCGAGCGCGGTGTGGAAGATCGTGCGCACGTCGGGGTCGGAGTCGTGGAGCGCGCGGAACTCGCCGCCCTCGTTGTAGCGCTTGTGCTGCGGGTCGAAGATGTCCTTGAGCGCGACGCCCTTGCCCATCACGTCGGCGGGCAGCGCCTTGGTGATGCGGTCGGAGATCGCGAAGCCGTGGTCGAGGACGCGCGCCGCGTCCTTGATGGCGGCCTTGGCCTTGAGCCGGCCGAAGGTCGCGATCTGGGCGACCCGCTCGGTGCCGTACTTCTCGGTGACGTACTTGATCACCTCGCCGCGACGGGCGTCGTCGAAGTCGATGTCGAAGTCGGGCATCGAGGGGCGCTCGGGGTTGAGGAACCGCTCGAAGAACAGGCCGTGCTCGAGGGGACACAGGTCGGTGATGCTCAGCGCGTAGGCGGCGATCGAGCCCGCTCCGGAGCCGCGGCCCGGTCCGACGCGGATGCCGTTGGCCTTGGACCACTGGATGAAGTCGGCGACCACGAGGTAGTAGCCGCAGTAGCCCTTCTGCGAGATGACGCCGAGCTCCATCTCGACGCGGTCCTTGACCTCCTGGGTCAGCCGCTCGCCGGGGTAGCGGGCCTCGATGCCCCGCCACACCTCCTTGCGGAACCAGCTGTCCTCGGTCTCGCTGTCGGGGACGTCGGCGCGGGCCATGTAGCCGCCGGTGGACTCGACGAACTCGACGTTGCACCGCTCGGCGATCTCGAGGGTGTTGTCGCAGCCGTCGGGGACCTCGGACCACAGCTCACGCATCTCGGCCGCGGACTTGATGTAGTAGCCGCCGCCGTCGAACTTGAGCCGGTTGGTGTCGGCCAGCCGCTTGCCCGAGGCGACGCAGATGAGGGCGTCCTGGCCGTCGGCGTCCTCGGGGTTGGTGTAGTGGGTGTCGTTGGTGACGATGGTCGGCAGGCCGAGCGTCGCGGCGATCTTGCGCAGGTCCTCGCGGGTGGCCCGCTCGGCGGCGATGCCGTGGTCCATCAGCTCGAGGTAGAAGTTGTCCTTGCCGAAGATGTCCTGGAACTCCCCGGCGGCGCGGAGCGCCTCGTCGTACTGGCCGAGCGTCAGCCGGGTCTGGATCTCGCCGGACAGGCACCCCGTGCTGGCGATGATGCCCTTGGAGTAGCGCTGCAGCAGCTCGCGGTCCATCCGGGGCTTGTAGTAGTAGCCCTCGAGGCTGGCGAGGCTGGCGAGCCGGAAGAGGTTGTGCATCCCCTCGGTCGTCTCGGCCCACATCGTCATGTGGGTGTAGGCGCCGCCACCGGCGACGTCCTTGCCGCCCTCCTCGGCGAGGTCGCCCTGGCCCCAGCGGACCCGGCGGCGCTCGCCGCGCATGGTGCCGGGGGTGAGGTAGGCCTCGATGCCGATGATCGGCTTGACGCCGTGCTGCTTGGCCCGGCGGTAGAAGTCGTAGGCGCCGTGGAGGTTGCCGTGGTCGGTCATCGCGATCGCCGGCATGCCGAGCTCGCTGGTGCGGGCGAACAGGCCGTCGAGCAACGACGCCCCGTCGAGCATCGAGTACTCGGTGTGCACGTGCAGGTGCACGAAGTTGCCCGCGGAGCTGAGGGAGGAGCCGGACGACATGGAGGAGACTTCCGCGCCTTTCGGGGGTCGCTGACGGTGTCACGGATGGGGCAGGTGCTGGCTGCGCAGCGGGCATCCAGAAGGAGGGGGAAGAGCAGTCAGCCTACGTCAGTGTGCCCGGCCCCACCGACAGGACACTCGACCCGTTCCGCGCCGTGGCGGGTGCCACGCTCAGAGCCAGTCGATCGTGTGGCCGTGACCGTGGCTGTACGCCACCGGGGTGCCGTCGAGCGCGGTCACGAACCTCCCGGAGGGCACCTCCAGCCCGCCGGTGACCCGGGGCAGGACGTGCCTCCCCTCGTTGCTGATCCACCGGCACCGCCCGTCGGCCACGAGGCCCGCCATGAGGTCGTGGAACCGCTCGCGGTCCGGTTCCTCGAGGTAGGCGATCACCGCCGAGTGGAGGACGACCGGCGTGCCGTGGGGCGCCGCCTCGTCGACGAGGTCGGCCACGTGGTCGAGGAGGTCCCCCTGCCGGATCGCGGGTGGCTCCCGGCGGGCGACGTCGACGGCGGCGCGCAACCGCTCGCGGCGCTCGTCCTGCTCCGGCCAGACCAGGTTCTGGAGCCAGGCCATCGCGTCGGGGTCCGAGACGTCGAGCGGGTTGAGGTCGACGCCCCCTCGCCAGGCGACGTGCGGGTGGGCGGCCGGGATCGGCAGGTCGCCGGTGGCCCGAGCGCGCAGCAGCGGACCGCCGCTCCCCTGCAGCCCGCCCAGGGGCGCCCACGCGTAGTCGTAGCGGTCGGGGAACAGGCAGAGACCGGCGCTGGCCCCGACCTCGATCAGGGACAGCGGCCCCTCGACGAGCCCGAGGACCGGGACGAGGGTCGCGAGACGGCCGACCTCGTTGGTCTGGGTGGCCCGCGCCATGACGGTGGCGCGCACGGCGGGCTCCTGCTCGAGCAGGACCGCACGCAGGGCGTCGTACGGCGCCGGAGCGGGGGCACCGTGCCACCGGGCGGCGGCGAAGACCAGGTTGGGCTGACGCTTGAGCGGCGGCAGCGTGCCCAGCCAGGCCACCACCTCCGCATCCTCGGCGACGCCCAGCGCCCACTCCTCGAAGCACGGTGAGTCACCGGCCGCGTAGGTCGCGAAGTCGCGGTACTCGGTCACCACGTCGTCGTAGAGCAGCACCCCGCCATCATGCGCGGCCACGCGGCCCGACGGGCCGGCGGCCCGGGCGGGGGCCGTTGACCTGGGTGACGTGGGTCACATACGGTTCCTCTAGTCCTATTTGTTTGGGTTCCAAACAAACAAACTCCCCCCACCACACGAAGGACGATCCATGAGGAAACCGCTCAGCCTTCTCACCACCGGCCTCGCCGCCGGCGCCCTGCTCCTGACCGGGGCCGGCTACGCCTCCGCCGGAGCCGATCCCGCCCCAGCCGCCTCCAAGGCCGCCGCCACCGCGGAGCCCTACAAGGTGCTGGTCGTCGGGAAGACGCTCGGCTTCCGCCACTCCCACATCGACGACACCACCAACGCCGTCATCAAGCTCGGCCAGGAGCACGGCTTCACCGTCGACGTCTGGGACCCGCCGATCGGCCGCTCGCCCGGCCAGCCCGCGCTGTCCATGGCGTCGACGCCCTTCACGAGCACCGCGGCGCTCTCGCAGTACGCCACGATCATGTTCGCCTCGCCGGTCGACGGCACCAACAGCCAGAACCCGGCCAGCCCCCGCACCCTCGACGACGCGGAGCTCGCGGCGTTCCAGGGCTACATCCGCCAGGGCGGCGGCTTCGTAGGCCTCCACGCCGCCACCGACGAGATGCACGCCGTGCCGTGGTTCAGCCGCCTGACCGGTGGGTCGGCCCGCTTCCGCAACCACCCCGCGCAGCAGACCGCCACGATGGTCGTGGAGAGCCCGAACCACCCGTCGACCACGATGCTGCCGAAGCAGTGGGTGCGCTTCGACGAGTGGTACAACTTCACCGCCAACCCGCGCCCCGACGTCCACGTCCTGCTGACCCTCGACGAGTCGACCTACAGCGGCGGCAGCATGGGCGCCGACCACCCCATCGCCTGGTGCCACAACTTCGAGGGCGGCCGCTCGTGGTACGAGGGCGCCGGTCACGTGGACTCGTCCTACACCGACCCGCTGTTCCTCGAGCACCTGCTCGGCGGCATCGAGTGGACCGCGGGCGTCGTCGAGGGTGGCGGCAACTGCGTCACCTTCCCCGAGGTCGAGAAGATCAACGCCGACCTCGGCGTGGGCGGCAACCGCAACGCCAAGCTCAGCCGTGACGTGGCCGCCTACCTGGCGTCCGCGGAGGCGGCAGCCGAGGCAGGCGACCACGCCCGGGCCGCGCACGTCCTGAAGCAGGCGAAGGGCAAGGCGCACGGTCTGCAGGACGAGACCATCGTCGCCAAGCTCGCCGACCTGCAGGAGTGGCAGGGCGGCCTGGTCGGCTGGTGACCACCGCCCGACCGCGCACCACCTGAACGGACCCGCTCCACCCACGCAGACCGACGACCGGTCACGCCCGACCCGGGCGTGGCCGGTCGTCGTGCGTGCGGAGCGCCGGCTCAGCGACCGGCGTCGAGCGACTCGGTGATGATGACGTCGACGATGCGGGCCACCCGCTCCGCGCCCAGCTCGGGCACCACTCCGGCCACCCGCTCGGCGATCTCCGCCTCGCGCACCGGGTCACGCTCTGTCGACGGCTTCACGGCCTGCACCGCCCGGGTCAGCGCCGTACGACGCGCGAGCACGTCGCCGAGCACGAGGTCCGTCTCGTCGATCAGGCCGCGGAGGAAGGCCAGCGGGTCGGCGCCGGGCCACGCCACGCGGACGTCCGGCGCGCCCTCCTCGTTGGCCGAGCCGTCGGTGCGCTCCAGCTCGAGGCAGCCGTGCCGGGCGTAGAACGCGCGCGCCGGCGCGTTGGACTCGAAGACCCACAGGCAGAAGCCGCTCGGGCGCGTCGACGCGACGAGCTCGAACAGCGCGGTGCCGACGCCGTGGCCCTGGTGGTCGGGGTGGACGTAGAGGTCGTCGAGCCAGGTGGAGGTCCAGCGCGCGTAGCCGACCGGCTCGCCGCCGCGCTCGGCCACCCAGACGTCGTACGACGACAGGTCCCAGCCCGCGACCCACGCCCGCGCCTCGTGGTCGGGGTGCACCGGGGGCGGGAACGAGCCGCCGGCCCCGTGACGGGCGGCGAGATGGAGCTCGGCGACGGCCGGGAGGTCGTCGGTCGTGGCCGGACGGAGCGTCAGCTCAGTCTTCATCGCGGATGACGTCGAGCGCGTGCGCGAGGTCGTCGGGGTGCGTGGACTCGTAGGTGACGTAGTCACCGGTCTCGGGGTGCTCGAAGCCGAGGCGCATGGCGTGCAGCCACTGCCGCTCGAGACCGAGCCGCTTGGCCAGGGTGGGGTCGGCCCCGTAGGTCAGGTCGCCCACGCAGGGGTGCTTGAGCGCGCTCATGTGAACGCGGATCTGGTGGGTGCGCCCGGTCTCGAGGTGCACCTCCAGCAGGCTGGCGAAGCGGTGCGCCTCGAGCGTCTCGTAGTGGGTGACGCTGTGACGACCGTCCGCCATCACGGCGAACTTGTAGTCGTGGTGCGGGTGGCGGCCGATCGGAGCGTCGACGGTGCCGGCGAGCGGATCGGGGTGGCCCTGGACCAGGGCGTGGTAGGTCTTGTCGACCGTGCGGTGACGGAAGGCGTTCTTGAGCACCGAGTAGGCGTGCTCGGACTTGCAGATGACCATCACGCCGCTGGTGCCGACGTCGAGGCGCTGCACGATCCCCTGCCGCTCGCTGGCGCCGCTGGTGGAGATGCGGAAGCCCGCGCCGGCGAGGTGACCGACCACGGTGGGGCCGTTCCAGCCGGGCGAGGGGTGCACGGCCACGCCGACCGGCTTGTCGATCACCACGATGGCGTCGTCGTCGTGGATGATCCGGATGCCCTCCACGATCTCGGGCTTCACCTCGAGCGGGTCGCGCTCGGCCGGGATCGTCACGTCGAGCATCGCACCGGCGTCGACCCGGTCGCTCTTGCCGACGGTCGCACCGTCGACGTGCACCAGGCCCTGGGCGATCAGGTCGGCGGCCTTGGTGCGGGACAGGCCGAACATCCGCGCCATCGCGGCGTCGACGCGCTCGCCGGCCAGGCCGTCGGGGACGAGGACCGTGCGCTGCTCGGTGTGGGTGGTCACTCGGACTCGCGCCCGGAGCCGCGCTCGGAGTCACGGGTGCCGTCGAGGGCGATCCCGCGGAACGTCTGGAGGATGATGAGGCCCGCGGCGATGTTGATGCACATGTCGGCGATGTTGAACACCGGCCAGTTGGGCAGCATCAGGAAGTCGACGACGTGGCCGTGGAACGCCTCCGGCTCGCGCACGATGCGGTCGGTGAGGTTGCCGGCCACACCGCCGAGCAGCAGGCCGAGGGCCAGCGCCCAGCCGGTGCTGCGGATCCGTCGGCTCAGCCACAGCACGACCACGACCGCCACCATCGCCAGGCAGGTGAAGACGATGGTGAAGTCGGTGCCGGTGCTGAACGCCGCACCGGGGTTGAACGTCAGGTGCAAGATGAGCCAGTCACCGAGGAGCGGGATGTCGCCGTCGGCCAGCTCGGAGAGGGCCCACTGCTTGCTGGCGAGGTCGAGGCCGTAGGCCACGAGGGCGACGGCCGCGAACACCAGCCGCGCATCCACGCGGGGTCGGGCCGGGACCTGATCGGCCTGGTCGCTGTGGTTCAGCGACGCTCCTCGCGCTGCTTGCATGACATGCACAGTGTGGCATGCGGCACCGCCATCAACCGATTCTTGCCCACGGGGTTGCCGCAGGAGTCGCAGACGCCGTAGGAGCCGTCGTCGATGTGGGCCAGCGCCCGCTCGATCTGCGCCAGGGTCTCCTTCTCGCGCGCCAGGACGGTCAGCTCGTGGTCGCGCTCGAAGCTGGTCGCCCCGACGTCGGCCTGGTCGTGGCCGGCCCCGTCGCCCGCGTCGCGCATGAGGCCCGCGAGCTCCTGCTCGGACTCACCCACGATGGCGGTGAGGCGGTCGCGGTGCTCCTTGAGCTCCTTCACGACCTCGTTGAGCTCGCTCCTGGTCCAGGCGTCCTCGCCCTCGAGCACCACGAGGGTGGAGGGGGTGGCCTTGCGTACCTTCTTCGCCGGCGCGGCCTTCTTGGCGGGCGTCGGGGCGGCCTTCGTCACGGGTGCAGCCTTCTTCGTGGGGGTCGAGGTGGTCGGTGCAGACCTGGTGGGCGTGGTCTTCTTCGCGGCTGGGGTCTTCTTCGCGGCCGGAGCCTTCTTGGCGGGCGCCTTCTTGGCGGGAGCCGCCTTCTTCGCGGGAGCGGCCTTCGCGGCGGGTGCCTTCTTCGCGGCGGGTGCCTTCTTCGCGGGAGCGGCCTTCGTGGCGGGCGCCTTCTTCGCAGGGGCCTTCTTCGCAGGGGCCTTCTTCGCGGGGGTGGCGGTGGCGGCTGTCTTCGTCGCAGCCTTCTTCGCCGACGTCTTCGTGGTCGTGGCCCCGTCCGCGGCACGCGTGCGACCGATCACCCGCTTCGCAGCGGCGGCCGCGGTGCCGGCCAAGGACTTGCGCGTGGTGCCAGCCATCTCCGAGGGCCTCCAGCATCCGTCAGGTGTGGCGGGAACCACACGGTGGCAGGGAGGCTAGCCCCTGCACCCTGACGAACCAACCTCGGCTCGCCGAAATGCGAGAACGACCACCCCCAAGGGGGGCGGTCGTTCTCGTCACGTGTGGAGCGGGTGATCAGTTCTCGTCGTCACCCAGCACCGAGCGGAGGCGCTTGGGCGCGCTGCCGCTGTCGACGGGAGCCTGCGTCTCGCTGCCGCTGGAGAGTGCCTCCAGCTGCTGCGTGAAGTAGGTCTTCAGGCGGGAGCGGTACTCGCGCTCGAACTGGCGGAGGGTCTCGACGTCGCTGTTGAGCTTGTCGCGCTCCTTCTCCAGGTCGCCGAACATCTGCTGGCGGCGCTCGGCGGTCTCGGAGTCGAGCATCTGCGAACGCTGGCGGGCGTCGGCCTCCATGCGGTCGGCCTTCGTCTTGGACTCGGACTCGACGCGCTCGGCCTTGGTGCGGGCGGCACCGACGATGCGGTCGGCCTCGTTCTTGGCGTCCTCGACGAGCTCGTCGGCGTTGCGCGTCGCGATCTCGAGGAGGCGGGCGGCGGCGTTGGAGGCCTCCGGCACGGTCGACACGCGCATCGTCTGCATCGGCGCGGCGGCGACGGGGGCCGGCGCGGCCCGCTCGGGCTCCGGCTCCGGCTCGGGCTCGGGCTCCGGCTCAGGAGCGGCGGGAGCGAACGACGCAGGCGCGGGGGCGGACGTCGTCGACCCACCACCGGACTGTGCGGCCGACAGCTTGGCCCGCAGGTCTTCGTTCTCCTTGGTGAGCCGGGCGAGCTCGGCCTCGACCTCGTCGAGGAACTGGTCCACCTCGCCCATGTCGTAGCCCTCACGGAGGCGGACAGGCGTAAAGCGCTTGTTGCTCACGTCCTCAGGCGTCAGCGGCATGACCTCACCCAAACTTTCACGATCGAATATCACGGTGGCTCTGCTGTCAGGAGACAATAGCGCCCGGGGTGCCACCGGGCACAGTGACCCGTGTGACGGATGGTTCTAGAGGCCGAAGATGGTGGCGACCACGTTGAGCAGCAGCCATGCTCCCACCATCACCAGCAGGAAGCTCAGGTCGAGGGCGACCTGGCCGATCCGCAGCGGTGGCACGACACGACGCAACGCCACGATCGGCGGGTCGGTGGCGGAGTAGACGCCCTCCAGGGCGACGAGCAGCGGACCCCTGGGCTCCCAGCGGCGCGCGAACACCTGGACCCAGTCGACGACGAAACGCACCCACAGCAGCGCGATGAAGAGCAGCAGGATGACGTAGATGACCTGACCGAAGGCTTGCACGGGACGAGTATGGGTCAGCTCTGGTTGAAGAATCCGTCCTCGGCCATCCGCTCCTTGTCCTCGGCCGAGATCGCCACGTTGGGCGGCGAGAGCAGGAAGACCTTGTTGGTCACCCGCTCGATGGATCCCCGGGTCGCGAAGATCAGTCCGGCGGCGAAGTCGACCAGACGCTTGGCGTCGTTGTCGTCCATCTCGCTGAGGTTCATGATCACGGGCGTGCCGTCGCGGTAGTTCTCGCCGATGAGGCGCGCCTCGTTGTAGTTGCGGGGGTGCAGGGTGGTGATGCGGCTCAACTCAGCCACGACTCCCGTCTGGACCGAGGCCGGACGACGGCGCTCGGCAAGGTCGGACACAGGGGCAGGGCGACGCTCGCGCTGGACCGGACGCTGCTCGACAGCCTCCTGGGTCGAGGTCTCGGCGTCGCCTTCGTAGTCGTCGTAGTGGCCGGTGTCCTCGAGCAGGCCGAGGTACTCGCCGATCTTGCGCATCGCGCCGCTCATGAGACTGATCCTCCGCTAGACCCGGCACCCGGGATCGGGTGCCTGTTGACTGTTCTGGACATTACTGGACCGTGGGCCTCTCACCGAGGACCGCGGAGCCGACACGCACGTGTGTCGCACCACGCCGGACGGCCGCTTCGAGGTCGCCGCTCATCCCGGCGGACAGCGTGGTGGCCTCCGGGTGGTCGCGGACGAACGCCTCACGCACGTCCGCGAGGCGGGCGAAGGCGACATCGGGGTCCTCGCCGAGCGGCGCGACGGCCATCAGGCCGCGCAGCCGGAGCATGCCGGCCTCCTCGACGCGTCGGGCCAGGTCGGCGAGGTCGTCGGGGTCCGCACCCGACCGGTGGCCGGCACCCGGCGGGTCGAGGCTGACCTGGAGCAGCACGTCGACGTCGTGCCCGCGGGAGTGGGCGCCCCGCGAGAGCGGGCCGACCAGCTTGGCGCGGTCGACCGACTCGACGACGTCGGCGTAGGCGGCGACGGCCGCGGCCTTGTTGGACTGGAGCCCGCCGATGAAGTGCCACCGCAGGCCGAGGTCGGCGCACTCGGCGGCCTTCTCCTCGGCCTCCTGGTGGCGGTTCTCCCCCACGTCGGTGACACCGAGCCCGGCGAGCAGGCGGACGTCGGAGGCGGGGAAGAACTTGGTGACGACGACGAGGGACACGTCGCCCTCGGGCCGGCCGGCCTCGGCGCACGCCGCGGCGATGCGGCGGCGTACGACGTCGAGGTTGGCGGCGAGCACCTCCGCGCGCGCGGTCATCGGTGGCTCCAGATGACGCCCGCGAACCGGGTCGCCGCGTCACCGTCGCGACGGTAGGACGGCCACGAGGCGTCCTCGCGCGTGCAGGCGTCGACCGTGCGTACGTCGTCGATGCCGGCTGCGGCGAGCTGGGCGCGGACTCCCGCACCCAGGTCGAGCCCCGGCGTGCCCCACGAGGTGGTGGAGCGCGCCTCGGGGACGACCGACGCGACCTGCTCCTGCAGGTCGGCAGGCACCTCGTAGCAGGCTCCGCACACGTGGGGCCCGATCCAGGCGGTCGCCGGGGCGCCGCCCCTCTCGCGGACGGCGGCGACGGCGGCCGGGACGACTCCCCCGGCCAGCCCGGGCCGGCCGCTGTGCACGGCCGCGATCCACCCGGTGGCCGGGTCGGCCAGCAGGACGGGGACGCAGTCGGCGGCCCGGGCCAGGAGGGCGACGCCGGGCTGCGAGGTGACCAGGGCGTCGCACGACGGCGCGCGCCCCGCGTCCTCGACGGACTCGACGGACTCGACCTCGGCACCGTGCACCTGGTGCATCAGCACCGGCGCCGCCCCGGTCTCGCGCGCGAGCAGCGCCAGCGCGTCGGTGCGCACCGCATCGTCCGCGGCGTCGCCGAGGCTCAGGGAGACGTCGGTGAAGGCGACCTCGATCACGAGGTCGCCTTCGATCCGATCACGGTGGCGGAGCAGCGGCACGGTCCTGCGTCAGCTCACTTCAGGAAGTCGGGCACGTCGAGGTCGTCGTCCTCGAACTGCACCTGACGGGCCGGCCGCGACGGGGCGGGCTGCTGGGTGGACTGCTGCGACGGCTGGGACGGCGCCTGGGTCGACGGCTGGCCCTGCTGCGGCTGGGACGGCGCGAACGTCGTGGTGGCCGGGCGGTCGGACGTCGAGTCCCTGCGCGGCTGTCCAGGAGCCCTGGTCGCGACCTGCTGGGCCGCGGCGCGGGTCTCCTCCTGGCTCTGGGCCGGCTGGGCCTGGCGCAGCACGTTGCCCTCGGAGCGTCGCTTGGGCATGCCGCCGTCGAAGCCCGCCGCGATCACGGTCACCCGCACCTCGTCGCCGAGCGCATCGTCGATGGTTGCGCCGAAGATGATGTTGGCCTCGGCGTGCGCGGCCTGCGAGACGAGCGCGGCGGCCTCGTTGATCTCGAAGAGACCGAGGTCGGAGCCACCGGCGATGGAGAGCAGCACGCCGTGCGCGCCCTCGATGCTTGCCTCGAGCAGGGGGCTGGACACGGCCTGCTCGGCGGCGGCGACGGCGCGGTCCTCGCCGCGGGCCGAGCCGATGCCCATCAGCGCGGAGCCGGCATTGGCCATCACGGACTTCACGTCGGCGAAGTCGAGGTTGATCAGGCCGGGGGTGGTGATCAGGTCGGTGATCCCCGAGACACCCTGCAGCAGGACCTGGTCGGCCTGCTTGAAGGCGTCGAGGATCGACACGCTGCGGTCGGTGATCGAGAGCAGCCGGTCGTTGGGGATCACGATGAGGGTGTCGACCTCCTCGCGGAGCTGGCTGATGCCCTCCTCCGCGGAGTTGGCCCGGCGGCGTCCCTCGAAGGCGAACGGACGGGTCACCACGCCGATGGTCAGCGCGCCCAGCGAGCGGGCGATGCGGGCCACGACGGGCGCGCCGCCGGTGCCGGTGCCACCACCCTCGCCGGCGGTCACGAACACCATGTCGGCGCCCTTCATGACCTCCTCGATCTCGTCCGCGTGGTCCTCGGCCGCCTTGGCCCCCACCTCGGGGTTGGCGCCGGCACCGAGGCCGCGGGTGAGCTCGCGGCCGATGTCGAGCTTGACGTCGGCGTCACTCATGAGGAGTGCCTGGGCGTCGGTGTTGATCGCGATGAACTCGACGCCCTTGAGGCCGACCTCGATCATCCGGTTGACGGCGTTGACGCCGCCACCACCGATGCCCACGACCTTGATGATCGCCAGGTAGTTCTGCGCTGCTGCCACGGCTCCGGGGCCTTCCTTGTGTGGGTCTGTGAAGTCTGGGGACGGACGATGGTCGACACCCTCGGTGGCCCCCGGAACCCTAACCGTGAGCCTGAGGGTTATAGTTATGTCAACCCCGCCTTTCGCCAGAGACTAGGCACCGACGGCCGCGATTCCCCGGCGGACACGCCCGCGCGTCGCGTGTCGGCAAAGAATTTCTTCCGCTGCGGGCCTCCGGACGGTCGAACGTCCCCGGGGGTCCGTCAGGGCGTGGTGCGGTAGGTCGGGTTGCCCGGGACGCTCACGTCGTAGTACGGCGCCTGCTGGGCGGCCAGCAGCTTGTCGACCACCTGCGCCTTGAGCTCCGACTCCTCCGCACTCCCCCACAGCACCTCGCGCTGGTCGCGCATCACGAGGGTGATCTGGTCGACGGTGGCGACCTCGACGTGGTCCACCCGGGTGACCAGGTCGTCGGGCAGTGCGGACACCACGGTGGCGGCCTCGCGCAGGGCATCGGTCCCGGCGTTGGCACCGGGGCGGACGCGCGGCATCCCCTTGGGGACGGCCTTGTAGTCGCGGAACACCACGCCGTCGGCGTCGAGGCCGCGCAGCCGGCCGGCCAGCTCGACCGCAGCCACGGCGGTGCGCTCGACGACCGCGATGCGGACGACGTCGGGCCAGGTGCGGGTGACGTCGACGGACTCCACCTCCGCGAGCGACCCGACGCGGGCGTCCGCACGACCGAGGTCGACGAGGGCGAGCTGTTCGCCCACCGGCACGTCGGCCACCTCGCGGACGCGGGCGTCGCTCAGCAGGCTGTTGCCGACCACCTCGACCCGCTTGACCTGCAGGGTCGTGGAGAAGAACACCAGGTAGATCGACGTGCCGAGCAGGGCCAGGACCAGCAGGAGGGCCAGGACGTAGCGCAGGGACAGCCAGCGGCGCGCCCACTGCCGTCGGGCGAATCGCCGACGGGTGCGGCGGGTGGCCGCGGCCTCCCTCATCGGCTTGCCCGGCTTGCCCGGCTTGATCGGCTTGCCCGGGTCGACCGGCTTGCCGTCCGCGCGCGGCGCGCCCTGCCCGCCGTCGCGGCCGATGCCGGTGCTCGTGACGCCGGTCGCGACGCGGTCGCCCTGCTCCGGGGCCTCGCGGTCCACTCAGCCACCCCCGAGCAGGTCGAGCACCCGTGGCCCGACACCGGTGATGTCGCCCGCCCCGAGGGTGATGACGAGGTCGCCGGGACGCGCGCGCTCGGCCAGCGCCTGCGCGGCGGCGCCCAGGCCGTCGACGTAGGTCACGTGCTGGACCGGGAGCGGGACGGCGTCGGCGACGAGGAGGCCCGTCACCTCGGGGTCGGGGTCCTCGCGGGCGACGTAGACGTCGAGCACGACGACCTCGTCGGCGGCGCCGAGCTCGCGGCCCATCGCCTCGCCGAAGATGCGGGTGCGCGAGACGAGGTGCGGCTGGAAGGCGGCGACGACGCGTCCCTCGCCGGCGAGCGCGCGGGCGGCCTCGAGGTCACCCCGGATCTCGACGGGGTGGTGGGCGTAGGAGTCGTAGACGCGCACGCCGTCGACCTCGCCCTTGAGCTCCATGCGGCGTCCGGTGCCGGTGAAGGCGCCGAGGCCCTCGGCCAGGGCGTCGTACGACAGGCCGAGCCGCAGCCCCATCGCGAGGGCGGCGACCGCGTCGAGGACGTAGTGGCGCCCCGGGATCCGCAGCCGCAGATCACCGAGGTCGTCGTCGCCGCGGCTGACCCGGCACGACGAGGTGGAGCCGTCGAGCGTGAGGTCGTGGATGCGAACGTCGGCGGTCGCCGACTCCCCCACCGTCACGACGTCGAGGCCGCGGTCGCGCGCCAGCCCGGCGAGCCGGGCCGCGCCGGGGTCGTCGACGACGCAGACGAGGAAGCCGTCTCGGTCCACCGTGTCGGCGAAGTCCTCGAAGGCCTGGTGGTAGGCCTCCTCCGTGCCCCAGTTGTCGAGGTGGTCGGCCTCGACGTTGGTGACGATCGCCGCGTGGGGCCGGTAGTGCAGGAAGGCGCCGTCGCTCTCGTCGGCCTCCGCGACGAACAGGTCGTCGGCGCCCGCGTCGGCGTTGCGCCCGGTGGCGCTCAGCACGCCTCCGACGGCGTACGACGGATCGACGCCCGCCGCGAGCAGCGCCGAGGTGAGCAGCCCCGTGGTCGTCGTCTTCCCGTGGGTCCCGGCCACGGCGAGGACGCGGGAGCCGGTCATCACCGACGCGAGCCCGGCGGAGCGGGGCAGGATCCGCAGGCCGCGCCGACGCGCCTCGAGGACCTCGGGGTTGTCCTCGCGCGCCGCCGTCGTCACGACGAGCGTGTCGGCGTCACCGACGTGGGCGGCGTCGTAGCCGAGGTGGCAGGTCACCCCGAGCTCGCGCAGCGCCGGCAGGAAGGGGGTGTCGTGGTCGTCGCTGCCGGTGACCGTGAGGCCGCGCCGGGCCATGATCCGGGCGATCGCGGAGATGCCTGCGCCACCGATGCCGACGCAGTGGACGCGTCCGAGCTCAGCGGCGGGCAGCACCTCGTCGGGGACCGGGATCCTCATGCGTGCGAGCCCCCGGCGTCGAGGACCATCCGGGCCAGCTTCTCGTCGGCGTCGAGCGGGATCACTCCGGTCGCCGCGGCCCCCATGGTCGCGAGCCGTGCGGTGTCGGTGAGCAGGCCGGGGACGCTGGCCGACACCCACTCGGGGGTCAGCGCCGCGTCGGCGACCAGCAGCCCGCCACCGGCGTCGACGACCGGGCGCGCGTTGAGCGCCTGCTCACCGTTGCCGATGGGCAGCGGGACGTAGATCGCGGGGAGGCCGACGCCGGAGACCTCGGTGACGGTGTTGCTGCCGGAGCGACACAGCACCGCGTCGGCGGCGGCGTAGGCGAGGTCCATCCGGTCGACGTAGTTGAGCACGACGTAGGGCACCTCGCCCGACGCCACGGTGAGCTCGTTCCTGGGTCCGACGACGTGCAGCACCTGCACCCCTGCGGCGGACAGTGCGGACGCCGCCCCCGCGACGGCGGCGTTGATGCGGGCGGCTCCCTGCGAGCCGCCGGTGACCAGCAGCGTCGGCAGGTCGTCGCGCAGGCCGAACGTGGCCAGGGCCTCGGCTCGCAGCGCGCCGCGGTCCATCGTCGAGATGAGCCGGCGGATCGGTAGACCCGTGCACACGGCGCGCGGCAGGTCGGTGGCGGGGAAGCTCGTGGCGACGTGGGTCGTCATCCGGGCGCCCAGCTTGTTGGCGATGCCGGGGATCGCGTTGCCCTCGTGGACCACGATCGGCACGCCACGCTTGCGGGCGGCGAGGTAGGCGGGGACGGAGACGTAGCCGCCGAACCCGACGACGACGTCGGGCCGCACCCGGTCCACCACCTCGAGCGCGGCCGCGCGGGCGGCGCGCAACCGGGTCGGCGTACGGAGCAGGTCGGGGCCGGGACGACGCGGGAGCGGGACCCGCGGCACGATCTCGAGCGGCAGGCCGGCCTCGGGGACCAGGCGTGACTCGAGCCCCTCGCGGGTGCCGAGGCAGGTGACCTCGGTCGCCGGGTCGAGCCGGCGCAGGGCGTCGGCGGTGGCGAGCAGGGGGGAGGTGTGGCCGGCGGAACCGCCGCCGGCGAGAAGTACGCGCATCGGGGGCAAATCTAGCGAGCGGGACCCGCGGAGAGTCCGGCGGAGCGGTTGCGTCGGCGTGCGGCGAGCGCGGCGGCGGCCTCCGGCTCCCGGCGCGCGAAGCCGATCACCAGCCCGAGGGCCACGAGCGAGGGCAGCAGGGCCGACCCGCCGTAGGACACGATCGGGAGCGGGATGCCGATGACCGGCAGGACGGCGAGCACCATGCCGACGTTGATCATCATCTGGCCGAGCAGCCAGACCACGATGCCGAAGGTCGCGTAGCGGACGAAGGGGTCCTCCGTGTTGAGCGCGACCCGGATCGCGGCGTAGGCGATCGTGAAGAACAGGCCGACCACGAGCAGCGTGCCGACCAGGCCGAGCTCCTCGCCGAGCACGGCGAAGATGTAGTCGGTGTGGGCCTCCGGGAGGTCGCCCCACTTCTGGGTCGAGGCGCCGATGCCCTGGCCGAACCAGCCGCCGCTCGAGAGCGCGTAGAGGCCGTGCGCGGGCTGCCAGCCCGTGTCGGTGTAGTCCTTGAACGGGTCGGTGAAGTGGGTGATGCGCTGGAGCCGCTCGGGGTCCATCGCGGCCAGGGCCGCGGCCGCGGCCCCGAGCACGGAGAGGCTGAGGACGAAGAGGCGCATCGGAGCGCCGACGACCCAGAGCATCCCCAGCATGATCACGCCGAGCACCATCGCGGTGCCGAGGTCACGACCGACGAGCACGAGACCGATGACCGCGAGCAGGCCGGGCACGACGGGCACCAGCAGGTGGTGCAGCTCGCGGAGGCGGCGCTCCTTGTGGGCGTAGATGTTGGCCGCCCAGAGCACGATGGCGAGCTTGGCGACCTCGGCCGGCTGCATCGTGAACGGACCGACGGCGAGCCAGTTCTTGTTGCCGTTGATCAGCACGCCGAAGCGGGCCACCAGCGCCAGCAGGACCAGCGCGAAGACGAAGCCGGGATAGGCCAGCCGGCGCACGTGCTTGATCGGCATCCGGGACGCCACCCACGCGGCCGGCAGGCCGATCGCCACCCAGAGCAGCTGCCGCTTCACGACGGCGTAGGAGTCGTCGTAGGTGAGGTAGGACCGGACGCTGGACGCGCTGAGCACCATGATCAGGCCGATGGTGAGCAGCAGCCCCGAGGCGCCGAGGAGCAGGTAGTAGGACGCGAGCGGCTTGTCGGCCGCCTCGCGCACCGAGCGCCAGCCCGCGACGATCCCCGAGCCCAGCGGCGCACGCCCCACCGGCGCTGCGCCGCCGTGCAGGTCAGCGCCCGTCTCGGGGGCCGGCTCCGGGCCGACGTCCAGCCCCACTCCTCCGGGGTTCGCGGTGGTCATCCGTCGCGGCTCCCCTCGGGTCGGTGGCTGCTCTAGTCGGTGTCGGGCTGGTCGGGCTGGTCGGGCTGGGTGGTGCTGCGAGCGATGTGGGCGTGCACGGCGGCCGCGAACGCGTCGCCGCGGGCGCCGTAGTTGGCGAACATGTCCATGGAGGCGCACCCCGGCGCGAGCAACACCGTGTCTCCGGACCTGGCGAGCCCGGCAGCCGCGTCGACCACGCGCTCCATCGGATCCCCAGTCTCGTCGGCGCCCACATCGATGACCGGCACATCGGGCGCGTGTCGCGAAAGTGCGTCGGCCACGACCTGACGGTCCCGGCCCAGCAGGACGACACCCCGCAGCCGGCCGCCCACGGCGCCCACCAGGTCGTCGAACCGGGCACCCTTGGCCAGGCCACCCGCGATCCACACGACGTCCTCGTAGGCGGAGAGGGAGGACTGGGCGGCGTGCGGGTTGGTGGCCTTGGAGTCGTCGATCCAGGTCACCCCGTCGGCCTCCGCGACGTGGGCGATCCGGTGACCGTCGGGACGGAACGCCCGCAGCCCGTCGCGCACCGCCTGCTGGCTGACGCCGTGGGCGCGCGCGAGCGCCGCCGCGGCCAGGGCGTTGGCGACGAAGTGCGGGGCGGGCGAGGCGAGGTCGCCCAGCGTGCAGAGCTCGGCAGCGCTGGTCGCCCGTTCCTCGATGAACGCCCGGTCGACGAGGAGGTCCTCGACGACACCGAGGTTGCCCACCGACGGCATGCCGAGGGTGAAGCCCACGGCGCGCGCGCCCTCTCCGACGTCGGCCTCGCGGACCATGTCCTCGGTGGCGGGGTCGGCGAGGTTGTAGACGCACGCCCGCTGCACACCTTCGTAGACGCGCGCCTTGTCGGCGGCGTAGACCTCCATGCCCGTCCGGGCGCCCGGGTCGGTGCCCGCGCCCGGCTCGTCGTCGTACCAGTCGAGGTGGTCCTCGGCGATGTTGAGCACGACGGCCGACTCCGCGGCCATCGAGCGGGTGTAGTGGAGCTGGAAGCTGGAGAGCTCGACGGCGAGGACGTCGTAGGGCTCGGGGTCCATCACGGCCTCGACGATCGGCAGGCCCACGTTGCCGACCGCGACGGCACGGAGCCCGGCGGCGGTGAGGATGGACTGGAGCATCTGCACCGTCGTGGTCTTGCCGTTGGTGCCGGTGACGGCCAGCCACGGGGCGGGGGCGTCGGGGTCGCGCAGGCGCCACGCCAGCTCGACCTCGCCCCACACCGGGATGCCGCGCTCGGCGGCCTGGGCGAGCAGCGGCGCGGTCGGCTTCCAGCCCGGCGAGGTGACGACCAGGTCGACGTCGTCGGGCAGCACGTCGGTCGCGCCCGGCTCGAGCCGGACGGTCGCACCGAGCGTCTCCAGCAGCTGGGCCTTCTCCGCCTTCTCGTCGCTGGTGGACTCGTCGAGCGCCGTCACCTGTGCGCCGAGGAAGAGGAGGTTGTCGGCCGCGGCGAAGCCGGAGACGCCGAACCCGGCGACCACGACGCGCACGCCGGACCAGTCGCTGGTGCGGCCGAGGTCGTCGACGCCCGCCCCGACGGGACCCTGCTCATCCAACGCCGGCGACCCACTCGGCGTAGAAGATGCCGAGGCCGGTGGCCACGGCGAGGCCGGTGACGATCCAGAAGCGGATGACGATGGTCACCTGCTCCCAGCCGAGCATCTCGAAGTGGTGGTGCAGCGGCGTCATCCGGAAGACCCGGTGGCCGGGCTGGACCTTGAAGATGCTCCGGAACAGACCGCTCGCCCGACTGATCTTGAAGACCGACACCTGGATCATCACCGACAGCGTGATGACGACGAACAGCCCGCCGATGATCAGCAGCAGCAGCTCGGTGCGGGTCATGATCGCGAAGCCGGCCATCGCGCCACCCAGGGCCAGCGAGCCCGTGTCGCCCATCATGATCTGGGCCGGTGAGGCGTTCCACCAGAGGAAGCCGAAGCAGGCGCCGGTGAGGGCGGCCGCGACGACGGCGAGGTCCAGCGGGTCACGCACCTCGTAGCACTTGGCGCCCGCCTCGAGGGCGCACGACTGGCTGTTCTGCCAGATGTTGACCAGCGTGTACGCCGCGAAGATGAGGATGCACGAGCCGGTCGCGAGGCCGTCGAGGCCGTCGGCGAGGTTCACCGCGTTGCTGGCGCCCGTGACGATGACCCAGATGAGCAGGATCGCCAGGATCGTCGGCAGCGCGAACCGCTCGTAGTCGCGGATGAAGGAGATGTGGTTGGACGCAGGACGCCAGCCGCGCTCGTCCTCGAGGAGCGGCGAGAGGGCCAGCACCCCGAACACGAGGGCGACGACCGTCTGGCCGATCATCTTCGCGCGGCTGCGCAGACCGGTGCTGTGCTGGCGGCTGACCTTGAGGAAGTCGTCGAGGAACCCGACGCCGCCGAGCCCCACCAGCAGGAAGATCAGCAGCATGCCGGAGGCGGTGGGCGCCTGGCCGGTGATCAGGTGGGCGGCGAGGTAGCCGGTGACGGTGGCCAGCACGATCACGGCACCGCCCATGGTCGGCGTACCGCGCTTGACGTGGTGGGTGGTCGGGCCGTCGTCGCGGATGGGCTGGCCGAATCCCTGGCGCGTGAAGAACCGGATCGCGTAGCGCGTGCCGAGCAGGGAGATCAGCAGGGAGAGTCCTCCTCCGAACAGGATGGCTCTCATGTGGTGGTTCCTTCCTTGCCGCCCCCGGTCAGGAGGTCGTCGGCGATCAGTTCCAGCGCCGCCCCCCGCGATGCCTTCACCAGGACGACATCAGCAGCCGAGACATTGTGCCGCAGCCAGTCGACCGCTTCGTCACGCCCCGCCGTGGTGATGGTCACTCCCCCGCCGCCCACGGCGTCGAAGCCCTGCGAGATCCCCGCCGCGTCGTCGCCGACGGCGAGCAGCACGTCGACCCCGGCCCGGGCGGCGTAGTCACCCACCTCCCGGTGGGCCGCCGCGGCGCCGTCGCCGAGCTCGAGCATCTGGCCCAGCACGGCGACCGTACGACGACCGGTGCGGTCGCCCATGCCGGCGAGGGTCTCGAGGGCTGCCCGCATCGACTCGGGGTTGGCGTTGTAGGCGTCGTTGACCACGACGAGCCCGTCGGGGCGCTCGGCCACCTCCATCCGCCAGCGGCTGGCCGGGCCCGCGTCGGCGAGCGAGTCGGCGACCGTGTCGAGGTCGAGGCCGGCGGCGAGGGCCATCGCGGCGGCCGCGGCGGCGTTGCGCCACTGGTAGGCGCCGACCTGGGCGAGGTGGACGGTGGCGCCGGATCCGCGGTGGGCCATCTCGAACGACTGTCGTCCCAGCTCGTCGGTGGTGACCTCGCTGACCGCGACGTCGGGAGCCGGGCCGTCCGTCGGTCCGCCGAAGGTGACGACCTGTGCCGCGGTGCGTCCGGCCATCGCGACCACGAGGTCGTCGTCGGCGTTGAGCACGGCGGTGCCGTCGGCGGGCAGCGCCTCGACGATCTCGCCCTTGGCCTGCGCGATCGCCTCGCGGCTGCCGAACTCGCCGATGTGGGCGGTGCCGACGTTGAGCACCGCGGCCACCCGGGGCGGCGCGATGGCGCACAGCGCGGCGACGTGCCCGACGCCGCGCGCCCCCATCTCGACGACGAGGTAGCGGGTCTCGGGCGTCGCCCGGAGCACGGTCAGCGGGACGCCCAGCTCGTTGTTGAAGTTGCCTCGCGTCGCGACCGTGGGCCCGGCCTCGGACAGCAGGTGGGCGAGGTAGTCCTTGGTGCCGGTCTTGCCCTGGGAGCCGGTCATCGCGAGGACGACGACCTCGGGCAGGTGGTCCACCACGTGGCGCGCGAGGAGCCCGAGCGCCGCGGTCACGTCGTCCACGACGACGGTCGGCAGCTCGGTGGGACGGCTGCCGAGGACCGCCGCGGCACCGGCGGCGCCGGCGGCCTCGGCCAGGTCGTGGCCGTCGACCCGCTCGCCGGCCACGGCCACGAAGAGGCCGCCGTCCTCAGGGGTGCGGGTGTCGACGAACGCGCCCCCGACGACGACCGCCTCGCCGTGGGCGGTGCCGCCGACGACGTCGGCGATCTGCTGCAGGGACATCTCGATCATGCGGGGCTCCCGGGCTCGTCGGCGGCGTCCCTGCCGGCCGCGAGGGCCCGGACCTCCTCGGCGGCGACCACCCGGTCGTCGAACGGGTGCACCACGTCGCCGACCTCCTGGCCGGTCTCGTGGCCCTTGCCGGCGATCAGCACGACGTCGCCGGGACGCGCCCGTCGTACGGCCTCACGGATCGCGAGCCGGCGGTCACCCACCTCGACCACCTCGGCCGGACCGCGGGCGCCGGACAGGAGGGCGGCGCGGATCGACGCGGGGTCCTCGGTGCGGGGGTTGTCGTCGGTGACCACCACGACGTCGGCGAGCCGCGCGGCGATCTCGCCCATCACCGGTCGCTTCACGGTGTCGCGGTCACCGCCGGCGCCGATCACGACGACGACCTGGCCGTCGGTCAGCGGCCGCAGGGTGGCCAGCACCGCCTCGAGCGCGTCGGGCTTGTGCGCGTAGTCGACGACCACGGTGAAGTCCTGGCCGGCGGCGACCTGCTCGAGCCGACCCGGCACCCCGCTGACGCGGGCGATGCCGGCGGCCACCTGTCGCGGGTCGAGCCCGGCGAGCGCCGCCGAGGCGATGGCGGCCAGCGCGTTGGAGACGTTGAACTCGCCCGGCACGTGGATCTCCGTGCGCAGCTCGACGTCGGGGCCGAGGACCGTGAAGCTCGCGCCCCCGGCCGTCAGGTCGACGTCGACCGCGCGCCAGTCGGCGTCGCCACCGCGGGAGGAGTACGTCGACATCGAGATGCCGGCGACGTCGAGGAGTCGACGGCCGAACTCGTCGTCGACGTTGGTCAGCCCGACACGGGCCCGCTCCGGGGTGAAGAGACCGGCCTTGGCGGCGAAGTAGTCGTCGAGGTCGGCGTGGAAGTCGAGGTGGTCACGCCCGAGGTTGAGGAAGGTCGCGACGTCGAACACGACGCCGTCGACCCGGCCGAGGACGAGCGCGTGGCTGGAGACCTCCATGGCGCAGGTGTCGACGCCGCGCTCGCGCATCACCGCGAACAGTCCGTGCAGGTCCGGCGCCTCCGGCGTGGTGAGCTGGGTCCTGACGTCCTCCCCCGCGATCCGGGTGCCGACGGTGCCGATGACCGCCGAGGTCACGCCGGCCTCGGTGAGCCCCTGCTCGAGCACGCGGGTGGTGGTGGTCTTGCCCTGGGTGCCCGTGACGCCGATGACGCGCAGCCCGGCGGCGGGGTCGCCGTAGATCCGCGCGGCGAGGCGACCCAGCACGCGGCGCGGCTCGCTCACCACGAGCGCGGGCGTGCCCGGCGGGAGCCGGTCCAGGCCCGCGGGGTCGGTCAGCACCGCGACCGCGCCGGCCGCGACGGCCTGCGGGGCGAAGTCCGCACCGTGGGCGCGCGTGCCCGGGAGCGCGGCGTACAGGTCACCGGGTCGCACGCGTGCGGTGCTCAGCGAGATGCCGGAGACGGCGCCGCCCAGGTCACCGTGCACGGCGACGTCCGTCGTGGTGGCGAGCCAGTCGGCGAGCTCGGTCGCCGGGGTCGCCAGGGACTGCTGCGGCCGCGTCGCACTCTCAGGATCGTGCACCGGCCGAGGGTATCGAGTCACCACTCGACGGGCAGGCGCGACGGCGTGCCGTTGGTCGGCTCGACGCCGTAGCGGCCCAGGACGTAGCCCATGATCCGCGAGAACACGGGGCCTGCGACCGAGCCGCCACCACCGTCGACGCCGGGCTTGTGGACCACGACGTAGACGGTGAAGCGGGCGTCGTCGGCCGGAGCGAAGCCGCCGAACGAGAGCGAGGTGCTGCCGTCGTAGCAGCCGCAGTCGGGATCGACGCGCTGCGCGGTGCCGGTCTTGCCGGCGACGAGGTAGCCGGGCACCTGCGCCGCGGGCGCGACACCGTCCTCGGGGTCGACGACCTTCTCCATCATGCGGGCGGTGGCGCGGGCGGCCTGCTTGCTGACGACCCGGGTGCGGGTGGCGACGTCGGTGCCGACGGTGACGCCGTCGTCGGTGACCGCGGAGCCGGCGATGATGCTGGGTGCGACCCGGACGCCGCCGTTGCCGATCGTGTTGACGGCGGCCGCCATCTGCAGCACGTTGACGGACAGCGACTGGCCGAAGGCGACGCGGTCCTTCTCCTGTGAGGTCATCACGTCGCCCGACTTGAGCAGTCCGGCGGTCTCGCCGCGGACGCCCACGCCGGTGCGCTGGCCGAGGCCGAACTTCTGCAGGTAGGTGACGAGCTCGACCGGCGAGAACGCGTCGGTGGCGAGCACCGTGCCGATGTTGGACGACTTGGCGATGATCCCGGCAAGGGTGAGCCGAATGGTGTCGTGGTCGAACCAGTCGCCGATCACCCGGTCCTGCCGAGCCAGGCTGCCCGGCACCTTGAACCTCTGCCGCGGGAACGCCTTGCCGGCGTCGATGAGCGAGGAGGCGGTGAGCACCTTCTCCACCGACCCCGGCTCGTAGGTGTCGCTCATCGAGCGGGCGCCGAGGTCGTCCTTGTCGGCCTCAGCGGGCGAGTTGGCGTCGAACGTCGGCACGTCGGCCAGGGCGAGGACCTCGCCCGTGCGGGTGTCGAGCACGGCAGCCGATGCGCTCTCGGCGCGGTACTGCCGGCGCGTCTGGTCGAGCACCTTCTGGACGAACCACTGGAGGTCGCGGTCGATGGTGGTGCGCAGCGGCGCACCGTTGTGCGCGGCCTTGAGCGTGCTCTCGCGCAGCGGGATCCGCACGCCCTTGCCGGAGTTGGACTGCCAGGTCGCCTCGCCGTCGACGCCGGCCAGCTGCTTGTCGAAGGTGCGCTCGAAGCCGCCGAGCGGCTCGTCGGTGCCCATGTAGCCGAGCAGGTTGGCGGCCACGTCGCCGGAGGGGTAGGAGCGGATCGGGTCGTCCTGGAGGCTGATGCCGGTGAACCCGGCACCGTCGAGCTCGGCCAGCGTGTCGCCTGCGAGGGTGCTCGGCACCCGGCGGGCGACGTACTCGTAGCGGCTGCCCTCCTTGCGACCACGCAGTGCCGCGAGGGTCCGGAAGTAGTCGACGGAGAGCCGGTCCGAGAGCAGCCGCGCGAGCTCGGGCGCGCGGTCGGCGGTGAGGTCGGGGTCGGCGATGACCATCTTGCCCTTGACCGAGTCGGCGAGGGGTACGCCGTTGCGGTCGAGGATGTCGCCGCGCTCCGCCACCAGTGGCACCCGCACCGCACCCTCGGCGGCCGCGCGGACGGCGTACGAGCGCGGGTCGACGCCCTGGAGCTGCACGAGCCTGGCACCGAAGAAGGAGAGGACGATCGCGATGAGGACGAACCCGACGCGCAGTCGCAGCATCGGCGCGCCGCGCGAGGCGCCGCGCCTGGTGCGGGTGCTCGGCACTGGTCTCCCTCGTTTCCCGGTCGGCTCCCTGCTGGATCCGACCTGCTCGACAATCTAGGCGTGCGGTGCCGTCGAACGGCGTGACCGCGCCGTCAGCGGTTGCGGAACTTGCGGGGCTTGGCGTTCGCCACCCCGGGGTCCGTCGTGGCCTGCTCCTCGACGGTGGGCGCGGCAGGCACCTCGACGTAGGTCGGCTCGGGCGCGAGGATCGCCGGCTTGATCGGGGCCGGCGGCTGCAGCTGGATGGCGTTCTCCCGGGTGGCCGGCGTGCGCACGCCGGTCGTCTTCCCGGTCTCGAGGTCGAGGAACACCGGGGCCGACGGGATCACCATCCCCATCGCCTGGGCCTCGGTCGCCACCCGCTGCGGGTTGCGGAGCTGGTCGAGCTCCATCCGCAGCGTCTGCTCGCGCGCGGCGAGGGTGTCGGCCTCCGACTCGAGCGCGGACACCCGGAACGACGCCTGCTGCATGGAGGTGTTGAAGAGGAGCAGTCCCACGATGCCGCCGACCAGGACCAGGCTCACGAGCGTCATGAACGGCACCCGCGGCGCGCGGGACCGCACGCGCGGCACCACGGTGAGGCGGGCCTTGTCGACCGCCTCCTGGGCGATCCGCGTGACGCGGGTCCGGGGCTGGAGGGCGGGACTGCTCATCGGGTGGCTCCTGGGGAAGAGGACGAGGACGAGGACGGGAGGACGCGCTCGACGGCACGCAGGCGGACGGAGGCTGCTCGGGGGTTCTCGGCGATCTCGTGCTCGTCGGCCTGCTCGGCGCCGCGGGTGACGAGCCGCAGGGCCGGCTCGGCGCCCTCCGGCACGAACGGCAGGTCCGGCGGCACGTCGAGCCGGGTGGCGTCGGCGAAGGCCCGCTTGACCAGCCGGTCCTCGAGGGAGTGGTAGGCCTCCACGACGACGCGACCGCCGACGCCGATCACCTCGATGGAGGCGGGGATCGCCCGTCGCAGGACGGCGAGCTCGTCGTTGACCGCCATCCGCAGCGCCTGGAAGGTGCGCTTGGCGGGGTGGCCACCCGTACGCCGCGCCGGGGCGGGGATCGATGCGTAGAGCAGCTCGACGAGGTCGGCGCTGGTGGTGAAGGGCGTCGTCTCGCGCCGGCGGACCACCTCGCGGGCGATCCTGCTGGCGAACTTCTCCTCGCCGTACTCCCGCAGGATGCGGGTCAGCTCCTGGGCCGTGGCGGTGTTGAGCAGCTCGGCCGCGGTCCGGCCGGTCGTCGGGTCCATCCGCATGTCGAGCGGCGCGTCCTCGGCGTAGGCGAAGCCGCGCTCGCGGACGTCGAGCTGCATCGAGGAGACGCCGAGGTCGAAGAAGACGGCGTCGACGTGGTCGAGGCCGAGCGAGCCGACCACCTCGGGCAGCTCGTCGTACACCGCGTGCACGGCGGTGAAGCGGTCGCCGTGGGCCGCGAGCCGCTCGCTCGACATCTGCAGGGCGGTGGGGTCGCGGTCGATGCCGATGACCCGGGCGTTCGGGAGGCGTTCGAGCACAGCCTCGCTGTGGCCGCCGAGGCCGAGCGTGCAGTCGACGTAGACCGAGCCGGGGGCCTCGAGCGCAGGCGCCAGCAGGGCGACGACCCGGTCGAGGAGCACCGGGGCGTGGCGGGGAGTCGTCATCTGCTCAGCCCTGGGAGCCCAGGTGCGTCAGCAGGAGCAGGGCCAGAGCCAGGCCGCAGGCCGTGGCGGCCGAGAACGCGATGAGGGCGGCTGCCTCGCGCGCCTGGTCGCGCACCCGCAGCGGCGGTGCCGCTGACGTGCGTCCCACGGGCTGGGTGGTGCTCATGGTCTCGACCCCACTGGTGTGCTGCGGATGTGCTGGCTGGGTGCTGCTGGTTGGCGGTGCGGCTGACACTCCCCGCCGTGTGGCACGGGGCGAGCCGCCGCACCAGGTCCCTGCCCGCTCCTCTCCCCCTGTCGGGGTGGGTGCCCTCTGGTGCCGGGGAAGTGCCCCAGATGGCCACGCGAGGAGCGGGCTCGAGACCTGGTGATACGGGTCGCGATGTCAGCTGTGGAGTTGTCGGGTGGTGCTGGTTCGGGCGGTGCCGGTTCAGGTGGTGCTGGCTCAGATGCCGGGGAAGACCTCGTCGCTGAGCTCGGAGAACTTCTGCTCCTGCTCCTCGGAGTAGGTCGCCCACGAGGTCGGGTCCCAGATCTCGATCCGGTTCATCGACCCGATGACGACGCACTCCTTGCGGAGCGAGGCGTACTCCCGCAGTGGTGCCGGGATGTTGATGCGTCCCTGCTTGTCCGGCACCTCCTGGCTGGCGGCGGCGAACAGCATGCGGACGTAGTCGCGGGTGTTCTTCTGCGTGACCGGCGCCTCGCGGAGCCGGTCGGTGAGCTTCTCGAAGTCAGCCATGGACCAGACGGTGAGGCAGCGCTCCTGACCTCTGGTCACCACGAGTCCCTCCGTCAGCTCGTCCCTGAACTTCGCCGGGAGGAAGAGCCGGCCCTTCTCGTCGAGCTTGGGCGTGTACGTGCCGAAGAACATCCGGCACCTCCCCTGCTCGGCGGGCAGATCGACCCTGTCCCCCACTTCGCACCACAGTACTCCACTTCGCTCCACCGTCAACCAGATCCAGCGTGTTTCACGCACGAATTTCGGGACGTCCTGGCGTTCCGGGCGGTGCCGGCGCGCGCCGCCCGATCGACGGATCAGGCGTGGAGATGCGCCGATCCACGCTCAGGACGGTCCGGGCACGACCCCGGTGGAGCGCCGGTGGGGGGATCGGGTCGCCCGTGGTGGAGCGAAGTGGGGAACCGGGGTGTCCCGGGTGGGTGATGCCCATGTCGACGGACCGCGCCGTTCGGGCCGGACGGGTATGTTGCGCGCACCACATACCGTGGTGACGAGCACGTACGAGGGGACGGACAACGTGACGACTGGGTTTTCCGAGCAGGCGCCCGACCTGGACACCGTTCGGCGGGTCACGGGCGCCGTGCGCCAGAACATCGAGCGCGTCATCGCGGGCAAGCCCGACGTCGTCAACGCCGCCCTGGTCGTCCTCCTCGCCGAGGGTCACCTCCTCATCGAGGACGTGCCCGGCGTCGGCAAGACCCAGCTCAGCAAGGCGCTGGCCCGCAGCATCGACTGCTCGGTGGCGCGCATCCAGTTCACCCCGGACCTGCTGCCCTCCGACGTCACCGGCGTCTCGATCTTCAACCAGGACACCCGCCAGTTCGAGTTCCGGCCCGGCGGGGTGTTCGCCAACATCATCGTCGGCGACGAGATCAACCGGGCCTCCCCCAAGACCCAGTCAGCCCTGCTCGAGGCCATGGAGGAGCGCCAGGTCACCGTCGACAACGCGACCTACATGCTCGAGAAGCCGTTCATGGTGATCGCGACGCAGAACCCCATCGAGATGGAGGGCACGTACGCCCTGCCGGAGGCGCAGCGCGACCGCTTCATGGCGCGCGTCTCGGTCGGCTATCCCGTGGAGTCCGCGGAGATCGCGATGCTCGAGGGACACACCGCCCACAACCCGCTGGACGACCTCGAGCCGGTCACCGACGCCGGGGAGATCCGCAAGGTCATCGAGATCGTCGGCCGGGTGCACGTCTCCACCGCCGTGCAGCGCTACGCCGTGGCCCTCACCACCGCGACGCGCGTCAGCAACGACCTCCACCTCGGCGCGTCGCCGCGGGCCACGCTCCACCTCGTGCGGGCGGCCAAGGCGGTCGCCGCCACGCAGGGACGCGACTACGTCCTGCCCGACGACATCCACGGCATCACGTCCCCCGTCCTCGCCCACCGGCTGCTCCCCAACGTCGAGGCGACCATGAGCGGACGCACCACCGCCGCGATCCTCTCCGGGATCGTCGAGTCGGTGCCGGTCCCCAGCGCGTCCGACTCGACCTCGATTCCACGCGGCAGCCGTGCGTGAGGCACTTGCTGCGCTGACCGTCCGCGGACGGGCGTTCCTGGCGGCCGGGATCACCACCGTCGTGGCCGCGATCGTGGTCGGCCACTCCTCGGTGGTGCGCATCGGCGTGCTGGTCGCGGTGCTGCCGCTGCTCACCGCGTGGTGGGTCGGGCGCTCCCGCTACCGCCTCTCGCTCGTCCGCACGGTCACCCCCCAGCTCGTCGTCGCCGGGCAGCCCGCCACCGTCGAGCTCACCGTCTCCAACGAGTCGCGCACGCCCACGGGCGTGCTGCTCCTGGAGGAGCGGCTCCCGTACGTCCTCGGCACCCGCCCGCGCTTCGTGCTCGAGGGCCTCGGGCACGGGTGGCGCCGGCACGCGACGTACACAGTGCGCTCGGAGCTGCGCGGACAGTTCGAGATCGGCCCGATGTCGGTGCGGGTCACCGACCCGTTCGGCTTCGTCGAGCTCGGCCGCACGTTCCACGCCACGACGCGACTCACCGTCACCCCGCGCACGATCCCGCTGCCGAACATCCCCCTCGGGGGAGCCTGGACCGGGTCGGGCGACAACCGCCCCCGGGCCTTCGCCACCGGCAGCGCGGAGGACGTGACGGTGCGGGAGTACCGGCGCGGCGACGACCTGCGGCGCGTCCACTGGCGCAGCTCGGCTCGCGTCGGCGAGCTGATGGTGCGCCGGGAGGAGCAGCCGTGGCAGTCGCGCGCGACCGTGTTCCTCGACAACCGCGGCATCGCGCACCGCGGCCAGGGAGCGGCCAGCTCGCTCGAGGGCGCCGTGTCCGCGGCCGCGTCGATCGCCATCCACCTCGCCCACCACGGCTACACCGTCCGCCTGGTCACCGCGTCCGGTGACAGCCGCGAGACCGAGTGGCACTCCCACAGCGCCGAGGCCAGCACCATCCCGCTCCTCGAGGCGCTCGCCGTCGTGCAGCTCGACCACTCCCCCGCGCCCGACACCCAGTGGCTGGCCGAGCCCGGGCACGGCGGTCTCACCATCGGGATCTTCGGCGGACTCGGCGATCCCGACCTGCCGTTCCTCCGCCGCCTGCAGCACCACGCCTCGTCGAGCCTGGCGATCGCCCTCGACGTGGACGCCTGGGCTCCACACCTGCCCGTGCAGCCCGGCCCCGCCGCGACCGCCCACCTCACCTCGACCGGGTGGCGCTCGATCACCCTCGGCCCACGTGACCGCCTCGACACCGCGTGGCAGGAGCTCGGCCTGATGCAGAGCCGGGCCACCGCCTCGTCGGCGGGAGCCCGACGATGACGGCCTCGTGGAGCACGCTCCCCCACCAGCTGCGCATCGCCGGGATCGCGCTCCTCGCGTCCTGGACGACCGTGCTGTCGTGGCGCGTCCTGACCGAGGACTTCGGCGAGGTCGCGATCCCGCTGCTCCTCATCGGGGTCGTCCTGGCAGGTGCGGGCGCGCTGGCGCGCTGGAGCCGGCTCCCGGCACTCGCGATCGTCGTCGGCCAGCTGGTGCTCGGCGGCCTCCTCGTGCTGGGCACCACGACCGGGTCGCCGATCCCGACCCCGGGCAACGTCGACACCTTCATGACCGCTCTGTCCGACGCGCTCCAGACGTCGCGCAGCTACGCGGCACCCGTGCAGTCCGGCGTCCCGCCGGTCCACCCGTTGCTCCTCATCGGCGGCACGCTGGTCGTCCTGCTGGTGGACCTGATCGCCTGCACCATGCGCCGGGCCCCCGTGGCCGGCCTCGTGCTGCTCGCCGGCTACACCCTTCCGGTCGCCGTCACCGGGGACCCGGTGTCGTGGTGGCTGTTCGCGGTGATCGCCGGCCTGTTCCTCACCCTGGTCTTCATCCAGCACAGCGACCATGTCACGAGCTGGGGTCGCGCGCCCGACGGCGAGAAGGGCTCCTTCTCGGTCCGCACCGGCGCGATCGGCAACACGGCGCTGGCGCTCGGCGCGACCGCCATCGCGCTCGCGGTCGTCGTACCGGTCGCCGTGCCCACGATGAGCATGAGCGTCTTCGAGGGCAACGGACCCGGCACCCGCGAGGTCGAGGTGCAGGACCCCATGGTCGACCTGCGCCGCGACCTGCGCCGCGGCGAGGACGTCCCGCTCCTGTGGGTCACCACGCTGGGACCCAAGCCGACGTACCTCCGCATCTCGGTCCTCTCCCGGTTCAGCGGGTCGCAGTGGACGCCCGGCGACCGCGAGATCCCGGAGTCGCAGGCCGCCACGGGTGCGCTGCCCCCGCTCGACGGGGTCGCCCTCGACGTGCCCCGCCGCGAGTTCAAGTACGACGTCCGCGTCGGCCCGGACTTCGCCTCGACGTGGCTGCCCACCGCGGCGCAGACGACGCGCATCGCGGCCGGCAACGACTGGCGCTACGACCTCGACACCCGCGACGTCATCGCCGCCCGCGAGAACATCACGACGGCCAACAGCACCTACGACTACACCGGTGTCCAGCTCAGCTACGACGCCGACCGGATGAACTCCGCGGTGTCCGGGGCGGGCTCGGTGCCCGGGATCTTCACCGAGGTGCCGAGCACCCTCAACAACGAGATCCGCCGGCTCGCAGCGAGCATCACCGCCGACGCCCCCACGCGCTTCCAGAAGGCACAGGTGCTGCAGCAGTGGTTCCGCGAGGACGGTGGCTTCCGCTACGACCTCAGCGAGGTGCCGTCCGCCGGTGACGGCAGCGCCGACCTCCTCGCGTTCCTCAACGACCGGGTCGGCTACTGCGAGCAGTTCGCAGCGTCGATGGCGATCATGGCGCGCATCATCGGCATCCCGAGCCGGGTGGCCGTCGGCTTCCTCGAGCCCGAGCGCGCCACCAACGGCTCGTGGGAGTTCTCCTCGCGCGACCTGCACGCGTGGCCCGAGCTCTACTTCCCGGGATCGGGCTGGGTGCGCTTCGAGCCCACCCCCCAGTCCCGCGCCAGCCAGCCACCGGACTACACCGAGGCGCAGTTCGCCGACGTCACCGAGACGCCCACGCCGAGCGCCGCCCGCCCCAGCGAGGACCTGCCCGAGCGCGGCACCGACGCCGCTGCCGACGCGGCCACGGACGACAGCAGCTCCTCGTCGATCCCCTGGGTGCCGATCGTCGCCGGCCTGCTCGGCCTCGCGCTGGTGGGCCTCCTGCTGCTGACGCCGCGACTGGTCCGTACGTCGCGGCGCCGGCGCCGCCTCGACGGCGACGTCGAGGACCTCTGGGTCGAGCTGCGCGACGTGGCCGTCGACCTGGGCCACGCCTGGCCGGCGGGCCGGTCGCCCCGGCGGTCCGGCGAGTGGCTCGGCCACCTGCTGGCGACGCCCGTCCACGACGGCTCCCGCCCGGACCGCCCGCGACGCGGTCGCGACCAGGCGCCCGAGGCGGCCGAGGCCCTGGATCGGCTCGTCTCGGCCCTCGAGCGCAGCCGCTACGCCCGCGACCCCGAGACCTTCACCGCCGACCACCTGGCCGGCGACCTCGTCCTGGTCGAGGAGTCGCTCGCCGCCGGGGTGACGGCCCGGGAGGCGCGTCGCGCCGAGTGGTGGCCCACGTCCGTGGTCGGCAGGCGCCGTTCGTGGCGCCCGCGTTCCCGCGCGGGCCGGGCCCCGACCGCGACGCCGGACCACGAGTCGACCCGGACGGTCGACGAGCTGGTCGGCTGAGCCGACCGGCGCTGGCTCCTCGCGCCGGCGGGCGGTGCGCCACCCACATCCGCCCGCCCGGAATGTGGCTCAGCCACCGCTCGTACGGCGAGCCCCCGGCGACACGCCCGCGGGCGGTGCGCCACCCACATTCGGCTCGCCCGGAATGTGGCTCAGCCACCGCTCGTACGGCGAGCCCCTACGCCGGCGGCGGACGCACGAACGCCCGGTCCGAGGACCGGGCGACGGGGTGCGATCAGGCTTGATCAGCGGTGTTCAGAGGCCGCGCTCGCGGCGACGGCGCCACCGCTCCTCCATCCGCTCCATGAAGTGGCCCCCGGAGCGCTGGCGGGCGGGGCGGTGCGGACGACCACCGTCGACGACGCCGAAGCCGGTGCGACCCGAGGCGCGAACCTTGGGCGTCGCGCGACCGGGACTGCGGGCGGAGGTGAGAGCCAGGATCGCGCCGGCGAGCATCACCACGAAGCCGAGGACGCCGGTGATCGTCTGGAGGACGGCAGTCAGGTCGAGGAGCACCGCGACGATGAGGAGGCCGATGCCGACGAGGAGGATCGCCCCGCCGAGGATCATCCGACGACGTGCGGCCCGTTGGAAGGAAGTGCCGCGCAACGTCGAGGCGAGCTTGGGGTCCTCTTCGACGAGGGCGCGCTCCATCTGCTCGAGCATTCGCAGTTCTTCTTCGGAGAGCTCCACGTTTCCTCCTCACCTCTGAGGCAAGTCTAGGCACCCGCCACCACCTACGGTAGGCGTCCCCGGAAAATTCCACCCCGGGGCAGGAGCCGGACGTCAGACCAGGCTCGCCGGACGGACCGCCGCGGCCCCGAATCGCCGTGTCGCGCGGTCCACCGCGCGGTCGGCCTCGGCCCACCCGTGCTCGGGCTCGCCGAGGACGAGCTGGCGGTGCACCGTCGTCCGCGGCACCAGTCCCTCCACCCGTACGCCGACGAGTCGCAGGCGCGCTCGCTGGAGCCCGAGCGCGTCGTAGAGACGGGTCACCCCGCGGTGCACCTCGACGGTGACGTCGGTGGCCTCGGGCATCGTGCGCGAGCGGGTGATGGTGGTGAAGTCGGCGAAGCGCACCTTGAGGGTGATGGTGCGTCCGGCCACCCCGGCCGCGCGCATCCGTCCGGCCACGCGGGCCGAGAGGCGCAGCAGCTCGCGGACGATCACGTCGCGGTCGTCGGTGTCGCGCGCGAAGGTCTCGTCGGCGCCCATGGACCGCTCGGGCTCGTGCGGGCCCGCGGTCGGGTTGAGGTCGCTGCGATCGGTGCCCCAGGCCAGGTGGTGGAGCTGGCGACCGAGGTGGTCGCCGACCGCACGCTGGAGGGTCTGGAGCGGCGTGTGGGCGACGTCGCCGACCGTCAGCAGCCCGAAGCGGTGCAGGAGCGCCTGCGTCTTCTCCCCCACGCCGTAGAGCTCCCCGACGTCGAGGGGGTGCAGGAACGACGTGACCTCGGCCGGCGGCACCACCACCACGCCGTCGGGCTTGGCGCGCCGGCTCGCGACCTTGGCCACCGACACCGACGCCGCCACCCCGACCGAGCAGGTGATGCCCTGCTCGTCGTGGATCGTCGCGCGGAGGTGCTCGGCGATCTCGGCCGGGGTACCGAGGCGTCGCGTCGCCCCCCTCACGTCGAGGAACGCCTCGTCGAGCGACATCGCCTCGACCACCGGGGTGACGTCGCGGAACGTCTCCATCACCGACGCGGACACGCTGGTGAAGATGGAGTAGTCGGGTGGGAGCACCACGACGTGGGGGCAGAGGCGGCGGACGCGGGTCATCGGCAGCGCCGACCGGATGCCGTAGCGGCGGGCGACGTAGTTGGCGGCCAGCACGACGCCGCGCCCGCTGCCGCCCACCACGACCGGCTGGTCGACCAGGTCGGGGCGCTCACGGAGGGCGACGGAGGCGTAGAACGCATCCATGTCGACGTGGAGCAGCGGGGTCTCGGTCATCGCCGGCCCCGAGCGGGACGACGGTCAGCGGCGTGCCACGACGTGCAGCTGCGCAGCGAGCGGGAGGTATTCCGGGCGGGTGGCCACGGCCCTCTCGAGCTCGACCAGCGCCGCCGTCGCGCCGGGCTCCAGGTCGAGGAGGCTGCCCGGCACCAGGTCGGCGAAGACCCGGACGGCGTGGACCCACTCGGGATGGAGCCCGGCACCGACCAGGAGGTCGACGACCTCGTCGTGGGTGAAGCGGCGTCCGCCTCGCCCGCCAGAGGCCTGACCCCCACTGACGGATCCGTGGGGCGCGTCGTCGAGGAGCTCGCGGGCTGCCTGGAAGTGGCCGGCCATGGCGCGCGCGACCACGGCGGCGTGCCGTTGGGCGACGAGCAGGCTGAGGTGGCCGCCCGGGCGCAGCACGTCGGCGATGGAGGCGAGGGAGGCCGCCGGGTCGTCGACCATCTCGAGGACGCCGTGGCAGAGGACCAGGTCGGCCTCGTCGGCGAGGTCGGACAGGTCGGACAGGTCGCCCTGCTGGCCGGTGACCCGGTCGGCGACGCCGGCCTCGCGGGCGCGGCGGTCGAGGGAGGCGAGGGCATCGGGGCTGGGGTCGATGACCTGGACGGTGTGGCCCAGCTCGGCGAGCGGGACGGCGAACCCGCCGGTGCCACCCCCGATGTCGACGATGCGGGCCTGCTGCCCGCCGGTCGCGTCGACCGGCTCGAGGAGGCGGCGTACGCCCTCCCAGGCCACGCCGGTGCGGACGGACTGGCGGCGCTCGCTGGCAGAGGAGCTCGCGGTCGGCTGGGCCATGGGCGCAACCCTAGTGGCTCGGCGTCGGCCACCCGGCTGCGGTCGCACGGGCCGGACGGGCGGCGGGCGGGAGGGCAGAGGCCGCTCATCCGGGGCTCCCGGGACTGCGGTGCCACAGGGTGCGGGACGGAGGTTGGTCGTCGACCCGGGGATCGCCGCCGGCGGCCGCACCGAGCTTGCGTCCGACGTCGCGGGCGGGGTCCCCGGCCGGCGCGACGTCGGCGTAGGGCGAGACCCGGAAGCCGCTGGAGTGGACGAGGGTCCGCCTCGCGGCGGGCTCGTCCGCCCGCTCCTCGAGGGCCTCGGGTCGCCGGGCCAGCTCGGTGCGCACCTGCTCGAGCGCCTCGTCGGTGGTGCGGGCGCGTTGCCAGAGGGCGTGCAGCGCGGGCAGGTCCCAGGCGCCGGTCGCTCGCAGCGAGACGCCCCGGCGGCCGGTGCGCCGCAGCTCGCCGCGCACGAGCAGCAGCCAGGACGAGAACACGGTCGCGGCACAATGCCCCTGGGCGTCCTCGAAGAAGGTCGCGTCGACCGGGCCGGTGCCGTCGTCGAGGGTCAGGAACACCACCCGCCGCCCCGACCTGATCGGCGGTGTCTGGGTCGCGACCTTGACCCCGGCCACGAGCAGCTCGGACCGGCTGCGGCGGCGCAGCAGGTCGCGGCTGCGGGTCACCCCGAGCGCCTCGAGGAGCGAGGCGTAGGGAGTGACGGCGTGCTGGCTGACGTCGAGGCCCAGGATCTCGAGCTCGGCGCGCATCCGCTCCGACGTGGTCATCTCCGGCAGCCCGGTCGCCCGCTCCCCCGGCCGGCCCGGCTCGTCGCCGAGCTCCAGCGTGAGCTGGACCGACGCGGCCTCCACCACCGGCCGCGCCGCCTGCGACTGCGCGGAGGCGCGCGCCCAGACGCCCGCCTCGGCCAGCGCGTGCCGCTCCGTCGACCCCGAACCGTCCCGCACCGCGGGGTCGGTGCTGTTGCGGGCAGCGGCCTCCCTCGCGGCGGCAGTGGCAGTCGACGGCGCGCTCCGCCTGGTCAGGCCGCGCCCGCGCGAGCGCGACGCCCGGTCGACCAGACGCGCGTGGAGGTCGAGCTCGGCGACCTGCAGCAGCAGGTCGCGCCGCGTGGTCCGACCGCGCCGGTCGAGGGCCTGCCCGCCCGACGCGATGCCGTAGACCCCGTCGAACCCGCCGGCCAGCACCAGCCGCTCGAGGGTGGGTCGGGAGACTCTCGCCCGGTGGAAGAAGTCGGACAACGAGGCGTAGCGGCCACCCCCGCGCGCCTCGACGATGCGGGCCACCTCGGCGGCGCTGATGCCCTTGACGTCGGTGAGCGAGAGCCGGATCGCGTGGCTCCCGGGCCCGTCGCCGGCGTCGTCGGCGCGCTCCACGACGTAGGTCGACGCGCTGGCGTTGACGTCGAGCCCTCGCACGCCGACCCCGACGTGGCGGGCGTCGTCGAGGATCAGGCGCTTGGGGTACATGCCGGGGTCGTGGGTCAGCACCCCGGCGAGGAAGTGGGCCGGCCAGTGGGCCTTGAGCCACGCCGACTGGTAGGTCGGCAGGGCGAACGCGGCCGCGTGGGCCTTGCAGAAGCCGAACGACGCGAACGCCTCGAGGACCGCCCAGATGCGCTCGACCAGCGCCAGGTCGTAGCCCTGGCCCAGCGCACGCGGGAGGAACCACCTCCTCGTCGCGGCCATCCCGTCGGTGCTGCCGAGCGCACGCCGCTTCTCGTCGGCCTGGGCGTAGGAGACACCGCCGAACGTCGCGATGATCTCGATCACCTGCTCGTGGAAGACCACCACGCCGCGGGTGCCCTCGAGGATCGGGCGCAGGTCGTCGTGGAGGTAGTGGACGTCCCGCCACCCGTGCTTGGCCTCGAGGTAGGGGGTGATCATGTCGCTCTTGACCGGGCCGGGGCGGAACAGCGAGATGTCGGTGATGATGTCGTCGAAGGTCTCGATGCCGGACTTGCCGACGAGCTCGCGCTGTCCGGGTGACTCGATCTGGAAGACGCCCAGGGTCTTGGCGCTGCTGATGAGGTCGTAGGTCGTGGGGTCGTCGAACGGCACCTGCGCCTCGTCGTCGAGGTCGACGTGCACCCCGTCGACGCGCCGCACCTCGGCGACCGCGTGGGCCATCGCCGACTGCATCCGGATGCCGAGCACGTCGAGCTTGAGCAGGCCGAGCTCCTCGACGTCGTCCTTGTCGAACTGGCTCATCGGGAACCCGGCGTGGGACGCCTCGACGGGTGTGCGGTCGAGCAGCGTCACGTCGGAGAGCAGCACCCCGCAGGGGTGCATCGCGATGTGGCGCGGCAGCCCGTCGAGCCGCTCGACGAGGCCGAAGAAGCGGTCGAGCGCACCGTCGCCGAGCCCGCTGGCGCGGAGCTCGGGCAGGTCGCGGAGCGCCGAGCGGGCGTCGCGGGCACGGACGTGGGGGAACGCCTTGGCGATCGCGTCCACCTCCCCCGGCGGCATGCCGAGGGCAGCGCCGACGTCGCGGACGGCGTGGCGGACCCGGTAGGTGTCCATCATCGAGACGGTGACGCAGCGCTCGCCACCGAAGCGGTCGAGGATCGCGCGGTAGACCTCCTCGCGCCGGGCCGACTCCACGTCGACGTCGATGTCGGGCAGCGAGGCGCGCAGCGGCGACAGGAACCGCTCCATCAGCAGGCCGTGGCGGATCGGGTCGACCCCGGAGACGCCGAGCAGGTAGTTGACCAGGCTGCCGGCGCCGGACCCGCGCGCGGCACGACGTACGCCCATCTCGCCGATCAGGTCGGTGACGTCGGCGACGGTCAGGAAGTAGGACGCGTAGCCCAGGGTCCGGATGGTCTCGAGCTCGTCGTCGAGCCGCTTCCAGACCCGCATCCTCGGACCGGTGCCGTAGCGCCAGCCGATCGCCGCCTCGCAGCGGGCGCGCAGCAGGGCGTCGGCCGTGCGGTGCGGGCCGGCGTCGGGGAGCTCCAGCTCCGGGAAGTGCACCTCGCCGATGCCGAGGTCGGTGCGCGCGTCGAGCGCGCACCGGTCAGCGACCATCCGCGTGCGGGCGAGCAACCGCCTCGCCTCCTGCTCGCTGTCGCCCGACCCGGCAAGGCGGCAGATCTCGTCGGCCACCTCGTGCATCTGCTTGCCGGTCTTGAGGAATCCCTCGGCGTTGCCGCGAGCGCCGTCGGGGCCGACGTCGCGCAGGCCGGCCGAGCCCAGCGGCACCAGTCGCCGGGCCGCGTCGAGCACGTCGACCGTCGGCGCGTCGATCCGGTCGGCGTAGCGCACCGCGTTGGTCAGCACCGTCGTGAGTCCGGCACGGCGGGCGAGGACGGCCATCCGCGCGGCGTGGGCCGACGTGCCCGGCCCCCAGGCGCCTGCGCGGCCGCCGAGCCGGTGGGACACCAGCTCGACGAGCAGGTTGGGGCGCGGCACCACCGCCAGCCACGGCGCAAGCACCGCCGCGGCGAGGTCGTCACGGCGCCGGGCGGCGACCGCGCCCAGCTCCGAGGACGGCCCGAGCAGCACGAGCACGTCGCCACCCGCGAGGTGGGGGGCCAGCAGGTCGAGCGTCGCGACGGGGCGACCGCGCTCCCCGGTCAGGTGGACCGCGGACACCATCCGGCACAGCGCCGCCCAGCCGGCCCTGCCCATGGCCAGGAACGTGACGCGCGCGCTGCCTCCCTGCTGCGTGGACGGGTCGCGGGACACGCCACCGCGCGCCGGCGTACGACGTCGGGGCGGGCGCGCACCTCCCCCGGGGACCCCGCCCCCGGTGGCCGCGTCGGTGGTCGGGACGACCGCGAGGTCGACCCCGAGCACCGGCCGGATGCCGGCCCGGCGGGCGGCGCCGACGAACTTCACCGCGCCGTAGGTGCCGTCACGGTCGGTGAGGGCGAGGGTGTCCATGCCGTGCTCGGCAGCCCGCTGGACGAGCACGTGGGGGTGGGACGCGCCGTACCGCAGGGAGAACCCGGAGGCGACGTGGAGGTGGACGAACGGGTCTGACGACACCTCTCCCCGCCCTCAGGCGACGCTGGCGTGCGGGACCAGGCCGAGCGCCTGCTCGATCACGGCGAGGAACCGGTCGGCGTCGCGCACCAGGTCGTCGGCCTCCCGCTCGGTCACGGCCCGGGTGGACCCGGCCTCGGCGGCGGCACGCTTGCCGGCACCAGCGGCGAAGAAGCTCGCCCACTCGGTCAGCTCGGGAGCCACCTCGGCGAGCAGGACCCACGCGTTCTTCTGCCGGCGGCCTCGCGGAGCCGGACGGGCCCGCGCCGCGAGCAGGGCGGCCGCGGCGCAGAGCGCCGCGACGTGGGCACAGGCGTAGCGGGTGGGCACGTCGCGCGCCGTGATGGAGTCGCGCAGCGACGTCGCGGAACGCTCGAGGTAGGAGTGCGCGGTGGCGGGAAGCATGTGGGGCCCGACGTAGGGGCCGGGGCTGGTCGTCGAGGTCATCGCCGGCCTCAGTCCAGGCACCCGACGAGCTGCCAGCGCCCGTCGGTCCAGTCGAAGGACAGGTCGAAGACGCCGTAGGACTGCTGGTCGCCGGCCTGCTGCCGCCCGCCCTGCATCCCGCGGCCGGCCTCCACCCGCCACAGCTCGCGCTCGGCGACGAGGTCGGTGACCGTCCTCGACGGCTCGCCGTCGGTGCCGCCCTGCCACCAGGGACCGGTCTCCACCCAGTGCGCGACGATCGCGCGCACCTTCCACAGCCTGCCCCGCCACAGGAACTGGTCGGGGTCCTCCGCCTCGCCTCGTCGCACCTCGACGGGGTCGTCGTACTGCCTCATCGCGCCTCCTCGCACATCCGTCGACCCCGGGGCCGACCCGGGGAGCGGTGGGGGTCGAGGTCACCGCCACCCGGGTCGCATCGAACACATGTTCGAACAACGAGAACGGTACTACCCGCCACCGACAGCCCGTCAAGGCCGACGCGACTCCGAGCAGGAGATCGGGACGAGACGCCGGTCAGACCCGACGCAGGTAGGTCGTCGTCTCGCGCTGCCAGAGGAAGAACAGGAGCACCAGGCCCTCGACGATCACCAGGGCCGACAGCACCACGAAGATCGCCGGGAGGTGGTTGTCGAGGCAGACCACGCCGACCAGGACGCCGACACCGGCGGTGGCGGTGAGCACCGGCCGGGTCCAGCCGTAGCCGCCGACGAAGAAGGAGCCGAGCACGAGCACCAGCAGGGCGAAGCCGACGAACGCGACCACCGACAGGGCGACGAAGCCCGGCACGATCGGGCTCTCCCGCAGCAGCTCGATGCCACCCTGGGCGAGGAGCTCCTGCGCCGACGGGTTGCCCTCGGCCCAGCCGAGGATGACGTCGTCGCGCATCAGCCAGATCAGCAGGGTGATCACGCCGGACGTGGCCACGATCAGCCCGAGCACTCGCATGCTGTTGACCACGGATCCCGGCAGGTCGCGCGCCATCGTGAAGTCCCCCTGAGGATCGTCGTCGTTCGTCGCTAGGCTCGCATCATGTCGACCGAGCACGCATCGATCACCTCATTTCGAGGCGACCTCACCCGGCGCGGCGGCACGGGTGACGTGGTCATCCTGCCCGACAGCGCCCACACCGCGGCACTCGCCGCGGCGGCGCTGGGCTGCGAGGTCGGCGCGATCGCCAACAGCCTGCTCTTCGACGCCGACGGCGAGCCCGTCCTGGTCCTCACCTCGGGTGCCCACCGCGTCGACACGGCCGCGGTCGCCGACGCGCATCGGCGTGACCCGGCTGCAAGCGTGCCGACCCCGACTTCGTGCGCCAGCACACCGGCCAGGTGATCGGCGGCGTCTCCCCCATCGACCACCCGGCGCCGATCCGCACCTGGATCGACCCGTGGCTGCGTCGGCACGACGTCGTGTGGGCCGCGGCCGGCCACCCGGCCGCGGTCTTCTCCACGACGTACGACGAGCTGGTGGCGATGACCGGCGCGACGTCGAGGTCGAGGTGCGACTGATGGGGACCCGCTGATGGACGCCCTGGCCCTCACCTTCTCCAGCGGGTGGGCGAGCGGCATCAACGCCTACCTCGTCGTGCTGGTGCTCGGCATCGCCGACCGGGTCGGCTACCTACGCCGACATCCCCGACGTGCTGGGCCGCTGGGACGTGCTGGCCGCGGCCGGCTTCATGTTCGCGATGGAGTTCGTCGCCGACAAGATCCCCTACATCGACTCGACCTGGGACGCCATCTCCACCGCGATCCGGCCGACCGTCGGCGCGGTCATCGGCGTCCTGCTCGCCGGCGACGCCGCCTCGCTCGACCAGGCCGTGCTCGGCGTCGTCGGCGGCGGCACCGCGCTGCTGAGCCACCTGGCCAAGGCCGGCGGCCGGCTGGCCATCAACTCCTCCCCCGAGCCGGTCACCAACATCGGGGCCAGCCTCACCGAGGACGCCGCGGTGCTCGGGGTGGTGTGGTTCGCGCTCGAGCACCCGCAGGCAGCCGCCGCGATCGCCGGCGTCCTGCTCCTGGCCGGCCTGGGCCTGCTGCTGGTCCTCGCCCGGCTGGTCCGCCGCGGCTGGCGGCGCTGGAAGAACAAGGAGCCCGTCGACCGGCCGACCTAGCGGACGCCTAGGGTTCCCCCGTGGCTCGTGTGGTGGTGGTCGGTGGTGGCTTCGGCGGCATGGCCGCCGCCGCCCGGCTGGCCAAGCTCGGCCACGAGGTCACGCTCCTCGAGCGCGCCGAGCACCTCGGCGGCGCGCTGACCACGGTCGAGCGCGACGGCTTCGCCTGGGACGCCGGACCGACCACGACGCTCCTGCCGGCCGTCGTGCGCGACCTGTTCCGCAAGTCGGGCCGCCCGCTCGAGCGCGAGCTCGACCTCCAGCCGCTCGACGTGGTCCGCGAGCACCGCTTCGCCGACGGCTCGTCGCTGCGGCTGCCCGGCGGCTCGCGAGCCGCCCAGCTCGCGGCCTTCGACGCGCTCGGCGCGGGCCTCGGGCCGGCAGTGGGTCGACCACGTGGCGTCGTACGGCGAGGTGTGGGAGCTGCTGCGCAAGGAGTGGTTCGAGCGGCCCTGCGACCCCGACGTCGCGCCACGCGAGCTCGTGGCGACTGCTCGACCGGCGCGAGTCGCTGCACAAGCGGCTGCGTCGGTCGCTCGGCGACGAGCGGCTGCGGCTGGTCGCCGGGCACCGGCTCGTCATGGACGGCCACGACCTGCGCCGGGCGCCCGTGCTCGCCGGCGTCGACGTCTACCTCGAGCAGCGCTTCGGGTCGTGGACCGTCCCCGGCGGGCTCGCCGCCCTCGGCGTGGCGATGGCCGACCGCCTCGCGCTGCGCGGGCGTCACCGTGCTGACCGGCACGCCGGCGACGCGACCTCGTCGTGCGCGACGGCCGGGTCGCGGCGGTCCGGACCGCGGGCGGCGAGGTCGACGCCGACCACGTCGTCGTCGCGATCGACCCGCGGCGGCTGCCCGCCCTCGCGCCGTACGTCCGGCGCACGATGCCTGCCTTCCCGCCGGTCGTGTGCCACGTGGGGCTCGAGGGCGAGGTGCCCGACCTGCCCCACGAGGTGGTGCTCCACGGCGACCCGCTGCTGGTGGTGCGCACGGGTGGCCGCGCGCCGGACGGTGCGCGCGGCGTGGACGGTGCTGGCACGCGGCCTGGTCGCGGAGGACGTCCTGACGGCGCTGGCGCGCCACGGCCTCGACGTCCGCGGACAGGTCGTCGCCCGCGTCGACCGCACGCCGCGCGACCTCGTCGAGGCATGGGGCGGCTCGCCGCACGGCGTGCAGTGGCAGGGCCCTCGCACGGCCCGCGCGCGGCTCGGCCCGCGGACGCCGATCGCCGGCGTGCTGGCCGCCGGGGCGCACGCCACCACCGGGTCGGGCCTGCCGTTCGCCGGCCTCAGCGCCGCGCTGGTGGCCGAGATGGTCGGCCGGGCGCCACGTCAGCCCCGTCAGGCGAGCTCCCACACCACGGTGACGGTCGTGCTGACCGACGCCTCGCCCGGCGCGAGACCGCCGTGCCGACGCGCGGGCCAGCGCCATCTTCGGCATCGGCGACGGGCCCCGGTCGGCATCGCCCTCGACGATCGTCTGCACGGCGCCGAGTCCCGCGCCGGCCATCCGGGCCAGCTGGGCGGCGCGCTCGCGCGCGTCGTGGAAGGCGGCCTCGCGGGCGCGGTCGCCGGCCCCGTGGTCCTCGGTGACCTCCAGGGCCACCCCGTCGATCGCGAGCGAGTCGCCGACCTCCGCCGCCAGGTCGCCCAGCAGCGCCCCGGCGGCCGCGAGGTCCGGGCAGCGCGATGGCGTAGGAGTGGCGCGCCTCGTAGCCGGCCTCGCGTCCCTCGTGGTCGCGGGCGGGCCACACGGAGATGCCGGAGGAGGCGACCCGGCGCTCCTCGGTGTGGCGGTGCGCGACCTCCACGACGGTGGCGGCGGCCGCTGACATCGCCGCGTAGGCCTCCGCGACGCCGCTCCCCCGCGCCACGGCCGCGAGCCGCACCACCGCGCTGTCCGGCACGACGGGCGACGACGCCGGTCCCGGTCACGGTGACGGTCTGCACGGGCGTCAGACGGTGATCTGCAGGTTGGCGAAGATCTCGCGCGTCGCCTTGGACCGGTTGAGCGTGTAGAAGTGCAGGCCCGGCGCCCCGGCGTCGAGCAGCGTCTCGCAGAGCTCGGTCGCGATCGCGATGCCCTCGGCCCGCAGCCGGGCCGGGTCGTCGGCGTACGGCGTGAGGCGGGCGGTGATCTCCTCGGGCAGCTGGCGGCGCGAGAGCTCGACCATCCGCTCCATCGAGCGGAGGTTCAGGATCGGCATGATGCCCGGGATGATCGGCAGGTCGGCCCCGACGGCCGCGGCCGCGCTCGACGAGCGCGACGTAGTCGGAGGCGCGCAGCACCATCTCGGTGACCGCGAACTCGGCACCGGCGTCGTGCTTGGCCTTGAGCACCCGCGCGTCGTGGTCGAGGTCCGCCGCGTCGACGTGGCCCTCGGGGAAGGCGGCGACGCCGATGCGCATGTCGGTCCGCTCCCTGATCAGCGCGACCAGCTCGTTGGCGTAGGTGAGCCCACCCTCCGTCGGCGTCCACGGCGTGCCCGGGACCGCCCGGCGGGTCGCCCCGCAGCGCCATCACGTGCTCGACGCCCGCGTCGGGCGAGGTCGTCGAGGATCGCGGCGATCTCGTCGGTCGTGTGGCCGACGCAGGTGAGGTGGGCGACCGGGAGCATGCTGGTCTCCCGGGCGATCCGCTCGGTGATCGCCACCGTGCGGTCGCGCGTCGTGCCGCCCGCGCCGTAGGTCACCGACACGAACGTCGGCCCGTAGGGCTCGAGGTCGGTGATCGCCTGCCACAGCTGCTGCTCGCCGGCCTCGTCCTTGGGCGGGAAGAACTCGAAGGAGAACGACCGGTCGCCGCGCGCGAGCCTCTCGCGCATGCTCTGTCCCCGTGCTGGCGTCATGCGCAACAGCGTACGGACGACCGCGCCGTCACCGGCGCCGCGTCCCATGTTTAGGCTGAACTGGTGACGACCTGGGACCCCGCCGACTTCCGCGACCGGGTCCAGCAGGTGCTGGACGCCTTCCTCGACGAACGGGCGGCCGAGCTCGCGCCGCTCGGTCCCGACGCCGGTCGCCTGATCGCCGAGGCACGCACGGCCGTGAGCGGGGGCAAGCGGTTCCGGGCGGCCTTCTGCCACTGGGGCCACCGGGCCATCCGGCCGTCGGTGGACGACGACGCGGCGCTGGCCCGGGCGTGCGCCTCCCTGGAGGTGCTGCACGCCAGCGCGCTCGTCCACGACGACTTCATGGACGCCTCCGACACCCGGCGCGGCCGACCCGCGACCCACCGCGCCTTCGAGGCCGAGCACCGCGCGGCGGGATGGCGCGGCGACCCCGAGCAGTACGGCGCCGCCGCCGCGATCCTGCTCGGCGACCTCCTCCTCGGCTGGGCCGAGGACATGCTGCGCCGCAGCGGCTTCCCCGCCGACGAGGTCGCTCCCGGGCTGGCCATCTTCGAGCAGTGCCGCAACGAGGTGATCGCGGGCCAGTTCCTCGACGTCTCCGTGCAGGCGCGCGGCCGCGCGGACGTCGACACCGCGATGACGGTGCTGCGCTACAAGTCCGCCAAGTACTCCATCGAGCGCCCGATCCACATCGGCGCCGCGCTCGCCGGGGCCACGCCCGGTCAGCTCGAGCAGCTCGGCCGCTTCGGCCTGCCCCTGGGCGAGGCGTTCCAGCTGCGCGACGACCTGCTCGGGGTCTTCGGCGACCCCGAGCAGACGGGCAAGCCGGCCGGCGACGACCTGGTCGAGGGCAAGCGCACCGTGCTCGTCGCCCTCGCGCTCGACGCCGCTCCCCGTGCCGCGGCCGAGCGCCTCGACGCCGCGCTCGGCACGTCGCTCACCGGCACCGACGTCGACGAGCTGCGCGGCATCATCGACGACTCCGGGCGCGCGCGCCCAGGTCGAGGCGGTCATCGGCCAGCTGTCCGAGCACGCGGTCGAGGCCCTGCGAGCAGCCGACATCGACGCGCACGCACGCGACGTGCTCGTCGAGCTCGCGGCAGCGGCGACCCAGCGCTCGGTCTAGCTGCGTGCGTCTCAGTCGAGGCTGGTGACACCGGGCACGACGGGACCCTCGCCGCGCAGCAGCACGGTGAACGGCACGCCTCGCTCGTCGTTGACCCGCGAGCCCAGCACGCTGAGGGCGATGCTGAAGGCCTTCTCGTCGGCGCGGGCGAGCGTCGACCAGCCGTCCCACAGCAGGACGACCCCGTCGCGACCACTCCCGATGTCGTGGAGGCAGTCGGCGAGGGCATCGAAGTTCTGCCCGTAGTGGTCGGGGAAGTCGAGCGCCTCGCCCACCGCTGCGAGGAAGGCCGGCTTCGTGTCGGCGCCGGTCCAGCCGTCCACCCAGCCGAAGCCCCAGCCGGCGTGCTCGACGGAGTGGCGTACGTCGGCGACGTCGAACGCGCCGTGCCAGAGATGGATGCCCGCGGTTCGTGCCCTGCCAGTACCGCGGCGAGTCCGCTCATGGACGTACTCGCTTCGCTCCGTGCGCCCATGAGGCTCGACCCGCGCTGCACTGGATGGTTCCCTCGCTTCGCTCGGTCACGTCCCTACCTCCTGATGAGTGCGAACGAGCTGTAGTGGTCGTCGGTCCAGTAGAGCTCCTCACCGTCGTCGCCCGCCACGATGCGTCGAGCACCGCGGTCGTCGGCGCCGGGCGTGGGGACCGTGTACTCCCGGTAGTAGCCCATCGGCTGGTCGGGCAGCAGCTCCTCGCGGTTGCCGAAGGTGCCGCCGTCGTGGTCGGGCTCGGGGAACGGTCCCCCGGCGTCGATCAGCTCGACGGTCCGTGCCGCCTCGGGCGGGAGAGCCGCGAGGCGTACGACGGGCAGGCCGCTCGCCGCGTCGGTCGCCGGGTCCTCATCGTCCTGACCGCCGCCGGCGACCAGCCAGACGACGAGCATCGCCGCCGCCGCGAGGAGCAGCAGCCAGCGGTAGCGCTGCCGGCCCGTCGACGCGGCCGGAGCCATCAGTACTCCAGCACCTGGGCGCGGCGCTTGACCTCGCTGCCGCGGTTCTCGCGGAGCGCGTCGATCGGGCGGCCCGGGAGGTCGTCGTCGGTGAAGAGCCAGGCGATGCACTCGCGGTCGTCGAAGCGGTGGTCGTGCAGCAGCGTCAGCAGGCCGGACAGCCCCTTGACCACCAGGCCGTCCTGGATGAAGTCGGCCGGCACCCTGCGGGCCGGCGCCCGGCACGGGCACCGCGGCGGCGAGCTCGTGCTCGCGGATCATCGTGCGCACCTTGCCCGGCGTCACGCCGAGCAGCTCGGCGACCTGGCTCCAGTCGAGCCACTCGGGGACGAGGGCGGCCAGGTCACGGTCGGCGAGAGGGACATCAGTCATGGCTGCAGCCTAGGAGAGCGCCCTCGCAGCAGCGAAGTCGTGCGAGCCCGCCGAAGTTGTCACCCCGGCGGGTGGTCCGTACCGTGCCGGGGATGCACCCCCTCCGATCCGCGCTCGCGGCAGCCCTCGTGGGCCTGCTGGCGCTCACGCTCTCCCCGGCCGTGTCCCCCGCCTCGGCCGACCACTACGACGGCGCACCCGGCCCGATCCACGCCGGCAACACGTTCGGCTGGTACCAGCACGGCGTGTTCCGCCAGGAGTTCATCGGCCCCAAGCCGGGCTTCTGGAAGAAGAAGGGCCGCGGCGTCGTCCGCACCCAGAACGGCATGCTCACCCTGATGAGCACCAAGCGCGGCAGCGTGTCGGCCACCCTCGACCTCAAGGGCCACACCTACGGTCGCTGGGAGATCCGGATGCGCGCCCGCACCATGGCGAAGGTCAAGGGCGGCAAGCCCTTCAAGGTCGTCACCGAGCTGGTGCCCGGCGGCACCCGCGACCAGCACTGCGGCGGCCGCGACATCGGCATCCAGAACTTCACGCTCGGCACCAACACCGTGAAGTCCTACGTCCACACCCTCCCCAACAGCTCCTACCGCGGGTTCCTCGGCCGCCACCTGCGCAACGACCGCTGGCACACGTACGCCGTCGAGGTCGCCAAGGACCACATCTCCTGGTTCGTCGACGCCCACGTGATCCACACCGAGCGCCGCAACGAGGCCCTCGACCCGGTGCCGCGGCAGCTGAAGTTCGAGCTGCGCGCGAAGAAGGGCACGACGATGGACCCGGCCCGGATGCAGATGGACTGGATGCGCTACTGGTCGATGCGCGCCCCCAACGAGAAGTCCATCAAGGCTCCCCAGTTCGAGCTCAGCACGTTCAACGGAGGCTGCTGACCGGCCTCGGACCGGAGCACCCACGCGCGGCGGCCGTGGCCGGGGCGACACGCCCGGCCCGGCCGCCGTCCGCGTCCCACGGCCGGAAGTGGCTAGCGTCGACTGCTCGTTCGCGCGCTTCCCTCCCGCGGGCCTCGGACCCCGGGCGCAGCGGACGTGACGAGGAGCAACCCCCGTGCCCCCACACCCCCGACCTGCCCGACCAGCCGGCTCGTCCCGTCGGCTCGCGCGGTGCGCCGCCGGCCTCGTGCTCGCCCTGACCACGCTGTCGAGCCTGGCCACCCCCGCCCACGCGGACCACGAGCGGCTCCCGTCCGGGCGCACGCTGGTGGCGTACGTCGTCGAGCCGGGCGACACCGTCTCGGGCCTCGCCGTGAAGTTCCACGCGTGGACGGCCGAGATCGTCTCGCACAACCACCTCGGCAGGAACGGCGCGCTGGAGGTCGGCCAGCGGATCGAGATCCCGGTCGTCGGCAAGACCCGCGGGAGCACGCCGACCGCGATGTGGCAGCACCCCGACCGGGACCGCGAGAAGGTCCGCCGCGTGGTCGCCGGCGCGGCCCGCAACCACGGCGTCGACCCGCAGCTCGCGCTGGCGGTGTCCTGGCAGGAGTCCGGGTGGCAGATGGGCCTCGTCTCGCACGCCGACGCCGTCGGGGCCATGCAGGTGCTGCCCTCGACGGGACGCTGGATGGAGCACTACGCCGGGCGTCCGCTCGACCTGGACAGGCTCGGCGACAACGCGACGGCGGGCGTGCTGCTGCTCGAGGTGCTCTCGCGCCACACCCAACGTCGTACGCACAAGATCGGCGCCTACTACCAGGGCCTCGGCGCGGTGCGGCGGCACGGGTTGTACGACGAGACCCGGGCCTACGTCGTGAACGTGCGAGGCGATCAAGCGACGCCTCGAGGCCGGTCGGCCCCCGTCCTGACGGCGTGACGCCACGCCGGGACCGCGCCTGAGCGTGGGCGCAGGCGCTGCTTCCGTACGATGGGCGCGCCGGATCCTTCCCCGTCTCGCCCGTGGTCCGGCTTGGAGGTCGACCCGTGGAGCCACCCGAGCACGCCCGCGCAACCGCGCCCGGCGCGTCTGGCGACCCCCTGGTCGGACGGCTGCTGGACGGTCGCTACCGCATCCTGGCCCGGGTGGCCCGCGGTGGCATGGCCAGTGTCTACGAGGCCACCGACACCCGGCTCGACCGCACCGTCGCGGTCAAGGTGATGCACCCCGGGCTCGGCGACGACCAGGAGTTCGCCCAGCGCTTCGTGCGTGAGGCCCGCGCCGCCGCCCGCCTCAACCACCCGCACGTCGTGGGCGTCTACGACCAGGGCGACGACACCTCCGACGGCACCGACACGATCTTCCTGGTGATGGAGTACGTCCCGGGCCACACCCTCCGCGACGTCCTGCGCAAGGAGTCGCCGATGCCGCCCGCGCGGGCGCTGGCCCTGCTCGAGCCGGTCGTCTCCGCGCTCGCCGCGGCCCACCGGGCCGGGCTGGTGCACCGCGACGTGAAGCCGGAGAACGTCCTCATCGCCGACGAGGCGCACGGGGGCACCGTCAAGGTGGCCGACTTCGGCCTCGCGAAGGCGGTCAGCGCCGACACCCAGCACACGGCGACCGGGGGCGTGCTCATCGGCACCGTCTCCTACCTCGCACCGGAGCTGGTCATCGACGGCCGCTCCGACGCCCGGGCCGACGTCTACGCCTGCGGCGTGGTGCTCTACGAGCTGCTGACCGGTAGGAAGCCCCACGAGGGCGAGTCACCGATCCAGGTGGCGTACCGCCACGTCCACCACGACGTGCCGATGCCGTCGCTCGTCGAGCCCGGCATCCCCGACTACGTCGACGCCCTGGTGGCGCGCGCGACCTCCCGCGACCGCGACCAGCGCCCGGCCGACGCGACCGTCCTGCTGCACCACCTCCACCGGGTCGGGCAGGCGCTGCGCGAGGGCCTGGAGTCCGACCCCGAGCTGGCCACCGACCTGCTCCCCCGCCGCGTGGTCGAGTCGGTCGACCGGCCGCCCTCCACCGACGACACCACCCCCGAGCCCTTCGACGCCGGCGCGCTCGCGCTGCTGACCGAGGTCCACCCGCGAGACTCGGGCCTCGTCGACGACGGCAGCCCCGACCGCACCACGGCCCTCGAGCGGCACCCCGCTCCTGCTGCCGGACCGTCCGGGCCCGGCGAGCCGGCCGGCGGCCCCGTCACGGAACCGATGCGCACCGCGATCCCTCCCGCGGGAGCCGCGACCACCACCCTCCAGGCCGCGCCGACCAGCGCGCGGCCCGCCCCCGGTCGTGCCCCGACCCGGGTGGCACCGGTCGAGACGACCGCGCGACGCCGGTCGAGGAAGGGGCCGCTGCTCCTCCTGCTGTCGGTGCTGCTGGTCGGTGGCGTCGCGGCCGGCGCCTGGTGGTTCGGCTGGGAGCGCTACACCACCACCCCCGGCGTCCTGGGCCTCGACGAGGCCGCTGCGACCGCCGAGCTGGAGGATGCTGGCCTGGAGGCCGAGGCGGGCGAGCCGGCGTACAGCGAGAACGTCACCGCCGGACTCGTCATCGCCACCGACCCGGGGCCGGGCGGCAAGGTGCTCGACGGCGGCACCGTGACCCTGACCCTGTCGCTGGGCCCGGAGCGCTACGACGTGCCCGACCTCGCCGGGCAGACCGAGGACCAGGCCCAGGACGCGCTCGCCGCCACCAACCTCGCGTTCGGTGCGAGCAAGGCACGCTGGAGCGAGACGGTGCCCGAGGGGCAGGTCATCCGGACGTCGCCCAAGGCCGGCACCACCCTCAAGCCCGGCGCCACCGTCGACCTCGTGCTCAGCCGCGGCCGCAAGCCGATCGAGGTGAAGGACTGGACGGGCAAGTCCTTCGACGACGCCTCGGCCGCCCTCGAGAAGCGCGGGCTGCAGGTCAGCGTCACCGGCGAGGAGTACAGCGACACCGTCGCCGAGGGTGACGTCATCTCGCAGGACCCGCCGACCGCCAGCCTCTTCCGCGGCGACACGGTGTCGTTCGTGGTCTCCCTCGGCCCCGAGCTCGTCGAGGTGCCCCGGGTGCAGGCCATGGGGGTCGAAGCCGCGACCGAGCTGCTCGAGGGCCTCGGCTTCGAGGTCGAGACCAAGGAGTCGGACACCTACCTCGGGCTCGGCTTCGTCGCCAGCTCCGACCCGGGGTCCGGCGAGGAGGTCCCGAAGGGCTCCACGATCACGCTGTTCCTCGTCTGACCACCTAGATTTCGTCCGTGCACGCCGAGCAGACCCGTCGTACGTCCCTGCTCGCGACGGCCGCCCTGCTCGCCCTGGCGGCATGCTGGGGCTCGACGTTCTTCATGATCAAGGACCTCCTCGAGCGGGTCCCGACGCTCGACTTCCTGGCGCTGCGGTTCGCGATCGCCTCGCTCGCCCTGCTGGTGGTGGCGCCGAAGGCCCTCGGCCGGCTCTCCCCCGTCGTCCGCCGCCACGCGATGGTCCTCGGCCTCCTCTACGGCGTCGCGCAGATCCTCCAGACCGCCGGCCTGGCGCACACCCCCGCGAGCATCAGCGGCTTCGTCACCGGCCTGTACGTCGTGTGCACCCCGCTGCTGGCCGCCGCGATCCTCGGCACCCGGATCCCGCCGATCACCTGGGCGGCCGTCGCGCTCGCGACCGTCGGACTCGGCGTGCTCGCCCTCAACGGGCTCAGCGTCGGCTACGGCGAGCTGATCACCCTGGCGTCGGCGGTGCTCTACGCGCTGCACATCGTCGGGCTCGGCGCGTGGTCGACCGCCCAGGACGCCGTCGGCATGACGATCCTGCAGGTCATGGTGATCGCGGTGGTGTGCACGTTGGCGACCGCGCCCGACGGGATCGTCCTGCCCGACCGGGCCGCCGACTGGTGGTCGGTGCTCTACATGGCGGTGGTGGTCGGCGCGCTGGGCCTGCTCGGCCAGACGTGGGCGCAGGCGCACCTCCCGCCGACGCGCTGCGCGATCATCATGAGCATGGAGCCGGTGTTCGCCTCGTTCTTCGCGGTCTGGCTCGGCGGCGAGGACCTCACGACGCGGCTGCTGCTGGGCGGGTCGATGGTCCTGGTGGCGATGCTGACCGTCGAGCTCGCCCCGCGCCGGGTGGTCGAGGGCGAGGTCCCGCACATCGCCGTGTAGGACCCCCCGTCCCACGGGTGGAACCCCACGTGGGTCCGTCCCCCTATCGTGGGGCCCGTGGACACGTGCGTGGCGTGCGGCGCCGAGCTGGGGGTGGGGCGGTTCTGCCTCAACTGTGGGCACCGCATCGGCGCGCCCGCGCCGGTCCGCCGCCGAGCAGCCACCGGCCCCGTCACCGCCGGTCGGGTCGCCGACCGTGACCGCCACTGCAGCGGCCCGCGAGCGTCCGGCTCCGGCCGACGATGTGCGGCGGGAGGCGTCCGACCCTGCGGCGGGCTCCGCTGCCGACTGCGACTGCCGACTCAGCTGCCGACTCGCTTGCCGACCCGACCGGCGACGACGGCCCCGAGCCGGGCGCGGACCGCTCGGCGGCTCCCGTCGTCCCACCCGTCGTCCCACCCGTCCAGGCGGCCGACCCCACGCCGGTCCCGCCGACCAGCCCGCCCGACGTCGTACCCGACGAAGCGGGCCCTCCTCCTCCACCGCGTCCGGCGTGGGACCCCCACGAGGACCTGCTGCCCTACGAGGAGGTCGACGACGTCGACGGCGACCTGCCGGTGCACGGCCTCGCGTGGCTCGGGTGGGTCCTGGGTGCCGCGCTGCTGGTGGGGCTGGCCTTCCTGCTGCTGCAGGTCTTCGACACCGACGGCGACGAGGTCGCCACCGATCCCGCTGCCGGCGCGACAGACACCTCGCAGGCGCCGGACCCCGGCGCTGGCCAGTCAGCCGGCACCGCGGACCCGACCGACGACGGTGGCGAGACGCCGGCCGGTGCCGGCAAGGCGCTCGACCTGGCCCGCGGTGCGGCGTTCGAGGTCCCCGGCACGGCCCCGCCGACCACCGACTTCGACGGCAACCTGGTGGCCTACGAGGCCAGCCAGATGGGCGACGGGAACCCGGCCACGGCGTGGCGTACGGCCGGAGACGCGACCGGCGAGACCGTCACGGTGACCCTGACCGAGCCGGGCGTCGTCACCAGGGTCGGACTCGTCAACGGCTACGCCAAGCAGGTCGCCGGCGTCGACTGGTACCCCAACAACCGCCGCGTCCTCTCCGTCACCTGGGGCTTCGACGACGGCTCGTCGATCGATCAGACCTTCGTCGAGCAACCCGCCATGCAGCGCCTCAAGGTCCCGCCGGTGCAGACCGCGACGGTCACCATCACGATCACCGCCGTGACCCCGCCGGGCCCCGGCAGCCTCGGTCGCGACTACACCGCGATCAGCGAGGTGAGCGTCACCGGGCGGCGAGCCGGCTGAGCACCACGGCCGCACGCTCGGCGTCCGCTCGCGAGACGTCCAGGTGGGTCACCAGGCGCACGGTGCGCGGCCCCACGGCGGCGATGCGCACGCCGTCGGCCGTCGCCCGCTCGACGAACGACGCGGCGTCCGGGCGCTCGACGACGACGATGTTGGTGTCGATGCCCTCCGGGTCGAGCCCCAGGGCCTCACCGAGCAGCCGCGCGTTGGCGTGGTCGTCGGCCAGCCGCTCGACGTGGTGGTCGAGGGCGTACGCACCGGCCGCCGCGAGCACGCCGACCTGACGCATGCCGCCGCCCATCCGCTTGCGCCGCACCCGCGCCTCCGCGATCGCGTCCGCCGAGCCGACCATCAGCGACCCGATCGGCGCGCCGAGGCCCTTGGACAGGCACACCGCGAGCACGTCGGTGACGCGCCCGTAGTCCGCCAGCGGCGTCCCGGTGGCGACGTGGGCGTTCCACAGCCGCGCGCCGTCGAGGTGGATCTTGGTGTGGTTGGTCTCGGCCCACGCCCGCAGGGCACGCAGGTCCTCGATCGGCACGACCGCGCCGCCCGCGAAGTTGTGGGTGTTCTCGACCGACACTGCGGCGGTGCGCACGAAGAACGGACCCATGTCCGGAGCGTGCATCGCCTCGATCGCCGGCAGGTCGACCTGGCCGCGCGCCTTGGTCCAGGTGCGCATGGTGAGACCGGTGATGGCGCCGTGGGCGCCGAGCTCGGCGCGGGCGATGTGGGCCGAGGACTCGCACAGCACCTCCTCGCCGGGCGAGACCACGCTGGCCACGGCGAGCACGTTGGCCATCGAGCCAGTCGGGGTGAACAGCGCGGCCTCGTGGCCGAACATCCCGGCGACCCGCTCCTCCAACGCCGCGACCGTGGGGTCCTCGCCGTAGACGTCGTCGCCCACCTCCGCGCGGGCCATCGCCTCGCGCATCGCGTCGGTCGGGCGGGTCAGGGTGTCGGAGCGCAGGTCGATCACGGCACCATCCAACCAGCCACCCCCGACGTGCCGCGGCAGCGGTCGGCGGCAGACTGGACGCACGCCGTGGACGCCTGACGCACGCCATGGCGTGCGTCGAGCGGACGCACGTCCGCTCGAGTCGCCGCAGGGACGCGATGGCCGGACTGGACGCACGCCGTGGACGCCTGACGCACGCCATGGCGTGCGTCGAGCGGACCTACGTCCGCTCGAGTCCCGGCGGCGACGCCGGGAGCCTCAGGCCTTGCGCAGCATCTCCGCCACGAGGAAGGAGAGCTCGAGCGACTGGACCCGGTTGAGGCGCGGGTCGCAGACCGACTCGTAGCGGTGGGCCAGGCCCACCTCGTCGATCTCCTCGCCGCCGCCGACGCACTCGGTGACGTCGTCGCCGGTGAGCTCGACGTGCACGCCACCGGGCCAGGTGCCGAGGCTGCGGTGCACGTCGAAGAAGCCCTGGACCTCGTCGATGACGTCGTCGAAGCGCCGCGTCTTGTAGCCCGAGGACGCCTCGAAGGTGTTGCCGTGCATCGGGTCGCAGACCCACGCGATGTTCAGGCCCTCGGCGGTGACCTTCTCCACCAGGGCGGGCAGCCCGTCGCGGATCTTGCCGGCGCCGAAGCGGGTGATGAAGGTGAGCCGGCCCGGGGTGTTGTCAGGGTTGAGCCGCGCGGCGTAGGCGAGCGCGTCGTCGGGCGTCGTCGTGGGACCGAGCTTGATGCCGATCGGGTTCTTGATCTTCGACAACAGCTCGATGTGGGCGCCGTCGAGCTGGCGCGTGCGCTCGCCGATCCAGACGAAGTGCGCGGACACGTTGTAGGGCTCGTCGGTGCGCGAGTCGATGCGGGTCAGCGCCTGCTCGTACTCCAGCAGCAGCGCCTCGTGGCTGGAGTGGAAGTCGACGCGGTGGAACTCGTCGGGGTCGGCGCCGATGGCCTTCATGAAGGTGAGGGCGCGCTCGATCTCGTCGGCCATCGCCTCGTAGCGCTGCCCGAACGGCGACGTCTGGACGAAGTCGGTGTTCCAGGTGTGGACCTGGCGGAGGTCGGCGTAGCCGCCGGTGACGAATGCGCGGACCAGGTTCAGCGTCGCGGCCGAGGAGTTGTAGACGTCCACCAGCCGCTGCGGGTCCGGGATGCGCGCCTCGGGCGTGAAGTCGTAGCCGTTGACCGCGTCGCCGCGGTAGGCCGGAAGGGTCACCCCGTCGCGGGTCTCGAGGTCCGAGCTGCGCGGCTTGGCGTACTGACCGGCGAGGCGGCCCAGCTTCACCACGGGGACCGAGGCGGCGTAGGTCAGCACGACCGCCATCTGCAGCAGCACGCGCAGCTTGTTGCGGACGTTGTCGGCGGTGACGCCGGCGAAGGTCTCGGCGCAGTCGCCGCCCTGGAGCAGGAAGGCCTCGCCGCGCGTCACCGCGGCGATCTTGGCGGTGAGGTCGTCGCACTCGCCCGCGAAGACGAGCGGCGGCGCGGTCCTCAGTCGGGCGACGGCAGCGTCGACCGCCCCGGAGTCGGGATAGGTCGGCTGCTGCTTCGGCCCGAGGGCGTGCAGCTGCTCGAGGGTGGGGATCGCGGTCACCTGACAAGGGTACGGCGCGCGCACCGTCTCGCCCGAACCGTGACCGACCCCTGAACGCCTGACGTCGCGCACGCCGCACGGCCGCCGTCAGTCGAGCGGTGCGAGCACGCCCTCGGCGTCGTCCACGCGCAGGCCTCCCGAACGGGTGCGGCTGGCGACCAGGGTGCCGGTCACCACGGACGCGTCGGGGTAGCTGATGTGACCGGGTGCGCCCTGGCGCGACGTGGTCCACAGCCGGTCGTCGAACCCGATCTCGCCACGGAACTGGTGGTTCTCCAGCACCAGCCGGTCGGCGGTGGCCTGGCCGAGGACGTAGGACGCCTCACCGCGGTAGAGGAGCGAGCCGTGCGACACCTGCAGGATGCCGTCGCGCTCGTGGACCGTCTGGTCGTGCACCTCACCGCTCAGGTAGACGTCGACGCCGCCGCGGACCATCGCCTTCCACAGGTCGGAGCGCGCGCCCTTCTCGTAGACGAGGTTGCTGGAGTTGCGGACGCGCACCTTCGGCGTCATCGGCACGTGTCCCTGGACCATCACCCAGGGCACCTCGTCCTTGCGGGCCTGGCGCAGGACGCCCTCGAGCCAGCGCAGCTGCGCGGGGTCGACGGACATGTGGACGTCGCCGCCGCGGCGCTCGAAGACGTCGAGGGTGACGAGCAGGACGTCGGCGTCGAGGCGTACGGCGTAGGCGGTGCGGCGGGCCTGTCCGGTGGGCCGGTCGGCGAACCGGGGCTTCCCGTCCTCGCCCGTCAGCATGTGGTCGGCATAGATCCGCTTGAACTCGGGGACGTGGCGGCGCTTGAAGTCGATCCACGCGTCCTTGCGGGCCCGCCACGGGTCGTCGCCGATCTCGTGGTCACCGAGGGCGGGGTAGGTCGTGAGGCCACGGTCCTCGAACCGCTCGCGCCAGGCCGGGTAGTAGACGTCCGCGGCGCGGCGCCAGGCACGCAGCCGCTGGGACGGGGTCCGCACCGGCCCGAAGACGCCGGTGCGCGCGTCGTCGCGGCCCCAGCGTCCCTCGACGAGGTCGCCCGCCACGAGGACGTCGTCGGTGCCGTGCGACGCCATCTCGTCGATCACGTGGTCCAGCGCCGCGTCGTACTCGTCGTTGGTGGAGTTCGCGACCTCGCCCGTGCGCTTGTCGACGAACTCCTTGCGCCCGTCGGCGGTGAGGTCGGCGACGTCCTGGTTGAGGAAGTCGGGGGCCGAGACGAACCGGTAGGCGCCGGCCAGCTCAGGGGCCGCCGGCACGGACGGCCGGTCCCGGGGCCCGCGCTCGGCAGCGGGACCCACGGTCGAGGTCGACCGGTCCCCGGACGACGGCACGGTGCTGGGCTCGACCGGCGGCGCGGTGAACGTGAGCGCAGGAGGGTCGGAGTCCGGGACCGCGCTCGCCGAGGGCGCCGGAGGCGTGACCGTCGAGCAGCCGATCGCGCCGGCCAGCAGCATCGCCAGCACGGGCGCCACAGGTCGTCTGGTCACCCGCCCCACCGTAGACGGCGGAGCCCGCCCACGGGTGCGGCACCCCGCCGTGTCGGCGGGTGCGTCACTCGAGGTGGTCGATGTCGCGGAAGCCGGTCTTCTTGGCGCGCACGCCGCGGTTGGTGAGCCAGGTCAGCGCCCACAGGACCACGCCGACGGCGAGCAGCCCCGCCGCGATCTTGTACTGGACCATGTCGGCCTCGAGCCGCGCCCACGGGCCGAGGAGGTAGCCGCAGCAGATCGCACCGATGACCGGGAGCGCCGTCGGTGCGCGGAAGGCGCGCTCGGGCGTGGGGTCGCGGCGCAGGATCAGGCACGCGATGTTGACGATGGTGAACACGGCCAGCAGGAGGAGTGCTGTGGTGCCCGACAGCGCCCCCACGACGGAGGACTCCGAGTCGAGCGTGACGACGCTGATCAGGCCCAGCGCCAGGAGCGTGGTGAAGATGATGGCGGTCCACGGCGAGCGACGGCCGGGGAGCACCTTGCCGAGGGAACGCGGCAGCACGTCCTGCTGGGCCATTCCGTAGATGAGCCGGCTCGCCATCAGCATGTTGATGAGGGCGGTGTTGGCGACCGCGAACACCGTGAGGAACGGGAAGAGCGTGTCGATCGGCAGGTCGGGCGCACCGATCTTGACGACGTCGAGCAGGATCCCGGCTTCCGCGTTGGTGGGCTCGGCGATCTGCCCGGCGGGGATGACCGCGACGACCGAGATCGCGACCAGCATGTAGATCAGCACGGCGATGCCGAGGCCGGTCAGCATCGCGCGCGGGAAGATGCGCAGCGGGTCCTGGGTCTCCTCGACCATGTTGACCGAGTCCTCGAAGCCCACCATGGAGAAGAACGCGATGGCGGTGGCGATGGTGACCGCCATGAAGAGGCCCTTGTCGTCGGGGCTCTCGAAGACGGTGATCCGGGAGAGGTCGCCGTCACCGCGGGCGATCACCCAGATCCCGATCCCGATGACGATGGCGAGGGCTGTCATCTCGACGAGCGTCAGCAGCACGTTGAACTTCACGCTCTCGCCCACCCCGCGCAGGTTGATCGCGGCGAGCACCAGCATGAACAGCAGCGCCGTGATGAGGATCGCGCTCGGGCTGGGATCGTCGTTGCCGAAGCCGATGAGCAGGTTGGCCGCCAGCAGGTTGGACGACGTCGAGGCGCTGGTGATGCCGGAGCAGACCACGGTGAACGCCACGAGGAAGGTGATGAAGTGGATGCCGAACGCCTTGTGCGTGTAGAGCGCGGCACCGGCGGCCTGCGGGTACTTGGTGACCAGCTCGAGGTAGCTGAACGCGGTGACGGTCGCGATCACGAAGGCCACCAGGAACGGCAGCCAGGCGATGCCGCCCACCTGGCCGGCGATCTTGCCGGTGACGGCGTACACACCGGCGCCGAGGATGTCGCCGACGATGAAGAGCAGCAGCAGCTTGGGGCCGAGCACCCGCTTGAGGTCGGCGTCCTCCGGACCGTTGACGTCGTGCTGCGTGGCTTCTGTCGCGCTCATGGAGACTCCCGTCGTCATCCCGTGCAGCGCACGGCGTCCTCACACAATGAACCCGCCGCGGGGGCGAGGCAACCACCGCAGCACTCCGACAACGTCGTGTCGGCGCCCGGGTCACGCCGGGCAGTGGCCACCCGCCCCCGGAGGGGTGGGGTGGGACGCACTTCCGGGCTTGTATCGATCCAACTACCCTGCTCCCCATGCCGAAGCGTGTTGCGATCCTGACCGCGGGCGGATACGCCCCGTGCCTCTCGTCCGCGGTGGGCGCCCTCATCGAGACCTACGACGCCACCGACCCCGACATCGAGCTCATCGCCTACCGGCACGGCTACCACGGCCTGCTCACCGGCAACAGCATCACCATCGGGGCCGAGGAGCGGGCCGGCGCCGCGCTCCTGCACCGCTTCGGCGGCAGCCCGATCGGCAACAGCAGGGTCAAGCTCACCAACGACGCCAACTGCCGCCGGCGCGGCCTGATCGGCGAGGACGAGACCGCGCTCGAGGTGGCGGCGGCGCGGCTGCAGGCCGACGGGGTCGACGTCCTGCACACCATCGGCGGTGACGACACCAACACCGCGGCGGCCGACCTGGCGGCGTACCTCGCGACCCAGGGCTCCGAGCTGACCGTCGTCGGGCTGCCCAAGACCATCGACAACGACATCGTGCCCATCCGCCAGAGCCTCGGCGCGCAGACCGCTGCCCAGCAGGCGTCACGGTTCGCGCAGAACGTGCTCGCCGAGCACGGCTCCAACCCGCGGATGCTCATCGTCCACGAGGTGATGGGCCGCGCCAGCGGCTGGTTGACCGCTGCGGCGGCGCGCGACTACATGGGGTGGCACGCCGAGCAGGAGTGGCTCCCCGGCATCGGGCTCGACGGCCGGAAGTGGGCGATCCACGCGGTCTACGTGCCCGAGCTCGCGATCGACCTGGCGGCGGAGGCCGACCGGCTGCGAGCGGTCATGGACGAGATCGGGTGCGTCAACATCTTCCTCGCCGAGGGAGCTGGCATCGACGACATCGTCGCCGACCTCGAGTCGTCCGGCGAGACCGTCGAGCGCGACCCGTTCGGGCACGTCCAGATCGACACCATCAACCCGGGCCGCTACTTCGCCGACCGCTTCTCCGAGGCGATCGGCGCCGAGAAGAAGATGGTGCAGAAGTCGGGCTACTTCTCCCGCTCCGCGCCCGCCAACGACACCGACCTCGCCCTCATCCGCGAGATGGCCGAGCTCGCCGTCGCGTGCGCCCTCGACGGCACACCGGGCGTGATCGGCCACGACGAGGACCGCGACGACGAGCTCCGCGCGATCGAGTTCGAGCGGATCGCCGGGCACAAGCCGTTCGACGCCGAGCAGGCGTGGTTCACCGGCCTGCTCGCCGACATCGGTCAGGCCTGAGCGACCCCCGATGCTGTCGCGCGCCGCCACCCTCAGGCGGGGTCGGCCGGGGCTTCCTCCTCGACGCGGTTGGTCACGCGCCTGCCGGCCGCCGGCAGGACCTGCGGCAGCCGCTGGAGGTACGCCGCGCTGGCGAGCGCGACCAGCGCCAGGACCCACCACAGCGTCGTCTGGCCGTGGGCGAGGAGCCACGTGAACGCCACCGGCGTCACCGCTCCCCCGAGGCCCCAGCTGAGCTGGAACAGGCCGAGGTAGCGGCCGCGGAGGTGGTCCGGCGCGGCCTCCGCGGCGGTCGCGCTGAAGACCGGCCCGCCGGTGAGCTCGCCGCCGGTGTAGATCGCCGCACCGACGAGCATCACCACGATCGCCACCCAGACCGGGAGCCAGCCGGCGACGACGAACAGGGCGTAGGCCACGACGAAGATCAGCTGCGCCAGGCCCATCATCCGGGCGCGCACGCGCCCGGTCATGCGGCGTACGACGAGTCCCTGGCCGAGGCCGACCAGCGCCGTGTTCAGCGTGAAGATCGCCCCCACCACCCACCCGGGCAGGTCGATCGTCTCCGCGACGTAGACCGGCAGGGCGAAGTTGAGCACCATCATCCCGGCCACGAAGCCGAGCTGGCCGAGGACGAGCCGCAGGTAGGCGGTGTCGCGCAGCACCACTCCCCAGCCCTCGACCGGGGCATCGGCGGGATGCACGACGCGGTGGTCGGGCACGTCGAGCAGCAGGACGAACGCGACCACGAAGGTCACCGCGTTGACGACCACCACCGACTGGTAGGCGACGTCGGTGCCGACCTGCAGCGCGAGGCCGGCGAGCACCCCGCCGATCGAGTAGCCCAGGTTGCGCACGGCCTGCAGGAAGCCGAACCACATCTCCCGCTCCCCCGGGGCCGAGATCGCGGTGACGACGTTGCCGAACGAGCCCCAGAAGGACTGGCGCCCGAGGTTGAGCAGGGTCGTCCACAGCGCGACGGCGAGCAGCGAGTCGGCCCACAGGTAGGCCACCATGCCGGCCGCCTGGACGAGGTTGCCGATCAGCATCATCTTCCGGGGCCCGAACCGGTCGACGAGGCTGCCGATGACGAACGCGCCGGGCATCGTCAGCACCGCGGACAGCGACAGCGCGGACCCGACCTGCACCAGGGACAGGTCGGTCATCGCGAGGAAGTAGAGCAGCGTGATCGGCATGAACAGCCCGCTGCCGACGGTGTCGGCGACGATCGCCGCGACGAAGCGGCGGTGCTCCCCCACGCGGGGGAATCCGAGACGAGTCAGCACGGGCTCACACTAGGGTCGGGGTATGACGTTCTCGATCGTGGCCCGGTCCGACGACGGCGAGTCGTGGGGCGTCGCCGTGGCCTCCAAGTTCCTGGCCGTCGGGTCCGCCGTGCCGGCAGCGGCGGCCGGGGTCGGCGCGATCGCCACGCAGGCCGACGCCAACCTCGCCTTCAAGTACCTCGGACTGGCGCACCTCGACGACGGCGCGACCGCGCAGGTCGCCCTCGACCGGCTGGTCGAGGAGGACGATGAACGCGAGCACCGGCAGGTGGGCGTGGTCGACTCCGACGGCAACGGCGCGACGTGGACCGGCTCCGACTGCTTCGCCTGGGCCGGTGGGACGACCGGGCGCAGCGGCGAGCGCGGCGGCTACGCGATCCAGGGCAACATCCTCACCGGTCCCGAGGTGGTGGAGGCGATGGAGCGCGCGTGGATCGCGGCGGTCGATCAGTCGCTCGAGCGCCGGCTGCTCGCGGCGCTGACCGCCGGCGACCAGGCGGGAGGTGACAGCCGCGGCCGCCAGTCCGCGGCGCTGCTCGTCGTACGGGAGGGGGCCGGCTACGGCGGGCACGACGACGTCGCCGTCGACCTCCGCGTCGACGACCACACGGACCCGGTCGGCGAGCTCGACCGGCTGGTCGGCCTGAACGAGCTCTACCTGACCGCGTCGACCCCCGAGGAGCAGGTGCCGGTCGACGACGCGCTGATGATCGAGCTGGAGTCGCTGGCCAAGGCCGAGGGTCACGACAGCTTCCGCGAGTGGGTCGGCTCGGAGAACTACGAGATGCGGGTCGCACCCGGCCTGCGTCCGGCGTGGATCGACCGACGGATCCTCGAGATCATCCGCGGGCCCGGCGGTGGTGCCCAGTGAGCGTCCTCGCCATCGACGCCGGCACCACCGGCGTGACAGCCGTCGTCGTCACCCCCGACGGCCGCATCCAGGCCAAGGGCTACCAGGAGTTCCGGCAGCACTTCCCGCAGCCCGGCTGGGTCGAGCACTCCGCCGAGGAGATCTGGCAGGCCACGCTGGAGGCGACGCGGGAGGTCCTCACCAAGGTCGACCAGTCCGAGCTCACCGCGGTCGGCATCACCAACCAGCGCGAGACCGTCGTGCTGTGGGACCGCGAGACGCTCGGCTCGCCCCGCCGCGCGATCGTGTGGCAGGACCGTCGTACGGCCGACATCTGCGACCGGCTGCGTGCCGACGGTCACGAGGACCGTGTCGCCGAGCTCACCGGCCTGCGCCTCGACCCCTACTTCTCCGGCACCAAGCTGACGTGGCTGGCCGAGAACGAGCCGCACACGTGGGCGCTGGTGGAGTCGGGGCGCTACGCCGTCGGCACGGTCGACTCCTACCTCATCGCCCGGATGACGCGCGGCACCTGGCACGTCACCGACGTCTCCAACGCCTGCCGCACCCTGCTGCTGGACCTCGAGTCGGGCGAGTGGTCCGACGAGCTGTGCGAGCTCTTCGGGGTGCCCCGCGACGCCCTCCCCGACCTGGTCCCCAACTGGGGCGAGATCGCGCCGACCGACCCGAAGGTCTTCCTGGGGCTCTCCCTGCCGATCGCGGGCGTCGCCGGCGACCAGCAGTCCGCGCTCTTCGGGCAGACGTGCTTCGAGGAGGGCGAGTCCAAGTGCACCTACGGCACGGGCTCGTTCATCCTGACGAACACCGGCACCCAGGTGGTGCGCAGCGACGCCGGCCTGTTGTCGACCGCCGCGTGGCGCTCCCCCGACGGCCAGCTCACGTACGCCCTCGAGGGCGCCATCTTCGTGACCGGCGCGGCGGTCCAGTGGCTGCGCGACGGCCTCCAGATCGTCGGCAACGCCGCGGAGACGGCGGCGATCGCCGCGACCGTCGACGACACCGACGGGGTGGTCTTCGTCCCCGCGCTGACCGGGCTCGGCGCGCCGCACTGGGACCCCCACGCCCGCGGCACGATCCTCGGCATCACCCGCGGCACCACCCGCGCCCACCTCGTGCGGGCCACGCTCGAGGGGATCGCCTTCGAGGTCCGCGACGTGCTCGAGACGCTGCCCGAGCTCACCACGCTCCGCGTCGACGGCGGGGCGGCGGAGAACGACTTCCTCTGCCAGCTCCAGGCCGACCAGGTCGGTCGCGCGGTGGAGCGTCCGGAGATCGTCGAGACGACGGCGCTCGGCGCCGCGTTCCTCGCCGGGCTGGGCACGGGCGTGTGGGGGTCGACCGACGACCTGCGGGACACCTGGGCGCTCGACCGCCGCTTCGAGCCCGGCGGCGACCGTGCGGCGCTCGACGCGTCGTACGCCCGCTGGACCGACGCGGTGGAGCGGTCCAAGGGCTGGGCGGGCTGACCTACAGCCGCTCGCGCGCCTCGCGGGCGGCGTCGACCTCGGACTGTGCCTCGTCGACGGCCTCCTCGACCTCGGCCTGGGCGGCCTCGGCCTCGGCGAGCTCGTCGTCGACCTCCTCCAGCGTGTCCTCGAGGGACGCGATCCGGCTGCGGAGCTCGTCGATCTCGGACTGGACCTGCAAGGTCCGCGCCTGCAGCTTCTCGACCGCCCGGCGCGCGGCCCGGTGCTCCTTCTCGTGCTCCTTGAGCACGGCACGGGCGTCGGAGAGGCGCTCGTCGGCGGCCCTCCGGGCCTTCACGTCAGCATCGGGATCGGGTACGACGTGGAGCTGGGGCCGCTGGGTCGGGTCGGGGCCGGGGGCAGGGCGCGACCTCGCGCTGAAGCCGAGCGCCTCGGGCAACGCCACGGCACCGCTGAGATCGAGGTCGCCGAGCCCCGTCGCGGACAGCGACGTCACCAGCAGCCCGCTGCGCACGGCACGCGCGGCGTCCGGCTCCAGCATCGCTGCGGTGAGGGTCGCCTCCACCTGCTCGGCGACGGACTCGGTGGTCCGCACCCCCTCCTCCCGCGCCATCCGGCGCGCAGCGGTGGTCACCGTCGCGGTGAGCTGGCGGCGCTGCTTGGTGAACTCGCGGAGCTGGGTGGCATCGAGGTTCTCCTGCGCCTCGCGCAGGGCCTCGCCCACGGCCAGCACCTGGTCGACCTGGTCGGGGTCGCGACGCACCAGCAGGTTCACCACCCACGCCGCGGCCGAGGCCTTGCGCAGCCCCTTGATCGAGGCGGCGAGCGCCTTGTCGGCCTTGTGCTCCTTGACCAGCGCATCGCGGGCAGGCGTGAAGTCCGCGAGGGGCAGGGCGTAGAGGTCGTCGGCGATCTCCAGCAGCGGGTCGGCGTCCGGCATGCCCCGATCCTAGGGAGCGGCGTACTCGACCTCGGTCGGGTACGGCGCCCACGGGCACTCCTGGGTGAGCCCGGTCGGGTTCCAGCCCAGCGACTCGTAGAGCCCGCGGGCCCGTCCGTTGGCCTCCAGCACCCACAGCCGTCGCGCCCCTGCGGCCTGGGCCCGGAGGAACCCCTCACGCCCCAGCCCGGCGCTCCAGTGGTCGGGGCGGACGGCCAGGTGGCGCAGCGTGGCCCCGTCGTGGGCGGCGAGGACCACCATCCCCTGGTCGTCCTCGACGACCTCGACCGTCACGTCCGGGTCGTCGAGGAGCAGCGCCCATCGCGCCAGCACGTCGTCGTCGGGGTAGGGCAGCTCGCCGAAGACGTGCGCCAGCCCGGTCCGGCTCGCGACACGCTCGAGGTCGCGCAGCGCGACGGCGTCCTCCGCCGTCGCCCGACGCCAGGTCTTCGTCCCGGTCTCCACGGCTCAACCCTAGGCGTGTCGGTGCGGACGGACGTACCCCATATCGGGGTTGAGGCCGCCGACCACGGGGTGTTCAGGTGAGGGCCGGCGTTCCGTCCGGGACGACGTCGTTGTGGGGCCATGGGGGTGTGGTCGGAATGCGTCGACTCTCAGCAGTACTGGCGGCCGTGTGCCTGCCACTCATCGCCGGGGCACCGGCCGGGGCTGACGTCCCGGCGCCGTCACCGGCTCGTGTCAACGTCGTGCAGGCCGTCCCCGGGGCGACGGTCGAGGTGACCGTCGACGGTCGCCCGGTCGCCGGCGGCGCGGGCGTCGGGGAGGTCCTCGGCCCGTTCGAGCTCGCGCCCGGCAGCCACAAGATCTCGTTCCGCGGCAAGGGCGTCAAGGTGGACTCGACCCTCGACGTCGCGGCCGGCGACACCAGCGACGTCGTGCTGCACCTGCCTGCGGACGTCGGGGGCGACCCGGTCGTCCACTCGTACGTCGCACCGGCCGGTCCGATCGGTCCCGGCAAGGCTCGCGTCCTGCTCGCCCACACGGCGACCGTCGCGCCCGCCGACGTCGAGGTCGACGGCCAGACGGTGTTCACCAACATCGCCAACGGCGAGTTCGCCGACGCCGACGTGCCGGAGGGCTCGATCAGTGTGGCCCTGCTGCCGTCGGGCGTGGCCGGCGCCGAACCCATCCTCGGCCCGCTCGACGTGGCCCTGAAGGCCCGCACGCTCTCGATGATCTACGCCTACGGCAACCCGCGCGACGGCTCGATGAACGTCATCGCCCACACGGTCGACCTGGCGGCCGACGGCAGCGTCAGGCCTTCTCGCATCGAGACGGGGTCGGCGGGCCTGGTCCAGGGCCGGGTGACCACCTTCACCGGGTCGACGGCGACGGGCGACCGGGACCTGCTCCCGGCAGCCGGAGCCCTCGGTGTGGCGCTCCTGGTGGCGCTGGGCGCCTCCGGTGTGGGACTGCGGTGGCGGCGCTCCCGCCCCGTGCCGCCGACCGGATGAGCGTCCGCACCCGCGCGCTCATGATCTCCGCCTGCCTGGTCGTGGCCACCGGCTGTGCCGGTGGCACCGGCTCCACCCGTCCGGACACCCGGTCGTCATCCTCGCCCTCGGGGTCCTCCCCTGCCTCCTCGCCCTTCGCCGAGCCGGTGACGCCGGCCCGGCGCGCCGAGTCGGTCGTGGCGCCGCGTCGGCCGGTCCGGGCGACGCTGCCGAGCGGGCGCGTCGTCCCCGTCGTCCGGAGCCGGCACCACGGGCACCGGGGTGCTCGACGTGCCCGACGACGTGGACGTCGCTGGGTGGTGGCGCGGCGGCTCGCGCATCGGTGACCCGTTCGGGTCGATCCTCGTCGCCGCGCACGTCGACTCCGACTCCGAGGGCCTGGGGCCGTTCGCCGAGCTGCTCACCGTCCGTGAGGGTGCGCGGATCCGCCTCGAGGCCCATGGCGTGCGCCAGGACTTCGAGGTGCGCTCGCGCCGGCTGGTGCCGCAGGGCACCCTCGTCGACGACGCCTGGATCTACGACGCCGCGGGCGATCTGCGGCTCACCCTCGTCACCTGCGCGCCGCCGTACGACACCTCCCGCGGTGGCTACCAGAACCTGGCCGTGGTCACGGCCCTGCCCCTCGGCCCCCCGGAGGCGACATGAGCCCCAAGAAGCCGTACCAGAAGCGGCTCCCCAACGTCCTGCCCCCGGCCCCGCGCCGCGCCCCGGCACAGGAGGCGCTCCGGCCCCGCCCGACTCCCCCGCGCGCCCGGCGGTCCCCGCCTGCGAGCCCACCGGCGGTGCCGCGGGCCACCCCGCCCGTCGTCCCGCCGTCCGCTCCGGCACCGGTCGCGGCCGCTGCCCCGACTCCCCTCGCCACACCGCCCCGCCGCACCGCCCGCCGAGCCGCCCGCCGAGCCGCCCGCCGAGCCGGCCGCCCGGCCGGTGCCTCCGCCGACGGGGCCGGACCCCCGGTCCGGACGCCAGTCCCGCCGGACGCTCGCGCTCGTGGCGGCCGCGCTGGTGGGCGTGCTCGCGGGCGGGGCCGTGGCGTGGGAGGTCGTCGGGCCCGGCCAGGGGTCGGGATCCCCGGCCGCCTCGCTGCCGATCGACGGGTGGCCGATCGCCGCGGAGTCGCGCGCCGTGACCGAGGTGCTGCCGGGTGGCGACCTGCAGGTGACCCACTGGATCCACGCGGAGGACCCGATCGACGAGCTGAGCCTGACCCTGCCGGAGCTCGACGGCGCGGAGCTCGCGGCCACCGACGTGGAGGTGACCGCCGACGGTCGTGCGGCGTCCGGTCCTGCCACGGTCGCGCCGAGCGGTGCGACGTACTCCTTCGCCGACGCGACCCGGATCCAGGTCCGCTACCGGATGGCCGGTGCGGTGCAGCTCAGCTCGTCGGCCGACGGCCGCGGGCTGGCCACGACGACCTCGCTCGACGTCACGGCGACGCAGGCGCGCGACGTCCGGGTCGTGCGGTCGCAGGAGGTGCTGTCGCTCGCGTGCGCCGCGCCGGAGGAGCAGCCCCTTCCGTGCGGGACGTCGGAGGGCGACGACCAGTGGCGAGTCGAGCTCACCGGCCCGGACGCCGGGAGCCGGGTGCTCGCCGTCGTGACCGTCCCGTCGTGACCGAGCGGCTCAGGCGTCGCCGTCGAGGCCGTTCTCGATGGCCCAGCGGGTCAGCTGCACGCGGTTGTTCATCTGCAGCTTGCGCAGGGTGTTCTGGACGTGGTTCTGCACGGTGCGGTGCGACAGGACCAGCCGCGCGGCGATCTGCTTGTAGCTCATGCCGGTCGCGACCATCTTCAGGATCTCGGTCTCCCGCTCCGTGAGCTGGTCGCGCGGGTCGTCGGCCGGGCCGTCCGCGATGCGCCGGAACTCCCCCAGCACGAGGCCGGCGAGGCCGGGGGTGAAGACGGTGTCGCCGTCGGCGACCCGCGTCACCGCGTCGATCAGCTCGGCGCTGGAGGCCGACTTCACCAGGTAGCCCGTCGCGCCCGCCTTGATGGCCTCGAGCACGTCGTCCTGCTCACCGCTGGCCGACAGGATCAGCACCCGGGCCGTCGGGTCGTGCTCCAGCATCATGCTGGTGACCTGCACCCCGCTGTGGTCGGGCAGCTGGAGGTCCAGCACGACCACCTGCGGCGCCGCCGCCGGGAACCGCGCCATCGCCTCACGGCCGTTGGCCGCCACCGCCACGACCTCGTGACCGGCCGCCTGCAGGTCGCGCTCGACCGCGTCGCGCCACATCGGGTGGTCGTCGACCACCATCACTCTCACCATGGGTCCCCCTCCCACTCTGGACCGCAGCGTAGACGGCTCAGCCGCCCGGCGGGACGTAACGCCCCCGCCGGTGGACGAGAGGTTCGGGATCCTCCCCGACCACCACCTCGTCCAGCGTGCAGGTCACCAGCCGGGACCAGCCCACCTCGACCTCGGTCTCGACGCTCACCAGCGCCCAGGTGGCAGCTGTGGAGAGCAGGGGGCCGTGCGTGCCCTGGTCCCAGGCGGCCATCCGCCACGGTCCCCCGGGCGCCGGGGAGACCCCGGCGAAGGCGTCCGCCAGGTCGCGGTCCGACCACGACAGCAGCTGGACGACGCCCTTGCCGGTCTCGAGCAGCAGCTCGGTGAGGTCGGCGTCGGGGTCGAGCAGCGCGAGCACCCGTCCGGGCTCGCCGCCCGCCACCAGCCACGACGTGACGGTCAGGCCCGCCCGTTCGGCGTCGTCGCCCGCGGTCCAGAGGGACACGGTCCCGCCGAGGCGCCCGCGGAGGCGTCGTACGGGGTCGTCGGGGGTCGGGAACGGGTGGCCGGCGTGGATGGTCACGCGGTCACGCTAGCGGGACCGTCAGCTCCCACTCGGTGCCCCACTCGCCGCTCTGGAGGGTGGCGGTACCGCCGAGGCCCTCGATGCGGCCGCGGATCGAGGAGGCGACGCCGAGCCGACCCTCGGCCGCTGCCTCGTCCACGCGGCCCGGCGCCACGCCGGGACCGTCGTCGCGCACGGAGACGGTGATCGCGCCCGGCGGGGCCTCGGCCAGGATCCACGCGCCGGCGTCCGGTCCCACGTGGGCCAGCACGTTGTCGAGGCACGCCTTGACCGCGGCGACGGTCTCGGTGCCGACGTGCTCGTCGACCAGGACCGCGCCGCCCGGCGTCGCGACCTCGACCCGCACGGGGTGCGCGGTGGCCATCGCCTCGAGCGCTCCGGCGAGGTCGACCCGGCCGCCGGAGCGGGCAGGCACCGTGTCCTGCTGCCGGATCAGCGAGCGCAGCCCTCGCTCCTGCTCACCGGCGAGCCGGCCGAGCTCGGCCCACTGCCCGCCGGAGGCGGCGCCCTGGCGCTGCACCATCGCCAGCACCTGCAGCACGCCGTCGTGCACGGCGCGGGCGAGTCGGGTCCGTTCCTCCGCCGCCGCGGCTGCGTGCTCGGCGGCGTCCCGCTCCCTCGCCATCCGCTGCAGCGACTCGCACATGTAGCCGACGATCGGCCCCCCGATGAGCACCAGGAAGACGTTGCCGTAGTTGCCCTGGTCGACCTCCTGCCGCGGCAGGAGGTCGGCCAGCGACAGGGCGACGGCGGCGACCAGACCGCCCTTCCAGTGCCAGTGGATCGCCCACGCCAGCAGCGCGCCCATCACCCAGAAGCCGGGCAGCGTCGCGTTGAAGCTCTCCGTCTTCAGCCAGGGGGTGACGCCGATCGCCGCGACCGCGATCAGCAGGTCGGCGACGAGGAGCGCGGGCGTACGTGTGGAGCGCCGGCCGTAGAGCCAGATGGCCACACCGGTCCACACCACCAGCGCCAGCACCACCGCCAGGGCGAGGGTCGGGTGGGAGAAGCTGTCGCGACGGTAGGCGTTGAGGGCCACCATGTTGACGGTGACCACGACCCGCACGAGCGCGAGCGCGGAGTAGAGACGGTCCTCGACGGCGAGGGCGGAGTCGGCCCGCGGGTGCTGCTGCCGCGGGTGCGGGTCGGCGTTCAGGACGCCTTCTGCTCGGGTCCGTCCTCGGCCTGCTGCTCGCGGGCTGCCATCTCCCGCTCGGCCTTCTCCCGCTCGGCCTTCTCGCGCTCGGCCTGCCTGGCCTTCTCCTTGTCGAGCTCCTTCGCCTTGCTGGCGTAGAGGTCGACGTACTCCTGGCCGGAGAGCCGCATGATCTCGTACATGATCTCGTCGGTGATCGAGCGCAGGATGTAGCGGTCGTTCTCCATGCCGGCGTAGCGGGAGAAGTCCAGGGGCTTGCCGAAGCGCACGACCGGGCGCGTCCACGTGCCGTAGACCTTGCCGGTCGGGGCCACGACGTCCGTGCCGACCACGGCGCACGGGATGACCGGGGCGCCGCTCTCGAGCGCGAGCCGGGCCACCCCGGTCTTGCCGCGGTAGAGCTTGCCGTCGTGCGACCGGGTGCCCTCGGGGTAGATCCCGAACAGGTCGCCCTCGGCGAGGATCTTCATCGCCGACTTCATGGCGCCCTCCGCGGCGTTGGCGCCCGACCGGTCGATCGGCACCTGGCCGGCACCGGTGAAGAACTTCTTCTGGAACCAGCCCTTGACGCCGGGGGTGGTGAAGTACTCGGCCTTGGCGACGAAGGTGACCCGCCGGGTGAGGGTGAGCGGCATGAACAGCCAGTCGGCGTAGGACAGGTGGTTGCTGGCGAGGATCGCGGGACCCTCCTCCGGCACGTGGTCGATGCCGTAGGCCTTGGGCCGGAAGACGAGTCGCAGGACCGGCCCGAGGGCGATCCACTTCAGGAACCAGTACAGCACGGTCCGAGACTATCCCTGCTGCTCGCTGGTGACCCGCTCGATGAACGCGGCGGACTCCGCGAAGATCCGCGGGGCATCGTTGTCGAGCGTCGCGACGTGGTAGCTGTCCTCCAGCACCCGCTCCTCGAAGTCCTTGGACGAGAGGCTCGCGTGGAGGGCCTTCGACGTCGAGATGTCAGCGACGTGATCGACGGCCGAGCGGAACGACAGCACGGGGATGGTGACCTTCGGCAGGTCCCGCCGCAGCTGCGCCCACCCGGTGGACATCTCGTAGGCCGCCTTCAGCGGCATGACGGGATAGGCGATCTCATCCATGCCGGGCTTCTTGATGTCGTTGCGGATGCCGGGGAACGCCGGCACGACCCGCTTGAGGACGGGCAGCAGCACCGCGTCCTTGCGCAGCGTGTCGACGGCCGCGTTGACCAGCGCGAGGCCGGCGAGCTCGTCGCCGCGGTCCGCGGCGAGGCGCAGGCACAGCGACGCGCCCATGGACAGGCCGACGGCGACGACAGCGTCGTTCTCCGCGGCGAGCCTGTCGAACGCCCGCTCGACGGTGGCGACCCAGTCGGACCAGGTGGCCTTGTTGCAGTCCTGCCACCGCGTGCCGTGGCCGGGAAGCAGCGGCATCTCGACGGCGTACCCGCGTGCCGCCAGGTCCTCGGCCCACGGCCTCATGGAGGCGGGGCTGCCGGTGAAGCCGTGCACCACGAGGACGCCCACTCGGCGGCCACCGGTCAGCTCCGGCCTCGCGGGGACGGACATCGGCGCGACCAGCGTGGGGTCGGCGGGTGCGGCCTGCGCGCCGCGGAAGGGGATCCTCACGGGCACAGTGTGCACCAGCCGGGCGGCCGCGAGGCCCTCGCGCGTCGTGTCGCCGGGTGGGGGTCGGGTGGTCGAGGCGCGAGAGCGGGGAGCGCGGAAACCACGCCCCCGCTACCGTAGATCTCGTGAGTCGCCCGGAGGACGAGAGCCGCACCGAGCTCGCCTGGCGCGAGATCGTCGAGAACTACGGCGAGCGCGCTGTCCTGGACGACCCGTCGACCCCGTCGGACGAGGCGGCAGCGGCCCCCGAGGTCCCCTCTCCCGTCGCCCCCGCGAGCCCTGCGAGCCCCGCCTCCGCCGACCTCCCGGAGCACCTGCGCGACGACGACGAGGTGGAGCTGCGCGAGCAGGCCATCGCAAAGGCCGAGCGCTTCCGGCCACCGCCGGCGCCCCCGTTCCCCGTCCCCCGCACCTGGCAGCGCGGGCTGGCCTGGGCCGGCGTCTTCGTGGCGCCGCTGATCGCCCTCGTGATCGGCCTGCTCTCGATCTACGTCAACCCGCTGGTCGGGTGGGTGCTGGTCGGGTGGTTCGTCGGCGGGTTCGCCTACCTCGTCCTCGAGATGCCCAAGTCGCCGCGCGATCCCTGGGACGACGGCTCGCGCATCTGAGCCGCGCCGCCGGCCTCGCTCCGGCGTAGGGTCTGCCCGGTGGGTGCACGGGAGACGGTCGAGGTCACGGGACACCTGATGGACAGCGGCATCCTGTCGCGCGTCCTCGACGACATCCGGGAGTACGGCGGGGACTTCGTCATCGAGGAGTTCGACGTCGGTCACGAGGCCCACGACCCGAGCAGCGCCCGCATCACCGTCGAGGCCCCGGACGACGAGTCGCTGCAGCGCCTCCTCATGCGCCTGCAGACGCGGGGGGTCAACCAGCTCTCCCACGGCGACGCCACGGTCGCGACCTCTGACCGTGATGGCGTGCTGCCCGACGGGTTCTACGCCACCACCAACCTCGAGACGCGGGTGCGCCTCGGGGGCCGGTGGTACGACGTCGGCCACACCGAGATGGACTGCGGCCTGGTCGTCGAGGAGTCAGCCGCAGGCGGCCCGCGGGTGCGGACGGTGCCCATGTCCGACGTCACCCGGGGCATGCGCATCGTGGTGGGCGCCGCCGGGATCCAGGTGAGCGTGCCCAGCTCGTCCCCCTCGAGCGTGGCGGTCAGCACGTTCGGCGCGGAGCACGGACATGAGCGCCCCCAGACGGTGCTGGTGCGCCAGGTGGCCGACGGGATGCGGCAGGCACGGGCCGACGGCAAGCGGTTGCTGTGGGTGGCCGGACCCGGCGTCGTCCACGCGGGCGGCGTACCGGCCATGGCGGCGCTGGTGCGGGCGGGGTGGGTCGACGTCCTCTTCGCCGGCAACGCGGTGGCGGCGCTCGACATCGAGACCGCCCTCTACGGGAGCCACGACAGCAGCTCCCCGCCCGGTTACGAGCACGGCCACGAGCACCGGGTCCGGGCGGTCAACACCATCCGCAAGGCCGGCTCGATCGAACGCGCGGTGCGCGACGGCGTGCTGACGAGCGGGATGATGCACGCGCTCGTCACCGAGGGGAAACGCTTCGTGCTCGTCGGATCCGTCCGCGACGACGGCCCGCTGCCGGAGGTCCACACCGACATCGTCGAGGGCCAGCGCGCCATGCGCGAGGAGGTCCGCGACCTCGGCTACTGCCTGATGATGGCGACCCAGCTGTACGCAGTCGCCACGGCCGGCATCCTTCCCGCGTCGGTGCCGCTCGTCTGCGTCGACATCAACCCGGCCACCGTCACCCGGCTGGCAGACCGCGGCACCGGTCAGGGCCGCGGCATCGTGACCGACGTCGGGCTGTTCCTGGAGCAGCTCGCCCTCGAGCTCGTGGCGGACTGACCTCCGTCACCAGACGAGCAGCGCGCCCCCGATCATGCCTGCCTGCGGGCCGAGCTCGGCGGCGAGCAGGTCGGGGACCCGACGATGTGCCGCGCCCACCAGCGTGCGTCCCAGCGCGTCACGCGCGGGGTCGAGCAACCGGTCGCCGGCGGCCGACACGCCGCCGCCGATGACGACCACGTCGGGGTCGAGCGCCGCGACGAGGTTCGCGACTCCGATGCCGAGCCAGTCGCCGACGGATGCGAAGGCGCGGCGCGCGACGAGGTCTCCCTGCTCGGCGGCGCTGGTGACCATGGGTCCGGTGACCCGGTCCGGGTTGCCGTCCGTCATCTCGCCCAGGACCGACGGCTGCTCGACCATCAGCGCGCGGGCGTTGCGGACGAGGGCGTTGCCCGAGGAGTACTGCTCCCAGCAGCCGCGCCGGCCGCACTCACAGGGATGCCCGTCGGGCACGACCTGCATGTGCCCGAACTCCCCCGCCATCCCGTTGGCGCCGCGCACCACCCGTCCCTCGAGCAGCACGGCACCGCCGATGCCGGTGCCCATCGTGACCATCAGCGCCGAGGCAGCGCCCCGGGCTGCGCCGTAGCGGGCCTCTGCGCGCGCGGCGCAGTTGGCGTCGTTGTCGAGCCCGACCGGGCAGCCGAGGCGCTCCTCGAGCAGGTCCTTGAGCGGCTCGCCCTGCCAGGGCAGGTGGGGTGCGAACATGACGCGATCGCCTGCCGAGTCGACGAAGCCGGCCGCGGCCACCCCGACCCCCCTGAGCGGGGCGCTGCCTGCCGCCTCGAGGATGCCCTCGACCAGCTCGTCCTCGACCCGGCTCGTCAGCACGCGCCGCCCGGGCGTCGTACGCAGTGCGGTGCGCACGACCCGCCCCGCGTCGTCGACCACACCGGCCAGCACCTTGGTGCCGCCGATGTCGACCCCGACCACCACGCCGGGACGTGACCCGCTCATGCGTCCTCGGGCCAGTCGTCCGCGAGGTCGACGTGCTCGACGTCCTGCGTGGCGCGGTCCGGGCGCGGGCCGGTCGCGAGGAACGCCGCGGCCGCCTGCGTGAGCGAGCTCGCCGCGGCCGACAGGTGAGCCGACACCTCCGGGCTGAGCTGGCGGACCGCGCTGATCGTGCGGCACAGGGGGCACACCGTGCACTCCGCGGCGCCGGTGGCGAGGTGGTCGTTGAGCTCGTGCGCGGACGCCCAGCCGGACATCGCACCGAGGAGCTTGGCCGCCTCCTCGCCGAGGGAGCCGACCTCGTCGCGCTCGGCGTCGGTCACGAGACCTCCTCGGGCAGCTCGGCAGGTGCAGCGAACCGGACCTGCAGCTGTCCGTCGCGCACGCGCGCACCGGCCACGCGGTGCCGGGCGAGACCCGTCGGCAGCGTCACGAGACGACGGTACGACGCGACCGAGACGATCAGCTCGTCGCCCTTGCGCACGAGACCGACGTCGTCCTGGGCGGCCAGGGGCAGGGGAAGGGACAGCACGAGCCCAGCCGACGTGGTGCTGACGGACATCGCCGGCACGGGTGCGCCGGGCGCGACCGGGTCCACGTCGTCGTACACCGAGGCCGCGAGGTCGAGCAGCTCGTCGCGCCCCACCGGCTCGGCCGCGCGGTAGACCGACGTGCGGAGCTCGAGCCCGGAGAACGAGTCGGCGGCATCCTCCAGGTGACGCGCCTGCGCAGCAACCCAGCTGCGCCGCCACGCGTCGGCGCCCCCGTCGGGGAAGACGCGGTTCACGATCGCCGCGTCGACGCGGTAGCCGAAGAGCGTCAGGAACGTGTAGGCCCGCCTCGCCTCGGCCAGCACCACCGACTCGGGTGTCAGCACCAGCCGGACCGACGTCTCCGGCCCGGTCAGCACGGCGCGTACGTCGTCGAGGTCGGCATGGAGCCGCTCGATGGCGTCGAACACCGAGTCCCCCGGCATCGGCACGCCCGCCGCTCGGGTCAGGACGGGCTTGAGCGCCTTGACGACGCGTCGCTCGACGGGGAGGACGCGGGTCATGTACCACCCGAGCGCCTCTGGCAGGGCGAGGAGCCGCAGGGTCTCGGCGGTCGGCGCGCAGTCGACGACCAGCACGTCCCACGCCCCCGACCGCGCCTGGGCGCGCACCTCGAGGAGGGCGAGCACCTCCTCGGCGCCGGGGATCACGGTCAGCTCCTCGGCGGCGACCGGGTCGACGCCCGCCACGTCGAGCACGCTGAGGAGGTAGCCCTGGATGTCGGCCCACGACCGCTCGAACCGCTGCTGCGCATCGACGTGCTGCACCCACAGGTTCGGGGCGGCCTCGGTCGGCTCCGACGTGGCAGGCACGTCCAGGGCGTCGGCCAGCGAGTGGGCGGCGTCGGTCGAGAGCACGAGCGTCCGGTGACCGGCTGCCGCGCTCGCGCACGCCGTGGCGGCGGCCAGGGTGGACTTCCCCACGCCGCCCTTGCCGGTGAACAGCAGGATCCGCATGCCCGGACCGCGGGTCAGAGCGACTCGACGCGCTTCTTGAGGCCCTTCAGCGCGGCGTCGATGAGGATCTTCTCGCCCTTGCGCTTGAGCATCCCGATCAGCGGGATGCTCACGTCGAGCGCGAGCCGGTAGGTGACCTCGGTGCCGCCGTCGCCCCGGTCGACCAGGGTGTAGGCACCGTCGAGGGCCCGGAGCATGTTGCCCTCGACGAGGGTCCAGGTGACCTCGCGGTCGCCGTCCCAGTCGTAGGCGAGGGTGTACTCGTCCTTGATCGGCGAGACGTCGAGCGCGAAGTAGACCTGGTCGGCCCGGTCACCGGTCCCCGGCTCGACGACCTCGGCCTTCTGCACGCCCTTGGCCCACTCGGGGTAGGACTCGAAGTCGGCGATGACGGCCATCACGTCGGCCGGAGGAGCGTCGACGACGATCGAGGAGGAGGTCTGTTCGGCCATGGCCGGAGCCTAGTCCACGGGCGCGGCGGGCCCGGGTCGGTGGCACCGGGCGTTCTCGGGGCGGCTGAGCGGGCGATAGCCTGCGGACCGCAGTCCACCACCCTTCAGGAGGTTCCATCGTGCGGGAGTTCTCGTCGCCGCTCAGCATCACCGTCCCGGCCACCGGGAACCTCACCGACGACGTGGTCACCAACGGCCGCGACTTCGCCGACACCGTGGTGTTCAGCCGGCGCACCGGCGACGAGTGGTCCGACGTCACCGCCGCCGAGTTCCTCGACGAGGTGCAGGCCGTCGCCAAGGGACTCGTCGCCGCCGGCGTCGAGGTCGGCGACCGTGTCGCGCTCCTGTCCAAGACCCGCTACGAGTGGACGCTCCTCGACTACGCCATCTGGTTCGCCGGAGCGGTCACCGTGCCGATCTACGAGACCTCCTCGGCCGAGCAGATCGGCTGGATCCTCCAGGACTCGGGCGCCCGCGCGATCGTGGCGGAGGGCTCGGACCACCTCGCTCGCGTCCGCGAGGCCCGCCGGTCCGGCGACCTCGACGAGCTGCAGCACGTGTGGTCGCTCCAGGACAACGCCATCGGTGTGCTCGACCGCCTCGGCTCCGACATCTCCGACGACGTGCTCGAGCAGCGTCGTACGACGGCGACCCCGCAGGACCTCGCCACGCTGATCTACACCAGCGGCACGACCGGCAAGCCCAAGGGCTGCATGCTCACCCACGGCAACTTCATGTTCGAGCTCGGGGTCGCGGTCGAGGAGCTGTCCGACCTCTTCGACACCGACGACGCCTCGACCCTGCTCTTCCTCCCGCTCGCCCACGTCTTCGCACGCATCATCCAGGTGGGCTGCGTCAAGAGCCGGGCGAAGATGGGCCACAGCGCCGACATCAAGAACCTGGTGACCGACCTCGGCGAGTTCAAGCCGACGTTCATCCTGGCCGTGCCACGCGTGTTCGAGAAGGTGTTCAACAGCGCCTCGCAGCGGGCGACCGCCGACGGGCGGGGCAAGATCTTCGACCGCGCGGCAGACGTCGCGATCGCCTGGTCGCGGGCCTCCGACGGCAAGCGGGTGCCGGTACGCCTGCGGGCGCAGCACGCGCTGTTCGACCGCCTGGTCTACGGCAAGCTGCGCCAGGCGCTCGGCGGGAGCTGCACGTACGCCATCTCCGGCGGCGCGCCGCTGGGCGACCGGCTCGGCCACTTCTACCGCGGCATCGGCCTGACCGTGCTCGAGGGCTACGGCCTCACCGAGACCACGGCCGCCCTGTCCGCCAACCTCCCCGACGCCACGAAGATCGGGTCGGTCGGTCGTCCGCTGCCCGGCACGAGCGTGCGCGTCGCCGACGACGGGGAGCTCCTCTTCCGTGGCGGTCAGGTCTTCGCGGGCTACTGGCGCAACGAGGAGGCGACCGCCGAGGCGGTCGACACCGACGGCTGGTTCCACACCGGCGACGTCGGCGAGGTCGACGACGAGGGCTTCGTCCGCATCACCGGCCGCAAGAAGGAGATCCTCGTGACGGCCGGCGGCAAGAACGTCGCGCCCGCCGTCCTGGAGGACCGGCTCCGGGCCCATGCCCTCGTCGACCAGTGCCTCGTGGTCGGGGACGGACAGCCGTTCATCGGCGCGCTCGTGACCATCGACCGGGAGACGTACCCGGCCTGGGCCGAGCAGCACGGCAGGACCGCCGACCTCGACGCCCTCGTCGACGATCCCGACCTGGTCGCTGCGGTCCAGGAGGCCGTCGACGAGGCCAACAAGGCGGTCTCGAAGGCGGAGTCGATCCGGAAGTTCACGATCCTGCCCGGTGAGTGGACCGAGGAGGGCGGCCAGCTGACCCCCAGCCTCAAGCTCAAGCGACGCGTCGTCATGCGCGAGTCGCGCGAGGAGATCGAGGCGCTCTACCTCGGCTGAGCGACCTGAGCTGGCCCACTCGCGTCCGGTGACGGGCTAGACCATGACTAGGTCGGACTAGTCACTTCGGGCCATGCCCGGACCACCTTCGGGTGGTTTGCGAGGTTTAGCCCGCGGACCGTTTCGAGCGCCCCTAGATTCCTGACGCTGGGGATCATCCGGGACCCCCGACGAAGCTGCGAAAGGGGTGGATCGACGTGTCCTCACACGGTCTCCGACCTCGCGCGCGCCGGCCCCACCCCGTTCGTCCTACGCCGTCGCCGACGGTCCCGGTCACCTGACCCCTCACGGACACCCTCACCCGAAGGAAGGCCCCCTATGGCTCGCCGTTCTGTACTTCTCGCGGTCGCGCTCGTCATCGCGCTGGTCGGCACTGCACTGATCGTGCTCTACGTCCAGGGCATCGACAAGCGTGCCGTCGCGGGCCAGGAGCTCGTCGAGGTGCTGGCCGCCACCGACACCATCGACCCGGGCGAGACCGTGGCCGCCGCCATGGAGGCCGGCAAGTTCGAGAAGCGCCAGGTGCGGCGCGACGACATGGTCGACGGCGCCCTCTCCTCCACCGGGTCCATCTCCGACCTCGTGTCCCTCAGCACCATCTACGCCGGCGAGCAGGTCATCGCCCCGAAGTTCGGCACGATGAACGACACCGAAGGGCTGATCATCCCGGACGACAAGGTCGCCATCTCCGTGGAGCTCAGCGACCCGGCTCGCGTCGCGGGCTTCGTCAACCCGGGGTCCGACGTCGCGATCTTCCTGTCCGCCGATCCGATCCGCCGACTGCCGGACGGCTCGGAGCAGACGCTCCCGCCCTACACGCGGCTGCTGCTGCCGAAGGTGCAGGTCATCGGCGTCGGGACGTCGAGCATCTCCTCCAAGACCACCACCACCGACGAGGGCGAGCAGATCGTCGAGGAGGTGCCGCGAGCCATCCTCACCCTCGCCGTGGACCAGAAGCAGGCCGAGAAGGTCATCTTCGCCGCCCGGAACGCCGAGATCTCGTTCGCCCTCCTCTCCGAGGACTCGAAGGTGACCGACGGTCCCGGCGTCAGCGCCGGCGAGCTGATGCCCGAGATCTTCCGGACCGCGTCGTGACCGCGATCGTCGAGCCCGACCGAGGGCACCTCGCCCTGCTCCAGGCGATGCTGCACGGCTCCCACGCCTTCGGCTCGATGGAGGAGCTCGGCGATCACATCCAGGCCTCCCCTACCGAGTTCGCCGTCGTCATCGGTCCCTCCATCACCTCGGAGGACGCGTCGACGCTGGCCCAGTGGGCGCGGGTCAACCGGCCCGACCTGGGGGTGATCCTCCTGCGGCACCAGGTGGACAGCACCGCCCTGTCGCTGGCCCTCCGCTCCGGGATGCGCGAGGTCGTGGCCGCCAAGGACCTCGCCGGCATCACCACCGCCGTCCAGCGCGCGCGCAACGTGGCGTCCGCGATCGCCCACACACTCGAGGGCGAGGTGCAGGCCGCGACGCAGAGCGCCGTGCAGTCGGCCCAAGCCGCAGCCGCTGCGGCGACCGAGGCCGAGAACGCCCCCCGCGGCAAGGTCATCACCGTCTTCGCGACGAAGGGCGGTGTCGGCAAGAGCCTCGTCGCCACCAACACCGCAGCAGCGCTCGCAGACCAGGGCCACAACGTGTGCCTCGTCGACCTGGACATCAACAACGGTGACGTCGCGATCATGCTGCAGGCGACCCCGCAGCGCACGGTGGGTGACCTCATCGCCTTCAACGGCGACATCGACGCCTCGTCGGTCGAGTCCCTGGTGACCCCGCACTCGCCCGGGTTGTCCATCGTGGCCGCACCTGTGCACCTCGACGGGTCCGACAAGGCGACCAGCGAGGACGTCGGAAAGCTGCTCGAGACCGCGCAGACGATGTTCGACTTCGTCGTCGTCGACACGTCGGGGTCCTTCGACGACTTCGCGCTCGCGGCCCTCGACCGCTCGGCCACGATCGTGCTGGTCGCCACCCTCGACATCCCCTCGCTCAAGGGGCTCAAGCTGGCCACCGGGACGCTCGACCTGCTCAACTTCGAGCGGTCGTCGTGGAAGCTGGTGCTCAACCGTGCCGACGCCAAGGTCGGCCTGAGCGTCGACGAGTTCGAGTCGACGGTGAAGCTCAAGGCCGACCACTCCCTCGAGTCGAGCCGCGATGTCCTGGCGTGCGTCAACCGTGGCGAGGCCATCGTGCGGGCCCACCCCAACCACGCCAACAGCAAGGCCTTCAAGGCGCTGGCCGCGTCCCTGGCCGCGTCGCTCGCCCCGAAGGTCCCCGCCCAGACCACCGCTGAAGGCCGGAAGTCCACCGGCCGCCTACGACTGAGGAAGGCCTGACGTGAGCCTCACCGACCGCCTGGCTGCGGCCCGCTCCCGCTCCGACGGCACCACGACGACGTCCACCGCCCCGGCGGCCTCCGGAGCGGCACCGGCGGACGCCGGCAACGTACCGGCCGTCGCCACTGCTGCCGCCGCACGCAAGAAGGCGACCGGGGTCGATCCCTTCCTCGACCTCAAGCGCGTGGTGCACGCCCAGCTCGTCGAGGCCCTCGGCCCCAAGCTCTACGACGTCCACATGACGCACAGCGAGCTCGAGCAGCAGGTGCGCATCGCCCTGCAGCGGGCGATCGCCGACACCGAGCGGCCGATGTCGTCCTCCGACCGCACCCGGGTGTCGCAGGAGATCGCCGACGACATCCTGGGCTACGGGCCGATCGAGCCCCTGCTCCGCGACTCGAGCCTGTCCGAGGTGATGGTCAACGCCTACGACTCGATCTACGTGGAGCGCGGCGGCAAGCTGGTCAAGGTGGAGACGTCGTTCACCGACGAGGCCCACCTGCGCCGCACCATCGACAAGATCGTCAGCAAGATCGGGCGGCGCGTCGACGAGACCAGCCCGATGGTCGACGCCCGCCTCCCCGACGGCAGCCGCGTGAACGCCATCATCCCGCCCCTGGCGCTCGACGGCTCGAAGCTCACCATCCGCAAGTTCTCCGAGGACCCGTTCACCGTCGAGGACCTGATCCGCTTCGGCAGCCTCAGCCGCGCCTCGGCGAGCCTCCTCGAGGCCTGCGTGAAGGGACGGCTCAACATCCTGGTCTCCGGCGGCACCGGCGCCGGCAAGACCACCACCCTCAACGTCCTGTCGTCCTTCATCCCCGACGACGAGCGCATCGTCACCATCGAGGACGCCGCCGAGCTCCGGCTCGGGCAGGACCACGTGCTCCGCCTCGAGTCGCGTCCGCCCAACATCGAGGGCAAGGGCGCGATCCTGATCCGCGACCTGGTCAAGAACTCGCTGCGCATGCGCCCCGACCGCATCGTCGTCGGTGAGATCCGTGACGCCGCCGCGCTCGACATGCTGCAGGCGATGAACACCGGTCACGACGGGTCGATCTCCACCCTGCACGCCAACACCCCGCGTGATGCCCTGGCACGTCTGGAGACGATGGTGCTGATGGCGGGCATGGACCTGCCGGTGCGCGCCATCCGCGAGCAGGTCTCGAGCGCGGTCGACCTGATCATCCAGCAGACCCGCCTCAAGGACGGCACCCGCCGCATCACGGCCATCACCGAGATCGTCGGCATGGAGGGTGACATCATCACCACCCAGGACGTCTTCATGTTCGACTACAACGCCGGCGTCGACGAGGACGGCAAGTTCCGGGGAGAGCTGATCTCGACCGGGCTGCGCCCCCGCTTCCTCGAGCGGCTGCAGGACCACGGCGTCCGCGTCGACCCGATGGTCTTCATGGCGGGTGCACGCGGATGAGGCGCTCCCACCGCTACCTCGCGGCGACGATCGCGGGCTCGTTCCTCGCGCTGTCCGGCGCGCTGCCGGCTCACGCCACCAACGAGATCAACATCGACCACGTGGAGTCAGGCTCCGGCGAGGTGTCGATGCTCATGTCCGCCGACGGCCTCCCGGACGGGAGCGTCGTCGACGGCGACACGCTGTCGGTCGTCGTCGACGGCAATCCCGTGCAGGCGACGGTCGAGACCGCCGCGACGGGCGGCATCGAGCGTTCGACCGTGCTCGTGGTCGACACCAGCGCGAGCATGCAGAAGGGCGACAAGTACGACGCCGCGATCGCCGCGGTCAACGCCTACCTCGAGGCCACGCCGCCGGACATCGCGGTGGGCCTGGTGACCTTCGCCGGCAAGGTGAAGGAGCAGATCGCACCGTCCACCGACCGCGAGGCGGTCCTCGCCGCGGTCGAAGGAGCGAAGCTCACCCGCGGCACCAGCGTCTACGACGCCATCGACGCCGCTCGCGAGCTCCTCGGCGACGAGGGTGCCCGCTCCCTCCTGGTGCTTTCTGACGGCGCCGACACCAACAGCGTGACGACGCTCGACGTCGCCTCGGGCGGCGCGGTGGACGCCGGCGTCGTCGTCGACGTGGTCGCCCTCCAGGGGTCCGGCGAGTCCAAGCAGATCAGCACCCTGGCCGATGCCACGGGCGGCCGGGTCATCCCGGCAGACCCCGGTGCACTCAGCTCCGTGCTGTCCGAGCAGGGCGACGCCCTCGCCCACCAGGTGGTGGTCAGCTTCGAGGTCCCCGACGGGGTGGACGGCGAGGCATCGATCGACGTCAGCGTGACCAACGGCGACCAGACGTTCTCCGACTCGGCCTTCGTCTCGCTCGGTGCGCTGGCCATCGACGTCCCGGACGTCGTGAAGACCAGCAAGGCCCTGGTCAGCACCCCCGTGATGCTGATGGGCGCACTCGCCGTCTTCCTCGGGCTCGGCGGCGTCCTCGTCGTGTCGCTCACCGGACCGCGCGGCCCCTCGACCGCGGAGTCGCGCCTCGACGCCTACTTCGCCGGCGCCGATCCCCAGTCCGGCTCCAAGCGACGCAAGAAGAAGGGCCAGACCGAGGCCGCATCGTTGCGTCAGACCGCCCTCGCGGTGACGGACAAGGTCGTCAACGCCGACCTCGAGACCCGTATCGCCCAGCGGCTCACAGGTGCGGGCTCTGCGCTGACTGCGTCGGAGTGGCTCCTCCTGCACGCCGGCATCGCCGTGGGGAGCGCGTTCGTCGGCTTCGTCATGGGTGGCGGCGTGCTCGGCGTGCTCGGACTGGTCCTCGGTGTCGTCGTGCCGTGGATCTACCTCAAGTGGCGGCACGGCCGTCGGCTGAGCAAGTTCAACGGCCAGCTCGCCCAGACGCTCGGGCTCATGGCAGGTGGTCTCCAGGCCGGCCTGTCCCTGCCCCAGGCGGTGGACACCGTCGTGCGCGAGGGACACGAGCCCATGGCCGGCGAGCTGCGCCGCGCGCTCGTCGAGCAGCGCCTCGGCGTCGACATCACCGACTCCCTGACGAGCGTCGGCGAGCGGATGGACAGCGAGGACTTCGGGTGGGTGGTCATGGCCATCCGCATCCAGCGCGAGGTCGGCGGCAACCTGGCCGAGATCCTGCACACCGTGTCCGACACGCTGCGCGAGCGCGAGTACCTGCGCCGTCAGGTGAAGGCGTTGAGCGCCGAGGGCCGGCTCTCGGGCTACATCCTCGTCGGTCTCCCGCCGCTGATCTTCGCTCTACATGATGATGACCAATCCGCGAGTACGTGTCCGTGCTCTACACGACCGGAATGGGCTATGTCATGCTCGCCGCTGCAGCAGCGCTGCTCGGCATCGGTTCCTGGGCCATGTCCAAGCTCGCGACAGTGAAGGTGTGACTCGATGTACCTGATGCTCGGAGCAGCTCTCGTCTTCGTGGCCATCACGATCTTCCTGGCGACCTTCGGCGTCCTCACCGGGGAGCGTCGCGGCGTCGCCCGGTCCGTGGCCGCGATCCAGGCCATGGACCGTGTGCCCGACATCGCCAAGCAGGAGCTGGAGCGCCCGTTCGCCGAGCGGGTCCTCGGCCCCCTCGGCGACCAGCTCGTCGGCACCGGCCGCAAGATGGTGCGCGCCGACACGGCCAAGAAGCTGCACTACCGGCTCAACGTCGCGGGCAATCCGGAGGGGTGGGACGTCAACCGGCTCATCGGCCTCAAGGTGCTGGGTCTCGCGGTGCTCGGCGGCGGCGGCCTGCTCTACCTCTTCGGCACGGAATGGCCGTTCTACCGGGTGGTCGCGGGCACCGCGGCCGCCGCGGCCCTGGGTTACTGCCTGCCCAACATCCTGCTCTACAACGCGGGCACGAAGCGCGAGACGCTGATGCGGAACTCGCTGCCGGACGCCATCGACCTGCTGACCGTGTCGGTCGAGGCGGGGCTCGGCTTCGACGCCGCGGTCGAACGGGTCGCCCGCAACACCACCGGACCGCTCGCGGAGGAGTTCGCCCGGCTGCTGCAGGAGATGCAGATCGGCGTGGGCCGGGTCGACGCGATGCGCGCCATGGCCGAGCGCAGCACGCTCGAGGACCTCAAGTCCTTCTGCCTCGCCATGGTGCAGGCCGACAGCCTCGGTATCCCGATCGGTCGCGTGCTGCGCATCCAGAGCTCTGAGATGCGCACGAAGCGGCGCCAGCGGGCCGAGGAGAAGGCCCAGCAGGTACCGGTCCGGATGATGATCCCGCTGGTGCTCTTCATCCTTCCCTGCCTCTTCATCGTGATCCTCGGCCCGGCCGGCATCCAGATCGCTGACACGTTCAGCAAGACGTGATCCGCCGATGACACCGATGGCGTCGCTGGACACGGGTGTCGCCCGTCCCGCGCTCCAGTCCTGGCGCACCACGACTGCCGTCCGCGTCTTCGCCATCGCCCTGGCCGCCGGGACCGCTCTCCACGACCGGCACCCTGGTCGAGACGGCACCCATGGTGGTCGTGCTGGCACTCGTCGCCGCCGTCACGTCGCTGCTGGAGTGGATGACGCGCAACCGTCCCGCGCACTGGCACGCCGTGGCCGAGGCCGTGGCGGTCACGGCGTTGATCGTGGCGACCCGCTCGACTGCCGAGCTGGGCGCCTACCTCGCCGTTCCCCTCATCGCCGCCGGGGTGCGCCACGGGCTGGTCACGACGCTCAACGTCACCCTCGTCTCCGGCCTGACCCTCGGGGCCGCCATCGCGGCCGACCCGGGGGACGACGCGCTCGTCCCGGGCAGCCGACGCCGCGCCCTGGCTGCTGATCGGGCTGGGCGTGGGCCTGCTCGCCAGCTGGCAGTCGCGGTCGACCCGGACCCTGGTCGCCCGCCAGGCCCCCTACGCGGCGGCCCACCAGCTGATGGAGCGCGTGCACGAGCTGGCCAGCTCGGGCAACCTCGGGCTCGACACCGCCTCCCTGGCCATCGAGCTCGACGCTGCCATGCAGGAGGCCACCGGGTGCGCGCGCACGACGGTGTTCGTCGAGGACCCCGACGGCAGCCTCCGTCCGCTCCACGGCGACGACGACCTCCGGCGACTGATCGACGAGACCCACCTCCCCCGGTCCGAGCGCACCCCGGGAGCGGCGGTCGTCCCGCTGCGCGGCGCGCAGCAGACGCTGGGCTACTGCGTCCTCGTCGGCGTGCCACGGTGGACGCACGAGCTCGACGAACGCGCACTCGAGGTCGCCGACGAGTTCGCGGTGCGACTCGACACGGCGGTGCTGTTCGACGACGTCCGTGCGCTCGCCACGGCCGAGGAGCGCAACCGGATCGCCCGCGAGATGCACGACGGCGTCGCCCAGGAGATCGTCGGGCTCGGCTTCCTGGTCGACGAGATCGAGTCGGTCAGCGACCAGGCGCAGACCCGCGAGCTCGCGACGGCCCTGCGCTCCGAGATCACCCGACTCGTCTCGGAGATCCGGTTCTCGATCTTCGACCTGCGCCACGAGGTCACCGACGGCCGGCTGTCCGCCTCGTTGGCCGACTACACCCGCGAGGTGAGCCACGCCACCGGGTTGCGGGTGCACCTGTCCCTGGCCGAGTCCGGCCCACCGCTGTCCCCCCGGCACGCCACCGAGGTGCTGCGGGTCGCGCAGGAGGCGATCGGCAACGTCCGCAAGCACGCGCGCGCGGACAACCTCTGGGTGAGCCTCGACTCCGACGGCACCGTCCTGCACCTCGAGGTCGCGGACGACGGGGTCGGCAACGCCGGACCGCGCGATCGCCACTGGGGCATGCAGGGCATGCGCGAGCGGGCCCACGGGGTCGGCGCCGCGCTCGACGTGTCACCCCGACCCGACGGCGGAACGGTCGTCACCCTGCGGTCGCCTGCGACCGCACCCCACGAAGGAGAGAGCGCCCATGAGCACCACCGTGCTACTGGTTGACGACCACGAGCTGATCCGCCAGGGCCTGGCCCGCGCGTTCGAGCGCGACGACGACATGAGCGTCGTCGGCCAGGCCGGCAGCGTCGCCGACGGGGTGACGGCGTGGGCGGACCTCCGACCCGACGTCGTGGTCACGGACCTCCAGATGCCGGACGGGCACGGCCTCGACGTCGTGCGCGCCATCCGCGAGACGAGCGACGCCACCGGCCTCGTCGTGCTCACCATGCACGCCGGTGACGACCAGATCTTCGCCGCCATGGAGGCAGGAGCCTCGGCGTTCGTCGGCAAGGACAGCAAGGCCTCCGAGGTCGTCAGCGCCGCCAAGCACGCCGCGGTGGCCCCGCGCACCTTCCTGTGCGCCGGGCTGAGCGCGGCCATGGTGCGCCGGGCCACGGGTCCGTCCACCCCGCGCCTGTCGGGGCGCGAGGAGGAGGTGCTGGCCCTGCTGGCCGACGGCCTGGGCACGAGCGAGATCGCCGGCCGGCTCTACCTCAGCGAGTCGACGGCCAAGACGCACATCACCCACATCTACCAGAAGCTCGGTGCCGCCAACCGGGCGCAGGCGCTGGTCACCGCGATGCGGATGGGCCTGCTCGACCACCTCTCGCCCCAGCGGTTCTGACGTGCGCACCGACAGGCAGGAGACGGTGGTCCGACGGGACATCCCGACCTAGTCACAAGGGACTACGCACCTGCGGCCGATCACCCGATTCGCCGGCGTCGCGGAACGACGAAGATTCTTCTTGACGGGTCCACCGGGGCTCGGACAGCCGGACTCATCATCCACACACTTCTCAAGGGGAATCACCATGATCCAGTTCCTGACCATCCTGCTCAACGCCCGCCGCGACGAGGAGAAGGGCGCCACCGCCGTCGAGTACGGCCTGATGGTCGCGCTGATCGCCGTCGCCATCATCGTCATCGTCTCGCACCCTCGGCGACAGCCTCGACGGCCTGTTCACCAGCACGTGGACGCCGAGATCACGCGGCGCCTGATCCAGCTCCACCCTCGGAGGGGCCGGCATCGCTTCGGCGGCCGGCCCCTTCGTCGTCTCCAGCCCAGCCCGAGGAAAGGCCCGTCCCATGCAGCACGCACCAGCACGCCGGCGCGCGACGAGCGCGGCGCCACCGCCGTCGAGTACGGCCTCATGATCGGCCTTCATCGCGATGGCCATCGTCGGTGTCGGTGACCTCGTTCGGCCAGACGGTCGCCGGCCTGTTCGGACTGATCCCGCGCCGAGGTCTGCGGCCCTAGCCGTGCACCGCTCCCGCACGCGTCAGCATCTCCGACGAGTGCACACCTCCTGAAGGCGACCGGCCCGGTCGCCTTCTGTGCATTTCCCGTCAGGCGGCCAGCGCCTCGAGACGTCCGCGCCACAGCGCTCGTGAGACGGTCCGGCGCCAGACCGGCCCGGCGCAGCGCATCGTCCAGCGGCTTGCCACCGCTCGCGGCTCCGTACACAGCCAGCGAGCGCGCCGCTCCCCCAGCCGCTCGGCGATGATCCGGCACGCCAGCCAGGCCTCCTCGTAGCGCGCCTGCAGGTCACGTGCGCGGGTGTCGAAGTCCTCAGCGGTGGGCAGCCGGTCCGGCACACCGTCGCGCCTGGCCGCTCTGATCGCCTCGCCCCAGCGTGACGCGGTCCGGCAGCCGCGTGCCCCGCAGCGCGACGTAGTCGGCGAAGCCCTCGAGCAGCCACGGCTCGACCGGCCGCCGCACGGCGTCGGTGGCGACGTGGACGAGCTCGTGGCTCATCACGACCTGTGCTCCTGCACGGCGCAGGCCGTCCGTGACGTCCGGGTTCACGAACACGTGGACGGGACCGTCGGCGTCCGACGGGTCGCCCACCGCGGCGGTCACCGCGGCGATGCCGGCGTACGTCCCGGGCTCGGCACCGAGCGTCGCGTCGAGGTCGGCAGCGCTGGAGGGCACCTCCACCACGACGGGCGACGACCACTCCGGCAGGACCCGCTGCACCACGTCGATGCCTCGCTCGGCGCGTCGGGCTGCGGCGTCCGCGTCGTCCTGCGGGCCGTCGGCCATCGCCAGCACCGCGCCCGATCGCGCCACGGACAGTCGACCGCGCAACCACAGAGGAAGGCGGCCACGGGTGGCGGGAGGGGCTTCGAAGCCGGCGATGCCCAGTCCGTCGCCGTCGGGGACGAACCTCACCACCACGTCGCTCCGGGCCGGCTGCTCGTCGAATCCCCGCAGCTGCCAGGTGAGCTCGGCGACGCCGGTCCACGAGCCGTCCGCGCCGACAGCCCCCACCTGGTCGACGTAGCGCGCGCTCACAGCCGCGAGGTCGAGCGAGCGGACGTTGGCAGCGATGCCTGACATCAGCTCGTCCGCGTGCCGGCAGCTCGGGAGGCGCCACCTGCGCCAGCGCCTGTGCGTCACGTGCCTCGACGGCCTCGACGAACGCGGCCAGCGCGGCCGCCGCCCCAGCCGGGCTCGCACGCGGCGCCTCAGCGGGCTGGGTCGGGCGCGACCTCGTGTCGTCCGTCCCTCGTCAGGACGACGACCAGGACGAGCACGAGGAACAGCGAAAGGCCGGCCGCCCACAGCAGTGGGCGACCGGCCTTCGAGGTGTGCGTGTCAGCCAGGACGGACCGCGCCGACGAACGGCATGGAGTAGAGGCCGGAGACGGCGACGCCCGTGCCGGGGTTGGCGGCGTGGACGATCATGCCGTTGCCGATGTACATGCCGACGTGGCTGATCGGGCTGTAGTAGAAGACCAGGTCGCCGGGCTGCAGGTCGCTGGCGGCGATGCGCGGGCCGGAGCTGAACTGGGCGCTGGACGAGTGCGGGAGGGACACGCCGGCCTGGGCCCAGGCGCGCATGGTCAGGCCGCTGCAGTCGAAGGCGTTCTCACCCATCGCGCCGTAGACGTAGGCGTCACCCACCTGCGCCATCGCGTACTGGACGGCCGCGGCGGCGCGGCCGGACGCGGGGACGGAGACCGAGCTGGGCGCGCGGGTCGTCGTGCCGCGCGAGGCGAGCACGCGCTCGCGCTCCTCGGCCTCGAGGTCGGCGAGCAGGTCCTTGGCCTCGGCGAGCTTGTCGTCGACCGTGTCCTTCTCGGCGCTCAGCTGCTCGGTGATCTCAGCGATCTCCTTGGTGCGGGACGCGGTGGCCTCGCGACGGATCTCGAGGGCCTCGAGCTCGGTGTCGTAGTCGGACAGCAGCGACGCCTGGAGGTCGTTGAACGACGACATCGTCGAGAGGGAGTCGAGGAAGGCCCCCGGGTCGTCGGAGACGACGATCTGACCGACGGTCGAGATGCCCTCGCCCTCGAGCTGGCGCACGACGGCGTCGGAGACCTGGTCGCGGACGGCGCCGAGACGCTCGTCCTGGCGATCCTGGTCGGCCTTCAGCCCGTCGAGGTCGCTTCGGAGGTCGGCGAGGTCGAGCTTGGCGTCGTGGAGGCGCTCCTGCGCCGCCTCGGCCTCGTGGTAGAGGCGGTCGACGCGAACCTTGACGTCCTTGATGTCGGGGTCGGCCTGCGCGGGGGTAGCAGGCACAAAAGCGATGGCAGCGATCGCGGAGAGACCAAGTACGGTCGCGCCAGCTCGCTTGCGGGTGTGAGCCACGAGCGGGGGAACTCCTCGGGGTGTCGTACGCCTACCAGGTGAGCTGACGGGTTCGGCACGACCGGCCTACTCCTGCTCCTCGTGCCGCTCGCGCAGCACGCCTCACAGGCGATTCACCCCAGGGGGAAGTGTGGTTCCCCGGCTCGCGGACCACGGGTGGTGCGGGGGTGTGGTCCACGACTCGGCGCGACGTCCGCGCGGGCCTGGTGACCCACTGCCACGGACGTCAGCCCACACCCTAGACCGCTCGTCCGGAGCCTCGCCAATCTTCGGGTCAACTGGTGGGAGGTCGTGTCGCGCCACCTGGTCGTCGAGCGTCAGGCCGACTCGATGACCGGGCCGCTCACCGGCTCCACGAGCCGCAGGGGCGGCACGAGGCCGCCTGAGGCCAGCACGTCGAGCGCGGCCATCTCGTCGTCGTCGATGGTCAGCTCGGGTGGTGGGCCGAGGAGCACCGTCACCACGCAGTCGTGGCAGTGCAGCCCGCGCACCACGCAGGTGTCGCAGTCGATCCGTGTCGTCATGTCCCGAACGGTGACAGGGGCCACCGACAACGGCCCGGCGCGCCGCGCGAGGGCGGTCAGCCGGCGTCAGCGGCGCTGACGTAGCAGGTCCACGTCTCGCCGCACGGCGCGTGGCGCGAACGCCGGGTCCTCCGGACACGAGCGTCGGCCTGGCGCCGAACCCTCCTGCGCCACGACGACGTCCGAGCCTGCGACGGCGACCGCCGCGCCCTCGGTCGCCGTCGAGGAAGTCGAGGTACGCGGCCTGCGTCGGCGTGGCTGAACGCGTCGAGCGGGTTGCCCGCCCACAGCGTCACGCCCGCGACCGCCAGCGACTCCGACAGCGGCGCCGGAGCCAGGACGACACCGTCCCCCGCGACCCGCGCGACCTCGTCGACGACCTCAGGTCGGCGCGCCCAGCACCGCGTCGCCGCGCAGCGACGACGATCGGCAGCGCGACCACGGCCAGCGCGACGACGCCGACCGGCGAGGGCCGCGAGCCGCGCCGGCGCGCGGTCGGCCCGGACCTCAGCGGCGCGCCGCGTCGCTCGGCACGGCGACTCCGCGGCGAGGACCACGAGCAGGATGAGCAGCCACACGCCGTGGCGGGCCGCGCTCGCGGTGGCCAGGCACAGCCCGGCGACCGCGACGTACTCCCACGGGCGCCGACGCGCGCGCAGGAACGAGCGGCGAGGAGGACGGGCGGCGGACGCGAGCATGACGACGTCGAAGGGCATGTCGAGGCTGGGCCGGGCCCACAACCCCTCGCCGCGCTCGGCCGACGACGTTGTCGAACACCGTCGGCGTAGTAGGTCGGGGTGCGCCAGCAGCTGCGGGGTGGCGCACAGCGCGAGCAGGCTCGCACACGCCGACGGCCGTCGCCAGCCAGAACGTCGCGAGCCGGATGCGTTCGACGACGAGGTAGGCGCCGAGGACGCACACGCCGAGCAGCGCGGCCGCCGTGCAGGTTGCCCCAGCACGGCGACCAGCGGGCACCGCCCACCAGATCCGTCGGTCCGGGCTGGCGGCGCCTGGCGCGCGACGAGCGCGAGCAGCAGCGCGAACGGCACCAGCGAGAACGTCTGCGCCGCACGACGCCCAGGCGTCGACAGGGCGCCCAGCCACCAGCGCCAGCGAGCGCACCGGCGACGTAGCCGTCGCTCGCGCCGCGCGGACCGCGCCGTGCGCGGCGAGCACGGCCATGCGTCGACGCACGACCGCGACCACGTGCGCGAGACACGGCTGCCGGCTCGCCGAGGTCGTGCGACGCCCGGAGGCGACCAGCTGCGCGAGCACCGGGACGTTGTGCCAGCCCGACGTGTCGGCCGGCGGCGAAGGGCACGTCGTCCGGGACCGTGCCGTCGCGGCCCGCACGTGGTCGCCCATCGCCACCAGCCAGTCCCAGTCACCGCCGACCCGGACGAACGCGGCGAAGAACGCCGTGACGAGCAGCCATCGACGCGATGGTCCACCGCCACGACGCCACGCCGGTGCGGTGGCGGTCCGCTGAGGTGCGGTCGTGCTCACCGATCAGGCCTCGAGCACGGCACCGGGCACGACCCGTGCGCCGTCCCGCGCCACGTCGCGCGCGACCGCCTGGTCGCCGGTCACCACGACGACCACCCGTCCGCGAGGCTCGGCGGCCACCAGCTGGCGGATCACGTCGTCGGCGATGACGCCCTCGGGGCTGAACACCACGCGGACGCCGCGGGGCGCCGGCATCGCCGTGCGCACCGTGGACTCGGCTGCGTCGAACACCACGGTCGTCTCCGCCCCCGTCCTCGCGACCAGCGGTCCCAGCGCAGCGACCAGTCGGCTGCGCTGCGCCTCGAGGCTCGCGCTGGGCCAGCGCTGCTTGGTGACGTTGTAGCCGTCGATCACGAGCCGGGCCCGCGGCAGCGCGAGGGTCTGCTCGAGCAGCGCCGGCGTGGCCGGTGCGCTGGACGAGGGCGCCGCGTCGACGCCGGCCAGGGCGGCCTCGACGGCGTCGCCCGGGGCGCCGCTCGACAGCGGGCAGGGCGAGCTCGCGACGCAGCCCCGTCGCGGCGTCGACGACCGCGTCGAGCAGGAGCCGCGCACGGATGCTCGCGGCGTCGCGGTCGGACCGCGTCTCGCGTCGGCTGGCGGCGAGGCCGGCCTCGGCCTCCTCCAGCTGGGCGCGCAGTCGTCGTACGTCCGCCTCGGCGGTGCGGGTCACAGCCGTCTGCGGCGGCCACGGCCTCGTCGCGGGCGGCGTGCGGCCTCGTCCCTCGCCTGCTCGGCGGCACGCAGCACACCGCGCGCCTCGCCCAGCCTCTGGCGCAGCACCTTGTGGTCGGCCTTCGCCCGCTCGAGCTCCTCGCGGTGCTCCGCGCGTACGGCGCCGAGCTCGGCCTGCAGCGCTGCCACCTGCGCCGTCAGGCGGGCGTGCTCGGCGTGGACCTGCTCGTCGCGCTCCTCGTGCTCGCCCAGGGAGCCGGCGACCTCGGCGACGACGGCCTCCCAGCCCTCGTCCCTGGCCAGCCAGGCGCGAGCGGCGGTGTCGACCGGGTCGTCCGCCGAGGCCGGCACGACCGCGACCTGCACCGCCGCGTGCTCGCGGAACGTCGGCGTCGTCGAGCGCGGCCCAGATCGCCGAGCCGCCGAGCCGGGCACGGCGTGCCGGCGCGAAGCCGGCGACCTTGCGGAGCGGACGGCGGCATCGGTGCGACCGACGGCAGGACCGCCGAGACCAGCGCGACCACCCGCAGGCGCAGCCGCTCCGGGAGGGCCGCTGGGTCGGTCACCGACGTCCCGTCATCCGGCGGCCGGGTCGGCGGACGTGTCCGCCGAGGCGCGGTCCACGACCTCGATGGCGTCGTTGCGTCCGCACCAGCGGCAGGAGACCGACTCGACCGCCTCGGAGCGCACCGTCTCCTCCTCGACCTGGTGCTCGCCCGCGAGGTCGAAGTGCCAGTACTCCGTCGTACGACGGGTGCGGGTGACGTCGAAGCGGGTGAGGTTGCCGCAGCCGGCACAACGCCACCGCTCGCCGTCGCCGGGAACGCGGAGGTCGCTGGACTGGTCGGGCACGGATGTCTCCTCGGGTCGTCGGTCGCGCCTGGTGGGCAGGCGCGGTCAGCGTAGTCCGCGCGCCGCGGCCCCGATGTCGGATCCCACGTCTAGCGTCGTCGGACATGAGCACCACCGCCCACCGTCCGACGCGGGAGACGTCCCGCTGGGAGGCGCAGCGCAGCTTCGACGAGCTGGGGCGGCCGCTGCGGGACCTGACCTTCTGCGTGGTCGACCTCGAGACGACGGGCGGTTCCGCCGCTGCCGGGTCGATGATCACGGAGATCGGCGCGGTGAAGGTCCGGGGCGGCGAGGTGCTCGGCGAGTTCCAGACCCTGGTCGACCCGCACACGGAGATCCCGGCGTTCATCGCGGTGCTCACCGGCATCAGCAACTCCATGGTCCGCGACGCCCCATCGATCGAGGCCGCGCTGCCCGCGTTCCTGGACTTCGCGGCCGGGTGCGTCCTCGTCGCGCACAACGCACCGTTCGACGTCGGGTTCCTCCAGCACTTCGCGCGTCAGCAGGGACGCCCGTGGCCGAAGTTCGAGGTGCTCGACACCGCGAAGCTCGCGCGGCGCGTGATCACCCGCGACGACGCCCCCAACTGCAAGCTGTCGTCGCTGGCCAAGGTGTTCGGCTCGACCACGACGCCCAACCACCGAGCGCTCTCGGACGCCCGGGCCACGGTGGACGTCCTCCACGGCCTGATGGAGCGGCTCGGCGGCCTCGGCGTCCACACGCTCGAGGAGCTCCAGACGTTCTCGGCCCGGGTCACCACCGCCCAGCGCCGCAAGCGCCACCTCGCCGAGGGGCTGCCCCACTCCCCCGGCGTCTACCTCTTCCGCGACGACCGGGCGCGCGTCCTCTACGTCGGCACCTCGCAAGGACCTCCGCACCCGCGTCCGCACCTACTTCACGTCGTCGGAGACCCGGACCCGGATGGGCGAGATGGTCGGCCTCGCGGAGTCCGTGACGGGCATCGAGTGCGCGACGCCGCTCGAGGCCGAGGTGCGGGAGCTGCGGCTGATCGCCGAGCACAAGCCGAAGTACAACCGCCGTTCCCGCTTCCCCGAGAAGGTCCACTTCCTCAAGCTCACCCGCGAGGCCTGGCCGCGTCTCTCCCTCGTGCGCAAGGTGCTCGACGACGACGCGGACTACCTCGGTCCGTTCTCCTCGAAGAAGACGGCCGAGAAGTGCCTGGCCGCCCTCCACGAGACCTTCCCCGTGCGGCAGTGCAGCGGACGGCTTCCGCTGACGCCCGTCCCGGTCGGCCTGCGTCCTCGCCGAGATGGGACGGTGCCTGTCTCCCTGCGACGGCTCCACCGACGCCTCGACCTACGCAGCGATCGTCCGTCAGCTGCGCGACACGCTGCTGCGCAGCCCGCACGAGGTCGTCGAGGCCATCAACCAGCGCATGACCGCACTGGCCGATCGCGAGCGGTTCGAGGAGGCCGGCATCCACCGCGACCGGCTGGCCACCTTCGTCCGCGCCGCCGCCCGCACCCAGCGGCTCTCGGCGCTGACCCGCTGCCACGAGATCGTCGCCGCCCGTCGGGAGGACAGCGGCCGCTGGTCGGTGCACGTCGTGCGCCACGGTCGCCTCGCCGCAGCCGGCGTGATCCCGCCGGGTGCCGACGCCCACCAGTACGTCCGCGAGCTCACCGCGAGCGCGGAGACCGTCAGCGGGGCGCCCGGTCCGGTGCCGGCCGCGACCGCGGAGGAGTCGGAGAAGATCCTGCGCTGGCTGGAGTCACCGGGCGTGCGCCTCGTCGACGTCGACGGCGAGTGGGTCTGTCCCCTCGGCGGCGCAGCACGCCACCTCGCGGTCTACGACGCGGCCAACCAGTCCCGTCTCTCGCTGGTGCCGTTCGACGAGCAGCGCCTGCCGTCGCCGGTGCACCGGCCCGTCCGGTAGCCGGCGGTCGGGACGGCCCGCGCCCGCACGGGACCTCAGTCGAGCCCGATGCTGAACGCCGACTCGAGGTCGTGCTGGGAGTAGGTGCGGAAGGCGATGTGCGTCTCGGTCTCGGTGACGCCCTCGACCTTGTTGAGCCGGTCGGCGACGACCGAGGCGACGTCCTCGTGCTCCCGCACCCGCACGAGGGCGATGAGGTCGATCTGCCCGGTCACCGAGTAGACCTCGCTCACCCCGTCGAGGGACGCGATCGCCTCCGCGACCTCGGGGATGCGCGCGACGTCGGCCTTCACGAAGACGATGGCGGTGATCATGGGGCCACGGTATCGCTGATCGCCCGACCCGCGCCGATCGGTCGGACCCACTAGTCCTTTATGACTAGCAGGAGGTCATTTCCTCTCCGCGGCGCAGCTCGCCAGCACCTAGCGTGACCGGGTCTCAGCCACCCAAGCAGGGGGAGATCCCGGGATGTTGAACGATCTCGACCGCACAGCGAGCAGCCGCGCGGCGCGGAGCCTGACCGCCGTGGCGGCGCTGGTGCTGACGGCACTGGCTCCCATGACCGCTGCCAACGCCGTCCCGCCGGCGCAACCCGTCAGCCTCTCGGTCCAGCAGCCCGACGGCGTCCACCGACGTCCTGTCGTGGGAGCACGTCGGCGGCGCCGACCGCTACGACGTGCAGGTGGACGACAACCCGGCGTTCGCCAGCCCCGAGGTGTCCGCGAGCACGGTGAGCAACACGCTACGTGCCCGACGATGAACCTCCGCCCGGGCGACCAGTACTGGCGCGTCCAGGCGCTGCACCGGCCTCGGCGAGGGCTCGGGCTGGGTCGACGGCCACGTTCACCAAGGCCGCGGTCGAGGTGCCCGTGCTGGTCAGCCCCGCCAACGGCGCCACCCTCACGCAGCCCGACGACCCGCCGCTGCTGCGCTGGAACCCGTCGCCCGGCGCGGTCGAGCTACATCGTCGAGGTCGACGACGACAGCGACTTCGTCGGCTCCATGACCGTCGAGACCCAGAGCACGTCGCTGGTGTGGCCCGACCCGCTCACCGGCGGCGACTGGTTCTGGCGCGTCGTCGCGACCAAGGAGAACCCCGCCAACTCGGGCTCCAGCTTCCGCTCGCAGCCGAGCGACGGCCCGCTCGTTCGACATCACGCCGATCGCGCGCCCCCGTGCGGACGTCGCCGCCCGAGCAACGCCCGACTTCGAGCTCCAGGACGTCGTCCTGGACTGGGAGCCGGTGCCCGGCGCCATGTCGTACGAGCTCGAGGTGGCGACCAACACGGACTTCACCGGACGGCTCCCGCATCGAGCCGACGCACGCGGCATCCTCGGCACGCGCTACTCGCCGACCGATCACCTACGACAACAACCAGTACTACTGGCGGGTGCGCGCCGTACGACACCGCCAACCAGCCGACGCCGTGGAGCGCGGCGCGCTACGACTTCAACCGCACCTGGCCCGCACCAGCCCGAGGCTCGTCTACCCGGCGCGAGCCCGGGCATCGAGGACGTCCCGCGACCCGCTCTACTTCCAGTGGACCTCGGTCCCGCACGCCTCGGAGTACGAGCTCCAGGTCGGCACGCAGGCGAACTTCAGCGTCGGCACCTACCACTCGCTGCCGCACCGCCGGCACGACGTACACGCCCGGCATGTTCGCCATCAACACCACCGGCCAGCCCTCGCCCGTTCCGGGAGAACGAGGACTGCGAGCCGGAGATCGGCGAGATCAACTACTGGCGGGTGCGCCCGCTCGACCGCCCGTTCAGCAAGCCGGGCGGGACGTCCCCGGCGTCCAGGGGATCTTCTCCGAGACGCAGGCCTTCCGCTACCTGCCCGACGTCATCACCGACATGACCCCGACGCTCGGCGCAGACGGTCGACGTACCCACGCTGAGGTGGGACGCCGGGCCTCGGCACCGACGCCTACACGGTGACGATCAAGAACGGCCAACGGCGAGACCGTCAAGACGGTGACGACCTCCGCCACGTCCTACACCTACGACGGCCACGAGAAGCTGCCGGCCGGCAGCCCGTACCGCTGGTCGATCCAGGCGTCGTCGATCCGCGGCCCGAGCTCGCTGGTCTACAACAACGAGTTCACGATCAGCGGCAACGTGCCCAGCAGCGCCTCCCCGGCCCTCACGCCCCTGACGCCGACCGCGTCCACGACGGGGATCAAGGGAGCGCCCGAGCTGACGTGGGCCCCGATGGCGGGAGCGGCCTACTACAAGGTCAACGTCGGCAACGCCACGGACACCAACCAGGTCTGGTTCGGCAACGCCTACGGCAACCTCTTCGGCGCCGCTGTGCCGTACCCGTCGATGACGGAGATCTCCAAGCGCCTGATGCTGTCCGGCACGTACGACTGGCAGGTCGAGGCCTACAACTCCAGCAACGTCCGCATCGGACCGGGCCCGGAGGGCCGCTTCACGGTCCAGCCGATCGCCGCCGCGACCGGCCACGCCGTGGCGCATCGGCGGCCAGCAGCTCGACGCCAACTACACCGGCCCGAAGAACCCGTGCACGCAGTCGACGGGCGGCTGCACGGTGCCCACCACCCCGGTTGTCAAGTGGGACCCGGACCCGCGCGTGGCCTGGTACATGGTCTACGTCAGCGAGGACGCCAGCTTCACCAACCTCCTCGAGCCCGGCAACACGATCCCGGCGACGAACAACTCGATGTACGCGCCGGCGCTCGACAACGACGACCACACCTACGGCGACAACCAGGCCGGCAAGGCGTACTTCTGGTACGTCCGGCCGTGCCGCGCTGCGCTCGACTGCGGACCCGACCCGGTGTCGACGATCGACAAGGCGCAGGGCACCTTCATCAAGCGCTCCCCCGCCGGTCACCGGGCTGGAGAGCAGCCTGCCGGCGCCGGCGGCGAGATCAGCTTCAGCTGGGACCACTACTGGGACAGCAACCAGGCCTACACGTGGCCCCAGACCGGGGAGAAGGGTCCCCAGGCGGCCAAGCAGTACCGCATCGAGGTGTCGGTCAACGGCAGCGTGGTGGAGTCCACCCTCGTCGACCAGACGGCCTTCACCTCGCCGTCGCGGCTCTACCCGGAAGGGACGCTGACGCTGGCGTGTCCAGGCCGTCGACTCCGACGACAACGGGCTCACCTGGTCCGCGGTCGAGACGGTCACCAAGGCCACGCCGCGCATCGTGCCGACGTCCCCGACCGGCTCCGAGGTTGTCCTCGGCACCACGCCGCTGCGGTGGCCGGCGCAGGCGTTCGCGTCGTCGTACGACGTGCAGGTCGCGCGTGACGACGACACCACCTTCGCGAGCGGCAGCCTCGTGGTCGACCGCTCGGGCAACCAGACGACGGCGCTGACGCCCAACGTGCCGATCCCGGCCAGCGACAACTTCTACGTCTGGCGCGTGCGCAAGACCGACGCGTCGGGCAACAAGGGACCCTGGTCCGTCCCGGCACGGTTCAAGGTCGCATCGGCGACGATGTCCCCGATCGCCCCGACCGCCGGTGCGAGCGTCCCGCCGAACGGCGCGGTCATCCAGTGGACCGCAGTGCCCTCGGCCACCCGGTACACGATCACCGCGCGGCCCACGAGCGGCGCGTCCGTGTCCGCCAACACGGTGGGCACGGGCTGGGCACCCACCTCGTTCCTCACCGTGGGGTCCTGGACCTGGACGGCGGTGGCCTACGACGCCAACGACAAGCAGGTCGGCACCACCTCCTCGACGTTCAGCGTGGACTCGCAGATCCAGGCGGTCCAGGCACCCGGCATCGAGTCGCCCGAGGGCACGGGCGTCGGCAAGACGCTGACCAGCCGTCCCCCGCAGTGGAACGTCGCCGGTGTCGAGACCACCTACCAGTGGTTGGTCGACGGACAGGCTCCGTGGTCCGCGACCGGGACGACCTACACCATCACGGCCAACGACTACGGCAAGACGATCACCCTGCGGGTGACCGGCAAGAAGGCCGGCTACCTCGACGGGACGTCCACCAGCTCGTCGCTGACGGTGACGTCGGGCGACTCCGTCAACAACCTGACCCGACCCACCATCTCGGGGTCACCCACCGTCGGCAGCTTCCTGACCGCCAACCAGGGGACGTGGTCCGGCAACCCCACCACCAGCGTGCAGTGGATGCGTGACGGCCAGGCCATCTCGGGAGCCACCAGCGGCAACTACCGGGTCACCGAGGCCGACGGCGGCCACGCCATGACCATCCGGGTGACCGCCAAGGCGTCGGGGTACTCCGACGGCGTCGCGACCTCCGAGCCGCTGGTGATCCAGACCCTGCAGGCCAGCGCCGCCGTGACGGTGTCCGCGCCTTCGGGGACCGGCGTCGGGTCCGTGCTCGCGCTCGCTCCGCCCGTGTGGAACCAGTCCGACGTGACCACGAGCTACATCTGGCTCCGCGACGGGCAGCAGCAGTGGTTGAGCACCGGTGCCACCTACACGATCTCCCCCGACGACGTCGGCAAGATCATCTCCGTCATGGCGACCGGCAAGAAGCCGGGCTTCCCCGACGCCACGTCCACCAGCAACGGGGTGGCGGGCACCGCCGGGTCGGCACCGCAGGTGGTCAGCGCGCCGGCCATCAAGGGCACGCCCGCGATCGGTCAGACGCTCAACGTCGACAACGGGACGTGGAGCGTCAACAACCTCACCTTCACCTACGCCTGGATGCGCAACGGCGTCCCGGTTCCCGGGGCCACGACCGGCGGCTACACGATCACCGCTGCTGACGCGGCGTCCGGGATCTCCGTGCAGGTGGTCGCGAGCACGCGCGGCCGGGCGGACGGGATCGCCGTCACGGCACCCGTCTCGGTGCCCCAGATCGCCTCCAAGACGTCCCTCTCCGTGCTGCCCTCGCCGCTGACGAAGCGGCAGCGCGGCAAGCTGACGATCACGGTGGCGGCACCCGGGGTGGCGTCGCCCCTCGGCACCTTGCTGGTCAAGGACGGCAAGAAGACCCTGAAGAAGATCGCGCTCGCCACCAAGCACAAGGGCGTGCTCACGTTCAAGCTGCCCAAGCTCAAGAAGGGCAAGCACAAGCTCCAGGTCGTCTACTCGGGGACGCCCCAGGTCTTCGGCGTCGAAGTCGAAGAAGATCACGCTCTACATCGTCAAGTGAGCGCCGGGCCGGTCACGGCGGGGATAGTCTCCCGCCGTGACCTGGCTCGCTGACCACTGGCTCGACGTCCTGGGCTGGGGCGGGAGCGCCCTGCTCGTCTACTCCCTGCTGCAGGCGAGCGTCCTCCGCCTGCGCGTGCTCAACGCGATCGCGTGCGTCATCCTGATCGTGTTCAACGCCGCGCTCGAGGTGTGGCCGATGGTCGGCATGAACACCGTGCTCGTGGCCATCAACGCCTGGTTCATCGTCCGGCTCCTGCGTGACCGCCACGACGAGACCGCCTTCGAGGTGCTCGAGGTCGGCCCCGCCGACGAGTACCTGCGCCACACCCTGCGTGTGCACGGTGCGGACATCCTGAAGTTCAACCCGACGTTCGTCCACGACCCCTCCGACGACCAGGACGCGTTCCTCGTGCAGAAGGGCGACGAGACGGTGGGGGTCGTGCTCCTGCGCGAGACCGGGGAGACGGCGGACGTGCTGCTCGACTACGTCACGCCGCGCTACCGCGACTTCTCCCCCGGCGAGTTCGTGTGGCGCAAGAGCGGCCTGCTCGCCGACCGCGGGATCCGCCGCGTGGTGACACCGACGGGAATGGTCGGCGCCTACTACGACCGGCTCGGCTTCCGGCGCGAGGGCGAGTCCTACGTCCTCGAGCTCTGAGCTCAGGCGGAGGTCGCCGCCACCCACCGCTCGAGCGCGCCCTGCGCCGCACCCGAGTCGATCGCCTCGGCGGCCTTCGTCACCCCGGCGGCGAGCGAGGAGTCGACGTCCGCGTCCGGCGAGTCGTAGACGGCCAGCGCGGCGCCCGCGTTGAGCAGCACTGCGTCGCGGACCGGGCCCTGCTCGCCCGCCAGGAGTCGTCGTACGACGTCGGCGTTGTGCGCGGCGTCGCCGCCACGGAGGTCCTCGGTGGTCGCCCGCGCGATGCCGAGGGACGCCGGATCGACCGACGACTCGGTGACCGAGCCGTCGTGGACGCGCCAGAGGGTCGAGGTGGACGTGGTCGTCAGCTCGTCGAGGCCGTCGTCACCCCGGAACACCCACGCGTCGACGCCCCGGCCGGCCAGCACGCCGGCCATGACCGGCGCCATCCGGGCGTCGGCGCACCCGATGGCCTGCGCCTGCGGCCGCGCCGGGTTGGTCAGCGGACCGAGGATGTTGAACGTCGTGGCGATGCCGAGCTCGCGCCGGGGCACGGCCGCGTGGCGCATCGCGGGGTGGAAGGCCGCTGAGAAGCAGAAGGTGATGCCGGCCTCGTCGGCCACCTCGGCGACGCGCGCCGGCGGCAGGTCCAGCCGGATGCCGAGCGCCTCGAGCACGTCCGCGGACCCGGACTTCGACGAGGCCGAGCGGTTGCCGTGCTTGACCACGCGCGCGCCGGCACCGGCGGCGACGATCGCGGACATCGTGGAGATGTTGACCGACATGGACCGGTCGCCGCCCGTCCCGACGACGTCGAGCAGGCGGCCGGGCACCGAGATCGGGTTGGCCGCCGCGAGCATCGCGTCGGCGATGCCGGTGACCTCGTCCACCGTCTCGCCCTTGGCGCGGAGCGCCACGACGAGGCCGGCCAGCTGGACGGGCGTCGCCGCACCGGCGAAGACCTCGTCCATGGCCCATCGCGCCTGCTCGGTCGTCAGGTCGTCACCGGCGACCAGCGTGGAGAGGACGTCGGGCCAGGTGTGGGACATGGGATCAGGCTAGTGGCGCGGCCGCCCCGTGCCCGACGGGTGTCAGGAGGTGGCCGGGACCGACGGGCGCAGCAGGGCGACGACGGCCTCGGCGAGCTGGATCGGGTCGATCGGGTGCGGGACGGCGGCCTCGGCGCGCGACCAGGTCGCGAGCCAGGCGTCCTGCGGCCGGCCGGTCAGCACCACGACGGGCGGGCACTGGTAGATCTCGTCCTTGAGCTGCTTGGCGATGCCCATGCCGCCGGCGGGGACGGCCTCGCCGTCGAGGATCGCGAGCGCGATGTCGCCGCGGTCCATGTTCTGCAGGACGACCGGCTCGGTGGCCACCTCGACGTACTCGACCTCGGGGAGGTCGGGGTGCGGACGGCGGCCCAGCGCCAGGATGACCTGCTGGCGGGTGTTCACGTCGTCGCTGTAGACGAGGACCTTCAGGGCGCGGTCTGCGGCGGCATCAGTCACGAGAGGCATCGTAACCGTCGTCCCCGGTGCGGCGTGCCGAGGCATGCGTCACAGCGCCGGGCGGTCGACCACGCCGCTCCGCGAGGTCGAGTCGCCGGTCCTCCCGGGCAGCCTCCTTCATCGACGAGCGCACCCACTGGATGAAGATGACCCCGAAGAACAGCACACCGATGAGGTCGCCGCTGGCCCAGAGGATCCCGCCGGCGAGGTGCTGGTCCTCGAGCATCGGTGGCAGCCACGCGCCCATCGGTCCCTCCCGCAGCGCGACGTAGTGCTCCTCGCCGATGAGCGTCGTCTGACCCATGATCGTGACGCCCAGGAACGCGTGGAAGGGGAGCGTCATGAGCGTGAGGAGCACGCGGAACGGGGGGCTGACCCGACCGGGCACCGGGTCGACGCCCACCAGGGGCCAGAAGAACAGCGTCCCGACCAGCACGAGGTGGATGTGCATCATCTGGTGGACGAACGACGAGCCCAGGCTGGCGTCGTACCAGGGGCTGAAGTAGAGCGCCCACGGCGAGGCGACGTAGAGGGCGAAGGCCAGCGGCGGGAAGGACAGCACCTTCGCCACCCGGGAGTGGAGCACCACCAGCAGCCACCTGCGCGGCGCCGCCGGCAGCGTGCGCAGGGCGAGCGTGACCGGCGCGCCGAGCGCGAGGGCGAGCGGCACCACCATCGACAGCACCATGTGCTGGACCATGTGGACGCTCAGCAGCGTCGTGTCGTAGATGCCCAGCCCCGACATCGTGGCGAAGGCGAACGAGCCCATCCCCAGCACCACGAACGACAGCGTCCGGCCGATGGGCCAGCGGTCGCCGCGGCGGTGCAGGACCGCCACCCCGAGGCTGTAGAGCCCGACCGCCCACACGGTCACCACGAAGGGGATCGGGTCGATCCCCCAGTCCGTGAGCACGCGCCCGAGCGTGAATCTCGGGAGGACCTCGGCGGCGTCCGCGGAGAGGGCGAGGAGGGTGTTGAGCACGCTGTGAACTTTATGACGGGACAACACAGGGGGTCGGGGTGCCCCTCGTCCCCAGCAACGGCCATAATGACTCCGTGGCGACAGCAACTGCGACGATTCCGGCCTCCCGTCTGCACGGGCACCACGACCGACCCAGCATGGTCAGCGTGGGCACCATCATCTGGCTCTCGAGCGAGCTGATGTTCTTCGCGGCGCTCTTCGCGTCCTACTTCACCATCCGTGCGGTGAGCCCGGAGCTGTGGGCGCAGGAGACCGACAAGCTCAACGTCCCCTTCTCCACGGCCAACACCGCGATCCTGGTCGCGTCGTCGTTCGCCTGCCAGTGGGGCGTCTTCGCCGCCGAGCGCGGCCAGGTCGGGCGCACCGGGGGCCTGCTCAACTTCACCAAGTGGGGCCTGCGCGAGTGGTTCATCCTCACCTACGTCATGGGTGCCGTGTTCATCGGCGGCCAGGCCCTGGAGTACGCCGAGCTGATCGAGCACGGCGTGACCATCCCGAGCTCCGCCTACGGCTCGATGTTCTACCTGACCACCGGCTTCCACGGGATCCACGTGGCCGGCGGGCTGATCGCCTTCCTGTTCGTCCTGGGCCGCACCTACCTGGCCCGACGCTTCACCCATGAGCAAGCCGTCACCGCGATCGTCGTGTCCTACTACTGGCACTTCGTCGACGTGGTCTGGATCGGCCTGTTCTTCACGATCTACGTCATCCAGTAAGCACCGCCCAGACAGCCATCACCGTCGCAACCGGCAAGGACTCATCGTGCGTTTGCTCAACCGAACCGCTGGACGCCTCTCCCGGCACCGCCGGGGACCGCTTGCGGGTCTCGCCGTGCTGCTGCTGGGACTGTTGATCAGCGGCTCCCTCTACACGGTCCTCTCCCCTGCCCAGGCCGACTCGCAGGCAAGCGAGACCGAGCAGGTCGCGCAGGGCAAGGAGCTCTTCCTCGCCAGCTGCTCGTTCTGCCACGGCCAGAACGGCGAGGGCGTGCCCACCGTCCGCGACGGCTACCAGCTCGGCCCCTCGCTGGTGGGCGTGGGTGCTGCGGCCGTCGACTTCCAGGTCGGCACCGGTCGCATGCCCATGGCGCAGCCGGGCCAGCAGGTGCAGCGCAAGCCACCCGTGTTCAACGACGACGAGGTCGCCGCGCTGGCCGCCTACGTCGCCTCGCTGGGCCCCGGCCCGGCCATCCCCAACGAGGCCGACTACTCGATCGACGAGCTGTCGGAGGCGGAGCGCCAGGAGGCGATCTCCCGCGGCGGCCAGATCTTCCTCACCAACTGCACCGCCTGCCACAACTTCAACGGCGCCGGTGGCGCGATGCCCCGTGGCGGCTACGCCCCCACGCTCCACGGCGTCGAGCCGAAGTACATCTTCGAGGCGATGCTCACCGGCCCCCAGCAGATGCCCAACTTCAGCAACGGCAACCTCTCCCCCGAGGAGAAGCGGGACGTCATCGCCTACCTCGGTAGTCTCGAGGAGACCCCCGAGTACGCCGGCTTCACCCTGGGCGGACTGGGTCCCGTCTCCGAGGGCCTGTTCGCCTGGGTGATCGGCATCGGCGGCCTGGTGGGTGCGGCGGTCTGGATCGCCTCGCACACGACCCGCACGAAGAAGAACAAGGTGAACGCGTGAGCAACGACAACTCCTCGACCCCGGAGCACCCCGTCAACGCACCCGACGGCACCCCGGTGCCCTACGAGACGCACGTGCCCACCCACCGCGACGCCGAGCCGATCTCCGACCCGGGGCTGCCGGCCCACACGTGGCGTCCCACCGACGTCGACCCCAAGGCCGAGAAGCGCGCCGAGCGCCAGATCGCGACGATGTTCATCGCTGCGATGGTCTTCGCCGTCCTCTTCGTGGTCGCCTACTTCTCCTTCGAGGTCGGCGACAACTGGGACACCTTCGGCGGGCTCGGCGCGTCGACGATCACCCTCGGCCTGACCCTCGGCCTCAGCCTGCTGCTCATCGGCACCGGCATCATCCACCTGGCCCGCAAGCTGATGGCCGACCACGAGATGGTCGAGATGCGCCACCCGGCCTCGTCGCCGCAGGAGGACCGCGACCTCACCGTCCAGGCCCTCAACGACGGGCTCGCGGAGGCCGGCATCGGCCGACGTCCGCTGGTGCGCAACACGATGATCGGCGCCGTCGGCGTGCTCGGCCTGCCCGCGATCGTGCTGCTGCGCGACCTCGCCCCCGGCAACGCCCTCGACGTCGGCAAGCTCGGGCAGACGATCTGGGAGCCGGGCATGCGCCTGGTGCGCGACGTCGTCGGCACGCCCATCCTCGCCAGCGAGATCGAGATGGGCGACCTGATCAACGCCGCCCCCGAGGCGATGTTCCCGACCGAGGAGAACGGCTACCCCGAGCTCCACGGCGCCGAGGAGCAGGCCGAGAAGGCCAAGGGCGCGATCATCATCGTCCGGATGGACCCGGACGACATCATCCCGCTCCCGGGCCGCGAGAAGTGGACCGTCGACGGCATCATCTCCTACTCGAAGATCTGCACCCACGTGGGCTGCCCGATCTCTCTCTACGAGCGCACCACCCACCACGTGCTGTGCCCGTGCCACCAGTCGACCTTCGACCTCGCGGACCACGCGAAGGTGATCTTCGGTCCGGCTGCCCGCCCTCTCCCCCAGCTGCCCATCGCGGTGGATGACGAGGGCTACCTGGTCGCTCAGAGCGACTTCAACGAGCCCATCGGGGCTAGCTTTTGGGAGCGTGAGAAGCTGTGAGCGTCGACACCAGCAAGGTCGCGACGAGCAACCGCACGGACGCCGCGACCGCATCCAAGCCCGGCCCCGCCGGCTCGCTGGCCTCCTGGGCCGACGACCGCCTCGGCCTGGCCACGGCGATGAAGAAGAACCTGCGCAAGGTCTTCCCCGACCACTGGTCGTTCATGCTGGGCGAGATCGCCCTGTGGAGCTTCGTGGTCCTGCTGCTCACGGGCGTCTTCCTGACCCTGTGGTTCAACCCCTCGATGGGTCACATCACCTACGAGGGCTCCTACGACCAGCTGCGCGGCGTCGGGATGTCGGAGTCGATGGCCTCGACCCTGCACATCTCCTTCGACGTGCGCGGCGGCCTGCTGATGCGCCAGATGCACCACTGGGCGGCAGCGATCTTCATCGCCTCGATGATGGTCCACCTGCTCCGTGTCGCCTTCACCGGCGCCTACCGCAAGCCGCGCGAGCTCAACTGGGTCATCGGCTGCCTCCTGCTGCTGCTCGGCACCCTCGAAGGCTTCACCGGCTACTCGCTCCCCGACGACCTGCTCTCGGGCACCGGTGTCCGCGCCGCTGACGGCTTCCTGAAGGCGACCCCGGTCGCCGGCAGCTACATGTCGTTCCTGCTGTTCGGTGGCGAGTTCCCCGGCGAGTCGATCATCCCGCGCCTCTACATCATCCACGTGCTGCTGATCCCGGGCATCCTGCTCGCGCTGATCGCCGCCCACATGCTGCTGCTCGTCTACCACAAGCACACGCAGTGGCCCGGCCCCGGCCGCACCGAGCAGAACGTCGTGGGCTTCCCGATGCTCCCGGTCTACGCCGCCAAGGCGGGTGGCTTCTTCTTCATGGTCTTCGGCGTCATCGCCATCATGGGCGGCCTGATGTCGATCAACCCGGTGTGGAAGTTCGGCCCCTACGACCCGACCAAGGTGACGGCCGGCTCGCAGCCCGACTGGTACATGGGCTGGCCCGACGGCCTGCTGCGCATCATCCCGACCGGCTGGGAGTCGGTGATCTTCGGCTACACGATCTCGTGGAACGTGATGCTGCCGATCCTCATCGTGCCGCCGATGATGCTGGTCGTCCTGATGATGCTGCCGTTCATCGAGGGCTGGATCACCGGCGACAAGCGGGACCACCACCTGCTCCAGCGTCCGCGCAACGCGCCGACGCGCACCGCGGTCATGGTGTCCCTGATGACCTTCTACGGCCTCGCCTGGGCCGCGGGCGGCAACGACATCATCGCCATCAAGCTGCACCTCAGCATCAACCAGATCACCTACTTCATGCGGGTCGCGATCTTCATCGGTCCGCTCCTGGCGTTCTGGATCACCCGCCGCTGGTGCATCTCGCTGCAGCGTCACGACAACGAGAAGCTGCTGCACGGCTACGAGACGGGCATCATCACCCGCTCCCCCGAGGGGCAGTACGCCGAGCGGCACCTGCCGATCAACGAGACGTCCGCCTACACCCTCACCGCGCGCGAGCGCGACCAGGTCTACACGGTCGGGAGCGACACCGACGCCGCCGGCGTGGCCGCTCCCAACTCCCGTTCGGAGAAGCTGCGGGCCAAGCTGTCGTCGTGGATGTTCAGCCACAACGTGCAGAAGCCCACGCGCGGCGAGCTCGAGGAGGCGCACCACCACGCCGATCACGAGGCCGAGCTCCAGGCGGGCCTCGACCACCCGGTGGACGGTCACCAGTTCGACGACCACCGCCTCCGCGACACCGACGACGTGCCGCTGCGCGACCACTGATCGTCGTACGACACGCACGAGGGCCCGCCGGGATGACTCCCGGCGGGCCCTCTGCTCGTTCCCGGACGCTCAGCCGGTGGCCGAGCCGGTGGTTCAGTCGCCCTTGACGTTGATCAGCTGCCGCAGCACGTGGCGCACCTCCACCAGGTCGGCTGCGTCGGCCATCACCTGGTCGATGTCCTTGTAGGCGGCCGGGATCTCGTCGATGAACGCGTCGGTGTCGCGGTACTCGATCCCCGCCATCGCCGCCCGCAGGTCCTCGGCGGTGAAGGTCTTCCGGGCCCGGGTCCGGGAGTACTCCCGTCCGGCCCCGTGGGGTGCCGAGCAGAGCGACACCGGGTCGCCCTTCCCGACCACGACGTACGACGCCGTGCCCATCGAGCCCGGGATCAGGCCCGGCCGACCGGCCTCGGCGTTGATCGCGCCCTTCCGGGACAGCCACACGTCACGGCCGTAGTGGTGCTCCGGCTCGGTGTAGTTGTGGTGGCAGTTGATCTCCTCCACCCGCTCCACGTCACCGTCGACCCACTCACCGAACTGACGCACGACCCGGTCCATCATCTCCTCGCGGTTGAGCAGCGCGTAGGTCTGCGCCCACCGCATCTCGCGGATGTAGGCGTCGAACTCCTCCGTGCCCTCGGAGAGGTAGGCCAGGTCGCGGTCCGGCAGCTCCTCGTCGGCGCAGAGCTCGCGGGCGACCGCGATGTGCTTCTGCGCGATCCGGTTGCCGACCCCTCGCGAGCCCGAGTGCAGGAACAGCCACACTCCCCCGGTCTCGTCGGCGGTGACCTCGATGAAGTGGTTGCCCGACCCGAGGGTGCCCAGCTGCAGGTCCCACCGTTGGGCGTACGACGCCGGGTCGAAGCCGGCGTCCGCCGCCAGCGCCCGCAGGTGCTCGAGCCGCTGCGCGGTGTGCTCGCGGCTGACCGTACGGTTCGCGGCGCCGGCGTTGAGCGGGACGGCCCGCTCGATCGCCTGGCGCAGCGGCAAGCGGTCGCCGGGCAGGTCGCCCGTGGCGTACTGGGTGCGCACGGCGATCATGCCGCAACCGATGTCCACGCCCACGGCGGCGGGGATGATCGCACCGAGGGTCGGGATGACCGATCCGACCGTGGCGCCCAGGCCGAGGTGCGCGTCGGGCATCAGCGCGACGTGGGGGTGGATGAACGGCATCGTGGCCGTCTGCTCCGCCTGCGCGCGCGTGCTGTCCTCGAGGATCGACGCCCAGCTGATCAGCGTCGGGGTCAGGTTCTCCATCGTCCTTCCTTCTCTGGGAGGGTCCCGCACGGGTGCGGGCCGACCCAGGACCCTACGTACCCGGAAACGGCTTGCACCGCCCATTTCCGGTGCCGTAGGAGCGACGGCGGAGAGAGGTGCGTCAGCTGAGCGCGGAACCCTGCTTCCAGGCGGCCGGTGCGAGGTTCCAGTCTCCGTAGCCGTTCTCGAGGGTCATCTGACGGTCGGTCCCGGTGTACTCCACGACGTCGCCGCGCCGGCTCATGGCGTAGAGCCAGCCGGCGTCGGCGGTCGACAGGCCCGTGCAGCCGTGGGAGACGTTGGCGTAGCCCTGGGAGCCGACCGACCAGGGTGCGGCGTGGATGAACTCGCCCGAGTAGGTGACCCGCATCGCCCAGCGCACGTCGTCGATGTCGTAGGCCTCGGGGCTGTTGCGGTTGATGCCGACCGTCTCGGAGTTCATCCGGCGGGTCTCGAACTTCTCCATGATCACCTTGACCCCGGACCGGGTGGTGAAGCCCGGCTTGCCGGTGGTGATCGGCAGGGTGCGGAGCAGCTTGCCGTTGCTGAAGACCTGCATCTGGTGGGTCTGGGCGTTGACCTTGTAGACATGGGAGTCGCCGACGTGGAAGGACAGCTGACGGTCCTCCTGGCCGTAGATGCCGTTGCCGGCGGGGAGGCTGTTGAGGTCGAGGTCGACCGTGACGTCGGTGCCGGCCTTCCAGTAGCGGGCCGGGCGGAAGTGCGCCTCGGTGTCGCTCAGCCAGTACCACGAGCCCTTCTGGGCGGGCGCGCTGGTGACGTGCATGTGCTTCTCGAACACCGCCTTGTCGGTGACCGGGAGGTCGAACGTCACCACGACGGGCATGCCGACCCCGACGGTCTCGCCCTCCAGCGGAGCGATCGAGGGGTAGGTCTGCTGGTCGAGCGTCAGGTCGACGGTGTGGAACGCCCGGGTGCGCTCGACCGCCTCACCGTCGGAGCGGGTCGCCGACGCGGCGATCCGGTAGTCGGTGCCCGGTTCGAGCAGGGACGTGGAGGTCCAGGTACCGCCCTCGACCCGGCCCTCGACCGGCCCGGCCGCGGACGTGATGCGTACGTCGGACAGGTCGCCGCCGTCGGCCGTCACGGTCACCGGAGCGTCGATCGGCACGGACCCGGGATCGGTGAAGCTGGTGGTCAGCCGGACGGGCTCGACCTGCGCGGCCTGCGAGGCACCCGGGGCGTCGCTGGGAGCGTCCGGGGACGGGGCGTCGGACGTCGGGCTGCTGCTGCACGCGGCGAGGCCGGCGGAGAGCATCAGCAGCGCCGCCGCGGCCGCCGTACGACGGTGCGCGGGACGCATGGACCTGAGCGCGCGAGTGCGCATACGACGTGACCCCCATGGAGAGCCCGCCCGGACGGGCGGCGGAACAGAAGAACCCGTCCAGCGTACGTCGCGGACGGGTTCTTCTGGAATTCCCACTCAGGGGCGCGGCTCAGTGGGCGTGCTCGCCCCGGTAGTACTCGAAGACGAAGCCGCAGGTGACGACCGCACCGGCGGTGAAGCCGATGATGACCAGCCACCACGCCGACATCGCGACGCCGTAGACGATCAGGCCGAGCGCGAGGGCGCACCACAGCGGCCACCAGGAGTAGGGCGGGAAGAAGCCCAGCTCGCCGGCACCGTCGGCGATCTCACCCTCCTTGCGGTCCTCCGGCCGCGGGTCCATGCGCGAGGCGTGGAACCCGAGGTAGAGGGTGATCATCGCGGTGAGGAGGGCGGTCATCACCAGCGCGGACGTGCCGGTCCAGTCCCCGGAGAGGAACCAGTAGCCCGGAGCCACCACCGCCACGAACACGGTGGTGATCCCGAAGATCCATGCCTCGGCCTTCATCGATCCCTCTCCTCGTCGGCGCCGTCGACCGGACGGTCGGCGCGGTCGCGCAGCATCTCCTCACGGCCGTGCACCTCAGGTGCGTCGGCGACCTGGCCGTCGCCCTCGGCCGGGTTGTCGTCGAGCTCCAGCAGCGCGACCTCCGGGTGGTGCAGGTCGAAGGCGGGCGACTCGGAACGGATCCGCGGCAGCGTGTGGAAGTTGTGGCGCGGGGGCGGGCAGCTGGTGGCCCACTCGAGCGAGCGGCCCCAGCCCCACGGGTCGTCCACGACCACCTTCGGCGCCTTGGCCGTGAGGTAGACGTTGAGCAGGAAGGGCAGCGTCGAGGCGGCCAGCAGGAACGAGCCCACCGTGGAGATCTGGTTGAGCGTGGTGAAGCCGTCGTCCGGGAGGTAGTCGGCGTAGCGACGTGGCATGCCCTCGACACCCAGCCAGTGCTGGACGAGGAACGTGGTGTGGAAGCCGACGAAGAGGAGCCAGAAGTGCAGCTTGCCGAGGCGCTCGTCGAGCATCCGACCGGTCATCTTGGGCCACCAGAAGTAGAACCCGGAGAACATCGCGAACACCACGGTGCCGAAGACGACGTAGTGGAAGTGCGCCACCACGAAGTAGGAGTCGGACACGTGGAAGTCCAACGGCGGGCTGGCCAGGATGACACCGGTGAGGCCACCGAAGAGGAAGGTCACCAGGAAGCCGACCGACCACAGCATCGGGGTGTCGAAGGACAGAGATCCCCCCCACATCGTGCCGATCCAGTTGAAGAACTTCACTCCGGTCGGGACCGCGATCAGGAAGGTCATGCCGGAGAAGAACGGCAGGTCCACCGCGCCGGTGACGAACATGTGGTGCGCCCAGACGGCCACCGACAGCATCGCGATGCCGAGGGTCGCGGCGACCAGGCCGACGTAGCCGAAGATCGGCTTGCGGCTGAAGACCGGCAGGACCTCCGACACGATGCCGAAGAACGGCAAGGCGATGATGTAGACCTCCGGGTGGCCGAAGAACCAGAACAGGTGCTGCCACAGGACCGGGCCGCCGTGCGACGGGTCGAACACGTGGGCACCGAGGATCCGGTCCGCCTCCAACGAGAGCAGGGCCCCCGCGAGGATCGGGAACACCATGATCACGAGCATGCTGGTGATCAGCGTGTTCCACACGAAGATCGGCATCCGGAACATCGTCATGCCGGGCGCGCGCATGCAGATGATGGTGGTGATGAAGTTGACGCCACCGAGGATCGTGCCGAGACCGGCCATCCAGAGGCCCATGATCCAGAGGTCGCCGCCGACGCCCGGGCTGCGAACGGCGTCGGAGAGCGGCGTGTAGGCGAACCAGCCGAAGTCGGCGGCGCCGGACGGCGTGAGGAAGCCGGACGCGGCGATCAGTCCGCCGAACAGGAACAGCCAGTAGCTGAACATGTTGAGGCGCGGGAACGCGACGTCGGGCGCGCCGATCTGCAGCGGCATGATCACGTTGGCGAAGCCGAAGAACAGGGGCGTCGCGAACAGCAGCAGCATGATCGTGCCGTGCATCGTGAACAGCTGGTTGTAGAGCTGGTCGTTGACGATCTGCTGGCCCGGGTAGGCGAGCTCGGAACGGATCAGCATGGCCATCAGGCCGGCGACGAGGAACCACCCGAACGAGGTGATCAGGTACATCTTGCCGATCAGCTTGTGATCGGTCGTGGTCATGATGCGCACGGCCTGCTCGCCGAGGCGCTTCTTGCGCTCCGGTGGCGGCGCCGCGGCGTGCGGGGTGGCTGTGGTTGCAGCGCTCACTCGCTGTGTCCTTCCGAGTCGTCGTCGAGACCCGCCTGTTCCCGGACGAAGTCGCCACCGAGCACGGGCTGCTCGGCGGTGTTGCCGGCGTCGGCCAGCTCGAGGAGGTGGGCGTCGTACTCCTCCTGGCTGACGACCTCGACGTTGAAGAGCATCCGCGAGTGGGAGACACCGCAGAGCTCGTAGCACTTGCCGGCGTAGGTGCCCTCGACGGTCGGGGTGACCTGGAGCCTGTTGACCCGGCCGGGGATGACGTCCATCTTCACGAGGAACGACGGCACGCCGAAGTCGTGGATGACGTCAGGAGAGTGGAGGTTGAACTGGACGGTCTGGTCGACCGGCAGCACGAGCGTCGGGATGTCGGCACCGGTGCCGGACGTGTAGACGTAGGACTGGTAGGCGAAGTCGTCGTCCTCGGCCGTCGCGGACGGGTCCTGCTCGCCGACCCCGTAGTTGAACGTCCACGACCACTGCTGGCCGAGCACCTCGACGGTCAGGTCGGGGTTGGCGTCGAGGTTGAGCACCTCGTCCTGGACGCGCACCGTGTGGAAGAAGAACACGACGCACATGAGGACCGGGGCGATCGTGTAGAAGACCTCGAGCGGCAGGTTGTAGCGCGTCTGCCGCGGCACCTCGTCGTCGCTGCGGCGACGGAACTTCACCACGGCGTAGAAGATGAGACCCCAGACGATGACGCCGGTCACCATGGCGGCGACCCAGGCCCACCTCCAGAGCTCGAAGGTGTAGGGACCCTCAGCGGTGGCCGGGTCGGGCATCGCCAGGTTGCGGAGCTGCTGCGTGTCGGCCTCGGAACATCCGGCCAGCACCAGCATCGTCACGCCCAGGAGCGCGACCTTCAGGGTGCGCTTCAGGGGCGCACCTGAAAGGTTGGGGACTTGCAGACCCACTGACGAGCCTCTCTCTCGGTCCTTCACGACACACAGAGAGTATCCCCATCTGACCGCGTCGTGCGGGGCAGGGTCGGGTGTCGGCCGATCTGCGCAGGTCAGGGTCCGTCCGCCCGCACGGAGGCGGCTGCGCGTGGCATAAGTTGCCCCTGTGACTGCCCCTCCGGCCCGGTCCGCCGACCTCGACAGCGCGTCCTCGACGCCGCTGCACCCGGCGGCGCGCGAGGTGCTCCTGGCGGCGCTCGACCGGGGGTACGCCGACCCGCGCCGGCTGCACCGCGCCGGGCGCGAGGCACGGCTGCTGCTCGACAACGCGCGGGAGGCCACGGCCGACGCGTTGGGCGTGCGGCCCGACGAGGTCACCTTCACCCCCAGCGGCACGCACGCCGTCCACCTGGGGCTGCTCGGCCTGTTGCGGGGCTCTCGCCGCGGGGCCGGGGTCGTGCACGCCGCGGTCGAGCACTCGGCCGTGCGCCACGCGGTGGCGTGGGGAGCCGACGGCGTCCGCGAGGTGGGAGTCGACCGGTCGGGTCTCGTCGACCGGGACGCCATGGCCGAGGGCGCCCGCTCCCCCGGCGTCGGCGTCGCCGCCCTGCAGACCGCCAACCACGAGGTCGGCACCCTCCAGCCGGTCGGCGGGCTCGAGCTCCCCGACGACGTCTCGCTGTTCACCGACGCGTGCGCCTCGATGGGGCGCCTGCCCCTGCCCGACGGCTGGGCGGCGGCAGCGGGGTCGGCCCACAAGTGGGGTGGCCCCGCGGGCGTCGGCGTGCTGCTCGTCCGCAAGCGCGCGAGGTGGCGCAACCCGTTCCCCGGCGACGACCGCGCCGACGAGCGGTCGACCGGCTTCGAGAACGTCCCCGCGGTCCTCGCGGCCGCTGCTGCGCTGCAGGCCGTGGTGGCCGAGCGCGACGAGGTCAACGCGCGCCAGCACGAGCTCGTGGACGTCGTACGCCGACGGGTGGGCGCCGAGGTGCCCGACGTGGAGGTCGTGGGCGACCCCGACCACCGGCTCCCCCACCTGGTGACGTTCTCCTGCCTCTACGTCGACGGCGAGGCGCTGGTGACCGAGCTCGACCGGCGTGGCTTCGGGATCGCGAGCGGGTCGGCCTGCACCGCCTCGACCCTGACCCCGAGCCACGTGCTGGAGGCGATGGGCGTGCTCACGCACGGCAACGTCCGGCTCTCGCTGCAGCGCGACACGACGCGCGCCGACGTCGACGCGTTCTGCGACGCACTGCCCGGCGTCGTCGCCGAGATCCGGTCGCGGGTGGGCCTGTGACGCTCCCTCCCGACGGACGACTCGAGGTCTCCCTCGAGCTCGACTGCCGGGAGATGCCGTGCCCGATGCCGGTCATCGAGCTCGCACGCCACCTCGGCGACGTCGAGGTCGGTGAGCTGCTGGCGGTCGTCGCCCGGGACCCGGCTGCGGCGGTCGACGTACCGGCGTGGTGCCGGATGAAGGCGCAGGACTACGTCGGCGCGGATGCCGCGGACGACGGAGCGCCGCGCTACGTCGTACGACGCCTCGCCTGAGGGGTCCGACGCCCCACTCAGGGTCGGATGGTGCGCAGGTGCGGCTCGAAGTCGGCCGCCGCCTCGTCACCGTAGGCCGCCGAGCAGCGCTCGAGGAACGCGGCGCGGGAGATCTCGTACTCCTGGGTGCCGACCATCTCGACCACGTGGACGGCCAGGAGGCAGCCGAGCTGGGCGGCCCGCTCGTGGCCGAGGCCCCAGGTGAGGGCGGCGAGGAACCCCGCCCGGAAGGCGTCGCCGACGCCGGTCGGCTCGACCTTCGCGATCTCGGGGACCGCACCGACGACGACGGACTCCCCGCCCTCGCGGTCGATCCGCACCCCGGCGGCGCCGAGGGTGACGACCCAGGTGCCGACCCGGGAGAGGATCTCCTCGCGGCTCCAGCCGGTCTTCTGGGTGATGAGGCTGGCCTCGTACTCGTTGGAGAAGAGGATCTCGGCCCCGTCGATGAGCGGCCGGATCAGGTCGCCGTCACCGAACGCGAGCTGCTGCGAGGGGTCGGCCAGGAACCGGTAGCCGCGCTGGCGGCACTCCTCGGTGTGGCGCAGCATCCCCTGCGGGTCGTCCGGGCCGATGATCACGTAGTCGGGGTCGCCCACGCGGTCCACGATCGGCTTGAGCTCGATCTCGCGGGACTCGCTCATCGCGCCGGCGTAGAAGCTGGCGATCTGCGCGTGGGCGGCGTCGTTGGTGCACACGAAGCGCGCGGTGTGCCGGGTCTCGGAGACGTGCACCGAGTCGCAGTCGACGTTGTGGCGCTCGAGCCACGCGCGGTAGTCGGCGAAGTCCTCGCCGACCGCCCCGACCAGCACCGGACGCAGGCCCAGGTTGCCGAGGCCGAAGCAGATGTTGGCGGCGCACCCGCCGCGTCGTACCTCGAGGTCCTCGACGAGGAAGGACACCGACAGCTTGTCGAGCTGGTCGACCACCAGGCTGTCGGCGAACTTGCCCGGGAAGGACATCAGGTGGTCGGTCGCGATCGATCCGGCTACGAGGAGGGACACGCCGCGGACACTACCCCGCGGTACGGCTCGGGATACGCATCAGTAGCCAATAGCGTCGACCCCATGACGACGTCCCGACGCCCTGCGCCCCTCTTCAGCGACGAGCTGGGCACCCCCGCCGAGATGGCCGCCGACGGCCGGGAGACCACCCGCAACCTCGGCCTGCAGACCCGCCTCGAGCGCGCCGCCCAGGCCGCTGTCGCCCCCGCGCCCAGCCTGCGCTTCGACGACTACCCGGCCGAGGTCGGCAAGCGCGAGATCCGGGTCTCCGATGCCGCCGCCCGCATCGCCAACGCGCTCCACCTGCACCTGGACTAGTGCGGCCCCGAGCACGACGAAGGCCCCCGCCACTGGCGGGGGCCTTCGTGATGTCTCAGATCAGTGGAACGAGTCGCCGCAGGCGCAGGAGCCGGTGGCGTTGGGGTTGTCGATCGTGAAGCCCTGCTTCTCGATGGTGTCGACGAAGTCGATCTCGGCACCGTTGAGGTAGGGGACGCTCATCCGGTCCACGACCACGGTCACGCCGTCGAAGTCGGTGGTCACGTCGCCGTCGAGGGTCCGCTCGTCGAAGAAGAGCTGGTAGCGAAGGCCCGAGCAGCCACCCGGCTGCACGGAGATACGCAGCGCCAGGTCGTCACGACCCTCCTGCTCGAGGAGGCTGTTGATCTTGCTGGCGGCGACTGCAGAAAGGTTGATCTGGTCGGTGCGGCGCTCAGTGGTCTCGACCTGCTCGGTCATCTCATCACTCCAGAAGTCTCGGGTACTGCTTGCCTCAATGGTCGCACACCGAGGGTTATTCCCCGAGGTCGCGGGATCCGGGTCGCCCGCCGGCCGAGGTGGCGGCACATGGCAGGTTCGGGGGCCGACCGTGGGCCATCTGCCGCCACCTTCCGGCTGCGGTCGCGCATGGTGGCGGCACATCGCGCATTCAACGGCCGATCGTGGGCGATCTGCCGCCACCCTCAGGCGGTACGCCGCCGGGGTGGCGCCACGGGGATCCGGGCGAGAAAGGCGATCCTCCCCGCGGGCGTGAACAGCGAGTGTCGGAGGAGCTGGTGCCACGCCCGTACCCGAGCGGGGTCGTGGTCTCGCCCCAGCGACCGATCGGCGTCCTCGAGGATCGTCACCGCCCGGCGAATGACGTCTCCCCCGGTGTAGCCGCGGCGTACGAATCCCTGCCGATCGACCCGACGGTCGCGTCGGCGGTCCCGGACCCTGCGGGGCGCCTTCTCGTGCTCGTCGCCGTCGAACTCGTGCAGCGCGTTCGTCCCGACGACCCAGAGATCGGCCCGGGCCACGAGCACGCCATCGGCGTCCACCAGGTCCCACTGGGGCTCCACGTCGATGTCGCACACGACGTGGAGCACGCGGAGCAGGGACTCCCACAGGGACTCGGCGCGACCGTCCACCAGCGGCAGCGCCTCGCGCAGCCGGCGGCTTCCCGGTCGTCGGGTCCCTGCGATCGCCTCCAGCTGCTCGAGGGAGACCAGCTCCAGGAAGATCGCCGCGTCGATCAGCGCGACCGTGTCGACGACGCCGATCCACCGCGCCGCTGCCGTGATCGCCTCGGGGACCGTTGCCACCCGCAGGCCACGGACGACCACGTGCTCCACCGGCCGGACGTGGCGGCTGGTGTGCACCCCGCTTCGCATCGGCCGCGGGTCGTCCTTGGCCAGGGCGAGGAAGACGGGGCATCCACCGGGCAACGGCGGCAGCGGAACTCCGTGGACCTCGAGTGCCGTGAGTCCGGTGAAGCAGCCGACGTCGGTCATCAGGAGCTGCCACCCGGACAGGTCGTCCTCAGCCCAGGTCGGCGGGTGCTCGGCAGGTCTGGCGTCCCCCGCCCGCCTGTGCACGCCGTACGTCACCCGCGCCCACCTCGCTCCGCCTCGATGCCCACGGACCGCCTTCAGGTCATCCATCCCTCGAGGGTCATGGCACCTGGCCCGGTCGCGACGGGGCCGCGACGGATCCTGTGGACGACGATCTCGAGGCCCGCCCTGGGGACGGCTTTCGGCGCGGGATCGACGTCGTGAGGTGGCGGCACATCGCGCAGGTCCGCCCCGGAACTGCCGATCTGCCGCCACCCCACGAGCAAGCGGGCGGATGGTGGCGGCACATCGCGCAGGCCCGCCCCCGGAACTGCCGATCTGCCGCCACCCCCGACGGGCGACCGCCTCAGCGCGACCAGGTGCGCGCGACGCGGGCGGCGAGGTCGGCGAGGGCCTCGGCGGGGGCGCTGAAGGCGCGCTCCTCCCCCACGAGGTCGACGAGGGAGTACGCCGACTCGATGCCGAGGGCGCGCATCTCGCGCGAGCCGACGAGCACCTGCCCGGCGAGAGCGATGCAGGGACGCAGGGCCTCCGAGGCGACGGCGGCCACGCCGTAGGGCACCTTCCCGGCGCGGCTCGAGAAGTCGAAGGCGCCCTCGCCGGTCACGACCAGGTCGGACGTGCGGGCGCGCTCGGCCAGCGACACCGCCGACGCGACCAGCTCGATGCCCGGCTCCCGGGAGGCGCCGAGGACGAGCAGGGCGTAGCCGATGCCGCCTGCGGCGCCGGCGCCCTTCTCCAGCGACGTACGCCGGTCGGTGGCGGCGGCGAGGGACTCGAGCCAGCCGTCCACCTCGGCGATCCGGTCCTCGGCGACGCCCTTCTGAGGACCGAAGGTCTTGGTGGCCCCGAAGAGACCGGTCAGGGGGTTGTCCACGTCGCTCGCCGCGACGAGCGTGACGCCGTCGAGCCGCGAACGTGCCTCGGAGAGGTCCACGGTCGTCACGGCCCCCAGCGGGGCGGCCCCGCCGTCGAGCACGCCGTCGGCCCGCGCGCCGAGGGCGGCCAGGACGCCCGCGCCACCGTCGTTGGTGCCGGTCCCGCCCAGCCCGACCACGACCGTCGTCGCGCCGCCGGCCACCGCGGCCAGCACCAGCTCGCCCACGCCCACGCTCGAGGCGGTCTCGACCGGACCCGAGGCCAGGTGCAGCCCGGCGGCCTGTGCGCTCTCGACGTACGCCGTCGTGCCCACCCGCAGCACCACCGCGGGCACCGGGTCGCCGTGCGGTCCGCTGACCGTCACGGCGTCGAGCGAGCCGCCGAGCGCGGAGTGCAGGACGTCGACGAAACCGGGGCCACCGTCGGCCATGGGAGCGAGGTCGAGCTCGTCGTCCGGCGCGTGCCGCCTCCAGCCGGCGGCGATCGCCTCCGCGGCCTCGACCGCGGTGAGGGTGCCAGCGAACTTGTCCGGGGCGATCAGCACGCGCATGGATGCATCCTTGCAGCGCGTGCGTCGGGCATGCTGGGCGCATGAGTGAGCGCAGCGAGCGAGTCGACAAGTACAGCGCCCCTCGTGCCTCGTGCGCGCACGGAGCGAAGCGAGTACGCGCATGAGCCTGGATCCCATCGTCGCCGAGATCACCGTGCCGGCGACCCCCACCGAGGCCTTCGTCGGATTCACGGCCCAGATGGGCGAGTGGTGGGACCCCCTGCTCAGCCCCGACCCGCCCACCTTCACCGGCATCTCGATCGACCCGAACGGGCCCCTCGCGTCCGTGCACGGCGACGAGAAGTACGTCTGGGGCCGCGTGATGGGCTGGGACCCGATCGGCCACTACACGCAGGAGCTCTGGCTCTGGCACCCCGAGGACGAGGCGACGGTGCTCGACGTCCGGTTCACCGAATCCCCTGAGGGCTCGCAGGTGCGGCTGGTCCACAGCGGGTGGGTCGCCGCCACCGAGGAGGTGCGTGAGAAGTTCACCGGCTGGGACGACCTGCTCCAGCGCTACGCCGCGCACGTGTCGTGACCGCGTCGGTCGTCCGGCCGATGCGCGTGGAGGACCTCGAGGCGTTCGCCGAGATCACCGCGACCTCCTACCACGAGGTCGACACCCGCACCCACCAACGCGCTTGGCCCGATCCCGTACGCCGTCCCGCCACCCGCAACGGCCACTGGCTCCGACGGACCGGGCAGGCGCTGGTCACCGACCCGGGTGGCTGCTGGGTGGCCGAGGTCGACGGCGAGGTGGTCGGCGGAGCCGTGTCGCGGGTCCGTGAGCTGATGTGGATCCTGGCGTCGTTCGCGGTCCGGCCCGAGCACCAGGGGCGCGGCATCGGCACCGAGCTGATGGCGGCGGCGATGCACCACGGCCGGGGGTGCCTGCGCGGCATGTTCGCCGCCAGCGCCGACCCGGGCGCCGTACGCCGCTACCGGCTCGCCGGCTTCGACCTGCACCCGCAGATGATGGTCACCGGGGTGGTCGACCGGAACGCGATCCCGGTGGTGGACCGGGTCCGCGAGGGCACGCCCGCCGACGTGGACCTGATGGACTCCGTCGACCGCCGCACGCGCGGCGCGGCCCACCTCGGCGACCACGAGCTGCTGCTCGCCCAGTTCCGGCTGGTGGTGACCGACCACTCGACCGGCTCGGGCTACGCCTACGTCGACGACGACGGTGTCCCCGTGCTGGTGGCCGCCACCAACCGGCGTACGGCGTCGGGGCTGATGTGGGAGGCCTTGGCCTCCTCTGCCCCCGGCGCCCAGGTCTCGGTCCGCCACATCACGGCGGCCAACGCCTGGGCGCTCGACGTCGGGCTGGCCGCGCGGATGGCGATCTACACCAACGGCTACCTGTGCCTGCGGCAGATGAAGCCGCCGGCTCCTTACCTGCACCACGGCTCGCTGCTCTAGACGGTCAGGCCGGCCGAGCCGTCCGGGCGACGCGTCAGGTCGCCGAGCCCGGCTCCAGGCGCGCGCCCGCGTCGACCGTGCCCGAGACCCGGGAGTCACGGCCGACCAGCACGACGTCGTCGTCGTGAGCCACGCGGCGCGACGGATCCGCGCCGACCCGCGACCTCGCGAGCACCTCGGAGCGCTCGTCGAGGACGGCGGTGCGCACGACCGATCCCGCGCGGATGACGCAGTCCTCCATCACCACGCTGTCGTGGACCTCCGCCCCCTTCTCCACCACGACGCCGGGACCCAGCACGCTGCCCACGACGAGGCCGGAGACGTCCGCGCCCGGCGACAGCAGCGAGTCGCGGCACTCCCCCGTCGCCTCGCACGCGGGCGGCGGGACGGTCGGGCCAGTGGGAGATGACCGGCCGGCCCGGGTGGTCGAAGACGTCGACCCGGCCGGCGAGCAGGTCGCGGTGGGACTGCAGGTAGAGGCTCGGCTGGCCGACGTCGCGCCAGTAGCCGGTCAGCGGGACCGCGACGGTCTTCCCGGTCTCCACCAGGCGCGGCAGGAGGTGCTCCCCGAAGTCGCCGATGCCGCTGTCGTCGCCGTCGGCCTCCGCCGCCAGCTCGCGCCGGAGGTCGCGCAGCGTCGTCAGCAGGACCTCGGTGTCGTAGAGGAAGATCTCGGTCGCGACCGTCCCCGCCGACGGCCGGGACGGCTTGTGCTCCACGCCGGTGACCGTCCCGTCGCGGCCCGCGAGGACCACGACGTTGTCGGAGGCGTCCTTCTTGGTGACCTCGCTGGTCAGCACCGTGGCCACGCGACCGGCGGCCACGTGCTCGTCGATCACGGGCGCGAGATCCATGTTGAAGACGTGGTCGGCGCTGCACACCGCGAGCGTGCGCGCCCCGAACGCCTCGATGTCGGCCGACATCCGCAGCAGCAGGTCGCCGTTGCCGTGGGCGAAGCCGCTCTCCGTCGCGGGCCCGGTGCCGGTCTGCGGGACGATGCGGCGGAAGCCGCCCCGGTTGCGGTCCAGGCTCCACGGACGACCGCCGGACAGGTAGTCGTCGATCGAGGTCACCTGGTACTCCAGCGACACCCACACGTCGGCCAGGTCGGCGTGCACCAGCCCCGAGAGGGCGAAGTCGACCAACCGGTGCACCCCGCCGTACGGCAGCGCGGGCTTGGCCCGCTCGCGCGTCAGCACGTCCATCCGGGACCCCTGGCCCCCGGCCTGCACCAGGGCAAGCACCTCACCGCGTCGTGACATGACGCTGAGCCTCCCACTGCGCCGATCGTGTCGGCGACCCCACTTAGGATGAGCCCATGGCCATGACCCCCACGAGCGTCGTCGACCTGCCGCTCCTCCCCCTCGGCAAGGGCCGCGACCTCGACGCCGAGCGTGGCGTGGAGTGTCCCGGAGACCTGCCGGCGGCGTCCGACCCCGACCTGGTCGCCCGGGCGCGCGCAGCCAAGGAGGCGCTGGGCGAGCGGGTCTTCGTCCTCGGCCACCACTACCAGCGTGACGAGGTCATCCAGTTCGCCGACGTCACCGGCGACTCCTTCAAGCTGGCCCGCGACGCAGCCGCGCGCCCCGACGCGGAGTTCATCGTCTTCTGCGGCGTCCACTTCATGGCCGAGTCCGCCGACATCCTCACCTCACCGCGCCAGCAGGTGGTCCTCCCCGACCTCGCCGCCGGCTGCTCGATGGCCGACATGGCCCGCCTGCGGCAGGTCGAGGACGCCTGGGACGCGATGGCCGACGCGGGCATCCAGGACTCCGTCGTCCCAGTGACCTACATGAACTCCAGCGCCGACATCAAGGCGTTCTGCGGGCGCAACGGCGGAGTCGTCTGCACCTCGTCCAACGCCGACGTCGCGCTCGACTGGGCGTTCGCGCAGAAGGCCCACCTCGACGAGGGCGCCAAGGTCCTCTTCCTGCCCGACCAGCACCTCGGCCGCAACACCGCGGTCCTCCAGATGGGCATCGGCCTCGACGAGTGCGTCGTGTGGGACCCGCTGCAGCCGGGCGGCGGCCTGACCGCCGAGGAGCTCCGGAAGGCACGGATGATCCTCTGGAAGGGCCACTGCTCGGTCCACGGCCGCTTCTCCGAGGACGTCGTCGACGAGCTGCGCGTCAAGCACCCCGGCATCAACGTGCTGGTCCACCCCGAGTGCAAGCACGAGGTCGTGCTCAAGGCCGACCTGGTCGGCTCCACCGAGTTCATCATCAAGACGATCGAGGCCGCCGAGCCCGGCACGGTGTGGGCCATCGGCACCGAGCTCAACCTGGTCAAGCGCCTCGCCGACGCCCACCCCGACAAGACGATCGTCTTCCTCGACCGCAACGTCTGCTACTGCTCGACGATGAACCGCATCGACCTCCCGCACCTCGTCTGGGCCCTCGAGAGCCTGGTCGCCGGCACCGTGGTCAACCGGATCGCCGTCGACCCCGACACCGAGGCCGACGCGCTCGTGGCGCTCCAGCGGATGCTCGACCTGCCCGGCAAGTCGCACCGCGACTGAGCGACCGGGGCGACGGGGACGGGGACGGGGATGGCACGACGACGGATCAGCGACTCCGAGCGCCGCAGCCGCATCGCCGTACGCCACGCGCTGGCGCCGGCGCACCGGCTGACCGACGTCGTCGCGGTGACCCGCGCGATGACGGTCCTCCACGCGACCGAGGCAGCCACCGTGCACCTCGCGGTCGCCGCCCGCGCCGAGGGGGTCAAGCCCGAGGACGTCGACGTGGAGCTGTACGACGCCCGGTCAGTGGTGAAGCAGCTCGCGATGCGACGGACGCTGTTCGTCTTCCCCCGTGAGCTGCTGCCCGCCGCGTGGGGCAGCGCGTCGGCGCGGGTGGCGACCTCGGAGGGCAAGCGGATCGCCAAGGCCATCGCCGCCGGCGGCATCGCCCCCGACGGGGAGGCGTGGCTCCACGCCGCGCGCGACGCGACCCTCGCCCGCCTGGCGGCAGGACCGGCGACCACCGCCGAGCTGCGGGCCCAGGTCCCGGAGCTGGCCGGGACGGTCGGCGGCACCACCGACAAGACCTGGGACCGGCCCGTGCCGGTCGCCCCGTGGGTCCTCACCCACCTGGGCCTCGAGGGCAGGGTGCTCCGCGGGCGCAACGCGGGTCACTGGCGACTCAACAAGCCGACCTGGACGACCGCCGAGGACTGGCTCGGCGTCGTCGACGAGCCGCTCGGGGAGGACGCCGGCTACGCCGCGCTGGTGGGCCGGTGGCTGACCACGTTCGGCCCCGGCACCGCGGCCGACATCCAGTGGTGGCTGGGGTCGACGAAGACCGCCGTCACCCGGGCGCTGGCCGACCTGGGCGCCGTCGAGGTCGACCTCGACGACGGGACGACCGGCTGGGTGCACCCCACCGACGAGGACACCGGACCCGTCGAGCCGTGGGCGGCGCTGCTGCCGACGCTCGACCCCACGGTGATGGGCTGGAAGTCGCGCGCCTTCTACCTCCCCCCGGACCACGTCCCCTACCTGTTCGACACCAACGGCAACGCCGGCACCACGGCCTGGTGGGACGGCCGCATCGTGGGCTGCTGGGTCCAGGACGAGGAGGGGGTGGTCCGGCTGTCCCTGCTCGAGGACGTGGGGCCCGAGGGCCTCGCCGCCCTCGAGCTCGAGGCCCAGCGGCTGACCTCCTGGCTCGACGGCACCGTCATCGGCAACGTCTACGCCTCGCGGCAGATGAAGCAGGCCAAGCTGCCCTGACCCCGGCGCGACGGCGCCCGAGGGGGCTCAGGCGTCGGCGCGGGGCAGCTCGAACCAGAACACGGTTCCGCCACCGTCGCGGTCCTCGACGCCCATCTGGCCGCCGTGGGCCTCGACGATCCGCCGGCACGTCGCCAACCCGATGCCCGAGCCCTCGACGGTCTTGTCGAGGCGCGCCAGCGGCGCGAAGACCCGCTCGCGCTTCTCCTCCGGGATCCCGCGGCCCCGGTCGCGCACCTCGACCCGGTGGTGCCCGTCGATCGGCACCGCGTCGACCTCGACGTCGGGTTGCTCGCCCGGCACGGTGAACTTCGCCGCGTTGTCGACCAGGTTCATCAGCACCGACCGCAGCTGCCCGGCGTCGCCGCGCACGAGCGGCAGCTCCCCCACGCCCACCTGCTCGCGGGGGATCCGCCCGGTCAGGTCGTCGAGCGCCGACTGCATCTCTGCGGCGAGGTCGACGACGTCGTCCCCGGGCGCCTGGCCCTGCTGCGCGAACTCGAGCAGGTTGTTGATCAGGTCGGTCATCCGGTCGACGCCACGGCGCGCCCGGGCCACGGTGTCGAGCTGGTCGGGCTCCTCGATGTCGAGCTCGAGCGTCTCCAGCGACAGCGAGATGGACGTGAGCGGGTTCTTGAGGTCGTGGCTGACCTGGCCGGCGAACTGGGCGAGGCGCTCGTTGGAGGTGCTGAGCCGGGCGTTGGCCGCGCTGAGGCGTCGCGAGGCGAGCTCGAGCTCGAGGACGTCCACCACCCGGTCGGCGAGCTGGGCCAGGCCTCGTGCCGCCTGGGGCGTCACCTCGTGGGACCGGTCGTCGAAGACGCACAGCGTGCCGATCGTGACGCCGGCGGGCGTCGTGAGCGGGTGGGAGCCGTAGTACTTCACGTCGGCGAGCTCGCCCGTCGTCCACGGGTTGTGGGCGAAGCGCACGTCGTCGCCGGCGTCCTCGAGCATGATCGGCTTGCCGCTCTCCACCACGAGCCGGCACATCGAGTGGTCGATCGGCGAGTCCGCGCCGTCGAACCCGGCCGTCGCGACCTGGTGCTGCGAGTGCGAGCTCAGCAGGTTGACAGCGGCGAAGGGTACGCCGGCGACCTGGGCGGCGAGCTGCACGAGGGAGTCGAGCTCACGGCGCGGCGCCCCGTCGAGGACGTCGTACGCCGCGATCGAGCGGTCGCGTGCCTCTGCCTCCCTCACAACCCCGGAGCCTTCCAGACCGCCAGCCACCGCTGCAGGTCGGGCTCCATGGGCAGCTCGGCTCCCAGCAGGTCGCGCACGGACAGCTCCAGCAGCGTGTCGCGGGTCTGCTCGCCCGAGGGCGCGAAGGGGTAGAACGTGCCCTGCTTGTAGAGGTAGGTGAGCCCGAACCGCTGCCCCGACGCGTTGGCGAACGGCACCATCGAGCACAGCAGCCCCGCCTCGAAACCGTTGAGCTCGAGCGTGGTGTTGACGGCGTGGAGGTCGGTGCACAGCCCGGGCACGTCCCCCTTGTCGCCGGCGACCACCAGCCAGGTGAAGCCGAAGTCGTCCTGGGTGACCTCGACCTCGGGCGCCTCGGCGTCGTCGCGGATCAGGGCCAGCACGTCGGCCTGGGTCTGGGCGAACGCCGCCCCGGCCGCCGAGCGGTAGCAGACCGAACCGGTGCCGGTGGGCTCGAAGCCCAGGGCGGTCTGCAGCGTGATCGCCGCGCTCGGCACGTGGAAGAGCGCATCGAGGTTGTTCTGCTTGGGCTGCGTCTTCCCGCGCATCGCCTCCCAGAGTCCCATCGCCGTCCCCGTCAGCCGCTCGGCCGGCTCAGCTCGGCCTGGATCCGGGCGAGCTGCTCGAGCCGCTGCTGGAGCGGGGGGTGGGTGGCCATCAGGCCGCTCAGGCCGCCGGCGAAGGCCGGAACGATGCACAGCGCGCTCGCCGAGTTGGCGGTGCGCAGGTCCTTCGTCGGGGTCGCTGCGGCCGACTCGCCGCTGATCTTCTGCAGCGCCGAGGCGAGCGCGGCCGGCTTCATCGTCAGGTAGGCACCCGACCGGTCGGCGCAGAGCTCGCGGTAGCGCGAGAGGACGCGGAGCATCACGAAGCTGACCGCGTAGACGAACAGGCTGACGAGCAGCACCACCAGGGCGACCGGCAGGGCGCTGTTGTTGTTGCCGCGCGAGCGGCCCATGCCGCCGAACTGCGTGAACCGCATCAGCAGGCCCGCGGCGATGCCGGCCGACGAGGCGATCGTCATCACCAGCACGTCGCGGTGCGCGACGTGGCTCAGCTCATGGGCCAGGACCGCCTCGAGCTCCTCGGCATCGAGCTTCTGGAGGATCCCCGTCGTCACGCAGACCACCGCACGCTCGGGCGAGCGGCCGGTCGCGAAGGCGTTGGCCACGGGCAGGTCGGAGACACCGACGCGCGGCTTGGGCATGTCGGCGAGCGCGCAGAGCCGGTCGATCATGCCGTGGAGCTCGGGCGCCTCCTCCGGGGTCACCTCCCGGGCGCGCATGGCACGCATCGCGACCTTGTCGGAGCTCCACCACTGCCAGAAGGCGATGCCGATCGCGATGGCCGTGACCGCCACGGCCCCGCCGGCGCTGTTGACGTAGGCGATGACCAGCGAGACCAAGCCCACGAACAGCGCCCCGAGCAGGAACATGGTGAGGGTCATCCGGGCGGTCAGCCCGGAGTCCTTGATGAAGCGGGAGGTGGCCACGAGTCGGGCGACCTCAGCCGGGGATGAGGCCGTCGTCGCCCAAGAGCTCACGGACCTCGTCGATGGTCGCGTCCGGCGGCGGCAGGATCAGGTCGGACTCGTCGAGCGAGTCGAGCTCGTGGTGGGAGCCACTCGCGCGGACGGCGGACAGCAGGCCGTGCAGCGCGGTGCGGAACATCGCCTCGTCGCCCGAGTCGATGGCCTGCTCGATCTGGTTGTCGAGGCCGTTGAGGGCGTCGAGCGCGTGGTCGTCGAGGTCGTACTGACCCTCGCCGAGGATGCGGACGATCATGCGCGACCGCCCTCGTTGCTCTCGCCCTCGGCGCGCACGGTCTCGGGCTGCTCGGCGAGGATGTCGCCGCCGGTCTCGGAGGACTCGATGGCCTGCGGGGCGCTCGAGGCCTTGAGCCGGGCCAGCTCGGCCTCCACGTCGGAGCCGGAGCTGAGGGCGTCGAGCTCACGCGTGATGTCGTCGCCGGCGTTGAGCTGGGAGGCGTCGTCGAGGGCGCCGGAGGCGATCAGCTCGTCGATGGCCTGGCCGCGCGCCTGCATCTGGGCGGTCTTGTCCTCGGCACGCTGGATCGCGAGGCCGACGTCGCCCATCTCCTCGCCGATGCCCGACATCGCCTCGCCGATGCGCGTCTGGGCCTCGGCGGCGGTGTAGGTGGCCTTGATCGTCTCCTTGCGGGTGCGGAAGGCCTCGACCTTGGCCTGCAGCCGCTGCTGCGCCAGGACGAGCTTCTCCTCCTCGCCCTGGAGCGTCGCCTGCTGCTCCTTGAGGGCGGTGATCTGCGAGGCGAGCCCGGACTTGCGGGTCAGCGCCTCGCGGGCGAGGTCCTCACGACCGGCGCCGATGGCCTTCTCGGCCTGTCCCTGCAGCTTGGCCGCCTGCTGCTCGAGCTGGTTGACCTGGAGCTCGACGCGCTTGCGGCTGGTGGCCACGTCGGCCACACCGCGGCGGACCTTGGAGAGGAGCTCGAGCTGCCGCTGGTAGCTGTAGTCGAGGGTCTCGCGGGGGTCCTCCGCCCTGTCCAGGGCCTTGTTGGCCTTGGAGCGGAAGATCAGGCTGATGCGCTTCATGAGACTCATCGGGGTGGAGACCCTCTCTTGGTCATGCGGGGGTGGTGGCTGGGACGACTGGAATGTCCTTCTCACCCTAGAACCAAACCCAAGGCGGAGGTAGGGCATCCCGCGACGCCGCGCCCGGCGGGTCGCGGCGATAGGCTGGTGCCACCGTCACGTTCCGTCCATCCGTTCCTCTCGTAGCCATGTGAAGGCAGCACGCGTGTTCCGTCGTACCAACTCCGAGCCGGAGACCCCCACCACCGACGTCAAGGCGGGTGGCAAGGGTCGGCCCACGCCGACGCGCAAGGAGGCCGAGGCAGCCGCCCGGGCCCGCGCGAAGGTGCCCCGCACGCGCAAGGAGCAGGCCGCCGCCCAGCGCGCGGCACGCGGCGACACGTCGCAGAAGATGCGCCAGGCGATGAAGACCGGCGACGAGAAGTACCTGCCGGCCCGCGACCGCGGTCCGGTGCGCCGCTTCATCCGCGACTTCGTCGACTCACGCTTCTCGTTCATCGAGCTGATGGTCCCGCTGCTGATCGTGTCGATGGTGCTGGGCTACTCCGGCAGCAGCACGATGGTCCAGCTCGGCAACACGGTCCTGTTCACCACCTTGCTGGTGATCGTCTTCGACATCGTGATGCTCCGGTTCCGACTGCGCCGCGAGCTCGCGCGCCGTTTCCCCGACGAGCCGACCAAGGGCACCACGCTCTACGCCGCGATGCGCTCCCTGCAGATGAAGTTCCTCCGCCTGCCCAAGGCCCAGGTCAAGATCGGCGACAAGCTGCCCGAGACCTATCGATGAGCACGCGCTGATGTCGCACAGCCACTCCCCCGCAGGCGGGGGCCCGAGTGCCGACGTGTCCGTGCGGGTCGCCTGGGCCGACGACGCGGCGGCGATCGCTGCCGTGCAGGTCCGGGCATGGCCGGAGCTCTACGCCGGCCTGCTGCCGGCCGAGGTGCTGCCGACCGACGTGGACGCCGTCGCCGAGCAGTGGCGCCAGGTCCTCGCGCGTCCGGCTGACGCGCGCAACCGGGTGCTCGTCGCCCTCGAGCGCAACCGGGTCGTGGGCTTCGCCCTGACCTCGGCGGCCGCGGACCCCGACTGTGACCCCGTCGCCGACGGCGAGCTGGCCGAGGTCACCCTCGACCCCGCGGAGCGCGCGAAGGGCCACGGCTCGCGGCTGCTCCAGGCGGCCGTCGACACCCTCGCCGCCGACCGCTTCACGCGCGCCGTCACCTGGGTCAACGCCGGCGACGACGCCCTGCGGACCTTCCTCACCGATGCCGGCTGGGCGCCCGACACGGCCCACCGCGAGCTCGACCTCGACGGGACCGGCGCGACCACCGTCAAGCAGGTGCGCCTCCACACGGCGATCGCCTGAGCCCGTCCCGCAGCATGACCCGATCGGGGTAATTCACCCCTGCGAGCCTTGCTTTTCGCGTGACGCACGTCACCATGGAGTGACCGGCCACCTCGCCGGTCCACCACGGGGGTCCAGATGCTCGGTCCGCTTCCAGCTCTGCACAGGTACCTGCTCGTCGTCGCCGCGCTCGTCGTCTGCGTCGGCATCGGCCTCTGGTTCGGCGCCGTTCCCGAGCTCCCGCTCAACCTGCGGGTGGGGCTGCTCGCCGGCGCCGCTGCCGGGGCCGCAGCGGCGTTCGTGCTCGTCCACGACTTCCACCAGCAGCAGAGCCGCGCCGCCCGCGCTCGCCGTCGCCACTGAGGCGGCCCGAGACGGGTTCGAAGCCCGCCCGGCACATGACCTAGCCTCGGGGCGTGTCCGATGCTGCCCTCAGTCCCGCTGAGCGCACGGCGATCGTCCGCGACAGCCTGGCGGTCGGCCTGGCCACCGGGGCGTACGGCTTCGGCTTCGGGGCCGTCTCCGTCGCCGCCGGCCTGAGCATCGCCCAGACGTGCGTGCTGTCGCTGCTGATGTTCACCGGCGCCAGCCAGTTCGCCCTCGTCGGTGTCGTGGCCGCCGGAGGCGCTCCGGTGTCGGGTGCAGCGACGGCGCTGCTGCTCGGCACCCGGAACACCCTCTACGGCCTGCGGATGGCGCCGCTGCTGCGCTGGCGCGGCTGGCGACGCGTGGCGGCCGCCCACGTGCTGATCGACGAGTCGACGGCGATGGGGGTCACCCGCGACACCACCGAGGGCACCCGCCTGGGCTTCCTCACCACCGGGGTCTCCGTCTTCGTCCTGTGGAACCTCGCGACCGCCGTCGGGGCGGTCGCCGGCGAGGCCGTCGGCGACCCCCGGACGTTCGGGCTCGACGCCGCCGTGGGCGCCGCGTTCCTCGCCCTCCTGTGGCCCCGGCTGCGCGATCGGCGCAACGTCCTCGTCGGGGTCCTCGCCGCGGCCGTCGCGCTCGCGGCGGTGCCGGTGACCCCCGCCGGCGTACCGGTCCTGGCGGCCGGCGGGGTGGCCCTGCTCGTCGGGGTGCTCGGCAAGCGGCAGGACCCCACCGAGGTCCCCGGGCCGGACGACGTGGCAGGGAGGCACCACTGATGTGGACCGCCGTGGTGCTGGCGGGCGTCGGCTGCTACCTGCTCAAGCTGGCGGGGTTGTCGCTGCCGGAGCGGGTGCTCGCCCACCCGACGGTCGAGCGGGTCGCGGACCTGATCCCGGTCGCCCTCCTGTCGGCGCTCGTCGCCGTGCAGGTCTTCTCGACGGGCCCTGAGCTGGTGCTGGACGCACGTGCGCTCGGCCTCGCCTTCGCCGTGGTGGCCCTCCTGCTCCGGATGCCGTTCCTGGTCGTGGTCGTGGGGGCGTCGGTCGTGGCGGCCGTGGCTCGCCTCGTCTGACGCTCGGTCCCCGTCGGGTGGCGCGCCGTACGAGGTGGCGGCACATCACACCCCAGGCCGCATCCGGACCTGCCATCTGCCGCCACCCCCGACGAAGCGCCGTACGGACGAGCGGGTCCGGCTCTCAGCCGATGTCGAGGAAGGCGTCCAGCCCGACGGTCAGGCCGGGGTGCTCGCCGATCGCGCGGATGCCCGTGAGCACGCCGGGCGTGAACGAGACCCGGTCGAGCGAGTCGTGGCGGATCGTCAGGGTCTCCCCCGCCGCCCCGAGGACGACCTCCTGGTGCGCCACGAGTCCGCGGATCCGCAGGCCGTGCACACGGACGCCGTCGACGTCCGCTCCGCGCGCGCCCTCGAGACCGGTGGAGGTCGCGTCGGGCATCGGCGCGCTGCCGGCCTCGCGGCGGGCCGCGGCGATCAGCTCAGCCGTGCGCCGGGCGGTGCCGGACGGGGCGTCGGCCTTGTCGGGGTGGTGCAGCTCGACGACCTCGACCGACTCGAAGAACGGGGCGGCCTGCGCGGCGAAGCGCATCATCAGGATCGCGCCGATGGAGAAGTTGGGCGCGATCAGCACGCCGACACCCGGCGCGTCGGCGAGCCAGGCCTCGAGCTGGTCGAGGCGGGCCTGGTCGAAGCCGGTCGTGCCGACGACGGCGTGGATGCCGTGCTCGATGCAGAACGCGCAGGTTGTCCATCACCACGTCGGGGTGGGTGAAGTCCACGACCACCTCCGCGCCCGCCCGCGCGAGCTCCTCGACGTCGTCTCCGGCGTCGACCGAGGCCACCAGCTCCGTGTCGGGGGCCGCCTCGACCGCGCGACAGACCTCCGAGCCGACCTTGCCGCGGGCGCCCAGCACGCCCACTCGGACCTGGCCCCGGATCGGTGCCCGGACCTGTGCCTCGTCTCCTGTGCTCACGCGGCCAACCGTATCGGCCGGTGCGTATCGGTGTGTGGCGGTGGCTGACTCGCGAACAGCCGTCTGGCAGGCTGTGGGCCATGCCTGCCTCGACCATCCCGCCGCGCATCAAGTGGGCCGTCGACCTCATGGACGTCCAACCGTCCGACCAGGTCCTCGAGATCGGCTGCGGACCCGGCGCCGGCGCGGAGGCGATCTGCGCCAAGCTGGAGAACGGCAAGCTGTTCGCGATCGACCGATCCGAGTCGGGCGTGGACCGCACCAAGCGCCGCAACCAGAAGTACGTCGACGCCGGCCGGCTCGTCGTGCGCCAGATCGACCTCGCCACGCTCCGCGTCCCGGTCAAGCGCCTCAACAAGGTCTTCGCGTTCAACGTCAACCTGTTCTGGGTGCGCCCCTGCGACGACGAGGTCGCACTCCTCCACGAGCGCGTGGTCCCCGGGGGCGCGGTCTACCTGTTCTACGAGGCCGCCCGCCCCGAGCTGGTGCCCAACATCGTGAAGAAGGCCTCCGAGAACCTCCTCCGCGGCGGCTTCCGGGTCAGCGTCGTGGAGCAGAAGGCTCCCCCGGTCATCGGGATCATCGCGCGCCGTTGAGCTTCACGTCCGGAGTGAGCTCGCGAACGCCGGAGCGAAGCTCGACAAGCACGGTGGTCGAGTAGCGCGCACGCCTGAGGAACGAAGGCGTGACCGCGCGTATCGAGACCCGGTCAGTCGGGAAGCAGGATCTCGATACGCCTCGCTCGTTCCTCGCTCGGCTACTCGACCGCCGAGGAGCTCGGCCCCACGACCGCGAGCAGCTCGGGCTGGGTGAAGAGCTCCCTGGCGAGCGCGGCCACGTCCTCGGCGGTGACGGCCTCGATGCGGGCGACGACCTCGTCGATGGTGAGCAGCTCGTCGTGGACGAGCTCGGCCTTGCCGATGCGCGACATCCGCGAGCCGGAGTCCTCCAGGCCGAGCACGAGGCCGCCCTTGAGCTGGCCCTTGCCACGCTCGACCTCCTCGTCGGTCAGGCCCTCGGCCGCGACCTTGGCCAGCTCGTTGCGCACCGTCTCGAGCACGGCGGCGTACTTGCCGGGCAGGCAGCCGACCGAGACCCCGACGACACCCGCGTCGGCGTGGTGGCTGGCGAAGGAGTAGACGGAGTAGGCCAGGCCGCGCAGCTCGCGCACCTCCTGGAACATCCGTGACGAGGTGCCGCCGCCGAGGGCGGTGTTGAGCACGCCGAGGGTGTAGCGGCGGGGGTCGGTGCGGGTCATCCCCTTGACGCCGAGGACGAGGTTGACCTGCTCCTGCGGGCGGATGGTGCGCGCCTCGCCGGGGGTCACCTTGCGGGCGCGCTCGGACTGCGAGGAGGGGGTCGGGTCGGCCTCGCCCTCGAGGAAGCCGCCGCGACCGAACGCCTGCCGCACCTGGCGTACGACGGTGGCGTGGTCGAGGTTGCCGGCGACCGACACGACCATGTTGTCGGGGCGGTAGTGGCGCCGGTAGAAGCGCTGGATCTGGGCGCGGGTCATCGCGGTGATCGAGGCGTCGGTGCCCGCGATCGGGCGCCCGAGCGGGGTGTCGCCCCACGCCTGGTGGGCGAACAGGTTGTGCACCACGTCGTCCGGGTCGTCGTCGTGCATGGCGATCTCGTCGAGGATGACGTCGCGCTCGGCCTCGACGTCGGCCGCGGTGATGGTCGAGGCGGTGACCATGTCGCCGAGCACGTCGACCGCCGTGCCGAGGTCCTCGTCGAGGACGCGCGCGTGGAAGACCGTGTACTCCTTGGTCGTGAAGGCGTTGAACTCGCCGCCGACCGCGTCGAGCGCGACGGAGATGTCCATCGCCGTGCGCTCGGGGGTTCCCTTGAAGAGCAGGTGCTCGAGGAAGTGCGAGCAGCCGTGCAGCGCCGGCGTCTCGTCGCGCGAGCCGACCGCGACCCACACGCCGATGCTCGCCGAGCGGGTGCCGGCCATCTGCTCGGTGACGACGCGCAGGCCGCTGGGCAGGACCGTGCGTCGTACGCGCGAGGTGACCGCGCCGTCGGCGTCCTTCACGGTGTGGAGGGTGCGGGTGGTGCCGTTCTTCTGCACAGGGGTCCTTCCGGGTGGAGCAGGGGTGGTTCAAGCGTGACGCAGGGGGTGAAGCGCCACGACCGGCCGGCCTGACGGCCGACCGGTCGTGGGTGGAGCAGGAGTGTCAGATCACTCGGCGTCGACGGCCTCGGGGGCGTCGGCCGACTCCTCGGAGCCGCCCTCCGCCTCGTCGACGACGGGGACCAGCGAGAGCTTGCCGCGGTCGTCGATCTCGGCGATCGAGACCTGGACCTTCTGGCCCACCGACAGCACGTCCTCGACGGCCTCCACGCGCTTGCCACCGGCCAGGGCGCGGAGCTTGCTGATGTGGAGCAGGCCGTCCTTGCCCGGCATGAGCGAGACGAAGGCGCCGAAGTTGGTCGTCTTCACCACGGTGCCGAGGTAGCGCTCGCCGACCTCGGGCATCGTCGGGTTGGCGATCGCGTTGACCGCAGCCTTGGCGGCCTCGGCAGCCTCGCCGTTGGTCGCACCGATGTAGACCGTGCCGTCGTCCTCGATGGACAGCGTCGCGCCCGTGTCGTCCTGGATCTGGTTGATGACCTTGCCCTTGGGACCGATCACCTCGCCGATCTTGTCGACGGGCACGCGGACGGTGATGATGCGCGGCGCGTGCACCGACATCTCCTCCGGGGCGTCGATGGCCTCGGCCATCACGTCGAGGATCGCCAGGCGCGCTTCGCGTGCCTGGGTCAGCGCGGCGGCCAGCACCTCGGCGGGGATGCCGTCGAGCTTGGTGTCGAGCTGGAGGGCAGTGACGAACTCACGCGTGCCGGCGACCTTGAAGTCCATGTCGCCGAAGGCGTCCTCGGCACCGAGGATGTCGGTCAGCGCGACGTACTGGGTCTCACCGTCGACCTCGTCGGAGATGAGGCCCATCGCGATGCCGGCGACGGACGCCTTGAGCGGCACACCCGCCTGCAGCAGCGACAGGGTCGAGGCGCAGACCGAGCCCATCGAGGTGGAGCCGTTGGAGCCCATGGCCTCGGAGAGCTGGCGGATCGCGTAGGGGAACTCCTCGCGGGTCGGCAGGACCGGGAGGATGGCGCGGCGCGCGAGCGCACCGTGGCCGACCTCGCGGCGCTTGGGCGAGCCCACGCGGCCGGTCTCGCCGGTGGAGAACGGCGGGAAGACGTACTTGTGCATGTAGCGGCGGTGCTTCTCCGGCGACAGCGTGTCGAGCTGCTGCTCGAGCTTGAGCATGTTGAGGGTGGTGACGCCCAGGATCTGGGTCTCGCCACGCTCGAACAGCGCCGAGCCGTGGACGCGCGGGATCACGTTGACCTCGGAGTGCAGCGGACGGATGTCGGCGAGGCCGCGGCCGTCCATGCGGATCTTGTCGCGCAGCACGCGCTGGCGCATCACCGACTTGTTCAGCGAGCGGAACGCGGCGCCGATCTCCTTCTCGCGACCCTCGAACTGGCCCGAGAGCTTCTCGATCAGCGAGGCCTTGATCTCGTCGACCTTGAGCTCGCGCTCCTGCTTGTCGGCGATCGTCAGCGCGGCGGCGGTGTCGTCCTTGGCAGCGGCCTCGACCGCGGCGTAGACGTCGTCCTCGTAGTCGAGGAAGACCGGGAAGTCCTGGACCGGCTTCGCGGACTCGGCGGCGAGCTGGGCCTGGGCCTCGACGAGCTGCTTGATGAAGGGCTTCGCGGCGTCGAGGCCGCTGGCCACGACCTCCTCGGTGGGCGCCTGGGCGCCGTTCTGCACGAGCGCGATGGTGTCCTCGGGAGCCTCGGCCTCGACCATCATGATCGCGACGTCGCCCGACTCGGTCACGCGACCGGCGACGACCATGTCGAAGACGGCGTTCTCGAGCTGCGAGTGCGACGGGAAGGCGACCCACTGGCCCTCGATGAGCGCCACGCGGACACCACCGACGGGGCCGGAGAAGGGCAGGCCGGAGAGCTGGGTCGACAGCGACGCGGCGTTGATGGCCAGCACGTCGTAGGGCATGTCGGGGTCGAGCGCCATGACGGTGATGACGACCTGGACCTCGTTGCGCAGGCCCTTCTTGAAGGTCGGGCGCAGCGGGCGGTCGATGAGGCGGCAGGTGAGGATCGCGTCCTCGCCCGGGCGACCCTCGGACCGGAAGAAGGAGCCGGGGATCTGGCCCACGGCGTACATCCGCTCCTCGACGTCGATCGTCAGGGGGAAGAAGTCGAAGTGGTCCTTGGGCGTCTTGCCCGCGGTCGTCGCCGAGAGCAGCATGGTCTCGTCGTCGAGGTAGGCCGTGACGGAGCCGGCGGCCTGACGGGCGAGCAGACCGGTCTCGAACTTGACCGTGCGCTTGCCGAACTTGCCGTTGTCGAGGACGGTCTCGACAGCGGAGATGATGGGTTCACTCATGGAAGCAGGATCCTGCTTTCTCTTCGCGGAGCGATCCGCGGCGTCCACCCCTCATGTGGTGGACCATCGAAGGTCCCGCGGGGCCGGTCTTCGATCGAGGCCCGCAGATCGACGCGCCCGAAGGCGGGGATCTGAAGGCCACTACCGAGGACCGGGCGACGAGGCGGGTCGCTCCTGTTGGGTGTTGTTTCAGTTGTGCCGGGACGACACTAGCGCGGCGCGGCCCGGATGTGAGAGGAGCGGCTCCCCGTGGCGGGGAGCCGCTCCTGGCTCAGCGGCGGAGGCCGAGGCGCTCGACGATGGAGCGGTAGCGCTCGATCTCCGTCTTCTGCAGGTAGTTGAGCAGCCGGCGGCGCTGGCCGACGAGCAGGAGCAGACCACGACGGCTGTGGTGGTCGTGCTTGTGCGTCTTGAGGTGCTCGGTGAGGTGCGAGATGCGGTAGCTGAGCAGCGCGATCTGGACCTCGGGGGAACCGGTGTCACCCTCGGTCAGGGCGTACTCGGCGATGATCTTCTTCTTGGTCTCCGCGTCGGTACCAATCGACATGGGGGCTCCTTCGGTTCTCGTTGCGCGGCGCGCCCGGGCCTGTTCACCGGGGCACTCTGGGTCCGCGGCCGTCGTGACGGCGTGTCGCCCTCCTGGGCAACCGGTCGAGCGTACCAACGAGCGGCTCGGCTCCCCCAATCCACGCCCGACGCCGCAGGAGCCCCCGCCGCGTCCCGGCGGGGGCTCCTGTCCACCCGGTCCACGTGGACCGGGAGCGGCTCAGACGACCGGCGGGGCCGGCGGGTCGGACTCGGTGGTCCGCTGCGTCGAGGCCTGGCGGCCCTGCGCGTCGGTGGTGGTGGCGGTCGTGGTGTGCTGCCGCTTGGTGTTCTGCTGGATCAGCGTGAGCACCAGCCACAGCGCCCCGGCCAGGACCAGGATCCATCCCAGGGTGGTGACCTCGAGCGGACCCACCTGCTGCTGGTTGAACGCCAGCGCGAGGATCAGTCCCACGACGATCAGGCCGATCGGCCCTCCGAAACCCATGACGTGCTCCGTTCTGTTGGTGGATGCTGCCCGGCGAGCGTGTGGCTCGGCCCGGGCTCGGCAGAGTCTGACGCGGGACCGGTCGCGCTGTCATCCCCCTGTGGGAGGTACGGCGTGCGACGATCCACCACATGGGTGAGCGCAGCGAGCTCATCATCGAACACAGCGCGCCATGTGCCTCATGCGCGCACGGAGCGAAGCGAGTACGTGCATGAGCATGCGGATCGGTGTCTGCAACCTCTGCGAGGCGATCTGTGGCCTCGAGCTGACGATCGAGGGGCGTGAGGTCGTCGGCGTGCGCGGCAACCCGACCGACCCCCTGTCCCGCGGGCACGTCTGCCCGAAGGGGGTGGCGATCGCCGACGTGTACGCCGATCCCGACCGGTTGCGGCGCCCGGTCCGTCGCGTCGGCGAGGGCCCCGACGCCCGGTGGCAGGAGATCGGCTGGGACGAGGCGTTCGACCTGGTGGCCGACAACCTCGCGCGCGTGATCAACGAGCACGGCGACGACGCTCTCGGCGTCTACCTCGGCAACCCCAACGCGCACAGCCTGGGGTCGATGACGCACGGGACCGCGATGTTCAAGTCGTTCCGGACGAGGAACCGCTACTCCGCCACCTCGGTCGACCAGCTCCCCCACCAGCTGGTGGCGCACCTGGTCTTCGGCCACCAGCTCTTCCTGCCGATCCCCGACATCGACCGCACGTCGTGGTTCCTCGTGGTCGGCGGCAACCCGATGGCCTCGAACGGCTCGCTGATGACGGTGCCCGACTTCCCCCAACGCCTGCGCGACCTCCGGGCGCGCGGCGGCAGGATGATCGTCCTCGACCCGCGCCGCACGGAGACCGCCAAGGTGGCCGACGAGCACCACTTCGTCCGACCGGGCACCGACGCGTGGGTGCTGCTCGCGATGCTGCACGTCCTCACCGCCGAGGCTGCGCCCGACGAGGTGCCCACCGTCGCGTCGTACGTCGACGGGCTGGACACGGTGGTCGAGCTCGTCGCCGAGTTCACCCCCGAGCGCGCCGAGGCGGTCAGCGGGTTGCCGGCGGCCGAGGTCCGCCGCCTCGCCCGCGAGCTCGCGGCGGCGGACTCCGGTGTCGTCTACAGCCGGATCGGTGTGTCCGCCGGGCCGTGGGGCACCGTGTGCCAGTGGGCGGTCACCTGTCTCAACGTGCTCACCGGGAACCTCGACCGCCCGGGCGGCGCGATGTTCACCACCCCGGCGATCGACGCGGTGGGCACCGGGCTGATCGGCCGCGGGCACCACGACGCCTGGCGCTCCCGCGTGCGCGGGCTGCCGGAGACCGCCGGCGAGCTGCCCGTGGCGGCGCTGCGCGAGGAGATCGAGACGCCCGGCGAGGGGCAGGTCCGGGCCCTGCTCACCGTCGCCGGCAACCCGGTCCTGTCCACGCCCGACGGCGCCCGGCTCGACCGCGCGCTGCGCGACCTCGACTTCATGGCCGCCGTGGACATCTACGTCAACGAGACCACCCGGCACGCCGACGTGATCCTGCCGCCCACCACGGCGCTGGAGCGCGACCACTACGACCTGGTCTTCCACCTGCTGGCCGTGCGCAACACGGCCCGCTTCACCCCGGCGGTGTTCGACAAGGAGCCCGACCAGCGCCACGACTGGCAGGTCTTCCGCGAGCTCACCCTCCGCACGGCCGCCCGCCTGGACCGCAAGGCGCCGCTCAAGAAGCGGCTCGTGCAACGGGCCCGGCTGACCGCGAGCCCCACCTTCCTCATCGGGCAGCTGCTGCGCCGCGGGTCGAGCGGCGTCACCCTGGCCAAGCTCCGCAGGCGACCGGCCGGCATCGACCTCGGTCCGCTCCGCGGCGGCCAGCTGCCCGACCGGCTGCCGGCCCGGAGCAAGCGGGTCGACCTCGCGCCCGCCCTCGTGGTGGAGGACGTGGCCCGGCTCGCCGCGTTCCCGGCCCCCGCAGCCGACGAGCTGGTCCTCATCGGCCGCCGCCACCAGCGTGACTGCAACTCCTGGATGCACAACTCCGAGCGGCTGACCCGCGGTCGGCCGCGCCACCAGCTGCTGATGAACCCCGGCGACCTGGCGCAGCGCGCCATCGAGGACGGCTCACGCGTGCGGGTCACCTCGCGGGTCGGGTCGGTGGAGGTCGAGGTGGCGGCGTCGGACGACCTGATGCCGGGCGTGGTCTCGCTGCCCCACGGCTACGGGCACGCGGGCGACGGCGTCCTGATGTCACGCAGCCGCGAGGTGCCGGGCGTCTCCGTCAACGACCTCACCGACCCCGAGCTGCTCGACGTGTCGGGCAACGCCGCGCTCAACGGCGTACCCGTCGCCGTCACCGCCGTCTGAGCGACTCGCTCAGGAACTGACGTCGCCCAGGACGGCGAGCACGTCGTCCGGGGTCTGCGCCGCGTCGAGGGCGGCGATGCTGGCGTCGTCGGTGAACGCGCCGGCGAGGGCCTGCAGCACGGTCAGGTGGTCGTCACCCGCACCCGCGATGCCCACGACGTAGCGGGCCGGGCTGCCCTTCCAGTCGATCGGCTCGTCGTAGCGGACGAACGAGATCGCGGTGTGGCGGATCAGCGCCTTCGCCTCGTTGGTGCCGTGCGGGATGGCGAGGCCGTTGCCCATGAACGTGGAGACCGAGGTCTCGCGCTCGTGCATGGCGTCGACATAGGCCTCGTCGACCGCGCCGCTCGCGACCAGCAGCCGGCCGGCCTCGGTGATCGCTGCGTCCCTGTCCGTGGCCTGGCCGCCGAGCACGATGGCCTCCCTGCTCAGTACGTCGCTCATGGGGCGTCTCTCTTCCTCGCAGTGTCGGGTTGGCTGGAGATCCTGGGGTGGAGATCTCGGGTGGACATCATCAGACCACACGCTCGCGGCGGAGGGTGGCCGCCGAAGGGTCGAGCCCGGCCCCCACGGGGGAGGGCCGGGCTCGACCTGTCCGGACGTCAGGTCTGGTTGTTCTCGCGGACCATCTCCACGATCTCGTCGTAGCGTGGACTGGCCATGAAGTTGTCGACCGAGACGTGCTCGGCGGACGGTGTCTTCTGGCGGGCCCGGTCGGTGAGGTCCTGGTGGCTCACCACGAGGTCGTAGCTGTCGTCGAGGTTGGCGATCGCCTTGTTGACGACCGTCACCTCCGGGTGCCCGGCGTTCTGGATCTTCTTGCGGAGCACCGAGGCGCCCATGGCCGAGGACCCCATCCCCGCGTCGCAGGCGAAGACGATGTTGCGGATCTCGCGGGTGGCGGTGGCGGTGGCCGTGGCCACGCCGCCGGTCAGGGCGCCGGCGACCGACGACTTCTTGCCCTTGTTCGCCTCCATCTGCGCGGTCGCAGCGGTCAGGTCGCCCTCGTCGTCGGACTTGTCCATCTTCAGCAGCAACGACGCCACGACGAGCGTGACGGCCGCGGCGCCGAAGACGCCGAGGGTCACCCCGAAGTAGTCACCCCTGGCCGTCTGTGCGTAGACGGCGAAGATCGAGCCCGGGGCCGCCGGCGCCCGGAGGCCCACGTCGAACGCCACGTTGATCGCGACGCCGGTCATGCCGCCGGCGATCATGGCGAGGATCAGGCGCGGCTTCATCAGCACGTAGGGGAAGTAGATCTCGTGGATGCCGCCGAAGAACTGGATGATCGCCGCGCCGGGGGCGGTCGCCTTCGGCACACCGCGGCCGAAGAACGAGTAGGCGAGCAGCAGGCCGAGGCCCGGACCGGGGTTCGCCTCGAGCAGGAACAGCACCGACTTGCCGGTGTCCGCGGCCTCGGCGAGGCCCAGCGGGGTCAGCACGCCGTGGTTGATGGCGTTGTTGAGGAAGAAGACCTTTGCAGGCTCGATGACGATCGAGGTCAGCGGCAGCAGGCTGTTGTCCACCAGCCACTCGACCGCGTTGCTCAGGACCTCCATGATCTCGTTGACCACGGGAGCGACGACCCAGAACCCGACGATCGCCATCACGAACGCCAGGATGCCGGCCGAGAACATGTTGACGAGCATCTCGAAGCCGGCCTTGACCTTGCCGTCCCAGAGGGCGTCGAGCCGCTTCATGATGTAGGCCGACAGGGGGCCGAGGATCATCGCGCCGATGAACATGTGCACCTGGCCGAGCGGGGCGTCGCCCGCGGGCAGGTCGGCGTTGAAGTTCGCCACGATCAGGTCGGAGCCGGCGATCGCTCCCATCACCGCGAAGCCACCGACCACGGCACCGCGGTCACCGTGGACCATGCGGCCGCCCGTCGCGGCGATGAGGATCGGAAGGGCGTAGTGGATGATCGGGCCGACCATCGTGGCGAGGTCGGCGTTCGGCAGCCAGCCGACGTCGATGACCAGGGCGGTGAGCAGTCCCCATGCGATCAGTGCCGGGATGTTGGGCATGATCATGTTGGAGAGGAAGGTGCCGAACTTCTGCACGCGCACCCTGGCACCGGAGCCGGTGGGGGCCGTGAATGTCAATGGCCATGCTGATGTCCTCCAGTCGAACGCGGGGGTGAGCCCCATCACATGATGTCGCGATTAAACCTCACGTTCGGGCATGTTGCCAAGCATTCGGGCACGATTTGTGCCCGACCTTGTGGCTTTGCCCCCGACCAGCCGCCGTCAGCCGCTCAGCTGGCTGTCGAAGAGCGCCTTCTCCACCTCGTCGTTCCAGGTGCCGCCCGGACCCAGCTTCGCGGCGACGTCCGGCAGCTTCTCCGCCAGGTCGTCGAGCCCCATCAGCGGCAGGTCGTGGATCTGGGGGAAGATCAGCACCTTCCCGGAGTAGCTTCCGTCGACCAGGGCCTGGAGCCCGTCCTTGGCCGCCCGCATGCCGCCGACGGCGCCCACGATGGAGCCCGGGGACAGCTCACCCCGGTTGGCCAGGTCGACCACCTGCTGCTGGTCGTGGATCGTCAGTCCCGAGGTGCCGGTGTACTGCGCGTTGTCGAGGTACACCGCGCTCAGGTTGAGCGGCGCCAGCGTGCCGTTCGGGACCCCGGCGAAGAAGACGAGCATGCCGTCGGAGTTCATCAGGGTGTCGGCCTCGGCCATCACCGCGGAGATGGGGACGCTGACCACCACGTCGTCGGCCCCGCGGTCGTCGGTGATCCCCATGACGAAGTCGTGGAGGGACTGGTCGGAGGTCTGGGAGTTGAACGTGAGCAGCTCGCAGTCGTTGCTCTCCGCCAGGTGGGCCAGACGGTCCTCGAGGGCCTTCAGGCGCTCGTCGCTCACCTCCGTGGCGACGATCTTCCGGGGGCCGTCGGGCTGCTGGATGGCCCGCTGGACGTGCATCAGCCCCATGGGGCCGCCGGCGCCCACGAAGACCGTCGTGCCCTGCGGACGCAGGTCACAGCGGTTGCGCGCCTCTCCGTAGGAGTCGGCGATGTCCGGACCCCGGCCGCCGATGTAGGCGGTGTAGTCGTAGTGCAGACGGCCCACGTCGGTGTCCACCAGGCCGTCCAGGGCGGTCTCGCCCACCATGTTGAGGGTGCCCCGCCGGGCGATGTGCTTGGCCACGGCACCCGTCGTCGCCGCGGACCGCGGGTCGAGCATGACGATGTCGTCGAAGCCCGCGCCGTCAGTGAGCTCGTCCACCAACGCCTGGTAGTCATCGGCGCCGATGCCGTCACGTACCACCACCTCCGCCGAGGTGCGCTCCACGAGCTCGACCACCGAGGCGGGCACGTCGGTCATCACGATGGTGGCCGGAGCTTCCAGGCCGGTGGAGAAGACGTAGTCCCGCTCGTCGCCGGGCCGGCCCACGATCCACATGGTCCCGCCGGCCTTCGGCTCGAGGCGGCGACGCTGGGTGTAGGCGGCCATCACGCAGCCCCACGGCTCCAGCGTGGAGCCCTCGGCGTATCCCATCGTGTCGGGGAGCGGCAGCAGGCAGGCGCCGTCGTCCGTCTCGAGCATCTCCGCGCCCATCAGGTGGTACTGGATGAGGCCGCCCGGGATCGTGTAGCCGTAGGCGGTGCTCCTGCCGTCCTGGTAGATGTCGGGCTGCACGGCCAGCCGCTGGCCCGGGTGGTAGCGGTCCTTGAGGTTGTCGCCGACCTCGATGACGGTGAGGCTCACCTCGTGACCCAGCCGGGTGGGCTCCTTGGACAGGTCGCGGTCGTAGAGCTTGGGGTGGCTGCCGCCCTGGCGCATGATCTTCACGTCGGAGAAGCAGAGGCCCACGCTGTCGATGCGCACCAGCATGTGGTCGGCATCGGGCGCAGGGATGGCGACCAGCTCGGGCGCACCGTCCCGGCCCATGTTCTCCTCACCCGCGCCGTGCAGGTGCCAGGCCCAGGCCTCGTCGGGCAGGTCGAGATCGGCCGCGCGGTAGCGGTCGTACGCTGATGTCATGGTTCCTCCGTGGTGAGGTGGACGGCGCCTCCGGAAGCATCACCAGAGCCACGGGCCGGAGGCCGATCTCCCGAGGCTGGTCCCGCCTGACGGGGCGGGGAGTCCATCTGTGCTCAGTGCCCGAGCAGCTCGCGCACCGCGGCGCGGCCGGCCATCGGGTCGGGCGCCCCGAGAGCGGCCTCGGCCGCGGCCTCGCAGGTCTCGAAGGAGACCCGGGCGAGCTGGGCGCCCACGGGGCGCACGGCGCGGGCCGCCATCGAGAGCGACGTGATGCCCATCCCGATGAGCGCCGTGGCGAGCAGCGGGTCGGCCGCGGCCTCGCCGCAGACGCCGACGGGCTTGCCCGCCTCGGTGCCGGCGTGGGCGGTGATCGCGATGAGCTGGAGCACGGCCGGTTGCCAGGGGTCGGTCAGGTGGGCCAGGTCGGTGGCCATCCGGTCGGCGGCCATGGCGTACTGGGTGAGGTCGTTGGTGCCGATGGAGAGGAAGTCGACGACCTCGAGCATCCGGTGCGCGAGCAGCGCGGCGCTGGGGATCTCGACCATCACGCCGGCCTTGAGCCCACGGGAGCGGACCTTGGCGGAGAAGTCGGCGGCCTCGGCCACCGTGGCGACCATCGGCGCCATCACCCAGGTCTCGGTGCCGGTCCGCTCGGCCGCTGCGGCGATGCCGTCGAGCTGGCGGTCCATCAGCCCGGGGTTGTCGAAGCTGAGCCGCAGCCCCCGGACACCGAGGGCGGGGTTCTCCTCCCCCTCGTGGGTCGCGAAAGCGATCGGCTTGTCGGATCCGGCGTCGAGGGTGCGGACGACGACGTAGCGGCCGTCGGCGTAGGGCGCGAGGACCGCGCTGTAGATGTCCGCCTGCTCCTCGACGGTCGGCTCGTCCTTCTGGTCGAGGAAGCACAGCTCGGTGCGGAACAGGCCCACTCCCCCGACGGGCTCGACTCCCGCGGACTCGGCTGAGGCGCCGTCGGCGACGTTGGCGAGCAGCTTGACCGGCATCCCGTCGGACGTCGCGGCGGGGCCGTTCCAGCTGGCGAGCTCCTCGCGCAGGCGACGGCTCTCCTCGACCCGCGCGCGGGCCTCCTCCGGATCGGCGCCCTGCTCGATGGTGCCGGCCTCGCCGTCGACCACGACGAAGGCCCCGGCCGCGACCTCCATGATCCCGGCGGCGCCGACCACGCACGGGATGCCGAGCTGGCGGGCGATGATCGCCGTGTGGCTGGTGGCACCGCCACGCTCGGTCACGAGGGCCGTGACCAGCTCGGGGTCGAGGCCCGACGTGTCGCTCGGGGCGAGGTCCTCGGCCACCAGGATGGACGGCTCCTTCGGTGTCGGCACGCCCGGGGCGGGCTCCCCCACGAGATGGGCGACGACGCGTCGCTCGATGTCGCGCAGGTCGGTGACGCGTTCGGCCATCAGGCCGCCCATGTTGGTGAAGATCGTGACGAACTGCTCGACCGCGCCCTGCACCGCGGCGACGGGGCCCTGCCCGGCCTGCAGGTTCTTCGCGACTCCCGAGCGCAGGCCCTTGTCGCGGGCCAGGCCGGCGCTCGCGGTGAGCACCTCGGCCGCAGCCCCCTGGGCGGAGGCCGCCTTGGCGGTGAAGGTGTCGGCGACTGCGCCCACGGCGTCGTCGTAGGCCGCCAGCGCGGCGTCGGCATCGGCGAAGTCGCCGTCGCCGTAGCGGGCGATCGCGTCGGGCGAGACCTCGCCGCGCACGTGGAGGACGGGTCCGGCGGCGACGCCCGGGACGACCGGGGTTCCGCTGAGGGTGGTCGCGGTGGTCGCGGCGGATGTGGTCATGGACACACCGTAGAACACCTGGTTGTTGACAAGCAACACATTCGGGACTAAAACAACACATACAAAGATCACTCGTCGATGCACGTGGAGGTGGACCGAATGTACGCGGAGGAGCGCCAGCAGGCGATGGCCCACCTGATCAGCCGGCGCGGCCGACTCTCGGTGGTCCAGCTCGCCGAGCAGTTCGAGGTCACCACCGAGACCGTGCGCCGCGACCTGTCCACGCTCGACCGGATGGGACTGGTCCGCCGGGTCCACGGTGGGGCGGTCCCGGCCGGCTCGCTGACCGTCATCGAGTCGGGCATCGGGGAGCGCGACCAGTCCAACACCCAGGCCAAGGAGGCCATCGCCAATGCCGCCGTCTCCCTGCTGCCGCCCCCGGACTCGGTCATCGTGATCGACGCGGGCAGCACCACCGCGCGCTTCGCCGCCGCCCTCCCCCGCGACCACCGGCTGACCGTCATCACCCACGCCGTGCCGGTCGCGACCCGTCTGGCCGGTCTGCCCCAGATCGAGCTCCACCTGCTGCCGGGCAAGGTGCGGCCCACGACCCACGCCGCGGTCGGTGCCGAGACGGTCGCCGCCCTGGCCGACCTCCGCGCCGACGTCGCTTTCCTCGCCACCAACGGCCTCACCGTCGGACACGGGCTCACCACTCCCGACAGCGACGAGGCGGCGAGCAAGCGGGCGATGATCGCCTGCGCGCGCAAGACCGTCGTGCTCGCCGACTCCACCAAGCTCGGCGTCGAGACGGCCGTGCGGTTCGCGACCCTCGACAGCCTCGACGTGCTCGTCACCGACAGCGACATCGAGCCGTCGGACCGCCGCGCGCTCGAGAGCGCCGGGATCGAGGTGGTGGTCGCATGATCCTCACCCTCACCCCCAACCCCAGCATCGACCGCACGGTCGCGCTCGACGGTGAGCTGGCCCGCGGCCAGGTGCACCGGGTGGCGTCGGTGACCTCGCAGGCGGGAGGCAAGGGCGTCAACATCTCTCGCGCCGCCGTCACCGCCGACATCCCCAGCATCGCCGTCGTACCGGCCGCCAAGGACGACGCCTTCGTGATCGAGCTGCTGGGCGCGGGCATCGACTGCCGGCCGGTGCGTCCCGCCGGCGACGTACGGGTCAACCTCACCATCACCGAGCCCGACGGCACGACGACCAAGCTCAACTCCCCCGGCGCCGCCGTGCTCCCCCTCCACCTCGAGCTGATGGCGCAGGCCGTGCTGGTCCGTGCCTCCAGCGCCGACTGGACGGTGCTCGCCGGGTCGCTGCCCGCGGGGGCCCCGCCCGAGTTCTACGCCGAGCTCGTACGCCGACTGCGCGAGGTGGGCGGCCGGGTGGCCGTCGACACGAGCGAGGCCCCGCTGCAGGCGCTCGTCGACGCGCTGCCCGCGTCCGCACCCGACCTGATGAAGCCCAACGGCGAGGAGCTCGCCTCCTTCACCGGTGGCGACGCCGACGAGCTGGAGTCCGACCCTCGCGCGACCGCGACGGCCGCCCGCCAGCTCATCGAGCGCGGCGTCGGCGCCGTGCTGGCCACCCTCGGCGGCAACGGCGCCGTGCTCGTGACGCCCGACGGCGCCTGGCACGCGACCCCGCCCCCCACCACAGTCGTGAGCACCGTCGGTGCCGGCGACTCCAGCCTCTTCGGCTACCTGCTCGGCGACATCCGGGGGCTGCCCGCCCCGGAGCGCCTGGCACTGGCCGTCGCCTACGGCAGCGCCGCCGCAGGGCTCCCCGGCACGACCATCCCCCAACCGTCGCAGCTCCGCACGGAGCTCGTCGGAGTCACCGCCCTCACCCCCTCCACGGGAGGCACAGCATGACCTCACTGATCACCACCGACCTCGTACGGCTGGGCGCCGACTGGGGCCCGGACAAGCACGACGTCATCCGCGCCCTCGCCGGCGTCGTCGACGACGCCGGCCGAGCCACCAGCAAGGACCAGCTCATCGAGGACGCGTTCGCACGCGAGTCCACCTCGGCCACCGGGCTCCCGGGCGGCATCGCGATCCCCCACTGCCGCACGGCCGGGGTCGAGGTGCCGACGCTCGCCTTCGCGCGCCTGGACCCGCCGGTCGACTTCGGCGCCAAGGACGGCCCGGCCGACCTGGCGTTCCTCATCGCCGCGCCGGCCGGCGGCGACGCCGACCACCTCACCATCCTCACCAAGCTGGCCCGCGCCCTGGTCAAGCCCGCCTTCACCGATGCGCTCCGGGCCGCGGAGAGCGACGAGGACGTCGTCGACCTGGTCGCCCACGAGCTCGGCGAGCCCGCGCCGGCCGCCAAGGCCGCTGTCCCGGCGTCCGGTGCGCCCTCCGGCGCAGCCGTCCCCGGCGGCAGCGAGACCACGGCGCCCGGCCAGGCCGCCGACACCGCGGCTCCGGCAGCGACGGCCACCGCGGCTCCCGCCAGCACGACGTCCCTCGTGGCGGTCACGGCCTGCCCGACCGGCATCGCCCACACCTACATGGCCGCCGAGGCCCTCGAGGCCGCCGCCGCGCGCGCCGGCGTCGACATCGCGGTCGAGACCCAGGGCTCGGTGGGTGCCACGCCGCTGCCGCACGACACGATCGCCCGCGCCGGTGCGGTGATCTTCGCCGTCGACGTCGGCGTGCGGGACCGCGGCCGGTTCGCCGGCAAGCCGATGGTGAGCTCGAGCGTGAAGCGCCCGATCGACGATGCCGACGCGATGATCGCGGAGGCGCTGCGCTACGCCGCCGACCCGGCGGGCTCGCCGCGCGTGGAGGGTGAGGCCTCGGGCGGCGGTGACGTCGGGGCCGAGGAGTCGTGGGGTGGGCGCGTCCGACGCGTGCTGATGACCGGCGTCTCCTACATGATCCCGTTCGTGGCCGCGGGCGGTCTGCTGATCGCTCTCAGCTTCCTGCTCGGTGGCTACGAGATCGTCGGCCCCTACGGCGACATCGCGGTCAACAACGGCCTGTTCAACCTCCCCGACCCCGAGGCGCTGGGGCTCGACCACGCGCTGTTCAACTCCGGGCTGATGGCCTACATCGGGGCACTCTTCTTCATCATCGGCAAGACGGCCTTCGCGCTGTTCCTGCCGGCCCTGGGCGGGTACATCGCCTACGCGATCGCCGACCGCCCCGGCATCGCCCCGGGCTTCGTCCTCGGTGGCCTCTCGGCCAACCTGTTCAACGTGCAGACCTCCGACGGCGTCGCCTACCCGGCCACCGGGTTCATCGGCGCGATGATCGGCGGCGCCCTGGCGGGCATCGCGGCCCACTGGATCGCGAGCTGGAAGGTGCCGACCTGGGCCCGCGGCCTGATGCCGGTCCTGGTCATCCCGCTGTTCGCGTCGGTGCTGGCCGGGCTGACGATGCTGATCGTGCTCGGCCGGCCCATCTCCTGGCTCATGGACCAGCTGACCGAGGGGCTCAACTCGATGTCGGGAAGCAGCGCGATCCTCCTCGGGATCGTCCTGGGCCTGATGATGGCGTTCGACATGGGCGGTCCGCTCAACAAGGTCGCCTACACCTTCGCCGCCGTCGGCGTCGGGGGCGCGTCGCTCGCCAGCGACGCACCCGAGCTCCAGATCATGGCCGCGGTCATGCTGGCCGGCATGGTCCCGCCGATCGCCCTGGCGCTGGCCACCGTCCTCCGCCCCGGCCTGTTCAGCGTCCCCGAGCGCGAGAACGGCAAGGCCGGCTGGCTGCTGGGCCTGTCGTTCATCACCGAGGGCGCCATCCCCTTCGCCGCCGCCGACCCGCTGCGCGTCATCCCGGGCATCATGGCCGGCAGCGCCGTCACGGGCGGACTGTCGATGGCGATGGAGGTCGGCGTGCGCGCACCGCACGGAGGGATCTTCGTGCTGTTCGCCGTCGAGAACGTCGTGGGCTACCTGATCGCGCTCGTCGCCGGCGTGGTCGTCGGTGCCTTCGCCGTCATCGCGCTCAAGAGCATGGGCAAGCGCGACGCCGACGTCGCTACTGTCTGAGCACCGTCACCCGCCCGACCCCAGTCCAGACCCAGTCCAGACCCTGAGGAGAACCATGCCCAGCAAGTCCGTCGTCGTCGGCTCCGCCGTCGGCCTCCACGCCCGTCCCGCCGCCATCATCGCCGAGAAGGCCGCCGAGCTCGGCTCGGACGTGACCATCAACGGCGTCGACGCGAGCTCCTCGCTGATGATCATGACCCTGGGCGCCGGCAACGGCGACACGGTCGAGGTCGCCGGCGACGACCAGGCCGCGGTCGACACGATCGCCGCACTGGTCGAGCAGGACCTCGACGCCTGACGTCCGGCACGACCGTCGTGGGCGGTGCGCCAGCCACATTCCGTACGTCGGAGAGGTGGCTGGGGCACCGCCCACGCGCACGTCCGGGCGACCGGGCGACCCGCCCGTCAGGCGTCGCGGGAGTCGCGCTCCCGGGTGGCGAGGTACACCGCGCGCATCCCGACGGCCCGCGCGAGCTGGCTCTCGACCACGGAGAAGAACTGCCGGCGGTAGGTGTCGTCGGTGACGGCGGAGACGGTGAAGTAGAAGCCGCTGAACGACGCGAGGAACAGCGAGACCTTCACCAGCGACAGCGAGACGTTGGACAGCAGCGGGGCCTGCCCGACGGTGTCCGCACCGGTCCAGGCGAGCTGGGTCTCCGTCTCCATCACCAGCGAGCCGAACAGCATGAAGAACACGAACACCGTCACCGAGAGCAGCAGCACCTGGACGGTCTGGATGACCAGCAGCACGAGGATGAGGTTCCAGCGCTCGAAGCCGGAGACCTGCGCGTGGTCCTGGGGGTCGATGTGCGGGTCCGCGGCGACCTCGCGGCTCGCCTGCTCCAGCGGCGTGCCGGCGCACGCGCGCACGACGAAGTCGTCGTCCACCTCGTCATCGACCCGGTCGACCTCCTCGGGCAGGCGGACGAGCAGGAACAGCACCGCCAGGCCGAACATCAGCAGGACGGTGAACCACAGCAGTCCGAACGGGAGGTTGGTGGTCATCTGCCACGCCTCGGCGTTGACGAAGAGGAACGTCACGAAGACGAGCAGCAGCGGCAGCGCGCGCGAGGCCATCGGCACCAGGAAGCGCACGCTGCCCAGGGTGCGCGAGAGGGCGAAGCCCAGGATCGGGCGCGCGTGCAGGGCGGTCGCGGCGTACCACAGCAGCGCGAGCCCCGCGACGGAGAGCCAGACCGCCGGGCCGACGGCGTACGACGTGTCGGTGGCCCAGGCCAGCGCCCCGACACCGGCCGCGAGCAGGACGAGGACCAGCGCCAGCGAGACCAGCCGGCGGGGCCGCAGCCCGGCACGGGCAGCGGCGCGCTCCTCGGCGACGAAGTAGGGCAGGCCGTGCGAGAGGAACCAGGCCTCGACGCTGGTGTGCTGCCGCGTCACGCCAGGAGGTCCCGCGCGCGACGTACGTCGTCGTGCATGGTCTCGATCAGGGCCTCCATGCCCTCGAACTTCACCATCCCGCGCAGCCGGTCGACGAAGGCGACCTCGACCTCGACGCCGTAGAGCTCGAGGTCGTCGCGGTCGAGGACGTAGGACTCCACGCGACGGTCCCGCTCGCCGTCGAACGTCGGGTTGGTGCCGACGGAGATGGCGGCGGGGTAGGTCTCCCCCGTGTCGAGCCGGGTCAGCCGGCCGGCGTACACGCCGTCGGCGGGAGCCGCGTCGACGGGCGGGATCGGGACGTTGGCCGTCGGGTAGCCCATCTCGCGGCCACGCTTGTCGCCCTCGACGACGGTGCCGCGGACGGTGAACGGCCGGCCCAGGGCCTCGGCCGCTCCGGCGACGTCACCGGTGGCGAGGCACTGGCGGACGTAGGTCGAGCTCCACACCTGCGGTCCGCCGTCGAGCGGCACGCCGACGGTCTCGAAGTCGCGCGACGCCCCGGCCTCGACCAGCGTCGCGACCTCGCCGGCGGCCCGGGCGCCGAAGCGGAAGTTGGAGCCCACGACGACCGCGCCGGCGTGCAGCGTGTCGACCAGGATCCGGTCGATGAACTCCAGCGGCGACCACGAGGCGATCTCGCGGTCGAAGCCGACCACCAGGATCGCGTCGACGCCGGCACCCTCGAGCAGCCGGGCGCGCGTGTGGATCGAGGTCAGGGTGGGCGGGGCGTGCTCGGGCCGCAGGACCGCCATCGGGTGCGGGTCGAACGTCACGGCCACGACCGTGTCGATGCCGAGGCGCGCGGCGCTGGCCCGTGCCTCGCGGAGCACGTGGGCGTGCCCGAGGTGCACGCCGTCGAAGTTGCCGATGCTCACCACGGTGCGGCCGAGGTCGGCCGGCACGTCGTCGACGTCTCGCCAGATCTGCACGGGCCGAGCCTAGTAGCAGCGGCGGGCGGGCCCGTCGCCCAGGCCGGGGCGACGGGCACGTCCGTGCTGCGCGGCGTGCCTCAGCGGACCTCGATACCGCGGTACATGCCCATGAACGCGTGCGGCATGCCCCCCATCGAGGCGTCCGGCCAGAAGCAGGTCAGGACGTAGTTGCCCTTCGGCAGCCGGTACTTCATCGCCATGTCGTGGCCGGGGCTGAGCACCCCGGAGTCGATGCCGGTCCGGAAGTCCACCGGCGGCGGCCCGGACTCCTTCTCCAGGAAGGCGGCGAAGTCGTCCAGCGTCTTGCCGGGCAACAGCTTCACCATGACGATGAAGTGGTTCTGGTCGGCCCGGTTCCTGAACCTCAGCCAGCCGTTGCGCGGGATGGCGGCAGGACGCTTGGACCACTTCGTGCTGTCGACCGCCGTCAGCGTCGCGTCCACCTTCATGCCGGCGCCGGTGTCGACACCGCCCACGGACAGCTGCAGCCACGGCGAGCCGGTCTTGTTGGAGTCGACGGCGTAGTAGGTGCCGGGCTCGAGGTCGACCGCGAGCTTGCCGGCCTTGTCCCTCGAGGCGGTGGCCCCGCCCAACAACGTGGTGTTGGCCTCGAAGCGCTTGAGGGCCTTGATCCTGTTCTTGTCGAGGCCGTTCTCGACGTCGAGCGTCGCCTGCTCGACCGTGTAGCCGGGGGCGAAGGCGACCAGCTGGAGACCAGCCTGCCTGCGGGTCGTCGTGATCTTGAACGTGGTGACGCCGGGAGGGAGCGCGGTCGGCATCGTGATGACGCCGGCGCGGTCGATGCTGACGGCGACCATGCCGGCTGCTCTCTCCGACGGAGCGACCTGACCGGCTGCGCCGGCCGTACTGCTACCAGTGAGCGCTCCTGCGGTCAGCACCATGATGCTGGCCCCGAGCGCGGCGATCCGATGGATGGACATGCCGTACCTCCCTCGGGCAGTGGCTCGCACCCTGCGACCCAGACCTGCCCCCCACACTGCGCCTCCGCACCGGGTCCCACCAGAGCTCGCCCCAGTGGTCAAGACCAGACGTCCAACGCTCAGCGCCACGCCTGCGCGCGGACCGTCGGATGCCCCGTCACCCGACGAAGCCGGCCACCGAGCGGGCCTGCTGCCCACGCTGCTCGTAGAGCGCGAGGAACTGCCCGTCGGGAGCGAACACGGCGTGCGGACCGTCGCCGGGCAGCGCGAGGTCGAGGGCGCGGCCGAAGCGGACGTGTGCCGCCTGCTCCTCGTCCAGCTCGACGACCGGGAAGGAGGCCCGCGCGGCCGCGGCGATCGGCACGGCGGCGAAGTCGTCGGACAGCTGCTCGAGGGTGCGGGCCGCGGCGAGGTCGAAGGACCCGACGGCCGTACGCCGCAGCGCGGTCAGGTGGCCGCCCACGCCGAGCGCCGCCCCGACGTCGCGCGCGATGGCGCGGATGTAGGTGCCCGACGAGCACCGCACCGAGATGTCGACGTCGACCCAGTCGCCCGCGACGCGCTGGTCGCGCACCACCAGCTCGTGGATCGTCACCGGCCGGGCCTTCAGCTCGACCTGCTCGCCGTCGCGGACACGCTGGTAGGCCCGCTTGCCGTCGACCTTGATCGCGGAGACCGCGGTCGGGACCTGGAGGATGTCGCCGACCAGCTCCTCGAGCTCCGTCTGGACCAGGCCCGACTGCAGGTGGGACGCCGGGGTGGACGCGGTGACCTGACCCTCGGCGTCGTCGGTGGTCGTCGAGACCCCGAGCCGCACCGTGGCGTCGTACGCCTTCTCGGTGAGCATGAGGTGGCCGAGCAGCCGGGTGGCGCGGTCGACGCCCAGCACGAGCACGCCGGTGGCCATCGGGTCGAGCGTGCCGGCGTGGCCGACCTTGCGGGTGCCGGCCAGCCGGCGGACCCGGGCCACCACGTCGTGCGAGGTCATGCCCGGGGCCTTGTCGACGACGACCAGACCGGGGTCGACCATCAGGCGCGGTCGTCCCCGGCGTCGAGCTCGACATCCTCGGCGTCGAGGTCGTCGTCCTCGTCGAGCTCGTCCTCGGCCACCCGCGGCTTCTTGTACGGGTCGGCCTCGCCGGCGTAGGCCTCGACACGACGGGCGGCGACCTCCTCGTCCTGCTGCTTGGCGCGCGCCAGCAGCTCCTCGAGGGCCCGGGCGTTCTCCGGCAGGGCGTCGTGGATGAACGTCAGCGTCGGCACGATGCGCATCCCGAGCTGCTTGGCGACCTCCGAGCGGATCACGCCCTTGGCGGACTCGAGGGCGGCGGCCGTGCTGGTCTGCTCCTCCTCGGCGCCGAGCACCGTGTAGAAGATCGAGGCCTGCTGGGAGTCGCCGGTCACGCGGACGTCGGTGATGGTGACGAAGCCGAGGCGCGGGTCCTTGATCCGACGCTCGAGCATCTCGGCGACGATCACCTGGATCCGGTCAGCGATCTTGCGGACGCGGGGATTGGTCATGGCTCCAGTCTCTCCTACTCGGTGACCGGGCACTTCCTCGCGCCCGGACGTGCTGACCGGGCACCTCCTCGCGCTGGTGCGCGAGGAAGTGCCCGGTCGGTGACGCAGACGGGCACGAGGTGCCCGCTCGGTGATCAGCTGCGCGCGATCTCGCGCATCTCGAACGCCTCGACGATGTCGCCGATCTTGATGTCCTGGAAGTTCCGGAGCACCAGACCGCACTCGAAGCCCTCGCGGACCTCGGACGCGTCGTCCTTCTCGCGGCGCAGCGAGGACAGGTCGAGGTTGTCGGCCACCACCGCTCCGTCGCGCAGGACCCGCACCTTGGCGTTGCGGCGGATGAGACCCGAGGTGACCATGCAGCCCGCGATGTTGCCGGCCTTGGACGAGCGGAAGATCTCGCGGATCTCCGCCTGACCGAGGGTCGACTCCTCGTAGATGGGCTTGAGCATGCCCTTGAGCGCCGCCTCGATCTCCTCGATCGCCTGGTAGATGACCGAGTAGTAGCGGATCTCGACACCTTCCTTGTCGGCCATCTGGCTCGCCTTGCCCTGCGGGCGGACGTTGAAGCCGATGATGATGGCGTCGGAGGCGGCAGCGAGGTCGACGTTGGTCTCGGTGATCGCACCGACACCGCGGTCGATGACGCGGAGGGAGACCTCGTCGCCGACGTCGATCTGCGACAGGGCGTCCTCGAGCGCCTCGACCGAACCGGACACGTCGCCCTTGAGGATGAGGTTGAGCTCCTGGCTCTCGCCCTTCTCCATGGAGGCCATGAAGTCCTCGAGGCTGCGGCGCACGCGGCGCTTGGCCTGCATGGCCGCCCGCTCACGCGCCTCGCGCTTCTCGGCGATCTGGCGGGCCATGCGGTCGTCCTCGACCACGATGAAGTTCTGACCCGCACCCGGCACCGCCGAGAGGCCCAGGACCATCGCCGGACGCGACGGGTCGGCCTCGGTGATCTCCTGGCCGTGCTCGTCGAGCATGGCGCGCACACGACCGTGGGCCGGACCGGCCACGATCGAGTCGCCCACGCGGAGCGTCCCGCGCTGGACGAGCACCGTGGCGACCGGACCGCGACCGCGGTCGAGGTGCGCCTCGACGACGAGGCCCTGGGCGTCCTGCGTCGGGTTGGCGCGCAGGTCGAGCGACGCGTCGGCGGTGAGGACGACGGCCTCGAGCAGCTTGTCGAGGTTGAGCCCGGCCTTGGCCGAGACGTCGACGAACATCGCGTCGCCGCCGTACTCCTCGGGGATCAGGCCGTACTCGGTGAGCTGGCCGCGGACCTTCGTGGAGTCGGCCTCCGGCTTGTCGATCTTGTTGACCGCCACCACGATCGGCACGTTGGCCGCCTTGGCGTGGTTGAGCGCCTCGACCGTCTGCGGCATGACGCCGTCGTCGGCCGCGACGACCAGGATCGCGATGTCGGTGGCCTGGGCACCACGGGCACGCATGGCGGTGAACGCCTCGTGACCCGGGGTGTCGATGAGGGTGATGCGACGGTCGTCGCCGTCGACCTCGGTGTGGACCTGGTAGGCACCGATGTGCTGGGTGATGCCACCGGCCTCCTTGTCGACCACGTTGGCGTCACGCAGTGCGTCGAGGAGCTTGGTCTTGCCGTGGTCGACGTGACCCATGACGGTCACGACCGGCGGCCGGATGACCAGGTCGGACTCGTCGCCCTCGTCGGCACCGAACTCGAGGTCGAACGTCTCGAGCAGCTCGCGGTCCTCGTCCTCGGGCGAGACGATCTGGACGACGTAGTTGAGCTCCTCGGCGAGCAGCTCGAACGTCTCGTCACCCACCGACTGGGTCGAGGTGACCATCTCGCCGAGCGAGAACAGCATCTGCACGAGGGCAGCTGCGTCCACGTTGATGCGCTCGGCGAAGTCGGTCAGCGAGGCGCCACGCGGGAGACGCACGGTCTCCCCGTTGCCCTTGCGGACCCGCACGCCGCCCAGGGTGGGGGCGTCCATGGCCTCGAACTCTTGACGACGGGCGCGCTTCGACTTGCGACCACGACGCGACGGGCCACCGGGGCGACCGAAGGCACCCTGGGTCTGGCCACGCTGGCCGGGACGACCGCCACCGGGGCGACCGCCACCGGACGGGCCGAAGCCACCGGGACGACCGGGAGCACCGCCGGGAGCGCCGGCGCCGGGACGACCCGGAGCACCGCCACGGCTGGGGGCACCCGGACGACCGGGACCGCCACCGGGGCCACCGCCGGGGCCACCGCGGGCCGGGCGACCGCCCGGACCGTTGCCGAAGGCCGCAGGGGACTTCGGCATCATCGCCGGGTTGGGGCGCGGCATGCCGGGACGGCCCTCGCCGCCGGCCGGCGGACGGGGCGGACGGTTGTCGTCGCCGCTCGAGGTGCGCGGGGCGGGGCGCTGGCCCATGCCCTGGCTCGGGGCGAACGGGTTGTTGCCCGGGCGCGGGGCGCCGGGACGACCGACCGGGCGAGGTGCGGGGCTCGGGGCCTTCGCGGCCGGGGCAGCGGGTGCCTCGGGCTCGGCCGGCGGGGCCTTGGGCTCGGCGGCCGGTGCCTTCGGGCCGGGCTTCGGGCCGGGCCGGGCAGCAGGCGCTGCCGGCTCGGCGGCCGGAGCCGCGGTCTCGGCAGGCGCCTCGACCGGGGCCTCGGGAGCCGCGGGGGCCTCAGCGACCTCGACGACCTCGGGGGCCTCGGTGGCTGCAGGGGCCGGTGCGGGCTTGGGGCCGGGCTTGGGCGCGGCCTTCTTGGCGGCCGGCTTGTCGGCCGCCGCAGTCTCGGCGGGGGCTGCGGCCGCTGCGGCCTTCAGCTCGTCGCCGTACTGCTTCTTGAAGCGCATCTCGACGGGGGGCTCGACAGTCGACGATGCCGACTTGACGAACTCCCCCATCTCCTTGAGCTTCTCGAGAACGAACTTGCTCTCGACTCCGAACTCCTTGGCGAGTTCGTGGACTCGGGTCTTTGCCACGGTTGTTTCTGTCTCCTTCTGGTCCGTGACCCCAGAAGGAGAGGGGAAACGGAACAGCTAGTGGGTGTGCACACTCATTACGAGTTACTCATCGAGTGCTCATGAGCTGCGTGCTCCAGTTTCTGGTCGGTGCTGCGGTGAATCGGACTGGTGGATCTCGGCGAGGTGGTCGGCCACCGGCGCCGTGCTGAGCCCCTCGCCCGAGCGCAGGGCCCGGGGAAACGCTCGGCGTCGCACCGCGAGCTGCCAACACTCGGGCGTGGGGTGGACGTGCGCCCCGCGGCCGGGTGCCCGGCGGTCCGGATCGGGCACCAGGGCGGGTCTGCCCTCGGCGTCCGAGCCTGCGACCACACGGAGCAGCTCGCTCGCAGCGGCCTTCGCGCGACAACCCACACAGGTCCGGACGGGTCCGGACGCAGGGGTGTCAGACGTGGTGGCCACTGACCTCCACTCTAGCCGGTGGGGCCAGTGGTTTACGAACTGGGCGCTCGCGGGGGCCGCGTCACTCCGGCGCCGGCGCCTCATCCGAGCGGATGTCGATGCGCCAACCGGTGAGCCGCGCGGCGAGGCGGGCGTTCTGCCCCTCCTTGCCGATGGCCAGGGAGAGCTGGAAGTCGGGCACGACCACCCGGCACGAGCGTGCGGCCAGGTCGACGATCTCCACCGAGGTGACCCGGGCGGGCGAGAGCGCGTGGCCGACGAGCTCGGCCGGGTCCTCGGCCCAGTCGACGATGTCGATCTTCTCGCCGTGCAGCTCGCTCATCACGTTGCGCACACGCTGGCCCATCGGACCGATGCAGGCGCCCTTGGCGTTGACGCCGGGGACGGTCGAGTGCACCGCGATCTTGGTGCGGTGGCCGGCCTCGCGGGCGATGGCGGCGACCTCCACGGTGCCGTCGGCGATCTCGGGGACCTCCAGGGCGAAGAGCTTCTTCACCAGGGTGGGGTGGGACCGGGAGAGCGTGATCTGGGGGCCGCGCATGCCCTTGCGGACCGACGTGACCAGGCACTTGATGCGCTCGCCGTGGACGTACTTCTCCCCCGGCACGCGCTCGCTGATCGGCAGGATGGCCTCGATCTTGCCGAGGTCGACCATCACGTCGTCGGGGTTGCGCCCCTGCTGGATGATCCCGGAGATGATGTCGCCCTCCTTGCCGGCGAACTCTCCGAACTTGATCTCGTCCTCGGCGTCGCGGAGCCGCTGGAGCATGACCTGCTTGGCGGTGGTCGCGGCGATCCGGCCGAAGCCCTGGGGCGTGTCGTCGTACTCCGGACCGGCCGTGCCGTCCTCGTCGAGCTCGCGCGCCCAGACGGTGACGTGCCCGGTCTTGCGGTCGAGCTCGACGCGCGCGGGGTGCGAGGACTCGGTGGCGCGCTGGTAGGCGGTGAGCAGGGCCTGCTCGATGGCCTCGGCCAGCACCTCGAAGGAGATCTCCTTCTCCCGCTCCAGCATGCGCAGGATGCTCAGGTCGATGTCCATCAGTCGTCCTTCTTCTCGGGCTTCTCGGTCTTGCGGTTGAACTCGATCTGCACGAGGGCCTTGGCCACGTCGGCGTAGGCCACCTCCTGCTGCTCCCCGGACACGTCGAGGGTCACGGAGTCCTCCGAGGAGGTCAGGATGCGGCCGGTCAGGCTCGACCCGTCGGTGAGGGTGGCCTTGACGAGGCGGTCCTCGTTGCGGCGCCAGTGGCGCGGCAGCGTCAGGGGACGGTCGACACCGCGGGAGGTGACCTCCAGCGTGTAGGGCATCTCGCCCATCACGTCGGACTCGTCGAGCACCCGCTCCACCTCGCGTGTCGCGTCGGCGACGTCGTCGAGAGTGACCCCGCCGTCCTTGTCGACGGCGACGCGGAGGACGCGGCGCTTGCCCGCGGGGGTGACCTCGACGGCCTCGACGTCGAGGTCCATCGCTTGCAAGGGGTCGACCAGCTCCGCCTCGATGCGGTCCCGGGTGGCGTCCTGTCGGGGGGTGCTCATCGGGTTGCGACCTCCTTGTGTAGTTGTCCCGCACCACGATAGCCGCCCCCGCCCGGGCCACGACATACACCCGTGGCCGGTCCGGACCGGGCCGCGGGGCGGCTAGGGTTCGGGGGTGCCCGGACGCTCGCTGACCCGTCGTACGACGGTGGGCGCGGCACTCGTCGCTCCCCTGCTGGTGGCCGCCTGCGACATCGATCCACCGTCCCCCGCCGATGGGTCGGCCGACGCGGCACCGCCCCCGCCCGAGGACTCCGAGCTCGTGACCGCGGTCGTCGCGGCGCTGGTCCGCGCGCGGTCGGTGGTGGAGGCCGCGACGCTCTCGGTCCCCGACCTGACGCCCCTCCTGGAGCCGGTGGCCACCGCGCACGCCGCTCACCTCGAGGTGCTCGAGGGAGCGGTCGCCGACGCGGACGTCGCGACCCCGCCGCCGCCCCGCGTGCCCGCCGATCGGGCCGGGGCGCTGACGGCGGTGCGCCGCTCGGAGCAGCGGCTGCTGCGCGAGGTGCGCCGCGGGTGCGTCGGCGCGGCGAGCGGAGACCTCGCGCGGGTGCTGGCCAGCGTGGCCGCGTCCACCGCCCAGCACGGCGCGGCGCTCGCCGACCCCCCGGCCGGCCAGGAGCTGCCGTGACCGTCCTCGACGCCCTGCAGGCGACCCTCGCCGACGAGCACGCCGCGCTCTACACCTACGGCGTCCTCGGCGCGCGGACGTCCCAGGCCACCTCGCCCGCGCTCTTCGAGACGCTGACCGCCGGCTACCGCCGCCACCGCGCGCGCCGCGACCAGCTGCAGCTCATGGTGCGCGACGCCGGCGGCGAACCCGTCGCCGCCGAGGTGGCCTACGACCTCGACGGGGCGCTCCTGCGTCCGCCGCAGCTCGAGCGTGCCGCAGAGGGGCTCGAGGCCACGAGCGTCGAGGCGCTGCTGTCGCTCGTCGCGCAGTCGACCGGAGCCGTGCGCGAGTGGGCGCTCACCGAGGCGACCTGGTCGGCGGTGTGGCGCCTCCAGCTCGGCGGGACCGCCGAGACGTGGCCGGGGGCTCCCGAGCTCGACCGGCCCTGAGGGCCGCATGCCCGGACGTCGGGTCCCCCGACACAGGGAAAGCGGCCCGCGGCCTCAGCCTTTGGGAAAGTCCCGAGATCTCTCCCAAAAGCCGAGGACGCGGACCGCCATGGGGTTGGTCAGCATCACCCTGTGTCGCCCAACCTGTGGGGGTGGTGGAGCGACATGCACAATCATGCATTCGATCGGCGCGATGGGAAAGTCGGATGCACTTGCATGTTCCTGCAACGCACGAAGTTGCAGAAGTACCACGCTCAGGACGTCGCGGCCGACCGCCTCAGGAGGCGTCGAACCGGCGCACGACGGCGGGCACCTCGGCCAGGGACGTGATCGTGGCGTCCGGGTCGCCCTCGGTGTGGCCGACCTGGTCGGCGGGGATCGACGACAGCGGCACGTGGATCGCCCTCATGCCTGCGTTGTGCGCGCCCCACACGTCGTCGAAGAGCCGGTCCCCCACGTAGACGCAGGCCGCCGGGTCGCTCACGCCCACAGCGTCCATCGCCGCTCCGAAGGCGAGCGGCGAGGGCTTCGTCCACGGGACCTCGCTGGTGTAGACGTCGCCGTCCACGAGGTCGTACACCCCGTCGCGCTCGAAGAAGCCGACGTGCCACGCCCGCGGCCAGATGGTGTTGGACAGCACGCCGACCTTCACCCCGGCCGAGCGCAGCTCCTCCCACATCGGCCGTACGTCGGGGTCGGTGAGCGTGTGCGGCTCCCAGAACTCGTAGTAGGCCGCCAGCAGGTCGGGGTCGTGGTCGAGACCGGCCTCGGTGAAGAGGTCGGCGATGGTCGAGCTCTGCTGGTGGTCGCGGCTGCGCCCCCAGATGACGTCGCCGGCGCGGTGCAGGCGCTCGGCGTGGGCGTGGTGGTCGTCGTCCGGCGAGGGCGTACGACGGACGGCCTCGGCGAGCGCCACCGACTCGGCGTGGAAGTCCACGTCGTGCCAGCGGGTCAGGGTGCCGCCCCAGTCGAAGATGACCGCCTCGATCCGCCCGTGAGCCATGCAGGCGAACCTATCGGTCGTGATCACGCGTTGACGGTGTCGGCATCTGCCCACAGCGAGCCGTCGACCGGCCAGGGCAGCACCTCGAGCAGCTCGTCGGCCATCAGGTCGTCGATCAGGGCGCGGCTGCCGCCGACCAGGGTGGAGTCGAGGTCGGTGTCGTTGGACGTCGCCCACGTGTGGTCGGCCGGCCACCAGGCACTGGGACTCTGCCACTGGCGCGGTGCCCATGCCTCGAACTGCTCGTCGGGGTCAGGCAGGCCGATGCTCCCGTCGGAGGCGAACACGGTGGCCGTGCCGGTCGGTGTGCCGAGGGCGTACGCCACTGCCGGCGCCTCGGCGCACAGGGCGACCACGTCGGCCAGCGGTCGCTCGAAGAGGTACGACTCGCGCACCGGGCGGCGGGTCGTCGGCAGGTCGTCCCAGGCCGGCGGCCACAGGCCGTACCCCACCCAGTAGGCGACGAACGTCCGGCCGGACACGGCGGTGTGCCGGGCCAGCACGTCGGCGAGCGCCTCGAAGAGCGGACGCTCGAGCATGCCCACCAGCGGCTCGTGGCCCGGCCAGAGCACAGGGTCCGGACCGGCACCGCGGGGGTCCAGGTCGCGACCGCCGGCGAGGCGGTGCCACTGGGCCTCGGGGTGGAGCGTGGTGCCGACCTGCGCCGCCACCGCGGCCCACGTCACGTCGTGCCCCTCCGGGTCCCGCGCCGGGTGCAGCACCCGGGCGTACGCCTCGAAGCCGCGCGGGACCAGGAAGCCGACGGCCGGCGGCGTCGTCCCCGACTCCCACGCGGTGTCCCACCACTCCGCCTCCGCCGGGTCCGCGTCCGGGCGGATGGCGGCGAGGTGGCCACGCCAGGCAGCCAGGTCTCGTGGAGGGACGTCGCCCCTCCTCGACCGGCGCACGCGGCGTCCTAGCTTCGGACGATCTCGGTGATGCGGGCGACGGCGGAGGCGACCGGGACGTCCTGGCGCTCGCCGGTGCGGCGGTCGCGGACCTCGACGTTGCCGTCGGCCAGGCCGCGGCCCACGGTGACGATCGTCGGCACGCCGATGAGCTCGGCGTCCTTGAACTTCACGCCGGGGCTGACCTTGCCGGCGCGGTCGTCGAGGAGGACCTCGACGCCGGCGCCCTTCAGGCCCTGGGCCAGCACCTCGGCGGCCGAGAAGATCGCCTCGTCCTTGCCGGCGGCCACCACGTGGACGTCGGCCGGGGCGACGTTGCGCGGCCAGCACAGGCCCATGTCGTCGAGCGTGCCCTCGGCGATCGCGGCCACGGCGCGAGACGGACCGATGCCGTAGGAGCCCATCGTGACGGTGACGAGCTTTCCGTTCTCGTCGAGCACCTTCAGGCCCAGTGCCTCGGCGTAGCTGCGGCCGAGCTGGAAGATGTGACCCATCTCGATGCCGCGCGCGGACTCGAGCGTGCCCTCGTCGCAGTTGGGGCAGGCGTCGCCGTCGCGGACCTCGGCGGCCTCGATCGTGCCGTCGGGCGTGAAGTCGCGGCCGACGACCATGTCGATGACGTGCGACCCGGGCACGTTGGCGCCGGTGACCCAGCGGGTGCCCTCGACGATGCGGGGGTCGACGAGGAACCGGATGCCGGACTTCGACTCCTCGCCCAGTGCCTCGGGCCCGATGTACCCCTTGACGAGGGCCGGGTGCTTGGCCATCTCGGCTTCGTCCATGGCCTCGACCTCGATCGGCTCCAGCTGGCCCTCGAGACGCTTCTGGTCGACCTCGCGGTCGCCGGGCACGCCGATCGCGAGCGGCTCGCGGGTGCCGTCGGGGTGCTTGAGCACGACCAGGACGTTCTTGAGGGTGTCGCCGGCGGCCCAGGGACGGTCGTCGCGCGGGTAGGCCTCGTCGAGGTGGGCGACGAGGGTGTCGATGGTCGGGGTGTCCGGGGTGTCCTCGGCGTGCGCGGCGGGCGCGTCGTCGTACGACACGGCCGCGGGGGCACGCACCGTGACCGCCTCCACGTTGGCGGCGTAGTCGCAGTGGGTGCAGCGGACATAGGTGTCCTCACCGACCGCGGCCTTCGCGAGGAACTCCTCGCTCGCCGAGCCGCCCATCGCACCGGACGTCGCCTTGACGATGACGTACTCGAAGCCGAGGCGGTCGAAGATCCGGATGTAGGCGTCGCGGTGCTTCTGGTAGGACTCCTCGAGACCGGCGTCGTCGATGTCGAACGAGTACGAGTCCTTCATCACGAACTCGCGACCACGCAGCAGCCCGGCGCGCGGACGCGCCTCGTCGCGGTACTTGTTCTGGATCTGGTAGATCGAGAGCGGCAGGTCCTTGTAGGAGGAGTACAGGTCCTTCACGACCAGGGTGAACATCTCCTCGTGCGTGGGGCCGAGGAGGTAGTCGCCGCCCTTGCGGTCCTTGAGACGGAAGATGTTGTCCCCGTAGTCGGTCCACCGGTGGGTCGCCTCGTAGGGCTCCTTCGGCAGCAGGGCGGGGAAGGACAGCTCCTGGGCGCCGATCTCGTCCATCTCGTCGCGGACGATCGCCTCGATCTTGCGCAGCACGCGCAGCCCCAGCGGCAGCCACGTGTAGATGCCGGGTGCGGCACGGCGGATGTAGCCGGCGCGGACGAGCAGCCTGTGGCTCGGCACCTCGGCGTCGTTGGGGTCGTCGCGCAGGGTGCGCACGAACAGGGTCGACATGCGGAGGATGCGGCCAGTCATGGGCGCAACGATAGGGGTGGGCCCGTGGCCGCCGCGAACCAGATTGCCGAGCGGGCCGAGGCAACCCCGACGGCCCCGACGGCGTCTCCCCAGTGACACCACGTCGTTCTCGGGGGGTAACCACCATGCCGCGCTCCACCACCGTCCTCGGGGCCGCCCTGCGGCCCGTGCTCGCCGGCGCCCTCGCCGCGCTCGCCGTCAGCGCCGCGATCGGTCTGCCCGCCGCACGGGCGGCAGCGCCCACCGTCGACCTGCAGCCGCAGGCGCTGGCACGGGGCGCGGACATCGCCGTCCCCCACCTCGAGGACGGCGTCCTCGTCGACGGGGAGCGCCGCATCGAGCTGCCGGGCACCGACGGGGACGTCCTCGGCGCGTCGGGGGCCGCGTGGATCGCCGCGACCTGGACGAACAACCGGGTCGGCGAGCAGCGGCGGGCCCGCATCGTGCGGGTCGAGCCCGACGGGACCGTGCGCACGATCTTCGTCGGTTTCGAGGCCCGCTGGGCGCTGCTCAGCGAGGACGGCTCGCGGCTGGTGACGATGGCGGACTCCGGCTACCGCAGGGCGGCGGTGACGGTGCGGTCGGCGACCGACGGCTCCGAGGTCCGCAGCCGGGTCTTCGACGGCTGGCCCCAGGCCGTCACGGCCGACGACCGCAAGGTCGTGGTCCAGACGATGCGACGCACCGTGCTCTGGCGCGTCGGGCCGGACCGCGTACGGACCGTGACGCGCGACGCCGCCGGCACCGTCAGCATCGAGCACGACCTGCTCGCCACCTCCACCGACGACCCCTACCTCGGGGGGTGCACGCGTCTCGTACGGCTGAGCGACCCGAGCACGACCGTGTGGCGGTCCTGCAAGGAGCGCGTCGCGGCCATCTCGCCGGACGGCACGCAGCTGCTGACCTTCCACATCCTCACCGACGGCGTCGGCCCGGGCAGGATCACCCTGCGGACCCTCCACGGGAAGCGGCTGGCCACCTGGACGACGGGGTGGTTCAGCGGCTGGCAGTGGGAGTCCTCCGGCACGGTGCTGCTCGAGGTCAACGGCACGCGGAAGTCCGCGACCGTCCGCTGCACGCTCGCGGCGTGCGAGAACGCCACCGACCCGGTGAAGGTCACGCCGCCCTGACCCGGCTCAGCACACCCGAGCGTTCGCCGCGGTCCGTCGGAGGGTGGCGGCAGATCGCAGCCGACGTACCCCTCCACCTGCAATGTGCCGCCACCCCGCGGCGGCCAGTCCTGTAGGTGGCGGCAGATCGCAGCCGACGTACCCCTCCAGGCGCGATGTGCCGCCACCCCGCGGCGGCAGCGCCCTCAGACGCCCAGGACGGTGAACGACGCCGCGGTGGCGGCCAGCACGGAGTCCCCCGCGGCGGCCTCACGGGCGGCGAGCATCGCGTCGCCGAGCCCGCCCCCCTGCCGGAGCCGGGCGTGGAGGGCGACCATCACGTCCACGGTCGCGGCGTCGTCGACCTCGGCGAGGCTCGAGACCACGCCGGCGGTGCCCATGGACAGCAGCGCGGCCGCGAGGCCGAGGAGCTCCTGGTCGCCCACCGGCTGCATGACGCCGGACTCGCAGGCCGACAGCACGACCCGGTGGGGCGGGCGCCCCAGACCCTGGAGGTCGTGCACGAGGAGGGGCCCGTCGGCCATGGTGAGCGAGGAGAAGAGCGGGCTGTCCTCCCGGAAGTGGCCGTGGGCGGCGACGTGCGCCAACGCAGCCCCGTCGAGCGCCGCGAGGGCACCCGCGACGGTCGCCGCCTCCCCGTCGAGCACCTCGGCCACCGGGTCCTCGGCGACCACGGCCGGCACCTCGGCGCCACCGCTGCCGAGCCCCGGCCCGACCAGCATCACGCGGCGCCCGTCCGCCGGGTCCGACGCCCGGGCCCGTAGCCACAGGCGCGCCGACGGCGTGCCGGTCACGGGTCGGTGCGCCAGCGACGGGAGCAGGCCCCACGGGACGCCCTGCAGCGCCGCGGGTGCGCAGACCACGACCCGCTGGTCCGCCAGTCCGTCGAGGGCCGTCCCGAGGAGGGCCCGCTCGAGCCGGGCGCCGGCCACCTCGAGCTGGGCCCGGCGTCCGCGGGCTGCCTGGCGCAGCGTGAAGAGGGAGAAGTCCACGGCTGCGGCAGCGGCCGCCGCGTCACCGACCACCCGGTGGCGTACGCGCCCGCGGCCTGCCACGAGCGCGTGCAGGACGCCGTCGAGCTCGGCCAGCTCGACGAGCACGGTGTCGTCCTCGGCGAGCGCCTCGAGGAGCGAGCCGACGTCGAGCACCTGCGCCGTCTCCCCTGTTCCGCGCTCCTGCAGCAGCCGGCGCCGTACCTGCTGCTCGAGCCGGGCTGCGCGCGCCTCGAGGGCGTCCGTCAGGGATCCGGTTGCGCGGGCCTCCTCCAGACGGAGGCGCTGCGCACGGAGGGCGACCAGGTCGGCACGGGTCTGCGGGTCGTGACCGGTTCTACCGGCGGGCGTGGCAAGCGCCGTCGCACGCCACCGTTCGGACCACCGCAGCAGCTGGCGGGAGTCGCCGCTGGTCACCGCTGCCCGGGTGCCGAGCTCGGCCAGGGCGGCACCGTGACCGGCCGATCCGGCACGCAGCTCGAGGCTCCCGAGGGTCGCCTGGTGTGCGTCGAGGGCCTGGAGGCCGCGCTCGCAGGCGCGGAGCACCCCACCGACGTCGCCAGCGGTGTCTCGTCGCCTGGCCACCGCCAGCCAACCAAGAGCCCGGGTGGGACCGGTGGGCGCGCTCCTGAAGGCGGCCGCCTCCTCGAGCCACTGGTCCACCAGCGACTCCGCCCGGGTCCCGCGCACGCGGGCGCCGACCCTGGCACCCAGGAGCAGCACCTGCGGCAGCTCGGGGGCCGCTGCCTCTCGAGCTGCCACCACCAGCGCCTCGAGCCGGACCAGCAGCCGGGAGGGGCGAGCGGCCTCCTCGGCACGCGACGAGATCGCGAACAGCTCGGCCCTGATCCAGTGCCGCTCGCGCCCCTGGCTCCGGAACAGGCGGCACGCCGTGTCCGCTGCCGACCTCGCGCGTGCCCAGTCACCTGCAGCCGCGGCCGCTCCCGCGAGTGCCAGCCGGAGGTCTGCCTGCTCGACGTCGATGAGTGGACGAGCGTCGAGGGCACGCTCCACCACCTCCAGCGCATCGGCCGGCATGCCCGCGGCGAGGTAGACGCTGCACCTGTCGTAGACGAGGTCCACGCTGGTCATGTCGAGAGCGTCGAAGCGGTCGCTCGCGTCCGCGTAGGCCTCGAGCGCGCGGGGCAGGTCGCCCTCGAGGAAGGCGAGCCACCCCACCGTGTGGACCCCGACGGCCAGGGCCGCCCGCTGGCCCAGGGACGTGTGGATCTGCATGGACTCTGCGAACGCGCGTCGCGCGGCGTGCAGGTCGCCGAGCCCGGTCCGGGTCAGTCCCTCGAGGTGGAGCGCGCGGGCCCTCCAGACGTCGTCGTCCGATCCCTCCAGGATCTCGAGGGCACGAGCCACGTCGTCGGCGCCTGCCTCGAAGTCTTCCAGCGTGAAGCTCAGGACGCGTGCCCGGCGCACGAGCACGCGGGCCAGCGGCAGTCCGTCGAGCTCGGCGGCGGCGCGGTCGAGCTGGGCGAGGCCTTCGCGCGTGCGCCCGGCGTAGACGAGCGTGCCGCCCAGCGTCGCACGCACGTCGCCCGCGCGCTCGCGGTCGACGCGGCGGCTGAGCGCCAGGGCCCGGCGCAGGTGCGCGAGCGCCTCGTCCGTACGGCCGCTGTCGCGGAGCACGATGCCGACGACCTGGTGCCCGATCGAGGCGAGTGCCGGGTCGGGGTCGGGCACGAGCTCGGCCAGCGCTTTCCTCCGCGCGCCGTCGGGGTCGGCGAACAGCGTGCGCAGCAGCTCCTCGGCCTCACCCCGGTCCACACGGTCATCCTTCCCGATCGCGCGCCGAAAGGCGGGCGAACCCCTGCACGAGGCGGACGGACGGCGCTAGCGTCGGCGTCCATGGATGACTGGATGATCGGCGACGACCGACGACGACGCAGCACCGACCAGCTTCGCGACCTGCGGAGGGCCAACGACGGGCAGGTCGACTGGAACACCGAGGCACCAGCGGACTTCACCTACCTCTTCCACCCCGACCGCGTGCTGGTGGGGGCCGAGGACGTCGAGGAGTTCGAGGCCGCGGCCGCTCGCCTCGACAAGGGCGTGCTCGGCGAGCCGCCGCGCCGCGACGACGTACGCCTGCTCGGCGGCGAGCTCGTCCGCTACGTCCTGGTGGCTCGCCAGGCGGGCGAGACCGTGCCGGAGGTGCTCGACCTGCTCGAGGAGGCCGGGCTGCGCCGCGGTGCTGCCACGCCCGACCACTGGGTCCACGTCAGCCCCGGCGGGCCCGGGGGCAGCGCGTGCCCTGCGGTGGAGCCCGAGGAGACCGGTCTCACCGACCCGTGGCCCCCGGTCGCGCCGCAGGAGAAGGGACGCGAGGTCAGCGTCGTCGTGGTGGACACCGGATGGCACCCGCCTGCCGCGTCCGACCCCCGCACCCCGTGGCTGAAGGGCGTCGACGGCGACGACGAGCTCAACGGCCCCGACCTGCGACCGTACGCCGGCCACGGCACGTTCATCGCCGGGGTCGTGCGGTGCATCGCCCCCGAGACCCGGGTCTACGTGGAGGGCTTCGCGATCGGCGGCGTCGGCGGGGGCGGGATCCTCGAGTCCGACCTCGTCGTGCAGCTCGAGGAGGCGCTCCGTCATGACCCGCAGGTCATCAACCTGTCGGCCGGCTGCCGCACCCGGCACGACCTTCCCTCCATCGCGTTCAGGAAGTTCCACCGCAAGCACCTCGAGGACCGGGACTGCGTGCTCGTCGCCGCTGCCGGCAACGACTCGTGGGCGGCTCCCTTCTGGCCGGCGGCGTTCCGCTGGGCCGTCGGCGTGGGATCGCTCGACCGCGACGGACGCGTGTCGTCGTTCTCCAACTACGGGATCTCCGCCGACGTCTACGCGCTCGGACGCAACCTGGTCAACGCCTTCCCCGACGGGACCTTCGAGTGTCACGAGACACCCGACAAGGGCGACATCCGGGTCTTCGGCACCGGCATGGCGCGGTGGAGCGGCACGTCGTTCTCGGCACCGGTCGTGGCCGGCCTGATCGCCCGCGAGATCAGCGAGACGGGTGTGTCAGCACGCGACGCACGCGACGCCGTGCTGGCCCGCGCGCGGACCGACTCCGACCCGACGATCGGGCCCCACCAGGAGCTCGGGCAGCCCTACCCCGGCCCCTGAGGGCGACGGGGCAGGGCCGCGTCTCAGAGCTCGATCCAGCGACTGGTCGCGGACCGGCCGCCGTCGCGCACCGTGAAGCGCACCGACCCGGTCGGCTCGGCGCCGAGGGCGAAGAAGCCCACCTCGTCGAGCGCGGTGGTCCAGCTCTGCCCGTCGGTCGTCTCGACCACCACCTCGACGGCCCCCATGTCGCCGTCGAAGTCGAGCAGCTGCCCGCGGACCTGGCCGTCGTCGAGCTCGGCGTCGAGCGACCAGCCCTCGGCTGCGGTGAAGTAGAGGATCCGCGACGTGGCGAGTCCCCTCACCTGGGCAGCGGGCTCGTCACGCGAGTCGCGGACGAGGGTGAGCATCTCCCACTCCGCATCGAGGTCGGCGGCAGCGACGGCGGCGATCATCGTCGCGACGAGGCCGGGCGGCGGCGGGTCGTAGGTCATCCACATGTCACGCAGTTCCTCGAGGAGAGCGGCGTCCCCATCAGTCATCGCTCGCCTCCTTTCATCAGGGCGGTCCGGACCTTCGCCAGACACCGGGCCCGCGTGGGTCCGATGCTCCCGACCGGCATGTCGAGGTCCTGGCTGATCGACTGGTAGTCGGGGCGGTCCATGAAGGCCACGACTCTCAGCAGCTTGCGGCATCGCTCGTCGACGGTCGCCACGGCTCCCCACAGCCGAGACGCCTCGTCGTCGAGCATCGCGAGCGCCTCGGCCGACTCCGTGTCCGGGAGTGCGGCGTGCAGCGTCTCGTCCTGCACCGGGGTCGCACGTCGCGCGGCCCTGGCATGGGCGGCTGCGCCGCGCCTGGCCGAGGTGATCAGCCAGGACGCGACCGCCTGCGGGTCCTCGATGGTCCGGTGGAGGCGTACGAAGCCGAGCCAGGTCGCCTGGATCACGTCCTCGGCGGTCTGGCGGTCGTGCCCGTATGCCCTCACCACGTGCCACAGGACCGGTGTCATCGTGGCAACCAGCTCGTCCATCGCTGCGGCGTCCCCCGAACGCCAGGCGATGAACGCCCCACTGGCCATGTCCCACGGTGACTGGTCGGACTGCCCCTCAGTCCTTCGGTCCTCTGACATGGTGACCATTGTCCCCATGTCAGCACAGGTGTGCGCACACCCCTGCGTGATACGTCCGGACAAGAATTCTTTTTCTCGGCCCGACGACTAGAACATCAGGGTCGCGAAGGTCGCCGTCTGCTCGAAGCCGACCCGCGCGTAGGCGGCCCGCGCGGCGGTGTTCCACTCGTTGACGTAGAGCGAGACCACCGGGGCGACGCCGGAGGAGATGACGTGGGAGACCACAGCCGCCATGCCGCTCGTCGACAGCCCCTCGCCCCGGCGGTCGGGGCGTACCCACACGCCCTGCACCTGGGCGGCGTACGGCGTCACGCAGGCGATCTCGGCCTTGAAGACCACCCCCTGGTCGTCGAAGCTCGCCATGGACCAGCCGCGGCCGATCAGCTGCTGGATGCGGGCGCGGTAGAGGTCTCCCCCGCCGGCGTCGTTCTCCGGCGAGACGCCGACCTCCTCGGTGTACATCGCCACGCACGCGGGGTAGAGCCGGTCGAGGTCGCGCGGGGTGGTGACCCGCACGCCGGGGTCGGCGGCGACGGTCGGGACGCGACCCAGCTCCAGGTGCGGCTGGTCGGGACGGATCTCCCGGGGCGTGGCCCACCGCGGCTCGATCTGCTCCCACAGCGCCGCCACGACCCCCGCGGGGCCGACGATGGTGCCGACGGTGCCGCGTCGGCGCAGCGCCACGTCGGCGAAGGCCCCCACGTCGTCGCGCGTGCACTGCACCGGGACGAGGTTCGCCCCGAGGTGGCAGCCCGCGACGAGGCGGTCCCCCTCGAAGCGGCCCCACACCTGCCCGCCGAGCCACCGCTCGTCGAGGTTGGTGAGCCGGGCGCGGTAGTCGGCGAAGACGTTGACGACGGGGTCCTGCTCCGCGAGCGCGATGAAGGCGTCCCGGTCACCCGGGCCCAGCACACGCACCTGCTCGCGGGTCCTCAGCACGCTTCGAGCCTAGTGGGAACGGGCGGCGCGCTGTCGCGCCCGGGGCGGTCAGGAGACGCTGACCGTGGCCTCCGCGCCGTCGACGGGCTCCATGCCCTCGGCGATGCGCATGGCCTCCTCGATGAGGGTCTCGACGATCTGCGACTCGGGGACCGTCTTGACGACCTCGCCCTTGACGAAGATCTGGCCCTTGCCGTTGCCCGACGCGACGCCGAGGTCGGCCTCACGCGCCTCGCCGGGGCCGTTGACGACGCAGCCCATGACGGCGACGCGCAGCGGCACCTCCAGGCCGTCGAGCCCGGCGGTGACCTCCTCGGCGAGCTTGTAGACGTCGACCTGGGCGCGGCCGCAGGACGGGCAGGAGACGATCTCGAGGCGGCGCGGCTTGAGGTTGAGCGACTCCAGGATCTGGAGGCCGACCTTGACCTCCTCCACCGGCGGCGCGGACAGCGAGACGCGGATCGTGTCGCCGATGCCCTGGCTGAGCAGGTGCCCGAAGGCGACCGAGGACTTGATGGTGCCCTGGAACGCGGGGCCGGCCTCGGTGACGCCGAGGTGCAGCGGCCAGTCGCCGGCCGCGGCCAGCAGCTCGTAGGCCCGGACCATCACGACCGGGTCGTTGTGCTTGACCGAGATCTTGAAGTCGTGGAAGTCGTGCTCCTCGAAGAGGCCGGCCTCCCACACCGCGGACTCGACGAGCGCCTCGGGGGTGGCCTTGCCGTACTTGTCGAGGATCCGCTTGTCGAGCGACCCGGCGTTGACGCCGATGCGGATCGAGGTGCCGCGGTCCTTGGCGGCCTTCGCGATCTCCTTGACCTGGTCGTCGAACTTGCGGATGTTGCCCGGGTTGACCCGGACCGCCGCGCAGCCGGCGTCGATGGCGGCGAAGACGTACTTGGGCTGGAAGTGGATGTCGGCGATCACCGGGATCTGCGAGTGCTGCGCGATCTCCGGCAGCGCGTCGGCGTCGTCCTGGCTCGGGCACGCGACGCGCACGATGTCGCAGCCCGTGGCGGTGAGCTCGGCGATCTGCTGGAGGGTCGCGTTGACGTCGGAGGTCAGCGTCGTGGTCATCGACTGGACGGAGATCGGCGAGTCGCTGCCGACGCCCACCGAGCCCACCTTGATCTGGCGGGTCTTGCGGCGGGGGGCCAGGACGGGGGGCGGAAGGGCGGGCATCCCCAAGCCGACGGAAGTCATGGCCTCATCGTACGGGCCGGGCAGCACGACACCGCTGCTCGGGCACGCCTCCCGCGCACGCCCGGGCAACGGCGTCGGTCGCAGGATTCCACAACCTCCGACCCCTGTCCGGCGATCGCGTGGTGGCGTGGACCGTCAGCCGGGTCCCGGGTCAGGTCAGGCGCAGCGGTACGACGATGTCGGCGACGATCAGGATCACGCCCATCACCAGCATCGCGAGCCCCACGACGTAGGCCACCGGGAGCAGCTTGGCGACGTCGACGTGCCCGGGGTCGGGACGGCCGAGGAGCCGGGCGATCCCGCGCTTGAGGCCCTCGTAGAGAGCGCCCGCGATGTGGCCGCCGTCGAGCGGCAGCAGCGGGACGAAGTTGAACATGCCGATGAAGAAGTTGAAGCTGGCGATGAGGAACAGCAGCGTGACGATCTTCTCGGTCAGCGGGAAGGCGTCGCTGGCCGCCGCCTCCCCTGCGAAGCGGCCGCCACCGACGATCGACACCGGGCTCTGCGGGTCGCGCTCCTGCAGGCCGACGATGGCGCGGCCGACCTCGTAGACCTTGACCGGCAGCTGGCCGAGGGCCTGGGCCGTCTCGACGGTCATGGTCTCCATCTGCTTCGCGGTGTAGAGGACACCGCCGGTCGCGAGCCGGGTCTGGGGCTGCACGCCGAGGAAGCCCACCTCGGTGAGGGTCCGGTCCGTCATCGACGCCTCGCGCAGCGTGACGGTCGTGTTGGTGGTCAGCGTCAGCTGCTCGTCGCCGCGTCGCACCTCGATGACGGCGTCGCCGTCGGCGTTGGCGCGGATCTGCGACTGGAGGTCGTCCCAGTTGGTGAAGGGCGTGCCGTTGAAGCTGAGGATCTCGTCGCCGACCTCCAGCCCGGCCTCCTTCGCGGGCGTGGGCGGGTCGTCGGCCGCGCAGGCGCGGCCCTGCTCCGCGACGGGGACCACGCAGGCGGGCACGTCGGCGACGATGGGCTCGACGACCTCGTCGCGCGGGTTGCCGTAGGTCGCGAAGAGCACGGCGAAGAGGCCGAACGCGATGGCGATGTTGACCATCGGCCCGCCGGCCATGACGATCACCTTCTTCCACCACGGGAGGCGGTAGAAGAGCCGGTCGGTGTCGTGCTCCTTGACGTACTCCCACTCCGCGGCGCGTGCGTCGGAGATCAGCTGGGTGAAGAGGCCCGTGTTGGAGCGGCGGACCTTGTGGACCGCCTCGCCGTCCTCGTCGTACGTCGTCTCCTCGACGAGGTCCTCCGCGCCGGGGGGCAGCATCCCGACGATCTTGACGTAGCCGCCGAGCGGGATCGCCTTGACGCCGTACTCGGTCTCGCCGATCCGCTTGCTCCACACCGTGGGGCCGAAGCCGATGAACCACTGCGGCACCTTGCAGCCGAACTTCTTCGCCGGCACGAGGTGCCCGAACTCGTGGAGCCCGATCGAGACGAGGATCGCCAGGACGAAGGCGACGACACCCAGGGTGTAGAGCAGCGCGGACATGTGCGTGGGGGTCCTTCTCGGGGTGGGGACGTCGGTGACGTCAGGGAGGCGTCAGATCAGGCCCGCGGCCTCGGCTCGCGCCCAGGAGTCCGCGGCGAGGACGTCGTCGACGGTGAGGTGGTCCTTCGATGGTACGTCGTGACGGTCCAGGACGTGTGCCACCGTGGAGACGATGTCGGGGAAGCTGAGCCGGCCGTCGTGGAAGGCGTCGACGGCGACCTCGTTGGCGGCGTTGTAGACGGCGGGCGCCGTGCCGCCGCGCTCCCCCGCGGTCCGGGCGAGGGTGACGGCGGGGAAGACCACGTCGTCGAGGGGCTCGAAGCGCCAGTCCGCCGCCCGGGTCCAGTCGATCGGCGTCTCGGCGTCGGGGACCCGGTCGGGCCAGCCCATCCCGAGGGAGATCGGGACCAGCATGGTGGGCAGGCCGAGCTGGGCCACCACCGCGCCGTCGACGAACTCGACCATCGAGTGGATCAGCTGCTGCGGGTGGACGACGACGTCGATGCGGTCGAAGGGGATGTCGAAGAGGAGGTGCGCCTCGATCACCTCGAGGCCCTTGTTGACCAGCGTCGCGGAGTTGGTGGTGATCACCCGGCCCATCGCGAAGTTCGGGTGGGCGAGCGCCTGCGCGGGGGTCACGTCGGCGAGCTCCCCCGCCGTACGACCGCGGAACGGGCCGCCGGACGCGGTGAGGACGAGGCGTCGTACCTCCTCGGCGGAGCCGGCCCGGAGGCTCTGCGCGATGGCGCTGTGCTCGGAGTCGACGGGCACGATCTGGCCCGGCCGGGCGCGCTCCTTCACCAGCGGGCCGCCGATGATGAGCGACTCCTTGTTGGCGAGGGCCAGCGTGGTGCCGGCGTCGAGGGCGGCCAGGGTGGGCCGGAGGCCGACGGCCCCGGTGATGCCGTTGAGGACGACGTCGCAGGGTCGCCCGGCGGCCTCGGTGGAGGCCTCCTCCCCCAGCCCGGAGTACGCCGGCGCGAACTCCGCGACCTGGGCCTCGAACAGCTCGGGGTTGGACCCGCCGGCGGTCAGGCCGACGACGCGGAACCGGTCGGGGTGGGCACGGACCAGGTCGAGCGCCTGGGTGCCGATGGACCCGGTCGAGCCGAGGATCACGATGTCGCGGGCAGTCACCGCGCCAGTCTGTCAGGACGACGCGCGCGGACCCGCGCCCGCGCCGGGCTCAGTCCTGCGGCGCGTCGAACGACCAGAACCTCAGGCCGCCGACCTCGACGAGCGTGGCCCCGGCAGGCACCGGCAGCTCGTGGTCGTCCGACGCGCCGAGGGCGTCGAGGACCGTGAGCGTGTCGGAGCCGTGGCGGGAGAGGACCGCATCGCCGGGTACGTCGGCGCACCCGGCCGGGTCGGTACGACCGGCGCGCATCGCGACGTCCCACGGGAGGTCCTCGCCGTCGACCGACACGACGACGCCGTCCGGCGTGCCGTGGACCACGACCTTCCCGGTGGCGCCGGGCGAGTCGTCGTACTGCACGACGGCGCCGACGCGGGCGGCGGCGAGCACGCCCACGACGCCCGGCCCGTGCGGCACGGCCCCGAGGGCGACCTGGTCACCGACCTCGACGCCGAAGGCGCGCAGCACGCCGGCGCACGCGGCCACCTCGGTGAGCAGCCACGCGAAGGTGTGCTCCGTGCCGTCGAGGTGCACCGCGACGTCGTCGGCCCGGCCGCGGACGACGTGGATGTCGAGGGCGTTGTAGCAGGCGTTGAGGAGGCCGGGGTGGTCGTCGGTGGGCGCCCGGAACCACGTCACCCCGGTGGTCTGGCTGGTCATCGTCAGCCGAGCCCGTTGGTGGCCGTGGCGGCCGGCTTCGCGAGCGTGCGGAGCCAGGTGTCGAAGAACGGGCCGAGGTCCTGCCCGCTCACCCGGGCGGCCACCTCCTCGAACTCCGCGGTGGAGCCGTTGCCCCCGCGCTGCTCGTGGATCCAGGTGCGCACGACCCGCCAGAAGGCCTCGTCCCCGACCCGGTTGCGCAGGGCCTGCAGCGCCATCGCGCCGCGACCGTAGACCGCGCCGTCGAACACCTTGGCGGCCCCCGGGTCGTCGACCGCGACCTTCCAGAAGGCGGAGGTCGCGTCGACGTTGGCGTAGTAGCTGCGGAAGACGGAGTCGGCGGAGCGGCGTCCGTGCTGCTCGGCCCAGCGCCACTCCATGAACGTGGCGAAGCCCTCGTTGAGCCAGATGTCGGACCAGCTGCTCCACCGCGATGTCGTCGCCGAACCACTGGTGGGCGAGCTCGTGGACGATGAGGCTCTGGGCGCTGCCGCCGACCGCGGGGTAGGTGGGACGGGTCTGGTTCTCCAGCGCGAAGCCCGGGTTGAGGCCGGTCGTGAGGCCGCCGACGACCGAGAACGGGTAGTCGCCGAGGTCCTTCTCGAGGCCGGCGATGACCGCGCGGGGTCTTCTTCATCAGCCGCATGCTGGCCGCCTGGTCGCGCTCGCCCAGCTGCTCCGAGACCGCGACGAGCCACGGCAGGCCGCGGTGCTTGCCCTTCTCGATCGCGAAGTCGCCGGCGGCGAAGAACGCGAGGTAGGGCACCATCGGCTCGTCGGCGCTCCAGTGCCACTGCGTCGACTGCTTGCCGACCTTGCGGCCCCGCAGCTTGCCGTTGGAGACGACCTCGCGGCCGTTGGGGACCCGTGATCTTCACGTCGACGACGGCCTTGTCGAGCGGGTGGTCGTTGGCGGGGAACCACCACGGCGCCATGTGCGGCTCGTTCATCGCGACGACCTCGGTCTTGCTGGCCAGCCAGTTGCGCTCCCCCGCGTAGGAGTACCGCGCCGGGTGGTCGTCGTACGTCACCACGACGGTGTGCTTGCTGCCGGCGGCCAGCGGCTGCGCCGGGGTGATCCGCAGCTCGTGCCCGCCGTCGGTCTTGTCGAAGCGTCGCCTTCTCGCCGTCGACGGTCACCTTCGACACCTTGAGCAGGAAGTCGAGCGAGAAGCTCGCGAGGTCCTCGGTCGCGGTGAGCTCGACCGTCGTGGTGCCGCTGAGCCGCTTGGACTCCAGCGCGTAGCGGTTGTCGATCTTGTACGTCGCCACGTCGATGCCGCCGTTGCCGTCGAGCGGCCAGTAGGGGTCGCCGATGCCGGACGCCCCGTCGACGGGCGCACTGGAGGCCCCGGCGCTCGCCGTGGCACCACCCGCCCCGACGGCCAGGCCGGCGGCCAGCGCCGTCGCGAGGGCTGCGGACAGGACGGGGCGGCAGATCGGGCGTGTGGTCACCGTCCGAACCTAGCGCGCCTAATTGCGTTGCGGTGCCGCGCCGGGCCAGCGACGATGGGGGCGACGCGCCGCGAGTGTGCGCGCCCACCACGTGCCGACCCGCACGCCGGTGCCCGTGAGACGAGAGGAGCCGTGACATGTCCATCGCTGTCCTCGGCCTGTCCGCCGACCACCTCTCGCACCAACGGAGCACCTACCTTGACTCATCGCATCCCGGAGGACTTCCTCCGGCCTGACGACCGTTCGCCCCTCGAGGGCATCGACGAGTCGTTCGTCTTCACCTACGACACCTACGCCGACGAGCTCGGCAAGGGTCAACGCTGGTCCCGCTGGCAGGACCTCGAAGCCCTCATGAAGGGCCCCGAACCGCGCCCCGACTGGGTCGTGACCTCCAGCGGCGCCATCGACACCGAGCTCGGCGTCCTCAAGACCGGCAAGGAGGCCGACGTCTTCCTGCTCGAGCGCGAGGACCCGCACCGTCCCGACGACGCCGTCGTGATGGCCGCCAAGCGCTACCGCGACACCGACCACCGGACCTTCCACCGCGCCGCGTCCTACACCGAGGGCCGCTCGATGAAGCGGTCCCGCGACAACCGCGCCCTCAAGCGGAAGTCCACGTGGGGCAAGCAGGTCGCGGCCGGCGAGTGGGCCGTCTCGGAGTGGAACGCGCTCTGCCGCTGCTGGGACCTCGGCCTGCCCGTCCCCTACCCGGTGCAGATCGACGAGACCGAGATCCTGATGGAGTGGATCACCGTGACCGTCGACGGGGAGACCGAGACCGCCCCGCGGGTCGCCCAGGTGCGGCCGGAGCGCTCGGTGGTCGAGGGCTACTACGACCAGCTGCGCGACGCCCTGACCACGCTCGCCCAGGCCGGGCTGGTCCACGGCGACCTGTCGCCGTACAACACCCTGGCGGCGGGCGACCGGCTCGTGATCATCGACCTGCCGCAGATGGTGGACCTCGTCGGCAACCCGCGCGGCATGGACTTCCTGATGCGCGACTGCGCGAACATGTGCGCCTGGTTCCGCTCCCGCGGGCTCGAGGTCGACGACCAGGAGCTGTTCGGGGAGCTGATGGCGCACGCGTTCTGAGCCGGGCAGCGGCGACCGAGGCACGAGGGCGCGCGCTCACCCGTCCCGGGAGCGCAGGACCTGCACGCCGGCGCCCTCGAGGTCGGCGTACGCCGCTGAGCGGCCGGCGATGCCCAGGGCGAGCGCCTCGGCCGGGCCCCGGACGAGGTCGCCCGACCCGTGGGCCCAGTCGAGGTCGGTCGCCTCGAGGCGCAGCCCTTCGGTGCGCCCGGTGCCCACGAAGCCGCGCTCGGCGGGCCGGGTCAGCAGGAAGTCCAGCACCGGACGCCAGTCCTCCGGCGGCGGGCTGGTCGGGAGACCGAGCGGGCGGGCGGCGTCCCGGAGGTGGATCGCGGTGTCGACCATCGGCCCGTGGGGACCGACGACCGGCGCCTTCAGCCGCTCCCCGGCTCGGTCGCGCAGGGCGGCGACGAGCTCGGAGGTCGGTCGTCGCGCGAGCTCGCGCGTGGTCACGTCGACCATCCGCTCGAGGTCTCCGCGGAAGCGGACCACGTCCCGCACCAGCGGCAGGAGACGGTGACCGCCCTTCGGCGGGACGAGGTGGGCACACACCTCGCGCACCGTCCACCCCGCACACAGGCTCGGGGTGGCCCACTGGGCGTCCGTCAGGTCCTCGAACATCGACACGGCGAGCATGCGGTTGCGTGTGGCGAGTGCATAGACCTGTTCGTGGTCGTTCGTGCGTCCCGAGGTCATGGTGCCCACCTTGGCACGGTGGGGCGACGCGTCGCTGCCGTCGGAGACACGCGTCCGACGTCGGACCCAGGTCCGCCGCGCTCTAGGTTGGCCCCGTGAAGCACTCCCGCGGACGTGTCATCGACATCACGACCCTGCCGGACCTCGACCGCAGGCTCGCCGCCGGCGCCCGCTCGCTCTCCGGGTGGCGCGTCGTCGGGCTGGACCTCACCGACCGCGGCCCGGCGTTGCTCGAGCGGTCGCTCGGCGGTGCGCTGTTCCTGGGCTGCGACTTCACCGACGGCGACGACGACGTCGTACGCCGTGCCGGTGCGATCGTGCTGCCCGAGATCCCCGGCATCCCCGTCGACACCTACCGATCCACGCTCTACTCCCCCCGCGAGCTCTACGACGCGCCGCGCTACCACGACACCCTCGATGCGCGGGCGTACGCCTGGTCGCGGCGCGGCACCGGCCCGGAGGACACCCTGGCGATGGCACTGCACGACCACCACGTCGACACGGCCCTGTCGGCGTGGGTGGGCGGACGTGACCTGGTCGGCGTCATGGGCGGTCACGCGCTGGAGCGCGGCAGCCCGGCGTACGCCGCCGCGGCGCGCCTCGGGCACGCGCTCGGCGAGCACCTGACCGTGGCCACGGGTGGCGGTCCGGGCGCCATGGAGGCGGCCAACCTCGGCGCGTTCCTGCCCGACGGCCTCGACGACGCGCTGGGACGGCTGGCCGCCGTGCCGTCGTTCCGGCCGGACGTGGGTGCGTGGGCGCGGGTGGCCCTCGACGTCGTGGGGGCGACGTCGGGCGGCCGGGAGTCCCTCGGCATCCCGACGTGGCACTACGGCCACGAGCCGCCCAACGTCTTCGCCACCGCGATCGCGAAGTTCTTCGCCAATGCGCCGCGCGAGGCGCTGCTGCTCGAGGTGTGCAACGGGGGCATCGTCTTCCTGCCGGGCGCCGGGGGCACCGTGCAGGAGATCTTCCAGGACGCCTGCGAGAACTACTACGCCGGCCAGAGCGCCGTCGCGCCGATGGTGCTGCTCGGCCGGCACTACTGGACCGAGGAGCTGCCGGTGTGGCCGCTGCTCCGGGCGCTGGCCGCCGGGCGGGCGATGGAGGAGCACGTCCACCTCGTCGACACCGTCGAGGAGGCCGTGCAGGTCGTGCGGGAGACGCTCAGCCGGCGCGGCGGCGGGTGACGGGAGTCCGGCCGACCTCGCGGTAGTGGTCCACCAGCAGCTCGTTGACCGCCCGCCACGTCCGGCCCTGCACGCTCTGGCGGGCGGCGATCGCCATCCGACGACGGAGCACCGGGTGCGCCACCAGTCGCTCGACGTGGGCCACCAGGTCCGTCCGCGTCGCCGGGCGCGTAGAGGTGGCCGGCGACGCCGTCGGGCACGACGTCGATCGGCCCACCGGCCCGCGGCGCGACCACGGGCACCCCGCTGGCCAGCGCCTCCTGAGCCGACTGGCAGTAGGTCTCGTGGCGCCCGGTGTGCACGAAGACGTCGAGCGTGGCGTGGGCGCGCGCGAGCTCTTCGCCGTGGAGGACGCCGAGGAAGGCCGCGTCCGGCAGCAGCGCCCGCAACCGGGCCTCCTCGGGCCCGCCGCCGACGAGCACGAGGCGCACGCCCGGGAGCCGGTCGACGTGGACCAGCAGCTCCAGCTCCTTCTCCGCGGCCAGCCGGCCGACGTACCCGACGAGGACGCGGCCGTCGGGGGCGAGCTCGGCGTGGAGGGCCTCGTCGCGGCGCGTCGGCGCGAACAGCTCCTGGTCCACGCCGCGCGGCCAGCGGGCGACCGCGTGCACACCGAGGCCGGCGAGCTGGGCGATGCTGGCGGTCGAGGGCGCCAGCGTGCGGTCGACCCCCAGGTGGATCCGGCGGGTCAGCGCCCCCATCGCCCGCGCGCTCCCGGGGACGCCGTACTGCTCCGCGAAGCCGACCAGGTCGGTCTGGTAGATCGCGACCGTGGGGATGCCGAGCGACCGCGCCGCCCGCGCCGCCTGCAGGCCGAGCGCGGCGGGTGAGGCGATGTGCACGACGTCGGGGCGGAAGCGCTCCATGGTGCCGCGCAGCCGGCGCCGGGTCTCGAGCCCGATGCGGAAGTCGGCGTAGAACGGCAGGCACGCGCCGCGCGCGAGGGTCACCGGGAAGCCGGCGTACGTCGCGGGGCCGGTGGGGGCGACGAGCTCGGCCTCGTGCCCCTCAGCCGCGAGGTGCTCCAGCACCCGGCGCACGGAGTTGGTGACCCCGTTGACCTGGGGCAGGAACGACTCGGTGACGACCAGCACGCGGAGCCGCCCGGCACGGGTGGGCGCCGGCTTGTCGGGCTGGAGGGGGACGACGGTGGCCGGGACGGTGCGGCTGCGACGCCGCCTCTCGAGCAGGTCCATGCCCCGGACGCTAGGAAGGTCGCCGCAACGGAGGGGCCCCTCTGCGCAGACGTCGTGTGAACGGTCCCCGACACCCGGGCGGACACCGGCAGCTCTCGGGCTACTCCTTGGCGGCGAGCTGGCCGCAGGCGCCGTCGATCTCACGCCCGCGGGTGTCGCGCACGGTCGTCGGGATGCCCTTGGCCTCGAGCCGGCGGACGAACTCGCGCTCGTCGGCCGGGTCGGACGCCGTCCACTTCGAGCCCTCGATCGGGTTCAGCGGGATGAGGTTGACGTGCACCCAGCCCCAGTCGCCGTAGGAGTTGAGCACGTCGCCGAGCAGGTCGGCGCGGTGGGCCTGGTCGTTGATGCCGCGCATCATGGCGTACTCGATGGACACCCGGCGCTTGGTGACGCGGGCGTAGTCCCAGGCCGCTTCGACGGTCTCCGCGACCGAGAAGCGCGTGTTGATCGGCACCAGCTCGTTGCGCAGCTCGTCGTCGGGTGCGTGCAGGCTCAGCGCGAGCGTGACGGGGATGCCCTCGTCGGTGAGCTGGCGGATGCGGGGCACGAGGCCCACCGTCGAGACGGTGATGCCGCGCGCGCTCATGCCGAGGCCGGCCGGCGAGGGATCGGTGAGGCGACGTACGGCCCCGACGACGGCCTTGTAGTTGGCGAGCGGCTCGCCCATGCCCATGAAGACCACGTTGGAGACGCGACCGGGACCGCCGGGGACCTCGCCGCGCGCCATCGACCGGGCCCCGGCGACGACCTGCTCGACGATCTCGGCGGTCGACATGTTGCGCTGCAGGCCGCCCATGCCGGTGGCGCAGAACGGGCAGGCCATGCCGCAGCCGGCCTGGCTGGACACGCAGACGGTCGCTCGCTCGGGGTAGCGCATCAGGACCGACTCGACGAGCGCGCCGTCGAAGAGCTTCCAGAGCGTCTTGCGGGTGGTGCCCTTGTCGGCCTCGAGCGTGCGCAGCGGCGTCATCAGGTCGGGCAGCAGCGCCGCGACGAGGTCGTCGCGCTGGCCGGCCGGGAGGTCGGTCATCTCGGCAGGGTCGTCGACGAGCCGGCCGAAGTAGTGGGTGGAGAGCTGCTTGGCCCGGAAGCCCGGCAGACCCATCTCCTCCAGCAGCGCCTTGCGGCCCGCCTCGTCGAGGTCGGCGAGGTGGCGCGGCGGCTTCTTGCGTCCGCGCGGCTCGTCGAAGACGAGGGGCAGGGTCTTGATGGGCTCGTGCGTGGATTCGGACATCGCGCCGATTCTCCCACCCCGACGGTCGACGGGGCCATTCAGCGGGACGAACGGGTCAGGCGTCGGCCATGAAGTAGAGCACCAGCGAGGCCACACCGCCGACGACGAGGGCGGTGACCAGCATGCCCACGAACATGAACTGGGCGAACCGCCGGGTCTTGCGCTTGATCAGCATCACGATCGGCAGGGCCAGGGCGAGGAGGACGAACGGGAACAGCTGCTCGGAGGTGTCGTGGTCGAACAGCAGCCGGAGCAGCCCCGCGAACGCCCCCGGGAGGGCGGTGACGAAGAGCATCCCGGCGAAGAAGCCGGTGATGCCCGCGAACGTGGGGTGGCTGTGGTGCCACCACTCGAAGTGCTGCCGCTGCGACCCGTCGACCTGCTGGGCCTCTTCCGTCTCCACGGCATCAGCCTAGGCCGTCGAACACGCCGCAGGACGCTGGGCACGCGGTGCAATGCATTTCCACCCACACGCGTGGAACTGCAGGGCGCGCGCCCGGATCCCACGCTCACAGCGGGATGGACTTCCGCTCGGGTGGGTGGAACTTCAGGGCGCGAGGAACTCCGTGGCGCCGCGGAGGCGGGAGGTCAGCACGCGGCCGGCCAGCGAGGAGTCGAGGCGTACGTCGACGGGGCCCGGCACGGCCAGCGCCGCCCGCGTCGTGGCCCGCAGGACGTCGGGGTCGAGGCCGTCCCGACGCGCGATGAGCCGGCCGAGCTCGTACCGGCTCATGCCGTCGGCACCGGCCACGTGCAGGACGCCCTGCAGGGCACCCTCGGCGAGCTCGACCAGGGCGCGGGCGAGGTCCTCCACGTGGACCGGGCAGCGGCGCTCGTCCTCGAAGAGGCCCCCGTCGGCACCGGCCACCAGCCGTCCGACGAGCTCCTCGTGCTGCGACGCGCCGTCGCCCAGGATGAGCGAGGTGCGCGCCACGACCGCGTCGGCACAGGTGTCGAGGACCGCGCGCTCGGCGGCCACCTTGGCCTCCCCGTAGGGCGAGACGGGGTCGGTGGGTGCTGTCTCGTCGTAGGGGCGGTCGGAGCCTCCGAAGACCACGTCGCTGGAGACCAGCACCATCCGGGCGCCGTGCCGGGCGGCCGCGCGTGCCACGTGGGCCGCACCATCGGCGGTGACCGCGCGGTCGGACTGGACGTACGCGGTGTGGACGATCGCGTCGGGACGGTGCCGCTCGACCAGCGAGTCCACCGCCGCGGCGTCGCGCACGTCGGCGTCCACCGACCCCACGGCGACGACCTCGTGGGCCGCGGCGGCCGCGACGACGTACCGGCCGAGGTAGCCGGTGCGGCCACCGGTGACGAGCAGGCGCATCGGACGTCCCGTCGCGGGGCTCGTCAGAAGACGAGGTAGTAGAGGACCAGCCAGATCGGGGCGACGGTGGCCAGCAGCGAGTCGAGCCGGTCCATCAGGCCGCCGTGGCCGGGGATGACCTGGCTCATGTCCTTGATGCCGAGGTCGCGCTTCATGACCGACTCGCAGAGGTCGCCCAACGTCGCCATCACCGCGGCGATCACCCCGAGGAGGACGCCGACCCACCAGTCGCCGCCGAGGAACGACGTCACCAGCCACACGCCCACCGCGACGGTGGCGACCATCGAGCCCGCGAAGCCCTCCCACGACTTCTTGGGCGAGATCACGCGGGCCATCGGGTGCTTGCCGAAGAGGACGCCGGCGACGTAGCCGCCGGTGTCGGAGGCGATGGTGATGGCGATGAAGGTGATCACGCCGCGCACGCCCGGGTCGTCGACGTCGAGGCCGAACGCGGGGGCGGTGCCGCCCTCGCCGAGCAGCAGCGCCACGAAGGACGCCAGGAACGGCACGTAGATGAGCGTGAAGACCGACGCGGTCGCGTTCATGACGTAGCCGTCGACCCCGCGCCTCAGCAGCCACAGCATGATGACGAGCGCGGTGACGGCCGTGGCGGTGACCAGCGCCGGTGCTCCCCAGACGTAGGCCACGACGACCATCACGACGCCGCCGAGCATCAGCGGCTGCTCGGGGATGTCGACGCCCTTGGCGGCCAACCCCTGGTGCAGCTCCCAGACCGCGACGACGACGGCGACGGCCACGATGCCCATGAAGGCGGGCTTCCAGAACAGCAGCGACAACAGGATCGCCGCGACCAGGACGACCGCCGAGACGACGGCAGCCCGCAGGTCGCGACCGGCGCGACCGTGGTCCTTGGGTGCGTTCGGCTGGGGGGCGGGCGCCGCCGGAGGATCAGGAGTGGTCATCGGCAGGGTGGCTCAGACCTCGAGCAGCTCGGCTTCCTTGTGCTTGAGCAGCTCGTCGATCTTGTCGGTGTGGGTCTTGGTGAGCGCGTCGAGGCGCTTCTCCGCACCCGTGACGTCGTCCTTGCCGACCTCGCCGTCCTTCTCGAGCTTCTCGAGGCCCTGCTTGGCGGTGCGGCGCACGTTGCGCACCGAGACCTTGCCGTCCTCCGCCTTCGACCTGGCGAGCTTGATGTACTCCTTGCGGCGCTCCTCGGTCAGCTCGGGGAAGACGCAGCGCAGCACCTTGCCGTCGTTGGCCGGGTTGACGCCGAGGTCGGAGTCACGGATGGCCCGCTCGATGTTGCCCATCGCGCCGATGTCGAAGGGCTGGATGAGGATGGTCCGGGCGTCCTGCGAGGAGAAGCTGGCGAGCTGCTGCAGCGGCGTCTGGGTGCCGTAGTAGTCGGCCGTGATCTTGGCGAACATCGCCGGGTTGGCGCGGCCGGCGCGGATGGCGGCGAACTCCTCGCGCGTCGCCTCGACGGACTTGCCCATCTTGGCGTCGGCATCGTTCATGACGTCGTTGATCACGGTTGCTCTCTCTCCTCGTACGTCGTGGTGCTGGTGGCGCGGGTGGGCCGGGCCGGTCAGGCCGTGCTGCTCACCAGCGTGCCGATCTTCTCACCTCGGACCGCCCGCCCGATCGTGCCCGGGGTGGAGAGGTTGAAGAAGACGATGTCCATCCGGTTGTCGCGGGCCATGGCGATGCCGGTCGCGTCGGCGACCTTGAGGTCGCGCGCGAGGTACTCGTCGTAGCTCAGCTGGTCGAACTTCACCGCGTCGGGGTTGGTCTTGGGGTCGGAGTCGTAGACGCCGTCGACGCCCTGCTTGCCCATCAGGATCACCTCGCAGCGCGTCTCCAGCGCGCGCTGGGCGGCCACGGTGTCGGTGGAGAAGAACGGCATGCCGGCGCCGGCGCCGAAGATCACGACCCGACCCTTCTCCATGTGCCGGATGGCCCGGCGCGGGATGTAGGGCTCGGCTACCTGGCCCATCGTGATGGCCGTCTGCACGCGCGTCTCGACACCGTGCTTCTCGATGAAGTCCTGGAGCGCGAGGCAGTTCATGACCGTTCCGAGCATGCCCATGTAGTCGGCGCGGGCTCGCTCCATGCCGCGGTGCTGGAGCTCGGCGCCGCGGAAGAAGTTGCCACCGCCCACGACGATCGCGATCTGGACGCCCGACTTGGCGACCTCGGCCACCTCGCCGGCCGTGGCATTGATGACGTCGAGGTCCAACCCCACCGCACCTCCGCCGAACACTTCACCGGAGAGCTTGAGCAGGACTCGCTTGTACGCCACGTGCATCCCTTCACAGCCAAACTGGGTGGGTCATCCGAAACCTACCGGAACCGACGGGGGCCGACGAACCCGGGCACGTCGGTGCGAGACGCCGTACGAGCGGTGCGTGGGCGGCGTTCCGGGCCCGCGGACCGCCGCTGGGGCACCGCCGGCACGAACGCGACGAGGGGCCGTACGCCGCGTGGCGTACGACCCCTCGTCGGTGATCGGGTGAGGCGTGGCTCAGGCGCCGACCTCGAAGCGGGCGAACCGCTTCACGGTGGTGCCGGCGGCGTCGAGGACGGCCTTGACCGACTTCTTCGACTCGGTGACCGACTCCTGCTCGAGCAGGACGATCTCCTTGTAGAACCCACCGAGGCGACCCTCGACGATCTTGGCGATCGCCTGCTCGGGCTTGCCCTCCTCGCGGGTCTTCTGCTCGGCGATCGAGCGCTCGGACTCGACGACGTCGGCGGGGACCTCGTCGCGCGTGAGGTACTGGGCCTTCATCGCGGCGATCTGCATCGCGGCGGCGCGGGCGGCGGCCTCGTCACCCTCGAACTCGACCAGCACACCCACGGCGGGGGGCAGGTCGGCGGCACGCTTGTGCATGTAGGTGACGGTGGTGCCCTCGAAGTAGGCGACCTCGCCCAGCTCGATCTTCTCGCCGATGGTGATGGCCAGGTCCTCGACGACCTCGCCGACGGTCTTGCCGTCGAGCTCGGCGGCCTTGAGGGCCGCGGTGTCGGTGGCCTTGACGGAGTCGGCGACATCGGCGATCTGCTGCGCCTTGGCGATGAAGTCCTCGTTCTTGGCGACGAAGTCGGTCTCGCTCTTGAGCTCGACCAGGGCGTTGCCGGAGGTGGCGACGAGGCCGGCAGCGGTCTCGCGCTCGGCGCCGCGGGCGGCGGCCTTGGCGGCACCCTTGACGCGGAGCAGCTCGACGGCCTTGTCGAAGTCGCCGTCCGCCTCGGTCAGCGCCTTCTTGCAGTCCATCATCCCGGCCTGGGTCGTCTCACGGAGCTTCTTGACGTCGGCGGCGGTGAAGTTGGCCATGGTCCTTCTTCCTTTGATCCAAGGGGTACGCGGGTCGCTCGAGGCGACCCTGCGGTGGGTGGGACGACGCGGGGCGCCGGCCGCGGACGTGAGCCCGCGGCCGGCGTACCTGCTCAGTCCTTCTTGTCGGCCTCGGCCTCGGCGGGCGCCTCGGTGGCGGCGGCCTCGGTCTCGGCGGGGGCCTCGGCGGGCGCCTCGGTGGCGGCCTCGGTCGCGGCGGGGGCCTCGGCGGGCGCCTCGGTCGCGGTCTCGGCGGGCGCCTCGGTCGCGGTCTCGGCGGGCGCCTCGGTCACGGCGTCCGCGGCAGCGTCGGCCTGCGGGGCCTCGGACGCGGCACCGGTGGACTCGGCGGCCGGGGTCTCGGCAGCAGCGTCGCCGGTGGCGGCCGCGGCGGCCTTCTCGGCGTCGCCGCCCAGGAGCTCGCGCTCCCACTCGGCGAGGGGCTCCTCGGCACCGACGGTCTCGTCCGCGTTGCCGGCCTTGGAACCGGAGCGGGCGATGAGGCCCTCGGCGACGGCGTCGGCGACCACGCGGGTCAGCAGGCCGACCGCGCGGATGGCGTCGTCGTTGCCCGGGATCGGGAAGTCGACGAGGTCGGGGTCGCAGTTGGAGTCGAGGATGCCGATGATCGGGATCCGGAGCTTGCGCGCCTCCTCGACGGCCAGGTGCTCCTTGTTGGTGTCGACGATCCACACCGCGGAGGGGACCTTCGTCATGTCCCGGATGCCGCCCAGCGTCTTGTCGAGCTTGGTGCGCTCGCGGCGCATCTGGAGCAGCTCCTTCTTCGTGCGGTTGGAGCCCGCGACGTCGTCGAAGTCGATCTCGTCGAGCTCCTTGAGGCGGTTGATCCGCTGGTGCACGGTCTGGAAGTTGGTGAGCATGCCGCCGAGCCAACGCTGGTTGACGTAGGGCATCCCGACGCGCGTCGCCTGCTCGGCGATGGCCTCCTGGGCCTGCTTCTTGGTGCCGACGAACATGATGACGCCGCCCTTGGCGACGGTCTCCTTGACGAAGGCGTAGGAGCGGTCGATGTAGGCGAGCGACTGCTGCAGGTCGATGATGTAGATGCCGTTGCGCTCGGTCATGATGAAGCGCTTCATCTTGGGGTTCCAACGACGGGTCTGGTGACCGAAGTGGACGCCGCTCTCGAGCAGCTGGCGCATGGTGACGACTGCCATGGGTTCTCCTGTTGTGGCGGAGACGCTCACCGACGTGCCCGACCTTCGACAGGTCGGACCGGGAGCGTGCTCCTGTTGTTTACAGTTGATGCGCCCGGCGGGAGCCGGGAGCCCTGACGCTCACACGCCGGTCCGATCCGCACCCACTCCGATGGACCTGGAGCTGGTGGGAACTGAGGACCGACGCCCGCGGGTGGTCCGGGACCGAGGAGCATCCCGGGCACGGTCAGCGAGCGTGCGAAGTCAGTCCGGGTGGACTGCTCCGCACATCGTAGGCCAGAGGCTCCCGGCGAGGCGAATCACGGTCGCCCCCTCCCCCGAGCGTGGACCGAGCGTGGATCGGACGGGCATCCGATGGCCACCAGGCGTCCACATCCGGGTGTCCCGGGCGCTCGTCCACAGGCGGCACCTCCGCCGCTCGACCGGCGTCCCGTACCGGCCGAGGATCGGCTGATGCGAGCCGTTCTCGGAGCCGTCGTCCTCGTCGTGGTCCACGTCGTCCTCCTCGGCGTGAATGGACCGGCGCACGCTCGTCCTGACGACCCCGTCGGCGTGTGGCCCCTCGATCCCCGACCCGACGTCGTCCGCCCCTTCGAGCCGCCGCCCCACCCCTACGCTGCCGGGCACCGCGGCGTCGACCTCGCCGGGTCGCCCGGTCAGGCGGTGCACGCCTCGCTCGCCGGCACCGTCGGCTTCGCCGGCTCGATCGGCGGCAAGCCGGTCGTCACCGTGGTGCACGGCGGACGCCGTACGACCTACGAGCCGGTCGTCGCGTCCGTCGAGCGCGGCCAGGCGGTGGCCGCCGGTGACGTGCTGGGACGCCTGGTGATCACCGGCAGCCACTGCTTCCCCGCCGCCTGCCTGCACTGGGGCCTGATCGAGGGTGATGGTGACGCCCGGACCTACCTCGACCCGCTCTCCCTCGTCGGCGGCGGACCGGTGCGGCTGCTGCCGCTGTGGCGCGACGACCCCGTCACGGTCCGGCTCCCGTGGAGCCCGCCGCTCTCGACCTGGCGCCGTCCGGTCGAGTGGGTCGCCTGACCCGGCCCGTCCGCACACCCGCCGACCCCTCGCTCTCGGCCGGCGCTCGCTGCGTCATGCAGACCCGAGCCCATAGGTGCCGGTTCGGATGACGCAACCGCCCCATCCGGAGGCGGTGCCGCGTCTTCGGTCTCGATACGAGCCGGTCGCCGCCTCGTCCCTCGGCGGCGCGGACTCGACCACCATCAGCGAATCCGCTGGAGCATCTCCGCTCAGGCGCGGGGGTGAGCCTGCTGATACGCCCGACGCAGCCGGTCGGTCGTGACGTGGGTGTAGAGCTGGGTGGTGGCGAGCGAGGCGTGGCCGAGCAGCTCCTGGACCGAGCGGAGGTCGGCCCCGCCCTCGAGCAGGTGGGTGGCCGCGGTGTGGCGCAGGCCGTGCGGCCCGATGTCGGGCGCCCCGGGCACGTCGGCGATGCGGCGGTGCACGAGCTCGCGGACCGCGCGCTGGTCGATCCGCCGACCGCGCACGCCCAGGAACAGCGCCGGGCCGGAGCCCTCGATGCGCAGGCGGGGCCGGCCGGCGGCCAGCCAGCGGTCGACGGCCCGACCGGCCGGCGTGCCGTAGGGCACGGAGCGTTCCTTGCGGCCCTTGCCGAAGACGCGTACGACCCGACGCTCGTCGTCGACGTCGTCGATGTCGAGCCCGACGAGCTCGCCGACCCGGATCCCGGTCGCGTAGAGGAGCTCGAGCATCGCGACGTCACGCAGCCCGACGGGGCTGCCGTCGTCGGCGAGGCCGGCGGCCGACCGGATGAGCGACTCGGCCTCGTCTGCCCGCAGGACCGGCGGGAGGGTCTTGTGCTTCTTGGGCGAGCCGAGCGCAGCTCCCGGGTCGGTCGGCAGCCGGCCGGTCCGGTGGAGCCAGGCCGTGAACACCCGCGCCGCCGTGGCGCGTCGGGCGATCGTGGTCCGGCTCCGGCCCGTGGTCTGGAGCCGCGCCAGCCAGCTGCGCAGCGAGCGGAGGTCGAGGTCGGTCACGTCGGTCACCCCCAGGCGCTGGCAGTGGTCGAGCAGTCCGGTGATGTCGCCGAGGTAGGCGCGCACGGTGTGGGGGGCGAGGTCGCGCTCGGACACGAGGTGCCGCTCGTAGTCACCGAGGAGGCGCACCATCGGCTCGGGCAGGTCTGTCTCAGGCTCGGACTCCCCCGCGGTTGCCTCCGCGGGCGCGTCCGGGTGGTCCGCTGCCTCACTCACCCGCCTGAGCCTAGGCGTCGGACGACCGCTCATACGTCAGGCGCGAGCCGCCACCCGTCATCGGTGACCTGGACGAACCGCTTCGCCCTCAGCCGGCGCAGCGCGCCCTCGGTGGTGCGGAGCGGGAGCCCGCAGAGGCGTGAGATGGAGTCGACCGGCGCCGGCTCGCTGACCGGCACCCACTCCACGACGTTCTTCTCGGTCGGGGTGAGGTCGTCGCGCGGCCGTGTCTCCCCCCGCGGTGGGTCGACCAGGTGCTCCCCCGCCGCCCCGATGAGCTCGAGGACCTCGGCGCCGTGGGTGACGACCGTGCCACGGCCCTCGCGGAGGAAGTTGTTGACGCCCTTCGACGTGTAGCTGGTGACCGGCCCCGGGACGCACATCACGTGACGGCTCAAGGCCTCGGCCCAACCGGCGGTGTTGAGCGCACCGCTGCGCAGGGCCGCCTCGACCACCACGGTGCCGGTCGTCATCGCTGCGATGAGCCGGTTGCGGGCCAGGAACCGGGGCCGGGTCGGCGCCGACCCGGGGGGTTGCTCGGAGACGACGGCGAACTCGGCGGCGAGGTGCTGGAGCAGGGCACGGTTCTGTGCGGGGTAGACGCGGTCGACGCCACATGCCAGCACGGCGACGGTGACGCCGTCGGCCGAGAGGCTGGCGGCGTGGGCCTCGAAGTCGATGCCGAGCGCGCCACCGGACACCACCGGGACCCCGAAGAGGGCGAGGTGCTCGCACACCGCGCGCGTCATCTCGACGCCGTAGACCGACGCCGCTCGGGAGCCGACCACGGCGACCGAGGAGGCGAGCTCGGTGAGCGGCATCGGGCCCTTCACCCACAGGCCCGGCGGCGTGCCGCCGAAGCCGTCGTCGGTGATGGCCTCGTCGAGCTGGTCGAGGCCGTCAGGCCACTCCGGATCGCCGGGGACGAGGAAGCGGATGCCGCACCGGGCGGCCTGGTCGAGCTGGCGGCCGGGGTCGACCTCGGCCAGTCGCTGCGCCAGCATCTCCCCGGCCTCCCCCTCTGTCACCGCCGAGCGCCTGCTCGAGCGCGCGCTCGGCACCCAGCTGTCGGACGAGCCCCGACGTCGTTGCGTCGCCGGGCTCCACCGCGCAGCTCAGGGTCACCCGGGCGAGACGCTCGGACTCGGGCGCCGGGCGCACGGACACGGGCTCCGGCGGAACGGGCTCCGGCGGAACGGGCCGGAGGTGGGCAGCGGCACTCATGAGGCCACCCGGACGACGCTCGCGGGGAGGCTCCGCGTCGAGTCGTCGGACCGGAGCGCGAGGGCGATCCCTGCTTCGCGCTCGCCCGGGCGCTCGACGCCGGAGCAGTCGGCGACGGTCCAGGCCAGCCGTTGGACGCGGGTCAGCCCACGCCGGGTGAGCCTGCCGTCGGACAGCTCCTGGTCGATGAGCGCCTGCCCGTTGGGCTCCAGCGGCCACCGCTCGACGAGGACCGGGCCCGGACAGGAGGCGTTGAGGAGCCACGAGCAGTCGCGGTAGCGGCGGGCCTGGCGCAGCCGGGCCTCGACCACCCGGGCCCGCACCTCGGCGGAGGACTCCGGCTCGGGCCCGAAGGACAGCCCCCGCCGCCGGCGCCCCTGCGGCCGCACCTCCATCCAGATGTCGACCCGGTCGAGGATCGGGCCCGTGAGCTTGCGTCGGTAGTGGGAGCGCTGGACCTCGGTGCACTCGCAGCTGCCGCCGGAGAGGCCGTGGAAGTTGCCGCACGGGCACGGGTTGGCCGCCAGCACGACCAGCGAGCGGGCGGGGTAGGTCGCCGACTCCTCACCGCGGGCGATCGTCACCTCCCCCGACTCGAGCGGCTGCCGCATCGCCTCGACGACGTCTGCGCGGAAGTGCGGGAACTCGTCGAGGAACAGCACACCGTGGTGCGCCAGGCTGACCTGTCCCGGCCGCACCCGACCGGTGCCGCCCCCGAGCACGCTCGCCGCGGTCGCGGAGTGGTGCGGGGCGAACCACGGGGGACGGCGCACCAGCCCGCTCCCCTGCGGGAGGACGCCGGCGACGGAGTGCAGGGCCGTGACCTCGAGCGCCTGCTCGATCGTGAGGTCGGGCAGGATCGTCGGGATGCGCTCGGCGATCGACGTCTTGCCGGTCCCGCGCGGACCGATCAGCATCGTGGGGTGACCGCCGGCCGCGGCGACCTCGACGGCGTAGCGGACGTCCTCGAGCCCGTCGAGGTCGCGCAGGTCGACGTCGGCGAGGCGGTCCTCGCCGCGCCAGGTCGACAGCGGGCTGGACGAGGGGCCGACGACCGGGTCGGCCTCGGGCACCTCGACGCCGCGGAGCACGGCGGACACCTGGGCCAGCGAGCGGACACCGAAGACCGTCATCCCCGGCACGAGGCCGGCCTCGGCGGCCTGCGGCTCGGGCACGAAGACGCGCATGATGCCGTGGGCGGCAGCGGCGATGACCATGGGCAGCACCCCCGGCACGGGTCGCAGGGCCCCGGCCACGGACAGCTCCCCGATGAACGCCCAGCCCTCCAGCAGGTCGGGCGTCAGCTCCTCGTGCTTCTTGTCGGCCGCCATCACCGCCATCGCGATCGCGAGGTCGTAGTGGGTGCCGCTCTTGGGGAGGTCGGCGGGCGCGAGCAGGATCGTGACCCGCTTGGTCGCGGGCCATCGCCCGCAGTCGTTGTTGATCGCCATCCGCACCCGGTCGCGCGCCTCGGACAGGCTCTTGTCGACCCGGCCGACGATCGTGGTGTTGACCAGGCCCGGGGAGACGTCGACCTGGACGTCGATCACGTGGCCGTCGGCGCCCTTGAGGGCCAGCGAGCGGGCGGTCGCGAAGGCCATCAGCCGACCCCCTCGACGTGCTCGACCTCGACCGGCCCACCGCGCGGGGCCAGCACGCCCACCAGGTCGATGCGGACGTCGTCGGGATGGCAGTCGTGCACCCGCAGCCACCGCGCCCCGAGCCGTCTGAGGCGGTCGGCCTTGCGGCGGTCGACCGCCTCCAGGGGTGCGCCGTAGTCGGTGGACGTGCGGGTCTTGACCTCGCAGATCACCAGGACGTTGCCGTCGCGCAGCACCAGGTCGATCTCACCCGCGTCGCAGCGCCAGTTGCGGTCGAGCAGGACCAGCCCGAGCCGGCAGAGGTGTCGCGCCGCGATCGTCTCGCCGCGCTCCCCCAGCCGGCGGCGGTGCTCGGCGCCGGGGTCGAGGGCGAAGGGGGAAGCGGCAGCTCGTCGGGCCATCGTGGGTGCCTTCCGGTGGGCAGGTTCGGGAGGAACCAGCACACCGCGCCCCACCGACGCCCCTCGACGGTCCGGGCAGCGGCCTGTGGAGATCGGCCGGAGGAGGCGGCCTGTGGACGATTGGTGGTCAGCCACGCGCCGGCGCCGCCCGTGCGCGCCGACGTACGCATGGCTGTGCGGACCCGGACCTGTCGGCCCGTTCTGACACCTGGAGGGGGTTGCAACCCCCTCCAGGAGTCGGAGTCCCCGCACGAGCGGGGACTCCGACAGCAGCGCGCCGACAGCAGCGGGCCGACAGCGGCGGGCCGCCCGACCCCGGGGCCGCCCGGACCTCAGTCCTTGGGCGGGTCGATGTCCTGCGGAGCGAGCTCCTCGACGTTGACGTCCTTGAACGTCAGCACCTTCACGTTCTTGGCGAACCGCGCGGGTCGGTACATGTCCCAGACCCAGGCGTCGGTCATCGAGACCTCGAAGAACACGTCGCCGCTCTCGGAGCGGGCCTTCACGTCGACCTGGTTGCAGAGGTAGAAGCGGCGGTCGGTCTCCACGACGTACTTGAAGATGCCCACGACGTCGCGGTACTCGCGATAGAGGGTGAGCTCCATCTCGGTCTCGTACTTCTCGAGATCCTCGGCGCTCATCGGTCCTCCTCGGTGGTGCTGTCCGGCGTGGGGCCGACACTAGCCACCTCTGCCCCGGGGACCGGCTCGAGACCCGCCGCGCGTCGCACGTTGACGAACCGCATCCGGTGGAGCGGGCACGGACCGTGCTGCGTCAGTGCCGCCTCGTGGTCGGCGGTGATGTAGCCCTTGTGGGTGCGGAAGTCGTAGTCGGGCCACTGGTCGTGGAGCCCGACCATCAACCGGTCGCGGGTCACCTTGGCGATGACCGAGGCGGCGGCGATGCAGGCGGCGACCCGGTCGCCCTTCCAGACCGCGAGGCCGGGGACACCGAGGCCGTCGACGGGGAACCCGTCGGTGAGGACGTACGACGGCCGCGTCCCCAGGCGGGCGACCGCGCGCCGGAGGGCCTCGAGGTTGGCGACGTGCATGCCGAGGCGGTCGCACTCGTCGTTGTCGATGACCACGACCGACCACGCCAGCGCCCGTCGCACGACCTGGGCGTAGACGCGCTCGCGCGCGGCCTCGGTGAGGAGCTTGCTGTCGGCCAGCCCCGGGACGATGCCCGCCTTGCCCGGCGGGAGGATCACCGCGCCCGCGACCAGTGGCCCGGCACAGGCACCGCGTCCGGCCTCGTCGACGCCCGCGATCGGCTCCAGCCCGGCCCGGCGCAGGGCGCGCTCGTAGCCGTAGATCCCCGCGTCACGACGGACGGTCATGCCTCCGGGGAGGGGTTGGGGCGGGAGCTGGGCGGACACGGTCACGAGGACGGGTCCGGCACGTCCTCGAACGTGTCCGGACGGGTGTTCCAGCGGAAGCGGTCGGCGGGCCACAGGAGCACGAAGACCTTGCCGACGACCAGGTCGACCGGGACGAACTCGTCGCCCGGCACGCACTCGGTCTCGTCGGACTGGCACATCTTCTGGGAGCTGTCGGCCGAGCGCGAACGGTTGTCGCCCATCACGAAGATGTGACCACCGGGGATGGGCCCCACGGACCACTTCTCGTCGCAGGCGCCGTTGGTGGGCATCGGGCCGTTGCAGGTCGCGCCGCCGCGCTTGACGTAGTCGGCCTCGTCGAGGGGGTGCCCGTTGACGATGAGGCGGCCCTTGTCGTCGCAGCACTCGATGGTGTCGCCGGCGACGCCGATCACGCGCTTCACGAGGTGGCCGCCGGTCGGGTAGAGCCCGATCTTGGCCATCGCCTTGGCGACGGGGTTGGTGGGGCCCGCCGAGTCGATCGGCGGCAGCCAGCCACCCGGGTCCTTGAAGACCACGACGTCCCCGCGCTCGGGCTCGCCGTCACCCCAGTAGGAGACCTTCTGGATCAGGATCCGGTCGTTGAGGATCAGCCCCGGCTCCATGGACTCCGAGGGGATGTAGAACGCCTGGACGAAGAACGTCTTGATGACGATCGCGAGCACCAGCGCGACGCCCAGCAGCAGGATCGTCTCCTGCCACAGCGGAAGCTGCTTGCGCTTGCTCCGGCCGGTCTTCTGCTCCGGTTCGTGCTTGGTGCGACCACTCATCGCGTCATCCTCCGACTGCTCATCCAGACGCGACGACCGCGGTTCCTCACCCGCTGAGAGGGACGAGGAACCGCGGTCGTCAGAAGTCACTCGCAGAGACTAACCAGTCCCTGGTCGAACCCACGCCTCGCGGCGCGGTGCCACGGATCACGCGTCGCGGCGCTCCTTGATCTTGGCAGCCTTGCCGCGCAGGTTGCGCAGGTAGTAGAGCTTGGCGCGGCGCACGTCACCGCGGGTCACGATCTCGATCGACTCGAAGATCGGGGAGTTCACGGGGAACGTGCGCTCGACGCCGACGCCGAAGGAGACCTTGCGGACGGTGAAGGTGCGGCCGATGCCCGAGCCGTGGACGCGGATCACGACGCCCTGGAAGACCTGGACACGCGAGCGGCTGCCCTCGATGACCTTGACGTGGACCTTGACGGTGTCGCCGGCGCGGAAGGCCGGGACGTCGTCACGCTTGAGGGCGGTGCCGAGGTCGGCGATGACGTTGGTCATGACGGTGCTCCTCGCGAGTGCCACAGGTCAGCCGCGGATTCTGGTGGTGATGGAATTGGCTGGTGCTCGGTGTGACCGGCCGGCGCGCCCCCTGTGGCAGGTGCGGTACGGCGGGACCCCGGCGCGGTGCATCGACGATGCATCCGGGCGACCCTGGCCTCGAGCGGACCAAGGGTGAAGTCTGCCAGAGCGTGCCGTCAGGGTGAAATCCGACGTCGGGCCTGCTTGGTCATCACGACGGCGCCCGGCGGGGCCTTCCGGTCCGGCCGCAGCCGGAACCCGGCCTTCTTGTACATCCGCTGGTTGTCGACCGACCCGGCGCCGGTGAACAGGACGTAGGTCGTGACGTCGGCGGGCGCGAGGTCCTCGACCAGCTCCAGGAGCGCCCGGCCCAGGCCGCGGCCCTGCAGGTCGGGCGCCACCATGATCCGCCCGATGTCCCACTCGCCGTGCCGGTCGAGCCGTCCGCGGACGGCTCCCACGAGGCGGCCGGACGACGGCTCCCGGGCGACCCGCACGGTCCACTCCCCCACCCCGCGGCGTACGTCGTCGAGCGACTCGCGCAGCGCCGGGATGTCGACCCCCGGGTTGGCCTCCATCTCCTGCAGCCAGCAGGCGCGCTGCAGCGTGTAGAGCTCGCCGGCGTCGGCGGGGACCGCGGGGCGTACGTCGAGGTCCGCGAGCGCGCCGACGAGCCCCGTCGCGGGCAGCAGGTCGGGACGGCGGTCGGCGGTGCGGCGCTCGGCCTGCTCGCGGCGCCAGGCGGCGATCCGCGCGTGGTCGCCCGACAGCAGCACCTCGGGGACGTCGCGCCCGTTCCACGAGGCCGGCTTGGTGTAGACGGGGTACTCGAGCAGCCCGTCGGCGTGCGACTCCTCGACCAGCGACTCGGCGTTGCCCATGAACCCGGGCAGCAGGCGCACGACCGCCTCGGTGATGGCCAGCGCGGCGACCTCGCCCCCGTTGAGGACATAGTCGCCGAGCGACACCTCCCGCACCGTGCCGAGGGTGGCGGCGTGCTCGATGACCCGCTGGTCGATGCCCTCGTAGCGCCCGCAGGCGAAGACGAGGTGCTCCTGCTCGCTCAGCTCGTGGGCGAGCGCCTGCGTGAAGGGCTCCCCGCTGGGTGTGGTGAAGACGATGGTCGCTCCCGGCGCCACGGCGTCGAGCGCCTGGCCCCAGGGCTCCGGCTTCATCACCATGCCGGCGCCGCCGCCGTAGGGCGTGTCGTCCACGGTGCGGTGCCGGTCGCCCGTCCACCGGCGCAGGTCGTGCACCTCGAGGTCGAGCAGCCCCTTGTCGCGGGCCTTGCCCGGCAGGCTCAGCTCCAGCGGCGCGAGGTAGTCGGGGAAGATCGTGACGACGTCGATCCTCACGACCGGGGCTCGCCTGCGCCCTCGGTCGCGCCGCCGGCGGCTTCGTCGGGTGCGTCGTCGGGGAACGGCGACACCAGGCCCGGCCGGTCGGCGACCACGATGCGGCCGGCCGCGAGGTCCACCTCGGGCACGAGCGCGGTCACGAACGGCACCAGGGTGTCGCGACCGTCGGGGGTGCGGACGGTCAGCAGGTCCTGCGCGGAGCCGTGGACCACGGCCTTGACGCTGCCCAGCGGCGATCCGTCGACGTCGACCACGTCGAGGCCGATCAGCTGGTGGTCGTAGTACTCCTCGGGGTCCTCGGGCGTCTCGTCGTGGGCGATGGTCGCGTAGAGGACGGTGCCGCGCGCGGCCTCGGCGGCGTTGCGGTCGGCCAGCTCCTCGAAGGTGACCAGGAGCGTGGTCTGGTGCCAGCGGGCCCGGGCGACGGTCAGGCTGGAGGGACGCCGGTCGGCGCCGGCGGGTGCCTCCGCGCGCAGCGTCGTACCGGGGGCGAAGCGCCGCTCGGGCTCGTCGGTGCGGACGTCGAGGGTGACCTCGCCGCGGATGCCGTGGGGCTTGCCGACCCGGCCGATGACGACCTCGATGCCGGCGCGTTCCTGATCACTCACCCGCCGAGGTTATCGCCGCCCCGTGGATCCCTGACACGACCCCGGGAATGCGCGACGGGCGCCACCCCGATGGGGTGACGCCCGTCGACGGACGGTGCTGGGCTCAGCGGCGCCGGTCGGTGTCGACGAAGTCGACCCGCGCACCGCCACGGCCGGCGAGGGCCGAGACGACGGTGCGGAAGGCGGTCGCGGTGCGGCCGTTGCGTCCGATCACCTTGCCGAGGTCGTCGGGGTGCACCCGGACCTCGAGGATCGAGCCGCGACGAAGCTCCTTGTCGCGGACCACGACGTCGTCGGGGTGGTCGACGATGCCGCGCACCAGGTGCTCGAGTGCCTCGGCGAGCACGATCAGGCCTGCTTGTCCGCGTCGACGCCGGAGGTGTTCTTGCCCGCGTCCTCGGCCGTGACGTTCTCGAGGTCGGCGTTGGCGTCCGCGGCGCCCTCAGGCGTCTCGGAGGCCGGGACCTCGGCAGGAGCCTCGGCGGCCGGCTCGTCGGTCTTCTTCTCGGCCTTCTTCTTGGTGGTGGTCGCGGAGCCCTTCGACTCGGCGGACACCTCCTTGAGGGCCTCGTTGAAGATGTCGAGCTTGGAGCGCTTGGGCTCCTTGACCTTGAGGGTGCCTTCGGCGCCCGGCAGGCCCTTGAACTTCTGCCAGTCGCCGGTGACCTTGAGGATCGCCTCGACGGCCTCGGAGGGCTGCGCACCCACGCCGAGCCAGTACTGGGCCCGGTCGGAGGTCACCTCGATGAGGGAGGGCTCCTCCTTCGGGTGGTACTTGCCGATCTCCTCGAGCACCCGGCCGTCGCGCTTCTTGCGCGAGTCGACGACGACGATGCGGTACTGCGGCACCCGGATCTTGCCCAGGCGCTTCAAACGAATCTTGACGGCCACGTTTGTGGTGTCTCCTCAGGAATTGTCGTGGGTGAGGGACCGTTCCCAGGTGGGGTCACCGGTGCTGGTCCTTCGAAGGGCACTGCGCGCTCGGATGAGAGGGTCCGGGCACGCAGGACACGAGGGAAGAGTCTGCCAGACGGTGGCCGCGCTCGACCAATCCGGTGCGGTCGAGGGGCGCGCGCAGGCTCAGCCGGCGTCCAGCCCGATGAACGAACGCACCGCCTCCGCCCCCGTGACGCGGATCGGCTCGGCGTCCCGGACGAACGTCTCGGGGGTCAGGACGAGCCCCTGGTTGAGCGCGAGCTCGCCCTCGCGGCGCTTGATCCGGCTCACCGCCGTGGGTCGGTAGCCGACCTTGCGGGAGACCCCGAGCGACGCCGGGTTGTCGAGGAAGGCCGCCGAGGTGATCTCCTCGAAGCCGAGGTGGTCGAAGAGCAGCTCGCACATCGCCCGGCGCATGGCCGTGCCGAGCCCGCGGCCCTGGAACTCGCGGCCCAGCCACGAGCCGGTCTCCCCGGTCCGGGTCACGGGGAAGTGCTTCGCGGCCACCCCCTGGGCACCGATCACGCGACCGTCGAGGACCACGGCGAGGTCGAGGCAGAAGTCCTCCGGCGAGAAGGTCGACCGCTTGCCCCAGTGGTACGCCGCGGTGTTGCGGGCGAGCTGGCCGGGCGCGGCGTCGGTCCAGGGGAAGTAGAACGGCATCTCGGCCGGGTCGTGGATCCCCTGCTCGGCGAGGTCGCACAGCTCGAGGACGAGCTCGTCGGTCAGTCCGCGCAGCTCGAGCGGACCGGCCTGCACGTGCAGGCCGAAGGGCGGGAAGAGGTCGGCGAGGGTGCTCACGCGACCATCCCACCGCCTGCACCGCCGCGCGTTCAAATCGTTTCCGACGCCGATACCCGGGCCGGCAACCATCCGTCGGCGGGCGGCGTCTCCCCAGCATGACCGCCGCGCCCGTCGAGCCGCTGCAGCTGCCGGCCCGCCTCACCGCTCCCCCGCGCCTGACCCAGCGCCACCCGTGGCTGCTGCCCGCGGCGATGGCGGTGCACCGCGCCCGACGTCGTACGACCTGGGTGCGGGACGGGTGGTCAGGCCGCGTCGCGTGGGCCGCTCACCGTGGTCCGATCGACCTGCCGGTGCGCCTCAAGCAGCACGGCTCGCTGCTGCTGCGCGAGCTCGACCCCGACCGGATGCACCTCCAGCACAACAAGGTCACCAACCTCCGCCTGGCCACGTCGCGGATGGACGGCGTCGTCATCGCGCCCGGCGAGACGTTCTCGTTCAACCGGGTGGTCGGCAACTGCACGAGGCGCAAGGGGTACGTCGACGGGATGCGGCTGTCGAACGGGTCGGCGGAGGCCGGCGTCGGCGGCGGGATCTGCCAGCTCGCCAACCTCGTGCACTGGATGGTCCTGCACTCCCCGCTGACCGTGGTCGAGCGCTCGGAGCACTCCTTCGACCCCTTCCCCGACCAGGGCCGGCTGCTGCCGTGGGGTGTGGGCTGCTCGATCGTCTACAACTACGTCGACCTGGTCGTGCGCAACGACACCGACCAGCCGTTCCAGCTGCGGGCGTGGGTGGGCGAGCGCTACCTGCACGGACAGCTGCGGACTGCCGAACGACCGGACCACTCCTACCGGGTCGAGGCCCGGCACGAGCAGTTCCTGCGGCACGACGGCCGGGTGTTCCGCCGCAACCAGATCTGGCGCCGCGTCATCGACCGCCGTACCGGGGACCAGGTCGGCGAGGAGCTGGTGAGGACGAACTGCGCGCTGGTCGTCTACGAGCCCGGGCCCGGCGTCGAGGTCGTCGACCTCGACTGAAGGCGCAGGCGGATCGTCCTTAAGTCATGCGTGCTGCACCGTCCGAACGGGGGGGACGGCGGTTACGTTGCGCATTCAGTTGTCTTGAGCAACTGCCTTCAACAGCACAGGAAGATGGGTTCCACACGTGATCCGTTCCTCACGCAACGCACCACCTCTCGGGCGGCGCAGGCGCGTCGCCGGAGTCGCCGGCATCGCGGCGCTCACCGTCATCGGCGCCTCGGCGGCCAGCGGCGCCCTGTCCCCGGTCCAGGCCGAGACCAGCACCTCGGCGCTCCCGCCGGCAGCCGCGGCCGAGGTCGTCGTGAAGCCGAGCTACGAGCGCGAGCTCTCGAGCCAGCTCGACGCCACCAACTCGTACGCCACCGTCAAGCACCTGGTGGAGACCATCGGTCCCCGCTACAACGGCACCCCGCAGGAGAGGCAGGGGGCGAGCTACCTGGCCGAGAAGCTCAAGCCGTACGGCTTCGAGGTGCAGGTCCAGGAGTGGGGACCGGTGTCCACGCGCCGCGCGGCCGACCTCTCCGCCACTGTCGGAACGCTCCCCGGGAACCCCAAGTGGCAGCTCGCCACGACTCCCCGGGCGGTCATGACCGGGTCGACCGCGATCACGGCCCCGGTCGTCGACGCAGGTGACGGTCAGGACCCGACGCTGTTCGCCGGCGCGGCCAACCGCATCGTGGTGGTCACCCTCCCGCGCACGCCTGCGGCGGCGAACCTCACCGCGATCGACAATGCGGTCGCGGCCAACGCGCGCGCAGTCATCGTGATGCCGACGGTGCCCGCCACCGGGCGCGTCGGCGTCGGGCTGCCCACCATCCCGAGCACCACCACCTACACCATCCCGGTGATGGGCGGCTCGAGCGAGCACAGCGCATGGATGGCGCAGGCGCTGGCCGCCGGTCCCCTGACGCTTCGCTTCACCACCAACGAGTACGTCAACCCGGTGGGCTACAACTACATCGCCACGCGCAAGGCGGTGGACGACCGCTACGGCAACACGGCGCCGATCGTGATGGTGGGCGCCCACATCGACTCCGTGCTGGGCTCGCCCGGCGGCCACGACGACGCGACGGGCAACGGCGTGTCGACCGAGATCGGCCGGGTGCTGTCGCAGCTGCCGTACGACAAGGAGATCCGCATCGGCGGCTTCGGTGGCGAGGAGGGCGGCCTGCTGGGCGCGCGCGCCTACGTCGCGACGCTGTCGACCCAGGAGCGCGCCCGCTTCGTCGGCGAGTGGCAGATGGACATGGTGGGCACGCCCTACCCGAACGCCAAGCTGTGGGCGCTGACACCCAACGGCGCCACCAACTACGTCGTGGACGAGGCTTACAAGGCTGCGGCGCGGAGCAGCTACGACGGCCTGCAGAACTGCCGCCTGGGTCAGTCCGACCACCAGGCCTTCTACGACGCCGGCATCCCCAGCGCGCTCTTCATCTGGCTGGACTACCGGCCCAACGCCAACGGGTGCACCAACGGCAACGGCAGCTACACGACCGAGCCGAGCTATCACACGCCCGCCGACAACATGGAGAACGTCAGCCAGGAGCGCATGCAGATCACGCTCGACGTGATCGGCCCGGCGGTCATCCAGAACGCGCTGAACGCCCTGGACCTGACCCTGAGCACCTCGAGCGGTGCCCCGCTCGACGACGCGACCGTCACCGTCGACTGCGGCGACGGTCCGCACGAGGCGGGCACGACCGACGCCGAGGGCAGGACCCTCACCCATGTGCCGGCCGGCACCTGCACGGTCCACGCCGAGGACGGCACCAGCGTCCTGGACCAGGAGGTCGAGACGGACGGCGACACCGCCGCGTCGCTGGAGCTGGACGACCAGGCACCGACGATCAGCCTGGCCCACCCCTCGGACGGCGCGGGCTATGCGCTCGGCACGACCGTCCGCGCCGAGTACACCTGCGCCGACAACGTCCCGGCTGGCCTGACGTGCGTGGGCGACGTCCGCGACGGCGGCTCGCTGGACACCAGCACTGCCGGTGACTTCTCGTTCAGCGTCACCGCGACGGACACCGCAGGCAACGCCACCACGAGGAAGGTCGCCTACAAGGTCGTCGCACCCTCGCCGACCGCAGCCCCGGCACTGAGCGCGGTGGGGGGCTCCAGCACCTACGGCGAGGTGCCCAGCATCAGCGTCAGCGTGGCGGGGTCGACCGCGAACGGCACGATCGAGGTCCGACACGGGTCCGAGGTCCTCGCCTCCTCGGTCGCCACCCTGGGCGTCCGACGGCTCACGCTCCCGCGCGGTTCGGTGCGTCCCGGTGAGGGCGCCCTCCAGGTGGCCCTCGTCGGCGCCGACGGCAAGGACGTGACGACGACCGCCACCGAGCACGTCGTCGCCAAGGCGCCCAGCACGGTGACCGTCCGCTCCGCGAAGGTCACCGCGAACCGCAGGCTCAAGGTGTCGATCGAGCTCCCGTCGGCGCTCTCGCCGAGCGAGGCGTCGGGCCGCGTCGTGGTCAGGCGGGGCGGCAAGGTGGTCGGTCGCGCACGGACCGTCGCCGGTCTCGCGACCGTGAAGCTGGACCTCGGCCGGACGTCCGGGAAGACCAGGCTGACCGTCACCTACCGCGGCAACGAGGTCGTGGCGACCAGCCGCGTCCGGGCCAAGGTCCGGGTCGTCAAGGCCTGACCCGGGGCAGCATCCCAGCAGCACGACAGAGGGGCCCCTGCCACCGGCAGGGGCCCCTCGGTCACGCTCGGACCATCACCGGCGCCGTGCGACGCCGCGCAGCACGATCGCTGTCGGCGTGCGGAGCACTGAGAGGTCCGCGACCGGGTCACGGTCGTAGACGACGAAGTCCGCCGACGCGCCCTCGACCAGGCCGTCCACCCCCAGCCACTCCCTGGCCCGCCAGCTGGCGGCGCCGAGCGCGTCGTGGGCCGGCATCCCGATCCGCACCAGGGCCTCGATCTCGCCGGCGATGTTGCCGTGGCGGCTGATGCCCCCGCCGTCGGAGCCGGCGTAGATCGGCACCCCCGCCTCGTAGGCCGCCATGATCGTGGCGGGCATCCGGTCGTAGAGGTCGACCATCGTGTCGGCGTAGGCGGGAAACCTCTCCTGCCCGGCGGCGGCGTGCTCGGGGAACTTGTCGAGCTGCATGACGGTCGGCACCAGCCGGGTGCCGTGCTTGACCATCGCGTCGATGAGGTCCTCGGTCAGCCCGGTGCCGTGCTCGATGCAGTCGATGCCCGCGTCGATCAGCCCGGGCAGCACGCCGTGGCCGAAGCAGTGCGCCGTCACCTTGGCGCCCTCGGCGTGAGCGGCGGCGATGGCGTCGGCGAACGCCTCCGCCGGGAACGACGGGGCGAGGTCGCCCTCGTCACGGGAGATCCAGTCGCCGACCAGCTTGATCCAGCCGTCGCCGTTGCGGGCCTCCTGGGCGGCGTACGACGCCAGGTCGGCCGGCTCCACCTCGTGGGCGTAGCCGCGGATGTAGCGCTTCGTCGCAGCGATGTGCCGACCGCAGCGGATCAGCCGGGGCAGGTCGTCGCGGTCGTGGATCCAGCGCGTGTCGGCAGCGGAGCCGGCGTCGCGGATGAGGAGCGCCCCGCCGTCGCGGTCGGCGATCGCCTGCTCCTCGGTCGCCTCGTCGTCGGTGGCGCCGAAGTCGTCGAGCCCGAGGTGGCAGTGCGCGTCGACGAGGCCGGGGACGATCCAGCCCTCGGCGACGGTGTCGGCTCCCGCCTGCGGCTCGTAGGTGATGCGGCCGTCGACGACGTAGAGGTCCCGCGCCTCGCCGTCGGGCAGGACCGGTCCGCGGAAGCGCTGGGCTGGCTCGAGGGGCATGCCCGGGACGTTACAGCCGGTCGAGGAGCCAGGACGGGCTGAGCACCTGCGCAGGCGCCACGTTGGCAGCGAGCGCCCGGTCGGCGGTCACCACGACGACGTGGCCACCGGCCTCTCCCGCACGACGGGCCTGCTCCCGGATCTCGGCGTCGCCGTCACGTGCCGCGTGCACGGTGCGGACGTGGGCGTCGCGTCCGGCACGCACGCCGCCCTTGGCCTGTCCCTCCAGCACCAGCACGATCTCGTCGTACGACGTGTCGGCGACGAGGAGCCGCTCGTGCAGGCGGCGCGCCGCCCCCGCGCGGTCCTTCCACCATCCGTCGGGGACGGACCCGACGACGTTGGCGCCGTCGACGACCAGGGTCGACACTATTTGAGGAACTGGGAGAAGTCCTTGGGCAGGTTGAGCTGCTCGGCCGCCTTCTCGTAGTCGACGTCGGCGCCGTCGGGGTTGCCGAAGGGGTTGGCGGCCTTCTCCTCCGACGCGGTCTTCTGCGCGGCCTTCTGCTGGGCAGCCTTCGCCGGGTTGCCGGAGACGCGCTTCTTGCCCTTCTTGCCCTTGGCCTGCGGAGCCTGGCGGCCGCCGGCGCGCTTGCCGCCGCCGAGGCCGGGCATGCCCGGCATCCCGGGCATGCCGCCGCCCTTGGCCATCGACTCCATCATCTTGCGCGCCTCGAAGAACCGGTCGACGAGCTGGTTGACGTCGGACACCTGACGGCCGGAGCCGGCGGCGATGCGGGCACGACGTGAGCCGTCGATGATCTTCGGGTTGTCGCGCTCGGCCGGCGTCATCGACTGGATGATCGCCTGGATGCGGTCGATCTCGCGCTCGTCGAAGTTCTCGAGCTGGTCGCGGAACTGACCCATCCCGGGGAGCATCCCCATGATCTTGGTCATCGAGCCGAGCTTGCGGATCTGCATCATCTGCTGGAGGAAGTCCTCCAGCGTGAAGCCGCCCTTGGTCGCGAGCTTCTCGGCCGCCCTCATCGACTGCTCGGAGTCGAACGCCTTCTCGGCCTGCTCGATCAGGGTGAGCATGTCGCCCATGTCGAGGATCCGGGAGGCCATCCGGTCGGGGTGGAACAGGTCGAAGTCGGTCATCTTCTCGCCGCTGGAGGCGAACATGACCGGCTTGCCGGTGATCGAGCGGATCGACAGCGCGGCGCCACCGCGGGCGTCGCCGTCGAGCTTGGTGAGCACCACGCCGTCGAAGCCGACACCGTCGAGGAAGGCCTGCGCGGTGGTCACCGCGTCCTGGCCGATCATCGCGTCGACGACGAAGAGCACCTCGTCGGGCTGCACCGCGTCGCGGATGTCGGCGGCCTGCTGCATGAGGGTCGCGTCGACGCCGAGGCGACCGGCAGTGTCGATGATGACGACGTCGTGGAGCTTGCGCTTCGCCTCCTCGATCGACCTGCGCGCCACGTCGACCGGGTCGCCACCGTGCTCGATCCCCTGGGCGTTGCCCGGCTCGGGGGCGAAGACCGGGACCCCGACGCGCTCACCGTTGACCTGCAGCTGCTGGACGGCGTTGGGACGCTGGAGGTCGGCCGCGACGAGCATCGGCGTCTTGTCCTGGTCCTTGAGCCACAGCGCGAGCTTGGCCGCGAGCGTCGTCTTGCCGGCGCCCTGGAGGCCGGCGAGCATGATGACCGTCGGCCCGCTCTTGGCGTAGCGCAGGCGGCGCGTCTCGCCGCCGAGGATCGTGACGAGCTCCTCGTGGACGATCTTGATGATCTGCTGCGCCGGGTTGAGGGCCCCGCTGACCTCCTCGGAGCGGGCCCGCTCCTTCACCGCCCCGACGAACTCCTTGACCACGGGCAGCGCGACGTCGGCCTCGAGCAGCGCGATGCGGATCTCACGCGCGGTGGCGTCGATGTCGGCCTCGGAGAGCCGGCCCTTGCCCCGCAGGTTCTTGAAGGTGTCGGCAAGGCGGTCGGAGAGTGTGGCGAACACGGTGTGGGTCTGTCCCTCGCATCGGTGGCTGGAGTCACGGTCGTACGGCGACCAGCGTATCCGCCCGGGGCAGGGTCCGAGCGATTCGACGTACGCGGGCTGCGGGCGGATGGACGACGGGCGGCGGACGGACTGGACGCACGCCGTGGACGCTGGACGCACGCCATGGCGTGCGTCGAGCGGAGGATGGTCCGCTCGAGTCGCCCCGTGGCCGGGCCGCTCAGCCGCCGAGCGCCGTGCGTACGGCATGGGCGGCCGCCGCGGCCCGCTCCTCCGTCGGGCGCACGCCGCCGACCTCCTGGACGTAGAACACGTCGACCGCCTGGGGGCCGAGCGTGGAGACGTGCGCGGAGGCGACGGTGAGCCCCAGCCCGGCAAGGGTGGTCAGCACGCGGTGGACCACGCCGGGGCGGTCGGAGGTACGGATCTCCAGGACCAGCGAGGCGCGCGAGGCGTCCGGGCGGACCTCGACGATCGGTGGCAGCTCACCGTCCGGGCGTGCCGGAAGGTCGGGGAGCCGCTGGGTGCCCTCGACGACGCGGCGGATCCGGTCACGCACGACGCTCGCGTCGAGGTAGGCGTCGGGGACCTCCCACGCGCTGACGCCCCACTCGCCGTCCGCGTCGACCTGCGACCAGGCGCGGGCGGCGTGCACCGGCACCCGCAGCGCGGCGAGGCCGCCGGCGACGTCGGCGAGCAGGCCGACGCGGTCGGCCGCGACGACGGTGACGGTGGCGCCGACCTCGTGCGGGGCGATCCCGACCGCCACGGCGGCCGGGTCGCGTCGTACGACGTCGGGGACGGGCAGCGTCTCGGCCGGGGCGACGGGCGTGATCTCGGCGCCGAGCGCGTGGCCGGCCCGGGAGACGAGGCGGTCGACCAGCGACGCCCGCCACGTCGTCCAGGCCGCCGGCGAGGCGGCCCGGGCGTCGGCCTCGGTGAGCGCGCGCAGCAGCTCGAGGCTGGCCGCGTCGGGGACGTGGGTGAGCAGCTCGGCGGTGGTCGCCGGGTCGTCGGGGTCCCGGGTGGTCGCGAGGTCCGCGAGCAGGAGGTGCCAGCGGACGAGGGAGGCCACCACCTCGGCGTCGAGGTCGGTGAAGCCCATCCGGGCCACCACCTTGCGGGCCAGGGGCTCGCCGGCGACCGAGTGGTCGTGCAGCGAGCCCTTGCCGATGTCGTGCAGGAGCGCGGCGACCAGCAACAGGTCGGGCCGGCGGACGCTGCGGATGAGGGTGCCGGCCTCCGCACAGGTCTCCACGACGTGCCGGTCGACGGTGAAGCGGTGGATCGCCGAGGCGTGCGGCAGCAGCCGGATCTGCTCCCACTCGGGCAGGAAGGTCTCGATGCCCTCGACCTCGTCGAGGGTCTCCCAGACCGGTAGCAGGGCGGGCCCGCTGGCGAGCAGGCGGACGAGGGCGTCGCGGGCGGGGGCCGGCCACGGCACGGGGAGCTCGGCTCCCTCCCGCACCAGGCGGGCGGCGGTGGTGGGCGCGAGGACGACGTCACGGCTCGCCGCCTCCGCCGCCGCGCGGAGCAGCAGGGTCGGGTCGTCACCGGGCCGGGTGCCGGCGTCCAGGACGACCTCGCCGCGCGAGAGCGCGATGCCGGGGGCGATCCGCTCCAGCGCGGGCGTCCGGCGGCCCCGCTCCCCCGTCGACCGGGCCATCACGGCGTCCGTGCGCCGCCACGCCAGCCGCGAGAGGTGGGCGATCCGGCGGCCGAGGGAGCGGACGTGGCGCTGGGCGGCCTCGGCGTCGGCCAGTCCGAGCCGCTGGGCCAGCGGCCCCCACATCTCGGGGGCGATGCGGTCGGCCGGACGGCCGGCGAGGTCCTGCACCTCGTCGCGGACGTCGAGGAGCATCTGTCGCGCCGCCTCGAGCGCGGGTGTGGAGGCGTCGACGAGCCAGCTGGCCTCGATGGCCTTGAGCACGCCGGCGTCGCGCAGCCCGCCCTCGGCCTCCTTCACGTCGGGCACCGACGCGTGCGCCAGCTCGCCGGTGACGTCGTGGCGCTTGAGCGTCATCGCCTTGAGCTCCGGCAGCCGGGTCCGGGCCTGGCGGCGCCAGTCCGCCAGCATCGTGGTGCGCAGCCGGAGGCTGAGGCCCGGGTCGCCGGCGAGGTGACGGGCGTCGAGCAGGCCGAGCGCGACCCGGAGGTCCGCCGCCGCCTCGAGGACCTCGCTCATCGAGCGGACCGAGTGGTCGAGCCGCCGCCCGGAGTCCCACAGCGGGTACCAGAGGGTGGCGCCGAGGTCGCCGAGGTCGAGGCCGTCCTCGTGGACCAGGACGACGTCGAGGTCGGAGTGCGGCGCGAGCTCGCCCCGGCCGTACCCCCCGACGGCGACCAGGGCCACCCCGGCGACGGGCCCGCCGGAGGCGGCGTACGCCTCCCGGCAGAGCTCGTCGGCCGAGGTGGCCCTGGTCTGTCGCAGTTCTGCGGTCACGCCGTCACGTCCCCGGGAGCCCCGAGAAGAGGGAACGCCATCAGAGAGCCGACGCGTCCTGCTCGCCGGTGCGGACACGGACGACGGTGTCGACGGGGCTGACCCAGACCTTGCCGTCACCGATCCGACCGGTCTGCGCGGTCTTGACCACGATCCCGACGATGTCGTCGGCGTCGGCGTCGTCGACGACGATCTCGATGCGGATCTTGGGGACGAGGGCGATGTCGTACTCCGCCCCGCGGTAGACCTCGGTGTGGCCCTTCTGGCGGCCGTAGCCGCTGACCTCGGAGACCGTCATCCCGGCGACCCCGAAGGTCTCGAGCGCCTCGCGGACGTCCTCCCACTTGTGCGGCTTGATCACCGCGGTCACGAGCTTCATGCGCTGGCTCCTTCGGTCTTGGTGGTGGTCGCGACGGGGGCGGTGGAGGCGGCGAGGACGCTGCTGCTCCCGCCGCCGGTGCCGCCGTGCAGGTCGTACGCCGTCTCGCCGTGGGCGACGAGGTCGATGCCGTTGACCTCGTCCTCCTCGTCGAGGCGCAGGCCCATCGTGTACTTGATCGCCAGGGCGATGACAGTCGTGAGGACGCCCGAGTAGACCACCGCCACCAGGACACCGAGGGTCTGGTCGCCGAGCGAGGCGAAGCCGCCGCCGTAGAGCAGCCCGTTGACGCCGCCGGCGCCCTCCGCCGTGGAGAACACGCCGATCAGCACGGTGCCCACGACGCCGCCGACGAGGTGCACGCCGACCACGTCGAGCGAGTCGTCGTAGCCGAGCTTGTACTTCAGGCCCACGGCCCACGCGCAGACCGCACCGGCGATGATGCCGATGGCCACGGCGCCGCTGATGTCGACGGCTCCGGCCGCCGGGGTGATCGCGACCAGGCCGGCCACGATGCCGGAGGCGGCACCGAGCGAGGTGGCCTTGCCGTGCAGCAGCCGCTCGATCAGGAGCCAGCCGAGGATGGCGGCCATGGTGGCGAGGGTGGTGTTGGCGAAGGTGCGGCCGGTCTCGGAGTAGAACTGCGAGAGGAAGGCGTCGGGGTCCTCGTCGAAGCTGGTGCCGAAGACGATCGAGCCGACGTTGAAGCCGTACCAGCCGAGCCACAGCATGCCCGCGCCGAGCATGGTCAGGGTGAGGTTGTGCGGGCGCATCTGCTCGCGGGGCCAGCCGATGCGCTTGCCGAGGAGCAGCACGAGCACCAGGGCCGCGACGCCGGCGTTGATGTGGACGGCCGTGCCGCCCGCGTAGTCCTGGGCGCCGATGCGGCCGCAGATGAGCGAGTCCGGGGTGCAGCTGAAGACCATGTGGGCCATCGGGAAGTACACGATGAGCGCCCACAGCGGGAGGAAGACCACCCAGGCGGAGAACTTCAGCCGGTCGGCCACCGCGCCGCTGATCAGCGCCGCGGTGATGATCGCGAAGGTCATCTGGAACATCACGTAGATGTAGTTGTCGGTGGTGACGCCGTCGAGCCAGAACAGCTCGAACGGGTTGGCGAAGAAGGTGCCGTTGCCGCCGAAGCCCATCGACCAGCCGACGGCGACGTACAGGATGCCGACGATGGCGGCCGCGATGAACGACATCATCATCATGTTGAGCACGGACTTCGACCGCGACATGCCGCCGTAGAACAGCGCCAGCGCGGGCACCGTCATCATCAGGACGAAGGCAGTCGCCACCAGCATGAAGGCGTAATAGCCGTCCACAGGACCTCCAGGAACTCGAGCACGAACGAAACGGGGTGGTCACCCGGGCCATGACGCCGCTGTCATGGCGGTGCCCACGTGATGACCCGCAGCCTGTGCGGACGAGGTTTCGCCGGGCCGCGACGGATGTTGCACGCACGCAACGGAATGAGCCCTCGTGTTACAGGTGTGTGAACGGATCGACCCCGGAGGACGCTTGTTAGTGTTCGGCCGTGTCCAGACTGGCCGTGATGGCGCACTACGACGTCGCCGGGGAGCTGCGGCCCCACGTGCGTGGTCAGGTGGAGGCGCTGGCCGCGTCGGTCGACACCCTGCTGGTCTGCACGACGGCCAACCTGCAGGACTCGGCCCGCGCCTGGCTGACCGAGCGCGCGGTCCTCGTCGAGCGGGCCAACTACGGCTACGACTTCTTCAGCTACAAGGTCGGCCTCGACGCCGCCGGCGACCTCACGGCGTACGACGAGGTGGTGGTCTGCAACGACACCTACGTCTTCGCCCTCGACTCCTACGAGTCCGTGTTCGCCGAGATGGCCACGCGACCGTGCGACTTCTGGGGCCTGACCGGCGCCGAGCGCGTCGCCCCCCACATCCAGTCCTTCTTCATCGCGTTCCGCCCGTGGGTGGTCGGATCGCGGGCGTTCACGACGTTCTGGGAGGAGATGGAGCCGATCTCCAAGCGCCGCCAGGTCATCCGGCGCTACGAGGTGGGCATGTCGCGCCGGCTCTACGAGGCGGGCTTCCTGTCCGACACCTACTTCGTCGAGACCCCTGAGGACCGGCGGATCGCCCGCGAGCGGATGCGCTGGTGGGCCGCCCACCGCTCCCACTTCCCGCGCACCCGCGCCGAGGTCCGCGAGTGGCGCGAGCGGGCCAACGAGCCCTGGAACCCCGCCCGGAGCCTGGCCGACCGGGTGCTCGACAACGCACGGCTCCCCTACGTCAAGATCGACACCCTGCGCTACGACCCCTACAACCTCGACGCCAAGCGGCTGCTCGAGCTGTGCGAGCGTCGCTTCCCGCAGCGCTTCGACGGGGTGCGCGAGTTCCTCGAGGAGACCGCGCAGTACTACCCCCTCCGCGACACCGAGCGGCTGCTCCCCACGCCGCTGGCGCTCGAGCCCCTCTTCCCGCGGGTGAGGTACTCCGATGCGCGGTGAGCGTCGCCGGCCGGTCCAGGTGAGGCTCGACGACGCCGCCGAGGTCATGGTCGCCTCCGGCCTCGTCGACGCCGACTACGTCGCCGCCCAGCTCGGCACCGCGTTCGAGTCGACCCTCGAGGCGGCCCGCGCGGTCGTCGCCGCCGGCGACGTGTCGCCCCACCCGCTCTTCGAGGCCCAGTGGATCGGGCGGCGTCGCTCGTGGCAGCGGGCCGGCCAGCACCCCGTGCTCTGGTACGTCTCCGAGCGTCGCCGGCGCAACCGGATCGCGCCGCACCCGCTCGTCGACCCGCGGATCATCTTCGCGGCCTACCCCGAGGCCCGGCACCATCCCTACGGGGCGCTGTCCTACTGGCTCGGGGCGTCCGGGCCGGGCACCCCGCTGCCGACCCGGATCCTGCCCCGCAAGGTGTCCTGGTCGACCTACCGCGCCGCCGCCATCGCCGCCGCGACCGAGTGGCGCGAGGAGGTCGTCCGCGAGCGTCCGCAGCTGGTCGGCCCCACGCCTGCGATGCCCGCATCGCTGGGCACCTCCCCGGCGGTGACCGTCGTGATCGCCGCGCAGGACGACGGTCCGCTCGTGCACCAGACGGTGGCGTCGCTGCAGGCCCAGTCCTTCACCGACTGGCACCTCGTCGCCGTCGACCGCGGATCGGTCGACGACACCGCGGCCGTGCTCCAGGGCGTGGCGGCCTTCGACGACCGCGTCACCGTCGTGCGCGAGTCGCGGTGCGGGCTCGCCCGCGCCCTCAACGTGGCCCTCGAGCACGGCACCGGCGAGCACGTGGCGTTCCTGCCGCTCGGGCGTGAGTGGCTGCCCGAGATGCTCGGCGACCTGCTGGCGCACGCCCACCACAGCGGGGCTGCCGCGGTGGTGGCTGGCGCCGGGGCCGTGGGCCGGTCCCGTCACGAGCTGCTCGGTGGGCGCCCGGTCGACCTCGCGACGGCGCTCCTGCGACGCGACGCCGTCAAGGACGTCGGGGGCTTCGACGAGGGCCTCGACGGGGCGGCGGAGCGCGACCTGCTGCTGCGGCTCACGCGCGACCACGAGCCGCTCGCCGTCGACGTACCCGTCCTGCGCCGGCCGGAGACGCCGCCGCCCGGCTTCGAGGACGACTGGGACTCCGTCGTCCTCGAGCGCCAGCTCGTCGACTGGGACGCCGCCGCACGCCGGGAGACCGACGAGGGCCTGGTCAGTCACGTCATGCCGCTGGGACCCGAGCCCCGACGCACGGTGGAGTGGCTCGGCTCGGTGCCGCGCGAGGGCTCCGAGCTGGTGCTCGTCGGCGTCCGCATGCGCCGGGCGCACCACGTCCTGGCCGCGTCCATCGCCTCGGTCATCGCCGGCGCCCGCTTCGTCTCGGTCCCCGCCCCCGTCTCCATGTCGGTCGCCACCAACGTCGGCGTCGTGGAGGCCGCCGGCAGCACGGTCGTGCTCGTCCGGCCCGAGGCGATGCCGCCGCGCCAGCCCATCGCCGAGCAGCTCGCCGAGGTGCTGCGCGAGCCCGGGGTGGGGGTGGCGCAGCCGCTGGTCGTCGACCTGGACGGCGTGGTGCTCAGCGCCGGCGCCCGCTTCACCACCGACAACCCGCACCCCGAGCTGTTCCTCGCCGGCCTGCCCACCAGCGACGCCGTACGCATCGGCCAGAGCGCGGTCGCCGCTCCCGCCTCGCCCCTGGTGGCGCTGCGCACCGCGACCGCGGTCGCGCTGCACGGCCTGGACCCGCGCTACCACTCGGTCCTCGCCGAGACCGACCTCGGCCTGAGGGCGCAGCGCGCGGGCCTCGGTGGTTCGGTGCTCGTGCCCGACACGGTGATCACCTCCCGCACCCCCTACGCGGAGGCCGAGGCGCTGATCGGCGCGATGTCGTCGCTGCGCGCGACCGTGCTCGCCGGACCGCGACCGGCGGCCGACCACGCTCGCGAGCAGCTCGGGGCCGCCGGGCTCGAGGTGACCGACGAGCGCAGCCGGATGGTCAGCGCCGACCCCACCGACCGGGGCGCGGCGTCGGTCCTGGTGCCCGAGCTCGTCCTGCGGGCCGTCGAGGGCATCCGCGAGTCGCCCCCGCGGCTGCGGTGGGCCGTCGACATCGCGGCGCCCGCCGCCCAGCGCGGTGACCGGTGGGGCGACACCTACTTCGCCCGGTCGCTGGCCGACGCCCTCGAACGACGCGGCCAGCACGTGGCCATCGACCGCCGCGACGCCCGGCACCGCGACTCGCGCGACCACGACGACGTCCTCCTGGTGCTCCGCGGCCTCGACCGCGTCACGCCCCGCCCGGGCCTGCTCAACGTCGAGTGGATCATCAGCCACCCCGACATGATCACGCCCGACGAGGTGGCCGGCTTCGACCTCGTCTACGCCGCCAGCACCAGCTGGTCGGAGCGGGTGAGCCGCGAGTGGGGCACCCCTGTCACGCAGCTCCTGCAGTGCACCGACACGCGCTGGTTCCACCCCGACCGGGCCGAGCCCGACACCGGGCCCGCGCTCCTCTTCGTCGGCAACTCACGTGGCATCTACCGCTACGCCGTCCGCAGCGCACTCGCGATCGGCGCCGACCTCACCCTCCACGGCAACGACTGGACCGACTTCGTCGAGCGCGACCAGATCGCCTCCGGCGGCGTCGACAACCGCGAGGTCGGCGCGCTCTACGCCTCGGCGGGGATCGTGCTCAACGACCACCACCTCGACATGCGCCGCGACAGCTTCGCCTCCAACCGCCTCTTCGACGCGGCGGCCTGCGGGGCCCGCATCCTCAGCGACCGGATCGACGGCCTGGAGGAGATCTTCTCGGGCCTGGTGCTCCCCTTCGACAACGAGCACGAGCTGGCGCGCCTGGTGACGCCGCCCTACGACGCGTTCCCCGACGATGCGACCCGCCGCGAGATCGCGACCCGGATCATCGCCGAGCACAGCTTCGACAAGCGGGCCGAGACGCTCATCGACGACGCGGTGCGCGCCCTCCTCGCCCGCCGCTGACCGGCGTACGGCGTCGAGTCGGCTCGTCCTGACGTTCCAGACCCGTCGAGTCGGCTCGTCCTGACGTTCCAGACCCATCGAGTCGGCTCGTCCTGATCGAGCTCCAGTCGACTCGTCCTCACGCGTCAGGATGCGCCGACTCGACCCTCCTCACGCGTCAGGATGCGCCGACTCGACCCCGCTCGTCAGCCGAGCAGGGCGTCGACGAAGGCGGCCGCGTCGAACGGCGCCATGTCGTCGGGTCCCTCGCCGAGGCCGACGAGCTTGACCGGTACGCCGAGCTCGCGCTGCACCTGCACCACGATGCCGCCCTTGGCGGAGCCGTCGAGCTTGGTGAGCACGATGCCGGTGACGTCGACGATCTCGCTGAAGACGCGGGCCTGGATGAGGCCGTTCTGGCCGGTGGTGGCGTCGAGGACGAGCAGCACCTCGGTGACGTCGGCCTGCTTCTCGATGACGCGCTTGATCTTGCCCAGCTCGTCCATCAGCCCGGCCTTGTTCTGCAGGCGGCCGGCGGTGTCGACGAGCACCGTGTCGACGCCGTTGTCGACGCCGTGCTTGACGGCCTCGAACGCGACGCTGGCCGGGTCACCGCCCTCGGGGCCGCGCACGACCTCGACCCCGACGCGCTCACCCCACGTGGCGAGCTGCTCCACGGCGGCGGCGCGGAACGTGTCGGCGGCACCGAGTGTGACGGAGAGGTCCTCGGCGACGAGGATCCGGGCGATCTTGCCGACGGTGGTGGTCTTGCCGGCGCCGTTGACACCGACCACGAGCACCACGCCGGGCTTGCCGTCGGCGCCGGTCACCTGCACGCGTCGGTCGAGGTCGGTGCCGACGAGCTCGATCAGCTCCTCGCGCAGCACCGCTCGTACGTCGGACGGCTGGCCGCCCTCGACCCGCAGGCGGGTGCGGAGGCGCTCCACGAGCGCCTGCGTCGGCGCCACGCCGATGTCGGCGGTGAGGAGGGTGTCCTCGATCTCCTCCCACGTGTCCTCGTCGAGGCGTTCGCGGCTGAGCAGGGCCAGCAGGCCCTTGCCGAGGCCGCCCTGCGAGAGGGAGAGCCGCTGCCGCAGGCGCACGAGGCGCGAGGCCGTGCCCTCGGGCCTCTCGACAGTCGGCGCCGGGGCGGCCGGCTCGGCGGTGTCGACCGCCGGCTCCGGCGGAGCCTCGGTCGCGACCTCACCCTCGGTCGGCGGCGGCGCGATGACGTCGGTGCGGCCGCTCGGCGGCGGCACCTCCTTCCGACGTCGTCCGGAGGTCAGCAGCCCGGCGAGCGTGAGGAGGCCCACGACCGCGATGGCGATGATCAGATAGAGCCAGTCACCCATGGGCCAATCCAATCAGAGGGGCACGGCGCGCCGGAGCCGGGTGAGCACCCGGGCCCCTCGGCGGGACTGTTCCTCGGCCAGACGGGCACGCAGGTCGTCGCGCTGGGCGACGAGACGGATGGCCCGCTCGCGCTCACGCGCCAGGCGACCCTGTGCCTTCGCGAGGTCGGCGAGGACGGCGTCGAACGCGGCGGTCAGGCCGGAGCCGGGGCCGCCCGCCAGCATCGGGGACGCGCTCCCCCGGCCCGGGTGCACCACCCACACGACCTCGTGGGGCATCAGCCGGAACCACCGCACCGCCGACTCGCCCACGAGCGCCGGTGGCGTGACCCGCACCGAGGCGAGGCCGGCGTCCGCGAGGCGCGCGTCGAAGTCGTCGCCGTACCAGCGCACGTGGTCGACCTGCCCGAAGCGACGCACGCGCTCCTCCGGCGTCGCCGACGGGTCCTCCTCGGTCGCCACACCCATCTTGATCGGCACCTCGAGGAGCGCGATCCCGCGCGGGCTGAGCACCCGCGCGATCTCGCGCATCGCCGCGCAGTCGTCCGGGACGTGCTCGAGCACGTGGTAGCAGACCAGGAGGTCGACCGAGCCGTCGCGCAGCGGGAGGTGGGTCAGGCTGGCCAGCGCGTCGACGTCACGGGCGTCGTAGCCGGCGTCCAGGCTGATCCGGCGCCGGGCGTCGAGCCGGTCGAGCAGCAGCTTCGACTGACGCGACGGGGCGATCTCGACGACGGTGTCGAGGTCACGCAGCTCGGGCGAGAGGCTGCCGAGCAACAGGGAGAGGAACCGGTGCCGCTCCAGGCTCCCGCACCGGGGACAGGCCGCGTCGGGCCGCCCGTTGGGTCCGGGCCGGAACTGGCGGGACACCATCGCCCCGCAGGCCGCGCAGTATCCCTTGGCGACGTCGTGGCGGGTGCCGGTCACCTCTCGCACGCTAGCCCGCGCGCGGGTCGGCGCGAGGCGCCACGCCGGGAGTCACCCTCCCGATGGGGTCAGACGCGGGACTCGGAGTCCTCGAGGGTCGGGAGGGCGTCGACGCCCTTGCGCATGGCGTCGCCGAGCTGAGGGGCGACGGGCATCTCCTCCCCGCGGTGGGGGTAGGCGACGTAGACAGCCACCGCCGCGGCGACGAGCACGCCGAGGGACATCATCAGGACGATCGCGAGCACGGGATTCCTCCGAGGTGGGCCGGTCGGGTCTCCTCCACGGTGGCACACGACGGGTGGCGCCCACGCATCGACGGGCGCCACCGGCGCGTCGGGGTGAGGACGCTCACCCCTGCGGGCGGAGCAGGGGTACGACGGCCGCGCGGACGGGGTCGGGCATCGGGGCGACCGGCCGGGCGCCGGCGCCGCCCGAGTTGTCGACGTAGACGTGGACGAAGCGCCCCTCGGCCGCCGCCTCGTCCGAGGGACCCTGGAAGAGACCGATGCGGTAGACGATCGAGCTCGTTCCCACCTTGTCGACCACGAGGCCCATCTCGATGGGCTCGGGGAAGCCGATCTCGCGGAAGTAGCGGCAGCCCGTCTCGGCGACGACGCCGATCTGCGGCAGCGCCCGGACGTCGACGCCGGTCGCCTCGTAGAGGTAGGCGTTGACGGCAGTGTCGAACAGCTCGTAGTAGGTCGCGTTGTTGAGGTGGCCGTAGGCGTCGTCGTCGCGCCACCGCGTCGTCGCGGTGCGCCAGGCGACGTAGTCGGAGCGGGTGGGTCGGGCAGGTCGAGTGCGCGGCCCCGTGCGGCATACGACCGGCGGCGCACTCGACTCGTCGCTCAGGCGGCTCGGCGTCGCGGAGACGCTGGCTGATGACGGCGGACACGCCGTCGCCGCGCATCGTGACGCCGTAGAGCGCGTCGCCGACCTCCATCGTGCGCTTCTGGTGGGTGATCACGAGCAGCTGGGAGTTCTCGCGCAGCTCCTCGTAGATCTCCAGCAGGCGACCGAGGTTGGTGTCGTCGAGCGCTGCCTCGACCTCGTCGAGGATGTAGAACGGCGAGGGCCGGGCCTTGAAGAGCGCGACGAGGAAGGCGACCGCGACGAGGGACCGCTCGCCGCCCGACAGCAGCGAGAGCCGCTTGACCTTCTTCCCGGCCGGTCGCGCCTCGACCTCGATGCCGGTGTTGAGCATGTCGTCGGGAGCAGTGAGCACGAGGCGACCCTCACCGCCCGGGAAGAGGCGCGCGAAGGTGGAGTCGAAGGCCTTCTCCACGTCGGCGTAGGCCTCGGTGAAGACCTGCTCCACGCGGGCGTCGACCTCCCGGACGATGTCGAGGAGGTCCTTGCGCGTGCGCTTGAGGTCCTCGAGCTGCTCGGTGAGGAACTTGTGCCGCTCCTCCATCGCGGAGAACTCCTCGAGCGCAAGGGGGTTCACCCGGCCGAGCATGGACAGGGCACGCTCGGCGGAGCGCAGCCGCTTGACCTGCTCCTCGCGGACGAACGGGGTCGGCTCCGGCGGCTCCTCGCCCTCGGCCACCTCGCCGGTGAAGGGGATGAGCGTGGCCGGACCGTAGTCGTCGACCAGGCCGGAGGGATCGAGGCCGAGCTCGTCCAGCGCGCGCTCCTCGAGCTGCTCGATGCGCATCTTCTGCTGGGTGCGGGCCATCTCGTCGCGGTGGACCGAGCTGACGAGCTCATCGTGCTCGCGGCCGAGGTCGCGCAGCCGGGTGCGCACGGCCATGAGCTCCTGCTCGCTCCCCCGGCGTGACTCCTCCACCGCGGCGCGCTCGTCGGCGGCCAGCATGACCGAGCGCTCGAGCTGGTGGAGCACGACGCGGACGGCGGAGGACACCGCCGTCGCGGCGGCCCCCTCGCGGATCAGCCGCTCACGGCGCTCGGCCGCGCGGGCGCGCGACTCGCGCTCGGCCTGGGCGGCGCGCAGGAGGGAGTCGGCGCGCCCGTTGAGTGCCCGTGCCCGCTCCTCGGCCGTGCGCAGGGCGAGACGAGCGTCCATCTCGGCCTGTCGTGCCTCCCGGGCTGCCTCGGCGAGGCGCTCGCGGTCGGCGGTGTCGGGCTCCTCGTCGGTGACGTCCTGGGCCGCGGCGAGGCGGGCCTCGAGCTCGACCAGACCGGCGAGGTCGGCCTCGCGGGCCTCGCGGGCGGTGGCGATGGCGCGCTCGAGGCGGTCGGCCTCGCCCTTGGCGGCGCGGGCCTGCGAGCCGTACTGCCCGAGCTCCTCGGCCACCGCGGCCAGGGTCGCGTCGGACTCGTGCAGCTTGGCGAGGGCGACGTCGACGCGCTTGAGGGCGTCGTGGCGGGCCGCCTCGAGGCGGGAGATCTCGAAGCCCAGCCGCTCCGAGGACGCGGTCGCCTCGGCCAGCTGTGTGCCGGCCTCGTCGACGGCCGCCTGGATCTCGATCAGGCTCGGCTGGCTGCTGGATCCACCGGCCGCGAAGTGCGCGCCGAGCAGGTCGCCCTCGCGGGTCACGGCGACGACGTCGGGGCGCTCGGCGACGAGCCGCCGGGCAGCATCGAGGTCGTCGACGACCGCGACCTGGTGGAGCAGCCGCGCCACCGCAGGGCGTACGTCGTCGGGCGCGGACACGACGTCGACGGCGTAGGCCGCCCCGTCGGGGAGCGCGGGCCAGTCGCGGTCGGCGGTCGGTGCGCCGCCCAGCAGCATCCCGGCGCGACCGAGGTCGTCGTGCTTGAGGTGGGCGATCGCCTCGACGGCCGAGGCGGTGTCGGAGACGACGACCGCGTCAGCGGCAGCGCCGAGCGCGGCGGCGACCGCGGTCTCGTAGCCCTGGTCGACGTCGAGGAGCGCGGCCACCGAGCCGAGCAGGCCGCCGACCTCGTCGGTCGCGGCCAGCAGCGCGCCGGCACCGTCCTTGCGGTTGAGACCGATCTCGAGCGCGTCGCGACGGGCGACGAGGCCGGCCCGCTGGCGGTCGGCCTGCTGGGCGTCCTCACGGGCCCGGGCGAGCTGCTCGTCGATCTCGTCGAGGGCGGACACCGCGTCCTCGTGCTCGGAGTCGAGGCCCTCCTCACCCGCGTCGAGCCCGGCGACCCGGGTCTCGAGGGCGGTGAAGTCGCGCTGCGCCCGCTCGGCGCGGGTCACGGCGTCCTCGCGGGCGTCGGTGAGCCGCTGGATCTCGGCGTCCGCCGCCTCCGAGCGTGACGTCAGGGCGTTGACCTGGCCGGTGAGGCGCGCGAGCCCCTCGCGCCGGTCAGCGGCGGCCCGCTGGAGCCCCGCGATGCGCCTGTCCTCCTCGGCCGCGGCCTCCTCGGCCGCACGCTTGGCGACCACGGCGGCGTCGAGGTCCGCGCGCTGCTGCTCGACCTGCGCGGCGATCTCGGCCTCCTGGCGGCGCACGCGCTCGGCCTGGGCCTCGAGGTCGTCGGGGTCGCGGCCGGAGTCGACGGTGTCGCCCTCGGCGGCGCCTGCCGCGTTGCGGATCCGCTCGTCGGCCAGCGACGCGGTGCCGCGCAGCCGCTCCTTGAGACCGGACAGGGCGAACCAGGTCTCCTGCGCCGCGGCCAGGCGGGGCAGGTCGTCACGCAGGGTGGCCTCGAGCCGGGACTCGCTCTCGCGACCGGCGGTGACCTGGGCCTCGACCTCCTCGCGGCGCTGCAGGAGCAGCGACTCGTCGGCCATCTCGGACTCGAGGGCCGTGCGGGCGGTGACGAGGTCGTCGGCGAGGAGGCGCGCGCGGGCGTCGCGCACGTCGGCCTGCACCGTCTGCGCCTGCCGGGCGACCTCGGCCTGGCGTCCCAGCGGCTTGAGCTGGCGGCGGATCTCCGAGAGCAGGTCGGCCAGCCGGGTCAGGTTGCCGTCGGTGGCGTCGAGCTTGCGGAGCGCCTTCTCCTTGCGCTTGCGGTGCTTGAGGACGCCGGCGGCCTCCTCGATGAAGCCGCGGCGGTCCTCGGGGGTGGCGTGCAGGATCGAGTCGAGCTGGCCCTGGCCGACGATCACGTGCATCTCGCGGCCGATGCCGGAGTCGCTGAGCAGCTCCTGCACGTCGAGCAGCCGGCACCCGGTGCCGTTGATGGCGTACTCCGAGCCGCCGTTGCGGAACATCGTGCGGCTGATGGTGACCTCGGCGTAGTCGATCGGCAGTGCGCCGTCGGAGTTGTCGATGGTCAGCTGCACCTCGGCGCGGCCGAGCGGGGGGCGGCCGGACGTGCCGGCGAAGATGACGTCCTCCATCTTGCCGCCGCGCAGGCTCTTCGCGCCCTGCTCGCCCATCACCCAGGCGAGGGCGTCGACGACGTTGGACTTGCCCGATCCGTTGGGACCGACGATGCAGGTGATGCCCGGCTCGAGCTGCATGGTCGTCGAGGACGCGAAGGACTTGAACCCCTTGAGGGTCAGGCTCTTCAGGTACAACGCGGGCTCCTCACCGGGTCGAGACGGCCACTGACAACTGGGGAAGCTCAGCGCGGCTCACCCTACGACACCCTCCGTCCCTCACGGCCGTTGCACGCGGCGTGGCACCGGGCCATGCTGGGGCGATGCGGAGCCCGATCGTCGCCCTCGCCGCGACCCTGGCCGTCCTCGTGGCGCTCCACGCGCCGTCACCGGTCGTCGCCGCGCAGGCACCGCCCGAGCCGCTCACCCGGGCACAGCTCCTCACGCTCGAGGACCACGTCGTCGTCTACCCCGACATGCGCGACCCGCTGCGCACCGTGATGCGGTCTCCCGTCTTCGCACCGCGAGGCTGCGAGGACCAGGGCATCGCCGTCCGCGGCAGCAGCGCGATCCAGGGAAGCGTCTCGCCCGACGGCCGGCGCCGCTCGGTGGTGCTCGTCGACCAGTTCCTCGTCCGGTTCGGCTCCGTGCGCCAGGCCCGGGCGCTCGTGCAGCGCTACCGCGAGTTCAGCAAGCGCTGCGTGGGCGACGTCGACACCGACGACGGCGAGGGCGGCGCCGTACGCCTCAAGAACCGCGCGTGGTTCCCGCCGGTCGTCGGTGACGAGTCCGCCGGGATGCTGATCGGGTGGTTCCAGTCGGGCTCCGCCGACTGGCGGCGGGTCCTGGTGGTGCGGACGGGCCGCACGGTCTCGGTCCTCGATGTCAGCTTCACCGACGTACGCCCGCCCCAGCGCGGCGTGCTGGCGCTCGGCCGGCTGGCGGCCGAGCGGCTGGGCTGATCGGGCTCAGAGCTCGCGCCTCATCTGCTGGGCCGTGACCGCGTAGCCGGACGTCTCGTAGAGCCGGATCGCGGTGGTGTTGTCGCCGAAGACGTTGAGCGCCATCGACGTGGCTCCGAGGTCGCGGGCGGCGGCGTGCAGGGCGTCGAGCAGCCCGCGGCCCAGACCCCGGCCGCGGTGGTCGGCGTCGACGCTGATGTCGTAGATCCAGGCCGAGACACCGGAGGCACGCTGTCGCAGCTCGATCCACGCCATGCCGACAGCCTCGTCGTCCACCACCGCGGTCCACACGTGCATGTCCGTGCTCGCCAGACCGTCGGGGAGCAGCTGGGCGAACTCGCCCGCCGACTGCGCCATGGCCGACTCGGGGTCGAGGTCGCGCGACGTCGCGATGTCCGCGGCGTAGTCGCGCACCGACTGCGCACGCCAGGCGTCGTACTCCTCCGGCGTCATCGGACGCAGCAACACCTCAGGCACGGTCCAGGACATCCTTCAGCGCGGCCAGCACGAGGACGACCGCGTCGGGGCGGGCGTTGCGGCCCATCAGGCCGATCCGCCACACGCTGGCGGCGTACGCCCCCGCGCCCGCGCCGATCTCGATGCCGTAGCGGTCGAGGAGCTCCTTGCGGACCGCCGCGGAGTCGACGCCGTCCGGCACGTGGACCGTCGTGAGCTCCGGCAGGCGGCTGCCCTCGGCGGCGAACAGCTCGAGGCCCATCTCCTGGAGCCCGGCCTGCAGCGCGTCGCCGGCCTCCTGGTGGCGCGTCCACACGGCCTCGAGCCCCTCTTCGAGGATGCGGGTGAGGCCGCCGTGGAGGCTGGCGACCATCGCCGTCGGCGCGGTGTGGTGATAGGTCCGCTGCCCTCCCTTGACGCCGGCCTCGCCGACGTAGCCGCCGAGCATCCCGAGGTCGAGGTACCACGAGCGCGGGGTCTCGACGCGGCGCTCGAAGGCGCGGTCGTTGATGGTGAACGGCGCCAGGCCGGGGGCGACGCCAAGGCACTTCTGCGTGCCCGCGTAGCCGATGTCGACGCCCCACGCGTCGGCGCGCAGCTCGATGCCTCCGATCGAGGTCACGGCATCGGTGAGGAGCAGCGCCTCACCCTTCCCGGCTCCCAGCGCGGCGATGTCCGAGCGCACGCCCGTCGAGGTCTCGGCGTGGACGGCGGCGATGATCGCCGGCGCCGGGTGCGCGGAGAGCACGCGGTCGACGTCGACCGGCTGCCCCCAGTCGTGCTCGACCGCGACGACCTCGGCGCCGCAGCGGGCCGCGACGTCGGTCATGCGCTGGCCGAAGAGCCCGTTGACCGCGACCACGACGACGTCGCCGGGGTGCACGGTGTTGACGAACGCCGCCTCCATGCCGGCCGAGCCGGTCGCGCTGAGCGGGAGCGTGCGGGCGTTGTCGGTGCCCCAGACGCTGCGGAGCATGTCGCAGGTCTCGTCCATGATCCGGAGGAACTCCGGGTCGAGGTGCCCGAGCAGAGGCTCGGCGAGGGCGCGCGTGGCCTCCGGGTAGGGGTTGGAGGGGCCGGGACCGAAGAGGTGGCGCTCGCGGATCATGACCCCGACGTTAGCCAATTTGCGGGCCTCACAGGACGGCACCCGGGTTGAGGATGCCGGCCGGGTCGAGGGCGTCCTTGATCCGGCGCGACAGCGCCATCACGTCCTCGCCGAGCTGGTCGGGCAGCGCCGCCTTCTTGGTGCGCCCCACCCCGTGCTCGCCGGTGATGGTCCCGCCGAGGCGGATGGCCGCCTGGAGGATGTCGTCGAACGCGGCGCGGGCCCGGCGCTCGGAGTCCGCGTCGGCGGCGTCGTAGACGATGATCGGGTGGGTGTTGCCGTCGCCCGCGTGGGCGACGGTGGGGATCTCGACGTCGTGGCGCTCGGCGATCTCCGTGACCGCGGCGAGGAGGTCGGGCAGCAGCGGCACCGCGGCACCGACGTCCTCCAGCAGCAGGCTGCCGCGCGCCTCGACGGCCGGGAAGGCCATCCGACGCGCCTCGACGAACATCTCCCCCTCGGCCGGGTCGTCGGTGACCACGACCTCGGTCGCACCGGCAGCGACGCAGGCCGCCTCGACGGTGGCGATCTCCGCGGCCCGGGCATCGCCCGGTGCGTCGGACTGGACGACCAGCAGGGCGCCGGCCGTGCGGTCGAGGCCGCGCGGGCTGAAGTCCTCGACGGCGTTGATGGTGGCCCGGTCCATCAGCTCCATCATCGAGGGCCGCAGCGATCGTCGTACGGCGACGACGGCCTCGGCCGCGGCCACCACCGACGGGAACGACGCCACCAGCGTCGCGGGCGGGAGCGGCAGCGGCACCAGCCGCAGGATCGCTCGGGTGACGATGCCGAGGGTGCCCTCGGAGCCCACGAACAGCTTGAGCAGGGAGAGCCCGGCGACGTCCTTGATCCGCTTGCCGCCGAGGGTGATGAGGGTGCCGTCGGCGAGGACGACGTCGAGGCCGAGGACGTAGTCGGTGGTGACGCCGTACTTCACGCAGCACAGGCCGCCGGCGTTGGTGGCGACGTTGCCGCCGATCGAGCAGATCTCGTAGGACGACGGGTCCGGCGGGTACCAGAGGCCGTGCTCGCGCGAGGCGGCCTTCACCTCGGCGTTGAAGGCACCCGGCTCGACGACGGCGACCTGGCAGCTGGTGTCGATCTCGATCGCCCGCATCCGCTCGAGGCTGAGGACGATGCCGCCGTCGACGGCGCTGGCCCCACCCGAGAGCCCGGACCCGGCCCCGCGCGGCACGACCGGTACGCCGTGCCGGGCCGCCCAGCGCACCGCGACCTGCACCTGCTCGGCGTCCTCGACGCGCACCACCGCCACGGGCGTACCGGCGCCGACGTCGCGTGACCAGTCGTGGCGGTAGGTGTCGACGGTCGCGGGGTCCGTCGCGACGACACCGGCGGGCAGGGACTCCACGAGCTCCGCGAGGGCATCCACGCGCCCATCGTGGCACGGGCTGCCGGGCACCGGCCGAGGACGACCTAGGGTCGGCAGGCATGAGAGCCGCACGCCGTGCCCGGATCCTGGGGGACGCCGACCTCCGACAGGGGCGTTGCCTCGAGATCGGTCCCCTGGCCAACCCCGTCGTCGGCGCGGAGGCGGCGGACGTCCGCTACGTCGACGTCGTCGACCGGACCGGGCTGGTCGCCCACTACGCGGGCAACCCCGCCGTCGACCCCGACGCGATCCCCGAGCAGCACTTCTGGCTCACCCGGCCCGACGGCACCGTGTCGACGCTCGCCGAGGCGGTGGCGGCCGACGCGCCCTACCAGCACGTCGTGGCCAGCCACGTCATCGAGCACGTGCCCGACATGGTCGGCTGGCTGCGCGACGTCGCCCAGGTGCTCACCTGGGACGGCGCCCTGCTGCTCGCCGTCCCGGACCGTCGCTACTGCTTCGACGTGCACCGCGCCCCGGCGACCGTGGGCCAGGTGGTCCAGGCGCACCTCGACGACGACCGCACGCCGTCGGTGCGCGCGGTGCTCGACCACTTCATGCGGGCCGTCGACTACTCCGCCGAGCAGGCGTGGGGCGGGGAGCAGCCCCCGACGCAGGGATCGCACCCGATCGACGACGTCCGCCGGCACGTCGCCCGGCAGCAGGCCGGTGACTACGTCGACTGCCACGTCTGGCCCCTGACGCCGCAGGTCTTCGCCGGCCTGATGGACGACCTGCTCGTCCTCGGGCAGGTCGACTTCGCCGTCGAGCGGATCACGGCCACGCGGGTGGGCGACCAGGAGTTCTACGCCACCCTGCGGCGGCTCGACCGTCGGCGCGACCCGGTCGTGGCCACCGAGGAGGCGCGGGCCGCCCTCGCCCGGCTCCGGGCGGAGCTCCCGGACGAGGGGCCGTCACCGCGGTCCGACGACGCGGACCTGGTCCCGGCCCACGTCGTCGCCGACCTCGAGCACCAGCTGGCGCAGACGCGCGAGCGTCTCACGAAGGTCCGGTCGGCCCGCGACCGGGCACGCCGCCAGCGCGACCGGGCGCGTGCCGAGGCGACGGCACCCGCCCAGCCGGTCGGCACCGGCCTGGTGGGTCGGCTGGGACGCCGGCTGCGCCCCTGACCTCGGTCCGGAGCCGTCGTACGACGGTCAGGCGGCCGAGGCCGCGGCCGCGGGCTCGTCGGCGTGGGCGATGCTCGGCAGCCGCGACCACACGAGCGCGAGGGTCAGTCCGGAGCCGACGAAGGCGAACCAGAACGGCGCGGCCAGCCCCCAGTGCTGGGCGATCACGCCGCCGATCCCCTGCCCGACGACCATCCCGCCGAAGACGAAGATCAGGTAGACCGAGCCGACCCGGCCCTGGAACTCCATCGGCACGGCCCGCTGCCGCACGACCTGCGAGACGTTGAACCACACGAACGCGTAGGCGCCGAAGCCGAACATGATCAGCAGCGCGACCCACGGCACGGTGGTGAGGGCCAGCGCCAGGTGCATGAGGACCTCCAGCAGGAGGCAGGTCCTCATCAGCGTGGCGAGGTCGAAGCGGCGCTCGAGGCGACCGTAGAGGAACGTGCCGACCATCCCGCCGAGCGCCGAGGCGGTGGTCAGCAGGCCGAAGCCCACCTCCCCCATGTGCACCCGGTCGAGGGACCAGAGCACGAGGATCGACCACGCGGCGCCCCACGTGATGTTGAAGGTCAGGATGACGATCGCCAGGGTGCGGATCGCGGCGTGCCCCCAGAGCCACCGGATCCCCTCGACGATGTCCTGGCGCACGTGGGTGTCCACCGAGTCGCGCACCTGGTCGCGGGTCGAGCCGATGCGCGACACCAGGACCACGCCGAGCAGGACGCACACGAGCTGGCTCGCGAACGGCCACACCATCCCGGCAGCGAACAGGAACGCCCCGACCGGCGGTCCGACGAGCTGGTTGGCCGTCAGGAGGCCGGCCTGCATCCGGGAGTTGGCGATGCCGAGGTCGGCCTTGTCGACGAACATCGGGGTGAGCGTGCTCGACGTCGAGTCGGCGAACACCTCGGCCACGCCCAGCGCGAAGACCGACACCAGCACGACCGTGATGGACACGTGACCGGTGGCGATCGAGGCGCAGAGCAGCGCGAGGACGACGCTGCGCACGAGGTTCGCGGTCACCACGACCGTACGCCGGTCGAGGCGGTCGGCCATGGCGCCCGCGTGCAGCCCGATCAGCAGCCACGGCAGGCCGCGCAGCAGGCCGGCCATCGCGACCAGGCGCGCGTCGTCGGTCTGCGAGGCCACCAGGAGCGGCCCGGCGGCCATCGCGACCCCGTCGCCGATGTTGGTCGTCCACGACGAGACGAGCAGCCACCGGAAGCGCCGGCCGAGCCGTGCCGGCAGGACGGTCTCGACGAAGCGGCTTCTCGTGAGGAGGCCGCCGCGGCGTCTCGAAGGGGTCACAAGCGCGAGACCCTACGCCGGGGGTCGCCCGGGGTGCAGCAGGTTTTCGGCCTGACGTGACGCGGGTCGCGTCAGGCGGGCTGGAGGTCCTCGACCTTCAGCTCGTCGCGAGCGGCCGCGGCCAGGCGGTCGTTCTCGGCCTGCAGCCGGAGGACGAGGGACTCGAGGTCCCCGACCCGGCGGCGGAGCCGGCTGTTCTCGACGGCCAGGACCGAGGCGGTCCGTACGTCGCTGTTCAGATGACCCATCAGCGCCTTCGCCATGGGGTGCCTTTCCAGAAGGGGGTACTGGACCGCAGAGCGGCCGTCTCCAAGAGTCCCACCGAGGTGGCGGGCGGTCAACGCCTACCGGCGCGCCGCGCACGCGGCGGTCGCTGGCAGGTCGGGCAGAAGAACGACGAGCGGTTCATGAACGCGACGCGGCGGATCGGGGTGCCGCAGCGACGGCACGGCTCCCCCTCCTGGCCGTAGGCGTCGAGCGAGCGGTCGAAGTAGCCGGACTCGCCGTTGACGTTGACGTAGAGGGCGTCGAAGGACGTGCCGCCCTGCGCGAGCGCCTGCCCCATCACGTCGCGGACGTGGCCGAGCAGCTCGCGCAGCACCGGCCCGGTGAGCCGGTCCCCCGGCCGCTCGCCGTGCAGCCGGGCGCGCCACAGCGCCTCGTCGGCGTAGATGTTGCCCACGCCCGAGACCAGGCCCTGGTCGAGCAGCAGCCGCTTGATCGCGGACGTACGACGCCGCGCGCGGCGCACGAACTCGTCGTCGTCGAACTCCGGGTCGATCGGGTCGCGGGCGATGTGCGCGATCTCGGCGGGCAGCTCGGCCCCGCCTGCCGAGACCACGAGGCCGCCGAACATGCGCTGGTCGACGAAGCGCATCTCGAGAGGTCGCGCGACGGCCGTCGGGGCGCCCTCGACCAGTGGCGCGGGGGCGGCGAGCGTGAACCGGACCCGCAGGTGGCGCTCGTCGAGCGCACCCGGCTCGTGGAGGAGCATCTGCCCGCTCATGCCGAGGTGGCCCAGGAGGGCGTCACCGTTGGCGAGGGCGAGCCAGAAGTACTTGCCGCGACGGCGGACGGCCTCGATGCGCTGGCCCACCAGGGCGGCGACGAAGCCGGCCGGACCGCGGTGGTCGCGGCGCACGGGCCGCGGGTGGAGCACCTCGACGGCCTCGATGGTCGCGCCGACGACGTGGCGCTCGAGGCCGGCGCGGACGACCTCGACCTCGGGGAGCTCGGGCACGGCTCAGGCGTCGGGGCCGGTGGCCGTGGCCGGTGCCACGGCGGCGAGCCGCCTCCGGCACGGGCTGGCCGTTGGCGTGGGCGGCCTTGATCTCGCGGTACGCGGTCTCGGCGGCGCCCTGCTCGGCCTCCTTCTTGGAGCGGCCGGTGCCGTTGCCGAGGACCTGCTGGCCGACGCGCACGCGCGCGACGAAGGTCTTCATGTGGTCGGGGCCGTCGTCCTCGATGAGGTACTCGGGCACGCCCAGCCCGAGGTCGGCCGAGAGCTCCTGGAGGGAGGTCTTCCAGTCGAGGCCGGCGCCCATGGACGCGGCGGCCTCCATCACCGGGTCGAAGAGGAGGTGGACGACCTTGGCCGCCTCGTCGATGCCGCCGCTGAGGTGGATCGCCCCGATGACCGCCTCGACGGTGTCGGACAGGATCGAGGCCTTGTCGCGACCACCGGTGGTCTCCTCGCCGCGCCCCAGCATGATGTGCTGGCCGAGCCCGATCTGCCGGGCGACGTCGGCGAGGGCGCGCGCGTTGACCACCGCGGCCCTCAGCTTGGCCAGACGGCCCTCGCTGAAGTCCGGGTGGACGCGGTAGAGCGTCTCGGTGACCACGACCCCGAGCACGGAGTCCCCGAGGAACTCCAGGCGCTCGTTGGTCGGGAGCTGCCCGTTCTCGTAGGCGAACGAGCGGTGCGTCAGGGCACGCTGCAGCAGCTCGGGATCCAGGACCGGATCACCGAGCGCTGCGCGGAGCTCGTCGGTGGTCAGAGGACGATCAGAGAACTTGACGACGGTCGGCCTTGGCGCCGTACTGGCCGCACTGGCCGCACGCGCGGTGCGGGAGGTGCTTGGCGCCGCAGGCGGGGTTGGCGCACGTCGCGAGGGTCGGCGCGACGGCCTTCCACTGCGAACGGCGGTGGCGCGTGTTGCTGCGCGACATCTTCCGCTTCGGAACAGCCATGGTGGTCTCCTACTTACGTGGGGCTTGCTTGCTTCTCCGCCGGGGATTCCCGGTGGAGTTCAGTCCTGGGTGTCCTGCTGGTTCGGTGCTGCCGTGTCCGGCTGGAGCTGCTGGAGCCCCGCCCAGCGCGGGTCGATCGCCGCGTCGTGCGCGTGGTCCGGGTCGTCCGCGAGTCGCGCACCGCACTCGGTGCACAATCCCGGGCAATCGTCCATGCACAGCGGCTGGAACGGTAGTGCGAGCACCACCGCGTCCCGCAGCAGGGGCTCGAGGTCGAGCAGGTCGTCCTCGAGCCGGCTGGTCTCGTCGTCGAGGTCGCGGTCGTCGTGCTCCGCGGCCTTGTCGTGCTGGTCGGGGTAGACGTAGAGCTCCTGCAGCGTCACGTGGATCTCGTCCTCGATCTGCTGCAGGCACCGTACGCACTCCCCCTCGAGCGCGGCCGTGGCCGTGCCCGTGAGCAGCACGCCCTCCATGACCGCCTCCAGCCGCAGGTCGAGCTCGACCGGCGATCCTTCGGGGACAGCGAGGACTTCGATGCCAAGTTGTGCTGGCGCCGGGACGGAGAGCTCGAGCTCACGCTGGGACCCCGGGCGGCGGCCGAGCTCGCGCGTATCAAGCACGAGCGGCGCCCTCGGGTCCAGGCTGTTCACGACGAGCTCCCACATCTGGACACCAACACAACCTCGGAATCGTATCCGTCGCCCCACCGACGGGGCAAAACGGGTGACGCGTGGGGTCTCCCACAGGGTCCGCGCGGACCTCAGGCCCGCCGCTCGGCGAGCCGTGCGACCAGCTGCTCGCGCACGGGCTCGGGGACCAGGCCGCGTACGTCGCCCCCGAGCGCGGCGACCTCCTTGATCAGGCTCGAGGAGACGAACGCGTTGCCGACGGCACCGGGGAGGAACACGGTCTCGACCGAGGTGAGGTGCGAGTTCATCTGCGCCATCGGCAGCTCGTACTCGTAGTCACCGGCCCCGCGCAGACCCTTGACGATCGCCACGGCCCCGATCTCGCGGCAGAAGTCGACGATGAGCCCGTCGAAGCCCGACACACGCACGTTGGCGATGCCCGAGGTGGCCTCGCGCAGCATCTCGATGCGCTCCTCGGGCGTGAAGAGGCGGTTCTTGCTCATGTTGACGCCGACGGCGATGACGACCTCGTCGAAGAGCGTGGCGGCACGACCGACGATGTCGAGGTGGCCGTTGGTCACCGGGTCGAACGACCCGGGGCAGACAGCGCGACGCACGGGCGTCCTTCCTTCAGGCTGGGACTGGGCGGGGGCTCCGGTCCCGTCTCGGGATCAGGGGGCCAGGGTGGCGTGACCGTACCAAAGCGTCGGTCTCGCCGTAGCGCCGCGTGCGGTCCTCCTCGAGGCCGGGAGGCCAGGTGACGACGGTGCGCTTGGCCGCCCGCTCGACGACCACCAGCGCGCCGGGCACGAGCCACCCGTGGTCGACCAGCGCCGCCAGGTCGGCGTCGACGTCCTGGTCGGACATCGGGTAGGGCGGGTCGGCGAAGACCACGTCGTAGGGCGCGGCGGGCGGCGAGGCGAGGAACGACGCCACGGAGGTCGCGACCACCCGGGCGCGCGAGAAGCCGAGGGTGGCGGCGTTGCGGGCGATCAACGCCGCGGTGCGCCGGTCGTGCTCGACCATCGTCACGACGCCCGCCCCCCGCGACCACGCCTCGAGCCCGACGGCGCCGGAGCCGGCGTACAGGTCGAGGAAGCGCAGCCCGTCGAGCGAGCCGGTGCGGGACTCGATCGCCGAGAACAGCGCCTCGCGCACGCGGTCGCTCGTGGGTCGGGTCGTCTGACCGCGCGGCGTCTCCAGCCGACGGCCCCCCGCCGTGCCCCCGATGATGCGAGTCATGTCCCCGTGGTCAGCCCTTCTCCATGAACTCCGACGCCGCGGAGCGCTCCACCTCGGCGACGACGTCGGCCAGGGCGGGCGCCTGTGCGAGCGCCGGATCCTCGGAGAGTAACGCCTCCGCGGCCTTTCGGGCACGGACGATCGTCTTCTCGTCGCGCAATACCCGAAGTGTGACGAGACCGGACCGGAAGCCCGACTGGTTGGCGCCCAGCACGTCGCCCTCGCGGCGCTGCTCGAGGTCGACGCGGCTGAGCTCGAAGCCGTCGGTGGTCGACGCCACGGCGTCGAGCCGCTCGCGAGCGGGCGTGCCGAGGTCGGCGTGGGAGACCAGCAGGCAGAGGCCGGGCAGGCCGCCCCGGCCGACGCGGCCGCGCAGCTGGTGGAGCTGCGAGACGCCGAACCGGTCGGCGTCGAGGAGGACCATCGTGGTGGCGTTGTGGACGTCGACGCCGACCTCGATGACCGTGGTCGACACGAGCACGTCGAGGTCGCCGGCGGCGAAGGCGCGCATCGTGCGGTCCTTGTCGTCGGGCGCCATGCGTCCGTGCAGGACGGCGGTGCGGAGCCCGGCGAGCGGGCCGGCCACCAGCTCGGCGTGGACGTCCTCCACCGCGGCGAGCGGACGCTTGGGGGTGATGTCGGCGCCGTCCTCGTCGAAGTCGAGCTGGTCGGTCTCGCCCTCCTCCCCCGCGTCGCCCGAGATCCGCGGGCACACGACGTAGGCCTGGTGGCCCTGCTCGACCTCCTCACGCACCCGCTGCCAGACCCGGTCGATCCAGCGACGGCTGGTCGGCCAGCGGGACGACGTTGGTCTGGATGGGGGCCCGCCCGGCGGGCAGCTCGGCGAGGACGGACGTCTCGAGGTCACCGAAGACGGTCATCGCGACGGTGCGCGGGATCGGGGTCGCGGTCATGACGAGCACGTGGGGCGGCGTGCCGGCCTTGTCGGTCAGCGCGGCCCGTTGCTCCACCCCGAAGCGGTGCTGCTCGTCGACGACGACGAGGCCGAGGTCGGCGAACTCCACCCGGTCCTCGAGGAGGGCGTGCGTGCCGATGACGACGCCCGCCTCGCCGGTGACGATGCGCAGCATCGCCTCCTGACGGGCCGCCTTGCCCATCGACCCCGTCAGCAGGACGACCTGGGTGGCGTCGGGGTCGCCGCCGAGCATGCCGCCCTGGGCGAGGTCGCCGAGCATCGCGGAGATCGAGCGGTGGTGCTGCTGGGCGAGCACCTCGGTCGGGGCGAGCAGCGCGGCCTGCCCCCCGGCGTCGACCACCTGCAGCATCGCGCGGAGGGCGACGAGCGTCTTGCCCGATCCCACCTCGCCCTGCAGGAGACGGTTCATCGGGTGGTCGCGGCCCAGCTCGTCGGCGACCAGGTCGCCGATCTCGCGCTGACCACCGGTCAGCTCGAACGGCAGCCGCGCGTCGAAGGCGGCCAGCAGCCCGTCGTCGCGGCGGGCGCGGGCCCGGGCCCCCTGGGCGCGGTGCGCGGCCCGGCGCCGGGCGAGGACGAGCTGGAGCACCAGCGCCTCCTCGAAGCGGAAGCGCTTCAGGGCGGCGCCGACCTGCTTCCAGTCGTCGGGGGCGTGGACCCAGCGCAGCGCCTGCATCACGTCGAGCACCTCGAACCGCTCGCGCAGCTCGGGCGTGAGCACGTCGGGCACGCCGGTGACGAGGTCGAGCGTGGCGGAGACGACCTTCTGCAGGTCCCAGGAGTAGAGCTTGGCGGTGAGGGGGTAGATCGGGATGAGCTTGCTCATCGAGACCGCCTCGTCGCCGTCGAGGGCGAAGCCGTGGGGCTGCTCGAGCTGCCAGCTTCCCCGGTACTGCTTGACCTTGCCGGTGAAGATCGCCCGGCTGCCGGGGCGGAACTCGGCCTCGTGGCGCTCGGCCAGGCTGGCGTAGGGGCTGAACAGCGTGATGGAGAAGTCGGGGCCGTCGGTGCGGACGCGCACCGTCGTACGGAACTGGCGACGGTTGCCGCTGAAGAACGGGGCGCTCTCGCACGAGCGCACCTCGCCGACGATCGTCAGCTGCTCGCCGACGACGGGCGTGGCGACCTCGGTGAGCTCGGTGGCGGCGACGTAGCGACGGGGGAAGTGGCGCAGCAGGTCACCGACGGTCGTCAGCCCGAGACCCTCCTCGGCGAGCTTGCGCTTCTTGTGGCTGTTGCCGAAGACCGCGCCGATCGGGCTGTCCGGGGTGATCGCGACCATGAGGTGATCCTGCCGGTCACTCGACGCTGACGAGCAGCGGGTAGCGCGGCTGGCCGCCGTCGTGGACGGCGACGTCGACGTGGGGGTGGCGTCGCTCGACGTGGGCGGCGACCCGCTGGGCGAGGTCCTCCCCGTCCTCGCCCGACACGATCGTCACCAGCTCGCCGCCACCGGCCAGGAGCCGCTCGAGCACGTCGGTGGCGACCTCCTCGAGGTCGGAGCCGACGACGGCGAAGTCGCCGGCGATCACGCCGAGCGCGTCGCCGGGCTCGCACGCACCGGCCATCGTGATCGCGCGGCGGGCGGCGACGGTGACGGCGCCGTGACGGGCGTGGCGGGCGGTCGCGGTCATCTCCCGGACGTCGGCGTCGAAGGCGCGACCCGGCTCGTGCACGGAGACGGCGGCCAGGCCCTGGACCTGCGCCTGGGTGGGGATCACCTCGACGGAGACGTCGTGCTCGACCTCGGCCGTGCGGGCCGCGATCTCCGCGGCGCGCACGGTGTCGCCGTCGTTGGGGAGCACCACGACCTCGGCCGCACCGCAGCCGGTGATGGCCTCGAGCAGCTGGCCGGTGGAGGGACGCTGCCCCGGCCCCCCGGTCACCACGACCGCGCCCGCCGACTCGAACAGCGCGGCCAGGCCCGGCCCCGCCGCGACCGCGACGACCTTGCGACCGGTGCGGGTCGAGGCGCGGGTCGAACCGGGCTGCGGGCCCGCGGCGACCTGGTCGGCGAAGTGGGTGACCCGGACGCGGTGCGGGCGACCGGCGGTGATCCCGGCCTCGATGGCAGCGCCGACGTCGTCGACGTGCACGTGGACGTTCCACAGGCCGTCGCCGCCGACCACGACGAGGCTGTCGCCGAGCGTGGCGAGCGTCGCACGGAGGTCGGCGACGTGCTGGTCGTCGGCGTCGAGGAGGTACATCACCTCGTAGCCCGGGCCGTCCTCGGTGAGGTCGTCGCCCGGGGGCGTTGCCGCGACCGGGATGAGGTGGGTGCCGATCGGCGCCGACCAGGGCGTGGGCCGGCGTCCGGTGGCCGTCGTCTCGACCGCGTCGAGCACGACGCACAGGCCCCGGCCGCCGGCGTCGACGACCCCGGCCTGGGCCAGCACGGCGAGCTGCTCCGGCGTACGGGCGAGGGCGGCGCGCGCCGCAGCGGCCGCCGCGGTGAACACGTCGCGGGTGCGCGCCCCGCGGCCGGCCGCCTCCAGCGCGGCGTCGGACGCCGCGCGTGACACGCTGAGGATCGTGCCCTCGACGGGCGAGCCGACGGCGGCGTAGCTGGCCTCCGTCGCCTCGGCCATGGCGGCGGCGATCGTCTCGGCGCGGCTTGTCGGCGATCGCGGCGCCGGCGAGGTGGCGTACGTAGGCGCGCAGCATCTGGCTGAGGATCACCCCGGAGTTGCCGCGCGCGCCCAGGAGCGCGGCACGGGCGAGCACGGCCATCCCGTCGCCCAGGGACAGCCCGGGGTCGCTCGCGAGGGCCTCGCGCAGCGCGTCGCGGGCCGCGGAGACGGTGAGGAACATGTTGGTGCCGGTGTCGCCGTCGGGCACGGGGTAGACGTTGAGCGCGTCGATCTCCTCGCGCGCCGAGGACAGTGCGTCGGTGGCGATGTCGACGAACCGCGCGACGCCGTCCAGCGTGATGCCGTGGGTGACGTGCTCCATCGCGTCGGTCTGCTCCCGGGTGTCTGCTCGGTGCCGGTGGGTGCCCTGGCGGGCGCCTGCCGGGCCCCTGCTGGGCCTGGCTCGGATGTGGTGCTGAGGCTGCCTCGTCGTACGATGTGGTGCGCGCCACAGGGTAGTGCCCGGCACCCACGGCCCCTGCGATTTCATCTCGCCGCAGGTCCTCGGCTACTCTTGCGCGGTTGCCTGCTGCCGCTTCTGGCGGTCAGGCCTGATGAACATCTATCACCCTCGAACGGATCGGAGTGCACGGTGGCTGCCGTCTGCGACATCTGCGCCAAGAAGCCGGGCTTCGGAAACAACCGTCCCTGGTCGCGCAAGATCACCAAGCGTCGTTTCAACCCCAACATCCAGCGCGTCCGGGCGACCGTGAACGGCACGCCCAAGCGACTCAACGTCTGCACCGGTTGCCTCAAGGCCGGCAAGGTCTCGCGCTGACCTGACGTCTTCTTCGTCGAGGCCCCCGTCGCTCTGCGGCGGGGGTTTCGTCGTTTCTCGGGGTCCTGGCGCCGTCGGAGTCCCCGCGAGACTCACAGGGCCAGCGGGCTCAGAAGTGGGTCCACCCGGTGGGGCCGTCGTACGTCCCACCGTCGACGGTGACGCCCTCGCCCTCGCGGACCTCGCCGATCACCTGCCAGCCCGACGGGACCGACGCCGCGTCGGGGAAGGTCGCCAGCAGCGAGTGGTCGTCGCCACCGCTGAGGATGAACTGCATCGGGTCGGCGCCCAGCGCCGCGCCGACGGCCTGGAGCGGCTCGGGGATCTCGAACGCCGCGGTGCGTACGTCGATGGCGACGCCGCTCGCGTCCGCGATGTGCCCGGTCTCGGCGAGGAGGCCGTCGGAGACGTCGATGAGGGCGGTCGCCCCGGCCTCGGCGGCCTGCTTGCCCGCGGCGTACGGCGGCTCCGGTCGGCGGTAGGCCTCGACCAGCACCCGCGGGGAGCGGAAGCCGCGACCCAGCACCGCGAGGCCGCCGGCGGCCCACCCCTGACGACCGGTGAGCGCGAGGACGTCGCCGGGCTGGGCGCCCGAGCGCAGGACGGGCGCCTGGGTGCACTGGCCGATCACCGTGACGGCGATCACCACCTGGTCGGCGCGCGTGACGTCGCCGCCCACGACCGTCGCACCGACGCTCGCGCACTCCTCCGCGAAGCCGCGGGCGAAGTCCAGCGCCCACGCGACCGGGAGGTCCGCGGGGGCCGCGAGGCCGATGGTGAGGTGACGCGCGGTGCCACCCATCGCGTTGATGTCGGAGATGTTCTGGGCGGCGGCGCGGTGGCCGACGTCGTCGGCGCCGGCCCAGTCGCGGCGGAAGTGGCGGCCCTCCACCATCAGGTCGGTCGAGACGACCACGTGGCCGTGCTTGACGCGCAGCACGGCGGCGTCGTCCCCGGGTCCGACGAGCACGTGCTCGTCGCCCTCGAAGATCTCGCCCAATTGGGAGATGAGCTGGGAGATCAGGCCGAACTCGCCTGCCTCGCCCGAGGGTTGCGTCTGCTGCCGGTGCCATGCGCCCATCCCACCAGACCGGGGTGGTGACCACTGTCACCCATCCCCTGTCGGGCGCCCCGCGTCCCGCGGTAGGTTGTGCCGGTCACACCCGCTGAAGAGACCGAGGAGTCCACGATGGTCGTCCAGGCCTACATCCTGATCCAGACCGACGTCGGCAAGGCCGCCGAGGTGGCCGAAGGCCATCGCCCAGGTCAACGGCGTCACGCTCGCCGAGGACGTCACCGGTCCCTACGACGTGATCGTCCGAGCCGAGGCCAAGAACGTCGACGAGCTCGGCAAGCTCGTCGTCTCGAAGGTGCAGAACCTCGACGGCATCACCCGCACGCTCACCTGCCCGGTCGTCCACATCTGAGCCGACCGGCCCACGTGCACCTGAGTCGACGCCTCGGTCCGTCCACGGGCCGGGGCGTCGTCGCGTCCGGGGCCGCCACCGTCCTGCTCGCCCTCGCGGGCTGCAGCAGCACCCCGACGATCGACGACGTCGAGCTCTCCGTCGGCCGACCGGGCCGCCTGCGAGTCCCTCGTCGCCGACCTCCCCGACACCCTCGCCGGTCTGGACCGGCGCGAGGTCGAGCCGGCCGACGCGCTGGGTGCGGCCTGGGGCGATCCGGCGTACGTCCTCACGTGCGGCGTGGCCGAGCCGGGCGACTACGAGCCGACCGCCGAGTGCAACGTCATCGACGGCGTGGGCTGGTACGTCACCGACGACCAGCTCTCCGACCAGTCCGAGGACGCGACCCCGATCGCGCTGAGCCTCCGGCCCTACGTCGAGGTCCTGGTGCCGGCCGACTACCGCACCGAGGGGATCGACCGTGCGCTGGCCGAGCTGGCCCCGGCGCTGAAGGAGCACCTCGGGGAAGGCCTGGCCTGCCTGTAGCAGTGCCTCAGCGGAGGCCGGTGTCGCGGCGCAGCGCCAGCTGCACGAGCCGGTCCACGAGGTCGGGGTAGGACATGCCGGTGGCGGCCCACAGCTGCGGGTACATCGACGTCGGGGTGAAGCCCGGCATCGTGTTGAGCTCGTTGATCACCAGCGAGCCGTCGGGCATCACGAAGAAGTCCACGCGTGCGAGACCCTCGCACGACAGGGCCTCGAAGGCACGCACCGCCATCGCGCGCAGCTCCTGCTCGATCGCGGCGGGCAGGTCGGCGGGGATGTCGATCTCGGTGTGCTGGTCGGCGAGGTACTTCGCCTCGAAGTCGTAGAACTCGTGGTCGCCGCCGGTGCGCACCTCGCCCGGCCGCGACGTCTCCGCCGGGCCCTCGAGCGTGCCGAGCACACCGCACTCGACCTCACGCGCTCCCTCCATCGACTGCTCGACGAGCACCTTGGGGTCGTGGCGGAAGGCCTCCTCGAGCGCCGCGTCGATCTCCGAGGCGTCGTGCACCTTGCTGATCCCCATGCTCGAGCCGGCGCGGGCGGGCTTGGCGAACGACGGGAAGCCGACCTGCTCGACCCGCGCACGTACGCCGACCGGGTCCTGCTCGAGCTCCGTGCGGGTCACGACGATGCCGGGCGTGACGGGGAGCCCGGCGGCCTGGAGGACGACCTTCATGTAGGCCTTGTCCATGCCGATCGCGGATGCGAGCACGCCCGAGCCGACGTAGCGCACGCCGGCCATCTCGAGCATCCCCTGCAGGGTGCCGTCCTCGCCCCACGGGCCGTGGAGCAGCGGGAAGACCACGTCGACCTCGCCGATGACCGAGGGGACGCTGGCCGGCTCGGCGACGACGAGGTCGGTGCCGGTGGCGGCGCCCATCAGCGCCACCGGGGACCGTCCGGCGTCGACCTGCGGCAGGTCGTTGCCGCGGATCGCGAGCCGGGTGGGCTCGTCGCTCTCGAGCACCCACCGACCGTCGGGGGCGATCCCGACCGGCACGACGTCGTACGCCTCGCGGTCGATCGCGGCCAGCACGCTCCCGGCGGTGACGCAGGAGATGCCGTGCTCGGAGGAGCGGCCCCCGAAGACGACGGCGACGCGCGGCTTGCGGCTCGTGGCGTCCGAGGTGGCGGCCGAGGTCGGGTCCGAGAGGGGGGCTGCGGTCTTGTCAGGGGAGGTGTCGTTCATCGCCTCGACCCTATCCACCTACGCTGGCGCGCATGGCTGCAGACACGACTTCCGGCTCACCGCTCCGGCCCGGCACGATCGCCGTCACGGCCGGCCGGCCGGACAAGGTCCCCGACGCCCCGCTCAACACGCCGATCACCATGGCCGCCACCTACGTGGCCGGCGGCGAGGTGGAGTACGGCCGCTACGGCAACCCCACGTGGACGGCGCTGGAGGACACGCTCGGTGCGCTCGAGGGCGGTCGGTGCCTGACGTTCGCGTCCGGGCTCGCCGCCGTCGCCACGGTGCTCGACCTGGTGGGCAAGGAGGGCAAGGTGCTGGTGCCGAGGCACGGCTACACCGGCACGATCATGCAGCTCGCCGACCTCGAGGCGCGTGGCCGGCTGACCGCCGAGATGGTCGACGTCACCGACACCGACGCGGTCGTCGCGGCCTGCGACGGCGCCGCGCTCGTGTGGCTGGAGTCGCCCACCAACCCCGCCCTCGAGGTCGCCGACATCGCGACGATCACGAAGGCCGCGCACGAGGCCGGCGCCTACGTCGTCGTCGACAACACCTTCGCCACTCCCCTGCTGCAGCGCCCGCTCGAGGACGACGTCGACATCGTCGTGCACTCCGCGACCAAGTACCTCGCCGGCCACTCCGACGTGCAGATGGGTGCGATCGTCACCCGTGACGACGACCTCTACGGCGTGCTGAAGGGCCGCCGCGACCTCGTCGGAGCCATCCCCGGTCCCTTCGAGGCGTGGCTGACCCTGCGCGGCCTGCGCACCCTGCACCTGCGCGTCGAGCGCGCGCAGTCCAACGCCCAGGAGCTCGTACGCCGTCTCGGCGAGCACCCCGCGCTGTCGGAGGTGCGCTACCCCGGGTTCGGCGGGATCGTCAGCATCGTCCTCGCCCAGGGCGAGATGGCCGCCGACCTCCTCAGCCGCAAGACGCGGCTGTGGATCCACGCCACCTCGCTCGGCGGCGTCGAGTCGAGCCTCGAGCGCCGCCGCCGCTGGAAGGCCGAGGCCGCCACCATCCCCGAGGGACTCGTCCGGCTCTCCGTCGGCATCGAGGACGTCGAGGACCTCTGGGAGGACCTGCGCGCGGCGCTGGACGGCTGCGTCGGCTGACGCGTCGAGGCGGCTCATCCTGACGCGATCCTGGCGTCGAGTCGGCGCATCCTGACGCGTACCTGGCGTCGAGTCGGCGCATCCTGACGCGTACCTGGCGTCGAGTCGGCGCATCCTGCGGTTCCGCTCGCATGCGTCGATCAGGACCGGCCGACTCGCACGACTCGACCGCCATCCACGCGTCAGGACGCGCCGACTCGACCGCCTTCTGGCGTCAGGACGCGCCGACTCGACGCGCTGGGCGTCTCAGTGCAGCTCGGGCTTGGTGTCGCGGGCGATGAACGAGTTCATCATGTCGAGCGCGGTCATCTTGCCGTCGACGACGGCGTCGACCGCCTCGGCGATCGGGGCGTCGACGCCCGTGCGGCGGGCGAGCTCCAGCAGGGACTTGCAGGACTTCGCGCCCTCGGCGACCTGGCGGGTGGAGGCGTAGATCTCCTCGGTCGTCATGCCCTGGCCGAGCCGCTCGCCGAACGTGCGGTTGCGTGAGAGCGGCGAGGAGCAGGTGGCGACGAGGTCGCCGAGCCCGGCGAGGCCCATCAGGGTCAGCGGGTTGGCGCCCTGCGCGGTCGCCAGGCGCGCGGTCTCCGCGAGGCCGCGGGTGATGACCGAGGCGGTGGTGTTGTCGCCGAAGCCCAGCCCGACCGCCATGCCGACGGCGAGGCCGACGACGTTCTTGTAGGCGCCACCGATCTCGCAGCCGAGGACGTCCACCGAGGTGTACGGCCGCCACGACGGCCCGTGGGTGAGGGCCTGGATGTGCTTGGCGCGATCCTCGTCGAGGCAGGCGACGACGGACGCGGCCGGCTCGCGGCGGGCGATCTCGCGGGCCAGGTTGGGTCCGCTGACGACGGCGATCCGGTCGGCCGAGGCGTCCGTGACCTCCTGGATCACCTCGCTCATCCGCATGAGGGAGCCGAGCTCGACGCCCTTCATCAGCGACACGAGCGTGGCCTTCTCGGGGATGACCGGTGCCCACGCGGTGAGGTTCTCGCGCAGCGTCTGCGACGGGACGGTGAGCACGACGACGTCCGCGTCGGCGGCGACCTCCTCGGGGTCCGTCGACGCCGAGATCGACGGCGGCAGCTCGATGCCCGGCAGGTAGTCGGTGTTCTCCCGGCGCTCGTTGACGGCCTCCACGACCTCCTCGCGCCGCGCCCACAGGGACACGTCGTTGCCGGCGTCGGCCAGCACGAGCGAGAAGGCGGTGCCCCACGACCCGGCACTGAACACTGCGATCTTCGTCATCGGGTGCGCTTCCTCTTCGTCCGGTTGGCCCCGTCGTGGGCGGTGTCGTGCGGGTTGCCGGTCTCGCGTACGCCGCTGCTGCGGGGGTCGTAGCGCTGCTCGGGTGCGGTCTCGTCACGCAGGTCGGCCACGATCGCCGTGACCGCGGCCATGATGCGGTCGGTCGCGCGCGCCGTCGTCTCGGCGGACGCGGGGAGCCCGAGCAGGTCGTCGAGGTCCACCGGGTCGCCGGCCTTCATGACGATGTTCTTGCGCGGCACGAGGTGCGGGCGCTTCGTGTAGGGCGGGAGCACCTCCTGCGCACCCCACTGCCCCACCGGGATCACCGGACAGCCGGTGGCCAGGGCGATGCGGGCCGCGCCGGTCTTGCCCTTCATCGGCCAGAGGTCGGGGTCGCGCGTCAACGTGCCCTCGGGGTAGATGATGATGCACTCGCCCTCGCCGATCGCCTTCACCGCGGCGTCGTACGCACCGATCGCGTTGCGGCTCAGCCGCTCCACCGGGATCTGGCCCGCAGAGGTGAGGAAGCCCCCCAGGTACTTGTTGCTGAACAGGCCGGACTTCGCGAGGTAGCGCGGGAGCCGGCCGTGGTCGTAGACGAAGTGTGCCGACAGCAGCGGGTCGACGTGGGAGATGTGGTTGATGACCACGATGCAGCCGCCGGTGGCCGGGATCTTCTCGCCGTCGATCCAGGTGCGCGACGTCGCGCTGAGCAGTGTCGGCTTGAGGATCGACGCGGCCACGGTGATCGCCCAGCCGCGCTTCTGCTCGAGCTTCCTGACGCGCACCGCCACCCCTCCCGATCGTGCTCTCCTCGCGGGCCCGGCCCGGACGCTGCCTGCGTCGCGAGCAGGCTACTCGGTCGACGGGGTGCGGGGACCCCACCGGCACGCTGGTGCCGGATGGGAGAATCGGCGTGATGTCCGCCGATGCCCGACCCACGCGCTGCGTGGTCGTCGTACCCGTCAAGCCGCCCACCTACGGCAAGTCCCGGCTCACCGGGCTCGCCGACGACCACCGACGAGACCTGGCCGAGGCCTTCGCGCTGGACACGATCCAGGCCGCCGCGGCGACGCCCGGCGTCGACGCCGTCCTCGTCGTCACCGACGAACACCGCCTCGCCGCGTCCCTGCGCACCCTCGGGTGCGAGGTGATCCCCGACGGCGTCAGCGACGACCTCAACGCGACGCTCGTGCAGGCGGTCGCGGAGGTCGCGCGACGCTGGCCCGGAGCCGTGCCCGTCGTGCTGTGCGCCGACCTGCCGGGACTGCGGCCCGTCGAGCTGGCGGGAGTGCTCGACGAGGTGCACGAGCAGGTCGCCGCCGGCCGCGCCGCTTTCGTGCGCGACCACACGGGCATGGGCACGACGTTGTACGCCGCCCCAGCCGAGGGATTCGACCCGTCGTTCGGTGTCGCGTCCGCCGCGCGCCACGAGGGCGCGGGAGCCGTCGAGGTCGGCGCCACGGCGACCAGCGTGCGTACGGACGTCGACGACCCCGACGACCTGGATGCCGCGCTGCTGGCGGGCGTCGGTCCCCACACCACGCGGGCAAGCGAAGGGCGGGCCACCCCCTCGGGGTGACCCGCCCGTGCGACGCGGCGCCAGCGAGCTGGCGGCTGCGTCAGGACTTCTTCGCGGTCTTCTTCGCGGTGGTCTTCTTGGTGGTGCTCTTCTTCGCCGGCGCCTTCTTGGCCGTCGACGCGCTTGCGGTCCTGCTCGCCGTCGACTTGGCCGCGGTCGACTTGCTCGCCGTCGACTTGCTGGCCGTCGACTTGCTCGCGGTCGACTTGCTGGCCGTGGACTTGCTGGCCGCCTTCGTGGCGGTCTTCTTCGCCGGCGCCTTCTTGGCGGTGCTCGCGCTGGACGACTTCTTGGCGGTCGACTTCTTGGCCGTGGTCTTCGCCGCGGAGGACGTCGAGGACGACTTCTTCGCCGGGGCTGCCGACTTCGAGGCCGCGGACTTGGCCGGCGCCGACTTCTTGGCGGCGGCACCCGTCACGGCTGCCGCCGCAGCCCGGACACCGGGCGGCTTGGGCATCGTGGCGGCGGTCAGCCTCGGCAGCTTCTTCGCGCCCGAGATGACGTCCTTGAGCTCCTTGCCGGCGGAGAACTTCGGCACGGACTTCTTCTTCGACTTCATCCGCTCGCCGGTCTGGGGGTTGCGGACCCAGCGGGCGTTGCGAACGGCCTTCTCGAACGAGCCGAAACCGGTGATCGCGACCTTCTCGCCCTTGGCGACCTCGCGGGTGATGGTGTCGAGCACGGACTCCAGTGCGTGGGCCGCCTGCTTGCGGTTCCCCTCGTAACGCGCGGAGAGCGCGTCGATGAGCTCTGACTTGTTCACTAGCTTCCCTTCCCAATGAACCTCGGACGCCGAGCTCGTGCTCGACCCTCTGCAAGGCACGCTAGGCACATGGAAGGGTGAGGACAATCACCAAAGCCCCTGTTCGTAGGGGTTTTTCAAGCAGTGACGGGCTTCCAGCTCGGTCGCTCCGCCTCAAAGGCGGTGATGTCGGCGTCGTGCGAGAGCGTGATGCCGATGTCGTCGAGCCCCTCGAGGAGGCGCCACCGGGTGTAGTCGTCGATGTCGAAGGAGTCCTCGACGGCGTCCTCGCCGACACCCGCGCGGACGGTCCGGCTCTCCAGGTCGACGGTGATCTCGCCGCCCGGGTTGTCCTCGAGCCAGTCCCACAGCCGCTGCACGACCTTCTCGTCGACCTGCGCCGCCACCAGCCCGGCCTTGCCGGAGTTGCCGCGGAAGATGTCGGCGAAGCGCGAGGAGATGACGGCCCTGAAGCCGTAGTTCTGCAGGGCCCACACGGCGTGCTCGCGCGAGCTGCCGGTGCCGAAGTCAGGACCGGCGACCAGCACCGACCCGCCGGCGTACGTCGGGTTGTTGAGCACGAAGTCGGGATCGTTGCGCCAGGCCGCGAACAGGCCGTCCTCGAAGCCCGTGCGGGTCACCCGCTTGAGGTAGACGGCGGGGATGATCTGGTCGGTGTCGACGTTGCTGCGCTTGAGCGGGACGCCGACGCCGGTGTGGGTCGTGAACTTGTCCATGGGTCAGACCTCCTGCAGGTCGGCGGGGCTGGAGAGCGTGCCGCGCACGGCGGTGGCGGCGGCGACGGGCACCGAGACGAGGTGCGTGCGTCCGCCCTTGCCCTGGCGGCCCTCGAAGTTGCGGTTGGACGTCGACGCGCTCCGCTCCCCGGGGGCGAGCTGGTCGGGGTTCATGCCGAGGCACATCGAGCAGCCGGCGCCGCGCCACTCCGCACCCGAGGCGATGAACACCTTGTCGAGACCCTCGGCCTCGGCCTGCAGGCGTACGCGCACCGAGCCGGGCACGACGAGGAGGCGGGTGTCGGCGGCGACGGTCCGGCCCTCGAGGATCGACGCCGCCAGGCGCAGGTCCTCGATGCGGCCGTTGGTGCACGAGCCGACGAAGACCGTGTCGACCTTGACGTCGCGCAGCGGCGTGCCGGCCTCGAGACCCATGTACTGCAGGGCCTTCTCGGTCGCGACCTTGTCGTTGGGCTCGTCGAAGTCGTCGGGGCCAGGGATGGTCGCGCCGAGCGGCGCACCCTGGCCGGGGTTGGTGCCCCAGGTGACGAACGGCGTCATGGTGGAGGCGTCGAGCTCGATCACCTTGTCGAAGACCGCGTCGTCGTCGGTGCGCAGCGTCTTCCAGTGGGCGACGGCTGCGTCCCAGTCGGCGCCCTTCGGCGCCTCCGGCTTGTCCTCGATGTAGTCGAAGGTGGTCTGGTCGGGCGCGATGAGACCGGCCTTGGCGCCCCACTCGATCGACATGTTGCACACGGTCATCCGGCCCTCCATCGAGAGCTCCTCGATGGCCTGGCCGCGGTACTCGACGATGTAGCCCTGGCCGCCACCGGTGCCGGTGTGCGTGATCAGGGTGAGGACGAGGTCCTTGGCGGTGACGCCCTCGGGCAGGCTGCCGTTGACGGTGACGGCCATCGTCTTCGGCCGGGCCTGCGTCAGGGTCTGCGTGGCGAGCACGTGCTCGACCTCCGACGTGCCGATGCCGAAGGCGATCGCGCCGAAGGCGCCGTGGGTGGAGGTGTGCGAGTCGCCGCAGACGATCGTCATGCCCGGCTGGGTCAGGCCGAGCTGCGGGCCGACGACGTGGACGATGCCCTGCTCGACGTCGCCGAGCGGGTGCAGGCGTACGCCGAAGTCGGCGCAGTTCTTGCGCAGCGTCTCGACCTGCGTGCGGCTCACCGGGTCGGCGATCGGCTTGTCCCAGTCGAGGGTCGGGACGTTGTGGTCCTCGGTCGCGAGGGTGAGGTCGGGACGGCGTACGGACCGGTTCGCCAGGCGGAGGCCGTCGAAGGCCTGCGGCGAGGTCACCTCGTGGAGGAGGTGGAGGTCGATGAAGAGGAGGTCGGGCTCTCCGGGGGCGCTCCGGACGACGTGCTCGTCCCAGACCTTCTCGGACAGGGTCTTGCCCATGACACAAACTCCTTTGACTGCGTGCGGTGGGACGACGCTACATCTTGCATCCCACTCTCTGAGATGACAATATCGGCATATGGACAACGGATCTGGCGTCGGCGTACTCGACAAGGCAGCGCTCGTGCTCGCAGCGCTGGAGGCCGGACCGGCCACCCTGGCCGGGCTCGTGGCCGGCACCGGCCTGGCCCGACCCACCGCCCACCGGCTCGCCGTCGCGCTCGAGCACCACCGCCTCGTGGCCCGCGACATGCAGGGTCGCTTCGTGCTCGGGCCGCGCCTGGCCGAGCTCTCCGCCGCCGCCGGCGAGGACCGGCTGCTCGCCGCGGCCGGCCCCGTCCTCGCCCGGCTGCGCGACATCACCGGCGAGTCCGCCCAGCTGTGGCGCCGTCAGGGCGAGCACCGCGTGTGCGTCGCCGCCGCGGAGCGCCCCTCGGGCCTGCGCGACACGATCCCGGTCGGCTCGCAGCTGACCATGAACGCCGGCTCGGCCGCGCAGATCCTGCTCGCGTGGGAGGACCCCGAGCGCATGCACCGCGGCCTGCAGAACGCCGCGTTCTCGGCCACCGCCCTGTCCGGCATCCGCCGCCGCGGCTGGTCGCAGTCCGTCGGCGAGCGCGAGCAGGGCGTGGCCTCGGTGTCCGCGCCGGTCCGCTCCCCCGGCGGCAAGGTCATCGCCGCGGTGTCGGTCTCCGGCCCCCTCGAGCGGCTCTCCCGCCAGCCCGGCCGGATGCACGCGCCCGCCGTGCTCGCCGCCGCCGACCGGCTGTCCGAGTCGCTGCGCCGCGCCGCGTCCGAGTAGGTCCCCGCGCGACCTGAACCCAAGGTGGCGGCACATCGCAGGCCGAGGCGCCCCGATCCGACGCCATCTGCCGCCACCCCCGCGCGACCTGAACCCGAGGTGGCGGCACACGACGACCCCGCGGCGCCGTCTGATGTCGTACGCCGCCACCTTTCGGCCCGCAGTGATGTCGGGCAGGGTGGACGCATGGCAGACCTCGTGGACCTCGGACCGGCGGGCGAGCGGTTGGCCGCCGTCGCCGCCAACGTCACCGACGACCAGCTCGACGGGCCGACCCCCTGCGAGGGGCGTACGGTCGGGCAGCTCGTCCAGCACCTCGTGGGACTGACGCTCGCCTTCCGGGCCGCGGCGGACAAGGACCTCGGTCCGCTCACCGACACCAGTCCTGACGAGGCCGGGTGGCCCGACGTCCAGCCCGGTTGGCGCGAGGCCCTCGCCGAGCAGGTCCCGGCACTGGCCGCGGCCTGGCGCAACCCCGACGCGTGGGAGGGCATGACCCGCGCCGGCGGCGTCGACCTCCCGGGCCAGGTGGGCGGGCTGGTCGCGCTCGACGAGATCGTCCTGCACGGCTGGGACCTGGCGCGGGCCACCGGCCAGCCCTACGACTGTGACGACGCGACCGCGGGCGCGTGCATGGCGTTCGTCGGCGGCTTCGACGAGGGGGGTACGCCGGGCCTGTTCGGTCCCTCGGTCCCGGTCGGCCCCGGCGCCTCGGCCTTCGAGCAGGTGCTCGCCCGCTCGGGCCGCGACCCGCAGTGGACGCCCTGAGCACGCGCACCGGCGCGGACACCGACCGTCTGGGCTGGGTGGGCCACGTCCGGGCCGTCCTCGTCCGCGTCGCCGCCCTGGGAGTCGCCCTCACGGTCTACACGCAGCTGGTGGTCCCACGGATGGGCGACGGTGGGGATGCGGCGATCGGGGCCGGCCTGCTCGCGTTCGCGGCTCTCGTGCTCGTCGGATTCTGGGGCTGCCTCGTCGACACGATGAGGGTGGGCGCCGTCCCCGCGCTGGCCTGGTGGGTGGTGGTCGCCGCCGGCCTCGCCGTCGGGTGGTGGGTCGCGCTCGCGGTCCCCCGCGACACCTCGATGTCGTTCACCGAGCTCCTCGCCGCGGACGCCGGCCAGCTGCCGTTCACGTTCGGGCTCGTGGCGGGTCCGGCCGTCGTCGGGTGCCGTCATCGGTCGCGCGACAGCTCGCACCTCTCCCGACTGAGGGGATCTCGATGCGCTCGATCTGGCCACGCCCACGCGCCGAGCTCGTTCCTCGCTCGACGCTGCGTGTCTCAGAAGAGCGCGTCCTGCTCCAGCTCCAGCAGCTGCTGCTTGCGCTCGAGCCCGCCGGCGTAGCCGGTGAGCGTGCCGTTGGCGCCGATGACGCGGTGGCACGGCACCACGATCGGGATCGGGTTGCGACCGTTGGCCAGGCCGACCGCGCGCGAGGCGGCGTTGGTCATGCCCAACCGGCCGGCGATCTGGCCGTAGGACGCGGTCTCGCCGTAGCCGATGAGCCCGAGCTGGGTCCACACGCGGCGCTGGAAGTCGGTGCCGACCGGCGCGAGCGGCAGGTCGAAGTCGGTCAGCTCCCCCGCGAAGTACGCCGTCAGCTGTCGCACGGCCTCGGCGAGCACGGGGTCGTCGTCCGAGCGCGCACCCAGCGGCCGACCGTCCACCGGCTGGCGGAACGGGGAGAACTCGATCGCCACGATCGAGCCGTCGCGCTCGACGATGCGCAGGTCGCCCACGGGTGAGGGCATCACGGTCCACATGTCAGTTCTCCTCGTCAGCGCGGGGCGGCGCGGGGGTGTCGGGCATCAGGGTGTTCCAGAGGTGCATCAGGGCGTAGGAGCGCCACGGCCTCCAGCGCTCGGGGTCCGGCTCGCCGCGTCCGGGCGTCGTGAGGCCGGCCAGCAGCCGGCGTACCGCGAGGTCGGTGGGCAGGAAGACGTCGGGGTGCCCGAGCGCCCGCATCGCGACGTAGTCCGCGGTCCAGGGGCCGATGCCGGGCAGCTCCAGCAGCGCACGTCGTACGTCGTCACGGTCGGGGCCGCGGTCGAGGAGCACCCTCCCGTCGGCGAGCGCAGCGGCCAGCCCGACGAGCGCCCGGCCCCGCGCGCGCGGCATCGGCAGGGTGGTCGGGTCGGTCGCGGCGAGCGTCGCGGCGTCGGGGAAGAGGTGGGTCAGCCCCGGGACACCGGTCTCGACGGCGCGTCCGTGCTCGGCCACGAGCCGGCCGGCGACCGTGCGGGCGCCGGTGACGCTGACCTGCTGGCCGATGACCGTACGGATCGCGGTCTCGTCGCCGTCGACCTGACCGGGGACGCGCAGTCCCGGGGTGGCGCGGACGAGGTCGCCGAGCACCGGGTCGGCGGCGAGGTGGTCGTCGACCGCGCGCGGGTCGCAGTCGGCGTCGAGCAGCCGGCGTACGCGCTCGCTGGCGGCCGCGGTGTCGCGCAGGTCCTCGAGCCGGAACTCGGCGGTGACGAAGCCGGTCCCGCCGCCGGCGCGGTCCGAGGTGTCGGGGAGGTCGACCAGCTCGAGGCGCACGGTGCCGCTGCCGTGGGGCAGGTCGAGCGTGCGGGCGTACCAGCCGGGTCCGGCGACCTCGACGCCCGGCACGAGGTGGTAGGCGAGGAAGTCGAGCATCCGCCGACCGGCGAACGGCGTGCGGACGGGGAGCCGCATGGTGACGGTGCCGGCGCTGCGGGTGCCCGGCCGGCGACCGCGCAGCTCGCTGGGTGAGGAGGCGTAGATCTCGCGCAGCGTCTCGTTGAACTGGCGGACGCTGGCGAAGCCGGACGCGAAGGCGACGTCGGTCAGCGACAGGTCGGTCGTCTCGATGAGCACTCGCGCACTCTGCGCGCGACGGGCCCGGGCCAGCGCCAGCGGGCCCGCGCCCAGCTCCTGGGTCAGGAGGCGACCGAGGTGGCGTGGGGTGTAGCCCACCCGGCGGGCCAGCCCGTCGACCCCCTCGCGGTCGACGAGGCCGTCGGCGATCAGGCGCATCGCCCGCCCGGCGACGTCGGCGGCGACGTCCCACTCCGGGCTGCCGGGCGTGGCATCGGGCAGGCAGCGCTTGCAGGCGCGGTAGCCGGCGGCGTGCGCGCTCGCGGCGGTGGGGTGGAACGTGACGTTGGCCGGTGCGGGGGTCCGCGCCGGGCACGAGGGCCGGCAGTAGATGCCGGTGGTCCGGACCGCGGTGTAGAACACCCCGTCGAAGCGCCGGTCCCGGCTGCTGACGGCGCGGTAGCAGGCCTCGGTGTCGAGGTGCCCGGTCGGTGTCATGACCCGAGCCTGTCACCCGGAGGCACCTCACACCAGCGGAAATCGGACACCGCCGTGGGGGTCGGGCGTGCGCCTCGTCTAGGCCCGTCCGGCCGGCCGGTAGCGGCGCTCCGGTCGTCCGGCTCCGCCGTACTGCAGGCGTACGACGGCGGCGCCGCGGGCGACGAAGTGCTCGAGGTAGCGGCGCGCGGAGACGCGGGAGATGCCGACGAGGTCCGCACACTCCGCCGCGGAGAGCTCGCCGGCGCCGCGCAGCGCGTCCTGCACCGCCTCGGCCGTCTCCGGGCTGAGCCCCTTGGGCAGGCTCACCGGCGGTGACGGGGCCGCAGCGGCGGCGCCGAACACCGCGTCGATGTCGTCCTGGCCGGGCGCACCCGATCCGGAGAGCGCGAGCTGGGCGGCGCGGAACGTGTCCAGCCGGACGCGCAGGTCCTCGTAGTCGAACGGCTTGACGAGGTAGTGGACCGCTCCCCCGGACGCCGCGGCCCGGACGGTGTCGGCCTCGCGCGCGGCGGTCACCATCAGCACCCCGACGTCGTCACCACCGCCCCGGAGCCGCCGCAGCACATCGATGCCGGTCATGTCGGGCAGGTGGACGTCGAGCAGCACCAGGTCGGGTCGCAGGCGGGCGATGTCGTCGAGGGCGGCCTGGCCGCTGCTGGAGACCCCGACGACGACGAAGCCCTCGGTGCGCTCGACGAACTGCGTGTGGATGCGCGCGACCATGAAGTCGTCGTCGACCACGAGCACGGTGAGGTCGTCCGTCCTGCTCATCCGACCTCCACCCCCGGCAGCCGCGCCTCGAACACGGCTCCCGTGCCGTCCTCGCCCGCACCGACCCCGACGGAGCCTCCCCGACGCTCGCAGACGACCTGCACGAGCGCCAGTCCGACCCCCCGCCCCTCGACCGTCGGGGTCTTGGAGCTCCAGCCGCGGCGGAAGATCCGGCCGACCTCGTCCGCCGGGACGCCGGGGCCGGTGTCGGCCACGGCCAGGTGGACGACGTCGCCGTCGAGGTCGAGCGACACCTCGATCGACGTGCCCCCCACCGACACGGACGCGTCGACCGCGTTGTCGACCAGGTTGCCCAGCACCGTGCCGACGTCGGTGGAGGCCTCTGGGTCGAGCCGGGGCAGGCTGCTGTCGGCGGCGATGCGGAGGTCGACGCCCCGCTCGACGGCGAGGCTCGTCTTGGCGATGAGGAGCGCCGCCACGGCCGGGTCCTCGACGTGGGCCAGCACCGCGTCGGAGATCTCCCGGCGGCGTCGGCTCAGCGTGCCGACGAGCCGCGACACCTCGTCGTACTCCCCGAGCTGCACGAGGCCGGAGATGGTGTGCAGCTGGTTGTGGAACTCGTGGGTCTGCGCGCGCAGCGTGTTCGTGATCGACTCGCGTGCGCTGAGCTCGCTCTGCAGCGCGAGCAGCTCGGTGCGGTCGCGCAGCGTCGTCACCGACGCGACGCGACGCCCGCCCTCGACGACCGGGTTGCGGTTGACGACCAGCACCCGCTCGCCCAGCACGACGACGTGGTCGCGGATCGCCGCGTCGTCGGAGAGCAGGTCGCGCACCGCCGGGTCGAGGTCGAGGTCGTCGACGCGGCGGCCCTCGACGTCGCCGTCGAGGCCGATGAGCTCGCGCGCGCTGTCGCTCAGCACGGTGACGGTGCCGTCGTCGGCCACGGCGACGACGCCCTCGCGGATCGAGTGCAGGAGCGCCTCGCGCTGGTCGGCCAGGGCCGCGATGGCGGCAGGCTCGAGACCGCGCGTACGACGGCGGATCAGCCGCGAGAGCAGGAACGAGCCGGCCACGCCGAGCCCCAGGGCGAACCCCGCGAAGGTGAGGAGGTCGGGCACCACGCTGCGGGCCCGTTCACGCCACGTGGGGTACTCCTCGGCGACCATCGAGATGCCGACGAGCTCGCCCTGGTCGTCGATGATCGGCACCTGGGCCGCGATGGACGCCGTACCGAAGTCGTCGACGTCACCGGTCCACGTGCGCAGCTGCTGCACGGTGCTGGAGCCGAGGTCGATGTGCTGGTCGCGACCGCCGAAGTCGCTGCTGACGAGAACCCGCCCCTCGGGGTCGGTGAGGTAGACGCCGCTGGCCTGGACCCTGGTGCGCACCTGCTGGGTGTACGACGTCAGCGTCCCGCGTCGGCGCTCGACGCGGTCCGCGACGAAGGCGTCGCGCACCACGGCGGTGTTGGCCATCGACTCCGCCGCGGCTCGCATCCGGGCACCGCGGGTGTCACGGAAGTCGGCGTCGCTCTGCTGCACCGACACGATGCTGGCCAGCGCCACGACGGCGAGGAGCACCGTCAGCTGCAGCACCAGGAACTGGCCGGCGAGCGTCGCCGGCCACCAGCGCGAGCGTGACCACAAGTTCCACAACCTCCATTGCTTACCCAACCGTGACGTCCGCCACAGGAGTCTCCCACCATCGTCTGAGTCGGAACCGACGACACGGATCGCTGAGAGATGGAGACCACATGCTGCGCCAACGGACCAGGCGGACCGGGAGGGCCCGGCGGGCTGCGGCCGCGCTGACCGCCCTCGCCGCGGTCGCGCTGCTCGCCACCGGTTGTGGGGTGACCCGCGGGCCCCAGTCCGCCAACGACCTCACGATGCTGATCCCCAACAGCCCGGGCGGCGGCTACGACCAGACCGGTCGCACCGCCATCGCGGTGATGGAGAACGCCGACATCAGCCCCGGCTCGTTCGAGGTGACCAACGTGATCGGCGCCGGCGGCTCGGTCGCCATGACGCGACTGATGAACGCCGACGGCGACGAGCGCACCATGATGACCGCCGGGCTCGGCGTCGTCGGGTCGCTCTACTCCTTCGGTGCCCCCTACAAGCTCGACGACGCGACGCCGCTGGCGCAGCTCATCGAGGACCAGGAGGGCGTGCTGGTCCCGGCCGACTCGCCGTTCAAGACGATCGACGACCTGGTCGCGGCCTGGGAGAAGGACCCCGACTCGGTCGTCATCGGCGGCGGCTCGTCACCGGGCGGCCCCGACCACCTCTTCCCGATGCAGCTCGCCACCGCGGTCGGCGTCGACCCCCGCGAGCTGCGCTACGTCGTCTACGACGGCGGCGGCCCGCTGACCACCGCCCTGCTCGGCAACAAGATCGACGTCGGCTTCTCCGGCGTCGGCGAGTTCGAGGGGCCGCTGTCGTCCGGCGAGCTGCGGCTGCTGGCCGTGTCCGGCGAGGAGCGGCTCAAGGGCGAGGGCATCAGCGACTCCCCCACCCTGACCGAGGCCGGCATCGACCTGGTCTTCACCAACTGGCGCGGCGTCTTCGCGCCCCCCGGCATCAGCGACGAGCGGCGTGACGAGCTGATCGCGATGCTCGAGGAGATGCACGACACCCCCGAGTGGAAGCAAGCCCTCGAGGACAACGGCTGGATCGACGAGTTCAAGACCGGCGACGAGTTCACGACGTTCCTCCAGGAGCAGGACGAGCGCGTCGCCACCACCCTCGAGGAGCTGGACCTGCTGTGAGCACATCACTCGACACCCCCACCACCCCCAATCCCCCCGGGTCCCCGCAGGAGGCACCCGACCGCGACCTCGCCCAGCTCGGCCTCGCCGCGATGCTGGTCGTCGTCGGCGCCTACACCTTCTGGGAGGCCACCACGCTGAGCGTCGGCTTCGGCGACCCGGTGGGTCCGCGCCTCTTCCCCTACGTCATCGGCGCCGTCACCGTGCTGCTCGGCGTCCTGCTGGTGATCGCCACCCTGCGCGGCGACGTGCCCCAGGCCGAGGGAGGCGAGGACATCGACCTGCGCCACCCCGCCGACTGGACCACGGTCCTCAAGCTGGTCGGGGTGCTGCTCTTCACCGTCCTGACCATCACCTTCCTCGGCTGGGCCGTGAGCGGTGCGCTGCTGTTCGTCGGATCGGCGTGGTCCCTCGGGAGCCGCACGCTCGTGCGTGACGTCATCGTCGGCTTCGTGCTCTCCGTGGCCAGCTGGTACTTCTTCCACGAGGGCCTGGGCGTCATCCTCCCGGCCGGGATCCTGGACGGGGTGCTCTGATGGAGAACCTCGGACTGCTCATGGACGGCTTCAGCTCCGTCCTCACCCCGGAGAACCTGCTCTACGCCGTCATCGGCGTGCTCCTCGGCACCTTCGTCGGCGTCCTGCCGGGCATCGGCCCGGCCATGGCGGTGGCGCTGCTGCTGCCCGTGACCTACGGCCTCGAGCCGATCTCGGCCTTCATCATGTTCGCCGGCATCTACTACGGCGGCATGTACGGCGGCTCGACCACGGCGATCCTGCTCAACACCCCGGGCGAGTCCGCGTCGGTGATGACGGCCCTCGAGGGCAACCTCATGGCGCGGGCCGGACGGGCCGCGCAGGCGCTCGCCACCGCGGCGATCGGCTCCTTCATCGCCGGCACGATCGGCACGCTGCTCGTCGTGTTCTTCGCCCCGGCGCTCGCGTCGGTGGCGGTCGAGATCGGTGCCCCGTCCTACTTCGCGCTGATGGTGCTGGCGATGGTCATGGTCACCAGCGTGCTCGGCGGATCGCCCCTGCGCGGCTTCATCGCGCTCTTCCTCGGCCTCACCATCGGCCTGGTCGGCCTCGACCTCAACACCGGCCAGTCGCGGCTGAGCTTCGACCAGCCGCTGCTGGCGGACCGCATCGACGTGGTCGTCGTCGCGGTCGGCATCTTCGCCCTCGGCGAGGCACTCTGGGTCGCCGCCCACCTGCGTCGCAGCCCCGCCCACGTCATCCCGGTCGGACGCCCGTGGATGAGCCGCTCCGACCTCAAGCGGTCGTGGGGTCCGTGGCTGCGCGGAACGGCGTACGGATTCCCGTTCGGCGCGCTGCCGGCCGGTGGCGCCGAGATCCCGACGTTCCTGTCCTACATCACCGAGAAGCGGATCGCGGCCCGGAAGGGCCACGACGACTTCGGCAAGGGCGCGATCGAGGGCGTGGCCGGCCCGGAGGCGGCCAACAACGCCTCGGCCGCCGGCACCTTCGTCCCGCTGCTCGCGCTGGGCCTGCCCGTGACGGCCACCTCCGCGGTCATGCTGGCCGCCCTGCAGGGCTACGGCATCGAGCCCGGCCCCGGGCTGATGACCGACCAGCCGGAGCTGGTGTGGGCCCTGCTGGCCAGCCTGCTCATCGGCAACGTGCTGCTGCTCGTGCTCAACCTGCCGCTCGCCCCGCTCTGGGCCAAGCTGCTGCGCATCCCGCGGCCCCAGCTCTACGCGGGGATCCTGTTCTTCGCCGCCCTGGGTGCCTATGCCGCCAACCTGCAGGCGTTCGACCTCTTCCTGCTGCTCCTGCTGGGCCTCCTCGGCCTGATGATGCGACGCTTCGCGCTACCGGTCCTGCCGCTGATCCTCGGCGTGATCCTCGGACCGCTGATGGAGTTCCGGCTCCGCGAGGCGATGGCGATCTCGGGTGGTGACGTCTCGGCACTGTGGAGCGAGCCGCTCGCCATCGTGATCTACGTGATCGTGTCGATCGCCGTGGTCGCACCGTTCGCGGTGCGCCGGCTGCGCCCCACGCCCGCCGCAGTGGCTGCGGACGAGAGCATGACGACCGACGACACCCAGACAGAGGAGAAGGTGCGATGAACGACGGCGCGAGCGTGATCGTGGTGGGCTGGACGCCCGACGAGTACGGCGAGGTCGCGTTGCACCGCGGCGTCGAGGAGGCGAGGCTCCGCGCCGGTCGCGTCGTGGTGGTCAACGCCACCCGCGGCGACGCGCTGGTGGACGACCGCTTCGCCGACGAGGAGCAGCTGGGCGGCCTGACCGCCGAGCTGGCCTCCAGCGGCATCGAGGTCGAGGTACGCCGCTCGATGGGTGCCGACGTCGGCGACCAGGTCCTCGCGGTGGCGCAGGACGTCTCCGCCGACCTCGTCGTCATCGGCCTGCGCCGGCGCTCCCCCGTGGGCAAGCTGCTCATGGGAAGCGTCGCGCAGCGCATCCTGCTCGGTGCGGACTGCGCCGTGCTGGCGGTGAAGCCCGCCGGCTAGGTCCGGTGCGCTCTCCCTAGGTCCCGCTCGGGGCAGCGCGGCGCCGGTGCCGGATGACCAGCGCGCAGGCCCCGGACAGCAGCACCACGCCGGCCGGCACGACGATCCCGCGGAGCACTCCGTCGGGATCGTCGCCGTCCCCGGACGACGAGGACGCCGCCGCTCCCACCGCGTCGGGCGTGCCGTCGCCCACCGCGAAGTGGATCTCGCCGGCCATCTCGTGACCGTCGGAGGACACGACGTCGTAGGTCAGGGTGTAGGCACCGTCGGGACCCGACCAGAGGTTCTGCCGCACCTCGGGCCCGGTGGCCGTGGCGGTGCCGTTGGCGACGCTGCCGTCCGGACCGGTGACGGTCACCTCGTGCACCTCGGCGACCGGGCCGGTGAAGGTGAGGATCGCCCGCGAAGGCATCTCACGCAGCACCCCGGACTCGGACGGGTCGGAGAAGAGCAGCTCCTCGTGGGCGGCGGCCGGAGGCACCGTGGCCCAGCAGAGGACCGCCGCCACGGCTGCCAGGACGAGCCGGGCGGCACCTCGCCGCGCGGCGGGGCCGGTCACGAGCCGAGCTCCGCGCGCCAGGAGACCAGGTCGTCCCACTGCTGGGACAGGCGGTGCTCGGTGGCGCCGACGGGGTCCTTGAAGAAGAAGGCGAGAGCGGTGAGCGGACCCGTCCGGCCGGCTGCGTGGGCGGCGGACACCAGGCGCGCCAGGTCCAGGACGAGCGGCGCGGCCAGCGCGGAGTCACACCCCTCCCAGGTGAGCTGCAGGGTCATGCGGGTGCCGAGGAAGCCGTCGAAGCGCACGTGGTCCCACGCGGTCTTCCAGTCCCCCAGGTCCTCGACCTGGTCGATGTGCATGGGCCCCGGGACGGGTCGGCCGACGATCGCGTCGAGCCCGCTGCGCTTCGCGACGGTCTTGCTCCGCGCGGCCTCGGGGTCGGCCAGCGTCGCGCCGTCGCCACCGCCGAGGAGGTTGACCGAGGTCCACGACCGCAGCTCGAGCGCCCGCATCACGAACAGGGGCGCGAGCGCCGACTTGAGCAGCGTCTCCCCGGTCTTGCCGTCGCACCCGGCCCAGGGCAGGCCGCTGCGGCGCGCGGCCTCGACGACCACCGGGAGCCGCAGGCACGGGCTGGGCGTGAACGAGACGAAGGAGGCACCGGCGCGGAAGGCCGCCAGCGCGTAGACCGCGCCGACCGGCAGCGCGTCGTCGACCTCGGTCATCGCGTCGGGGTCCGGCACGGGAGGCTGCGTGCTGGCGACGTCGACCACGACCACCCGGTCGAGGGCGTGCCGGTCGCGGAAGTCGGTGATGTCGCCCGCGAGCCGCTCCACCGCCTCGGCGGCGGTGGCCGAGCCCACGACGTGGCCCGGGCGCACCTCGGCGTCGACGGCCTCGAGGTGGGCGCGGGCGACATCCACCAGGGCGGGCGGCACGACGCCGCCCGCGGCGAGCTCCTCGGCCCGCTTGGGCAGCGAGTGGGAGCTGACGTCGTGGCCGCCGAACACCAGGCCCGCGAGGGACGGCAGGCCGTCGGGTTGCAGGTCCGGCAGCTCGGTCACGAGAGCGGTGGTCGGTGCGAGGCCATGCGCCACGGCGTACGCACCGACCACCGCTGTGGTGGCCACCGAGCCCCGCGCACCCACGAACCACACGCCTGTCCTGGCCGTCACCTCGGGCGTGTGGTTCATGTCGTCCTCCTCGGACGGATGGGCGGGGGCCCAGCGGACATCAGTGGGGCCGACAGGGGTTCGTCAGGGCGTCAGGACGAGGTCGAGAACGCCGCGTCGAAGGCCGCGGTCGGCGCGTCGAAGGCGAGCCGGCGAACGAACTCGAGCGCCTCGGGGGCTCCGACGAGACGGTCCATCCCGGCGTCCTCCCACTCCACGGAGATCGGGCCGTCGTAGCCGATCGTGTTGAGCATCCGGAACGACGCCTCCCACGGCACGTCGCCGTGACCGGTGGACACGAAGTCCCAGCCGCGGCGGGGGTCCGCCCAGGCCAGGTGCGAGCCCATGCGGCCGTTGCGGCCGTTGCCGACCTGGCGCTTCGCGTCCTTGCAGTCGACGTGGTAGATCCGGTCCTTGAAGTCCCACAGGAAGCCGACGGGGTCGAGGTCCTGCCACACGAAGTGCGACGGGTCCCAGTTGAGGCCGAAGGCCTCGCGGTGGTCGATGGCCTCGAGCGCCGCGACGGTGGTCCAGTAGTCGTAGGCGATCTCGGAGGGGTGCACCTCGTGGGCGAAGCGGACGCCCTCGTCGTCGAAGACGTCGAGGATCGGGTTCCAGCGGTCGGCGAAGTCCTGGTAGCCCGCGTCGACGAGGGCCTGCGAGGCCGGCGGGAACATGGCGACGTACTTCCAGATCGAGGACCCGGTGAAGCCGACGACGACGTCGACGCCGAGCTTGCGCGCCGCCCGGGCGGTCATCTTCATCTCCTCCGCGGCGCGCTGGCGCACGCCCTCGGCGTCGCCGTCGCCCCAGATGCGGTCGGGGAGGATGTCGCGGTGGCGCGCGTCGATCGGGTCGTCGCAGACCGCCTGGCCCTTGAGGTGGTTGCTGATGGCGAACACCTGGAGGTCGTGCTTCTTCAGCATCTCGAGCTTGGCCGGGACGTAGGACTCGTCCTCCACCGCCGCCCACGGGTCGAAGTGGTCGCCCCAGCAGGCGAGCTCGAGGCCGTCGTAGCCCCAGCCCGACGCGAGCTTGCACACCTCCTCGAACGGCAGGTCGGCCCACTGGCCGGTGAACAGGGTGACGGGGCGTGGCATGTGTGCTCCTCAGGGTGTGGTGGTGCGTTCGGCTGTTTCTCTGGCTGTGCTGGTCGGGTTGATCGGGGTGGTGGTCGTGCGGCTCGGGCTGACCCGAGGCCGCGCGGACCGGTGCCGGGACGGAGCGCCGTGTCCCGGCACCGGCCGCTGGGGGCGGTGCCTTGCGGCACCACCCCCCGCCCGGACGGGGGCCCGGCCACCGGGGCGCACGCAGGGCCGATCCTGCGTACGCACCGGGTCACCTCACCCGAAGGTGATGTGCTGGCCGAGCCGCCCGCCTGCGGACGTCTCGTTGCTCGGACCGGCGCCTACAGCTGGGACTTCAGCGTCCGCGACAGGCGCTTGAGAGCGAGCTTCACCTCCTTGTCCTTCACCCGCGACGCGAGCCGCTCGAACTTCTTGAGCGACCGAAGAGCCTGGCCCGCGTCCTTGCGCCGTTCGGCGCGCTTGGCGGACGTCAGCTCCTTCTTCAGCTTCGCGGCGAGCTTCGGACCGACGAGGCCCTCGTCGACGAGCCGCTTGACGAGCTTCTTGCCGGCGCCGTAGGACCCGACCACCCGGAAGGTGACGGTCTGCGACGCCTGGTTGCCCGCCTCGTCGAGGACGGTGACCTCGAGCTCGTGCTTGCCCGGCGACAGCGACATCGCGGCGATGCGCACCGGCGCGCTCACCACCTTGCCGTCGAGACGGACCACCTGCTCGGCGGCGCCGGACGTGGCGTCCGAGACCCTCACCCGAGCGGTGCGGACCGCGGCGACGTCGAGCTTCGCCCCGTCGGCGATGCCGTCCACGGCCACGGTGGGCGCCGTGGCGTCCATCTTGACGGTGAGCGTGCTGATCGCCGACGTGGTGCCGGCCGCGTCGGTGGCCCGGGCCTGGACGAGGGTGACCCCGTCGTTGGTCACCTGGAACGGCGCGGTGTACGCCGTCCAGGCACCGTTGCCGCCGATGCGGTACTCGAGGCCCAGCTTCCCCTCACCGCCGGCTCCCGCGAGGGAGACGGTGACCGGCGCGGTGAACCAGTTCGCACGACCGTTGGCCGCGACGGGTGCCGTGGTCAGGCTGACCGACGGCTTGGCCGGCTCGACGGGCTCGCCCGGCTCGCTGACCACGACCTCGAGCTGGTCGCCCGCGGTGTTGCCCGCCTTGTCGGCGGCGCGGTAGCGCACCAGGTAGGTGCCCGGCTCGTCGAACGACAGCGGCGCGTCGTAGGTGCTCCACTCCGCGTCGTCGTCGATCGCGTACTCGATGCCCGCGACGCCGGAGGTGGCGTCGGTGGCGGTCAGCGTGACCGTCTTGGTGGCGGTGCCGGACTCGGCACCGGTGACGACCGGCGGTGCGGTGTCGACCTTGACGGTCAACGACTTGGTCGCCTCCACGTTGCCCGCGGCGTCGGTCGAGCGGTACTCGACCAGGCGCTCACCCTCACCGGTCACGGGGACCGCGATGGAGTAGGTCGTCCAGTCGCCGCCGGCGATGCGGTACTGGATCGAGGCGATGCCCGACCCCTCCGCGCCGTCGGTCGCCGTCAGCGTGAACGACGGCCGCGTGGTGTACCAGCCACCGTTCCCGGTGGCACCCGGGATGGCGAGCGTCGTCACCGGCGCCGTGGTGTCGGGGTCCGGCTCGTCCGCCGGGACCACGACCTGGACCTGCCCGGTCGCCCGGTTGCCGGCCGCGTCGGTGGCGCGGTAGCGCACCACGTAGGTGCCAGGCTCGTCGAACGTCAGCGGGGCGGTGTAGGCCGTCCACGTCGTGGCGTCGCCGATCTGGTACTCGACCGTGGCCGATCCCGAGTCGTCCGTCGCGGTCAGGGTGACCGTCTTGGTCGTGTCACCGGTCACCTGGGCCTCGACCACGGGGTTCGTGGTGTCGCCCGGCTCCCCGCCACCCGGCTCGCAGCTCGCGTCCTCACCCAGGGTGAAGAAGTCGAAGCTGGCGGTGATGCCGGCCCCACCCGCCTGGTTGGCGGCGGAGAGGAGGCCGATCCGCGGGTCGGTGATGCCGGCCAGGCTGTAGCCGCCCGCCATGTCCGTCCACGTCTCACCGTCGGTGCTGTAGCTGCCGAGGACCTGCACGCCGTCCTCGCTGGTGAGGCGCAGCCACACGGTGCTCGGGAAGCTGGCCCCGAGTCCCGGCGTGTTGGTCTCGGCGGCGGTGCCGGTGGTCTCACGAGCCGTCTGGATGATGTTGGACGCGGCGTTGGGGTCGGAGCTGCGTCCCTGGAACACGTGCTTCAGGTAGTTGTCGTCGTCCCCGTAGATCAGCAGGCCGGCCGACTGGTACTGCCTGTTGATCGGTGCGGTGACCTTGGTCGTCGCCACGAACGGGCCCTCGGGAAGGTCCGTGAGGACCAGGTCGCGAGCCGTGTTCGTGGTCTGGTAGAGGTCGGTCGCCTCCATCGGGATGTTCACCGAGCCGCCGGACACCGTGAGGTTGCCGCTCGGCCGGACCGTTCCCCAGTCCGAGCTGAGCGCGGACCCGTTGAAGTCCTCCACGAAGCACCCGTTGTTGCACGGCACAGCCGTGTCGTCCGGGGTGATCTTGAAGTGGTCGAACTTCGCGACGAGGTTGTCCGCCGCGCCGGCAGCCGTGGCACCCAGGGCGAGCAGGCCCACCTTCGGTGCGGTGATGCCGGTCAGGTCGCGCGCCCCGTTGGCTGCGTTGATCGGGAGCCAGGTGTCCCCGTCGGTGCTGTAGGACGCGGTGACGGAGGTGCCGTTCGGTGCTGGTCATCCGCAGCCACACGGTGTCGGGGAAGTCCGCACCGAGGTTGGCGGAGTTGGTCTCCGACGCGGTGGCGTTGACCTCCTTGGCGAACTGGATGACGTTGGCTGCCTTGCTGCCCGCCGCGGCCGTGGAACGACCGGAGTAGACGAGCTTGAGGTAGTTGTTGTCGTCGCCGTAGACGATCAGACCGGCCTGCTGGTAGCCCTTGGTGGCGTTCAGCGTCACCTGGGTGGTGACCTCGAACTCACCGGCGGGCAGGTCCTGCAGGACGATGTTGGGCGTGGTGTTGGTGGTCTGGTAGAGGTCGGAGTTGGTCAGCGGGATGTTGAGCGTCCCGTCGGCCACCGTCAGCGCCTGGTTGGCCCTGACGTTCCGGTTCCACCGCGTGGTGTCGAGCTCGTTGCCCAGGAAGTCGTCGGAGCGGCCGCTGAAGCAGGTGTCCGACTTCCTCCTCACCGTGATCTCCGTCGTCCGGGTGGCCTTGGCCCCCCGGGTGTCGGTCGCGGTGAGCGAGACGACGTACTTGCCGGGCGTGGTGTAGGTGTGGCTCGGGTCGGCCTGCGTGGAGGTGGCTCCGTCGCCGAAGTCCCACGCGTAGGTGACGGGCTCGTCACCGTCGGCGTCGGTCACCGTGCTGTCGAACGACACCGGCAGGGGCGCCTCGCCGTTGGTGGTGCTGGCGGTGATGGCCACGGTCGGCGGCTGGTTGTCGGTGATGCCCCGGCCCCTGAACTCGAGCCAGTTGACGTTGGCCCCACCCGTGGTGGCGACGAAGTAGAGCGCTTCGCTGGAGGCCGAGGCCCCGGTGAAGGTCGTCGTCACGTCCTGGTAGGCCTGGGCGCCGCCGGTGTTCGGCACGTTGAGCGTGCCGATCAGGGTGCCCGTGGGAGAGCCCTGACGCACCTCGAACGCAGCACCGGCGGTGCTCGACGCGGCGCGCATGGTGACGCCGGTGATGCCGGTGAGGTTCATGACGTTCCAGCGGAACCAGTCGCCGGCCTCGACGCCGGTCACGTTCTGCCCACCGCCGCTGTCGGTCGTGGTCTGCGTCGTGACACCTGCCGAGCCGGTGGTGTTGCTGCCGGTGCGGCCGGTGGCGTCGTAGAACTCGGCCTCCTTGTGCTTGGTGTGCAGGACGATGCCGTCGACGCTGGTGAGCGCCCCGGCCGCGCCGTTGCCCTTGTCGGTGTAGGTGGCCTTGATGGTGCCGAAGATGTTGGCGCCCACGTGGCCGGCGTCACCGGGCAGCGGGAACGAGCCCTCGCAGCCGGTGTACTGCTCGTAGTCGTGCGAGTGCTGGTCGTGGCCGAGGCCCGGCTGGACGACGACGTCGTCGCAGTCGATCTCGCCGTCCTCGGCGTCGGTGACGACCACCTCGTACTTGACGTAGTCACCGAAGTCGAAGAACCCGCCGTCCTTGGGCAGGATCAGCTCGACGCTCGGGGCCGTGTTGCCGACCGTGATGTCGATGTTGGTCGTGCCCGTGCGGCCGTCCGCGTCGGTCACCGTCAGTCGGGCCGTGTAGTTGCCCGCCGTGGTGTACGTGAAGCTCGCGGTCGGCGTGGTGGCGTCGGGGGTGCCGTCGCCGGTGAAGTCCCACGCGTAGGTGAGGCCCGTGGCATCACCGGTGTCGGGGTCGAACGATGCCGACCCGTCGAACGCCACCGTCAGCGGGGCCGGACCGGACGTGCGGTTGGTCGTCGCCCTGGCCACCGGAGCGCGGTTGCCCTCGACGTAGTCGATCCGGTAGATGCCGGAGTCGGTGTTGTTGCCGTTGAACCCGCTGCCCCACTCGATCATGTAGAGGGCGCCGTCGGGGCCGAACTGCAGGGCGTGCGGGCGCTGCATCGGCAGGGTGGACAGGAACCGGTTGATGTCGGTGTAGTTGGTCCCGGCCTCGTTCATCTGCACGGTGAACAGGCGGTTGTTGTTCCAGTCGGCCCAGATCGCCTTGCTGTCGAAGTAGGCGGGCCACTTGCGGTCCGAGTCCAGGTCGGGGTCGTAGGAGTAGGTGCCCGAGGTCATCGGGGCACCGCTCGCACCGATCTCCGGGGTGCCGGTGATCGAGGCGTTGTTGCTCTGCCAGATGACCGCGGGCTTCGCGGCGGGCAGGTTGGTGAGACCGGTGTTGTTGGGCGAGTCGTTGACCGGCGCGTTGCAGTTGAACGTCGCACCCGCCGTGCTGTTGGCGAAGTTGTAGTCGTTGTACGGGGTGTTGTTGCCCACGCAGTACGGCCAGCCGTAGTTGCCCGGCTCGTCGAGGACGTTCCACTCCACGCGACCGTTGGGCCCGCGGGTGGCGCTCACCGAGCCGGCGTCCGGACCGTAGTCCGCCACCAGGATGTTGTTGTTCTGCTCGTCGAGGCCGATGCGGAACGGGTTGCGGAAGCCCATCGCGTAGATCTCGGGGCGGGTCTTCTGCTGGGTGTCGGCCGCCTCGTCGAAGAGGTTGCCGGCGGGGATGGTGTAGCCACCGTCCGCCTTCGGCCTGATGCGCAGCACCTTGCCGTTGAGGCTGTTGGTGTTCCCCGAGGTGCGCTGGGCGTCCCACGCGGAACGGCCGGGCCGCTCGTCGATCGGCGAGTAGCCGCCGGAGTCGAACGGGTTCGTGTTGTCACCCGTGGCGAGGTAGAGGTTGCCGTCGTTGTCGAACTCCAGCGACCCGCCCGCGTGGCAGCACTCGTTGCGCTGCGTCGGGACGTCGAGGATCGTCACGGCCGAGTCGAGCTGGAGCGTGTCGCCCGCCATCGTGAAGCGGGAGATCCGGTCGATCGACTCCGAGCCGGTCGGCGAGTAGTAGAGGTAGACCCAGTTGTTCGTCGCGAAGTCCGGGTCGAGCGCGATGCCGAGCAGGCCGAACTCCTGGCCCGTGTAGACCGGGACCGTGCCCGCGGTCAGCACGCTGCCGTTCTCCTTGATGATGCGCACGGCGCCGTTGCGGTCGATGTAGAACACCCGGCCGTCGTCGGCGATGGTGAGCTCCATCGGGTTGGAGGTGTTCTCGTCCAGCGCGACCTTCTCGAAGCTGGGCGTCAGCGTCGCCTTGCAGTCGGCGTCGACGACACCGGCAGCGGTCTGGATGCCGCCGAGGATGTGGTCGAGGAACTTGGCGTCGGTGAACGACGCCTCGGTGTGGCCCATGCCGGTGTACCAGCTGCGACCGCCGTCGTAGTCCTGGCACCAGGCGATCGGGTGCTCGGCGCCCATCGACCCGTTGCCGGGGGTGTAGGTCGTCTCGTCGAGCGACGCCAGCACGTGGAGCTTGGTGCGGGGGTTGGCCGCCGGGTTGGTGCGGAAGTTGTACCACTCGTCGGTGCGCTCCCAGCGGCGCGCGAGACCCGCGGTGGACGGGTGCGCCGGGTCCTCGACCTTGACGGTCGCGGTCGGGGTGCCCGCCGGGTGGTTGTTGAAGTACGCGCCGACCAGCTGGCCGTACCAGGGCCAGTCGTACTCGGTGTCCGAGGCGGCGTGGATGCCGGCGTAGCCGCCACCCGCCTGGATGTAGCGCTCGAACGCGGCCTGCTCGGCCGGGTTGAGGACGTCACCGGTCGTGGACAGGAAGATGACGACCTCGTACTGCGCGAGGTTGGCGTCGTTGAACGCGCTGCCGTCCTCGGTGACCGTCACCGTGAAGTTGTTGGTCGCGGCGAGCCCCTGGATGGCGGTGGTCGCCTCGTCGATGTTGGAGTGCCGGAACGCCGCGGTCTTGGAGAAGATCAGCGCGTCGAAGGACTCGTCCGCGGCTGCAGCGGCGGCAGAGGCCTTCGGGTCGGCGGTCCACGGGACCGCGTCACCCAGGGTGCTGGCGGTCTCGCCCTTGGCTGCCTTCTCCGACCCCTTCGGGGCCTTCTTCGCCTGGCTGTCGGTGGCGGCGGGCCGCTCGGGGCTCGGTGCCGCGGTGGCCGTGGCGGCCAGCCCGATGGTCGCGCCCAGCGGCAGCGACACGATCAAGGCCATGGTGGAGCCGACTGCGACGCGTGAGCGCCTCTGCAGTCGCGTGATGAGTCTGTTCATCACGATCCCTTCTCTGGTGACGGATGTGCGCTCCATCAGTTCCGGGGCGGGTCCCCGGGCGTTCGGCCCTCGTCATGCGGTCAAGCGGTCCAGCGGTGCTGCGGTCGTGCGGATGGGACAGACGTGTGCCCGGCGGGTTCGGCGCCCGCCGGGCCCACGGTGATCGGTCAGCGGACTCCCAGCAGGTGCTCGAGCGCGAGCTGGTCGAGCGCTTCCTGGCCGATGCTGCGGGTGGCGAGGCCCTCCACGTCGTACGACGCCGCGCGGAGGTCGGCGAGCGACTCGCCCTCGCCGAGCGTCGGGGTGCGCAGGGTGCCGATCTCGGCAGCCTCCATCGCCGCGACGACCTCGGGGTCCGCGCGGAAGGCCTGGACCTTGTCGCGCAGGATCAGGTAGTTGCGCATGCACCCGCGTGCGGACTCCCAGACGCCGTCCTCGGCCTCGGCCCGCGGCGGCTTGAAGTCGAAGTGGACGTAGCCGTCGTAGGCCTTGCCGGTGCCGGCGCCCAGGAGCGCGTCGACGGTCCAGAAGGCGCCGCGCACGTTGCCCGCACCGAAGCGCAGGTCCTGGTCGAAGCGAGGACCGTGCTGGCCGTTGAGGTCGACGTGGAAGAGCTTGTCGTGCCACAGCGCCTGGCTGATGCCGTGGGCGAAGTTCAGGCCGGCCATCTCCTCATGGCCCACCTCGGGGTTGAGCCCGACCATGTCGGGGTCGTCGAGCTCGGCGATGAGCGCGAGGGCGTGACCGATGGTCGGCAGCAGGATGTCGCCGCGCGGCTCGTTGGGCTTGGGCTCGAGGGCGAACCGCATGTCGTAGCCCTGGTCCTTGACGTAGGCGCAGAGCAGGTTCAGCGACTCGCTGTAGCGGTCGAGCGCGGCCTGGACGTCCTTCGCGGCGCCGTGCTCGGCGCCCTCGCGGCCGCCCCACAGCACGAACGTCTTGGCGCCCAGGGACGCCGCCAGGTCGACGTTGCGCAGTGCCTTGGACAGCGCGTAGCGCCGCACCTCGCGGTTGTTGGCGGTGAGCGCGCCCTCCTTGAACACCGGGTGTCCGAACAGGTTGGTGGTCACCATCTCGACGGCCAGGCCGGTGTCGGCCAGCGCCTTCTCGAAGCGCTCCAGCACGGCGTCGCGCTTGTCGTCGTCGGGCACGAGGTCGTCGTCGTGGAAGGTGACGGCGGCGGCGCCGAGCTCGGCGAGCTTGTAGGTCGCGTCGACCGGATCGAGGAGGGCACGGGAGCTGGGCCCGAACACGTCGGTGCCCTGCCATCCCACCGTCCAGAGGCCGAACGAGAACTTGTCCTCAGGGGTCGGGGTGTAGTCGGTCATGCGGGGATCTCCTGCCACGAATCGTTGTCAGAGCTGGTCTCGACCGCGGCCAGGACGCGTTGCACCTGGAGTCCGTCGGCAAAGGATGGGGTGGGATCGGTGCCGTCCGCGATCGCGCGGACGAGGTCGACGGCCTGGTGGACGAAGCCGTGCTCGTAGCCGATGACGTGGCCGGGCGGCCACCACGCACCCACGTAGGGGTGCACGGACTCGGTGACGAGGATCCGGCGGAACCCGGCGGTGCCGGTGTCCTCGGTGCCGTCGAAGAAGTGCAGGACGTTCATGTCCTCGAAGTCGAACGCGAGGCTGCCGCGCGAGCCGTTGACCTCGATGCGGATCGCGTTCTTGCGGCCCGAGGCGAAGCGGGTCGCCTCGAAGACGCCCATCGCTCCCCCGCGGAAGTCCGCCAGGAAGGTCGCGGCGTCGTCCACGGTGACCTTGCCGGTGCCGGTGCCGGCCGTGCCCGAGAGCCCGGCGTGCTCGCTCGGGAGCGGCCGCTCGTCGACGAAGGTGCGCAGCCGACCGGAGACGCGGGTGATGGTGTCACCGGTGATGAACTGGGTGATGTCGATGATGTGGGCGCCGATGTCGCCGAGCGCGCCGGAGCCGGCCTTGTCCTTCTCCAGGCGCCAGGACAGCGGTGCCTGCGGGTCGACGATCCAGTCCTGGAGGTACTGGGCGCGCACGTGGTGCAGGGTGCCGATGCGTCCCTCGGCGACGAGCTGCCGGGCGAGGGAGATGGCCGGCACGCGCCGGTAGGTGAAGCCGACCATGGCGCGTACGCCGTCGGCAGCCGCGCGCTCGGCGGCCCGGGTCATCGCCTCGGCCTCCTCGACGCTGTTGGCCAGCGGCTTCTCGCACAGGACGTGCTTGCCGGCCTCGAGGGCGGCGATCACGATCTCGGCGTGGGTGTGACCCGGGGTGCACACGTCGACGAGGTCGATGTCGTCACGCTCGACCAGGGCCTGCCAGGACGTCTCGGTCGACTCCCAGCCGAGCCGCTCCGCCGCGGCGCGGACGCCGTCGGCGTCGCGACCGGCGACGGCGGCCATGCGGGGTCGGAGCGGCAGGTCGAAGAAGCGGGGGGCGGTGCGCCAGGCGTGGGAGTGCGCGGCGCCCATGAAGGCGTAGCCCACCATGCCGACCGACAGGTCGCGTCGGCCATCAGGGGCGTCGGGAGTGGTGGTCATCGGACCTCCTCGTGGGCAGGGTGGGACAGCAGGGGCGTGCGAGGGCGCAGTCCGCAGACGCCCTGTCGGTCCGACCGGGCGGCGGTTGACGTGCTGTGGGTGGTGCTGGGTGCCCTTCCGGGCGGCGGTGCCGCGGCGGCTCCCGGGTGGGAGCCGCCGCGGGACCGATCAGGACTCGAAGGCCGAGTCGATGAACTGGTCGACGTTGTCGGAGGTGACGACCGGGGCGTAGAGCTGGACGGTGCGGGGCACCTCGACCTCGACGAGGTCGCTCATCGCCTTGCCCTGGACCAGCAGGCGGGCGAGCTTGACGCCGTCCGCGCCCTGGGTGGAGGGGTAGATGACCGTCGCCTTGAGCACGCCGTTGTCCTCCTGGATCGCACGCATGGCGTTGGCCGAGCCAGCGCCACCGATCATGGTGAACTCGTCACGACCCGCGTTCTCGATGGCGGCGAGGACGCCGACACCCTGGTCGTCGTCGTGGTTCCAGAGGAAGTCGATCTTCGGCTCGGCCTGCAGCAGGTTCGCCGCGACCTCCTCGCCGCTCTCGACGGTGAACTCCGCCGCCTGGCGGGCGTCGACGTCGAGGCCGCACTCGGACAGCGCGTCCTCGAAGCCCTGGCTGCGGTCCTGGGTCAGCGGCAGCGAGTCGATGCCGGCGATCTCGGCGACGACGGCGTCCTTGTTGCCGTCGGCCTGCTCGCAGACGTACTGACCGGCCGAGACGCCCATGCCGTAGTTGTCACCGAGGACGGTGACGCGGGCGGCGTTGGGGTCGTCGAACTCGCGGTCGACGTTGACGACCGGGATCCCGGCCTCCATCGCCTTGAGCGCGACCGGCGTCATCGCGGCGCCGTCGAAGGGCAGCAGGACGATGGCGTCGACCTTGTCGTTGATGAACGTCTCGACCTGGCTGATCTGCAGGTTGACGTCGTTGGTGCCCTCGGCGACCTGGAGGTCGATGTCGGGGTACTCCTCCGCGAGGTCGCGGACGTTGTTGGTGATGGCGGCCATCCAGCCGTGGTCCGCGGCCGGAGCCGAGAAGCCGATGGTGACCTTGTCGCCCGCCTCGTCGTTGCTGCCGGCGGCGGCCGCCGGGGAGGCGTCGGAGCTGCTCTTCTCGTCGTCAGCGGCATCCTCGGCGCTGCCGGTGCAGGCGGCCAGTGACAGGACGGCGACCGCGCCGACCACGAGGCCGGAGTAGCGGCGGCTCTGGTGCCGTCGAAGGGGAGTGCGCAGTCGCATGTTTCGTGCTCCTTGTTCATCGTGGTGGGTGCGGTGCAGCCGACGTTCCTGGGGGTGCCGGCATGGTGGTGCGGTGCTTCCGAGCTGGTGGAGACCTGGCGGGGGCTAGGTCGACGTCGCGTTGCGGGCCAGACGCTGCTGGAGCAGCACGGCGACGATGATGATGACGCCCTTGGCGACCGCCTGGGTCGAGGTGTCCTGGTTGTTGAGGGTGAACACGTTGCCCAGGGTGGCGAAGATCAGGACCCCGACGACCGTGCCGACGATGGTCCCGCGCCCTCCGGTGAGCAGCGTGCCGCCGATGACGACGGCCGCGATGGCGTCGAGCTCCCACAGCGTCCCGTGCGTGGAGCTGCCGGTGGTGGTGCGGCTGACGAGCATGAGCGCCGCGAGCCCGCAGCACAGGCCGACGAGGACGTAGAGCATCACGGTGTGGAGGTTGACGTTGATGCCCGCCAGGCGTGCCGCCTCGGGGTTGCCGCCGACGGCGAGCGTGCGCCGTCCGAAGGTCGTGCGGTTGAGCAGGACCCAGCCCGCGATCGAGACCAGCGCGAAGATGACCACGAGGAGCGGCACTCCGAGGACGTCGGCGGAGAAGAAGTCCTTGAACCCCTGGACCGTCACGATCTGCGTGCGCCGCTCGGAGATGATCTCGGCGAGACCGCGCGCGGCGGCGAGCATCGCCAGCGTCGTGATGAACGGGACGACCTTGCCGTAGGCGATCAGCACACCGTTGACCAGTCCGCATCCCGCTCCCACGGCCAGTGCCGTGAAGACCATGAGGATCCAGTGGGTGTCGGCAGCCATCGACTGCGTGGCGAACGTCGTCGCCCACACCGAGCAGAGCGCCGCGATGGCGCCGACGGAGAGGTCGATGCCGCCACCGGTGATGACGAAGGTCATCCCGATGCTGACCACGCCGATGGTCGAGGCGAAGCGCAGGATCGTCAGGGCGTTGTCGATGCTGGCGAACCGGTCGCCCACGGTGATGACGCCGGCTGCACAGATCAGCAGGAGCGCCACGATCAGGCCGAGGTTGCGGCCGAAGGGGCCGCTCATCAGTCCTCCCCCGCCGCCTCGCGCCGACTCTGCGGCGGCGCGTTCCACCGTGACCGTGTCCGTCGAGGGCGTGACGGTGTTCTCCACCGCACCCCCGGGCCGGTTCGTGCTCTGCTCGCTCATGCGACCTTTCCTTCCATGACCAGGTCCAGGACGCGGGACTCGTCGATCTCGCCCGCGGGACCTTCGTGCACGACACGGCCCTCACGGACCACGAGGACCCGGTCCGCGAGACCGAGCACCTCCTCTACCTCGCTCGACACGACCACCACGGCGACGCCGGAGTCGGCCAGCGAGCGGACGAGGGCGTAGATCTCGGCGCGAGCGCCGACGTCCACCCCTCGGGTCGGCTCGTCCAGGAGCAGCACGCGGCAACCGCGGAGCAGCCAGCGGGCGAGGACGACCTTCTGCTGGTTGCCGCCCGACAGGAGGCGCACGAGGCGTTCCACCCCCGCCGGGCGGACATCGAGGGACTCCGCGACCTCGGCGGAGCGCTTGCGCTCGGCGCGGCTGTCGAGCAGCCCGAACCGGCTGAAGCGCTTCATCGTGGACACGGTGATGTTGGCGTAGATGGCCTGGTCGAGCAGGAGACCCTGGCTCTTGCGCTCCTCGGGGGCGAGCCCGACGCCGGCCTTGACCGCGGCCGGCACGGAGCCGCGACGCAGCTCCTTGCCCGCGACCCGCACGGTGCCTGCCGACGGACGCCGCGCGCCGTAGAGGGTCTCGAGGATCTCCGAGCGGCCGGCACCGACGAGCCCGGCGAGACCGACGATCTCCCCCGCCCGCACGCTCAGGTCGACGCCGGTGAAGACGCCCGGCAGCTCGAGCCCGGTGACCTCGAGGACCGGGTCGCCGGTCGCCTCGACGACCTCGCCGCGGGGCGGGAAGACGTACTCGATGGACCGGCCCGTCATCAGCTTGATCAGCTCGCTCGTCGGCGTCTGGTCGACGGCCAGACCGGTGGCGACGGTGCTGCCGTCCTTGAGGACGGTGATCCGGTCGCCGATCTGGCGGATCTCCTCGAGCCGGTGCGAGATGTAGACGACGGCGACGCCCTCGGCGGTGAGGTCACGGATGACGCGGAAGAGGTTGTTGACCTCGCCCTGGTCGAGCACCGCGGAGGGCTCGTCGAGGATGAGCAGCCGGGTGTCCTGGGAGAGGGCACGCGCCATGCTGACGATCTGCTGCGCGGCGGGCGAGAGCCGCCCGACCGAGCGGGTGGGCGAGATCTCGGAGTGCCCGAGCCGGGCGAGCAGGTCGCGCGTGCGGCGGATGGTCTCCCCGCGCTGGCTGAAGCCGCCGGTGCTGAGCTCGTGGCCGAGGAAGATGTTCTCCGCGACGCTGAGGTCGGGGACCAGGTCGAGCTCCTGGTAGATCGTGGAGATGCCCAGGTCCATCGCGGTCTGCGGCGTGGACAGCGCGACGGGCTTGCCCTCCCACACGATCTCGCCCTCGTCGGGCTGGTAGCTCGCGGACAGGATCTTGATCAGCGTCGACTTGCCGGCGCCGTTCTGGCCGAGCAGGCAGTGCACCTCCCCCGCGCGCACCTCGAGCTCGACTCCTCCGAGCGCGAGCACTCCGGGGAACCGCTTGACGATGCCGCGCATGGCGAGCAGCGAGGCGTCGTTCATGACATCACCTCCAGCGTGGGGACCGCCCGGGGAACGAGCGTCGGGTCGTCGTAGACGTGGTCGATGGCCACGGCGGCGGCACCGTGCACCGCTGCCGAGAAGCCGAGGCTCGAGAGCGCGATGCGCGTGCCGCCCGCGTCGGGGGCGAGCACGCCGGCGGCGAGCTCGGACTCGACCTCGGGGCGGATCCGCTCACCGATCTCGCCGAGGTAGCCCGACAGCACGATCACCCCGGGGTTGAGCACGTTGGTGAGGATCGCGGCGCCGATGCCGACCCAGCGACCGATCTCGCTGAGCGCGGCCAGGGTCCGCTCGTCGCCGGCGGCGGCACGGCGGCCGATCTCCTCGACCTTGCCCTCGAGGTCGAGGAGCGGCGATCGCAGCAGGTCGTCGTCGCCGGCAGCGGCCAGCTCGATGAGGTGGCTGAGCCCGATGACGGTCTCCCAGCAGCCGGTACGACCGCAGCCGCAGCGGTTGCCGTCCCGGTCGACGACCATGTGGCCGAACTCGCCGGCGTAGCCGCGCCGGCCGGAGAACGGCCGGCCGTCGGCGACGATGCCGCCACCGATGCCGACCTCGCCGTGGATGACGAGGATGTCGCGGCGCTCGGGGTCTCCGGGGATGGCTTCGGCGACGGCGGCGAGATTGGCCTCGTTGTCCACCTCGAGGAGGTAGTCGGGGTCGCCGAGGCTGGCGCGCAGCTGGCTGGCCAGCGCGACGTCCTGCCAGCCGAGGTTGGCCGCGACCGAGACGGTGCCGCGGTCGTGGTCGACGAGGCCGGCCACACCCACGACCGCCGAGACGGGGGCCGCGCCGAGGGCGGCCAGATCGGCCAGGGTGCCCTGGACGAGCTCCACCAGCCGGTCGACCACCTCGTCGGGCTCGAGGCCCCGGGTGTCCACCGACGTGCGTCGCTCGCTGACGACGGTGCCGGCCAGGTCGACCGCGAGGGTCGAGACGTGGTGGACGTTGATCTCGGCACCGAGGCCGTAGGCGCCGGCACCGTCGATCTCCACGATCGTGCCGGGGCGCCCGACGGCGCCGCGCTCGGCGCTGCCCTCGCGGACCAGGCCGCGCTCGCGCAGCTCGGTGACGAGGCTGGAGACGGTGGCCTTGTTGAGACCGAGGTCGGCGGCGAGGCGGGCCCGCGACCGGGCGCCGTCCTCGCGGAGGCTGCGGAGGACGAGCGACAGGTTCGCGCGGCGCACGGTGCCCTGGTCGGCACCGCCCGAGCTGGTCGTCGACCAGCCATCGCGCACCTGCGACATCGGCGTCCCTCGATCCTGCGTGTGACCGTGGTCACCAGTTAGTTTGACGGACCGCCAAACTAAGTCGGTGACGGGCATCACGTCAAGAGCCCCACGCCGAAATCTCAGCTGGTCTTGTCCAGGTGCCGCGAGCGACCCTCGGCGTAGCGCGCGCGCACCCTCGGCACGGGGTCCGAGGCGTAGCGCCGGGTCCCCTCGCGGACCCACTCCGGGGGCGCGTCCGCGCCCGACAACGCCCACGCCGCCTGGCGGGCGGCACCGTCGGCGACGTACTCCCCCGGGGGCGGGACGTCGACCGGCACGCCGAGCACCTCCGCGGCCACCGTGCGCACGGCCTCCGACGCGGCGGCTCCCCCGACCAGCAGGACGCGCGAGGGGGTGACCCCGGTGGCGACGACGGCGTCGAGACCGTCCGCGAGGCTGCACACCAGGCCCTCGACGCTGGCCCGGGCGAGCGCCGGCCGGGTCGCGGTGGCGAGGGTGAGGCCGTGCAGCGAGCCGGTGGCGTCAGGCAGGTTGGGCGTGCGCTCCCCCTCGAGGTAGGGCACCAGGACCAGCCCACCGGCGCCTGCAGGGGCCTCGAGCGCGAGGCGCGACAACGTCTCGTGGTCGACGTCGAGGAGCCGGGCCGCGGCGTCGAGGACCCGCGCCCCGTTGAGGGTCGCCACCAGCGGGAGGAACAACCCCGTGGCGTCGGCGAAGCCCGCGACCGAGCCCGTCGGGTCGACGGCGGGCGTGGCGGTGACGGCCGTGACGACGCCGGAGGTCCCGATCGAGACGACCACGTCGCCCTCCCCCGCCCCCAGGCCCAGCGCGGCCGCCGCGTTGTCGCCGGCGCCCGCACCCAGGACGGTGCCGCCCATGGTCGCCGCCACCTCGCCGGGCGCCACGACGCGCGGCAGGTGCGGCACGGCCCCGAAGGCACGCTCGAGCAGGTCGGTGCGGTAGTCCCCCGTCGGTGCCGACCAGTAGCCCGTGCCGCTGGCGTCGCTGCGGTCGGTCGTCAGGTCGCGCAGGTCGGTGCTCCCGGACAGCCTCCAGGTGAGCCAGTCGTGGGGCAGGCACACCGCGGCCGTACGACGGGCGTTCTCGGGCTCGTGCTCGGCGAGCCAGCGCAGCTTGGTCACGGTGAACGACGCGACGGGCACGACGCCGACCGCCTCGGCCCAGGCGCGACCGCCCACCTCGGGACCGCCGAGCTCGTCGACGAGGTCGCGGGCGGCGCCGGCCGAACGGGTGTCGTTCCACAGCAGGGCGGGGCGTACGACGGCTCCGTCCTCGTCGAGGCAGACCATGCCGTGCTGCTGGCCGCCGACGCTGACGGCTGCCACGTCGTCCAGGCCTCCGGCCTCGGCGATCGCCGTCTGCAACGCGGCCCACCAGTGGTCCGGGTGCACCTCGGTGCCGTCCGGATGCCCGGCGCGGCCCTGCCGCACGAGCTCTCCCGTCTCGGCGTCGCGGACGACGACCTTGCAGGACTGGGTGGAGGAGTCGATGCCGGCTACCAGCCGGGGCCCGTCAGTCATGGGCGCGGATGCTAGCCCACCGTGCGCAGGGCCCGACGACGACGAAGGGCCCGGTCCGAGGACCGGGCCCTTCCATGCGTTGGTACCCCCGACCGGATTTGAACCGGCGTTACCGCCGTGAGAGGGCGACGTCCTAGGCCGCTAGACGACGGGGGCTTGCATGTTGCTGCCCTGGAGCAGCGGAGCGAAACTCTACCGAAGTTGGAGTGACGCACCAAATCCGACCCTGAGGGGGCGGATCCGCTGGGGTACTAGGACTCGAACCTAGAACAACTGGACCAGAACCAGCCGTGTTGCCAATTACACCATACCCCATGGGGGTATCAGTTCGACCGACCTGCGATCGACCTGACCACCACGTGATTCCTTGCGGAACCGACCCCGAACGTTACACGCGGGGTGGCGACACGGCCAAAACGGGGTCCCCGCCGGCGGGTGGCAACGCTCCCCCGACGGGAGGCCCTGCGGCGACTCAGGCCCATGGCCTTGGCGACCCAGCTCGCGAGCCCGAGGTAGACCAGCGACTGCGCGAGCGTGCCTACGATCATCCACGGACTGGTCGGCCCGGTGGCGTTGAGCGACTCGGTCATGTCACCGAAGCTGAGGGCCAGGCCGTAGGCGAAGAAGTTGTTCAGCACGTGCATCGCGATCGCCGCCTCCAGGCCGCCGGTGCGGATCACGAGGATCCCGGCCACGATCCCGAAGGCGAAGCGGTCGAAGAAGACCGGCCAGCTCTGGCCGGACCCGTGGGCGATCGCGAACAGGACCGCCGGCATGAGCACCGCCAGGACGAGGGACACCCGGCGGAACGGCAGCAGCGACCCGAACGCCTGGGTGAGGTAGCCGCGGAAGACGTACTCCTCCCCGGCTGCCTGCAGCGGCGTCAGGAGCAGGATGACGAGGATGAAGTCGCGCGTCGTGCTCGTGAAGTCGTTGATCGCACCGATCGGCTCACTCGCGTCGCCCATCGGCACCAGCAGCGAGGCGCCCAGGCTGGCGAACAGGGCGATGACCGCGAGCGGCAGGCAGGCCAGCAGGAAGCGCCACCGGATGCGGGGGGCGACCGACGAGAGCCAGCGCGGCTTGAGCCGGTGGAAGATCCACAGGACCAGCCAGCTCGACAGGATCGCCGACCCGAGCAGGAGGTTCAGGACCGCCAGCCCGGCCGGCGTGACCTCGGTGGTGATGTCGAGGAACGCCCCCGCGTCCCCGGCGCTGGTGCCGCCGGCGACCATCGCGGCCAGGGCGAGCAGACCGAGGAAGAGCGGCACGACGCCGAAGACGAGCAGCACCAGCACGACCGCGCCGAGCAGCGAGCGCCACCAGCCGGGCCGCCCCACCCGGTGCAGCTCGTGGTAGCGCGGCCGGAAGTCGGGAGCCAGCGGTGCGGGCACGGCGTCAGGCCAGGGCCGACTGCAGGCGCGCGAGGCTGCGCTCGCGGCCCAGCAGCTCCAGCGACTCGAACAGCGGCGGGCTGATCCGCTTGCCGGTCACGGCGACGCGCACGGGACCGAAGGCCACCCGGGGCTTGAGCTCCATGCCCTCGATCAGCGCCACGCGCAGCGCCTCCTCGATGGCGGCGGTCGACCACTCGTGCAGCCCCGCGAGGGCGTCGTACGACGCCTGGACGACGCCGCGACCCGTGTCGTCGAGCAGCTTGGCGACATCGGCGGGGTCGCGCTCGAAGTCGGCCTCGTCGACGAACAGGAAGCCGAGCATCGGCGCGGCCTCGGTGAGCTTGTTGATCCGCTCGGCCACCAGCGGCATCGCCAGCTCGAGCATCTGGGCGTCGGGGTCGGTCACCGGGTCGCCCACGACGCCTGCCTCCTTGAGGAACGGCAGCACGCGGTGGGTGATGTCCTCCACCGACAGCAGCCGCATGTGGGAGGCGTTGATGGCCTCGGCCTTCTTGAGGTCGAAGCGGGCCGGGTTGGGGTTGACGTCCACGATGTCGAACTTCTCGACCATCTCGTCGAGGGTGAAGACGTCGCGGTCCGCCGCGATCGCCCAGCCGAGCAGGGCGAGGTAGTTGAGCAGCCCCTCGGGCAGGAAGCCCTGCTCGCGGTAGAGCGCCATGTGGGCCTGCGGGTCGCGCTTGGAGAGCTTCTTGTTGCCCTCGCCCATCACGTAGGGCAGGTGGCCGAACGCGGGCGTCTCCTTGGCGACGCCGAGCTCCTTGAGCGCGTCGAAGAGGGCGACCTGGCGGGGCGTGCTGGAGAGCAGGTCCTCGCCGCGCAGCACGTGGGTGATCTCCATCGTGGCGTCGTCGACCGGTGCGGTGAGGGTGTAGAGCGGGTCGCCGTTGGCGCGGCACAGCGCGAAGTCCGGGACGAACTCGGTCTCGAAGGTGATGTCGCCGCGGACCAGGTCGTTCCAGGTGATCGACCCGTCGGGCATCCGGAAGCGGACGATCGAGGTGCGGCCCTCGGCCTCGAACGCGGACCGCTGCTCGTCGCTGAGCTCGCGGCAGAAGCCGTCGTAGCCCATCACCTTGGAGCCGCTCGCCTTGCGGCGCGCCTCGACCTCGTCGTTCGTGCAGAAGCAGTCATAGGTGTAGGACGACTCGCGCAGGCGGGTGAGCACGTCGGCGTAGATCTCGGTGCGCTCGGACTGGCGGTAGGGACCGTGGGCACCGCCGACCACGACGCCCTCGTCCCAGCTGAGGCCGAGCCACTGCATGAGGTCGATGAGCGAGTCGTAGGACTCCTCGGTGTTGCGCGCCTTGTCGGTGTCCTCGATGCGGAAGACGAAGGTGCCGCCGTGGTGGCGTGCGAACGCCCAGTTGTAGAGGGCGGTGCGGGCCAGGCCGACGTGGGGCGAACCCGTCGGGGACGGGGCCATGCGGACGCGGACGGGGGTGCTCCCGGGGGTGCTCATGCTGGTGCTCACGCTCTCTGGGCGACGGGGTTGGTCAGGGCGCCGATGCCGGCGATCGAGATCTCCACCTCGTCGCCCACCTCCATCGGCCCGACACCCTCGGGGGTGCCGGTCAGGATCAGGTCGCCGGGCAGCAGCGTCATCACCGAGGACACGTGCGCGACGAGGGTCGGGACGTCGAAGATCATGTCGGCGGTGGAGCCGTCCTGGACGACGTCGCCGTTGAGGTACGTCTGCACCTGGCGGCCGTCGTTGAAGTCCTGCGGATCGAGGTCGGTCTCGATCCACGGGCCGACCGGGCAGAAGGAGTCGAAGCCCTTGGCGCGGGTGAACTGCACGTCGGAGCGCTGCAGGTCGCGCGCGGTCACGTCGTTGGCGATGGTGTAGCCGAAGATCACGTCGGTCGCCTGCTCGGCGGGCACGTCGCGGCAGATCCGACCGATCACCACGGCCAGCTCGCCCTCGTAGTGCAGGTTGCTGGTCTGCGACGGGTAGAAGATCGGGTCGCCCGGGCCCACGACCGAGGTGTTGGGCTTGAGGAACATCAAGGGCTCGGTCGGCAGGTCGTTGCCCAGCTCGGCGGCGTGGGCGGCGTAGTTGCGACCGATCCCGACGACCTTGCTGCGCGGGATGATCGGCGCGAGGAGGCGTACGTCGCTGAGCCGGTGCTCCTCCTCGAGCAGCTTGATCCCGGCGTAGAGCGGGTCGCCGGCGAGCGCCACCACCACCGAGTCGTCGGCCGGCTGGCCGAACTCGTCGACCTCTCCGGTGACGACGCCGAACCGAGGCTCCTCGCCCGTGCTGAACCGACAGATGCGCATGCGGCGAGGCTATCCAACCGCCCGTCAGTGACCGGCGGCGCGGTGCAGCGCGGCGAGGCTCGACGCGACGTCGTCGACGGTCGTCGACCAGTTGCTCACGCTCACCCGCAGCACGGCCTGCCCGTGCCAGCGCGACCCGGTCGTCCAGGCCGTCCCCTCGCTGAGCATCGCCTCGACCACGGCCCGGGTGCGGTCGTCGTCGCCGAAGGAGGCGCACACCTGGGTGAAGTCGACGTCGTTGAGCACCTGCGCGCCCTCGATCGCGGAGATCCCCTCCGCGAACGCCGCCGCGTGGTCGCAGAAGCCGTCGACCAGGTCGGCCACCCCGTCCCGTCCCAGGGCGCGGAGCACGGCCCAGACGGGGAAGGCCCGGCCCCGGCGGCTGATCTCCGGCACCTTGTCGAACGGCTCGCCGGCCACGTCGTGGATGAGGTAGTCGCCGTGCATGCCCATCGCGGCCCGCAGCGCCGCCCGGTCGCGCACGATCGCCAGCCCGCAGTCGTACGGCACGTTGAGGGTCTTGTGGGCGTCGGTCGCCCAGGAGTCGGCGCGGTCGGCGCCCGCCATCAGGTGCCGCCGGCGCGGCGAGGCGCCGGCGAAGAGCCCGAACGCGCCGTCGACGTGCACCCAGGCCCCCGCGTCGTGCGCGGCTGCGATGGTCGCGTCGAAGGGGTCGAAGGCCCCGGAGTGGACGTTGCCGGCCTGCAGGCAGACCACCGTGGGGCGACCGTCGCCGGCGTCGAGGGCCGCCGCCAGCGCGGCGGGCTCGATGCGTCCCTGGTCGTCGACGGCCACCGGCTCGGGCGCGCCGAGGCCGAGGTAGCGCAGGCTGAGGTCGATGGTGTCGTGGCGCTCCGCCCCCACCAGGACGCGGACGCCCGGCGAGCCCACCAGGCCGCGCTCGGCGACGTCCCAGCCGGCCCGGCGCAGCACCTCGTCGCGACCGGCGGCGAGGCAGGTGAAGTTGGCCATGGTGCCGCCGGTGACGAAGCCGACGGCGCTGCCGGCGGGGAGACCGAGCAGGTCGACCACCCACGCCTCCGTCACGTCCTCGATCGCGGAGTGGGCGGGGGTCAGCATCCGCAGCCCGGAGTTCTGGTCCCAGGCGCTGACCAGCCAGTCCACGGCCAGCGCTGCCGGATGGGTGCCGCCGATGACGAAGCCGAAGAACCGTCCGCCCGGCATCGCGGTCAGCCCGGTCTCGCACGCCTCGGCCAGCTCGTCGACCACCGCGACGGGATCGGTCGGGCCGTCCTGCAGGTGCCGGTCGAGCCGGTCCAGCATCTCCTCGGCCGTCATGGCCGGTGGGACCGGCCGCGCTGCGAGGGAGTCGAGCCACCCGAGGGCGTGAGCGTGCGCCCGGTCCAGCCCGGCGGTGCGGTCCATCTCGGCAGTGTGCTCCAGGCACGAGCCCCACGTCGAGTGCCGTCGAAGCGGCCGCGGCCGCTCCCCCGCACTAGCCTTGGCGCAGTGCGCGTGCTGTCGACCTCCGAGTGGCGTCCCCTCGCCGAGGCCCACGCCGCTCGTGTCGACGACCTCGTCCGGCCGCACCTCGCCCGTCGCGCCGACCAGGTCAAGCACCCGGTCCACGACTTCCTCTTCACCTACTACTCCCACCGCCCCGCGCAGCTCCGCCGCTGGCACCCCGGTTTCGGGGTGGGGCTCGAGGACGCCGACGAGCACGCGGGCCTCAAGGGCTACGCCGGCGACCCGGTCTCCGTCACCACGGCGTACGTCGCCTCGCAGCGCCCGCTGCTCACCCAGCTGCACACGCTGCTGACCGCGACGGCCGCCCGCTCCCCGCAGCTCGGCTGCTTCGGCCTGCACGAGTGGGCGATGGTGCACCGCTCGGCGGAGCACGGGACCCGGCACGACTGGCCCCTGCGGCTCGGGGCCGAGGGCACCGACGCGGTCGTCGAGTCGCACCGGGTCGCCTGCTCCCACTTCGACGCCTTCCGCTTCTTCACCCCCACCTCCCGCCCGCTCAACACCCTCCAGCCGGGGCGCGACGACCGGCCGGCGTTCGAGCAGCCCGGCTGCCTGCACGCGGGCATGGACCTCTACAAGCACGCCTTCCGCCTCACGCCGATGGTCCCCAGCGACCTGGTGGCCGACTGCTTCGAGCTGGCCCGCGACATCCGGGTGCTCGACATGCGCGCGGCGCCCTACGACCTCGCCGACCTCGGCTTCGAGCCGGTGCGGATCGAGACGACGGAGGGCAAGGCGGCGTACGTCGAGGCGCAGCGCGGGTTCGCGGAGCGCGGGGCTCCCCTGCGGGCCCGGCTCGTCGCCGAGTGCGAGCGGCTGCTGGACGCCACGCCCTAGCCGAGGTTCGGGTCGGGGTTGTCGGGATCGGGGTCGACCGGCGGTTTGTCGGGGTCGAGGCAGACCCACTCCGAGACGTCACCGTGCTCGTCGTGCACGCGGACGCACGGCAGCTTCGGCCGGTCCGCACGCACCTCCACGGTGACTCCCGGGGACGCCGTGAAGCTCTCGCCGGCCACCTCCACCGACTCGCCGGGCGACAGCTCGACGGGGACGGACCTGCCCCGTCACCTGTCACGTTCTGGCTCTGCAGCCACAGCATCTCGGCGCGGTCGGCGTACATCGGCTTGACGCGGTCGAGGACCGAGTCGAGCGCCACCGCGACCGGGAAGGCCAGGGCGAACAGCAGCGCGGTCGCGATCCAGACCGCGACGGTCGCCGTGAGCCAGGTCGGCCGGGTCGGGGCCATCAGAACTCGTAGCCGAAGGCGTCGATCGTGTCGGCGAACACCGTCGCGACCCGATCCTTGGACTCCGGGGTGTAGAGCTCGCGGTAGTGGCCGGCCGGGCGCGCGTTGCCCTTGGCCCGCGGCAGGTCGGGCTCGCCCGGCAGCCCGAGGTGCTCCCACACCTCGCGGAGCTCGCCGTCGAGGTTCTCGTAGCGCAGCACCCGGTCGAGCGCCATCTTGCCGCGGATCCGGTAGAGCCGGCGGTTGTTGGCGAGCTGCTCGATCCAGATCTCCTGGACGTAGGCCTCGAAGTCGGGCAGCTCGGGCCGGTCCTTGTACTTCCAGTAGTAGAGGGACACGACGGCGTCCCACGGGTTCCGCTCGATCGCGAAGGTGAAGTAGTCGTCGAACACCTCGGCCCCGACGAGGTCGCGCGTCGCCTTGGCGCCCATGTGGTTGTAGGCCTTGCGGGGCTGCGGCGGCGACTCGAAGTTCTGCGGCGCACGACCGCCTGCGGCCTGCCGCAGCCTCTCGTCCTCGGGGCTGATCTCGGTGATGACGTCGTCGGGCCCGCACACCTTGGACAACGCGATCTCCACGCTCGTGCCCGCCGTCTTGCGGGTCTTGAGGAAGATGAAGCGGTGCTGGTGGGACGCGATCACGGGGACGACCCTATCCGTCCCGCCCTCCCGGGTGGCACGACTACGGTGGGCGCCGTGACCGAGGCCCAGGTAGCGAACGGCAGGCACTTCCGCGGCGACGACTGGTACGGCGACGACCTCGGCGCCGCGCGCTTCGTCGAGTGCACCTTCAGCGACGTCGACCTGTCGGAGGCCACGACGTCCGGCGCCACCTTCGAGCGGTGCACCTTCCACGGCGGCCGCTTCAACGCGTCGGTGCACACCTCGTCGGCCTTCGTCGGGTGCGACTTCCGGCGTACGTCGTTCTTCGACGCGACCCTCGACGGCTGCAAGCTCGTCGGGTCTGTCTTCACCGAGTGCACCCTGCGGCCCCTCACGGTCGTGGGCGGGTCCTGGCTCGGCGTCACGATCCGCGGCTCCAACCTGTCGCGCCTCGACCTCACCGGAGTCGACCTGCGCGAGGCCGACCTGTCGATGTCGGACCTCACCCTGACCACGCTGGCCCGGGCGCGCCTCGACCACGCCGTGCTGCGGCAGGCCAAGCTCGACCGCACCGACCTGCGTGGCGCGAGCCTCGACGGCGTGGATCTCCTGAGTGCCGAGCTGAGGCGGACCCGGCTCGACCTCGCCGGCGCCGTGCTGCTCGCGGAGCTGCAGGGCGCTGACGTCGACACCTCTGCCTAGGCGAGCCGCGCCCGCAGGCCGTCGATGACGAGGTCGAGGCCCAGGTCGAAGTCCGGCAGGGAGTCCAGCGAGCGCTCGACGGCACCGAGGCCCACGGCCTGGCGGGCGGTCTGCTCCTCGAAGGCGTGCCCGAAGACGTAGTGGACCAGGGTCCGCGACGCGACGGCGACCAGCTCGTCGGGGACGTCGGCGTCGGTGAGGACCTTCTCCATCTCCGCCACCGGCGCCGCGGCACCGAGGCCGAACGCCCATACCGTCGCGACGACGTCCGCGCCGTCGGTGCAGGCGAGCATCGCGCGCCGGAGCTCGGAGCACACCTCGCGCAGCCGGTCGGGCCACTCCGACGCCGTACGGGGTCGCGCACCGCGGGCGAGGATCTCGTCGGCGACCGCCGCCAGCAGGGCCTGCTTGCTCGGGAAGTGGTGGTAGATCGCGCTGGGCTGGACCCCGAGCTCGGCCCCGAGCCGGCGCATCGTGAGCGCCGAGAGGCCGTGCGTGTCGAGCAGGGTGACGGCGTGGGCGAGCACGTCCGCGCGGCGGTGCGGCACGACGTACCCCCTGACTCTCCGACGGCTCCCGACGCCTGCCTCCACGGTTGACGCGACGTCCCCGCGACCCTAACCTGAACGCCGTTCAACTGATCACCGTTCAGGTAGAGGAAACACCCCCATGAGCACTCGCCGCAACCCCGGCACCGACGTCGCCCTGATCGCCGCCTTCGCGGCCCTCGTCGCGGTGTGCGCGCTGCTGCCGGCCATCAAGGTCGCGGGTCCCGTGCCGATCACCCTGCAGACCTTCGCGGTCCTGCTCTCGGGTGCCGTGCTCGGCATGCGACGCGGCTTCCTCGCGGTCCTTCTCTACGTCGTCGTGGGCGCGGCCGGGCTGCCGATCTTCTCCGGCGGCGCTGCCGGCCTCGCCGTCCTCACCGGTCCGACCGCCGGCTACCTCATCGGCTTCCCCCTGGCGGCAGGCCTCTGCGGCGCGATCGTCGAGCGGCTCCCCCGTCGCTCGCTCGTCAGCCCGGTCGCGATCTTCTGCGCCGGCCTGGTCAGCTCGGCGCTCTGCATCCACACCCTCGGCATGGCCGGCCTCGTCCTGCGCGCCGACCTGACCTGGGCCCAGGCCTGGGACATCGACAAGATCTTCTGGATCGGCGACGTCCTCAAGAACGTCGCCATGGCCCTCGTCGCGACCGCGGTGCACCGCGCCTTCCCCGGTCTGCTCGACCGGCAGGCCGTGCCGGCGCCCGCCGGGCAGGGACAGCCCGAGGGCACCCCCACCGCGTGAGCGGGATCCGTCTGGAGCAGGTCACCGTCTCGGTCCCGACCCAGGACGGCGAGCGCCGCATCCTCCACGAGACCTCGCTCGCGCTGACCGAGCGCCGGGTCGCGCTCGTCGGGCCCAACGGCTCCGGCAAGTCCACCCTCGCCCGGCTCCTCAACGGCCTCGTCCCGGCCACCACCGGCCGCGTCGTGGTCGACGGCCTCGACGTGGCGCGCGAGGGTCGGGAGGTACGCCGCCGGGTGGGCTTCGTGTTCACCGACCCCACCGCCCAGCTCGTGATGCCGACCGCCCGCGAGGACGTCGCCCTGTCGCTGCGGCGCACGCACCGCGACAAGGCCGAGAGGCTCACCGCCGCCGACCGGGTCCTGGCCGACTTCGGGCTCGGCGGCTTCGGCGACCGCAGCGTGCACGGTCTGTCCGGGGGCGAGGGGCAGCTGCTCGCGCTGGCGGGGGTGCTCGCGACGGGGCCGTCGATCCTGGTGGCCGACGAGCCGACGACGCTGCTCGACCTCGGCAACAGCCGCCGCATCGGCGACCTGCTGCTCGGGCTCGAGCAGCAGCTCGTCGTGGTCACGCACGACCTCGACCTGGCCGAGCGCTGCGACCGGGTGCTGCTGGTCCGCGACGGCCGGGTGGAGCGCGACGGCTCGCCCACCGACGTCATCGGGCACTACCGGGCGACGGCATGAGCGCCCAGCTCCTCGGCCTGCACCAGCCCGGCACGACGTTGCTCCACCGGCTGCCCGCCGGCGCGAAGCTGCTCGGCCTGATGGCGGCCAGCCTCGTCGTGGTCCTGGTCCACGGCCCCGCGTCGGCCGTGGTGTTCGTCCTCGTCGCCGCGGGCCTGGTGGTGTGGTCGGGCGCGCGCCTGGGGCTCACCCTGCGCGCGATGCGCTGGCTGCTGCTGACCGCGGCGATCCTCGGTGCCTGGACCGTCTGGCAGAACGGCTGGCCGCGGGCCGTCGAGGTCGTCGGCGACCTGGTCGCCCTCATCCTGCTCGCCACCACGCTGACCGTCACGACTCCGGTCGACGAGGTGATGGACGCGGTCGCCCGCGGGCTGCGTCCGCTGCGCCGCGTCGGTGTCGACCCCGAGGCGGTGGCGCTGGCGTTCTCGCTGATGCTGCGGGCGATCCCGACGACCATCGGGCTCGCCGAGGAGTCGCGCGACGCGGCCGTCGCCCGTGGGCTCGAGCGGTCGCCGCGGGCACGGCTCATCCCGTTCGTGGTGCGCGTCGTCGCCCGCGCGCACGACACGGGAGACGCGCTCCACGCGCGGGGCATCGGCGACGACTGAGCCCCGACCTCAGCCCAACCGCTGGTTGAGGAACCAGCGGTGCCCGAAGGGATCCCGGAACACCGCCACCCGGCCGGCCGGCGGGCTGTCCTCGGGTCCGCGGTCGAGGGTCACCCCGGCCGCGACCACCCGCTCGCACAGGGCGTCGACGTCGGTGACCTCGAGGTGCAGCGAGACAGCGGCACCGCGCGAGGGGTCCGGCGCGGCGACACCGGCCGACCCGAACTCCGCCGACATCATCCAACGGCCACCATCCACCGCGAGCTCCACGTGGCCGATCCGGCCGTCGTCCATCACGATCGGATCGAGCACGACCTCCGCGCCGAGCACCTCGACGTACCACTCGATGGCGCGCCTCGCGTCGACGACGCAGAGGTACGGCGTCAGCTCACCCATGCAGGCACTTCACCAGCCGGGCGGGCGCCTGTCCACCCAGGCCACGCCCCTGTCGGCGTGCGCTGCCTCGACCTGCGCGGCGAGCGACAGGAGCAGCTCCTCCTCGGCCGGGCGCGCAGCGACCATCACGCCGACCGGGAGACCCTCGTCGGTCCAGTGGAGCGGCAGCGACATCGCCGGCATGCCGGTGACGTTCCACGCACTGGTCCACGGCGTGAACGCCTTCTGGGCGGCGAAGTCCCCCGCCGGGTCGGCGTCGTCGCGCAGCGCGCCGACCTCGACCGGCGGGCTGGCGAGGGTCGGCGTGAGGACGACGTCGTACGGCGCCAGCTCGGCGAGGGCCGCGGCGGCGTGCTGCCGGAGCCGCCCGATCGCGAGCCCGAACTCCGGCCCGCTGACGGCGTGGCCGAGGCCACCGAGCCAGCGGGTGAGCGGGCGGAGCCGGTCCTCCCGGCCCGGGGGCGCGGGCGACAGCGCGGTCAGCACCGCCCAGCAGGTCTCGAAGTCGGCGACCGCCTCGCGCGGGATCGGCACCGGCACGTCCTCGACGTGGTGGCCGAGGGCCTCCAGCAGCCGCGAGGCGTCGTCCCACGCGGTCACGGAGGACGCGTGGACGTCGACGTCGGCGATGACCGGGGTGATGAAGCGCGCGACCCGCAGCCGGCCCGGCTCGCGGTCGCAGGCGTCGAGGAAGCTGCCCGACGGCTCGGGCGCCCAGAACGGGTCGCCGACGCGCCGGCCGGCGAGCACGTCGAGCAGCGCGGCGGCGTCGCGCACGCTGCGGGCCAGGGTGCCGGCGGTCGCGAGCCCGACCGGGTCGCCGTAGCGGGGCGCGCCGCTGATCCGTCCGCGGGTGGGCTTGAGCCCGACGAGGCCGCAGCACGACGCCGGGATCCGGATCGAGCCGCCGCCGTCTGAGCCGGGCGCGACGGGCAGCAGGCCGGCGGCGACGGCCGCGGCCGCCCCGCCGGACGAGCCGCCGGCGGTGCGGGTGGTGTCCCATGGCGTGACCGCGGGAGGCGCGACGTCGGGCTCGGTGTAGCAGGGCGAGCCGAACTCGGGCGTGCTCGTCTTGCCCAGGCTCGGCATCCCCGCGGCCTCGACGGTCAGGACGAGGTCGTCGGAGGCATCGGGCACGAAGTCGTCGTACGCCGCGGAGCCGAAGGTGGTCCGGACCCCGGCCGTCGGGTGGAGGTCCTTGATCCCCGTCGGGACGCCCCAGAGCGGACCGGCGTCCGCAGGGCGTCCCGCTTCGGTGAGCCGTCGGGCGTGGTCCCGCGCCTGCTCGTGGGTCGGCGTGATGAACGCCCCCACGGCGTCGGCACGGCCGGCGTAGTGCTCGACCAGCTCGAGCGGCGACACCTCGCCGCGGCGTACGGCGTCGCCCTGCTCGAGGGCGGTCAGGTCGTGGAGCACACCGCCGAACCTAGCGCTGTCAGGCCGCGACCTCGACCTCGTGCGCGACGAGGGCGTCGAGGGCACCGAGGAAGCGCTGCACGGCCGCCTCGTTCTCCAGCGGGTCACCCTCGAGGGCGGGCTCGTCGACGACGATCCCCTCCACGACGACGGCTCCGGCGATGGTGGCGGAGTGGCGGGCGTGCTCGTGCGACCACTTGCCGCCGTACGGCGTGGGGGTGGCGCCGATGGCCGCGAACGGCTTGCCCACGATGGCGCCCTGGCCGTAGGGCCGCGACAGCCAGTCGATGGCGTTGTTGAGCACGGCCGGCATGGTGCCGTTGTACTCCGGCGTCACGGCGAGCACGCGGTCGGCGCTGGCGACCGACTGGCGCAGGGCGGTGGCAGCTGCGGGAGCCGACTCGCCGTCGATCTCCTCGTTGTAGAACGGGACGGCGTCGATGCCCTCGACGACGTCGACGGTGACACCCGCGGGGGCGTTGTCGCGGAGGTGCTCGGCGATGCGGCGGTTGAGCGAACCGGCGCGGTAGGAACCGAGGAGGACAGCGACACGGGTCTGCTTCTGAGTGGTCATGCACGTCGAAACGGACCGTGGTCCGCTTCTATTCCGGTGCGGGCGAACTTTCTTCCGACCTAGGCTGAGGGGCGTGACCCACCTCCTGCCGCTGGCCGACGAGCCTGCGCCGGAGCGGGCCGACGCGGCGCGCAACCGCGAGGCGATCCTCGCAGCGGCGCTCCGCCTCGTGGAGACCCGGGGGGTCGGGTGCGTGACGATGGACACGGTCGCGACCGAGGCCGGCGTCGGCAAGGGCACGCTGTTCCGGCGCTTCGAGAGCCGCGAGGGCCTGATGGCCGCGGTCCTCAACGAGTCCGAGACGGCGTGGCAGGGCAGCGTCATCTCGGGCCCGCCGCCGCTCGGGCCGGGGGCGCCGCCCCTGGAGCGGCTCCTGGCGTTCGGCCACTCCCGGATGCGGGTCAACGTCACCCACGGCGACCTGATCCGGGCCGCCACCGGCATGGACCCGGTCCGCTCCCGGGCGGCCGCCGGCTTCGCCCTCATGCACGTACGACACCTGCTCGGCCAGCTCGGGGTGACGGGCGACCTGCACTTCCTGGCGTTCGCCCTGCTCGCCCCGCTGGAGGCGATGGCGCTCGAGCAGCAGAGGATCGACGGGGTCAGCCTGGCGCAGATCGAGCTGTCCTGGGACGACCTCGTGGCGCGCGTGGTCGCGTGACCGCGGGCATCTCCGGTGGCGGCGACTCCCCTCAGCGGTGGTGTCGACGCAGGCCGAAGGTCAGCCCGTCGACGAGCGCGCCCCACGACGCCTCGATCACGTTGGCGCCGACGCCGACGGTGACCCACGACGACTCCCCGTCGGTGGTCTCGATGAGCACCCGGGTGATCGCGTCGGTGCCGTGGCCCTGGTCGAGGATGCGCACCTTGTAGTCGATCAGCTCGAACTTCGCGACCTCCGGGAAGGCCTGGCCGATCGCCTCGCGCAGCGCGGCGTCGAGCGCGTTGACGGGACCGTTGCCCTCGCCGGTGACGACGTAGCGCACGCCCTCTGCCCGCAGCTTGACCGTCGCCTCCGAGATGGCCTCGCCGTCGGTGCGGGTCTCGGTGATGACGCGCCAGGACTCGACGTCGAAGTACGACGGACGCGCGCCCTCGACCTCCTCGGCGAGCAGCAGCTCGAAGGAGGCGTCGGCGGCCTCGAAGGTGTAGCCGCCCTGCTCCATCGCCTTGACGCGGTCGGTCACGCGGGTGACCACGTCGCGGTCCTCAGAGAGGTCGTAGCCGAGCTCCCGGCCCTTGAGCTCGATCGAGGCGCGCCCGGCCATGTCGGAGACGAGGAGGCGCATGTCGTTGCCGACGACGAGCGGGTCGAGGTGCTGGTAGAGGTCGGGGTCGACCTTGATGGCACTGGCGTGGAGCCCGGCCTTGTGGGCGAACGCCGACGTGCCGACGTACGGCTGGCGCGACGCGGGCGGCACGTTGGTGACCTCGGCGACCGCGTGCGCGATGCGGGTCGCCTCGCGCAGCAGGCCCTGCGGCAGCACGTTGCGGTCCAGCTTGAGCTCGAGGTTGGCGACGACGGTGACGAGGTCGGCGTTGCCGGTGCGCTCGCCGTAGCCGTTGATGCAGCCCTGCACGTGGCTCGCCCCGGCGGCGACGGCGGCCAGCGAGTTGGCCACGGCGCAGCCGCTGTCGTTGTGGGCGTGGATCCCGACGCGCGCCCCCGTGGTCTCGATGACGTCGAGCACGACGTCGGAGACCCAGTCGGGCAGCATGCCGCCGTTGGTGTCACACAGGGCGACCACCTCCGCGCCGGCCTCGGCGGCCGTGCGCAGCACCTCGAGCGCGTACGCCCGGTTGGCGCGGTAGCCGTCGAAGAAGTGCTCGGCGTCGAGGAAGACCGTCTGTCCCTCCTCGCGCAGGTGGGTGACCGTGTCGCGCACCATCGCGAGGTTCTCCTCGAGCGTGGTGCGCAGCGCGAGCTCGACGTGGCGGTCGTGCGACTTCGCGACGAGGGTGACGACGCCGGCGCCGGAGTCGCGGAGGGCTCCCACGAGCGGGTCGTCGGCAGCCCGTACGCCGGCCCGGCGGGTGGCCCCGAAGGCCGCGAGCCGCGCGTGCCGGAGGTCGAGCTCCGCAGCCGCGCGACGGAAGAACTCAGTGTCCTTGGGGTTGGACCCCGGCCAGCCGCCCTCGATGTAGCCCACGCCGAGACCGTCGAGCTGCTTGGCGATGCTCAGCTTGTCGGCGACCGAGAGGTTGAGGCCCTCCTGCTGGGCGCCGTCGCGCAGGGTGGTGTCGTAGACGTGGAACGAGCCGTGCAGGTCCATCGGAGGTCTCTCGGTCGGCAGAGGTGGGCAGTGGTGGGGGCAGAAAAAAACCTCCTGGGGTGCAGGAGGTCGGCGCGGCGGGGAGTCCCGTCGCGCTAGGCAATGATGATCGTGCTGGTGCTCACGCCTTCATGGTGCCACCGATCCCACGCCCCTGAGACGGGCGTCTCGCGATCCGGTCGGCACGAGCGGGTTCCGGCAGCGCGCCGGCGCGCGGCCCGACCACCAGCACGAGAGCCCCCGACCACTGGTCGGGGGCTCTCGTCGGGGTCCGCTACGGGCGGTCGGGCTCCTCGTCCACGACCTCACCGTCGAGGAGCAGGGGGTCGGCGACCTCGGGGTCCTCGACCACGTGCACGGCCGCCTCCTCGGCGCCGGCCGCGGCGCCGTCGATGCCCACGTCCTCGGCGACGAGGTCCTTCTCGGTGTCGGTCCGGACACCCTCGTCCGGTGCGACCAGGCGTCCCGCGCGGTCGCCCTCGGCGACATCGACCTCGGCCTGGATGGCCTCGCCCTCGCTCGAGTCCTCGGCCACCATCGCGGCGAGGTCGCCCCGCGCGGCCTCCTCGTCGGCGACCTCGTACGGGTCGGGCTCGGCGATCTCCTGGTCGACCCGCTGGTCGAGCGACTCGCCCTGGATCTCCTCGAGCGGCGTGTTGCCGTAGCCCTGGGCGGCCGACCACTTCTCCGGCGGCGAGTAGCCCTCGTCCAGCGGCTCCGCGAGGCCGCGGTCGTCGACGAGGCTGTCGCCGTCGCCCTGGGGCTGGTTCTCGTCGTCGACGCTGTAGCCGTGGTAGCTCTCGTTGTCGGTGCTGTCCCCGGTGACGTCCACGGCGGGATCGGTGCCGATCTCGCTGCTGATGTCGGGCTGGTCGGAGCTCATCGGTCCTCCTGCTGTCGGGTGCGTGAACCCGCTAGGTACCCCGGCAGGGCCCGCCTGAACGGCGAGGTCCGTCACAACCAGCCGGGGAGCCGTACGTCGGAGAACGGCGCCGCGTCGTCGGGCGCCCAGCTGGTGCCCTGCGCGGACGCCGCCGCGCCCAGCCCGGACCCGGCGGCCGCGACGAGGAGCGTGACGAGCAGCCACGGCACGACGCGGCGGGCGAGGGGGTCGACGACGCGGTGGACGGGCGAGCGGAGTCGCTCGGAGCCGGGGCCCCACCAGGTCGACAGCGCGAACATCGCACCGATCACGGCGAGCGAGGTGGTGAGCGACAACGCGCCCGCGAAGCAGAGCAGCGCGACGCCGCAGGCGATGCCCGCGCTCCACAGGAACAGCAGCAGCGAGCCGCCGAGACCGGCCACGGCGTGCCACGGGGCGGCGAGCAGCACCTGGATGCCGTCGTACCACTTGGCCCCGCGACGGTCGCGCCGGTTGCCCGCCGACGAGGCGGCCAGCGAGCCGCTGCGCAGCAGCCACACCACGACGACGAGGACGGCGATCGAGACGTAGGGGGCGAGCGTGACGGCGCCCGTGACGACGCCACCGACGGCGAGCAGGGTGAGCGTGCGGCGCAGCCGCTCGCCGGCCGGCACGTGCGGCCGGGCGGGCGGGCCGTAGTCGCCGACGTACTCCGTCGAGCCGTCCGGCAGCACGCGGGTCTGGCGGTGCGGCAGCGTGCCGGCGTCGCCCCACCCGACGGTCGCGTCGTGGTCGCGCCAGGCGTCGGTGCGGTCGTCGAGCCGGTCGTCGCGGTCGTCGTCGTGCCACGCGCGGTCGCGGTGCTGGTCGATGTCGTCGTCGCCCGGCCGGTCCCAGTCGTGGGACCAGTGCACCGGCTCACCGACAGGCTGGGGGTACGCCGGCACGACGGTCGGCGCGAAGGGCGCTGCCGCGGCCGTGCCGACGCGGGTCGGCGCCTCGAGGTCCTGTCGGACGCCGGCGACGTAGGGCAGCGTGACGGGGGCGGAGGCGCGCTCCGCACGCTCGTCGGGCTCGGGCTGACCGAGGTCCTCGAGCCAGTCGCGGACCTCCTCGAGCGTGGGCCGGTCGGCGGGCTCCGGGGCGAGCGCCTCCTCGACCAGCTCGAGCACGTCGGGGTCCAGGCCGGTGAGGTCGTGCTCGCCGCGCCGGACGCGGTCCATGACCGCCACCGACGGCCCGCGGCCGAACGGTGCGCGCCCGGTGCCGGCGTACGCCACCGTGGCCGCCCACGCGTGCACGTCGGAGGCGATGGTGGCGTCGTCGCCGTAGAGGATCTCGGGGGCGAGGTAGCCCGGGGTGCCGAGCAGCCAGCCGTTCATGGTGATGCGCGAGTCCTCGGCGACGCGGGCCAGGCCGAAGTCGATGAGGATGGGCGTGCGGCCCTCCATGATGACGTTGGACGGCTTGATGTCCCGGTGGAGCACGCCGACCGAGTGGACCGCCTCGAGCGCCTCGGCGAGGCAGTCGGCGAACCACAGCAGGTCGTCGCCCTCGAGGGCTCCCTCCTCCTGCACGTGGTCGTGGAGCGAGAGGCCGGGCACGTAGCGGGTGGCGACGAACGGGATCTCGCCGAACGGGTCGGCGTCGACGATCTCGGCGATGCGACGGCTGCGGACCCGGCTGAGCGAGCTGACCTCGCGCGCCAGCCGTCGACGGGCCTCGTCGTCACCGACGACGTGCGGGCGCAGGACCTTGATCGCCACGGGGCGCTCCCCCGGCTTCTGCCCGAGGTGCACCACGCCCATGCCGCCCTCGCCGAGCCGGGCGCGCAGCGCGTAGCCGCCGACGGTCAACCCGGGCGGCGGCGCCTTCGGGGACGTCGTCACGGCACGAGGATACGGCTGGAGCACGTCGTTCCCCCGATCCCGGACGCCACGCCGCGCGCCGCTGTCGGACGCGTCGGCGACGATGGGACGGTGGAGGAGGTACGACGACGCCTGGCGCTCGAGCGCGAGCAGGCGCTCACGCGACTGGCCGCGCTGACCGGCGACCACGAGGCGATGGTGGCCGCCTCCCTCGACACCAACGCCGACGACGAGCACGACCCCGAGGGCACGACCATCGCCTTCGAGCGCTCCCAGATCGGCGCGCTCGTGCGCCAGGTGCGGCACCACGTGGCCGAGGTGGACGCCGCCCTCGACCGGGTCGACGCCGGCACCTACGGCGTCTGCGAGGTCTGCGGCCGCGACATCGGTGCACCGCGCCTCGAGGCCCTGCCGGCCGCCCGCACGTGCATCGCGTGCGCTTCCCGGCGGGCATAGGTCCACAGTCCCGGCGCCCGCCCGCGCTCGCCGTCGCCCCTGGTGGCGGCACATCGCCTCGCTCAGCACCCGGAACGTGCCATCTGCCGCCACCTTGGCCGCCCCGCCGCCGAGGGTGGCGGCACATCGCGCCGCGGACCGCCCGATCCGGGCCATCTGCCGCCACCCACGCCGCGGAGGAGGCCCGCACTCGGTCATCCGGCCGATCCGGCGGACGACCGGAGGGCACTAGCGTGCACCCGTGCTCGCGCAGATCCGCTCCGTCGCGCTGTCCGTCTGGCGCCTCCCGGCGCCACCGGACGCGCGCCCCGCCGGCCCGCTCGACCACGCGTTCGTGGGGATCGCTGCCGTCGTCGCCGTCCTCGAGGTCACGGTGCTGCAGCCGGACCTGCCGTCGCGGTGGCTGTCCCTGGCGGGCTTCCTGGCCTGGCTGCCGACGCTGCTCGTCCGGCGGACCCGACCGATGCTCCCCGTGACCGTCTTCGGGGCCGTGATCCTCGCGCTCCTGGTCGTGTCGTGGGTGACCGACGCGGCGCCACCGGGGGACCTCAACACCGCTGTCGTGGCGCTCCTCATCCCCTTCAGCCTCGCGCGCTGGGCCCGCGGGGAGGAGGCCGTCGGTGGGCTCGTCCTGTTCCTCGCCATCGCGGGCAGCTCACTCGTGTCGCAGCACCTGCCGGCCGCGGACCGGATCGGCGGCACCGCGGTGGTCGTCGCGGCCATCGCGCTCGGGGCGGTGGTCCGGGCCCGGTCGATGCTGCGCACGCGCCAGCTCGACGACGTACGCCGTGGGGAGCGGGAGCGCCTCGCGCGCGACCTGCACGACACGGTCGCCCACCACCTGACGGCCATCGCGATCAGCGCCCAGGCGGGGCTCGCGGTCGCCGGGCGCGAGCCGGGGGCCGCGACGGACGCGCTGCGCCGCATCGACGAGGAGGCGACGCGCACGCTGGCCGAGACCCGCAAGGTGCTGCGCCTGCTCCGCACCGACGGGGAGGCGCCCGAGCGACCGCTGGCGGACCTCCGCGGCCTGGCGAGCGGCGGACCCGGTCCCGTCGTGGCGGTCGCCGTCGACGACGACCTCGACGACCTCTCCCCCACCGTCGCGGCCGCGCTGCAGCGCATCGCGCAGGAGGCGGTCGCCAACTCCCGCCGGCACGCCCGCGACGCCACCTTCGTGCAGGTCCGGGTCACCCGCGCGGAGGACGGCGTGCAGCTCGTCGTGACCGACGACGGACGGGGCTCGACCGGCAGCGGCGACGGCTTCGGCATCGTCGGGATGACCGAACGGGCGACCTTGCTCGGCGGCCGCCTCGAGGCCGGGTCGCTCGCTCCCCTCGTGGGCTGGCGGGTCACTGCGACACTTCCCCTCGAGGAGGCACGATGACGCTGCGCGTGCTGGTCGCCGACGACCAGGAGATCGTCCGCACCGGGCTCGCCATGATCCTCGGCGCGCAGGACGGCATCGAGGTGGTCGCGACGGCCGTCGACGGCCAGGACGCCGTCGAGCAGGCGCGGGACCTGCGACCCGACGTGTGCCTGCTCGACATCCGCATGCCCCGGCTCAACGGCATCGAGGCGACCCGCGCGCTGGCCGGGCCCGGCGTCGCGGACCCGATGGCGGTCGTGGTGGTGACGACGTTCGACCTCGACGAGTACGTCTACGGCGCGCTGCTGGCCGGCGCCCGGGGCTTCCTGCTCAAGGACTGCGGCCCCGAGCTGCTCGCCCACGCCGTGCGCGCGGCCGCCGACGGCGGGTCGCTGATCGCGCCGACGGTCACCACCCGCCTGCTGAAGAGGTTCGCGGCCACGGACACGCCGCCCCAGCCCACCTCACCGCTGACCGAGCGCGAGGAGCAGGTGCTGGTCGCGGTGGCCCGCGGGCTGACCAACCACGAGGTCGCCGCCGAGCTCTACATCTCGCTCAGCACGGTGAAGACGCACCTCGGCTCCCTCATGGGCAAGCTCGGCGTCCGCAACCGGGTCGAGCTCGCGCTCTGGGCCTATCAGACCCGCCGGCTCGACTGACGCGCCTGCGAGCGCCGCACCAGCCACTCCGCCACGGCGAGGTTCAGCACCCACGCGAACCCCATCCCCGCGGCCTTGAGGCCACCGCCGGGCTGGTCGACGAACAGCACCATCGGGCCGAGCACCAGCGCCTGCGTGCCGGCGCCCTGCGCGACGGCGTACGACCTCGCCATCCACCGCTGGTGCGTGCGCACGTCCCGGGCGCGGATCGCGGCGAGGCCGAGCACGAGCCCCACCGCCATCAGCGTGCCGAAGAACAGGCGCAGCCACATCAGGGCGGTGTTGTCGTACGCCGGCAGGCGGCCGGACACCGCCATCACCAGCCCGCTGACCGCTGCCGCGAGGCCGGCCGGGACGAGCACGCGACCGCTCCACCGGTGCCAGCGCGGCCGGCGTCGGCGGAAGGAGGGCATGAACTGGAAGGCCCCCAGGACGCAGTACGTCGTCGCCCCGAGGATGTGCACCACGACGGGGACGGGGAGGTCGAAGAAGCGCGCGTTCTCGGCCGTCCGACCCGACGAGAGGTCCACCAGCCGCGCGCCGCCCGCGGCCACGGGCACGAAGGTGAGCGCCAGCAGGCTCGCCGGGATCCACCACTCGCGGCGGGGACGGGGTGGGGCGTCGGGCCGGCCCGCTCGGGAGGCAGTCGTGGTCATGCCGACGAGCCTCACGGCCCGGGGCGTACGACGCATCGGCCCGCGGGCCGGCGCGGGTCAGCCGATCGGCCGAGGCACCGCCTGCGACGACTCGAGCGCCGCGATCAGGGTCCGGGCGTCGTGGGGACCGATGTGGCGGGTCTCGCCGACGAAGAAGGTCGGAGTGCCCCGCACCCCGCTCTCCTCGGCCGAGGCGACGTCGTGGGCGACGTGGCGCGCGAGGTCGTCGTCGTCGAGGTCGCGCAGGAACTCCTCCACGTCGAGGTCGAGCCCGGCGGCGTAGCCGACGAGGTCCTCCAGCTCGAGCTCGTCCTGGTGGGCGAACAGCACGTCGTGCATGTCCCAGTAGCGGCCCTGCCGTGCCGCCGCCTCCGCACCCATCGCGGCCAGCTCGGCGTGCGGGTGGACCGGGAGGGGCAGGTGGCGGGTGACGTAGCGGAGCCGGTCGCCGAAGTGCGCGCGCAGCTCCTTGCCGACCCCGCTCACGCGGGCGCAGAAGGGGCACTCGAAGTCGAGGTACTCCACCAGTGTGAGCGGCGCGTCGACCGGTCCGGTGATGTGGTCGCGCGCCGGGTCGACCGGTCGGCTGAGGTGCGTCGGGAGGGCCGCGTCGCGCTGGCCGAGGAACCGGGCGGCGAAGCGGAAGGCGAGCCAGCCGGCGAGACTCGCCAGGGCGGCGGCGACCAGGACGCCGACCCGCGCCTCGTCCTGCAGCCGCGGCGACTCGAAGGCGAGGCTGATGATGAGCAGCGACACCGTGAAGCCGATGCCGGAGAGCGCACCGCCGGCCAGGGTGTGGCCCAGGCCGACGCCCTGCGGCAACCGTCCCCAGCCCAGGCGCACGCTCGTCCACGCCCCGGCGAAGATGCCGAGGGACTTGCCGACGACGAGGCCGAGCACGATGCCCCACATCAGCCGCGACCCGAACGCGTCGGCGAGGACGCCGTCGCGCAGGTCCACGCCGGCGTTGGCCAGCGCGAAGACGGGTACGACGACGCGGCTGGTCGGGGCGTGCAACGCCTCCTGCAGGCGCTCGTTGACCGAGATGGCGCGGGTCAGCGACCGGCGTGCCGCCCGCTGGACCCCCGGCATCGGCGACTGCCGGAAGGCGCGGAAGGTGCGCGCGGCGTCCTCCACGTCGGAGCGGCGCGGGTCGAGGGCCGGGACGAGCAGGCCGCTCAGCATGCCGGCGATCGAGGCGTGCACGCCGGACTCCAGGGTGGCGAACCACAGCACCAGCACGACCAGCACGTAGGGCGCCGCCTGCCAGACGCCCGCCCGGTCGAGACCGGCCAGCACGAGCAGGCAGAGGGCGGCGACGGCCAGGGCCCCGAGGGACAGCTCGTCGGAGTAGACGACGCCGATCACGCTGACGGCGACGATGTCGTCGATGACGGTGAGCGTCAGCAGGAAGATCCGCAGCTGGGTGGAGACCGCCGGGCCCACGAGTGCCATCACGCCGAGCAGGAACGCGGTGTCGGTGCCGATGACCGCACCCCAGCCGGCCGCGGCCTCACCGGACGGGTTGAGCGCCAGGAAGATCGCCGCCGGAACCAGCATCCCCATGACGCCCGCGACCAGCGGCACGACCACGCGGCTGCGGTCGACGAGCTCGCCGATGGCGAACTCCTTGCGGACCTCGAGGCCGATGACGAAGAAGAACACGACCATCAGGCCGTCGTTGATCCAGTGGTGCAGGTCCATCGTCAGGCCGCCGTCGCCGAACCTGATCGACATCTCCGTGTGCCAGAGGTCGACGTAGGACTGCGACCACGGCGAGTTGGCCCACACGAGGGCGATGAGCGCAGCCACGACGAGCATGCCGGCCGAGCCGGACTCGGTGCGGATGAAGTCGCGCAGCGAGCGCGAGCTCTGCGCCTCGAACGCCGCGGACCCGCGGCAGGAGGACTGGTCCGGGTCCGGGCTCGCCTGGTCCGTGCTCACACGACGCGGTGCATCCAGCCGAAGGTGTCCTCCGCGCGCCCGAACTGCATCCCCACCAGCGCCTCGCGGATCTGCATCGTCAGCTCGGTGCTGGACGGTGCGGGCGTGACGCCCTGCGGCGAGCGGAGCTCACCGACCGGGGTGACGACCGCGGCGGTGCCGCACGCGAAGACCTCGGTGATCTCACCGGACGCGACGCCGTCACGCCACTCGTCGATGGAGACCTTCCGCTCCTCGACGGCGTGGCCGAGCTTGCCGGCGAGCTCGATGATCGAGGCACGGGTGATGCCCTCGAGGATGGTGCCGGTCTCGGGCGTGACGACGCGGCCGTCGGCGTGGACGAAGAAGAGGTTCATCCCGCCGAGCTCCTCGATGTAGCGGAACTCCTGGTCGTCGAGGAAGACGACCTGGTCGCAGCCCATCTCGATCGCCTCGCGCTGGGCGGCGAGGGACGCGGCGTAGTTGCCGCCGGTCTTGGCCGCACCCATGCCACCGCGGCCGGCGCGCGTGAACGTCTCCGACAGCCAGAGGTTGACCGGCTTGATGCCGCCCTTGAAGTAGGCGCCCGCCGGCGACGCGATCACCATGAAGGTGACGTGCTGGGCCGGCCGGACGCCGAGGAACGTCTCGGAGGCGAACATGAACGGACGCAGGTAGAGCGACTTCTCGCCACCGCCGGAGTTGTCCGGCACCCACCGCTGGTCGACCTCGACCAGCGCGTCGACGTAGGCGACGAAGTCCTCGACCGGCAGCTCCGGGAAGGCCAGTCGCTGCGACGAGCGCACCATGCGGGCGGCGTTCTGCTCGGGACGGAAGGTCCAGATCGACCCGTCGTCGTGCCGGTAGGCCTTCATCCCCTCGAAGGTCTCCTGCGCGTAGTGCAGCACCGCCGTCGCCGGGTCGAGCGTCAACGGTCCGTAGGGCTGGATCCGGGCGTCGTGCCACCCCGCGTCGGGCGTCCACTCGACCAGCAGCATGTGGTCGGTGAAGTGCTGCCCGAACCCGGGGTTCGCGTGGATCTCCTCGAGGCGAGCGAGGTCGACGGGCGTGGGGTTGGCGGTGGTGCTGATCTGCATGGGGTCAACCTATTCCAGAGGCCCGGAGGGGCGCTCAGAGGCGGGCGGCGATGGCGTCCCCGACCTCGCTCGTACGACGACTCGTGCCGGGGTCGCGCTCGGTGAGGTCGGCCAGGACGGCCGCCTCGATCGCGGCGGCCGCCTCGGCGTGGCCGAGGTGGTCGAGCAGGAGCGCGCCGGAGAGGATCGCGGCGGTCGGGTCGGCCTTCTGCTGCCCGGCGATGTCGGGGGCCGAGCCGTGGACGGGCTCGAACATGGACGGGGCCGTCCGGTCGGGGTTGACGTTGCCGGAGGCGGCCAGCCCGATGCCACCGGTGATGGCGGCGGCGAGGTCGGTGATGATGTCGCCGAAGAGGTTGTCGGTGACGATCACGTCGAATCGGGCGGGGTCGGTGGCCATGAAGATCATGGCCGCGTCGATGTGGATGTAGTCGGTGGTGACGTCGGGGAACTCCGACGCCACCTGCTCGAACAGGCGCCACCAGAGGGAGCCGGCGTTGACCAGGACGTTGGTCTTGTGGACCAGCGTGAGCTTCCTGCGCGGCCGCTTCTGCGCCCGGGCGAAGGCGTCGCGGACCACGCGCTCGACGCCGTACGCGGTGTTGACCGAGACCTCGGTCGCGATCTCGGCCGGGGTGCCGACCCGGAGCGCGCCACCGTTGCCCGTGTAGGGACCCTCGGTGCCCTCGCGCACCACCACGAAGTCGACCTCGCCCTTGTCGAGGACGTGCCCGGCCAGCGGCGAGACCGAGCCCGGGAAGAGGCGCGACGGGCGCAGGTTGACGTAGTGGTCGAGCTCGAAGCGCAGCTTGAGGAGCAGGCCGCGCTCGAGGATGCCGGGCGGCAGGTTCGGGTCGTTGGGCTTGCCGCCGACGGCACCGAGCAGGATCGCGTCGTGCCCGCGGATCTCCGCGAGCACCGAGTCGGGCAGCACCTCGCCGGTCGCGAGGTAGCGCTCCGCGCCGAGGTCGTAGCGCGTCGACTCGAACTTCACCGGCGCGGCGACCTCGAGGACCTTGAGGGCCTCGGCGGTCACCTCGGGGCCGATGCCGTCGCCGGGGATGACGGCGAGGGTGGGGCTCCCGGTGTCGCGGGCGGCGGCGGTCTGGTCGGTGTCAGGCATGCCGCGAACGTTAGTTGTCGTCCGGACGCTGGCCGCCGCCGTCTCGCAGGTCAAGCGCGGTCTGCACGGCGGCCGTCGTGTTCTCCGCGCTGCGCGGGTTCTCGGGGTCGTGGGCCGCGGGGCCCCAGGTGTCGGGATACATCTGGTACATCGATCTCACTCCTACGTACGTGACGGTGGGTGAGCCCGAAGCCGCCGACACCGCGGCGGGTAGGGAAGCAGGACTACGGGGATCGCCCGGGCCCGGCTGCCGGCCGACGAGCGTGCGGGTCGCGCATGGCTGCGGAGGACCCGCCGCGAAGGCGGTGGCTTCGAGCTCTGCCGAGCAGACGCTCGGCGGAGGGGCGAAAGGCCGGGTGGCGGAACCTCGTCAACGCCGAACACCGCGACGAGGTGGCCCTTCTGTCAGGCCTCGCCGCGGCAGTCGATAAGTACGAAGACGCTCCGCATGGTGGAGCGACTGTACGACTGGCGGACGGGCCACCGCACGCGGTTTCGCGGAACGTGTCAGATCGTGAGATGTCGGCCCGTCCAGTGGGATCGCGAGCGAGGAGTGACAGACTCGGCGACCTCATGTCTGCTCCTCCGGAACTCCCCGAGATCGTCCAGCGCGCGTTCGACGTCTGCCGCCAGGCCGGCTACGTCGCGTTCTGCCGCAACGAGACCGGTCGGCTCCTCGCGACCCTCGCCGCGACGAGGGGCGGCACGATGGCCGAGTTCGGCACCGGCTGCGGGGTCGGCACCGCCTGGCTGCGCAGCGGCGTGCGCAACGGGGCGCGGATCCTCACCGCCGAGCTCGACGAGTCGCTGGCCGGCGCCGCGTCCAAGATCTTCGACGACGACGCCAAGGTCGAGGTGCTCGCCGCCGACTGGAGCGTGCTGCGCGAGCACGGCCCCTTCTCCCTGCTGTTCCTCGACTCCGGCACCCCGTCCGAGGTGGGCGTCGACGCGGTCATCGACCTCGTCGAGCCCGGCGGCATCGTGGTGCTCGACGACTTCGCGCCGTGCGAGTCGTGGCCGCCGATCACCTACGGGCGCGTCGACACGCTGCGCGAGCAGTGGCTCACCGACGAGCGGTTCACCGCGGTCGAGGTGATGGTGGCCGCCGACGCGTCCGCCGTCATCGCCACCCGGCGCTGAGCACCGGCGACCGGTCCCCCGTGAGACCTCTCGCCGTCGCGGCCCCGAGCCGCGAGGCCGCCGACGCCGCCGAGGCGATCGCGGGCGCGGGAGGCTCCGCCGTGGACGCCGCGATCGCGGCCGCCCTGGTCGCGATGGTCACCGAGGTCGGCCTCGTCTCGCTCAGCTCCGGCGGCTTCGTCACCGTGCAACCCGCCACCGGGTCGGCGTACACCGTGGACGGGTGGATGGACCGACCCGGCGTCGGGCGCGCCCCGGACGCCCCCGCGCCCGACACGTGGGACGTCTCGACGGAGTACGGCGGCGGGGTCGAGATCACGATCGGCGCGGGGTCGGTGGCGACGCACGGCTCCCTGGCCGCCTTCGGCGAGGCGCACGCGCGCGACGGCCGACTCCCCTGGGCCGAGCTCGTCGGCCCGGCGGTCGACGTGGCGCGCGGCGGCTTCGCCCTGGGCTCGGCGGCGCGCTACTACCTGCGCTACGTGCACGAGTCGATCTTCGGGTGGGACCCGGCGAGCCACGCCGCGCTGCACGACGCGGCGGGCCGGCTCACCGAGGACCGGGTCGTGGTGGCCGACCTCGCTACGACGCTGGAGCAGATCGCCACCGCCGGCCCGCGCGCGCTGCACGAGGGCGACCTCGCCGACGCGATCGCGGCCGACCTCGTCGCCCGCGGTGGCCTGCTCGGGCGCGCCGACCTGGCGGCGTACGCGCCCGTCGTCCGCGAGCCGCTGACCACCCGCGTCGCCGGCTGGAGCCTGGCGACGACGACGCCCCCGTCGGTGGGCGGCGTGGTCCTCGCAGCCATGCTCCGGCTCCTTGAGGACCGACCGCGGGGGCCGTGGGACGCCGACGACGTCGAGCACCTGGTCCGGGTGCAGCGCGCGGTCCTCGGCCACCGGCGCGAGGTGCTGGAGGTGGCCGCCGACCTCCCGGCCGCGGCGCGCGCGTGGCTCGACCGGGTCGACACCGACCACCGCGCCGTCCTCGAGTCGGGCTCGACGGCGCACGTGTCGGTCACCGACGCGGACGGCGCCGCGTGCTCGCTCACGGTGTCGTCGGGCTACGGCTCCGGGATGATCGCCGCCGGCACCGGCATCTGGCTCAACAACTGCCTCGGCGAGCAGGAGCTCAACCCTCCCGGGCGCGACGTGGTCCCCGGCTCGCGCCTGCTGTCCAACATGGCGCCGGTCGTCGGGCGCCACGACGACGGATCGACCCTGGCGATCGGCTCGCCGGGGGCCGACCGCATCACGACGGCGGTCGTCGGCGCCCTGGCCGGGTTCGTCAACGGCGGGCTCGACCTCGAGGACGCCGTCGCCCACCCTCGCGTCCACGTCCACCACGCAGGGCTGCCCGACGAGGACGTCCGCCGCGAGGAGGCCCTGACGATGTACTTCGGTGGCGTCGGCGCGGCGCTGACCCGCGCCGACGGATCCCTTGATGCTGTCGCCGACCCGCGCCGCGAGGGCGAGGCGCGGGTGCTCGGGGGCCACGTCGGACCAGGCTGACACCACCCGATCGGACTATGCGCCGATGCCCTCTGGACTAGACATTTCCGAATGCCGGATTTCTTTACCTACGGTTCCTACCGTGTGAATGCACGCAGTGCCGGGCGGACCCATCGGATGACCGCCCCGACCTTCATCTATCTCGGTTAGGACCCACCTCATGAACAAGCCGTCTCGTCGCGCCCAGAAGATCATGGCTGCGGCCGCCACCCCCGTCGCCCTGGTGGCACTCGGAGGAATGGTCTACCAGGCCTCGTACGCCGCCTTCACCGGCCAGACCCGCAACTCCGGCAACGAGTGGGCCACCGGCTCGGTCAAGCTGACCGACGACGACAACGGTGCGGCGCGGTTCCGCGTGACCAACATGCTCCCGGGCGACACCCAGACCAAGTGCATCACCGTCACCGCCGACGCGTCCGTCGCGAGCACCGTCAAGGGCTACGCCATCAACCCGGTGACGTCGACGGTCGGCCTCGAGGACAAGGTCAAGGTCACCATCGACTCCGGCACCGGCGGCTCGTTCGCCGACTGCAACGGCTTCACGGCCGTGGGCCCGGCCCACGTCACTGACATGCCGCTGACCCAGGTCGCCCAGGCCAACACGTTCGCGAGCGGCTTCGGCGGGTGGACCGTCCCTGTCGGTGTCTCGTCCAAGACCTACCGCATGACGTGGAAGTTCGACACCACCGGCATGTCCCAGGCCCAGATCGACGCCATGCAGGGCGCGAAGACCGGCATCGACATGCAGTGGGAGATGCAGAGCAACTGAGCCGGCACCGCGCCGCCCGCACGCCCACCACCAGCCCCAGGAGGTGATCTGATGACTGCCGCGCCCGTCCTCGACGCCGACCGCGAGCAGGATCGGGCGACCCCGCAGGGTCGGGGGGTCGTCCTGGGCTCGTGGGCCCGGGTGGTGGGCGTGACCGGCGCTCGCACGTACCGCGCGTTCCTCCTCGGCCTGGTGGCCATCGCGGTGGCCCCGGTCCTCGCCGGGTGGGGGTCGTACGTCGTCAAGTCCGGCTCGATGGAGCCGTCGATCCAGGTGGGCGACGTCGTCGTGGCGAAGCCCTTCACTCCCGACTCCGACCCGATCCGGGTGGGACGCGTCTTCGTCTTCGACGACCCCGCGACGACGCGACCCCACCTGATGGTCCACCGCATCGTCGAGCGGCGTGACGACGGCGACTACACCACGGCCGGCGACGCCAACGACCTCACCGACGTCACCCCGCTGCGACGCGGCGACGTGCGTGCGACGGCGGTCCTCCTCGCGCCCTACGTGGGGCTGCCCGTCGCCTGGGTCCAGTCCGGCGACTGGATCCGGCTCGCCCTCTGGCTGCTCGTGACGATGGGGGCGTTCGCGCTCGCGTCCCGTCGGCTCGACGGCGAGCCCGAGAGGTGGCGCTGGCTCCGGTGGGTCCGCGACCGGATCACCCGTCGCCCGCCCGACGGTCCCGACCTCCGTGGCGGACGTGGTGGGTCTGCGACGACGGGCCCCGCAGCGGGACGACCGTCGACCGGACGCCTGCTCCGCACCCGGGTCCCGCTCACCACGGCGGCCGGCCTGGTCCTGCTCGCCACCGTCACCTCGACCGCCAGCGCCGGCTTCACGTCCCAGACACGCAACTCGGGGTGGACCTGGGCCGCCGGCGCGTGGGTCCAGCCCTACGTCGGCGCGGTGCTGGCGGACCAGCCCTACGGCCTCTGGCTGCTCGACGAGCCGGCCGGCAGGCAGTACGCCACCGACCGCTCGGGCAACAACCGCACCGGGGAGTACCTCGGCTCCCTGACGGCGGGGGCCGCGGGCGGCCTGCCGAGGAACCCGGGGACCTCGGTCCGCACCACCGGTGGTCGCGTCGTCCTCGGCGCGCAGGCCGTCGCGGCGCCGACGGCGTACTCCATCGAGCTCTGGTTCCGCACGACCGCCACCACCCGGAGCTACCTCGCGGGCTTCGAGGACGACCGCGACGCGGGCTTCTCGCTGCTGGGCTCGGACGCCGACCGCTCGGTGACGATGGAGTCGAACGGGCGCCTCACCTTCGGCAGCTGGCCGTGGGCGAGCACGTCGATCACGACGCCCCGCGCCTACAACGACGGCACCTGGCACCACCTCGTGGTCACCAGCACCGCGGCGCGCGCCACGACCATCTACGTGGACGGGTCAGCCGTGGCCGCCGGCACGACCTCGGCCGTGGGGAGCTACACCGGCTTCTGGCGGGTCGGCCAGGGCAGCATCGGCTGGCTGAACACCCCGGCCTTCACCGGCGACCTCGACAACGTCGCGATCTACCACTCCACGCTGCCCGCCGCGCGCGTCACGGCCCACTGGGCGGCCCGGTAGTCAGTCGGCTGCTTGGATGACTGGCATGGCCAAGAAGAAGGCGGCCGCCGCGAAGCCGGCGCTGCTCACGGTCCGCGGCATCATCCGGACCTTCGGCGAGCGCACCATCCTCAGCGGGGTCGACCTCGACGTCCGCGCCGGCGAGGCGGTCGGCGTCGTGGGGCCCAACGGCAGCGGCAAGTCGACGCTCCTGCGCTGCATCGTCGGCGCGGACGAGGCCGATGCGGGCGAGTCGACGCTGGCGGGCAACGTCCTCGACGAGCGCCGCCCCGAGATCCGTGCCGACCTGGCGATCGTGATGGACGACATCGACTTCTTCCCCGATCTCTCCGTGGTCGAGCACCTCGACCTCGTCGCGCGGGCGCACTCGCAGGCGGATGCCGAGGAGGTCGTCAACGTCGTGCTCGACGAGGTCGGCCTGATGGAGGTGTCCGGGCAGCTGCCCTCGACGCTCTCCTCCGGCCAGCGACGACGGCTCGCGCTGGCCAGCGCGTTCGTCCGCCCGCGCAAGCTGCTCGTGCTCGACGAGCCCGAGGCCCGGCTCGACGTCGAGGGCGTGACCTGGCTGGGTGACAAGCTGGTCGCGGAGAAGAAGGCCGGTCGCGCGGTGCTGCTCGTGAGCCACGACCCCCGGCTCGTCGAGCGGGTGTGCGACCGCGTCGTACGCCTCGGGCCCGCTCCGGAGCCGGCCGATGTCGACTGACGTCGCCCCCGAGCGCACCGAGGTCCCGTCGGCACGGGAGGTGCGGCAGGAGATCCGGGACTGGCGCCGCGGTCGCGCGGAGCTCAGGTGGGGCGAGGCGCTCTCGAACGCCTACGTCGGGATCTTCTGCACCGTGATGGTCGGCGCGATGGCGGGCAACGTCGTGCTCAACCTCCGGCGCCTGGCCGACGAGACCTGCACCGCGAGCTGCGGCGAGGTGCGCGCGGCCGCGCCCTGGCTGGTGGCGCTCGCGGTGACGCTGCTCGCGCTCGGCCTCGCCCGCCTGCTCGGACCCGTCTTCAGCCCGCCCGCCGCGAACAGCTGGGTGCTGAGCTCCCCCGTCGACCGCGGTGCGCTGCTGCGGCCCGGGTGGGTGCGGACCACCGTCCTCACCGCCGTCGGGGCCGCCCTCCTGCTGGTCGCCCCGGCGGTCCTCGGCGGCTTCGCGTGGCACGAGGCGGTCGTCTACGTCGTCGCCGGCAGCACGACCGCGCTGGCGTGCGTGGGGGTGGCCGCGCTGTCACAGGTGCACGAGCACCCGGCCTCCCGCTGGCTCACCTGGCTGGTCACGTTGGCGCTGTGGGCCGTGCTGGGGCTCGCCGCGACCCAGGAGCTCGGGAGGCTGCCGGACGTGCCGTCGGGTGCGGTCCTGGCGGTCGCGGTCGCGGTGGCGGTCGTGGCCGTCCTGCTCGCGTGGCGCGCGGCACTCGCGGTCGGCACGGTCTCGCGACGCGTCCTCGGCCAGACCGAGCACCTCTCCCCCAGCCTGTCGGGCGCGCTGTCGTCGGTCGACCTCGGCCTGATGTACGACGTCCTGCTCGCGCGCCGCTGGGGGCGGGGCGCGCACGTGCGCAGCCACACCGGCGGTCCCCTCGGCTGGCGCGCCCTGGTCCACCGCGACCTCCGCCGCGCGATCCGCACCCCGCAGCCCTACGTCCTCCTGGCCGGTCTCGTGCTGGTGCCCTACGCCGCCGCGGAGGCCGACGCCGGCCGCGCGGTCGTGCTGGCGACGACGCTCGCCGGACTGCTCGGCGGTCCGGCGCTCTGCGCCGGGCTGCGGGTCGTGGTGAGGACCGAGGGGCTGGCGCGGATGATGCCGTTCCGTCGGCAGACCCTGCTGCTCGCCCACCTCGTCGTGCCGGGCGCCGCGCTCATGCTCTTCGCGCTGGCGACGACACCGACGCTCGTGCGGGAGGTCCAGGGCGGAGGAGCGGTCAACCTGGCGATCGCGTGCGGCCTCTCCTCCGTCGCGGCGACCGTGCGGTGGATCACCGGCAAGCCCCCGAACTACGCGGCGCCGATGGTCAGCACTCCCGCCGGCGGCGCACCCACCGGCGTCATCTTCAGCGTGGCCCGCGGCTTCGACGTGTGGGCCATCACGGCCCTGCCGCTGATGTTCGGCCAGGGCGGCATGCTCTTCTCGTCGGTCATCAGCATCGGCGTGATCGCGTTCCTGACCTCCGACGGGATCCAGCCGCCGCCTCAGCAGCCCCCCAGAAGCCGGGCCAGAAGCCGGGCCAGAAGCAGAAGCGCTGACGGCTCAGTCCGCGTCGGGACGCCATCACGTCGACGGTGAACCACGGCAGCATCAGCTGGGTGAGCGGGCCGATCGCCAGCGCGTAGACGACGGTCCCGACGCCCAGGACGCCACCGAGCAGCAGGCCGATGACGACCACGGCCACCTCGAGGCCGGTGCGGACGAGCCGCAGCGAGAGCCCGGTGCGCCGCGCCAGGCCGGTCATCAGGCCGTCGCGCGGCCCGCGGCCGAGCTGCGCGCCGATGTAGAGCGCGCTGGCCAGCCCGCAGAGCAGGACACCCCCGAGCATCAGGCCGAGCCGCCCCGCCATCGCCTCCGGGCGGTCGAGGACCGCCAGCGTCGCGTCGGCGGACAGGCCCACGACGATCGCGTTGCTGATCGTGCCGAGCCCGGGCATCTCCCGCAGCGGGATCCACAGCACCAGCACCACGAAGCTGAACAGCACGACGGCCTGGCCGAGCGTCATCGGGACGTGGCGGATGAAGCCGGAGTGCAGCACGTCCCACGGCGCGAGGCCGAGCGCCCCGCGGACCATCATCGCCAGCGAGACGCCGTACAGGAAGAGCCCGACGTAGAGCTGGGGCAGGCGTCGCGCCAGGCGCCCGGCGCGCAGCTGGGCGACGGGTCCGAGGTCGACGAGGACGCCGCGGGGTGCATGGACGGTTCCGGTGGGGGTCGTGCTGGTCATGGCTCCATCCTGAGGGCAAGTGGCCTTGTCCGACATAGCCAATGGTGGAACAGTGGCCTGCATGAGCCGCATCGTCAGCGCCCAGCGCGTAGCCACCCTCGTCGGTGACTTCCCCCGCTCCCCCGCCTACCTCGGCCTGGCCGAGAGCCTGCGCGTGCTCATCGGGGACGGGCGGATCGGCATCGAGGTGCGGTTGCCCAGCGAGCGCGACCTCACCACGGCCCTCGACGTCTCGCGCACGACCGTGACCCGTGCCTACGAGGTGCTGCGGGAGTCGGGGTACGCCGAGGCGCGCCGCGGGTCCGGCACCTTCACCACCGTGCCGGGCGGGCAGCGCCGCGCCCACGACCGCTCGCTGATGCCGGGCACCGGCGGCGAGGACGTCATCGACCTCAACTGCGCGGCACACTCCGCACCGCCCGGCCTCGTCGAGGCCTACCAGCGCGCGACCGAGCAGCTGCCGGCCTACCTCAGCGGGCCCGGCTACTTCCCGCTCGGGGTGCCCGCCCTGCAGACGCGGATCGCGGCGGCCTACGAGGCGCGGGGGCTGCCGACCGTGCCCGAGCAGGTCATGGTCACCGCCGGCGCGCTGGCGGGGGCGTCGGTGGTGGCGCAGGCGTTCACCGCTCCCGGCGAGCGCGTCGTCGTCGAGTCGCCGACCTACCCCAACGCGACCCAGGCGGTGCGGCACGCGGGCGCCCGGCTCGTCGCCGCCACCGTCGACCCCGACGGCTGGGACCTCGACGCGCTGGCCGCCACGCTGCGCCAGACCTCGCCCCGGCTCGCCTACCTGATCCCGGACTTCCAGAACCCCACCGGGCACCTGATGAGCGACAGCCAGCGCGAGGAGCTCGCCCACGCGCTCGCCCGCACCCGCACGACCGTCGTCGCCGACGAGGCCCACCAGGCGCTCGCGCTCGCGCCCGGGCTGGCCGACGCCATGCCCCTCCCGCTCGCGGCCCACGCCCGTGACGCGATCACGATCGGCAGCGCCAGCAAGTCGTTCTGGGGCGGGCTCCGCCTGGGCTGGGTGCGCGCCCCGCTCGCCGACATGGACCGGCTGCTGCAGGCCCGCATCGGCCTCGACCTGGGGGCTCCGGTCTTCGAGCAGCTCGTGCTGGCCGACCTCCTCGACCGCGCCCACGAGGTGCTCCCGCTCCACCGCGAGCGGCTGCTCACGGGCCGCGACGCCCTCGTCGCGGCCGTCCACGAGCACCTCCCGTCGTGGCGCTTCCGGGTGCCCGACGGCGGGCTCGCCCTCTGGTGCGAGCTGCCCGAGGCACTCGGCCACCGCGACGACGGCCGAGGCCGAGCGCCGCGGCGTCGTCGTCGCCCCCGGCCCGGTGTTCGCGGTGGAGGGCGGCCTCGACCGTTTCGTGCGGATCCCCTGGACCGCCTCCCACGACGACCTCACCGAGGCCGTACGCCGCCTCGCCGCGGCGTGGGAGCACGTGACCACCACCTCGGGCCTGGACGCAGCCCGGCCGGCAGCGCGTCGCGCTGCCGGCCGGGTGATGGTCGCCTAGGTCGGCTTCCGTCAGGACAGGTCCACCGCGCGCACCGACGAGGCCTGCATCGCGGCCTCGATCTCGGTGAGGGTGTCGGACGGGATCGCCGAGTCGACGCTGAGGGCGACCAGCGCGGCGCCGCCCTTGTCCTGGCGCGAGACCTGCATGCCGGCGATGTTGACGTCGGCGTCACCGAGGATGCCTCCGACGACGCCGACCATGCCCGGACGGTCCTCGTAGGTGAAGAACGCGAGGTGGGTCGTCGGCTCGATGTCGACGTCGAAGCCGTTGACCTCGACGAGCCGCTCCTTCTGCGCGAGGCCCACGAGGGTGCCGCTCACCGACACCTGGGTGCCGTCGGCGAGGGTCCCGCGCAGGGTGATCAGGTTGCGGTGGTCGGGGCTCTCCGCCTCGGTCACCAGGCGCACCTCGGTGCCGCGCTCGGCGGCGAGGAGCGGGTGCGTTCACGTAGGAGACCTGCTCCTCGACGATGTCGGCGAAGACGCCCTTGAGCGCGGCCAGCTCGAGCACCTTGACGTCGTACTCGGTGATCTCGCCGCGGACCTCGACGTCGAGCTGCTGCGCGACCTCGCCGGCGAGGGAGGTGAAGACCCGGCCGAGCTTCTCGGTGAGCGGGATGCCGGGACGCACGTCCTCGGCGATGACGCCGCCCTGCACGTTGACGGCGTCGGGCACCAGCTCGCCGCTCAGGGCCAGCCGGACCGAGCGGGCGACGGCGACGCCGGCCTTCTCCTGCGCCTCGTCGGTCGACGCGCCGAGGTGGGGCGTGGCGACGACGTTCTCGAGCTCGAAGAGCGGGCTGTCGGTGCACGGCTCGCTCGCGAAGACGTCGAGGCCGGCGGCGGCGATCTGCCCGGTCTTGAGGGCGTCGTAGAGCGCGGCTTCGTCGACGATCCCACCGCGGGCGGCGTTGACGAGGACCAGGCTCGACTTCGCGCGGGCCAGCTGGTCGGCGCCGATCAGCCCGACCGTCTCCGGCGTCTTGGGCAGGTGGACGCTCATGAAGTCGGACTCGGCGAGCAGGGTGTCGAGGTCGACGAGGCGCACGCCCATCTGCGCGGCGCGGCCGGCCTGCACGTAGGGGTCGTAGGCGATGACCTTCATGCCGAAGGCGCTGAGGCGCTGCGCGACCAGGACGCCGATGCGGCCGAGGCCGACGATGCCGACGGTCTTCTCGTAGAGCTCGATGCCGGTGTACTTCGAGCGCTTCCACTCCCCGCCACGGAGGGCGGCGTGGGCCGGGCTGATGTGGCGGGCCGCGGCGAGCATGAGGGCGACGGCGAGCTCCGCGGCGCTCACGATGTTGGAGGTCGGCGCGTTGACGACCATGACGCCTGCCTGGGTCGCGGCCCGCACGTCGACGTTGTCGAGACCGACGCCCGCGCGGGCGATGACCTTGAGGCGACGGGCGGCGGCGAGGGCCTCGGCGTCGACCTTGGTGGCCGATCGGACCAGGATCGCGTCGACGTCGGCGATCGCCGGGATGAGCTCGGCGCGGTCGGCCCCGTTGCAGCTGCGGATCTCGAAGTCCGGGCCGAGCGCCTCGATCGTGGCGGGGCTCAGCTCTTCGGCGATGAGCACGACGGGCCGGACGGTGGGCACGGGAGCGGGTGCGTTCACAGCGGGGTCCTCGGTTGATCAGGGTGTGTTCGGGGACGCACGACGCTGTGCGCTGCTCACATTACCCGCGAGTGGGACACGAGTCCCATCGCCCCAGCATCCGGACGTCGTACCCGGCGCCTACGATCCAGCCATGGGCGCGATGGACGATGCGGAGCGGCTCGAGGCGGCGACCGTCGAGGAGTGGAGCGCGTGGCTGCGCGACCACCACGCCCAGCCGCAGGGCGTGTGGCTGGTCAGCCCGCGCAGGGCCGCCGAGCGGGCCTTCTCCTACGAGGAGGCCGTGCTGGAGGCGCTGCGCTACGGGTGGGTCGACTCGACCGTCAAGCCCGTCGACGAGCTCCGCTCGATGCAGTGGTTCGCCCCGCGCCGCAGGAGCAGCATGTGGACCCGCATCAACAAGGGACGCGTCGCCCGCCTCGAGGAGGCCGGCCTGATGGAGCCCGCCGGTGCGGCGGCCATCGCGACCGCCAAGGAGACGGGCATGTGGACCCTCATGGACGACGTCGAGGACTGCATCGTGCCCGACGACCTGGCCGCCGCCTTCGACCGTCACCCGGGCGCGCGCGAGCACTGGGAGTCGTGGTCGGCCTCGGCGCAGAAGCTGATCCTGACGTGGATCGTGCTCGCGAAGCGGCCGGAGACGCGCGCCGTCCGGATCTCGACGACGGCGGAGAAGGCGGCTCAGGGGATCAAGGCCCAGTGACGCGGAGGCCTCAGACGGCGCAGCCGTCCGGGCCGCACTCCTGCCCGTCGGCACCGGTCGCCAGCACCTCGAGCGTCGGGTCGCGACTCCGACCACGCCCGCTCGAGCACCTGGGTGAACACCTCGGTCGGCTGCGCCCCGGAGACGCCGTACTTCTCGTCGACGACGAAGAACGGGACACCGCTGGCGCCGTAGGCCTGGGCCTGGGCGACGTCGGCGTGCACGTCGGTCTCGAACTCGCGGGAGCCGAGCACCTCCTCGACCCGGGCGGCGTCGAGGCCCGCGGCCTGCGCGACGTCACGCAGCACGGCGTGGTCGGCGACGTTGCGGGCCTCGGTGAAGTAGGCCGCGAGCAGGGCCTCCTTGACCCGACCCTGCAGCTCGTTGCCACCCTGCTCGTGGGCGAGGTGGATCAGGCGGTGGGCGTCGACGGTGTTGAGGTGCAGCGTCTGCGAGAGCCGGTAGACCAGGCCCTCCTCGGCGGCGACCGCCTCGACCCGGTCCTGCATCTGCTGGGCACCCTCGGGCGACTGGCCGTACTTGCGGGCCAGCATCGTCGTCGTGACCTCGGTCGGCTCGGTCGGCGCGCCCGGGTCGAGCTGGTAGGAGCGCCAGTGCACCTCCACCTCGTCGGCGTGCTCGAACTCGGCCAGGGCGTTCTCGATGCGTCGCTTGCCGATGTAGCACCACGGGCAGACGACGTCGGACCAGATCTCGATCTTCACGTCGGCCCCAACACGCCGTCTGACCTGCGTGTTCCCGCGCGCCCTGTGCAGTGAGTCTCCAGGAGACTCAAGGGCCAGTCCCGGGCGTGTCGCGCTCAGGACTCCTGGCGGCGGACCTTCGCCCGCCGGGCGACGTAGGTCACGGCGAAGCCGAGGACGAGGGCGAGGAGCACACCGAGGTTGGCGTAGGGCCAGTTGCCCTCCCAGTACGGGCCGGCCGGGTCGTCGACGTAGGTGCCGAGGCCGAGCGGCTCGAGCAGGAAGCCCTGCCAGTTGTTCCAGGTGGCGTCGGCGGCGAAGTTGTTGACGACCAGGCCCCAGCCGATGATCGAGGCGCCGACCATCGTGGCGAGCGAGGTGACGTCGACCGAGCCGTAGCGACCGGCCGCGTCGAACAGCGCCTCCTCGTCGTAGTCGCGCTTGCGCAGCGCGATGTCGGCGATCATGATCCCCGCCCACGCGGCCAGGGGGACGCCGAGCGTGATCAGGAAGCTCTGGAACGGGCCCAGGAAGTCCTCGGCGAAGAAGACCACCCAGATCGTGCCGAGGGTGAGGATCACGCCGTCGACGAACGCCGCCGCCGGCCGCGGGATGCGCACGCCCAGGGAGAGCAGGGTGAGGCCCGAGGAGTAGATGCCGAGCACCGCGCCGCTGACGAGGGCGAGGATGGCGGCGAGGAGGAACGGCACCAGGAACCACGTCGGCAGCAGCGTGCCGAGCGTGCCGATCGGGTCGGCGACGATGTCGGCGGACAAGGTGTCCGAGGAGCCCGCGAGCAGCAGTCCGAAGATCACCAGCAGCACGGGCGCGACCGCGCCGCCGAACGTGTTCCAGCCGACGATGGCAGCACCGGGGGCGTCTCGACGCTGGTAGCGCGACCAGTCGGCGGCGATGTTGATCCAGCCCAGCCCGAAGCCGGTCATCACCATGACGAGCGCGCCGACCATCTGCTGGGCGCTGCCGGAGGGGATGTCGCTCACCGCCGACCAGTCGACCTCGTCCAGCGTGAGGACCACGTAGACGATGGTGGCGAGGCCGGTGATCCAGGTCAGCACCGACTGCATCCGCATGATCACGTGGTAGCCGGCGACGCTCGCCGAGACGATGAGCAGCGCGACGACGATCGTGGCGACCACCTGCGTCGTGGTGCCGCCGGACCAGCCGAGCTGGTCGAAGATCGTGGCCGTCGCGAGCACGGCGAGGATCGCGAGGAAGGTCTCCCAGCCGATGGAGACCAGCCAGGAGACGACGCCCGGCAGCTTCTGGCCGTTGACGCCGAACGCCGCCCGGCTCAGCACCATGGTCGGGGCCGAGCCGCGCTTGCCGGCGATCGCGATGATGCCGCACAGCGCGAACGACACGACGACGCCGACGACCGTGACCACCACGGCCTGGGCGAAGGAGATGCCGAAGCCCAGCACGAACGAGCCGTAGCTGATGCCGAAGACCGACACGTTGGCCGCGAACCACGGCCAGAACAGGTCGTGCGGCCGCGCCGTCCGCGCGGACTCCTCGATGATCTCGATGCCGGTCGTCTCGACGCCGAGCCGTCGGGTCTGCTCCAGGCCCGAGCCGGTGGTCGTTGTGTGACTCATGGGTGAATCGTCGCTCACCCGGGGCTCAGGAGCCAGCACCACCCGCCCGGTCGGGGTGGGAGCAGCCTCGAGGCCAGTCAGGCGAACAGCGACTGACCGACGTGCTCGCCGGGGCCGACACCCGGCGGGACCGCGAACAGCGCCGACCCGGTGAACGTGAGGTACTCGACCAGGGCGTCCGCCTTCGACATCGCGAGCTGCACCGGCACGAAGTGGGTGTCGGGGTCGCGCACGTAGGCGATGAAGAAGAGCCCGGCGTCGAGGCCGCCGAGGGCGTCGGACCCGTCGACGAAGTTGTAGCCGCGGCGCAGCATCCGGACGCCGTCGTTGTGGTCGGGGTGCACGACCCGGACGTGGGCGTCCACCGGGATCACCGGCTGGTCGTTGCTGCCGGGCATGTCGAAGTCGGGCTCGGTGAGCTCCTCGCCGCCCGACAGCGGCGCGCCGGTCCCCTTCGTGCGGCCGACGAACATCTCCTGGTCGCCCAGGGGCTGGCGGTCCCAGACCTCGATGGTCATGTTGATGCGCCGCGCCACGAGGTAGGACCCGCCGGCGAGCCAGCCCGCCCTCGGGTCGTCGTCCTCCCCGACCCACACGTGGTCCGCGAGGGCCGACGTCTCCTCGGCCTTGACGTTGGCCGTGCCGTCCTTGAAGCCGAACAGGTTGCGCGGCGTCGACTGCGACGTCGAGGTGGTCGAGGTGCGGCCGAAGCCGAGCTGCGACCACCGCACGGCCACCGTCCCGAAGCCGATGCGCGCCAGGTTGCGGACCGCGTGGACCGCGACCTGCGGGTCGTCGGCGCACGCCTGGATGCACAGGTCGCCTCCGGACCGCGCCGGGTCGAGGACGTCGCCCGGGAAGTGCGGGAGGTCGCGCAGGGACGCCGGCTGCCGGGCGGCGATGCCGAACCGGTCCTTGCCCTCGGCGTCGCGGAACAGCGACGGCCCGAAGCCGAAGGTGATCGTCAGCCCGCTCGCCGGGAGGTCGAGCGCCTCGCCGGTGTCGTCAGGAGGCAGCCGCACGTCGCCGCCGATCGCGCCGCCGCCGGCCGGCTGCCCAGCGGTCATCTGCTCGGCGGCAGCGGTCCACTGCTGGAGGAGGTCGACGAGCGCCTCGCGGTCGTCGGTCAGCACGTCGAAGGCGGCGAAGTGCAGCCGGTCCTGGGCCGGGGTGACGATCCCGGCCTGGTGCGCGCCACGGAAGGCGTACGACTCCTCCCGCCCGCCGCCGGGGACGGCCCCCGGGGCGCCCTCGTCGGCATGCGCGGTCGTGCGACCCGCGGCGAAGGCCCCGGCGACGCCGGCGAGCGCGACTCCCCCGCCCAGCAGGCCGCGCCTGCTGAGCCCCGGTGCCTGGTCGCGGGTCAGGACAGCACCGCTGCGGTCAGCCGCGACAGCGGCTCGGACAGGGCGTTCACGGAGTTCGAGAACTCCTTGACCTGCTCGGGGGTGAGCTGGTCGTAGGTCACGAAGCCGTCACCCTCACGCTGGGCGTCGAGCAGGTCCTGCAGCTCGTCGAAGCGCGTGGTCAGCTGGTCGGCGAGCTCGGCGTCCTTGGCCTCGACGATCGGCTGCACGCCCTCCCAGGCGACCTTCGCGCCGTCGACGTTGGCCTGGAAGTCCCACAGGTCGGTGCGCGACCAGTACTCCTCCTCGCCGGTCACCTTGCCGGTCGCGACCTCCTCGAGCAGGCCGCGGGAGCCGTTGGCGATCGCGTCGACGGTGTAGGTGAGCTCCTGCACGCGGGAGTCGAGCTCCTCGGTGTTGGCGAGCAGGTCGTCGGCATAGGTCGTGCGCTCCTCGTCGGTGAGCGGCGTGTAGTCCTCGGCACGCTGCGGCCAGAGGTCCTTCTCGATGAGGTGCCAGCCGGTCCACTTCTGGCCGGGCTCGAGGTCGGCCTCGCGGGCGTCCATCATCGGGTCGAGGTCGCCGAAGGACTCGGCCACCGTCTCGATCCGCTCCCAGTGGGTGCGCGCGACCGGGTAGAGCGCCCGGGCGGCGTCGTCGTCGCCGGACGCGTAGAGCTCGACGAACTCCTGGGTCTTCTCCAGCAGCTGGGCGGACTGGTCCTCGACGTAGGCCGCGTAGTTGGCCTCCGCCTGCTCGACGAGCTCCTGCTCGTCGGCCGAGACCTCGACGTCCTCGTCGGAGGCGGTGACGGTGAACTCGCCGCGGATGCCCTCCCCGGCCATGCCCGGCTTGCAGGCGGTGACGTACGTCCCGGCCGGGGCGTCGACCGTCAGGGCCCGGGAGATGCTGGGACCGATGTTCTCGACCTCCGCCACGATCCGCAGGCCGTCGTCGCCGAGCAGGTAGAACTCGGTGACCTGGTCGCCGGAGTTGGTCACGTCGAACGTCAGCGCGCCGGCAGGCGCCTCGGTCGCCGACAGCGTGCAGGCGTCGGCCGAGGAGTCGACGGTGAGCGCACGGGGGTCCGCCGCGTCGTCGGACCCGCCGGCGGAGCCGGTGTCGGCGTTCTGCGTGCAGGCCGCGAGCAGCGGCAGGGCGACCAGGGCGGCCACGAGGGTCTTGCGCATGGAGAGGTACTTCCTTCTCAGGCAGCGGCACGCGACGGCGCGGCCGGGGTGGTGGAGCGTCGGCGGGCGCCGACCAGGAAGAGGGCCATCACCGGCACGGCGTAGAGCAACCAGGCGGCAGCCTCGAGCTTGGTGGTGGCCGGGGAGAAGTTGAAGATCCCCTTGAGCAGGGCGCCGTACCAGGTGTTCATGTCGACGGAGTCGGACACGTCGAAGGCGAGGTCGTGGAGCCCCGGGAGGAAGCGGGCCTCCTGCAGGTCGTGCACGCCGTAGGCGAGCACCCCGGCGGCGACGACGATGAGGAAGGCGCCGGTCCACGTGAAGAAGCGCGACAGGTTGATCGACAGGGCGCCGCGGTAGATCAGGTAGCCCAGCGCGACCGCGGTGAGGATGCCGAGCGCGGCGCCGAGCAGGGGTTGCCACGTCGGCGTGGCGGCGCCGACGGCCTCGCGGGTGCCGGCCTGGGTGGCGGCCCAGAGGAAGAGCGCGGTCTCCAGTCCCTCGCGGCCGACCGCGAGCACGGCGACGACCACCAGCGACCAGCGGCTGCCCTCCGCGGCGACGTCGATGCGACCGCGCAGCTCACCGCTCAGGCCGCGTGCGGCGCGGGCCATCCAGAAGATCATCCAGGTCACGAAGCCGACCGCGACGATGGACAGGCCCCCGCCGATGAGCTCCTGCGCCTCGAAGGTGAGCCCGCGGGGGCCGAAGGTCAGCGCGGCGCCGAACGCGAGGCTCACGCCGACCGCGAGAGCGATGCCGGCCCAGATCCGCGGGAGCAGGTGGCGACGGTCGGTCTTCACGAGGTAGGCCACGAGGATGCTCACGACCAGGGCCGCCTCCAGCCCCTCGCGCAGCCCGATCAGGTAGTTCGCCAGCACAGCCGAGGAGACTACACCTAAGGTTAGGCAACCCTAATTTCAGGTCGGCTGGTGGTCAGGCCGTGATGACGACCTCGCCGTGCAGGACCGAGAACCAGCCGTCGGGATGCTCGGCCCACGCCCGCCAGGCGGCCGCCACGGCCGCGAGCTCGTCCGTCGTGGCGCGGCCCTCGTCGACGAGCTGTCGGGCGAGGGCGGTCGAGGTGAGCCGGTCGGCCCAGAGGGTGCCCCACCACGCGCGGTCCTCGGGCGTCGCGAAGCACCACGTCGCCGAGCTCGCGTCCACCTGGGCGGCTCCGGCGGCGTGCGCCCAGGCCAGGAGGAGCCGCCCGGCGTGGGGCTCTCCCCCGTTGGCGCGGGCGGCGGCGTCGTACAGCTCGAGCCAGCGGTCGAGTCCCGCGCTGGCGGGGTGCCACGAGAAGTGGCCGTAGTCGCTGTCCCGGGCGGCGACGATGCCGCCGGGACGGGTGACCCGCAGCATCTCACGCAGCGCGCGGACCGGGTCGGCGACGTGCTGCAGGACCTGGTGGGCGTGGACGACGTCGAAGGCCCCGCCGAGCGCGTCGACGTCGAGGGCGTGGACGTCGCCCACCACGACCGTCGCGTTGGTGACGCCCTGCCGGTCGAGCTCGGCGCGGGTGAGCGCTGCCGCGTCGTCGTCGACCTCGAGGGCGACGACCTCCCGCACCAGCCGAGCCAGGTCGGCGGTGATGGTGCCCGGGCCCGACCCGACGTCCAGCAGGCGCTGACCGTCGTGCAGGCGTGGCAGGAGGTACGCCGCCGAGTTGGCGGCGGTCCGCCAGCGGTGCGAGCGCAGGACGGCCTCGGCGTGCCCGTGGGTGTAGGTGCTCACGGGAACCTCCGAGGCCGTCACTGGCGTCGTCGCGGGTCTACGCCGACCGCCTCAGCGGGCGGAGCTGCCCTCGGTGTAGTCGGAGTCGTGCGACTTCACCCAGGCCATGAGCTTGCGCAGCTCGCGGCCGGTCTGCTCGATCGGGTGCGACTCGCCCTTCTTGCGGAACTCGGTGAACTCCGGCGAGCCGTTGTCCATGTCGGTGATGAAGCGCTCGGCGAACGCGCCGTTCTTGATGTCGGCGAGCACGTCCTCCATGTTCTTCTTCACGTCGGGCGTGATGACCCGCGGACCGGAGACGTAGTCCCCGAACTCGGCCGTGTCGGAGACCGACCAGCGCTGCTTGGCGATGCCGCCCTCGTACATCAGGTCGACGATGAGCTTGAGCTCGTGGAGGCACTCGAAGTAGGCGACCTCGGGCTGGTAGCCGGCCTCGGTCAGCACCTCGAAGCCGTACTGCACGAGCTGGGAGGCGCCGCCGCAGAGCACGGCCTGCTCGCCGAACAGGTCGGTCTCGGTCTCCTCGGTGAAGGTGGTCTTGATGCCGCCGGCGCGCAGGCCGCCGATCGCCTTGGCGTAGGAGAGCGCGAGCTCCCAGGCCTTGCCGGACTCGTCCTTCTCCACCGCCACGAGGACGGGCACGCCGCGCCCGTCGACGTACTCGCGACGCACCAGGTGCCCGGGGCCCTTGGGGGCGACCATGAAGACGTCGACGCCCTCGGGCGGGGTGATGTAGCCGAAGCGGATGTTGAAGCCGTGGCCGAAGACGAGGGTGTCGCCCGGGGTCAGCGCCGGCTCGATCTCCTCGGCGTAGAGCTTCCGCTGGTGCTGGTCGGGGGCGAGGATCACGATCAGGTCGGACTCCTCCGCTGCCTCGCGCGGGGTGAGGACGCGCAGGCCCTCGGCCTCGGCCTTGTCGCGGCTCTTGGAGCCGGGCTGCAGGCCGATCCGGACGTCGACGCCGGAGTCGCGCAGGGACAGCGCGTGGGCGTGGCCCTGGCTGCCGTAGCCGATGACCGCGACGTTCTTGCCCTGGATCAGGCTCAGGTCGGCGTCGTCGTCGTAGAACATCTCAGCCACTGGGGGCTCTCCTTCGGTTGTTTCTCTGGGTCTGTTCGGGTGGTCAGTTGGCGATGGCGGAAACGGGGGCGGGCACGGCGACCGGGCGGTGGGAGCGCTCGCTGATCGAGCGGGAGCCGCGACCGATCGCGACCATGCCCGACTGCACGAGCTCGCGGATGCCGAACGGCTCCAGCACGCGCAGCAGGTCGGCGAGCTTGTCGGCGTTGCCGACGGCCTGCACGGTCACCGCGTCGGGGGCGACGTCGACGACCTTGGCCCGGAAGAGCTGGACGGCGTCGAGGACCGCGCCGCGGGTGGTGGCGTCCGCGCGGACCTTGACGAGCAGCAGCTCGCGGTTGACCGACCCGGCGCCGTCGAGCTCGACGATCTTGATGACCTCGACGAGCTTGTTGAGCTGCTTGGTGACCTGCTCGAGCGGGGACTCGTCGACGTTGACCACGATGGTCATCCGCGAGACCTCGGGGTGCTCGGTCGGGCCGACGGCGAGGCTGTCGATGTTGTAGCCGCGGCGCGAGAACAGGCTCGCGATGCGGGCCAGGACGCCGGGCTTGTTCTCGACCAGCACGCTCAGGGTGTGCTTGTTGCTGGTGCTCGTCATCAGATGTCGTCCTCGTCGAACTGGGGCGCCAGGTCGCGCGCGTACTTGATCTCGTCGTTGCTCGTGCCGGCGGCCACCATCGGCCACACCATCGCGTCGCGGTGCACGCGGAAGTCGACCACGACCGGCTGGTCGTCGATCGACATGGCCTTCTCGATGGTCGCGTCGACCTCCTCGGGCGACTCGCAGGCCAGACCGACGCAGCCGTAGGCCTCGGCGAGCTTGACGAAGTCGGGGATGCGCTTGGAGTGCAGGTCGGTGTTGGAGTAGCGCTCGTTGTAGAAGAGCGTCTGCCACTGCCGCACCATGCCGAGCGACTCGTTGTTGATGATCGCGACCTTGATCGGGATGTCGTTGATCGCGCAGGTCGCGAGCTCCTGGTTGGTCATCTGGAAGCAGCCGTCGCCGTCGATCGCCCACACGGTGGTGTCGGGCATGCCGACCTTGGCGCCCATGGCTGCCGGCACGGAGAAGCCCATCGTGCCGAGACCGCCGGAGTTGATCCACGTGTTGGGGTTCTCGTAGCCGACGTAGTGCGCCGCCCACATCTGGTGCTGGCCGACGCCCGAGGCGTAGATCGCCTCGGGGCCGGCGATCGCGCCGAGCCGCTCGATGACGTACTGCGGCGCGAGCGAGCCGTCGGCCGGGGTGTCGTAGCCGAGCGGGTAGCGGGACTTCAGCCCGGCGAGGAAGGCCACCCACGCCTCGTAGTCGCCGTCTGCGCCCTCGGCCGTGAGGAGCGCGACCAGCTGGGCGACGACCTCCTTGCAGTCGCCCACGATCGGCACGTCGGCGTGCCGGTTCTTGCCGATCTCGGCGGGGTCGATGTCGGCGTGGATGACGAGCGCGTTCGGCGCGAACGAGTCGAGGTTGCCGGTCACCCGGTCGTCGAACCGGGCGCCCAGGCTGATGATCAGGTCGCTCTTCTGCAGGCCCGCGACCGCCGCCACGGTGCCGTGCATGCCCGGCATGCCGAGGTGCTGCGGGTGGCTGTCGGGGAACGCCCCGCGCGCCATGAGCGTCGTGACGACCGGGATGCCCGTCAGCGCGGCCAGCTGCGCGAGCTCGCGGGACGCGCCCGCGCGGATGACGCCGCCGCCGACGTAGAGCACGGGGCGCCGGGCCTCGCGGATCAGCCGGACGGCCTCCTTGATCTGCTTGGCGTGCGGCGTCGTGACGGGCCGGTAGCCGGGCAGGTGCAGCTCGTCGGGCCAGGCGAACGTCGTCTGCGCCTGCAGGGCCGACTTGGCGACGTCGACGAGGACCGGGCCCGGACGGCCGGTCGAGGCGATGTGGAAGGCCTCGGCGATCGTGTGCGGGATGTCGGCGGGGTCGGTGACCAGGAAGTTGTGCTTGGTGATCGGCATCGTGATGCCGCGGATGTCGGCCTCCTGGAAGGCGTCGGTGCCGATCATCGAGGCGCCGACCTGCCCGGTCACGGCCACCATCGGCACCGAGTCCATGTGGGCGTCGGCGAGCGGCGTGACGAGGTTGGTCGCGCCGGGACCGGAGGTGGCCATGCAGACGCCCACCCGGCCGGTGGCGGCGGCGTAGCCCTGGGCGGCGTGACCGGCGCCCTGCTCGTGGCGGACCAGGATGTGGCGGATCCGCGTGGAGTCCATCAGGGGGTCGTAGGCCGGGAGGATGGCGCCGCCCGGGATGCCGAAGATGTCGGTGACACCGGCCGCCTCGAGGGACGTCACCAGGCTCTGTGCGCCCGTGACCGACGTGCTTCCCTGTGCGACCTGCTCCGTCATGTCCTTCTCTCCTGCGTGTGCGGTGTCCGGGGTGAGCCCATAAAAAAGCCCCTCGGCCCGGTGGGCGACGAGGGGTGACGCGCGTGCGTTGGCCGACTGGCCTCAGCTCACGCGTCGCGTGCGTACAAGAATCTCGGTGCGCATGCGACAACCGTCGTCGCCGGGGTGGTCCGGCGTCAAGCAAGTGTGACAGGCGTCCCAGTATCTGGAACGCGAGTCTCGCCATGTGGCGCGGCGCGCTCAGGAAAGGTGCGGCCGGGTCACCCGCGGTCGAGCGGCGTGCAGATGCAGGAGCGGTTGCCGTCGGGGTCCTCGACCACCCAGAACGACGGCGCCTCGGCGTCGCTCACCAACCGGCCGCCGGCAGCGAGAACGGCCTCCAGCCGTCGCTCGCCCTCGTCGTGGGGCACCCACACGTCGAAGTGCCAGCGCTGCTCGGGATCCTGCGGAGGGAGGGAGGACTCGCCACGCTCGCCCTTCTGGAACCACAGCCCCGGCACCTGGCCGCTCGGGTCGACGGGCTCGCCGTCCTCGACCTCACCGCCGAGGAGGGCGGCGTAGAAGCCGCCGAGCCGCTCGGGGGCGGCCGTGTCGAGCGCGGGCTCGAGCGCGGTGAGCCCCGACGTGTCGGGCGTCGCGCCGAGCTCGGCCGCGAAGCCGCTGATCCGTCGCGCGAGGTCGATGTCGCGGCTGGTGATGCCGCCGACGTCGTGGCTGCTGAGCGTGACGATGACCTCGGGGTAGGTCAGCGAGACGTCGGGGTGGTGGTCGGCCTCGTCGGCGGCGGCCCCGATGCGGTCGACGAGGGCGACGCCCGTCGCGAAGTCACCGGTGCGGAAGCGGGCGCGGAGCCGGTTGAGCACCTTGCGCCAGTCGTCGAGGCCGGCGTCGAGGATCTCGTCGTGGCTCAGGCGCGCCTTCGGGTCGGTCGTCGCATCGCTCATGGCACCGACCCTGCCACCGTCCACCGACAGCGACCAGCCCCCTCCGTGAGGCCCCTGACCCCGACCTCAGTCGATGGACTGGGTGATCTCGCGGGTGTCGCCGTCGACGACGACCCGGGCGAGCGCCCCGTTGATCAGCGGCAGGTGCGGGGGGACGTGCCCGATCTCGAGGTCCCACACGATCGGGACGTCCAGCCGGCCGAGGGCGTCGCGCACCGCCTCGCGCTGCGTCAGGTCCTCGTGGTCGGGCGCGCTGGTGCGGCCGACCAGCACGGCGGCCGCCCGGTCGAACCACCCCGCCAGCCGCAGCGAGTGGAGGTAGCGGCAGATGTTGATCGCGTTCTCCTCGCACGCCTCGACGTAGACGATCGTGGGCTCGTCGAGGTCCTCGGCCCACGCGCGCACGTCGCCGTACGGCGTGCCGGCGAGGTTGGCGACCGTCTCGGCGCAGCCGCCGATCAGCCGGCCGGTGACGTCCAGGGCACCGCCGCCCTCCACCTCCCAGCGACCCTCGCCGACGTGCGTCCACTCGGTGGCCCGCGCGTCCTGCTCGAAGCGGACCCACGTGGCGACCAGGCCGGAGTCGCGCTGCACGAACGGTCCCGGCTCGCCGGCCAGGTCGAGCCAGTGCAGCAGGCCGTCGGGGACGGCGTACGGCGTGTCCGCGAGGTTGTCGCCGTGGAGCGTGGCCCAGCCGAGTCGGGTGGTGACGGGCACGAGGAGGGTGGACAGGTCGGAGTAGCCGACGAGCCACGTCGGCTCGGCCTCGGCGAGCGCGTCCCAGTCGAGCAGGTCGACCATGTCGATCGCGGTCTCGCCTCCCCACGGGGGCACGACGCAGTGGATGTCGGGGTCGGCGAGCATGCGGGTCAGCTCGGCCGCGCGCTGCTCCGCGGGCGCGGAGGTGAGGCCGTCGCCGTAGAGGCACTCCCCCACCACGACGTCGTACCCGCGACCACGCAGCCAGTCCAGGCAGAAGTCGATCCGCGCCGCCGAGGCGCCGGTGACGCCGGCGGACGGAGCGGTCACGGCGATGCGGTCACCGGGGCGGAGCGGGGCCGGGAAGCGGAGTGGTCGGGCCATGCCACGAGTCTGACACTGTGTGTCCATGGGTTTCGGTGACGTCGTCCAGCAGGCCATCCACGCCGGGACCGGGGTCCCGCGCTTGTACGCCGCCGCGACCAGGGCCGGGCTCGGGCCCTCGGGCGCGTTCGAGGTGCTGCGCGTCTCGCAGGCCGCCCTGCAGGCGGCCGCGACGCACGGCCGCGGCGTCCCGGGGCGCACCAACGCGATGCGCCACTTCATGTGGCAGGCGACGCTCACCGCGCGATTCGGGGTCGACGTCGCCCGCTCGATCGCCGCCGCACAGGAGGCCGGCACCCCCCGCCGTCGCGACTCCCGCGTCGACGAGCAGAACAACGCGGCCGGCCAGGCCTACGGGACCGAGCACGCCGAGGACCTCGCCGCGCTCACGCCGTCGGAGGCGATGAGCAGCCTGGTGCCCGTCGCCCTGGGGATGTGGGAGACGGGCGAGCTCGTCTGGGTCCGTCCGCGCTAGGGCTGCGGCCCGGGCGCGAGCAGTCGTCGTACGACGTCGAGGAGCGTGGCCCGCTGCGCGTCGGCCGTGAAGTCCGCGTCCACCGCGAGCCGTCCGAGGAAGCCGTCGAGCACGACCATCAGCCACGCGGTCAGGTCGTGGGCGGAGCGGTCGGTGCGCACCTGCCCGGCCTCCTGCGCCCGGGCGACCCAGGGCTCGAGCCCTTCCTGGAGCACCCGGCTGTCGAGGGCCAGGGCGGCCTCGACCTCCGGCTCCCCCATCACCGCGCCGACTGCCCGGACGAACCCGGCCAATCGGGGCTCCGACATCTCCTCGGCCGTGTGGTCGAGGTAGGCCTCGACGACCCCGAGCGGGTCCGCGTCGTCCGCATGGGCGGCGAACCACGCCCGGGTCTCCTCGGTGCCCAGGGCCAGGATGGCGAGCAGCAGCGACTGCTTGGTCGGGAAGTAGTGGAAGAACGTGCCGGACCCGATGCCGGCCTCGCGGCAGATCGCCGCGGTCGAGGTCCCGGCGTAGCCGCTGGCGGCGAAGCAGGTGAGGGCGGCGTCGATGATCACCAGCCGACGCGCGGAGTGGCGCTCGGGGTCAACGGTGCGGGCCACCCGACACGCCCCTTTCTTGGAGTGGATGCTCTAGTATTGCACCCATGGGGGACACCGAGCGCTGGCACCTCGCCCACGACGGCCACGAGCACGTCGTGCTGGTCGAGCGGGGCTCGCTCGTCCGCGAGGCGGTCTGGAGCCGCGACGGCGTCGAGGTGGGGAGGAGGAAGACCTCCGACGAGACCTTCGTCGTCGCGCCGAAGGGTGCGGACGGGGCCGTCCGCCTGAAGTTCGCGATGACGGGGCCGGCGCGCCGCGTCACGCTGCACGACTCCGAGACCGAGGCGCACACCGGCCTGGGAGGCAGGGACCTCGAGCCCGAGGCCGGGTCGAAGGCGGCCGCGCGCGCCGAGTGGATCGGCGCGCACCCGCACCTGCACACCGCGCGGCAGACGGCGATCGCGGCGGCGGGCGTCGGCGTACCGGTCCTGGTGGTCTGGCTGCTGACGCTCGTCCCGTGGCCGGCGATTCCCTGGCCCGACGTCGACCTGCCGTCGATCCCCTGGCCCGACCTGCCGTCGATCCCCTGGCCCGACATCCGCCTCCCGGCGATCCCCTGGCCGGACGTCGACCTGCCCGACCTGCCGCCGTGGGTCGACACCGTGCGGAAGTTCGCCATCCCGATCCTGATCGCGTTCTTCATCGCGCGCGGCGAGGTCAAGCGTCGGCGCCAGGCCGAGGAGAAGCGGGCGCTGGACCGTGAGTCTCCTGGAGACTCACGGGCGAGCGGGCCTAGCGACTCCAGGTCGTGAGGCCCTCGCGGTCGTGCTCGCCGTCGGGCCAGACGGCGCGGACCACGCCGGCAGCGGCAAGCGCCTTGCGGCAGCCCGGGCAGGGCGGGTCGGTGATGTAGGCGGTCGCGCCCTTGGTGTCGCGGGTCGCGAACAGCAGCGCGTTGACCTCGGCGTGGATGGCGATGCAGAAGCCCGCCGTGCCCGGCCGGTCGTAGTCGCCGAGCCCCGGTACGACGTCGTACCCGAGCTGCCCGCGCGGGCACGCCCCGGCCAGGCAGTCGTCCTCACCGGGCGCGGCGCCGTTGTAGCCGGTGGCGATGATGCGGTGGTCGATCGTGAGGACCGCGCCCACTCGTCGGCGCGTGCACTTGGCCCGAGCGGCGACGGCGTCGGCGATGCCGAGGAAGTAGTCGTCCCACCCGGGGACGACGTGCCCGGTGCTTCCAGCGCTGGCGGTGCTCACGGGAGCACAGACTGCCCGATCTCGCCCGGGTTGTAGGCCACTTCCCAGCGGAAGCCGTCGGGATCGGCGAAGTAGCCCGAGTAGCCGCCCCACTCGCGCTCGCTCGCCTCACCGACGTGCGAGGCCCCGGCAGCCCGGGCCTGCTCGAGGACCGTGTCGACGCCCTGCGTGGTGGCGAGGTTGTGGGACAGCGTGACCGGGGGTACGCCGCCGCGCGCCGGCGCCTGGCCGACCTCGGCGACGAAGCCGCTCTCGGTCCACATGCTCAGCACGACCTTGTCGGCGACCTTGAACATGAGCACCTCCCCCGGCACGTGCAGCTCGGGCTCCCACCCCAGGCCGTCGACGTAGAAGCGCCGGGTGGCGTCGAGGTCGGTCACGACCAGGGTGATGAAGCTGACGCGCTGGTCCATCTCAGGCCTCCTGCTGGTCGGGTCGCGGCGCCCGGGCGGCCAGGCGGGTGCGCTGGCGGCCCATGTCGTCGAAGTTGTCCTCGTCGAGCCACGCGTCGAGCGCTGCGCGTACACGCGGCCACTCGCCGTCCGTGATCGAGAACCAGTCCGTGTCGCGGTTGCGGCCCTTGTAGACGAGGGCGTTGCGGAACCGGCCCTCCCAGATGAAGCCCAGCCGGAGCGCCGCGCGACGCGACGGCGCGTTGAGGCTGTCGCACTTCCACTCGTAGCGGCGGTACCCGAGGTCGTCGAAGGCGTGGCGCATGAGCAGGGCCTGCAGCTCGGTCGCGGCGCGGCTGCGCTGGAGCTGACGACCGAAGGCGATGCCGCCGACCTCGATCGAGCCCTTCTGGGGGTCGATGCGCATGAGCGAGCAGAAGCCGGCCGCCCGGCCGGTCTCGGTCGGGACGATGGCGTACCTCACCTGACCGGGATCCGCGACGCCCTCCTCGACGATCGCCGCGAGCTCGTCGCGGTCACGCGGTCGCTCCCAGGCGAGGTAGGTCCAGATCGGGTCGTCGTCCGCGCGGCACAGCGCGGCGTAGAGGTCGTCGACGTGCTGCGGCCCGGCCGGCTCGAGGCGGACACCCCGCCCCTCGAGGACCACGTCCGCCGCCGGCGCGGCGGCACCCGTCCACTCGACCGGACGGCCCAGCGGCTGCCCGTGGTCGTTGGTCGTCCGGGTCCGCGTCGCCGACAGCCGCACCCCCACCGGCCCGGTCATCGCAGGGCCTCCGCCACGGCGGCGATGCCGCGCTCGACCTCGTCGAACGACGTCGACAGCGGGGAGAGCCCCAGCCGCAGGCCGCCCGGGTCGCGGTAGTCGGGGATCACGTCCCGCTCCCACAGGAGCGCGGTGACCTCGCGCATCCGGTCGTGGTGGAGCGTCACGTGGCCGCCGCGCAGGGCGGGGTCGCGCGGCGAGGCGAGGGTGACGCCGGGCAGCGTCGCGTCGGCGAGCTCGACGGCGTACGACGTCAGGGCGACGGACTTGGCCCGGATCGCCTCGATGCCGGCCTCCTCGACCAGCGCGAGCATGTCCTGCATGGCCACCATGCCGAGGATCGGCGGGGTCCCGGAGATGAACCTGCGCATGCCCCGCGCCGGCGTGTAGCCCGGCCCCATCAGGAACGGGTCGGCGTGGCCCATCCATCCCTGGATCGGCTGCGTGAGCTGGTCCTGCAGGCGCGCGTTGACGTAGCCGAAGGCCGGGGAGCCGGGGCCGCCGTTGAGGTACTTGTAGGTGCAGCCGACGGCGAGGTCGGCGTCCCACTCGTCGAGGGCGATGGGCACCGCGCCCGCGGAGTGGCACAGGTCCCAGAGGACCAGGGCGCCGGCGTCGTGGCTGATCCGGGTGAGCTCCGCGGCGTCGGCGAGCCAGGCCGAGCGGTAGGCGACGTGGTTGAGCACGACGAGGGCGGTGCGCTCGCCGACAGCCTCGCGGAGCTGGTCGGCGGTGACACCCTCAGACGTGTCGACCTCGATCCACCGCAGCGTCAGCCCGCGCTCGGCGGCGATGCCCTCCGCGACGTACCGGTCGGTGGGGAAGTTGTCGGTGTCGATGACGATCTCGGTGCGGCCGGGGTCCGTGCGCACGGCGTGGTCCACGGCGGCGCGCATCAGCTTGTAGAGCCACACCGTCGTCGAGTCGCCGACGGCCGTCTGTCCCGCGGCTGCACCGAGGCAGACGCGGGCCAGGTCGTCGCCGAGCGTCGTCGGCAGCTCCATCCACTGCTCGTCCCACCCGCGGATGAGGCGACCGCCCCAGTCCTGCTCGACGAACGCAGCCGAGCCGGCCGGCCGTCGCGGCGACGGGGCGGCCGAGGGAGTTGCCGTCGAAGTAGACGAGGTCGCTCGCCGCCCCCACGAAGCGGTCGCGGAAGTGGGCGAGGGGGTCGGCGGCGTCGAGCTCGGCTGCGCCCGGCTGGATGAGGTTCGTCACCACGGCAACCTATCCGCCGCCCGGACCGTCCGGTGGCCCGGCCGTACGTCAGTAGCAGACGGCTCCGTGGGCGGCGCTCTGGACGACCTTGCGGTACTTGCCGAGCACGCCCCGGGTGTACTTCGGCGGCAGCGGCTCCCAGCCCTCGGCGCGCGCGGCCAGCTCGGCCTCGTCGACGTGGACGTCGAGGGTCATGTTGGCCACGTCGAGGGTGATCTGGTCGCCGTCGCGGAGGAACGCGATGGGACCGCCGTCGCTCGCCTCGGGGGCGATGTGGCCGACGCACAGACCGGTGGTGCCGCCGGAGAAGCGGCCGTCGGTGATGAGCAGGACGTCCTTGCCGAGTCCGGCGCCCTTGATCGCCCCGGTGATGGCGAGCATCTCGCGCATCCCGGGCCCACCCTTGGGCCCTTCGTAGCGGATGACGACGACGTCGCCGGCCGTGATCGTGCCCTCGCCCAGCGCGTCGAGGGCCTTCCGCTCGCCGTCGAAGACCCGGGCGGTGCCGGTGAACGTCGACTCGTCGAACCCGGCGCTCTTCACGACCGCGCCCTCGGGGGCGAGCGAACCCTTGAGGATCGTCAGACCGCCGGTGGCGTGGATGGGCTTGTCGAGCTGCCGCAGGATCTCGCCGTCGAGCGGCTGGGGGTCGAGCTCGGCGAGGTTCTCCGCCATGGTCTTGCCGGTGCACGTGAGGACGTCGCCGTGCAGGTGGCCGGCGTCGAGCAGCGCCTTGAGGAGCACCGGGATGCCACCGACGCGGTCGAAGTCGGTCCACACGAAGCGGCCGAACGGCTTCATGTCGGCGAGGTGCGGGACCTTCTTGCCGATGCGGGTGAAGTCGTCGAGCGTCAGGTCGACCTCGGCCTCGCGGGCGATGGCCAGGAGGTGGAGCACGGCGTTGGTCGAGCCGCCGAGAGCCATCGCCATCGCGATCGCGTTCTCGAAGGCCGGCCGGGTCATGATCTGGCGGGCCGTGATGCCCTGGCGGAGCATGTTGACGACGGCCTCGCCGGACTTGTGGGCGAAGCCGTCGCGGCGGCGGTCCACGGCCGGCGGCGCGGAGCTGCCCGGCAGGGACATGCCGATCGCCTCGGCGACGCTGGCCATCGTGTTGGCGGTGTACGCCCCGCCGCAGGCGCCCTCGCCCGGACAGATGGCCCGCTCGATCTCGTCGACCTTCTCGCGGGAGATCTTGCCCGCGAGGCACGCGCCGACGGCCTCGAAGGCGTCGATGATCGTGACGTCGCGACCGTCGACCTGGCCGGGCATGATCGTGCCGGCGTAGAGGAAGACACTGGCGAGGTCGAGCCGCGCGGCGGCCATGAGCATCCCGGGCAGCGACTTGTCGCAGCCGGCGAGGAGCACCGAGCCGTCGAGGCGTTCGGCCATCATCACGGTCTCCACCGAGTCGGCGATGACCTCACGGCTGACGAGGGAGAAGTGCATGCCCTCGTGGCCCATGGAGATGCCGTCGGAGACGGAGATCGTGCCGAACTCCAAGGGGAACCCGCCACCGGCGTGCACGCCGTTCTTCACGGCCTTGGCGAGCCGGTCGAGGCTGAGGTTGCAGGGGGTGATCTCGTTCCAGCTCGACGCGACACCGATCTGCGGCTTCTGCCAGTCGTCGTCGCCCATGCCCACGGCCCGGAGCATCCCCCGCGACGCGGTCGCCTCGAGGCCGTCGGTGACGGCACGGCTGCGGGGCTTGATGTCGGGTCCGTCGGCTCCATCGGTCATGCCTGCAGGCTAGTCGGCGCGCCCCGCGACCCTGCGCGGTGTCTCATCCCGATCGCGCGGTCCGTCAGGCCGCCCGCCGCAAGCGCCTCTCCTCCCGTTGCTCGTCGAGGAACCGCACCTCGGCGACGAGCTGGTGCAGCGCCGGATGGTCGTCCGGGATGCCGTGCAGCCACCGTTCGATCCCCTTCCGGAAGGACGAGACGCGGTACCGGACGGCCGGGTCCCCCACCCGCCTCGATCGGTCGCGCCAGGTGTACGCCTCGACGGACGTCATCGCCCGCAACCTCCGCGGGACCCACCAGCCGGTGGCGCGCAGGTCGACGTGCGCCGGGAAGCGGCTGCCACCGTGGGTCCGGGCCCCGTCGGCGCGCATCGGTCCGACCTCGCGCCCGTCCTCGTCGTGGACCGTGACCCGCAGCCGGGCGAGCTGCAGGAGCCGCTCGACCACCGACACCCGTGGGCTCGTTCGCCCCGTCTCCCAGCGCGCCACCACCGACTGCGACACGTTGAGGATCGCCGCCAGCCCGCGCTGCGACACGTCCAGGATCCGCCTGACGCGGCGGACCATGCCCGGCATCCCACCGTCGAACGGGCCCATGAACCAGTAGTCCCGCTCGGCCTGCGTCCAGTTCGCCAGGCAGTCCCAGGTCGACCCGTCGATGTCCGCCGCCCCGTCCTGCAGCTCCTCGTCCCCGCCACTCACCCGATCCACGGCCCCACCTCTCGAACCGGCACCCACGGTCGGGCGCCTCGTACACCCAGCACACCCGCGGGCACCCACACCGCTCGACGCTTGTCCACAGCCGTGGCCCGGGACCGGGTTGCCCGGCAGCCTGTGGACGTTTGGTGGCCCTCACCGGCGCCCCAGCGTCCGGACGCCCCGACCGCCGGCCCCTCCCGCCCTTGCCCGTGAGTCGCTCAGAGACTCACTGGCAAGTGGCGGGCAGGCGGGGCAGGCGGGGCGCCGGGACCTTGAGTCGCTCAGAGACTCACTGGCCAGTGCGGGTGGGTCAGGCGCCGCGCTCGGCCTGGATCTTGAGGTCGGCGAGGCCGCGGTCGAAGTCCTTGCCGATCGCCTTGTCGAAGAAGAGCTTGCCGGCCACCGACATGATCGCGCTGCGGGAGCCCGTCATCGTCCAGGTGACGTCGGTGACGTCGGTGGCGTCGCCGACGGGGGCGAGGTCGAAGCGGGTGACGTTGGTGGCCTTGAAGGGCTTGAGGAAGACCAGGTCGACGACGACCGACGTCGGCGTGGACCCGGTGATCGCCATCTCGCCCTCGCCGGCCTTCTTGTTGCCGGCCCAGTGGTACGTCGACCCGACGCCGTGCTCGGGCCCGGAGTACTCCCGGACCAGGTCGGGGTCCACGCCCTCCCAGGGCGACCACTTCTGCCACTGGCGGAAGTCGTCCAGCAGGGCGTGGACGCGGTCCGGGGACGCCCGGACCCGGGTGCTTCGCGACAGCGAGAAGTCGGCCATGGCGTGAGGGTGTCAGATCCGCGCGGCCCGGACCACGAGGACGTCCGGCAGGTCCTTGTGGATCTCCTGCCACGACGCACCCTCGTCGGGTGAGGCCCAGACGCCGCCGTTGCGGCCACCGAAGTAGAGGCCGGGCTGGTCGTGGTCGTCGGCGCAGAGGGCGTCGCGCATGACGGCGGTGTAGTAGCCGTCGGGCAGGATCCCCTCCCCCAGCGGCTCCCAGGACGAGCCGGCGTCGGTGGTGCGGTAGACCCGCGCCTTCCCGTCGACGGGCCAGCGCGCCTCGGCCCCGGTGATCGGGAAGTTGTAGGCCGTGTCGGCGCGGTGGGGGTGGGCCACCATGGCGAAGCCGAACTCGGTCGGCAGCCCCGGCGCGATGTCCTGCCAGGACGCGCCGCCGTCGTCGGAGCGGTAGACGCCGCCGTGGTTCTGCAGGTAGAGCCGCTCGGGATCGGCGGCGTCGCGGGCGACCTTGTGCACGCACTGGCCGAACTCCGGGTAGTTCCGCTCACCGGGGAAGAACTCCGCCTTCACCCCGGTGTTCGACGGGCTCCACGACGAGCCGCCGTCCTCGGTGACGTACACGCCGCCCGTGGACAGCGCCGCGAGCACGCGCGAGGGGTCGGAGGGGTGCGGCAGGATCGTGTGGAAGGCCTGCCCGCCGAAGCCGGCGTTCCACTCCGACCGGTGCGGGTGGTCCCAGAGGCCACGGACGAGGGAGAACGTCTCGCCCCGGTCCTCCGAGCGGAAGACCGCGCCCGGCTCGGTGCCCGCCCAGACGACGCCGTCGCCGCCGTCGGCCGAGGTGCCGGGCTGGAGCTGCCACACCCGGGCCAGCGTGGCGCCCGTGTCCTCCGGGAAGCGGGCCGCGCCGTTGGGTGTCTCGCCCCACGTGGCACCGAGGTCGTCGGAGCGCCAGACCTGCGGGCCGAGCCAGCTCGACGAGGCGCCCGCGAGCAGCCGCGGCGTGCTGCCGCGGGTGTCGACCATGACGGAGTAGACCTCCTCCATCGGGAAGTGCGGCCCGGTCCAGTCCCACGAGGTGCGGGACTCGTCCGAGGTCCCGAGCCACAGGCCCTTGCGAGTTCCGACCATGAGCAGGGTGCGCGACATCCGGGGCCTCCGCGACGGCGAGTGGGGTGACTATTCCGATTAGGAACACTACTCTCGGAGGGCGATGAGTCAAGACGTTCCGGTGACGGGCTACGCGATCCTCGGCCTCCTCACCTTCGGCGACGAGCTGACGGGGTACGAGATCAAGCAGCGCGCCGACGTGACGCTCCGCTTCTACTGGGTCTCCCCCGCCATGAGCCAGATCTACACCGAGCTGCGACGCCTCACCCGGCTCGGCCTGGTGCGGGCGGACGCCCGCCCGGACGACGGCCGCGAGGTGACGACGTACGCCATCACCGAGGCGGGCCAGCAGGCGCTCCGGGACTGGATGGACCAGACGCCCGCCGGCTTCCCCGTCCTCAAGCACACCGTGCTGCTGCGGTTGCTGATCGGCCACGCGAGCGAGCCCGAGCAGACTCGACGCATGCTGCTGGAGTACGTCGACGAGCTCGAGCGGGCGACGACCGACCTCGCCGAGGTGAGGGAGGCGCTGCGCGGCGCGGACCGGCCGGGCGAGCCGTTCCGGTTCCCGTCGCTGGTCGCCGACTGGGGGCTCGACTACTTCGCCGCCGAGGGACGCCACGCCCGTCGCGCACTGGACAGCCTCGAGGACGGCGCACCGGGCTGAATAGTCTTGCCCAGTGACCCAGCGACCGAGCCCGACCCTGCTCGGGCCGGTCGGCCTGGTGATGGTCGGGATCCTGTCGGTCCAGCTGGGCGCGGCGATCGCCAAGGGCCTGTTCGAGGAGATCTCCCCGACCGCGATGGTGTGGCTGCGCCTGGTGACCAGCGCGCTCGTGCTCGCCGCCGTCGCCCGACCGCGCTTCACCGGCCGGTCGCGGCGCGACTGGCTCGTGGTGCTCGGCTTCGGAGCCAGCCTCGCGACGATGAACTGGGCGATCTACCAGTCCTTCTCCCGCATCCCGCTGGGCATCGCCGTGACGATCGAGTTCATCGGCCCGCTGTCCCTGGCGCTCCTGGGCTCGCGGCGCGCCCGCGACCTGGTGTGGGTGCTGCTGGCCGCGATCGGGGTGGCCCTCCTCGGCTTCCAGCGGACCGGGCTCGACCCGGCCGGTGTCGCGTACGCCCTGCTCGCCGGCGCCGCGTGGGCGGCGTACATCCTGCTCAGCGCGAGCACCGGACGGCGGTGGGCCGGGTTCGACGGCCTCGCCGTGGCGAGCATCCTCGCCGCTGTGGCGATGACCCTGCCCGCCCTGCTGAGCGCGGGCACGTCGCTGTGGGACGGCCGCGTGCTGCTGATCGGTGCGCTCGTCGGACTGCTCAGCTCGGTCATCCCCTACAGCTGCGAGCTCGTCGCGCTGCGCAGCCTGCGACCTGCAGTGTTCGGCATCCTGATGAGCCTCGAGCCGGCCGCGGCGGCACTCGCGGCCATCGTCGTGCTGCAGGAGCACCTGTCCCCCGTCCAGTGGCTGGCCATCGGGTGCGTCGTCGCCGCGTCGATCGGGGCGACCCGCTCCGGGTCGGCGCCCGGGGAGCACCCCGGCCACCGGGGCGAGGAGCACTCGGCCACACCCGGCACACTGGCTACATGAGGGGGCCGACATGAGATCGCGACTGGCCGTCGGTTCACTGGTCCTGTCGCTCGCCGCCGTCGCCGGGTGTTCGGGACCCGACGCCGAGCCGATCCCGCGGGTCACCCAGCCCACCGACCTGCCCAGCCAGCCGACCCCCACCGACACCCCGACCGACGGCGAGCCCGACCCCGGGACTCCCTCCGAGGCACCCGGCGGCCCGCCCGAGGTGGTCGACACGTTCGTGGACGGGCTCGAGGTGCCGTGGGGCGTGGACTTCCTCCCGGACGGCGAGGCCGTGGTCACCGAGCGGATCTCCGGACGCGTGGACCGCGTCGGGAAGGACGGCGAGGTGTCGCTGCTCGGCACGGTCGACGACGTCGCGCCCCAGGGCGAGGCCGGCCTCCTCGGCGTCGCCGTGTCCCCGGACTTCGAGACCGACCGGACGCTGTTCCTCTACCTGACCACCGACACGGACAACCGGGTCGTCCGGGCCGAGGTCGACGGCGACCGGCTCGGACGTACGACGGTCGTGCTCGACGGCATCCCCGCCGGCTTCATCCACGACGGCGGGCGCATCGCCTTCGGCCCCGACGGCCAGCTCTACGTGACGACCGGCGAGACCGGCAACCCCGAGCTGGCCCAGGACCCGCAGAGCCTGGCGGGGAAGATCCTCCGCATCACCCCCGACGGCGACCCCGCCCCCGGCAACCCCGACCCCGACTCGCCGGTGTGGTCGATGGGCCACCGCAACGTGCAGGGCCTGGCGTGGGACGACGAGGGCCGTCTCTGGGCCTCGGAGTTCGGCGACTCGGAGTGGGACGAGCTCAACCTGGTCGAGAAGGGCGGCAACTACGGCTGGCCGCAGGTCGAGGGTGTCGGCGGCGACGCGGCGTACGTCGACCCGCAGCTGGTGTGGCCGGTCGACCAGGCCTCGCCGAGCGGGCTGGCCTTCGCCGACGGCCACCTGTGGATGGCGGGCCTGCGCGGCCAGCGGCTGTGGCGCATCGCGGTCTCGGCGGACGGCAAGGCGTCGAAGCCGCGGGCGTTCTTCGGCGAGGACTACGGGCGGCTGCGCACCGTGGCCGTCGCCCCCGACGGGCTGCTCTGGCTGACGACCTCCAACCGCGACGGGCGCGGCGAGCCCACGCCGGATGACGACCGCATCCTGCGCATCCGGCCGTGAGCCTCAGCCGGGTCGTACGACGGCGCGGCGGGCCGCCCGGCGCAGCGTGGTGAGGATCGCCGGGCCGAGCACGGCGATCGCGATGCCGGTGGTGATCGCGCGCCCGGTGTCCCAGCCGCCGGTCGACGTCAGCAACGTGTAGACGAGGAACCGGTGGCCGTTCTCCAGCACCGGCGCTCCGGCGACGTAGGCGAGCGCGCCCTCGTGGCCGGGGACCACGATGCCGAGGGTGAACGGCCAGAAGCTGAGGTTCATCAGCATGCCGTAGAGGTAGGACGCGACCACCGCGTAGACGATCAGCATCACGATCTCGGCGCGGCCGCTCACCCGCCGCGGCAGCAGGCCCGCGCCCATGCCGACCCACGCCGCGCAGACCATCTGGAACGGCAGCCACGGCCCGACGCCCGCGGTCAGGAGCGCAGAGGCGAACATCGACGTACAGCCCAGGACGAAGCCGAAGCCGGCCCCGAACACGCGACCACCCAGGATGAGCAGGAAGAACACCAGCTCGATGCCGGCCGTCCCGGCGCCGAGGCCGCGCATCACCGCGTTGATCGCGGAGAGGACCCCGAGGACGGCGAGCACGCGTGAGTCCATGCCGCCCTCCCCCATCTCGGCGAGCACGACGACCATCACGAGCGGGAGCAGCGCGAGGAACAGGAAGGGCGGCTCGACCCGGTCCCCGGGCTGGGCCACCAGCAGCAGCGGCCAGCACAGCATCATCAGCCCGATGACCGAGGCGAGGGCCAGCACCACGGCCGTCCGCGGCCCGATCGGCAGCGCGACCTCCTGCGGGGTCGTGGACCGGGTGCGCTCGAGGATGCTCATGCGCGTCCTGCCCCTGCCCGCGCCAGCGCCGCCGCGACCTCCTCGACGACCAGCCACGGCGGTCCGAGGACCTTGGTGACCTGCGGGGCGAACGACGGCGACTCGGCGAGCACCCGCCGCGGGGTGCCCTGCGACACGATCTCGCCGTCGGCCATCACCACGACGTCGTCGGCGACGTGGGCGGCGAACTCGACGTCGTGCGTGGCCAGCAGGACGGCGTGGTCGTCAGCGGCGAGGTCGGCGACGATCCGCGCCAGCTCCGCCTTGCCGGCGTAGTCGAGGCCGCGGGTCGGTTCGTCGAGGAGCACGACCGGCGGCCGGGCGGCGAGGACGATGGACAGCGCGAGCGCGAGCCGCTGTCCCTCGGAGAGGTCGCGCGGGTGGATGGCGTCGTCGACGCCGGGTGCGAGCCGGTCGAGCAGGCCGCGGCAGGTCCCGGGCTCGGCGCCGGCACCGGCGTCGGCCGCGGCGCACTCGTCGGCGACGGTCTCGAGGTAGAGCAGGTCCGCGGCGGTCTGCGGCACCAGCCCGACGTGCGTACGCCGCTCGGCGGGCGCCAGGTCGGCCGGGTCGTTGCCGGCCACGTGGACCGTCCCCGCCCGTCTCCTGCCCGAGCCCTGGAGCGCCCAGATCAGGCTGGACTTGCCCGAGCCGTTGCGGCCCATGAGGACCGTGACCCGTCCCGGGGACAGCGTGAGGTCGAGCCGGCGGACCGCGACGTGCGAGCCGTGCACCACCGTCACCCCCTTCGCGACCAGCAGCGGGTCGGTCGCCCGGGGCGACTGCGGCTCGGGCGGGGCCATCTCGGGCAGCGAGCGGGCTTGGCGGCGCGCGTCGCGGACGGTCAGCGGCAGGGGGTCCCAGCCGGCGAGGCGGCCGAGCTCGACGAGCGGCGGCGCCACCGGCGAGTCGACCAGGATCTCGCGGGGGTCGTCGACCCGGATGCCGCCGTCACCGGTGACGAGGCAGATCCGGTCGGCGAACGGGACCACGCGCTCGAGCCGGTGCTCGGCGAGGAGCACGGTCAGGCCGAGGTCGTGGACCAGGCGCGTGATGGTCGCGAGGACCTCCTCGGCCGCCGTGGGGTCGAGGGCGGAGGTGGGCTCGTCGAGGACCAGCACGCGGGGGTGCGTGGTCAGCACCGCCCCGATGGCCACGCGTTGCTGCTGGCCGCCGGAGAGGGTGCGGAGGTCGCGCGAGCGCAGGTCGGCGATGCCCAGCAGGTCGAGCGTCTCCTCGACCCGGCGGCGCATCGTCCCCGGAGCGGTGCCGAGCTGCTCCATGCCGTACGCCAGCTCCTCCTCGACCGTGTCGGCGACGAACCCGGCGAGCGGGTCCTGACCGACGTACCCGACGAGGTGCGCCCGCTCGCGCGGCGGCTGGTCGACGATGCTGCGCCCGTCGAGCAGGACGTCGCCGGTGAGCACCCCGCCGGTGAAGCGCGGCACGAGGCCGGTGACGATGCCGAGGAGCGTGGACTTGCCGACGCCGGTCCGGCCCGAGACGAGGACCAGCTCACCCTCCTCGAGGGAGAGGTCGACGCCCTCCAGCACCTGGTGCCGGGCGTAGCGGAAGCCGATGTCGCGCAGCTCGATCACGCCGTGGCCGTTCACGCGATCGCCTCGCGTCGGACGGGAGCGGTGGCGGGGACAGGCGTGGCGACCGCGGGCAGCGCGCCGAGCACGCCGAGAGCGAGGGCCAGCGGTGACAGGTAGGGGACGACGGTCACGCCGGGGTAGGCGACGACGACCTGCGTGTGGCTGACGTAGTAGCCCAGCACCGCGACGGCGATGCCGATCCCGACCGTGAACAGCTCGGCCCCGCGCCACGGGTCGGGCCGGTAGCGGGTGCGCTGCACGCGCCGTCCGGCGCTGTGGAGCCCGACGACCGCGACCGCGACGCCCGCGCCGAGCATGGGCAGCGCGAGGACCTGCGGGGCCGTGGGGTCGAGCCAGGCGTACGTCCCGACGCAGATGCCGGTGAGGGCGAGGAGCAGCAGCGACCCGGTCACCCAGCGCTCGCGGACGGTCGCGCCGCCGGAGCGGCCGTAGCCGCGGGTGTCCATGCCGGCTGCCAAGGACAGGGATCGCTCGAGCGCGTCCTCGAGGACCGGCACCAGGAAGCGCTGGAGCCGACCGACGCCCGACGTGGCGCCGCCGCGCAGCGCCTGGGCGGCCCGGACCCGCCGGGCGCTCTCCGCGAGCTGCGGGAAGATCGTCACCGCGACGACGAGGGCGGTGCCGATCTCGTAGAGGGCCGGCGGCACGGAGGCGAGCACGCGCTTGGGGTTGGCCAGCGAGTTCGCGGCACCCACGCAGATGATGATCGCGGCGAGCCGGAGCCCGTCGTAGAGGCCGGCCAGCAGCGCCTCGCTGGTCACCGGACCGAGCAGCCGCACCCCGGCCGCCCAGTCCGGCAGCGGGATCTCGGGCAGGTCGAGGAGCACGTTGCCGATCTCCTGGCCCCCGAAGACGAGCCGGAAGACGACCCTCATCACCACGGTGAACAGGGCCAGGAGCACGTAGAGCCGGAACGACCGGCCGAAGGGATGACCGGACCGACGCGCCATCACCACCACCGTCGCCGACCCCATGATGAGGAGCAGCAGCAGCGGGTTGGTGGTGAACGAGGCCGCCGTGGCCAGCCCGATCGCCCAGGCCCACCAGGCGAGCGGGTGCAGGTCACGCGGCAGGGCCGTCGATCCGGTCACGTCGGGTCAGACCCCTCGTCGGCGACGCGCGACGACCGCGCTCCCCGCGATCGCGATCACGAGCAGCCCGATCACGCCCCAGGTGAGGGCGGCCGGCACGCGGGCGGGGCTGTCCGCCTGCGGGTCGGTCGCCTCGGAGGACGCGGTGGACGCTGAGTCGCTGGGAGACTCAGAGGCGGAGCCGGACGGGTCGCCCCCGGCGCTGGTGGGTGAGTCGCTGGGCGACTCACCGCCGTCGGAGCCCTTCGCGGACCCCTTGCCGGAGTCCTTGCCGGACCCCTTGTCGCCCTTCGTTCCGGCCCCGTCCGGACCGTCACTGCGCGGTGAGTCTCCTGCAGACTCACCGGCCATCGGGGACGGGGAGGGAGTCCCGGACGCGGAGGGCGACGAGGACGTCGATGGGCTGGACGGGCTCGACGGGTTGGGCGACGGCGAGCTCCCGCCACCGTTGCCGCCACCGTTTCCGCCACCGTTTCCGCCGCCGTTGCCGCCGCCCTTGCCGCCGCCACCCGTGGATCCCTTGGTGGGACTCGAGCTGGGCGAGGGCGTCGGGCTGGAGCTCGACGGCTCGGACGTGGTCGGGCTCGCCGTGGGCGTGGCGGGATTGACCGGCGGCGCGACCGCGGGCGGTACGCCGCCGCCCGCGGGTCGGTCCTGCTGCCAGGCCCAGCCGATCGAGCCGCCGGCGGGCACCATCAGGCCGCCCACACCGGAGGACGAGAACGTCCACGACGACGACGTGCCGTCGGACCACCACAGGCCCCAGTAGGCGTTGGTCGGCGACGTGTTCACGCACGGGTCGCTCGCGGGCACGCCGTTCACCCGGCACACGAACCCGGGCTGCCGCGTGGCGTAGGAGATGTCGACGCCGACGGAGGCGAAGACCGCCGCGGCGCTCTTGCCGCCGCCGTCGGGCGAGCAGGCCGTGACGGTGCCGCCGCCCAGCTCGCGGTAGTCGACCACGACGCTGACCGCGCCGGGCGACGTGCAGGTGGCCGCGTCGGCCGCCGGAAGGAGCGACGTCGGCGCGAGCAGCACCGACCCCAGCCCGAGCACGGCGAGCGCCAGTGCTCGGGCGAGGGGACGGGCCGTCGAGACGATCACGTGCGTCAGCCCCTGGCGGACTTCAGCGAGAAGGTCGTGACCACGCGGTCACCACCACGGGCGGTGGCGACGGCCTTGACCTTGAGGCGGCCGTCGGCGACGAGCGCGCGGGCGGTCTTCGTCAGCTTGAGCGAGACCTGCTTCCTGCTGCCGGCGACCAGGCTGTAGCGCTTCTCGGAGACGCGCACGACCTTCTTCTTCCTCAACCCGTCGACGGCGACCTTGGTGGCGGTGCGCACCTTGATCCTGCCGGCGCAGGGCGCAGCCTCCGCGCAGACGAGCGCGACCTTGAAGCGGTTCTTGCGGACCTTCTCCACCTTGTCGATCTTGACCTTGGCGGCGACAGGCTGCGCGGGCGGCACCGGAGCCGCGGGCGGGGGCGTGACGACCGGAGTCAGGGACGCGGCCGTCGTAGCGGTCGTGGTCCCCGCGAGGGTCGCGAGGGTGAAGGTGTGCGTGGCCGCACCCGCCGGGAGCGTGAAGGCGACGGCAAGGTCGGACCCGGTGCCGACCACGCGACGCGCGTCGCCAGCGAGGCTGACACAGCCCTGCTCGCCGGCCGCGAGACCGCGGACGGTCGCCGTCACGTTCGACTTCTCGACTGCCGTCGCGGGCGTGGAGATCGCCAGCGGCGTCGTCGCGGCGGGCGCCCACCTCAGGACCGGCGAGGCCTGGAAGGCGGCGCGTCGCCACTTGTCCTGGATCGTGGCGTTGCCGGCGATGCCGGCCGCGCGCGCTGCCGCCAGGTCGTCGGCGTTGTACGCGATCGCCCCGGTCGGCGCCTGGCTGACGCACGCACCGGCGTCGGCCACCTGCATGCTCCTGACCCACGCGGCCGCCTTGGCGGCCGAGGCGGTACGACCGGCGTCGCCGAGCGCCCAGCCGGCCAGGCCGCTGCTGTTGCTGTTGCTGCCCGGGGCCGAGGCGTCCCCCTCGAACGAGCCGTTCGCGAGCTGGACCGACTGCAGCCACGCCGTCGCCGCGGTGATCGCAGCGGTCACCTCGGCGGAGGTGTCACCCGACTCCAGCAGCGACAGGACGACGAGGGCGGTGGTGTCGGGCGCGACACCGGCAGTGTTGGCGGAGCACGCCGCCGCGTCGAGGTCGAAGCGGAAGTAGCCGGCCGGGCACTGCTGGTCCAGGAGGGCCTCGGTGGCAGCGGCAGACTCGCCGGAGTCCGCGGCGGTGAGCGCCTCGGCGGCGAAGGCCTGGCCGATGGTGTTGGCGTAGTCGCCGTAGGACGCTGTCGTCGGCGATCACACCGTCGGGACCCGTGAGGGTCTCGAGCTGGTCGATCAGGTCGACGGCGGGGTACGCGGTCGCAGCGTCGCGACCGACCCGCTGCGTGAAGGCGGCAGCCTTGGCGGTGGCGTTGGCGTAGTAGCCGACCGGTGAAGCCGAGGTGCCCGTCGTAGTCGAACTCGTCGGACGCGACGTATCCGTACGGGTCTCGCTCGGAGGTGACGAGCCGGTCCGCGATCGCGTCGGCGACCCGGTCGGCGTCCGCGGTGCGGCCGAGGGCGTCGAACGCCAGGCCGGCGTCGATGCTGAGGCCGACGTCGGCGCCGTACTGGCCCATCACGAGGCCGTCGGTCAGCTGACCGGCGCTCCAGTCGGCGGCGAGCTGGGTGGGCGGCACCGGCGTGGCGGCACTCGCCGGCTGTGCGGCGGCAAGGGTGGTGGCGGCGAGCGCGACGGCTGCCAGCCCGGAGATGAGCTTCATGGTTCCTTCCCCCGCTGCGACAACGAGGGAGGCGGAATGCACCGGCTCGCCCCGCTGCATTCCTCGACAGCGATGGTGATCAAGACGCGTCGAGGTGGGTCTTCCGGCTCGCACGGGATTGCTCCCGTGCCCACGGTTGCGGGTCAGCGCCGGTTTCGGACCGGCTTTCCCCAGCTCGGGCGTACGTGGTGCCGGCCCAGGCGGGCGCGGCTCGCGAAGCGTAACCCTCGTCGGTGCCCGGACGCACCTCGGCCCGGCGCCACGGGATGAACTCCGTGGGCGCCGGGCCGAGGGGTGGTGCTGGTGGTGCGTCGGTGCTGTCAGCCAGTCGTTCAGTTGCGCACGCGCAGCGACGTACGAGCCTCGTCGTCCGAGGTCTTCACCAGGGCGACGCGGCGCTGGTTGCCCGCGGGCAGCTGCAGCTTGCGGACGATCTTGTCGCCCGTCTTCTTGCCCTTCACCCGGACGAAGTCGCCCTTGACCTGCAGGCACGCGCTCTCGCTCGGAGCGAGGCCGAACACGCGGAACTGCACGCGCTCGCCGGAACGGGCCTGCTTGCGCACGGACACGATGCGGAGATCGTCCTTGCTCGCCGGGGCGAACTGCAGGCCGAGGATCGCCTGCGAGGTGGCGCGACGCCACTCGTCACGCGCGTCGGCCGGGATGCCGCTGGTCTTGGCACCGGTCGCCCGGTCCCTGCGGTAGGCCACGGCGCCCGTGTCCTTGGTCAGCGCGGTGCGGCACTTGTACTTGTCGACCGGCTGGTTCTTGCGGATCCACAGCGCTGCCTTCTGGGCCGCGTCGCGGTTCTTCAGCAGGCCCAGGGCGTAGCCGCCGAGGGCGGTGGTGTTGGTGTTGATCTTGCTGACCGGCGCTGCGGCGCGGAACGCGCCGCTCCCGCGCTGGCGGGCGGCCAGCCAGGTGCCGGCCTTGGCCAGGGCGCCCACGACGGCCGGGCTCTTGTCGCCCGACTCGACCAGGTTGATCACCGCGAGCGCGGTGGCGTCCGGGTCGGCCTCGCTGCCGGCGACGCCCTCGGTGCACGCCTGGCTGGGGACGTCGGCCTTGTCGAAGTCGGCGCGGAAGTAGCCCGACGCGCACTGCTGCTTGAGCAGGAAGTCGCGGGCTGCGGCGGCCTCGGTCGAGCTGGCCAGTGTGAGGGCCCGCACGGCGTAGGACTGGCCGACCACGTTGGCGAAGTTGCCGTACTCGGACTTGTCGAAGATGCGCCCCGCGAAGGCGGCCGCCTGCGGCTCAGCGGTCGGGTCCGTCGGAACGTTGGCGGTGCGCTCCTCGAGCCGGTTGATCAGGTTGATCCCGCCATAGCTCGTCGGGTTCTTCTTGGCCACACGTGCGAACGCCGCGGCCTTGGCGAGGGCCCCGGCGTAGGACTCCTTGGTCCCGTCGCCGACGTACTCCGCGATGCGCGGCTCGAGGGAGTTGTTGATCGCCGTGACGGTGCCGCTCTGGCTGGCCACGGTCGTGAGCGCCATCCCGGTGTCGATCGTGAGGCCGAAGTCCGGACCGGACGAGCTCACCACGAGGCCGTCCCTGAGCTCTCCGGCGATCCACTCGGCGGCGATCGTGGAGGGGGTGCTGTCGGTGTTGACGGCGGCCTTGGCGGAGCGCAGGGCGGGCGACGGCTCCGCGGATGCCGGCGGAGCGGCGAGCACGCCGACCCCCAGCGCTGCGGTCGACAGGGCGACCAGAGTCGTGCGGACAGATCGAATGCGATGGTGCATGACTTCCTTCCCACTCGCCGAGGTCGTCACGGCCGCATGCCGCGGCCGACCACTCCCCCGATGCTGCGAGCGTTGGTTGGTGATGTGACCAATGGGACTCGCCAGCACCCTAACAAGTTGTCTAGACCGCACCCGCGGGCGCATGTTCCGACCAAAGTAGGGGTCAGGCGAGCTTCTCCAGGATCAGCTCGCGGACCCGGCCGGCGTCGGCCTGGCCGCGCATCTCCTTCATCACCGCGCCGATGAGGGCACCTGCGGCGGCGACCTTGCCGTCGCGGATCTTGTCGGCCACGTCGGGGTTGGCGGCGATCGCGTTGTCCACGGCAGCACCGAGCGCGCCGTCGTCGGACACCACGGCCAGCCCGCGCTTCTCCACGACCTCGTCCGGGGTGCCCTCGCCGGCGAGGACGCCCTCGAAGACCTGGCGGGCGAGCTTGTCGTTGACGACCTTCTCGTCCACCAGCGCCTGGATGCGGGCCACGTCCGCCGGGGTGATCGGCAGGTCGACGATGTCGACGCCGTCCTCGTTGCTGCGGCGGGCGAGCTCGCCGAGCCACCACTTGCGGGCAGCCTGCGGGGCCGCCCCCTCCGCGATGGTCTCCTCGACCAGCCCGAGCGCGCCGGCGCCGATGGTGTCGCGCATCTCCATGTCGCTGAAGCCCCAGTCGGCCTGCAGCCGGGCGCGACGCACGGTCGGGTTCTCCGGCAGCGTCCCGCGCAGCTCGTCGACCCACTCGCGGCTCGGGGCCACGGGCACGAGGTCGGGCTCGGGGAAGTAGCGGTAGTCCTCGGCGTCGGACTTCTCCCGGCCACTCGTGGTGATGCCGGTGTCCTCGTGCCAGTGACGGGTCTCCTGCAGGATCGAGCCGCCGCCGCTGAGGATCACGGCGTGGCGCTGCATCTCGTAGCGGACGGCCCGCTCGACCGAGCGGAACGAGTTCACGTTCTTCGTCTCGGTGCGGGTGCCGAGGGTGCCGCTGCCCTTCGGGGAGAGCGAGAGGTTGACGTCGGCGCGCAGGTTGCCCTGGTCCATCCGGGCCTCGGAGACCCCGAGCGCCACGATCAGCTCGCGCAGCTGGGCGACGTAGGCCTTGGCGACGTCGGGGGCCTTCTCCCCCGCGCCGAGGATCGGGCGGGTGACGATCTCGATGAGGGGGATGCCGGCGCGGTTGTAGTCGACCAGCGAGTGGTCGGCGCCGTGGATGCGGCCGGTGGAGCCGCCGACGTGCAGCGACTTGCCGGTGTCCTCCTCCATGTGGGCGCGCTCGATCTCGACGCGGTACGTCTCACCGTCCACGTCGACGTCCATGTAGCCGTCGAAGGCGATCGGCTCGTCGTACTGCGACGTCTGGAAGTTCTTCGGCATGTCCGGGTAGAAGTAGTTCTTCCGGGCGAAGCGGCACCACTCGGCGATGTCGCAGTTGAGCGCGAGGCCGATGCGGATGGCCGACTCGACCGCCTTGCCGTTGACGACCGGCATCGCGCCGGGCAGGCCCAGGCACGTCGGGCAGGTGCCGGCGTTGGGCTCACCGCCGAAGGTGGCCGGGCAGCCGCAGAACATCTTGGAGTTCGTGTTGAGCTCGACGTGGACCTCGAGGCCGAGGGCGGGGTCGTAGGCCGCCAGCACGTCGTCGAAGGGCATCAGGCCCGTGTCAGTCTGGGGAGCGGTCACGTCACTTCACCTCGGCGGTCGCGGCGCCGGCCAGGGCGGGCGCCTTGTCGAGCAGGGGTCCGCCCCACTGGTCGGCGTACAGGGCTTCGAGCGCGGCACCGACGCGGTAGACGCGGTCGTCGGCCAGCGCCGGTGCGAGCACCTGGAAGCCGCTGGGCAGGCCGTCCTCGTCGGCGAGGCCGTTGGGGACCGAGATGCCCGGGACGCCGGCCAGGTTGGCGGGGATGGTGGCGAGGTCGTTGAGGTACATCGCCATCGGGTCGTCGAGCTTCTCCCCCAGCTTGAACGCCGTCGTGGGAGCCGTCGGCGACACGAGCACGTCGACGTCGGCGAAGGCGGCGTCGAAGTCGCGGCTGATCAGCGTGCGGATCTTCTGGGCCTGGCCGTAGTAGGCGTCGTAGTAGCCGCTGGACAGGGCGTAGGTGCCGAGGATGATGCGGCGCTTGACCTCGTCACCGAAGCCGGCGTCGCGGGTCGCGCGCATGACCTCCTCGGCGCTCGGGTTGCCGTCGGGGGTCACCCGCAGGCCGTAGCGCATCGCGTCGAACTTCGCGAGGTTGCTGGACGCCTCGGCGGGCAGGATCAGGTAGTACGTCGCGAGGGCGTGGACGAACGAGGGACACGACACCTCGACCACCTCGGCGCCGGCCTCGACCAGCAGGTCGACCGACTCCTGGAAGCGCGTCATGACGCCGGCCTGCCAGCCCTCGCCGGCGAGCTCGGTGATGACGCCGACCTTCACGCCGCTCATGTCGCCGGTCGAGCCGGCCCGGGCCGCCTCGGTGAAGGAGGGCCACTCCTGCTGGATCGACGTGGAGTCGCGCGGGTCGTGGCCGCCGATGACGTCGTGCAGCATCGCCGCGTCGAGCACGGTGCGGGTGACCGGGCCGGCCTGGTCGAGGCTGTTGGCCAGGGCCACGAGGCCGTAGCGGGAGACGCCGCCGTAGGTCGGCTTCACGCCGACGGTGCCGGTGACGGCACCGGGCTGGCGGATGGAGCCGCCGGTGTCGGTGCCGATGGCGAGCGGGGCCTCGAAGGCGGCGACGGCGGCCGCGGAGCCGCCGCCGGAGCCGCCCGGGATGCGGTCGAGGTCCCACGGGTTGCGGGTGGGGCCGTAGGCGGAGTGCTCCGTCGAGGAGCCCATCGCGAACTCGTCCATGTTGGTCTTGCCCAGGATCGGCAGGCCGGCCTCGCGCAGCCGCGCGACGACGGTGGCGTCGTAGGGCGGGATCCACCCCTCGAGGATCTTCGAGCCACAGGTGGTCGGCAGTCCGCGGGTGGCGAGGACGTCCTTCACCGCGACGGGTACGCCGTCGAGCGGGCCGCGTGCCTCGCCGCGGGCCCGGCGGGCGTCGGAGTCGGCGGCCTCGGCGAGGGCGCCGTCGCGGTCGACGTGGAGGAAGGCGTGGACGGCACCGTCGACGGCGTCGATCCGGTCGAGGTGTGCCTCGGTGAGCTCGACGGAGGTGACGTCGCCGGCGGCGAGGCCGTCGGCCAGCGCGGCAGCGGTGCTCCGGGTCAGGTCGCTCATCACGCCTCCTCGTCCAGGATCCGCGGGACGGAGAAGCGCTGGTCCTCGACGGCGGGGGCGCCGGACAGCGCCTCCTCGGCCGTCAGGCCCGGCACGACGACGTCCTCCCGGAACACGTTGGTCATCGGGAGGGGGTGCGACGTGGGCGGCACGTCGTCACCCGCGACCCCGTTGATCGAGGCCACCGACTCGAGGATGACGCTCAGCTGGGGCGCCAGGTGGTCGAGCTCGGCGTCGGAGAGGTCGATGCGGGCGAGCATGGCCAGGTGGGCCACCTCGTCCCGGGAAATCTCGATACGACCGCTCGTTCCTCGCGGATCACTCGATCCAGGGATCTCAGGCATGGGGTTGATCCTAGGTCCCCGCCCACCCGGCTCCGGCGCCCGGTCGGGACGGTGGTCCTGATCGTCCCGACCGGGCGGGATCGCCGCCCCATGTGCCGGGAGGTGCCCCCGGACGAACGTCGTCATCACGGCGACGGGACCCTCCGACGCCACGGCCGAGGAGATGGCGATGCGGACACGGTGGGCGAGGCTCGGGGCAGTGGTGGTGGCGGTCCTGGTGCTGGGGACCGGGTGCGCCTCGGCCGAGCGGGCAGGCAGGGACGCCGGCAGCGACGGCGGGGCGGCGATCGGCCTCCCGCGAGCACAGGCGGACGCCGAGGCGACCGAGCAGGCGGAGCCGGAGCCCCCGCCCGAGCCGCGCGGCTCGGAGGACTGGCGGGTGACGCGGACCTCCTTCCAGGGCGAGCTCGCTGCCTACACCACGCACGCCAGTGGCGTGCCGGGCACGCGGGTGGGCCTCAAGGTCTCCACCACCGAGGGCGGCTGGGAGGCGGCGGCGTTCCGGATCGGGTCCTACGAGGGTGGCACCGGGATGTTCGTGTGGGAGTCCGGCTTCCGGCGGGGCCGGCAGCAGTCGGCGCCGCGCTACTCGTCGTACGAGCGGCGCACGGTGGTCGCACCCTGGGAGCGCGACCTCACCGTCGACACCTCGACGTGGACGCCCGGCTTCTACGTCTTCCGGCTGCGCACCGACACCGGCTGGGAGACCCAGGTGCCCTACGTCGTGACCTCCGAGTCGGCGGAGGGCACCGTCGCGCTGGTCGCGCCGGTCACCACCTGGCAGGCCTACAACGAGTGGGGCGGCTACAGCCTGTACGCCGGCGCCAACGGCGACTCCCCGAGCCACGCGGTGAGCTTCGACCGGCCGTACAACGGGGCGACCGGGGCCAACGACTACCGCACGGCCGCCATCCCCGTCGTCGTGCGGGCGGAGAGCACCGGCGTGCCGCTGTCCTACTTCACCAACGTCGACCTGCACACCACGCCGAGGGCGCTCGCGGGCGCCCGTGGCTACGTCTCGATGGGGCACGACGAGTACTGGACCAACACGATGCGCGACGTCGTCCTCGGGGCCCGCGACGCCGGGACCAACCTGGCCTTCCTGGGCGCGAACACCATGTACTGGCGGATCCGGCTCGAGCCCGGCACGGAGGGCCCGGCCCGGGTGGTCGTCGGCTTCCGGCACTCCGCGCACCTCGACCCGCTGTACGCGCAGGGGTCGGTCGACGCGACGGCGATGTTCCGTGAGCCGCCCGTACCGCGCCCCGAGCACGACCTGCTCGGGATGCAGTACGAGTGCTACCCCGTCGACACCGACTACGTCGTCGCCAGCCCGGCCTGGTGGGGGTTCCGCGGCACCGGCGTCCGCCGGGGCGACCACGTGAACGGCCTGGTCGGACCCGAGGCCGACCGGGTCTACCCGGACGGCCGGCTGCCGCGGCCGCTGCAGGTGCTCAGCCACTCGCCGTACTCCTGCCGCGGCGTCACCACCACCACGGAGTCGGTCTACTACACGGCCGGCTCGGGGGCCGGGGTGTTCAACGCCGGCACCCTGCGCTGGGGCTGCGCGATGGTCGACCGGTGCGAGCGCCCGCTGGGCGCCGCCACGCAGGAGTTCACCCGGACGGTGACCGGCACCCTGGTCACGGAGTTCGCCCGTGGTCCCGTCGGCGTCCGGCACCCGGCCCGGGACAACGTGGAGGAGTTCGACCTGTCCACGGTGAACACGGTCTCCGCGAGCTGAGACAGGTCAGGCTGCGTCGGTCATGATGATCGCCATGGGCTCACCCCGATGCCGCGCCGGGTGGACCGCGCGCGTCGGCGTCGCGGTCCTGGCCGCCGCGCTCGCCGCCGGTTGCTCGACGGGGAGCCCGCCCGACGACGAGCCCACGCCGACGGCCGAGTCCGCGGCGCTGCGGGTGCAGACGGTCAGCGGCGCCGAGCGGCTCGACCAGCAGACCCGCACCGAGGTCGAGGGGGCCGTCGGCGACGTCCTCTCCGACTACGTGGTGGCCGCCTTCCTCGGCGACTTCCCGCGCCAGGAGTTCGTCCAGGCCTTCGAGCCCTTCACCAGCGTGGCCGCACAGAAGGCGACCGGCGACATCGACCTGCTCACCGCAGCCACGGCGCGCGACGCGACCGCCGTGCGTGCCACCGACCTCGACGCCGAGCTCTCGTTCCTGACCCAGGCGGGCGAGGTGCACGGCGCGACGGCCGCGGTGCACTTCGCCTTCGACGCGACGATGGAGGACGGCTCGACCCGTCCCCTGGTGCTCGACGGACGCTTCCTGCTCCAGGCCGGCGATGACGGCACGTGGTCGATCTTCGGCTACGACGTCACGTTCGACGACGGCGGCGAGACGCCCGCCGAGGCCGAGTCGGGAGACGGCGCATGAGAGGGAGCACGAGGTGGGTACGACGCGTCGCCACGCTGGTGGCGGTCCTCACCGGCGCCGCGCTCGTCGTGCCGGCGGCCTCGGTGCACCCGACGAGCATCAGCCTGACGACCATCGGCACCGCCAAGGCCGTCGATGCGGGCGACGGCATCCTCTGGGTCCTGGCCCTCGGCTCCGAGGCCTCCGCCGACGACGACGTGACGACGGGACTGACGGACGCGATCCAGCTCATCGGGGTGCACCTCGACACCGGCCGGGCCGTGGCCATCGGCCTGCCCCGTGACCTCTACGTCGAGATGGGCGACGGCCGTGCCCGCCTCAACACCGCGCTGCGGGACGAGGGGATCGACGGGGTCGCGCGCGAGGTCGACGACCTGCTGGGGATCGAGCCGGACGTGGTCGTGGTCACCGGCTTCGAGGGCTTCCTGTCGATGATGGGTGCCGTCGGCGACGTCCGGGTGGACTCGCCGCTGGCCTTCACCACCGAGGAGGGCGACGTCCGGGTGCGGCGTGGCCCCAACACCTTCGACCCCGACGAGGCGCTCTCCTACGCCCGCACCCGCGAGACGCTGCCCGGCGGCAGCGACTTCGAGCGGGCGGCCAACCACCAGCGGCTGCTCCTCGGGGTGCTCGAGCGGTTGCGTGAAGCCGAGGACGAGGCGGGCTTCATGGAGGCGGTCACGCTGTCCGCACTGGGTGGGCTGCAGACCGACATGTCGCCCGCGCAGGTCTACCGGCTCGTGCAGGCGTTGACGACGGTCGACCCGCAGCGCACGGACGCCTGCATCATCATCGGCACGTTCGGGGTCGAGAACGGCGCCTCGGTGGTCTACCCCGACACGGGCCAGGCGCAGGCGGTCGGACGCGACGCCCAGGACGACGCGCGGCTCCAGGGCGGCTGCCGCGACGGGACGGGCTGACCCGACGTCGCGGCGCTCAGCCGAGGCCCGCCTCGCGCGCCTTGACGATCGCCTGCGCGCGGTGGGCCACCTGCAGCTTGGCGAAGATGTTGCTGGCGTGGTTGCGGACCGTCTTCACCGACAACCCGAGCTGTCGCGCGATCTCGCCGTTCTCCTTGCCCTCGGCGATGAGGCCGAGCACGACGCGCTCGCGCTCGGTCAGGTCCGGGAACGCGTCGGCGACCGGCCGGTTGCGCACGCCCAGGAAGTAGTCCATCACCCGGTCGGCCACGCCGGGGGCGAAGATCACCTCGCCGGCACCCACGGCCTCGACGGCCCGCAGGATCTCGCCGCGGCGCGCGCCCTTGAGGAGGTAGCCCCGGGCACCGGCCCGCATCGCGGCGAACACCGACTCCTCGTCCTCCATCATCGTCAGCACGAGGACCCCGATGTGGGGTGAGGAGGCGACGATCTGCGCGGTCGCGTCGATGCCGTTGACCCGCGGCATCTGGAGGTCCATCAGCACCACGTCGGGCTGGAGGTCGAGCGCCAGCGCGATCGCCATCGCGCCGTCGGAGGCGGTGCCCACCACCTCCACGTCCGGCGTCGCCGCCAGGAGGGCCTCCAGGCCGCGCCGGAACTCGTCGTGGTCGTCGGCGATCAACACCCGGTGGCCGTCCATCGGCTCCTCCTTGCTCTTCTCACGCTTGCCTGCCCACGCTTGCCCCGCTCACGCTGGCGGTCCCTGGTCGAGCGGCAGTCGCGCCCGGACCACGGTGCCGCCCCCGGGGCGGTCCCCCGCCTCGAACGACCCGCCGAGCTCCTCGGCACGCTCCCGCATCGAGGACAGGCCTACACCCGGGCGCCGGTCCGGAGCCAGTCCCGATCCCGTGTCGGAGACGTCGATGCGCAGGTCGCCGCCCTCGCGCGCCAGGCGTACGACGCACCGGTCGGCGCCGCTGTGGCGCTGCACGTTGGTGACCGCCTCCACGACGATGCGGTAGGCCGCGACCTCGACCGCGGCGGGGAGCGGCTCGATGTCGTCGTCGGCCTCCACCGACCACGGCACCCCGGCCCCGGCGGAGCCGTGCTCGGCGGCCCGGTGGCGCAGCGCCGAGACCAGGCCGAGCTGGTCCAGGGCCGGCGGTCGCAGCCCGTCCACCAGCCGACGTACCTCGCCGATGCCCTCCCGCGCCTGGTCCGAGAGCCGCGACACCAGGTTCGAGGCCTGCGCGGGGTCGTCGTCGATGAGGTCGGAGGCAGCCTCCAGACGCATCGCGAGCGACGCGAGCGAGGGACCGAGGCCGTCGTGCAGGTCGCGCCTCAGCCGCCGCCGCTCCTCCTCGCGCGCCGCGACCAGACGCTGCCGCGAGACCTGGAGCTCGCGGTTGGCGGTGACCGCCTGCACGAGGGCACCGACCTGGGTGCCCACGTCCTGGAGCAGCCGCCGGTCGCCCGGTCCGAGCGGGTCGTGGCCGGCGTCGACCTCGACCCGGAGGCGCCCCACCGTGGTGCCGCCGACGGAGAGGTCGACGGTCGCGGGCGTGCCCGTCGGCGCTCCGATCGCGGCGGCGATCGGTCCGGAGGTGGGCGTGGCCAGCACGTCGACGGCCGCGTACGACAGGTGGAGGCGACGGGCGAGCAGCTCGAGGGCCTCGCGCAGCGCGTCCTCGGGCGCGGTCAGCGCGTCGAGCCGGCGCAGGTCCGACACCACCCGGTCCGGGAACTCCCGGTCGCCGTAGACCACCCGACGCACGGTCCTCTGCACCGCGACGCCCGCGGGCAGCAGCAGCAGGGCCAGCAGCCCACCGGCCAGCATCGAGCCGACGGAGATGTCCACGGCGGCGTCCACCCCGCGCACGAGCCCGACGAAGGCGGCGCCGACGACCACCAGCACCAGCGCCTGGACGAGCCCGCGCCGGACCCGCGGCTCGATCTCGGCGAGGTGGTAGTGCCCAGTGGCCACCGCGACGCAGGCCACCGCGAGCCCGCCGCAGAGCAGGACGAGCAGGTCCACGCGCAGCAGCGGCGCGCCGGTGAGCAGGCCGGGGGCCGGGCCGAGGACCAGCCAGGCGCCGACGCCCGCGCCGACACCGAGGAGGGCGAGCCGGGTGGCCAGCACGTCGGCCCGCTCACGGGCCCGCAGGTGCGCGAGGGTCGCCACCACGAGCAGGGCCGGGACGGCCACCCAGAGGACCGGCGCCCACACCGATGCCAGCACCCACTGCCGCTCGAGCTCCGATCCGGCGCGGCCGGAGAACGCTGCCACCCGGACGGCGTACCCCACCGCGGGGGCCGCGAGCAGCACGGCCACCACCCACCGGCCGCGGGCACTGGGCCGGGTCAGGAGCGCGACGGAGAGCATCAGCGCCGTCAGGCCGAGGGCGGCCATCGCCTCGCCGACGACCACGGGCCAGGTGCCTCGCGCACCGGCGAGGTCGATGACGCCGAGGCCCAGCGGGGTGGACGTCAGCGCCGCCGGCAGCAGCGCGACGGCGACGAGGAACGCCCGCGCAGGCGCGGCCGACGGTCTCGACCAGAAGACGAGCGACCCCAGCACGAGCAGCAGGGCCGGCAGGAGAACGACGTGGGGGGCGGCCCGCACCGCGGCGGCGAGCGGGTAGCGGTGCAGCGTGACGTCGACCTGCTGGATCAGGTCGAGCCCCACCCCGGGGCGGCGGACCTCGTAGCGGACGACGTCGCCCACCTCACGTCGTACGCCGGCGAGGTCGGCGTCGTCCGCCCAGTCCTCCAGCGCGCGGCCGTCGACGGCCTGGACCTCGTCGCCCGGGCGCAGCGCCGTCTCACCGTAGGTGGCCCGGACACGGACCGTCTCGTCCCAGCCCGTGCCGGTCGTCGGCACCAGCCTCGAGGAGAGGCTGGTGCCGTCGGACGGCCCGGCCAACAGCGCGAGGACGGTCCAGCAGACCGGCACCGCCCAGGCCACTGCGAGCACGAGCAACCTGCTGGTGCGCGCCATGGAGGCATCGTGCCCCCGCCTGCGGCCGCGGGGGAAGCAGACGCGCTGTCCGGGACGTCAGCGGCGGGTCAGCAGCTCGAGCGCTTCTCCGCTGCCTTGCAGGTGTCGTTGCCTCCGCGCCCCCGCGCGATGTCGAAGCCCTTGCCGCCGTCGAGGCGGTCGGGCTCGTCGGAGCCGGTCAGCACGTCGGCGCCGCCGCGGCCGTAGAGCTTGACGCGGTAGTCGGGGTTGGCGGTGACGATCTCGGAGTCGTTGCTGCCCTTGAAGATCGACAGGGCCCGGGCCGGCAGGACCACGTCGCTGAAGCCGGTGACCTTGCCCTCGAGGGTGAAGGGCTGCAGGCCGCGGATCGTCGTCTTCTTCAGCTGGTCGATGCGCAGGGTCGGCTTGAGGGCGGGGTTGGAGCTCGCGACGATGCGCAGCTTGTCCTGCCCGCCGTAGCCCTTGGCGACGAACCCGGACTCGGCCGGGATCGGGAAGGTCATCGTGTCGCTGCCGCTGCCGCCCCGCCAGACCTGGTGGCTCTCCGACGTCGTCGACAGGGTGTCGCCGCCGCTGCCGCCCACGAACGTGTCGATGCCCACCGTGCCGACGAGCTGGTCGTCGCCGGCGTCGCCGAAGAGCCGGTCGTTGCCGACGGTGCCCGAGGCATCGGCGAGGATCGTGTCGTCACCACCCTGGCCGAAGATCGTGTCGTCACCGCCCCGCGCGGCGATCACGTCGGCGGAGTTGGTGCCCTTGACGGTGTCACCCAACGGCGACCCGACGAGCCGGATGCCGCCGTCGAACCCGGTCACGGTGTCGTTGCCGTCGGCGGCGACCGGGACGGTGCGGGCGGCGCGGAAGTCGACCACCACCGGCGCCGGCGCGTTGACGTAGGTCACCCCGTCGAGCACCACGGTGGTGCCCTCGCCGGCGGGGCGCGGGTCGTAGCCGAGGTCGATGGTGTCGTCGCCGGTGCCGCCGGACAGGGTGTCGCCCTTCTTGACCACCCGGCCGAACTGGTCGAGACGCACCAGGTCGGTCTCGCCGTAGAGCCGGTCGTCGCCCTCGCCGCCGAGGATCGTGTCGGCGCCGTCGCCCCCGCAGATGACGTCGTTGCCGGCGAGGCCGCGGATCGTGTCGTTGCCGCCGCGGGCGACCACCACGTCCCGCCGGGGCGTGCCGGTGATCACGTTGGCCTTGTCGTTGCCCACGATCGTGGCCCTGAGACCGGCGCAGCTCGGCGCGGCGTGCGCGGTGGGCGCGACCGCGAGCGGTGCGGCGAGGCCCGCCGCCGCGAGCACAGCGGGAAGGAGGTGTCGGACGAGGCGCATGCGGACTCCCAAGAAGTGGTTCGTTGCATTGTTGATGGCCCCGAACTGGGCACCTCAAACCTCCCGGGCGCCGCGGACGGTCAGGCCAGGGCGTCGGGACCCTTCTCCAGCAGCAGCGTGAACCGGTCCTCGTCGAGCACGGGTACGCCGAGCTGCTCGGCCTTGTCGGCCTTGGAGCCGGCGTTGTCCCCGACGACGACGTAGTCGGTCTTCTTGGACACCGACCCGGCCGCCTTGCCACCACGGCTGATGATCGCCTCCTTCACCGAGTCGCGCGTGTAGTGCTCGAGCGATCCGGTGGCCACGATCGTGAGTCCCTCGAGCGTGCGGGCGATCGACGCGTCGCGCTCGTCGGCCATCGACACGCCGTCGGCTTCCCAGGCGTCGACGATCGCGCGGTGCCAGTCGACCTCGAACCAGGCGATCACGGCCTCGGCGATCGTCGGACCCACCCCCTCGGCCGCCGCGAGCTCCTCCTCGGTGGCGGCACGGATGGCGGCCATCGAGGCGAACTCCTGGGCCAGCGCACGGGCCGCGGTGGGGCCGACGTGACGGATGGACAGCGCGACCAGCACCCGCCACAGCGGCACCTGCCTGGCCTTGTCGAGGTTGGCCGCCAGCCGCTCGCCGTTGGCGGAGAGCTGCGGCCCCTCCTCCCCCTTCTTGGGCGCCCGGGTGAACAGCGGCGCCCGGACCAGCTGGTCGCGGGTCAGGGAGAACAGGTCGCCCTCGTCGGTGATCACCCCGGCCTCGATCAGGGCGGAGGCCGCCTCGTAGCCCAGGCCCTCGATGTCGAAGGCACCACGACCCGCGACATGGAAGACCCGCTCACGGACCTGAGCCGGGCAGTGCTGGTGGTTGGGGCAACGGAGGTCCTTGTCGCCCTCCTTCTGCTCGGCCAGGCGCGTGCCGCAGGACGGGCAGTCCTCCGGCATCACCCACTTCTCCAGCCCCTCGGGACGCAGCCCCAGCACCGGGCCGACGATCTCGGGGATCACGTCACCCGCCTTGCGCAGCACCACGGTGTCGCCCGGGCGGACGTCCTTGCGCTCGACCTCGTGGCGGTTGTGCAGGGTGGCGTTCTCGACGGTCGACCCGGCCACCTTGGTCGGCTCCATGACGCCGTAGGGGGTGACCCGCCCGGTGCGACCGACGTTGACCCGGATGTCGAGCAGCCGGGCGTTGACCTCCTCCGGCGGGTACTTGAAGGCGATGGCCCACCGCGGGGCACGCGAGGTGGACCCCATGCGCCGCTGCAGCGCGACGTCGTCCACCTTCACCACGACGCCGTCGATCTCGTAGGGGACGATCGAGTGACGCTTCTCCCCCGCGTTCTCGATGTAGGCCTCCACGTCGGCCAGCGACGGCACCACCCGCACCTGGTCGGAGGTGTGCAGGCCCCATGCGGCGAGGGCCTCGTAGGCGTGGGACTGGGCCTTGGGCTCGAAGCCGCGGCGCTCGCCGATGCCGTGGCAGACCATCCCGAGCGCGCGGCTCGCGGTGACCCGCGGGTCCTTCTGGCGCAGCGACCCGGCCGCCGCGTTGCGCGGGTTGGCGAAGGCGGGGCGGCCCGCCTCCGTCATCGACACGTTGAGCCGCTCGAAGGCCTCGACGGGCAGGAACACCTCGCCGCGCACCTCGAGCAGCCCGGGGACCGGGAACCCGTCCGCGGCCGTCAGCCGGTGCGGCACGGAGTCGATCGTCTTGACGTTGGGCGTGACGTCCTCGCCCGTGCGGCCGTCACCCCGGGTGAGGGCCCGCACCAGCCGACCGTCCTCGTAGAGGAGGTTGATCGCGAGGCCGTCGACCTTGAGCTCGCACAGCAGGTCGGGCTCCTCGAGGCCCTCGCGCTGGAGCCGGGCGTACCACCCCTGGAGCTCCTCGTAGGTGAACGCGTTGTCGAGGCTCTCCATCCTCTGGAGGTGGTCCACCGCCGTGAACTCGGTGGACACCGCACCGCCGACCTTCTGGGTCGGCGAGTCGGGGGTGCGGAGCTCGGGGAACCGGTCCTCCAGCGACTCGAGCTCGCGCAGCCGCACGTCGAAGTCGGCGTCGGACAGCGTCGGGTCGTCGAGCACGTAGTAGCGCCAGCGGGCGTCGTCGACCTGCTCGCTGACCTCCCGGTGACGCTCGCGCGCCTCGGGCGGGGCGGACTCCACCGTGGCCTCGGTGGCCTCGAGATCGGGCTGCTCGGACGCGCTCATGGGCACAGTCTGCCGGTCGGGTACGACAGGCGCGCGGCGCGGCGCGCGGCCCCGGTCTGGACCAGATGAAACTGAGTTGTTCCATCGGAATGGATCTGGCTACGGTGACGTTGTGGAACGAAACCGTTCCGTTTCATCATCTGCACGTCGACCGAGGAGCACGCGTGACCCCCACCGAGACCGGCACCCGCCCCCGCGTGGCGGGCGAGCGTGAGCTCGAGATCCTCGACGCGACCCTCGACGTGCTCGACGAGGTGGGCTACGACCTGCTGACCATGGACGCCGTCGCGAGCCGCGCCAAGGCGTCCAAGGCCACGCTCTACCGCCGTTGGAAGGGCAAGCCCGAGCTCGTCGTGGCCGCGATCATGGCGCACAAGGGCGAGAGCGTCGTCCCCGACACCGGCACGCTGCGCGGCGACCTGCTCGCCGCCTACTGCGGCAGCGGCGGCCTCAACGACCCGAGGGCGCAGACCGTCCTCACGGCCGTGGTCACCGCGATGGGGCGTGACCCGGAGTTCGCCGAGGTCTACCGGCGCGACTTCATCGCGCCGAAGGTCGCCACCACGCACGCGATCTACGAGAGGGCCCGCGAGCGCGGCGAGGTCCACCCCGACGTGGACCTCGCGATCCTCGCCCCCTCGCTGGCCGGGATCGTCCTGCACCGGGCGTTCCTGCTCGGTGACGCCGTCACGCCCGAGCTCGTCGGCCGCGTGCTCGACGAGGTCATCCTCCCCGCCGCCCTCCGCGGCCCCGCAGCCTCAGCAACCGACCGCTGACCACATCCACCGACGCACATCCACTGACGCACGACCACTGACCGACCGCCATGTCCGGCACCCGCTGTCGGACCCCTCTGCTCGACTCGACCTGCACCACGATCCAGAAGGACGTTCCATGACCGACAGCACCGTGGTTGCCGACGAGGTGACCCCCGAGCAGCACAAGCGGCTGCGCTGGGCGCTCGTGCTCATCTCGCTCGCGCAGCTGATGGTGGTGCTCGACAGCACCATCGCCAACATCGCCCTCCCCTTCATCGGCGCCGATCTCGACATCGACCAGGCCAACCTGCAGTGGATCGTCACGGGCTACGCCCTGACCTTCGGCGGGTTCCTGCTGCTCGGCGGCCGACTGGCCGACCTCTACGGCCGCCGGCTGATCTTCATGGTGGGCGTGCTGGTCTTCGCAGTCGCCTCGCTCATCGGCGGGTTCGCCCAGAACGAGGCCATGCTGCTGTCGGCACGGGCCTTCCAGGGCCTCGGCGCCGCGATGGCCTCGCCCGCCGCGCTCGCCCTGATCACCACGACGTTCCCCGCCGGCAAGGAGCGCAACCGTGCGTTCGCGGTCTACGCCGCCATGGCGGGTGTGGGTGCCGCCGTCGGCCTCATCCTCGGCGGCTGGCTCACCGGCCTCGACCCGATCCTCGGCCTCGAGGGCTGGCGCTACACGTTCCTCATCGTCGTGCCGATCGGCCTGGCGGCCGCGTTCTTCGCCCCCCGCTTCTTCGACGAGTCCGAGCGCCACGCCGGGTGGCTCGACGTTCCCGGCGCGATCACCGGCACGGGCGCCCTGCTGGCGATCGTGTTCGGTCTCTCCCGGGCCGGCATGCAGGAATACGGGTGGGACGCCACCAGCACCGTGGTCAGCCTGGTCCTCGGTGTCGCGCTGCTCGGGGTCTTCCTGCTGGTCGAGTCGAGGGTCGAGCACCCCTTGATGCCGTTCCGGATCTTCAGGAGCAAGAACCGCGCGGCCGCCTTCGCGGTGATGATGATCGTCCCTGCGGCGATGTTCGCGATGTTCTTCTTCCTGTCGCTGTTCATCCAGCTCGTCGTGGGCTACTCGCCCCTCCACACCGGTGTGGCGTTCCTGCCGTTCTCGATCGCGATGATCATCTCGGCGACGACCGCCTCCAAGCTGATCGCCTTCGTCGACCCGCGCTACCTGTCGGGGGTCGGCACGCTGCTCTCGGCTGCGGCGCTCTACGGCTTCAGCCGGATCACCGTCCCGGAGGACCCGTCGTCCATCCTGGCCTCGCTCCCCGCGTCGATGGGCGGTCAGGGCGTGGCGCTGGGCGGCGACGTCAGCTACTGGACCCAGGTGCTGCCCTTCGTGGTGCTGATGGCCTTCGGCATGGGGCTCAACTTCGTGCCCCTCACCCTCGTCGCGGTGCACCACCTGCGCGCGCAGGACACCGGCATCGGGTCCGGCGTGCTCAACACGATGCAGCAGGTGGGTGGCGCGCTCGGCCTGGCCACGCTCAGCACGGTGTCGCTGCACTTCGCACAGACGCGGGCCGACGAGATCGCGCCGACCATCGCGGCCGCCGCTCCGCAGCTCGACAAGGCGGCGCTCGGCCAGCTCGCCTCGCTCGGGTCGTTCACCGAGGGCGCCACGATGGCGTTCCTCGTGGGCTCGCTGATGATGCTCGCCGCCTCCGCGATCGTGTGGCTCTTCCTCGACGTCAAGCACGAGGAGCTGGCCACCGAGTCCGCGCCCGAGGGCGTCGGGGTCCACTGAGCCAGCCTGCGCAGAGAGCCATCCGACGTCGTCGTCGCCTCGAAGGACAGTCGTGACTGATCCCCTCCTGACGACGCGCGACGTGCGGGGCGACCCGCGAGCGATGGTCCTGGTCCTGCACGGGGGCAAGCCCCGGTCGGACCGGGCCATCGGCTCGACGAGCGCGTCGTGGCGCCGGGCCGCGTGGCTGCAGCGCGCGATCGTGCCGCCGGCCCACGAGGCCGGCGTCGGGGTCTGGCTCGCGCGCTACCGGGTGCGCGGGTGGAACGGTGGGGCCGGCCCGGTGGCCGACGCCCGGTGGGCGCTCGAGGAGATGCGGGCCGCCCACGGCGACGTGCCGGTGGTGCTCCTCGGCCACTCCATGGGGGCTCGCGTGGCGGTCCACGCGGCCGACGACGCGTCGGTCGTCGGCGTGGTCGGGCTCGCGCCCTGGTGGTCCGCGGACGACCCGGTCTCCACCCTCGCGGGCCGCGCCCTGCGTGCCGCCCACGGGCGCCGGGACCGCATCACGTCGTTCCGCGAGACCAGCCGCTACGTCGACCGTGCGCGCGCGGTGGCGAGCAGTGCCGAGCTGCACGACATGGGCGCCCTCGGCCACTACATGCTCGCGGGCTCGCGGGAGTGGCACGACGTGGCGCTCGCGTCGGTGCTCGACGTGATCGCCGCCCAGGTCCCGCGCGCCGGGCGCTGACGAGGCTGCCCCACACGGTGGGCCGCCGGGCCCGCCAGCGGGGTCAGAGGTTCCGGGCGACCTCCGCGGAGAGCCTGACGGCCCGGCCCGCCCACTCCTCGGACGCACCGGCGAGGCCGCAGGTCGGCGTCACGACCAGGTGCTCCCCGACCCCGTCGGGGTCGAGGCCGAGCATGTCGAGCCACCGCTGCACCCGCTCGGTGGTCCGCACCTCCGAGGCCTCGGCGCTCGGCGCCGTGGACGGTACGACGCCGAGCGCGGCGGTGCGGCCGGACTCCAGCACCTCGGCGAAGGTGTCGAGATCGGCCGGTCCGAGCATGTCGAGGTCGGCGGACAGGCCGTGCACCCCGGTCCCGGCGACGAGCGACCACGGCGTCCTGGGGGCGCAGGAGTGCAGCCACGCCTCGCCACCGGCGTCGACGATCGCCGCGACGACCCACTCGAGGTGCGCCGAGGCCTCGGGGAGGTCGACCCTGCGGTGCCGGCCGAAGCCGCTGGCGGTCGGCACCTGACCGGCCACGACCGCGGCCAGCACCGGCTCGTCGACCTGCACGATCCAGCGGTCGACGCCGGGGAGGCGTCGACGCAGGTCGGCGACGTGGGTGCGGAGGCCTTCTGCGATCGCCTGCGCGAGCTCCCGCCGGGCACCGTGGTCCGAGAGCACCTTGTCGCCGCGCGGCTTCTCGACGGTGGCGGCCAGGGTCCACGGGCCGGCGACCTGGGTCTTGAACGCGCCCTGGTAGCCCTGCGCCAGCTCCTCGACGGTGTCGAGGTCCTGGGCGAGCAACGACCGCGCGCGACGGTGGTCGACGCCGCTGGCGTCGGTCAGCCGCCATCCGGCCGGCTGGAGGTCGGCGCCCAGGCCGTCGACGACCGCGAGCCCGCGACCCGTCATCGCCGCGGTGACCCCGCGGCCGGGCACCTCCGGCACGTGCGGGAGGTCGGGCAGCTCGCCCAGGACCAGACGGGTCGCCTCGGCGTGGTGGGCGTCGGTGGTGCCGGGCATCGAGCCCACCCCGGTGGCTCGCGTCACGCGTGGACCTCGACGGGACGCGTCGACTCGATGGTCGCCGAGCCGACGACCCGGGTGCCGTCGTAGATCACGGCGGCCTGACCGGGTGCGATCCCCTCGGCCGGGTCGAGGAGGTCGATCTCCACGCGGTCCCCGGACACGACGACGACCGCCCGGTGCTCCGCGCCGTGGGCCCGCATCTGCACGGTGCCCTCGACCCGCTCGGGGACCGTGCCGCACCAGCGCGGGCGCACGCCGGCGACGTGGTCGACGGCCAGGCGCTCGCGGGGTCCGACCGTGACGGTCCCGCTGACCGGCTCGATGTCGAGCACGAACCGCGGCTTGCCGTCGGCGGCGGGCACGCCGAGGTGGAGGCCGCGGCGCTGGCCGATGGTGAAACCGTAGGTGCCGGTGTGGCTGCCGACCGTCTCGCCGGTGGTGGCGTCGACGATGTCGCCCTCGAGCTGACGTACGCGGTCACTCCCCAGCCTCTCCGGGAGCTTCTCGCGCAGCCAGCCGGCGTTGTCGCCGTCGGCGACGAAGCAGATGTCGTGCGAGTCGGGCTTGTCGGCCACCAGCAGGCCGCGGGCCTCGGCCTCTCGGCGCACGGCCGTCTTGTCGGTGTCGCCCAGCGGGAAGAGGGAGTGTCGCAGCTGCTGCTGGTCGAGCACGCCGAGGACGTAGGACTGGTCCTTGGCGTGGTCGGTGGCGCGGTGCATCTCGATCAGCCCGTCGGCCCCGGTGCGCAGCTGCGCGTAGTGCCCGGTCGCCACCGCGTCGAAGCCCAGGGCGAGCGCCCGGTCGAGGACGGCGGCGAACTTGATCTTCTCGTTGCACCGCAGGCACGGGTTGGGCGTGCGCCCGGCGGCGTACTCGTCCATGAAGTCCTCCACGACGTCCTCGTGGAAGCGCTCGGACAGGTCCCACACGTAGAACGGGATGCCGATGACGTCGGCCGCACGGCGTGCGTCGTTGCTGTCCTCGATGGTGCAGCACCCGCGCGCCCCGGAGCGGTACGACGCCGGGTTGCGGCTGAGGGCGAGGTGCACCCCGGTCACCTCGTGCCCGGCCTCGACCGCGCGGGCGGCGGCCACCGCGGAGTCCACCCCGCCCGACATGGCGGCGACGACCTTCATCCGAGTCACCCGCCCTCAGCGCGCCTTGGCGGCGCGAGCGCGCTCCACCACCGGGCCGATGGCCTCGACGAGGGCGTCGATGTCGGCCGGCGTGGTGGTGTGGCCCAGCGTGAAGCGGAGCGAGTGGCGCGCCTGGTCCGCGTCGCAGCCCATCGCGAGCAGGACGTGGGAGGGCTGCGGGACGCCCGCCGAGCAGGCGGAGCCGGTGGAGCACTCGATGCCGCGGGCGTCGAGCAGCATCAGCAGCGAGTCGCCCTCGCAGCCGGGGAAGCCGAGGTGGGCGTTGCCCGGGAGCCGCTGGGGCCCGGCCGGCGCACCGTGCAGGTGGGCGTCGGGCACGACCTCGACGACCCGGCGCACCAGGTCGTCACGCAGGGCGGCGACGCGCACGGCGTGCTCGTGCTGGTGCTTGACGGACTCCTCCACGGCGGCCGCGAGGCTGGCGATGGCCGGCACGTCCAGCGTGCCGCTGCGGATGTCGCGCTCCTGCCCTCCGCCGTGCACCAGGGCGCTGACGGCCAGGTCACGTCGTACGACGAGCGCACCCACGCCGTAGGGGCCGCCCACCTTGTGGCCGGTGAAGGTCAGCGCGTCGACACCGGACGCGGCGAAGTCGACCGGCACCTGCCCGAGGGCCTGGACCGCATCGGTGTGCACGGGGATGCCGTGCTCGGCGGCGATCGCGACGACCTCGTCGACCGGCTGCAGCGAGCCGACCTCGTTGTTGGCCCACATCACCGAGATCAGCGCGACCGACTCCGGGTCCCTGGCGACCGAGTCCCTCAGCGACTCGAGGTCGAGCACGCCCTCCGCCGACACGGGCAGCAGCTCGACGTCGGCGCCGTCGCTCGCGGCCAGCCAGTGGAGCGGGTCGAGGACCGCGTGGTGCTCGATGGCGGTCGACAGGATGCGGGTGCGCCGGGGGTCCTCGGCGCGACGGGCCCAGAAGATCCCCTTGAGCGCGAGGTTGTCGGACTCGGTGCCGCCGGAGGTGAAGACGACGTCTCCCGGACGGGCGCCGATCACCCCGGCGATGGTCTCGCGGGACTCCTCGACCACGCGTCTGGCTCCACGGCCTGAGGCGTGCAACGAGCTCGCGTTGCCCACGCCGGTGAGCTGGCGCGTCATCGCCTCGATCGCGGCCGGCAGCATCGGCGTGGTCGCGGCGTGGTCGAGGTAGACGAGCGACTGGTTCATGACCTGCCAAGCCTACGGGGCCGACCTGCGCCAACCCGCCCCGCGTGGCCACCTTCACACCTAGGCTCCCTCCGTGCGCGCATCCCGGGCCCTGCTCGCCTGTCTCCTGCTGCTGCCGACGCTCGCGTGCCAGGCGGGCGGCCGGCCGTCGGCCGACTCCCCTGCGTCCGACCGCCCGGACCGCTCGGCGGCGCCGGCCGGGACGGACGCGTCGCTCCGAGAGAGGGCCCTCGCGCTGCTCGACGAGCGCGAGCGGGCCCTGGCGGACGGCGACCGCGACGCGTTCCTCGCCACCGTCGATCCCGACGAGATCGGCTTCTCCGCGACCCAGGCCCGCTGGTTCGACAACCTGGCCCGGCTGCCGCTGTCCGACGTGTCCTTCGAGCTCGGCGACGAGGACGCCCTCGCCGACGACTTCGACGACGGCGAGCTGCGGCTCCCCGTCGAGTTCACGATGCGGCTGCGCGGCTTCGACAGCCGTCCGGTCACCGACGAGATGGTGTGGACGTTCGTGCACGAGGACGACGACGTCCTCCTCACCGGCGACCGCGACGAACGGGTCGACCTGGTGAACGGGTGGATCCCGGCCCCGTGGGACCTCGCCCACATCGAGGTGCGTCGCTCCGGCGGCATCCTCGCGGTCTTCGACGAGGACACGAGCGCGCACGCCACCTACGCCATGTCAGACCTCGCCGACGCCACGGCGGCCGTCCGGCGCCACTTCCCGGACTGGTCGGGCCGCTACGTCGCCTACGGCACCTCCGACACCACCGCCATCGCCGAGATGAGCGGCATGACCGTCGCCCAGACCGCGGGCGTGGCGTTCCCGGTGCTGGCGCGGCCGGACGGCCCGGTGGCCGCCTACCGGTTCGCGGTCAACCCGACCGTCGTGGGTGACGTCCTCGCGCGCGGGCTCGTGTTCCGTCACGAGCTCGCGCACGTTGCGCTGGGCGCCACCGACGACCGGTCCCCCGTCTGGTTGATGGAGGGCGCGGCGGAGTACGTCGCCCGCTCGACCATCCCCGTCGCCGAGCGCCGCCGGATCGCCGCCTACCAGCTCGGCGGGACGTCCGCACGCACGCTCGAGCCCACCCGGACCTTCTACACGGGCGACCCCACGTCCAGCTACAACCTGGCAGCAGTGGTCTGCGACTACATCGCCACCACCCGGGGCGAGACCGCGCTGTGGGACCTCGTCCGCACCTTCCGCACGGCCCGCTTCTTCTCCTGGGCCCAGACCGAGGACGTCGTACGCCGCGAGCTCGGGCTCTCGACGAAGGAGCTGAGCGCGCAGGCGCTCGCCTGGGCGCGGGCCGCCTGACTCAGTCGATCTGCCCCAGCCAGGGATGCTCGGGTAGAGCCGGTCCAGGGCCTCCCGCAGCCAGCCCGCGACTCGCGGTCCAGCATCGGCCAGGTCCGGGCGAGGTCGCGGTCGTCCTTCGGCCGGTGCAGCGCAGCCTTGTAGAGAAGGGTCACCTCGGGCCGCAGGTAGCGCACCCCGTCGTCGGCCACCCAGGTCACCTCCTCCAGCGGCGCCACGTGGTCGGGGTCGCGCTTGCTCGTCCAGAGGCCGTCGCGGTCGGGGGTGATGACCAGGTCGACGACCCAGGGTCGGCGGCGCTGCGGCGGACCCAGACCTGGCTGCGGACGTCGAGGACCTCGGGGTGGCGGTCGTTGAACGGTCGGAGCGTGCCGCCGTGGTTGCTCCAGAGGTTCCACTCGTCACCGACGTGCTCACGGAAGGCCGAGAGGTCGCAGGCGAGGATCGAGAGGTCCACGTCCTCGTGCTCCCGGGCGGGCGTCCGTTGCAGAGGCTCACGCTCGCCGGCCATGGTCGCGACGCTACCCGTGGCAGCGGGTTCCGGTGCACCGAAGAGCCCGCGCGACGTGCTCGACGAGCCGCGCACCTTCGACCGAGCCCGGTTGCGGCAGGATCACCGCATGGAGTTCGAGCAGATGCGGCAGCGCGCCCGGGCGGTGCGGAGCAGGTACGCCGAGGTGGAGGCGTCGACCTACGGCAGGTCCTGGACGACCGAGGAGGTGATGCTCGGCTTCCTCGGCGATGTCGGCGACCTCGCCAAGCTGGTGCAGGGCAAGGCCGGGGTGCGCCCGCGCGAGGACCTCGACGAGGCCCTCGCCCACGAGCTCGCCGACTGCCTGTGGAGCGTTCTCACCCTCGCCGACGCCTACGACGTCGACCTGGCCGCCGCCTTCACGAGCACGATGGATGAGCTCGACGAGGTGCTCGCGGAGGACTGATCGCCGGTCGCTACAGCAGGACGAGGTCGTCGCGGTGGATGACCTCGCGCTCGTACGCCGCCCCGAGGGCCGCCTTGAGCTCGCTGGTCGAGCGGCCGAGGAGGGCGGGCAGCTCGTCGGCGTCGAAGTTGACGAGCCCGCGGCCCACCACCGCGCCGTCCGGGTCGAGCAGGTCGACGGCATCGCCGGCGACGAAGGCGCCGTCGACGCCGGTCACGCCGGCCGCGAGCAGCGAGGCGCGACGCTCGACCACGGCACGCACGGCACCGCTGTCCAGGGACAGCGTCCCCTGCCCGGACGTGGCGTGGGCCAGCCACAGCAGCCGGGTGGGGCGGCGCTTGCCGGTCGTCTCGAAGTGGGTGCCGACCTCGGCGCCGGCCAGCGCGGCAGCGGCCTGCTCGGCGGAGGTCAGCAGGACGTCGATGCCCGCACCGGTCGCGATGCGGGCGGCGTCGACCTTGGTGGTCATGCCACCGGTGCCCACGCCGGCGGCGCCGGTCGACCCGACGGTCACTGCGGCCAGGTCCTCCTCGGACCTCACGACCGGGACCAGCCGCGCGCCGGGTCGCGACGGCGGGCCGTCGTAGAGCCCGTCGACGTCGGAGAGCAGGACCAGGAGGTCGGCGTGCACGAGGTGGGCCACCAGGGCCGCCAGCCTGTCGTTGTCGCCGAAGCGGATCTCGGAGGTGGCGACGGTGTCGTTCTCGTTGACGATCGGGACGACGCCGAGCTCGAGCAGCTTGGCGAAGGTCTGGTGCGCGTTGCGGTAGTGCGCTCGCCGGGTGACGTCGTCCACGGTGAGGAGCACCTGGCCCGTGACGATCCCGTGCCGGGCGAACTCCTCCTGGTAGCGGTGGGCCAGCAGCCCCTGCCCCACGGAGGCGGCCGCCTGCTGCGCGGCGAGCCCGCGCGGGCGCTTCGTCAGCCCGAGCGGAGCCAGGCCGGCGGCGATGGCGCCGCTCGAGACCAGGACGACCTCCGCGCCGCCCCCGCGGGCGGCGGCGAGCACCTCCACCAGCTGGCGTACGCGGGCCGGGTCGATGCCGCCGGCGGCGGTGGTCAGCGACGACGAGCCGACCTTGACGACGATGCGTCGGGCGCCGGCGACCAGGCTCAGCCGGGCGGCCGAGCGGTCAGTCGTCACTGCCGTCCCAGTCGGGGTCGTCCTTGCTGCCGATCTCGTAGGCCATCGGGCCCACGCCGGAGCTGCCCGAGCTGCGGTTGGGGCCCTTCTTCCTGCGCTCCTCGTCGAGGCGGCGGGCCACGTCGGCGCGCGCCTCCTCCTCGCCCTTGGTCTCCATCCCCTCCGCGATCTCGCGGCGGCGGTCGCGGGCGGGACGGGCCTCGCGCAGCCGCTCGTCCTCACCACGACGGCCGAGCATCTCCGCACCGGCCTCGACGCTGGGCTTGAAGTCGAAGACGACGGAGTTGTCGTCGGCGCCGATGAGGACCGTGTCGCCCTCCTGGGCACCCATCCGCGCGAGCTTGACCTCGACCCCGAGCCGGTTCAGGCGGTCGGCGAGGAAGCCCACGGCCTCCTCGTTGCTGAAGTCCGTCTGCCGCACCCAGCGCTCGGGCTTCGTGCCGCGCACCCGCCAGCCCTCGTCGGTGGCGACGACCTCGAAGTCGTCGCTGCTGTCGACGGCCTTGGGCCGGAGCACGATCCGCTCGGGCTCGGCCGCGGGCGCGACCTCGCGGGACGCGACGACGATCTCTGCCATGGCGAAGGTCAGCTCGCGCAGGCCGGCACCGGAGGCGGCGCTGACCTCGAAGACGCGCAGCCCGCGACCACGCAGCTCCTCGACGACCATGTCGGCGATGTCCTGGCCGTCGGGGACGTCGACCTTGTTGAGGGCGACCAGCCGGGGCCGGTCCTCGAGGCCGCCGTAGCGGGCCAGCTCGCCCTCGATGACCTCGAGGTCGTCGAGGGGGTTGCGGCCGGGCTCGATGGAGGCCGTGTCGACGACGTGGACCAGTGCGGCGCAGCGCTCGATGTGGCGCAGGAAGTCGTGGCCGAGGCCACGACCCTCGGCGGCACCCTCGATCAGGCCGGGGACGTCGGCGACCACGAAGGTCGTCTCGCCGGCGGTGACCACGCCGAGGTTCGGGATGAGGGTGGTGAACGGGTAGTCGGCGATCTTGGGCCGCGCCCGGGAGATCGCGGCGATCAGCGACGACTTGCCGGCGCTCGGGAAGCCGACCAGGCCGATGTCGGCGACGACCTTGAGCTCGAGGCGTACGACGAGCTCGTCGCCGGGCTCGCCGAGCAGCGCGAACCCGGGGGCCTTGCGCTTGGACGAGGCGAGGGCGGCGTTGCCGAGGCCGCCGCGGCCGCCGGCGGCGATGACCAGGGTCGTCCCGTGGCCGACGAGGTCGGCCAGCGCGGTGCCGTCCTCGGCCTTGACGAGCGTGCCGTCGGGGACGGTCAGGACCAGGTCCTTGCCGTTGCCGCCGTTCTTGTGGTCGCCGGCGCCCTGACCGCCGTTGTCGGCGCGGCGCTTCGGGCTGTGGTGGTAGTCGACGAGGGTCGTCACGCTCGTGTCGACCTGGAGGATGATCGACCCGCCCTGACCGCCGTTGCCGCCGTCGGGACCGCCGAGCGGCTTGAACTTCTCCCGCTTGACCGAGGCCACGCCGTTGCCACCTCGTCCGGCCGCGAGGTGCAGCGTGACCTGGTCGACGAACGTGGGGATGGCCATGGGGGGTTCCTGTCAGGTGTGCAGCGGGTGAAAGCACGAAGGGCGCCCCCAGACAGGGACGCCCTTCGCAGAGGTGCTCAGTGTCGCGTGACGTCACTCGCCGGGGACGATGTTGACGACCTTGCGGCCGCGGCGGGTGCCGAACTCGACGGCGCCGGCCTGCAGGGCGAAGAGGGTGTCGTCGCCGCCACGGCCCACACCGGTGCCCGGGTGGAAGTGGGTGCCACGCTGGCGCACGATGATCTCGCCCGCGCCGACGACCTGGCCGCCGAACCGCTTCACGCCGAGGCGCTGGGAGTTGGAGTCACGGCCGTTCTTGGTGCTCGCAGCACCCTTCTTGTGAGCCATTGTTCAGTCCTTTGGAACGGAGAGTGGGTGGTCGACCTCGAGCCGGCGCTCAGAGGGAGATGTCGGTGACCTTGACCTGGGTGTACTTCTGGCGGTGACCCTGGCGCTTCTTGTAGCCGGTCTTGTTCTTGTACTTCTGGATGATGATCTTCGGGCCCTTGGTGCGGCCGGTGACCTCGACGGTCACGCTCGCCTTGTCGAGGCCGGTCGCGGTGACCTTGTCGCCGTCGACGACCATCACCACAGGAAGGGTGAGGGTGTCACCGGCGGCAGCCATCGCGTCGATCTCGATGACGTCGCCCACGGCAACCTTCTGCTGCTTGCTGCCACTGCGCACGACTGCGTACACGGCGAGTCACTCTCCTCGATACGAAAACTACGGGTCTCAGGAACTGGGGGTCTGCGCACGACACCGCCTGGAACTTCGGGCGAGTACGCCGCGTGGCGGGCGCGCAGGGATGGTGTGTCGAACACCGAGGGTCAAGACTACGGGATCGGGTGCCGACCGGGCAAAACGAGGTCGGCCACCCCCTCCCGCAGGCTCATCGCTTGCGCGAGCCCTTCTTCTTGATCGGGACGTGCTCGACCACGGGCGCCTCGCCGGGACCGCCCGAGGACGGGTCGGGCTCGGTGTCCGCACCGGCGTCAGCTGCGTCGGACGCAGCCGGAGCGGCCTCGTCGACCGGCGTGGTCGGCGCGGTCGGTCGCGGCGGTCGTGGCGGAGCCGACGCCCGACGGCGGACCGGCGGGGCGACTGGCGGAACGACGACGCGTCCGCGTCACCACCTTCGGCTTCTCGGGCTCGGCCGGCGGCGCCTCGGCGACCATCTCGGCGACCTGCTCGTCCGCCTCCTCGTCAGCCGGCTGGTCAGCCGGTGCGGTCGAGCGGTCGATGTCGGCCGGCGGTGCATCGGCCGGCGGCGCCTCGGCGCGGGGTGCCTCGGCGACCTCCTCGACGACCGCCTCGGGAGCACCGGGCTCGGCCGACCGGGCGTCACCCGACAGCTCGTCGGACGGCTCCGGAACGTCGGACGCGTCCGACGACGCGTCCTCGGCCGGGCGTTCGTGGCGCGCCATCGCAGCGACGTCCTTGGGCGACGGGGCGGAGGCGTGGGCGTGGGGCGCCTCGCCGGTCCTCGCGTCGGCGCCACGGCCAGCGTTGCCGCGGCCGCCGTTGTCGTTGCCGTGCTGTCGGCGTCGTCGTTGCCCGAGCCGCGACGTCCGCGGCGCCGGTTGCTGCGGCGACCGTCGCCGTCGTCGGGGCGGGCGTCGGGGTCGACGGGCTGGTCCTTGATGACCACGCCGCGGCCGTGGCAGGCCTCGCAGTTCTCGCTGAACGCCTCGACCAGGCCGGTGCCGATCCGCTTGCGGGTCATCTGCACCAGGCCGAGCGAGGTCACCTCGGCGACCTGGTGGCGGGTGCGGTCGCGACCCAGGCACTCGACGAGCCGCCGGACCACGAGGTCGCGGTTGGACTCGAGCACCATGTCGATGAAGTCGACCACGATGATGCCGCCGATGTCGCGCAGGCGGAGCTGGCGCACGATCTCCTCGGCGGCCTCGAGGTTGTTCTTGGTGACCGTCTCCTCGAGGTTGCCCCCGGAGCCGGTGAACTTGCCGGTGTTGACGTCGACGACGGTCATCGCCTCGGTGCGGTCGATGATCAGCGAGCCACCGGACGGCAGCCAGACCTTGCGGTCCAGCCCCTTGTGGATCTGCTCGTCGATCCGGTACGTCGCGAACACGTCGCCGCCCGTCGCGCCGCGCTCGAACCGCTCGAGGCGCTCGGCGAGGTCCGGGGCGACCGACTCGACGTAGCCGTGGACGGTGTCCCAGGCGTCGTCGCCCTCGATGACGAGCTTGGAGAAGTCCTCGGTGAACAGGTCACGCACGACCTTCAGGGTCAGGTCGGGCTCCCCGTAGAGCAGCTGCGGGCCCGAACCCTTGTGGGTCGCCTTCTTCTCGATGTCCTCCCAGCGGGCCTTGAGACGCTCGACGTCGTGCGTCAGCTCGTCCTCGCTGGCACCCTCGGCCGCGGTGCGCACGATGACGCCGGCGGTGTCGGGGACGATCTCCTTGAGGAGGGTCTTGAGGCGGTTGCGCTCGGTGTCGGGCAGCTTGCGCGAGATGCCGGAGGTGGTGCCGTCCGGGACGTAGACGAGGAAGCGACCGGCGAGGCTGACCTGGCTGGTCAGGCGGGCGCCCTTGTGGCCGACCGGGTCCTTGGTGACCTGGACGAGGACCATCTGGCCGCTCGAGAGCACCGACTCGATCTTGCGGGGCTGGCCCTCCTTGTGGCCGAGCGACTGCCAGTTGACCTCACCGGCGTACAGGACCGCGTTGCGGCCCTTGCCGATGTCGATGAAGGCGGCCTCCATCGACGGGAGGACGTTCTGGACGCGGCCGAGGTAGACGTTGCCGATGAGCGAGGTCTGGGACTCGCGGGCGACGTAGTGCTCGACGAGGACCTTGTCCTCGAGCACGCCGATCTGGATGAGGTCCTGGCGCTGGCGGATCACCATGACCCGCTCCACCGACTCGCGGCGGGCGAGGAACTCGGCCTCGCTCACGATCGGCGCGCGACGGCGACCGGCCTCGCGGCCCTCGCGGCGGCGCTGCTTCTTGGCCTCGAGGCGGGTCGAGCCCTGGACCGAGGTGATCTGGTCCTCGGCCGAGCGGGTCTTGCGGACCCGGGTCACGGTGTTCGGCTCGGCGTCGTCGGAGGAGCCCTCGTCGCCGGAGCGGCGACGACGGCGACGGCGACGCGAGGTGCCCTCGCCGGAGCCGTCGGTCGTGTCGGAGTCGGTGTCCGCCGGGGCGGGGCCAGCGGTGCTGTCGGTGGAGTCGTCGGCCGTGTCGGCGGAGCCGGAGTCGGTCGCCCCGCCCTCGCCGTCACCCTCGCCGGACTTGCGGCGACGACGGCCGCCACGGCGGCGACGACGACGGGCCCCGCCCTCGCCGTCACCCTCGGTGTCGGTGTCGTCGCTGGACTCGGAGGAGTCGGCGTCCGACCCGCTGCCGGTCTCGCTGGTCTCGGTGCCCTCAGCGTCCTCGGCAGCCTCGGCGGCCGCGAGGGCTGCGGCGGCCTCCTCGTCCTCGTCGACGACGGGGGCGTCCTCGACGACCTCGACGACCTCGGCGACCTTCTTGCCGGACCGCTTCCGGGCCGGGCGGTCAGCGGTGGACTTCTTGGCGGCCGACTTCTTCGCGGCCCACTTCGCTGCCGGAGCCGCGGGCTCGGTGCCTGGCGGTGTCCTCGGGGCCTCGGCGTCCGCGGTGACCTCGGCGGCGGCCGTCTCGACCGGGACGGGCGCGGCCTTCTTGCGGGTGCGGCGGGTGGTCGTCGTGACGACCGGCGCCTGGAACAGCACGGCGTGACCGGTGGCGGCGTCGGAGGCCTCGGCGGGAGCGGTGGCGGCCTCGGCGGGGACCTCGGCGGTCTCGGCGTCGGCGGCCGGCTCGGGAGCGGCTGCGGTCTTCTTGGCGGTGCGCTTGGCCGCGGTCTTCCTGGCCGGCGCCTTGGCGGCGGACTTCTTGGCAGCCGCCCTCTTGGCGGGGGCGGGGGCCTCGTCGGCCCCGGTCGGGTCGACCTCGGGCGCCGCGGCAGCAGCGTCGGGCTCGGGGGTCGAGGCGGTCTTCTTCGCGGCGCTCTTGCGCGCCGGCGCCTTCTTGGCGGGCGCTCGACGCGAGGTGGTCTTCTGCACGACCGGGGCGTCGGTGCCGCCGGCCTCGGGGGTGGCGTCGGACGCGGGGGTCGCGTCGGCCGGGGCGTCTCCGGCGGCCGGGGCGGGCGCGGCGGCCGCCTTCTTCGCGGGCGCCTTGCGCGTACGACGGGTCACGACGGGCGTGGCCGGCGCTGCAGCCTCGGCGGGCTGGCCCGCCTCAGGCGTCGGGGCCCCCGACTCGGTGCGCTCGGGCTGGTCGTTCTGGTCATCACTGAGCATGTGGTGCTCCTCGGGCACCGTGACGGTGCCGGTACGGCGTCCGCCCCCTCTCGCAGGGCGATCGGCGGGGACGCAAAGCTTCTGTGGCGGCGACCCCCTCCGCGGGTGCGTCTCCGGGAGGCCGGTGCGCCACCCGCCGCGGTCGCCGGGCCACTGAGTCGCTGTCACCGACTCGGAGGCCGCGTCGCGGTCCGGTGACGTCCACCCATCCGGGGTGCCGACCGCTGGTGCGGCCGGCGAGAACGTCGTCGGCTCGACGGATCCCGACGGTCGTCAGGGCGTCGAACGTGGCGAGTATCGCACACCGCGACCGGAGTGGCGCTATGCCCGATCCGCCAGCGGGTCGCCGACCTGGTCCGACCCGATCAGGGGGCCCTGCGCCAGCCGGGTCATCAGCGGCGCCTCGTCCATCGGCAGGCCGGCCACGGCCTCGAGCCCGCGCAGGACGTCGTCGGGACGCACGGCCGGGGTCCCGTGCCGCAGCACCACGTCCATCGACGTACGCCCGGGGGCGGCCTCGTCGGCCGCGTCGACCACCAGCGAGAGGACGGCGCCGCGGGCGTCGAACTCGCGCATCCCCTTCTTGGTCATCCGCTCCACGAGCACCTCGTCGGCGGCGAGGAACCGCGCGACGGCGTCCGCGACCGCGGCGTGGTCGGCGCTCAGCCCGATCCGCCAGCGGCTGGCCTCGAGCAGGTCGGCCAGCGACCCGCCGGGCGACTCGACGACCTCGAGGACGTCCAGCCCGGGCGGGAGCGCCTCGTCGAGCATCGCGTGGACGTCGTCCGGCCCGACGACCTCGGCGAGGGCGAGCTCGAGGTACTCCGCCTCGCTGGCCGAGCCCGTCGGCGCCGCACCGGCGTAGGAGATGCGCGGGTGCGGGTTGAAGCCGGACGAGTAGGCCATCGGGCACCCGCGCGCGGAAGACGGCACGCTCGAAGGCGCGGCTGAAGTCGCGGTGGCTGGTGAAGCGCAGCCGCCCCCGCTTGGCGTAGCGCACGCGGAGTCGTTGGACGGGTGGGGCCTGCTGCTCGGGTTGTTGCTTCACGCGGTCCTCTCGAAGAGCTTGATGCGGTGCGACGCGACCGAACGGACCCAGGCGGCGTCGGAGTGCCGCCCCAGGGCCCAGGCGTCGACGCGGTGGAACAGGTCGGGCACCTTGTCGGCCACCCGGTAGGTCAGCAGCTGCTTGCTCAGGAAGTAGGTGGGCATCTCGTCGACCTGCCGGAAGCCGTTGCGCTCGAGGATGGCGATGGTCTGCTTGCGGGGTCGCATCTTCATGATCTTCGACGGCACCAGCTGGGGCAGCCGAAGGAACCGCTCGTGCAGGGCGAGGTGGCGCGACGACCACCGGCACAGCGCCTCGAGCGAGTCAGCCCACTCCGCGTCCGACATGACGTGGTAGACGACGTCGAACGAGTGCACGTAGTCGAACCCGCGGTCGGGGAGGTCGGCGCTGGCGATCGGCGAGCAGACCTTGGTGATGGGGAGGTCGATGCCGTCCAGGGCGGTCTGGGAGATGTCCAGGGCCGTGACGCGGAGCCCGCGGGAGTGCAGCAGCCGGGTGAAGGCACCCACGCCCGCGCCGGCGTCGAGGGCCGTGGCGCCCTCCGGGAGGGCCAGCCGGTCGAGCAGCCGGGAGTACTGGTCGGCGAGCAGCTGGTAGGCGAGCTGGTTGGCGCGCTCGGTCACGGTGTCGATGCCGACGGCCCTCAGCGCGCCGTCGTGGTCGTCGTGCCGCTGGCGCCAGTAGTCCTTCTCGTCGAACACAGCGTCGCCCTTCCCTGACGGGTGGTCGCCGCTGATTCTAGTCACGGCGCAGGCCGTCGCCGGTCCCTCCGCCGGGGTCTCCCCCGAGGTCGTCCTCGGTGGCCTCGACCGGGCCGCTCGGGTCGTCGGCGGTCAGCTGCTCGAGCCGGAGGTTGAGCAGCGCGACCTCCTCGGCGAGGGTGCGGGTGCGGTCCTCGAGGCGGCCGATCTCGTAGCTGAACTGGATGCTCAGCAGCAGCAGGAGCATGCTGGCCGCGAAGAAGAGCAGGTTGGACGGGACCTGGACACCCAGGAGCGTGGACGCCCGGCTCAGCAGTGCCGGGGAAGATGACCAGCAGGACCGTGCCGACGGCCACCACGACCCAGATCACGGCGTACTTCTCGCGCAGGCGCTGGCGCCGCAGCATCTCGAAGAGCACGACCAGGGTGGCGACCGCTCCGACGACGCCGAGCGTGAGGACGGGACTCATCACTTCTCCTGGCCGAGGGTCTCGGTCGCGGCCGGCCAGCGCCGCACGAGGGCGAGCGCCGAGCGCGACGACGGCCCGCACCAGGTAGGTCGCCGCGCGCAACGGCGACTGGCTCGGCCGTGCCGATGGTGCGGGGCCGCATGTGGACGGGCTACTGGGACGACGGTGCACCCGACGCGCAGCGCGATCACGAGCGACTCGACGGTGTCGCCGAGGTACTCCGCGGGGTAGTGGTCGGCGAACACGCGGACCGCGCGCCGGTTGGCGACCCGGAAGCCGCTCGTGACGTCGGTGAGGCGGTGCCGGCGAGCCGGAGAGCACCGCGGCCAGCATGCGCATGGCCCATCGCCGCGGGCCGCGGGCCGCGTAGTCGCCCTCCCCGGCGAACCGGGCGCCGATGACGACGTCGGAGTCGGCTCGAGCCCGGCGAGGAGCTGCGGCGAGGTAGGAGGGGTCGTGCTGGCCGTCGGCGTCGATCTGCACGACGACGTCGTAGCCCTCGCGCATGGCGTAGCGGTAGCCGGTGCGCATGGCTCCGCCGACGCCGAGGTTGAACGGGAGCCGCGACCATCGGCGCCGGCGCTCGCGGCGCGACGCGGCGGTCCCGTCGCCGGACCCGTCGTCGACGACCAGGATGTCGAGGTCGGGCTGCGGACGCCCTCACCTCGGCGATCGTGCCGGCGATGGCGCCCGCCTCGTTCCACGCGGGGATGACCACGAGGATGCGCTGGTCGGGCCGTCCGGACATGGGGGGAACCCTAGTGGGCAGCGCGCATGGTCACTGCGTCCGGCTGTCGTCACGCTCGACCGTACGGCGATCGCGGTGGCGACGAACGCCGTGACGGAGGCGATCGTGAAGCCGCCGAGCGCCCGGTGCTCGGCGCTCCAGGGGGCGACGAGCATCAGGAGCGCCGCGGACGCGATCGCCGTGGCCCAGCAGGCCGTCACGAGCCAGTAGCGCTGGAGCGCCACCAGGGCCGCCGCCTGCAGGAGGGCGCCGGCCATCACGCAGGTCGCCGCTGCCACGAGGGCGGCCGTCACAGCCGTCGGGCGGTAGTCGGCACCGAGCACAAGCGACCACGGCCCACGGGCCGATCACGTAGCCGACCACCGCCCCGACGAGGGCCGCCACGGCGCTGCCGCCCGCGATGAGCTCGAGCGCCCGGGTGAGCCGGCGGGTGTCACCGCTGCGGCTCCACCGGACGACCGTGGGCACGGTCAGGGCCTGCACCGGGGCCATGCAGCGCGAGCGGAGCGCGCGAGAGGGTGATCACCGCGATCAGCACGGCGAGGTCCGGGGACTTGCCCAGGATGGCGACGACCACGGCCGGGAACCCGGTGAGCACCAGGGCGGAGAGCCCGTTGGCGATGCCGAGCGCGGTCACCGTGCCCGCCACGGTCGACCACGGTGTGCGCGCACCCGACCAGTCGACGCCGTGCGCGAGCCGCGCCAGGGCGCCCACCCAGACCAGCGAGCCGACGACGGTGGCGAGGACCGCCCACTCGACGGCCGCGTCGACGCCGGAGACCATGAGGGCGGCGACCACCACCACGCGGGCGGTCGCCTCCCCCACGAGGAGCGCCGAGTAGCCCCGCAGCGCGTGGGCGCCGAGCAGGACACCGCGCGCCAGGATGAGCATCGCGAAGTTGACGACGGACAGCAGGGTGAGGAGCAGGACGGCAGCGACCCGTGGACGACCTCGCGGCCCGACGGTGTCGCCAGGAAGGCCGCCATCACCACGAGGCAGGCCACGGCGGCCAGCCCGATCGCCTGGACCGCTCCCACCGGCGTACGTCGTCGCTCGAGCGCCGCGGTCGTCGACTGGCGCGCGACCTCCTGCTCCAGCGACCCGAGCACGCTCGCGAAGGTCGCAGATCAACGCCCAGACCGCCTGGAAGTGGAGGTTCTCTGTCGGGGTCCGAGCCACCGAGCCACCACGATCAGGAGCAGCAGCCCCAATCCGCTGGCCGCGAAGAACGAGACCGAGAGCAGGCCGAGCTGGCGCCGCTCCCGGCTCACGTGGAGCTCGCGGCAAGGCGCAGCCCGCGGACCACGCCGGCGCCGAAGAGGACGCCGAAGGCCGGGCTGAGCACCCCGACCGCCACCGACTCGCGCGGTGTGGCGCCGCAGGAGCGGGCCCCGGCGCCGGCCGTCAGGCACCCCAGCACCCCGGCTGCGGTGGAGGCGCGCGGGAACGCGGCCACCGCGACCACACCCAGCGCAGCTGCGCCGACCGCACCCGCCAGCAGTCTGTGGGCCCCAGTCGCATCGGCGAGGTAGCCGTCGACGAAGGTGGTGCCTCGGTAGTAGCACTGCCGTGACCACGCCTGCCGACCGCTCTTGGCGTAGTGGGTGCACAGCACCTCGGGCGAGAGGTGGATGTCCTCGGACTCGGCGACCGTCCGCAGCAGCCGGGTGTCGTCGGAGGCGAGACTGGCGTCGGCGAAGTGCGACTCGAACTCCCCTGCCGCGGTCGAGCAGCAGGCGCGGCGGCGCCAGGAAGGCGCCAGTGCCCTTCGGGTAGCGGTCGAAGTCGTCGACGCCGAAGGCGACCGGCCGGCGGGTGCGGAAGTAGTCGCGCCACCAGACCTTGGTGATGCCGGTCCAGAACAGCGCGCGCAGGTCCCGCGAGCCGGGCACGACGTCGTAGTTCCACACCGTCTCGCCGCGGCTCGACGCGCTCCGGAGCCGCTCCAGCGACTCTGCGGCGACCTCTACGCGCGCGTCGAGGAGCAGGACGAAGTCGGTGGTCGCAGCCTCGAGCCCTCGCCTGCGGGCGGCGAACCGGCCGGCGTTGACCTGGTGCACGACCCGCACGTGGGGTCGCTCGCCGACCTCGGCCAGCACCGCCAGGCTCTCCGCGTCGGTGGCCCCGTCGTCGACGACCACGACCTCGAGGGGCCAGTCCGCGCGTCGGGCGCGCGACCTCGATCGCGTCGAGCGCGCGTCGGACCCACGTCCCCTCGTTGTAGGCTGGCATCACCACGCCGAGCCGCGCGTGCGCCTCCTGTTCGGAGGCCTCTGCGGTGGGCAGTGGCTGGGTGTCCTGCACGGTGGTGGACCACCCTTTCGTCCGCTCGCCTGATCGCGTGCAGACGATACTGCAACGCCGAAACCATTCCTGACACACCGGCCAGCACGGGAGAAGCCACGTGACGATCGCCTTCATCGCGGGAACGACAGCCGAGATCATCAAGCTGGCACCCGTGATCCGGGCACTGGACGAGCGTGGCGACGACGTCGAGTTCTGGAACACGGCCTTTCACGTGGACGGCCTGCCCGCCACGCTCGCCGACCTCGGACTCCCCCAGCCCGCCGTGGACCTCGTGCCGCCTCGGCGCCAGAACGACGTCGTGCGCGTGACGCAGGTGCCCGGATGGGCAGCGCGCATCGTGCGGACGGTCGTACGCCGTCGACGCGAGCTGCGCCGCCGGCTGCGGACGTGGCGGTTCCCGCCCGCTGGTCGTGGTGCACGGCGACACGTTCAGCACGGTCCTGGGCGCGCTGATCGGTCGGTTGCTGGGCGCCGAGGTGGCCCACGTCGAGGCCGGCATGCGCACCGGCAACATCTGGCACCCGATGCCCGAGGAGATCAACCGCCGCGTCGTGGCGAAGATCGCCACGCTCCACTTCGCGCCGACCCAGCACGAGGTCGAGCACCTGCGTCGCGAGCGGGCGCGGGGATCGATCGTCGACACCGGTGCCAACACGGTCGATCGACGCGCTGCGCATGGCGATCGACGGCGACGTGCCGGCGATCGACCTGCCCGAGGAGTTCGGGCTCGTGACGCTGCACCGCTTCGAGATGCTGCGCAACGGTCCGGTCTTCAGCCAGACCCTCGAGGTGCTCCACGAGGCCAGCGCGCTCGATGCCCCTGGTGATGCCCGCCGGCAACACCGAGCGCAACCGCATCGATGAGCTCGGCCTCAGCCACCTGTTCGACGACCAGCTTCCGACTCGTCGACAAGCAGCCCTACGCCCGCTTCATGCCCGCTGCTGGCGCGGGCGCAGCTTCGTCGTCACCGACTCCGGCGGCCTCCAGCAGGAGTGCGGCATCCTGGGCAAGCCCGCTGCGCGATCCACCGCGAGGCGGTCGAGTCGCAGCAGGGCATCGGCGACAACCTCGTGCTGACCGGGCTCGACATGCGGCGACTGCGCGACTTCCTGCGCACTGGGCGAACCGCCGCCGCGCCCAGCTCACTCCTCGACCGAGTTCCAGCCCCACCCGAGGCGATCGTCGCGGAGCTGGGCGGCGCCGGTCACGCTCACAGACGGGACCTCGCGCCGCCTCGCCGGCCGAGCGCAGGCAGCGCGTCGACGACGCGCAGGCGTCTGCACGCCCTCGCGTCATCGGCACGATGCCCGTCGCGATCGCCGCCGAGGACGGCGTCGCGGAAGTCGCCTGCTCGACCGCGCAGCGGCTCGCGCTTGGGGATCGCGAACCGGGTCACGTCGCCCTCGCTGACGCCGCGGAAGGCCGCGACGCGCGTCCCACTCGGTCGGCGACGGTGCCGTTGGCGTAGAAGGTCAGGTCGCCGGTCAGCGTGTCGGCGACGAAGGCGCCCCGCTCGCCGGTGACGACGCGTCTGGCGCTCCTTGCGCGGGGAGAGCCAGTTGACCAGGTGGTTGACGATGACGCCGTTGGCCAGGCGGCCCGACGGCGACGACCAGGTCCTCGTGCTCGCGGCCGCAGCGGTACGTCGACGTGCGCGGACGACGGTGGCGTACGGGGCTCTGGGCGAGCCAGGCGGTCAGGTCGATGTCGTGGGTGGCGAGGTCCTTGACCACGCCGACGTCGGCGATCCGCGCCGGGAACGGGCCCTGCCGCGAGGTGGCGATCTGGTAGACCTCGCCGAGCTCGCCGCTCTGCGAGCCGCGGCGCGCATCGCGATGCAGCGCCGGGTTGTACCGCTCGATGTGCCCGACGCGCGCCGACCAGGCCGGCGTCCTCGAACGCGTCGGCCACCCGCTCGGCCGGCCTCGGCCGTGTGCGGCGATCGGCTTCTCGACCATGGTGTGCACGCCGGCCTCGGCCAGCGCCAGCGCGACGTCCTCGTGGTAGCACGGTCGGCACCGCGACCATGGCGACGTCGATGCCGGCGCGCGATCAGCGCCTGCGACGTCGGGCAGCACCGGCAGGCTCGCCGGCGACGCCGAAGCGGTCACCGGCCGGGTCGGCGACGGCGACGAGCTCGCACGCCGGGCGTCTCGCGGATCACCCGGGCGTGGTGGCGGCCCATCGAGCCCAGGCCGATCAGGCCGGCGCGCAGGTCTCGCCGGTCATCAGGCGCCCGCCTCCGACGACGGTGTTGACGGCCGTCGACGATCGCGCTCCAGGTCGTCGCCGGTCAGCGACGGGTGCACCGGCAGCGAGAGCACCTCGGCGGCGGCCCGCTCGGTCTCGGGCAGGTCCAGGCCCGGCGCGAGTGCGCAGCGACGGCAGCCGGTGGTTCGGGATCGGGTAGTAGACGCCCGGAGCCGACCTCGTGCTCCTCGCGCAGCGCGGCGCGACGCACGCTCGTCGCGGTCGCTCCGGCGACCCGGATCGTGTACTGGTGGTAGACGTGCGTCGCGCCGTCGGCGACCGGCGGCACGACGACGCCCTCGAGGTTCGCGTCGAGGAACGCCGCGTTGCTGCTGGCGCTGCTCGGTCCAGCCGGCGAGCTTGGTCAGCTGCACCCGGCCGATGGCGGCGTGGATGTCGGTCATCCGGTTGTTGAGGCCGACGAGCTCGTTCTCGTACTGCCGCTCCATGCCCTGGTTGCGCAGCAGCCGGACCCGGCGGGCGAGCTCGTCGTCGGCGCAGGACGACCATGCCGCCCTCGCCGGAGGTCATGTTCTTGGTCGGGTAGAGGCTGAACATCGCGAACGTGCCGAAGCGTGCCGACCGGCGTGCCCGTCGCAGGTCGCGCCGTGCGCCTGGGCGGCGTCCTCGAAGAGCGCCAGGCCGTGCCGCGTCGGCGACGGCCTGCGAGCGCCGTCATGTCGGCCGGGTGACCGTACAGGTGCACCGGCATGATCGCCGGTGGTGCGCTCGGTGATCGGCCGGCCTCGACCGCGGCCGGGTCGAGGCAGAAGTAGTCCGGCTCGATGTCGACGAAGACCGGGGTCGCACCGGTCAGCGCCACCGAGTTGGCGGTCGCGGCGAAGGTGAACGACGGCACGATGACCTCGTCGCCCGGGCCGATGCCGGCGGCGAGCAGGCCGAGGTGCAGGCCCGAGGTGCCGGAGTTGACCGCCACGCAGGTGCGGCCGCCGACGCAGCTGCGTCGGCGAACTCGGCTCGAAGGCCGCGACCTCCGGGCCCTGGCGCGACCATGCCGCAGCGCGAGCACGCGGTCGACCGCCGCGCGCTCCTCGTCGCCGATCATCGGCTTGGCGGCGGGAATCAGCGCTGGCTCGTCACTGCTTCCACCTCTCTCGAGTCGTGTCCTCGACGACTCTGCGTAACGCGCGCCCGCTGCCGGGCAGCGCCAGCGGTCGCCGTCCGATCGTCCAGCCAGGCGACGCCGGCCTTGCCGACCCAGCCGATCCGCCGGGCCGGCACGCCGACCACCAGGGCGTGGGCCGGGCACGTCCCGGGTGACGACCGCGCCGGCGGCGACCGTCGCCCAGGCGCCGATCCGTGACCGGCGCCACGCAGACGGCGCGGGCGCCGATCGAGGCGCCGTCGCCGATCGTGACGCCCGACCGGCTCCCAGTCGTGCGGCCGACTTCAGCGACCCGTCGGGGTTGACCGCGCGCGGGTAGGTGTCGTTGGTCAGCACGACGGCCGGGCCGATGAAGACACCGTCGCCGAGCACGGCCGGCTCGTAGACCAGCGCGTAGTTCTGCACCTTGCAGTGCGTCGCCCAGCCGCACGCCGGTGCCGATGTAGGCGCCGCGGCCGATGATGCAGCCCTCGCCGAGCACGGCGTCCTCGCGGACCTGGGCCAGGTGCCAGATGCTGCTGCCGTCGCCGATCGTCGGCGTCCGTGGCGACGTCGGCGGAGTCGACCTTGCGGTAGCTCATCGGGTCTCCTGGGTCGTGGTCTGGTGTGGTTGGTCGTCGGTCTGGTCCGCGGTCTGGTGCTGGCTGCGGGCCGAGGTCTGCGTCGGGGCCGGGTCCTCGGGCGCGGGCGCCGGCTCCGGCTCGCGCCCGGAGGCGGGTGCCGGGTCGGGCGCGGCCACCGGCTCGAGCGAGGGCTGCCAGTTGGTGACGACGAGGGCCGCGGCGAACACCGCGAACGCGACGCCACCCACCACGGCGACGGTGCCCGGCGGCGGCGCGGACTGCCACCACCACTCGAGGTCGTCGATCAGCTGGGGGCCGTCGATGCCGGTCACGTAGCGGCGCGCGTTGGCGTAGATGGCCGCCGCGTTGGCGACCGTGAGCGCGACGGCGATCACCACAGCCTGGACCCGGGAGATCGACAGGGCACGGTCGGCGGTGCGGTCCACCAGGAGCACCGCGAGCAGGATCGGCATCAGCGGCAGGATGTAGCGCGGCTGCACGCTCTCGCCCACGATCAGGCGCGTGCGGTAGAGCGTCATGAGCGGCAGCACGAGCATGGGCAGGAAGATCAGCACGGCCGCGGCCACCTTCGGCCACGACAGCCGGCCCAGGCCGGTGAGCCCGAGGAACCCGATGACCAGCGCCACGGGGTAGGCCGTCACGGCGCTGACGGACGTGTCGAGCCACCCGAGGCCGAACGCGTAGCCGAACATGCCGCTGAAGAGCGCGGGGAACTCGAGGAGGAGGTTGGGGACCACGTCGCTGAGGGGTCGCTCGGTCTCCGCCGAGGCGCCGGCGATGCTGGCGACCTGGGACGCGCCGAGCAGGCGCCAGGCGCAGACCAGGGCGACGAGGGCCGGCAGGACCACGAGCGCCCTGCGGGCCCACAGCACCCGCCAGTGCAGCAGGCACAGGGCGACGGTCACCACGCCGGCGTACGCCGGAGCGTCACCGCGGGCGCTCAGCGCGACGAGCAGGCCGAGCCCGGCCAGGACGCCCGCCGCGATCCGCCGACGTGGATGGGGCGTGGAGAAGAAGGTGTGCAGGGCGAAGCCGAAGCAGGTGAGCCCGGACAGCGCCCAGCTGCTGGGGTTGACCGAGGCCAGGATGAACCAGCCCAGCGGGATCAGCACGGGCGTGAGGGTCAGCGCCATCAACCGACGGACGCCGGCGGTGGCGACGAGCGCCACCGCACCCAGCAGGACCACCCCGAGGACGACGTTGAAGACCCGCATCGCGAGGATCGACTCCGGGATGCTGTCCTGCACGAGCAGGTGCATCACGCGGTAGAACCCGCCGGGGTAGTCGCCGTTGTCGACCGCCTCGGTGCGCGTCAGCTCCCCGCGCAGCGGCTTCTGGCAGGCTGCCGACTCCGCCGGCTGGAACGCGTAGCAGTTGGGCGTCGCGACCAGCGCCGGCAGCTTCACCACGCGGCCACCGGTCTCCGCTGACTCCCCGACCACCCGGCAGGTGCTCGGCGCGGAGTCCTCGGTCGCCCCGACGCACCAGATGGTCGCCTGGTGGTAGTTGTCGTCGGGCGAGGACCCGACCGGCGACGACAGCGCCCACATGGCGCCGCACACGACAGCAGCGAGCGCAGCCACGAGCGTGGCGACGATCCAGGACGACCTCTTCACGACGCGACTCTCTCCTGATGTGGGCGTGACGGACAAACCGTGACGCCCCGCACGGACGACGACACCGGCGACTAGCGGGTGCGACCCGGGAACAGCAGGCTGAACGCGCGCGTGTCGTCGAGGGTCGCGACGTCCAGCGAGGAGACCTCGCGGGGGGTCGCGGTGTCGAACCACAGGCCGGTGCCGTAGAGCGCGAAGAGCCGGTCGACGGTGTCCTGCCACTCCCGGACCTGGGCCTCTCCCGACCAGGCGGTCGGGTTGACCTCCATCATCAGCAGCGGCCGGCGGCGCTCGAACATGCCCCACGCACCTGCGAGGAACTGCGGTTCGTGGCCCTCGATGTCGACCTTGACCACGTCCGGGTCCGCCCCGCCGGTGGAGGCGAGGAACTCGTCGCCGGTCAGCGTCGGTACGTCGATCGCCTCGGCGTCGTCGCCGACCTCGCCGATCTGGTCACAGCCGTGGGCGTCGGCGTGGACGGCCATCCGGGCGGTGCCGGTGGCGTCGGACAACGCGACGAAGTGCGTGGTGACGTTGGTGAGCGCGTTGGCGGCGACGTTGTCCTCGAGCCGCCGGTGGCTGTCGGGGACCGGCTCGAACGCCTCGACGCGGCCCTCCGGCGCCGCAGCGGCGAGGAGGACGGCGTAGATGCCGATGTTGGCGCCGACGTCCCAGACCACCGCGTCACGCGGGACGCGGGGCAGCAGCACGTCGAGCTCCTCGGCCTCGAAGCCCCCGCTGTGCACGGCCGGGTAGAGGGTGAGGTCGCGGCCGATGCGGAACCGGTGGCCGCGGAACTCCACCTCGTCGTCCCAGCTGCCCCGGAACCTGATGCGGGAGGCGGTCCGGTAGGCCGCCACCGCGACACGGGATCGCTGAAGTCCACGCTGGTGTGCCCACGCGCGCGCCTTGCTCTCGAGCCCCATCAGCCTGCTTTCTCCGACGACGGACCGAACGATCCTAGGGGAAGGACGAGACGTTGCCGCTCCTGCCCCGCCACGCGCCGTGCTCGGAGACGGGCCGGAACCGGATGCTCGGAGACCGGCCGGAACCGGTACGTCGCGAACTCGTGGTGGAAGTCGCGCCGGTCGCGCTCGGTCATCGCCCCGGCGTGCCGGGAGGGGTCGGGCACGGCGGAGCGTCCGTGCACCATGTCCTCCATCTCCTGCACCGTGCGCCAGACCGAGAAGGTGGAGATGGTGTGCGGCGGGCGCAGCGCGGCGGCGGCGAGGGTCACGCCCGGGTGGTCGCGCACGAGCCGCTCGACGGGCCTGCCGCTGCGCAGGAAGCGAGGCACCTCCCCGAGTCGCATCCGGGCCAGCGTGACGGCCACGACGGGCTCGTCCTGTCGCCACGGTCCGGCACGGACGGGCAGCCCCGGGAGTGCGGCGATGGTCGACCACCGCCGCAGGAACTCGAGCCGCACGTGCCAGCCGCCGGCCAGCTCGCGTCCCAGGGGGTCGCGGGCCAGGAAGCGTTCGAGCGCCGCCTCGTCGCGCCACTGCGCGAAGACGGCGAGCCGCCCGACCTGCAGCCGGTCCGGCGACACCGTGGGAGCACCGAGCCGCATCAGGGACAGGCACTCGGCGTGGTCGAGCCCGGGCGTCGCGGGGGTCGGCGGGCGGAGGAGCGCCCGCACGCCCACCCGACGGGGCACCTCGGCGAGGTGGAAGGAGTGGAGGGTCACGAGACCCGCTCGAGCTTGTAGTGCAGGCGGACCGCCGACGCCGACCAGAGCCGCAGCTCGTGGTCGGTCCGCAGCACCCCGTCCGCATCGACGTACACGTGGAAGGTCTCGTGCAGCGGGACGCGCGCGGCGTGGGCGCCACGGTCGCTGACGACGACGTACGCCCCGTCCTGGCCGAACCGGCCGGTCGGCGACTCCAGGAGGAGCCCGCCGTCGTCGGTCACCGTGGGACGGAGGAACACCTGGACGTTGCCCGACTCGAGCGGGAACGCGACGTGCACGCTCGGCCGGTCGGCACCGGGCAGCGTGCGCGCCGAGTACGCGCCGCTGAACACCTGCCGGCCGCTGCCGCGCAGGGTGCGGTTCCACGCGGCGGCGACCTGGTCGCCGTGCCGGTCGCGGATCGGGGTGACGCGGCTGTCCATGCCGCGGGCGACCTCGAGGGGCCGCATCGGCAGGGCGAGCTGCTCGACGCGCCGCCCCCACAGCCGGGACACCAGCTCCCCCGCCGGCCAGAAGACGGGCGACCACCCCGACCACACCTCCACCTGCCACGCAGCGGTGTGCTCGTAGAAGTCGCGGACCTCCGGGCGGAGGCGTGCGGAGTCGAAGCCCGGGCCGTCGAGGACCGCCATCGACGGCAGCAGCCCGGCGTCCGGCTCGTCACCGCCGAGCACGCCTCCGTGGCGGGCGGCCTCGGCCGCGAGCCACTCCTCGCTCACGCGCGGCGACCGGCTGACGGGTGCGTCCAGCCACCGCTCGCGACCTTCGAGGTCGACCCGACGACCCGTGAGCTGCCAGAACTTCCGGGACCCGAGGTCCAGCACGTGGGGCACGCGCCGGATCATGCCAGTGTCAGACGACGCTGAGCGGCAACAGCCTCTGGCCTGTCGGGCCGACCTGGATCTCGGTGCCCATCTCGGGGCAGACGCCGCAGTCGTAGCACGGCGTCCAGCGGCAGTCCTCGATCTCGATGTCGGCGCCGTCGGCGGTCGCCAGCGCGTCCTCCCAGTCGCCCCAGAGCCAGTCCTTGTCGAGGCCGGAGTCGAGGTGCTCCCAGGGCAGCACCTCGTCGTAGTCGCGCTCGCGGGTGGTGTACCAGTCGACGTCGACCCCGGTGCCGGCGAGCGCCTTCTCGGCCGAGGCCATCCAGCGGTCGTAGGAGAAGTGCTCGCTCCAGCCGTCGAAGCGGCCGCCGTCGCGCCAGACCTCCTCGATGACCCGGCCGACGCGCCGGTCACCGCGGGACAGCAGTCCCTCGACGATGCCGGGCTTGCCGTCGTGGTAGCGGAAGCCGATCGCGCGGGCGTACTTCTTGTCGTCGCGCACGACGTCGCGCAGCTTCTTCAGCCGGTCGTCGGTCGTCTGGTGGTCGAGCTGCGCGGCCCACTGGAACGGCGTGTGCGGCTTGGGGACGAACCCGCCGATCGACACGGTGCAGCGGATGTCGTTGCGGCCGGTGACCTCGCGTCCCTTGGCGATCACGCGCCGGGCGAGGTCGGCGACCTGCAGCACGTCATCGTCGGTCTCGGTGGGCAGGCCCACCATGAAGTAGAGCTTCACCTGGCGCCAGCCGTGGGAGTACGCCGCCGCGACGGTGCGGATCAGGTCGTCCTCGCTGACCATCTTGTTGATGACCTTGCGCATCCGCTCCGAGCCGCCCTCCGGCGCGAAGGTCAGGCCCGAGCGGCGACCGTTGCGGGAGAACTCGTTGGCCAGGGTGATGTTGAAGGCGTCGACGCGCGTGCTGGGCAGCGACAGCGAGACGTTGGAGCCCTCGTAGCGGTCGGCCAGGCCCTTGGCGACCTCGCCGATCTCGGTGTGGTCGGCGCTCGAGAGCGACAGCAGGCCGACCTCCTCGAAGCCGGACTTGCGGATGCCGTTCTCGACCATGTCGCCGATGGTCTTGATGGACCGCTCGCGCACCGGGCGGGTGATCATGCCGGCCTGGCAGAAGCGGCAGCCGCGCGTGCAGCCGCGGAAGATCTCGACGGAGAACCGCTCGTGGACGGTCTCGGCGAGCGGCACCAGCGGGTTGGCCGGGTAGGGCCACTGGTCGAGGTCCATCAGCGTGTGCTTGCGCACCCGGAACGGGATGCCCGGCCGGTTGGGCACGACGGCCTCGATCGAGCCGTCGGCGGCGTAGGCGACGTCGTAGAACCGGGGGACGTAGATGTTGCCGGTGACCGCGAGCCGGCGCAGCAGCTCGTCGCGACCACCCGGGCGACCCTCGGTCTTCCACTCGCGCACCACCTCGGAGATCGCGAGCACGACCTCCTCGCCGTCGCCGAGGACCGCGGCGTCGATGAAGTCGGAGATGGGCTCGGGGTTGAACGCGGCGTGGCCCCCGGCGATCACGACGGGGTCGTCCTCGCCGCGGTCGACCGCGTGGAGCGGGATCCCGGCCAGGTCGAGGGCGTTGAGCATGTTGGTGTAGCCGAGCTCGGTGGAGAAGCTCAGGCCGAAGAGGTCGAAGGCGCCGACGGGGCGGTGGCTGTCGACGGTGAACTGCGGGATCGGGCCCTGCTCGTCACCGTCGCGCATCACCTGCTCCATGTCGGGCCACACCGAGTAGGTGCGCTCGGCGATGATCCAGTCACGCTCGTTGAGCACCTCGTAGAGGATCTGGACGCCCTGGTTGGGCAGGCCCACCTCGTAGGCGTCGGGGTACATCAGCGCCCACCGGACCGTCGGCCCACCGGACTCGGAGGTCGCGGCGCAGTCCCAGTCCTTGACGACCGAGTTGAGCTCGCCGCCGACGTACTGGATGGGCTTCTGCACCGAGGGAAGCCTCGCCTCCAGGCGCGGGAACACCGACGCGACGGACATGACAGCAGCACCTCGAACGGGGATCGGGATCAGGGGAGGGCGGACGCAGCGGACGCGCCGACCCTCAAGGTTACGTCCCGGCAGGTGGTGCGGCCTACTCAGCGCCGGACCGGACCGGCCGACCTGAGGTGGATGTTCTGGAGCAGGCCGAGCGCGAGCATCCCGGCGAACAGCGAGCTGCCGCCGTAGGAGACGAACGGCAGCGGCACGCCGGTGACCGGCATGATGCCGAGGCACATGCCGATGTTCTGGAAGGCCTGGAAGCCCCACCAGCAGGCGATACCGGCGGCCGCGACGCGGCCGAACAGGTCACCGGCCTGGGCGGAGATGGCCAGGGCGCGCCAGATCAGCACGGCCACGAGGAGGATCAGCACGCCCGCGCCCACGAGGCCGAGCTCCTCGCCGGCGACGGTGAAGATGAAGTCGGTGTGCTGCTCGGGCACGAACCCGGAGCGGGTCTGGGAGCCGTCGAAGAGGCCCTGGCCGAAGAGGCCGCCGTTGCCGACGGCGATGCGCGCCTGCTCGGTGTTGTAGCCGGCGCCCCGGGGGTCGAGCCCGGGGTTCGTGAAGGCGAGGAAGCGGTCGACCTGGTAGGGCTTGAGCACCCCCATCGACACCGCGGCGACGGCGCCACCGACCGCCCCGAACGTCAGGCCCGCCAGCCACAGGCGGCCGGCGCCGGCCACCGCGAGCACGCCGAAGACCGTCGCGGAGAGCACGAGCATCGTGCCGAGGTCGGGCTGCAGCAGGATGAGCGCGGCGGGAACCCCTGCGATCGCGAGCATCGCGACCACCTCGACGCTGCGGACGCCGCGGCCCCACCGCCGCTCGGTGCGCTCGGCCACGACGAGCGCCATGCCGATGACCACGGCCAGCTTCGCGAACTCCGCGGGCTGGATGGACATGCCGCCGAGCTGGATCCACGAGCGGGAGCCGTTGATCGTGCTGCCCGCCACCAGGACCATGACGAGCCCGCCGACGCTGGCGAGGTAGGCCAGCGGCGCGAGGATGCGCACCCACCGGTGGTCGGTGGCGAGGACGGCGACCATCAGCACCAGGCCGATGGCGACGTTGACGAGCTGCTTGCGGAGGTAGGCATTGGGGTCGCCGCCGGTGAGGTCGGCGCGGGTCGAGGTGGCCGACCAGACGAGCAGGGTGCCGAGCGTGACGAGCGCGAGGGCGGCCAGCATCAGCATCCAGTCGAGGCCCGGGGCGCGCAGGCTGGACGCCGTGCGCAGGGCCCGGGACGACGGTCGGCCGGCGGGCCTGGCGCTGGGCCGGTTGGACAGGACGGTCATCGCCCTCACTCCCCCGCCCTGTCCGATGTCGCCTTGTCGGGGACGGGCGGCATGATCGACCCGTCCTCGAGGAACTGCGGCAGCTTGGCGGGCGGCACGGTGCCGGGGATCGCCGCGCGCGCCGGGCGCACGGTCTCGCCGTCGATGCCGTACAGCGCCTCCCAGATCGCGCGGATGCCCTCACCCGTCGAGCCGGAGCCGGTGCCGCCCTGGCTGATCATCATCACCACGACGTAGTCCTTGGAGTAGGACGCGACCCAGCCGGTCGACTGCTTGCCGTAGACCTCGGCGGAGCCGGTCTTGGCGCGGATGGTGACGTCGTCGATCGGGAAGCCGACGAGCTTCCAGGCCATCGTGCCGACCCGGGCGACGTTCTCCAGGGCGCCGTCGATGTAGTCGAGGTACTTCTTCGGCACGTCGACCTTGCCCACCTTGCGCGGCGCGATGCGACGCAGCACCTTGCCCTCGGGGCTGACGATCGCCTTCGCGACGGTCGGCGCCCACAGGGTGCCGCCGTTGCTCAGCGCGGCGTAGCCCCGGGCGAGCTGGAGCGGCGTGACGATCGTGTCGCCCTGGCCGATGGAGAAGTTCACGGCGTCGCCGGCACGGTAGAGGTTGCCCTCGAGGCAGAACTCGCGGGCGAACTTGTAGACGAAGTCGCTGGTGTCCTGGGTCTGCGGCTTGTCGCTGAGCTCGCAGTAGTAGTTCTTCTGCGACTCGTAGTAGGCCTGCTTCCAGTGGCGGTCGGCGATCCGGCCGGGCGCCTCGCCCGGCAGGTCGATGCCGGTGCGCGAGCCGAAGCCGAACTCCTTGGCCTCCTCGACCAGCGGGTCCTTGGCGTCGATGTCGGCGGGGTCGCTGCCGAAGCGCTGCCAGAAGTCGTAGCCGACGCGGTAGAAGAAGGTGTTGCAGGAGACCTCGAGCGCCTTGGCGAAGCCGATGTTGCCGTAGGCGCCGGACTCGTAGTTCTTGAAGACGCGGTTGCCGACCTGGAAGCCCGAGGAGCACGGCAGCGTGGTGTCCATCGAGTAGCCGTTGGTCAGGGCGCCGGCGGTCATGAACGGCTTCCACGTCGACCCCGGGGCGAACTGGCCCTGGGTGGCGCGGGAGAGCAGCGGCGTGCCGGCCTTCTCCGAGTAGAGCCGGGTCAGCTGGTCCTCGCTGATGCCGCCGGTCCACACGTCGGGGTCGTACGTCGGCTGGCTGGCCATGGCGATCACCCGACCGGTCTTCGCGTCGAGGACGACGGCGGCGCCGGAGTCGGCGGCGTACCTGCGGCCGGTCACGGTGTCGAGCTGGGTGCGCTGGAAGGCGATCCGCTCGGCGAGCTGGCGCTCGACGACCGACTGCACCTTGGCGTCGATGGAGGTGACGAGGGTGTCGCCGGGGGTGCTCTCGACGAGCGAGTCGTCGCCCAGCACCCGGCCCATGGAGTCGACCGCGACGCGGCGGTAGCCCGGCAGGCCGCGCAACCACTCGTCGTACTGCTTCTCCACCCCGGCCCGGCCGACGACCGAGGCACCGTTGAGGGAGCGGTCGTCGCGCTCGGCGGCGAGGTCGTACTCGTCCTCGGTGACCGGGCTGAGGTAGCCCAGCACGTGGGCGAGGTTGATGCCGAAGGGCCGCGGGTAGGAGCGGACGTTCTGCTGCTCGGCGAGCACGCCCGGGTAGTCCTCGGGCTGCTCGAGCACCCGCAGGGCGACGCTCTTGGGCACGTCGGTGGCGACCGGCACGGGCTGGTAGGGCGAGCCGTTCCAGCAGACGTCGCGGACGCTGCCGGGGTCGCCGCAGGTCACGAGGCGCGCCTCGACGTCGGCCGGCTTGGCGTCGACGACGACCGCGACGCGACGGACCAGCTCGGTGCGCTGGCCCTCCTCCAGCTTGCCGAGGAGCGTGCGGTCCATCGAGATGACCCAGGACGTGCGGTTGGCCACGAGCGGGCGGCCCTGGCTGTCCACGATCAGGCCGCGCTGGGGCTGGACGACGATGTCGCGCACCGACTGGTCGGCGGCCTGCGCCTGGTAGGACTCCCCGCCGACGACCTGGAGGTAGTAGAGCCGCACGAACAGGGTGGCGAACAGCGAGAAGACCAGGGCCTGCACGACCACCAGGCGCAGCCGGCTCTTGTCACTCCTGGCGGTGGACGCTCGCCTCACGACGCGGCCCACTGGGGGCTGAACCGGGCGAAGAGCTTCATCAGCGGCGGGAGCACGAACGGCGTCAGCAGCACGTCCCACACGACGGCCACCAGGACGACCTCGAGGAGGCCCGCGACCGACATGTCCGGGTCCTGGAGCAGCACGCCGGTGAGCGCGAAGAGCGACGTGGCCACGAACGAGGCGGCCGCGACGGTGCCGACGACGGCGAGGGCGGTGGGCTTCTGGTCCTGGCGCACCCGGGCCGCGAGGAACGCCGCGATGGTCAGGGCGAGCGCCCAGCGACCGGCGACGTGGTCGGCCGGCGGCGCCAGGTCGAGGGTGAGGCCGGCGACGAAGCCCAGCACGAGCGCGAACGGCGCCTCGACGGTCAGTGCGGCTGCGACCACCACGAGCAGGCACAGGTTCGGCACGATGCCGTGCCAGGCGACGTGCGGGAACAGGGTCACCTGCACGACGAGCGCGACGACGACGGCGGCGAGGGCCATCAGCAGCCGGACACCTTTCATCGCAGGCTCCCGTCCGCCTCGATCACGGCACGGTCGCTGTGGGAGCCGCTCGGGACCATCACGCCGACCACGTCGAGGGCGGAGAAGTCCACGAACGGCTTGACGACCGCACGCTGGGAGGCCTCGCGCAGCGAGCTGTAGACATCGGTGATGGTGCCGATCGGGACGCCCGGCGCGTAGGGCCCGGTCGTGCTGCCCCACGTCACGACGGTGTCGCCGCGCGCCGGCACGGAGGCGTCGTCGACCAGCCGGAGGTCGAGGCCCGACTTCTGGTCGAGCGACCCGCTGCCGGTGACGAAGCCGATCTCCATGCTCGAGCCGACCCGGCCGCCCACGGTCGAGTCGGGGTCGATGACGAGCAGCACGGTGGCCGTGCTGCGGGTGACCCGCAGGACCCGGCCGACGAGGCCGTCGTTGTTGACGACCGTCATGTCCGGGCCGACCCCGGCCTCGGAGCCGGCGTCGATGGTGACGGTGAAGCTCTGCGACTGTCGCGAGCCGAGTGCGACCACGCGGGCCGGGACGAGGGCCGATCCCAGGTCCTCCGCGGCCGTGGTGAGTCCGTCGTACTGCTCGAGGCGGTTGCGGTCGAAGCCGGCGAGCTCCACCTGGCCCTTGAGGTCGGCGTTGCTGGCCTCGAGGTCGCGGACCTGGTCGGCGAGGTCGCCCTTGCTGCGGAACCACGTCGGCACGGCGGTGAAGGGGCGTACGGCCGCGGCGACGCCGGTCTCGGCGGGACCGAAGGCCTCACCGACCGCGCGCCGCGCCGGCTCGAGCGGCGAGCTGCCGCCTCCGGACACGTCGAGCGTGATGAGCGTGACGCTCGCGAGCACCAGGGCCACGAGCAGCGAGCGCGGCGGTCGGTTGCGCGACTCGAGCTTGTCGAGCCCGGTCCAGCGCCGCTCGCGGCCGTCGTGCCCCCCGAAGGCCCCCATCAGAAGCGCCTCGGATCGGAGACGAGGACCTGCTGGAGCGCCTCGAACTCCTCGACGCACCGGCCGGCGCCGAGGGCGACCGACGACAGCGGGTCCTCGGCGAGGTGGACGGGCATGCCGGTCTCGTGCCGCAGCCGCTCGTCGAGGCCGCGCAGCATCGCGCCGCCACCGGTGAGGACGATGCCGCGGTCCATGATGTCGCCGGCGAGCTCGGGCGGGGTCTGGTCGAGGGTGGTGCGGACGGCGTCGATGATGTTGTGCAGCGGCTCCTCGAGCGCCTGGCGCAGCTCGGAGCTGGAGACGACGACGGTGCGGGGCAGGCCGGAGACCATGTCGCGGCCGCGGATCTCGGCGTCGGGCTCGCTGGGCAGCGGGAAGGCCGAGCCGAGGGTCATCTTCATCTCCTCGGCGGTGCGCTCCCCCAGCATCAGGGAGTACTCCTTCTTCATCCACGCGATGATCGCCTGGTCGAGGTCGTCGCCCGCGGTGCGTACCGACAGGCTCGTGACGATGCCGCCGAGGCTGATGACCGCGACCTCGGTGGTGCCGCCGCCGACGTCGACGACCATGTTGCCGGTGGCCTCGTGGACCGGCAGCCCGGCGCCGATCGCGGCCGCCATCGGCTCCTCGACGATGTAGACCCGCCGGGCACCGGCCTGGTAGCCGGCCTCCTTCACCGCGCGCTGCTCGACCGCGGTGATGCCGCTCGGGACGCAGATGACCATGCGGGGCTTGGCGAAGTAGCGCCGCCGGTGCACCTGGTGGATGAAGTAGCGCAGCATCTGCTCGGTCGCCTCGAAGTCGGCGATCACGCCGTCCTTGAGCGGCCGGATGGCGGCGATGTTGTCGGGCGTGCGGCCGATCATCCGCTTGGCCTCGTGGCCGACCGCGAGCACCTCACCGGTGGTGGTGTTCATCGCGACGACGGACGGCTCGTCGAGCACCACGCCCCGGCCGCGGACATAGACCAGCGTGTTGGCGGTGCCGAGGTCGACGGCCATGTCTCGGCCGATGAAGCCCCCTGTTGTGCCATTCAGTGCCATGCCGCTGCTGCCCTCGCAGATCGGGTCGTACCGGGAAGAGGAGTCAGCGAGGCTGCCGACCCACGCTCAGGTTAAGGAGCGGGACAGCGTCTTCCCGGGAGGACACGCGCGAGGCGTGTGGCCCGTGTGCCTGGCGGTGCGGACGCCATCCGCCGACCGGCAGTCGACCAGGGCGGCGCGCGCACTCCCACCGCGGGTTGACGTAACGGAAGGCTGGAGGGCGAGTCCGACACTCGAAGGGGTTGCAACCGCCTACAGGTGACGGAGTCCCGCACGTGCGGGGACTCCGACGCGAGCGAGATCGCGCTGCGGCTGAGGTGAAGGACGCCTCAGTCGCGGACGGACCGCGAGCGAGCTCGCGTCAGTCCGCGAGCTCGGGGAACCAGATGCCGATCTCGCGGGCGGCCGACTCCTCGGAGTCCGAGCCGTGGACGAGGTTCTGCTGGACGGCGAGGCCCCAGTCGCGGCCGAGGTCGCCGCGGACGGTGCCCGGGGCGGCGACGGTCGGGTCGGTGGCGCCGGCGAGGGAGCGGAAGCCCTCGATGCAGCGCTGGCCCTCGATCACGACGGCGAGCACGGGGCCCGACAGCATGAACTCCACGAGCGGGCCGTAGAACGGCTTGCCCTCGTGCTCGGCGTAGTGCTCGGCGAGGATCTCGGGGGTCGCGGTGCGCAGCTCGACGGCCGCGAGCGTGTAGCCCTTCGCCTCGATCCGGCGGAGGACCTCGCCCGAGAGGCCGCGGCGCACGCCGTCGGGCTTGACGAGGACGAGGGAACGCTGGACGTCGGTCATGCGGGCAGCCTAGCGAGCCTGGTCAGTCCTGCTGAGCGCGGTACGCCGCCCACGCGGCCGCACGCTCGCGCTCGATCTTGCGACCGAGCTGGTCCGCGGCCGTCCAGAGCACGGCGAAGACGAGGCCGAGACCGAACATCACGGGGACGACGAAGCCCAGACCGATGGCGGCGACCTGCACGAGGTAGCCCGCGACGTAGGCCCACTCGGCCCGGAGCATGCCGGCCAGCAGCAGGCACACGACCGCGAGCCCGAGGCCCACGGACACCGCGGTGCCGGCCGGGACGTCGGCGATGGTGATCATCACCGGCGTCGTCAGGCCGAGGGTGATCGCCTCGAGGCTCAGGACGGCGGCGGCCATGCCGCGCCGCGGCGAGCGCTCGGTGTTGGTCGGCACCGGGTCGCCGGCGGGGGTCGGTGCCTGGTCGCTCATCGGCGACCCTTCAGCAGGGAGCGTGCCTCGCCCACGGTGACGACCGAGCCGGTGACGAGCACCGCGCCGGCGCCGATCGAGACGTTGATGGCCTCCCCCGCCTCGGCCAGCGTCGCGGCCCGGTCGATCGCGTCGGCCAGGTCGGGCACGACGCTGACGCGGTCCTCGCCGAAGACCTCCACGGCGGCGCGGCCGAGCGCGGCGGCCGACAGGGAGCGCGGGGTGGAGTTCTGGGTGCACACGAGGTGCTCGAGGTACGGCTCGAAGGCGGCGAGCAGGCCTTCCTGGTCCTTGTCCTCCATCACGCCCATCACCCCGATGAGAGGGCTGAACGAGAAGGAGTCCTCCAGCGCCGCCGCCGCGGCCTCGGCCCCGTGCGGGTTGTGCGCGGCATCGAGCAGGATCGTGGGGCTGCGCCGGATGATCTCGAGGCGCCCGGGCGAGGTGACTTCGGCGAACGCGGCGCGCACCACCTCGTCGTCGAGCACGCCGGTCCCGAACGCCTCGACCGCGGCGAGCGCCACGGCGGCGTTCTGGGCCTGGTGGGCGCCGTAGAGCGGCAGGAACACGTCGTCGTACGCCGCCCGCAACCCCTGCAGGGAGATCACCTGGCCTCCGACTGCTGGTGTGCGCGAGACGACGCCGAACTCGACGCCCTCCCGGGCGAGCGTGGCGCCGACCTCCGTGGCGCGCGCGACCAGGACTGCGGCGACCTCGGGGGTCTGCTCAGCGAGCACCGCCACCGAGCCGGGCTTGATGATCCCGGCCTTCTCGATCGCGATGGCCACGGCGTCGTCGCCGAGGTACTTGGCGTGGTCGACGGCGATCGGCAGCACCACGGCGACGTCGGCGTCGATGACGTTGGTGGCGTCCCAGCTGCCGCCCATCCCGACCTCGACCACGGCGACGTCGACCGGCGCGTCGGCGAAGGCGGCATAGGCCATGCCGACGATCGTCTCGAAGAAGCTGAGCGGGTGGTCCTGCTCGGCGTCGACGAGGTGGGTGTAGGGAGCGACGTCGTTGAAGGCGCGGACGAACGCCTCGTCGTCGAGCGGCTCGCCGTCGACGCTGATCCGCTCGCTCATCCGCTCGAGGTGCGGCGAGGTGAAGCGCCCGGTGCGCAGGTCGAGCGCGCGCAGCAGCGTCTCGATCATCCGGCTGGTGCTGGTCTTGCCGTTGGTGCCGGTGAGGTGGATCGAGCGGAAGGAGCGCTGGGGCTCGCCGAGCAGCTCGGTGAACGCCAGGATCCGGTCGAGGCTGGGCTCGAGCTTGGTCTCGGGCCAGCGGGACAGCAGGGCGTCCTCGACCTCGTCGAAGGTCTGCGCCAGGCGCGGGGCATCAGGGGCATCAGTCATGGCGCCCCGAGTCTATGGACCGAGGTCAGCAGGTGACGACCCGCCGCCACGGCTTCACGACCTCGAGCGACTTCCCGTCGACCGGTCGCGCACGGAACTGGTCGAGCGCGTCGGCCCAGCGCGGGTCGGAGGTGCCGGTGACGAACATCGACGATCCCTGGTCGGCGTAGACGACGCCGTACTTCTTCATCGCCACCACGATCGTGCGGGCGACGCCGGTGTAGCGCCTGGCCGGGAAGGACCTCGGCAGCCGGAAGCGGAGGCCGTACGCCGGCAGGTCGCGCGCCGTGTTGCCGCTCGGACCGCAGTGGCGGGCCGGCCAGGTGTAGGCGGAGCGGGCGGACGGGAGGGTGAAGCGCAGGGCGTGGGTGATCCGCCCGGAGGCCGCCTCCTCGTAGGACAGCAGCCCGGGGAGGATCGGCAGGCCGGCGGCGTCGGCGGAGGTCCACCCGGCCGGGCGCAGCCGGTCGGACGACAGGTCCCAGCGGGCGGCCGACGCGGCCCGCCAGGCGACGACCGCGCCCGAGGCGTCGCGCACCCGCTCGGCGGCGTACAGCTCGACGAGGTCGCAGGTGTCGCGGCGGACCGTGATCACGTGCCGGTCACCCTCGCCCGGGTCCGGGTCGCCGGTGCTGCCACCCTCGATCGCCGCGTCGGCCGGCACGAAGACCGGACCGCGGTCGCTCTCGTCGCGGTAGTCCTCCCCGTCGGTGCCGAACTGCAGCGGCAGCAGCGGCTGGTCCTCGGCGACGACGTTGACCGGGATGCCGTAGTGGGCCTCGGTGGTGCCGAGGTCGAGGTGGAGGTCGTGCCCGGCCGCCTGCTTGCGCACGATCGCCGACGACCACTTCCACACCGGACGCCGGTCGATGCGCCTGTTCCACGGGTTGTCGGCGGGGAAGAGCTCGCAGCCGCCGACGGCGTGGACGCGTGCCGAGCCATCCGTCGCCGGCGCCGCGGGCGCCGAGCCGGCCAGCACCGGCGAGGAGCCGGTCGCGACGACGACGAGGGACAGGGTGAGGGCCAGGCTGTGAACCACCAGGACGGGCCGCATCCGCCGAGACTAGGGCGTCCCCGGGACGATGACGAGGTGCTCGGCCATGTCGACCGTCGGCTCGTAGCCCAGCCCCGCGTAGATCTTGTTGGAGGTGGGGTTCGCCCGGTCGGTGAACAGGCACATCCGGTGGCCGGCCTCGAGGCCGCGACGCGTGAGCTCCCCGACGACGTACGACGCGATGCCGCGGCCGCGGAACTCCTTCGGCGTGTAGACCGGGCCGATCCGACCCACGCCGTAGGCCGGCAACCCCGAGCCGGTCAGGTGGGCGATCGTGCCGTCGGGGAGCTCCCACAGCCACTCGACGCCCTCGCGGATGCGCACCAGGACGCTGTCGAGCGTGTTGTGCTCGCCCGATGCCGGGTCCGGCTCGCGGCCGGCCTGCTCGTCGGCCTCGGCGTGGAACGCCTCGAACCAGGCGAGCACGAGGTCGGCGTCGTCCTCCGTCGCCCGCCGCAGCCGGCCCTCGGGGGCGGGCGGCACGTCGACGGACGTGGCCTCCCACAGGCGGGTCGCCTTGTCGGCGACGACCTCTCCCCCGGCCAGCTCGGCCGTCGACCGGGCCAGGACGGCAGCGCCGGGAAGCGCGCCGTTGGCGCCGCCCAGGAACTCCCCGCGCTCGTGGAGGGCAGCCGCGAGCGCACGGGCGGCGGGGTCCGGGAGCGGCATCGAGAAGGTCGGGTAGGGCTTGAACGGCGCCGTCCTCATCACGGCGCCGACGACCTCTCCGGACGCGTCGCGGACCACCACCCACCACCGCGCGAAGGGCGCGTCGACCTCGACCCACGAGTCCCGGCCGTCCGCGAGCTCACGGGCGGTCCGCTGGCTCACGCTCGCGATGACGCTGCCCAGCACGGGGTCGGCCGCCAGCAGCTCGCCGGCCGCGTCGAGGAAGGGCTGCGGGGTGTCGAAGAACTGCAGCGTGAGGTCGCCATCGGTCGAGAGAGCCATGACCGCACGCTAGGTCGTCCGCACGCTGGGTCGATACTCGTTTTCGCAGGCCGGAGGCCCGTCAATAGACTCGGAGCATGACTGAGAACCCCAGCACCCAGGCCCCGGAGGCCGGTCCGACGACACCGAGCACCGACACGCGTGCCGTCGTCGTACCGGAGCGACCGGCGCTGGAGGGCCTGGAGGACAAGTGGTCCCGGGCGTGGGCCGACAACGACACCTACGCCTTCGACCGCACCCAGCCGCGGGAGAACGTCTACTCCATCGACACGCCGCCGCCGACCGTCAGCGGCTCGCTGCACGTCGGCCACGTCTACTCCTACAGCCACACCGACCTCATCGCGCGCTACCAGCGCATGCAGGGCAAGGCCGTGTTCTACCCGATCGGCTGGGACGACAACGGCCTGCCGACCGAGCGTCGTGTGCAGAACTACTTCGGCGTCCGCTGCGACCCGACCCTGCCCTACGAGGCCGACTTCACCCCGCCGGAGAAGCCGGACCCCAAGCGGCAGGTCGCCATCAGCCGGCCCAACTTCATCGAGCTGTGCGAGCAGCTCGTCGTCGAGGACGAGAAGGCCTTCGAGGCGCTGTGGCGCCAGCTCGGCCTGTCGGTCCAGTGGAACCCGACCTACACGACCATCGGTGACCACTCGCGCACCGTCAGCCAGCGGGCGTTCCTGCGCAACTTCGCCCGCGGCGAGGCCTACCTCTCCGAGGCGCCGACGCTGTGGGACGTCACGTTCCAGACCGCCGTCGCGCAGGCCGAGCTCGAGGCGCGCGACTACCCGGGCGCCTACCACCGCGTGGCCTTCCACAAGCCGGACGGCACCCCGATCCACATCGAGACCACACGTCCCGAGCTGATCCCGAGCGTCGTCGCGCTGATCGCCCACCCCGACGACGAGCGCTACCAGGACGTCTTCGGCACCACGGTCACGTCGCCGGTCTTCGGGGTCGAGATCCCCGTCCTCGCGCACCACGCCGCCGAGCCCGACAAGGGCGCCGGCATCGCGATGTGCTGCACCTTCGGTGACCTCACCGACGTGATGTGGTGGCGCGAGCTGAGCCTCCCGGTCCGCACGGTCGTCGGCCGCGACGGACGCCTGGTCCGCGAGACGCCCGAGTGGCTCGCCGCCGAGCCCGCCGCCACGGCGTACGCCGAGATGGCCGGCAAGACGACCTTCAGCGCCCGCGAGGCGATCGTCGCGATGCTCCGCGAGTCGGGCGACCTCGACGGCGAGCCCAAGGCGACCCAGCGGATGGCGAACTTCTACGAGAAGGGCGACAAGCCGCTCGAGATCGTCGCCACCCGCCAGTGGTACATCAAGAACGGCGGCAAGGACGCGGCGCTCCGCAAGGAGATGCTGGTCCGCGGCGAGGAGATCACCTGGATCCCCACCCACATGAAGCACCGCTACGACAACTGGGTCGGTGGCCTCAACGGCGACTGGCTGATCTCGCGCCAGCGGTTCTTCGGCATCCCGTTCCCGGTCTGGTACCCCCTCGACGCCGACGGCGAGCCCGACCACGACCACCCGCTGATGCCGAGCGAGGACCAGCTCCCGGTCGACCCGTCGACGCAGGCGCCCGGGGGCTACACCGAGGACCAGCGCGGGAAGCCGGGCGGCTTCGTCGGCGACCCCGACGTGATGGACACGTGGGCGACGTCGTCGCTGACCCCGCAGATCGCGGGCATGTGGGAGGTCGACGACGACCTGTTCTCGCGGGTCTTCCCCTACGACCTCGCCACGCAGGCGCACGACATCATCCGCACCTGGCTGTTCTCGCGCGTCGTCCGCGCCGACTACGAGTTCGGCGTCGTCCCGTGGTCGCACGCGATGATCTCCGGCTTCATCGTCGACCCCGACCGCAAGAAGATGTCGAAGTCCAAGGGCAACGTCGTCGTCCCGACCGACATCCTCGACAAGTACGGCGCCGACGCCGTCCGCTGGCGCGCCGCCATCGGCCGTCCCGGCATGGACTCCCCCTTCGACGAGTCGCAGATGAAGGTCGGCCGACGGCTGGCGATGAAGGTCCTCAACGCCTCGAAGTTCGTCCTCGGCAACGTCGGCGCCACCGAGCTCAGCCCGGCCCTCGTCAGCGCCCCCGTCGACTGTGCCCTGCTGGGTCGGCTCGAGGTCGTCGTCCGCCGGGCGACCGAGGCCTTCGACGCCTACGACTACACCACCGCGCTCGAGGTCACCGAGAAGTTCTTCTGGGAGTTCTGCGACGACTACCTCGAGCTGGTCAAGGAGCGCGCGTACGACGCCGAGGGCGGCGCCGGCACCGACTCCGCGCGCGCCACGCTGGCCATCGCGCTGCACGTCCAGCTCCGGCTGCTCGCGCCGTTCCTGCCCTACGCCACCGAGGAGGTCTGGTCGTGGTGGCAGGACGGCTCCATCCACCACGCGTCGTGGCCCACCGCCGCCGACCTCGGCTCGGCCGCTGCCTCCCAGCCGCTGGTCCTCGACGCCGTCGCGGCCGCGCTGACCGGCATCCGAGGTGCCAAGTCGCAGGCCAAGGCCAAGATGCGCGCCCCGCTCTCCCGCGTGGAGATCACCGGCCCGGCGTCCCTGGTGGAAGCGGCCCAGCAGGCGCAGGACGACCTGCGGGCCGTCGGCACCATCGTCGGCGACCTGGACTTCGTCACCGACGAGTCCGCCACCGAGCTGCGGGTGACCGGCGCCGAGCTCGCGCCCACCGAGGACTGAGACAGCCGATCCCCCTCCCGCGCCGCCAGCGGTGCGTGAGGGGGATCCGTGCGTCCGGCCCTCGAGCTGCGGACGTCAGCCCTTGCCGTTCCCGTGGCCGTTGTTGCCGTGACCGGCGTTGCCGCTGTTGCCGGGGGCGCCGGCGGCGTTCAGGGCTGCCTGGGCTGCTTGGGCGGCCTGGGCGGCCGCCTGCTCGGCCTCACGCTGCGCCTTGGCAGCGTCCCGCTCGGCATCCCGCTGGGCCTTGACCGCGTCGTGCTCGGCGTCACGCTGGGCCTTCGCCGCGTCGCGCTCGGCGTCACGCTGGGCCTTCGCCGCGTCCCGCTCGGCGTCCCGCTGGGCCTTCGCCGCGTCCCGCTCGGCCTCACGCTGGGCCTTCGCCGCGTCCCGCTCGGCGTCCCGCTGGGCCTTGACTGCGTCCCGCTGCGCCTCGGCCGCATCCCGTTCGGCCTCGCGCTGGGCCTTCGCCGCGTCCCGCTCGGCCTCGCGCTGGGCCTTGGCTGCCTCGCGCTCCGCCTCCCGCTGGGCCTTGGCCGCGTCGTGGTCGGTCGTCGTCGTGGTGTCGTCGTCCGTCGAGCCGGGGTCGGTGCCCTGGTCGTCGATGGGCCCGTCGTCAGCGTCCTCGGACGTGTCCTCGGAGTCGGTCGCGGGATCGGTCGCGGCGGACGACCCGGAGCCACCGGAGGCAGCTGCACCGGAGGCCCCGGACTCCTGGGTGGAGGTCTTCGCGGCGGAGGCAGCGACGACGGCGGCGAGCGGCTGTGCGCTCAGCTCGGCGGGGATCGCTGCGGGCATCGCTGCGGGGACGTCCTTGCGCGCCGTGCCGGGAGGCTCGGCCGGGGTGCGCTCGACCGGCGCGGCGATGGGCCTGCCGGGACGCACGAAGTCGCTCAGCCCGAACCCGCGCCCGACGGAGACGAACATGAGGACGGCACAGAGCACTGCGACGAGGAAGAAACCGACGAGCGGCCGCTTCTGGTCTACCCCCACGGGGTCCCCTTCCCACATGCTGACGAGACGCCAGTGTCTCCGGGTCATGACGCACGTCCTGCGTCGATGGCCCGGAATGGCCCGAAATGACTAGGCCGCCATAGTTCGATCAGGCCAGCGTCATGTCGGACCAGGGATCAGGCGGACTTCTTCTTCCGGCCTTCCGCCTCACGCGGGATGAGGGTCGGAGCGACGTCGTCCTCGACGACCTCCCGGGTGACGATCACCTTGGCCACGTCGCCCCGCGAGGGGACGTCGTACATCACGTAGAGGAGGACCTCCTCGATGATCGCGCGCAGGCCGCGGGCGCCGGTGCCGCGCTCGAGGGCCGCCTCGGCGATCGAGTCGATGGCGTCGTCGGTGAACTCGAGCTCGACGCCGTCGAGGTCGAAGAGCTTCTGGTACTGCTTGACCAGCGCGTTGCGCGGCTCGGTGAGGATCTGGACGAGCGCCTCGCGGTCGAGCTTGCTCACGCTCGCGATCAGCGGCAGCCGGCCGATGAACTCGGGGATCAGGCCGAACTTGGTGAGGTCCTCGGGGCGGACCTGGGCCAGCAGGTCGTCGGACTCGCGCTCGGCGGCGCCCCTCACCTCGGCGGTGAAGCCCAGCGACTTCTTGCCCACGCGCTGCTCGATGATCTGCTCGAGGCCGGCGAACGCGCCGCCCACGATGAACAGGATGTTGGTGGTGTCGATCTGGATGAACTCCTGGTGCGGGTGCTTGCGCCCGCCCTGCGGGGGCACCGACGCGGTCGTGCCCTCCAGCATCTTGAGCAGGGCCTGCTGGACGCCCTCACCGGAGACGTCGCGCGTGATCGAGGGGTTCTCCGACTTGCGGGCCACCTTGTCGATCTCGTCGATGTAGATGATCCCCGTCTCGGCCTTCTTGACGTCGTAGTCGGCGGCCTGGATGAGCTTGAGGAGGATGTTCTCCACGTCCTCGCCGACGTAGCCGGCCTCGGTCAGCGCCGTGGCGTCGGCGATCGCGAAGGGGACGTTGAGCATCCGCGCGAGGGTCTGCGCGAGGTAGGTCTTGCCGCAGCCCGTCGGGCCGATCACCAGGATGTTGGACTTGGCGACCTCGACCACGTCGTCCTTGGCCTTGCCGCTGACGGGCTGGAGGCCGGACTGGACGCGCTTGTAGTGGTTGTAGACCGCGACGGCGAGGGACTTCTTGGCGTGCTCCTGGCCGATCACGTAGGAGTTGAGGAACTCGAAGATCTCGCGAGGCTTGGGCAGCTCCTCGAGGCTGACCTCGGCGCCCTCGGCCAGCTCCTCCTCGATGATCTCGTTGCACAGCTCGATGCACTCATCGCAGATGTAGACGTTGGGGCCAGCGATGAGCTTCTTGACCTGCTTCTGGCTCTTTCCGCAGAAATTGCACTTGAGCAGGTCGCCACCGTCACCGATACGTGCCACGAGTCGTGTCCTCCAGTCTCGCCGGGAAAAGGCCCCGACACTCCACACCTTGCACTGTGCTGCCTTGCAGTGGGCCGTACGACGGTACCCCGCGCCGGCCCCCGAGGGGGGCCGGACACGGGATGTCGTCGACCATCATTTCATGCCGAGCCCGTGGTGGGCGCTGTCCCTCAGGCGAGGGCCGGGGCGCCCTTGCGGGACTCGATGACCGCGTCGATCAGGCCGTACTCGACGGCCTGCTCGGCGGTGAGGATCTTGTCGCGCTCGATGTCGCGGCTGACCTGGTCGATGTCCTTGCCGCTGGACTCGGCGATCATCTTCTCCAGCAGCTCGCGCATGCGCAGGATCTCGTTGGCCTGGATCTCGATGTCGGAGGTCTGGCCGAACGTGCCCTCGGTGTAGGGCTGGTGGATCAGGATGCGGCTGTTGGGCAGCGCCATCCGCTTGCCCTTGGCACCGGCGCCCAGCAGGATCGCCGCCGCCGAGGCCGCCTGGCCCAGGCACACCGTCTGCACGTCGGGCTTGATGAACTTCATCGTGTCGTAGATGGCGGTCAGCGCCGTGAACGAGCCACCGGGGCTGTTGATGTAGATGCTGATGTCGGTGTCGGGGTTCATCGTCTCCAGGCACATCAGCTGGGCGATGACCGCGTTGGCCACGTCGTCGCTGATCGGCGTGCCGAGGTAGATGATGCGCTCCTCGAACAGCTTGGCGTAGGGGTCGATGCGGCGGAACCCGTAGGAGGTCCGCTCTTCCCACTGCGGGATGTAGTAGTTCATGTCCTCAGTCCTTGGTCCGGGCCGGGCGGCCCTCGTCGGCGGCTTCGCGGGCGTTGGTGACGACCTTGTCGACCAGGCCGTACTCGACGGCCTGCTCGGCGGTGAACCACCGGTCACGGTCGGCGTCGGCGACGACCTGCTCGACGCTCTGGCCGGTGTGGTCGGCGATCAGGTCGAGCAGCACCTTCTTGATGTGCAACGACTGCTGGGCCTGGATCTTGATGTCGGAGGCGGAGCCGCCCATGCCCGAGGAGGGCTGGTGCATCATGATGCGGGCGTGGGGCAGGGCGTAGCGCTTGCCCTTGGTGCCGGCGCAGAGCAGGAACTGGCCCATCGAGGCCGCCAGGCCCATCCCCACGGTGGCCACGTCGTTGGGGATGTAGTTCATCGTGTCGTAGATCGCCATGCCGGCGTCGACCGAACCGCCGGGGCTGTTGATGTGGAGGAAGATGTCGGCCTCCGGGTCCTCCGCGGAGAGCAGGAGGAGCTGCGCGCAGATCGCGTTGGCGTTCTGGTCGCGCACCTCCGAGCCGAGGAAGACGATGCGCTCACGGAGGAGGCGCTGGTAGATGTGGTCGTCGAGGCCATACATCCCACCGGCGCCGTTCATCTCGGGCGAGAGGGCTGGGCTGGAGTTCTGGTTCACGCTGGCGACACTAGCCGGAAGGACGGACACTTCCACGCGCTGACCCACCCTGTTCGCCCACAGCGGATTCGGGCCCGGCACGCTCAGTCGAGCGCGACCTCCTCCAGCACCTCGCGGAACACCCGCCACCGCTCCGGGCCCACCTGCGCGGCCCACGCCTCGTCGCAGGCGGCCAGCACCGCCGCCGAGCGGGCGAGGGCGTCACGCCCGGCCGCGGTGATGCGTACGACGCGGGCGCGGGCGTCGTGGTCGGCCACGGACACCTCCACCATGCCGAGCGCCTCGAGCTGGCGGACGAACTGCCCGCACCCCTGCGTCGTCATCTCGGCACACTCGGCGAGCTCGCTGATGGTCAGCCCGTCCGCCGGGAGCCACTCCAGCACGCGCAGCTGGGAGGGCCGCAGGTCCGGCGCCTCGACGGCCAGGCGCTCGCGCAGCCGGGAGAACACCATGCCCATCAGCATCGGCAGGTGTGGCCTGGCGGCCGGGAGCCTCTTGACGCGGGTCATGAAAGCAACTTACCTTTCAATGTCATGAAAGCAACTTTCGCGATCGACGGAGCGCCCGGCGTCCAGGACCGGACGGCGCTGGGTACCGACGACGTCAGCGACGCCGAGCTCGCCGCGATGGTCGCCGACCTGTGGAACGTCCCGGACGTCGAGCTGGTCGACTCGTCGGCCGAGGTCGTCGACTACGACGTCCCGTCGATCCTCACCGGCTCCCGGACGTGGGTCCGGGGCCGTGCCAGCGACCGGCCCCGACAGCGAGGACCGGGAGTTCACGCTGTTCGTGAAGCGGGTGCACAACTGGCGGCACTCCCCCGCCTTCGCCGACGTACCGCCCGAGATCGGCGAGTGGGCCGCAGCCTCGCTCCCGTGGCGGGCCGAGCCGCTGGTCTACGGCTCCGACCTGCGTGAGCGGCTTCCCGAGGGGTTCTCGATGCCCCGCGGCCTGCGGGTCGAGGAGCGCCCCGACGAGACCGCGGTCGTCTGGATGGAGGCCGTCGACGCCGACCCGGTGCCGTGGGGCCCCGACGACAGCGTCCGTGCGGCGCGCCTGCTCGGACGCCTCTCGGCCAGCCGGGCGGTCGCCGCCCTCGCCGACATCGACCCGCAGCCCTGGCACATCGAGAGCTTCGTCGCCGGCCGGCTGGCCTTCACCGTGCTCCCCGGCCTCCACGACGAGGCCACGTGGCTCCACCCCGCCGTCGCCGAGCACTTCGGCGGCCTCCGCGACGGCCTCCTGGCGACCGCGCGCCACCTCGACGTCCTGGCCCAGGAGTTCGCCGCGTCGCGCCACCTCGCCGCACACGGCGACGCCTGCCCCAACAACCTGCTGCGCCGCGCCGGCCAGCCGGGCTTCACGCTGATCGACTTCGGCTTCTGGCGGTCCCAGCCGGTCGGCTTCGACCTGTCCCAGCTGCTGGTGGGCGACATCCAGATCGGGCGGCAGGACGCCGACGACCTGCCCGAGCGCGCGGCCGCGTGCGTGGCGTCGTACGCCGCCGGGCTCGCCGACGAGGGCCTCGAGGTCCCGCTGGCGGAGGTGAGGCGCGGCCACGCCGTGAGCCTGATGCTGTTCAACGGCCTGCCGAGCCTGCCGCTCGAGCGGCTCGACGACCCGGACACCGACGCCCTCGACCACTGGTCGCGCCAGCGGGCGGCGATCGCCCGCTACGCCCTCGACGTGCTCGCCGACACCGAGCCCGGCTGAACGACGAACCGGCGCCCACCCGGGAGGGGTGGACGCCGGTCGTGGAGCGGAGCGGGTCAGGCCTTCTCGGCCTCGTCGGCCTCGTCGGACGCGTCGGTGCTCTCGTCCGCGCTCGCCTCGGCGCTCTCGTCGGTGCTCTCCTCGACGGGCTCACCGATGGTGCCGTCGGGACGCAGGTTCTTCAGCTCGACCACGTTGCCGGAGGCGTCCTTGACGGTCGCCGCCTCGACGATCGTGGCGAGCGCCTTGCCGCGCATGATCTCCTGCACGAGCTCGGGGATGTGGTTGTGCTCGAACATGTGGTTGGCGAACTCCTGCGGGTCCTGGCCGGACTGCTGGGCGCGCCGCACGAGGTGCTCGGAGAGCTCGGCCTGGTCGATGCCGAACTCCTCCTTCTTGGCGATCTTGTCGAGGATGAACTGGGCGGCGACGGCGTCGCGGACCCGGCGGTCGAGGTCGGCCTCGAACTCCTCCTGGGTCTGGCCCTCGTCCTCGAGGTACTTCTCCATGGTGATGCCGGCCATGGCGAGCTGCTGCTCGACGTTCTGGCGACGGGCGTTGAGCTCGTCGGTGACCATCACCTCGGGGAGCGGGATCGAGACCTTCTCCAGCAGGGCCTCGAGGACCGCGTCGCGGGCGGCGGCGGCCTGCTCGAGGCGCTTGCCGCGACCCAGGCGCTCGCGCACGTCGGCGGTGAGCTCCTCGACGGTGTCGAACTCGGAGGCGAGCTGGGCGAACTCGTCGTCGTACTCGGGGAGCTGCTGCTCCTGCACGGCCGTCACGGTGACGGTCACCTGGACGGGCTCGCCCACCAGGTCGCCGCCGGCGAGCTCGGAGTCGAACGTCGCGTCGCCGCCGGCGGAGAGGCCGACCAGGGCCTCGTCGAGGCCGTCGATCATGCCGCCGCGGCCGACCTTGTAGGACATGCCGGTGACCTCGCCGCCCTCGACGGTCTCGCCGTCCTTGGAGGCGACCAGGTCGATGGTGACGAAGTCGCCGTCGGCGGCGGCGCGCTCGACCGGGACCAGGGTGCCGAAGCGCTCACGCAGCGCCTCGACCTGCTCGTCGACGTCGGCGTCGGTGATCTCGACGTCGTCGACGCTCGCCTCGAGGCCGTCGTAGGCGGGCAGCTCGAAGTCGGGCTTGACGTCGACCTCGGCGGTGAACTCGAGGGACTCGTTGTCCTCGAACTTCGTCACCTCGATCTCCGGCTGGGCCAGCGGCTCGAGGTCGTGCTCCTGCAGCGCAGCCATGTACTGCTGCGGGACGACGGCGTTGATCGCCTCGTCGAGGACCGGACCGCGGCCGACCTGGCGGTCGATGACCGCCGGCGGGACCTTGCCGCGGCGGAAGCCGGGGACGTTGATCTGCTTCGCGATCTTCTGGTACGCCGCGTCGAGGCTCGGCTTGAGCTCCTCGAAGGGCACCTCGACGGTCAGCTTGGCCCGGGTGGGGCTCAAGGTCTCGACGGCGCTCTTCACAAATGTCTCCTGATGCTGAAGGTCTGTGGGGTGGACCACACGGGGAAAGGAGCGGCGCTGCCAGGGCACGGGGCCCGGCGACCGCAAACCTCGCCAGTCTATCGAGGGCACGGGCACAGGCCGAATCACGCCCGGGCCACCTGTGCGAGCCGCGGGGACCGCGTGACGGGTGGGGCCAGAGGGTCGGGGCGACAGGACTCGAACCTGCGGTCTCCTGCTCCCAAAGCAGGCGCGCTAGCCACTACGCTACGCCCCGCCAAACGGGCTCCGACGCCCCTGCGTGGGGCACTCGCAGCCTGCCTGGAGCGGATGACGGGAATCGAACCCGCGTAGCCAGTTTGGAAGACTGGGGCTCTACCATTGAGCTACATCCGCGCGCGTCCGGCGAGGTCGTCCCGCCGGTGCGGGAGTCATGGTGCCACACGCGCGAGCGTGCGCCCCAACCCGGCTCAGCGCCGGTGCACCAGGAGCAGCGCGCGGTCGTCGTTGCGGGAGCCGAGCGCCTCGACGAGCCGGGTGGCGCCGCCCTCGAACTCGCCGCGCAGCAGCCGTTCGGCCTGCCCGAGCATCCGGTCGATGCCGAGGGCGATGTCGCGGTTGCGGGTCTCGACCATGCCGTCGGTGTAGAGCAGGAGCGCGTCGCCGCGGCAGGATCTGCCCCGAGACGGCGGGGAAGGTGGCCCCGTCGATGAGGCCCAGGATGGGTCCCTCCGACTCGAGCACCTCCCACCGGCCCGACCCGGCGTGGCGCAGGGCGGCCGGCGGGTGGCCGGCGCTGCGGACGTCGTAGTGGCCGGTCGTGAGGTCGAGCGAGAGGTGGATCGCGGTGGCGAACCCCTCGTCCCAGTCCTGCTGGAGGAGGAACTGGTTGGCGCCGTCGAGGAACTCGCTGGGCGGCAGCGCGCTCAGCAGACCGCCCAGGGCACCGCACAGCAGGAGGGCGCGGGTGCCGGCGCCCTGCCCCTTGCCGGAGACGTCGACGACCGCCACCTCGAGCCGACCCTCGACGCGCGCGGCGACGACGAAGTCGCCCGCGAACGGGGTGCCCCCGGCCGACCGCAGCTCGCTGGCGGCGTACCACTCCGCGGGCAGGTCGGGGATCCCGCCCTGGCGCAGGATCCGGTCGCGCAGGTCGACGAACATCATCTCGCCCTGGATGCCGGCCACGCCGAGGCGCGAGCGGCGGAACGACGACAGCAGCACGACGAACCCGAGGCCGAAGATGATGACCACGGTGAGGACGATGCGGAGGTTGATGTCCTTCTGGCTCGGCACGACCAGGGCCAGGACGAGGAGCACGAACAGCACGAACCACGGCAGCTGCCGCGGTCCGAGCACCAGGCTCGACAGGATGATCGGCACGAGCAGGCTCACGAGAGGGACGTACTCGGAGAACAGCCAGATGGCGACGCCGATCAGCAGCGTCGCGACGACGAGGAGCACGAGGGTGCGCGAACCCCGCGGCACCAGCCGGCTCGCGGCTGCACGGAGCGATGGAGAACTCATGCTCGAGCCCCTCCTGCTCTCCCAGTCCCCTTGGTGGGAGATCGTAGGGCCCGCGAGCGGAACTTCGGCTGACATCTCGGGCACCAGAACGAGTTGCGTCCCGCCAGCTCGCCCGTCCGCACCGTCGTGCCGCACACCAGGCACGGCAGCGACGTACGACGGTAGACGTAGACCTCGCCGCCGTGGTCGTCCTTGCGCGGCGCCCGACCCATCGCCTCGGGCGTGTGCTCGGGCCGCACGGTGTCGATGCGGCCGGTGCGCACGCCCTCGGCCATCAGCTCGACGAGGTCGGCCCACATCGCCCGCCACTGGCTGCTGCGCAGCGTGTTGCCGGGGCGCAACGGGTGGATGCGGTGCCGGAAGAGCACCTCGGCGCGATAGACGTTGCCGACGCCGGCGAGGACCTTCTGGTCCATCAGGAGGTCGCCGATGGCGCGCGGGCTCGCCGAGATGCGCCGCCAGGCCAGGTCGGGGTCGGCGTCGGGCCGCAGCGGGTCGGGTCCGAGGCGGCCCAGGACCTCGTCGCGCCGGGCGGCGCCGACCAGGTCGCAGATGATGGCCCCGCGCAGGTCGGCGTACGCCGTCGGGCGCGGGTCGGCCGGGTCGTCGAGCGTGACCAGCCGCAGCCGCACGGCGCCGACCGGCTCGGGCACGCCGGCAGCGCCGTCCTCGATGCCGGTGTGGACGTCGAACTGGCCGATCAGTCCGAGGTGGACGTGCACGAAGCGCTCGCCCTCGAGCTCGAGGAACAGGTGCTTCCCGGCGGAGTCGGCGTCGATCACCCGTGAGCGGTCGAGCTGCTCGGCGTCGGCGGCGAAGCGACCCTGCGGCGACGACACCCGGACCCGGCGGCCCGCGAAGGCCTCGGTGAGGTCGTCGGCCAGCTTGCGAAGGGTGTGTCCCTCAGGCATCCGTGCGGTCGCGGGACGCGTCGGTGGCGGGGCCGCGGAGGGCGGACTCCGGCAGCGGCGGCAGCTCGCCCGTCTCGTCGTAGGTGGAGAGCTGGCCGATGCGACGCACGTGGCGCTCGTCGCCGGAGAAGTCCGTGGAGAGGAAGACCTCGACGAAGCGGGTCATGTCCTCGACCGGGTGCATCCGCCCGCCGACGGAGACGACGTTGGCGTCGTTGTGCTCGCGGGCCAGCGTCGCGGTCTCCTCCGACCAGGCGAGCGCGCACCGGATGCCCTCGACCTTGTTGGCCGCGATCTGCTCGCCGTTGCCGGAGCCACCGATCACGACGCCGAGGCTGTCGAGACCCTCGGCGCGGTCGGCGGCCACTCCCTCGGCCGCCCGGAGGCAGAAGCAGGGGTAGTCGTCGAGGGCGTCGTAGACGAACGGTCCGTGGTCGACGGCCTCGTAGCCGTGGTCGACCAACCACATCAGGAGGTGGTCCTTCAGCTCGAGGCCGGCGTGGTCGGAGCCCAGGTGAACGCGCATGGGGAGAGTTTGGCAGAGCCGGACCGTGGGGATCGAGGCGGATGACCACGCCTGGGGACGCGCCCGAGGCGTCCTGCCTCATCCAGGTACCGGGCGCATCCACGATCGCGCTCGCGCCCTTGACCTCGATCCACGTTCGTGGGACAATCGAACACAGGTTCGATCATCTCGGAGGTCGCCATGACAGGCGGAGCAGAGCGGCAGGAATGGCAGGCCGGCGAGCTACACGCGCTTGCCGCCCTCCTCGGCGACCTGGCTCCCGCCACGCTCGGACCTGACCAGCTCGACCAGCTCGAGGCCCTCGAGCGGATCAAGTCGGCAGCCGCGGCCGCGCAGGTGGTCGTCGCAGCCACCTTCGCGGATGCCGCCGACAGGGAGGACGTCCCGGCCAGCGGTCGGCGTACGCCCCCGCGCGCGATGGCGGTGGGGGTCGAGGTCGCGCACGCCACCCTGGCGAGCCCCTACGCCGGTGAGCAGCGGGTGCTGCTGTCCCGCCGGCTGCGCGACCACCTGCCGCTCACGCTGGCAGCGCTGCAGCGGGGCGAGCTCACCGAGGACCGAGCGTTCGCTGTCGCGCGCGAGGTCGCCCACCTCACCCCCGAGCAGCGCCTGCGCGTCGACGATGACCTGGCACCGCGGCTGGCCGGTCTCGGCGACCTCCGTCTGCGCGACGCCGTGCGTCGGTCCTGCCTCACCCACGCCGCCGAGTCCGAGACCCGGCGCTGCCGACGGGCACGAGCCGACCGGCGGGTCACCTCGCGCCGGCTCGACGACGGCACCGGCCAGCTCGTCGCCACCCTCCCCCTCGAGGTGCTGGCCGCGGTGCGCAGCGTGCTCGACGCCGAGGCCGCCGCCGCCCGCGCGTCCGGTGACGACCGCACCGCGGGACAGGTGCGCGCCGACACCCTCGCTGCACGCGTCGTCGGGCTCGATCGGGTCGACGGGATCCCGCCCGTCCAGGTCAAGCTCGTCATCGGCGTCGAGTCACTGTTCGGCGACGGCACCGAGCCCGGTCAGATCCCGGGAGCCGGACACCTCCCTGCCGCCCTGTGCATCGACGTGGTGCGCCGCGCCAGCCATGCCGCGAAGGCCACCCTCCAGCGCCTCTTCGTCGCGCCCGCCGATCGGGCGCTGGTCGCGATGGAGTCGGCGAACCGCCGCTTCGACGGGCTGCTTGCCGAGTTCCTCGACCTCCGCGACGGCGGCACCTGCCGCACCCCCGGCTGCAACGCCGCCATCCGCCACCACGACCACGTCGTCCGCTCGGCCGACGGCGGCCGCACCGAGGCGAGCAACGGCCAGGGCCTCTGCGAGCGCTGCAACTACGTCAAGGAGTCCCCCGGCTGGGCCTCCTGGGTCGCCGATCCGGGCGACACCAGCCTCCACCAGGTCCATGGGGTCACCGAGCACCTCCGCATCACCCGCTCCACCTCGCCCCCACTCCCCGGAGGCCCAGCGGGATCCGTCGGCTACTCGCCCTGCGAGCTCCGACTGGCCAGCAACTACACGCTGGCCTCGTAGTCGCGGATCTCAGGCGCGGCTCATCCGGTTCGGTCCGTCCAAGTCTCGAGGCACCCGATCTGACGGACAGCGCGACGAACGCCCCTGCGGGAGGCAGGTACAGCCGGCCACCCCGGTGACGGCCGCCTGTCACCCACCCCAGCCGGGTGGCCCCGACGGCCGCTTGAGACCGGCGAGGGTGACGGCGCGATCGGCCGCTTCGACGCGTTCCCGGGCCGCGCGGGAGGCTTCACGCTCGCGGACACGATGCGCGCGGAGACGCTGGCGCCACGAGCCCAGCCGCTGCCTTACGTTCATGCCCTGAGTCTGGTCCACCTCACCCGCGACGCGGAAGCCTGCGGCGGCGCGTCGTCGCACATCGGCAGACCCGGCCCTCCGGACGTCCGCTCGACGGCGCGGGCAAGTCCGACAACGTCATGACACGTGGTTGCTGAGACGACCAAGACCCATGACGTCCCGACTCGACGTCAGGGCGCCGCTCGCGGACGCCACCAGCAGTGGCGAGGTGCTGGTCGAGCCAGCCGGCCACCTGCCGCACGAGCGGCTCGGAGGCGGTGAACGTCGCGTGCCGCCAGAAGCCGTGGGTCTGGCCCAGGCAGCGGATCCCGACGACCTCGACGCCCGCCTCGGCGATCCGCCGGGCGAGCTCCTCCCCCTCATCGCGCAGCGGGTCGGCCTCAGCGGTGGCGACGAAGGTGGGCGGCAGGGTGTGGAGCCGGTCGGAGAGCAGCGGCGCGAGGTCGGGGTCGTCGTAGTCGGCCTCCGTGCGGGCGTACTGCTCCCAGTACCAGGTCGCCTCGGACGGGTCGAAGCCCGACTCCTCCCCGAGCCGCCACGACGGGAAGCCGGTGCGCGGGTCGAGGAAGGGGTAGATGAGCGCGACCGCGCGGAAGAAGCCGGGGTTGCGCAGGGCGGCGACCAGGGCGAGGTTGGCACCGGCCGAGTCGCCGTGGGCGGCGTACGGCCCGGGCGGGCCCTCGCGGCGCAACCAGCCGACGACCGTGTCGAGGTCGTCGGGCGCCGCGGGGAACGGGTGCTCGGGCGGTCGGCGGTAGTCCACGCTCAGGACGGCGCGACGGCCGCGGTTGGCCATGCGCCGGGAGATGCCGTCGTGGACGTCGATGTCGTTGAGCACGAAGCCACCGCCGTGCGCGTGCACGACCACACCGGGCTCGGGGTCGGCGGGCACGTAGAGCCGGCACCGGACCCCGTCGGCGTCGACGTCCTCCACGGACGCGACGTCCTCGCGCGGCAGGCGGAGGTTGGCGAGCCGGGCCTCCTCGCGGTGCGCGGCGAGGTCGAACCCGGGCGCGCCCAGCCCGCCGCCGGCGTCGTCCGCGACCGCCGCGCGGACCTCGGGGTACATCACGACGGTCGCACCACCTTCAGGTTGAACTCGGCCGTCCCGAGGGCACCCATCAGCCGCAACCAGAGCGGCAGCCACATCTCCGTGCCGCGAGCGGTCTCGATCCCGCCCAGGTCGATCACGTCGCGGTGACCGAGCTCGGTCAGCAGGCCCGTCACCAGCCGCTTGGCGTCGGCGTCGTCGCCGCTGACGAACACGGTCGTCGGCTCCGGCAGCCGGCCGGGATGGACCATCAGCTCGGCGGTCAGGGTGTTGAGCGACTTGACCACCCGGGTGTCGGGGAACGCCCGCTGCAGCTGCTCGCCGAGCGAGTCGGTGTCCTTCACTGTCAGGGTGGGTGGGAACCCGGCGGAGAAGTCGAGCGGGTTGGAGATGTCGAGCAGGACCGTGCCCGCGAGGTCACCGGCCTGCGCCAGCAGGTCGAGCGCAGCCACTCCGTTGCCGGCGTGCACGACGAGGTCCGCATCCGCCGCGGCCTCGGCGAAGGTGACGAGCGGGACCCCCGGCAGCTCCATCCAGCCCTCGCGGGCGCGGGTGGCCGCGGGGTCGCGCGTCCCGAGGCGTACGACGTGACCCAGCTCGGCCAGACGTGGCGCGACCGCGCGACCGACCGAGCCGGTGCCGAGGACTGCGACCTGCATGACGACCTCCTGGATGTGCTGGGACGGAGCGGCCTACCTGGCCATCAGCGCGTCGAGCGCGACCGCGACGGCGGCGGCGACCCGGAAGTCGACCCGCTGGTCGGGCACGGCGACCCGGTAGCGGTCACCGATCGACATCTTGCGCTCGACCGAGAAGAGCGGAGCGCCCTCGGCGTCGACGAAGTCGAAGTGGATCGGCAGGAATTCGAGGTCGGTGAAGCGGCGCACGAGGCCGACGACCTGGTTGCGCTCCTGGCCAGTGCCCGTGTAGCCAGGCCCCTCGACGTGGAAGGTCGAGCGCAGCAACGAGGCGCCGAAGTCCTTCTTGAAGTAGCCGATCTGGGCGCCGGACTCGTCCGTGACGTCGTAGCCGGCGTTGAGGTCGAGCTTCCGGCGGGCCTTGAAGCCGAAGACCGGACGGGACTTGCCGGCGTCGGAGTAGAAGGTGACCTGCTCCTTGAACGCCATCCGCTTCTGCTCGGCCAGCGCCATCAGCCGCGTGGTGTTGCCGGACCCGTCGGACTCCGACACCTCGTAGCGGTTGATCATCATCGTGAGCTTCTGCTTCACCACGAAGTGGGGCAGGTGCATCTCGGCACCGTTCCCCGGCACCGGTGCGGCGTGGTCAGGCGCGGTCACGCGGGCTCACCTGCCGCGCGGGCGAGCTCTTCCTCGACGACCGACGGGTCGAGCTTGGTGAAGACCGGCGTCGGCTTGTCGACCTTCGCGCCGACCACGACCGGGCGCGACTCCCACGCGGGCGTGGACGCGTAGTCGCCGGTGATCACCGAGTACGACGCGTGGCCGGCGCCGTTGTCGGGCTCGAGCTCGTCGACCTGCTCGATGCGCGGCATCGGCATGAGCTCGCCCTCACCGCCGAGCACCGCGTGCACCTTGTTGGCTGCGTGCGGCAGGAACGGCGACAGCAGCGTGTTGCAGTCGCTCACGCACTGCGCGGCCACGTGGAGGACGGTGCCGAGCCGCTCGCGCTGCGACTCGTCCTTCATCTTGTAGGGCTCGGTGACCGTGAGGTACTTGTTCACCTCGCCGACCACCCGCATCGCCTCGGCGATCGCGGCCCGGAGCCGGTGCTTCTCCACCAGCCCGCCGACGGTCGTGAACCCCTCACGGACGGTCGCGAGGACCTGCTCGTCGACCTCCTCGAACGGGCCTGCGGCCGGGATCTCGCCGAAGCTCTTGGCGATCATCGTGGCGGTGCGGTTGACCAGGTTGCCCCAGCCGGCGACCAGCTCGGAGTTGTTGCGGGTGACGAAGTCGGCCCACGTGAAGGCGGCGTCGGAGGTCTCCGGGCCGGCGGCGCAGATGTAGTAGCGCAGCGGGTCGGGGCCGTAGCGGGCGAGGAAGTCGCCGACGTAGATGACGTTGCCCCGGCTGGTGGAGAACTGGGAGTCGCCGAAGGTCAGGAACTCGCTGGAGACCACCTCGGTCGGCAGGTTGAGCGTGCCGTAGGGGCCGGGCTCGCCGCCCTTGTCGCCCGCGCCGTTGTAGGCCAGCAGCTCGGCCGGCCAGATCTGGGAGTGGAAGACGATGTTGTCCTTGCCCATGAAGTAGTAGGACTCGGCGTCGGCGTCGTTCCACCACTCGCGCCACCTGTCGGGGCTCGTCCCCTCCTTCTCGGCCAGTCGTCGCGCCCACTCGATGGAGGCGGACAGGTAGCCGATGACGGCGTCGAACCAGACGTAGAGCCGCTTGGTCGGCTGGTCCTCCCACCCCGGGACGGGGATGCCCCAGTCGATGTCGCGGGTCATCGCCCGCGGCCGGATCTCCTTGAGGATGTTCTGGCTGAACTTGATGACGTTGGGACGCCACAGGCCGGTGGCCTCGCGCTCGTCGAGCCACTCCCCCAACGCCTCGGCGAGCGCCGGCAGGTCGAGGAACCAGTGCTGCGTGTCCTTGAACTCAGGGGTCTCGCCGTTGATCTTCGACCGCGGGTCGATCAGGTCGGTCGGGTCGAGCTGGTTGCCGCAGTTGTCGCACTGGTCGCCCCGCGCCTCCTTGTAGCCGCAGATGGGGCAGGTGCCCTCGATGTAGCGGTCGGGCAGGGTCCGCCCGGTCGAGGGGCTGATCGCGGTCTTCGTCGTCTCCTCGACCATGTAGCCGTTGCGACGGCAGGTCTCGAACATCTCCTGCACCACGGCGTAGTGGTTGCCGGTGGTGGTGCGGGTGAACAGGTCGTACGACAGGCCGAGACCGCAGAGGTCGTCGACGATCACCTGGTTGTACTTGTCGACCAGCTCGCGGGCGGGCACGCCCTCGTTGTCGGCCAGCACCAGGATCGGCGTGCCGTGCTCGTCGGTGCCGCTGACCATGAGGACGTCGTGGCCCGCCATCCGCATGAACCGGCTGAACACGTCGGAGGGGACGCCGAAACCGGCGACGTGGCCGATGTGGCGCGGGCCGTTGGTGTACGGCCAGGCGACGGCGGACAGGACACGAGTCATGGGCGCAAGCCTAGTGACCGGGCGCCACCCGGTCTCGCCGGGTGGCGCCCTGATCGGGTCGGATGACCGGAGCGGTCAGCTGAAGTCGAGGTCGCCGGTGCGCGAGCGCTTCAGCTCGTAGAAGTAGGGGAACTTGGCGACGGCGACCGCGCCGTCCCACAGCTCGCCGGCCTCCTCGCCGCGCGGGATCTTGGAGAGGACGGGGCCGAAGAACGCCGACCCGTTGATGTGGATGGTCGGGGTGCCGACGTCGTCACCGACGGGGTCCATGCCCTCGTGGTGGCTCTTGGCGACGGCGTCGTCGAGCGACGCGTCGTCCCAGGCGTCGATCAGGTCGGCCGGGAGGCCGACGTCGGCGAGCGAGGCGGCGACGGTCTCCTTCGAGAGCTCCTCGCCGTTGTTGTGGCGCCGGGTGCCGATGGCGGTGTACCAGTCACCGAGGGTCTTGTTGTCGTGGTCCTCGGCGATCTTGATCGCGACGCGGACGGGCTTCTCGGTGCCCTGCAGCATCTCGCGGTACTCGGCGGGGATGTCCTTGTCCTTGTTCAGGTAGGCCAGCGACATCACGTGCCACTGCACGTCGATGTCGCGGACCTGCTCGACCTCGCGGATCCAGCGCGAGGTGATCCAGGCGAACGGGCAGAGCGGGTCGAACCAGAGGTCAGCAGTAGCCATGTCTGGCACAAGTGCTCACGCGCCGTCGGTATTCCGACGGCTCGGTGGCAGGATGCCCACATGCCTGGAACCAACCTCACCCGGGACGAGGCCGCCACCCGCGCCGCCCTCCTGGACGTCTCGGCGTACACCGTCGACCTGGACCTGACCTCAGCCACCCAGCCCGAGGCGACCACCTTCGTCTCCACCACCACGCTCGAGTTCACCTGCCGCGAGCCCGGTTCGGTCACCTTCGCCGACCTGGTCGCCCCCGCCGTCCGCGAGATCACCCTCAACGGGCGCAGCCTCGACCCCGCCACGGCGTACGCCGACAGCCGCATCACGCTCGACGGCCTCGAGGAGGCCAACACGCTCGTCGTGACCGCGGACTGCGCCTACTCCAACACCGGGGAGGGCCTGCACCGCTTCGTCGACCCGGCCGACGACAAGGTCTACCTCTACAGCCAGTTCGAGGTGCCCGACGCGCGCCGCGTCTTCACCACGTTCGAGCAGCCCGACCTGAAGGCCGTCTTCACCTTCAACGTCACCGCCCCGTCCCACTGGGTCGTGGTCTCCAACGCCGCGACGCCCGAGCCCGAGGCCGCCCAGGACGGGCAGAGCGGCACGTCGACCTGGCGCTTCCCCACCACCAAGCGGATGTCGACCTACATCACCGCGATCGTGGCTGGTGAGTACCACGGCGAGTTCGACACCTACGAGGGCAAGTTCGGCACCATCCCCCTCGGCCACTACTGCCGCCAGTCGCTCAAGGAGCACATGGACACGGCCGAGCTGGTCAAGCTCACCAAGCAGAGCTTCGAGTGGTTCGAGGAGCAGTTCGACTACCCCTACCCGTTCGGGAAGTACGACCAGCTCTACGTCCCCGAGTACAACGCCGGGGCGATGGAGAACGCCGGCTGCGTGACGCTGCGCGACGAGTACCTCCCCCGCAGCCGCCAGCCGCGCTCGTTCTTCGAGTTCCGGGCCTCGGTCATCACCCACGAGATGGCCCACATGTGGTTCGGCGACCTCGTCACCATGAAGTGGTGGGACGACCTCTGGCTCAACGAGTCGTTCGCCGAGTGGGCGTGCTACTGGTGCGAGGCCAACGCCACCGAGTTCGACGACGCGTGGACCGGCTTCGCCAACGCCCGCAAGCAGACCGGCTACCGCGCCGACCAGCTCCCCTCGACGCACCCGATCGCGGCCGACAACGTCGACCTGCACGCCGTCGAGGTCAACTTCGACATGATCACCTACGCCAAGGGCGCCTCGGTGCTCAAGCAGCTCGTCGCGTGGGTCGGCATCGAGCCCTTCCTGGAGGGCCTGCGCAGCTACTTCAAGGAATGGGAGTACGGCAACCCGGAGTTCAAGGACCTGCTCGCCACCCTGGAGAAGTCGTCGGGCCGTGAGCTGCAGGGCTGGGCCCAGGAGTGGCTGCAGACCGCGGGCGTCAACACGCTCGCCCCGTCCTTCGAGCTCGACGCCGACGGCGCCTACACGGCGTTCGCGGTGAGCCAGACCGCCCACGAGGACTGGCCGACCCTCCGTCGGCACCGCCTCGGCATCGGCCTGTACGACACTGTGTCCGACGGTGATGGCGACGGCCGCCTGGTGCGTCGCGACTACGTCGAGATCGACGTCGAGGGCGCCAGCACCGAGGTGCCGCAGCTCGTCGGGGTGAAGCAGCCCGCGCTGCTCCTGCTCAACGACGAGGACCACGCCTACGCCAAGATCCGCCTCGACGAGCGGTCGCTGGCGACCGCCATCGCGTCGCTGTCCACCTTCGAGGACTCGCTGCCGCGTGCCCTCGTCTGGGGTGCCGCGTGGGACATGACCCGCGACGGCGAGATGCGCACCCGCGACTGGGCCGACCTGGTCCTGGCCAACATCGGTCAGGAGACCGACGCGTGGGCCGTGACGCGGATCCCGGCGTCCACCGCACTGGCGGTCAACTTCTACTCCGACCCCGCGCACCGTCCCGAGCTCAAGGCGACGTGGGAGACCGGCCTGCGCGAGCTCCTGCTCGCCGCCGAGCCCGGCAGCGACCACCAGCTCACCTTCGCCCGCTCCTACGCCGGGGCCGCCCACAGCGACGCGGCTCTCGGCGACCTCATCGGCCTGCTCGACGGGTCGTTCGAGGTCGAGGGACTGGCCGTCGACCAGGACATGCGCTGGGCGCTCATCACGGCGCTCGCCAAGCAGGGTCGCTTCGGCGACGCGGAGATCGACGCCGAGCTCGAGGTCGACAAGACCATCTCGGGCAAGGAGCAGGCCGCCGCGGCTCGCGCCGCGCAGCCGACCGCGGAGGCCAAGGCCGCCGCGTGGGACGCGCTCCTCGACCCGTCGACGCCCAACGAGACCTCGCGCGAGATCGCGTTCTCGATCTTCCGCTTCGGCCAGGAGGACGTGCTCGCGCCCTACCTCGAGAAGTTCCTCGCCGCGTCGGAGACGCTCGTCGACACGCTGGGCTTCCACAAGGCCTCGACGATCCTCGAGTACGGCTTCCCCAAGGCGCTCGGGTCCGAGGCCACCCTCGCCCGCCTCGACGAGTGGCTGGCGGACAGCTCGGCGCCCAAGCAGGCGCAGCGCTACGTCGGCGAGGCCCGTGCCGAGATCGCCCGGGCGCTGACCGCCCAGCAGCACGACGCGCGCTGATCCTCGCGCTCAGCAAGGCGGAGGCCTGAGGTCACGACGTGACCTCAGGCCTCCTCGCATGTCGAGTCGGCGCATCCTGCGGACGGAACGACGTCGAGTCGGCGCGTCCTGGTCCCTTCGGGGTCAGGATGCGCCGACTCGTCGCGATCTCGGCGTCAGGATGAGCCGACTCGACCTCGTCAGGCGTGGAGGGTCGTCTGCGGCCGCGCGTGCTCGGCGAGCATGGCGATGCCGCGCTGGAGGCCGACCAGCATGGTGCCGGCGGCGAACTCCGACGCCATCTCCAGGACGGCCAGCTCGACCTCGGCGTCGGTCAGGTGGCGGCGTACGTCACCACCGGTGACGACCTCGATGACGCGGCGGCGCGGGTCGACGAGCACCAGCACGCTCCGGGCCGGGACCACGAGACGGTTGTGGAGCCGGGTCGCCCAGGCACGGGTGTCGTCGCCCTCGACGGGACCGACGTAGACGGAGAACTCGAAGCGGCAGGTCTGCTCGGCGAGACGGATCGTCTTGTCGAGGGCCAGCCGGTCGGCCTCGGTCAGCGCGTCACCAGCGGCCACTTGCGCCACCCGCCCGGGAGTCCTCGCCGTCGGGCGCCGGGAGCTCGGCGACGCCCTGGCGGGGGCCACCGATCCACTGCGCCTCGCCCGCCGAGTAGTCCGGCAGCAGCTTCTCGCCGCGGACCATCACGGGCAGGTAGACCGCGAGCGCGATCAGCACGAAGAGCAGCGCCGGGATCCCGATGAACAGCGCGAGGGAGTGCAGGGGGTCGAGCGTCTCGTGCTCGGTCAACCCTCCCCAGCCCTCCGGCACGTCGGCGTGGGCCGGCGCGGAGAGCAGGACGAGGACGGCGCCGGCGGCCAGGGCCGAGACGCGGCCCGTCCGGCGGGCGCGGGTGCTGCGGGGCGAGCTCGAGGGCCTGACGTGCGTGGTCACGGGCAACAGGGTATCGCCCATACTGGCCGGCATGCCTCACCCCCTCACCACCCCGTTCATCGCCGTGACCGAGGCCTCCGGGAGCGAGACCAACCCCTGCGACGCCGGCGAGGACCTCTGCAACCTGACGTACGAGCAGACGGGCGACTCCACGTTCGCGACGGGCGTCGACTGGATCGTCGGAAAGCCGTCCGCCCTCCTGGGCCTGATCCTCATCGGCCTCGTGGTCCGGTGGCTGCTCCACCGGCTCATCGACCGCATCGTCCGCAGGGCCGAGCACGGGATGCTGCCCAACCGCGTCAGCCGTGCCATCTCCGGCGGCCGGATGGGAGCGGCTCTCAACCTGAACGAGGACCCCGGCTACACCCGACGGGTCCAGCGCGCAGCCACCATGGGGTCGCTGCTGAAGAGCATCGTCACCGGCGTGGTGCTCACCGTCGTCACGCTCATGTTCATCGCCGAGCTCGGCTACGACATCGCCCCCCTCATCGCCAGCGCCGGGGTCATCGGCGTGGCCATCGGCTTCGGCTCGCAGGCGCTGGTCAAGGACTTCCTGTCCGGCATCTTCATGATCTTCGAGGACCAGTACGGCGTCGGCGACGAGGTCGACCTCGGCGAGGCCTCCGGCACCGTCGAGGCCGTCAGCCTGCGCGTCACCCGGCTGCGCGACGTCAACGGCACCGTCTGGTACGTCCGCAACGGCGAGATCCTCCGCGTCGGCAACATGAGCCAGAACTGGGCCCGCACGGTCCTCGACGTGGGCGTCACCTACGGGGAGGACCTCGCCCACGTGCAGCGGGTGCTGGCCGACGTGGCGCACGACCTCTGGGACGACGAGGACTTCAAGGGCCGTGTCATCGAGGAGCCCTCCGTGTGGGGCGTGCAGGAGCTCGGCCCCGACGGCGTGCTCGTGCGCGTCGCCCTCAAGACCGCCCCGCTCGAGCAGTGGGCGGTCGCCCGCGAGATGCGGCAGCGGATCAAGGCGCGCTTCGACCTCGAGGGCATCGAGGTCCCGTTCGCCCAGCGCGTGCTGTGGATCCGGGAGCAGGAGCGCCCCGACCCCTCGCTCACCGACGAGGAGGGACAGCCGCCGGCCCGGGGTCCGGCCCAGACCGAGGCCGAGGTCGCCCCCACTGGCGAGACCCCGGCCTGAGCCCGCTGGGGCGGCACGGGAGGATGGGGTCGTGACGACCACCTTCTACGAGGAGATCGGCGGCGAGGAGACGATCCGCACGATCGTGCACCGCTTCTACGCCGGCGTGGCCGACGACGAGCTGCTGCGCCCGATGTACCCCGAGGAGGACCTCGGACCTGCCGAGGAGCGGTTCACGCTGTTCCTGATGCAGTACTGGGGCGGCCCGACGACGTACGGCGACACGCGGGGGCACCCGCGGCTGCGGATGCGCCACGCCCCGTTCCAGGTGACGCCCGACGCCGCGCAGCGGTGGCTGGTGCACTTCCGCGCCGGCCTCGACGAGGCCGACCTCACCGAGGAGCAGGACGCGCGGTTCTGGGACTACGTGACCCACGCGGCGCAGTTCATGGTCAACTCGATGGAGTGACGGCCCCGACCAGGTCGCGGAACTCCGCGGGCACCGGCGCCGGCCGGCCGGTCGCGCTGTCGAGGCACACGCCGACCACCTTCGCGCGGGCCAGCACGTCGTCGCCGTCGCGGACGACGGACTCGAACACGACCGACGTGCTGCCGATGTGCGAGACCCAGGTCGCGCAGTCGTAGGGCTCGGCGCGGAAGAGGATCGGGCGCCGGTAGTCGACGTCGGTCTGCGCGACGACGAGGTGGTAGCCCTGGCCCAGCTCTCGGCCGCTGGCCACCATGAGCTGGATGCGCGCCTCCTGGAAGTACTCGAAGTACTTCACGTTGTTGACGTGGCCGTAGACGTCCACGTCGCTGAAGCGGACGTGCACCGGGTAGTGACCGCCCGGCACGTCGACGACCCGGGGCGCGGCCGGCGGCCGCACCGGCTCGTCCGGCTCGAGCAGGCGGCCGAGCGACTCACGCTCCTCGGGGTGGAGCCGGCGCGGCCGCTCGGTGGCGAAGACGTACGGGGTGAGCACCGTCCGCGCCCGGAGGAAGACGGTGCGCTCCCCCGCCTCGTCCTCCTCGAAGACCTCGTAGGCCATCGTGAAGCTCGCGGCGCGGATCTCGGTGACCCAGCACTCGATCGCGACCGGCTCGAAGCCGAAGGTCAGCGAGGACACGTAGGTCACTTCGTGCCGGACCACCACGACGCCCTCGGCCAGGTCCTCCGCGCGACTGTCGGGGGCGTGCGTGCGGAACATGTCCACCCGCGCCTCCTGGAGGTAGTCGACGTAGGTGACGTTGTTGACGTGGCCGAGCAGGTCGAGGTCGGCCCACCGGAGGGGACAGCGATAGAGGTGCCGCACGCCCCGATCGTCGCAGACGCAGGCGTTCGGGGCGTGGCGGTGTCAGTCAGTGGCCCGGGACGTGGTGTCCCGGTGCCCGCGACGCTCAGGCGGCGAAGTGCAGGCGGCCGTAGTAGGTGGGGATGGACTCGCGGCGGGCCTTGCGGTCGGTGCGGGTCTCGCGCAGGGCGACGGGCGCCACGGCGAGCGCCAGGACGAGGCCCAGGACGATCACCGTCCCGGCGAAGGCGAGGTAGAGGCCGGCGGCGGTCGAGTCGAGGAGCTGCATGGTGGTTCCTTTCTACAGATGTAGAACTTCTACGTATGTAGAAGAATACGCCGCGCGGCGAGGAGCGCAAGTCGGGCCGGTAGTGTCCTGCGTCACCGCCGGTCCCGACTCCGGTCGGTTCCCGAGGAGGAGACCGTGAGCCCAGCGCGCGAGGAGCTGTCGCCGCGTCGCCGGCAGATCCTGGCGGCGGCGACGACGGTGCTGGCCCAGCAGGGCAACCGCGGGCTCACCCATCGCGCGGTCGACCGCGAGGCAGGGCTGTCCGAGGGGAGCTCGTCGGCCTACTTCCGCACCCGCGACGCCCTGCTCCGTGCCCTGGGGGACGTCGTCGCGGACCGGTTGGCCGCCGACGTGGCGGCCCTCGGTGCGCGGCTCGCGTCGTGCCCCGGCGACCACGAGCGTGCCGTCGCGGAGGTCTCCCGGCTCTTCTCGCGGTGGCTCGGCGAGCCCGACCTGCTGGCCGCCCGGCTCGAGCTGACGGTCGCCGCCACCCGCGACGCGGTCCTCGCCGAGCGCTTCACGCAGTGGCGCGACGACCTCGTCCGCACCGTGAGCGGCGTGCTGGAGACAGCGGGCGAGGACGCGGGCGCCTCGGCCGAGACGCTCGTCGCGGCGCTGGACGGCGTCCTGCTCGCGTCGCTCCTGCTCCCCCAGCGGCGCCGTCGTGCCTTCGTCAGCGCGAGCGTCGAGCAGCTGCTGTCGGGGCTCGGACCCAACCCTGCGCAGACCTGAGACCGGGTGCCGCACTAGGGTGCGGCGAGACCGTGCAACCGCCGAGCAACCGGAGTTCTCCATGCCCGAGGCAGTGATCGTTTCCGCAGCGCGCACCCCCATCGGCCGCGCCAACAAGGGCTCGCTCAAGGACTTCCGTCCCGACGACCTCACCGTCCTCGCCGTGCAGGCCGCGCTGGCCAAGGTCCCCGACCTCGACCCCACCGCGATCGAGGACCTGCTGCTCGGCTGCGGGCTGCCGGGCGGGGAGTCGGGCAACAACATGGCGCGCGTGGTGACGACCCTCCTCGGCCTCGAGGTCCCCGGCGCGACGGTCACCCGCTACTGCTCGTCGTCGGTGCAGACGACGCGGATGGCGTTCCACGCGATCAAGGCCGGCGAGGGCGACATCTTCGTCTCCGCCGGCGTCGAGACGGTCTCCCGCTTCGCGAAGGGCACCTCCGACCACATCCCCGACACCCGCAACCCGCTCTTCGCGGACGCCGGCGCACGGACGGCGGAGCTCGCGAAGGGCGGCCAGGACTGGCACGACCCGCGCGAGGACGGCCAGCTCCCCGACATCTACGTCGCGATGGGCCAGACCGCGGAGAACGTCGCCCGGCTCCGCGGGCTCGACCGCAAGGAGCTCGACGAGTTCGCCGTGCGGTCGCAGAACCTCGCCGAGAAGGCGATCGCCGACGGCTTCTGGGAGCGCGAGATCACCCCCGTCACGACGCCCGACGGCACGGTCGTCAGCAAGGACGACGGCCCGCGCGCCGGGGTGACGTACGACGCCATCGCCGGCCTCGACCCGGTGTTCCGCCCCGACGGCGTCGTCACGGCCGGCAACTGCTGCGCGCTGAACGACGGCGCGGCGGCAGTCGTGGTCATGTCCGACACCAAGGCGGCCGAGCTCGGCCTCACCCCGCTGGCGCGGATCGTGTCCACCGGCGTCTCGGGCCTCTCCCCCGAGATCATGGGCCTCGGCCCGGTCGAGGCCACGAGGAACGCGCTGAAGTACGCCGGCATGGGCATCGGCGACATCGACCTCGTGGAGATCAACGAGGCCTTCGCCGCCCAGGTCGTGCCGTCCTACCAGGACCTCGGCATCGACCTCGACCGGCTCAACGTCAACGGCGGCGCCATCGCCGTGGGCCACCCCTTCGGCATGACCGGGGCCCGCCTGCAGAACACGATGCTCAACAGCCTCGACTGGCACGACAAGTCCACCGGGCTGATCACCATGTGCGTCGGCGGCGGCCAGGGCATGGCGATGATCCTCGAGCGGCTCTCCTGAGCCGTTCGGGCCTCCGCGCGCACTACGCTTGTCCCATGACCGGGACGGGGGAGCCGCGATGGCTCGACGACGACCAGCAACACTCCTGGCGTGCCCTGATGATGGGGATGACGCTCCTCGAGGAACGCCTCGACGACGACCTGCGCCGTGAGTTCAGCATGTCGCTCACCGAGTACGAGGTGCTCGTCCGGCTGTCCGAGCGTCCCGGCCGGGCGATGCGGATGGCCCAGCTCGCCGACGCGATGGCGCACTCACGCAGCCGGGTGACCCACACCGTCGCGCGCATGGAGGCGGTCGGCTACGTCACCCGCGGCACGACGCCCGAGGACGGGCGCGGCGTGGTGGCGACCATGACCGAGAAGGGCTACGACCTGCTCGTGCGCGCCGCGCCGTGCCACGTCGAGAGCGTGCGACGCAACATCCTCGACCTCGTGCCGGCCGAGGACTTCGCCGCGCTGGGCCGGGTCTTCGACCGGGTGTCGGACCACCTGGTCAACCGGCACCCGGAGTCGGAGCTCCGCACGTCCTGAGCCCACGCCGGCCGCTCGTTCCTCGCGGCCGGCTGCTCGACTCAGTCGCGGGTGAGGCGGCGGTGCGTGACCCGGTGCGGGCGCGCTGCCTCGATGCCGAGCCGCTCGATCTTGTTCTCCTCGTAGGCCGCGTAGTTGCCCTCGAACCAGAACCAGTTGGCCGGGTCCTCGGCGTCGCCCTCCCACGCGAGGATGTGGGTCGCCACGCGGTCCAGGAACCACCGGTCGTGCGAGGTGACCACGGCGCAGCCGGGGAAGTCGAGCAGCGCGTCCTCGAGCGAGGACAGGGTCTCGACGTCGAGGTCGTTGGTGGGCTCGTCGAGGAGCAGCATGTTGCCGCCCATCTTGAGCGTCAGCGCGAGGTTGAGGCGGTTGCGCTCACCACCGGACAGCACGCCGGCCTTCTTCTGCTGGTCGGGGCCCTTGAAGCCGAACGACGCGACGTAGGCGCGGCTGTTCATCTCGAAGTTGGCGACCTTGATGAAGTCGAGCCCGTCGGAGACGACCTCCCACACGTTCTTGGTGGGGTCGATGCCGCCGCGGCTCTGGTCGACGTAGGAGATCTTGACGGTCTGGCCGACCTTCAGCGTGCCCTCGTCGGGCTCCTCCTGGCCGGTGATCATCCGGAACAGCGTGGTCTTGCCGACGCCGTTGGGGCCGATGACGCCGACGATGCCGGCGCGCGGCAGCTTGAACGAGACGTCGTGCATGAGGGTGCGACCCTCGAAGCCCTTGCCGAGCTTGTCGGCCTCCAGGACGACGTCGCCCAGGCGCGGACCGGCCGGGATGTTGATCTCGGAGGTGTCGATCTTGCGCATCCGGTCGGCCTCGGCCGCCATCTCCTCGTAGCGCGCCAGACGGGACTTGCTCTTGGTCTGGCGGGCCTTGGCGTTGGAGCGGACCCACTCGAGCTCGCGCTCGAGGACCTTGGCGCGCTTGGCGTCCTTCTGGCCCTCGATCTTGAGGCGGTCCTTCTTGGTCTCGAGGTAGGTCGTGTAGTTGCCCTCGTAGGGGTGCGCCTTGCCGCGGTCGAGCTCGAGGATCCACTGGGCGACGTTGTCGAGGAAGTACCGGTCGTGGGTCACGGCCAGGACGGCGCCCGGGTAGGAGGCGAGGTGGCCCTCGAGCCACTGGACGGACTCGGCGTCGAGGTGGTTGGTGGGCTCGTCGAGGAGCAGCAGGTCGGGCTGCTGGAGCAGCAGCTTGCAGAGCGCGACGCGGCGGCGCTCACCACCGGAGAGGTTGTCGACGAGGACGTCCGGCGGCGGGCAGCGCAGCGCGTCCATGGCCTGGTCGAGGCGGCTGTCGATGTCCCACGCGTTGGCGTTGTCGAGCTCGGTCTGGAGGTTGCCGGTCTCCTCCATCAGGGCGTCCTGGTCGGCGTCGGGCTCGCCCATCTCCATGTACGCCTCCTCGAGGCGCTTCATCTTGCCCTTGAGCTCGCCGACGGCCTCCTCGACGTTCTCCAGGACGGTCTTGCCCTCGCTCAGCGGCGGCTCCTGCTGCAGCATCCCGACGGTCGCGTCGGGGTCGAGGATCGCGTCGCCGTTGTTGGCGTGGTCGAGCTGCGCCATGATCTTCAGCAGCGAGGACTTGCCCGTGCCGTTGGGTCCGACGACGCCGATCTTGGCGCCGTGGAGGAACGAGAGGGTGACGTTGTCGAGGACGACCTTGTCACCGTGGGCCTTGCGCACGTTGCGCAGTGTGAAGACGTACTCAGCCATGCGGGCGAGCCTACGGGGAAGCGCCCCCGCGCCGACAATCGCACCCGTCGGCCCCGAGGGGACGGCTCACGCCGCCCGGGCCGGCTGCTCCGCCGCGCCGGTGTCGTCCACCGCCGGCGCGGCGATGGGAACGCTCTCCGACGCGCTGGCCGGCTGCTCCGCCGCGGTGCTGGACCGGGTGAGGACGGTGGTGCCGTGCGAGAGGTCGTGACCCACCGCGGTGGCGACGACCTCGAAGGACGTCTGCGGCTTTCCGTCGCGCTCCCAGACGTCGGCCACGAGCCGGCCGTGCACGACGACGGGGTCACCGCTGGCGAGGGAGGTCGCGACGTGGCGGCCGAGACGGTTCCACGCCGTGACGGTGTGCCACGAGGTGGTGCCCTTCACCCACTCGCCGTCGCGGTACCGCGTCGGGGTGCAGGCGATCCGGAAGGTGGCCACGGCTCGCCCGCCGGTCAGCTCGCGCAGCGTGACGTCGCCGCCGATCCAGCCGGTCAGGGTGATCTGGGTGTCGTTCATCGAGGTGCCTCCTGGTGTCCGCGGCAGCGGGCCCGCCGCGCTGCTCCAAGGCTCAGGGCCGATGACCGACACGACCGGTCCGGCGACCGGACGTCCTGTGGACGACGCGCGGACCATCGCACCTGTGGACGGCTGGTGGCCAGCGGGCGGCTCAGCGCAGGGCGGTCGCGAGTCCCTCGCGGACGGTGGCGTAGGAGGCGAGCTCGGCCTCGATCGGCGCCACCACCAGCTCCGCGGAGACCTCGGAGATGGCGTCGCGCAGCCGCTTGTCGGCCGCCCGTGCCCGCGACCGGGCCGTCAGCGCGACCAGCCACCGGCAGACCAGGGCGAGGAGCAGGCCGAGGACGATCCCACCGAGCAGCAGCAGGGTCGGCAGCGGGAAGGCGCCGACGTCGGGCGTGGGCGGCTCGGGCAGCCGGGCGTAGGAGCCGAGCGCGAGGAGCGCGAGCCAGCCGGCACCGACGAGCGCTGCGATGATGAGGACGTACTGCAGGACGCGCACGAGGCCGGCCCACACGGGGATCTTCGTCGCACCGAGGTCGGTGGCGGCGACGGCGCGGTCGAGGCGGTCGCCGAGGTCGGGCAGCCGGGACACCGAGGCCGCGCGGACCGAGCTCGCCCACGACGGCGCCATGCCCTCCCCCACCTGGTCGGCCAGCGAGCGCACCTCGGTGTCGACGCGGGCGCGCTGCACGCCGGTCGCCTGCGGCACGGACGTGCGCGCGGCACCGGTGAGCTCCTTGCCGGCGGCGCCGAGGTCGAGGTGGAGTCGCTTGAGCGGGTCGGGCTTGAGCCGGGAGAACCACGCCGTGACGGGCCAGCCGGTCGCGCGGTTGGCGCGCAGCCGGGTCGAGTCGGCCACGGCCTTGACCACCGTCGGGACGCCGGCCGCCTCGGCGAAGGCGTCGTCGAGCGCGGCGACGCGCTCCTTGGACAGGGTGGGCACCTTGCCGGTGCCGGTCGCCGCCTCCAGGCGCTGGGCCGCCGAACGCACGTCGGCCTCGAGCCGGGCCCGGGTGACCTTCTTCTCGGCCACCCGCTTGGCGATCAACGCGCGCAGCTCCTGGATGCCCCAGCCGTGGCGGGCACTGACCGGCAGCACCGGGACCCCGCCCAGGCCGTCGGCCTCGAGCAGGCGGCGTACGTCGTCGACCATGCCCGCGCGACGGTCCTCGGGCACCGTGTCGATGTGGTTGAGCACGACCAGCATCACGTCCTTGTGCCCGGCGAGGGGCTTGAGGAACCGGTCGTGGATGGCCGCGTCGGCGTACTTCTGCGGGTCGAGGACCCACACCATCATGTCGGCGAGCTGGACGAGCCGCTCGACCTCGAGGTGGTGGGAGACCTCGGTGGAGTCGTGGTCGGGGAGGTCGAGCAGCACGACGCCGCGCATCTCGACGTCCTCGTCGGCCTTCGACAGCATCGAGTCGCGGGTGACCTGGTGGCGGGCGGGGATGCCGAGCCACTCCAGCAGCTCCTCGGCGCCCTGCTTGCCCCACACGACGGCGGTGGCCCACGACGTCGTGGGACGGCGTACGCCGACCGCGGACAGCTCGAGACCGCTCAGCGCGTTGAAGGTGGAGGACTTGCCGGAGCCGGTGGCGCCGCCGAGCGCGACCACGGTGTGCTCGGCGGACAGCTTGAGCCGGCTCGAGGCGCGGGCGGCCACGGCGGTGGCGTCGTCGACCACGGCGTCGTCGACCCGACCGCGCGCCGCCTCGGCGGCGCGCTCGAGTCCCTCGACGCGCGCGCCGGTGTCAGAGCTCCTGGTGACCAGCTTCTTGGCCCCTTCGAGCAACGACGTCATGGGTTCCTCACCGTCCGAGTGGTGCTGCTGTGCGCCCCCAACCCTAGGGGGCGTGGTCCTCGGGCTCCGACACCCGGTGAGGCTCCGGCGCCGGGGGCGACGCCGCCTCGGGGGCGCGGCGTGCCGAGGCGAAGCGCAGGTCGTCGACCTTGCGGGCGGCGGCGCGCATGCGCTCGGGCGTCTCGGGCGAGACCTCCATGGTGTCGAGCAGGTCGGTGTAGCGGCGGCGCTCGGCGTCGAGGAGGTCACGCATGGACGCCTCGAGCTGGCGGCGGGCGCGCTCGGCGAGCGAGCGCACGGCCTGGTCGCCGAAGACCGCCTCGAGCAGCTTCTGGCCGAGGATGGCGGACCCGCCGGCGATGCCGGCCTCGGCGCCGGTGACCCCGGCGGTGTGGGCGAACACCACGACCATCAGCGCCACGGACAGGCCGTTGACGCCGAAGGCGAGGAAGCGTGCCGTCGAGCGCTTCTCGGCGCCCTCGGTGCGGACCATGTCGAGCACGTCGGACTGCCAGTCGCGGACCGCGCGCTCGGCGCGGCGGCGGAAGTCGCGGGACGCCCGACCGAGGTCCTCGCCGGCGTCGCGCAGCAGGATCTGCCCGGCGGCCGTGCTGCGCCAGGAGGCCTCGGCGCGCTCGGCGGCGGCCTCGGCGTGCTCGAGGATGAGCGTCTCGAGACCGGACTCGACCGCCACGGTCACCCGCTCGGCCTGCTGCGGCTTGCCCTTGACGGCGTTGACGACGCGGTCCCGGATCCAGCCGACGCGGGTCTCCAGCGAGCGGAGCAGCTCGCCGGTGCCGACGAACTCCTGCCAGCGCGCCAGGACCTCGCCGCGCAGCAGGGTGCCGTCGGCCGACGCCTCGCCGACCGCGGTCACGGCCCGGTCGTAGGCCTCGTTGGCGTCCTCGCGCAGGCGGCGTACGGCGTCGACCTGCTCGGTGGCGGCGTCGGCCACCGAGTGCGTACGACGGGCCAGCGTGCGGATCGCGCCGTCGAGGGTCTGCTGGACCACCGACTGGCGTGCCTCCTCGTCGTCGGCGAGCGCGCGGAGCCACTGCCGGATCTCCATCACCGACGACGAGGACAGCAGCCCGAGCTCGGAGACCTCGCCCTCCTCGACGACGAACAGCGGGGAGTCCTTGAGGCCGCGGCTGGCCAGCATCCGGGCGAGGTGCGTGGTGATCGTGTCCACCGCGTCGGGCGGGGTGCGGTCGAGGACGATGGCGACGGCGGCCGAGCGGTCCGCGGCCTTGCGCAGGAAGTCCCACGGCACCTGGTCGGCGTAGCGCGCGGCCGAGGTGACGAAGAGCCACAGGTCGGCGGCGGCGAGCAGCTGGGCCGCCAGCACCCGGTTCTGCTCCTCGACCGAGTCGATGTCGGGGGCGTCGAGGACGGCGAGGCCCGGCGCCATGGCGGGCGACGGCACGAGCTGCAGCGCGGCGGGGTCGTTGGTCTGGCGGTCGACCCGCTCGAGCTCGGGCAGCAGGCGGTCCTGGCCGAACCACTTCGCGTCGTCGGGGTGGTGGACGAGCACCGGCGACCGGGTCGTGGGGCGCAGCACACCGGGCGTGGTGACGCGGGTGCCGACGAGGGAGTTGACCAGCGTCGACTTGCCGGCGCCGGTGGAGCCGCCGACGACCGCGAGGAGCGGCGCGTCGAGGGTCATCAGGCGCGGGATCACGTAGTCCTCGAGCTGGTCGACCATCTCCGCGCGAGCACCACGCTGCTCGTCCGCCCCGGGGAGCTCGAGCGGGAGGCGCGCCTCCTGCAGGGCGCCGCGCAGGCGCACCAGGGCGGTCACCATCGCGGTCGAGGCGTCGGGGGCGCGCCGCTGCTCGGGGGCCTGCTCGGGGCCTGCTCGTGGAGCCTGCTCGGGGGCCTGGTCGGCGGTCCCGTCGTCGTCGTGGGTCATCGCGTGGGGACCACCTGTCCGGGGAAGGAGATGTAGGGGCGGATCCGACCGAGCTCCTCGACGTGCTCCTGCCCGCGCAGGGAGAAGTCGGACGGCGCCGTGCCGCGCAGGTAGCGGTGGTGGAGGTAGCCGAGCTCGATGGCGGCGGCCTGGTACTCCCGCATGGCACGCTCGGCGAGCGGGCCGCCCCGCGTGGCGCGCCCAGCGGCGGGCGTGCCGTCGGGCGCGCAGGTCGACGAGCCACGGGATGTCGGTGGCGGGCAGCAGCCCGCGGTCCGCGGCGTCCTGCAGGGCCTGGGCGAGCAGGGGGCGCTCGGACCGGCGCCGGTAGACCGCGAAGGCGACGACGCCGACGAACACCGGGAACATCAGCGTGCCGTAGACGACGAAGAAGTCGCCGGTGCCGGAGACGGTGGAGGAGTTCCAGACGCTGTGGAGGACGACGGCCAGCACCAGGCCGACCACCGGCGCGAGGAGTCGTACCCACGTCCGTCGCGAGGCGATGGCGAGGCCCACGCCGATCCCGACGAACGCGGTGAAGAAGGGGTGGGCGAACGGACTGATCAGGCAGCGCACGATGAAGGTCGAGGTCAGCGCCGTGGTGCCGCCGGGGCCGAGCCCGTCGGTGCCGTCGTAGGCGGCTGCGAGGTAGAGGATGTTCTCCGTGTAGGCGAACCCGACGCCGACCATGCCGGCGTAGACGATCCCGTCGAGGACGCCGTCGAGCTCGTGCCGGCGCCACCACAGCAGCAGGAACAGGAAGGCACCCTTGGTGACCTCCTCGGTGCCGGGAGCCACGACGTTGAGCAGGTCGCGCTCGGTCGCACCGCCCGCGAGGCCGAGGCCCTGGAAGACGATGGCCGCACCGGTGGCGGCGAACGCACCCCAGAGCAGTCCGGCGACGAGCAGGTTGCGCGGCTCGGGCTCGTAGCGGTCGAGCCACATGAAGCAGCCGATGAGCGGGCCGACCGGGACGGCCGCGAGCAGGGCTGCCAGCGCCAGCGAGCCGGGAGCGCCGGAGAGCGCGACGACCACCGCCATGACGACGGCCCCGAGGAGCACCAGTGCGGCCACCACCACGGTGAACGCGACACTGTCGCGGCGGCCTCGCTTCATGGGTCCGACCCTAACGGAGCAGCCCCTTCCCACCCGCCTTGCCGCACCCCTACGGGGGACGTCAGCGGGGTCCGGGCGCGCCCGCGTTCCGGCGTACAGTGACCGCGTGAGCGAGCCGACTGCGGAGAACCCCGCCGAGACCGTCCAGACTGCCGGCGACGCCGGTGAGCAGCCCAAGACCGAGTCGCACGACCCGGCCGTCCCGGCTGCCTACGCCGCCTTCATGCGCGAGGGCTGGGGCGACCGCACGCTCGACATGCCGCGGCACCCGGTGGCCGACCGGGCGGCCGCGCGCCGCGCGAAGCTCGCCGAGGCGTTCCCCGACGACCGGCTGGTGCTGCCGGCCGGCACCTACAAGGTGCGCGCGAACGACACCGACTACCGCTTCCGGCCCGACACCGCCCACACCTACTTCTCCGGCAACCAGACCTCCGACGCCGTGCTGGTCGTCGAGGACGGCGAGTCGGTGCTCTACGCCCGTCCCCGGTCCGAGCGCGACACCGACGAGTTCTTCCGCGACCGGCAGTACGGCGAGCTGTGGGCCGGGCGCCGCCCGTCGGCGCAGGAGATCTCCGACTCCCTCGGCATCGAGGTCCGCCACGTCAAGGACCTGCCGTCGTTCGACGACGACCGCAAGACCCGCGACCTCACCACGGACGAGGACCTCGCCCGCGTCGCCGACGAGCTGCGCCTGATCAAGGACGAGTGGGAGGTCGGGGAGCTCCAGGAGGCCTGCGACATCACCACCCTCGGCTTCGAGGACTCGGTCCGCGAGTGGGACCGCGTGCGCGAGTTCGGCGAGCGGTGGATCGAGGGCACCTTCTTCCGGCGCGCCCGCGCGATGGGCAACGACATCGGCTACGACTCCATCTGCGCCGGCGGCTCGCACGCCACGACGCTGCACTGGATCGACAACACCGGCGCCATCGAGCCGGGCAGGCTCGTCCTGCTCGACATGGGCGTGGAGGGCCACAACCTCTACACCGCCGACGTCACCCGCACGCTCCCGGTCGACGGCCGCTTCACCCCGCTCCAGCGCGAGCTCTACGACCTGGTGCAGCAGGCGCAGCAGGCCGGCATCGACGCCGTCCGCCCCGGTGCGCCGTTCCTCGCCGCCCACAACGCCGCGATGAAGGTCCTCGCCCACGGCCTCGAGGACATGCGGCTGCTGCCGGTCTCCGCGGAGGAGGCGCTCGACCCGGAGTCCAAGGTCTACGCCCGCTGGACCCTCCACGGCACCTCGCACATGCTCGGCATGGACGTCCACGACTGCGGTCGCTCGTCGGTCGACATCTACCCCAAGGGCGACCTCGCCGAGGGCATGGTGCTCACCGTCGAGCCGGGGCTCTACTTCCAGGAGGACGACCTGCTCGTCCCCGAGGAGCTGCGCGGCATCGGGATCCGCATCGAGGACGACATCCTGGTCACCGCCGACGGCAACCGGAACCTCTCGGCCTCGCTCCCCCGCACCTCGGCCGACGTCGAGGAGTGGATGGGCTCCCGCATCGGTGGCTGACCCGGCGCCGGCGCCGAGCCTGGCGGTCGTCGACGGGGTGCCACGCTGCCACCACTTCGACGCCTTCCGCTGCCGCTCCTGCACCCTGCTCGGGACCCCGCGCGGGCGCCAGCTCTCCGACAAGGAGGCGCACGCGCGTGCGCTGGTCGCCTCGCCTGCGTGGCTGCCGACCGTCGCCGGTGCCGACACGCGGTTCCGCAACAAGGCCAAGATGGCCGTCGGCGGCACCGTCGACGCGCCGACGCTGGGGATCCTCGACCGTGACCTCGCGGGGGTCGACCTGCACGACTGCGGGCTGCACTCCGACGGGCTGCGGGCGGCCCTCGACCGCACGTCCGGCTGGATCCGCGACGCCGGCCTGGTTCCGTACGACGTCGCGACCCGGCGCGGCGAGCTCAAGCACGTGCTGCTCACCGAGTCGCCCGACGGCGAGATGATGCTGCGTCTCGTACTGAGGTCGACCGCCCTCGAGGCGCGCATCCGCTCCCGCCTGCCCGCGCTGCGCGAGGCGGTGCCGGCGCTGCGGGTGGTGACGGTCAACGTCCAGCCCGAGCACAAGGCGGTGCTCGAGGGCGAGCGCGAGATCGTGCTGACCGACACCGCGACGCTGCCGATGCGGCTCGCCACCGGGGTGACGCTCCGACTGGGCCCGCGGTCCTTCTTCCAGACCAACACGACGGTCGCGGAGGCCCTCTACGACCAGGCCCGCTCGTGGGTGCGCGGCCTGCCCGACGTCCGCACCGTGTGGGACCTCTACTGCGGCGTGGGCGGATTCGCGCTCCACCTCGCTGCGCCCGGCCGGCAGGTGCTGGGCGTCGAGGTGTCCGCGGACGCGATCGCGGCCGCCAGCGCGACATCGTCCGAGCTCGGCGTCGCGGCGGAGTTCGTCGCGGCCGACGCGACGGCGTACGCCCTCGCCTCGGACACCGTCCCCGACCTCGTCGTGGTCAACCCGCCCCGCCGCGGCATCGGCCCCGACCTGGCCGCCTGGCTCGAGAGCTCAGGAGTGCGTCATGTCCTCTACTCGTCGTGCAACGCCGAGTCCCTGGCGCGCGACCTCGCGCTGATGCCGTCGCTCGGGCCGGTCGAGGCTCGGGTGCTCGACATGTTCCCGCACACCACCCACTACGAGGTGATGGTGCTGCTCGCCCGCTGACGGTCAGCCGCGGCGGACCTTCGGGCTCCGGCCCATCCCGTTCTCGCTCAGGCTCGTACGGAAGGCGTCGTCGGCCCAACCGGCGAGGTTGACGGATCCGTCACCGAGCGGCGTGACCTGGAACCGGGCGGCACCGATCTCGACCTGGATCCAGCGCGGCTTGCCGACGCAGACAGCGGGGAACGACACGGTCAGCGTCTCGGCCACCGCGTCGTACCGCCCGCGCACGGAGCGGCAGGGCCGCGGGCGGCCGGGGACGCTCTCCTCGACCAGGACGGACGGGAACAGCTGCGTGTCCTGGACCCCGTCGGCGGACCGGGCGGCGAACACGTCGTACCGCTCGTCGGGGGTGCGGATGCCCACGCTGACGGAGTACTCCGCCGTCTCGACGAGGTCACGGAAGTGCACGGTGATGCTCACGCGCTTGGCGTGCCGGATGGTCGTGCGGGTGATGTCGGTGGCGGTCTCGGCCGGCGCGTCGAGGAAGGGCGGCCCCCCGTCGCCACCCGTCCCGAAGAAGAGCCCGGCCATGTCGGAGGCGAGGTTCAGGGCCTTGGCGTCGCTGACGGCGTCGTCCACGGTCACCTGCTCGGCGTGGGCAGCAGCGGGCAGGAGCAGGGCGACAGGTGCGAGGACGGCGACGAGCCGTGTGGCGAGACGTGACATGCGCGGAACCATAGGTCCCCTGCCGGTCGGCGTGTGACACGAACCACGGAATCGAAAGTATGGGCCTGCCGTTGGGCTGGACGTGCGAACCGCCACGACCACCTCCACGAGCGTCGGAGACCTCCTGACGCAGCGTCGTGCTGTCGACCTCGCCCGCACCGAGAGCGCGCTCTGTCGCCTCGGACGCATCCTCGACTGACCTCGACCCTCCTGCGTCCCCCGCCCGGTTGATTCCGCGCGGTTCCGAAAGGTTACCTTTTCAGTATGACTACTTCTGTTACGGCGGAGAAGAAGCACCACCGCTTCCGAACCCCCTCGTTCGGCGTCCAGGTCCTGATCGGCCTGGTCCTCGGCGTCGTCCTCGGTCTCGTGGCCCGCAGCATGGGTGCGGACGGCGTGGACGCCACGACCGGCGAGGTCGACCCCAACTGGCTCACCGAGACCCTGAGCACCATCGGCGGCACGTTCGTCACGCTGCTGCGCGCCGTCGTGCCCCCGCTCGTCTTCCTCGCGATCGTTGCCTCCATCGCCAACCTGCGTGACGTCACCGGCGCAGCCCGCCTCGCGTGGCGGACGCTGGCGTGGTTCGCCATCACCGCACTCATCGCGGTCGTCATCGGCATCGTCCTCGGCCTGGTCCTGCAGCCGGGCGACCACACCAGCGTCACCTCCGACGCGGCCTCGGCGCCGTCGACGACCGGCTCGTGGCTCGACTTCCTGACCGGCCTGGTCCCGGCCAACGTCCTCGGGCTCGAGGGCTACGACAACGGCGACGGCTCGGTCGGGTTCTCGTTCAACGTGCTCCAGATCCTGGTGGTCTCGATCGCCGTGGGCATCGCGACCCTCAAGGTCGGCGAGGCGGCCGACCCCTTCCTCGGCTTCGTCCGCTCCGCGCTCGCCGTGGTGCAGAAGGTCCTGTGGTGGATCATCCTGCTGGCCCCGGTCGCGACCGTCGGCCTGCTGGGGAACGCCGTCGCGAGCTACGGCTGGGACGCCCTCGGCTCGCTCGGCATGTTCACCGTCGCCGTCTACGCCGGCCTCGCACTGGTGGTCGCGGGCGTCTACCCGGCGCTGCTGCGGATCCACGGCCTCTCGGTGCGACAGTTCTTCTCCGGCGCGTGGCCGGCGATCTCCCTGGCCTTCGTGTCCCGCTCGTCGATCGGCACCATGCCGGTCACCGAGTCGGTCACGGAGCGCAACCTCGGCGTGCCCCGCTCCTACGCGTCGTTCGCCGTGCCGTTGGGCGCCACCACGAAGATGGACGGCTGCGCCTCGATCTACCCGGCGATCTCGGCGATCTTCGTCGCGCAGTTCTTCGGCCTCGACCTCTCGGTCACCGACTACCTGCTCATCGCGTTCGTCTCGGTGATCGGCTCGGCCGCCACGGCCGGCGTCACCGGTGCCACCGTCATGCTCACGCTGACGCTGTCCACCCTCGGCCTGCCGCTCGAGGGCGTGGGCCTGCTCCTCGCCATCGACCCGATCCTCGACATGGGCCGCACCGCGGTCAACGTCGCGGGCCAGGCGCTGGTCCCGACCATCGTCGCCAAGCGCGAGGGCATCCTCGACCAGGCGACGTACGACGCCCCGCGCGGGCGCGACGCCTGGCGCGAGGCCGAGGACACCCGGGAGCCGGCTCCCGCCGCTGCCTGACGACCGCACGATTCCCGACCCGCGTGCCGCGACGCCCTCTCGGCACGCGGGTCGAGCGCTACTGGGATACTGACCGCGCTCAGCCCCCGTGGCGCAATGGATAGCGCAACGGCCTTCTAATCCGTGGGTTGCAGGTTCGAGTCCTGCCGGGGGCGCCAACAGGTCGTCGCGCCGACACGCCCGGCGACCTCCCCGCCGAGGCGGTCGCGCCCCGTCAGGATGTGGTCAGGCCCCGCCACGTATGAGGTAGCGGGGCCGAATGCTTGCCCGGCACGGCACGCCGCCGTGTGACGTACGACGGCCCGGGGCAGGAGGTCTCGACCTCCGGCCCCGGGCCGTCGCGTGTCCCAGCCGTCCAGCGTCAGCCGGCCGGGTGGGTCGTCAGACGCCCAGGTTGAGAGCGGCCAGGATCTGGTTGAGCAGGGTCTGGAGCTGGCCCAGGAGCCCAGCGAGCGGCCCCCCGTCGAGCAGTCCCGCCACCGCGCACAGCAGGTTGCCGAGCAGGTTGCCGGCACCGGCGACCGCGACGATGTCGAGCACGACGCGCTGCAGGTGGATCTCGAGGCCCAGGAGGTTCAGGTCCAGGGGACCCAGCACCAGGTTGAGGATGTCGCAGGCACCCGCGTTGGCGGCCACCCGCCCGTCGGTGACGGTGCTGCCGTTGATCTTCTTGATCGGGATGAGCTGCACGCCCGAGAACTTCGTGTTGGGCCCGGCGTCCTGGATGACGCCCTTCAGGAAGCCCTGCATGTAGAGCACCCCGTCACGTTCGACGGCCTTGATCGGCGTGAACGAGCCGGTGACCTTGTCACCGGCCGACGTCTTGCCCTTGACCGTGCTCGTGATCTTGCCGGCGTCGGACTTGCCGACCACGCCCCGACTGGACGTCGGTGCCGCCGACGATCCGGCGACGGTGAACGAGGTCAGTCCTACGGTCATGGCCAGTGCGACGATGGCCCCTGCAACGAGCCGCCGTGTCGCGTGTGTGAACTGGTTCATGTTCCCCTCCGAGTGTGAACGCCTCCCGCAGAGCGGCAGGCGCCGCTCCCTGCCATCGACGCTGGCACGGCTCTCCCGGACCGGTCATACCCCTTCGGGTAGATCGGGCCGGCGAACTCCCAGTTACCCCCCTCGGCCCCGCCCTGCGGGTGAAGGCCCACTCATGCGCCGACCGCGGACGGGTACGAACGTGAGTCATCCCCCCACCACCACCAGATCGGAGTCCTGATGTCGTACGACCTGGGCCTGAGCCTCCTGACCGTGCTCGGCGTGCTCGCCGGGATCGGCGCACTGCTGTACGTCATGACCGTGCTCGACCCGACCAACGTCCGCACGGCCAAGCAGCTGCCCGCCCACCGCGCGCCCAGGGGCGGCGCCGACACCTGAACCGGGCGGCCCGGCCCTCAGCCGGCGGCGTACGCCTCGATCTCGGCGGTGATCCGCGTCTTCACGTCCTGGGGCGCGAACGACGCGTCGACGGCCGCCCGCGCCAGGTCGGCCACACCTCGCTCGTCGAGGTCGAGGAGGTCGGCCGCGACCGCGTAGTCGTGGTTGAGCGAGGTGGCGAACATCGGCGGGTCGTCGGAGTTGATCGTCACCGTCACGCCCGCCTCGACGAACCGCCGCAGCGGGTGGTCCTCGATCCGGTCCACGGCGCGCGTGGCGATGTTGGACGTCGGACAGACCTCGAGCACGATCCCGGTGTCGGCCAGGTGGGCGAGCAGCTCGGGGTCCTGGACGGCCGACACGCCGTGGCCGATGCGCTCGGCACCGAGGAGGCGCAGGGACTCCCAGATCGTCTCCGGACCCGTCGTCTCGCCCGCGTGCGGCACGGACCGCAGCCCGGCGGCCCGGGCGGCGTCGAAGTGCGGGCCGAACTGCGCGCGCGGCACCCCGATCTCCGGGCCACCCAGCCCGAAGCCCACCAGGGCGTCGGTGCGGTGCTCGAGCGCGTACGACAGCGTCGCGTCGGCGGCCGGGATCCCGGACTCGCCGGGGATGTCGTAGATCCACCGCAGCACCAGCCCGAAGTCGCGCTCGGCCGCGACCCGCGCGTCCTCGATGGCCTCGGTGTAGGCCTCGATGGGGATGCCGCGGAGCACGGAGGTGTACGGCGTGCAGGTCAGCTCGGCGTAGCGCAGGTTCTGGCCCTCCGCCATCTCGCGCGCGACCTCGTAGGTCAGCAGCCGGACGTCCTCGGGCGTGCGGACCAGGTCGACGACGGCGAGGTAGACCTCGATGAAGTGGGCGAAGTCGCGGAAGGTGAAGAACTCCCGCAGCGCCTCGAGGTCGGACGGCACGCCCGCCGCCGGGTGGCGCGCCGCGAGCTCGGAGACGATCCGCGGCGACGCCGACCCGACGTGGTGGACGTGCAGCTCGGCCTTGGGGAGGCCGGCGATGAAGGACTGGAGGCTCACGCCCCGCAGTGTCCCAGAGGGGCCGTCAGCTGCCCGTGCCGACCATCGCCGCCGCGATCTCGGCCATGGTCGTGCCCTCGACCTTCTCGCCGTCGACGAAGACCGTCGGGGTGGAGTTGACGCCGGCCTTCGAGGCGGCGTCGCCTGCGGCATTGACCCAGCCCTCGAAGGTCATGTCCTCGATGCCGGGGCGTACGTCGCCCTCGGTCGCGCCGGCCTCGACAGCGAGGTCCACCAGGTCGTCCTTGCTCGGGAAGGGGCCCTGCTCGGACGGCTGGTTGTCGAAGAGCAGGTCGTGGAAGGCCTTGGCCACCTCGGGACCCGACTCGTTCGAGCACCACGGCGAACGCGTTGGCGGCCTCCGGCGAGTAGTCACTGATCCGCTCGAGGAACGGGAGCGGGCGGTACTCGACGTTGACGTCGCCCGCCTCGACGGCGGCGTCGAGCTGGTCGCCGACCGTCTGCTCGAGCTGACCGCAGAACGGGCAGAGGAAGTCCTCGTAGACGACGATCGACTTCGGCGCGTCGGCGTCGCCGACGACCATGCCGTAGTCGCCGGTCGCACCTTCCGGCGCGGTGTCCGGCTTGTCGGAGCCGAGGTTGCTGATCAGGAAGTAGCCGCCGACGACCAGGAGCAGCACGGCACCGATCAGGCCGAAGCGGGTGAGCTGCTCCTTGCGCTTGGCCTTCTTGCGGCGCTCCTCGGCCTCGGCCCGGGAACGCTCGGTCCGGGCTCGCCGCGCCTCCCGCTTGGCCGCGGTCGCCGCCTTCTCGTCAGCGGTCCTGTGCGAGCTCTTCTTCTGCGCCATCGAGGCTTCTTCCTTCGTGATCGGAGGGGTGATCGTCGGTCAGTTCGGTGGACGGTTCGGGGGTGGTGCGGAACAGCACGTTGTCGAGCGCGAGCCGCGATGCCGGGCGTACGACGAGCCACAGGCTGAGTGCCAGCAGGCCGACGTCGCGCGCGATCTCGCCGGGGTAGGCGGCGGCCGCGTCGGGGATCTCCCCGCCGCCGCCGAAGCAGCCGCACTCGATCGACAGCCCGCGTGCCCAGGCGCTCGAGATCCCGATGACGAAGGCCAGGAAGAGCAGCGCCGACACCACGGAGGCGCCGCGCACCAGCACGCCCAGCACGAGGCACAGGCCGACGACGATCTCGACGACGGGCAGCAGGTGCCCGATCGTCGGGACGACCGCCTCCGGCAGCAGGTCGTAGGCCCGCACGGCTCGCACGCTGTCGGCGGGGTGGGGCAGCTTGAGCGCCCCTGCAGCGATCCACACGCCCCCCGTCACCAGGCGGGCGACGAGGCCGAACCAGTCCTTCACGCCCCCGACCATATGAGGCGAGGCTGAGTCGACCCTGAGAGCGTCCGCGCACGGCCAAGTAGGGTGGCCCGTCGTGAGCGACAGACTGGTGTGGATCGACTGCGAGATGACCGGACTCGACCTGGGGGCCGACGCCCTCGTCGAGGTGGCGGCACTCGTCACCGACTTCGAGCTCAACGTGCTCGGCGAGGGCATCGACGTGATCATCAAGCCGTCGCAGGAGTCCCTCGACCAGATGGTGGACTTCGTCCGGTCGATGCACGAGAAGTCCGGCCTGCTCGACGAGCTCGACGGCGGTACGACGCTCGCGGACGCCGAGGAGCAGGTGCTGGCCTACATCAAGGAGCACTGCGCCGACGGCAGCCGGCCCCCGCTCGCCGGCAACACCGTGGCCACCGACCGCGCCTTCCTGGCCCGCGACATGCAGGCGCTCGAGTCGTTCCTGCACTACCGGATCGTCGACGTCTCCTCCATCAAGGAGCTCTCGCGCCGGTGGTACCCCCGCGCCTACTTCGCCGCGCCCACCAAGCGTGGCAACCACCGCGCGCTCGCCGACATCCAGGAGAGCATCGAGGAGCTGCGCTACTACCGGGAGGCGGTCTTCGTCCCGCAGCCCGGCCCGGACAGCGCGCGCGCCAAGGAGATCGCGGCGCGCCACGGCGGGCAGCTGACCGGCCTCGGCCCGGACACGGACGCCGATTCCGACCCCACGGGCTGAGTGTCCTACACTTCTCGTCGTCCACAGCGCCAGCTGCGGGACATGGTGGGTATAGCTCAGCTGGTAGAGCGCCGCCTTGTGGTGGCGGATGTCGCGGGTTCAAGTCCCGTTACTCACCCCAACGGATCGAGCCCCTGACTGCAGCGATGCGGTCAGGGGCTCGATGCATCTCCGGCGCGCCGCACCGGCACCCGGATGGGCACCCGGGCGTGACCGATCGGGTTGGCCTCGGCGACCCGGTCCATGGCGTCGATGATGTTGCGCAGGTTGATGATCAGCGCCCCGTAGACCGGCCACTCGGGCGAGCGCTCGTGGGACCGGAGGTCCTCGGTGAGCACCTCGAGCCGGCGGCGTACGGCGAGCAGCGCGTCGGGGTCGGCGGCGCTGGTCGCCCGCCCCGTGTCGCCGAGCATCGAGATCCACTGGTCGGCGAAGGACTCCCCCCACGTCTCACGGTGGGCCTGCTGACTCGCCGAGCGTGCGCGCCAGGCTCCGGGTCTCGGCGATCGCCTGCTCCATGCGGCGGAGGAGCCCGTGCCACTCGCGGGGGTTCTTCATCACCCGCGCCGAGCGGCGGGGGTTCATCCGGGCGCTCTCCTCGGCCTGCCGCACGAGCGCCCAGGCCTGGTCGACGTCGCCGTCGAGGTCTCGGGTGCGATCGATCCACGCGTCGACGTCGTCGTCCTGGCAGCCGTCCCCGAGGCCGCCTGCCATGTCCGTGAGGAGCTCGCCGATGCCGTCGTCGATGCGGTCGAGGGCCTTGGCCGCGGTGTGCCGGCGCAGCGGCGGCCACACGAGGACGTTGACGAGCAGGCCGACCGCCACGCCGATCGCGGTGTCGAGGAGCCGCGCGACGAGCATGACGTCGTCCTCGAAGCCGGTGGTGAGCACCACCAGCCCGGTGGTCGCGATCGTGGTGGCCTCCGCACCCAGCCACGGCACGGCGCCCAGCACCAGGGCCACCACCAGCAGCACCGTGATCGCCCACGTGCTCAGGCCCAGGGTCTCCCCCACCACCGTGGCGAGCAGCACCGCGACGACGGTCGCAGCGACCTGCTGCATGCCCTTGGAGAACGTCCGGTAGACGGTGGCGTGCACCACGAGCAGGGCCGCCCATGGCGCGAGGAACGGCTGCTTCAGGTCCAGCACGCTCGCGGCGATGACCCATGCGGCGACGGCCGCCAGCACCGTCTTGCCCAGCTGGAGGACGTCGTTCCACCAGATCGGGTCACCGAGCCGGTCGTCGACGCGTTCCCTCCACCTCACCCACACGCTCGCGCTCACGCCGTGCTCCTCTCCCTCACCGATCGACACTACGGACGTCGGGAGGAGGTGCAAGTCGGGATGCCTCCTACGGGCGAGGCCGGGGCGGGCTCACGCGAGGGAGAGGAAGAGCTTCTCCATCTTCTTGACGTCGAGGCTGTCGACGTCGCCGTCACCGGCGACGAGGCACTGCTGGAGCCCGGAGGCCACGATCGCGAAGCCGGCGCGGTCGAGCGCCTTCGAGACCGCGGCCAGCTGCGTGACGACGTCCTCGCACTCGCGGCCCTCCTCGAGCAGCCGCAGCACACCGGCGAGCTGCCCCTGCGCGCGCTTGATGCGGTTGATGACGGGAGTCATCTGGTCGGGGTCGAGCTGCATCAGTCGTGGTCCTTCCCGGTCGGCGCGGTCAGGGCGGCCAGGGCCGCGGTGAGTCGCTGCTTGGCGTCGGCGGCGACGGAGTCGAGCGCCCCGGCTTCCGCGAGGCCCATCATGGCGTCGGGGTCGAAGGCCTCCACGATCGTCGTCGCGTCGTCGAGAGCGCGTACGACGACGTTGCACGGCAGCACGACCGCGATCGACGGGTCGACCTGGATGGCCTCGTAGGCGAGCGGCGGGCGACAGGCGCCGAGGATCACCTGCGGGGGCAGGTCGACGCCGAGCTTGGCCTTCATGGTGGCGGCGAGGTCGATCTCGGTGAGGATCCCGAACCCCTGCTCGCCCAGCGCGGCGCGCGTGGCCTCGACGACCTCGGCGTAGGGCCGGTCGATCTCGGCGGACAGCGTGTAGGTGGCCATGGCTCCAGCATACCCCCCGGGGTGTTTTGCATTCCTTCTGGATACCCCCTAGGGTATTCCTCGACGGAGCACCACCAGGCACGAGAGAGGACCCAGATGTCACGCCCGATGCCCGAGATCACCCTCGCGGGGCTCGCGATCGCTCAACAGGACGGCACACGGGCCCGGATCTCCTGCGGCCGCACGGCGGAGGTGGGCCTGCGATGACCGACCTCACCGTCCTCGTGGTCGACACCCCGACCCTCGGCGACCGCAGCTACCTCGTGCACGACGGCGAGGTCGCGTTCGTCGTCGACCCGCAGCGCGACATCGACCGCGTGCTGACCCTCCTCGACGAGCACGCCGTACGCCTCACGCACGTCCTCGAGACCCACATCCACAACGACTACGTCACCGGCGGCCTCGCTCTCGCGGAGCGGACCGGCGCCCAGTACCTCGTCAATGGCGAGGACGACGTCTCCTTCTCCCGCACCCCCGTAGCGGACGGAGACGTCGTCGAGGTGGGTGGACGTATGCGCATCACTGTGTTGGCGACCCCCGGCCACACGTTCACCCACCTCTCCTTCGTCCTCGACGACACCGAGCTCGACGCGGCCGCCCGCGGCGACCAGCACGTCGGCGTCTTCTCGGGCGGCTCCCTGCTCTACGGCGCGACCGGCCGCCCGGACCTCCTCGGTCCCGAGCACACCCACGACCTCGTGCACCACCAGCACGCGTCGGCCCACCGGCTCGCCGACCTGCTGCGCGACGAGGCAGCGGTCTACCCGACCCACGGCTTCGGCTCCTTCTGCTCCGCCACCCAGTCCGACGCCACGTCGTCGACCATCGGCCAGGAGAAGCAGACGAACCCGGTGCTCACCCAGGACGAGCAGACCTACGTCGACGGGCTGCTGGCCGGGCTCGGCCCGTGGCCGGCGTACTACGCCCACATGGCCTCGGCCAACGCGGACGGTCCGTCCGAGCCCGACCTCTCCCCCCGGCGGTCGCCGACGCGACCGAGCTGCGCCGGCGCATCGAGGCCGGAGAGTGGGTCGTCGACCTGCGCCACCGCACGGCCTTCGCCGCGGGCCATGCCCCCGGCACGCTCAACTTCGGCCTGGACGGCGGCTTCGCGACCTACCTCGGCTGGCTCGTCACCTGGGGCACGCCGATCACGCTCCTCGGCGCGACCGCCCAGGACGTGGCCGAGGCGCAGCGTGAGCTGGTGCGCATCGGCATCGACCGCCCCGCAGCCCACGCGACCGGCGGCCCGGAGGACTGGAGCGACCGCGAGCCCAGCTCGTTCGCGACGGCGACGTTCGCCGACCTCGCCCAGGTGCGCCACCACCGAGAGGTCGTCGTTCTCGACGTGCGTCGCGCCGACGAGCACGACGCCGCTCGCATCGCCGGCGCGGTCAACATCCCGCTCCACGAGCTGTGGGACCGCCTCGCCGACGTTCCTGCCGGGGAGGTGTGGGTGCACTGCGCCGGCGGCTACCGCGCGTCGGTCGCCGCCTCCGTGCTCGATGCCGCGGGTCGCTCCCTCGTCGCCATCGACGACTCCTTCGACAACGCCGAGCCGGTGGGCCTGGACCTCGTGGGGCCTCGGGCGTGATCGAGCTCCTCCTCGCCGGCGTTGCCGGCGCGCTCATCGGGCTGAGCCTGGGCGCGCTCGGCGGCGGCGGCTCCATCCTGGCCGTCCCCGTGCTGCTCGCGCTCGGCCAGGGTCCCGCGCAGGCGACCACCGGGTCGCTGGTCGTCGTCGGCGTGACCTCCCTGGCCGGGGCCGTCGCCGCCCGACGGGCGGGCACCGTCCTGCTGGCCCGCGGGGTCACGTTCGGCGCGGTCGCCGTCGGCGGTGCCGTCGCCGGCGCGCACCTGTCGTCCACGGTCCCGGAGGCGGTGCTGCTGGGGGCGTTCTCCGCGCTGATGCTGGTCGTGGCGGGCCTCATGGTCGTCCGCCAGCTCCGCAGCCGGTGGCGGGCACGCACCGGCACCGGCGCCACCGCGGTCGAGGATCCTCAGCTCGACGACCCGATCATCACCTTCAGCCCCACCTTCATGTGCCAGTGCCCCCGCGCCCTCAAGGTGCGTCGTGACCGCGACCTTCGTCGGCCTGCTCACCGGGTTCCTCGGCGTCGGCGGCGGCTTCCTCGTCGTGCCCGCCCTCGTCCTCGCCCTCGCCCTGCCGATGCGCTACGCCGCCGGCACCTCGCTCGTCGTCATCACCATCACCAGCGCCGCCGCGCTCGCCGCCCGAGCCGGGGCCGGCGTCGCCCCCGACTGGCGTCTCGTGGCCGCGCTCACGATCACCGCCGTCGCCGGCTCCGTCCTCGGTGCCCGCCTCGCCGCACGCACCGACACCGCCCGGCTGTCCGCAGCCTTCACCGGGCTCGTCCTCGCCGTGGCGGCGTACGTCGCCGCGCAGGCGCTGCCCGCCCTCGTCTGACCCCACTCCCACCACTCACCCACCACCCCAAGGAGATCCACCATGTGCCGAGCGGCGCGATGCAAGACCTGCGGCAAGACCACCTGGGCCGGCTGCGGCCAGCACGTCGGGCAGGTCAAGGCCGGTGTCCCGGCCGAGGACTGGTGCAACGGGCAGCACACCGCGGCCGAGAAGGAGGCCAGCGGCGCCGGCCGCGGACTCCTCTCCCGGCTCTTCGGCCGCTGACCGTCACGGGTGGTACGCCGCCCGGTGCGGTCGGGGCGTCGTGAGCAGGACCGGGCACGAGGCCTCCCTGAGCACGGCGCGGGCGACCGGGCCGATGTGCGAGCCGATCGGCACGAGCGGGTCGTGGCGACCGATCACCAGCAGGTCGGCGCCGGCGGCGGCCTCGACCAGCACCTCGGAGGCCCGGCCCTGCTCCACGCGTACGTCCGCGTCCGTGGCGGCGGAGAGGTCGCCCACGCGGTCGAGCGCGGCGCACACCTCGGCCCGCGCGCTGTCGGACCACCCTCGGACCTCCTCGGCCGTGAACGAGCTCTCGTAGGGCGTCGGAAGTGCCCACGAGTGGACGAGCCGGAGCCGGGCCCCGCGCGCGTGCGCCTCGGCGAGCGCCGCGCGCAGCACCTCGTCCGCACGCTCGGGCACGTCGACGCCGGCGACGACCACCCGCGGCTCCCCGTCGGGTCGCCACCCGCCCGGGACGGCGACCACGGGCACCCGCAGGTGCGCGGCCACGCCGCCCGCGACGGTGCGGTTCACGATCCGCGACAGCCGGGACAGGTGCCGGTGCTCCAGCACGACCATCCGTGCCGTCCGGCCGACCTCGACGAGCGCGCCCACCGGGGTTCCGCGGACGAGCTCCTGGGTGACGGGCACCGTGCCGTCGACGAGCTCGTCGGCGATCTTGACCGCCTCGGCGAGCCGCGCGGCGCCCCAGGCCTCGACGTCGGCCGCCGGGATCAGGACGTGGTCGTCCGGGATCGGGGTGACGTCGACGGCGTGCACCAGGTGCAGCCCGCACCCGGCCCGGACCGCCTCGGAGGCCGCGAAGGCGAGCGCCGACTCCACCTCCTCGGGTCCGACCCCGACGACGATCAGGGGTCCGTGTGCGGTGGTGCGGTGCTCGGTCATGGCGTCCTCCTGGACTGGTCCTGTGACTCCACTCTTCGCCCGTGCCGGCGTCGTACGAAGGGCCGTTGGACCCCGCGGGCCACGGCAAAGGGCCCTGCTGCGAGGACGTCGCCCGGAGCAGGCTGGAGGTGAGCCCGAGGAGGTCGACATGCGCGCACTGCGTCTGAACCAGTGGAAGAGCGAGCCAGTGCTCGAGGAGGTCCCCGTCCCCGAGCCGGGCCCGGGTGAGGTGCTGGTGCAGGTCGGCGCGGCCGGCGCGTGCCACTCCGACCTGCACCTGATGCACGAGTTCGAGCCGGGCATGCTGCCCTACGACCCGCCGTTCACCCTCGGCCACGAGAACGCCGGCTGGGTGCACACCCTCGGCCGAGGGGTCACCGGCCTGGAGGTCGGGCAACCGGTGGCCGTCGTCGGCGCCTGGGGCTGCGGCACCTGTGGGCACTGCGCGGCCGGCCTGGAGACCTACTGCGAGCGACCCGACCTCGCGCCCGTGCCCGGCGGCGGTGGCGGGCTGGGCCTCGACGGAGGCATGGCCGACTTCATGCTGGTGCCGTCCGCGCGCCACCTCGTCCCCCTCCCCCACGGCCTCGAGGTCGTCGACGCCGCCCCGCTGACCGACGCGGCGCTGACGCCGTACCACGCCGTGCGCCGCTCGCTCGGCAAGCTCGGACCCGGCAGCACTGCGGTCGTGATCGGCGTCGGCGGACTCGGCCACCTCGGGCTGCAGGTCCTCACGGCGCTGACCGCCGCGCGCATCGTCGCGGTCGACGGCCGCGACAGCGCGCGGGTCCGGGCGAGCGACCTGGGCGCCGACCTCGTCCTGGAGCCGGGGCCAGAGACCGCCACCCGCATCCGGGAGGCCACCGGCGGGCGCGGCGCCGACGTGGTCCTCGACTTCGTCGGCTCCGACGAGACCCTCGCCACGGCGGCCGCCTGCGTGCGTCAGCTCGGTGACATCACCATCGTGGGGATCGCCGGCGGCACCCTGCCGGTCTCGTTCTTCGGCGTCCCCTACGAGGTGAGCGTGCAGACCACCTACTGGGGCAACCGGGCGGAGCTGGTGGAGGTGCTCGACCTGGCCGGCCGCGGGCTGCTGCACGCCGCGACGACCATCTACCCGCTCGAGGACGCGGTCGCGGCGTACGACGACCTGACGCACGGCCGGGTGGAGGGACGGGCGGTCGTCGTGCCGAACGACACGTTCCGACCGTGACGTCGGTGTCGCGCCCGGGAGGACCCTGTCGAGGGTCTACGTTGGATCGGTGACTGCGGCCCGGAACAGCTATGACGTGGTGGTCGTCGGCGGCGGCCACAACGCCCTCGTGAGCGCCGCCTACCTCGCCCGCGCCGGGCTCTCGGTGGTGGTCCTCGAGCGTCTCCCCCACACCGGCGGGGCCGCCGTGTCGGTGGAGCCCTTCGCCGGACAGCCCGCCCGGCTCTCGCGCTACTCCTACCTCGTCAGCCTGATGCCGGAGCAGCTGATGGCCGACCTGGACCTCGACGTCCGGCTCGCGTCGCGCACCACCGCGTCGTACACGCCCTGGACGCGCGGCGAGCGCTCCGGCGGCCTGCTGGTGGAGCGGCCCGAGGGCGCGGCGACACGAGCGTCGTTCCGCGACCTCACCGGGGGCGAGGAGGAGCACGCCGCCTGGGAGGCGTTCTACGGCGAGGTCGGCCGGCTGGCCGAGGCCGTGGCCCCGACGCTGATGCAGCCGCTCCCCCTCGAGCGCGACGTCCGCGCCCTGGTCGACGAGCGCATCTGGACCGACGTCGTCGAGGAGCCGCTCGGGCGTGCGATCACCCGACGCTTCGCCGACGACACGGTCCGCGGCGTCGTCGCCACCGACGCGCTCATCGGCACCTTCGCCTCGATGGACGACCCCTCGCTCGTGCAGAACCGGTGCTTCCTCTACCACCTGATCGGCAACGGCACCGGCGAGTGGCGGGTCCCGATCGGCGGCATGGGGGCGGTCACCGACGCGCTCGCGAGGGCTGCCGTCGACGCGGGGGCCGAGATCATCACCGGCGCCGGCGTCGGATCCATCACGCCCGGCCCGGACGGCGCCGAGGTCGTGTGGCACGACGGCGAGCGCGAGCACTCGGTGACGGGCCGCCGCGTGCTGTCCGGCGTCGCCCCCTGGGTGCTGCGCATCCTGCTCGGCGAGGGCGAGGACCCCGACACGAAGCCCGCCGGCTCGCAGCTCAAGATCAACTTCCTGCTCGACCGGCTGCCCGCGCTGCGGTCGGGCGTCGACCCCGCCGTCGCCTTCGCCGGGACCCTCCACCTCGCCGAGGACTACTCGACCATCGAGCAGGCCTACGCCGCCGCGGCCGGCGGCTCGGTGCCGGACCCGATGCCGGGCGAGGTCTACTGCCACAGCCTCAGCGACCCCTCGATCCTGGGCGACCGGGCGGGCTCGGCCCACACGCTGACCTACTTCGGCCTCCACACGCCGGCCGGGCTCTTCGACGCCGACCCGGGCGCCAAGGACGTCGCGGTGCAGCGTGCGCTGGCCTCGCTCGACGCGGTCCTGGCCGAGCCCCTCGCCGACTGCCTCGCCACCGACGCCGACGGCCGGCCGTGCATCGAGGCCAAGATCCCGCAGGACGTCGAGGCGGACCTGGCGATGCCGGGTGGCCACATCTTCCACGGCGACCTCGAGTGGCCGTGGGCCCCCAACCGGTCGCGCCTCGAGACCCCCGCCCAGCAGTGGGGCGTCCAGACCGGCCACGACTCCGTGCTCCTCTGCGGCTCGGGGGCGCGGCGCGGCGGGGCGGTCTCCGGCCTCGGGGGCCACAACGCGGCGCAGGCCGTGCTCGCCGAGCTCTGAGCGGGGCCACCTCGATTTCGCCTGCCGATCACCACGCTGTAGTGTTCTACTCGCTTCACCGCCTGCGCCATTAGCTCAATTGGCAGAGCAGCTGACTCTTAATCAGCGGGTTCGGGGTTCGAGTCCCTGATGGCGTACAGAAGCGAAGGCCCTGACCGGACAGCCGGTCGGGGCCTTCGTCGTCCAGCTGGCTCCGTTGTCAGGCGCGTCTCACTGAGCCGCGCGGCCGGTGGCCTCCTGGGCGGCGTCTGCTCCATGCCGCGTGCGCCCAGACACATGTGCACAGGAGGATCAGCGCGAATCCGAGTCCGGTCAGCGCGGGCACCAAGGAGGTGCCAGCGGTCAGGATCATGCTTGCCAGCGCGACGGCAAGGATTCCGCCCGGGTCGAGCGCGTCGCGCACTCCCGCGAGTCGACGCCGGCGCCGGCGTGGACCCTCGATGGCTCGCATGAAGCCCGAGTCCGTTGCCAGGTCGTGCTCGATCTCCTCCAGCCGCTGCTTCTCCCAGTCGTTCAGCATGAGCGTTGCTACGCCGCACGTGCCGACGCCAGCACGTCCTGACGGAGCAACCGCTCCAGGTCGTGCAGGTCGCCCGACCGGGAGCCGCACAGGAACGCCGCCACCAGCTCGCGGTGCAGCTCGCGGTCGAGGGGATCGGTGCGACTCGCCGTGCAGCTTCGGCTGTGCTCGACGTACGAGCTGACGAGAGTTCGCCGTACTCGTGCCGCAGAAGACTCTGCGATGTCGCAGTACGGGTAGTCGAACCCCTTCCGCAACAGATAGGCGGCGAGCTCACCCCGCGTGAGCCGGGCCATCAGGTGCGCGAGCGTTCGTTCGACCGCCCCGATCTGCAGCGCACGGGCCGAGGGGTCGTGTGCATGATCGGCCCTGTCCAGGATGGGTGAGTCGGTCGGGGTCTCGCGGCGGTGACGGGCGGACTGGATGACGTTGATGGCCAGGTTCGTGGTCGTCGTCGTCAGGAAGGCGGCGGGGTTCTTGATCTGGCTACGGTCGGTTCGCTGCCAGCGCATCCAGGCCTCTTGCACGACGTCCTCGGCGCTCGCCGCGTCCCCGATGACGCGAACTGCGAGCCGGAAGAGCCGCATCCTCTCCCTTTGGAACAGCTCCAAAGCGAGCTCGAGCTCAGCCGCTGCCGCGCAGGCCGTTCCGTGATCCGGTGGGGCGGTCTCGAGACCGATCAAAGACATGTGGCACTCCTAGGGGCTGACCCGCCACCGTTCGGGGGCGGTGTCAACACCCTGTTGTTCTGCCGGTCCTGATCGCGCCACGGACGTCCGTGGTCGAGTCCGTGGTGGGCGCGTGGTGGCGAGCAGCCATGCGGTGGAAACGCCGAGGCTCGCTGAGGCTTCGAGGCGCATCGGTGCTGTCACACCCGACGGCGGGACGCGGTCGTCTCGACGAGCTCCGCCACGGATCAAGGAGGCAGTCATGACCAACGTCGCCACCCCCACGAGCCGCTGTCGCGACGCACTCGGACAGGGAGCCCGGGCTTCGACGTCGCTCTTGGGCCACCCTCCCCTGCGCCGCACCCGGATCCCTCTTGCGCGCCAGCTGCCTTGCCCGGTCTGCGCTCCGCACGAGCACCATCTCTTGCCCTGCGACACCGCCGGCTGCGCCTGTCAGGATCCACCGATTCCGGGGACCACCCGGTAGGCGTGCGCGCGTCACGGTCCTCGAACGCTGTGCCGACGGGTGACATTTCCCCACGTCGCGCCTACCACTGTCGGCCAGTAGGCTGCCTCGCAGAGCTGACACGCAGCCTGCGACGAGGTATGCCTGATGACCGATGACGCCGGTCGACCCAGTCCGGCCTATGCGAGCACCACTCCGCCCCGGCCGCGAGTGGGACTGCTGATCGGCCGCGAGCACGAAATGGCTCAGCTCGAAGCACTTGTCGAGCACGCCCGTTCTGGTCGAAGTGGAGCACTGGTCCTGCAAGGCGAGGCCGGGGTCGGCAAGACGGCGCTGCTGGATCGTCTGACGGCAACCGCACCCCCCGATGTGCAGGTCGAGCGCATGGTCGCGACCGAGGCCGAGATGGAGCTGCCGTACGCCGGCCTCCACCTGTTGTGCGGACGGATGATGCAGTCCGCGGACGAGCTCCCCGACACGCAGCGCGAAGCGCTGGAGACCGCATTCGGGATCCGGGACGCGGGTGCGCCGAACCCCTTGGTGCTCGGGTTGGCGGTTCAGGGCCTCCTCGCACGCGCCGCCGCCGCCGGCGGCGCCCTGTGCTGCGTGCTCGACGACGCGCAGTGGCTCGACGACGTCTCAGCCCGGGCGGTCGCGTCGGTGGCCAGGCGTCTGTCCGCCGAGCGGGTGGCGGTGGTGATCGCCGTACGCCATCACGACGAGAGGTTCGCGGACCTTCCTCAGCTGCAGCTCACGGGCCTCGACGACCAGGACTCCCGCGCTCTGCTGCGCTCGTCGCTGCCAGGCACCATCGACCGGCGGGTGCGCGACCAGCTGATCCTCGAGGCACGGGGCAACCCGCTCGCGCTGCGTGAGCTGCCGCGCACGCTGAGCCCGGCAGAGCTCGCGGGCGGCTTCGCCCTTGCCCGCTCGATGCCCCTTCAGAGTCGCATCGAGCAGAGCTTGCTGGCCCGCCTCGAACCACTTCCGGTCGCCACCCGGATGATGCTCCTGCTGGCTGCCGCGGACCCGACCGGGGACGCCGGCCTGCTGTGGCGGGCCAGCGCGAGGCTCGACCTGGGGCCGGAGAACCTCGACCTCGCCGAGCAGGCGGAAGCCCTGGTGGTCGCGGAGCGGGTCAGCTTCCGCCATCCCCTCATCCGCTCCGCCGTGTACCGGGCCGCATCCCCCGCAGACCGACGCACGGCGCATGCGGCCCTTGCCGACGTGACCTATGCAGACCGGGACCCCGACCGGCGGGCATGGCACCGCGCCCACGCAACCGTGCAACCGTCTGCGAGCGTGTCGGACGACCTCGTGGTGTCGGCCGAGCGTGCTCGGACCAGGGGCGGCGTCGCGGCTGCCGCCGCGTTCCTCGAACGCGCGGCCGAGCTCTCACCCGATCCACGGCGACGCGCCGAGCTCATCGTCGGAGCCGCAGAGGCCAAGCTCGACGCCGGTGCGCCCGAGGGCGCACTTCGGCTCCTTGACAGTGCACGCGACGAGCGGCTGACGCCCCTGCAAGAGGCGCTCATCAGCCGGTTGAGAGCCCGGGCGGCGTACGCGCTCAGGCGTGACCGGAGTGCGCCTCGGCAGCTGCTCCGCGCCGCTCAGGAGCTCGAACCGCACGATCCAGCCCTCGCACGCGACACCTACATGCTCGCCTTGTCCGCGGCGATATACGCCGGTCGACTGGGAGAGCCAGGAGCCCTCGAAGAGGTGGCTGGTGCGATCCTGGACGCGACCGCCGGGGACACGTCTCCCCTGGCCCGCGACCTGATCCTGCGCGGTCAGGCGCTGATCTGTGCGAAGGGCCAGGCCGCTGCGCTGACCACGGTGCGCCGCGCGGTGGACGCGTTCCGTCAGCAGTCCGCAGACCCCCGCGAGCTGCAATGGATGTGGCTCGGGGCACGCGCAGCACAGGACATCTGGGATGCGGAGGGCCTTCGCACGCTCGCTGAGCGGCAGGTGGAGGTGGCACGCGAGGGGGGCGTACTCACCGTCCTGCCGATGGCCTTGAGCCTCCTGTTCGTGGCACGCATGTTCGACGGGCACCTCGACGAGGCTGAGGAACTGTGCGACGACATCGACGCAATCCTCTCGATCACGGGACACCCGCTCCCGCTCTACGGCCGGATCTCCGTCGCTGCCTATCGCGGTCAGGTCGAAGAGGTCGAAGCACGGGTCGCGGAGCTTCGGGCCGATGCTCACACCCGAGGCGAGGGGTACGCCCTCACGGTCGCCAACATGTCCGAGGCGCTCGCCTACAACGGCGCAGGTCGCTACCACGAGGCGCTCGCGTCCGCGCGCGGCGAGCTCCCCCACGTGGACGAGCTGGGCCACGCCATGCGGACGCTGCTCGAGCTGGTCGAGGCCGCCTGCCGTGTCGGCGAGCGCGCACTCGCCCAGGAGGCGTTCGACCGACTCACCGAGGTCACCCGTCCGGCCGGGGACAGTCCATGGGCCGGGGCATTCACCGCCCTCGCCGAGGCGCAGCTGCGGGACGGAGCGGACGCCGAGGTCCTCTACCGCCGAGCCATCGCCGGATTCGACTCCATCCGGGTGCCGATGCTGAGGGGACGCAGCCAGCTCCTGTACGGCGAGATGCTGCGACGCGAGGGCCGGAGGCTGGACGCCCGCGAACAGCTTCGCGCCGCCTACGAGGTGCTGTCGGCGTGCGGGATGGCCGGCTTCGCCGAGCGGGCCCATCGCGAGCTGCTGGCGACCGGTGAGACGGTCCGCACGCGCAACCCGGCGGGGTCAGACGAGCTCACCGAGCAGGAGCGCAACGTGGCCATGCTGGCGCGCGACGGGCTGACCAACCGCGAGATCGGTTCGCGCCTGTTCATCAGTGCCCACACCGCGGAGTGGCACCTGCGGAAGGTCTTCACGAAGCTGGGCATCAAGTCCCGGACCGAGCTCGTCCGGATCCTCCCGGACCGGGGTTGACGCGTGGACGGGGCGATCGACGCAACCTCCTGGTGCGTTCGACCTCGGCGCAGTCCGCCCGGGCGAGAGCGATCACGAGGGCAGCGGTGCGCTCGAGGTGGCTCGTGCCGTCCGGCAACTTCGCCGTTGGGCTGATGTAGCTGCGTTGTCCGACGTGCGTGGCAGGGTCGAGTCGTTCCACGCTGACCTTCCCGTCGCGGCGAGCCCGGTTCCACGCGCTCCAGCGAAACACGCGCCAGCGTAGAGGGAAGATCCAGACGCCGAACCTCTCTATGTGGTCCTGGGCGCTGGTGAGCTGATGCACCTGCTGGCCGTGGGTGAGGTCGTTCGCGCCGTTGTGGAAACCACCCAGGAGGATCACGGAGACCGGAGCCCGTAGCTGTGCGTGCAACTCATTGACGGACCCGGTCGCCACTTGGGCACCACCGCTGTAGCTGAGCAGGACAACCGGGACACCGCTGCCCGCCCGGTATCCGGCAAGTTGCAGCTGGGTGGCGATCTGAGTCCCGACTGCCCGGTTGTAGAGGGGTCGGTACCTCCGATCGGCGGCGACGAAGGTCTGCATGACGTTGTGGAAGAACAGGAGAAGCCCGGCTCGACGACGTAGCCAGGACCACACGGGGCGGTCTGCGAGGGGGGCGGCGAGCGGCGAGTAGGGCTGCACTTGGCCCAGCACGCGAAATTCCGGCGCGCCGACGATGATGGCCTTCACCAGTTGTCCCCCGTCTCGGCTGTCCTGGTAGTGACGTTTGCCGATGCCGTCGAGGTAGACGACGTATCCGGCGGGAGGGCGGTCTGGTGCGGCCCCGCGGGCGTGCGGGAGGCCCTCGGGTGGTTCGGTGCGGGGGATCCGCCAGCCCACGCTGTAGGCGAGCAGCTCGTAGCGAGCGAGGAGGGCCTCGACGATGAGGGCGAGGCCGAGCGCTCCACCCCAGAGCAGGGCGTCGTTCATGGCATTGCCTCGGGCGTGTTCGCAGCGATGAAGCCGGCGACGAGGTGCCGCACGATCTCCACCACCGCGGCCAGCGCGACGCCGGTGACTGCCAGGCACGCGGCCGCAGCGCTCCACCCGAGCCCGGAAGCCGCGGCGAGCGGTCCGGCCAGGCTGGCTCCGACTCCCCCGAGCAGCAGCAGGTGCAACGGCGGACCGAGCATGGGAAACGCGAGGATGGCAGTCAGGATCAACGGCGCCACCAGCTCGGCTGTCCACGTGATCCGACCGAAGTCCGGCTCTGCCGCGGGGCGAAGGTGCTCGGCCAACACCGACGCCGTCACCGGCCAGAGGGCGATGACAGCGGATTCGGCGAGTGCGCCGGCCAGGAGGAGTCCGGCTGCGACCGGTCGCGACATACCAGGTCTGCGAGACACCAGCGGTAGAAGTCGGCCGGCGGCCTCCGACAGTCCGCCCAGGAGGATGAGGAGGAGGACCGGCGACATCATCAGCTACTCGCCGGGGGTTGTTCGAGTGCTGACCGTTCGGCGGCCCGTCGCGCGCAAGTAGTCCTCGAGCTCGTCGACGGCTCGTCGTGAGCCACCTGCCTTGCGTTGCGCAATGCGCATCGTGGCGGCGGCCGACCGGTACTGCTCGTCGTGGAGCAGCTCGCGTGCACGGGCGCGGACTGTGGCCTCAGTGACGTCCTGCGTCCGGATGGCCAAGCCGTTTCCCAGTTCCACGATGCGGCTGGCGACCATGGGCTGGTCGGCGCCCTGCGGCACGACCAGCATGGGCACTCCCGCGTACATGGCTTCGTTGACGCTGTTCATTCCTCCATGCGTGACGAACAACGCCGCCCGTCGCAGCAGGTCCACCTGGGGAACGGTCTGTCGGACGACCACGTTGGGGGGCAGCGGAGCCAGTGCGTCGGGTCTCGTCTGGCCGGTTGACACGACCACGGTGCCGCCCAACGCGGCGAGCGCGGTGGCGAAGGTTCGAAGCAACTGAGGATCGGCCTTGAAGACAGTGCCGAGCGAGACGTACAGAACTGGGTCCTGGAGGCGCTCCATGGGAAACGACGAGTCGGGCGGACGCGCGCCGGTGCTGGGGCCGACGAACCGGTAGGACTGGTCGAAAGCCTCGGCCGCTGGCTGGAACTCTCGTGACGTGTAGACGAGGTTGAGCGGTTGGTGGATGTCTCCGAGATCCAGGAGCGGTAGCTGACGAGCGTTGAAGTGGCGGCCCAGCGCAAGACGCGCTTGCGCATAGCGGCCAGAGTGAGTCGGATGGGCCAGTGCTGCCAGGAGCAGGCCGCGCGATCCGGAGGTTGGGCTGCGGACGTGCTGGTTGAAGGCGAACGTCGTGAAGGACGACGCCGCAGGGACGCTCAGCTCGTGGGCGGCAATCGCTCCCCAAGGACAGGCGGCGTCGTGGACGATCGCATCGGGTTGGTCGTGGCGGTGGTCGGCAAGGACATCTGGAAGGACGCGGAGCGCGATGCGGGCGAGGTTCTCCAGGTATCCGAGCGGAGTGGGCGGGTCCGGTAGTGCCTGCTCGCCGCCCGCGTAGAGGCGAACGGTCGCGCCCGCGCCTTCTATCTCGGCCTGGAATGCAGGTGTGGTGTGGTAGACGACCGAGTGACCGCGTCGCACGAGCTCGGCTACGACGGGCAGCGTCGGGTTGATGTGTCCGTGCAAGGCGATGTTGTGGAACGCGACTGTGCTCATCGCCTGACCTCCCACAGCTCCGTAGGAGTCGACAACGTGTGGGCACGATCTGTCGCTGGCGCCCTGCCGACCCGGTACAGGCCCGAACCGCGTACCTGTAGACCGTCGAGGAACGCCCCCGCGGTGGTGACCGCTGTGGTGATCAGCCGTTGCGATTGCCGGAAGTCCCACGGCGCCGGCCATTCGTCGACTCCCGTCGGGACCACGATCGTCGGGATGTGCTGTGACACCTCATGCAGGTCACGCTCGATCTGGTGTCGCCCCCAGACGCGCCCAGCTCGCGCGACGACCGAACCAGCTCGTCGGCGCGGTGCAGGCGGCATCGCGGTGCTCTCCGGTCCTGTGGACATCACCACGGCGCTCGCAGCGCCGACGTCCAGGGCCGCCACCACCGGCACGTGGGCCACGAGACCGCCGTCGACGAGCGTGCGACCGTCCCGATCCACCGGAGGGAGGATTCCGGGGATGGCCGCGCTGGCCAGCAGCGCGGACTCGAGGTCACCATGGTCGATCAGCACTGGGGCGCCGGTGTCGAGATCCATCGCCACGGCGGTGAAGGGAACTGCCAGGTCCTCGATCCGCTGAGGCAGGCCGGCCTGGGAGATGAGCCGCCGGAGTCCGCGGTCGACGAAGAGACTGGCACGGGAGGGCCGAAAGTCCAGCGGAAAGACCTCGCGGCGGCGTAGGTGGGCCCAGACGTCGTCAAGCCGTTGCGAGGCGTCATCGGGATATGCGGCTGCGATCGCGCCGGTGAGGGCGCCGACCGATGTTCCGATGATGAGGTCTGGCGCGAATCCGCGCTGTTCGAGCGCGTGCACGATGCCCACGTGGGACGCTCCGAACACTCCGCCGCCGCCCATCACGGCAGCGACAGGACGCGGAAGAGACGCCAGCGCCGCACAACTGGTCAGCTGCGGCCGGTCTGAAGTTGACCTGCAAGGTGTCTGAAGAGCGAGAGCCGACACGGCGCACCACCGGGTTGTGTGTGGACAGGACACGAAGATGGACCGCGGGATCGGCGAAGTTGTGACACTCCTCCGTGGAGATCTCCACACTGCTGCGCACGTCAGCGCGTGCCGGGGCGCAACTCGGCTATTCGGTCACACCGATCGCGCGACGGGTCGGCGGTCGGTTCCCGCGCGGACGCTCCAACAGCGACGACGCAGTGCCCATGAACCAGTGCTTGTCCACGCACCTGAGCTTCACGTGTTCCACCGGACCGTCCGTGCCTTCCTCGTAGAACCGCCAGGTCACCTCAGCAGGCGCGCCGCATGCGGGACACGACGTCAGTTCCATCAATGCCTCCATGGTCGCGTGGGCGGATCAACCGTCGGCTGCAGGACCGGACAGCCGTCGAATCTGTGACGCTGCAATCCCGCCCCGGCACCGTGCCCGCCTCCGACGCACTGCGACTGCTGACGACCTGTCACAGAGACGTTGAGTCGCCGGTCTCACACAGGACCAGCAGCTCCCCCATCGGAGGTCATCGTGTCCCCCTACATCGAGACGGAACGGCTCGTGCTCAGGCCGTGGATGGAAGGCGACGCCGAAGAGGCGCTCTCGATCTATGGCTCACGGCAGGTGTCACGCTGGTTGACGCCAGACCTTCGCGCAGTGCGCACACCGGAAGAGATGCAGACGGTGCTGCGCCGGTGGAGCGACGTGGACGACCGCAGCGTTGTCGGCCATTGGGCGGCACGCTCCCGCCGCGATGGGGCGGTGGTCGGTGGATTGTCCTTGCAGTACGCCCCTCCCGGCGGGGACAGCGTGACGATCACGTGGCAGCTGGCGCCCACGGCCTGGGGGAACGGCTACGCCACCGAAGCGGGTGCAGCCCTCATCCGGTGGGCCATGCACGAGCGCGGTGTCATCGAGGTGTTCGCTGTGGTGCAGCCGGACAACGAGCGAGCAGCTGCGACAGCCGAGAGGATCGGCATGGAGTGGATCACCGAGCTCGGCCACCTGACGCAGGGCAGGTACCAGGTCTATCGGATCAGGCACGGCGATCTCGACTATCACGAGTAGGCCGCCCGTCCTCGGCCGGCGACCTTCCGAACCGCCAATGCGACGTGCCAGATGGGGCGCCCGCGCGAAGGTCCGCGGTCGGCAGAGGGATGGATCGGCGCGGCTGTCGCGGCGAACGAGTGGAGGCAAACCAGTGGTCGTACCGCCGTTCATGCGAGCTGCCTACATCCGCGCACACGGGGCGGCCGACGCCGTCACCTACGGTGAGCTGGAGACACCATCGGCTGGGCCCACGGACGTCCTCGTCCGCATGGAGGCGACAACGGTCAACCACGTCGACATCCATGTCCGCTCAGGGGCCTACGCCACCACCACGCCGTTCCCGTTCGTCATCGGTAGAGACCTGGTGGGCGTTGTCGAAGCCGTTGGTGACGGAGTGGGCGGCGCCTTCAGGGTCGGCGACAGGGTCTGGACCAACAGCCTCGGGCATGCTGGGAGGCAGGGTTCGTTCGCTGAGTACGCGACAGTGCCGGGCGAGCGCCTCTACCACCTCCCGGAAGCGGTCGATCCCTTCGCGGCAGTCGTCGTCCTCCACACAGCAGCCACAGCCCATCTCGGCCTCTTCGGCAAAGCGCGGCTTGCGCTCGGCGAGACGGTCTACGTCACCGGTGCCGGAAGCGGCGTCGGCACCGCCGTCGTCCAGCTGGCTCACGCCGCGGGGGCGAGGGTCATCGCAACGGCAGCACCCCGCGACCACGACTGGTGCAGGGCGCGGGGCGCTGACGTCGTCCTCGACCACGCCGCACCGAACGTTCACGACACCGTCCGACGGGCCGCTCCGGACGGCGTCGACGTGTGGTGGGACAACACGGCGCGGCACGACCTGGAGTCCGCCCTTCCGCTGATGCGTCGGCGAGGTCGGATGGTGATCATGTCGGGACTGAGTGCGACGCCCATCCTTCCTGTGGGCTCGCTCTACACGCGCGACCTCAGTCTTCTCGGGTTCGTCATCAGCGACGCCTCGATCGGCGAGCTGGCGGCGGCGGCGCAGTCGATCAACGCCCTGCTGGCGTCCGGCCGCCTGGTCGAGAAGACCGGACCGGTGCTGCGCCTCGCCGAGGCACGACAGGCCCACACCGTGATGGAGACCGGTCACCGCAGTGGGCGGATCGTGGTGGTCCCGTGAGTACCTCAGCGGGCGAGTCGCACACCGCATGCTGCGTCCCCGAGCTGCCGTCATGTGGCACGTCACACCGCGTGCGGCTGCGCGGTCTCACAGGCACATAGCCGGACTCCGCCGGTTCGGAGCTCGAGGAGCGTCATGGAACCGTCAGTTGACAGAAGCGCCATCCTTCGTGATGTCACGTCGGGCATCACGGCCGCCCAGGAGAGCTCGCGACCAGACGACACGAGCGCAACCCCGGTCGACTCGATGAACTCAGCCGAGCTCACTCGCTTCATCACGTCCCTCCGCGCGCTGCAGGCGGCGGTCATGGTGCTAGGGCCGCAGTCGGCGATGACGGGCCCCGGCGACGACAGGAGCGACTCACCGACCCGACGGCGGGAACGGCTGTGAACATGGCACCGACCATCGCCACGCTCGGTGCGCGTCCTGTCGGCGTCACTGGGCACGGTGGCGTTCGTCCGGCGGGCGGCCGACGGGTTGGCCCGTACGAGCTCCGCGACGAGATCGGCCGAGGTGCGGCCTCACGAGTGTTTGCAGCGCGCCACCTCCGCTCGGCGGAATCGGTCGCGTTCAAGGAGTTCCGTTCGAGGCCCGGGAGCCCTCCCGAGCGTCGCCGTTTCCGCACGGAAGCACGGATCCTGGGATCGATCGACCATCCCCATGTGGTCACGGCTCGCGACGTCATCGAGGACGACAACATCTGGGCCCTCGTCATGGAGCTCATCAGCCGGGGGTCGCTGCGCCAACACATACGGTCCGGACTCGGCCTGGCCCAGACTGGACGTGTGCTGGAGGACCTGCTGTCCGGTCTTGGTCAGCTGGAGAGCCAACACGTCGTACACCTCGACATCAAGCCCGACAACCTCCTGGTGACCTCGAGCGGCCGCATCAAGATCACCGACTTCGGCGTCGCTCAGGAAGTGGGACCGGGACGAGAGCGCCAAGCCGAGCTCATCGGCGGGACACCTCAGTACCTGGCCCCCGAACAGGCTGCGGGTGCGCCTCTGGGCGCGTGGACCGACCTGTACGCGGTGGGCATCCTGGCTTTCGAGCTGCTGGTCGGCCGCCCACCCTTTGCGGACACCCACGACCTCGTCGACATCATGGACCGCCATCTGCACGACCGGATCCCCAGGGTCTGTGACGTACTTCCAGGCATGAGCACCGCGATGGCGGACTGGATCGACCGACTGGTCTCCAAGACGCCGTCGGACCGGCCGCAGTCAGCCGAGGATGCCTGGGACGAGCTGGACAAGCTGTTGACCGAGTGCTTGGGCTCCTCGTGGCGACTGGCAGCGGGGCTCTGAACGACGTCCGCGTCGACGCGGTGACCAGCCGGACGGGGTGACACCCGCCGACACCCGCCGTGTCACACATGGCGGGTCGCACCGGTCGCACCAGCGTGCAGCGAGCCACCACCTCTTTCGGCTCCCTCGACGCCACAGCGCCGCCGGCGCTGACCCAACCCACACACAGAACGGATGCACCATGACTTCTTCACCCGGCCCCTCCCGACGCGCCAAGCGTCTTCGCCGCCTCGGCGCCGCCCTCGCCCTGGGGGTTCTGGCGACTGTGCCGGTCCAAGCCGCCGAGGCAGCGACTGCGGAAGCAGGCGGAGCGCAGCACAAGCCGACAGTCGTGCTGGTCCACGGCGCTTGGGCGGACTCCTCCAGCTGGACCGGCGTCGTGCGCCGACTGCAGAAGGACGGGTACGAGGTCATCGCCCCAGCGAACCCCCTGCGCTCCCTGGCTTTCGACTCCACCTCTCTCGCGGACCTCCTGGACACCATCGACGGCCCCGTCGTGCTCGTCGGGCACTCCTACGGCGCAGCAGTGATCTCGAACGCGGCGGCACACGACGCGGACGTGAAGGCCCTCGTCTACATCAACGGATCCGTTCCGGCCGAGGGCGAGGCAGTGGGACCGCTGGCCGGCCCGGATTCCGCCCTCTCGGTGGCCGACCCGACGACCATCTTCACCTTCGTCCCTGGGTCGCTCCCGCCCACGCCCGACAGTGACGTCTATCTGAAGAAGTCGACGTTCCTCGACTCGTTCGCCACCGGGCTGGCGCCCAAGGTGGCAACCACGCTGTGGGCCACGCAGAAGTCCATCACGCTGGGCGCGTTGAACGAGCCGGCCACCGCCGCCGCCTGGCGGACGCACCCCAGCTGGTACCTGGTCGGCACCAAGGACCTCGTCATCCCGCCGAGCGCCCAGCACCAGCTGGCACGCAAGGCTGGCTCCACGGTGGCGCACTTCAACGCAGGTCACCTCGGCCTCATCACGAAGCCGACCCCGGTCGTTCGCATCATCGAGCGCGCCGACCACGCCACTCGCTAGTCGCTCGCAACACCAACCGGGCCCCGCTCACCGTCGGTGAGCGGGGCCCGGTTGTCACACCCTCCGGCTCTGCCCTGTCGCTGTAGGTGAGAGACCGCTTCTCTCCTCAGCCCCACCGCCGCACCTCCCAGGTGCATGCCAGCAGCGCAGCCAGCGCGTCGGTGGGAGAACCCCTATCCCTAAGGACCCTCATGTCACAGCACTTCCTCGAGCAGGAGGCACAGCAGATCGCCGATGCCACCGCCAAGCCGCCGTACTTCTACGACCTGACTCCTGAGGCTGCTCGAAAGGTCCTCGACGACCTCCAGGCAATGCCGGCGCCGAAGCTCGACGTCGACGAGGAGTGGGTCACCGTCAAGGCCGACGTCGGGGACGTCCGCGTGCGCATCGTGAAGCCCGTCGGCTCGACCGGGCCGCTTCCCACGATCCTCTACGTCCACGGCGGCGGCTGGGTCCTGGGCAACGCCGCGACGCACGACCGACTGGTCCGTGAGCTCGCCGTCGGCGTCGACGCAGCCGTCGTCTTCGTGGAGTACGACCGATCACCGGAGGCGCGGTACCCCGTCGCCATCGAGCAGGTCTATGCGACCGCGCGGTGGATCGGGTCCCAGGGGACCGCCGTCGGGCTGGACGCGAGCCGGCTCGCCATCGCCGGTGACTCGGTCGGCGGCAACATGGCCGCGGCGACCGTCATCCTCGCCAAGCAGCGGGGCGACGTGTCCTTCCGCCACCAGTCGCTCTACTACCCCGTCACGGACGCCGCCCAGGACACCGGGAGCTACCGGGAGTTCGCGGAAGGCCCGCACCTCCGCGCGAAGTCGATGGCGTGGTTCTGGGACGCCTACCTCCCCGACCTCGAGAAGCGCTCCGAGATCACCGCCTCACCGCTGCGCGCGACGCTCGACGACCTCACCGGCCTGCCCGAGACCTTCCTCGTGGTCGACGAGAACGACGTGCTGCGGGACGAGGGCGAGGCCTACGGCCGCAGGCTGACCGAGGCCGGCGTGCGCACCACGAGCGTGCGCTACAACGGCACGCTCCACGACTTCATGATGCTCAACCCCGTCCGACCGTCTGCCGCGGCCACCGCCGCCGTCGAGCAGGCCGTCCTCGTCCTGCGCAAGGCGCTCGGGACCCACTGATCCGACGCGTCGACGCCCTGCGTCGCGCCCGGCTGCCGTCCCCTGACACCCCGAGACACCCACCCCATCACAAGGAGAACACCCATGTCCCACACCACGCCCACCGTCGTCCTCGTGCACGGCGCATTCGCCGAGTCGTCCAGCTGGAACGACGTCATCAAGGACCTGCACGACCGCGACATCACCTCGACGGCCGTCGCCAACCCGCTGCGAAGCCTGAGCGGGGACGCGGAGTACGTCCGCGACGTGGTGGCGAGCATCGGTGGCCCGGTCCTGCTCGTGGGGCACTCCTACGGCGGCATGGTCATCACGCAGGCGGCCGCGGACAACCCGGACGTCACCGGGCTGGTCTACGTGGCTGCGTTCGCCCCGGACACCGGCGAGAGCGCGTTGCAGCTCTCCGGAAGCTTCCCGGGCAGCACCCTCGGGGAGGCACTCAACGCCTATCCCCTGGCCAACGGCGGCACCGAGCTCGCGATCCGCCGAGATGTCTTCGCCGCCCAGTTCGCGGCCGACGTGCCGGCACCCGTCGCCGGCCAGATGGGGGCGACGCAGCGGCCCGTGACGGAGGCCGCGCTCGCCGAGGGCCTGCCGACGTCGTCCCCGGCGTGGAAGACGCTTCCGTCCTGGTTCGTGTTCGGGGACGAGGACCGCAACATCCCCGCCGCCGCCCTGCGGTTCCAGGCCGAGCGAGCCGGCGCCCGCACGGTCACCGAGGTCGGCGGCGCGTCGCACGCGATCAGCGTCTCGCGACCCGAGGTGGTCGCGGAGCTCATCACGATCGCTCACGCCGAGGTCTCGGCGACGGCCGCTGCCTGACCCCTTCGTGGTGGGGGGTTCGGCGCCCGAACCGGATCCCCCACCGCACTCCCCTTCTCCGTGCTCGAGCAAGGACCACGCCACATGACGATCTCCTCATCTCGCCTGCGACCCATGGAGCCGCTCCAGCACGCACGCACCGACGTGCTCGACATCGCCTACCACGAGTGCGGGCCGGTCGACGGCGACCCGGTGGTTCTTCTTCACGGCTTCCCGTACGACATCCACAGCTACGTCGAGGTCGCACCGCTCCTGGCGGCGGCCGGACACCGGGTGATCGTGCCCTACCTGCGCGGTCACGGCCCCACGCGCTTCGTCCGCCGCAACACCATGCGGTCCGGGCAGCAGGCGGCCCTGGGAGCTGACGTCGTCGACCTGCTCGACGCACTCGGCATCGCCCGCGCAACCCTCGCCGGCTATGACTGGGGTGGGCGCGCCGCTTGCGTGGCAGCCGCTCTGTGGCCGGACCGAGTCAGGGGGCTCGTCAGCGTCAACGGGTACTTGATCCAGGATGTCGGTGCCGCCATGCGCCCACTCCCGCCGGCGATCGAGGCAGGGTTCTGGTACTTCTACTACTTCCTCACCGAACGCGGTCGCGCCGGTCTCGCGGCTGACCCCAAGGGGATCGCCGACGTCATCTGGCGACGCAACTCCCCCGCGTGGGCCTTCAACGAGGCCACCCTCGACCGCACGGCCGCGGCGTTCGCGAACCCTGACTACGTCGACGTCGTCATCCACTCGTACCGCCATCGGCTGGGCCACGCGCCGGGCGCGGTGGCGTACGACGCCATCGAGCAGCAGCTGGCCCGGACACCGTCGATCGACGTCCCCACCGTCACGTTGGAGGGCCTCGCCGATGGCAACTTCCCCGCCACCGAGGGCCTTCCGGACGAGCACCGTTTCAGGGGGCCACGGTCCCACCGACGAGTCGAGTCGGCCGGGCACAACCTGCCACAGGAGGCCCCTGCTGCCTTCGCCCGAGCCGTTCTCGACGTGAAGGACCTCGCGCGCACCGGCGAGGCGCACCAGCTGACCTAGGGAGACAGTGATGAAGCAGATCGTGGTCGTCGGCGGAGGTTATGCGGGGTTCTACACCGCGTGGCAGCTGGAGAAGCGTCTCCGTCGCGGCGAGGCCCAGGTCACGGTCGTGGACCACACGCCGTACATGACCTACCAGCCCTTCCTCCCGGAGGTGGCCGCCGGCTCGATCGAACCGCGTCACGCGGTCGTCTCCCTGCGGCGCAACCTGAGGCGGACGCGGATCGTCAGCGGCCACGTGACGGCCATCGAGCACGCCGACCGTGTCGTGCGCGTGCGCCTGGCCGACCACTCCGCGCTCCGGCTGGCCTATGACGAGGTCGTCGTCACGGCGGGTGCCGTCACCCGCGTCTTCCCGATCCCCGGGATCCCGGACGAGGCCATCGGCCTGAAACGGATCGAGGAAGCCGTTGCCGTCCGCGACTCCATCCTCGGCGCCTTCGACCGGGCATCCTCGCTGCCGCCCGGCGCCGAGCGCGACCGGCTGCTGACCGTCACCTTCATCGGTGCCGGGTTCGCCGGGGTGGAGGGGTTCGGCGAGCTGCTCAGCCTCGCCCACGCCCTGTGCGAGCGACTGGGCATCCCTCCCCGCGAGCTCCGGTTCCACCTCGTCGACGCGAGCGACCGGATCCTTCCCGAGGTGTCCCGGAAGACCAGCGAGTGGGTGGTCGCCTTCCTGCGGCGACGCGGCGCGCAGGTCCATCTCCGTGCCACCGTGCTGTCGGCCGTCGGCGGCGTGGTGCGCCTGTCGACCGGGCCCGAGATCGACGCCGGCCTGATCGTGTGGACCGCGGGAGTCGCGGCCAACCCCGTCATCTCCAGCCACACGGATCTTCCCCTCACCCCACGCGGACTCATCGTGGTCCGACCCGACCTCCGCGTGGGTACGACGGAGTCGCCCGTGCCGCATGCGTGGGCGGCCGGCGACGACGCGGCGGTGCCCGACCTCGCCGTCGGCCCGGGCGCGTACACCGTCCCCAACGCGCAGCACGCGGTCCGGCAGGGCAAGCGGGCCGCCAGGAACGTCGTGGCCGTGCTACGGGGACGTGAGCCGCGGCCCTACCGGCACCGCAACCTCGGGGTGGTGGCCACGCTGGGGCTCGGGTCCGGTGTGTTCCAGTCCGGACCGGTCGTCGTGAAGGGCCTCCCGGCATGGCTGATGCACCGCGGCTACCACGTGCTGGCGATCCCCACGTGGGACCGGAAGCTGCGCGTCATGGGCGGGTGGGTGGCCTCCTCCGTCCTCGGCCGGGACATCGCGTCCCTTGAGTCCGTGCAACACCCTCGCTTCGAGTTCGGCAACGCCGGGCAACCGTGGCAGCCGGCACCCCGGCATGCCGCGACGAACCCGTCGGAGGCCGAGGAGGCCGTGGAGGCCGCCGAGGCCGCCCCGGAAGGGGCTGCTGGCGGGAACGCGGCGAAGGCGACGAGCGGGTCCAGTCGCTCTCTGCTTCCGGCATGGCGGCTGTCACCGCCCCGGTGAAACCCGGTCAGTCTCGTTCTTACCGGCGACTCGGCCTTCGCCGCGTTGCCAGGTCGACAAGGTGGCCGCGCCGGATGTGACAGACCCGCACCGCCCGCGCGTCGGACGTCGACACGGGTGTCACACGGCGGCTCGGCCCGCGGTCGAACCAGCACGTAGCAACGGACCCACCACCTTCGGAGGACAGCAAGCCATGACACGCGTCGACCTCGCCGCTCAGGACCCCGCTTCGCTCGATGCGCTGGGCGCGCTCAACTCGCAGATCGATGCGGCGGCCTCGGCTGCCGGCCTCGACCTCCTCACGCTCGAGCTGCTCAAGGTCCGGGTCTCGCAGGTCAACGGGTGCGCCTCCTGCCTGCGCCTCCACACGCGCGAGGCGCTCAAGCTCGGAGACTCCCCGGTGCGCCTCGCTCTCGTCGCCACCTGGCGCGAGTGCCAGTACTTCAGCCCTGTCGAGGAGGCGGCGTTCACCGTCGCGGAGTCGGTGACCCGGATCAGCGACGGCCCGATGTCCGACGCGCTCTACGACGAGGTCGCGACCGTCCTGACCGACGAGCAGCACAGCGCTCTCGCCTGGGCTGCCATCAGCATCAACGCCTGGAACCGGGTGGCACTGACCAGCAAGTGGCCCGTCGCACCGGAGTCGCCCCCGGCCGAGGACGACTGAGTCTCTCGTCTGCTCGCACCACCGCGACCGGCAGCGAACACCGGAGGAGTCCTCATGATCGAGATCCTGATGACGTGCCGCACGTGCTGGGACGAGATCGCGGTGGACATGGCGTCGGCCGTGCTGCGGATGGACGTCGAGCCCCGCGCGGCCGCCGAGCTCCTCTTCGCCTGCCCGACGTGCGACGCGCACACGGTGCGGCCCGTCGTGGGCGAGCTGCTGACGCTGCTGCTGTTCGTGGGGATCCGACCCCTGACGATCAGCGAGCCCGGGCTGGACCCCGACGACGTCCCTCCTTGCAGTGCCCCGATCAGTCGGGACGACCTCCTGGACTGGCACGAGCAGCTGGCGTCGATGGACCACCTGCCCGCGGAGCTGGACGACGAGAGGTGAGGCTCGCGGCGCTCCGGCTTCGTGCCTGCCGCGGTCGCTGCCGACCTAGCGGATCACGCCGACGAGGATGAAGACCGGCGACAGCGAGAAGCCGCCGGCGACGACGATCGCGGTCGTCGCAGCCGCCAGGCGCGCGACGCGTCGACGTCGCTCCGTGGTCGTCCAGCCCAGGGTCTGCAGGGCGCTCCACGTCCCGTGCCACAGGTGGAGCCCGAGGGCCGCCATGGCCGCCAGGTAGAGGGCGGTCGACCACCAGACGCTGAAGGTGTCGACGACGAGCACGTACGGGTCGTTGACCGGTCCGCCGGTCACGTTGACCTTGCCGATCGTGAAGTTGGCGAGGTGCCAGACCAGGAACAGCAGCAGCGCTGTCCCGCCGGGACGCATGGTCCGCGACGCGAGGGAGGTGTGGGTCACCGGACGCACCACGTACCGGACGGAACGGGCTCGACGAGCACGCCTCCACAGCAGGGCCGCGCAGGTGACGTGGGCGCCGAGGGCGGCGACGAGGCCCGCCCGCATGACCCACAGCAGTCCCGACCTGGGAAGGATCGGCTGCCCCAGCGTCCGCAGGTGCTCGGCGTACTCGTTGTAGGCCTCGTGCCCGCTGAACGCCTTCAGGTTCCCGTACATGTGGCCGAGGACGAAGGCGATGAAGACGAGCCCGCTCACGGCCATCAGCAGCTTGAGGCCCACGGTGGACGTGACAGCGCGCGTCGAGCTCACCGCGGCACGGTCCTCGACCTGCCACGTGTCCCGGGCCGCATCAACGCGCCTCGGCCAGCCAGGAGTCGAGTCGTGTCTCCCCCACGTGCAGGTCGGGCAGCAGCGCGGTGTCGCCGGCCTCGAAACGGGTTCCCAGGTACTCGGCGGCCACGTCGCGCACCACGCGGCGCTGGTCGCCCCGGGCCTGCATGAAAGCGGTCACGAACTCGTCGAAGAACATCCGCTCCGGACCAGCCACCTCGACCTTGCCTCCCTGGGGGTCGGACGCGACGACGTGGGCGAGGACGCGCGCGAGGTCGGCGGCGGCGACGGGCTGGATCTCCACGAAGGGAACGTGCACCGAGGAGGAGAGCGGCTGGTCACCCGTCGGTCCGGTGAGTGCCTCGTAGAAGGTGGTGGACCGCACGACGCTGTAGGGCACGCCGTGGGCCCGGACCATCTGCTCCTGCCTCTCCTTGCCCCGGAAGTACTCGCTGGCCATCCGGTCCGCGCCCACGATGGACAGCAGGACGTGGTGCTCCACCCCAGCCCGGTGGCCCGCGTCGAGCAGGTTGCGGCTGGAGGTCTCGAGGAAGTCGAAGGCCCGGCTGTACGACACCGATGCCGGCACGTTGACCGTGTCGACGACGACGTCGGCGCCCTCGAAGGCCTCGGCCAACCCACGTCCGGTGAGCGCGTCCACACCGTGGCTCGGGGACGCGACGACGACGTCGAACCCGTGGTCTGCGAGGGAGCTGACGACCCGACTACCGATGCGGCCAGTGCCGCCTGCAACGACGATCTTCATGATCCCTCGACCGCATGGCCGCCCGGTTCGTGACAACCCCGGGGACGTCAGGCCCTCGCGGTGGCGTGGGCGACGAGGAGCACCAGCGACAGGGCTGCGCCGATCATCGCCGCGGCCGGGCCCAGGACGATCGCCACCCATCCCAGGCCGACGAACGCCAGAAGTGTCGTCGCGAGGGCCCCGTGGCTCGTCAGCGACCCGGCTTCGGGGATGCGGAGCACGTGGAGCAGGACCAGGACCAGGGCGATGGGGAGGAGCACGCTGCCGGCGACCACCCCTGCCGGCACGTGGACCGCGTCGTCGTGCGCGGTCGCCATGACGTTGACCTCGAGCCCGGCGCCCACGGCGGCGATGCCCAGGAAGATGCCGAAGTGTCCGTACCCCCAGGCGAAGGACCACTGACGTCGCAGCTCCAGCGCCTCGCCCGCCGAGTCGCTGAAGTACAGCCACCAGAGGCACGCGAGGATGACCAGGCCCGCGCCCGAGACGGCCAGGAGCTCACCCCTGACCGACTCCTGGACGAGCTCCTGCACAGCGTTCGTCGCAGCCAGCACGCTCTCCCCCAGCAGCACGATCGTGAAGAGGCCGTAGCGCTCGGCGATGTGGTGCGGGTGCCACGTCGTGCCGCCCGTGCGTTCGGCCCACGCCGGTACGGCGATCTCCAGCACGGCCAGGGCCACGAAGGACCCCACTCCGACGAGTCCGTAGCCGGCGCCGACGACGAGGCGGCCCGCCCACAGGGCCTGGAGCACCGTGATCCCCGCGGCGTAGCGGAGGGCGGTGGCACGACCGGGACGATGCTGGACGGCGGCCCGCACCCAGAGGCTCACCAGGCCGAGCCGCATGATGGCGTACCCGAGCGTGACCGGCCCGTAGTCACCCGACTCGAAGGCACGACCGGCTCCGGCGGCCAGCACCAGCACTCCAGCCATCTGCACGAAGGTGGCGATCCGGTAGGGGACGTCGTCGGCGTCGTAGGCGGACGCGAACCAGGTGAAGTTCATCCAGGCCCACCAGATGGCGAAGAACACCATCAGGAACGCGCCGGCCCCGTGCAGGACGTGTCCGGCTGCGACGTCCTCCGCCAGCCGTGCGGCGGCCTGGGCGACGGCGACGACGAACGTGAGGTCGAACAGGAGCTCCAGCGGCGTGGCCGTACGGCTCCGCTCGTCGACGGCGCGGGCCTCCATCGGTCGGTGGAGGCGCACGGGCTTGTCCGGGCGCAGGACGGACTCGTACATGCAGGCACGACCGCGCCGAGGCGCCCGTCGTGACAAGAGCCGGTGCCACGTGGGCGCAGGTGAGCACGCGTGTCACGGGTCCGGTGTCCCCCTTGTCGATCAGGGACGAGAGGAGCATCGACATGCGAGCAGTGCGAGCCCGGACCGAAGATCGGCGCCATCGAGTCGTGCCCGTGCACTGGACCACGTTGCTGGGAGTGGTCTCGGCCGCCTGCTTCGCCGTCCTCGCCGTCACGGGCGCCGCGCTGCTGTTCTTCTACGAACCTTCCGCCGAGCGCCTGGTGTACGACGGCACGTACGCGCCACTGCGCGGCGTGGAGATGTCGCGGGCCTACTACTCGGTGCTGCACCTGTCGCTGGAGGTGCGAGGCGGGCTCCTGGTCCGCCAGACCCACCACTGGGCGGCGCTGATCCTGCCGGCGTCGCTGACGCTGCAGATGCTTGCTGCCTTCTTCACCGGAGGCTTCCGCCGACCCCGCAGGTCCGCCTGGGTGCTCCTGTGCCTGGTCTTCCTGCTCACCCTGGGAGGCGGTTGGAGCGGCTACGGACTTCCCGACGACAGCCTGGCCGGCACCGGTCTCCGCATCGTCGAGGGAATCACCGTCGGCATCCCGTACGTCGGTCCGTGGCTGACCGCGGCGCTGTTCGGTGACGCGTTCCCGGGCGTCGTGGTCACCCGGCTCTACTGGGTCCACGTCGTGGTCGTGCCTGTCACCCTCGCGGCGGTGCTCCTCGCTCGCCTGGTCGTCACCCGTCGCAACCTGCCCGCGCAGCTCCCCGGTCCGGGGAGGTCCGAGACGAACCTCGTCGGCCTCCCCCGCGCGTCCGTGCTCGCCCGGCAGGTCGGCATGTTCCTCGTCACGACCGGTCTCCTCGTCTGCCTCGGCGGGACGGCGGCGATCGCACCGGTGTGGCTCTACGGTCCCTCGTCCCCCACCTCCGCATCCGCAGGAAGCCAGCCCGACTGGTACACGAGCTTCCTGGACGGCGCGCTGCGGCTGGTGCCACCGGGGTGGGAGATCACGGCGGGTGGCACCTGGCCGCTGGCCGTGCTCCTTCCGCAGGTCGTCGTCGCCGGCTTCCTCGCCGTCGTCGTCCTCTACCCCTTCCTGGAGGAGTGGGCGACCGGGGACCGGCGCGAGCACCACGTGCTCGACCGACCCCGGGACACACCGAACCGGACGGCCCTGGGTGTGGCGGGGCTGACCTTCTACGGCTCGCTGTGGGCGGCCGGGGCCACCGACATCGTCACCACCCAGCTCCACATCGCCTTCGAGCTCCAGGTCAACGTCCTGCGGACCACCCTCGTCGTCGGGCCGCCCCTCGCCTTCGTGGTGACCCGATGGGTCTGCTCGGGACTCCTGGCGCAGGAGCGGGACGTCCGCACGCAGGGCCTCGAGACCGGCATCATCATCCGCTCGACGACCGGGGACTACTCCGAGCGGCACCTGCCCCCGGCGAGGACGCGGCGGCTTCCCTCGACGGTCAGCAGCGCCGTCAGGCTGCCCAGGGCCAGGCACGCTGCGCTGATCCACATCGCGGCGCGGAAGCCGTCGAGGAAGGCGGACGGGTCTCGATAGGCGGCACCGTCGATGCCGGCGAGAAGGGGCAGCGCCGAGAAGGCGAGCAACCCGGCGACGCGTGCCACCGCGTTGTTGATCCCTGACGCCAGACCGGCGTGCTGCACGCCCAGCGACCCGAGGGCGACCGACGTCAGGGGCCCGACGAGCAGCGCGAGGCCCAGACCGAAGACGGTCGTCGCGGGCAGCACCCCCAGCACGTAGCTGGTGTCCTCGTCGAAGCGCGCAGCCAGCAGGCAGCCGGCGGCGCACAAGGCCAACCCCGCTGCGATCGGCGGGCGCACCCCCGTGCGCTCCGTCAGACGCGCGACACGGGTCGACAGGAGCACCGACATGACGGTGACGGGGATGAGCGCCGCACCGGCGGCGAGGGGACCGAGCGACACGGCCACCTGGAGCTCGACGACCACCAGGAACATGAACCCGTTGATGGCGATGTAGGCGGTGAACGTCACGGCGTTCGAGGCCCGGAAGGCGTCACTGGCGAACGAGGACAGCGGCAGCACAGGGTGCGCGGCTCGACGCTCCCAGAGCAGGAACGCCAGCAGCGCCGTCGCGGCGGCCGCGAGTGATCCTCCGACGTTCCAGGTCAGCACCGCGTGCTGGTCCGCCGAGGTGAGCCCGAGGTACAGGGCCCCGAGCGCCACCAGGCACAGGACTGCGCCGCCGAGGTCGATGCGCCGGTCGGCACGCGCACTCCCACGCTCGGGCAGGCCGCGCCAGGCGAGGACGGCCACGGTCGCTCCGGCGACCGGGCCGAGGACGTAGACCCAGCGCCAGCTCGTCGTCTGCAGGAGCCAGCCACCGAGGAACGGCGCGGCTGCACCGGCCACGCCCGAGAGCGCCGCCCAGACCCCGATGGCACGGGAGCGGTCCGGTGGGCGAATGGCCGACTCGAGGATCGCGAGGCTGACCGGTGCGATCAACGCTGCACCCACTCCCTCGAGGGCACGTGCCGCCAGGAGCCAGCCCACGCTCGGCGCGGCAGCGCACGACAGCGACGCGAGCGAGAAGAGGGTCACGCCGCTGAGCAGCACCCGCCGCTGCCCGAGCTGGTCGCTCAGGGCACCACCGAGCAGGATGACGGAGGCCACGGCCAGGGCGTACGCACCCAGCACCCACTGCAGCGAGGCGAACCCGAGGTCGAGGTCCTCCCCGATGGCGGGCAGCGCCAGTCGGCTGACGGTGCCGTCGATGGCGAGCATGCACGAGCTGAGGACGCAGATCGCGACGACGAGGCGGCCGGACCGGGAGGCCAGCGCAAGACCGTCGGAGTCCACCGATTCCCCGATCACTCGTCGTCTCCTCCGGTCGCTGTCCCGCGCTGCTGACCTGACCGACCGGACAGGTCGAGCGACGTGTGACGACACGGCCCGTCGCCGTGGCCACCCGGCGGGGAGCACAGCGACTCGCCAAGGGACGGGACGGGACAGGCACAGGTCCCCACGGGTCGTCGCGGCCGTGTAACTTCAGCGCCACGGGGATCGGCGCGAGGTCGTGCCAGACGCCGGTGGCGCGGCGCTCCCCGTGCTCGTCACCAGGTGACCTCGACCGGGCGGGGAGGTGGACGTGGGGATCACCGTGGACGGCCGCGCAGTCGTGGGGCGGGAGCCCGAGCGTCGCGCCCTGCAGGCGATGGTCGACGGAGCCCGTGCCGGACGCAGCTCGGTGCTCGTCCTGCGGGGCGAGGCCGGCGTCGGCAAGAGCGTGCTGCTGGACCACGTGGCGGAGCAGGCCACCGGCTTCGACGTGCTGCGGGTCGCCGGTGTCCAGTCCGAGGTCGAGATGGCCTTCGGAGGGCTCCACCAGCTCTGCTCCGACATGCTCGACCGCCTCGACGAGCTGCCGCCGCCGCAGGCCGATGCCCTGCGGACCGCGTTCGGGTTGCAGGCGGGACGACCACCCGACCGGTTCCTGGTGGGGCTGGCCGTCCTGAACCTCGTCGCCGCTGCGGCCGACCACACCCCTGTCCTGTGCTGCGTCGACGACGCGCAGTGGCTCGACCGGGTCTCGGCGCAGACCATGGCGTTCGTCGCGCGACGACTGCACGCAGAGCGGGTCGCCGTCGCCTTCGCGGTGCGCGAGTCCCCCGACGACGACCCCTTCGCCGCCCTGCCCCACCTGACCGTGCGGCCCCTGCGTGACCACGAGGCGGCCACGCTGCTCGACGCGTCGATCCGGGTCCGCATCGACCCCGACGTACGCCAGCGCATCCTGGCCGAGGCGCGCGGCAACCCGCTCGCGCTGCTCGAGCTGCCCCGTCACGACCTCTCCTCCGGGGGTTACGGCCCCTCGACCACGGCCCCCATCGCCCTCAGGATGGAGCGCAGCTTCTCGACGCGCACGCAGGCCCTCCCCCGCGACACCCAGCTGATGCTGCTCACGGCTGCCGCAGACCCGCTCGGCGACGTGGCACTGCTCGGGCGCGCGGTCCAGCACCTCGGGATCCCCGAGGACGCAGCACGAGCCGCGGAGGCGACGGACCTGCTCGCCCTCGGCCACCGCGTGCAGTTCCGCCACCCGCTCGTGCGGTCGGCCATCTACTCGACCGCCTCGTCCACCGACCGCCGCCGGGCCCACGCTGCGCTCGCCGCCGTGACCGACCCCGTCAGCGACCCCGACCGACGAGCGTGGCACCGCGCCCAGGCCACGGTCGGACCCGACGAGGACGTGGCCACCGACCTCGAGCAGTCCGCGGACCGGGCGCGCGCCCGCGGCGGGACGGCGGCCGCAGCCGCCTTCCTGAGACGGGCCACGGAGCTCACCGCCGACACCGAGCAGCGCGGACCCCGCGCCCTCGCCGCCGGGCAGGCGATGCTCGACGCGGGAGACCCGGAGGCTGCCCTCGCGGTGCTGGCTGCGGTCGAGCCCAGCGGTCTCACGGAGCTGGATCGGGCACGCAAGCTGCGCCTCCACGCGCAGATCACGTTCGCCCGTCGTCGCGGGAGCGACGCGGCGCCGCTGCTGCTCGCGGCCGCCGAGCAGCTCCTGCCCCTCAGCCCCGTCGAGGCCCGCGACTGCACGTTGGAGGCGCTCGGCGCCGCCGTCTTCGCCGGCAGGCTCGACCGGGGGCACGACGTCCTCGCGACCGCTCGTGACGCTGCCGCCGCCGCGCAGCCTCCCTCACCGAAGGACCTCCTCCTGGTGGGCCTCGCCGTGCGGGTCACGGAGGACATGGCGGACGCCGCGCCCGCCCTGCGCGAGGCCCTGACGGCGTTCCGCGAGGACAGCGGCGACGACCCCGAGGTCAACCGCTGGCTGTGGCTGGCCTGCCGCGTGGCGGCTGACCTCTTCGAGTACGACACCTGGGCGACGTTGGCCCACCGGGCCGTCCGGCTGGCCCGCACCGACGGCACCCTGAGCGTGCTGCCCATCGCCGCCAGCTACCTGGCCGGGGTCCACATGCACGCCGGCGAGTACGACGCCGCCGCGATGCTGATGGAGGAGTCGTCCGCGATCACGGCCGCCACGGATGCCGCGCCCCTGATCGCGACCCTGCCGATGCTCGCGGCCTACCGCGGCAGCGAGGCCGACGCGCTCGCGCAGGTCGAGAGCAGCCGGGCGAACGCCGCCGACCGCGGCCAGGACACCGCGCTGAGCATGATCGACTGCGCCCACGCCGTGCTGCTCAACGCGCTCGGCCGGTACGACGAGGCGTTCGCGTCGGCCACGCGGGCCTGCGACCACGACGACGTCTCCCTCTTCGCGATCTCACTGGTGGAGATGGTCGAGGCGGCCGTCCGCAGCAACCACCCGGACGCGGCCGCCGCAGCGATGGAGCGCCTGTCGCGACGGATGCAGGCCAGCGGGTCCGACTGGGCCCTCGGCCTGGAGGCGCGGTCGCGGGCGTTGCTGGCCGACGACGACGCTGCCGCACCTCTCTACGAGGAGGCCGTCCAGCGCCTGACCGCCGCCGGCCTGGCGCCCCACCGAGCGCGCGCGCAGCTCGTCCACGGCGAGTGGTTGCGACGCACCCACCAGCGGGCGAGGGCGCGCGAGCAGCTGCGTCGTGCCCACGAGACCTTCGTGACGATCGGCGCAGGCGCCTTCGCCGAACGGGCTCGACTCGAGCTGCTGGCCACGGGAGAGGCCGTACGGCAGCCGGGCGTCGCGCCGACCGAGTCGCTGACGGCCCAGGAGGCGCGGATCGCGAAGCTCGCGCGGGACGGCCTGACCAACCCCGAGATCGGGTCGCGGCTCTTCCTGAGCCCGCACACCGTCGAGTGGCACCTCCGCAAGGTGTACGCCAAGCTCGGCGTCACCTCCCGTCGGCACCTGCGCGACGCCCTGTCGTAAGTGCGGGCACGTCGCTCACCCTGGACATGAGCGAAGGGCCGGTCCAAGGACCGGCCCTTCGTCGTTCTCCCGCAAGGGTCTACTTCGTGAACAGGCTGACTCCGCCGGGGCCGACGAGCAGCCCGACGATGATGAGAACGATGCCCCAGAGCATCTGACCCCTGATCAACGAGACGATGCCGGACACCACGAGGATGACGGCAAGGATCCACAGCAGCAATGCCATTTTTCATGCTCCCTTCGGTTGAACCCTCAACCTAGCCTTCACGGTTCCGCAACGGTAATGCGGCACACCCGGATGGGCGTGTCGCGTCGCCGGGCCTCAGGCCCGGTCCTCCTCGCGCAGCCGCGGGGGCGTGAACCCCTCGGGGTTGAAGCCGGTCTTGTCGGCGTAGAAGTCGCGCAGCACGTCCATGTCGGCGCTCACGTCGCCCGTCGGGTGGAACGTCGGACCCCAGCCGACGGTGCGCGACGGCACGTCGAGGAACGCCAGCGTGATCGGGAGGCCGGTCTGCCGGGCGATGCGGTAGAAGCCCGACTTCCAGTGGTCACCGCGCGATCGCGTGCCCTCGGCCGCGATCCCGAGCAGCCAGGAGTCGCCGCCCTCGGCCTCGGCCAGCAGCTCCTTGATGGTCGCCGCGGGGTTCCTGCGGTCCAGCTCGACGGCGCCCGTGCGCCGCAGGAGCCAGCCCAGCGGTCCCACGAAGAGCTCCTTCTTGACCAGCAGTCGGATCGTGATGCCGTAGCGCCACGCCAGGAGCATGGTCAGCACCCAGTCCCAGTTGGACGTGTGGGGTGCCCCGACCAGGACGCCGCGCTGCGGCACCTCGCCGACGGCCTTCCACCGGGCCGCGCCGAGGAGGAGACGGGCGAGCGTGCGCCGTGCTCCCCCGCCGCCGGGCGCCGGGGCCGGCACCGACCCCAGCGACGGCGTACGCGTCCCGGCCCGGTCCCGACCGGCCTTGCGCTCGCGATCGAGGTCCCACAGGTAGTGGTCGAAGTCGACCTCCATGGTGTGCCGCGGCGAGGCGTAGAACTGCTTCTTGTCCCGCCGGTGCTCACCCTCCATCTGGCGCCGTACGACGTCGTCCGCGGGCGGCACGTAGCGACCGGTGAGCGTCTCGGCGATCCACGCCGACTGCGCCTCGGAGATCGGCATCACCGCACCGATGGCCTGCACGAGGCCGATGAAGTAGAGGCCGGGGAGGTCGGGGTGGACGGTGCGCTTCCACAGCGGCAGCTCGTTGTCGTGCGCCGACACCAGCTCTGGCTCGAGGAACGGGAACGTCACCCGGTAGCCGGTGGCCCACACGATGAGGTCCGCCGGGGCCGTGGTGCCGTCGACGAAGACGACCCGGTCGCCGTCGAGCCGCTCGATGCCCGGCCGTGCCGTCACCGCACCGGCGTCGAGGCGCTCGCGGATCTTGTCGGACTGCACCGGGTGCGACTGCCCCGGCTTGTGGGTCGGCGCCGGCAGGCCGTACTTCGTCATGCTGCCGGCGTACGTCGCCCCGATGCGCAGCCGTGCGGCGGTCACCCACCACGGCAGCCACCCCGGCAGGGCGACCTGGTCGCTCGGCTTGCCGAGGAGGAACTTGCGCAGCACCCACTCGGTGCGACGCACCGACCACGTGGTCGTGCGCGCCACGTAGGACGACTCGACCGCGATGTCCATCGCCGAGTTGCCGGCGCCGACCACGACCACGTCGCGTCCGGCGAGCTGGTCACCGGAGCGGTAGTCGTGGGCGTGGATCTGCTCGCCCGTGAAGGTGCCCGGGTAGGCCGGCTCGGGCCAGCGCGGGTCCCAGTGGTGGCCGTTGGCGACGAGCACGGCGTCGTAGGTGCGGGTCTCGGTGCCGTCGGGCCCGGTGACGCGCACGTCCCAGCGGCCGTCGGCCGAGCGGGAGACGTCCTCCACCGTCGTGTCGAAGGTGATCGTGTGGCGGAAGCCGAAGTGGTCGACGTACTGCTCGAAGTAGGCGTGCACCTGGTCGTGGCGCGCGTAGGGCGGGTAGTCCGCCGGCATCGGGAAGTCGGAGTAGGCCATCCGCGGGCACGACGTGTTGATCTCGAGGGTGTCGTAGCAGGCCGACCGGCCGTTGGAGTTGTCGAGGACCCACGTCCCGCCGATGTCGCTGCCCTGCTCGAAGCAGTCGAACGGGATCCCGGCCAGGTAGAGCTGCTTGGCCGCCGCGATGCCCGCGGACCCGGCGCCGATCACGCACGCGCGCGGCAGGGACTCGTCGACGGGCACCGGTGAGGTCACCGCCGGCGCGCGGTGGGACTGCTTGACGAGGTAGGCCATGGCCGAAGCCTAGGGCTGGCACCCCGACGTCGCGGTCAGAGGTAGAGACCGGTGGAGCCGCCCTCGAGCCGCTCGGCGGCGACCGCGTGGACGTCGCGCTCGCGCATCACGACGTAGACCTCGCCGTGGACCTCGACCTCGGCCTTGTCCTCGGGGTCGAAGAGGACCCGGTCGCCGACCTCGACGGCCCGGGCGTGCGGGCCGACCGCGATCACCCGCGACCAGGCCAGACGGCGCGCGCCCATCGCCGCGGTGGCGGGGATGACGATGCCGCCGCTGGAACGACGCTCGCCGGCCTCCTCGTCGACCTCGACGAGCACGCGGTCGTGCAGCATCTTGATCGGGGCGGACCCGGGGTCACTGCCCCCGGTCGCGCCGCTGCTGGAGGACACGCTCAGCTCGCGACCTTGCGGACGAGGGCGAACAGGAGGACGACCCCGACGACCGCACCGGCCGCCTTGAGGATGTTGTCCGTGCGCGGCGCGCCCGTGTCGAGCTCGACGAAGTGGGACTTCACGGTCGTCACCTGCCGGCCGACGATCGTCTTGGGGTGGGCGCGGTAGGCGAGCTGGTCGATCGTCGAGGCGAGCCGCTCACGCGTCTCCTCGATCTCGCGCTCGAGCGCGCTCATGTCCTGGGTCACCGGGGAAGGCTATCAATGCGTCGTGGGTCGAAACCCCAGGGCAGCTCGAGCCTGTGGGCCGACATCAGCTCGTCGTCGGTGAGGACGTCGAAGGTCGGCCGGTCGGCGACCACGACCCCCTCGCTCAGCACGACGCTGCGCGGGCACAGCTCCAGCGCGTAGGGCAGGTCGTGGGTGACCATCAGCACCGTGACGTCGAGGCTGCGCAGGATGTCGGCGAGCTCGCGGCGCGAGGCGGGGTCGAGGTTGGACGACGGCTCGTCGAGCACCAGGACCTCCGGCTCCATCGCCAGCACGGTGGCGACCGCCACCCGGCGGCGCTGGCCGTAGGACAGGTGGTGCGGCGGCCGGTCGACGAAGTCGGCCATCCCCACCCGGTCGAGCGCGTCCATCACCCGGCGGTCGAGCGCAGCGCCCTTCAGGCCGAGGTTGGCGGGGCCGAAGGCGACGTCCTGGCGGACGGTGCCGAGGAAGAGCTGGTCGTCGGGGTCCTGGAAGACGATCCCGACCCGACGGCGGATCTCCTTCAGGTGCTCCTTGGCGACCGGGAGGCCGCTGACCGTGACCGAGCCCCGCCCGGCGGAGAGGATGCCGTTGAGGTGCAGCACGAGGGTCGTCTTGCCGGCGCCGTTGGGCCCGAGCAGCGCGACCCGCTCGCCGCGGTGGACGTGGAGGTCGACGCCGAAGAGCGCCTGGTGGCCGTCGGGGTAGGCGAACGCCAGCCCGCGCACGTCGAGCACGGGAGTGGTCATCGCACGTCCTCCGTCTGCGGCAGGCGGCCGTCGTACCCCCGCGACAGCATGGCGAGGTGGACGCGCTCGCCGCGCTCGTAGGACCGGATGAACAGGGCACCGAGCGAGCGGGCCAGCACGGGCCAGTGGCGCGGCGAGCGCGGGTCGCAGCCGCGCGAGCGGAGCGCCGTCATCATCCGGCCGAGCTCGGCGGTGACCACGTCGAGGTAGCGGATCATGAAGCCCATGATCTGGACGACCAGGTCGGGGGTACGCAGCCGCTGCAGACCGAGGAGCAGGTCCTGCGGCTCGGTGGTGGCGGCGAGGGTGAGCGAGGCGAGGACGCCGATCGTGCCCTTGATGAGCAGCGCGACGCCGGCCACGAGGCCCGGCTCGGAGACGCTCACGCCCAGCACCTCGGTCCGCGGCCCGTGGGCGATGAACGGCATCAGCACCGCGAAGACGACGAACGGCACCTCCACGACCATCCGCGGCAGCAGGTAGCGCAGCGGCACCCGGGAGAGCACGACGACGCCGAGCAGGACGGCGGCCCAGAGGGCGAAGACGGGGTACGCCTGCCGCGGGGTCGCGACGACCACCAGCATGAACCCGAGCAGGGCGAGGACCTTGAGGTGCGCGGGCGCCCGGTGCACCGGGCTGTGGCCGTGGAAGTGCAGCCGGTGCCCGTGCCCGGCCCCCATCAGGCCTCCGACTGGCGGGCGTGCTCGCGGTGGGCGTCGTCGGAGTCGGTGTCGGAGTCGGCGTCGCCGGTCCCGCGGCGGCGCACGAGCCAGAACAGGCCGGTGCTGAGCACCAGCATCACGACCACGCCGATCACCCCGGCGAGTCCGCCGCTGAGGCGGGCGTCGTCGACGCCGGAGGTCTGGTAGTCGGCCAGCGGGCTGTTCGCGGTCGCCGAGTCCTCGGCCGCGTGGAGGAAGCCGGTGTGCTCGGCGACGTACTCCAGGCCGTCGGGGTGCGAGCTCGCGTAGTAGCTGGCGACGCCGGCGACGAGCAGGCTCACGACGAGGGCGACGGCGAAGAAGCGGCGGGTGCTCATCGAGCGACCCCCGTGCGGAGCTCGAGCTCGCGCTCGACCAGGAGCGGGCGGGCTCCGTGGACGAGGTCGGGGCGCGCCGCCACCACGCTCGCGACGACCAGGCCGGTCACGACCGCCTCGCCGAGACCGATCACGGTGTGCCAGCCGAGCATGGCGGTCATGACGGCGCCCAGGTCGACGGGGACGTTGCCGCCGACGGCGAAGAGCAGGGTGAAGACCAACGCCGCGGCGGGGACGCTCACCAGGGCACCGACCGCGGCGGCCGGGGCCACCATGCCGAGCCGCTTGGGCAGCACCCGGCGCAGGACGACGAAGACCCCGTAGCCCACGACGACGGTCACGATGCCGATCAGGGTGATGTTGGTGCCGAGGGCGGTGACGCCGCCGTCGGCCATCAGCAGGGCCTGCACGACGAGCACCACGGACAGGCACAGGACCGCGGTCCAGGGTCCGACGAGGACGGCGGCGAGCGCGCCACCCATCAGGTGTCCGCTCGTGCCCGCACCCACGGGGAAGTTGATCATCTGGGCGGCGAAGACGAAGGTCGCGACCAGCCCTGCCGCGGGCGCCGTACGGTCGTCGAGCTCGCGGCGCGCGCCGCGCAGCGAGCACGCGACCGCGGCCGCTGCCACCACCCCCGTCGCCACCGACGTCGGGGCGTCGAGGAAGCCGTCGGGCACGTGCACGTGGGTCGCTCCTGCTCGCATGGGGCTGGTTGGATGTCTGGTGGCCGGCACGGATCCCCCGATACCGGGCCGGCACGCCCTCGACCTTATTGCAATCACCTTGCAACAACCAACCGGACCGCGTCCGGACCGAGCACAGGAGTCCCCATGTCCGACCGCCTCGCCGCCGGCGACACCGCCCCCGACTTCACCCTGACCAGCGACACCGAGGAGCAGGTCTCGCTGTCCGACCTGCGCGGCAAGAAGGTGATCCTCTACTTCTACCCGGCCGCGATGACCCCCGGCTGCACCACGCAGGCCTGCGACTTCTCGGAGTCCCTCGACTCGCTGCGCGGCGCGGGCTACGAGGTGCTCGGCGTCTCGAAGGACAAGCCGGCCAAGCTCGCGAAGTTCCGCGAGCGGGACGCGCTCACCCTCACGCTGCTGTCCGACGAGGACCTCGCGGTGCACCAGGCGTACGGCGCCTTCGGCACGAAGAAGCTCTACGGCAAGGAGGTCGAGGGCGTGATCCGCTCGACCTTCGTGATCGACGCCGAGGGCAAGGTCGAGCTGGCCCAGTACAACGTCAAGGCGACCGGCCACGTCGCCAAGCTGCGGCGGGACCTGGGCCTCGACTGACTGTCGTACCCCTTGCCTAGCGTCCGGCCATGGGCACGCCACGCAAGTACACCAAGGAGATCCTCACCGCGGCGGTGCGCGAGTCGACCTCGATCGCGGGCGTGTTGAGACACCTTGGCCTGAGACCGACCGGCGGCGCGCACGCGCACATCAGTCGCACGGTCAAGGCATTCGGAATCGACACCTCGCACTTCCGCTTGTACTCGCCAGCATCCCACTCCAGCCGTCGGCTGCTGCCAGAGCAAGTCCTCGTGCGCCTTCCGACCGACCGCCAGCGCACCCGGCCTCCGTTGCTGACCCGAGCCCTCATCGAGTCCGGCGTCTTGTACGCGTGCGTGGTCTGTGGGTGTGACGGCACCTGGCTGGGCATGCCGCTGACTCTGGAGGTGGACCACATTGACGGCGACTACCTGAACAACTTGGCGTCGAACCTTCGCTTCCTCTGCCCCAACTGTCACCGGCAGACCGACAACTTCGCCGGTCGGAGCAAGGGCAAGTACTCCGGGTACGCGACTGCTGCGAAGGTGAGAAGGGCTACTTCGTAGACTCTCGACCTCACCGCCGAAGTGGTGGAACGGCAGACACGCGGCGCTTAGGACGCCGTGCCTCAGGGCGTGCGGGTTCGAATCCCGCCTTCGGCACTCTCTGAGAAGTTCACTCGCACCAGCTACGAGCGGACTTCGACCTAAGTACACGTCTGCTGCGACTTCCTCCCATGTGACGCCCGTCACCACTAGGGTCCGCGCATGGATTCCGCGCTGACCACCGTCGGGCTGCCACTCGCCCTGGCCATCATCATGTTCGGCCTCGGCCTGGACCTGACGATCGGTGACTTCAAGCGGGTCGGCCGAGCGCCGAGGGCCGTGGCCGTCGCGCTCGGCTGCCAGGTCCTGCTGCTGCCGGCGATCTGCTTCGGGCTGGTCGTGCTCTTCGACCTCCCGGCCCTGCTCGGCATCGGCATGCTGCTGCTCGCCGCGTCGCCGGGCGGCACGACCGCCAACCTGTTCAGCCACCTCTTCCGTGGGGACGTGGCCCTCAACATCACGCTGACGGCGATCAACACCGTCATCGCGGTCGTCACGCTGCCGGTCATCACCGGGCTGGCCATCGCCTACTACGACCGGCAGGACGACGTCTCCATGCCGCTCGTCGAGATCGTCAAGGTGTTCGCGCTGATCCTGCTGCCCGTCGGCATCGGCATGCTGGTCAACGCCCGCGCCACCGGGTTCGCCCGGCGGATGGACAAGCCGGTGCGGATCGGCTCGGCGGTGATCCTCGCGATCCTCGTGCTGGGGATCCTCCTCGACCAGCGCGAGAACGTCGGCGACTACCTCGCCGACGTCGGCCTCATCACCGCCCTCTTCTGCGCGATCAGCCTCGTCGTCGGCTACTACGTGCCCAAGGCGTTCGGGGTCACCGGCCCGCAGGCCATCGCCTCGTCGATGGAGGTCGGGGTGCACAACGCGACCCTCGCGATCTTCGTCGCGGTCGAGGTGCTCGACGAGGTCGAGATCTCCGTGCCGGCGGCCGTCTACTCGCTCGTGATGTTCCTCTTCGCCGCGCTGTGGGGCGCGTGGGTCAGCAAGCAGGTCGGCGCCCGCGAGGACGTGTCAGTCGCCTGACAGGTCCGCCGCGACCTGCGGCGCGAGGGCGCGCAACGCCCGCCCGCGGTGCGAGATCCGGTCCTTCTCCCCCGGCTCGAGCTCGGCGGAGGTCAGGCCCTCGGCGTCGTGCTCGACCGCCACGAAGACCACGTCGTAGCCGAAGCCGCCGCTGCCGCGCACCTCGCGGATGATGCGCCCGTCCATCCGGCCCTCGACGACACGCTCGCGGCCGTCGGGCATCACCCACGCCACGGCGCAGGCGAAGTGCGCGCCGCGCCGCTCATCGGGTACGTCGTCGAGCTGGGCGAGCAGGAGCTCGTTGTTGCGCCCGTCCTGGCTCGAGCGGAGCGAGACACCGTCGGTCCCTGAGGAGGCGAGGGACGAGCCGTCTCGAAGGGTCGGAGGTCCGGACCACCGGGCCGAGAGCACCCCCGGCATGCCGTTGAGCGCGTCGACGCACAGCCCGCTGTCGTCCGCGACCGACGGCAGCCCGGTCGCGGCCACGCCGGCGCGCGCCTTCAGCAGGGCGTTGCCCTCGAAGGTCGGCTGGTCCTCCACCGGCTCGACGTAGCCCTCCACGTCGGCGATGCCGAGCACCTCGATGCCCGGCACGTGCTCGGCGAGGATCCGCTGCATCTCGAGGATCTTCTTCGTGTTGCCCGAGGCCAGGAAGATCTTCACCGGCCCAGCGCCTCCTGCTGCATGCGGGTCAGGTCGGCGCACCCCTTCTCGGCCAGGGCCAGCAGGGCGTCGAGCTCGGCGCGGTCGAAGGCGGCGCCCTCGGCCGTGCCCTGCACCTCGACGAACTTCCCGCCGCCCGTCATCACGACGTTCATGTCGGTCTCGGCGCGCACGTCCTCGACGTAGGGAAGGTCCAGCCGCGGCACGCCGTCGATGATGCCGACGCTGACCGCCGCGACCGACCCGGTCAGCGGCTCGCCCGTGAGGGCGCCGTTGCCGCGCAGGTGCGCGACCGCGTCGGCCAGGGCGACGTACGCCCCGGTGATCGCGGCGGTGCGGGTGCCACCGTCTGCCTGGAGGACGTCGCAGTCGAGGACGATCGTGTTCTCGCCGAGCGCCTGGTAGTCGATGACCGCGCGCAGCGAGCGGCCGATCAGCCGCGAGATCTCGTGGGTGCGGCCGCCGATGCGACCCTTCACCGACTCGCGGTCCGAACGGGTGTTGGTCGCCGCGGGGAGCATCGCGTACTCGGCCGTGACCCAGCCCAGTCCCGAGCCCTTGCGCCAGCGCGGCACGCCCTCGGAGGCGGACGCGGCGCAGAGCACCTTGGTGCCGCCGAACTCGACCAGCACCGACCCGGCGGCGTGGTCGAGCCAGTTGCGGGTGATGGTGATCGGACGGAGCTCGTCGTCGGCACGGCCGTCGGCCCGAGGAGGCGAGGTCGGGCCAGAAGTCGGGGCAGAAGTCATGGGCACGACCCTAGACGTGGCTGAGCCGGGTCCGGTCACCCCCGTGTGCCACCGGACCCGGCTCGAAGCCCCTTCCCCGGGACCGCCGGTCGTGCGCGGCCCCACGCCGCGCAGCTCCCTCCGCGCGGTTGGTGTGACCACCCTGCGCGGACGAGCCGGGCGCACGCATCGACCCTGAGGCCATGTCCATGCGACCAAAGTACGAAATCGGCTCGTTACCCTGAGCGCCGTGGAGCCGCGACCCGACACCCAGCCCGAGCTGACGTGGGTGTCGCACGCGTGGCGCTACGCGTTGTGCATCCTGTTCTCGGCGGCGGTCTGGCAGACGGTCGCCGCGACGGAGTGGCGCGACCACCGCCTCCTCTTCACCGTCGAGGTGGTCCTGGGCGTCGCCGCCTTCGTGCTGGTCTACTTCCGTCGCCGGGCGCCCAAGCGGGTCGCCCTCGTCATCGCTGCGATGAGCGCCTTCTCCGGGATCGCGGCCGGTCCGGCCACCCTCGCCGCGGTCTCCGTCGCGACCCGGCGACGCTGGCGTGAGGTGGTGCTCGTCGGCAGCGCCAACTTCGCCGCCGCGCAGACGTGGACGACGATCGCCCCGATCGAGGACAGCGACTTCCTCGTCGCCACGCTCGTCAACCTCGCCGTCAACACGGGGATGATGGGCTGGGGCCTCTACATCGGCTCGCGCCGCGAGCTGCTCTGGAACCTCCGCAACCGCGCCGAGCGCGCCGAGCTCGAGCAGGAGCTGCGGCTCACCCAGGCCCGCTCGACCGAGCGCGCCCGCATCGCCGGCGAGATGCACGACGTGGTCGCGCACCGCATCACCCAGGTGTCCATGCAGGCCGGGGCGCTGGCGTTCCGCGACGACCTCGACGGCGACCGGCTGCGCGAGGGGCTCGGCCAGATCCAGCAGCAGGCCAACGACGCGCTCCACGAGCTCCGCGGCGTGCTCGGGGTGCTGCGCGAGGACGACCCGAGCCCGCCCACGGCGCGACCCCAGCCGACGTACGACGACATCGACGCCCTGGTCGACGAGGCGCGGTCGCTCGGCCTCGACATCGACTGGACCGACCACGTCGACGGCGACGTGCCGGTGCCGCCGGTGACGGGCCGCACGGTCTACCGGATCGTGCAGGAGGGCATCACCAACGTGCGCAAGCACGCCCCGGGCGCAGCGGTGGAGATCCGGTCCTCGGGGGACGAGCGCGGCGGCATCACCGTCGTGATCAGCAACCCGCTCCGCGACCGGCCGAGCGCCGCGCCGGGCGCGGGCCTGGGGCTGGTCGGGCTGCGCGAGCGCACCGAGCTGCGGGGCGGCCGGCTGCGCCAGCGCACGGAGGGGTCCAGGTTCGTGCTGGAGGCTTGGCTACCGTGGACGGCGTGATCCGCGTGCTGCTCGTCGACGACGACCCGCTGGTCCGCTCGGCGCTGACCCTGATGCTGGGCGGACAGTCCGACATCGAGGTGGTGGGCGAGGCCCCCAACGGCGAGGCCGGCCTGGCCCAGGTCGCCGAGCACCGTCCCGACGTCGTGCTGATGGACATCCGGATGCCGGTGATGGACGGCCTGGAGGCCACGCGCGTCCTGCACTCGCGACCGGCCCCGCCGGCCGTGGTCGTGCTCACCACGTTCGACGCCGACGACCACGTGCTGCGAGCCGTCGCGGCGGGCGCCGACGGCTTCCTGCTCAAGGACACCCCGCCCGGCGACATCGTCGGCGCGATCCGCACGGTGGCCGCAGGCGACGCGATGCTGTCGCCCTCGGCGACCCGCAGCCTGGTCTCCCGGCTCCGCGACACCTCACCGACCGACCGCACCACGACCGCCGCCGACCGGCTGACCGTGCTGACCGAGCGCGAGCTCGAGGTCGCGGTGTGCGTCGGGCGCGGGCTCAGCAACTCCGAGATCGCCTCGGAGCTCTACCTGTCGATCCCGACGGTGAAGTCGCACGTCTCCCGCCTGCTCACCAAGCTCGACGCCACCAACCGCGTGCAGGTCGCGATGGTCGTGCACGACGCCGGGCTGGTCTGACGCGCGGCTAGACGTCGTACGTCGCGCCGGCGCGGGCCAGCTCGACCGGACCCGACCACTCGGCGCGGGCCTCGGCCTCCGCGTCGGCCGGGTCGTGCCACGGCGGGACGTGGGTCAGCACCAGCCGTCCGGCCCCGGCGCGCGACGCCGTACGTCCACAGTCCGTGCCGGTCATGTGCAGCTCGGGCGGGTTGTCGTCGCCGCTGCGGAACGACGCCTCCGCGAGGAGCAGGTCGGCCCCGACGGCCACCTCGTCGAGCTCCGGGCACGGCCCGGTGTCGCCGGAGTAGACGAGCGTCCGGCCACCGGCGGTGACCCGCAGGGCGTAGGCGGCGACGGGGTGGACGACCCGGCGCGCCTCGACGCGGAACGGGCCCAGGTCCACGACCGCGCCGCCGTCCCCGTAGCCGTGGAAGGAGAACTCCTCGGTCATGCCGGGCTCGAGGGGCAGGTCGTAGGCCCGCGCCATCCGCTCGGCGGTACCGGCCGGCCCCCAGACGGGGATCCGCGGCTGCGCACCGGTCGGGTGGTACTTGCGCATCACGTAGTAGCCACACAGGTCGAGGCAGTGGTCCGCGTGGAGGTGGCTGAGGAAGACCGCGTCGATCTCGAGCGGGTCGGCGTAGCGGTGCAGCTGGCCGAGCGCGCCGTTGCCGAGGTCGAGCAGGATCCGCCAGGTGCGCCCTGCCTCCTCGGCCTCGAGGAGGTAGCAGCTCGCCGCGGAGTCGGGGCCGGGGTAGGAACCCGAGCACCCGACGATCGTGAGTCTCATCCGCGTCCCCCGGCGAACTGCGTCGCCCCGAGCAGCTCCGAGCCGAGGAAGCGGCGGCCGATCGTGGCGAAGTCGTCGGGGCTGCCGGTGGTGGAGAAGGTGTAGCTCGCCTCGCCCCCGGGACGCATCAGGCCGGTACCGGCGAGCATCTTGTAGACGTCCTTCGCGCACTCCTCCGCGGAGCTGACCAGGGTGACCTGGTCGCCCATCACGTAGGAGATGACGCCGGTCAGCAGCGGGTAGTGGGTGCAGCCGAGGATCAGCGTGTCGACCCCGGCCTCGGCGAGCGGGTCGAGGTAGTCGTGGGCGGCGGCCAGCAGCTCGTCGCCGCCGGTGACGCCCTGCTCGACGAACTCGACGAAGCGCGGGCAGGCCCGGATGTGCAGGTCGAGGTGCGGCGCGGCGGCGAAGGCGTCGTCGTACGCCATCGAGCTGGCGGTGGCGCGCGTGCAGATCACCCCGACCCGCTGGTTGCGCGTGGCCGCAGCCGCGCGCCTGGCCGCCGGGAGGATCACCTCGACGACCGGGACGTCGTAGCGCTCGCGGGCGTCGCGCAGCATCGCCGCGCTGGCGGAGTTGCACGCGATGACCAGCGCCTTCACGCCGCGCTCGTAGAGGTGGTCGAGGCACTCGAGGGCGTACTCGCGGACCTCGCCGATCGGCTTCTGGCCGTAGGGCTGGCGCGCGGTGTCGCCGAGGTAGACGACCGACTCGTGCGGGAGCTGGTCGATGACCGAGCGGGCGACGGTCAGTCCGCCGAAGCCGGAGTCGAAGATGCCGATGGGGGCGTCGGCGGTCTCTCGCGGCGTGGGCGTCGGCACAGGCAGCAGGCTAGGCGGTCGGGGCGTCGCGGGTCACGCGGTCGCGTGCGTCGGCCCCGTCACACCGGCCACGCCGGGTTAGGGTCGCCGCGTGACCATGCGTACCGCGCTCGCCTCCCTCCTCGCCTGCTCCGCCATCGGGTTGTCCCCCGCCGTCCGCCCCGGCACAGGTGCCCTCCGGCGACCCCCTGCCGAGCACCCAGCGGGTCTCCGCCGACAACCCCGTCGACTCGGTCGTGGCCATCTCCGTCGACGGGCTCAACACCGACGCCCTCGGCAGGCTCGGGCCGGCGCGCACGCCCCACCTGCACGACCTCATGGACACCGGCGCGTCGACGCTCAACGCCCGCACCGAGCACGAGCTCACGATCACCCTGCCCAACCACACCGGGATGGTGACCGGCCGGCGCATCGAGGCCGCGACCGGCGGCCACGGCGTGACCTGGAACGACGACCGGCGCCGTCCGGCGACCGTCCAGGCGGCGGCCGGGCAGCGCGTCGAGTCGGTCTTCACGCAGGTCAGCGCCGCCGGCGGCTCGACGGCCCTCTTCGCGAGCAAGACCAAGTTCTCCCTCTGGAAGCGCAGCTGGCCCCTCTCCATCGACACCACCCGCATCCAGCTCGACAACACGCGCCTGGCCCGGTCGGTGCGGCGCGACCTGCGCGACAACGAGCGCGCGTTCCGCTTCGTGCACCTCTCGCTCCCCGACGCCGCTGGGCACGAGTACGGCTTCATGTCCCCGCGCTACCTGCGCGCGGTCCAGCAGGTCGATGCCCTCGTCGGCTCGATCGTCGACGCCGTCCGCGACGACACCGAGCTCGTCGGTCGCACCGCGATCATCCTGACCAGCGACCACGGCGGGCTGGGCGCGAGCCACTCCGACGCCCGCCGCCTGGCCAACTACCGCGTGGCCTTCATGGTCGCCGGGCCCGGCATCCCGGCCGGCGCCGATCTCTACGCGCTCAACGCCGACGACTACCGCGACCCCGGCACGCGGCGCACGACCTACCGCCAGTCCCCGCAGCCGGTCCGCAACGGCGACCTGGCCAACCTCACGCTCGACCTCCTCGACCTCCCGGCCGTCCCGGGAAGTGAGCACAACTCCAGCCTCGACCTCGACGTCTCACCTCCGCCTGCCTGACCCAGCCGCCCGGACGACGGGCAGAGGAGACACCATGCCGCTGTTGAAGAAGCCCCTCCTGCGACGGCTGAGCGTCGCGACCGCGCTCGCCGTCGCCGCGTCGACCGCCGTGCTCTCCCCGGCCACCGCGGACGAGCCCGCGCGCACCGACCGGGCCGCCGCCGTCATGGGCTGGCCGCCGGCTCCGCCGGCCCAGCTGGTCATCGACACCGCCGGTGCGGTCATCGACCGCGAGGACTACGTGGCCGGCACCGTCACCCTGGACGGCGTCACCCGGGTCACCGAGGTGCGCGGACGGGGCAACTCGACCTGGGGCTGGGCCAAGAAGCCCTACAAGCTCAAGCTCGAGGAGGACGCCGCCCTGGTCGGGTCGCGGGAGTACGACGAGTGGGTGCTCCTCGCCGGCTACGCCGACCGCAGCTCGCTGCGGACGGCCGCGGCGTTCGCGATCGCGGCGCAGACCCGGCTGCAGTGGACCCCGCGCTTCCGTTTCGTCGAGGTCGTCCTCAACGGCCAGTCGCAGGGCCTCTACCTGCTCACCGAGCAGGTGGAGGAGGGCAAGGGACGCGTCGACCTGCCCGACGACGGCTACCTGCTGGAGATCAACCAGCGCTACCTCCGCGACGACGAGCCCGGCTTCCGCACCCGTCGCGGGACGCCCGTGGCGTTCAAGGACCCGGACGAGGTCACGAAGCGGCAGCGGCGCGAGGTACGGCGCGCGGTGTCGCGGTTCGAACGGGTCCTCTACGGCCCCGACTTCGCGGATCCCGACACCGGCTACGCGGCGTACGTCAACGTGCGCAAGCTGATCGACTGGTACCTCGTCGAGGAGCTGTTCGCCAACCAGGACTCCAACTTCCAGTCGAGCGTGCACGTCAGCTGGGTGCCCGGCAAGCGCTTCGTCTTCGGTCCCGTCTGGGACTTCGACCTCAGCGCGGGCAGCCGCTGGCGCGCGTCCTCCGAGCCCGACACGTGGGTGACCCGCGTCGGACGCCACTGGGTCGCCCGGATGCTGGAGGACCCCGCCTTCTCCGCGCGGGTCAAGAGCCGCTGGGCCCGGCTCAGGCCGGTCGTGCGCCAGGTGGTCTCCGAGATCCCGGCCGCGGCGGCGACGCTGGCTCCCACCGCCGAGGCCGACTGGGCCCAGTGGCACGCCTCGGGCGACCTGGAGTGGACCCACCACGGCCGTGACCGCCAGGCCGAGGTCGACTTCCTCGGCGACTGGCTGACCCGACGGGTCCAGTGGCTGAGCAGCAACGAGGTGCGGGTCGGCGGGATCCGGCAGCGCACCGAGGAGCGGGCACGCACGGTGTGGGTGCCGGTGCGGCTGCAGTCGCCCGCCGCCGCGGCCGTGGACGTGTCCTGGACCGTGCAGGGCGGCACCGCCACCGCGGGCGAGGACTTCGTCGCCGGCACCGGTCAGGCGAGCTTCGCGCCCGGGCAGGCCGAGCGCTACGTCCCCGTCCAGGTCCTCGACGACCGGGCCACCGAGGGTCGAGAGACCGTGCTGGTCACCCTCACCGGCGCCTCCGGCGGCGTCGTGGTGGGCTCACCGTCGACGACCACCCTGGTCATCGACGCCAACGCCCACTGACGCTCAGCGCCGCCTGACCGCCGCAGCCTCCCAGGGCAGCGGCCAGGGGTTGAACCGGCACCGGCCGGTGCCCTTGGACTGCTGCATCATCACCGGCGCCCGACCGCGGCGGTGGCAGGAGGCGTGCCCGCTCCCCAGCCAGTGGCCGGTCTCGTGGTTGACGACCAGGTGCCGGTAGTCGCGCCGCGACCGTCCTGCGCGGTTCCAGGCCGGCGACGCCCGGTTCCACCTCAGCTGGTTGATCACCACGTGCCGCCCCACGCGGCACGACCACTGCACGGAACAACCCGGCGAGAACGACGGCAGCGTGCCGGCCGCGGCGAGCACGAGGGTGAAGTCACCGCCCCGGCGCACCCGGCGGAACCGGACACCGGCGGCGCGCCAGCCGCGCGGGTGGTCGAAGGTGTCCTGCGCCTGCCGGCGGAACACCTTCATCGACGCCGTCACCCGTCCGCGGGTGGTGACGGAGTAGGTGACGCGGCGGCTCACCGGGACGGCGTACGCCTCCACGGTCGGTTGCGTCGGCGTGAGGGTCGCGCGCCGGTGCTCGCCGGCGTCCTCCCCCGTCGCGTGGGACGGGGCGGCGACGAGCGCGAGCAGCAGCGCGGCCAGCACAGGGCCGAGCACGGCGACGCGGGGCCCGGGGCATGTCGCGAGCCTACGCGCGGGTCCTCCCCCGTGCGGTCTCGCTCGCTGTCGAGTGCCCTGAGGAGCAGTACGACGGTGTTCCCGAGCCGGGTGACGTGGAGGTCCGATTCCGCCCACGCGGACCCCACGATCTCGGCGAACTGGACGTCGTGGTGGAGCGGCTCTGCGCCGGTGGTCGAGGCCGCGGGGACCTCAGCAGTCGGGGTCCACCTCTCGTCGCCGGTCGCCGCGTGGGCAGAGGGAGGGTAGTGGCACCTGAGGTCCCGTCGATCCGGCGTGCGTCGGCTCGGGACGCGCCGACACCCCCGCCGACCTCAGGTCTGCGGGGTGCGGGGCGGGGTCATGGTCGGCGGGGTTGCGGGATACGTAGGACGTCCGGCCGATCTGGTGGATCCGTCGGATCGATCGCGGTGGTGCCGTGGTGGTCGCGGCGGTAGCGGTACCCGTGCGGGGAGGTCCACTCGAACACGCCGGGTGCGACCATCTCGTAGCGCCAGGCGGTGAAGGTCTTCAAACGGTGGTGACCGCGGCACAGGGCGGCGAGGTTGTCGGTCTGTGTCGGCCCGGGCTGGGGCCGGCCCTCGGCCTCGGCGTCGGGGTCGTGGGGGACGATGTGGTCGACGTCGCAGCGGCGGGCCGGTCGGGTGCAGTGCGGGAACACGCACGTGCGGTCGCGGAGGACGACCTGTTCGCGGATCCGGTCCGGCACCTCGTAGGCGTCGGTGGTCAGCTGGGTGTTGAGGTCGATGACGGGCTTGATGGTGACCTTGGTGCGGGAGTCGGCGCACCACGACTTGACCTGGTCGAGCAGCACGAGCCGCTGGCCTTCCTCGAGCCGCCCGGTCGGCCCGAACACCGTCTGCTCGCCGACCGTTGACGCGTCGAAGTGGGCGTGGAGCACCACCTCCCGCGCGACGGGGAGCCCGGCGGTGTCCTCGGTCGTCGCGACGGTGCCTGCGCCCGTGGTGTGGAGGTCGAGGGCGGTCTGCGTCCTGGCGAGGTCACCGAGGGCCTTCGCCCGGCGCGCGTCGAGAGACTCGGTGGACCCGAGCGCGGCCTGGGTGGCAGCACCCTGGGCGAGGACCCGGTCGAGGTCGATCGCGTCGGCCATGTCGATCTCGGCCTCGACCCGCATGGTGCCGGCGAAGTGCACTTCTTGGGTGTCGATGGTGACGTGGCGGGGGTCGACGTGGAGCCAGCCGTCCTCCGGGTCGGCGGCCGGGTCGGGGGTGGCGAGGTCGAACCGCTTGATCGCTTCGGCGACGAGGCGGTCCAGCTGGGCGGGGCCGACCTTCCCGGCGACGGCGGCGACCTGCGCGTCGACGAACCCGGCCGCGTCCCTGGTGAGCGTGGGTGAGGAGTGGATGGTGGTCTCCGCGACCGACCGCGCCTTCCACACCGGCACCCGACCGGCCTGGACCTGCGCCCACAACCGCGGCAGGCGGTGACGCAGCTCCAGCGACTGGCCGATGAGCTTCTTCGCCGCGACCGTCGACATCCCGAGGACGCCGCCGAGCTCGGCGACGCAGAACTCCGCCACCAACGGGCACCCGTCACCCGCGATCGGCTCCTCATACTGACAGCCCGGGACGGTGAACGTGGCGGCGTCGTGTATCGACTCCGGCGGATGCAGGTCAGCCCACTGCGCGGCCAGCAGCAACTGGTCAGCGGCCGCCCGGTTCTCGACGGCGCGACGCTCGCGGATCGCGGACAGCAGGTCGGAGGCGGTGAGGTCCTCGACCCCATCCGCTTCCCGAACCGCCAGCACTTCGCTCATGTGTTCGATTGTCAAGAAGGGGTCCGACACTCCCCTGAGCGCGGACGCAGACGGCTGTAGCAACCAGACCGCCGGTACGCAGCTCCACTCGCAGACTGAGCAAGCTCGTGCGGACTGCACACATCGCGACAGATCCGGATGCGCCGAGGTCCCGCAGTTGCAGAACCCCGGAGCCTCGGTCGGCAGGCCGTGTGGCGGCTACGGCTTTCGATGACGACGTCGTGGTCGAGGCGATGCTCCCTCCTGAGGTGCGCAAGGGCTGATCAGCCGCGGCCGTGCACGTCGACGTCCCCGACCACCACGTCGGGGGCGTCTCATCGCCCGGGTCACCTGCGGTCGCGGCGCACCGACCACCGGCCGTCGCGTTCGACGATCCGCGCCGTGTAGCCGCGGACGCGCCAGCCGATGTCGAAGGAGTCGAGCGTCTGCCACGAGGCCTGCAGGGAGCGACAGTCGCGCCTCGGGGTCGGCAGCGACGTCCTCGACAGGCGGGACCATCCCTTCGGCGTCGAGTGCTGGAGGACGGTCGGCCACCCCTGGTTGCGTCCGGCCGACGTCAGGAGCACCGCTCCGTCCGGACCGTCGGGGACCGCGACGTCGCACCGGCCGGCTACCCCGCCCGGGAGCGACACGACGCCTCGCTCGCGCGAGATGACGTAGGTACGGGAGCGCGCGGGGACGACGACGTACCGCCCGTCGGCGGAGATGCCGCGCGGGACCCGGCTGCCCTGTACCGCCCGCCAGCTGGTGCCGTCGCCGGTGGTGAGGGCGACGCGGCGACCCCGGCCGCACCTCAGCTCGGCCATCAGCACCCCGATCGACTCCGAGGTCCAGGTGTCGCCCCACTGGCACAGCCGGTCGGCCTCGTACACCGTGACGGGCGGGCTCCAGGACTGCGCGACCGGGTCGTAGGCCTGGGCCAGCACTCGGCGCCGGTCGGTGGAGCCGAGGGCGAACAGGGGCAGGCCGGGGGCGGTGAAGAACCGCTGGTCGAGCCCTCGCCAGGTCTGCTCGAGGCCCGGGGCGTCGACGGGCGCGATCACCGTGACCGTCCAGGGCGAGGCCGGGTCGGCGCGGGAGATGACGGTGCGGTGGGCGGGCGTGCTCCGGCCATCGGACCACACCGTGTTGCTGTCGACGTTGTCGAGGGCGGTGAAGCCGCACCCGCTGGCGGTCTCGAGGTCCTGCCGCGCCGGCGTCGCGTCGCCGGTGCGGGTCAGGACGGTGAGGCGGCAACCGCGCGGGAGGGAGACGAAGTACAGGAACGAGACCTGCGCGGCGTCGGTGATGGTCGCCGTGACCGGGTACTCCTGGCCCTCGCTGTCGATGGTGTGCTCGCCGAACCCCGCGGTCGACCGGGTGACGTAGCGCCCGCGCTGCGGCCACACGGCGTTCTGTCCGTCGGGAGAGATGCCGGGCTCGTCGTACGCCTCGCCCTCGAGGGGGTACGTCGACCAGGTGGCACCGTCGGGTGACCAGAGCGCGCGGGAGGCGGTCGGCACGTCCTCCTCGATGTAGGCGCCGTCGTCGCACCTGGCGATCGCGGCGACGGCGCCGTTGGCGGTGCGGGCGTCCACGGCGCCGCAGAAGAGGTTCCTCGTGCGCAGCACCTCTCGTCGCCCGCCCCACGTGCCGGTGGCGGCGTCGCGCCGATCCGCCCAGACCGCGCGGTGGTTGTCCGCCGCCCAGATCCGCAGCAGGTCGCCGTCGGCCAGGGTCAGCTCCACGCCGCCGGGGACCTTCCGTGGCAGGTCTGCCGTCGACCTCGTAGCAGCCGGCGGAGCCTGCGAGAGCCTCCGCCGTGGTCGAGTCGGTGCTCATGGGACCCAGGACAGCCGCTGCCATCGCGAGCGCGACGATCACCCCCGTGACGCCAGACATGGATCGAGGATAGGCCGGACCGGCCTACGCGCGTGGTCCACGAGCAACGAGGAAGCCGTCCCCGAGGTCGCCGGTCGCGCCCGGGCCGCGCGCATGTGCGCGCTCATCGCGGCAGATCCGGATGTTGCTCGGGTGGAGCCTCCGGCGCGTGTCCAAGTAGCCCGCTGGTGCCCACACTGGCGAGCCGCGGTCCCTACCGGCAGATCTGCGCGTAGTGGCGTGGCACCGCGCTTCCGAGCAACAGAATCAGGCGACCGTGACGACTAACCGCCGCCGCCGCCGTCCGACCCGTGACCGCCGTGACCAGCCTGGTTGCCGGTCCTGCTTGCCTTCACGGGGCCGCGAAGAACGTTCTCGATGACAAAACCGATGATCAGAACGACGAGTCCGAGGACGAGGTAGGTCATCCCGCACACCGCCTCGACCGTGGTGCGCCATCACACGTGAGATTCACCTGCATGATCCCCCCTCAGTGTCGAGAAGCCGGACTATGCCATCGGTAGGGCTACAGCACGAGGGTACGCGGTTTGCAGCCACTACGAGGTATAGGCCGCTCGGACGGTCAGCGGGTTCGAATGCTGACCCCGTGGGGGCCCACGCGCCAGCCGTCGTCCCGGCGCCCTCAAACGCCACCGCACGCGGCGACCGCTCATCGGCAGATTCGCGCGCTCATCGCGGCACACCCGAATGACGCTGCGGTGCGAGAAGCGCCCGTCAGGAAGGTCCTCGTTGGCCGTCCCCGAACGCGTGTCGGTCGACCGCCATCCACGTCCCGCTTCCGGGTTCGGGCAGGACTGGCGTGGGCAACGTCTCCGCAGTGGAGGGCTCCAAGCCGTAGTCGGCGTAGACAGCAAAGCCCTCGTGCGGCTTCAGCGAGAGCAGGGTCTGCTTCACCCGGTCGAAGGCCGAGTCGAAGTTTCCGTGCGCGACGGTGAACATGTTCTCCCACTCAGCCGGCGTCATCACGATCACCACCGTTCGCCGTCTGCCACCGGCTTGAGGGACCGACACCCGAATGCGCCCTGGCGCCAGTTCTGACGCCGAGGACCACCCGTCGAGGTCCCGAACGAGACGCCGGTAGTACTTGTTGAGGTCCATGTCTCGAGGATGACTGATGCGCCCTGCCCTCCCTCCGGCCTCAGGCCCAGAGCTGCCCGTCGAGCCTGTCCTCGGCCTCGTCGATCGTCCCCTCGTAGGCACCGGTCGAGAGGTACTTCCACCCGCCGTCACACACGACGAACGCGATGTCGGCGCTCTCCTCGGCCTTGACGGCCTTGGCGGCCTGGCCGAGCGCGGCGTGCAGGATCGCTCCGGTCGAGATGCCGGCGAAGATGCCCTCGAGCTCGAGCAGCTCGCGCACCCGGCGTACGGCGTCGCGCGGGCCGACACTGAAGCGCGAGTCGATCAGCGAGGCGTCGTAGAGCTCCGGGACGAAGCCCTCGTCGAGGTTGCGCAGACCGTAGACGAGCTCGCCGTAGCGCGGCTCGGCCGCCACGATCCGCACGTCGGGCTTGGCGCCCCGGAAGAAGCGGGAGACGCCCATGAGGGTCCCGGTCGTGCCGAGCCCGGCGACGAAGTGGGTGATGCCGGGGAGGTCGGCGAGGATCTCCGGGCCGGTGCCCTCCTCGTGCGCGAGGGCGTTGGCCTCGTTGCCGTACTGGTAGAGCATCACCCAGTCGGGGTGCTCCCCCGCGACCTGCTTCGCGACGCGGACCGCCTCGTTGCTCCCGCCGGCGGCCGGCGAGGAGACGATCTCCGCGCCCCACATCCGCAGCAGCTGGCGGCGCTCCTCGGAGGTGTTCTCCGGCATCACGCAGACGATCCGGTAGCCCTTGAGCTTGGCGGCCATCGCCAGCGAGATGCCGGTGTTGCCGCTGGTCGGCTCGAGGATCGTGCACCCCGGCCGCAGGGTGCCGTCCTTCTCGGCCTGCTCGATCATCCGCAGCGCCGGACGGTCCTTGATGGACCCGGTCGGGTTGCGGTCCTCCAGCTTGGCCCAGAGGCGTACGTCCGGGCTGGGCGAGAGCCGCGGCAGCCCCACGAGCGGGGTGTTGCCGACCGACTCCAGGAGGCTGTCGAAGCGCATGCGGCAAGCATGACATCCACCGATCGATGGATGGCCGACAGCGCCGGTTGCCCGATGCGCGAGACGCGGTCGGCGACGAGGCTGGACCCATGATCGAGAACATCGTGGCGCCCGCCGTCGAGGTCGAGCGCCTGCGCATGACCTACGGCGACAAGATCGCGGTCGAGGACGTGTCCTTCCGCGTGGAGCCCGGGGAGGTGTTCGGCATCCTGGGCCCCAACGGCGCCGGGAAGACCACCACCGTGGAGTCCGTGTGCGGACTGCGCGTCGGGGACGCCGGCAGGGTCCGCGTCCACGGCATCGACCCCTGGACCGACCGCGACGCGACCACGCGCATCGTCGGGGTCCAGCTCCAGGAGAGCCGGTTGCAGCCCAAGATCACCGTGCGCGAGGCGCTGGAGATGTGGGCGGCGTTCTACGACGACCCCCTGCCGTGGTCGGAGCCCGCCGAGCGGCTAGGCCTCGTGGACCACCTCGACCAGCGCTTCGGCACGCTCAGCGGCGGCCAGCAGCAGCGACTCTCCATCGCCCTCGCTCTGGTCGGCCGGCCGCGCGTCGCGATCCTCGACGAGCTGAGCACGGGCCTGGACCCCCGCGCCCGCCGCGAGGTCTGGTCGCTCGTACGCGACCTGCGCGATCGCGGCACCACCGTCCTGCTCGTCACCCACGGCATGGAGGAGGCCGAGGAGCTGTGCGACCGGGTCGCCATCATCGACGCCGGACGTGTGCGCGCCGTCGGTACCCCGGCCGAGCTGATCGGCGGGGCCGCGGCGGCGACCGTGACCTCGTTCGAGCCGTCCGAGCCCGTCGACCTGGTCGCGCTGCGTGAGCTCGAGGGCGTGGCCGACGTCCGCGTCGACGCCGGCCGGGTGACCGTGACCGGCGCCGAGGACGCGGCGGTCGCCGTGCTCTCCCGCCTCGCGAGCCGGGGCGTCGTACCCCACCGCCTCCGGGTCGTCGACGGCTCGCTCGACTCGGCCTACCTGGACCTGACCCTGAACAGCACCGGCACCACTCCCGCGGAGGAGACAGCATGAGCACCGCCAGCCCCACAGCCGCCGTCATCCGGACCGAGTCGCGGCTGTTCACCCGCGAGCTCGGCTCCGTGTTCTGGATCGTGCTCTTCCCCACGATCCTGGTCGTGATCCTGGGATCGGTGCCGAGCATGAACGAGCCCGACCCGAACCTGGGTGGCCAGCGACTGGTCGACGTCTACTCCTCGGTCGCGGTGCTGCTGTCGATCATCATGGCCTCGCTGATGGCCATGCCCGCGGTGATCGCGGGCTACCGCGAGGCGGGCATCCTGCGGCGCCTGCGCACCACGCCGGTGCACCCGGGCTCCCTGCTGCTCGCCCAGGCCGGACTGCACGCGCTGGCCGTGCTGCTCTCGCTGGTGCTGGTGCTGGTCGTGGGCCGGGTGGCGTACGACGTGCGCCTCCCGCAGGACATCGGGTCGTACGCCGTGGTCGTGGTCCTGGCGACCGCCGCCGCGTTCTCGATCGGCGCCGTGATCACGGCCCTCGCCCCGTCGGCCCGACTGGTGCAGACGATCGGCACGATCGTGTTCTTCCCGACCATGTTCGCCGCCGGCGTCTACTTCCCGGTGCAGGCCATGCAGGGCTGGCTGCACACCGTGGTCGTCTCGACGCCGATGGGAGCGGCCACCGAGGCACTCAACGACGCGGTCGTGGGCCGCACCCCTGACCTCGTCGACCTCGCCGTGATGACCGGCTGGACCGTCGTCCTGTCGCTGGTCGCGGTCCGCTCCTTCCGCTGGGACTGACATGGCGCCGGCTGCGAGGATGTGTCCGTGAGCGAGGACAAGTGGCTGACCTGGCTGCCCTTCGGGCTGCTCGGCCTGGCCACCGTCGTCTCCACGGCGGCGGCGCCCACGCTCGGGGACGGCAGCAGCCGACGTCCGGTGGACGCTCGCGCTCACGGCCGTCACCGCGACGTGGATGCTCGCGACGCCGCGGCCGGGACCGGTCAACTACACCGGCCGCACCGCCCTCGCGTTCGTGCTCACCTGGATGAACCCGTTCTACGCGATCTTCGGTGTCGCCGGCTTCTTCGATGTCTACGACTCCCTGAAGGGCCGGTGGGTCTACGTCGCGATGCTGGCCGTGGGCATCACCCAGGCCGGGTCGCAGTCGGGCGGCTTCCCGCCCGACGACGCGGCGCAGGCGTGGGTGTTCGTCGCCCTCATCGGGCTCAACGCCGGGCTCGCCACGGCGTTCATGAGGATCTCGCTCCGCACCGAGCAGCGCACCGTGGACCTCCAGCAGCTCAACGCCGACCTCGAGGCGGCGCTGCTGGAGAACCAGGACCTGCAGGAGAGGCTCGTCTCCCAGGCCCGACAGGCGGGGGTCCAGGAGGAACGCGCCCGCCTGGCCCGGGAGATCCACGACACCCTCGCGCAGAGCCTGGCCGGCATCGTCACCCAGCTCGAGGCGTCCGTGGGCGGCGAGCGGCACGAGCGCGCACTGGTCCTCGCCCGGCACGCGCTCGCCGAGGCGCGTCGCTCGATGCTCGACCTGTCCCCCGGCGACCTGGACGGCGCCACGCTGCCCGACGCCCTGTCCTGCGTCGTCGCGGCCTGGTCGGTGGAGCACGCCGTGCGGGCGGACACCGTCGTCGTCGGCGAGCCGGTGCCGCTCCACCCGGAGGTCGAGGCCACCGTGATCCGCATCGCCCAGGAGTCGCTCACCAACGTCGCCAAGCACGCCGACGCGGCGCGCGTCGGCGTCACGCTGTCGTACGACGGCGACGAGGTGGTCCTCGACGTGCGCGACGACGGGGTCGGGTTCGACGTCGACGCCCCGACCGGTCCGAGCTCGTTCGGCCTCCGCGGCATGCGCCAGCGGGTCGCGCGGCTCGCCGGCGACCTCACCCTCGAGTCGCTCGCCGGACGCGGCACCGCCGTGTCCGCCCGGCTCCCCGCCCTGGCACGCGTGGCCGCATGAACACTCCGCGCCCGACCGTCACGATCGTCGTGGTCGACGACCACCCGGTCGTCCGCGACGGCGTACGCAGCATGCTCGCCGGTGTCACCGACTTCGAGGTGGTCGGCGAGGCTGCAAGCGGTCCTGAAGCGGTCGAGCGGGTGCTGGCGACCGACCCCGACGTCGTCGTCATGGACCTCCGCATGCCCGGCGGCGGGGGCGTCGACGCCGTCCGCGAGCTGCGCGCACGCGGTGCCCGCGCGTCCGTGCTGGTGCTGACGACCTACGACACCGACTCCGACACGGTGGCCGCGATCGAGGCGGGCGCGACGGGCTACCTGCTCAAGGACACCCCGGCCGAGACGCTCTTCGACGCGGTCCGCGCGACGGCGGCCGGGGAGACGGTGCTGTCGCCCGCGGTGGCGTCACGCCTCGCCTCGCACGTACGTCGTCCGGCCGCGTCCGGCGTGCTCAGCGCGCGCGAGCGCGAGGTGCTCGCGCTCGTGGCGCGGGGCCGGTCCAACCGGGTGATCGCCGAGGAGCTGTTCGTCAGCGAGGCGACGGTGAAGACCCACCTCGTGCACGTGTACGAGAAGCTCGGCGTGAGCGACCGCGCCGCCGCGGTGGCGACGGCGTACGAGCGCGGGATCCTCGGCTGAGGCTCCGGACGGGTCAGCAGCCGCCGGCGACGGCCGGCAGGACGACGACCTGGTCGCCGTCGGAGAGCTCGGCCTCGAGGCCGCCGATGAAGCGGACGTCCTCGTCGTTGATGTAGACGTTGACGAAACGGCGCAGGTCGATCGAGCCCGACTTGTCCTCGACCAGGCGGTCCTTGAGCCCGGGGTGGTTGCCCTCGAGGTCGTCGATCAGGGCGGACAGCGTGCCGCCGGCGCCCTCGACGGCCTTGGCGCCGTCGGTGTAGGTGCGCAGGATGGTGGGGATCCGGACCTCGATGGCCATCAGGGGGTGCTCGCTTCCTCGGTCTGCTGGGGGTTCGTCAGGGGGACGATCGTGACCTTCTCCTCGGTCACGACTCCGTCGGTGATTCTGTAGGACCTGAACTCCACCGGGCCCTCACTATTCCCGTGCGCGCGCGTGCTCACGAGCACGTAGTGGGCGTTGGGCTCGCTGGCGAGGCCGATGTCGGTGCGGCTGGGATAGGCCTCGGTGGCGGTGTGGGAGTGGTAGACGACCACCGGCTCCTCGTCGCGCGCGTCCATGTCCTTGTAGAGGTGCAGCAGCTCCGTGGAGTCGAACTCGTAGAACGTCGGGCTGCCGGCGGCGTTGACCATCGGGATGAAGCGCTCGGCACGGTCGCTGCCCTCCGGGCCCGCGACGACCCCGCACGCCTCGTCGGGGTGGTCGCGCTTGGCGTGCGCCACGATGGCGTCGAAGATCTCCTGGGCGATGGTCAGCACACCGCCAAGGGTAGGCAGACCCTCGATGCGACCCGGACACGTCTCACCACATAGTCTTGATGTCGAGAGACTTCGAGGGGGAGCCACATGTCGTTGCCGCAGGCGCAGGCGCCTCTGACCCGCCGCGGCATCCCGCTCGAGCGCGACCTCCGGGTCCTGGCGCTCGGCTCGTTCGCCAACCGGTTCGGCGCCGGCGCGGTCATGACGACCAGCGCGCTCTACTTCACCCGGCAGGTGGGCTTCAGCGCCGCCGAGGTCGCCCTCGCGCTGGCGGTCGCCGCCGTCGTCGGCATCCTCGTGCAGGTGCCGGCCGGCCAGCTCGGCGACAGCCGCGGACCGCGCCGGGTGCTGACGGTCTGCATGGCGGGCGCCGCCCTCACCAGCGCGCTGCCCGTCCTGGCGCGTACGCCGTGGCAGCTCGCGCTGCTGCTGGCGCTGCTCGCCTTCTTCGAGCGCTCGGCCGGCTCGGTCCAGCAGGGCGTCATCGCCCAGCTCGCCACCGGCGGGCGCGGCGTCCAGTTCAAGGCCTACCTGCGGGCGGTGACCAACACCGCGATCGGGCTCGGCTCGGTCTTCGGCGGCGCGGCGCTCGTCGTCGACGAGTCGTGGGCCTACGTCGCGGTGTTCGTGCTCAACGCCGTCTTCACCGGTTTCGCGGCGTGGAACTCCACCCGCCTGCCGGACCTGCCGGCCTACGTCCGCCTCGAGGGCGAGCCCCGCCTCGCGGTGCTGCGCGACTGGCCCTACGTGGTCGTGGTCGCGCTGACGGGGCTGTTCTCGCTCCACTTCTTCGTGATGGAGCTCGGCCTGGCGCTCTACATCTCCGAGCGCACCGCGGCCCCGCCGGTGATGGTGGCGATCCTCCTCGTCCTCAACACGGCGTGCGTCGCGCTCTTCCAGGTACGGCTCTCCCGCCGGGCCGACTCCGTCGAGGCCGGCGCCCGGGCGCTGGTCCGCGGAGCGGTGTGGATCGCGGCCGGCTTCGCCATCGTGGCCCTCGCCGACCGCGGCGACGCCACGTTCGCCGTCGTGGTGCTCGTCGTCGGGTCGCTGGTGCACGTCGTGGGCGAGATGATCGGCTCGGGCGGCCAGTGGGGCCTGCAGATGGGTCTCGCGCCCCACGAGCGGCAGGGCCAGTACCAGGGCTTCGCCGGGCTCGGCTTCAGCGTCATCGCCGTCGTCGGCCCGCCCCTGGTGACGCTGCTGTGCGTCGAGATGGGCGAGACCGGCTGGCTGGTGCTGGCGGCACTGATGCTGGGCGTCGCGCTCGTGTCGGTCCCCGCCTCGCGCTGGGCGCTCGCCTCGCGGGAGCGCTACGGGGTGCTCACGCACTCCGGCTGAGTCGGCCTCAGACCCAGATCGCGGCCGGGATCCCGTCGGAGAAGACCTCGGGCACCTCGGGGTACGACTCCGAGACCCCGAGCGCGTGGCGTACGGCCGTCCAGGCGACGGCGCACGCGTCGAGCAGGTCGTCCTCGCCGAAGCCGGCGCCGCGGAACCACGCGGGCGCCACGATGCCGTGGGCGGCGAGCGCCTCGCGGCGGGCGCGGACGCCGTCGGCGTCCTTCTTGCGCGCCAGCAGCGGCGCCCCGGCCATCCGGGCGAAGCTGACCTCGGGGTGCACCTCGATCACGTGGGTGCCGGGTCGCCCGCGCACCCACGCGTCGACCTGCAGCACCTTCTCGCGCAGGGCGTACGCCTGGGCGCTGACGCTGGTGCGCCCCCCGGTCGCGGCGAGGTTGGCCGCGCGGGCCTCCTCGTAGGTGGCGGCCTCGACCGCGGCTCGCACGGGGGTGGAGAACACCGACGAGGCCTTGCCGACGAGCACGCGGCGGGCCTCGGCATCGGCCTGCCGCCCGCCCACGTCGGGCAGCCCGATCGGGATGTCGACCGCGACGACGGGGACGTCGTGCCGCTCCCGGACCAGGTCGACGAGGCCGGTGATGTCGGGCGCGACGAAGACCGAGGCGCGGCGGTGCGGGTCGATCACGACCCCGACCCACCCTGCGGGGCAGGCATCCACGCCGAGCACGGGCGCAGGTGGGGCGAGGACCGGCGGCGGCTCCTCGTCGTCGGCACCCACCGGGGCGACGAACCGTGCCGCCGTCTCGCCGCTGGTGGCGGCGTCGATGCGCGCGGTCATGATGTCGCTCATCTCCGGCAGCGACGACAGCGGCCACCAGCGCACGTCGCTCGACTCGTCGTCCGCGACGTGGGCCTCGCCCTCGAGCCAGGTGCACGCGAAGGTGAGGTCGAGGTAGGCGGCGCGGTCGCCGTTGTCGTACACGACCTCGGGGTGCACGGAGGTCGAGGCGAGGCGGTCGACGCGGATCCGCACCCCGGTCTCCTCCATCGCCTCGCGAGCTGCGGTGACGGCCGGCTCCTCACCCGGGTCGGTGATTCCGGTGACCGGCGTCCAGGCGCCGTTGTCGGCGCGCCGGACGAGCAGCACCTCGTCGCCACGGGTGATGACGGCAGTGACGCCCGGCATCCACATCAGGTCGTGGCCGATCTTGGCGCGCGTCGCCAGGACGAACTCGGGGACGGGGCTCACGAGGCGCTCACGAGGTGAGGGCCTCGACGACCGTCTCCTGCAGGTAGCCCACCCACTCGTAGATGTCGTGCGCCTGGGCGCGCGGGTCGTCGTCGGACAGCGAGTGCCAGTAGTGCTCGTCCCCGGCCTCCACGCCGAGCCGGGTGGCGAGCGCGAGCCGGATGTCGGTGAAGGCGCGCATCCAGGCCTCGGCCTCGGCGTGGGTGAGCTCGACGTCGATGACGAGGCCGTCCTCCGTCAGCTCCGGCGGGAGTCCGGCGTCCTCGAGCGTGTCGATGATCGAGCCCGCCGCCGAGGCCTTGCCGTCGCGCAGCCCGCTCTCGGTGAAGCGGCGGAAGTCGGCGGCCGACTCCTCGTCGTCGGGGTAGGCGGTCGGGAAGAGCCGCGCGAGCACGGGGTCCTCGGGGATCGTGGTGGCACCGGAGAACTCCGCCATCATCGCCTCGAACGCGTCGGCGGTGGGTGCCGCGGGCTCGGCGCGCTCGTTGCGCAGCAGCTCGACCATCTGCGAGGCGAGGGAGCGCAGGAGATCGGCCTCGAAGCCGGTGAAGGTGGCGATCACGCGGCCGGACCTGCGGTGTCGTTCGAAGCCGCTCACCTCAGGATGCCTTCTCCATCGTCGCCCAGAGCCCGTACTCGTGCATCGCCTGCACGTCGCGCTCCATCTCCTCGCGCGTGCCGGTCGAGACCACCGACCTGCCCTCGGTGTGCACCTCGAGCATGAGCTTCTCGGACGTGGCCTTGTCGTAGCCGAAGTACTTCTGGAACACGTAGGCGACGTAGGACATCAGGTTGACCGGGTCGTCCCACACCAGGGTCACCCAGGGCTTGGCCAGGAAGGTGATCTCGTCGGGGGTGAGGGTCGGCTCGACCTCTACGGGACTGGCGGCTGACACGTGGCCCATCGTGGCACAGTGTCGGTCGTGACGAGCCCACCCCGTAGGTCATCGGCGCTCCTGACCGACCACTACGAGCTGACCATGGTCCAGGCGGCGCGGCAGTCCGGCACGGCCGACCGCCGGGCGGTGTTCGAGCTGTTCCCGCGGCGGCTCCCGCCGGGTCGCCGCTACGGCGTCGTCGCCGGGGTGGGGAGGGCGCTGGACGCCATCGAGGACTTCACCTTCGACGCCGCCGCGCTGACCGCGCTCGAGGGCGTGGTCGACCCCGACATGCTCGACTGGCTCGGCTCCTACCGCTTCTCCGGCGACGTGTGGGGCTACGCCGAGGGCGAGGCCTACTTCCCCTACTCGCCGCTGCTGGTGGTCGAGGGGACCTTCGCCGAGGCCGTCCTCCTCGAGACCGTCCTGCTGTCGGTCTACAACCACGACTCGGCGATCGCCTCGGCCGCGTCCCGGATGACGCTGGCGGCCGGTGACCGCCCGTGCATCGAGATGGGGTCGCGCCGCACCCACGAGGAGGCCGCGGTCGCGGCGGCGCGGGCGGCGTACGTCGCCGGCTTCGACGCCTCCAGCAACCTGGCCGCCCGCGCCCGCTACGGGGTGCCGTCCACCGGCACCGCCGCCCACTCCTTCACGCTGCTCCACGACGCCGAGGCGGACGCGTTCCGCGCCCAGGTGCAGACCCTCGGCGTGGGGACGACGCTGCTGGTCGACACCTACGACGTCGCCGAGGCCGTGCGCCTGGCGGTGGAGGTGGCCGGCACCGGCCTCGGGGCGGTCCGACTCGACTCCGGCGACCTCGGCGAGATCGCCCGCGAGGTGCGCGCCCAGCTCGACGGCCTCGGTGCGAGCACGACCCGGATCGTGGTCACCAGCGACCTCGACGAGCACGCCATCGCCGCCCTCGCGGCGGCGCCGGTCGACGCCTACGGGGTGGGGACCCAGCTGGTCACCGGATCGGGCCACCCGACGTGCGGCTTCGTCTACAAGCTGGTGGCGCGCGAGGACGACGACGGCGAGCTGGTGTCGGTCGCCAAGAAGTCGACGGACAAGCAGTCGATCGGCGGGCGGAAGTACGCCCTGCGCCGGCGTGGCCCGAGCGGGGTCGCCGAGGCCGAGGTCGTGGGCATCGGTGCGCCGCCGGAGGACGACGCCCACTCGACAGGCACCAGTGACCGGGCCCTGCTCGTCCCGCTCGTGCGGGACGGCGAGGTCGTCGGCCGCGCGACGCTCGACGAGGCCCGGGCCCGCCACCGTGCGTCGGTCGCCGAGCTGCCCCGCTCGGTGACGATGATGTCGGCCGGCGAGCCCGTGATCCCGACGGTGCACCTGGGCCCCTGAGCCCCCGAGGCGCCTTTTACTCCGGTGCCCGACGGGCCCCTCGGCTGTCATCATGCCGACATGGGACTCGTCGCGCGCGACGCCGAGCTCGCGATGATCGCCGAGGTGCTCGACCGCGAGCCGACCTCGGTGCGGGCGCTGGTGCTCGAGGGCGAGCCGGGCGTCGGCAAGACCAGCCTGTGGGAGCAGGGCCTGCGCGGGGGCCGCGACCGTGGGATGCGGGTCCTGGTGGCGCGGGCCAGCGCGTCCGAGACGGGGCTGCCCTTCGCGGGCCTGATCGACCTGCTCGACGAGGTCGCCGTGGACGAGCTCACGGCGGTCCCCGTGCCGCAGCTGCACGCGCTGGAGGTGGCGCTCTACCGGGCCGAGCCCGGTGAGCAGCCGCCCACCGAGCAGGTGGTCTCGCTCGCGCTCCTCTCGGCCCTGCGCTCCCTGTCCCGCGAGCAGCGCCTCCTCGTGGCGGTCGACGACGTGCAGTGGCTGGATCGGTCCTCGCAGGCCGCGCTCGCCTACGCCGGGCGGCGCCTGCAGGATCGGGTGACCGTCCTCCTCGCCCGTCGTCCCGGCCCCCGAAGCGCGGTGGAGGGGGCATTCGGGGACGAGCGGGTCGACCGGCTCGTGGTGCGGTCCACGACCCTGGGCGGCACCCGGCAGATCCTCGCGAGCCGGCTCGGGCTGCGCCTCCCCCACCACCTGCTCCGGCGGGTCTACGACACGACGCTGGGCAACCCGCTCTTCGCCCTCGAGGTCGGCCGGCTGCTGGCGGGCCGGGACCCGGCGGCGATCGGCGACGAGCTGCCCGTCCCCGACGCCGTCGAGGACCTCCTCGGCCTGCGGGTCGCCGACCTGGACCCCGCCACCCGCCGGCTGCTGCTCGCGCTGGCGCTCGACGCCGACCTGCGTGCCCCGCAGGCGCGCGAGCTCGCCGGGCCGGACGTGCTGGAGCACGCCTCGGCGGCCGGTGTCGTCGACCTGGACGGGGAGCGGGTCCGACCGGCCCACCCGCTGCTGGCCGAGGTCGCCCGGCGCGCTGCGACGGCGGACGACGTACGACGGCTGCACGCCGACCTCGCCGCTGTGGTCTCCGACGACCAGCGCCGCGTGCTGCACCTGGCCCTCGCCGCCACGGAGCCCGATCCGGTGCTCGCGGCCCGGCTCGACGGGGCGATCGCCCGCGCCACCGCGCGCGGCTCGATCCGCCTGGCCGCCGACCTCGCCGGCCACGCCGTGCGCCTCACACCGGCCGGCGATCCCGACGCGGGCCGCGTGATGCTGCTCGCCAAGCTCCTGCAGATGTCCGGGGAGAAGCAGCGGCTGACCGACCTCCTCACCCCTCGCGCGGCCGGCCTTCCCGAGCGGGCCGACCGGGTGCGGGCGCACGTGCTCCTCACCGGCGGCGTCGTGCACGGCAACGACGACATCCTCGCGCTCCTCCAGCGCGCGCTCGACGAGGCCGGCGACGATCACGCCCTGCGTCTGCGGGTGCTGTGCCACCTCGCCGAGAACGAGGCCGTCATCGAGGTCCGCAACGTCGCCGTCGCCGACGGGCGGGCGGCCGAGGCCGTCGACGCGTCCGCCTCCGGCTCCGGAGGCGACCAGCGGCTGGCGCTCTACACCCGGATCTGGACGTCCGCGCTGCGCGGGCGACCCCTCGACGGCCTCCTCGAGCGCTACGAGGCGCTGGCGAGCGGGTCGACGTACCTCGCCCGCACGCCCGGTCGCGTGGTCGGGCAGCAGCACGTGTGGCGCGGGGAGCCGGGACCCGCCCGGGAGCGGTTCGAGGCGTTCCGCTCGCTCGCCGCCGACCGCGGCGAGCCCAACCCGTACGCCCTCGCCCGGCTCCACCTCTGCGAGCTCGAGCTGCGCCTGGGCCGGTGGGACGACGCCGAGGAGCTCCTCGACGAGTGGGCCACGTCGCTCGACAGCAGCCTGCTCCACTGGCCGATGTACGAGCGGTGCCGCAGCCTGCTGGCCGCCGGCCGCGGGGACGCCGCCGATGCGCGCGAGTGGGGCGAGCGCGCCGTCGCGCAGGCCGAGGAGACCGGCATCCGCTGGGACTGGCTGGAGGCGACGCGGGCACTCGGTGTGGCGGCGCTGCTCGACCACCTCCCCGAGGAGGCGGTCGAGCACCTGCGCTCGGTCTGGGCGCACACGCGCGACCAGGGGGTGCTCGACCCCGGCGCCTTCCCCGCCGCCCCCGACCTGGTCGAGGCGCTCGTCGAGACCGGCGACCTCGACGACGCGTGCGCGGTCGTCGACGCGCTGCACGAGGCCGCCGACCTGCAGGACCACGCCTGGGCCCGGCTCACCGCCCGCCGCGGGGCCGCGACGGTCTCCCTCGCGGGCGCCTGGTCCGACCACGAGGCCCAGGCCCTCGCCGGCGTCGCCACGGCGTACGACGAGCGCGGCCTCGCGGCCGAAGCGGCGAGGACCTGGCTCGCGCTCGGCCGGGCCCAGCGACGCGCACGCAAGTGGGGCGCCGCCCGCGAGACCCTCGCGCGTGCCGTGCGGCTCTTCGAGGCGCAGGGCGCGCCCGGCTGGGCCGACGCCGCGCGCGGCGACCTCGAACGGGTGGGCGCCCGCCGCCCGAGCTCCCCCGGGCGCCTCACCACCACCGAGCGTCGGGTGGCCGACCTCGCCGTCCGGGGACTCGCCAACAAGGAGATCGCCCGCACGCTGGTGGTCACCGTCAGCACGGTCGAGTTCCACCTGCGCAACGCCTACACCAAGCTCGGCATCCGGTCCCGGATGGAGCTCGCGCCGCGCCTCGCGGAGCTCGACGACACGGCCACCTGAGCCGCTCCGAGCGGTGGCCCACCCACATTCCCGACGAGCCGGATGTGGGTCGCTCACCGCCGGTCCGCGTGTCGGCGCACGACGCGCGGGTGGGCGGTGTGCCAGCCACGTTCCGCGGGCCAGGAATGTGGCTCGGGCACCGCTGGCCCATGCCGGCGCACGACCCTCGGCACGAGGAGCCAGACCCGTCCCGGGGCTGTCAACTGGGGTTGTTCCCGGGGTCATTTCCTCGGGTCTTCCGCAGTTTCGGCACCCCGTCCCGGGCGAGCACCGTGGAGTCATGGCCGAGTACGTCGTCGAGCTCTACGTCGCACAGGGCGACCACACCGTCGCGCAGCACCACGTCGCGGTGGCGGAGCGGGCCGGCGCCGACCTCACCCGGGAGGGCAGGGCGGTGCGGTACCTGCAGTCGTTCTTCGTCCCCGAGGACGAGACGTGCTTCCTGCTCTACGAGGCCGACTCGGTCGACCTGGTCACCGAGGCGGTCGGGCGGGCCGGACTCCGGCTCGAGCACGTCTCGGCGGCCACCACGTCCGTCGCCGGCGCACAGGAGTCGCCGGACGGCACCACGAAAGGAACCAGCATGACCAGCACCACCACCACCAGCACCACGACCGGCACCCCGGACCTCACCGAGCTCCGCGACAAGCAGCAGAAGGTCTGGAGCAGCGGCGACTACAACAAGATCGCCGCCCTGACGGTCCCGGTGTCCGAGCACCTCGTGGACCACGTCGGGGTCGGTCCCACCGACCGGGTGCTCGACGTCGCGACCGGCACGGGCCACGTGGCCCTCGCCGCCGCACGCCGGTCGGCCGGGTCGGTCGGCATCGACTACGTGCCCGCGCTCCTCGAGATCGCCCGCCGCCGCGCGGAGGCCGAGGACCTGGTCGTCGAGCTGGCCGAGGCCGACGCCGAGCACCTCCCCCAGGAGGACGCCTCGTTCGACGTCGTCCTCTCCGCGATCGGCGTCATGTTCGCCGCCGACCACGACGCGGCTGCGCGCGAGCTGGTCCGGGTGACCCGCCCCGGCGGGCGCATCGGGCTCGCGAGCTGGACGCCCGAGGGCTTCGTCGGCGGCATCCTCCGCGCGGTGGGCGCCCACGTGTCGCCCCCGCCGGGCGCGCAGCCGCCCACCCGTTGGGGCACCGAGGAGGTCGTCGCCGGCCTGCTCGGCGACGGCGTGAGCGACGTCAGCTCGGTGACCGCCACGGTCACCCAGCGCTTCATCGACGGCGCCGCGTTCGCCGACCTGTTCCTCACCTACTACGGACCCACCTTCGCGGCAGCGAGCCGGCTGGACGACGAGGGGCGCGCCGCGCTCCGCGCCGATCTCGTCGCGCTCGCCGAGTCGCACGACCGTGGTGAGGGCGACGGCCTGGTCTGCGACTGGGAGTACCGGATCGTCACCGCGACCCGCCTCTGAGGCCGGGACCGGGGACCAGGGTCCGGGGGCAGCCTTCCCACGGGGTGGGGAGGGCTGCCCCCGGGCCTGTGCCCCGCTAGCCTCGGCACATGGCTCGTGCCCTGATCGTCGTCGACGTCCAGAACGACTTCTGCGAGGGCGGCTCGCTGTCCGTCCCCGGCGGTGCCGGCGTGGCGGCGGGCATCAACGACCTGCTGCACCGCTGGCACTCGCAGGCCGACGACGCACCGGCGTACGACGTCGTCGTCGCCACGAAGGACCACCACATCGACCCGGGGTCGCACTGGTCGCTCAAGCCGGACTTCGTCGACTCGTGGCCGGTGCACTGCAAGGTCGGCACCGAGGGTGCGGCGTTCCACCCCAACCTCGACCCGCAGCCCTTTGACGAGGTCTTCTACAAGGGCGAGCACGAGGCGGCCTACAGCGGCTTCGAGGGGCGTACGTCGTCGGGCGACCCGCTGACCGACTGGCTGCGGGCCCGGCAGGTGGACGAGGTCGACGTGTGCGGCATCGCCACCGACCACTGCGTGCGCGCCACCGCGCTCGACAGTGCCGGCGCGGGGTTCACCACGCGGGTGCTGACCGCCCTGTGCGCCGGCGTGGCCGAGGAGTCCACGGCCGCCGCGATCACCGAGCTGGCCGGCGCGGGCATCGAGATCGCCTGACCGCTCACCCGGTCCGACCGGTCAGCACCACTTCTCGGTGACGGTGCGCAGCACCTTGACGGTGCGCGCCGTGCCCTTCCCGAGCGCCGTGACCTCCTTCGACGCCAACAGCTTCGAGGTGTGGATGTTGCCATCGAGCAGGACGTAGGCGGCGCGGCCGTCGACCACGAGGGTCTCCCCCTCGTGCTCGAGCGCGTGGGCGGCCTCGACGGCCGCGGCGGTCGGGGCGGTGGAGTAGAGGGTGACGTAGTGCTGGCCGGCCGGGTCGTGCTCGGCGTGCAGCTCCTCGGCCCTGGCGGTGAGCGCGGCGAGGTCCTTCGTGGTGAAGACGACCGTCGGGACCTCGAACCCGGCCGCGGCGGCGTAGGCCTCCTCCAGCGCCGCCTGCACCTTCGCCACCGAGCGTGCCGAGTGGGTCAGCCGGACGTTGCCGGTGTTGATGTAGGTCTCCACGTCGCGGCCGCCCGCATCCTCGGTCGCGGCCTTGATGGCGTCCTTGGGGAACTTGCGCTTCGCGCCGAGGTTGATGGCGCGCAGGAAGGCGACGTAGGTGGGCACACCGGGGAGTATGCCTTCCCGAAACCGGGGTCGGTCGGGTCTAGGGTGAGCCCCATGAAGACTCGAGCTCTCGCCACCGTCGTCAGCGCTGCCGCGCTCGCCCTCACCATCGGCGGGTGCGCCAAGGACGACACGTCCACGACCACCGAGTCGGGCATCGAGCTGGTCAAGGACGGCACCCTGACCATCTGCACCCACCTGCCCTACGAGCCCTTCGAGTTCACCGAGAACGGCGAGGTCGTCGGCTTCGACCCGGACGTGCTGAAGATCGCCGCCGACAACGAGGGTCTGAAGACCGAGGTCCTCGACGTCGCCTGGGAGACGATCACGACGGGCGAGGCCCTCAACACCGGGCAGTGCGACGTGGGCGCCGGCGCCATGACGATCAACGACGAGCGCGCCGCGGTCATGGACTTCACCGACCCCTACTTCAAGGCCACGCAGGCCCTGATGACCAAGACCGGCTCCGGCATCACCTCGCTCGAGGACCTGGCCGGCAAGAAGATCGCGGTCCAGGACGGCACGACCGGCGCCGACTACGTGCGGGAGAACGCCCCCAAGGACGCGGAGATCATCTCCTTCGAGGACTCCTCGCTGATGCAGCAGGCGGTCCGGACCGGCAAGACCGACGCCGGCGTCAACGACAACGGCCTGCTCAACTACTTCGTCAGCCAGAACGACGACGTCGAGGTGGTCACCGAGTTCGAGACGGGCGAGGAGTACGGCTTCTCGGTGAAGAAGGGCGGCAACGACGAGCTGCTCGCCGCCATCAACGACGGCATCGCGAGCGACGACTACGACGCGGTCTACGAGAAGTGGTTCGGCACCGCCCCCTCCGAGTGACACCTCCCCAGCCCCTCCCGAGCAAGGTGGTGTGAGCCCATGGCGAGTCCCCGTCAGCGTGCAGCGCGGTGGCGCTACGTCCAGTACGCCGTGCTGGTGGTCGTGCTGCTGGCCATCGTGTTCATCGCCGACTGGGCGCAGATCCAGCGGGCGTTCTGGAACTGGGAGCTGGTCAAGGAGCAGTTCCCCGACGTCATCACCATCGCGCTCAAGAACACGCTCATCTACACCGCGTGCGGCTTCACCTTCGGGCTCATGCTCGGACTGGTGCTGGCGCTGATGCGCCTGTCGAGCGTGGGGCCCTACCGGTGGATCGCGACCGGCATCATCGAGCTGTTCCGCGGGCTGCCCGCGCTGGTCGTCTTCATCGCGCTCAGCGTGGGCTTCAACCTCGCCTTCCCCCGCTACGAGATCCCCTTCGGCAACCTGGGGGTCGTCACCCTCGCCCTGGGCCTCGTCGGCGGGGCCTACATGGCGGAGACCATCCGGGCCGGCATCCAGGCGGTGCCGAAGGGGCAGATGGAGGCTGCGCGGTCGCTCGGCATGTCGCACAGCAGGGCGATGATCAGCGTGGTCGTGCCGCAGGCGTTCCGCATCATCCTCCCGCCGCTGACCAACGAGCTGATCCTGCTGACGAAGGACTCCTCGCTGGTCTACATCCTCGGCCTCGCGCTGTCGGGCTACGAGCTGACCAAGTTCGGTCGCGAGGCCATGAACTCCGCCTCGAACCTCACCCCGATCATCGTGATCGGGCTGTGCTACCTGCTGATCACGGTGCCGCTGTCGATCGTCGTACGCCGCATGGAGAGCCGCGCGGAGAGGGCCCGCTGATGACCACCCACCCCACCGACCGCTCGGCCGACCGGGCCGCTGCCGCCATCGACGTGCAGGACCTGCACAAGTACTTCGGCGACAACGAGGTGCTCAAGGGGATCGACTTCCACGTCGGTCAGGGCCAGGTCGTCTGCGTCATCGGACCGTCCGGCTCCGGCAAGTCGACGCTGCTGCGCTGCGTCAACATGCTGGAGACCCCCACCAGCGGCCGCATCTTCGTGGAAGGTGACGAGATCACCGATCCCGACGCCGACGTCGACAAGCTGCGCTCGCGCATCGGGATGGTCTTCCAGCAGTTCAACCTCTTCCCCCACATGACGGTGATGCGCAACCTCACCATCGCGCAGCAGAAGGTCAAGGGCCGCAAGAAGGACGAGGCTGTCGAGATCGCTCGGGCCAACCTGGCGAAGGTCGGGCTGGCCGAGAAGGAGTCGGCCTACCCGGCCCACCTCTCGGGAGGGCAGTCCCAGCGCGTCGCGATCGCCCGCGCGCTGTCGATGAGCCCCGACATGATGCTCTTCGACGAGCCGACCTCCGCGCTCGACCCGGAGCTGGTCGGCGACGTGCTGGCGGTCATGAAGGACCTGGCGTCCGAGGGCATGACGATGATGGTCGTCACCCACGAGATGGGCTTCGCCCGCGAGGTGGGCGACAACCTCGTCTTCATGGACGGCGGAGTCATCGTCGAGGAGGGCGACCCGCGCGAGGTGCTCGCCGACCCGCGCCACGAGCGGACGCAGTCGTTCCTGTCGAAGGTGCTGTAGGGCCGCTCGCGGTCGCCGAGCGGTGGCTCAGTCGCCTCAGGCGCGCTTGCACTGGCTGGGCGGGGTGACGGCGGGGTCGAAGACGTACTTGGGCGGCGTGATGCTCGCGCCGTCCGGCGACTCCTTCATCGTCATCGCCCACCAGCCCGCCTTGCGGGTGTCGATGGCGGCGAGCTCCTCCTCGGGGAGGGCGTTCCACATGTTCAGGACGTCCACGCCCACCTCGATCAGGTGTCCGTGCGGGGTGACGACCGCCCGGGCCTCGACGTCGCCGAGGGCCGCCGGTACCGAGGGGAAGAGACCGCGCGGCATGCCGGTCAGCACGGCCTTGGCAGGCACCCCGACGGCGACGCCGTCGCCGGCGAGCTTGACCGCACGGGCCGCAGTGACGGGCCAGGTCGGGTCGAGGTCGGTCGGCAGCGCCCAGCTGCGTCCCTCCTGGTCCTCGGTGATGTCGGCCCAGCAGTCCGCGGCGTTGGGGCCCCAGACCTCGCTGTTGAAGTAGGTGCGGCCGGCGACGACGAGGTAGTCGACCTGCTGGACGTCACCGCCGATCGCGGAGTCCATGGACAGCTCGCTGTAGCCGGTCGACGGGCTGTAGCGGCCGTCGAGGTCGAAGATGCGCTTGCCCCCGTTGTCGGGGTTCTTGGTGAGCAGCTGGCCGTGCCACTCCACGATGCCCATCTTGGCGACCTGGCCGTTGATGGCCTCGAGCTTCTCGCCCTCGAGCATGAAGTCGTCGCCCTTGGAGGCGGCGGCCTCGCCGGACCCCCCGCAGGCGTTGAGGGTGAGCACCAGACCGACGCAGAGGGCGGATGCCCACGTTGCGCTCCGACGACGTGCCACTGGGGTTTCCCCGATCAGGTCGTGACGAGCTCCGTGCTCGATCTCGCTCGGAGCCTAGGTCCGGCTCTCGAGGCTGTCAGGCAAATCACACATCTCGTCCGACCGGGTGCGGGCCGGCTCAGCCGGACATCCAGCCGCGTGCGGCACCCACCACCGCGTCAGTGAGGTCGTCGACCAGCCCGGACCCGAGCCGCCAGTGCTGCCAGAACAGCGGCACCTCGGGCCGGCGGCCCGGCACCAGCTCGACGAGGTCGCCGCGGTCGAGCTCGACCACGACGTCGGACTCCGGAAGGAGCCCCCACCCCATGCCGACCCGGATGGCGCGGTCGAACTCGCGCACCGACGGCAGGTACGTCGCCGGCGGGGCGAGGTGGCGACGGGTCACCCGGCGGATGAAGTCGTGCTGCAGCGAGTCGTTGCGGTCGAAGGCCACGATCGGCGCCTCGCCGAGCGAGCCGGACCCCACGCCGTCGGCGAAGTGGGTGGCGTGGAAGTCGCGGGTCGCGACCGCGGCGTACCTGAGGCGGCCCAGGCGCACCACCCGGCACCCCGGCACCGGCTTGGGCTCGCCGGTGATCGCCGCCACCACCTCGCCGCGACGCAACCGCTCCGCCGTGCGGGTGTGGTCCTCGCGCACCACCTCGAAGACGACGCGGTGGCGGGACTGCACCTCGGCGAGGGCGTCGACGAACCACCCGTAGAGCGCGTCGGCGTTGACCGCGATCGGGAGCGAGGCGTACGACGTCCCGCCCGCGTCGGGCTCCTCGACCAGCTCGGCGACGGCCTCGCGCTCCAGGAGCTCGGTCTGCGTGGCGAGGCGGACCAGCACCAGACCGGCCTCGGTGGGCTCCAGCGGCTTGACCCGATGCAGCAGGACACGGCCGATCCTGGTCTCCAGCGCCTTGATCCGCTGGCTCACCGCGGAGGGCGTGACGTGGAGCTCGCGAGCTGCCGCCTCGAAGGTTCCGAGCCGCACCGCGACAGCGAGTGTGCGCAGGGCCACAGGGTCGAGCTGGGTGATGTCTTTCATACTTAGACATCCTAATGATTCCTCAGAATCCTTCGCTGGATTGCACGCACACTGCGACCTAGCGTTGTCCTCATGTTCCAGGTTGCTCTCACCGGTCTGCTTACCGGACTCGCCCTCATCGTCGCCATCGGCGCACAGAACGCGTTCCTCCTGCGCCAGGGGATCCGCGGCGAGCACGTGCTGCCGATCGTGCTGACCTGCCTCGTCTCGGACGTCGTGGCGATCACGGCGGGCGTGGCCGGCCTGGGCGTCGTTCTCGAGCGCTGGCCCGGGATCCTGCCGGTGGCCCAGCTGCTCGGCGGGCTCTACCTGATCGCCTTCGGCGTGCACGCTGCGATGCGCGCGTGGCGACCTGCCGCCCTCGACGCAGGCGAGTCGACCTCGCTCACCGTGGGCCGGGCGGTGCTGCTCACCCTCGCCCTGACCTGGCTCAACCCGCACTTCTACCTGGACGCCGTGCTCATGCTCGGCACGGTCGCCAACAGCTTCGGCGCCGACCGCTGGTGGTTCCTGTCGGGCACCCTCGTCGCGAGCGTGATGTGGTTCTTCGGCCTGGGCTACGGCGCCCGCCTCCTGCGCGGCCTCTTCGCCCGCCCCGGCGCCTGGCGCGTCCTCGACTCGGGGATCGCCGTGGTGATGGGCACCCTCGGCGTCGGACTCATCGCGCACTGAGACCGAGCACCCGAGCGGGAGGGTGTGACGCGGATCCTGCACCCCCGTGGTGGATTTACATAGGACTCCTATGTAACTATCGACGGGTGATCTCCTCACCTCCCGCGTCCGACCGGACGTTGCACCAGCTCGCAAGCGACCTGGTCGTGCTGTCGTCCCGGTTGACCCGTGCCGTACGCCGGGAGGTGGAGCACCCCGCCGGGGCCCGCGCCCTCTCGATCCTCGACGAGCTCGGGCCGACCGGCGTCACCGCGCTGGCCGTCGCCGACCGCTGCAGCCAGCCGACCATGACCAGCACGGTCAAGGTCCTGGCCGAGCAGGGGCTGGTGAGCCGGAGCCCCCACCCGACCGACGGCCGGGCCCAGGTCGTCGACCTCACCGATGCGGGACGCGCAGAGCTCGCCCGCATCCGGCGGGCCAACGCGGAGCTGGTCACCGCGCGGCTCGCCGACACCCACCACACCGCCGAGGAGGTCGCCACCGCCGTCGCGGTCCTGCGCGACGTCCTCCGCCCGACCCCCCGGGAGGACATCTCGTGAGCAGCCCCTCGATCCTTCGCCAGCCGCGCGCCGTGTGGGCCGTGGCCTTCGCGTGCGTCATCGCGTTCATGGGCATCGGGCTGGTCGACCCGATCCTCAAGGAGATCGCCGCCCAGCTCGAGGCCACCCCGAGCCAGGTCTCGCTGCTCTTCACCAGCTACATGGCGGTGATGGGCGTCTCGATGCTGGTGACCGGCGTGATCTCCAGCCGCATCGGCCCCAAGCGCACCCTGCTCGCCGGTCTCGCGCTCATCATCGTCTCCGCCGCCCTGGCCGGCCTCTCGGACAGCGTGGGCGCGGTGATCGGCTTCCGGGCGGGATGGGGCCTGGGCAACGCCCTCTTCGTCGCGACCGCCCTGGCGACCATCGTCAGCGCCTCCGCCGGCCCCGTGGGCCAGGCGATCATCCTCTTCGAGGCGGCGCTCGGCCTGGGCATCGCGTCCGGACCGCTCATCGGCGGCCTCCTCGGCGAGGTGTCGTGGCGCGGGCCGTTCTTCGGCGTCTCGGCCCTGATGACCCTCGCCCTCGTCGCCACCGCGTTCTTCCTCCCCACCACTCCCCCGGCGGGTCGGCGTACGTCCCTGCTCGACCCGTTCCGGGCCCTGCGGCACCGGGCGCTGCTCCTGCTCGCCCTGGTCGCGATCTTCTACAACCTCGGCTTCTTCACGCTCATGGCTGCCGGACCGTTCGCCCTGCCCACCTACTCGATCATGGGCATCGGCTGGACCTTCTTCGGCTGGGGCCTGCTGCTGGCCATCGCTTCCGTGTGGCTCGCCCCGGTGCTGCAGCGACGCTTCGGCACGCTGCCCACGCTGACCGCGGTCCTCGCGCTCTTCTCGCTCGACCTGGCCGTGATGGCCCTCGGCGCGGGCAACGAGACGGTGGTGACCGCCGGGATCGTCGTCGCGGGAGCGTTCCTCGGCGTCACCAACACCCTCGTGACCGAGGCCGTCATGGGCGCTGCGCCGGTCGAGCGACCGGTGGCGTCGGCCGCCTACTCCTTCGTGCGCTTCACCGGGGGTGCGCTCGGGCCCTACGTGGCCCTGCAGCTCGCCGAGCGGGTCGACCTGCACGCCCCGTTCTGGTTCGGTGCGGCCGCCGTCGCGGTCGGCGTGGTCGTCGTGGCCGCGGGCTCGCGGACGATCGGCGCAGCGCTCGGGTCCGACCCGGCGCCCCACGGCGTCACCGAGGCGGAGAGCGAGCTCGTGGGCGACCTGGCCTAGTCGCCCGCGAGGCGGCTGCCGCGCTCGGCCAGCGCCTCCCGCAGCCGGCTGATCGCCATCGGCCCGACGCCGTGCATCGCCGCCAGGTCGGCCGCGCTGCGGCCCGCCACCTGCTCCAGCGTCGTCAGTCCGACCTGGCGGAGCGCGCGCGTGGCGGGTGCACCGATGTTCCTCGGCAGCGGCGTCCCGGCCTCCCGTGGTGCGCGCTCGCGCGGTGCCGCGAGCCCGGCGTCGACGACCGCCTCGCCGCGCGGGGAGAGCAGGTAGCCGATGGCGAGCGACTCGGTCAGGCCGAGCTCCTTGAGCTTGCGCACGTCCTTCTTGAAGTCCGCCGTCTCGCGCCCCACCCGGGCGGCCAGGTCGGGTGCACGCACGGTCGGGTTGAGGTCGATCAGGTCGAGCGTCTCCCGGGTCCACGCGCCGGAGGACGACGCGGCGTCGAGGCGGTCGAGGCGGGCATTGATCGCCGCGATCTCGCCGGCGTCGGGCACGGCGGCCCGCAGCGCCTCGCGCGGGTCGGGACCGGCGTACGCCAGCCCGATGCGCCAGGCGGGGTCCTCCGAGCGCGCCGACAACGCCTTCTTGAGCGCCCCCAGCGACGGCGCCCCGGCACGGCGCGCGTCGTCCGCGCGCAGGCTCGACACGCTGACCTGCTCCAGGCTCGTCACCTCGATCACCCCGACGCCCGTGCGCATCCGGGTGCCGACGACGACGCGCGGCTTCGCCCACCGACGGAACGCCAGGTCGAGCGTGCCGGCCTTGATCGCGGCCAGCTCGGCCGGTCGGATCATCATGGCGCCCAGCCTGTCAGTCGACCCGCAGGATGTCTCCCGGTTGGCACCCGAGGGCCCGGCAGATGCCGGTCAGCGTGCTGAACCGCACGGCCTTGGCCCGGCCGTTCTTCAGCACGCTGAGGTTGACCACCGTGACACCGACCCGCTCGGCGAGCTCGGTGAGCGTCATGCCGCGGTCGGCGAGCACCTCGTCGAGGTGGACCGTGACGCCGTGCGGCTCGTCTCCCTCGTCCGGCGCTCCCGCGCCGGACCGGGACTCCTGCTGCCTGCGCCGGGCCATCAGATGGTGGCCTCCACGTCGCGGCGCATTCCTACGGCCTGCCCCATCACGCTGGCCAGCGCCAGCAGGGCGATGCCGAGGAGCACCGGGAGCCACGGGACCGTCGCGGTGAAGATGAGGACGCTGTCGGTCATCCGGTTCAGCAGGGCGGCGTTGACCCAGCCGGAGAGCGCGAAGTCGAGCGCGGCCCAGGCGATGAGGATCCTGCCGAGGGTGCGCAGCTGGCCGGGCACCCGGTCGGCGAACACGCCCTCGCGGCGGGCCCGGCGCAGGAACCGCCACAGCATCACGAAGAACACCATCGGTCCGCCCACCCACGCGACGAGGCCGACCCCGGCGAGGGCCCGCGTGGCACCGTCGGGCTCGGGGTCGCAGATCTGCACCTCGTCGGCCCGCCAGGTGACGCCGTCCGCCAGCCCGACCGGGCCGGTGGACTCACCGTCGACCCGCTGGAAGGCCGGCTTCCCACCCGAGCCGGAGGCGCACACCTCGGCGCTCAGGCCGGGAACCGTCCCGCTGCCCAGCACGGTCCCGGCGACGGTGAGCGTGGCGAGGACCGCCAGGACGGCGACCGCCACCCCGACCAGCACCTCGAGGACCCTCAGCGGGTCACTGGTGTGCGAAGCCTCGCTGCATGGCGTGTCCCCTGACATATCGAAAGACGATGGTGTCGAGAAACGATAGGGCATCGTTTTTCGATACGTCAACGGGTGCGCGACGCCACGACGTACGCCGAGCGGTGCCCCACCCACCTTTCGCGTACGTCGAATGTGGCCTGGACACCGCCCGGGCGACGACACGCCGTACACATGGCTCGAGCGGTGCCCCACCCACCTTCCGTGCCTCCGGAAGGTGGGTGGGACACCGCTCGGGTGGTCGTCAGGCGTGATCTCGGTACGCGCTCGTCGCGACCTCGCAGGCTCGGTCGCGGCGCTACTCGATCTGGCCGAGCCCACGCGGCGACCTCGTTCCTCGGTCGCCGCTGCTCGTCACAGGTTGCCGCGGGCGTCCTGCTCGCGCTCGATGGCCTCGAAGAGCGCCTTGAAGTTGCCCTTGCCGAAGCCGAGCGAGCCGTGGCGCTCGATGAGCTCGAAGAACACGGTGGGCCGGTCGCCGAGCGGCTTGGTGAAGATCTGCAGGAGGTAGCCGTCCTCGTCGCGGTCGACGAGGATGCCGCGCTTCTGCAGCTCCTCGATCGGCACGCGCACCTCGCCGATGCGGGCGCGGAGCTCGGGGTCGGAGTAGTAGGAGTCGGGGGTGTTGAGGAACTCGACGCCGTTGGCGCGCAGGGCGTCGACGCTGGCGAGGATGTCGCCGGTCGCGACGGCGAGGTGCTGGGCGCCGGGACCGTTGTAGAACTCGAGGTACTCGTCGATCTGCGACTTCTTCTTCGCGATCGCGGGCTCGTTGAGCGGGAACTTCACGCGGTGGTTGCCGTTCGCGACGACCTTCGACATCAGCGCGGAGTAGTCGGTGGCGATGTCGTCCCCGATGAACTCGGCCATGTTCACGAAGCCCATCACCTTGTTGTAGAAGGTGACCCACTCGTCCATCCGGCCGAGCTCGACGTTGCCGACGATGTGGTCGAGGGCCTGGAACAGGCGCTTGGGCTGGCCGTCCTTCTTCTCCCAGCGCGGCTCGACGCTCACGTAGCCGGGGAGGTAGGGACCGGCATACGTCTCGCCGTCGACGGTGCGCTGCACCAGGGTGTGGCGGGTCTCGCCGTAGGTCGCGATGGCGGCGACGCGGACCTTGCCGTGCTCGTCGGCGACGGTCTCCGGCTCCACGAGGACGGTCGCGCCGGCCTTGCGGGCCTGGGCGATGCACTGGTCGACGTCGGGGACCTCGAGGGCGATGTCGACGACACCGTCGCCGTGACGGGCGTGGTGGGCGATGAGGTCGCTGTCGGGCGCGACGGCGCCGCTCACGACGAACTTGATGGAGCCGGACTTGAGCACGTACGACTTGTGGTCGCGGTTGCCGTTCTCGGGGCCGGAGTAGGCGATGAGCTCCATCCCCCACGCCGAGGCGTAGTAGTGGGCGGCCTGGGTCGCGTTGCCGACCACGAAGCAGATCGCGTCCCACCCGGTCACGGGGAACGGGTCGGCGTCGGCGTCGTACTCCACGAGGCCGACGAGCTGGCGCAGCTGCTCGAGCGAGAGGTCGGCCTTCATCTCGTCCACGGTCAGGGCGCCGCCGGTCGAGGCGATGTCAGTCGTCATGGGGCGAACCCTGCCCACTTGCGGCAACGTGTGCAACAGTACGTCGAAACGTCGGACAAGTTGCCCAGCCGAGGAGCAGAGATGGACGCGATCGACGGCAGGTTGATCGATCTGTTCGCCACGGAGCCGCGGCTGGGCGTCCTCGAGGCGAGCCGACGGCTCGGCATCGCCCGCGGCACCGTCCAGGCGCGTCTGGACAAGCTCGCGTCGGCCGGGGTGATCACCGGGTGGGGGCCCGACCTCTCCCCCGAGGCGATCGGCTACCCGGTCACCGCCTTCCTCACCCTCGAGATCCGCCAGGGCTCGGCCGAACGCGGCGGCCACGACGCCGTCGCCGCCCACCTCGCCGGCATCCCCGAGGTGCTCGAGGCCTACACGATCACCGGCGCCGGCGACATGTGGGCCCGCGTCGTCGCGCGGTCCAACGCCGACCTCCAGCGGGTGATCGACCTGGTGCTCACCGAGCCCGGCATCGACCGCTCGACCACGGTCATCGCGCTGGCCACGCAGATCCCCTACCGGGTCGTCCCGCTCGCGCGGGCGGCGGTCACCTGAGTCGTTCGGCGACGGCCGCGGCGGCGGCGATCACCTGGGGCGCCACGACGTCCTCGTCGATGGCGCCGTCGAGCGTCACGACGCCGACGCTGGCGCGCAGACCGTCCACCCCTCGCACGGGGGCGGCGAGGCCGCGGGCCCCGGTCTGCAGCTCACCGCTCGTGACGGCGTACGCCGCCTCGTCACGCTCCACCAGCCCGATGGCCTTGCCCGCCGCGCCCTGCGTGAGCGGGTGGCGGGCGCCGACCCGGTAGGAGACGTGGAAGTCGGTCCACGACGGCTCGACCACGGCGAGCGCGAGCGCCTCCTCCCCGTCGGCCACGGTGAGGTGCGCGGTCGAGCCGATCGACTCCGCGAGCCCGCGCAGCACGGGCATGGCGAGGTCGCGCAGGAGGGGCTGCACGCCGCTCGCCAGGTGCAGCACGCCGAGCCCGACGAAGAGCCGGGAGCGCGCGTCGCGGCGGACCAGCCCGTGCTGCTCGAGGGTGCTGATCAGCCGGTAGACGACCGTGCGGTTGACCTGGAGGCGGTTCGAGAGCTCGGTGACCGTCAGCCCCTCGGGGCTCTCGGCCAGCACGCGGAGGACGCGCAGACCGCGGTCGAGCGTCTGCGAGGTCTCGGTGGGCACGAGCCCACTATGGCAGTGGGTGCGGGGTCAGGACGTCTTCCGCACGGCCCACTCACGGATCCGGTTGATCCGCTCGTGCAGCTGCTCGGCGTTGGCGACGGCGGCCGGCGGCCCGCCGCACTCCTTGCGGAGCGCGTTGTGGGTGATGCCGTGGGCCTGGCCGGTGCGGTGGTGCCAGGCGGCGACGAGGCCGTTGAGCTCGCGCCGGAGCACGCCGAGCTGCTGGTGCGTGCTGAGCTCCTGCACCGAGTCGACGACACGGTCGCCCCGGCCGTCTGCCTTCTGCTTGCGGGCGCGCTCGCTCTGCCGCGAGTGCAGCAGCTCGCGCACCTGGTCGGCCTCGAGCAGACCGGGGATGCCGAGGAAGTCCATCTCCTCCTCCGAGCCGGCCATCACCTCGCCGGAGTGGCCGAACTGCGCGCCCTCGTAGAGCACGTGGTCGAACGACGCGGTCGAGCCGAGCGCCTCCCACGACATCTCGAGGTCGCCGGACGCGGCGTCCTCGGCGTTGGCCGCGGCGAGCAGCCCCTCCTCGGCGGCGAAGATGTCGTCCTCGTCGTTGACCCGGCGGCCCAGCACGTGGTCGCGCTGCGCCTCCATGTCGGAGGCGAACTCGAGCAGGTGGGGCACCGACGGCAGGAACACCGACGCGGTCTCACCGCGGGACCGGGCGCGCACGAAGCGGCCGACGGCCTGGGCGAAGAACAGCGGCGTCGACACCGTGGTGGCCCAGACCCCGACGGCCAGGCGCGGCACGTCGACGCCCTCGGACACCATCCGGACCGCGACCATCCAGCGCTGCTCGGAGTGGGTGAACTTCTCGATCTTCTTCGAGGAGCCCTTCTCGTCCGACAGCACCACGGTCGGGGTCTCGCCGCTGATCTTCTTCAGCAGGGCCGCATACGCGCGGGCGGTCTCCTGGTCGCCGGCGATGACCAGGCCGGCGGCGTCGGGCACGTGGCGGCGTACCTCCGACAGGCGCCGGTCGGCCGCCTCCAGCACCGCGGGGATCCACGACCCACGCGGGTCGAGGGCCGTGCGCAACGCCTGGGCGTGCATGTCCTTGGTCAGCGGCTCGCCCAGCCGGGCGACGATCTCGTCGCCGGCGCGGGTGCGCCACTGCATCTCGCCGGAGTAGGCCATGAACAGGACCGGGCGGACGACGTGGTCGGCGAGGGCGTGGGCGTAGCCGTAGGTGAAGTCGGCCGCCGAGGTCGGGATGCCGTCGTCGCCGGGGACGTAGGTGACGAACGGGATGGGGTTGATGTCGGAGCGGAACGGCGTGCCGGTCAGCGCGAGCCGGCGGGTGGCCGGGTCGAACGACTCCCGGACGCCCTCGCCCCACGACAGCGCGTCGCCGGCGTGGTGGATCTCGTCGAGGATCACCAGTGTCTTGAAGCGCTCGGTACGGATCCGCATCGCGAGCGGGTTGACCGCGACACCGGCGTAGGTGACCGCGATGCCGACGTAGTCGTCGGAGGTCCGGCCCTTGCCGGCGGAGTAGGTCGGGTCGATCGGGATGCCGGCGCGGGCGGCGGCCTCCGCCCACTGGGTCTTGAGGTGCTCGGTGGGTGCCACGACCGTGATCCGGTCGACGATGCGACGGCTCAGCAGGTCGGCCGCCACGGTCAGCGCGAAGGTGGTCTTCCCGGCCCCGGGGGTCGCCACCGCGAGGAAGTCGCGGGGCTGGCGGGACTGGTAGGCGTCCATCGCCGCCTGCTGCCAGGCACGGAGGGAGGGCGCGGTGCCCCAGGCAGCCCTGTCGGGCCACGCGGGAGGCAGCGGCGCGTCAGGCCGCCCCGTCACGCCTCGGGACCCGAGCCGTCAGAGCCGTTGCCGCCGGACTTGCCCGGGTTCATCGAGTCCCAGATCTCCTTGCACTCCGGGCAGACCGGGTACTTCTCAGGGGACCGCGACGGCACCCACACCTTGCCGCAGAGCGCGATCACGGGGGTGCCCATCACCATCGCCTCGGTGAGCTTGTCCTTGGGCACGTAGTGCGAGAACCGCTCGTGGTCACCCTCGTCCGTCGGGACGGTCTGACGCTCTTCGATCGTCTGGGTGCCCGGGGAGAATCCGATGGTGCTCATGATGGGCAAGGCTACCGCGAGGACTAGTTCACGTCGGGATCGACGGGGCGGTTCACGTGCCAGGCGAGCATCCCGGGCTGTCGGCGCATCACGTCGCGCCACAGGCCGCTCGGGTCGTCGCGGAACGCGTCGGCGGCCTCGCTGGTGACGACGTACCAGCTGCCCTCCTCGACCTCGCCGTCGAGCTGGCCCGCGCCCCAGCCGGCGTAGCCGGCGAACACGCGCATCGCGCTGAGCGTGCCGTCGACGAGCTCGGTCGGGGTGTCGAGGTCGACCATGCCCAGCAGCCCGGCGACCGGGCGCCAGCCCACGGGCGGGTCGCCGGGGTCGCGCAGCGCCCCGACGGCGAGGGCGCCGTCCGTCCCGACCGGGCCCCCGCGGAACAGCACCTCCGGCTCCGCCACCACGTCACGCCACGGCTCGAGGACGTCGGCGACCAGGATCTGGGAGGGGCGGTTGAGGACCACGCCGAGGGCGCCCTCCTCGGTGACGTCGAGCAGCAGCACGACCGTGTCGGCGAAGTTGGGGTCCTGCAGGGCCGGCGTCGCCACCAGCAACATCCCCGAAGCGAGCTGCATGGGATCCACTATGGCCGACCCCTCGGTGCGACACACCACCCGTGCGAGCCGGGGTCACCTAGGGTGCAAGCCATGGAGACCCGGCGCCGGCGCTACTCCGAGGCAACCAGGCAGGCGCTCGTCGAGGTGGCCGAGCGCCTTTTCACCGCGCACGGCTACTCCGCGACGTCGCTGGACGCCATCGCCGCCGGCGCCGAGGTCACCAAGGGTGCGCTCTACCACCACTTCAGCGGCAAGCAGGCGATCTTCGAGGCGGCCTTCGAGCGGGTGCAGTCCCGGGCGACGACGGGGATCACCGACGCGGCCGCCGGGCACCCGGAGCCGTGGGACAGGGCGCAGGCCGGGATGCGGGCGTTCCTCGGGGCGGTCCAGGAGCCGGGCTACCGCCAGGTCGTCGTCTCCGACGGCCCCTCGGTCCTCGGCCACGAGCGCTACCGCGAGCAGGAGGAGCGGTCGACGTACGCGCTCGTCGACGAGATCGTGCGGTCGGTGCTGACCGCCGATGGCCGCGAGCTCGACGACGCGATGCTCGACACGTTCACGCGCATCTTCTTCGGCGCCATGTCGGCCGCGGGCGGCTCGGTCGCCGTCAGCGACGACCCCGCCGCCGCGGCCCTGCGGGTCGAGGCGGCGATCGGCGTGATCCTGGCCGGGCTCCAGCGCCTCCTCGACGAAGACGCCGGAGCGCTGGCGCCGGGGACTACTTCGCGAACGTGACGTTGCCGTTGACGGCGGGGACGAGCTCGACCCACACGTGACCGGCAGGCACGGTGAGGTCGCCGCCCTTGGTGGAGAGCTCGATCTTGCCCGTCAGGCCGTCCTTGGTCCAGGTGCCCTTGACGACACGGCCGCCGTGGAAGAGCAGCGCGGCGCCCTTGCCCTCGAACTCGGTCTCGGGGACCGGGTAGCCGGCCGGGTCGCGGTAGCCCGCGTCGCCGACCCGGACCCGCAGCACGAGCACGGAGTCGGCCGGGAACTGGTCGCCCTCCGCGGCGTAGGAGTCGGTGTTGACGTAGCCGCCGTCCTGGAACTGCCAGCTGGTCGTGTGGGCACCGAAGTCCGCGGTGAGCGTGCTGGCCTTCGCGCCCTTGGGCAGGTCGGACTCGTCGCCCCACGGGAGGTAGGGGGGCGGCTCCTCCTTGGCCTTGAGGCGCTTGGAGATGTCGCCGAGCCGGGCGAAGAGGTTGTAGGGCGCCGAGCGCGACGTCTCGCGGTAGACGCCGGCCGCGCCCTCGGTGATCCACGGGATGCCGGCGCCGTTGATGCGGTTGATCGTGACCGGGGCCGCGCCGCTGGTCACCACGGTCGCGCCCGGCGGGACGATCCCGATGTCACTGGCGCGCATCGAGCGGACCGGGCCGATGTCGGCGGGCACCTTGGAGTAGTAGAACGCCGCCAGACGCGTGTAGCCGCCCTCGACGAGCTCCTCGACGACGAGGTCGGCCGAGCCGAGACCCACCTGCGGTGCGCTGGAGGACGTGTTGTCGACCTTGGTGACGACGACGGGGTGCCGGGGTGCGTCGCCCTTGCGCTCGAGCCCGGTCAGGGGCCAGTACGTCGGCTCCGGCGGCGCCTCGGTCGTCTCCGAGGCGGTCGGCTCGGAGGAGGCGGACGCGCTCGGAGCCGGGTCGTCGTCCCCGCCGCTGCAGCCGGCGAGGAGCAGGGTGGTCGCCGCGAGGATGGCGACGATCGCACGGGGCGACGAGAGGTGGCGGCGGTGACGCACGGGGAGCTCCGATCGAGCGGGGGTGTCGAGCCGGGGGCTCGGGTCTGGCGGTTCTCTGGAAAGTCTGGAGGCGCGCCCTCCCCGATCGGGGAAGGCGCGCCACAGGGTAGATCAGCAGGAAGTACCTACCAATCCGGGCCTGTCACCCGGGTGCGGACTCCGCTCAGGCGCGGCGGAAGGTCCCGGCGAACCAGGCCGACGTCCACGGTACGGCGACGCGCACACGCTGTCCCGAGCCCGGGGAGTGCACCATCAGGGCGTGCCCGCGCGACCAGCGCAGGAACATCGCGGCGTGGTAGACCCCGCCGCTGCCGTAGAAGAACATCAGGTCGCCGGAGCGCAGGTCCTTCTTGGCGATCCGGCGAGCCTGCCCCGCCTGGGCGCTCGACGTGCGCGGCACCGAGAGGCCGGCGCGGCTGTAGCTGTACTTCACCAGGCCGGAGCAGTCGAAGCGGTCCGGGCCGGCGGCGCCGTACGCGTAGGCGTCGCCGCGCTGGTTCATGGCGATGTTGCGCGCGGTGAGCACGCGGTTGGCCACCCGACGCTTGGCGCTGACGCGCGCCGTCTTCTGCGTCTTCTTGGCGGTGGTCGTGGTGGAGGCGGTGTCGGACGTGCTGCCGCCGGTGGCGGCGGTTGCGGGCAGGGCGCTCATCGTCGATGCGGTGATGCCGAGCCCGGCGAGGGCGAGCGCTAGCGCTCGCGCCCTACGAGGGGTCGCAGGCATGGTTGTTCCTTTCCCACGCCTGTGAGGTGAGCTGTCGGGCTAGGGCTGGAAAGTGCCCTGCCACCGTGCTCCCGTGGTGCTGCTGGGAGGCTGGCGGCTTCGCCCCGAGCCGGTCGATGACCGGCGGTGGAACCTGTGGGTCCCCCACTCCTGCCCCGGTGTGTCTCGGGGGTCGTCCCGGCCGGGCAGGACTCGGCGTAGCCCGGGACGGTTGGGTCTCTCGACCGCCATCCAAGGTGACAGACGACCCCAAGGGACGCAAAACCGGCCACGTCCCCGAGCGTGGGGCGTGGCCGGGATCACGCCCGGACCGCGCTCAGCCGAGCTTGCGGCCCCCGTCGACGTACAGCGTCTGACCGGTGATGAACGACGCCTCGTCGCTGCACAGGAACGCGGCCGCGGCCGCGATGTCCTCGGGCTGTCCGACGCGCCGCACGGGCGTCGCCTCGGCGTTGAGGCGCTGCAGCTCCTCGGGCTCCATCTTGAGGCGGCGCGCGGTGGCGTCGGTCATCTCGGTGGCGATGAACCCCGGCGCGATGGCGTTGGCGGTGACGCCGAAGGGGCCGAGCTCGATGCCGAGCGTGCGGGTGAGGCCCTGGATGCCCATCTTGGCCGCGGAATAGTTGGCCTGGCCGCGGTTGCCGAGGGCGGAGACGCTCGACAGGTTGAGGATCTTGCCGTACTTCTGCTCCACGAACCGGGACTGCGCGGCCTTGGTCATGTTGAACACGCCCTTGAGGTGGACGTTCATGACCAGGTCCCAGTCCTCCTCGGTCATCTTGAAGAGCAGGTTGTCGCGGGTGATGCCGGCGTTGTTGACCAGCACGTGGATCCCGCCGAGCTCGTCGACCACGCGCTGCACGGAGGCCTCGGCGGCGGCGGCGTCGACGACGTCGCAGCCGATGCCCACCGCGCGGGCGCCGTCGGCGAGCTCGAGACGGTCGGCAGCCTCCTGGGCGGCGGCCTCGTCGAGGTCGAGGACCGCGATGGAGGCGCCCTCGCTCGCGAGGCGCTGCGCGATGCCGAAGCCGATGCCTCGCGCTGCTCCGGTGATGACGGCGACACGGCGGTCGTAGCGACCCATCTCGATGACTCCTCAGGCTCGGTGACGTCTGTCCGTGAGGGTAGTGCGTGGCGTCGCAGGCGACCCACCCGACGTGTGGAGATCCGGTGCAGACCGCTCGACGCTGCCGCTGCGGGTGCCCTAACGTGCCACGCATGGGACGGGGGCACTTCCGCGGCGCGATCGGCGTCGCCGTCGCCATGGCGGTGGCCACGTGGGTGGTCGCGGCCGCCTACGACCTGCCCGTGCGCGACCCCGACGGCGTGTCCGTCCCGACGTGGGTGCGGCTGCCGGTGATCGTGCTGGCCGCCGTGCTCGTCGACGTCCTCGCGCGGTGGGCGGCGTACCTCCGCACGACCCCGCGGCCCGGCGCCTGGGCGGCGCTGCGCACCGTGGTCCGCGCCCGGTGGACGCGGGAGCAGGTGTGGTTCACCCTGAGCGGGCTCGTGGCGTGGTACGTCGCCTACGTCGCGTTCCGCAACCTCAAGGGCTACCTCCCGTTCGTCAACGACCGCCTGTGGGACACCGAGCTGCACCGGCTCGACCGCCTGCTGTGGCTGGGCCACGACCCGGCCGCCGTCCTGCACCACGTGCTCGGCACCGGCTGGGCGGCCTGGCTGCTGTCCGGGGTCTACGTCCTGTGGATCGGGCTCGTGCCCGCGGCGCTGGCGGTCGCGCTCGTGTGGACCCGCCGCTCGATCACCGGGGCCCTCTACGTCACGGCGGTCTCCTTCAACTGGTTGCTCGGCGTGGCCGTCTACTACCTCGTCCCGTCCCTGGGGCCGATCTACTCACGCCCGCAGGAGTTCGCCGGCCTGCCGCGGACGTTCAACACCTCGGTGCAGGAGCTGCTGCTCGACGACCGCGTCGCCGTGCTGGCCGACGTCTGGGACACCCGCGCCGTGCAGACCGTCGCCGCCTTCGCCTCGCTCCACGTGGCCATCACGGTCACCACGTGCCTGGTGGCCGAGCTGCTCCGGCTCCCCCGGTGGGTGCGCCTGTCCGGTTGGGCCTTCGCCGCCCTGACCTGCCTGGCCACCGTCTACCTCGGGTGGCACTTCTTCGTCGACGTCCTCGGCGGGTTCGGCGTCGGCACGCTGGCCCTGGTGCTCGCCGCCTGGACGACCGGCCACCCGCTGCGGCGCCGCGACCGGACGTGGACGCTCGGCGAGGCCCGCTCCCGCGAGGAGGAGCAGGTCCGCTCCTGACCGGTCAGCCGGTCGCGAGGGCGTCGCGGAGCCGCTCGGCGTAGGCCGCCGCCTCACCGCCGTCGTACTTCGTGCGGGGCCAGAAGAAGCCGCGCAGCCCGTCGCCCTTGGTGCGCGGGACCACGTGGAGGTGGAGGTGCGGGACGGACTGGCTGACCGTGTTGTTGATCGCCACGAACGAGCCCTGCGCGCCGAGCGCGTCCTTGACCGCCGTCGCGAGCCGCTGGGCCGCCGCCAGGAAACCGTCGCGCTGTCCCGCAGGGAGGTCCGGGAGCGTCTCGAGGTGGGTGCGCGGCACGAGCAGGACGTGTCCCTTGAAGACCGGCCGGGTGTCGAGGAACGCCACCAGGTCGTCGGTCTCGAGCACGAGGTGACCGGGCACGTCGCCGGCGATGATCTGGCAGAACACGCATCCGTCCACGACACGGATGGTGCCACGCCGTCGGGTGGGGCACCGGCCGTCGGGGTGGGGCGCGCCGCCTCGCCCCGTGCCTAGCCTCGACGGGGTGCAGACGTTCCTCCCCTTCCCGGACTTCGAGGCGTCGGCGCGCGCGCTCGACCAGAAGCGCCTCGGGAAGCAGCGGGTCGAGACGATCCAGGTGGTGCGCGCCCTGACCGTCGCGGGCTACGGCTGGGCCAACCACCCGGCAGCGCTCATGTGGAAGGGCTACGAGGAGGCGCTCGGCCGCTACGGCCTCGTGTGCTGCGAGGTGTGGCTCGAGCTCGGCTTCGGTGACACGTGCGCCGCCACGATCGCGGCGGACCTGGCCGCAGCAGGCGTGACGGCCGTGCGCACGCAGGCGGAGCTCGCGGACGCCGGCGCGCTGCCGCCGTGGCTGGGCGACGGCGACCTGCACCGCAGCCACCGGTCCGCGCTGGTGCGCAAGGACCCCGACTTCTACCGCCCGCAGTTCCCCGACGCGCCCGACGACCTCCCCTACGTGTGGCCGGTCCGCTCCCCCACCGTGGTCGAGGCCGAGCGGCGCCGGGCGGAGAACGCCGTACGACGTGAGCAGCGAGCCGCCGAGCGGCTGCTGGAGGAGGGCGAACGCGCCCGCCGCCGCCGCAGCAGAGCCGCGAAGAAGGGGTGGCAGAACCGGCGGCGGTCACCCGTGGAGGACGGAGGCTGAGCGCGGGTCACGCTCGAGGGACTGGTCACGAGCGGTCCGATGGGTCGATGCTGGAGCAAGCACGCACCGCCCGGGAGGTCATGATGCCTGCGACCGGCTCCGAGTGGTTCGTCCAGCTGCTCGTGTTCGTCCTGGTCGCCTACCCCATCGTCGGCGGCCTGGCCTTCATCGTGTCGAGCTTCTACTACCGCGTGTTCGACGAGCGCCGCGACCTCCCCCGGTACCTCGAGCACGGCGAACCGTTCGTGACGGTGCTCATCCCGGCGCACAACGAGGAAGCCTCGATCGCCAGCACGGTGCACTACCTGCAGACCGAGCTGAACTACCCGGCCGACGCCTACGAGATCATCGTCGTCAACGACGCCTCCACGGACCGCACCCCGGAGATCCTGGCCGAGCTCCAGGCCGCGGATCCCCGGCTCCGCGTGATCGACATCGTCAAGAACCGCGGGAAGGCGCACGGCTTCAACGTCGCGCTGGCCTACGCCCGCGGTGACTTCCTGCTGTCGAACGACGCCGACACCAAGCCCAACCCCGACGCGCTGTGGCAGTTCCTGAGCTACTTCGAGCGTGAGGGCGGGCACAACGTCGGAGCGGTGACGGGCAACATGCTCCCGGCCAACCGGACGACGTTGACCGCGCAGGCCCAGCAGAACGAGCTGAACTCGATCATCGGCCTCATCAAGCGGTCGCAGATGTCGTACGGCGCCCTGTTCGCCTTCTCCGGCGCCAACACCATGTACCGGAAGCAGGCGGTGCTCGACGTCGGCGGCTGGCACGCCGAGCAGCCGACGGAGGACATCGCGATCTCCTGGGACATGCAGGGCGCGGGTTGGCGCTGCCTCTTCGCGCCGCACGTCCGGTTCTTCCTCGACGTCCCGGAGAAGCTCTACTCGCTCTACAAGCAACGGCGGCGCTGGTCCTCCGGCGGCATCTACGTGCTGGTGACGAAGGGGCCCGGCCTGCTGCGTCACCCGATCCGGAACTACCGGATGGTCCCGGTCGTCCTCGACTACAGCATCAGCGTGGTGTGGAGCGTCCTCTACTGGATCAGCATGGCGCTGTTCCTGCTGACCCAGCTCTACGTCGCGGCCAGGCAGGACTGGGAGCGGTTCTGGCACAACTGGTACATGGTCGCCATCTTCGTCGCGATCCAGATGGTCGTCGGCCTGGTCCAGCTGACCGCCGCGTCGTTCTACAACGACCGGGGCAGGACGCTGAAGTACATCGTGTTCGCGCCCTGGTACATGCTCGTCTACTGGATGGTGAACACCTTCACGGTGGTCGTCGAGCTCCTCCCCACGGTCGGGAAGGTGTGGCGCCGTCGGGACGGCGGCGCCTGGAAGTCCCCCGAACGCTCCGACAGCCTGCAGGACATCCGCCGGGACCCCCAGGGGCGGGGGCCGGCATGACGGCGAGACCCCGCTACGTCGTCCACCACGTGGACGAGAAGGACGTCACCATCGACTGGTTCTTCGGTCACGGCCGCCCCGGCACCAAGGCCAGGCAGCTCGTCCTGATCGTCCTCGGCTGGTTCTTCACCGTGCTCCCCGTGGTGATCACCGCATCGGCGCTCCTCCACCGCGACGACGAGGACGAGGGGTGGTGGGGATACCAGGAGGGCTTCGCCATGTGGGACCAGACGATCCGGTTCCTCGGCTTCCTCACCGCGTTCTTCGCAGTCGCCTTCATGGTCCTGTACCTGCTGAACCGGGCGTCGACCAAGGAACGCAACCAGCGCACGACCTACGACGAGGAGCGCCTGGCGCTCCGCCTGGAGATCGCCGCGCGTCTCTACGCGGAGCGCTACGGCCCCGAGGACCTCCGCCGCGAGCAGCGCAACGTCCAGATCCAGCCCTACGGCGACATCGAGACCTACGAGCTGCGTGGCCGCTACCGCGAGCAGGGGGTCGACTGACATGGAGCCGGAGCTGGAGTCGTCCACCGCCCAGCAGGAGCTCATCGCGGACATGAAGCAGCGCGAGCTCCACCTCAAGAGCCGGCTGCGCGCCACCGACTCCATCCTCTACGAGCTGCGCCGCTACCGGGTCGTGCTGGTGAGCCTCGTCGTCGTGGTCGTCGCGACCCTCGCCGGCCTCGTCCACCGAGCCGTGGTGATCACCATGCCCGACGAGCGGGGGTGGCAGCTCCCGGTCGGCTCGGTCGCGGTCATGGCCGGCCTGCTCGGCATCCCGTGCGGCCAGGGCCTGCTGCGCACGAGGCTGGGCCAGCGGCTGCTCGCCAGGAAGGAGAGCCGGCTCCGCGACAAGTACTCCGAGGACCTGCACTCGGGGCGCCGGTGGCTGCAGTTCTACTACCGGGGCGAGGACATCTCCGCCTACGTGCCGCAGATCCTCTACTTCCTCGAGGCCGACCCGCGTTTCGACACCGTGGACGCCGCCCTCGCCTTCGTCAAGCAGCAGCACCGCGACAGCCCGGCGCACGCCGCCTTCGCCGCGCAGTCCCTGCGCCAGTTCGAGGAGGTCGCCGCGCAGACCAACCAGCTGGTCATCTCGAGCACCGACGAGACCGGTCGGCCGTCGAGCCGGGTCATGCGGTTCGTCAAGGCCGACCGACCCGGCGTCTGGTACGTCACGACCGCACCGGAGGGCCCCAAGGTCCCGGAGCTCGACCGCGGTCGGGTCGCCGTGCTGACCTCGCCCACACCGGCCGGCGCGACGATCAGCAGCAACCGGGTCCACATCAGCCGGGCCCCGCACCCCTTTCCCGCCATCGCCGACCTCTACCGCACCCAGGTGCCCGGCTACATGGACGGCATGACCGACGAGGAGAAGGACCGGGAGCTGGTCTACGAGGTGAGGTTGCGCTCGGCCCGGGTCGAGACCTGGCTCCGGCACGACGAGGTCGCCTTCGAGGGACCGTCGGCCACTGACACGTGAGTCGCGGTGAGTTGCCGCGTTCCACCCACGTCCGCGCTGCAGGGATGTGAGGCTGGCGCCATGCACCACCAGCTCGTCCGCGCCCTCGCGCTCGCCATCGTCGCCCTGGGCCTCGGCTTCTCGGCCCCGTCGCCCGCCTCTGCCGTCATCGACCGCGACTGCGGCGACTTCGCGAGCCAGGCCGGCGCACAGCACTTCTTCCTGAACGCCGGCGGCGGCGACCCGCACCGCCTCGACGACGACGGCGACGGCGTCGCGTGCGAGTCCAACCCGTGTCCCTGCATCGGCCGCGGCACCACCGCACCGCAGCAGCTGGCCGACACCGGGAACAACCAGACCCAGGCCCAGCAGGGACCCCGGAGCTACCGGGAGACCGGCAACGTCGTCCGTGTCGTCGACGGCGACACCCTCCACGTCCGGCTGCGCGGCGGGGCCGAGGTCTCCGTGCGCATGCTCGGCATCGACACCCCCGAACGGGGACGCTGCGGCGCGAACGACGCCACCGCCAACCTGCGAAGGCTCGCCCCGGTCGGCTCCACGGTCCACCTCGTGTCCGACCGCACCCAGGCCGCGAAGGACCGCTACGGCCGGCTGCTGCGCTACGTGCAGCGCCAGGGCGGGTACGGCGACCTCTCGTTCCGCCAGGCCTGGGACGGCTTCACCCGGCCCTACGTCTTCGGCGGCACGCCCGTCGCCCGGCACCGCGAGTACGTGCGCGCCATCCACCACGCCCGTGACCACGCGCGGGGTGCGTGGCGCGGCTGCTGGTGACCGACGAGGTGCGCCACCTGGTCCTGGAGGACCAGGGCCGGCGCAACGCGATCTGCTGGGACGTCTTCGACGTCCGGGCCGCGGTCAGAGGTCGGCCGGGCGCAGGACGAAGGTGATGCCGTGGGCGATCTGCGCGTTGCCCCGGTTGATGTCGAGGGCGAAGGGGTTCACGACCGGGTCCACGTCGTTGGGGTCCTGGTCGCGCAGGACGATGATCGGCAGGAACCGGCTCGGCACCTTGACCCCGATGGTGGGCCCCAGGGCGGTGGTCAGCTCGGCGCCGTTGGACCTGAGCGCGTCGCGGGCGGTGATGGTGGCACCCGGGACGACGTGGTAGAGCAGCACGTCCTCCACCGTGTCGATGCCGAGGCTCGCGACGGCGGCGAAGACCTCCGACTCGGTCCGCACCCACTGGCCGGTCAGGTCCTTGACGAGGACCTGGAAGGCGCGGTCGTTGGGGATGAAGGCGGTCAGGGGCACCGATCCGTCGGTGAGCAACCGCACGGGGCTGTTGGCGTCGGTGTCGGCGGCGATGACCGCGAGCACGGCCTCGGTGACGATGTCGTAGTCGTACCAGTCGCGGTCGAACTGGTTGCCGTCAGCGGTGAGCACGGACGCCAGGCTGGTCGTCCCTGATCCACCCGAGCCGGAGGCGTGCGCGGCGGCCGGAGCGACCAGCGCCGTTGTCAGGGCGAGAGCAAGCGTTGCGGTGGTGCGGCGGAACACGTTCATGGTCACGTCCTCTCGTGGATGACCGCGAGGTGCGATCACCCTCTTCTCCGCCCGGCGCCGCCGTGCGGATGCACCTGCGCCCGACCATGTTCCGATGACGCCGCGTTCCGATGGGTCCGCGTCTAGGCTCGCTCGGTGCGCATCGTCTCGCTGATCCCCTCCGCCACCGAGATCCTGTTCGCGATCGGGGCGGGCGACGACGTCGTGGGCGTCACGTTCGAGTGCGACCACCCGCCGGCTGCCCGCGAGCGCCGCGTGGTCTCGACCTCGGCGATGCCCGAAGGGCTCGGGCCGAAGGAGATCGACGACTTCGTCGCCGCGGCCCTGGCGGCGGGAGAAGACCTCTACCGCCTCGATGCGGACGCCCTCGCCGAGCTCGACGCCGACCTCGTCGTCACGCAGGACCTCTGCGCCGTGTGCGCGGTGGACGTCGGCACCGTCGACGAGGCGCTCGGCTTCCTCGGGTGCCGCGCGGAGGTGGCGACGGTCGACCCCCACACCCTCGACGACGTGCTGGCGTCGATCGCCGAGCTCGGGCGGACCACCGGGCGCGACCGGCAGGCGACCGAGCTGGTGGCCGGGCTCGAGGCACGCCTCGCGACCGTCGCCGCGCGCGTCGCCGGGTTGGACCGTCCGCGCGTGCTGGTGCTCGAGTGGACCGACCCGCCCTTCGCACCCGGGCACTGGATCCCGGAGATGGTCAGCCGCGCCGGCGGCGAGCCCACCCTCGGCGTCGCCGGCACCAGGTCGAGCCGCATCACCTGGGACGACGCCGTCGCCTCCCGGCCGGACGTGGTCGTCTGCGCGCCGTGCGGCTTCGACCTCGAGGGCGGCGTCACGCTCGCGAAGGAGGTGCGCGACCGGTTCCCCGGCGTGCCGGTGTGGGCCGTCGACGCCGACGGACACTTCGCCCGCCCGGGGCCGCGTCTCGTGGACGGCGTCGAGGCGCTGGCCGGGATCCTGCACCCGCGGGCGGTCGCCCCGTCGGCGCACGCGCGCCAGGTCTGACAGCGGTCCGACGGGCAGTCGTCAGCCGCTCTCCGGACGCACCAGCACGTCGAACCGGCGCCCGTCCCCGCGTGCGGCGAACGACCCGATCCGCTCGAAGCCGAGGGACTCGACGGTGCGACGCGCCCGCGTGTTGAACGACGCCACCGTCACCCGGAACGCCGGCGGCGCGTAGGTGGCGCGACCGAACGCGAGCCCCGCCCCGATCACCGCACGACCGAGCCCCTGTCCCGTCAGCGAGGGCCGCAGCCCGCCGCCGGTGTCGAGCGCCGCGTCGTCGTACTCCCACCCGGGCACCTGACCGTCGGGTCCGAACGAGCGGAAGCCGATGAGGCGCTCCCCCGCGAGCACGGCGTGGAAGCCGAGCGCCGGGTGGAGCAGCTCGTCGGGGTCCGCCCCGGTGAGGTCGTAGACGTCGTACGGCGGGTCGTAGCGCCAGGTGACCAGGTCCTCGGCGTGCTCGCGCGTGAGCGGGGCGATGCGTAGTGAGGCGGGGTCGATCACGTCTCCCATCCTGTACGTTCGGAACGTCTACGACGACCGGAGGAGCGATCCGTGATCGAGCTGGCCCAGGGGCAGGAGCTCACCCTCACCACCGAGGACGGGTCGAGCCTGACCACGGTGCAGATGGCCGTCGGCTGGGACCACTCCCCCACGGCCGGATTCATCGGCAGCGGGGCACCGCCGATCGACCTCGACGCTTCGGCCGTGCAGTTCGCCGGCGAGCAGTTCTTCGACCTGGCGTTCTTCAACAACCTCGCCACCCGCGACGGCTCCGTGGTGCACCTCGGGGACAACCTCACCGGCAAGGGCGAGGGCGACGACGAGGTGATCACCGTGGACCTGGGTCGCGTCTACCCGCGGGTGGACACGATCCTGTTCATGGTCAGCAGCTACCAGGGCCACTCGCTGGAGTTCATCCGCAACGCCTACTGCCGTCTCGTCGACCACGACGGCACCGAGCTGGCCCGCTTCACCCTCACGCTCGGCGTCCGCGAGACCGGGCTGGTCATGGCGAAGCTGTTCCGCGACGGACCGGTCTGGAAGCTCCGCCCGATCGGGACCGGCATCGCGCTGAAGACGCCGACGGACTCGATCGAGGCGCTCGTTCCGTTCGTCCGGTGACCGCAGGTGCTCAGCCGGCCGCTGGGGGTGCGCCCCACCGGCCCGACGGATGTGGAAGCCAGTCGTAGGTCACCGCGGTGCGCAGCACCAGGTCGTGGAGCGAGCGACGGTCGCGGTCGACGGCGCACCACAGCAGACCCACCGGGAAGAACGCGCACGTCACTGCGCGCACGAACGCCCGGACCAGACCCATCAGGTCGCCGTTCCTGCTCGTCACCCGGATCCCCCAGAGGTGGTCGCCGAGGCTGCGACCGGCCATCCACCAGGACACGGTCAGGTACACCACGAGGTAGGCGAGGAAGAACGCCACCGACCCCAGGAGCGAGGCGTCGGGCATCCGGAAGCGGCGCGGGTCGAGCACGAACACGAAGGCGACCCAGGCCGCGTACGAGCCGGCCAGCGCGAGCGCCACCACCAGGGCGTCGACGACGCCTGCTGCCAGCCGCGTGACGACACCGGCGCTGGTCCCCTGGTGGGACCGCGCCTCGCGGGGGACGCTGGCCATCTCCGGCTCGTTCATGACGGACCCGGCGGATCCGGCGGGGCGGCCCGCCTGCGACGGCGACGGAAGAGGTGGTTCTCGAGGCTCCTGCTGAGGGCATCGTCGGCCGAGATCCCCGTCATCCGGGCGCCGCGGATCGTCTCCGACGCCATGGAGCCAGAAGATTCGCGGATGATGGCGGGCAGGTCGATGGCCTCGATCACCTCCTCGACCATGGCGACGAGGTCGATCCGACCGATCACGGCATCGATGTCGAGCTTCGCGGCGATGGCGTCGATGTCGACGCCGGCCACGGCCGCGTCGAGGTCCACGCTCGCCACGACCGCGTCGATGTCGACGCCCGCCACGGCCGCGTCGAGGTCGACCCGCTTCACGATCGCGTCCACGTCGACGCGGTCGACGACCGCCTCGATGTCCACCGCGCGTACGACGTCGTCGAGGTCGACGTGGCGGAGGACCAGCCCGGTCAGGTCCAGGTGGGAGACCACCCGCTCCACGATCACGGGCGCCCAGTGGTCGACCAGCGTCTGCGCCGCTCGCAGCATCTCGTCGCGGCGAGCCGCGCCGTGCCGGGCCGCATCGTCGAGCAGCGTCGCCGGTTGCCAGCGCTCGGGCACGAAGCCGGGACGCCAGAGCACCCGCTGGTGCAGGAGGGGCATCCCCACGACGGCGCGGCCCAGCGCCACGCCGGTGCCGACGACCGCACCGGCCACTCCGAGGGCGACGTCGAGGGCGAGCTGTGGCTCCTGCAGGACAGCACCCTCGATCGGCACTCGCGGCGTCTGCGCCAGACGTGTCATCCGCCCAGCCTGCTGCCGCGCCGACCGCGGCGCTTCCCCCGTTCGGGATGAGTGACCGGCTCGGCCGGGAACGACGAAAGACCCCCGTGCCCTGCCAGCCCGGGGAGCCACCCGGGGGACAGTGGTCCAGACCAGTCGATCTCGCCCATCCGATGTGCTGTCGGCGACGAACAGGACACATGGCTCTGTCTCTTCGGCGCGCCCTGGACGAGGTCCAGCAGGCACCGTTCGTGGTCGACGTGTTGCGCAGCTCGGACCACCTCGCAGCCGCCGCCGCCGGCGCCGGACCGGAATCGGTGGCGCTGCTCGCCTCGGCGATCCGCGAACCGGACGAGCTGACCGCGGTGGCGGCCGTGCACGCCCTCGCCAGGGTGTTCGACGACGGGGCCGACGCCGTGCTGTCCGAGCTCCTGTCGCACCCGAGGCCGTTCCTGCGCGAGCACGCGAGCTGGGCGCTCGGGACCCGGCTGCCGCGCCTCGACGCGATCGGCCGGCTGGTCGGGGTCGTCGCGGGTGGCGGCTTCTCCGGTGTCCTCGCCCAGCGCACCCTGGCCGGGTGGGCCGTGTCGGCGCCGGACCAGGTCGCGCCGGTCGTCGAGGGTGCGCTCGCCGCGACGACCAGCGCCGCCGTGCGCAGCAGGCTGGTCGAGACCCTCGGTCTGGTGCCCGGTCCGATCGCCGGCCGCGCACTGCTCGAGGTCGCCGCCCGCACCGGCGAGCACCCGACGGTGCGGGCGGCCGCCGTCGCCGCGCTCGGCGACCGCCCGGCCGACCCTGCCGCAGTGGCGCTGGTGCGCGACCTGGGCACGACGGACGACGACCTCGGGATCGTGGCCCGGCTCGCCGCCGTCGACCTGGGGGTCGATGCCGTGGAGCCTGCCGGTGCCACGCCCGGCCTGACCGTGGCCCAGCTCTTCCTGCACGCCGACATCGACCGGGACCTCAGTCGCGCGGGCGCCGGTGACAACGGCGGCGTCGCCACGCTCCTCGTCCGGCTCGGCGACGCGCTGGCGACCGAGCCCGCCGTCGGTCGGGTGCTGACCCTCTCCCGGGGCACCGCTCGCGCCGCCCTGGCCGCGCTCTCCCCCGCCGAGGGGCACCTGCTGACCCCGGTGCCCCTGCTGACCGAGGCGGCGTCCGCTGCGCAGGCGTGGCCGTCGCGCGTGGCGGCCGGACGCGGGATCCGCCGCGTGCTGCGGGCCCACCGGGCCGACGTGCTGCACCTGCGGATGGCGGAGGTGGGCAGCCTCGCCGCGGCCGAGGTGGCCCGCGAGCTGGGCATCCCCGTGGTGTTCACCCTCGCGCCCGACCCGCACGCCGTGATCCACGCCCTGGACATGACCGGCGGCCTCCACCGGGGCAACTTCGGCACCGAGGACGAACGGGAGCACTACTGGTTCCGTGCCCGCCTGGTGCAGCGACTGGCCGCGGACGCCGCCCACATCGTCCTCTTCCCCCGCCCGCGGCTCCAGGACGACATGCGTGACCTGCTGGGCCTCGACGTCACCGCGCAGCCCGACCGCTTCACCGTCGTGCCGGAGGGCGTCGACCTCCGGGTGAGCGCCGCAGCCGCGGCCGAGCTGGAACGGCCCGGCACGCCCGGCCCCGCGCTGGCCGAGCTCGACGGGCTCGTGGCCGCGCTGCCCGAGCACCGCAGAGGGCTGCCGGTGGTGATCAGCGTCGGCCGCCTGCACCGCGTCAAGGGGATGGCGACCCTGGTCGAGGCGTGGGCCGGCGACGCCGAGCTGCGCGAGCGGAGCAACCTGCTCATCGTCGGCGGCGACATGGCCGATCCCTCACCGGACGAGCGCGAGCAGCTCGACCTGATCGGCGAGGTCCTCGCCCGGTGTCCCGAGGCCGCCGAGGGCCTGCTGATGCCCGGCCATCGTCCCAACGACGTGGTGTCCGTCTGGCTGGCGGCCGCGCGGACCGGCCGACCGGGCGGCATCGGCCCGGCCGGGGTCTACGTGTGCAGCAGCCTCAAGGAGGAGTTCGGCCTCGCGCTCCTGGAGGCTCTCGCCTCGGGGCTGGTCGTGGTGGGCCCCTCAGCCGGCGGACCGGCCACCTACATCGAGGACGGGGTGACCGGGGTGCTCGTCGACACCCGTTGTCCGGCCGAGGTGGCCGAGGCGATGAGGGCCGCGTTCGAGCTCGCCACCGCGCCGGACCAGGACGAGCGGATCGACCGGGCCACGGCTCGGGTCCGTGCCGACTTCACCGTGCAGACCATGGCGGAGCGGCTGGGCGCCATCTACGCCGGCTCGGCACGCACGGCGGGCCGCTCGTGACACGGTTGCCCGCATGACGCTGCTGGTGATCAGCCCCGACTACGCCTCACACCTGCTGCCGTTGGCGACGCTGGCAACGGCGTGGCAGGACGCCGGCGAGTCCGTGGTGGTGGCGACCGGTCCGGCGACGGCCGACATCGTCGCCGGTTTCGGCTTCCGCCGTGCCGACCTGGTGCTGGGCAGGGGCTCGAATCCGGGTGTCATCCGGGCCGAGCAACAGCCTCCCGGCGAGGACGAGGCGCTCCGTGGCTTCTTCGCCGCCACCCGGCACGGCATGGTGGCGACCTTGCGCTACCAGGCCGAAGCCCGGCGCAACGACCTGCTCTGGGAGCCGGTGGACCGGGCGCGGGCCGTTCTGGACGTCGTCGACCGGGTGCGACCCGATCAGGTGATCGTCGACCACCTGGCGTTCAGCGCCCGCCTCGGCCTGGCGGCCGCGGGTGTCCCTCACGCCGACGTCGTGCTGGGTCACCCCACCGCGCTCCCGGTCGGCGACGAGGTGTACGGCTACCCGCCCGCCTGGCCGTCCGCATTCACCCCGTCGGAGTCCGAGCTCGCCGCACTCCACCGACTGTGCCGCGACGTCCGGGACGACTTCACCGCGGAGTGGAACGCCGCCCTGCGCGCGCTGGCACCCGGTGCGACGCCGTCGCAGGACGCGTTCGCGGAGCACGGTGACCTGCTACTGCTGAACTACCCGGCCGCCCTGCACGACCCGGCGCGTACGGCGAGGCTGTCGCCCCACGCCTTCCTCGGGTCAGCCGTACGGGCCGAGCCGGCGGCCGACGACGTCCTCGACTGGCTCGCCGTCGACGACCAGCCCGTGGTCTACGTCAGCTTCGGCAGCTTCCTGTCGGCGCGCGGGGACGTGCTGGCCACGGTGCTGGACGCGCTTCGCCCCCTCGGCCTGCGGGTCGCGGTGGCGACCGGTTCCGCCACCGGCCTGCCGGACGTCCCCTCGAGCTGGCTGCTCCGTCCCTTCCTGCCGCAGGTAGCGCTGCTGGAGCGGTCCGCACTGCTGGTCACCCACGGTGGCAACAACAGCGTCACCGAGGCGCTGACTGCCGGCGTGCCGATGGTCCTGCTTCCGTTCTCCACCGACCAGTTCGCAGGGGCCGCCGCGGTCGAGGCCTCCGGGCTGGGAACGGCGCTGGACCCCAACACCGCCACCTCCGCCGATCTCGCGTCCGCGGCACGCTCGGTGCTCGACGGGCACGCCGCGGAGCTGGCCCGGACGATCGGCGAAGGACTACGTCGGGCACCGGGCCGCGACGTCGCCCGGGCCGCCCTGCGTCACTGATCGGCGTACGGCCCGGCGCGGGACGCACGACAGCCGCCCCGACGTGGTCGGGACGGCTGTCGTCAAGAGGGCTGCGCGTTGTGGTGGTGGAGCTGCGGGGAATCGAACCCCGGTCCTCGAGCGTCGATCCAGGTCTTCTCCGGGTGCAGTCAGTGATGTCGCTTTTCTCGGCCCCGGCGCTCGCACAGACACGTCGCCGACAGGCCCAGTCAGGATTGAGTCCCGGTCACCCCTCCTGACAGAGAGTGACCAGCAAGTCCCCTAGATGAGGCCTGGATCCGGGACGGAGACGGGTGCCCGGTCAGACCCTTCGATCACTGCTCAGGCAGCGAGAGCGAAGTCGTTGCGATTGGAGTCGGCAACTGTAGTTTCCAGCGATCGTTTACGAGATGACGCTGGCTTCTCGACCCGCTTCCCCTGGAACTAACGTCCCAAGTCGAAACCGATCAGCCCCTCTTGTGTTGTCAAGCAGGCCCGAGCCCACGGCTCCAGCCTACTGGTCCCAACCGACGGATCGCGAACGCTATTCCGTCGGGCGCAGCGGCTCGGAGTGCCACACGTCGCCGTCGAGGCGCCACAGCTGGCGGTCGTTGCCCACCGCCAGGTCGGCGGGGACGTCGTGGTCGAAGTCGAGACCGGCCTCGCGGACGGCCCGGGTGTGGTCGCCCCAGGCAGCGGCGTGCCGTGCCGTCGCGTCGGCCTTCTCGGCCTCCGTGGCGCCCGCCGGAGTGAAGACGCCGCTGTGCGGAGCCTCGAGCCCGGCCGGGACGTTGCTCCCGTCCGGCGCGATCCCGTAGACCTGCTCGTCCGTCATCCGGTGGTCCGATCGCACCAGGAGCGTCCCGTCGTCGCGCCAGCGGAACCGGACCGACCACCCCTGTCCGTGGAGGTGCCCGTCACGCTGCGCGGCGACGGCGTCGTCGGGCAGGAACAGCCCCCACCTGCCGAAGTAGTCGGCGAACGCCTGCTGCTGCGGGGTCGGCCCGACCGGCCGCTCCTCCTGTCCGTCGGGCTCGCCGGGCTCCCCCGGCTGGGTGGGCGCTGCACCCAGGCGTACGCGCGTGATGCGGTGCCCGTCGACCTCGACGACCTCGAGGCTGCGGTCCTCGACCACCACCGAGTCGCCGACATCGCCCATCCGGGCGAGGCGGTGGAGCACGTAGCCGGCGACGGTCTCGTAGGGCCCGTCCTCCAGCGCGACACCGGTCCGCTCGGCGAACTCCTCGATCGTCAGGCCGGCGTCCACGGTCGTCGGGTCCTGGGACGCGGCGACCTCGGCGTCGGTGTCGTACTCGTCGTGGATCTCGCCGACGAGCTCCTCCATGAGGTCCTCGAGGGTGACGATGCCGTCGGTGCCGCCGTACTCGTCGACCACCAGGGCGATGTGCGCGCCGAGGCTGCGCAGCTGGTCGATGGAGGGCAGGACCCGGTTCGTCCGAGGCAGCACCGGCAGCTCGCGGGCGATGTCGGCGACCGTCGTCGAGCTGTCGTCCGCGCGACCGAGCACGTCGCGCAGGTGGAGGTAGCCGAGCACCTCGTCGAACGACGTGCCGGTCACCGGGTAGCGGGTGTAGGGCTGCTCGACGATGACGGCGACCGCCTCGGCGAGGCTCATGTCGCCGCGCAGGAAGACGACGTCGCCACGCGGCTTCATCACCTCGCTGAGCGAGCGGTCGCCGGCCTCGAAGACGTCGTCGACGAGCCTCCGCTCGCCCTCGGGGATGTCCTCGTGGCCGGAGATCATCATCCGCAGCTCCTCCTCGTCGACCTCGTCGCCAGCGGCGTCGGGGTTGCCGCCGAGGAGGCGGACGAGCAGGTTGGTCGAGAGCGACAGCAGCCAGATGACCGGTGTCATCACGGTGGCGAACTTGCCGAGCGGCGGCGCGAAGAGCTTGGCGACCCCCACCGAGCGCTGCAGCGCGAGCCGCTTGGGCACGAGCTCACCGAGGACCAGCGACAGGTACGACACGACGAGGGTGGTCACGATCAACGACACCGTGTCGGGTGCCGGGGTGCCGAGTCCCTCGAAGACGGGTGCGAAGGACGGCGCGAGCGTCGAGGCACCGAAGGCGGCGGAGAAGAAGCCCGCCACGGTGACGCCGATCTGCACGGCCGAGAGGAACCGGTTGGGGTCGCGGGCGAGGGAGGCGACCGCGTGCCCGCGGCCGCCCTGGCTGTCGAGGCGGTCCACCTGTCCGGAGCGCAGCGAGACCAACGCGATCTCGGTCGCCGCGAACACACCGCCCACGAGGATGAACGCGAGCACGAGCAGGACGTCGATCCACGTACCGGCTTCCACGGCGACAACCTAGCGACCGGCCACCAATGCGGCGCCGACGGCGGCGACCGGGTAGTGCAGCGGCACCATGCTGAGCCGGTCGGCGAGGCCGAGCGAGGCGAGGAAGGGTGACCCCTCCCCCAGCGACCGCAGCTGCCGGACCACCTGCTCGCGCAGCGGTTCGCCGACCTCGGCGACCCCGCCCCCCAGCACGATGCGCTCGGGGTCGATCGTGAGGCCGAGGGCGCGGACCGCGCTGGCCACGCCCCAGCAGAATCGGTCGCGCACGGCAACGGCCGCGGGGTCTCCGGCAGCCGCGGCCGCGAAGAGTGCCGCGGCGGGCGGTCCGTCGGGGGTGGGCCAGGCCCGCGCGAGGGCCCGGCCCGACGCGATCGTCTCCAGGCAGCCGGTCTGGCCGCAGCCGCAGGCCTCGCCCGCGGGATCGACCGGCAGGTGGCCGATCTCCCCGGCCGCTCCGTGCTCGCCGCGACGCAGCCGACCGTCGATGACGAGCCCGGCCGCCAGCCCGGTGCCGACGCTGAGGTAGACCACGTCGTCGGCCTCGACGAGCGCGCAGGCGGCCAGCGCGGCGGCGTTCACGTCGTTCTCCACGACCACCGGCACGCCGAGGCGCTCCGCCAGCAGGTCGCGCAGCGGCAGGTCGTCGCCGTTGACGTCGAGGTTCACCGCGTGCCGCAGCATCCCGCGCTCGCTGTCGACCAGTCCCGGCACGCCGACACCGACGCCGCACTGCAGGCTCCCGCCGCTCTCCCGGGCGAGGGCCTCGAACACCCGCGCCGCGGTCGCGACCACGCCGTCGGCACCGGGGCGGGTGGACTCCCTCACCTGGGCGAGGATCGTGCCGTCCTCGCCGAGCACGACGCCGTGGGTCTTGGTGCCACCGATGTCCAGGCCGACGCTCCGCGTCCCCGGCAGTACGGCGTTCGAGGCGCTCACCGTGTCCACCCGGCCCCGCGCAGCAGCTGCGTCACCGCCGCGACGCCCGGCGCGGACGAGCCCCGCGTGCTGATGGTCGGGAGGCCGACGTCGCGCGTCGACGGCCAGCCCCACTCGACCACGACAGCCGTCCGGCCGCTCTCCGCCAGCGCGCGCAGGAAGGCCAGCACCTGGGGGCGCCTGCCGGCGTCGCGCACCTGCACGACGAGCGGTACGTCGTCGGGGACCGCGTCCGGCAGCCCGTCCGCCAGCGACCCCGGGTCGAGGCGGTGGTCCGGCGCGAGGCCCCACGCCACGTCACCGACCGCGATGTTGGCCACGGTGTCGACGCTGACGACGACGGCGCCGGCGAGGTCGGGCAGGTCGCCGTCGACCCGCGTCGCGGAGACGGCGGCGCCGGCCTGTCGGGAGGCGTCGGGGAGCTCCGGGTGGGTCGCGGTCGCCGGCACGTCCATCGCGGCGACGCGACGGGCGGCGTCCGCGAGCCGGTCGTGCGCCAGGCGGCCGTCCGCGACGGCGGCCACGATCGCGTCGGCGACCTGCAGCACCAGCGCGGCGGGCTTGTCGGGGCCGAGGCAGAGGAGGTCGCACCCGGCAGCGAGGGCCTGCACGGCCGCATCGGGGATGCCGAGCACAGCGGACGCCCCGGCCATGTCGAGCGCATCGCTGACGACCACGCCGTCGAAGCCGAGCACCTCGCGGAGCATGCCCAGGACGAGCGGGCTCAGGGTCGCCGGACGGTCGGGATCGATCGCCGGCACGACGATGTGCGACGTCATCACCGCGGCGGTGCCCGCCTCGACCGCGGCATCGAAGGGCACCAGCTCGCGGGCCGCGAGGGTGTCGGCGTCGATGTCGATGCGGGGCAGGTCGAGGTGGCTGTCGGTGGAGGTGTCGCCGTGGCCGGGGAAGTGCTTGGCGCACGCCGCGACACCGGTCGACTGGAGCCCGCGCGTCCAGGCCGCGACGTGGGCGGCGACCTGCTCGGGGTCCACCCCGAAGCTGCGGGTGCCGATGACCGGGTTGTCGGGGTCGGTGTTGACGTCGGCGTCCGGGGCGAGGTCGAGGGTGACGCCCACCGCCGCCAGCTCGTGGCCCACCCAGCGCCCGACGGCCTCGGTGAGCTCGAGGTCGGCGGCGCCACCGAGGGCCGCGGCACCGAGCACGGGGCTCGGCTCGCGGGTGTGCAGCCGGCTGACGTCGCCACCCTCCTCGTCCACCGCGACCACTGCGTCGGGGTTGGCGGCGCGGATCTCGGCGCTGAGGGCCGCGAGGGCGCCGGGGCCGTCGGCGGTGTTGCTGCCGAAGTAGCAGATGCCGCCGAGTCCCTGAGCGAGCAGCGAACGGTAGTCGTCGGGCAGCGTCGTGCCCGCGAAGCCGGGCAGCAGCACCCGCAGCGCCACCTCGCGCACTGCATCGGATCGATCTTCGGCTGCCTCGGGGTCCCCGCGGCGTTGTTCGGGGGAGCGCAGCGGAGGAGAAGAACGTCGTGGGGTGTGTTTCATCCCTTCACCGCGCCCGAGGTGAGTCCGCTGACCATCCGGCCCTGCACGACGAGGAAGAAGATGATGACGGGCACGGCGATGAGCGTGGAGCCGGCCATGATCCCGCCCCAGTCGGTGCCGCGGTTGACGTCGGTGAAGGTCGACAGCCACAGCGGCAGCGTCCGCTGGTCCTCACGCGTCATCACCACCAGCGCGAGGGTGAACTCGTTCCAGGCCTGGATGAAGCCGAAGACGCCGGTCGCGACCAGGCCGGGGGCGAGCAGCGGCAGCGTGACGCGGAAGAACGCCTGCACGCGCGAGCAGCCGTCCATCATCGCCGCCTCCTCCAGCTCGTACGGCACCCCCGCGACGAAGCCGCGCAGGGTCCAGATCGTGAAGGGCAGCACGCCGGCGACGTAGACCAGCGTGAGCCCGACGACGGTGTTGAGCAGGTCCATCGTCTCGAGCATCTTGTACTGGCTGATGAACAGCCCCTCCACCGGGATCATCTGGATCACCAGCAGGGTGATGATGAAGGACAGCCGCCCGCGGAACCGGAAGCGGCTCACCGCCACGGCGGCGACGAACGCGAACAGCAGCGCGACGGTGATCGTCAGTCCGGTGACCATGAGGCTGACCTGCAGCGCGTCGAGGAACTGGTCGGTGCGGAAGACCGTGCGGTAGTTGTCGAGGTCGCCGCCGAAGGGCACCCAGGTCGGGGTCGGGCTGCGGATCTCGTTGCGCGCGAGGAACGAGCTGTTGACCATCCAGTAGACGGGGAAGGCCGAGACGAGGAAGGCCAGGACGCCCAACGTGTTGGCGGTGACGCGCAGGGCGGGTCGGGTCGGACGACTCATGGTGCCTCCCCCTCCTGTCGGAGCATGGCGCGGACGTAGGGCGCGGTCAGCACGACGGTGAGGGCGAGCATGAAGATCGCCACCGCCGCCGACATGCCGAACTCACCGCCGCCGATGCCGAGCCGGTAGATGTAGGTGCCGAGCAGGTTGGTGTCGCGGGCGCTGCCGCCCGCCTTCTGGAGGATGTAGATCTGCGAGAAGACCCGCAGGTCCCAGATGATCTGCAGCAGGCCCACGACGAGCAGCACCGGGCGGATCGTGGGCAGCACGACGTGGCGGAAGCGGGAGACCGGACCGGCGCCGTCGATCTCGGAGGCCTCGACCAGCTCCTCGGGCAGCTGGGTGAGCGCGGCGTAGACGGTGAACGCGACGAACGGCACGCTCATCCACACGACGATCACGGTCGCGACGAAGAAGAAGGACAGCGGCTTCAGGAGCCACCCGTGACCCTCGAAGTCGAGGCCGAGCCCGGCCAGGACGTAGTTCACGACGCCGTACTGCGTGTCGAAGAGCCACTGCCACACCGTGAGCGAGGCGACCACCGGCATCGCCCACGCGAGCAGCAGCCCGGTCTGCACGAGGAGGCGTACGCCGCGCGACATGTGCCGCATCAGCAGCGCGAGCCCGACGCCGATCGTCATCGTGAGCGCCGCGTTGACGAGGCAGAAGGCGATGGAGCGCAGGGTGACCCGCCACAGGTAGCCGTCGGCCGCGAGCGTGCGGTAGTTGGTGGCGCCGACCCACTCCGGAGGCCGGCCGAACTGCTGGGCGAGGCCGTAGTCCTGGAGGGACAGCACGACCTGGCGCACGAGCGGGTAGCCCAGCGCCACCGCCAGCGCCAACACGGCCGGGACCAGCAGCGCGTACGGCAGCAACCCGGGCCTGCGGCGGCGGGGTGGCGTGCCGGTCACGGTCTCCTCGGAGGTGTCCCGGGTCGTGTCACTCAGCGTGCTGCTCATCGGTCCTCCTCTCCGGTGCCGAGGTGATTGTCGCGCGGGCGCGCCCCGGTGGGGGCAGCGGCTGGCGCCGCCCCCACCGGTGGTCGTCGGACCTCAGCCGTTGAGCTGGCTGTTCATCTGCTCGTCGGTCTTGGCCGCGAGCTCCTCCACGTCGCCGCCCTGGGCGATGGCGCTGAAGAGGTCCTCGAGGGCCCGTGAGCCCTCGACCGTCGCCCAGCCCGGAGCGGCCGGCGTGAGCTTGGCGTTGGACGCCGCTGCCACGGTCGCCTCGGCGTACTCGTCGTCACCGAGGAGCGGGGCGAGCGACGTGCGGGCAGGCGTGAGACCGGCCTCGGCCATCAGCGTCTGGTAGTCCTCGCTGAGCATGAGCTGGACTGCCTCCTGGGCGAGGTCCTGGTGGGCCGACTTCGCCGCGATGGCGATGTCGGAGCCGCCGAGCAGCACGGGCGCGGGCTCGCCGTCCGGCCCGGGCAGCGCGAAGACGCCGACCTGCTTGGCGTGGCCGTCGGGGCAACCGGTCTCGGGGTCCTCGAGGAGCCCCTTCACCCAGCCGGGCGTCGACATCATGCCGACCTCGCCGGCGCAGAACGGGGTCCACGGGTCGGCCTCGTTGCCGTCCTTGGGTGCGCCAGACGACTCGGTGAAGAGCTGCTGGGCCATCTCCAGGCCCGCCACGGACTCGGGCGAGGACAGCGAGCCGGTCCACTCGCCACCGTCGTCAACGGCCAGGTCGCCGCCGGCGGACCACACGAAGGTCGCGCCGTTGCGCCAGTCCTGCCCGGGGAACCAGAAGCCGGAGAAGTTGCCCGGCTTGGGGTTGTCCTTCTTCAGGGTGGCCGCCGCCTCGACGAACTCGTCGAGCGTCGTGGGGACCTCGAGGCCCGACTTCTCGAAGAGGTCCTTGCGGTAGAAGATGTACTTCGAGCCGGCGTAGTACGGCACGGCGTACGTCTCGCCGTCGACGGTGGCACCCTCGACGAACCCGGGCAGCAGGTCGTCGCCGCCGAGGTCGTCGAGCTCGTCGGTGAGCGGCGAGAACGCGCCCGCGGAGGTGAACGTCGGCGCCTGCGTGTTGCCGATCTCCACGACGTCGGGGGTCTCGGACTCGCTGGAGAGCGCCGTGGTGAGCTTCTCGACGAGGCCGTCCCACTCCTGCTGCTCGATGGTCAGCGTGGACCCCGGGTTGTCCTCCTCGAAGGTCTTCTTCAACCAGTCGCGGGCCTCCTGCGGAGTGTCCGTGCCGTTGAGCCAGACGCGGATGTCCGCCGACTCGGCGGCGCCGTCGTCGTCGGACGACGAGCCGTCGTCATCGCTGCCGCACGCGGCGAGCGTCGTCAGCGCGAGCGCGGCGACCGCCACCCCGGTCAATGACTTCTTGATGCGCACCACAGTGTTCCTTCCATCGATCTTCCAGTGGGTTCCCAAGGGGGGACGAGAGGCGCTCACGAGACGCCCAGCTCCCCGGCGAGCACGAGCACGGCCGCTCCCACGACCACGACGTCCTCGCCGAGCTTGGAGGTGCGGACGGCCAGCCCTGTCGAGCTGATCGGCATCGTCCGCTCGCGGATGGTCCGGTCCGCCGCATCGAGCAGCGGCCCGTCGAGCAGCTCCGCGGGGCCGCTCAGCACGATCTCGTGGAGGTTGAGCGAGGCGACGACCGGCGCCAGCACCTCGCCCAGCCGGGTGCCGACCTCGGCCAGCACAGTGGGTCCGTCGACTCCGGGCTCGCCGATCCGACGTCGCAGCCTCGGCGCCGCGAGCAGCGTCTCGAGGCAGCCGGTGCGCGAGCAGGCGCACCGCTCACCGTCGGGGTCGACCACGACGTGGCCGATCTCGCCCGCGGCGCCGAGGTGGCCGTGGAGCAGCGACCCGCCGAGGACCAGGCCAGCGCCGACACCGGTGCCGACCCGCAGCACCATCAGCCCGCCGTCGCCGGACTCGCCGAAGGTGTGCTCGCCGAGGACGGCGGTGTTGGCGTCGTTGGCGACGAACACCGGTACGTCGAGCGTCTCGGCGAGCCGGGCGGCGAGCGGGGTGTCGGTCCACGCGAGGTTGGGCGCGTCGACGACGGTGCCGTTGGCGTCGACGACACCGGGGCTGCCGACGCCGACGCCGAGGACCGGTCGGTCCGTCATCGTCATCAGCTGCGAGGCGAGGGCCAGGACGAGCTCGACCGCCTGCTCCCCCTCCGCGCCGTCGACGTGCACCTCGTGGCGTGCCCGGACCGTGCCGGCGAGGTTGACGACCGCGCCGGACATGCGGTCGGTCTCGGAGAGGTCGAGGCCGATGATGTGGTGGGAGTCGGGGGCGAGGCCGACCAGCGTCGGCGGCTTGCCGACCCGCGACTCGGCGGGCGCGCCCAGCTCGGCCACGAAGCCCTCCGCGAGCATCTCCCCCACCAGGTCGGACACCGTGACCCGGGTCAGGCCGCTCGATCGCGCCAGGTCGGCCCGGCTCGCCGGGCCCTCCCGGAAGAGCTGCTGGAGCAGCAGCGAGCGGTGGTGGCGGCGGGCGTCCTCCTGGAGCAGCTTGCCTCGAGGACGGAGCTGGCGGCCGACCGGTGTGTGCGGGGTCACATTAGTTAGTTCAGCGCACTTACATATACCGCGTCAAGCATCTCCTGCTCCGGGTCGGCGGCTGGTCCAGTCCAGCGGCGGTGGCCCAGCCACCTTCCGCCGGTCCGGAACGTGGGTGGCGCACCGCCCGCCGGCGCGCCGTCGTACGACCCGCTCCCGAGCGGTGGCCCAGCCACATTGCGCCGGTCCGGAACGTGGGTGGCGCACCGCTCGGGGTACGACGGTCAGCCGAGGAGGGCGGCCGAGCTGTCCCAGCACACGGCGCGCAGCCACTCCTCCCCCAGGTCCAGCCGCGCCAGCGCCTCGAGCTGGACGACGTAGGGGTAGGGGATGTTGGGGAAGTCGCTGCCGAGGTGGACCTTCCCGGCCAGCCCGAGGTCGCGCAGCCGGGGCAGCAGGTCGGGCGGGTAGGCGCCGCCCATCTCCTCGAAGAAGGGCGTGAAGGCCATCGTGGTGTCGAGCGCCACCCGCTCGTGGGCCTCGGCCAGCGCCAGGAACTCGGCGTACTCCGGCGCCCCCGCGTGGGCGATCACCAGCCGCAGCCGCGGGTGGCGCGCCAGCAGCTCGGCGACCGGCCCGGGACCGGTGTGCTCGGTCGGCACGGGGCCGCTGCCGGCGTGCAGCACCACGGGCGTCCCGGCGTCCGCGACGACGCCCCACGCCTCGTCGAGCAGCGGGTCGGTGACGTCGAACGCCCCGACCTGCACGTGCACCTTCCAGACCTCCACCGGCCGGGACGAGGCGGCCGTGCGGGAGGCGACGTACGCCGTCACGCCGGGTTCGGGGAAGAAGGTGCCGCACACCGCGGCCTCGGGGACCCGGTCCGCGAACCCGGCCGCCCAGTCGTTGAGGAACTCGGCCATGCCGGGCTTGTGGGCGTAGGGCAGCGCGGTGAAGCGGCGTACGCCGTAGGAGCGGAGCACCTCGACGAGCGCGTCGTCCTCGTCGCGGTAGTGCAGCGGCCACGGCCGGCCGATCAGCGGGCCGGCCGCGTCGAACTGGGCGCGGACCTTGGCCATCACCCGCGGCGGCAGGAAGTGGGTGTGCAGGTCGATCAGGCCCGGCAGGCCGAGGGCCCGGGCGAAGTCGACGGGAGTCACGCCCGCGCCCTCAGTCCCGGCCTCAATCCCGGTGGCCCTTGAGCCGCCGCTGGACCGCCTCGACCTTCTCCCGGTTGGCCGTGCGCTCGGCGAGCGTGTGGCGCTTGTCGTAGGACTTCTTGCCCTTGGCGAGGGCGATCTCGACCTTGGCGCGGCCGTCCTTGAAGTAGAGCGCGAGCGGCACGATCGTGTAGCCCTTGTCGGTGATCTTGCGCTCGATCTTGTCGATCTCGGAGCGGTTGAGCAGCAGCTTGCGGCGGCGGCGGGCGGAGTGGTTGGTCCAGGTGCCCTGGCTGTACTCCGGGATGTGCACGCCCAGCAGCCACGCCTCGCCGTTGTCGATCTCGCCGAAGCCGTCGACGAGCGACGCGCGCCCCTGGCGCAGCGACTTCACCTCGGTCCCCATCAGGACGAGCCCGGCCTCCCAGGTGTCCTCGATGTGGTAGTCGTGGCGCGCCTTCTTGTTCTGCGCGACCATCTTCTGGCCCTGCTCCTTCGCCATGGGTCCAGTGTCCCAGAGCGTGTCCAATCCGTTCTGGTCGAGGTTTCGAGACGCGAGCCGGAAGCCCTTCGCTTCGCTCAGGTCTGCCTGTCGCTCCTCAACCTGCCCGCCTGGTCACGACCTCGCTGCGCTCGCTCGTGGGCGGTCAGAGCCAGTTCATCGGGTCCACGGCCTCGCCGTTGGCCATGACGGTGAAGTGCAGGTGGCACCCGGTGGACCACCCGGTGCTGCCCTCGAAGCCGATGACCTGGCCCTCCTGGACCGTGTCGCCGACGCCGACGTTGTAGCCGCTGGCGTGGTTGTAGATCGTCGCGATGCCCTTGCCGCCGAGCACGCCGTGGTCGATCACCAGCCGGTTGCCGTAGACGCCGCTGAAGTAGGACGACACGACCTTGCCGGGCGCCGCGGCGCGCAGCGGGGTGCCGCAGCCGCCGCCGAAGTCCACTCCGTCGTGCAGGCCCCAGTAGTGGTAGATCGGGTGGGTCCGGTAGCCGAACGGCGAGGTGACGTAGCCCTCGACCGGGTAGGCGAGCAGGCCGGGGCTCGGGGTGGTGGCGGCGCTCGAACGGGCGTTGGCGCGCGCCTCCGCACGCTGGCGGCGCAGGGCGGCGAGGGCGCGCTTGCGCAGCATCTCCTCGATCTGCTGCTGCTCCTTCTCGAGCTTGCGCAGCTTGGAGAGGTCCTTGGCGCGTGCCTCGCTGGCTCCCGCACGGGCGTCGCGGCGCTCGATCACGAGCGAGACGACCGAGTCCTTGGCCGCCTGCTCCTCGGCCTCGAGGGACTGCATCAGCTGGAGGTGCTCGGCGGCGGCCTCGCGCTTGACGGCCACGGCGTCGCGGGCCTCGGCGACCTGGTCCTCGCGGACCTCGAGGAGCACCTCCGCGGCCTTGAGCTCGTCGTACTCGCGCGCCTCCTGGCCGACGACGACGTCACGGACACCGTCGCGGCGGGTGAGCTCCTCGGTCGACTCGGCGTCCAGCAGGGAGGAGAACGCGATCAGCTCGGGGTCGCCCTCGGTGTACATGTCGGTGACGGTGCGGGCGACCTTCTCGCGCTGCGCGTCGCGGTCCACCTGACCCTGCGCGAGGGCAGCCTCGGCGGCGGCGAGGTCGGCCTCCGCGGCGACCAGCTCGGCCTGCATCTGCGCGTCGCGCTCGGCGGCCACCTCCACCTTGCCGCGGGCCGTGGCGAGCCGGGTCTTGGCGACGCCGAGCTGCTCCTGGGCGGCCTCGAGGCGGGCCGCGGCCTTGCGCAGCTGGGCACTGGACGCGTCGAGGTCCTGGTGGGCGCCCTTGAGCTCGCGCTCGACCTTGCTCTTCTTGTCCTTGAGGTCGTCGGCATGAGCAGCGGACACACCCAGCGCCATGACTGCAACGAGAGCTGCAGCCACAGGGCGATGAGCGGCACGGGGGAAGGTACGCACCGGGGAAGCCTTTGCGTCGGGGAAGCGGGGAAGGGTGTCCTCCCGGCGCCAGGCCGGGCGGGACGCCTAGACGCTAACCTCCGGCGGTCAGACTTTGAGGTATTTGCGCGTCAACACGAGTGTCGGCAGCAACGTCAGCACCGGACCGAGGATCGCGACGGCTCCGGCGGCCACCCAGAACTCGTTCCAGCCGATCCACGGCACGAACCTCAGGTTCTGCTGGAGGTCGCCGATCGCGAAGCGCAGGAACGCCGCCAGCGCCCCGATCGCGAGGGCGACGCTGATCAGCGCGGTGACCAGTGCCTCGAGGAGGAACGGCAGCGCGATGTAGAGCGTGGAGGCGCCCACCAGCCGCATGATGCCGATCTCCTTGCGGCGCGCGAAGGCGGCGAGGCGGATCGTGTTGGCGACCAGCAGCAGGGCCGCCAGCACCAGCAGCGCGGCCGTGCCCAGGGCGTACGTCCGCATCTTGGTGATGGTCGCGAGGATCGGTCCGACCTGCTCGCGCAGGTCCCGCACCCGCGAGACGCCGTCGAGGCCCTGGACGGCGCTGCTGATGCCCTCGTACTGCTCCGGGTCCTCCAGCGTGATCCAGATCGTCTGCGGCATGTCCTCGGCAGTCAGCGCGGGGTTGTCACCGGAGAACAGCTCCTCGCCGTAGAGCTCCTTCGCCTTCTCCAGCGCCACCTCGCCGGACTCGAAGCGGTAGCTCGCGACCTCGGGGTTGGCGTCGACCACGGCCTCGATCTCCGTCTTCTGCGCCTCGGTCACCGGGTTGGGGCAGACCGGGTTGGAGTCGTTGAGCCGGCACAGGTAGACCGTGATCTGGAGCTGGTTGCCGAAGTGCTCGGCCGCCCGGGTCGCCTGCTGCTGGAACAGCAGGCCGATGCCCACCAGGGTCAGCGAGACGACCAGGGTGAGGATCACCGCCAGGTGCATCGTCAGGTTGCGTCGCAGGCCCTGGCCGAGCTCGGAGTAGACGTAGCGCAGCTGCATGGAGTGGGGGTCTCGATTCGTTCAGGGAGGCGGATCGGGTCGGGGCCGGGGCCCGGCGTCAGTTCTGGTGGCCGTAGACGCCTTGCGCCTGGTCGCGCACGACGTGCCCGTTGTCGAGCTCGATGACGCGCTTGCGCATCTGGTCGACGATGCCGGCGTCGTGGGTGGCCATCACGACCGTGGTGCCGGTGCGGTTGATCCGGTCGAGGAGCTTCATGATCCCGACCGAGGTCGTGGGGTCGAGGTTGCCGGTGGGCTCGTCGGCGATGAGGATCATCGGCCGGTTGACGAACGCGCGCGCCACGGCGACGCGCTGCTGCTCGCCGCCGGACAGCTCGTCGGGCATCCGGTCGCCCTTGCCGCTCAGGCCGACGAGCTCGAGCGTCTCGGGGACGACGTCCTTGATCTCCTTGCGGGACTTGCCGATCACCTGGAGCGCGAAGGCGACGTTCTCGGTCACGGTCTTGTTGGGCAGCAGCCGGAAGTCCTGGAACACCGTGCCGATGTCGCGGCGCAGCCGCGGCACCTTCCAGCCGGCGAGCCGGTTGATCTCCTTGCCGGCGACGTAGACGCGACCGGTGGTCGGGCGGTACTCACGGAGCACCAGGCGCAGGAAGGTCGACTTGCCCGAGCCCGAGGAGCCCACGAGGAAGACGAACTCCCCCTTCTCGACGTCGACCGTCACGTTGTCGAGGGCGGGGTGGGGGTGGCCGGGATAGCTCTTGGTGACCTTCTCGAAGCGAATCACGGCGTCGAGGCTACGTGAGGGGTGGACGCGATCGGCGAATCCGGGCGCCTATCGGCCCTCGGGCACCTCGAAGTCCGTCGGGGCGCGCTTGCCGGTGGCGGCGTCCCACGCCAGGACGCCGTCGTCGGCGGCGACGGCGTAGACGACCGCGCCGTCGGGCGACCAGGCGACCGCGCCGGGGGCATCCGTGCGCCCCTCGAGCTCCGTCGCGCGGCGGGCGTCGCGGGTCGGGTCCCACAGCGTCACGGACGTCTGGTCCACCGACGTGAGTGCGACCGTCTCCCCCTCGGGTGCGAACGCGGCCTCGTGGAGGCGGGCGCCCCGGAGCTCGGCCACCAGGCCCCAGGTGTCGGCGTCCCACACCGAGGGCTGGCCGTCGGCGCCCGGGCCGAGGAGCCGCGTGCCGTCGGCGCTCCAGGCCACCGTGCCGCCCTGCCCCGACGGCAGCTGCTGCGACTCGCCCGAGACGAGGTCGTGCACCTCGACCGGGCCGTTGCCGGAGGTGGCGAGCCGGTCGCCCTCGGGCGAGACCGCGATCCGGTGGACCTCGCCGTCGGTGTCGAAAGACGCCTCCTCGGTGCCGTCGACGGACCAGACGACCAGCCGCCCGGATCCGTCGTCGCCGGAGCCGGCCGCCGCGACCAGCTCGCCGTCGGGGCTGTAGGCCACGGCGGTGACGGGCGAGCCGTCGGCCACGTCGTCGCCCGCGAGCCCGGTGAGCTCGGTGACCGGCTCCCCCGAGTCGAGGTCCTCCAGCACCACCGTGCCGTCGTCGACCGTGGCCACGGTCGACCAGTCGGGTGCGACCGCCACCGAGCCGCGGTCGGGGACGAGCTCGAGCGTCCCGTCGGTGGCGTCCCAGCGGCAGATGCCGTTCCAGCAGTCGGCGAGCACCTCGTCGCCGTCGGGGCTCACCGAGAGGTCGTCGGTGGCGACCAGCTCGTAGGCCTCGCTCCCCCCGGTTCCGCCGGTGGTGCCCGTCCCGGCGTCGGTGCCCGTGCCCGTCGTCGGCGCGTCCGAGTCGTCCGAGCAGCCGGCCACCGCGAGGGCCAGCAGCGTCGCGGCAGCGGCGACGACGCGGCGGTCAGGCACGGACCGCGGCACCGGGGACCCGGGTGACGTCGAAGTGGAGGGTGCGTCCGTCCTGGCACTCGATGCGGTCGACCCGGCGCGGCCCGTCGGCGAGGAGTCCCTGGCTCACCGGCCGCGTGCCGAGGCTGTCCACGACGTCGTACTCGTCGCTGATGCGCAGCACCGACCACGGGCGGTCGGCGCTGCCGTCGCCGGTCGCGAGGATGCCGTCGAGGGCGACGCGCGCCAGCCGGGCGTGCCGGGCGGCGGCGTCCTCGCGGCCGCCGCGCCTCAAGGCGGCCGACAGCATCGCGTGGGCGGCCGGGCTGAGCAGCGACCCCGGCATGCTCGCCTCGAGCGCCGCGACCGCGTCGGCGTGGCGCCCCTCGCGCAGCAGGGCGTCGGCCTGCTCGCGCACCCGCAGCTCCGGGTCGAACCCGGGCGCGGCGCGCACGGCGTCGCGCAGGGGCTCGAGCGTCCCGGCGCTCGGGTCGGCGAGGTGGGCGTCGAGCAGGTCGGCGTACGTCGTCGCGGGTGTCATCGCTGTCCTTCCTCGAGGAGCCGCTCGAGCTCTTCCTCGGTCATGTCCTCGAGCTCCTGCTTGCCGGTGCGACGTGCGTCGACCTCGACCGGTTGCTCGAAGTACTCCTCGTAGGTGTCGCCGTTGGCCGTGGACTTGTAGTCGTCGAAGTTCTCGTCCCACTCCTCGGCCTGCTCCTCGGTGATCCCGTCCTCCTCGTGCATGTCGAACGGGTCGTCCTGCCACGGCCAGCGCCACGCGTCCTGGTCGTCGATGGCCTCGAACTGGCGGGCGTGCCGCATCTCGTGGGCGGTGGTGTTGAGGATGAACGGGTCATCGAGGATGCCCTCGTTGAGCGCGATCTCGGAGCCGCCGCCGCGGGCCTGGCCCCAGAGGTCCCACGTCTCGGGCTCCCACGTGATGGTCGGGGTCGGGATGCCGGCCTCGGCCGCCTGCTCCTCGATCATCTCCTCGACCACGGCGCGCCGCTCGGCGTCGGTCATCGTGGCCCACCGCTCGGCGACCTCAGGATCGGCGACGCCGTAGTCGTCGACGGAGTCCACGTGGCCCGGAGGTACGCCGCCCGCGATGGTCGCGTCGGCGGCGGCCGCCCGGCCGAGGATGGTGGAGACGTCGTCGGCCAGCGCCTGCGCGGTCTGCTGGCGGCTGCGGGACCACTCCTCGGCCTCGTAGCGGTTCGGGAAGGTCGGCGGGTCGCTGACGTCGCTCACCGTGCCGTCGGAGCTGATCGAGAACTCCTTGGCGCTGGCCTCCCCCTCGACCTCGGTGACGAGGCGCTCGATCTCGGCGACGATGGTCTCGGCGTCGTAGAGGGCGCGCTGCATCTGCCGCTTGCCGTCGATGTGGCGGTCGAGCTGCTTGACCAGGAGCGTGCGGCGGGCGACGGCGAACGTCACGGCCAGGCCGGTCCACGACTCGGGCACGCCCTGCGTCTCGAGCTGGTCGCGGGCTCCCTCGAGGGCGTCGAGGTCCTTCTTGAGGCTGTCGCCGGCGGTGCCGAGCGGCTCGGACTGCCAGCGCTTCGCGTCGCCGTAGGTGACCGTCATCAGCCACCGCCCAGCAGGCCGCCGAACAAGCCACCCGTGGTCTGGTCGACCGAGCGGTAGTCCTCGCCGGCGGCCGCGAGGTCGGCGCCGAAGTCGTTGGTCGCCGTCACCCACGCGGCGATCTCGTCGTCCCAGCTCGTGCCGAGCTCGCGCAGGTGGTCGACCGAGGTGGCGCCCGGGACGCCACCGCCTGCCCAGGTCAGCGCGTCGGCGGACCCGTGTCCCTTGGCGTCGGCCGCCGCGCCCTGCGCGGCGTTGGCGGCGTCCTGCAACGCGGCGAAGCCGACCTGCAGCTGCGACATGTGTCCCCCCGGTGGTCAGCGTGTCAGTGCCTCACGTCTACCCCGGGTGGCGGCGGTGAAACACCTCAGGCGTCGACCTTCTCCGCTCCGCGGCGCCAGCGGATGCCGGCCTCCATGAAGTCGTCGAGGTCGCCGTCGAAGACCGCGCTCGGGTTGCCGGACTCGTGGCCGGTCCGCAGGTCCTTGACGATCTGGTACGGGTTGAGGACGTAGTTGCGCATCTGGTCGCCCCAGCTCGCGGCGACGTCGCCCTTGAGGTCCTTCTTGAGCGCGGCCTCCTCGGCCTTCTTGCGCGCGAGGAGCTTGGCCTTGAGCACGACCATCGCGGAGGCCTTGTTCTGCAGCTGCGACTTCTCGTTCTGGCAGGACACGACGATGCCGGTCGGGATGTGGGTGAGACGGACCGCAGAGTCGGTCGTGTTGACCGACTGGCCGCCCGGACCGCCGGAGCGGAAGACGTCGGTGCGGATCTCGTTCTCGTCGACCTCGATCTCGTCGGTCTGCTCGAGCATGGGCACCACCTCGACGGCGGCGAAGGAGGTCTGGCGGCGGCCCTGGTTGTCGAAGGGGCTGATCCGCACGAGGCGGTGGGTGCCGGCCTCGACCGAGAGCGTGCCGTAGGCGTAGGGCGCGTGGATCGCGAACTCCGCGGACTTGATGCCCGCCTCCTCGGCGTAGGACACCTCGTAGACCTCGACGCCGTACTTGTGCTGCTCGGCCCAGCGCGTGTACATCCGCATCAGCATCTCGGCGAAGTCGGCGGCGTCCACCCCACCGGCGCCCGAGCGGATCGTCACGATCGCCTCGCGCTCGTCGTACTCACCGGCCAGCAGGGTGCGGATCTCGAGCGACTCGACGGACTTCTTGATGCGCCCGAGCTCGGCCTCGGAGTCGGCGAGCGTGTCGGCGTCGCCCTCCTCCTGGCCCATCTCGACCATGAGGGCGAGGTCCTCGATGCGGGTCTCGAGGCTGGTGAAGCGGTCCATCTCGCCCTGCAGGGCGGAGAGGCGACCGGTGATGCGGGTGGCACTGCCGACGTCGTCCCACAGGTCGGGGGCCGCGACCTGCTCGCTCAGGTCGGCGATCTCCCCGCGCATGCGGTCGAGGTTGAGGACCTGACCGACGGTCTTCATGGTCGCTCGGAGCTGCTTGATCTCTACGTCGAAGTCGATGCCTGCCACAAGGAGCAACAGTACGGCTCACGCGTGAAGGGTGTCGAAAGCAGCGGGACGAGCAGCAGCGGCGAGCACTCCCGGCCTGTGATTCCGGTCGTGCCCGCCGCTGCGGATCGGGTGCGCGTCAGCGCGTGCAGAGCACCTCGGGCGTCGCGACCGCGGCGATGGCGGCCGGCGTCGCGGAGGTGGCGAGGTCGACCTTGAGGCGGAAGACGTCCGAGACGTCGAGGACCTCGTCGACGACGACCGTGCCGACGGACAGCGAGTGGTTGGCCAGGACGGCACCGTCGGCGCTGACGGTCACGGCGCCGCTCGAGCCGGTGGCCGAGCTGTCGGTGAGGGCGTACGTCGCCCGCAGGTCGGTGCACTTGCGACCGAGCGTGTACTCCACCGACGACGGGGTCCCCGAGGTCGTGGTCGCCAGGCTCTGGCCGAAGTACTCGGCGCCGATCAGGACGCCGGCGGGCTCGACGTTCACGCGGGGGCCGCTGGGCCGGTAGACCAGCTTCTCCCACTTGTACACCTCGACGGCCAGCGCCTTGCTGTAGCCCTTCTTGAGGCCCTTCGAGCCCGGCTTGAAGACGCGGTACTCGCGCGGGCCCTGGGTCGAGGGCTTGTCCTTGAGGACGTAGGTGCCGTTCTTCTTGATCTTGGTGTTGCCCGTGGACTTCCACGACTTCTTCTTGCCCACGCGCTGCTGCAGGACGACCTTCTCGCCGGCGGCCTTGGGCGTCACGCGCCCCTTGACCTTGACGGTGTCCTCCTTGGCGACGGCGACCTCGAGGTTGGCCTTGGCGGTGATCTTGTAGGCCTGGGCCTTCGCGGGCGCGGCCTGCGTCGGCGCGGTGAGTGCCAGGGAACCGGCGGTGAGGGCCACGGTGGCGGCGAGTGCGGTGATGCGGTTCATGGTTCTTTCCCCGTCGTGTGGGCCCGGGAACGGGCCGTTCACGAGGGAGACGCGGTTGGTCAGGAGAAAGTTGTGACCGGTCCGAGGAGGGTTCCGGCGTGCGCCGGCACGGACAGCACCCCGTCGCGTACGTCGACGCCCGCGGGGGTCTCGAAGAGCACCTCGCGCTCTCCCACCTCGGTCGTCGCGGCCGTGTCGCCGGCGTTGACGACGACGAGCAGGTCACCGCGGCGCATCGTGAACACCCGGCCCTCGACGGTGCACGAGACCGAGCCGAACGCCGGGTCGGTCAGCTGCGGCAGCTCGCGGCGCAGCCGGCCGAGCCGCCGGTAGCACTCCAGCAGCACCGCGTGGCGACCCCCGGACAGCTCGCTCCAGTCCAGCTTCGAGCGGCGGAACGTCTCGGGGTCCTGGGGGTCGAGGACCTCGTCGGGGTCCCAGCCCATCTTCTCGAACTCGGCGATCCGGCCGTCCGCGGTCGCCTTCCCGAGCTCCGGCTCGGGGTGGGAGGTGAAGAACGCGAACGGCGTCGAGGCCGCCCACTCCTCCCCCATGAACAGCATCGGGGTGAACGGCCCGGCCAGCGTCAGCAGGGCGGCGCAGGCGAGCTGGTCGTCGTCGAGGTGGTCGGTGAGCCGGTCGCCGCGGGCGCGGTTGCCGATCTGGTCGTGGTTCTGGTTGGCGACCACGAGCCGCCAGGTCGGCATGTGCTCGGTGTCGACGGGTGCGCCGTGGTCACGCTCGCGGAACGACGAGAACGTCCCGTCGTGGAAGAACCCCTTCTCGCACACCTTGGCCAGCGCCTCGAGCGGCTCGAAGTCGGCGTAGTAGCCGGTGGTCTCGCCGCTCAGCGCGACGTGGACGGCGTGGTGGAAGTCGTCGCTCCACTGCGCGTCGAGGCCGTAGCCGCCGGCCTCGCGCGGGCGCACGAGGCGCGTGTCGTTGAGGTCGGACTCGGCGATCAGGGTGAGCGGGCGGCGTACGTGGGCGGAGTAGGCAGCCGTCTCGATCGCCATCTCCTCGAGCAGGTGGACCTGCGAGGTGTCGCTGAGCGCGTGCACGGCGTCGAGGCGCAGCGCGTCGACGTGGAAGTCCTCGAACCACATCCGGACGTTGTCGAGGATGTAGCGCCGCACCTCCGCCGCGTCCTCGCCGTCCAGGTTGACCAGGTCGCCCCAGGTGTTGCGGCCGGCCTTCAGGTAGGGACCGAACAGCGGGAGGTAGTTGCCCGAGGGGCCGAGGTGGTTGTGCACCACGTCCTGCACCACCCCCAGGCCCTTCGCGTGGCAGGCGTCGACGAAGCGGCGGTAGGCGTCGGGGCCGCCGTACTGCTCGTGCACCGCGAACCAGCCGACGCCGTCGTAGCCCCAGTTGTGGGTGCCGTTGAAGGCGTTGACGGGCAGCAGCTCGACGAGGTCGACGCCGAGGTCGACGAGGTGGTCGAGCCGGTGGATGGCGGAGTCGAGGGTGCCGGCCGGGGTGAAGGTCCCGATGTGCAGCTCGTAGACCACCGACCCCGCGAGCTGGCGCCCGGTCCAGGCGGCGTCGTTCCACTCGTACGTCGTGAGGTCGCGTCGCGACAGCTCGTGCACGCCACCGGGCTGCCGGCGCGAGCGCGGGTCGGGGCGCGGGTCGGGGTCGTCGTCGAGGAGGTAGCCGTAGTCGACGTAGAGGGGCCCGTCCGCAGCAGCGGGGAGCGGCTCGGCGGGGGTCCACCAGTCGTCGTCGCCGCGCGTCATCTCCACCACCGTGCCGCCCGCGTTGTCGCCGCAGAGCAGGCGTACGCGCTGCGGGCGCGGCGCCCAGACGTCGAAAGGTCCCCGAGAGCCCCGAGCGATCGTCATGTCAGTCCTTCCGTACCAGCAGGGCGACGGGGTGGACGGCGAGCAGGGTCGCGAGCCGGCCGTCCGTGTCGAGGCCGGTGAGCACGTCGTGCCACCGGCCCTCGGGCAGGTCGAGGGCCGTGTCGCCCCAACCGCCGGCGGCGGCCAGGCCCACCGGGAGGCGGGTGGCGACCGCGATCGCACCCCCACGGTCGAAGGCGACCGCATGGGCCGCGGCGGACCCGGAGACGGTGACCGGCGTGTAGCCGGTGAACAGCTCCGGCCGCTCGCGCCGCAGGGTCAGGGCGGTGCAGGTGACGTGCAGCTTGGTCGCCGCGTCGTCCTCGGCGGTGCCGGCGAGCACTGCGGCCCGGTGGTCGAAGTCGACGGGGCGACGGTTGTCGGGGTCGACGAGCGAGGTCTCCCACAGCTCGCTGCCCTGGTAGACGTCGGGTACGCCCGGCATCGTGATCGCGAGGAGCTTGGCCGCGAGGGCGTTGGCCTGGGCGGGCTCGTCGATGCGCGCGGCGAGGTCGACCAGGACGGCGCGCACCTCCTCGGAGTCGAAGACGGCGTCGACCGCGGCGTGCACCTGCGCCTCGTACGCCTCGTCGGGCTCGGTCCACGTCGTCCGGTCGCCGGCCTCCCGCATCGCCTTCTCGGCGTAGCCGTGCAGGCGGTCGCGGAGGTCGGGCAGGTGGTCGGGCGTCCAGGCGCCGAGCACGGCCTGCCACAGCAGCGAGCCGAAGCCCTCGTCCGGGACGGGCGCGAGGCGGAGCAGCTCGTCGAGCGCCCGCTCCCAGTGGCCGGGCTCCTCGGCGAGCACCGTGATCCGGGCGCGGACGTCCTCGCCGCGCTTGGTGTCGTGCGTGGAGAGGGTGACCATCGCGTCGGGCCAGTCGCGCTGGCGCGCGGCCATCGCCTCGTGCCAGTCGTCGGTGCCGATCGCGAAGATGGACGGGTCGCCGCCGACCTCGTTGAGCGACGTCAGCCGCGACCAGCGGTAGAACGAGCAGTCCTCGACGCCCTTGGCCATGACCATGCCCGAGGTCTGCTGCAGGCGCCGGGCCGGCTGGCCCCACTCGTCGTGCAGGAGCGGCTCGAGGACGTCGTACGTCGCCGCGAGGTCGGGGCGGTGCTCCCGCGCCCGGGCGAAGGCCTGGTCGAGGTGGTCGCGGCCCTCGGGCAGGTAGGAGCGGTAGACCGGGAAGCAGGCGAGGATCTCGCCGATCGCGTCGGCGACGGCGTCCTCGTCGGCCTCCTCCTCGCGCGTCTCGAGCACCTTCTCCACCTCGCGGGTGATCCGCAGGACCTCGGAGTGCAGGATGCCGTCGGCCACGGCGCGCTTGTTGTCGTGGACCATCTGCTCCCAGTCCACGGTCGTGCCCCGGAGCCGGTCGTCGAGCGCGGTCAGCGGTGCCTCGCCGGCCGGGTCGGTCAGGAGCCGGTCGACCAGCGCGAGGGCGTCGTAGCCGGTGGTGCCGGCGGTGGCCCAGTCGGCGGGCAGGTGCTCGCCGGGCTCGAGGATCTTCTCGACGAGCACGTAGGCGTCGCCGGTGAGGGCAGCCAGGTCGTCGAGGTAGCGCTTCGGGTCGCGGAGGCCGTCGGGGTGGTCGACCCGCAGGCCGTCGACGAGGCCCTCGTCGAACCACCGCTTGACCTCGACGTGCGTCTCGGCGAAGACCTCGGGGTCCTCGACGCGCACAGCGGCGAGGGTGTTGACGGCGAAGAAGCGCCGGTAGTTGAGGTCCTCGTCGGCCGCTCGCCAGTTGACCAGCTCGTAGTGCTGCTCCTCCAGCGTGGACGTGCCGGGTGCCAGCGGGAAGCGCTGGTCGTGGTAGCGGACCTCACCCTCGCCCTTGCCCGACCGGACGATGCGGATCGCGCCCTCGTCGTCGTCACCGATGACCGGGATCACGATGCGGCCGTCGCCGGCCGCCCAGTCGACGTCGAAGGCCGACGCGTGCTCGGACTCGCGGCCCAGCTTGAGGACGTCCCACCACCACGGGTCCTCGGACGGGGTGGCGACACCGACGTGGTTGGGCACGATGTCGACCAGCACGCCCATCCCGAGGCGGCGCGCCTCGGCCGACAGCGCGGCCAGGCCCTCCTCGCCGCCCCGCTCGGGGTCGACGTGGTCGAAGGCGACGACGTCGTAGCCGTGGGTGCTGCCGGGCTCGGAGGCCAGCAGCGGCGAGAGGTAGACCCAGTCGACACCGAGGTCGTGCAGGTAGGGAAGCACCTGCGCGGCGTCGTGCAGCGTGAAGTCGGGGCTGACCTGCAGGCGGTAGGTGCTGCGAGGCGTACGACGATCGGGCCGGGCAGGCGGGTGTGCGTCGCTCACGTGAGGTCCGTACCCGAGCGGGCCGCGAGTGATGCCGCTACCGAGTGGTCCGGGCTGGCCTCGGGCTCGGAGTGCTCGCGGAGCACGACGAGGCTGTGCGTGCCGAGGTCGAACGTCCCGCCGGCCTCGAGCATCGGGTCGGCGTCGGCATTGCCGCCGGTGTCGATGACCACGTCCCACGCGGCGGCGTACTCCTCCGCCGGCAGGGTCACCTGCGCCGGGCCGTCGGCGTTGAAGTAGAGCAGGAAGTGGTCGTCGGTGATCGTGCCGCCCCGGGCGTCCTTGCCGGCGATGCCGTTGCCGTTGAGGTACATCCCGATCGCCTTGCCGCCCTCCCAGTCTCCGTCCTCCATCGGCTCGCCGTCGAGGTCGAGCCAGACGATGTCGTTGAGGCGCTCGCCGTCGCCGGTGCGCACCGTGCTGCCGGTGAAGAACCGCTTGCGGTGGAAGGTCGGGTGGTCGGCGCGCAGCTTGGCGACCGCCGCGGTGAACTCGATGAGCGGCTTGTCGGCGTCGTCCCAGTGCACCCAGCTGATCTCGCTGTCCTGGGCGTACGTGTTGTTGTTGCCGTCCTGGGTGCGGCTCAGCTCGTCGCCGTGCAGCAGCATCGGCACCCCCTGGCTGAGCAGCAGCGTGGCGATGAAGTTGCGCTGCTCGCGGGCCCGCGCCTCGAGGATCTCGGCGTCGTCGGTCGGGCCCTCGACGCCGTGGTTCCACGAGCGGTTGTGGCTCTCGCCGTCGTTGTTGTCCTCGCCGTTGGCCTCGTTGTGCTTCTCGTTGTAGGAGACGAGGTCGCGCAGCGTGAAGCCGTCGTGGGCGGTGACGAAGTTGATGCTGGCGAAGGGTCGGCGACCGGAGTGCTCGTAGAGGTCGGAGGATCCGGACAGCCGGGAGGCAAAGTCGCCGAGCGACGGCTCGCCGCGCCAGAAGTCGCGCACCGTGTCGCGGTAGGCGCCGTTCCACTCGGTCCACTGGGGCGGGAAGCCGCCGACCTGGTATCCGCCGGGGCCGATGTCCCACGGCTCGGCGATCAGCTTCACCTGGCTGACCACGGGGTCCTGCTGCACCATCTCGAAGAAGGTGGACAGCTTGTCGACGTCGTAGAACTCGCGCGCCAGGCTCGCTGCCAGGTCGAAGCGGAAGCCGTCGACGTGCATCTCGGTGACCCAGTAGCGCAGCGAGTCCATGATCAGCTGCACCGAGTGGGGGTGGCGCACGTTGAGGGTGTTGCCGGTGCCGGTGTAGTCCATGTAGTAGCGCTGGTCGTCCTCGACGAGGCGGTAGTAGGCCGCGTTGTCGATCCCCTTGAAGCTCAGCGTCGGGCCGAGGTGGTTGCCCTCGGCGGTGTGGTTGTAGACCACGTCGAGGATGACCTCGATGCCGGCGGCGTGCATGGCCTTGACCATCGCCTTGAACTCCTGGACCTGCTGGCCCTGCTGGCTCGAGGCGTAGTCGGCGTGCGGGGCGAGGAAGGCGAGGGTGTTGTAGCCCCAGTAGTTGCGCAGGCCCTGGTCGAGCAGGGTCGAGTCCTGCACGAACTGGTGCACCGGCATCAGCTCGATCGCCGTGACGCCGAGCTTCTGGAGGTGGGCGGTGACCGAGGGGTGCGCCAGTCCGGCGTACGTCCCGCGCTGCTCCTCCGGCACGTCGGGGTGCAGCTGGGTGAGGCCCTTGACGTGCGCCTCGTAGATGAAGGACTCGTTGTAGGGGATCGCGAGGCGACGGTCGCCCTCCCAGTCGAAGAACGGGTTGATGACCACGCCGTGGGTCATGTGCGCCGCGGAGTCGTCGTCGTTGCGGGAGTCCTCGTCGCCGAAGTTGTAGGCGAACAGCGACTGGTCCCAGTCGATGTCGCCCGCCGTGGCCTTGGCGTAGGGGTCGAGGAGCAGCTTGTTGGGGTTGCAGCGCTGGCCGTTCTCGGGGTCCCACGGACCGTGGACGCGGTAGCCGTAGCGCTGGCCGGGCTGCACGGTCGGGATGTAGCAGTGCCAGACGTAGGCGTCGACCTCGGTGACCTCGAGCCGGCGCTCGGTGAACGAGCCCGGGTTGTCGGGGTCGGGGTCGAACAGGCACAGCTCGACGCGCTCGGCGACCTCGCTGAACAGGGCGAAGTTGGTGCCGGTGCCGTCGAAGGTCGCACCCAGGGGGTAGGCCGTGCCGGGCCAGGTCTCGGTCATGCGAAGAAAGTACCCGCGAACGGTCCCTCGACCTGCACGGACCATCTGATGGGGTGGGGCCGCGTGACGGGCGTTACGCGCGAGTCGTCACCGCCCCACCCGCGAGGTCAGCGGCGGACCTTGTCGGTCCGCTCGGTCGTGACGGTCAGCGGCTCGTGGCCCGGCGCCGACGCCTTGACCACGACGTGCAACCGCTTGCCGGCCTGCTTCTTGGTCAGTTTGAGCCGCTGGTGGGTGGCGCCCGCGATCGCGCGCTTGCCGGCGTACCAGCGGAACCTCAGCTTCTTGGGGTAGGGCGTCCACTCGCCCACCGTCGCCCGCACCGTCCGGCCCACGCGCAGCGTGCCCTTGATGCGGGGCAGGCGCTCGTTGGCGACCTGCAGCACGACGACGGGAGCGGCGGCGACGGGAGCCGTCGGGGCCGACAGGGCGGTCGCGGGGGTCCAGCCCGCGCCGCGGGTGCCGGTGGCCTCGACACGGATCGTCTTGCCGATGTCCTGCGCGGTCGGGGCGTACGTCGTACCGCGAGGGTCGTCGCCCGGCGAGACGTCGTCGCCGACGATCCAGCGGTAGGTCACCGTCGTGTCGGCCGGATGCCAGCCGGAGGACGCCGAGAGCGTCTGGCCGACCTGCGGCGTGCCGGTGACGGTCGGGGCACCGACGTTGGTGACGACGCCGCCGAGCTGCGCGTCCAGGTCCGCGACGTCCTCGCCCATCGGGACCGCCAGCGGTGTGGAGCCGATGATCTCGGGGCGGTCGTCCCACGCCTCGGCCGCTCCCGTGACCGGGTCGCGGAACTCCAGGCCGTACGCCGCTCCGCCACGAACACCCGGGATCGACCAGCGGCCGTCAGCATCGGCGACGTGGTCGCTGACGCGGGCGTACGCCTGCGCGCCGTAGCGCCACCAGAGCGTTACTGTCCCGCCGGCCACCGGCGCTCCGCCGGCGCGGGTCAGCCTTCCGGAGAGGGTGCTGCCGGGCTCCAGCGTGGCGTCGATCATCGTGTTCACGTCGCCCGCGGTGACCGGCACCCAGGTGGCGAAGCTGCCCGACACCTGGTCCCGGTAGTACTCGGTGGCGTGCTCGCCCGTCGGGTCGGTGAAGCGCACCTTGTGGTAGGGATCGGCAGGGATGCCGTCGAGCTGGTAGGCGCCGGAGACGTCGGTGACGACCTGGTCCACGAGCACGTCGCCATACGGCGTGTTGTCGTAGACCGCGACCTCGATGCCCGCCAGAGGCGCTGCGCCGTCCGTCACCGTGCCCGAGATGCTGCCGGGCGCGGCCGCCGTGGCGGTCGGCACCGGCGCAGCAACGCCGAGCGCGAGGGTGGCGCCGGCGACGGCCGCCGTGAGGCGGACACGTCGGCGGGTGGGTCGGTCATGGCTGGTGGCGCGGATCCCCGTGAGCATGGCGGGATGCTAGGCCTTCGGCCCGGCGGCGGTGGCGGAGACGCGCAGATCGGGCGCGATCCGGGCCGTCATGGGTCTCCCCGGTCCGGACCGAAAGTTCTCATGACGTCCGCCTCACCGCATCTCCTCGCCGACTCAGTCACCGGGCACGACCGTCACCGCCGCGGTGCTGCTCGCGCCGACCGTCGGGCTGCTGGGCGAGCCGGGGATGGTGAGCGGCAGGTCGAGCGGCGCGCTCAGCCGGACCGTGACGGAGCGACCGACCGGGTCGACGCGGACGCCGACGGCGATGCCGGGGTAGCGGGAGCCGGCGTCGGCGCGGGCGAGGTAGTCGCGGACCGCGGCCTCGACCGCAGCCTCCTGCTGGGTGAGGCGCTCGCCGTCGAGGCCCTGCTCGTAGATGCCGGCGGACCCGAGGTCGGCGCCGTAGAGCGCCGCACCGTCGGCGAGGTTGTCGAGGCCCTGCCGCTGGAGGTAGGCGGCCGATGCGTCGATCACCACCACGATGGCCATCAGCAGGATGCTCGCGAACCCGATGATCAGCAGCGTCACCTGTCCCTGCTCGTCGCGGCGCCTCATCGGTCGGACGCCTGCTCGTCGTCGGACCCGCTCTCGACGTACTGCCCGATCGGGACCGTGTGGGTCGCGTCGAGCGAGAAGACAGCGGCGCCCTTGCCGAGGATCGCCGGGAAGAACGGCAGCTCCACCCCGGAGTCGACGCGGACGGTGATGACCGACGTGCCGACGTGGCAGTTGCCCGCAGGGGCGTCGCACGTGACGGTCACCCGGGCGCGCTGGCCGGGGGTGCCCTGGTCGGCCAGCACCTGGCGTACGACGGCCTCGGCGCGGGCCGCTCCCGTGGCGTCGTCCGGCGCCAGGGCGTAGGCCCGTCCGGCGGCGCGGGCGGCGGCGCTGGTGGCGAACGCCCCCTGCTGCACCTCGAAGACCGAGATCACGATCCAGATGAGCGGGACCAGCAGGATGATCGCGAGCCACGTCAGCTCGACGAGGGCGGAGCCCTGCTCGTCGCGCCGTGCGGTCAGTCTCCGCGTCACGGTGGTGCCACCTCGGCGATGGCGTGGCCCGAGACCCGGACGGGCACGCCGGCACCTCCGAAGCCGAGCAGGCCCACGTCGGCGGTCACGACGGCCTCGTAGCCGGGTGCTCCCCCGACGAGGGCCGGGCGGACGGTGACCGAGCGGACGAAGTCCGCGGAGAGGGCGCCGCTCACCAGCTCCTGCACCTTGGCCCTGCCGGCGGGGGCCGACGAGCCGGCGACCGCTGCGTGGCGGGCCCCCTCCGCGGCAGCTGAAGCGAGGGTGTTGCGCACGTGGAGCACCAGCGCGAGCTGGAGGATGCCGATGACCAGCGGCAGGAGGACGAGCAGGACGAGGACGAAGTCGACGACCGCAGCCCCGCGCTCGCTGGTGCGGGCGCGGCGAGGCACCTCAGGCCTAGCCGCTGACCATCGCGAAGGCGCTCGCCAGCAGCGCGCGCAGCTCGTCGCTGACGAACGGGGTCAGCGCGGCGACGACGATGGCGGTCATCAGCGTGACCATCACCCAGCCGGGCACGTCGCCGCGGTCGTCACGAGGTGGTGTCGTGAGGTGGACGAGGAGTCCCGAGACGGACGGATGCATGGCGTGTCCTTTCGTTGGAGGCGTCGGGGGAGGTTCATGGCGTGGTGAGCCGCAGGCCCAGCACTCCGGGGTAGAAGGCGAACAGGATCGTCACCGGCAGCACGAAGAACACGACGGGCGCCATCATCGCGATCTCCTTGCGGGCGGCGGTCTCGATGAGCAGGCGCCGGCCCGCTTCTCGTACGTCGGCGGCCTGGGCGTGGAGGACGTCGGCCAGCGGGGTGCCGCGCTCCATCGCCACGGTGATGCCGGTGGCGAACCGGGCCACGATCGGCAGCCCGGTGGAGCGGGCGAGCGACTCGAAGGCGGACCCGACGGTCTCGCCCGTGCGGATCCGGGCGAGCACCTGGGCGAGGTCGTCGGAGAGGGCGCCGTGGCTGCGGCGGACGACGCGGTCGAGCGCCGACACCGGACTCTCGCCGGCAGCGACCGACAGGGCGAGCAGCTCGGCGACGGTCGGGAACTCGACGAGGACCTGTCGCTCGCGGTTCTTGACCTGGGTGCTGAGCCGGTTGTCGCGGAGGAAGACGCCGCACACGAAGCCGAGCACGCAGAAGACCGCACCCGTCCCGATGCTCCCGACGCCACCGAGCGCGCGCAGCAGGACGACCGCGGCGGCGGACGCGAAGCCGACCAGCCCCCACACGACCTGCTCGATCCGGAAGTCCTGGACCGTGCGGTCGAGCCCGGCGCGCTGGAGCCGACGGCGTACGGACGCGGTGCCGCCGAGCACGCGCTCGACCAGGTCGGCGGCCCGCCGCAGCGGCGGGCCGAAGATCCCCGCGACGGCCGAGGTGGGCGCGGGCGTGAGCGGACGCAGCAGCGCGCCGTCGTCGAGGCGGGGCACGTCGCGCAGGTAGGGCAGCACCCGGACCGACAGCTGGGGCCGGCGCAGCACCGCGACCCGCAGGCCGATGAGGAGCAGGCCCGCACCGGCCACGGCACCGAGGAGGCCACCCCACACGGCGGTGCTCATGACAGGATCCGCTTCTCGGTCGGCAGCCGGCCGATCCGCATCATCGCCCAGTAGGCGAGCACGCAGACGCCGAAGCCGATGCCCAGCACGAGGACGCCACCCGGTGTGGCGTACTGCCGGATCGCCGTCGTCTGGAACGACATCAGCAGCAGGACGATCCACGGCGCGGCGACGGCCAGCCGGGCGCCGTTGACGGTCCACGCCTGCCGTGACTCCAGCTCGGAGCGGGTGTGCGCATCGTCGCGGAGGAAGCCGGACAAGTTGCGCAGCAGTCGGCCGAGATCGCCGCCGCCGACCTCGCGCGCCAGCCGCAGCCCTTCGATCACGCGGTCACCGACGGGGTCGGCGAGCCGGTCCTTGAGCCGGTCGAGGCACTCACCGAACCGCCCGGTGACCTGGTAGTCGAGGGCGAACTGGGCGAAGTCGACGCGCAGCGCCTCGGGTCCGTTGGTGCCGAGCGCAGCGACGGCGTCGGGGAGCGACAGCCCGGCCCGCACCGCGCTGGCGAGGTTGTCGACCGCCTCGGGCCACACCTCGGCGAAGTCGCGCAGCCGGCGGGTCGCCCGCTGGCGGAGGACGGCGATCGGGAGGTAGGCGGCCATGGCGGCGAACACCACCGCCACCGGGACCGTCCGGGACACGGCCTGCACGAGCGCGAAAGCGACGGCGAAGAGGGCGGCGCACAGCGACAGGACGCTGGCCGGCGTGACGTCTGCGAGGCCGGCCCGCCCGAGGAGACGACCCAACGAGGTCGAGGTCGGTGTCGTGGACCGCGGCCGGCGCGGCAGGGCGAAGGCGGACCAGATCAGCAGCAGGCCGATGCCCACCCCCAGCCCGACGAGCGCGCCCATCAGCGAGCGACCTCCTCGGCGGCGAGCAGCTGGTGGACGTCGATGCCGACCCGCTCGTAGCGCTCGACGCGCGCGGGCACTCCCCCGGTGCGCCGCAGGTCGGCACCGTGCCGGACGAAGATCGGCTCGGCCTCGATGACGTCGGCCTCCACCCGCCCCGGCACCGACACGATCTCGTTGACGCGGCGCACGCCGTCGGCGCCGAGGCCGAGGTGCACGACGAGGTCCACGCTGGTCGCGACCGTCGGCACCACGAAGCGCGCCGAGATGTTGTCGCCGGCGAGCAACGGCAGGGTGCACATCTTGACCAGCGCCTCCCGCGCGCTGTTGGCGTGGAGGGTGCACATGCCCGGCAGGCCGGAGTTGAGGGCGAGCAGCAGGTCGAGGCACTCGGCCGCGCGGACCTCGCCGACCAGGATCCGGCTCGGTCGCATCCGGAGCGCCTCCTTCACGAGGTCGCGCAGCACGATCTCGCCGGTCTGCTCGAGCCCGGCCTGCCGGGTCTGCATCGCGACCCAGTCGGGGTGGGAGAAGCGCAGCTCGAAGACCTCCTCCGCGCTCACCACCCGCTCGCCGCCGGGTACCGCGGCGGCGAGGCAGTTGAGCATCGTGGTCTTGCCCGCTTGCGTGCCGCCGGCGACGAGGATGTTGAGGCCGGCGCGCACCGACGCCTCGAGGAACCGCGCCGCCTGGGGCGTCAGGCTGCCCAGCGACACCAGGTCGGACAGCCGGTGGGCGCGGAGCAGGAACTTGCGGATGTTGACCGCGGTGAAGCCACGGGTGATGCCTTCGAGCACGACGTGGAGACGGTGGCCCTCGGGCAGCATGGCGTCGACGAACGGGGTGGAGATGTCGAGGCGACGCCCGCTGGACTTCAGCATCCGCTCGACGAGCTCGTTGACCTGCGCGGCGTCGAGCCGGAGGTTGGTCAGCTCGTGACGCCCGCGGCGGGCGATGAAGACCCGGCTGGGGTCGTTGATCCAGACCTCCTCGACCTCCGGGTCGTCGAGGAAGGGCTGCAGCGGACCGAAGCCCGACACACGGGCGACCAGCTCGCCGACCATCGCGCTGTCGTCGGCGACCGGCGCGACCGCTCCGGTGAGGCTCAGGTCGTCGTGGTCGCGGACGACGTCCTCGGCGATGCGGCGTACGACGAGGGCCTCGCGCTGCGGGTCGACACCTTCACGCCGCACGCGCTCGCGCACCTGCAGGTCGAGCCGCTCGACGAGGTCGTCGGCGTGCGGTCGCGTGACGCGATCAACGGCCATGTCGTGCCTGCTTCCCCGAGAAGACCTGCACGGGGGACGCTACCCAGCACGGAGCCCTGGAAAACAGCCCTCAAGCAAAGCTTGTGGAGAACTCCTCAGACCCGGCCGCGGAGGATCCGTCGCCAGTAGACCTGCGGAAGCACGTAGCGATCCACCCACCAGGTCACCGTCCGCGGCTTGGTCAGGTCGAGGAACGGCACCGTCGGCTGCGGCCGGCCGTCGCGATCGACCTCGACGAGCATCAGCCGGTGGCGGGCGGTGGTGATCGGCATGACGGTGTAGCCGTCGTAGCGCCCGAGCGGGCGGCCGAGGCGGGCGGCGAGGAGGTTGGGCGCCAGGACTGCGACCTGCTTGCGCAGGGCTCCGCCGGAGGGCCGGGTCCGCAGGTCGGCGACGTCACCGAGCGACCACACGTCGGGGAAGCGGCGGTGGATCATCGTCAGCGGGTCGACGTCGACCAGGCCGGCCGGGTGCTCGCCCGCGAGCCCGGCGTCGACGACCCACCGGGGCGCCCGGTAGTGCGGGACGACGTGGGCGAGGGCGACGTCGGCGACCACCTCCTCCCCCGCCGGCGTGGCCAGGGTGACGCTGCGGCCGTCGAGCCGGGAGACCGTCGCCTCGCGGTGGACGCGGACGTCGTACGCCGCCAGCGCCTCCTCCAGCCGCGCGTCCGGGCCGTCGAGGCCGAGCGGTGAGCCGCCGGGGAGCACCAGGTGCACCTCGACGTCGTCCAGCACGCCGGCGCGGCGCCAGTGGTCGCAGGCCATGAAGAGCGGCTTGAGCGCGGTCGCGCCGCACGGCGCCGGCTCGGGCGGCACGGTGAAGACCACCCGCCCGGACTGCAGCCCACGCAGCGAGGGCCACACCCGCGCGGCGGTGTCGTCGTCGAAGGTCGACGCGGCCCACCCGGCGTCGTACGCCTCCCGCAGGCCGGGGGTCGCGTCCCAGTCCTCGTCGAGGCCGGGGGCGACGACCAGCGTCCGGTAGGTGAAGCGGCGCCCGGACCGGGTCTCGACGGTCCTCTCGGCGGGGTCGAGGGCGACGACCTCGTCGCGCAGCGTCGTGCACCCGTCCGGCACCACGCGGTCGGCCGGGCGCGAGAGCGAGGACATGGTGGCCTCGCCGCCGCCGACGTAGCTCAGCAGCGGGCGGTAGCGGTGCACCGGCTGCGACTCGATGACCGCGACGTCCGGCGCGCCGTCGCGCAGGAGACGGGCGGCGAGCGAGGTGCCGGCGTTGCCGCCGCCGACGATCAGGACGTCGTGGTGCTGCGGGGTGTCGGGCACCCGTCCAAACTAGCCGTCGGGCCTCAGGTGCCGGTCTCGAGCCGGAAGCCGACGCCGCGGATCGCGACGACCTTCTCGCCGGCCGCGGCGGCCTCGAGCTTGCTGCGGAGGCGGCCGATGGTGACGTCGAGGGTCTTGGTCGAGCCGTACCAGTTCTGGTCCCAGACCTCGTTCATCAGCGTCTCGCGCGGCACGACCTTGTCGTGGCTGTTGGCGAGGACGGCCAGGACGTCGAACTCCTTGGCGGTCAGCGGCGATCTCGCGGTCGCCGAGGTGGACCCGGCGTGAGGCGGCATCGATCTTGAGGCCCGAGGACGTGGTGACCGTGGTGTCGTCGGGGGCCGGGGTGCTGCCGCTGCGGCGCAGGAGGGCACGCACGCGGGCGAGGAGCTCGGCGAGCCCGAACGGCTTGGCGAGGTAGTCGTCGGCGCCGACGTCGAGGCCGACCACGCGGTCGAGCTCGCCGGCGCGCGCGGTCACCATGATGATGCCGCCGAGGTAGCCGCCCGAGCGCATCTGGCGGCACACGTCGATGCCGTCCATGTCGGGCAGGCCGAGGTCGAGGATCACGACCGCCGGACCCTCGCCCACGGCGAAGGAGACGGCCTCCGCGCCCACGGAGACGCGGTTGACCTCGTAGCCCTCGCGCTCGAGGGTGCGCATGAGGGGGACGGCGATGTCCTCCTCGTCCTCAACCACCAGCACGTCGTGAGCCATGGCGAGAGCATAGATGCAGGCCCCGACCCTCATGGGGCGAATCCACGGGACGCCTGCGCGGCACACCCGGACAGGCGGTGTCAGGCCTCGAAGACGTCACCCAGCCGGGCCACCCGCTCGAGCACCTGGTCCATCGTGAGCTGCTCGAGCGCGAGCTCGTCGTCGGCGCCCTCCTCGACCTCGTCCCACGTCAGCGGCGCGGCGGCCGTCGGTCGGTCGCGTCCGCGCAGCGAGTACGGCGAGATCGTGGTCTTGGAGCCGGAGTTCTGCGACCAGTCGAGGAACACCTTGCCGGGACGCTTGGCCTTCGTCATCACGCTCGTCACCAGGTCGGGGTGCTCCTTCATGAGCTCCTCCGCGACCTCCTTGGCCAGCGCCGTGGTGCCGTCGCTGTCCAGGCTGCCACGCCCGTCCGGCAGCGGGGCGTACAGGTGCAGGCCCTTGCTGCCGCTGAGGACCGGGGTGCAGCTGAGGTCGCGCTCGGCCAGCGTGTCGCGCACCATCAGCGCCACCTGGGCGCACTCGTGCAGCCCGGCCGGCTCGCCGGGGTCGAGGTCGATGACGAGGCGGTTGGGGTGGCGGGGTCGGCCCTTGGCGTCGACGGTCCACTGGTGGACGTGCAGCTCGAGCGAGGCGAGGTTGGCCAGCCAGGTGAGGGTGGCGAGGTCGTCGCAGATCGGGAAGCGGATCGTGCCGTCCCCCTTGCCCGACCGCGAGCCCGTGGTCGACACCTCGTGCGTACGCACCCACGACGGCGTGCCGGGCGGCGCGTTCTTCTCGAAGAAGCTCGACCCCTCCACCCCGTGCGGCCAGCGGATCCGGGTGACCGCGCGGTCCTTGAGGTGCGGGAGGAGCGCCGGCGAGACCTGCGCGTAGTAGTTGAGCACCTCGCCCTTGGTCGTCCCCGTGCGCGGGTAGAGCACCTTGTCGAGGCTGCTGATGCTGAGCGTCCGGCCCTCGACGTCGACCTGCACCGACTCGCCGGTCGGGCTCATTCGGGGTCCCCGCGGCGTTGTTCGGGGGAGCGCAGCGGAGGAGAAGAACGTCGTGGGGTGTTCATCGGCCGACCCCGATCACCGGTACGCGGGCGGGGTCCAGGAGCCGTACCAGCGCGCGGATGAACAGCCGCGGGGCGCTCACGCAGCCGGCGGTCGCGCCGCGGCCGTTGACGTGGAGGAAGATCCCGGAGCCCCGGTGGCGCACCTGCTCGACGTTGAAGTCGGTGACGATCGACCACTCGTACTGCCGGGGGTAGTCGGTCAGCCGCTCCGAGGAGTCAGGGTCGGACCTCGGCAGCCACCAGCGGAAGCCGCCGTCACGCCGGTTGCGCAGCTGGTTGTAGAAGTCGGAGGCGTTGTCCTGCACCCAGTGGTCCCCCTTGCGGATCCGGTGGTGCGGCAGCAGCGCGCGCCGGTCGGCGGCGTGGGTGCCGAAGGTGGAGATCAGTCCGTAGGTGCCCAGCGGCGTCGTCCCCGATCCCTGGCGCCGACGGTCGCCGTCGACCAGCCCGCCGTAGCCGGTGCGGCCGTCGGCCGTGGTCAGGTGCCGCTCCCAGCCGTCGGCGGCCAGCCGCCACAGCGAGATCCGGGCGCGCACGCCTGCCACCACGAGCGTGCTCGCCACGGTCGCCCTCCTCATGCCAGGTCCTCGGGCGAGAGGTCGTCGCGGACACCCTGGAACGACGGCTGGCGCAGCCGCTCGTACCCCAGGCCGTGGGTGTCGACGTCGACCACGACCCGCGGCTCGACCCAGAACGTGCCGGCCGCGTCGATGCGGGGCACCTCGTCGGCGAACGGCGACGCCCCGGTCGCCAGCGGTGCCATCAGGGCGCCGAGCCGGGTGCTGGTCGCTCCGGCGATGCCGCTTCCGACGCGGCCGCGGTAGAGCAGGCCGTCGGGGGTCTGCTCGCCGACGAGCAGCGACGCCAGCCGGTCCGTCGTACCCGTCTGCGGGCGCCAGCCGCCGACGACGAACGACCCGCGGTGGCGGTGGGCGAGCTTGCGCCAGTCCTCGCTGCGCTGGTCGAAGCGGTACCGCGACGAGCGACGCTTGCTCACCACGCCCTCGAGCCCCTGCTGCAGGGTGGCGTCGAACAGCATGTCGCCGTCGTCGTACGCCGCCGGGACCTGCCACTTCGTGTCGCCGAGCGGAAGCCCCTCGAGCAGCGCGCGGCGCTCCTCCAGCGGGCGCGCGGTGAGGTCCTCGCCGTCGAGGCGGAGCAGGTCGAAGACCATCAGGGTCGCGGGCACGGACGTCACCAGGCGGGCGACCTCGCGGGCGTTGCGGACGTGCATCCGGTGCTGCAGCACACGGAAGTCGGGGACGCCGCGCTCGTTGAGGGCGATCACCTCGCCGTCGACCATCAGGTCGCGGTCGCCGAGCGGCGGCGCGGCGAGGTCGGGCCAGGCGGGGGTGACGTCGTTGTCGTTGCGGCTGGTCATCCGCACGACGCCGTCGCGGACGTCGACGAGCACGCGCACGCCGTCCCACTTGACCTCGTGCAGCCACTGCGCGCCGGTCGGGACGCGGTCGGTCTTGCTCGCGAGCATCGGGCGCACGCGAGCAGTCTGGCACCCGCCGTTCCGCACCCGCGGCACCCTCCGAGGGGAGACGGCTGTCGGCGGCGACGGCTATCGTCGGCTCATGCGCGCGATCTGGAAGGGTGCCGTCTCCTTCGGCCTGGTCAGTGTCCCGGTCAAGCTCTATGCCGCCACCGAGAGCCACGACGTGTCGTTCCGTCAGGTGCACGCCAAGGACGGCGGCCGCATCAAGTACCAGCGCGTCTGCTCGCTCGACGGCGAGGAGGTGGCCTACGCCGACATCGCGAAGGGCTACGAGACCGAGGACGGCGAGATGGTGATCCTCACCGACGACGACATGGCGCAGCTGCCGTCGACCTCGTCGCGCGAGATCGCGGTGGAGAAGTTCGTGCCGCGCGAGCAGATCGATCCGCTGCTCTTCGAGAAGTCCTACTACCTCGAGCCCGAGGGCGCCGGCGCCAAGCCCTACGCGCTGCTGCGCCAGGCGCTGAAGGACGCCGACCGGATGGCGGTGGTGACCGTCGCGCTGCGCCAGCGCACGACGATCGCGGTGCTCCGCGTCCGCGAGACCGAGGCGGGCGAGGTCATCGTGCTCCAGACGATGATGTGGCCCGACGAGGTGCGCGTGCCCGACTTCAAGGTCGAGGTCGACGACGCCAAGCCGCAAGAGGTCAAGATGGCCCACATGCTCGTCGAGACGCTCGCCGGCGACTTCGATGCGAGCGAGTTCGAGGACGACTACGCCGGCGCCGTCGACGCGCTCGTGACGTCCAAGATCGAGGGCGGCGAGATCAAGCGCACCGAGACCTCGACCAAGACGTCCGGCGAGGTCGTCGACCTGCTCGCCGCGCTCCAGAAGTCGGTGGCCGCCGCGAAGACCGCCCGGGGCGAGGCCGACGACGACTCCGACGACGGGGCCGACGACAAGGCGGCGAAGAAGACCGCGACCAAGAAGTCGGCTGCCAAGAAGGCCCCCGCGAAGAAGACGGCTGCCAAGAAGTCGACGGCCAAGAAGGCCGCGACCAAGAAGACCGCTGCGAAGAAGCAGGCCAAGAAGGCCAGCTGAGCCCTCGTCCGCCGCTCAAGTAGGAGCGGTGCGCCACCCACCTTCCCGGCGTACGGAATGTGGCTGGGACACCGCCGCGGCGGGTGTGTGCGTACGACGCGCCCGTGGGCGGTGCGCCACCCACCTTCCCGGCGTACGGAATGTGGCTGGGACACCGCCCGGCGGTGCGTGAGGCACGTTCCGCGCGCTCAGAACTGCGGCACGCACCGCTCAGCAAGGACGACCCGGACCCCCGGTGCGTGAGGCACGTTCCGCCCGCTCAGTTCCTGCGCCACGCACCGCCCGGCGGGGCGCAGCTCAGGAGGCGTGGGCGACCGGCGTACGACCCGTGAGCTCGCGCAGCCGTGCGCCGACCTCGGCGGCGACGGCGACCGCGAGGTCGCGGCCCGACTCGTCGTCGACCTCGGGCACCACGTGCTGGACCACGCCGTCGGCGAGGAGGTCCGCGGCCCGCACCCGCTGGCGCGTGGCCATCTCGGCCGCGTGTGCGGTGTCGCCGTGCACGATCAGGCTCGCGCCCTCCGGCGGGAGCGGGGAGAGCCAGGCGTGCTCGGTCGCGATGACCGTCCGCGCCGGCAGGAACGCCAGCGCTCCTCCCCCGCAGCCCTGGCCGAGGATCACCGAGACCGTCGGCACCGTCATCGTGGTGAGGGTCGCGATGCAGCGGGCGATCTCCCCGGCGATGGCGCGCTCCTCGGCCTCGGGCGACAGCTCGGCCCCGGGGGTGTCGATCACGCTGACCAGCGGCAGGCCGAGCTCCTGGGCCAGCCGCATGCCGCGCCGCGCCTCGCGCAGCGCCCCGGGTCCCATGGCGTGCCCGGGCACCTGCCGGGAGCGGTCCTGGCCGATGACGACGCACGGCTGGTCGTCGAGCCGGGTCAGCGCGACGAGGACGGTCGAGTCGCGCTCGCCCTCGTCGGTGCCGCGCAGCTGCAACGTGCCGGTGGCGCCGTGGGCAAGGAGGTCGCGCACGCCCACCCGGTCCGTACGACGCGTCCGCTCGACGCTGTCCCAGGCGGTGTGGTCGCCGACCGGGCGCGAGGCGCGCAGCGGCAGCCGACCGGCGCCGGGTCCGTCGACCAGCACCGCGAGGGCGCTGTCGACCATGGCGGGCAGGTCCTCGGCGGCCACGACCCCGTCGATGACACCGGCGGCGGCGAGGTTCTCCGCGACCTGGACGCCCGGTCGGAACGGGCGCCCGTTGAGGCCGGCGTAGACCTTGGGGCCGAGGAAGCCCACCAGGGCGCCCGGCTCCGCGACGGTCACGTGGCCGAGCGAGCCCCACGAGGCGTACACGCCGCCGGTCGTGGGGTGGCGCAGGTGGACGAGGTAGGGCAGGCCGGCGGCGCGGTGGTCCATCAGCGCGCGGGAGATCTCGACCATCCGCACGAAGGCGGGCGTGCCCTCCTGCATGCGGGTGCCGCCCGACGCGGTGCTGGCCAGGAGGGGCAGCCCCTCGGCGGTCGCCCGGCGCACGGCCGCGGTGATGCGGTCCGCCGCGGCCCGGCCGATCGAGCCGGCGAGGAAGCGGAACTCGTTGACGACGACCGCGACCGGCCGGCCACGGACCTGGCCGCGCCCGGTCAGCACCGACTCGTCGGTGCCGGCCTTCGCCGCGGCGGCCTCGAGCTCGGCGCGGTAGTCGGCGTCGGCGTAGGACAGGTCGATGGGCTCGTCCCACGAGGTGAACGTGCCCTCGTCGAGCACCAGGTCGAGCAGCTCGTGCGCGGTCCACCGCTTCGCAGTCACCCCCAGCGTCACGACCCCCCGCCCCCGATCCAGGTGCGGATCGCGTCGGCGTGCTGGTCGAGCAGCGGCGGCGCGACGTGGTCGCGGCGGGTGACCTCGGCGCCCTCGGCGTCGAAGAAGCGCAGCGGCGGGCCGGGGAGCGTGAGGCCGCCGAGCGTCGGGTGCTCGACGTCGACCAGCAGCCCCTGGCTGGCGACCTGGTCCCACTCGTAGACCTCGTCGAGGGTGCGCACCTTGCCGGCCGGCACGCCCACCTCGGCGAGCCGGGCCAGCAGCGGCTCGGCGTCCCAGTCGGCGAACGCCTGCTCGACGACCTCGATGACCTGCTCGCGGCGGCCGACCCGCTCGCCGTTGGTGGCCATGCCCTCGGCGTCGGGGTCGAGCCCGAACCCGGCGCAGAACTTCTTCCACAGACCCTCGCTGCCGAGGGCGATCTGCACGGCACCGTCGCGGCAGCGGAACAGCCCGTAGGGCGCGATCGACGGGTGGTGGTTGCCCTGGGCGCGCCCGACCTCGCCGGCCACGGTCCACCGGGTGCCCTGGAAGGCGTGCACGCCGACGACCGACGCCAGCAGCGACGTCCGCACGACCGTGCCCTTGCCGGTGCGCTCCCGCTCGTGGAGCGCGGCGAGCACGCCGTAGGCGCCGTACATGCCGGACAGCAGGTCCGCGATGGGTACGCCGACCCGCTGCGGGTCGTCGGGACCGGACCCCGTCAGCGACATCAGGCCGGCCTCGCCCTGCGCGATCTGGTCGTAGCCGGCGCGGCCGCCCTCCGGTCCGTCGTGGCCGAACCCGGTGATCGAGAGGACGACGAGGCGCGGGTTGCGTCGCATCAGCTCCTCGATGCCGAGGCCGAGCCGCTCCAGGACGCCGGTGCGGAAGTTCTCGACGAGCACGTCGGCGCGCTCGACCAGCCCGACCAGCACCTCCTTGTCGGCCTCGTCCTTGAGGTCGAGGGCGATCGACTCCTTGTTGCGGTTGGTGCACAGGAAGTACGTCGACTGGCGGGCGTCGGGCTCGCCGACGAACGGCGGGCCCCAGCCCCGGGTGTCGTCGCCGCTGCCCGGCGCCTCCACCTTGATCACGCGGGCGCCGAGGTCGCCCAGCATCTGCGTGGCGTGCGGCCCCGCGAGCGCGCGGGTCAGGTCGACGACGAGGAGGTCGGCGAGGGGTCCGGTGGCGGACCCGGTCGTGGACTCGGATGTGGAGTCGGTCGTGGAGTCGGTCATGTCGGTGTTCACCATCCGGGGAGGACGAGGGCGGCCCAGACCAGCAACGGACCCACGAGGGTCACGATCGTGGCGTAGGTGAGGATCTGCTTGTAGTAGGTGGTCTCGTCGATCGTGTCCGGCCTGTTGGCCAGCATCAGCGCACCGTTGGTGGAGAACGGGCTCACGTCGACGATGGTCGAGCTGACGGCGAGCGCCGCGACGAAGAAGCCCGCCGACAGGCCGCCCTCGGACACGAGGGGGATCGCGATCGGGATGATGACCGGCAGCAGGGCCGTCGAGGAGGCGAACGCCGAGACGATGCCGCCGACGTAGCAGAGGATCAGCGCGCCGATGGCGACCGCACCCAGTCCGGCGGCCCACTTGCCGACGAACTCCGGGGAGCCGGCGGTGGTGAGGATCGTGGCGTACGTGCTGACGCCGGCGACCAGGAGCACGGTCGGCCAGGCGATCTGCTTGACGGTGTCCTTGTACGCCTTCGGCGTCAGGATCGAGAGCACGACCGCGGCCGTGATCGCGGCGAAGCCGATGTTCTTGTCGAAGGCGAGCGCGACGACGGCCACGGCGAGGAAGGCGAGGAGGGTGAGGACGTGCTCGAGGGTCGTGCCGGCGTCGTCGGGGTTCGGGGTGCCGGTCGTGGGCGTGGCACCGGTGGCCGAGCGGGCGTCCGAGCGGTCGGGGTGCACGCGTGTGCTTCCGCCCGCACCGCCGGCCGTGCCCGAAGCAGCGCCGGCCTCGACGAGCTCACCGTCGCCGTCCATGCGCATCTTCATCAGCTTGCGGCCGCCGAGCACGACGAACAGGATCGCGGCCATCACGGTGTTGACCACCAGGCTGGAGAAGAAGATCGTCAGCGGCGTGGTGCCGAGACCGGCGTCCTCCATCACCGAGTTGGTGATCGTGCCGTAGATCGAGATGGGCGAGAAGCCGCCGGCCTGCGCGCCGTGCACGACGAACATGCCCATCATCAGCGGGCTGATGCCGTAGCGCCCGGCGAAGCCGAGGGCGATGGGGCCGATGATCGCGCAGGCGGCCGGGCTGGCCGCGCCGATCGCCGTGATCACGGCGGTGACCGCGAACATCACCCACGGGATGAGGGCGACGCGTCCGCCGACCGAGGCCACGGCTGTGCGGACGATGAGGTCGACCGTGCCGTTCTGCCGCGCGATCGCGAAGAGGTAGGTGACGCCGATCAGCGTCAGGACCAGGTCGGCGCTGATGCCGGCGAGGATCTCCTTCTCGTCGAGGCCCAGGGAGTACATCCCGACGAGCCACGCGGCCACGTAGGCCAGCGCTCCCATGTTGATCGGCAGCAGGGTGCCGATCACGAACAGCGCGACGAGCGCGATGATCGCAATCCATTCCGGACCCATGACGGTCACCTTCCGAGTGAAGTGCCGGCATGGCGGGGTCGCGGGGGGTGGCCCTGGTCACAATGCTGGCTCAGTGGCCTAGCCAATAGGACAATGAGCCGATCGTCAATAGGGTGGCCCCATGTCCGAGTCGTCCTCGTTCCCGCCGCGGTTGCTCCGCACGCGGCTGTACGAGCAGGTGGCCGGCCAGATCTCGTCGTGGATCGACGACAACGGGCTGCGGGCCGGCGACAAGCTCCCGCCCGAGCGCGAGCTCGCGCAGCGGCTCGGCGTCAGCCGCGCCACCCTGAGCCAGGCGCTGGTCGCGCTCGAGGTGGTCGGCGTGGTCGAGGTACGCCACGGCGACGGCACCGTCGTGACCGCGCGCCACCAGAAGTCGAGCCGCATCGTCGAGGCGATCCGCAGCCACGCCGACCGGCTGCCCGAGGTCATCGAGACCCGCGACGCGCTCGAGACCAAGATCGCCTCGCTCGCCGCCGTACGACGCACCGACGACGACCTCGCCCGCATCGACGACGCGCTCGCCTCCATGGCCGCCGACATCGAGGCCGGCGGCCGCGGCGTGGAGGGCGACGAGCGCTTCCACGGCGCCGTCACCGCCGCCTCCCACTCCCTGCTGCTCGCCCGGCTGATGGACGAGATCGGCGACCTGATCAAGGAGACCCGGCTCGAGTCGCTCGGCCAGCCCGGCCGACCGCAGGACTCCCTGGCCGGGCACCGCGCGATCGCCGAGGCGATCCGCGCCGGCGACCCGGCCGCGGCGGCGGAGGCGATGCACGCGCACGTCGCGATGGTCAGCGACGTCGCCATCATCCGCGAGGCCCAGTGACCTCACTCGAGGCGCTCCTGGTGCTCGTCACCGGATTCGGCGCCGGCGTGCTCTCGTCCACGGTCGGGGTCGCGTCGCTGCTGAGCTTCCCCGTGCTGGTGGCCCTGGGCCTCCCGCCGGTCGTGGCCAACGTGTCCAACACCCTCGGCCTGATCCCGGGCGGCGTGGGCGGGGTGCTGGGCTACCGCACCGAGGTCCGCGAGGCGGGCCCGATCGCGAAGACGATCGTCCTGGTCTGTGCCCTCGGGGCGGTCGTCGGGGCGGCCCTGCTGCTCGGGCTGCCCCCGGGCGTCTTCGAGGCGATCGTCCCCTACCTGATCCTCTTCACGTGCCTGCTCGTCGGCGTGCAGCCCCGCATCGCGAGGTGGCTGCGGGCCCGCCACGAGGCGCGGCACGGCGTCGCGCTGGCCGAGCGCCGGCACATGTCCCCCGCCACCACGGCGTTCGCCACGATCACGGGCGTCTACGGCGGCTACTTCGGTGCGGGCGCGGGCGTGATGATGGTGGCCGTCCTCGGCATCGGCACCGACCTCGAGCTGCGCATCGTCAACGGCCTCAAGACGCTGTCGCTGATGGTCGGCAACGTCGTCGCCGGCCTGATCTTCATCGTGGTGGCCGAACCGCGCTGGGACGTGGTGGTGCTGCTCGCCGCCGGTTCGCTGGTGGGCGGCTACGTCGGCGCCCGCATCGGACGCAAGCTCCCGGACGCGGTCTTCCGCTGGGCGGTCGTCGCTGCCGGCGTCGTCGCCGCGCTACTGCTGTTCTGACGCGTCGCGCACCAGGAGCGTCCTGGCCCACAGGTCGGCGAGGGTGGCGGCGTAGTCGTCGCTCGACCGTCCCCGCGACGTGTAGGCGGCGAACCACTCCGGGCTGTTGGTCGACCAGATGAGGTCGGCCACCTGCTGGTCGTCCAGGTCCGTGCGCACCGACCCCGTCGCGCGCAGCTCGCCGGCCAGCACGAGCATGTTCCTCGCCCGCCGCTCGACCACGTGCCGCCAGCTGGCAGCACACTCCGGGTCGGTCAGCCCCGCGTCGCGCAGGGCCAGCAGGAGGGGCGAGAGGGTCGGCATCAACCGGGCCAGCGCGGCGGCGTACGTCGTCAGCTTGGCGACGGCGGACCCGGCCTCGCGCACGGCGCGGACGTAGTCGCGCTCGTCGGCGGGCAGGGGGCGCGCCGAGGAGGCGAGCACCATGTCCACGACGGTCAGCAGGATCTGCGGCTTCCGGCCGACGGCCGCGTAGACGGTGTCGACGGACACCTCGGCCGTCCGGGCGATGTCGCCGACCGAGGTGGACGCGTAGCCGCCCTCGACGAACAGCTCACGGGCGGCCGCCAGCACCCGCTCGCGGGTCTGCTCGGCTGCCGCCCGGCGGGCCGACCCGTCGTAGGTGCGGGTCTTGCGCTGCGTCGACACGCGGTCTACGTTAGCGAATATTCATCCGAAGTCACTTCGGATCAAAGCCGAGGAGGGGCCTGTGGCTGACGAGGCGAAGGTCGTGGTGCACGGGCCGGGGGACGCGAACCACGCGACGTGGGCGATGGGCTCGCTCTTCGAGCACCTGCTGCTGCCGGAGGAGTCGGGCGGCCGACTGGGGGTGGCGACGGTGACCCAGCCGCCGGGGATCGCGACCCCGCTGCACCGGCACACCCGCGAGGCCGAGGCGTTCTTCCTGCTGGAGGGCGAGATGACCTACCGCGCCGGCGACGAGACGTACGACCTGTCGCCGGGCTCGTTCATCTACCTTCCCCAGGGCATCCCCCACGCGTTCCGCACCCGCGGCGAGGGGCCCGTCCGCTACCTCGCGCTCACCGAGCCGGGACACCTGCTCGCGCTGTACGACGAGGTGGGCGTGCCCGCCGGCGCCCTGCGCATCCCGGCGGAGGGCGAGGGTCGCGAGATGGCCGAGGAGATCGAGCGCTGGAACGCCGTCGGCCCCCGCTACGGCCTCGAGGTCGTGGGTCCCCCGATCCCCGCGTGACACCGGAGGCTCCCCTCTCAGGACAGCAGGCCGCGCACCACCCGGAGCCCGACGGACAGGCGGGCCAGCTCGGCGGTCTCCTCGCGGCAGATCTCCTCCAGCGTGGACGCCGCGCGGCCCACCAGCTCCTCGTCGGCGTCCTCCCAGGCGGCCACCCGGGCCGGCGCCGAGTCGGCGGCGTCGGTCGACTCGAGGACCTGGGCGGTCAGCTGCTGGTGGACGCCGTAGAGGTCGTCGCGCACCGCGGCCCGTGCCATCGTCTGCCACCGGTCGTCGCGGGGCAGGGCGAAGATCCGCTCCACCAGCGCCGGCAGGCCGAGCCGCTCCCCCAGCGCGAAGTGGACCCGGGCCACGTCGACCGGGTCGAGGCCGAGCCGGTCGGCGGTCTCGACGATGCCGAGCAGCGCGTAGGCGGACGCCAGGACCGCGACGCGGGTGGCGAGGTCGGCGGGCACGCCCTGGTCGGTGAGCCGCTTCTCGCGGGCGCGGTAGTCGTCGAGCTCGCGCCCGCTCATGAGGCCGGGCAGCTCGGCCATGACCCGCTGGACGGGGCCGCGGAAGAACGCGACCGTGGCGCCGGAGTCGAGAGGCGGTCGCCGGTTGGTGACCAGCCAGCGCGACGCGCGCTCGACCAGGGTGCGCATCTCGATGCGCATCCGGGTCTGGCGCTCGGCCGGCACCTGGTTGTCCAACGCGGCGATCTCCTGCCGCAGGGGCAGCGAGCCGAAGATCTCGCGGGCCACGAAGTTGGCCCGCGTCAGGTCGGCCGGGGAGGCCCCGGTCTCGCCCTGCAGGCGGGGCCAGAACGTCATGCCGGCGCCGTTGACGAGGTCGTTGACCACCTGGGTCACGATGATCTCGCGCCGCAGCGGGTGGTCCTCGATGGCCGCCTCGAGGTCGGGCTTCATGCGGCTCGGGAAGTACGCGAGCAGGTCCTCGCGCAGGTAGGGGTCGTCGGGCAGGTCGGACTGGACGAGCTCCTCGGCGAGCACGATCTTGGTCCAGGCCAGCAGCACCGACAGCTCGGGGCCCGACAGCGCCTGCTTGCGGTCGAGCCGTCGCCGCACCTGACGGGTGCTGGGCAGTCCCTCGAGCTCGCGGTTGAGCACGCCACGCTTCTCCAGCGCGCGCATCCAGTCCTCGTGCACGTGCAGCAGCGACGGCGCGTGGGCCTGGGCGTTGGCGAGCGCGAGGTTCTGCTCGTAGTTGTCGCGCAGGACGAGCTGGCCGACCTCCTTCGTCATCTCGGCGAGCAGCTCGTTGCGGGCGTCCTCCCCCATCCCCCCGGACCGCACGACGCGGTCGAGCAGGATCTTGATGTTGACCTCGTGGTCGGAGGTGTCGACACCGGCGGAGTTGTCGATGAAGTCGGTGTTGATCCGCCCGCCGTCGCCACCGGCGCCGAACCGGGCGTACTCCACCCGCCCGAGCTGGGTGAAACCGAGGTTGCCGCCCTCGCCGACGCACCGGGCGCGCAGGTCCTCGCCGTTGACCCGGATCGCGTCGTTGGCCTTGTCGCCGGCGTCGGCGTTGGTCTCCTCCGACGACTTCACGTAGGTGCCGATGCCGCCGTTCCAGAGCAGGTCGACCGGGGCGACCAGGATCGCCTTCATCAGCTCGGCGGGGGTCAGCGAGGTGACGTCGGCGGCGAGCCCCAGGGCCTCGCGTGCCTGGGCCGACACCGGGATCGACTTGGCCGAGCGCGGCCACACCCCGCCGCCCTCGGAGATGAGGGAGGCGTCGTAGTCCTTCCAGCTCGACCTCGGCAGGTCGAAGAGCCGGCGCCGCTCGGCGTACGACGACGCGGCGTCGGGCGAGGGGTCGATGAAGATGTCGCGGTGGTCGAAGGCCGCCACCAGCCGGGTGTGCTCGGAGCAGAGCAGGCCGTTGCCGAAGACGTCGCCGGACATGTCGCCGATGCCGACGGCCGTGAAGTCCTCGGTCTGGCAGTCGACGCCCATCTCGCGGAAGTGCCGCTGCACCGACACCCAGGCGCCCTTGGCGGTGATGCCCATCGCCTTGTGGTCGTAGCCGACCGAGCCACCCGAGGCGAACGCGTCGCCCAGCCAGAAGCCGTAGTCCTTGGCCACGCCGTTGGCGATGTCGGAGAACGTCGCGGTGCCCTTGTCGGCGGCGACGACGAGGTAGGTGTCGTCACCGTCGTGCCGCACGACCTCGCGGGCCGGCACCGTGACGCCGTCGACGAGGTTGTCGGTGATGTCGAGCAGGCCCGAGATGAAGGTCTTGTAGCAGGCCACGCCCTCGGCCAGCCACGCATCGCGGTCGGAGGGGTCGGGGAGCTGCTTGCAGAAGAACGCGCCCTTCGCACCGACCGGCACGATGACGGTGTTCTTCACCATCTGCGCCTTGACCAGTCCGAGCACCTCGGTGCGGAAGTCGTCGCGACGGTCCGACCAGCGCAGGCCGCCGCGCGCCACCGCGCCGAAGCGCAGGTGGGAGCCCTCGACGCGGGGGCTGTAGACGAAGATCTCGAAGCGCGGGCGCGGCTCGGGCAGGTCGGGGATGGCCGACGGCTCGAGCTTGAAGGAGATGTAGGGGTGCACCTCGCCGTCGGCCGACCGCTGGAAGAAGTTGGTACGCAGCGTCGCCCGGACCAGCGTGCGGTAGGAGCGCAGGATGCGGTCGTGGTCGAGGCTGACGACGTCGTCGAGGGCCTTGGCGAGCCGCTCCTCGACCGCCTCCACCTTGGCCACCCGCGCCTCGGCGTCGTGCTCCAGCGAGCGGTCGCCGCGACCGGGGTCGAAGCGCGACTCGAAGAGCTCCACGAGCAGCCGGGTGATGTCGACGTTGCTGCGCAGCGCCTCCTCGATGTAGTCGAGGGCGAAGGGCGAGTTGCCCTGCTTGAGGTACTTGGCGTACGCCCGCAGCACCGTGGCCTGGCGCCACGTCAGGCCCGGCGGCGAGGACGAGCTGGTTGAAGCCGTCGATCTCGTTGTAGCCGTCCCACACCGCGCGCAGCGCCTCGGCGAACAGGGTGCGCTCGCGGGGAGCGAGGGTCCGGCCGTGACGCAGGCCGAACTCGTAGATGAAGGAGGGCCGCGCGAGGCCGGAGAGCTCGTAGGGGCGCTCGTCGACGACCTCGACGCCCATCGACGTGAGCATCGGCAGCATGGCGCTCAACGACAGCGGCTCGCCGACCCGGAAGACCTTGAGCCGCGACTCGCCGCGGCGGTAGTGGCCACCGCGCTCGTCCTGGTCGAACAGCGCGAGGTCGATGCCGACCTCGCCCGGGATGGCCTCGATCCGGCCGAGGTCGGCCGAGCCGCGCTGCGCCCGGTAGTCCTCCTTGTAGGCCTCGGGGAAGGCATTGGCCCAGGCCCGCGCCAGCCTCGACCCCTCGTCGACGCCGTGCTCGCTCACGACGGCGGCCACGAAGTCGTCGCGCCACGACCGCGACGCCTCCGTGAGCCGGCGCTCGAGGTCGGCGACGTCGATCTCGGGGATCTGGCCGCCCTTGGGCGGGTGGACCACGAAGTGGACGTGGGCGGTCGTGGACTCGTTGACCCGAGCGGTGAACTCGACGTGCTCGCCGCCGAGGTCCTCGGTGAGGATCGCGGCGAACCGCTCGCGCACCGCCGTGCTGTAGCGGTCGCGGGGCAGGTACACGAGGACCGAGACGTAGCGGCCGTAGGTGTCGCGGCGCACGAACGCCCGCAGCTGGCGGCGCTCGCGGGCGCTCATCACGTCCTGCGCGACCGGCGCCAGCTCGTCGGGCGAGGTGTGGAACAGCTCGTCGCGCGGGTAGTTCTCCAGCGTGTCCATCAGCGCCTTGCCGGCGTGGCTGCGCGGGTCGAAGCCCGCGTGGCGCATGACCTCGGTGACCTTCTCGCGCAGCACCGGGATGCGGGTGACCGACTCGGTGTAGGCGGCGCTGGAGAACAGGCCGAGGAAGCGGCGCTCGCCGACGACCTCGCCGTCGGGGCCGAACGTCTTGACGCCGACGTAGTCGAGGTACGCCGGGCGGTGCACGGTGGAGCGCGAGTTGGCCTTCGCCAGCACGAGCAGCTTCTTCTCGCGGGCCTTGGCCTTCACCAGCGGGGGCAGCTTGGCGAAGGAGGCGGACAGGTCCTGGTCGTGGCGCAGGATGCCGAGGCCGGAGCCCGGGAGGGCGCGCAGGCCGCACTCCTCGGGCGCTCCTTCCTCCGCCTCGAGCTGGTACTCGCGGTAGCCGAGGAAGGTGAAGTGGTCGTCGGCCAGCCAGGTGAGGAAGTCGCGGCCCTGGCGCAGCTCCTCGGCCGCGAGCGGCGGCGGGTCCTGGTCGAGCTCGTCGACCACCGCGAGGGCCTGGGTGTGCATCTTCTCCCAGTCCTCGACGGACTCGCGCACGTCGCGCAGCACCCGCTGGAGGGCGTCGGTGATCTCGGCCGCCTCGTCGTCGTCGGTGCGGTCGATCTCGACGTGCATCCACGACTCCGCGCCCTCCTGGGCCGACGGCTGGGTCTCGGCCTGGACGGCGGCCCAGGCGCCTCCCCGCGCCTCGTGGGCGTGCACGTGCTGGAGCGCGCCGGTGATGTCGCGCTCGACGGCGAACTGCGGGTGGAGGATCGCGTGCACGTTGTGGCCCGAGCCGGTTGAGCTCCATCGTCACCGAGTCGACGAGGAACGGCATGTCGTCGGTGACCACCTCGACGACCGACCGACCCGACGCCGACCAGCCCGCGTCGGCGATCGTGGGAGTCACGACGCGGACGGCGGCGGTGCCCTGCGGGCGCGAGGAGGCGAGCTCGCGGTGGGAGGCGACGGCACCCAGGAGGTCCTCCGGGGACCGCTCGGCGACCTCCTCGGGAGCGACGTGGCGGTAGTAGGCGCGCACGAGGTCACCCCACTCCGGACGTGCCGCCGTCGCTGCGTCGAGCTGCTGGTCCTTGGTCTCCTCGAGGCGTCGCCACACTCCGACACTAGGACCCGCGGTGTGACCGTCACAACACGGGTCGGTACCCGCCGGTCACCTCGCCCGTCGGGGCGTGAGGAGAGGTGCCGGTCCTCGCCCCCGGCGGCACCGTCGGCCATGATGTCGGCACCGGTCGGGGCGTCCGCCCCGGCCGCTCGCACGAGCACCCCGGAGGACCCTGGATGGGCAAGCGCGTGGTCAAGGACCTCACCTACGACGCCTCTCTCGAGGAGGTGGCGGCGATGCTCACCGACCGGACCTTCCGCGAGCTCGTGCTCGAGCGGATGCACGTCGTGCGCGGCAGCGTCACCGTCGAGGGCGGCGTCGTCACGATCGAGCAGGTGCAGTCGTCCTCGGGCCTGCCGTCGTTCGCGACCAAGATCGTCGGCGACGAGATCCGGATCGTGCAGGTCGAGTCGTGGCGCACGACCGAGCACGCCGACGTCGAGGTCGCCATCCCCGGCAAGCCGGGCGAGATGGCCGGCACCGCCACCCTGGTCGAGTCGGGCGGGCGCACCACCGAGCGCGTCGACCTCGAGGTGACCGTGCGGCTGCCGCTGGTCGGCGGCAAGATCGAGGGCCTCGTCGCCGACATGCTGGGCAAGGCGCTCGACACCGAGCACCGCACCGGCGTGGAGTGGCTCGCCGCTCGATGAACGCGCTGCTCACGGAGTCGTACGACGCGCTCGCCGCCGTCGTGTCGCGGCTGCGCGAGGAGGATGCGTGGGCCCCCACGGGGTGCACCGGCTGGAGCGTGCGTGACCTGCTGTGGCACCTGCACGCCGATGCCGTGCGCGGTCTGGTGGCGGCCCACACGCCGGCCGGTCGCGCCGCCGACTGCGACGCGGTCGCCTACTGGCGGTCCTGGGGCAGCGACCCGGACGCCGACGAGCGCAACCGCCGTCTGACCCGTGTCGAGGCCGGGCTCCACGACCTCGACGCCCTGCGCGAGCGCTACCTCGAGGCGGCGGCCGCGACCGCCCGGTCGGTGGCGGCCACGCCGGACGCGGAGGTGGTCTCGACGCAGGGCCACGCCCTCCGCGTCGACGACCTCGCCAGCACGCTGGTGGTGGAGGCGACGCTCCACCACGCCGACCTCGTCGTCCACCTCGACGCCCCCGGCCCACCGCGCGTGGGCCTCGACGAGTCGCGCCGGGTCGTCGAGGCGCTGCTCGGCCGCACCCTCGACGGGTGGTCGACGGAGCGGGTGGTCATGGTCGGCACCGGGCGCGCCGAGCCGACCGTCGCGGAGCGGGACACGCTCGCGGGACTGGACGTCCCCGTCTTCAGCTGAGGTGCTCGTCGTCCTCGCCGCGCCGACGCCAGATCACCAGGCCGAGCACCACGAAGGGCCCGAACGCCAGCAGCAGCGTGAGCGCCTGCTCGTAGGGGTGCAGGGCCCCCATGTGCCACAGCGGGCGGAGCGGGAGGACGGGGGCGAGCACGCCCCCATCCTCCCCCATGCGCTCGAGCGTCCGGACGTCAGCCCTGGTGCGGGTAGTGGTGGTCCTTCGGAGGCACGAAGGTCTCCTTGATCGACCGCGGCGAGGTCCAGCGCAGCAGGTTGACCGCAGCGCCGGCCTTGTCGTTGGTGCCGGACGCACGACCGCCACCGAAGGGCTGCTGCCCGACGACCGCGCCGGTGGGCTTGTCGTTGATGTAGAAGTTGCCCGCGGCGAAGCGCAGCGTCTTGCGCGCCCACGCGATGGCCGCACGGTCCTGCGCGATGATCGCGCCGGTGAGGGCGTACGGGGCGAACGACTCCATCTGCTCCACGACCTTCTCGAAGCGCGCGTCGTCGTAGACGTGCACGGCGAGGATCGGGCCGAAGTACTCGTCGGCGAAGATCTGGTCGGTCGGGTCCGTGGACTCGATGATCGTCGGCCGGACGAAGTAGCCGACCGAGTCGTCGGTCTGGCCGCCGGCGATCACGGTGAGGTGCTTCTGCCGCTTGGCGCGCGCGATCGCGGCCTTGTGCTTGGCGAACGCCCGGTCGTCGATCACGGCGCCCATGAAGTTGGTGAAGTCGGTGACGTCACCCATGGCGAGCGCCTCGGTGTCGGCGATGAGCTGGTCCTTGATCTTCGCCCAGACCGACTTCGGCACGTAGGCACGCGAGGCGGCCGAGCACTTCTGGCCCTGGAACTCGAAGGCACCACGGATCATCGCCGTGCGCAGCACGTCGGGGTCGGCCGAGGGGTGGGCGACGATGAAGTCCTTGCCGCCGGTCTCGCCGACGATGCGCGGGTAGGAGCGGTAGCCGTCGATGTTCTCCCCGACGCGTGCGCCACAGGCGCTGGAAGGTCGGGGTCGAGCCGGTGAAGTGGATGCCGGCGAGGTCGCGGTGGGTCAGGGCCACCTTCGACACGTCCAGGCCGTCACCGGGGAGCATGTTGATGACGCCGGGCGGCATGCCGGCCTCCTCCAGCAGCTCCATCGTCAGCGACGCGGCGAGCTGCTGGGTCGGCGACGGCTTCCAGATCACCGTGTTGCCCATCAGCGCCGGAGCGGTGGGCAGGTTGCCTGCGATCGCGGTGAAGTTGAACGGCGTGATCGCGTAGACGAAGCCCTCGAGCGGGCGGTGGTCGGTGCGGTTCCAGATGCCCGGGCTGTTCGCGATCGGCTGGTCGGTGAGGATCTGCTTGGCGTAGTGGACGTTGAAGCGCCAGAAGTCGATCAGCTCGCACGCGGCGTCGATCTCGGCCTGGAACGCCGTCTTCGACTGCCCCAGCATCGTCGCGGCGTTCAGCGTCTGGCGCCACGGGCCGGCCAGCAGGTCGGCGGCCTTGAGGATGATCGCGCAGCGCTCGTCGAAGGGCATCGCCTGCCACGCCGGCGCCGCGTCGTTGGCGGCCTTCACCGCGGCCTCGGCGTCCTTGACCGTGGAGTTCTTCAGCGTGCCGAGCACGTGCGCGTGGTCGTGCGGCTGGACGACCTTCATCTCCGCGCCACCGCCGTTGCGGCGCTTGCCGCCGATCACGGCACGGAACGACTGCTGCTTCTTCTCCAGCCGGGCCAGCTCGGCGACGAGGGTCTCCCGCTCCGCGCTGCCAGGGGCGTACGTCAGGTTCGGCTCGTTGGTGGGAGCCGGAGGAAAGGTGATCGCGTCCATGCGGCTGATGGTGTCAGACCCGCCAGCGCGCTCAAAGTGCTGGATCGGGGGCACGATCACCGGGAGGCGACGAGGTCCCCGATCTCCTGGGTGGCCCACCACGCCAGGTCGTCGTCCGCGTCCGCGTCGTCCTCGGTGTCCACGTGCACCGCGACCACGTCGCGCCAGCGGACCGCGCCGTCGGCCGCGGAGGTCTCGGCGACCACGACGACCCGACGTCGCCGACCGTCGGGCAGGCCGGCCACCAGCTCGGCGGACGCGTCCGCGGCGGTCATCAGGGCGACGTACTCGCTCTCCTCGCCGTCGTCCGCGGGGAGCACCGGGTCGACCACGCGAGGGCCGTCGGCCGCCCAGTCCTCGGCCAGGTCCGGCAGTGACGACGGGAGGTAGCGGCGGGTCACGTCTTCTCCTTCGCGGCGGCCTTCTTGCGCCCGCGCGGGGCGCGCGGCCTGGTGTCGGAGGCCGAGTCCTTCAGCTCGTCGAGCGCCTCGAGCACGCACTGGCGGAGGACGTCGGCGTCGGGCACGGCGTCGCGGTCGGTCGTGATGCCGTAGAACACGCCACCGTCGTACGACGTCACGCCGATGGCGAGCGGGTGGTCGGGCAGCAGCGGGTGGACGGGGTAGGACTCGAGCATCCGGGCACCGTCGGCGTAGAGCGGGAACTGCGGTCCCGGCACGTTGGTGACCGACACGTGGAAGCCGCGTCGCAGCTCGGCCGTGGCCAACCTCGCGCCCAGGGCGTGGAACGTCGTCGGGGCGAAGCCGGCGATGCCGGAGAGCCGACGGGCCGAGACGTTGCGGCCGTTGTCGCGGTGCGCGCGCAGGTCGTAGCTGACCTGGTGCAGCCGCACGACCGGGCTGGGCTCGCCGATCGGCAGGTGCACGAGGTGTCCGGTGATCTGGCTGCCGAGCGACGTCGGCTCGAGCTCGTCGTCGATGACCGACATCGGCACGATCGCCTTGATCGTCCGCAGCCCGCCCAGCGACTCGGCGCGCGCCATCAGCCAGCCGCGGAGCCCACCGGCGATGGTGGCCAGGATGACGTCGTTGACCGTGCCGCCGTGCACCTCGCGGATCGCGCGGTAGTCGGAGAGCTCGGTGTGCACCGTGACGAACCGGCGCTGCTGCGAGAGCCGGCGGTGCACCGGTGTGGAGTGCACCGGTCCGCGTCCGGCGAGGGCGTTGGCCACCTCGGCGACGCGCGCGCCCGAGGCCGAGGCCGCGCGGCCGAGCGACTCGGCGTTGGCGCGGGTGGTCATCCAGAGGGTGCGGGGGCTCTCGAGGCTGTCCGTCACCGCGGCGACGGCCGCCGCCACGGGTCCGGCCGACCGGCCCGGGTGCCAGTCGTCGTCGTGCCCGAGGGTCGACCGGTCGGGGGACGTGTCGAGCAGCACCTGGCCGATGTCGACGGTCTCGCGGCCGTCGACCAGGATCTGGTGGCTCTTGGTCAGCAGCGCGATGCGTCCGTGCTCGAGGCCCTCCACGAAGTAGCACTCCCAGAGCGGACGGCTCCGGTCGAGCGGCCTCGACGCGATGCGCGCGACGAGCTCGCGGAGCTGGTCCATCGAACCCGGGCGCGGCAGCGCGGAGCGTCGTACGTGGTAGCCGAGGTCGAAGCCCTCGTCGTCCACCCAGGCCGGGTTGGCCAGCCGCCCCGGCACCAGCTGCAGCCGCTGCCGGTAGCGCGGGACGAAGGCGATCCGGTCGGCGATCAGCTGCACGAGCCGGTCGTGGTCGAAGCCGGACTCCCCCGGGTCGAAGATCTCCACCGTCGCGTTGTGCATGGGCGTCGTGGGGGACTCTGCGGCCAGGATGGCCAGGTCCCGCGGCCGGAGCCGCTCACTCATGCACGTACTCGCTTCGCTCCGTGCGCACATGAGGCACGAGTCACGCGGCGCTGAACTGTTCGCTCGCTCCGCTCGCTCATCTGATGCCCTCTCGTCGACGATCTTGTCCCGCATGGGATTCTGGCAGAGGCAGTGACGCGGCGGGTGCCGTGGCCGCTGCCTGCCCGTGCAGCTGCAGAAGGAGATCCTCGTGTCCGGTCGCGTCGTCACGCGCCTCGCCCCCCTCGTCCTCGTCCTGGCCGCCGCGCTCAGCGCCTGCGGAGGAGACGGGGACACCGACCCGCCGGCCACCGACCAGAGCTCCAGCTCCGCCCCCTCCGACTCCGCCTCCGACTCGGGGTCCACCAGCACGGGCGACGGCGCTGCCATCACCGTGACGCGCGAGGGCGACTCGTTCACCCCCAACGGGGAGCGCGTCGAGCTGGGGGTCGACCAGACCCTGGAGCTGACGATCGAGGCCGACGAGGCCGGGGAGCTCCACGTGCACAGCACGCCCGAGCAGGAGATCGCCTACGACGCCGGCACCTCGGAGCACGAGATCGTCATCGACCGCCCGGGCGTGGTCGAGGTGGAGAGCCACGACCCCGACGTGGTCCTGCTCCAGCTCGAAGTCCGGTGACACCCCTCGCCGTCGGCGGCTCGATCTCGGCGCACGGTCTCGGCGGCGCGAAGGACCTGCCGATCCCGTCGGAGCTGGCGATCGCCGGCGCCGTCGCCGCACTGGTCGTCTCCTTCACCGTGCTGGCGGTGGCGTGGCGCGAGCCGCGCTACGACGCGGCGACCAGCGGTCGCCCGGCTCCGGAGTGGCTGGACCGCATCGTGTCGTCGCGCGCGCTGGCGATCGGCGCCCGCGTGCTGGGGATGGCGTTCTTCCTCTACGTCGCCGCGGCAGCGGTGTTCGGTGAGGACACGCTGATCAACCCGTTCCTCGGCACCTTCTACGTGATCCTGTGGGTCGGCCTGGTGCCGGCTTCCCTCCTGCTCGGGCCGGTGTTCCGCGCCCTCAGCCCGGCGCGCACGATCAGCATGCTGTTCGCGAAGATCTCGGGCGTCCCCGAGGGCGAGGGCCTGTACGTCTACCCCACCCGCCTCGGCTACTGGCCCGCCGCGGCCGGGCTGTTCGCCTTCGTCTGGCTCGAGCTGGTCTACCCCTACTCCACCGACGTCGGGCCCGTCCGGCTCTGGTGCGCGGCCTACCTCGGCATCATGTTCATCGGATCGGCCCTGTGGGGCACGACGTTCCTCGCCCGTGCCGACCCGTTCGAGGTCTACTCCTCGCTGGTCGCCAAGCTGTCGATCTGGGGACGCCGCGACGGCGTGCTGGTGCTGCGCAGCCCGCTCGCCAACCTCGACACCGTGGTCCCGCGGCCCGGGCTGGTGATGGTGGTCGGCGTGCTGTTCGGCAGCACCGCGTTCGACTCCTTCCGGGAGTCGACGCCCTGGCTCAAGCTGGTGCAGTCGATGTCGACGTCACGGGTGTGGCCCGACACCCTCGCGCTCATCGCCTTCTCGGCCGGCGTCGCGCTGGTGCTCACCGTCGCGACCATGGCGACCGGTGTCAGCAGCGACATCCCGCGCCGGACGCTGCCCAACCTGTTCGCGCACTCGGTGATCCCGATCATCGTGGGCTACATCGTGGCCCACTACCTGACCTACTTCGTCGAGTACGGCCAGCAGACGCTCATCCAGCTCAGCGACCCGTTCAGCCGGGGCGACAACTACCTCGGCACCGCCGACCTGCAGGTCAACTACTGGCTCTCGGCGCACCCGACCTTCCTCGCGGTGAGCAAGGTCGCTGCCGTGACCCTCGGCCACGTCGTGGGCGTGGTGGCTGCCCACGACCGGGCGATCAAGCTGCTGCCGCGACGGCACCAGCTCACCGGTCAGCTGCCGCTGCTGGTGGCGATGGTCTGCTTCACCGTGGGAGGTCTGTACCTGCTGTTCGCTGCATGACGGAGCGCTGCGACGGGATCGGGCCGTAGGGCCACCCGGCCGGGAGCTCGGTGGTGACCTCGACGATCTCGCAGGAGCCGCGGTAGTCGATGACGTCCGCGGGGTCGCGCCAGCCGACGAAGATGACCCGGTCGGCGTTGCCGCTGTCGCCCAGGGTCGGGTCGTCGCAGTGGATCTTGTCCTGCTGGCCGTCGGGGAGCACGTAGATCGTGTCGTTGCCCTGCTCGGTGAAGACCTTGTCGGCGCCGGGACCGAGGAAGACGGTGTCGTCACCCTCGTCGCCCTTGATCTTGACGTCGTTGCCCTCGCCGTCGATGAGCACGTCGTTGCCGGGACCGCCCTGGATCGCTCCGTCGTCCCCGGGACCGGCGTCGATCCAGTCGTTGCCGTCGTTGCCGATGTGCTTGTCGACGCCGTCACCGCCGAAGAGCTGGTCGTCGCCGGGGCCGCCGCCGACGAGGTCGTTGCCACCCTCGCCGTGCACGACGTCGTTGCCGTCACCGGCGGTCAGCTTGTCGTTGCCCTCGCCGCCGTACATCACGTCATCGCCCTGACCGCCGTCGATGGAGTCGTTGCCGAGCCCGCCCGAGCCCCAGTCGTTGCCGGGCTGGAGGGTGATCCAGTCGTCGCCGTCGTCGCCGCTGACGGTGTCGTGACCGTTGCCGGCCCAGACCTTGTCGTTCCCACCCCGGGCCGTGACCTTGTCCTGGCCACCGATGGCCATGATCTTGTCGGCGCGGTTCTTGCCCCTGATGCTGTCGTCGCCGGTGGTGCCCTGGAACAGCTTGGCCGACGCGGGCGAGGCCATCAGGACGACGGCGAGACTCGAGATGGCAGCGATGCGGTAGTGACGTGACATTTAGGTTCTCCCTCGGAATCAGAACCCAAATTACGTGAAATCTTGATGCTTTTTACAATTTTGACAACTTGTTTGCCTACGTCGAGCGGGCGGAACGTCGTCCTCCCCCGTGGCCTGTGGGGCCGCGGCCCCGTCTCAGGCGGGTCCGGACGGACGGCCCGTCAGCGCCGCCGCGGGCGTGGGCCGGGAACACCGCGTCAGCGAGAGCGGCGACGGCGTGCACCAGCGGTGAGGTACCCAGGTCGGCGACCGGGCGGCCGCTCACCAGGGCCTGGTCGAGCCCGGCGCGGTCGTCGGGCAGGAAGTGCAGTCCGGCGACCCGGCTGAAGCCCTCGACCATGCCGGCGATCTCCTTCTCCGACCACCCGATCGAGGGCCGCATCCGATTGACCACCACGCGCACGGGCGTGCCGGGAGCGCGGTCGCGCAGGTCGACCAGCCCGCGGGCGAGCCGGGTGAGTCCCACCGGGTCGGCAGCGCCCACGACGACCACCTCGTCGGCCTGCTCGAGCGCGGTGAGGGTCAGGGCGTTGCGCCCGGGACGCCCGCCGAGCTCGGACCCGGTGTCGTCCTCCAGGCTGAAGCCGGTGTCGACCACGACGTGACCGTGAGCGCGGGCCCGCTCCAGCAGCTGCTCGACCTGTGCCGCCCGCACCTCCCGCCACCGATCGGCGCGCGGCAGGCCGGTGACCACGGCCAGGTGGTCGCCGACGCCCCGGCAGACCGAGGGGAAGCGGTCGTCGAGCTGACCAGCGGCGGCGAGACGGGAGGCGGACAGCAGCCCGGACACCTCGTCGAGGATCCCGAGCTGTTGGGCGACGGCGCCGCCGTAGGGGTCCAGGTCGGCGAGCACCACCGTCACGTCGCGCCGCGCGAGCTCCCACGCCAGGTTGGTCGCGACCGTCGTGCGCCCGGGGGCGCCGGCCGGGCCCCACACGACCACGAGTCGGCCGGGGTCGGCCGCAGGCAGGTGGTCGACCCCGAGGTCGTGGACCGGCACGTCGTCGCGCACGCGCGTGTCAGCGACGTCCTCGACGGTGGTGACCACCCGTGGCAACGACGCCAGCTGCCCCCGACCGACCAGCGCGGTGATCCCCAGTCGCCCGGCGTGCTCACGGGCGTCGAGGTCCTCGGGGAGCGCCGAGGTCACGGCGACCGGGCGCACGGCATGGCGGCGCAGGTGGGCGACGCTCGCCGGGTCGAGGCCCGGGTGCGTCGAGGGAGACGACGGCGACGTCGGCCTGGCCGCTCGTGACGGCCGCGAGCAGGTCGTCGACGTCGACGCAGCGCTTGAGGACGACCACCCCCGGGTGTGCCTCGAGGTCGGTGAGGGCCGGCGACTCCCACGCCTCGCCCGCCGCGAGCAGCAGCACGCAGATCACCTCCTCACCCCCTGCCGACGACCCGGACCCGGTCGTCGCCGACGGCCGCCAGGACCTCGCCGAGCTGCTCCTCGTCGGCCTCCGGGACAGCGAGGACCAGCTGCCGGCTGGTCGCCGACGCGAAGGCGTCGGACACCACCGGCGCGTCGAGGACCGCGACGTCGCCGAGGACCAGCTCGGCGGCCGCACCGCCGCGACGCTGCGCGACGGTCCGGTCGGCCACGACCCACACGTCGACCCGCGACCCGCGGACCACGTCGGTGGGGACGTGCTCGGGCGCGACGGCGATCGACAGCGACACGGTGTCGTCGGCCGCCTGCTCCCCCAGCGCGGCCGCCGGCACCAGCTCGCCCGCCGACAGGGGCCGGGTGAGGGTGAGCGCTGCCGGCAGCTCGTCGTCGACGCCGAGGTAGCGGTCGTGGTCGGCGGCGTCGTCGAAGCGCACCCGGGTGGCCTCGAGGTCGTCGGCGGTCAGCGTCTGGCCCGCCGCCAGGTCGGACGAGGCGGCCCACACCGGGGTCATGTCGTCGGCCCCGGCCAGGAGGCGCGCCCCCGCCACCACCGAACCCGTCACCAGGACCACCCCGACCCACAGCCGCGGATCGCGCCACCCGGGCGTCGTGGCCCGGGTGGCGGGTGGGACGTCGGTGGCGCGGGTCGTCGGCGGGACCGCGGGCGAGGGGGCGTGGCGGGAGGAGCCGCGAGAGGTCCGAGAGGTGGTCCGAGGCACGACGTCATCATGGCCTTCCCGCGGGACTTTCACACCTGTCTCTCCACAGGGACGGCCGGGCGGCGGCGGGAGCAGGAACCGCGGTGGCACGATGGGTCCATGGCCGACGACCCCCGCTTCCTGACGCTCGCCGACGTCGCGGAGGTGCTCAACACCTCCGGCGCGCAGGTCTACGCGCTGGTCCGTCGCGGCGAGCTGGCGGCGATCAAGATCGGCGGGCGGGGTCAGTGGCGCGTCGAGCGGGTCCAGCTCGAGGAGTTCATCGAGCGGATGTACGCCGAGACGCGCACGTTCGTCGACCAGCACCCGTTCGTGGACGCGGAGACCGAGTCGTCCGACAACTAGGCGTGTCGGGGTCCCTGCGGCGTTGTTCGGAGGAGCGCAGCGGGGGAGAACGCCGTGGGGTGATCACCCCACCTTGCCGTCGAGCTCCACCTGGACGACCCGCTCCTCACCGCCGCGGACCACCGACATCTCGACGGTCTCCCCGGGCAGGTGGGTGCGGATGGCCACGATCAGCGCGATGCCGTCGCTGACCGGCTGGTCGCCGACCGCCGTGATGACGTCGTCCTTCTCCAGTCCGGCGCGCTCGGCCGGGGTGTCGGGCATGACCTCGGTGATGGTGGCCCCGTCGGCATCAGGCTCGAGTCCCGTGCGGACCTGGGCCCCGATCACGGGGTACTCCGCCTTGCCGGTGCGCAGGATCTGGTCGACGGTCGTGCGCACCTGCTCGATCGGGATCGCGAAGCCGACACCGATGTTGCCCGCCTCGCCCGACGCGCCGCCGTTGGTCGCGATCGCGGAGTTCACCCCGACGACCTCGCCGGCGAGGTTGACGAGCGGACCACCCGAGTTGCCCGGGTTGATCGCGGCGTCGGTCTGCACGGCGTTGATGTAGGAGGAGTTGTCCTCGGACTGCCCCGAGGTGGTGACCGGCCGGTTGAGGGCGCTGACGATGCCCGAGGTCACGGTCTGGCTCAGGCCGAGCGGGGCGCCGAAGGCGATCACGGAGTCGCCGACACGCAGGACCTGCGAGGCCCCCAGCGCCGCGGGCTCGAGCTTGCCGCCGCCCTCGACGGACAGCACGGCGAGGTCGTAGACCGAGCTGCGGCCCACGACGGTCGCCTCGCGCCGCTGGCCCCGGTGGTCGATCACGACGATCGAGCCCTCGTCCTCGGCCGCCGAGGCGACCACGTGGTCGTTGGTCACGACGTGGCCCTCGCGGTCGAGGACGAAGCCGGAGCCGGTGGCGCCGCCCGGGCGTCCGTCCAGCTCGGCCACGATCTGGACGGTGCTGGGGAGGAGCGCCTGCGCCACCGCGGCGACCGAGCCGTTGTCGGCCTCCAGCGGGGCGGCGGTCTGCGTCCGCACACCGTTGATCCCGTTGTCGTTGGTGCCCGGACGGGACGCGAGCACGTCCTGGATCGCGCCGCCGGCGAGGCCGCCCAGCATGCCGACGACCAGGGCGAGGCAGGCGACGGCCGGCCAGACCCACAGCGGGATCTTGCGGGAGACCGTCGTCGGGCCGGCGTACGTCGGGCGCGGCTGCGGACCCGGGCCGAACCAGGGCTGGCCCGGCTGTTGGCCCGGCTGCTGGGGGTACGGACCCTGGGTCGGGTACGGCACGGTCGGGGCCGCGGGATCGTGGCCGGCATCCGGCTGGGGCTGCTGTTGCTGCGGGGCCTGCGGCCCGCCGAACGGCGTCGCGTGCGGCGGAGGGCCCTCGAGCATCTCCGGCCGGGGGCTCGTGGTCGGCGTCGTCGCGAGCGCCGTAGACACGGCCCTCCGGCTGCACAGCGGGAGCGGGAGCGGGCTCGGTGGGTCGCCAGCCGGTCAGGGGCTGGGTGGGCTCTTCGTCCTGCGCGCCCGGAAGCGGCTGGTCGGTGACCTGCTCGTCCGGGGTCTGCTCGTCGGGCCTGTGCTCGTCGCTCACGGAGCAATCTTCTCCCGGATCGCCACGAGGCGCTCGGCCAGGGGCGTCCGGGAGGGTGAGACCGGCCCACGGGTGGCGCGGTCGTCACCGGTGACGGCCGGGCTCGCGGGACCGGTCGGCCGGCTCAGGTCGGTGACCGGGGGCCGGGGGTCGACGCGCGGGGCGCCGGCCACGCCGAGGGCGAGGACGCCGACGACGCAGGCGCTCGCCGCGCCGCCGCCGATGGCGACCAGGCCGCGGCGCGGGCGGTGGCGCGACCGTCGGGAACTGGGGGGCGGCCAGACCGTGGCCGGCACCGGGCTGCATGGCCGAGCAGCGGCCCACCAGCTCGGACTTGAAGTCGTGGGACGGCCGGCCCGGGCCGAAGGACAGCTGGGCGAGCTGGGTCTTGACCCACCCCTCCTGCTCGACGAGGTCACGGCAGGCGTGGCACGCGTGGACGTGGCTCCAGCAGCGCTCCTCCTCCTCCGGCGCGAGGCGACCGTCGAGGAGTGCGCTGACCCGCGATCCGAGGTGGCTCATCACGACACCGCCCCGCGCGGGTGGGGGGCGACGGGTCCCGAGTAGCGCGAGCGCCCCGCGGCCGGCTCACGGTGCGCGAGGGCCTTGCGGAGCATCGTGCGACCGCGGTGGATGCGCGAGCGCACGGTGCCGAGCTTGGCATCCATGATCTCGGCGATCTCCTCGTAGCTGAGCCCCTCGACGTCGCACAGCACGACCGCGGCGCGGAAGTCGGGCGGCAGGGTCGCCAGCGCCGTCTCGATGTCGTCGTCGAAGGTCCGGTCGGCCACGGCGAGCTCGGGCGCCGGGGCCGGGCTGGTCAGCCGGGCGGCGCGCTCGTCGGACAGCGGGTCGAAGCGGATGCGCTGCTTGCGGCGCGCACCGTCGAGGAAGAGGTTGGTCGTGATGCGGTGCAGCCAGCCCTCGAAGGTGCCCGGCGTGTAGGTGTCGAGGGACCGGAAGACCCGTACGAAGACCTCCTGGGTGAGGTCCTCGGCGTCGGGCCGGTTGCCCGTCAGCCGGTAGGCCAGCCGGAAGACCCGGTCGGAGTGCTGCTCCACGACCTCGTCCCACGTGGGCACGTCGACGGCATCGGCTGTGGCATCGACCTGATCACCCACGGGCGCTCCCTGGCTCGTCTTCCTCGACCGCAGCTGCAACGGTTCGACGTCCTTCCTGACGCTAGGTATCCCGCCTGAGAGTTCCCTGTGAACCGCATGCGGACCGACCAAGAACTTCTGCCCGGGTCACCGCCTCCAACGACCGAGGGGGTCCGTGTGTTCCCGGCCACGTCCCGCGGTTGCTGCGCGATAGAGTCGCCCGCGTGCCGAACAACACCACCCCGATCAAGCCCGCGAGCTGGTCCTACGCCGAGTCGTTCGTGGCCGAGGACGAGATCCTGGCCGCCGCCCGCAGCCGGGCCGAGGAGGTCGGCGTGGCCCCCGTCGGCCCCGGGGTCGGCGCGGCGCTGCGCTTCCTCGCCTCCGTCCTCGACGCCCGCGCGGTCGTCGAGATCGGCACCGGCACCGGCGTCTCGGGACTCTGGCTGCTGCGCGGGATGCGCGCGGACGGCGTGCTGACCACCGTGGACATCGAGGCCGAGCACCAGCGCCTCGCCAAGGAGACCTTCGCCGAGGCCGGCATCACCGGCAACCGTGCCCGCACCATCGCCGGCGCCGGGCTCGACGTGCTGCCCCGGCTCACCGACGGCCACTACGACCTGGTGTTCTGCGACGGCGACAAGCGCGAGTACGCGGCGTACCTCAAGGAGGCGCTGCGGCTGCTGCGTCCCGGCGGGATCGTGGCCTTCGACAACGCCCTGTGGCACGACCGGGTCGCCGACCCGGCCCAGCGCGACGAGGAGACCGTGACGATCCGCGAGCTCGGGCGGACGATCCTCGAGCACGAGGCGCTCGTGCCGGTGCTGCTGCCCGTCGGCGACGGCCTGCTCGCCGCGAAGAAGGAGTGGGCCCCCGAGGCCTGACCCGCGCGTCGGGCCGGGCTAGAGACGAGGGGCGGCCGTGAAGCCGTCCCAACCCTCGGCGATCGCCACGACGTCGCACGCCTCGATGAGGATCGGCGGGCTCCCGATGATCCGGGTGCCGGGCGCGTCGTCGGCCCCCTCGGTGAACGTGCGCTGGAAGTCGTCGCGCGCCTCACTGGTCGCGAAGACGTAGCAGCCCTCGAACCACTCCCCCGGCACCTGGCGCCAGGTCTTGAACCGCAGCCCGGCCATCCCGGTGAACCGGGCGTGGGAGGTCTCGGCGACGTAGGACGCCAGCTGCTCCTCGACCCCCTCCGGCGCATCGGCGAGCGACCAGCGGACGGTGAGCCCGAGCATCAGACGATCCCGGCCAACGGGTCGTCGGAGCCGAGCCAGCTCAGCAGCAGCCGCGGGCCCCAGCCGCTGGGGCCGGCGGTCCACTCGTGGCGGTCGGTCGGCGACTCCGCTGCGGAGGCGAAGTCGATGTGGGCCCACGGGACGTCGCCGGCGAAGTGCTGGAGGAAGAGCGCGGCCGTGATCGCGCCGGCGCCACCCGCGGCGTTGTCGCCGTCGGCGATCTTGGAGGACACCTTCTCCTCGTAGTCGGCGACCAGCGGCATCCGCCAGGTGTTCTCGCCCGACGTGGCCGAGGCGGCCCGCACCTGGTCGGCCAGGCCCTCGTGGTTGGCGAAGTAGCCGCCGGTCCACTGGCCGAGCGACACCTTCATCGCACCGGTGAGGGTGGCGATGTCGACGAGGGCGGCCGGAGCGAGCTCGCTGACGGCGTAGGCCATCGCGTCGGCCAGCACGAGGCGGCCCTCGGCGTCGGTGTTGTTGACCTCGGAGGTGCGGCCCCCGAAGTGGGTGATGACGTCGCCCGGGCGCATCGCGGACCCGCTGACGGCGTTCTCCGCGGCCGGCACCAGGCCGACCACGCGGACCGGGCAGTCGACGTCGCGGAGCGCAGCCATGGTGGCGATGACGGCACCACCGCCGCTCATGTCGCGCTTCATCGTCAGCATGCCCTCGCTGGGCTTGATGTCGAGGCCACCGGTGTCGAAGGTGATGCCCTTGCCGACGAGGACCACCGTGGGCATGCGCTTGGTGGCGCCGCGCGGGGTGTAGTCCATGCGGATCAGCCGGGGCTCGTTGACGGAGCCGCCGCCGACGGCGCGGATGCCGCCGAAGCCCTCGGCCTCCAGCCGCGCGTCGTCCCAGACCTGCACCTCGAGGCCGGCCTCCTCGCCGACCTCGACGGCCTGCTCGGCCAGCCAGGCGGGGGTCTTCAGGTTGGCCGGGACGGTCGCGAGGGTGCGGGAGCGCCAGCCGGCGCCACCGAGCGCGATCGCCCGGGCGAGCTCGTCGTCGGCGCCGTCGCCGTCCACGCCGGCGAGCACGATCCGGGCGACCGGTCGCTCCTTCGGCCCGTTGGAGCGCCAGTGGAAGGCGAACGAGCCGAGCATCGCGCCGACGACGAAGGCACCGAGGCCCTCGTCGGGGGCGATCGCCGCGAGCGACGTCACGACGTTGCCGCGGTCCTTGGTGGCGCGGGCCAGCGCCGCGCCGGCGCGGCGCAGGTCGGTCGTGGTCGCCTCGCCGACACCGACGAGCAGCACGAGGCCGGGGCCGTCGGTCTCCCCGTCGGACGTCGCGTCCCTGCGGGCGAGTCCGGCGACCGGGACCGACGTCAGCTCGCCGGTGCGACCGGTGGCTCGTGACGCCTCGAGCGCGGCGAGCAGGTCGACGCCGAGGGCGTCACCGGCCTCGTCGGCGCCGGGTCCGAGGAGCGGCCCGTCCTCGTCCGGGAGGACCGGGAACGCCCAGACCTCCGCGCCGCCGATCTGGTGCGGCAGCGCGGGGCTCAGTGCGAACTCGGGCGGCGAGACCTGGGGCGGCAGTGCGGTGCTGGGCACGATCAGCCGACGACGTCCTTGAGAGCGTCACCGAGAGCCGCGGCCTCCTCGGCGTTGAGCTCCACCACCAGCCGTCCGCCGCCCTCGAGCGGGACGCGCATGACGATGCCGCGTCCTTCCTTGGTGACCTCGAGCGGTCCGTCGCCCGTGCGGGGCTTCATGGCGGCCATCGGCGCACCTCTTCCTGTTCAGCCATCACTGGATGTGGCTCATCACATGCGAATCGAGGCGGCTGAGTCGTTCGGCCACCTCGATCGGCGTCGTACGACGTCCATTATCCCCCATGACCCGCGTGATCGGCACCACAGGGCGGTAACACCCCATCTTGGTCAGGCAGACTGCGGCCATGACGACCTCCCAGCCCGACCGCGCCGCCGGACCCAGCGCGGGCGACAGCACCGGCACCGCCCCCGTCCTGCTCCACGTCGAGGACGGCGTCGCGACGATCACGCTCAACCGGCCCGAGGCGATGAACGGCCTCGACGTGGCCACCAAGGACCTGCTGCGCGACACCGTCCACCGGGTCGCCGACGACCCGGAGGTGCGGTGCGTCGTGCTCACCGGCAGCGGCCGCGCCTTCTGCGTGGGACAGGACCTCAAGGAGCACCTCGCCGGGCTGAAGGGCGAGGCGGACATCCCGCTCTCGGAGACCGTCGAGCAGCACTACAACCCGATCGTGCTGGCCCTCGCCACGATGCCCAAGCCCGTCATCGCGGCGGTCAACGGCGTCGCGGCCGGCGCCGGGGCGAGCCTCGCCTTCGCCGCCGACTTCCGCATCGTCGTCGACTCCGCCGGCTTCAACACCTCCTTCGCCGGTGTCGCGCTCTCCTGCGACACCGGGTCGAGCTGGACGCTGCCCCGCCTCGTGGGCCGCGCCAAGGCGATGGAGCTGCTCTACTTCCCGCGCACCGTGACGGCGCAGGAGGCGCTCGAGCTCGGGCTGGCCAACCACGTCGTCACCGCCGAGGAGCTCCCGCAGGCCGTGGGCGAGCTCGCCGCACGGTTGGCGTCGGGCCCGACGGTGGCGTTCGGCTCGATCCGCCAGGCAGTGGCGTACGCCGCCGCGCACCCGCTGGAGGAGTCGCTGGCCTTCGAGGCCGACAAGATGGCGCTGACCGGCGGCACCGAGGACCACCTCGCCGCGGTCGACGCGTTCATGGCGAAGGAGAAGCCGACCTTCCACGGCCGCTGAGGCACGGCCGCCGAGGCTCAGCCGCGGCCCGCGCGGTGGGCACCGATCGCGCCGAGCAGCTGCCGGGGCGCCTGGACCGCCATCCGGTGCCGCGAGGGGCGGCCGCCGTACTCGACGGTGAGCGCCGACCCGCGGAAGCGGTGGTTGAACCACATCGTCATGGTGCCGTGGCACAGCCCTCCGCAGTCGAGGGCGGTGCGGGGCAGCCGCAGCGCACGCGCCAGGCGCCGCGCGAAGCCGGCGTCCTTGGTGTCGGTGTCGACGCCGTGCAACGGCTGGTGGAAGCTGATCACGCGGCGCGGGTCGACCTCCTCGAGGAAGGCCATGACCGCCCGGGTCTCCGGCTCGCTCGCCGGGCGGGGGCCGGACTCGTAGGTGCCGTCGAGGTCCTTCCACAGGTGCGGGAAGTTGCGGTTGAGGTCGACGCCGCGGGCGTTGCGGCGGGTGCCCCGCGCGAGCCCGTCGGGGTTGTAGGTCGGGAGGACCCAGAGGTCGACGCCGCGCACCGGGCGCCCGTCGCGCAGGGTCTCGAGGATCCGGCGGGTGTGCGGCTCGTTGCCGTGCATCGTCGAGACCAGCACGATGCGTCGCTTGCCCGGCTCCCCGAGCCGCCACGCCCGGATCGGTCGTCCCCTGACGGAGTGGCCGATCGTGCGGACCTCGACGACGGCCGGGCGGTCGACGGGCGCGGCCACGGCGGCCGGCGCAGCCGGCGCGGGCGCGGTCTGGAGCCCCGTCGCGGTCAGGGCCGCTGCCGCCAGCACGGCGGCGTACGCCGACCGGGCGCGCGGCGCAGGCATCAGACGGCTGCGGTGAGGTAGGCGTAGGTGAAGACGAGGACGCCGACCACCATGCCGAGGTGCGCCAGCAGGGACAGGCCGGGGCCGTCGCTCCACGAGTCGCCGGAGGCCTCCGGCGCGTGGCGTCCCTTGGCGGGCAGCCAGCGCGCGAGGATCAGCAGCCCGCAGATGGCCGTGAGCCACCAGCAGGCGATCGCGAGGATGCCGACGAGCGGTCCTCCCAGCAGGGAGTCCTCCGGCGCGACCAGCACGCCCAGCCACAGGACGAGGGCGACGATGCCGGACACGAAGTGCGTCAGGGGCACGCGGCTGCTGATGGAGAAGCGGCCCGCCGCTGCGGCGCCGCGCAGGCGGAGCCGGGTCAGCACGATCGCCACGGCAGCGAGGCCCGTGAGGATCCAGACGACGATCGGGAACGACATGTCGCGGCAGTCTGCCCTAGAGGCGCGGCGGCTCGCCAGACGAGGCCGGAGCGTCGGGGCTCGGGTCGGGCCCGTCGGGGTGCCGGTCCTCCAGCTCGGACGCCAGCCGGGCGAGCAGCTCGTCGACGTCGGACATCCGGTAGCCGCGGAACGCGAGCGGGAACCGGACCGTGCGCAGGTCCTGCGCCGCGATCGGCCGGTCGTCGGGCAGCGCGAGGTCGGGGCGGTCGTCGTACGCCGGAGCCATCGAGCCGCCGCGACCGGAGGCCACCAGCGCCACGCCGCCCATGGCGAGGACGACGAGGACGGCGAAGAACCACATCATCACTCGGGGCGCTCCGGCTCGGGGGTGGGCCAGCGGTCCTCGCGGGCGGCCACCATCAGCGACACCGCCTCGTCGACGTCGTCGGTCAGCACCATCATGTCGAGGTCGGTGGCGTTGATCTTGCCCTCGGCGAGCACCGTCTGCCGCAGCCAGTCGAAGAGGCCGGACCAGTACGCCGTCCCGATGAGCACGATGGGGAACGACGTCACCTTGCGCGTCTGCACCAGCGTCAGCGCCTCGAAGAGCTCGTCGAGCGTGCCGAGGCCGCCGGGCAGGACCACGAAGCCCTGGGAGTACTTGACGAACATCGTCTTGCGGGCGAAGAAGTAACGGAAGTTGATGCCCTTGTCGACCCACTGGTTGAGGCCGGACTCGAAGGGCAGCTCGATGCCGAGGCCGATGCTCGCGCCGCCGGCCTCGCAGGCGCCCTTGTTGGCCGCCTCCATCGCACCCGGGCCCCCACCGGTGACGACCGCGAAGCCGGCCTCGACGAGCTTGCGGCCGACCTCCTCGCCGATCGCGTAGGAGGGGTGGTCGACCGGGGTGCGCGCGGAGCCGAAGACCGCGATGGCCGGACCGGTCTCGGCGAGCGCACCGAAGCCCTCGACGAACTCGGCCTGGATCCGCAGGACGCGCCACGGGTCGGTGTGCACCCAGTCGGTGGGGCCGCGCGAGTCGAGCAGGCGCTGGTCGGTGGTGCTGCCCTCGTGCACCTGCCCGCGACGCTCGATGACGGGGCCGGTCACGCGGTCGGCGTGCCGGTCGTTGCGTCGGGTGTTCATGCCAGCCACTCCTTGAGGATCCGCTCACAGCGTTCGATGTGCTCGGTGGGGACGTGCTCGTCCTGCTTGTGGGCGAACATCGGGTCGCCGGGGCCGAAGTTCACCGCCGGGACGCCGAGCCTGGTGAACTGGGCGACGTCGGTCCAGCCGAACTTCGGGGCGACCTCGCCACCGACCGCCTCGACGAACGCCTTGGCCGCCGGCCGGTCCAGGCCCGGCATCGCTCCGGCGGCCAGATCGGTCACCGTGACGTCGTAGCCCTCGAAGAAGTCGCGCACGAACGCCTCGGCGTCGGCCTCGCTGCGGTCGGGGGCGAAGCGGAAGTTGACCTCGACGATGCACTCGTCGGGGATCACGTTGCCCGCGACACCCCCACGGATGCCGGTCGCGTTGAGGCCCTCGTGGAAGGTGAGGCCGTCGATCTCCGGCTGCCGCGCGACGTAGTCGTTGAGTCGGCTGAGCACGGGACCGGCGAGGTGGATGGCGTTGACGCCCTTCCAGCTGCGGGCGCTGTGCGAGCGCTCCCCCGTGGTGCGGACGTCGACGCGCATCGTGCCCTGGCAGCCCGCCTCGATCGAGGCGTTGCTCGGCTCCATGAGGATCGCGAAGTCGGCCTGCAGCAGGTCGGGGTCGCTCTCGGTCAGCTTGCGCAGGCCGTTGTGGACCGAGTCGACCTCCTCGGCCTCGTAGAAGATGAAGGTGAGGTCGCGGTTGGGCGACGTGACGTCCGCGGCGAGCTTGAGCATCACCGCGTCGCCGCCCTTCATGTCGCAGCTGCCGAGCCCGTGCAGGACGCCGTCCTCGAGGCGGGAGGGCAGGTTGTCGTTGAGCGGCACGGTGTCGAGGTGCCCCGCGATCACGACCCGCTCCCCCCGTCCGAGCTCGGTGCGCGCGACGACCGTGTGGCCGCGCCGGGTCACCGTGAGGTGCGGCAGGGCTGCCAGGGCCGTCTCGACGGCGTCGGCGATCTCCTGCTCGTGGTGGGAGACCGACTCGATGTCGACGAGCTGCTGGGTCAGGGTGACGACGTCGGCGGTCAGGTCGAGGTCCATGTCGACCATCTTGTCAGCGTCGACCCACGGGAGGGCGTGAGGACCCGTCGGGGAGGTGGGCGATCAGTCCGTCGACGATGCGGGCCAGCCCGAAGTCGAGCTCGCGTCGCTGGTCGCTGGCGGCCTGGTAGGCCTCCCCCGCGGCCGTGCCGACGCGGCCGGCGAGGGGATAGTCGCGTCCTGACATGACCTCGCCGAGCGCCTCGTGGTTGGCCTCCCACCACACCGCGTCGCTCATCCCCGACTCGCGCTCGGCGTGCCGCACGACCTGCTCGGCCCGGGCGACGCTGGTGCCGAACGAGGCGAGGAGGGTGATCGCCTGGTCCATCTCGATGTCGTCGAGCCCGATGCCCTCCACGGCGCCCAGCTGCCACTCGTAGCGGTCGGCCATGTGCGGCCCGAGCCACGCGCGCACGCCCGTCACCTCCAGCAGCCACGGGTGCGCGCGGCAGTCCTCGTACTGCACGCGGGCCACGAGCTCGAGCCGCTCGCGCAGGTCCGAGGGGTGCTCGGGCAGGGCCGTGCGACCGAGCACCTGGTCGACCATGAGGACGAGGAGGTCGTTGCGGGTGGGGACGTAGGTGTAGAGCGTCATCGCCCCCAGCCCGAGGTGCTGGGCCAGGCCCCGCATGGACAGGGAGGCGAGTCCGTCGCGGTCGGCGAGGTCGATCGCCGCGTCGACGACGTCGTCGACCGTGACCTTCTGCTTGGGGCCTCGACGGGGCGCCACCGCCTCGGGGCTCGGAAGGGCGTGACGCCACAGCAACCTGAGCACGGGGTCGGGATCGGGCACATGCCCACCCTAACTTCTTCGTACGGCGTACGGAACAAATGCTAGCCTCGGTGCGTTCATCTCCGTACATCGTACGATTTTGGAGGCACCATGCCATCTCCCCCACTCGCAGCCCACGGGCTGCGCAAGCAGTACGGCGACACGCTGGCCCTCGACGGCTTCGACCTCGAGGTGTCGGCCGGGTCGGTGCACGCGCTCCTCGGGCCGAACGGCGCCGGCAAGAGCACGGCCGTCCACACGCTCGCCACGCTGACCCGCATCGAGGAGGGTGAGGCCCGCGTCGCGGGTCTCGACGTCCGCACGCAGCACGCGCAGGTGCGCTCGGTCATCGGCCTGGTCGGCCAGTCGGTTGCGCTCGACGAGGTCCTCCACGGACGCGAGAACCTCGTGATGTTCGCCCGGCTGCACGGTCTGGGCTCCGCCGCCGCGCACACGCGTGCCGCCGAGCTGCTCGACGCGATGGACGTCGCCGACGCGGCGGACCGCAAGGTGTCCACCTACTCCGGCGGCATGCGGCGCCGGCTCGACATCGCCGCAGCGCTCGTCACCCGACCGACGGTGCTCTTCCTCGACGAGCCGACGACCGGGCTCGACCCGCGCGGACGCGCAGACGTCTGGGACGCCGTACGCCGCGTGGTCGCCCTGGGCACGACGGTGCTGCTCACGACGCAGTACCTCGAGGAGGCCGACCGGCTCGCCGACCGGATCACCGTGATGGACGCCGGCCGGGTGGTCGCCGAGGGCAGTCCCTCCGAGCTGAAGGCCAGGCTCGGCGGGGACCGGGTGCTCGTCGGCCTGCCGACCGGGCCCGACGCGGAAACCGCCCGCGCCGCCGTCGCGGCGGTGGTCGACAGCGAGGTCCAGGTCGACGAGGAGAGGTCCGAGCTCGTCGTCGAGGCCGGGACCGCCGGCGGCACTGCCGTCCTCCTCGTCGTCGTGCGCGCGCTGGACGCCGCAGCGATCACCCCCACCCACGTCCAGCTGCGCGAGCCCACCCTGGACGAGGTGTTCCTGCACCTCACCGACCGGCCCACCACCCGTGACGGAGGTCACCGATGACTGCGACCAGCACCCTGCGACAGAGCTGGATCATCATGCTCCGCGACCTCAAGCACTGGCAGCGCGAACCCTGGGCGCCACTGTTCGGCATCGCCTTCACCATCATGCTGGTGCTCGTCTTCGGCTACCTCTTCGGCGGGTCGATCGCGCTGCCCGGCGGGGGCGACTACCTGGCCTACCTGATGCCCGGGATGTTCGCCCTCGCCATGCTGTTCGGCCTCGAGGCGACGATGAGCGCGATCGCGAACGACTCGAAGAAGGGCGTCACCCACCGCTTCCGGTCCCTGCCCATCAGCAGCGTCGCGGTGCCGCTCGGACGCGCGGGCGCCGACCTGGCCAACTCGGCCGTCGAGCTGCTGGTCCTGATGGCGGGTGGCCTGCTGATCGGGTGGCAGGCCGGCGGATCGTGGTCGGAGTCCCTGCTCGCGGTCGGCCTGCTGCTGTGGCTGCGCTTCTCCGTGCTGTGGCTGGGGATCTTCCTCGGCCTGGTGCTGCGCGGCGAGGGCGGCGTGCTGGCCGTGCAGATCCTGGTGTGGCCGATCGGCTTCCTGTCGAACGTCTTCGTCTCCCCGCAGGACATGCCGGCCTGGCTCGGCACGCTGGCGCAGTGGAACCCGGTGTCCGCCACGGCAGCGGCGTCCCGCGAGCTGTTCGGCAACCCCTCGGGCATCACCGACGGCATCCTCGCCGAGCACGCCGTCGCCGTCGCGCTGGTGTGGCCGCTCGTGCTGGCCCTGGTGTTCGTGCCGCTGTCGGCACGCGCCTTCCGACGGCTGTCGGCCTAGCCGCGCGCCGCCTCCACCTCGACCTTGACCTCCGCGGCGTCGACGTACGACACCGCGGTGGCCAGGGTCTCGTCCGCGATCAGGGCCTCGTGGGTCCGGGCCGCGGCCAGGGTGGCATCGGGACCCGTGATCGTCAGGCTGATCCGGTCGCTCACCTGCAGGCCCGCGTCCTTGCGGGCCTGCTGGACCGCGCGGACCAGGTCGCGGGCGGCACCCTCGGCCTCGAGCTCGGGCGTGACGGCGGTGTCGAGGACGACGAAGCCGCCGCGCGGCAGCATGCCGAGCGCGGAGTCCTCGTCGGACGACCCGGCCACGGTCTCGAGGGCGTACTCCCCCTCGACGAGCGCGAGCCCACCGGCGGTCACGGTCCCGTCGTCGGCGACCGACCAGTCGCCGGACTTCGAGCCCTTGATCGCGAGCTGGACGTCCTTGCCGAGGCGCGGGCCGGCCGCGCGGGCGTTGACGGTGAGCCGCTGCGAGACGCCGTACGACGCCGCCTCGGGCGCGTCGACCGCGAGGACCTGGACGGCCTTGAGGTTCAGCTCGTCGGCGATCAGCGACTCGTTGCCGTCGAGGTCGGCGTCGGTGACGACGGTCAGGCGCGCCAGCGGCAGGCGGTTGCGGAGGTTGGCGGCCTTGCGCAGCGCCGAGCCGGCCGAGCAGACGTCACGGACGGTGTCCATCGACGCGACCAGCGACTCGTCGGCGGGCAGGTCGTCGGCGGACGGCCAGTCGGTGAGGTGGACCGAGCGCTCGCCGGTGAGGCCGCGCCACACCTCCTCGGTGGTCAGCGGCATCAGCGGCGCGGTGGCGCGGCAGACGACCTCGAGCACCGTGTGGAGGGTGTCGAACGCGTCGACGTCCTCGTCCCAGAAGCGCTCGCGCGAGCGCCGGATGTACCAGTTGGTCAGCACGTCGAGGAAGCTGCGCGTCGAGTCGCACGCCGCCGCCACCTCGTAGTTGTCGAGCTGGTCGGTCATCGCCGCGACGTAGTCGCGCAGCTTGGCCAGGATGTAGCGGTCCATCGGGTGCGCGCTGTCGGTGCGCCAGGTGGCGTCGTAGCCCTCGCCGCCCTTGGCCGCGTTGGCGTACAGGCTGAAGAAGGACCAGCTGTTCCACAGCGGGATCAGCACCTGACGCACCGAGTCGCGGATGCCCTGCTCGGTGACGACGAGGTTGCCGCCGCGCAGGATCGGGCTCGACATGAGGAACCAGCGCATCGCGTCGGCGCCGTCGCGGTCGAAGACCTCGCGCACGTCGGGGTAGTTGCGCAGCGACTTCGACATCTTCTGGCCGTCGTTGCCGAGCACGATGCCGTGGCTCAGGCACGTCGAGAACGCCGGCCGGTCGAAGATCGCGCCCGCCAGGACGTGCATCGTGTAGAACCAGCCGCGGGTCTGGCCGATGTACTCGACGATGAAGTCGCCCGGGAAGTGGTTGTCGAACCAGTCCTTGTTCTCGAACGGGTAGTGCACCTGCGCGAACGACATCGAGCCGGAGTCGAACCACACGTCGAGGACGTCGGTGACGCGGCGCATGGTCGACTTCCCGGTCGGGTCGTCGGGGTTGGGTCGCGTCAGCTCGTCGACGAACGGGCGGTGCAGGTCGGGGTTGCCGTCCTTGTCGCGCGGCAGGGTGCCGAAGTCGCGCTCGATCTCCTCGAAGGAGCCGTAGACGTCGACGCGCGGGTGGTGCTCGTCGTCGGACTTCCACACCGGCACCGGGCTGCCCCAGAAGCGGTTGCGGGTGATCGACCAGTCGCGGGCGTTCTCCAGCCACTTGCCGAACTGGCCGTCCTTGATGTGCTCGGGCACCCAGCGGATGTCCTGGTTGAGCGCCATCAGGCGCTCCTTGACCTTGGTCACCTCGACGAACCACGACGAGACGCCCTTGTAGATCAGCGGCTGCCGGCAGCGCCAGCAGTGCGGGTAGGAGTGGTCGTAGGTCTCGCGGCGCACCAGGACGGTGCCGGGCGTGACGCTTCCCGTCCCCCCGTCCTTCTTCGTCGCGGCCTTGAGGTGGTCGATGATGTGGAGGTTGGCGTCGAAGACCTGCATGCCCTCGTAGTCGGTGACGGGGAACGTGAAGCGCCCGTCCTTGCCGACCGGCATGACCGCCTCGATGCCCTCGCGGTCGGTGACGACCTTGTCGTCCTCACCGAAGGCGCCGGCGGTGTGCACCAGCCCGGTGCCGTCGGTGGTCGTGACGAACTCGGCGGGCACGAGGCGGAAGGCGCGCTCGTGGCCGGCGTAGTAGCTGAACGGCGGGGCGTACTCCAGGCCGACGAGGTCGGCGCCGGTGTGGCGCCAGACGATCGTGGGCTCGTCGGTGTCGGGGTAGAGCTCGCGCTTGTACGACGCCAGCGCGGGCCTCGGCGATGAGGTAGCGCTCGGTCGCTGCCGGTGGGCGCCGCGGACTCGACGACGACGTAGTCGATGTCCTCGCCGACCATCACCGCGAGGTTGGACGGAAGGGTCCACGGGGTCGTCGTCCAGACGAGCACCTTGACGCCCGCGAACGGGCCGTCGGTCGTGACGTCGTACCCGACGGTGACGGCCGGGTCCTGCCGCATCTGGTAGACGTCGTCGTCCATCCGCAGCTCGTGGTTGGACAGCGGCGTCTCGTCCTGCCAGCAGTAGGGCAGCACGCGGAAGCCCTCGTAGACCAGGCCCTTCTCGTGGAGCTGCTTGAAGGCCCAGATGACCGACTCCATGAACTCCGGGTTCATGGTGCGGTAGTCGTTGTCGAAGTCGACCCAGCGCGCCTGGCGGGTGACGTAGTCGCGCCACTCGCCGGTGTACTTCAGGACCGACTGGCGGCAGGCCTCGTTGAACTTCTCGATGCCCAGCTCGACGATCTCGTCGGTGGTCTTGATGCCGTTGAGGCGCATCGCCTCGAGCTCGGCGGGCAGGCCGTGGGTGTCCCACCCGAAGCGGCGCTCGACCTTGTGGCCGCGCATCGTCTGGTAGCGCGGGATGAGGTCCTTGACGTAGCCGGTGAGCAGGTGGCCGTAGTGGGGCAGGCCGTTGGCGAAGGGCGGGCCGTCGTAGAAGACGAACTCGTTGCTTCCGTCGGCGCCGGCGTCGCGCTGCTCGACGCTCGCCCGGAAGGTGTCGTCGGACTCCCAGTACGCCAGCACCGCCTCCTCGATCGCCGGGAAGCGTGGGCTGCTGGCAACGGTGGTGGCGTCGGTGTGGCTGACCTTCGGATAGGTCATCTGGGTGCTCCTCGCGGGCGTCGTACGTCTCGGGCTTCTCAACCACGAGGACGACATCTGCCGCGGTACCACCTCGCTTGGGATCCGGGGATCCCCGCTTCGTTCCGGCTGTGTCGGGCCGCACCCGTCGGGTTCTAGTGAGGTGGCGGCCGGCTCGCCGCACCCGTTCTTCCCGAGGCTCGCCGCTGATGACGGCTCAGACGCCTGCGGCGATCGTACGGCGCCCGGGTCGGGCCGCGCCAATCGGTTCGCCGTCGCCATCCCTCGGGTTTGGGAACCATTCCCGCGGACTGCGGATAGTCCAGTGGGAAGTGACCGGCCGGCGGGCGAGGCCGGGGTAGTCCAGTGGGAAGTGGCTGCCATCTCCGCCGATCGACAACCGCTTTCCACTGGACTACCCCGCCCGGGCACCAGAACTCACTGGACTACCCCCCGGCCGCGGACGTCTGGCGTCTGGATCGCCCGCTGCCGACATCAGCCGGCGAGCCGGTACCGGAGGAAGCGGCGCCGCTGCTCCGCCGTCAGCGCGCGGCGTCGCTCCACGGACGACGTCGAGACCCACGACGACGGAGGAGTCAGCGTCCACGGCCGCACCCCGTGAAGTTCACGCGCACGCTCCGCTGCTCGCTGCGCCCGCTGGGTGAATCCGTCGAGATCGCTCCAGTCGGTGGCAAGCATGGTGACCGACTCGAGCCCGAGGTCGCGGTACGCCGCCTCCTGGTCGCGATCGTTCGACGCTCCGACCAGCGTCAGGTGGTCGCGCCCGTTGTAGAGCCCGATCAACCCGAGGTGCGGATCGACGAGGTCAGGGGTTGCGACGTGTCGTCCGTCGATGGTGAAGACGGGCGCGTTGCACAGCGGCCTGGCCAAACCGGCCCTGCGGGTCCAGACACCCCTCATCTGTGTCTCACGAGGCGACCATGAGTTCTCGTCCGCCTCGACGAGTGCGTCCCGTGCCCGCTGGATCCCCGTCACCGCACCGAGCTGGGCGACGTACGCCGCGACCTCGGCGATGCTCACCAGATCGGAGTAACAGGCCATGTCGAGCGCCACGACGGCGTCTCCCAGGCTGTCGGCCCGCCGCATCTCGAACACCACGGACCGAACCGCCGGTGTGACCGGAAGATCGTCCACCGTCACGATCTCAGTCGGGTCCAGGAACTCCTGACTCACCGAGAATCCCCGCTGCGCCTGCAGGTGCCGACGCGCGACCAGGGGTACGTCACGCAGCTCAAACCCGTCACACGTCCCGTCGAACCAACGTGCGCCCAGCCAGTCCAACGCGGCCCACCCGGTGACTGCCTCGTCCTCCTTGAGGACGGCGCTCGCCTCGAGGGTTCGCTGCTGGGAAGTGACGACGACGGCGGAGGGCACCACCAGCCCGCGCGTCGTCGTACGCCACTTCCGGCCGCGAGCGTGACCACGCGTCGGGCCGGTCTGACCCGAGGGGTCGATCCTCACCGGCGCGACCAAGCCCGGGCGGCGCGGGTGGAACGGCGGAGGTACGTACATGCGACGAGCCTTCCCCGCAGAACACCTCTCGGGGCGCTCGTCCACAGCCCAGATCGATGAGGCGCCGGCGACTCGGCTGGGTAGTCCAGTGGGAAGTGGCGGACCCGCGGGATGGTCCAGTGCTGAATGGCTGCTGCGGAGCCTCGATCGCAGACCAGAGCTCACTGGACTACCGAGAGGCCGCGCCAGATCCGACTGGACTACCAACACGCGGGGGCGGCCTCCGGCCCCACCCGGCGGGGCCAGCCAGAACTCACTGGACTACCGGGCGGGGGTCGCGGTTGGCTGCTGCCATGGCGAACCCCGGATACGACGGGATGCGGCTCCCGACCGACCAGGACCCGCGGATGCAGGTATGGGCCGCGACGCGTGGCGAGCGCGAGTCTCGCGTCGTGGGCTACCTCGAGCAGCTACCGGCAGACGCTCGCGCTCAAGTGCGACGGCCTGGCCGCGGAGCAGCTGGCGACCAAGGCGGTGCCGCCGCGCTCGAACATCTCGCTCGAGGAGGTGCGGCACATGGCGCAGTGGGTCGAGCAGATCACCGGATCGAGGCGCGGATGGACAGTCCGGCGGCTCCAGGACGAGGCTCGAGGACGCGGGCTTCCGTTCCCCGCCGACGCGAGCTCGTCCGCGCGAGCCACGCGCTGGTGGCAGTCGGCGATCGCCGACGCCCGCGAGATGCTCGCCGACCTCGACGCCGTGGTGACGTGCACGGCGAGCCCACCAGGTGCGGGACATCGTGGTGCGCACGTGAGTTCGCGAGGAGTACGCCACGCCACGGCGGGCACGCCGCTGGAGCGGGAGCGCATCGACGGCCGCGCCGGCCATCGACGACGCTTGAGCGGGCGGTCAAGCCCTCGACCCGACGCACCGGGCCGGGCCGAAGTAGGAGAAGGCCTTCGGCGACCACGGCCGTGGTCCGGGGCGTCGACCTCGAGGTCGGCCGGGCAGCGTCGTCGCCCTGCTCGGCGCGCTCGGTGCCGCAGACGACCTCGTTGATCCGCGGGACTGTGCCGCGGTCCGGAAGCTGTAGGTCAACGGCTCGACGTCCGTCGAGGCGCCGGCGACGTGCGCGAGTCGATCAGCCTCACCGGGCAGGTCGCCGCCGTGGACGAGGTGCTCACCGGACGCGAGAACCTCGTCCTGGTCGCCCGGCTGCGGCACGGCGGGAGCCGGCGCCGTCGCGACGCCTGTCGAGCGCTGTCGACCTCGTCGAGCGGCGCAGGCCGGCACGTACTCGGCGCTGCGCCGTCGGCTCGACATCGCGATGAGCCTATCGGCGACCCGCGGTCGTCGTTCCTCGACGAGCCGACGACGGGCTCGACCCGCAGGCGCGGATCGAGGTGTGGAACACGGTCCGCCGGCTCGCCGAGTCGGGCACCACCGTGCTCCTGACGACCCAGTACCTCGACGAGGCCGAGCACCTTGCCGACCGCATCGCGATCCTCCACGGGGGTCGCATCATCCAGGACGGCACGCTGGACGAGCTCAGCGGCTGCTGCCGCCGGCGCGCGTCGAGTACGTCGAGAAGCAACCAAGCCTCGAAGAGTCTTCTCGCCCTCGTCGGCGAGCAGGTCCCGACCGCGGCAGAGGAGTCCTGATGTCTGCCACCCACGCCGTCGCCGACACCGCCGTCCTCACCGGCAGGTCCTGCGACACATCCTCCGCAGCCCCGACACGATCATCACCACGGCCGTCACCCCGATCGCCATGATGCTGCTGTTCGTCTACGTCTGGGCGGAGCGATCGAGCCCGGCTCGGACGAGCCCTAGGTGACCTACCTGCTGCCGGGCATCGTGCTGATGACCATCGCTCGGGCGTCGCCTACACGTCGTACCGCTGTTCCTCGACCTCCAGGGCGGCATCGTCACGCGCTCCAGTCGATGCCCTCGGGCGGTCGCGTTGGTGAGGGCCACGGGATGCCGCGTGGCCAGACCCGTCTTCGCCAGGGGCGGTCGCGCTGTGGGCGTCTTCAGGCGCGAGCTTCGGCGTTGGGCGGTGGCTCCTGCTGATCGTCAACGGGCTGACGAAGGCGATACGTCGTCGCAGGTCGTCGGCGAAGACCAGGAGGCACGCGCAGCACGCTGGTCTACGCCGTTAACCGCGTTCGTCGACGACGATGCGCTCGGTGGCGTGGTTCGTCGAGCAGCGTCACGACGTCCGCGATGCGGCGGTAGACGGCCACGGCCGTGGTCGCCTTCCTCGACCTCGCGGTGCTTCCCTGCCACGTGCCGAAGCCGAGCAGCGCGACGGACGCGGCGCCTGCGCCGACGGGTCGGGCGCACCCATCTCGGAGTCCAGGCTGTAGCGGTAGGTCAGCGCACCGGTCTCCCGGCAGTGGTAGCCGTAGGCGCACGCTGATCGCCAGAGGCTCCCTCCCGGGCCCGCATCAGATGGGGCTGCGCGCGGGGCGCGGTGCTGGTCGGCATGCCCGTCACTACCGGGTCGCTCGCGCTCAAGGCGTCGGACCGCCGCGCTGGACCAGGGCGGTACCGCCGTCGAACATCTCCCTGCTCGGCCGGTGCGGCACGCGCGCGCGAGCAGGCGGCGCCGGGGTCGAGGCAGGATCGAATCCAGCGGCGTCCAGGCCGAGCCGACGACGCGGGCGTCACGTCCCCGCGCGACGACGCCTCGTCGCGCCAGCGACGCTCCGGCGACGGAGGTGCCGACGGCAGGTGGCGAGCGCACCGACCTCGAGCCGTGATGGTGACGGCGATGGCCACGAGGTCCGCGCATGGTGCCATCCTCCGGTGTACGCCGGCCCTGGCGCCGGCCCCGGTCACGATCGCACAGGGCCAGAGTGGCCGGAACCCTACTTTCGTCCGCTGTGGAACGACCTCCGTAGGCTGTGCGCGTGACTGCTGCCTCCGGCTACGGCCTGCTGACCCTGCACGGCGACACGGTGCTCGACGCCTGGTTCCCCTCCCCCGTCCTCGGCGCGACCGAGGGCGACCCGTCGCAGGAGCTCGTCCACCTCGACGGCGGCGAGGACGACTTCCGCGGCACGACGCGCGTGGTGCGGCTCGTCGAGATCGCCGACCTGGACGCGGCTCCCGCGAGCACCGAGGACGTCTGGTTGCGGCTCCACCTGCTGTCCCACCGCCTCGTGAAGCCGCACGGCGTCAACCTCGACGGCATCTTCGGCCTGCTCGCCAACGTCGTGTGGACCTCCGCCGGGCCGTGCGCGGTCGAGGGCTTCGAGCAGGTCCGCGCCAAGCTGCGCACCGTCGTTCCCGGGCACGTCGTGCAGGTCTTCGGCGTCGACAAGTTCCCGCGGATGACCGACTACGTCCTGCCCGCCGGCGTCCGCATCGCCGACGCCGACCGGGTCCGCCTCGGTGCCCACCTCGCCGAGGGCACGACCGTGATGCACGAGGGGTTCGTGAACTTCAACGCCGGCACGCTCGGCGCGTCCATGGTCGAGGGCCGCATCTCGGCGGGCGTCGTCGTGGGCGACGGCTCCGACGTCGGTGGCGGCTCCTCGATCATGGGCACCCTGTCCGGCGGCGGCAAGGAGACCATCTCCGTCGGCGAGCGCTGCCTCATCGGTGCCAACGCCGGCATCGGCATCTCGCTCGGCGACGACTGCGTCGTGGAGGCCGGGTGCTACGTCACCGCAGGCACCAAGGTGACCGTCACCGACATGGACGGCAAGCCCGCGGTCGTGAAGGCCGCCACGCTCTCGGGCGTCGACAACATCCTCTTCCGCCGCAACTCGGTCAGCGGCGCCGTCGAGGCGGTGCCGTGGAAGGGCGAGGGGATCGCCCTCAACGCGGCGCTGCACGCCAACTAGGGCCCCTGTGCCGTCCCTCCGCACGGCCGCCATCGGCGCGGTGGTCGCGCTCGGGGCCGTCGCGACCGCCGTGGTGCTCGTGGACCGCGGCGCCGTGCCGCCCCTGCTCGACTCCAGCGGCTGCACCGCCGAGGTCGACGGCCACACCGTCGAGGTCGACCTGGAGCAGGCCGAGAACGCTGCGCTCATCACGGCCGTCGCCGTCGAGCGCGGCATGCCCGCGCGGGCGGCGAGCATCGCGCTCGCCACGGCGTACCAGGAGTCCAAGCTCTACAACATCGACTACGGCGACCGGGACTCCGTCGGCCTGTTCCAGCAGCGGCCCTCGCAGGGCTGGGGCAGCGTCGCGCAGCTGACCGACCCCGTCTACGCGACCAACGCCTTCTACGACGCGCTGCAGAAGGTCGACGGCTACGACAGCATGGAGATCACCGTCGCCGCGCAGGAGGTGCAGCGCTCGGGCTACCCCGACGCCTACGCCGACCACGAGACAGGACGGCCGCGCGCTCGCCTCGGCGCTCACCGGCAACTCGCGCGCCGCCCTGTGGTGCGACGTCCCGGGCGACGCCGACGAGGCGGACGACACGATCGACGAGACCGGCCTGGTCCCGCGCGCCGCCGTCGTACGTCGTGACCTGGAGACGCGGTTCGGGGCACTGTCGCTCGGCGGCTTCGAGCCCGGCGGCGTGTCGAGCGGCCACATGGAGGGCTCGGCCCACTACGAGGGCCGCGCGATCGACGTGTTCTTCCGACCGATCACCGACGAGAACAAGAAGCGCGGCTGGGCGATGGCGTCCTACCTCGTCGCCAACGCCGACCGGCTCGACGTCAAGACCGTCATCTTCGACGACCGCATCTGGCGCGCCGGATCGTGGTCGGGCGACGGGTGGGGCGACTACCGCGTGCCGTCGTCCTCACGCGGCGACCGGGCGATCCTGGAGCACCGCGACCACGTGCACGTGGACGTCTTCGACTGAGGTCTCGGCGGCGTCGGGCTCGGGTGGCCTGTTGCTGTCGGAGTCCCCGCTCGAGCGGGGACTCCGACACCTGGAGGCCGTTGCAACCCCCACCAGGTGTCGGACTACGCCGACAAGTCGTGGCTCAGCCGGCCGCGAGCCGGGCGACCGCAGCGGCGACCCGCTCGTCGGTCGCGGTGAAGGCGACGCGCACGTGCTGGCGTCCCGTCGGGCCGTAGAACTCACCCGGCGCCACGAGGATCCCCTGCTCGGCGAGCGCGGCCACGGTCTGCCAGCAGTCCTCGCCCCGGGTCGCCCAGAGGTAGAGGGACGCCTCGGAGTGGTCGATGCGGAAGCCGGCCGCCTCGAGCGCGTCCTTCAGCAGCAGCCGGCGGGCGGCGTACGTCGACCACTGCACGTCGACGTGGGCGTCGTCGTCGAGGGCGGCGATCATCGCGCGCTGCTGCGGGCCGGGCATCTGGAGGCCGAGGTTCTTGCGGACCGCGAGCAGCTCCCCGACCAGCGCGGGGTCGCCGGCCACGAACGCGCAGCGGTAGCCGGCCAGGTTGGACCGCTTGGAGAGGGAGTGGACGGCGAGGATGCCCCTCAGGGAGCCGCCGTTGACCTGCGGGTCGAGGATCGACAGGGGCTTCTCGGCGGGGTCGTCGGACCATGCGCACTCGATGTAGCACTCGTCGGAGACGAGCACCGTGCCGCGCTCGCGACACCAGTCGACCACCTTGCGGAGGTGGGCCAGCGGCAGCACCCGACCCGTCGGGTTGGCCGGGCTGTTGAGCCACAGCAGGCGCGGCGTGCGGGGACCGAACGCCGTCAGCGAGTCGGTGGCCAGGCTGTCGGCACCGGCCAGCGCCGCGCCGACCTCGTAGGTCGGGTAGGCCAGGGCCGGGTAGCCGATCAGGTCACCCGGACCGATGCCGAGGTGGAGCGCCATCGACCCGATGAGCTCCTTGGAGCCGGTCACCGGCAGCACGCCGTCGAGGCCGAGGCCGCTCACGCCGTGACGCCGGGCCAGCCAGTCGATCGCCGCCTGGCGCGTCGCCTCGAGCCCGATCGTCGTCGGGTAGCCCGGGGAGTCGGACGCCGCCCGCAGCGCGTCCTGGACGACGGCCGGGCGTGGGGTCGACGGGGGTCCCGACGGAGAGGTCACAGACCCCGTCGGGGTGGGCGCGCGCCGTCTCGGCGTACGTCGTCAGCTTGTCCCAGGGGAAGTCCGGGAGCCGGCGGGAGACCGGCTGGGACGTCACTCGTCGTGCTCCTGCGGGGGCAGCGCGGCGACGAGCTCGTGGTCCTTGTCGATGACGCCCATCTTGGCGGCGCCACCGGGCGAGCCGAGGTCGTCGAAGAAGTGGACGTTGGCGTCGTAGTAGCCCTTCCACTCCTCCGGGGTGTCGTCCTCGTAGAAGATCGCCTCGACCGGGCAGACCGGCTCGCAGGCGCCGCAGTCGACGCACTCGTCGGGGTGGATGTAGAGCATCCGCTTGCCCTCGTAGATGCAGTCGACGGGGCACTCGTCGACGCACGCGCGGTCCTTGAGGTCGACGCACGGCTGGGCGATGACGTAGGTCACCAGGTCCTCCTGAAAGGCGGATGGTCGGATCGGGTCTTGCAGTCCCTCCACTCTAGTATCCGGCGGGTGTCGGACACGTCAGAACCCCATGCCAGCGAGACGACCGGGCGCCATGCGCTCGGCCCCCACGTGGTGGGCCAGCGCGTCGTCGTACGCCACCTGCTGCCCGACGGCCGGGCCACCGACGTCCTCGGCACCTGCACGTCGTGGGGCGCGGACTCGCTCACCATCGACCGGGACGGCCCTCCGGAGCAGGCCGGACCCGTCGTGATCGCGCTGGCGGACGTGGTGACCGGCAAGCCCGTGCCGCCGCGGGCGTCCGTGCGGTCGCGCGTGTCGCCGCAGGAGGTGGAGGAGCACGTGGCGGCGCTGTGGGACTCGGCCACCACCGAGCCGCTGGGCCAGTGGCTGCTGCGGGCCTCTCCCCCGCACGGCGGTCGGCTGCGGCGGCGCGGCAACTCGGCGCTGGCGATGCGCGAGCCCGGCATCGGCTGGGCCGACGCGGCCTTCGGCGTACGCCGCTTCTACGAGGCGCTCGAGCAGACGCCGCTCGTGCAGGTCCAGCGAGGGTCGGACGTCGAGCAGACCCTCGCGCCGCTGGGCTTCGCGCCGATGGGCGACGGCGACGCGCACGCCCAGCTGGCGTCCGTGGCCCGCGCCCTGCGCTCGGTGCGGGCGGCTGCCCCCGACGTCCCCGCCACCCTCGACGAGCGGCCCGGCTCGGCCACGGCCTCGCTGGCCTCCGGCGCCGCGACCGGGCGCGGGGTGCTGTCCGGCGACTGGCTGCTCGTCGAGTCGGTCGTCGTCGATGCCACCGAGCGGCGCCGCGGCCTGGCCACGGCAGTCCTGGCCGAGCTCCTCGACTGGGGCGCGTCGCTGGGCGCGACCACCGCGCTGCTGCACGTGGAGACCGACAACGAGGGCGCGATCGCGCTCTACGAACGGCACGGCTTCGTGACCCACCACACCAACCGCTACCTCGTCGCCTCCTAGCCCCGCTCGCCCTCACCCGACGTCCTGTTGGATGGTGGGGTGACCACCGCAGAGCGCACCACCGCACCCGCACCGACCGGAGCCGACCGCGGCCGCCAGATCGGCGTCACGGTCGCCGAGGTGTTCTGCATCGTCGGCACGCTCGTCGGCGTCGGCGTCATCGGCACCCGCGTCGCGGAGAGCTCGGGCGGCGCGCTCTCCGCCGACGCCACCCTGCTCGCCCCGCTCGGCCCGGCCTTCTCGATCTGGTCGGTGGTGTACGCCGGCCTGGCCGCCTACACGATCTGGCAGTGGCTGCCCTCGTCGGGAACCGACCCCCGCGCCCGCAGCACCGGATGGCTCGCTGCCGCCTCGATGGTGCTGAACGCCGGCTGGCTGCTGGTCACCCAGCAGGGCTGGTTGTGGGCGAGCGTGGTGGTGATCCTGGCCCTCGTCGTCGTCCTCGGCGTGCTCGTCCAGCGCCTCGCCGACCTCGGCCCCGCGCCGTCGCTGCTGCAACGCGTCGTGGTCGACGGCACCTTCGGCCTCTACCTGGGCTGGGTCGCGGTGGCGACGTGCGCCAACATCACCGCCACCCTCGTGGCGGAGGGGGTCGAGACCTCGACCCTGGTGGGCGAGCTGGTCGCCGCCCTCGTCATCGTCGTCGTCGTGGTGGTCGTCGCGGTCGTGATGGCCCGCACCGGACCGCGGTGGAGCGTCGCCGCGGCCGCCGCATGGGGCCTCGCATGGATCGCCGTCGGCCGGCTCACCGACGAGCCGGCCTCGACCCTCGTGGGTGTCGTCGCGGCCGTCGCGGCCGTGGCCGTGATCGGGCTGACCGCCCGGGCCGCCGCCCGGGACTGAACGACCCGGCGCCTCGGCCCGGGCCGCGGGCTACTCGTCGACGGCGTCGGGGTTGGTGCAGATCACCGTGTCGCTGGGGGTGTAGGTCGTGCTGAAGACCTCGTCGTCACGCGTCTCGGTGTTCTCACCGACCGGCGTGAACGAGCGGACCACGTCGATGTCGAAGCCGCCGAAGCCCTGGTTGGCGTGGCACGTGAGCGAGTCGATGCGCCGGGTCTCGGGCTGGGTGAGGTTGTAGCGCTCGCCCGTGGTGGTGCTGATGTCCCAGTGCTTCGTGGAGTACATGGTCACGGTCACCGCACCCGACGACGACGGGGTCGCATTCGTGAACGAGGTGTCGATCAGCACGCCGTAGGGGGTGTCGTTGCGGAAGCGCAGGTCGACCGCGCCCCAGGCGACGGTCGCCTCGCGGCCCACCGGGTAGCGGTCGATGTAGAACGAGTGCGGCTTGTGCTCGACGTCCTCGAGCCCGGCGAAGAACATGCCGTTGAACAAGGTGGTGGCCATCTGCGAGACGCCGCCGCCGAGGTCCTGCACGAGGATCCCGTCGTTGATGACGTAGCCCTTGGTGAAGCCGTTGGCCTCGGTGCGCTCGCCGACGGTGTCGTTGAGGGAGAAGGTCTCGCCGGGCTTGAGGAGCGTGCCGTCGATGAGCTCCGCGGCACGACCGATGTTGATGTTGCGGTACTCCGCGTAGGGGAAGTACGTCGTGAAGGTCGAGACCTGCTCGCGGACCTGCAGCGCGCGGGCCTCCTTGGTGGTGAACTCGGGCTTGGCCACGGTGGCGGTGAGGGCCAGGGTCCGCTCGCCCTGCGGCTTGGCGACGGCGGCGAGGAAGCCCGCCTCGAGCTCGGCGGGGTCGAAGGTCACGCCCGGCTTGGCCGGCACGACCTGCGGTCGGCCGCCCACCAGCGTGACGGTGGCGTCCACCGGCGCGCCCTGCGTGATCTTGGCGCCGACGACCTCGTTGAGCTTCGCCGGGTCGAGGGTCGGCACCAGCTCGCCGTTGGTCGGCACCAGCGTGAGAGCCACGGTGTAGTCGGCCGGGAACACCTTGACGTTGGAGCCCTCGAACGTCAGCGTCACGGGCGCTGCGACCGCCGGTGACGCGAAGCCGTCGAGCGCCTCCTGGACGTCGGACCCGTCGATGTCGGGCTGCACCTCGGCCGTCGCCAGCGCGACGACCTCGGGGTCCTCGTCGAGGAACGCACCCCGCAGCGCGGTCAGCGTGTCGCTGGGGTCGAGCGCCCGCCCCGGACGGGCGTCGGTGGTCTCGATCTGGTCGCCCGCGAAGGCGATCGCCCCGTCGCGGGCCGCGGCGCCGTGCTCCTCGTCGAGTTCTGTCAGGAACGCGTTGTAGGTGGGCTCGTCGACCTCGACCTCGGCGTCGAAGGACTCACCTCCGGTGAAGTAGTTCCAGAGCCGGACCGGGTCCCAGCTCTGCTCGCCCCCGGCCTCGGCGACCGAGGACCGGTAGTCGACCGCGAGGCCGGCCTGGGCGGGGTCGACCGCCACCTGCTCGCCGTCGACGGTCGTCGCGATGTCGCGCGCGACCCGGTCGGCGAGCCCGGCTCGGAGTCGCTCGGCGGCCTCGTCCTGGGGGTGCCCACCGATGCGGACACCGGCGACGGTCGTGTTGCGCGGGACCTTGTCACCGGCGGCGTAGTGCGCGGCGACGTAGAGCCCGCCGAACAGCACCACGAGCCCGAGGAGCAGCCACACGACGACCTTGGCGCCCGCCTTCTCGCGGGGCTGCGCGTCACTGGTCTGGTTCTTCGGCACGCGGCGAGTCTAGGAGGGCAGACCCCGAACTCCCGGATCGTCGGCGCGCCCCGGCGGCGTCCCCGCGGGCGTACGACGTCCCGCCCCGACGGTCACCAGCGCGGCCACCAGGAGCACCGCGGAGCCGGCCAGGAACGACCACCCGGCCGCGTCCGCGCTGATCAGGAAGCCGCCGCCGGGACGCTCCAGCGCGCCGCGCAGGACCGGCACGCACCAGCCCACCGCGAACGCCAGGCGCACACCTCCCGGCGGCAGCCAGGCGAGCGCGGCCAGTCCGGCGGCGAGGGCGAGGAGGAGGCCCCACCAGTGCTGGTGGACGAGCGTCCCGGCAGCCCCGGAGACGAACCCGACGACCAGGGCCGCCAGCGCGAGTCCCGCTCTCACAGGGCCGCCCTCACAGCCCCGCGAACAGGTCCTCCTCGAACCCGTCGGCACCGACCTTGCCGGGGGTGCCCTTGACCAGGCGGAAGTACTCGTCGGACCACCAGGAGTGGCCGCTCTCGGCGCCGGAGAAGAAGTGGCCGTCCTGCTCGACCTGCGTGTCGTGCTTGGCGAGGGCGTCCATCTTGCGCTGCACCTGGGCCGAGCCGTCGACACGAGCGCTGATCAGCTCGTCGGGCGTGACGAACGGCGGCAGCTTGCCGTCGGGCTCCATGCCCTTGAAGGTCTCGGTGTCACCGGACTCGCGCAGCTGGCGCAGGCTCTCGCGCATCCGCGACTCGCTCATCGCGGTCCAGTAGATCTTCGCGACGTCGTGGGGCTCGCCGAGGTCGAGCTTGTACGACGGCGCTGCCGCCAGCTGGGCGGCGTACATCGCCACGCGGTGGGCCTGGATGTGGTCGGGGTGGCCGTAGCCGCCGAACTGGTCGTAGGTCACGAGCACCTGCGGCCGGACCTCGCGGATCACCTTCACCAGCTCGTCAGCGGCCTCGTTGAGGTCGGCGGTCCAGAAGGCGTTGTCGGGGATCGTCTCGGCGGCGATCGCGTGGCCGTCCTCGTGCCAGGCCATGCCGGAGTCGTGGAAGCGGCCGAAGCCGCCGAGGAAGCGGTGGTCGGTCACGCCGAGGACCTCCATCGCCTCGTCGAGCTCGCCGCGGCGGTGCTCGCCGAGCCCACCGTCCTTCTCGAACGCGAGGTGCTCCAGCTCCGGGACGAGCACCTCGCCCATCTCGCCGGCCGTGCAGGTCACGAGGGTGACGCCGACGCCCTCGTCGACGTAGCGGGCCATCGTCGCTCCGGTGCCGATGCACTCGTCGTCGGGGTGGGCGTGGACGAGCAGGATGCGGTGCTCGGGGTTGCGCGACATGTACCTCAGCCTAGGTCGGGGCGCTTGATCCTCGTGGGCGCCGTCGGCAGGTGCAACGGCGGAAGGGGGTCGCTCTGTTCCTCGCCCTCGTCGAGCCAGCCGTCGTGGGAGTCGACGAGGACCTCGAGCATGAACGCCGGGGCGTCGCTCAGCACCGCCCACGGGTGGTCCTCGTCGTCGTCCTCCCCCGCCAGCCGCTCCCGGGTGACGTCGGCCTCGAAGCCGTCGGCGCGCAGCCGCGCCACGACGGCCCGTGCCTCGTCCTCGTCGAAGAAGATCGCCCTCACGGGGGTCATTCTCCACCGCGACCGCTGGCTAGTGTCGGAGGATGACCACCGCCTCGGAGTCGCCGAACGTCCAGGGCGTCCAGCTGCGACGCACCGACGAGAACGTCCGCGAGATCGCGGCCCTCGCCTCGGTGCTCGGCGAGCCCACCGGCCTCGACGGGCTGCTCGACGACCTCAAGTACGACGTGAGGCGGGCGCGGGTCGTGCCCCGCCTGCTCGGCCGGGCGGTGCGCGAGGCGTACCGCTGGGACGACTACGACGAGCGCGACGAGCAGTGGTACCCCCAGGGCATCTCGACGAGCGCGGACTCCTCCGACACCGAGGACATCGGTGGGCGCCGGGTCGTGGTGACGACCTGGTACTCCACGGGCAGGGACGGCGTGAAGCGCGGCTCGCGGGTGACCTTCGTCGACCTGGACTCGGGGAAGTACCGCCACGTGCTGCTGGTCTCGCCCGTCTTCGACAAGGCCGGCCACCTCACCCTGCGGCCGATGAGCATCCACGCCGGGGGCATCGTGTGGGCCGGCCCCTACCTGCACATCGCGGCCACGAGCCGCGGCTTCGTCACGGCGCGGGTCGACGACATCATGCGCGTGGCCGGGGACGACGACCACCCCGACCGGTTCGGCATCGAGGGGACCTCGCTCTACTCCTACGGGCACCGCTACGTCCTGCCGGTCCGCTTCACCTACCAGGCGTTCGCCGACGAGGGCCACGAGAAGCTGCGCTACTCCTTCATGTCCCTCGACCGCAGCTCGCAACCGCCGGCGCTGCTCGCGGGCGAGTACGCCCTCGACCCCGACGCGACGACCCGGCTCGCCCGCTACGAGCTCGACCCGGCGACGTGGCAGCTCGCGACGGGCGACGACGGCTTCTCCCGGCCGCTCGCGATCGACGAGGGCGGGGTGCGGCAGATGCAGGGCGCCGTCCTGGCCGCGGGCCGCTACCACGTGACGGTGTCCCACGGTCCGTGGATGCCGGGCAGCATCTTCGCCGGCCGGCCGGGCTCGATGCGCGAGCGGCGCTGGGCGCTCCCGATGGGCCCGGAGGACCTGACCTACTGGCCCTCGACCGACCGGATCTGGTCGGTCACCGAGCACCCCCGCCGACGGTGGATCGTGTCGATGGACCGGCGCTGGTTCGACTGAGCCCGGATCCACCGATCGACGCCGTCGCGAGCGCCATCAGACGGGTGTGATGGCAAGGCGGAGTGCCGAAGGCGGGCCGCTAGGCCCGTCGAGCGCGCGACAACGCAGCCAGCGCGCCCGGATGGTGGCGCGCAGCAGGCGAGAGATCGGTGGATCCGGGCTGAGGTCAGGCGCGCGGCTGCATGGCCAGCTGACGGCTCTGCGCGACGAGGCGGCCGGCGGAGTCCCAGACCTCGCAGTCCTCCTCGAACATCCCGCCGGCGACGTTGCGGGTGCGGTGCGAGACCTTCAACCACCCCGGCGCGGGGACGGCCCGGACGTGGACGGTGAGCTCGAGGGTCGGCGCCCAGCCGGGGCGCCCGAGGTCGAAGGTGACCGGTGGCAGGGCGTCGCAGACCATGAGCAGCCCGACCGGGTCGACGTCGTGGCCGTCGGCCATCCGGAACCACGCCTGGATGTGGCCGTTGCCGCTCGGGGCGCCCATCGCCCACCCCACGCAGGCCGGGTCGAAGCGCATGTCGAAGCGCTCCAGCAGCGGCGCCATCCGGCGTACGTCCGCGGGGGCGAGGGACGCCGGGACGCACTCCTCGATCGGCGGCAGGCTGGGCTCCTCGGCGGTGGTGCCCACGTCGGACGGCATCGCCCGCAGGTCGCCGTACGTCGCCAGGGCGGTGATCCGGGTGGTGCCCTCCTGGCCGAGCTCGGCCGCCACGGTCGCGACCGAGCCGCCCTCGCGCAGCACGCGGGTGGACACCTGCGCCGACCCGGGCCGGGAGGCGGAGAGGTAGTAGGCGCTGACCGCGAGCGGGTGCGGCTTGGCCGGCACGGCCTCGGCGACGGCCCGGCCGATGACGCCGAGGAGGTAGCCGCCGTTGACGCCACCGCCGACCAGCCAGCCGGGGTCGAGCTCGGCGCCGAAGAGGCCGTCACCGGCCGCGGTCAGGGAGGTGTGGGTGTCCCACTCGGAGGCCATCCACCGAGCCTAGGTCCCGCCCAGGTCAGCGGGCGCGGAGCCAGCGGGTGACCTGAGGCACACCGTCGAGCCAGCCCAGCTCGGCGGCGTACAGCGCACGCCGGCCCCGCTGGCCGGGCTTGTGGTCCCACTTGCCGGTGCCGGCGCACGGGAGCACGGTGTCGCGGCACGTCCAGCCGTGCAGGAACGCCGTCAGCTCGCCGTCCTTGCGCTCCACCAGGTCGGCGCCACCCGGGCCGCACAGCCCGGTGGTCGTCGTGTCGAGGAAGACCCCGCCGACCGCGGCCGTCCAGTCGAGCAGCGCGGTCGAGCGCCGCCACGTCGTCCGGTAGCCGCAGCGGGTCCAGTCGCCCTCGGAGGCCAGCAGCACGTAGCCCTCGGGCCTCAGGGTCAGCACGGGGTTCTCCAGGACGCCCTCGGCGCGGAGCAGCTCCACGCTGGTCGCACCCGTCTGCACGGACTGGCCGTCGCGGGTCAGGGCGACCACGCGGACCGTGGAGGGGATCCGGTCGGTCTTGTAGAGGAGGTACGACGTCCCGTCGGCGTCCCGGAAGTAGGACGGGTCGATCACCCCGGCGCGCGGGAGCGTCGGGTCACGGGGCAGCAGCGGGTCCTGGGCGGTCGGCGTGCCGGCGTAGGACGGGCACACGAGCGGCGCGCTGCCGACCGGGCGGAACGGCCCGCGCGCGGCACGCGACCGCGCGACGCCGATGCAGCGTCCGTGCTCGCCCATCCCCTTCACCGGGGTCGCGTAGTAGAGGAGCCACCGGCCGCGGACCTGCGCCACGTCGACCGCCCACACGCCGCCCTCGCGCGACCAGGACGGCTTGTGCGTCAGCAGGCCCGGCCCGCGCCGCCACGGCCCGTCGGGCTGCCGCGACCAGGCGTGCGGGACGAGGTCGCCGGTGGCGTAGGCGACCAGGCCGCCGGGGGCGGCCACGACCGCGGGATCGGGGAAGTCGACGTTGAGCACCGGACGCGGGACCCACTCGTCGGCGGACGCAGGACCGGCGACCGACAGCACGGTCGCAGCGAGCAGCAGCACGAGCAGGCGCGCTGCTCCTCGGTTCGGCACCGGGGGAACCTATCCCGGCGCCCCGGCTCAGGGTCGGAGCGTGGCCGGGAGCGTCTCGAAGCCGCGCAGGATGCGGGTCTCCCGGCGACGAGCGCCCGGCTCGAGCCGCAGGTCGGGGAACCGGTCCCAGATCGCGCGCAGCCCGACCTCGCCCTCCATCCGCGCGAGCTGGGCGCCGAGGCAGTGGTGCCGCCCGGCCGAGAAGGAGATGTGGTCACGGGCGTTGGCGCGGGCGACGTCGAAGCGCAGCGGGTCGGCGAAGACCTCGGGGTCGCGGTTGGCCCCGCCGAGGATCGCGGTGACCATCGATCCCCCGCGCACCTCCACGCCGCCGACCTCGGTGTCGCGGACCGCCATCCGGCCGGTGAGCAGCACCGGCGGGTCGAGGCGCAACGCCTCCTCGACGACGTTGGGCCACAGCGACGGGTCGGCGGTGACGCGGGCCCGCTGGTCGGGGTGGTCGTGGAGCAGCGCGATGCCGTTGCCGAGCAGGTTGACGGTGGTCTCGAAGCCCGCCGCGAGGACCAGCCCGGCCGTGGCCTTCAGCTCGGTCTCGTCCAGCCCGCGACCCTCCTCCCGGGCGGCGACCAGCTGGCTGAGCAGGTCGTCGCCGGGGGTGCGGCGGAGCGTCTCGAGGTGACGGCCGAGCCAGGCGTCGAACTGCGCGAGCGCCCGCGCGGTGGACCGGTAGCGCCGGAAGCCGAGCCCCAGGTCGAGGCTCGGCGCGGCCGCGGCGCCGAACGCGAGGACCTGCGCCCGCTCCTCCTCGGGGACGCCGAGGATCTCGGCGATGACGGTGACCGGCATGACCGAGCAGTAGGTGTCCACGAGGTCGACCGGGCTCGTGGCCCGCTTCTCGAGGGAGTCGAGGAGGTCGGAGGCGATCTCCTCGGTCCGGTCGCGCAGCCGCTCCACCGCACGCATGGTGAAGACGCGCGTGACGAGCTTGCGGTAGCGGGTGTGGTCGGGCGGCTCGGTCACCAGCAGCGACGGCGGCTCGACGGGGTGCAGCGTCGTCGGCGCGGCCCAGCGCGAGATCCGGCCCAGCGCGCCCTGGGTGGTCGGCAGGCCGGTGCGGAAGTCGTCGCTGGTGAGGATGTGCCGCACGGCGGCGTGGCTCGTGGTGACGTAGCCGATGCGCGAGCGGTAGAGCGGGCCTTGCGACCGGATCTCCTCGACCAGGCCGAAGACCCCGTCCGTGCCGGTCGACCCGAGCCGGATGAGCCTGGCCTGGAGGTCGCCCTGGTCGGCCGCCCGACGCAGGTACAGCGTCGGCAGGCCGTGCGCGACGCCCCAGTGGACCGCCGACCGGAGCTCAGTGGTGGGGGCGGCCATGACCCGAGGGTAGTGCTGCCTAGGCTGGCCGGCATGTGGCTCGCGGTCGACCTCCTGCTCGTCGCCGTCTTCGCGGCGATCGGGCGGGCCAGCCACGACGAGTCGCTCACCGTCGCCGGCTGGTGGACGACCGCGTGGCCGTTCCTCGTCGGCACGCTGCTCGCCTGGGCGGCCCTGGCCGCCGCGAGGCGACCGCCCGCCGCGGTCACGTCCGGCCTCGTCGTGTGGCTGGGCGCGCTCGTCGGCGGCATGGTGCTGCGGCAGGCCAGCGGCCAGGGCACCGCGACCGCCTTCGTCGTCGTCGCGACCCTGGTCCTGGGCGCGTTCCTGGTGCTGCCCAGGGTCGGCGCCCGTGTCGGCGCGAGGACCGTCACGAGGGTCGGTGCCCGTGACCGACGCTGACGCCCGCCCCCGCGGCGCCGTACGCTCCTCCGGCCTCGCGTTCGGCATCCTGTTCGCCGCCGTGGTCCTCGTCTCGGTCAACCTGCGTCCCGGCGCGTCGTCGGTCGGACCCGTGCTGGAGGAGCTGCGCACCGGCCTCGGCATGAGTGCCGCGCTCGCCGGAGCCATGACCGGCCTGCCCGGGCTGGTCTTCGGCCTCGTCGGGGCCGTGTCGGTCGCCTTCGCCCGCAGGGTCGGGATGACGGCCGGCATCACGATCGGTCTCGCCGCGGCGGCCCTCGGCCTCCTCCTCCGCGTCACGACGGGCAACGTCCCGCTCTTCCTGCTCCTCACCGTCGTCGGTCTGGCCGGCATGGCCGTCGGCAACGTCCTCGTGCCGGCCTGGATCAAGGCCCGCGGGCACGCCGTCGCGCTGATGACGGTCTACGGCACCGGCCTCGTCGTGGGCGCCACCCTCAGCTCGGTGCTGACCGCGCCGGTCAGCGAGGCAGCCGGGTCGTGGCGGGCCGGCCTCGGCATGTGGGGCCTCCTCGCGGTGGTCGCCCTCCCACTGTGGGGATGGCTGACCCTCCACGAGCGGCGCTCCCCCGCCGAGCACGAGGTCAGCGGCGACGCCGCCCCCAGCGGGCGGATCGTCCACTCACCCACCGCGGTGGCGTTGACGGTGCTCTTCGGCGTCCAGTCGATGCACGCCTACGTCCAGTTCGGCTGGCTCCCGCAGGTCTACCGCGACGCCGGGATCTCCGCGTCGCACGCCGGAGCGCTCCAGGCGCTGCTCTCGAGCGTCGGCATCGCCGGCGCCCTGGTCCTGCCCACGATCATCCAGCGCGGTCGCGGCCTGCGCGCGATGGCGGTGTCGTTCGGGGTGATGCTCGCCCTCGGCTACACCGGGCTCATCGTCGCGCCGGCCACCGCCCCGTGGGCCTGGGCGCTGATGCTCGGCTACTCCGGGCTCGCGTTCCCGACGGCGATCGCGCTCATCGCCGCCCGCACCCGCCACCCGTCGGTGACCGCCCAGCTCTCCGGCTTCGTGCAGCCCGTCGGGTACGCCCTCGCCGCCATCGGCCCCTTCCTCGTCGGCCTGGTCCACGAGGCCACCGGCGGATGGACGCTCATCCTCGTGCTGCTCGCCCTCACCTCCGTCCCGCTGACCATCGCGGGCGTGCGCGTGGCGCGTCCGACGTACGTCGACGACGAGATCTGAGGCCGGGCGCTCAGGCCACCGTCTCGACGCGGCCGTCCGCCCACACCACCACGCCGGTGCGGAGCCGTGAGCGCAGCCAGGCCGGCCCGTCGACACCGAGGGCGAGGGCGGTGGTCGCGTCGATGTCGACGCTCGTGAGGGAGGCGCCGACCACCGTGACCGAGGCGAGCGCCGTCGACGGCACGCCCGTCCGCGCGTCGACCACGTGCCCACCGCGGTGCGCCGACCCGGAGGTCGCGACGGCGCCCCGCACCAGCGGGACCCGCGCGACCAGTCGCGTCGGGTCGTGCGGGTCCTCGACGCCGACCACCCACGGCTCGCCGTCGGGGTCGGCGACGTGGCAGACCATGTCGCCGCCCGCGGACAGGCACACGTCGGTGCCGGGCAGCGCCAGCAGCGGTGCGACTGCACGATCGACCGCCCACCCCTTGACGACCCCGCTGGGGTCGAGACGTCGTACGCCGTCCGCGTCCGTCCGCCACACGTCGAACGCCCCGTCGGAGGACGCGCGGGCGTCGTCGCCCAGGCGCACCACCTCGGCGACCGCCGGGTCGCACTGCTCGAGCGTGAGCTCGCCCCGGCCCAGCCGGGAGACCTGGCTGTCGTCACGCCAGGTGCTGAACACCGCGTCCACCCACCGCAGCTCGGCCAACGCCGCCTGCCACGCCGTCTCGGCACGGTCGTCGCGGGTGTGCGTGCCCCGCAGCGCGAGGCTGATCGGCATGCCCATCACGTGCTCGACGCGCCGGGCGACCCCGGCCCCCACCCCGTCCTCCACCGCGGTCACAACCCCGCCTGGTCGAGGGCACTCTGCAACGACTGCAGGTAGCCCTGGCTGGTGTAGGTGGCGCCGCTGACCATCGAGATGCCGCTGCCCTGAGCGTCGAGGGTCTCGTTGATGAGCTGCGGCAGGGCGTACTGGTTGATCTGCACGCTGTGGCCGTCCTGGTCGGGGTACTGCAGCACGGTGACGTCCGTGATCGTCGACCCGTCGACGGCGACCCGGACCTGCACCGGGCCGTAGGGCGTGCCGACGCTGTCGCCCGTGACGGTGGACGCCGCGGTCGAGGACTGCCCCGCGGCGGACCCCGACGACCCCGTGCCCGACGTCCCGGACCCCGACCCGGAGCCCGACCCGGAGCCCGAGGCCGACTTCGTGGTCGCCTGACCTGACAGCGAGCCGGAGATCGCGTTGTCCGGGGTCCCGGAGGCCATCACCGACGAGGTGGACGTGTGGTAGCCGAGGAGGGCGACCAGGGCGGAGAGGGTGCTCAGGACCCACAGGACGATGCGCTTCACGGTGTCACCACCCGAAGCTCTCGACGTGGACGTGCTGGTCGGGTACGCCGGCCGCGCGGAGGTCGCGGGTCACGAGGTCCGCCCACGGAGCCGGACCGCAGACGTAGACGTCGCGCTCGGCCACGTCGGGGACCCAGGAGGTGAGGGCAGCGAGGTCGGTGGGGGCATCCACCCCGCTCCCCAGCCACGAGTCGGGTGCCCGCCGCGGGCCGGGGATGCCCCAGGCGACCAGGCCGCGGTGCCGGGCCAGGGCGATGAGCTCGTCGGAGAAGATCGGGGCGTCGGACCAGCGGTGGAGGAGCACCGCGTCGCCGGGGGCGTACGCCAGTCCCTCCGCGAGCGCGCGCAGCGGGGTGATCCCCACACCGGCGCCGATCAGCAGCACCTTGCGGTTGCGGCGCACGCGGGGGCTGAGGCGCCCGTAGGGCCCCTCGACCCAGACCCGCGAGCCGACGTCGAGGCCGGGAGCGGCGCCGCTGCCGTCGCCGACGTCCTGCACGGTGATCCGCAGGGACCGGCCGTCGGGGGCGGCCGAGAGCGAGTACGGGTTGGCGCGCGACCGTCCCGGGCGTCCGAGGAAGCGCCAGGTGAGGAACTGTCCGGCCTCGACCGGGAGCCGGTGCAGGTCGCGTCCGGTGACGTGCACGGAGACCGTGCCGGGACCCTCGGGCACCACGGCGGCCACCCTGAGGTCGTGGCGCAGGTTGCGCCAGACCGGCAGCGCGACTCGCCACACCAGCACGCTCCCGGCGCACGCGGCCCACGCGGTCCACCAGAAGACCCGACGGCCCGGCGAGGAGGTGAAGTCGGCACCGGTCCAGAGCTGGTGCGGGATCGCAAGCGCGACGCCGAGGTAGGCGTAGAGGTGCATGAGGTGCCACGACTCGTAGCGGAGGCGGCGGCGCGCGGCACGGATGCTGGTCGCCACGACCATCACCAGGCACAGCGTGGCCGCGGCAGCGAGCAGCATGCCCGGGTAGTTCACGACGAGGTCCCACAGGGTGGCGGGCGCGGCGGTGGCCGAGCCCGCGGCGTAGCCCCACGTGATGAGGACGACGTGCGCCACCATGAGGTCGAACGAGGTGAGGCCCACCAGGCGGTGGATCCGCACGAGCCGGTCCTGGCCGAAGGCCCGCTCGAGGACCGGGACGCGTGCCATCAGCAGGACCTGGGCGAGGAGCAGCACGGCGGCGACGAGGCCGGTGACCCGGCCCAAGGACGTCAGGCCGGTCGCCCAGCCGCCCAGGTCGGTGATGCCGCCGCCGGTGAGCCACCACCACACGACGAGGAGCAGGGAGAGCCACAGGGTGGTCCCCGCCGCGAGTCGGACGGCGTCGTCGCGCCGGGCCCGGACGCCGATCGCCGGGTCCGGCGTCGGCGGCGCGAGCGGGATCGCTACCGGGGGGTGCAGGTGGGTCATGGGGACGAACCTGCCGGTCCACGCTGGGGCCTGCGTGAGTGCGACCTGTGCGGTTCCTGTGAGTGTTCTCGTGAGTGCCACGTCCCCGGACGTGCCGTCTGTCAGGATCTGCGCGTGAAGCAGTGGGTCGTGGTGGTCGGCGGGACCAACATGGACGTCGTCGCCCGCACCTCCTCGCCGCTGGTCCCGGCGACCAGCAACCCCGGCCACACCCGGATCTCCCCCGGCGGCGTCGGCCGCAACGTCGCTGCGTGCCTGGGCCTGCTCGGCGCCCCGGTGCGCCTGGTGTCCGCCGTCGGCGACGACGCCTTCGGCGACGAGGCGCTGCGGGTGACCGCCGCATGCGGTGCCGACGTCACCGCCGTACGCCGCGCGCCCGGGGCGACCGGCACCTACACCGCCGTGCTCGACGACCGCGGCGAGCTCGTGGCCGCGGTGTCCGACATGGCGATCGTCGACGAGCTGCAGCTCGACACGGTCCACCTCACCGATGCGGCGCTGGTCGTGCTCGACGGGAACCTCGCACACGCCCAGGCGACCCGGGTCGTCGCGGCGGCCGCGGCGGCGGGCGTCCCGCTCGCCTTCGAGCCGGTCTCGGTCGCCAAGGCCGGGCGGCTGGCCGACCTGGTGCACGACCTGTTCCTCGTCACGCCCAATGCCGACGAGATCGCCGCCCTCACCGGTCGTGCCCCGGCTGACTGGCGCGCCTCGGTGGCCGACCTGCACGAGCAGGGTGTCGAGCACGTCTGGCTGCGGCAGGGGGCCGACGGGTCCTGGATGTGCAGCCGCGACGAGGAGCCCGTCCACCTGCCCGCCGTCCCGGCCGCCGTCGTGGACGTGACCGGCGCGGGCGACGCCATGCTCGCCGCCTGGGTCGCGGCGTGGCTGAGGGGCGCGGACCCGGTCGAGGCCGCGCGTCTCGGCCACCGCGCCGCCGCCGCGACCGTCGAGAGCCCCCACACCGTCCGGCCCGACCTGGCCGACGCCATCACCCGAGCCGTCACCCCTGACACCGAGCAGCACCCGTCCGAGAAGGGATCCTGAATGCTGACCGTCACCGACGAGGTCCGCGACGCGCTCGCGTCCGGCCTGCCGGTCGTCGCGCTGGAGAGCACCATCATCAGCCACGGCATGCCCTACCCGCAGAACGTCGAGATGGCGCGCACCGTGGAGGGCATCGTCCGCGACGGCGGCGCCGTGCCGGCGACGATCGCCGTGCTCCACGGCCGGCCGACGATCGGCCTGTCCGCCGACGACCTCGAGCTGCTCGCCTCCGACGAGTCGGTCATCAAGGTGTCGCTGCGCGACCTGCCGTACGTCGTCTCGCGCGGCCTGCACGGCGCGACGACCGTCGCCTCGACGATGCGGCTGGCCGCCCTTGCCGGCATCAGCGTCTTCGTGACCGGCGGACTCGGGGGCGTGCACCGCGGCGCCGAGACGTCGTACGACGTGTCCGCCGACCTGACCGAGCTCTCGACGACGTCGGTGGCCGTGGTCTGCGCGGGCGTGAAGAGCATCCTCGACATCGGCCTGACGCTGGAGAAGCTGGAGACGCTGGGGGTGCCGGTCCTGGGCTACGGCACCGACGAGTTCCCGTCGTTCTTCTCACGCTCGTCGGGCTTCCGGGCGCCGATGCGGGTCGACTCCCCCGCCGAGGTCGCTGCGCTGATGAGGGCGAAGTGGGACCTGGGGCTGGCGGGCGGCGTCGTCGTCGCCAACCCGATCCCGGCCGAGTCCGAGATCCCGGCCGAGGAGATCGGCACGATCATCGACCGCGCGCTCGCCGACATGGACTCGCTCGGCATCACCGGCAAGGACGCCACGCCCTACCTGCTGGGCCGCATCGTCGAGATCAGCGACGGCGCCTCGCTCACGGCCAACATCGCGCTCGTCGAGCACAACGCGCGCCTCGGCGCGGCCATCGCGCGGGAGCACGTCGCTCGCTAGCGGCGGCGGTCGAACTCGCCGGTGCCGGTGGGGACGATGTCCTTGCCGAGCGGCGCCAGCGAGATCGGGATGAGCTTGAGGTCGGCGAGCGCCAGCGGGATGCCGATGATCGTGACAGCGAGCGCCACGGCGGACAGGACGTGCGCGATGACCAGCCACCAGCCGGCCAGCACGAACCAGATCACGTTGCCGATGAACGACCCGACGCCCGCCGACGGCTTGGCGACGATGGTCCGCCCGAACGGCCAGAGCGCGAAGCCCGCGATCCGGAAGGCCGCGATCGCCCACGGGATCGTGATGATCGGGATGCACAGCAGCACACCGGCCAGCACGTAGCCGAGGAACAGCCAGAAGCCGCCGAGGACCAGCCAGATGAGGTTGAGGAGCAGGCGCACAGGGCCATCGAACCAGACCGCCGGCTGCCGCCAGGAGGCTCGCGGCCGTGCTTGGATCGCTGCATGGCCTCCCGACTGACCGAGATCTCCCTCGACTGCCGCGACCCCGACCGGCTCGCCGACTTCTGGTGCGGGGTGCTCGACTGGGAGGTGGTCCACCGCGAGCCGGGTCTCGTGGAGATCAGCCCGGCGCGGGTCGAGGACCAGGCCCTGCTCGACGCCGTGCGGTCCGGGCCGGTGCCGCCGACGATCTTCCTGGCGAAGGTCGACGAGCCGAAGGTCGTCAAGAACCGCTCGCACTTCGACGTCTCCCCCGTCGACGTACCGCACGAGGAGGAGGTCGAGCGCATCCTCGCCCTCGGCGCCACGCGAGCCGACATCGGGCAGACGGGCGAGGAGTCCTGGACGGTGCTCGCCGACCCGGAGGGCAACGAGTTCTGCGTGCTCCGCAGCCTCGCGCCCGGTCACTTCTCGCTGTGAGTGCGCCCGGGGACGCGCTCGCGGACGACGGCGGGCCGGACGTGCGGCTGCCGATCGGCACCGACCGGCTGGTGCTGCGTCCGCACCGGATGAGCGACCTCGACGACCTCGTGCGGTTCCACGGCGACCCCGAGGTCGTGCGCTACGTGCCGTGGCCGGTCCGCGACCGCGCGGCGACCGAGGAGACCCTGCAGGTCAAGCTCACCCAGACCGAGCTCGTCGCCCACGGCCAGTGGCTCGTGCTCGCCGTCGAGCTGCGGTCGACCGGCACCGTGATCGGCGAGGTGCTGCTCAAGTGGGCCTCGGACCGCCAGGGCGAGGTCGGCTTCGCGTTCGGCCGCGACCACCAGGGACAGGGCTACGCCGCCGAGGCCGCCACGGCGATGCTGCGGCTGGGCTTCGACGACCTCGGCTTCCACCGGATCACGGCGGTCTGCATCGAGGAGAACGTCGCGTCCGCCCGGCTGCTGGCCCGGCTGGGCATGCGACAGGAGGCACGCCTGGTCGACAACGTCCTCTTCAAGGGCGCGTGGGCCACCCAGCTGGTGTTCGCGATGCTCGAGGACGAGTGGCGCGGCCCCGTCGATCGCGACGACCGACGGGGCCTCGACCGTCCCCTGCCGGTCACCCCGACATCTACCGGAAGCCCGACCCGCGGTTCTACACCCTGAGGGCGGATGGACAAACCCTCCCGTGCGCGGGGAAGGAGGCGCGTCGGGGCTCAGTCGCCCTGGGTCGGGCCGCCCGGACCTGCGGACATGAACTCGCGGAGCACTCGCGCGAAACGATCGGGGTCGTCCAGGTGCGGGAAGTGCCCCGCGCCCTCGAAGAGCTCGACGCGGCAGTCCGGGAGGGCTCGCTGCGCACTCAGCGCGTGCCACGCCGGGATCATCCGGTCCCTGGATCCCCACACGATCAGCGTCGGCGGGGGTGTCACGGACTCGAGGTGGTCGTGGGCACTGATGCTTTGGCCACCGAGGTCGATCACCGCGCGGGTGGTGGCGAGGAAGGCTCGGCGGCTCTCCCTGTCTCCCAGCGAGGTGAAGCCCCGCCAGATCGCCCCCATGTCCGCGCCAGGCTTCCAGCCGACCCGTTGCGCACCGCGACCCAGCGCCTCGACCCGCTCGAGCACGGGCGCTGAGGCGATGACGCCGAGCACCTGCTCGGCACCGGGGAGCGTCGCCGAGCGCAGCACGAGGTTGACCTCACGGCCGAGGCCGCCGCTCGAGACCAGGACGAGGCGGTCCACCCGCTCGGGGAACAGGTAGTAGAACTGCATCGCGATGCCGCCCCCGAGCGAGTGCCCGACGAGGGTGACCCGTTCGACGCCCAGGTGGTCGAGCAGGTCACGCAGCGTCGCGGCGTGCGACCCCAGCGAGTAGTCCCCTGCCGGCTTCGCGGACGCCCCGTGCCCGAACAGGTCCGGCACCAGCACCCGATGGTCGTCGTCGATCCTGTCGACGAGGTGGGCCCACTGGCGGTGCGAGCCGAGGATCCCGTGGATGAACAGGACTACCGGGCCGGAGCCGCTGTCGACGTACGACAGCTCGTGGCCGTGCAGCTCGACCGTGTCCGGGGACAGGTGCGCCATGGCGGTCAACCTCGCGTGTCGATGAAGGGTGGTTACTCAACGGTAACCCACGCGCGCGGCGAGGCCGCCGCGCGACCCTCAGTCCGTCCGCACGTCGCCGCGACCACCCTCGACGCGCACGGACACCTTCGTGCCCCCGAAGTCGAGGCGCTGGACCAGCAGGTCCGGGACACCGCCGAGGTCGGTGCGGGCCAGCTCGAGCGCCGACCGGTCGGCCGTCGGCCGCAGACCGAGCATGCTGCGCACGCAGAGCAGCACCGACGCCGACGACCACGCCTGCGGCGAGCACGACGTCGGGTAGGCGACCGGCATCGGCGACGTCGCCCGGCGACACGCCGGCGAACAGCTCGGGCGGTCGACCGTCGAACGGCCGCAGCGGCGTCCAGACGCGCCGTCGACGAGCAGGTCGACGACGTCCAAGCAGCCGTAGCGCGCAGCGCCGGCGATGCGCAGATCGCCGTGTCGTGGGGCCACACCGACCCGTTGTGGTAGCTCAACGGGTCGTAGCGCGCCCATCGTCGTCGGCCAGCGTGCGCACGCCCCACCCGGTCCACATCGACGGCTCGATCAGCCGGTCGAGCGTACGGCGTGCGCAGGTCGGGGTCGGCGATGCCCGTCCACAGCGCGTGGCCGGGGTTGCGTGGTCAGGGCGTCGATCCGGCGTCCGTCGCCGTCGAGCCCGAGCGACGAACCAGCCGCGCTCGGTCCCAGAAGCGCGCGTTGAAGCGGCTGCCGCAGCGCCTCGGCCGCGCGCTCGCGCAGTTCGTCGGCGCCGTGCCCGATGTCGACGTGGCTCGGCGCAGCTCCGCTGCGCCGAGCAGCGCGCGCGTACGCGTACCCCTGCACCTCGACGAGCGCGATCGGCGCCCGCGCGGCAGCGGCCGTCGGCGAAGGTGACGCCGTCCCAGGAGTCCTTCCAGCCCTGGTTGCTCGAGCCCGCGCGGGTCGCGCGCCGGTAGTCGACGAACCCGTCGCCGTCGCGGTCGCCGGCGTCGAGGATCCAGCCGACGGCGGCGTCGACAGCGGGCGCGAGCGGTCCACAGGCGTCGTCGTCGAGGGCGCCCCACCGGTGCGGCCTCGCGCGACGAGCATGACGAACAGCGGGGTGGCGTCGACCGTGCCGTAGTAGCGGCTGCGGGACGCGAACGGACCAGCCGCCGCCGTGCCGGCGCAGCTCGTGCAGGATCCGGCCCGGCTGCTCCTCGGTCGCCGGATCGTCCTACGGTCCCTGGAGATCGGCCAGGCGTCGCAGCACGCCTGCGGCCAGCGACGGCGTCGAACGGCAGCGCCATCCACGACGTGAGCAGCGAGTCCCGACCGAACAGGGTCATGAACCACGGCGCGCCGGCGGCCACGACCGCGCGGTCGGGGTGGGCCTGTCGACGATGCGCAGCGCGGCGAGGTCGGCGAACGCCTGGTCGACGGCAGTGGGCAGGCGTGGGTCGATGGAGGTGACGGACGGTACGCCCGATCGCCAGGCGTCGATCCGGCGGATCGGCGGTGCCGTCGGGCACGGGCAGCTCGAGCCGGGCGCGCACGCCGGCCGAGACCGGCGGCGGACCTCCAGCCGGAGCGTGACGTCCTGCGTCCGTCGATCCGCAGCTCCCACGTCGCGGTGCCGTTCGCGAGGTCGGCCCGGTCGGGGGCGGGGCTCAGCACCACCTCGGTGCTGTCCGCAGCGCTCGGGTCCTGCTCCTCGGGTGACTCCAGGACCCATCCGTCCGTCGTGGGCACGACTCTGGCGTGACGCTGGCTCGTGGCGCCGCTCTTGACGTCGAAGACGTGGGCGAAGTCGGCGGCGACCTCGAGCGCCGAGCCGTACGACGACCGGCAGCGGGTGGGGATTGCTCAGGGTCAGCTCCTCGACGAGGCCGCCCGACAGCCAGCGGCGGCGTACTGCCAGCACCTCGGCCACGTCACCCCGTGCCTCGCCGGCACCTCCGGGCCCCTGCTCCACGTCCGTGGCGACCCGCGAGACCACGACGGCTGACATGGGCGTGGGGGTGCTGGCGGCCAGCAGCTCCGTGCGGCCGCCCACGACCTCCAGCCGCAACCGACTGAGGTGCCGCAGGTCGTCGTAGACGAGACCGTGGGTCGCCGCGACCATGTCGCCGCCCTCGTCGCTGATGGAGAAGCTGCGTCCGTCCACGGTCACGAGGTCGTGGCGACCTCCGACGGGGACCGCGTCCGCCGAGAGATGGAGGCTCAGACACCCGTCCACTGTGCCGCATCGCCGTCGACGAATGCACCCCTGCGAGGGTTTACCCGATCTCCCAGCGCGCGGATGCTGAAGACGGGCCGGTCGGCACGTACGTCGTGTCGCCGGGGAGGAGCACGTCATGAGCACCGTGTTCGAATGCCCGTGCCCGGGTTGCGGTCAACGCATGGACGTCCGCCGGGACGGCGACGTCGAGTGCACCGCCTGCGACGCGCGTTACCGCGCCCGCATGGGCTACCTGTTGCCGCTGCCGCGACCCGGGTCGGAGGAGATCCCCGCTGCGGCCGGCGGGCTGACGACGGCCGAGCGGTCATGAGCACCGCCGTCGTACGGACCGAACGGGTCGACCCCGGCCGCCGCGCACGCGTACGACGACGCTGCCGGCGGGCGTTCGGTCCGACTGACGGCGCCGCGGGGCCGGCCGGGTCACCACCCGCCACGGGCGATCACCCGCGCCAGCTCCCGTGCCTAGCCTCGAGGGAGGGGACCCGTGCTTGCCGGACATCGCATCCTGCGAAAGGTCCACGCCGGTGGGAGCCCCGAGATCGGCCACCTCCGGTGCTCCTGTGCCGACCGGGGGTGGCCCTTCGCCCAGCCCGTCAGCGAGACGGGCCGACCAGTCGTTCGTCGGGGATCGACGGCGACGCCGAGGATCTCGATGAGGGCCTCGGGCTGCCAGAGGCCGGTCGTGCCGATGCCCGCCATCGCGGGGTAGACCGGGCCGGCGAGCTCGCGCCACACGGCGCCGATCTCGCTGCCGTGCGCCTGGTAGTCGGGGATGTCGGTGAGGTGGATCGTGATCGACACCAGGTCCTCGGGGACGCCGCCCGCCTCGCGCAACGTCGTGAGCACGTTGCCGAAGGCCTGGCGGAACTGCTCGACGATGCCCCCCTCGACGATGCGCATGTCGGCGTCGAGCGCCGTCTGCCCGCCGAGGTAGAGCGTGTTGCCGCTCAGCGTGCCGTGCGAGTAGCCGCGCGGCACCGGGAGCGACGCAGGGTTGACGGGGATCGGCGACAGATCGGTGGTCATGCCCCGACCCTAGGACATCTATTGACAACCTGACAACGTTCGTGGGCAGAATGAAATATGCCGACCAGCCGAGGGGCGTTGCCCCTCCAGCCGCCGGGCAAGGTGATCTGCTGCGGCCTCAACTACGGCGACCACATCGTCGAGATGGGCCGTGAGCTCCCCGGCTCACCCGACGCTCTTCGCCAAGTACGCCGACACCCTGATCCCCGACGGCGCGGACATCGTGCTGCCCGCCGAGGTCCAGGTCGACTGGGAGGCCGAGCTGGCGTCGTCGTCGGCACCGAGATCCGCGGCGCCGACCGCGACGAGGCCGCGAACGCCATCGGCGGCTACACGGTTGCCAATGACATCTCCGTGCGCGACTGGCAGAACCGCACGCTCCAGTGGTTCCAGGGCAAGGCGTGGGACGCCACCACGCCGATCGGCCCGGTCGTCGTCCCACCGGATGCGATCGATCCGGTCGCCGGCGTCGACGTGGTGTGCCGGGTCAACGGCGAGGAGCGACAGCGGGGCAACACCCGCACGCTCGTCTTCGACTGCGCCGGCCTGCTGGCGTACGTCTCCACCTTCACGGTCCTGCGCCCCGGCGACGTCGTCCTCACCGGCACCCCCGGCGGCGTCGGCATGGGCATGACCCGCCGATCTTCCTCGCCGACGGCGACGTCGTGGAGACCGAGATCCCCGGCATCGGGACCCTCGCCAACACCGTCCGACCACCTGACCCGACTCCCGACACCCGACTCCGCACAGAACAGGACCGACATGGACCCGAACCTCGACAACTACGTCCTCGAGGGCGACCCCTCGATGTACGCCAACGAGTCGGGGCCTCGTCGTCCCGTTCGTCACCCGGGCCGGGCAGGAGCCCGACCTCACCGGGCAGAGCGAGGGCGCGACCCGCGTCAGCGGCGTCAGCATCCAGCACACGCCGGCGACCCAGCTCTGGTTCGGCCAGGTGCGCAACCTCGCCGGCTACCGCTCGGTCCCGCACCACCACGGCGAGGCCGAGACCGGCGGCTACGTGCTCTCGGGACGTGCCCGCATCTACTTCGGCGAGAAGTTCGAGGACTACCTCGACATGTCCGAGGGCGACTGGGTGTTCGTGCCGCCCTTCATGCCGCACGTCGAGTGCAACCTGACCGCAACAACCCGCTCACGTGGATGACCACCCGGACGCCCGAGAACATCGTGGTCAACCTGCCGCAGGTCGACGACGCCGACCTGCGCGACTGGGCGGACCGACCGTGACCGCCGCGTCCACGACCGTCGCCGACCTCGGCAGACCTTCACCGACGCGGTCGCGCTGACCGAGTCGACGCCGAGGTCTTCGACCGCGCGTTCACCGCGACCACGCAGCCGTGCCCGTGGCCCAAGGCCTACGGCGGCGACATGGTCGCCCAGGCGCTCGTCGCCGCCGCGCTCACCGTGTCCGACGGCAAGACGATGCACTCCATGCACTCCTACTTCATGCGACCCGTCGACATCGGCGCCGAGGTCCGCTACGAGGTCGAGGTGCTGCGCGACGGCCGCGGCTACAGCACCCGTCAGGTGCGCGGCTTCCAGAACGGCAAGGCGGTCTACGTCTGCCTCGCGAGCTTCGCGGCCGGCGAGCCGAGCGGCACCTTCCAGGCCACGGCCCCCGCCGACGTGCCCGGACCCGACGACCTGCCGACGTCCGCCGACTACCTCGAGGACCGCACCGGCGGCACCATGACCGACACGTCGAAGGCGTACTGGTCCGGCGGCCGCAGCTTCGACATGCGCCACGTCCCCGGACCGGTCTACCTCACCGTCGAGGGAGAGCGAGTCCCCGCAGCAGGCGGTCTGGGTGAAGCCGTACGACGACCTGCGTCCGGTCGACGGGCTCACCGATGCGCAGCGCGACACCGCCGCCCTCGCCTACGTCTGCGACTACACGATCCTCGAGCCGACCCTGCGGGTCCTCGGGCTCGCGTGGGCCGACGAGGGCCTCGTCACCGCGAGCCTCGACCACGCCATGTGGTTCCACCGCCCGGTGCGGATGGACGACTGGCTGCTCTACGCGCAGGAGGCCATCTCGTCGAGGACGGGCGCGGCGCCGCCGTCGGCCGGTTCTTCACCACGGACGGCACGCTCGTCGCGACCGTCGTCCAGGAGGGCATGATCCGCGCCGGGGGTTCCCGGTGATGCGCCGCGTCGCTGAGCCCGTCGGGGTACGCCGACACCTTCGCGCGCGACCACCTGCCGCCGGCCGACCAGTGGCCGACCCTGGAGTTCACCACCGAGTGCGCTGCAGTACCCCGAGCGGCTCAACGCCGGCACCGAGCTCCTCGACGCGGTCATCGCCGAGCACGGGCCCGATCGGCCGGCCCTGCGCACCCCGACGGCGAGGTGTGGACCTACGGCGAGCTGTCGCCCGCGCCAACCAGGTCGCGCACGTCCTCGTCGACGACCTCGGCCTGGTCAGCGGCAACCGGGTGCTGCTCCGCTCGCCCAACAACCCGTGGACCGTCGCGGCCTGGCTCGGCGTCCTCAAGGCCGGCGGGATCGTCGTGACCACGATGGCGGCGCTGCGCGCGACCGAGCTGACCCCGATCGTCCAGAAGACGCGACCCGCGGTCGCCCTGGTCGACCACCGCCACGTCGAGGACGTGCAGGCGGTGCGCGACAGCGTCGCGCCGGACCTGGTCGTCGTCCCCTACGGCGGCGACACCGCGGACGACCTCGCCCGGCGCGTCGAGGGCCACGCAGGCGAGTTCACCGCCTCCGACACGGCCGCCGACGACGTCGCCCTCTTCGGGCCCACGTCCGGCACCACGGGCGTCCCGAAGATCACGACCCACTTCCACCGCGACGTGCTCTCGATCGACAACACCTTCGGCCGCGCGCTGCTCGAGCTCACGCCCGACGACGTGGTCGCCTGCACGGCACCGCTCGCCTTCACCTTCGGCCTCGGCATGCTCGTCGTCTTCCCGCTCCGCGCCGGCGCCTGTGCCCTCCTCGACCGAGTCGGCCACACCGGCCCAGCTCGCCGACCTCGTCGCCGAGCACGGCGTCACCGTGCTGGCCACCGCGCCGACGGCGTACAAGCAGATGCTCGCCTCCGACCACCTCCAGCGGCTGTCCGGACTGCGGGTCGCGGTGTCGGCCGGCGAGCACATGGCGCAGGCGACGTGGGAGCAGATCGAGGAGCAGCTCGGGCTGAAGGTGGTCGACGGCATCGGCGCGACCGAGATGCTGCACATCTTCATCTCCGCCGCCGGGACGACATCCGTCCCGGCGCGACCGGCAGGCCGGTTCCCGGCTACCGCGCGGCGATCCTCGACGCGGACGGCAACGAGCTCGGCGACGGCAAGGAGGGCCGGCTCGGCGTCATCGGGCCGGTCGGGTGCCGCTACCTCGACGACGAGCGCCAACGCGGCTACGTCGTCAACGGGTGGAACGTCACCGGCGACACCTTCGTCCGCGACGCCGACGGCTACTACTTCTACCGCTCGCGCACCGACAACATGATCGTCTCGTCGGGCTACAACATCGGCGGCCCCGAGGTGGAGGAGGCGCTCGGCACGCACCCCGACGTCCTCGAGGTCGGCGTCGTCGCGGCGCCGGACGAGGTGCGCGGCTCCATCGTCTGCGCCTTCGTCGTGCTGCGCGAGGGCGTCGACGGCGACGCCACCAAGGTCAAGGAGCTGCCAGGACCACGTGAAGGGTCGAGCTGGCGCCGTACAAGTACCCCCGCGCCGTGCGCTTCGTCGAGGCGATGCCGCGCAACGCCAGCGGGAAGCTGCAGCACTTCGAGCTGCGCCAGATGATCGAGTCCGAAGGACCGGAGGGATCGGCATGAAGATCGCGATCGCGGGCGGCGGGCCGGGAGGGCTCTACTTCGCCACTTGATGAAGTCGCTCGACCCGACGCACGACATCACCGTCTGGGAGCGCAACGCCCCGACGACACCTTCGGCTTCGGCGTGGTGTTCTCCGACGAGACCCTCGGGAGCATCGAGGGTGCCGACCCGCGTCGTGCACGAGCGGATGGAGAAGCGCTTCGCCCGCTGGACCGACGTCGACGTCGCGGTCACCGACCGGGCCGGCGACACGCAGTCCTTCACCGTCGGCGGTCAGGGCTTCGCCGCGATGTCGCGCAAGGAGCTGCTGCAGATCCTGCAGGAGCGGGTGGCCGAGCTCGGCGTGACCGTCCACTACAGCACGGACGTGCCCGACCCCGACGAGCTGCGGTCGTCGTACGACCTCGTGCTCGCCTCCGACGGCCTCAACTCCCAGATCCGCACCAAGTACGCCGACCGGTTCGGCCCGAGCCTGGACCGGCGGCACAACAAGTACATCTGGTTCGGCACCGACCTGGTGTTCGAGGCGTTCCAGTTCTTCGTCAAGCAGACGGAGTGGGGCACCATGCAGATCCACGGCTACCCGTTCTCGGAGTCGGGGTCGACCTTCATCGTGGAGATGCACGAGGACGTCTGGCGCCGCGCCGGCCTCGACCGCACCGAGGCGGAGAGCTTCGCTCCCGGCGTCTCGGACGAGCACGCCGTCCAGCGCAGTCGCGGAGATCTTCGCCGACGAGCTCCAGGGCCACGAGATCACTCACCAACGACTCCAAGTGGCTGAACTTCCACACCGTGCGCAACGAGAGCTGGCACGACGGCAACGTGGTGCTGCTCGGCGACGCCGCGCACACCGCCCACTTCTCCATCGGCTCCGGCACCAAGCTCGCCATGGAGGACGCCCTCGCACTGGCCGCCTGCCTGCACGAGCACCCGACGCTGGAAGCGGCGCTCGAGGCGTACCAGACCGAGCGCAAGCCGGTCGTGGAGTCGACGCAGCGCGCCGCGCAGGCCTCGCTGGAGTGGTTCGAGAACATCGGGATGTACGCCGACCAGGCGCCCGCGCAGTTCGTCCTCAACCTCCTGACCCGGTCGCGCCGGATCACCTTCGAGAACCTCCGGGAGCGCGACGCGGACTTCGCGGCACGGATGGAGGCGGAGTTCGCCCGCAGCCAGGACGGCGAGGACGGCGCCCCGGCGATGTTCCAGCCGGTGCGCATCGGCGAGCTCGAGCTGAAGAACCGCGTGATCCTCTCCCCGATGGACATGTACTGCGCGACCGACGGGGTGCCCGACGAGTTCCACCTCGTCCACCTCGGGGTCGAAGGCCCTGGGCGGCGCGGGCCTGGTGATGACGGAGATGACGTGCGTGTCGCCCGAGGGCCGGATCACCTCGGATGCCCGGGCTGTGGAACGACGAGCAGCGCGACGCGTGGAGGAAGGTCGCCGACTTCGTCCACGACAGGACGACCGCGCGCATCGGCATGCAGCTCGGACACTCCGGACGCAAGGGCTCGACCAAGCTCATGTGGGAGGGCATGGACGAGCCGCTCGCGGAAGGCAACTGGGAGGTGCTCGGACCCTCTCCGCTCCCCTACGGCGACGACTGCCACGTGCCCCGCGAGGCCACCCGCGCCGACCTGGACGCGGTCGTCGCGGACTTCGTCGCCTCCGCCGAGCGCGCGGTCGACGCGGGCTTCGACCTGATCGAGCTGCACGCCGCGCACGGCTACCTGCTGAGCTCCTTCATCTCCCCCGTCTCCAACCGGCGGACCGATGACTACGGCGGCTCGCTGGACAACCGGCTGCGCTTCCCGCTCGAGGTGTTCGACGCCGTGCGCGCGGCGCGTGCCGCGCACGTCCCGGTCACCGTGCGCATCTCGGCCACCGACTGGATGCCCGACGGCAACACCGAGGAGGACGCCGTCGAGATCGCGCGCGCCTTCGTCGAGCACGGCGCGGCGGCCATCGACGTCTCGTCGGGCCAGGTCAGCAAGGACGAGAAGCCGGCGTTCGGGCGGTCGTACCAGACCCCCTTCGGCGACAAGATCCGCCACCGCGTCGCCGCGCCCGCCGGGGTGAAGGTGATCGCCGTCGGCGCGATCTCCAGCTACGACGACGTCAACTCGATCCTGCTCGCCGGGCGGGCCGACCTCTGCGCGCTCGGCCGGTCCCACCTGTACGACCCCAACTGGACGCTGCACGCCGCCGCGGAGCAGGAGTACGTCGGTCCGGGTGCGGACTGGCCGGACATGTGGGCCGCCGGACGACGGCGCCCGCCCACCTCGCGGACCGACAAGGTCCCGCCGCGGCTCCAGCTGCTGCGTGAGGGGGCGGCCGACCAGGTCCACGTCCGCTGGACGCCCGCGGGCACGGTGCGCACGTGACCGTCGGGATCCCGCCGTGCAGCCGCCGCAGCCACCGAGCCGCCAGTCCCGCTCCACGGTGGTGACGTTCCTCGGAGCCGTCGTGCGGCCGCTGGGGTCGTGGATGCCGATCGCCGGCACCGTCGACCTGCTCGCGCAGGCCGGCCTCGACGCACCGTCGGTGCGCACCGCCGTGCACCGGCTCAAGGGCAACGGCTGGCTGCAGTCCGAGGCACGGGAAGGCGCGCGGGGCTACGCCCTCACGGCCACAGCGCTCGAGACGCTGGCCGCCGGCGACGAGGTCATCTGGCACGCCCGGACGCCGGCCGACGCCACCGACGGCTGGTGCATCGTCCACTTCGGCGTGCCGGAGTCGATGAGGGCCAAGCGGCACCAGCTCCGGGCCCACCTGTCCTCCCTCGGCTTCGGCAACGTCGGCACTGCGCTGTGGATCGCCCCTGCCCGGATGCGGACCGCCGCCGAGCGAGCGGTCACCGAGCTCGGGCTGGAGGCCCACACCGCGATCTTCGTCGGTGAGTACCACGGGACGCAGGACCTCACCGGGCTGCTCTACGGCAGCTGGGACCTGACGGCCATCGACGACGGCTATCGCGACTTCGTGGCCGTGCACGGTCCCGCGGCCGACCGTGCGGAGCGCGACCGACCAGATCCCGTGCGCGCCTTCACGACGTACCTCTCCGTGCTCGACCAGTGGCGCAGGCTGCCCTTCCGGGATCCCGGGCTACCGGCGGAGGTGCTGGCCCCCGAGTGGCACGGACCGCAGGCGACCGAGGTCTTCGAGCGGCTGGTCGTGGCGCTGGAGGAGCCGGCGCTCAGGCACGCGCGGGCGCACTGGCCCTCCTGAACGACCTCACTCGTGGATCTGGTCCGATGGACGCTCCACGGCATCGGCCCTGGTCACGTGGGTCGCGGGGGCGGCCGGCCGGCGCAGGGCGAGCGGCAGCGTTGCCACCGCGATCGCGCCGGCGACCAGGAAGGCGGTCGCGAACGACGTGAGCTGGGCGATCACCCCGACGGCCACCGAGCCCAGCGCCGTACCCGCGTCGAAGCCGACGTTCCACACCGCGCTCGCCAGGTTGTGGTGCCGGCGCGAGACGGCGGAGAAGGACACCAGGAGCGTGAGGTTCTGCAGACCGCCGTAGCAGAGACCGATCAGGAGCATGGCGAGCAGGAACGAGCCGACGCGGACACCGTCGGAGCCCGCGACGGACCACGCCACGAGCGCCATCGCCACTCCCGTGAGCGGGACCAGGGGCACGAGGAAACGTCGCGGGCCGTGGCGGTCCGCGAGCGCACCGACACGCCATCGGCTGAGCGCAGCCGACAGCCCCATCAGGAGCAGACCCCCGGCCGCGACCGTCGGGCTGTCGACCATCTGCGGCGTGAACGTGATGACCGCACCGCCCGCCAACGTGACCGCCAGCAACAGCAGCATCGGCGGCAGCAACCGTCGGTAGGCGGCGGACTCCGGGTCGCGCGGGTCGGGCGACGCCGCCGCACCGGGATGCAGGTCCGGCGCACGGAGCCGGAGGGCCGTGGCAAGACGGAGTGCGGCCGGGATCCCGGCCAGGGGCAGCGCGCTCAAGGTGAACGCCACCCAGTAGCCGAGGCTCTCGGCGATCCACGGTCCGGCGGGCAGGAGGACGAGGTTCGGCCCCGCGACGGCGAGCCCGTACGCGCCGATGGCCTCCCCCCGGCGCTCCGCGACGACCAGGGCCGCGACCGCAGCACTGCCGGTGACCGTGAGGACACCGAACCCGATCCCTCGGACCGCCGAGAGCGCGAGGATCACCCCCAGGTCGTCGCTGAGCGACAGCAGGACGCCGGGCGCCCCGAGGAGCGTCAGTCCGACGGCGAGCACCGGTCCCCACCCGAAGCGCCGGAGGGCGCGCGGGACGAGCAGCTGGGTCAGCACCGTGAACAGCAGGAGGACGCCGTTCACGCAGCCCGGAGCCGGCGGTCGTCGCCCCGCCTTCGACCGCCCGCAGTGGCGCCACCGTGAGCAGCAGCGCGTATCCCGAGAACCCCGCGCACGTCATCGCCACCAGCGGCGCCATGCCGGCTGACGCCAGATCGGCCCCCGCGCGTCCACGGCCGGCAGTCTAACGACGGGTGATTCCCTGGTGCGCCGGCGAGGACTCGATCGCGTCCTCGTCGAGGATGGTGAGGTCTCGGGCCTGTCGCTGAGCACGTTCGGGCGCGTTGTACATTCCGACGCATCGACGAGGAGGCCCCATGCCAGGACCAGCAGCTCGACCCGAGCGACGCGACCGATGGGGCCGAACTCCGGAGGTCCCGGGACCAACTGGGCCGGCAACCACGCCTACACGGCGGGGCGCTACGTCCGAGCGCGCTCGGTCGAGGAGGCCCAGGAGGTCGTCCGTTCGTCCCCCCACGTGCGCCTGCTCGGCACCCGTCACTCCTTCAACGCCCTGTGCGACACCGATGGGACCCTGCTGGACCTCACCGGCCTCGCCGTCGAGCCCGTCCTCGACCTCGGACGAGGACGGGTCCGGGTTGCCGGTGGCACGCCGTACAGCGACGTTGCGGCGCACCTGCAGGCACACGGCCGTGCGCTGGCCAACATGGGCTCGCTCCCCCACATCTCCGTGGCCGGAGCCACGTCGACCGGCACGCACGGGTCGGGCGCGGGCAACCGCATCCTCGGTGCGGGCGTCAGCCGCCTCGAGCTGATCGGGGCAGACGGCGAGCTGCGCGCGATCTCCCGCGGCGAGCCGGACTTCGACGGCTCCGTCGTCGCGCTGGGCGCCCTCGGGGCCGTCGTGTCGCTCGACCTGGACGTCGAGCCGACGTACGACGTGCGCCAGGACCTCTATGCGCACCTGCGCTGGAGCGAGGTGGTCGAGCAGATCGACGAGGTCCTGGGATCGGCCTACAGCGTCAGCGTCTTCGGCCGGTGGAACGACGCGGACCCGACCGAGGTGCTGGTCAAGTCCCGAGCCACCGACGACCGTGAGCCCGCCGGCTGGATCGGCGGGACCGAGGCCGTCCCGGCCGCCACCGCGTCGCTCACCCTCGGCGCGGGCGACCACCTCACCGTGCGCGGCACCCCCGGGCCGTGGTCGGAGCGGCTGCCCCACTTCCGGGGCGACCGGCAGCCCAGCTTCGGCGAGGAGATCCAGTCGGAGTGGTTCGTCGCCGCCGCCGACGCTGCTGCTGCCCTGCGCGCCGTGACGGACCTGGCGGCCGCGACCGGCGGGGAGCTGGCCGCCCTGCTCATCGTGAGCGAGATTCGCGCCATCCGGGCAGACGACCTCTGGCTCTCACCTGCCGAGGGCCGCGAGACCGTCGCCCTGCACTTCACCTGGAAGCGAGAGCCGGAGGCCGTGCTCGCCATGGTCCGGCGCGTCGAGGATGCCCTCGCCCCGTTCGCCGCCCGGCCGCACTGGGGCAAGGTCACGACCGCGTCGAACCTGCCCACCACTCCCGGTTGACCGAGTTCCGAGCGCTGGCCGAGCGGGTGGACCCAGCCGGCAAGTTCCGCAATCCCTTGGTGGACCGGGTGCTGGGGCTGGGAGCCGGCGCCTAGACCCGTTCGCTGGGGTGCGCGGTGGCCAAGGAACGGAGTGCGACTTCCGGGCTCAGTTGGCCAGTTGCTCCGCTGCGACCGGGATGTCGATGTTGACGATCTCGGACTCGATGCTGAGCGACACCTTCAGGGCTTGGGCACGGCCGGGCTGGGGATCGTAGGCGGTCAACACGTATCGACCGGTCGGTGGCAAGCTGGAACACGTAACGGCCCTCGTCGTCGCAGTTGGTCGAACCGACCTGTTTACCCACCGCTTCGCTGAGGGCGACGAGCGCTCCGGCGGCGGGATGACCGTCACTGGTGACGACGCCGGAGACGGTCAACTCGTGAGTGAGGCGTCAGGTCTTGCTCGACCTCGCCGCCGAAGAAGTCGAACACGGTTGCTTCCGGCGCCCAGCCGAGGGCGTTCGCGATCACCACGTAGGTACCAGGGCCGGGCAGCACTACCGAGTACCGTCCTGCGTTGTCGGCCCGGCTCCAGTCCAGCTGTTCGCCGTAGCACGCTCCGAGCACCGGAGCACCAGGATCAGTGCCGCGGGCGCTGTCGTCGGGGCGGGCCAGGCGGATCCGGCCCACGGACCACGGCCTCTTGCTGCTCGTCGCCCTGAGTTTGGGCCAGCTCCGCGGACGAGATAAGTACGACGGTCCTCGGGATCAGGACGGCCAGCGCAACACAGATCGCCGCCGCTACCGCGCCCAGCACCAGCACGTCTGGAAGGCGTTCGCGGGAGGCGAAGAACACGCCGCCGACCTCGACCGTGTAAGTGGCCATGATCGCCGTGACCAGAGTGCTGGCAAGCGAGGTGCCGATCGAGCGGACCAGGGAGTTGAGGCCGTTGGCCGAGGCGGTCTCGGTGATCGGGACCGACGACATGATAAGCGTCGGCATCGCGGCGAAGGCAAGTGCCGTGCCGACCCCGACCAGGGTCGAGCCGACGACGATCGCGGCCACCGAGTCGGCGTAGAAGATGCGGCCGACGTAGGTGAGGGCCATCACCGCACCGCCGACGAGCAGCACCGCGCGACCCCCCCAACGGGTCAACGACCACCCGGAGATCGGGGACATCGCTACCATCGCGAGTCCCGACGGCACCATCGCCATCCCGGCAGCCGTCACTCCGAGACCGAATCCGGCGCCAGTGGCGGCCGGGCTGTTGGAGTACCTGCACGGTCACCAACATGTTCACGAACATCGCCATGCCGGCGAAGATCGAGGCGAGATTGGTCATCAGCACCGGCCGCTGGGCGCTGGTGCGGAGATCGACCATCGGTTGGTTGACGCGCAGCTCGAGCGGGACCCAGAGGACGAGCAGCAGGAGCGAGGACACGAGCAGGCCGACGACCAACGGCTCGCCCCATCCCCAGGCGCTGCCCTTCGAGATCGGCAGGAGGAGGCAGACCAGCGCCGCGGACAGCACCAGCTGCTCCCAGGACGTCGAAGCGGCCGGGCGTGCGCACCGGTGACTCCTCGACCACGACGAGCAAGGCGACGACGAGCACGACACCCGTGACGGCGCCGAACCAGAAGATCGAGTGCCAGCCGAGCCAGTCGCTCAGCACCCCCGCCAGCGGGAGCCCGAGGGCGGAGCCGATGCCCATCGTCGCGCTCATCAACGCAACTGCGGTGCCGATGCGCTCAGGCGGGAGCTTGTCCCGCAAGATGCTGATGCCGACCGCGATGAAGTGCCGCGCCGAAGCCCTGGAGCGCCCTCCCGACGATCATCGTCAGGAAGGAGACCTCCAGCGCGCAGATCACCGACCCGAGGATCATCGCCCCAAGCGAGACCAGCAGCATCCGCCGCTTGCCGTACATGTCGGCCATGCGAGCGATGATCGGGGTGCCCACTGCGGCGGTCAGCAGGGTGGCGGTGACGAGCCAGGAGGAGTCCGAGGCCGAGATGTCCAGCAGGTCCGGGAACTCCGGCAGGAGCGGGATCACCAAGGTGAACTGCAGCGCCGAGACCATGCCGCACAGGGACAGGACGAGGATGGTCGCCCAGGCAGGGGCAGTGCGTTACATCAGACTCCTTGGATCAACGGGAGGACGAACCTCGACCTCGCACGTGAGTATCGCGGGACGGCACGACCGCCCACGCAGGGCGACGTCCGCCTCGAGGCGGTGCGGATCGGAACTGGTCGCTCAGGCGGAGCGCAGTGCAGCCACGCTCTTGACGAGACGACGCAGCGGCGTGTCGCGCTGAACGCTGAGGCGGCCACCGTCCTGCGTCAGACCGAAGTGGGACAGCAGGTCCGGGCGCCCCTCTCGCTCGGCCATCAGCAAGATCGCGTCCCGGTCGTAGGAGTCAGCGAGCTCGGCAGCGAGGGCCAGGTCGTCCGCCGTGACAGCGGCGTTGATGGACTCGACGTAGTGGGCGTACAGGGCGTTGAGCTCGTCGGTGAGTCGGGTCTGGTTCGTCATGGACAACCCCTTGGAGTCGCGATGTGGCGTGGCGGTGACAATCAGTCTGGGGCAGGGATTGGATCGATCCAATACCGCGACGCCATGACCTTGGGCACGCCCTCTGGCTGCCAGCCACATGTGGCCGCCGGTGCAAAGGCGCCCACGCGGTGGGCATGTGGCCGACGCCGTTGTCTTCAGCAGTAGCCTCACGGGGGTGACATCCTCGTACCAAGGATCCCCGCGTCAACGGTCGGATGATTCAGTCCGCCCGCGGAACTTCAGTCGAGTGGCGATCGTGAATCGCGGCGAGGCCGCGATGAGGTTGATCCACGCAGTCCGCGACGTGAACGCTGAGGGCACTGGGGAACCGATCACCTCGATCGCGCTCTACACCGATGAGGAGCGTACGGCCATGTTCGGCCGGGAGGCCGACGAGGCCTTTCCGCTGGGCCCTGCATCGGCACGCCCCTACATCGACCTCGCCGCCCTGGAACGAGTGCTGGTCGAGTGCGCCGCGGACGCGGTGTGGGTGGGATGGGGGTTCGTCGCAGAGGACCCGGCGTTCGCGGATCTGTGTGCGCGCCTCGGCGTGACCTTCATCGGTCCCAGTGCCGACGCGATGCGCAAGCTGGGCGACAAGATCGGCTCCAAGCTCCTCGCAGAAGAGGTCGGCGTGCCCGTCGCGCCGTGGAGTGGAGGCGCCGTCGACACGCTGGAGGCAGCGCTGGAGGCCGCCGAACGCGTCGGCTACCCGCTCATGCTCAAGGCCACCGCCGGCGGTGGAGGGCGGGGCATCCGCAAGGTCGACTCGCCCGAAGAGCTCGCGGATGCCTACCAGCGCACCCGCGACGAGGCCGAGCGCGCCTTCGGCAGCGGCGTGGTCTTCCTCGAGCGCCTCGTGACCGGGGCACGGCACGTCGAGGTCCAGGTGATCGCAGACGGCCACGGCACGGCGTGGGCGGTCGGTGTCCGCGACTGCACGGTGCAGCGCCGCAATCAGAAGGTGATCGAAGAGTCGGCGTCGCCGCTTCTCGACGCGAGCCAGGCCGACGAGCTCAAGGCCTCTGCCGAGCGGTTGGCTCTCGCCGTGGGGTACGTCGGCGCCGGCACGGTCGAATTCCTCTACCACCCGGGCGAGCGGACCTTCGCGTTCCTCGAGGTCAACACCCGGCTCCAGGTCGAGCACCCCATCACCGAGATGACCACCGACCTCGACCTGGTCAAGGCGCAGCTCCACGTGGCGGCAGGTGGCCGTCTGGAGGGGCAGAAGCCGCTCGAGAGAGGGCACGCCATCGAGGCGCGCCTCAACGCTGAGGACCCCGACCGCGACTTCGCTCCGTCACCGGGCCGGATCGCGATGCTGGAGCTGCCGTCGGGTCCGGCATCCGGGTCGACACGGGGGTCGGCGAGGGTGACATGATCCCGGCCGACTTCGACTCGATGATCGCCAAGATCATCGCCTTCGGCCGCACCCGCGACGAGGCGCTCGGGCGGCTGCGTCGGGCGATGGCCGAGACCACCGTGGTGATCGAGGGCGGCGCGACCAACAAGAGCTTCATCCTGGATCTCCTGGCACAGTCCGAGGTGGTCGACGGCAAGGCAGGCTGGGCCGACACCAGCTGGATCGACCGGGTCCGCGCCGAGGGACGGTTGGTCGCGCACGAGCACGCCGGCATCGCCGTCGTGGCGGCGGGCATCGAGGCATACGAGGACGAGGCGCAGGTCGAGATCACCCGGTTGCTCGAGAGTGCCCGCGGCGGCCGTCCCCAGGTGCAGCACAAGGTGGGCCGGGCCGTCGACTTCAAGCTGCGCGGGACGGCGTACAAGGTCACCGTGCTACAGATCGGCGCGCCAGCGGTTCCGGGTCGGCATCGAGGCAGCCGGGGCCGAGCACGATGTGGTCGCCGACGTCGAACGGCTGGACGAGTTCCGCACCAGGATGACCGTCGGTGGCGAGCTCTACCGACTCGTGACCGCGACACACGGGCCCGTGCACCTGGTTGAGGTCAACGGGGTGGCGCACCGGGTCACTCGTGACGAGGGAGGCGTGCTGCGCTCACCCGCCCTGCGCTCGTCGTCGCGTCACCCGTGGCGGTCGGCGACGTGGTCGCGGCCGGCGCACCGGTGCTGGTGCTCGAGAGCATGAAGATGGAGACGGCTGTGCGAGCGCCGTTCCCGGCCAGGGTCCGGGAGCTGCTCGTCACGACGGGTAGCCAGGTCGAGACCGGGGCCCCGCTCGTACGCCTCGAGCCGGTCGACGACGGTGCCGACGCCGAGCAGGCCGCGCCCGAGGAGACCGCCCCGGCGCTGGACCTGCCGACCGCCGCTGTGGCGGCCTCCCCGCGGGAACGTGCCACACACGCCCGGATGGACGTCGCCTCGATCCTGATGGGCTATGACGTCGACCCCAGCGACGAGGGCGCCCACATCCACGAGTACCTCGCCGCGCGCGACGAGCTCGCCGCCGCCGGCGGTGACGTGGTGCGCGACGAGATCGAGCTCCTCGGGATGTTCGCCGACCTGGCCGAGCTCAGTCGCAACCGACCGGCGGGCGAGGACCTCCACACCGAGCTTCGCGTGCACAGCTCCAGGGAGCACTTCCACGTCTTCCTCCAGAGCCTGGACGTCGAACGTGGCGGCCTGCCCGACCAGTTCCGCAGCCGGTTGGCGCGCGTGCTCGCCCATTACGGCGTGAGCGACACCGACCGCACCCGGCAGCTCGAGGAGGCCGTGTTCCGGATCTTCCTCGCACAGCAGCGCTCGGCCCCCGACCTCCTGCTGGCGACCGAGGTGCTGCAGCGCTGGATCGCCGCACCGCCACCGAGTGCCGAGCTCGCCGGCGCTCGCTCGCAACCTCCTCGAGCGCCTGGTCAGGTCCACCCAGCTGCGGTTCCCCGTCGTTGGCGACCTGGCACGCAGCACCCGCTTCCGGTGGTTCGACCAGCCGCTGGTCGACGCCGAGCGCTCCAGCGTGCTGGCCGGCGTACGCGACGAGGTCGCTGCGCTCGCCGATGATGACGACGCCCCGGACCGCGCCGAACGGATGGACGCGCTGGCGAAGATCCCCGAGCAGATCGTCCGCTTCCTCGCCGAGCGGCTCGAGGGCGGCGTGCTCGGAGCGCGAGCCGATGCTCGAGGTGCTCGTACGACGCCACTACCGCGAGCACGACCTCCACGACCTGCGCGCGGTGTCACGCGCCGACCGCACCTTCGCGGTGGCCGACTACACGCTCGACGACCGCCCCACCCGGGTGGTCTCCACGGTCGGCGCCATGGCGGAGCTCTCCCGTCCGGACGGCGCGATGGTCGCCGCCCTCGGCGATGAGATCGCCTCCCGTCCGGACCGACACGAGGTGGTGGTGGACCTCTACATCCACTGGCCGGCGTGCCCGGAGTCGCCCGAGGCCGCCGCCGCTGATCTCGCCCGCACTCGTCGGAGCCCTGCCGTTCGCCCCGGACGTACGCCGGATCGCGGTGGCCGTCTGCCCGGGCGGGGACCGCCCGGTCAACTACTTCACCTACCGTCCGCACGCGGATGGGGGCGTCGTCGAGGACGACCTGGTCCGCGGCGTGCACCCGATGGTCGGTCGACGCCTCGACCTCTGGCGGCTGCGCGACTTCCACGTCACCCGCATCGAGGCGCCCGAGGATGTTCTCCTCTACGAGTGCGTCGCACGTGAGAACTCCGCCGACCGGAGGCTCGTCGCTCTGGCCCAGGTCCGCCAGCTCGCCGTGGTCCGCGACGAGGACGGGCAGGGTCACGGGCCTGCCCCACGCGGAGCGGGCGGTGGAGAACTGCCTCGAGGCGATCCGCCGGGTCCGTGCGTCGCGCGGTGCGGCCGGGAGCAAGCTCGACACCAACCACGTGTGGGTGCAGGTCTGGCCGGTGGTGGAGGCGGAACTGGACCAGATCACCACGCTGCAGGGCAAGATCACCCCGCTGACCGACGGCGCGGGCATCGAGGAAGTGCTCGCGACGGGTCGGGTGACGGACCCGACGGCACCCCCTCCCCCATCGCGATCCGGTTCCACTCCCGACCCGGCGCCGGCGTCACGGCCTCCATCGAGGCGCCGCCGACCGAGCGGCTCAAGCCGCTCGACGAGTACGCCGCCAACGTCGCCCGGGCCCGCCGCCGCGGCTTGGTCTACCCCTACGAGCTCGACGGGCGTGCTCGCCGGTCCGGACGGGACCCTCGTCGAGCACGACCTCGACGACACCGGCGCGCTCGTGCCCGTCGAGCGCGCACCCGGGCTCAACAAGGCCGGGATCCTGGTCGCCTGGTGACGACGCCGACCGAGCTGCACCCGGAGGGCGTCACCCGGGTCGTGCTCTGCGGAGATCCGACCAAGGCGCTCGGCGCGGTGTCGGAGCCGGAGTGCTCGCGGATCATCGCGGCGATCGACCTCGCCGAGCGGATGCGGGTGCCGCTGGAGTGGTACGCCCTGTCGGCGGGCGCCCGCATCTCGATGGAATCCGGCACGGAGAACATGGACTGGGTTGCGGCCGCGCTCAAGCGGATCATCGAGTTCACCCAGGCCGGCGGCGAGATCAACGTCGTGGTGGCGGGCATCAACGTCGGAGCGCAGCCGTACTGGAACGCCGAGGCCACGATGCTGATGCACACCAAGGGCATCCTGGTGATGACGCCGGACAGCGCGATGGTGTTGACCGGAAAGCAGTCGCTCGACTTCTCCGGCGGCGTGTCGCGGAGGACAACTTCGGCATCGGTGGCTACGACCGGGTGATGGGCCCCAACGGGCAGGCCCAGTACTGGGCGCCCAACCTGGCCGGGGCCTTCGGAGTGCTGATGGCGCACTACGAGCACACCTACGTCGTGCCCGGCGAGTCCAGGCCGCGGCAGGCGGCGACCACGGACCCGGCGGACCGCGACGTCTCCGACGTACCCGCACGTGTCCGCCGACAGCGACTTCACCACCGTCGGCGAGATCTTCTCCGCGACCTCCAACCCGGACCGCAAGAAGGCCTTCGACATCCGCACGGTGATGCGGGCCCTGGCCGATCAGGACCACCCGACGCTGGAGCGCTGGGCCGGCATGGCCGATGCCGACACCGCCGTGGTCCAGGATGCCCACCTCGGCGGCCACCCCGTGTGCCTGCTCGGGATCGAGTCGAGGCCGATCCCCGCGGCGCGGTTCCCGCCCACCGACGGTCCGGACATCTACACCGCCGGCACCCTGTTCCCACGCTCGTCGAAGAAGGCGGCGCGGGCGATCAACGCGGCGAGCGACAACCGTCCCCTCGTCGTGCTGGCGAACCTGTCGGGCTTCGACGGATCGCCGGACTCGATGCGCAACCTGCAGCTCGAGTACGGCGCGGAGATCGGCCGCGCGATCGTGAACTTCGACGGTCCGATCGTCTTCTGCGTCATCTCGCGCTACCACGGTGGCGCGTTCGTGGTGTTCTCCAAGGCCCTGAACTCGAACATGACCGTGCTCGCCCTGGAGGGGTCGTACGCCTCGGTCATCGGTGGTGCCCCCGCAGCGGCCGTGGTGTTCGCCGGCGAGGTCGAGAAGCGCACGTCGGCCGACCCGCGCGTGCGCGACGTCGAGGCCGCCATCGCCGACGCCTCGGGACCGGACCGGAGCCGCCTCGTCGTCGAGCTTGCCGACCTGAGGGCGGCGGTGCGGCCGGAGAAGATCGGTGAGGTGGCCGCCGAGTTCGACGGCGTCCACGACATCCACCGGGCCGTGCGCGTGGGCTCGGTGGATGAGGTGATCACAGTGGCGCAGCTTCGCCCGCGGGTGATCGACGCGATCAGGCGGGGGCTCGACTCGTCACCCTCGTGATCACGAGCTGACGACGCCGAGCTCAGTGTTGCTCGCGGCGTCCTTGAAGCTCATGCGGACTCTGTGCGGACCCAGAGGGCAAACGCCCGTCTGACCTGCGCCAACGCGTCGTTCAGACGTTGAAGCGGAACTCCACCACGTCGCCGTCGGCCATCACGTAGTCCTTGCCCTCCATGCGCACCCGGCCGGCCTCGCGGGCCTTGAGCATGGAGCCGGCGTCCATCAGGTCGTCGAAGGAGACGATCTCGGCCTTGATGAAGCCCTTCTGGAAGTCGGTGTGGATGACACCGGCGGCCTCGGGGGCGGTGGCGCCCTTCCTGATCGTCCAGGCCCGCGTCTCCTTGGGGCCGGCGGTCAGGTAGGTCTGCAGGCCGAGGGTGTCGAAGCCGACGCGGGCGAGCTGGTCGAGGCCGGACTCGGTGATGCCCATCTCGGCGAGCATCTCGTGCGCCATCTCGTCGTCGTCCATCTCGGCCAGGTCGGCCTCGAACTTCGCGTCGAGGAAGATCGCCTCGGCGGGCGCGATGATCTCGCGCATCTTGTCCTTGAGCGCCTCGTCGGCGAGCTCGTCGGCGTCGCAGTTGAAGACGTAGATGAACGGCTTGGCGGTCAGCAGCGACAGCTCGCGCAGCAGCGAGCGGTCGATGTCGGTGGCGATGATCGGGGTGCCGGACTCGAGCGCCTCCTTGGCGGCCCGGGCCGCCTCGAGGTTGGCGACGAGGTCCTTGACCTTGCGCGACTCCTTCTCGAGCCGGGCGATCGCCTTCTCGACGGTCTCGAGGTCGGCGAAGATCAGCTCGGTCTGGATGGTGGAGATGTCGTTGGCGGGGTTGACCTCGCCGTCGACGTGGGTGACGTCCTCGTCGCGGAAGACGCGGGTGACCTGGCAGATCGCGGCCGACTCGCGGATGTGGGCGAGGAACTTGTTGCCCAGGCCCTCGCCCTGCGAGGCGCCGCGCACGATGCCGGCGATGTCGACGAACTCCACCGTGGCGGGCAGCAGCTTGGCCGACTCGAAGACCTCGGCCAGGCGGGGCAGCCGCTCGTCGGGGACGCCCACGACGCCGACGTTGGGCTCGATGGTGGCGAACGGGTAGTTCGCCGCGAGGACGTCGTTCTTGGTCAGTGCGTTGAAGAGCGTCGACTTGCCCGCGTTGGGGAGACCGACGATGCCGATGGTGAGAGCCACGGGCCGGAAGTCTACGGCTGCGCGCTGCGCCCAGCGATTCGCGGCCGGCGGGGATCGGGGGACGGCAGAGGGCCCGGCCGAGCGGCCGGGCCCTCCCTCCTGCGCGCCTCGGCGTCCGTCAGGAGCCGTAGACCGACCGCACCCCCGCGCGATCCGTCTCGGTCATCGACAGGTCGCTCGAGGACCCGTTGCACTGCGGGTAGTGCATGATCGACGCCGCGTCGTACGGCGTCAGCGGGCGCCAGTTGTTGTCCTCGAAGCACGTGCCGGCCTCGGGACGGGTGTGCTCGTGGCGGAAGCCGAGCGTGTGGCCGAGCTCGTGGGCCAGATGTTGCCCGGCGTCCACGAACCGCTGCTCATCAGCGAGGCGGCGTTGACGAGCACGTTGCGCTGGCTGTCAGGGCTGCTCGGGAAGAAGGCCCGGGCGATGTACTGGGTGGTGCTGGTGGGCTCCACGGAGAACAGCACCGAGCTGTTCGACACCGTGCAGCTCGCGTCGGCCGACGTGACGTGCACGAAGTCGACACCACCGGAGGCGGCCTCCCACTGGCCCACGCCCTCGTTCATCGCGGCCACGACGTTGGCCTTGTCGGCGCCGAAGCGGTCGCTCACGCAGTAGGTGAGCGCCCCCGCCTGGCCCGCCGACCACACGTCGTCGGCACCGCCGACCGTGTTGACCACCAGCGAGGTCGAGCCGGAGTCCTGCTTCCTGACCATCGAGTCGTAGTAGTCGCGCAGCTTCTTGGTCGACGAGATCGTCTCGTCACCGTTGACGACGTACTGGCCGCCGACGTCCTGGAACGTCGCGGCCCGGAACTCCTGGAAGGTCGGTATGTCGTCCTGCGCGAGGACAGCGTTCGCACCTGGGGCCTGCACCGAGAAGGCCAGGGCTGCTGCCCCGATCGTGGCGGTGGCGAGCCGGCTGATCCTGCTGTTCAACATGCGATTCACTTCTTCCGGTTGGGTACGGATTGGCCCTTCCAACCAACCCCGCCGGCACCGGCAGGGGGAAGGTTCGGGCCGGGTCAGGTGTCTGCACTGCAGGAACCTGCAGAAGTTGCCCGCCTGACGCGCCCACGCGCGGCTGCACAAGTCTGCGGACGTCCGGTGGCGCGGGGCGACCTGCAAGACTCCTGCCCATGACTGACGTGGGGGGTACGCCGGTGCTGCGCGAGCCGGCCAACCGGGTCTCGCCGCAGGCGGTCCCGTTCTGGACCGTGTCGGCCCTGGTCGGCGACGCCGCGCTGGTGATCGGGGCCGCGCTCGTCTGGTTGCTGGTGCCCGGCGTCCCGGGCTGGGCCGGTCTCGTGGTGCTCCTGCTCGCGCTCGTCGCGGCGGCGCACGTCGTGCTCATGCCCCGCATCCGCTACCGGGTGCACCGGTGGGAGGTCACCGACACCGCGGTCCACACCCGCGAGGGGTGGATCGGGCGGCAGACCCGCATCGCCCCCATCAGCCGCGTGCAGACGGTCGACTCCCGCCAGGGCGCGGTGATGCGGCTGTTCGGGCTCGCCTCGATCACCGTCACGACCGCCTCGGCCGCCGGACCGATCACCGTGGACTGTCTCGATGCCGACACCGCCCGCGACGTGGTCGCGCGGCTGACCGCCATCACCGCGTCCACCGAGGACGACGCCACGTGATCCCCGAGCCCGGCGAGGGCTTCGTCCGGCTCAGCCCGCTCAAGCTGCTGCTCGATCCCGTGAAGGCCGTCGGGCAGGCGGTCGTGCCCGTGGTCATCGCGCTGGTCGGGATCAGCCGGAGCGACACGAGGTTCTGGCCGATCATCTTCCCGCTCGTCGTGCTGGGCCCGCTCGTCCTGGGCGCGCTGCCGTGGCTGACCACCCACTACCGCCTGACCGGCACCCAGATCCAGGTGCGCAGCGGCATCCTCAACAAGAAGACCTCGACCGCGCCGCTGGACCGAGTGCGCAGCGTCGACCTCGAGGCGTCCCTGCTCCACCGCATCCTCGGGCTGCAGAAGGTGCAGATCGGCACGGGGGTCGACGACGACCGCATCACGCTCGACGCCCTCGCCGCCGCCGACGCCCAGACACTGCGTACGACGCTGCTGACGCGGCGTGCCGTCGCGGAGCAGCGGGCCGTGCCGACAGACGTGGGCCGGCCCGACGGCCTCTCACCCGACGGACCCGACGGGCCCACCCATCCGGTGGCTGCGGCTCCTCCCGTAACCGCACCGGCGGTACCGCTCGCCCGGATCGACTGGTCCTGGCTGCGCTTCGCGCCCTTCAGCCTCGGCCGGCTGGTGCTGCTGTTCGGCGGGCTCGGGGTGCTGTCGCAGTTCGCCGACGACCTCCCCATCTGGAACGAGGAGACGGCCACCTCCGCGTGGCAGTGGCTCACCCAGTTCGCCGTCGCCGCGATCGCGCTGGTGCTCTCGGTCAGCGCACTCGCCCTGTGGCTGGTCGTCTCCGTCGCCGGCTACGTCCTGCAGTGGTGGGGCTTCCGGCTCGTGCGGGAGCACGGCTCGCTCCACCTCACCTCCGGGCTGGTCACGACGCGGTCCATCAGCGTCGAGGAGGCGAAGGTCCGCGGCGTCGAGATGACCGAGCCGGTGCTGATGCGGCTCGTCGGCGGCGCCGAGCTCTCCACGCTGGCCACCGGCGTGGAGGACGGCGTCACCCAGGTGCTGCCACCGTGTCCGCGCGGCGTCGCCGTCGCCGTCGGCGAGGCCGTCCTCGAGCATCCCGGCCCGCTGACCGGCCGGCTCGTGGAGCACGGCCCCAAGGCCCGGCGTCGCGCGTGGTTCCGCCAGCTCCGCAACGCGCTCGACGTCATCGTCCTCCTCGCGGTCGCCTGGTGGTGGTTCGACCTGACCTGGTGGTGGCTCGCCGCCATCGGCGCCGCGCTGCTCGCCCTCGGCGCAGCGGCGGGCGAGGCGTCGTACCGCCACCTCGGGCACGACCTCACCGGTGACCACCTCGTCGCCGGGCGCGGCACCTTCGCCCGCATCCGCACCGTGCTCGAGACCGACGGCATCATCGGCTGGGTCGTCTCGCAGTCGTGGTGGCAGCGCCGCGTCGGGCTCGTCGACCTCACCGCCACGACGGCCGCGGGCACCGAGCGGGTGCTGGTGCGCGACGTACGCCTCGACGTGGCCGTGGCGCTGGCCGACCGGGCGACGCCCGGGCTGCTCACCGACTTCATGGACCGGGCCCAAGAGACCGTCTAGAACCAGGCGTCACGCATGTCGAGCGTCGTGGTGTCGCCGGAGGCGAGCAGGTCGAGCATCGGGCCCACCTTGGGCAGCTCCCAGCGGAAGAAGTAGCGCGCCGCGGCCCGCTTGCCGTCGTAGAAGTCGCCCGTCCGGTCCCCGACCGCGACGAGCTGCTCGAGCCACATCCAGGCGACCACGACGTGGCCGGCGGCCTCGAGGTAGACGGTGGCGTTGGCCATCGTCCGCTCCGGGTCACCGAGACCGGCCAGCGCGAGGGTCACCTCGCCCAGCCGGTCGACCGCCGACTGCAGCGCGTCGGCATGGGCGGCGGGCTCGCCGCCGAGGTCGCGGGCGCGGGCGACGGTGTCGCCGATCCGGGCGGCCAGCGCCATGAGCGCGGCGCCACCGCCGCCGAGGACCTTGCGACCGAGGAGGTCGAGCGCCTGGATGCCGTGGGTGCCCTCGTGGATCGGGTTGAGCCGCTGGTCGCGCCAGTGCGCCTCGACGTCGTAGTCGCGGGTGTAGCCCGAGCCGCCGAGCACCTGGATCGCCAGGCTGTTGCTCTCCTGCCCCCACTGCGACGGCCAGGACTTCGCGATCGGCGTCAGCAGGTCGAGCAGCGCGCCCGGTCTCCGTGCGCTCCTCCTCGTCGCGCGCGGTCGCCTGGACGTCGAGGAGCCGCGAGCAGTAGAGGTTGAGCGCCAGCGCACCCTCGACGTACGACTTCTGCGCCAGCAGCATGCGACGCACGTCGGCGTGCTCGATGATCGGCACCTGCGGCGCGCTCGGGTCGGCCCCCACGAGCCGGCGGCCCTGCGGGCGCGAGCGGGCGTACTCCAGCGACTTCAGGTAGGCCGTGTAGGCCGTGGTGGTCGCGGACATCCCGACCCCGAGTCGCGCGGCGTTCATCATGTGGAACATGTAGGACAGGCCCTTGCCGGGCTCGCCGACGAGGTGCCCGACGGCACCCGCGGCGCCACCTGGCGTGAAGGCCCCGCCGCCGAAGACGGGCGCGGTGTTGACCGTCCCGCGGCTGCCGAGCTTGTGGTTGATGCCGGCGAGGGCGACGTCGTTGCGCTCGCCGATGGAGCCGTCCTCCCCGACGAGGTGCTTGGGGACGATGAACAGCGAGATGCCGCGCGACCCAGGTGCCGCGTCGGGCAGCTTGGCCAGCACGAGGTGGACGATGTTGTCGCCCATCTCGTGGTCGCCGCCGGAGATCCACATCTTGCTGCCGAAGATCCGGTAGGTGCCGTCGTCGGCGGGGACGGCCCGGGTGACCACGTCGCCGAGGCTGGACCCGGCGTGCGGCTCGGAGAGCGTCATCGTCCCGAAGAAGCGCCCCTCGAGCATCGGCGTCACGAAGCGCTCGACCTGCTCCGGCGTGCCGTGCGCGAGCAGCAGCCCGGCGTTCGCGACGGTGAGGAACGAGTACGCCGCGGTGCCGATGTTGGCGGCGGTGAACCACGCCATGCACGCCGACGCCACCACGTGCGGGACCTGCTGCCCGCCGACCTCCTCGTCGAGCGTCAACGTGAGCAGGTCGGCCTTGGCGAACGCCTCCAGCGCCGTCGCGATCTCCGGGATGAGCCGCACCTTCTCACCGTCGAAGACCGGCTCCTCGGTGTCGCTGCGGCGGTAGTGCGGGGCGAAGTGCTCGGTGGCCAGCTGCTCGCACAGCGCCAGCAGCGCGTCGTACGTGTCGCGGTCGTGCTCGGCGAACCGCGGCCGCTCGGCCAGCCGCTCCACGTCGAGCCACTCGAAGAGCATGAACTGCAGGTCGCGCGCGGAGAGGACGGTCGACGGCGAGGCGGTGGTGGACACGCGCCGACGCTACCCGGACGTCAGCGCGGGGCCGGTGCGGCGGTCCGGACAGGCCGAACGCCCCCTCCGCTCGGGACAGAAGGGGCGCTCGGGTCCTTCCGAGCCTACGCCGCCCGGCCCTCCGGAAGGGGAGCGCCGACGCCGGACCTCCGGGCGGGGAGCCGCACGGACCCGCAGGAGGTCCTCGCCCCGCGGCGCGGGCGACGGCCTGCCCTCCTAGGGTGGACGGGTGCGCATCGCGACCTGGAACGTCAACTCCCTCCGCTCCCGCATCGACCGCGTCGAGGCGTTCGTGCAGCGACACGAGATCGACGTGCTCGCCCTGCAGGAGACCAAGGCCCGCGAGGACCAGCTGCCGCTGATGGGCCTGCAGGCCCTCGGCTACGACATCGCCGTCGCCGGGCTCAACCAGTGGAACGGCGTCGCGCTGCTGTCGCGCGTCGGCCTCGAGGACGTCGAGGTCGGCTTCCCCGACATGCCCGGGTGGGGCGACCCCGTGGCGGCGGAGTCGCGTGCGATCGGCGCCACCTGCGGCGGGGTGCGCATCTGGTCGCTCTACGTCCCCAACGGCCGCAAGCCCGACGACCCGCACTACGCCTACAAGCTCGACTGGCTGACCCGCCTGCGCGCGACCGCGAGCGGCTGGCTCGACGGCGAGACCGCGCTGGTCGGCGACTGGAACATCTGCCCCACCGACGACGACGTCTTCGACGTCAAGCAGTTCGCGAAGTCGACCCACGTGACGCCGCCCGAGCGGGCCGCCTTCCAGGGCTTCCTCGACGACGGCTACGCCGAGGTGACCCGCGCCCACGACGCCGGCTACACCTACTGGGACTACTACCGCCAGCGCTTCGAGCGCGACCGCGGGCTCAAGATCGACTTCGTGCTCGCCTCCCCCACGCTCGCCTCGCGGGTCACCGGCGCCTTCGTCGACCGCGACGAGCGCGACCCCGCGCAGGGGACGGGCTCGCCGTCGGACCACGCGCCGGTCGTCGTCGACCTCGACTGACGGCTCACATCACGCCGGCGGTCGGCGCTGCCACGGCGGGCTGCGGCGTGCGCCGGATGGCGTACGACATCAGCGCGGCGAGGGCGCACAGCCCGGCCGCGGCGTAGAAGGCGGGGTCGTAGCCGCCGGTGACGTCGCGGACCACGCCGGCGGCCGTGGCGGCCACGGCGGCGCCGCACCTGGTGGCTGGCGAAGACCCAGCCGAAGACGATCGGGCCGGACGCCGCGCCGAACCACTCCCGGCACAGCGCGACGGTGGGCGGCACGGTCGCCACCCAGTCGAGGCCGTAGACGATGATGAAGACCCACATGCTGGGCTCGACGTGCGGCGACATCAGCGCAGGCAGCGCCATCAGGCCGACCCCGCGCAGCACGTAGTAGCCCACCAGCAGCAGGCGCGGGTCGACCTTGTCGGTGAGCCAGCCCGAGGCGATGGTGCCGACGACGTCGAAGATGCCGACGACCGCGAGCAGCGAGGCGGCCGTGGTGGCCGGCATGCCGTGGTCGTGGGCCGCCGGGACGAAGTGGGTGGCGATGAGGCCGTTGGTCGTCATCCCGCAGATGGCGAACCCGCCGGAGAGGAGCCAGAAGGTCCGGCTGCGTGCGGCGTCGCGCAGCACCGTGAGAGCGCGCCCCGCGGTCGAGCCGACGTGCTGGTGGGGCGGCGGGCCGGGGTCGGCCTCGGTCGCGCCGAACGCCTGCAGCCCGAGGTCGGCCGGGTGGTTGCGGAGGAGCAGGAGCACGAGCGGTACGACGGCGAGGGCGGCCGCGGCGGCCAGCAGTGCCGCCGTACGCCAGCCGTGGTGGGTGGCCAGCCAGGCGACCACCGGCAGGAAGATCAGCTGGCCGGTCGCGTTGCCGGCGGTGAGGATGCCGCTGACCAGCCCGCGGCGGGCGACGAACCAGCGGCTGGTGATGGTGGCGACGAAGGCCATCGACATCGAGCCGGTGCCGATCCCGACGAGCAGGCCCCAGCACAGGATGAGCTGCCACGGCTCGGTCATGAAGACGGTCAGGCCGCTGCCGACGGCGACCATCAGCAGCGCGAAGGTGACGACCGGCCGGACACCGAAGCGGTCCATCAGCGCCGCGGCGAAGGGCGAGATCAGGCCGAAGAGCATGAGGTTGAGCGAGACGGCGGAGCCGATCAGTCCGTGCGACCACCCGAACTCCTCGTGCAGCGGCTCGATCAGCACGCCCGGGACGGACCGGAAGGCGGCCGCGCCGACGAGCGTCACGAACGACACCGCGGCCACCACCCAGGCCCAGTGCAGCCGCTGCGGTCGCCCGAGGGTCGGCTCGGAGGGAGTCGTCATCGTCACCGGGACAGTCTCCCGACAACCGCCTCCGTCCGACGAGTGGCCGAAATGCCAACATGTGCAAGAATCCGGCCATGCCGTCGTCCTCCTCGTCGCCGCCGGCCGCAGCCGCACCGCGTGGTCGTCCTCGCCGTCGCGCCCGTCATCGGCTACGACCTGACGATCCCGCCGCAGGTGCTCGGCGAGGCCCGCGACGCCGACGGCAGCCCGCTCTACGACGTCGCGGTGGTGACCCTCGACGGGCAGCCCGTGGCCGCGACCCGCGGCTACGCCATCGCCCCGTCGGCCGGTCCCGAGGCGCTCGCCCGGGCGCAGACCGTGATCGTCCCGGGCACCCAGGTCGCCGGTCCGCGGCGTGACGGGACGATCGACGACGACCTCCGCGCCGCGCTGGCCTCCGTCCCCGCCGACGCCCGCTGGGTCTCGATCTGCACCGGCGCCTTCGTGCTCGCCGCGGCCGGGATCCTCGACGGCCACCGCGCGACGACGCACTGGAAGTACGCCGACGACTTCCGCCGCCTCTACCCGGACATCGCCGTCGACGAGGACGTCCTGTTCACCGACGACGGCCGGGTGCTGACCTCGGCCGGCCTCAGCGCCGGCATCGACCTGTGCCTCCACCTCGTGCGCAGCGACCACGGCACCGCGGTCGCCAACGCGGTCGCCCGCCACATGGTCGTGCCGCCGTGGCGCGACGGCGGGCAGGCGCAGTTCATCGAGCGGCACGTCCCGCGTCGCGCCGACGAGACCACCGGCGACGTACGCGCATGGGCGCAGGCCCACCTCGACCGACCCCTCGACGTGGCGACCCTCGCCCGGCGGGCCTCGATGAGCGTGCGCACCTTCACCCGGCGCTTCCGTGAGGAGACCGGCCAGTCCCCCGGCGCGTGGGTCACCCAGCAGCGGGTCCGGCACGCCCAGCACCTCCTCGAGGCGACCGACCTGACCGTCGACGACGTCGCGGCCCGCGCCGGGATGGGCACCGCCGCCTCGCTCCGCCAGCACCTGCACGCGTCCCTCGGCGTCTCGCCGTCGGCCTACCGGCGCACCTTCCGCGGCCGCGCGACCTTGGGGTAGTCCAGTGGGTTTCGGCCGTCGTCCCGAGGTAGTCCAGTGACGAACGGCTGCAGTTCGCGCCTGGGCGACCGATCCTCACTGGACTACCCCGGCGGCCGACGTGGTCGCGTCCCCCGGGATGTCGGTGGGTCGGTCCATGCTGGATCCATGGACACCTTCCCCCTCGTGCTGACCCTGGCGGCCGTCCTCGCCGTCGGGCTGGCCCTCGGTGCCGTCATCGGCGTGCTGTGGGCACGCAGCCGCCCGGGCGACGACACGGCGATCGCCGCGCTGCAGCAGCGGGTCGCCGACCACGCGGTCGTCCAGGACGGGCTCGAGCGGCTGCAGGACCAGCTGAGCGACCTGGCCCACGACCGCACGGCCTGGCAGGCCCAGCTCCACCAGCAGGTGGCCGACGTACGCCACTCGACCGACGTGCTGCGCCACGAGACACACACGCTCGCGACCGCCCTGCGCAAGCCGCAGGTGCGCGGCCAGTGGGGCGAGCTCCACCTGCGGCGGACCGTCGAGCTCGCGGGGCTGGTCGACCACTGCGACTTCGCCGAGCAGACGCGGCTCGACGACGGCCGGCTGCGCCCCGACCTCGTCGTCACCCTCGCCGGCGGGCGCACCATCGCGGTCGACGCGAAGGCTCCGCTCGCCGCCTTCCTCGACCTCACCGGCGCCGACGACCCCGCCGAGCACGAGCGTGCGCTGACCCGGCTGGGCGAGCACGTCCGCAAGCACGTCGCCGACCTGGGCTCCCGGCGCTACTGGGAGGCGCTGGCCGGCACCCCGGAGTTCGTGGTGCTGTTCCTCCCGGGCGAGGCGATCCTCCAGGCCGCGCTGCAGGCGGTGCCCGACCTCGTCGAGCAGGCCGCGGCCCGCAACGTCGTGCTCGCCACCCCCTCCACGCTGATCGCGCTGCTGCGCACGGTCGCCCAGGGCTGGCAGCACGAGGTGCTCAACGCGCAGGCGCAGGAGGTGCAGCGGCTCGGGCAGGAGCTCCACGCCCGACTGGGCTCGATGGCCGGCCACCTCGACAAGGTGGGTCGCTCGCTCAACGCCAGCGTCGTCGCCTACAACCAGGCGATGGGCTCGCTCGAGGGGCGCGTGCTGGTGTCGGCACGCCGCTTCGCCGACCTCGGCGTCACCAACGACCAGCTCGAGGGCCCTCGTCAGGTGGAGACGGTGCCCCGCTCGGCCGCCGCCCCCGAGCTGGGCATCCTCGACGACGTCCCGGGCGCCACGGGCGACCCGACGCTCGACGACCTGCTCGACCAACGACCCGGTTCCGCGCCCGCAGCGGCGCGCCGCGCGCAGGGCGCCTGAGCCCGGGCCTAGGTTGAGCCTCGTGACGCGGGCCCACACGTGGTGGCAGGTCGGGCAGGAGCCGGGCCGTCAGGTGGTGTCCCTGGGCGTCGCCCTCACGTTGACCGCCGTCGCCCTCGACGTGCTGCTGGTCGGCAGCCTCACGCTGTTCTTCGACCTCTGCTTCATGGCGCTGTGCCTGGGCCTGGCGGCGCTGGTGCGGCGCCAGGACTTCTACCTCGTCGCGCTGCTGCCGCCGGCCCTGATGGTCCTGGTCTTCGGCTTCGTCGCCGTCGTCGCGCGCGACGCGATCGCCGACCCGCGTGACAGCTTCCTGCAGGCCGTCATCTCCGGCGTCGTCACCCACGGCGTCGCGCTCTTCGTCGGCTACGCGCTGTGCCTGGGCTGGCTCGGCTGGCGGCTGCACCGCAAGGGCGACCTCGCCTCCGAGCTCGAGCGCGAGCTGGGCCAGCCGGCCGGCTGACCCAGGTCGGTCACTCCTCGAAGCGCGACACGTCGCCCGCCCCACGGCGTACGACGACGGGCTCGGCCTCGGACCAGTCGATCACCGACGTGGGCTCGGCGGTGACCTCGCCCGACTCGACGACGATGTCGACGACGTGGTCGAGGTCCTCCTTGATCTCCCAGCCCATCGTCCGGGCCTCGGTCTCGCCGGGGAGGATCAGGGTGCTGGTCAGGATCGGCTCGCCGAGCTCCTCGAGCAGGGCGCACACCAGCAGGTGGTCGGGGATGCGGACGCCGACGGTGCGCTTCTTCGGGTGCATCAGCCGCTTCGGCACCTCGCCGGTCGCGGGCAGGATGAACGTGTAGGGGCCGGGCGTCGTGGCCTTGATGGCGCGGAAGGCGTTGTTGTCGACGTGGACGAACTGCCCGAGCTGCGAGAAGTCCTTGCACATCAGCGTGAAGTGGTGGCGGTCGTCGAGCTCGCGGATCTTGAGGATCCGGTCGCGGCCGTCCCGGTTGCCGAGCTGCGCGCCGAGGGCGTAGCCGGAGTCGGTCGGGTAGGCGATGAGCTGGTCGTCGCGCAGCGCCTCGACGACCTGGGAGACGAGCCGCGGCTGCGGGTTGTCCGGGTGGATGTCGAGGTAGCGGGCCATCTCGCGCTCCCGTCAGGCCTTCTGCGCCGCGCGCAGGTCGCGCCGCAGCTCCGGCGGCAGCGCGAAGATCAGCGACTCCTCGGCCGAGTGCACCGCACGGGCGTCGGGGTAGCCACGCTCGGAGAGGAAGGCGAGCACGCCCTCGACGAGGTCCTCGGGCACCGACGCGCCGGAGGTGACCGACACGGACGCGACGCCGTCGAGCCAGGCCTCGTCGATCTCGGTGTGGTCGTCGACGAGGTACGACGCCTTGGCGCCGGCCTCGAGGGCCACCTCGACCAGCCGCACCGAGTTGGAGGAGTTGCGCGAGCCGACCACGATCACCAGGTCGGCGGCCGAGGAGATCTCCTTGACCGCGAGCTGGCGGTTCTGGGTGGCGTAGCAGATGTCGTCGCTCGGCGGGTCGAGCAGCAGCGGGAACTTCTCCCGGATCGCCGCGACGGTCTCGAGGGTCTCGTCGACGCTCAGCGTCGTCTGCGAGAGCCACGCCACCTTCGCGGGGTCGCGGACCTCGATGCGGGCGACGTCGGCCGGGCTCTCGACGAGCTGGATGTGGTCGGGCGCCTCGCCCGCCGTGCCCTCGACCTCCTCGTGGCCGGCGTGACCGATGAGGAGGATGTCGTAGTCGTCGGAGGCGAACCGCCTCGCCTCGTGGTGGACCTTCGTCACCAGCGGGCAGGTGGCGTCGATGGTCTTCAGGCCGCGCTCGGCCGCCTGCGCGTGGACCGCCGGCGAGACGCCGTGGGCGGAGAAGACCACCGTGCGGCCCTCGGGCACCTCGTCGAGCTCCTCGACGAAGATCGCGCCACGCGACTCGAGGTTGGCCACCACGTGCTTGTTGTGCACGATCTGCTTGCGGACGTAGACGGGGGCGCCGTAGAGGTCCAGCGCCTTCTCGACCGTGATCACGGCACGGTCCACACCGGCGCAGTAGCCGCGGGGTGCCGCGAGCAGGACGTTCTTGGCGGTCTCGGGGTCGAGGACCGGAGGAAGGCCGAGGTCGGTGCTCATGGGCCCGAGTCTACGGGCGTGTCCGCGCCCTCCCCTATCCTCGCCGCGTGCCCTCACTCCGCGATGCCACGGCCGAGTCGCCGGCCCCGGTGCGGGCCGTCGCCAACGCCGTGTCGCAGTGGATCGACAAGCTGGGCGGCGTCTGGGTCGAGGGGCAGATCGCACAGGTCAACCGGCGCCCCGGCATGCAGACCGTCTTCATGACGCTCCGCGACACGGTCGCCGACATCTCGGTCACGCTGACGTGCTCCCGGTCGCTCGTCGACTCGATGAACCCGCCCCTCGTCGAGGGGGCCAGCGTCGTCGTGCACGCCCGGCCCAGCTTCTACGCCAACCGCGGGTCGTTCTCGCTGGCCGCCCGCGAGATCCGGATGGTCGGGCTCGGCGAGCTGCTCGCCCGGCTCGAGCGCCGCCGCCAGCTGCTCGCCGCGGAGGGCCTGTTCGCCGCCGAGCTCAAGCGCGACCTGCCGTTCCTCCCCGCCCGGGTCGGCCTGGTCACCGCGCCCAACAGCGCCGCCGAGCGCGACGTGCTCGAGAACGCTCGCCGACGCTGGCCCGCCGTGCAGTTCGAGGTGGCCTACGCCGCCATGCAGGGCACCCGCTCGGCGAGCGAGGTGATGGAGGCCCTCGACCGCCTCGAGCGCAACGCCGACGTCGACGTCGTCGTGGTCGCGCGTGGCGGCGGCTCGATCGAGGACCTGCTGCCGTTCTCCGACGAGGCGCTCGTCAGGGCCGTGCACCGGATGCGTACGCCCGTCGTGTCCGCGATCGGCCACGAGCCGGACCAGCCGCTGCTCGACCTCGTCGCCGACGTCCGCGCCTCCACCCCCACCGACGCCGCCAAGCTCGTCGTGCCCGACATGGCCGAGGAGGTCCAGGGCGTGACGTGGGCGCGCGACCGGCTCCGCCAGGTCATCACGCAGCGCATCGTCCGCGAGCAGGAGTGGCTGGCGCAGGTGCGCTCGCGCCCGGCGATGGCCGACCCCCGCAACCTGCTCGTCGCCCGCTCCGACGAGCTCGACGACCTGCTCGCGCGCGCCCGTCGTACGCTCTCGCACCGCCTCGACCGGGCCGCCGACGACATCGGCCACCAGCGCGCCCGGGCGCAGGCGCTCTCGCCGCTCGCCACGCTGCAACGGGGCTACGCCGTGCTCCAGGACGCCGACGGCCACGTCGTCACGTCCGTCGCTCAGGCCGCGCCGGGCGCCGCGGTCTCCGTCCGGGTCGCCGACGGACGCATCCACGCCACGACAGACCGCATCGAAGCTGACCGTGTCGAAGCAGGCACCCCGTCCGAGGAGGACCCCGATGAGTGACGCCACCACCGAGCAGCCCAGCTACGAAGAGGCCCGCGAGGAGCTCATCGAGGTCGTCCGCACCCTCGAGGCCGGCGGCACGACCCTCGAGGAGTCGCTCGCGCTGTGGGAGCGGGGCGAGGCACTCGCGAAGATCTGCCAGCAGTGGCTCGACGGCGCCCGCAAGCGCCTCGACGACGCGATGGGTACGGACGCCGACGACTGAGACGCTCACCGCCCGCCGAGCGGTGAGGGCCGAAGTCCACATCCCGAGGCCCCTCGGCGAATGCTGGCTCTCGGCATCCGGATCCGACGCGCCGCGCCACGCCGTACGAGCCCGGGCAGCGGTCGAGCCAGCCACATTCCGAGTCTGCGGAACGTGGCTCCGACACCGCTCGACGGCGGAGCTACCGCGTGAGCAGCCCGAGGTAGGTCTCGATGTCCTCGGCCGGCGCCGAGCCGTAGACGAGGAGCGCCTCGTCGCCGAGCTCGGTGGAGTAGCCCAGGTCCCCACCGTCGTCGGACCAGGTCTGCCAGGTGTCGGTGATGTCGGAGGTCACGGTGGCGTCGTCGCCGGCCTCGGCGTCCTCGTCGACGTAGAGCTCGACGAGGTCGCTGACCGACGTGTCCTGCTGCCGGATACCGACGAAGCGACCGTCGTCGGTGAGCACCCCGAGGCTCCACCGCGGGTCGTCGCCGGCGGCGAGCTCGGTGCTGGTGGCCGTCCACCCGGCCGGCAGCTCGCGGGGGTGGACGACGCGGAGGTCGGCCTGCTGCGCGAGCTCGACGCGCGCCTGCCAGTCCACGGCTTCCGGCTCGTTGTCCACGTCGCTGCGCCACAGCCCGCGCCACGCGACGAACGCCAGCACGGCGAGCACCGTGACGATCAGGGCGCCGGTCATCCCGTTGAACGAGCGCGTGTACCGGCTCGGCTGTCCCTGCCCACTCACGCGGGCCATCCTCCCAGCCGGCCTCGAGCGCTGTAACGCCGGGTTAGGAGCTGTACCCCCGGTGATATATCCCAGTGGGTACAAGCACTAACCCGGCGTTACAGCGGATCAGGGCGAACGAGGGCGGAGCCGCAGATGCGGGACCAGCGGGCGCAATCGACCGCACGTGCGGCATACTCCTCGGGTGATCACCTACCGAATCGCGGAGGCGGCCGAGATCCTGGCCGTCAGCGACGACACCGTACGCCGCTGGGTGGACGCCGGCCGGTTGCCCTCGACCCGCGACGGGGGGCGTACGACGGTGGCGGGCCCCGACCTGGCCGAGCTCGCCGAGCACCTCGTGGAGTCGGGCGAGCTCGCCGAGCGGGACCGCACCCGCGCCGGGACGGTCAGCGCGCGCAACCGGATGGGCGGCATCGTCACGCGGGTCAAGCGCGACCCCGTGATGGCGCAGGTGGAGATGATCTGCGGCCCCTACCGGGTGGTGTCGCTGATGAGCACCGACGCCGCCGACGAGCTCGGCCTCGAACCGGGCGTGCGTGCCATCGCCAGTGTGAAGTCCACCAACGTGGTCGTGGAGGTGCCGAGGTGAGGAGGCTCGCCGTCCTGGTCCTGCTGCTCCCCCTCGCCGCGTGCGGGGGTGGCGACGACGGCGAGGCAGCGGACGGCGGCGGAGGTGGCGGCAAGCTCACCGTGCTCGCCGCCGCCTCGCTGACCGACGTCTTCGACGACCTCGCCACCCCGTTCGAGGAGGAGCACGACACCGACGTCGTCTTCTCCTTCGACTCGAGCACCAACCTGGCCGAGCAGGTCGCCGACGGCGCGCCCGGCGACGTCCTGGCCACGGCCGACGAGGCCTCGATGCAGCTGGCCGAGGACGCGGGCGTCACGGGTGAGGTGGAGACCTTCGCGACCAACGTCCTCACGATCGTCGTGCCGAAGGGCAACCCCGCCGGCATCGAGTCGCTCGACGACCTCGCCGACGCCACGTGGGTGCGGTGCTCGGACGAGGTGCCGTGCGGCAAGGTCGCCCTCGCCGTGCTCGACGCCAACGGCATCACCGCCGAGCCGGTCAGCCTCGAGGAGGACGTCCGCGCCACCCTCGACAAGGTCGTCTCCGGCGAGGCCGACGCCGGCCTGGTCTACGCGACCGACGCGGTCGCCGCGGCCGACGACGTCGACGCCGTGGAGATCCCCGGAGCCGAGGACGAGCTGACCTCCTACTTCGTCACGACGCTGGAGCAGTCCCAGGACGCCGACCTCGCCGCCGACTGGGTCGCGTGGGTGACGTCGCAGGAGGGGCAGGCGATCCTCCGCGACGCCGGCTTCGGCAGCCCGTGAGGGACCGGCTCGGGCGGCCGCCGGCGCTGCTGATGGTGCCGGCGGTCCTCGCCACGCTGCTCCTGCTCGTCCCGCTGGTGGCGATGGTCGCGAGCACCGACTGGCAGGCACTGCCGGGTCACCTCACGTCGCGCGCCGCGGTGGACGCCCTCCGCCTCTCCCTCGTCACCTCGACGGTGGCCATCGTGTTCTGCCTGCTCCTCGGGCTGCCCCTCGCCTGGCTGCTGGCCCGTGTCGACTTCCGCGGCCGCGGCGCCGTGCGCGCGCTGGTCACCGTCCCGCTGGTGCTGCCACCCGTCGTCGCCGGCGTCGCCCTGCGCAGCGCCTTCGGGCGCACCGGGATCATCGGTGAGCCCCTGCTCGCCTGGACCGGCTTCGCCTTCCCCTTCACGACGTACGGCGTCGTGCTGGCGCACGTCTTCGTGTCGATGCCCTTCGTGGTGATCACCATCGAGGGCGCGTTGCGCTCGACCGACGCGAGGTACGACGCGGCTGCCGCGACGCTCGGCGCGACCCGCTGGACGACGTTCCGCCGGGTCACCGTCCCGCTCGCCCTGCCCGGGGTGGTCGCCGGGGCGGTCCTCGGGTGGGCGCGGTCGCTCGGCGAGTTCGGCGCGACCATCACCTTCAACGGCAACTACCCCGGCACCACCCAGACGATGCCGACGCTGATCTACGTGACCCGCCAGGCCGACCAGGACGCCGCCCTCTCCCTGAGCCTGGTGATGCTGCTGGTCTCCGTCGGGGTCCTCGTCGCCCTGCGCGACCACTGGTTGGGGACGCCGTGAGCGCGGACCCGGGACGACGGCTCGTGGCGGACCTGCGGGTCGCCGACCGCGTCGACGCCGCGTTCACCGCCGAGCCCGGTGAGGTCCTGGCCGTCATCGGCCCCAACGGCGCCGGCAAGAGCTCGCTGCTCCACGCCGTCGCCGGGCTCGTCGACGTCGAGGGCAGCGCGCACCTCGGCGACACCGACCTGCTGGCCCTGCCCGTCCGCGAGCGCCGGGTCGGGCTGGTGTTCCAGGGCCAGCTGCTCTTCCCGCACCTCTCCGCCCTGGACAACGTCGCCTTCGGCCTGCGAGCCCGCGGCGAGGCCCGGGCGACGGCGGAGTCCGTCGCCCGCGACTGGCTCGAGCGCTTCGGCATCGCCGACCTCGCGGCGCGCAAGCCACGCGAGCTCTCAGGGGGTCAGGCCCAGCGCGTCGCCATCGCCCGGGCGCTGGCGACCGAGCCCGACGTGCTCCTGCTCGACGAGCCGTTCACCGGTCTCGACGTGTCGGTGCAGATGGCGCTGCGGATCGAGCTGGGACGACACCTGCGCGACTTCGCGGGCATCGCCCTCCTGGTCACCCACGACGCGATCGACGCCCTGACGCTGGCCGACACGGTCCTGGTCCTCGACGACGGCCGGGTGGCGCAGGTCGGTCCGCCCGGCGAGGTCGCGGCCGAGCCCCGCACCCCCCACGTCGCCCGGCTCGTCGGGCTCAACCTGGTGCCCGACGGCGACGACCTGATCTCCTTCACCCCCGACTCGGTCGTGGTGTCGCTGCACGAGCCGGAGGGGTCGACGCGCCTGCGGTGGCGCGGACCCATCGCGACGCTCGCGCCTCACGGCGACGCCGTACGCCTGCTGGTGCACGCCTCCCCCGACCTGCTGGCCGACCTGACACCGGCCGCCGCGTCCGAGCTCGAGCTCGTCCCGGGCCGCGAGGTGTGGCTGTCGGCCAAGGCGACCGCGGTGAGCCGCTACCCCGCCCGCCGATAACATGCGCGGCATGAGCTCCACATCCTCCCAGCTCGCCCCGCAGCCCGAACGCAACCTCGCCCTCGAGCTGGTGCGGGTCACCGAGGCGGCCGCCATGGCGGCCGGGCGGTGGGTCGGTCGTGGCGACAAGAACGACGCCGACGGCGTCGCGGTCGAGGCGATGCGCTACATGATCTCCACCGTCGAGATGCGCGGCACCGTGGTGATCGGCGAGGGCGAGAAGGACAACGCGCCGATGCTCTTCAACGGCGAGGAGGTCGGCGACGGCTCGGGCCCCGAGTGCGACGTCGCCGTCGACCCGATCGACGGCACGACGCTCACCGCCAAGGGCATGAGCAACGCCGTCTCGGTGCTGGCGGTCTCCCCGCGCGGCTCGATGTACGACCCGAGCGCGGTGTTCTACATGGACAAGCTCGCCACCGGTCCCGAGGCCGCCGACCACGTCGACATCCGGTTGCCGGTGAGGGAGAACATCGCCCGCGTCGCCAAGGCCAAGGGCATCTCCATCCACGACGTCACCGTCGTGCTGCTCGACCGGCCGCGCCACGCCCAGCTGGTCGAGGACATCCGCGCGACCGGCGCCCGCATCAAGTACATCACCGACGGCGACGTCGCCGGCGCGATCATGGCGGCCCGCCCCGACACCGGCGTGGACCTGATGCTCGGCGTCGGCGGCACGCCCGAGGGCATCATCGCGGCGTGCGCGATGAAGTGCATCGGCGGCAAGATCCAGGGCCAGCTGTGGCCGCAGGACGACGACGAGCGGCAGCGCGCCCTCGACGCCGGCCACGACCTGGACCGTGACTTCGTGCTCGGCACCGACGACCTGGTCACCGGTGACGACGCGTTCTTCGTGGCCACCGGCATCACCGACGGCGAGCTCATGCGCGGGGTGCGCTACCGCGGCGACGGCGTGACGACGCACTCGCTCGTGATGCGCTCGCGCAGCGGCACCGTCCGCTCGATCACCGCCGAGCACCAGCTCTCGAAGCTACGCAATCTCTCCACGATCGACTTCGACAACTGAGGTCGGCACCGGCGGTCGCAGCGCGGCCGAGACGGCCGTGATGACGAGGGGGTCGAACGCCATCCCCACGTGCGACGACCGCACCTCCACCGGTACGGCGGCCGGGTCGACGCAGGCGCGCCAGTCGACGATGCCGTCGCGCCGGGAGAAGATCGCGGTGAAGTCCATGCCCTCGGGGAGTGACGCGCGCGCCTGGTCGAAGCTCTCCTGCGCGCAGCGGCCGGCGACGCAGTCCTCGGCCATCAGGCCGCGCATCCCGGCGCGGTTGAGCCGCACGAGCAGGTCGACGCTGCGAGCCAGCGAGACGTGGTGGGCTCCCGGTGCGAGCATCGGGCTGCCCATCGTGACGATGCCCGCGACGAGGTCGGGCCGGCGGGCGGCGACGCCGCGGGCCAGCATCCCGCCGAGGCTGTGCCCGACGATGCGCACACGCGACCCGCGTCGCTGCGAGATCTCCTCCAACCGCTCCTCGAGCTGAGCGGCGGCCGACAGCGTGCAGCCCACGTTGGCGCGGATGTCCGCGCGGTAGGTCCGGAAGCCCTGGTGGCGCAGGGTCCGGCTCATCGGCCCCAGCGAGGAGTCGCCGGCGAGGAACCCCGGCACCAGCAGCACCGGCTCGCCCACCCGCGCCGGGCGCGCGCCCAGCGGCGTACGACGTCGCGCGCCGCGCGAGCCGAAGGCCGAGACGGCGTAGCGACCGGCCTCGGTGAGGGCCGACCCTTCGCGCAGCACCGCCACCACCGAGGGCTGTGAAAAGCCCTCCGGCGTCAGGAATGCGGCCATTGTGCGCTGCGTCACAATCATCGAACCTAGTCCAGGACCCGCCTCTCAACGGGGATGTGGGTCACTTTGCGTTTATTTGGGGACGGCTGTCGTGTTCACTGGCGACATGCCCGCGCCCCACCGAGACAGCACCCAGCCGCCCGTCGCGTCCGACGAGCTCCGCGCCCCGGTCGGCAACCAGGTCGAGCTCTGCTACCAGACCTTCGGCGACCCCGACGACGAGCCGCTGCTCCTCGTGATGGGGCTGAGCGGCCCGATGACGTGGTGGGACCAGGCGTTCTGCGAGCAGCTCGCGGGCGCCGGCTTCCACGTCGTGCGCTACGACAACCGCGACACCGGCCGGTCGTCGCGGATCCAGGCGCCGGTCCGGCGCGACCAGCTGGTGCGCGCCTTCGCGACCGGCCGCGCGCGGACGCCGTACACGATGTCCGACCTGGCCGGCGACGCCGTGGCGCTGCTCGACCACCTCGGCCTGGAGTCCGCGCACCTCGTCGGCGTGTCGATGGGCGGCATGATCGCGCAGACGGTCGCCGTCGAGCACCCGACGCGGGTGCGGTCGCTCACCAGCATCAGCTCGACCACCGGACGACGCACCGTCGGCTGGCAGCACCCCTCGCTCCTCCCGCGGCTGATCGGGCCACGCAAGGCCGGGCGGGACGCCTACGTCGACAGCAGCATCGCCATGTGGGCGATGATCGGCTCGGCGGCCTACCCGCCGGCCCCCGAGGCCCTGCGCACCCGCGCAGGCGAGACCTTCGACCGCGGCGTCAGCGCCAGCGGCGTGGTGCGCCAGATGCTCGCCATCCTCACGCAGGGCGACCGCACCCCGCGGCTGCGCAGCCTCCGCATCCCCGCGCTCGTCATCCACGGCAACGCCGACAAGATGGTCCACGTCAGCGGCGGGCGCTCGACCGCGGCCGCCATCCCCGGCGCCGAGCTGGTCACCATCGACGGGATGGGCCACGACCTGCCGCCGGAGCTCTTCGGCACCTTCGTCGAGGCGATCCGGCGTACCGCCGACCGCGCGTCGTAGCCGCTGCCCCGACCCGTCAGCCGTCGAGGGCGTGCGCGCCCGGTGACGGCTCGGCCGTGAAGAGGTCGGGCTCGCCGAAGCCGGCGTCCGCGAAGGCACGTGCGTACGGCGTCACCCGCCGCGTCCAGGGACCGCTCCGGCACCAGCCCGATGACGCAGCCGCCGAAGCCTCCGCCGGTCATCCGGGCACCCAGCGCACCCGCCTCCAGCAACGCGTCGACGGCAGTGTCGACCTCCGGCACGGTGATCCGGAAGTCGTCACGCATCGAGCGGTGCGACGCGGTGAGCAGCGGTCCGATGTCGGCGAGACGCCCCTCGTCGAGCAGCCGGACCACGGACAGCACGCGGTCGTCCTCGGTGACGACGTGCCGCACGTAGCGGCGCAGCTCCTCGTCGTCGAGGCGCTCGAGCGCCGCGTCGAGATCGTCGGCGGTCACGTCGCGAAGGGCGGGCACGCCGAGGCGGCGAGCCGCCTCCTCGCAGCCGCGGCGCCGGGCGCCGTACTCGCCGTCGGAGTGACGGTGGGGGGCGCGGGTGTCGGCCACCAGCACCGCCAGGCCGCCCCCGGCCAGGTCCAGGGGGACCGACCGGGTCTCGTGACTGCGCATGTCGCAGGACAGCGCGTGGCCGGCCTCGCCGCGCAGGCTCACCAGCTGGTCCATGCCACCGGTCGGCGCGCCCACGGCGTCGTTCTCGACGTCGCGGGTCAGCGCGAAGAGGGCGTCGTCGTCGAGCCCGAGGCCGAGGTGGTCGTCGACGGCCCGCGCGACCGAGCAGACGAGCGCGGCTGACGACGACAGCCCCGCGCCCGAGGGCACGTCGGAGTCGACCTCGACCTCGAGGGGCGGGACGTCGATGCCGCGGTCGGTGAGCAGCCAGAGCGCACCCAGCACGTAGCGCGACCACTCGGGCACGCCCTGCACGTCAGCGGCCCCCAGCCCCGAGCGTCGGACGACGACCGGGTCGGGCTGCTGGACGGACCGCACGAGCCAGTCGTCGGAGCGCCCGGCGCCGGCCGGGCCGATCCCGGCATTCGAGACCGTCGCCGTGCACCCGACGGCCAGTGCGAACGGCAGCACGAAGCCGTCGTTGTAGTCGGTGTGCTCACCGATGAGGTTGATCCGACCGGGCGCGAACCAGCTCGTCACAGGGGCCTCTCTCGTCACGGTGTTCCTCTGGGTGAGGCGCTGTTGCCAAACATAGCCGCAGCCGATAGACCAGTGATCCACGTCATACCTAGGAGGGGCGCATGGCACCACGATCATCGACCCGTTCGCGCGGTCGCCCACGGGCTCGTCGGGTCGCCGGCTCGCTCGCCTGCCTGGCCCTCGCCAGCAGCCTGCTCGCCGCGTGCAGCGGAGACAGCGGCAAGCCCGAGCTGGTCTGGTACACCAACCCTGACGCCGGCGGCCAGGCCGCGGTCGCGGAGAAGTGCTCGACCGACGAATACACCATCACCACCCAGGTCCTCCCGCAGGACTCGAGCCAGCAACGCATCCAGCTCTCGCGTCGCCTCGCGGCGAAGGACCCCTCGATCGACCTGATGTCGCTCGACCCGCCGTTCACCGCCGAGTTCGCCGACGCCGGCTTCCTCGCCGAGCTCCCGCAGGACGCCAAGGCGCAGCTCGAGGAGCAGGGCACCTTCCAGGGTGCGATGGACGCAGCCACGTGGGAGGACAAGCTGGTCGTCTTCCCGTTCTGGTCCAACACCCAGGTCCTCTGGTACCGCAAGTCATTCGTCGACAAGACCGACCTGGACATGACCCAGCCGGTCACGTGGGACCAGATCATCCAGGCCGCCGCTGACAACGGCGGGAAGATCGGCGTGCAGGCCAACAAGTACGAGGGCTACAGCGTCTGGATCAACGCGCTCATCTCGGGCGCGGGCGGGCAGCTGGTGGAGAACGCCGACAAGGGCGTCGACCTCGACCTGACGATCGACAGCCCCCAGGGCGAGGACGCGGCCAAGGTCATCGAGGAGCTCGCGAGCTCCGACGCTGCTCCCGCCGACCTCAGCGTCTCCAACGAGGGCACCGCGGGCTCGACCTTCGGCGGGGACGCCGGCTCGTTCATGGTCAACTGGACCTACATCTTCCACAACTACGACGAGACCGACCCCGACGTCGCCAAGGACATCGGCTACACCCGGTACCCCCAGACGGTCGAGGGCGAGGAGTCACGCCCGCCCTACGGAGGCATCGGCATCGGCGTCAGCGAGTTCTCCGACAACAAGGACTTCGCACTGGAGGCCGCGGCGTGCCTGGTCGAGCCGGAGAACCAGGGCATCAACGCCGAGATGACCGGCAACATGCCGGCCAGCACAGCCGGCTACGACTATCCCCCGCTGGCAGAGCTCTACCCCGACGACCTCAGGCAGCTGTTCCAGGAGAGCCTCGACGCGGCCGCTCCCCGCTCGGTGACGCCCTACTGGAGCGACATCTCGAGCTCGCTGCAGAGCACCTGGCACCCGCCGTCGAGCGTCAACCAGGACACGCCCCCGGAGTCGCAGGACTTCACCCAGCAGATCCTGGAAGGAGGGAGATTGCTGTGAGCACCACTCTGCAACGCCCACCCGCCGACGTGTCTGCCAAGCCTGCGGCGAGCGACCGGTCCAAGGCGGAGAACAAGCTCGGCCTCACGCTGGTGGCACCCGCCGTGGTGATGATGCTGCTGGTCACCGCCTGGCCGATGGGCCAGGCGCTCTACCTGTCGCTCTTCCGGTACCGGCTGACGGCACCTGACGACCGCGAGTTCATCGGCATCGACAACTACGTCACCGTCCTCACCGACAGCCTCTTCTGGCGGGACACGTGGAACACCGTCCTGATCATGGTCGTGACGGTCGCGGTCGAGCTGGTCATCGGCTTCGCGTTCGCGATGGTCATGCACCGCATCATCTTCGCCCGCGGCCTGATGCGGACGTCGATCCTGATCCCGTACGGCATCATCACCGTCGTCTCGGCCTTCGCGTGGCAGTTCGCGTTCTCGCTGAACAACGGCTTCGTCAACGCGTGGTTCAGCTGGCTGCCGTGGATCGCCGAGGACACCAACTGGTTCGGCGACCACTGGCACGCCATGTTCGCGATCATGGTCTCCGAGATCTGGAAGACCACGCCCTTCATGGCGCTCCTGCTGCTCGCCGGTCTGTCCCAGGTGAGCGAGGACATGCTCGAGGCGGCCCAGGTCGACGGGGCCACGTGGTGGCAGCGGCTGTGGAAGGTGATCCTGCCCAACATGCGGGCCGCGATCATGGTCGCGGTCCTCTTCCGTGCGCTCGACGCCTACCGGATCTTCGACAACATCTACATCATGACCAGAGGGGCCCAGGACACCGAGTCGATCTCCTTCCTGACCTACCGGCAGGTCATCGAGCAGATGCAGCTCGGCCTCGGATCGGCGCTCTCGGTGCTGCTGTTCCTGTCGGTGCTGCTGCTCGCGTGGCTGATCGTGAAGCTGTTCCGGGTCGACCTGGCGTCTGCGAGAGGTGAGGGCTGATGAAGGCCAAGAACGCAATCGGCACCTGGGTCGGCTTCCTGCTGATCCTGCTGTGGTGCCTGTTCCCGGTGGCGTGGATCATCTCGCTGTCGTTCAAGTCCGTGGGCGAGACGTCGGTCGGCAGTGCGCAGTTCCTGCCCAAGGACGCCACGTTCGACAACTACAAGGCGCTCTGGGACTGGCCGTTCGTCGGCGCCGACCCGACCGGGGTGGAGGAGGACTTCCAGAAGGCCCTCCTCAACTCGTTCGGCATCTCGATCATCGCCACCGTGCTCTCGGTGATCCTCGCGACGCTGGCGGCCTACGCCATCGCGCGGCTGGAGTTCAAGGGCAAGCGGCTGGTCCTCTCGCTCGCGCTGGCGATCGCGATGTTCCCGGTCGTCGCGCTGGTGGGCCCGCTGTTCGACCTGTGGACCAGGTTCGGCCTCTTCAACACCTGGCCCGGCCTGATCATCCCCTACATGTCCTTCACGCTCCCGCTGGCGATCTGGACCCTGTCGGCCTTCTTCCGCGAGATCCCGTGGGAGATGGAGCAGGCGGCCCAGGTCGACGGTGCGACGTCGTGGCAGGCGTTCCGCAAGGTGATCGTCCCGCTCGCCGCACCCGGTGTCTTCACCGCGGCGATCCTGACCTTCTTCTTCGCATGGAACGAGTTCGTGCTCGCGATCTCGTTGACCTCGACCACCGCCTCGAGGACGGTCCCGGCGCAGATGTCCTTCTTCGTCGGACCCGACCCGTTCAACCCACCGTACGCACAGCTGGCGACCGCCTCGGTCATCGTCACGCTGCCGGTGATCATCATCGTCCTGTTGTTCCAGCGCAAGATCGTCGCCGGCCTGACCTCCGGCGCAGTGAAGGGGTGAGGCCGCCATGGCTGCCATCGAGATGAAGAACATCGTCAAGCAGTACGGCGACGGCTTCCCCGCCGTCAACGACATCAGCATCGACGTCGCTGACGGGGAGTTCCTGATCCTGGTCGGGCCCTCCGGTTGCGGGAAGTCGACGCTGCTCCGGATGATCGTGGGACTGGAGGACATCACCAGCGGCGACATGGTGATCGGCGGGAAGAAGGTCAACGACCTCGCCCCGCGCGACCGCAACCTGGCCATGGTCTTCCAGAACTACGCGCTCTACCCCCACCTCACCGTCTACGAGAACATCGCCTTCCCGCTGCGGCTGGCCGGCGCGTCGGACTCCGAGGTGGACGAGAAGGTGCGCAACGCGTCGAAGACCCTCGAGCTCGACGAGCACCTCGAGCGCAAGCCGGGCAACCTCTCGGGAGGCCAGCGGCAGCGGGTCGCCATGGGACGCGCGATCGTCCGCGAGGCCGAGGCGTTCCTCTTCGACGAGCCGCTGTCCAACCTCGACGCAAAGCTGCGCGGACAGATGCGCACGGAGATCTCCCGCCTGCAGAAGCGCCTCGGCATCACCACGGTCTACGTCACGCACGACCAGACCGAGGCGATGACGCTCGGCGACCGGGTCGCGGTGCTGAAGCGGGGCATCCTGCAGCAGCTCGCCTCCCCCCGCGAGCTCTACGAGAACCCGGCCAACCTCTTCGTCGCCGGCTTCATCGGCTCCCCGCCGATGAACTTCCTGCCGGCGGAGGTGAAGGGCAACCAGGTGGAGCTGCCGTTCGGAACCGTCACGATCCCGGAGGACAAGGCGGCGAAGGCACAGGGCAAGGGTCTGCTGATGGCGGGGATCCGGCCCGAGCACTTCGAGGACGCCAGCGTCGTCGACCCGGACAAGGTGAGCGACGAGGCGACGTTCAAGGCAACGGTCGACGTCGTGGAGTGGCTGGGCAACGAGGCCTACGCCTACATCCCCTTCGAGGCGCCGCCCGAGGTCGCCGAGCAGCTCCAGCAGCTCGAGCGCGACCTCGACGGTGAGTCGCTGCGCACCCAGCTGGTGATCAGCCTCGACGGCGCGAGCCGGATCAGCGAGGGCGACGAGGCCACCATCTGGGTCGACGCCCGCAAGATCCACCTCTTCGACCCGGCCACCGGCGAGAACCTCACCATGGACCACGAGCGCGCCGGCACCGTGCCGGGTGGCAACGCCATGGCGAAGGCCGAGGAGGTCGGGCGCGAGCAGGACGACGTACAGCCGGGCTCGGACACCGCCACCACCTGACCCACGGTTCTCCGGCCCCGCAGGTCGGCGTGGAACGAGGCCCCGGGAGCATCCGCTCCCGGGGCCTCGCCGCGTCCGGGGCACCCCCGACGTGCCTCAGACGGACGTCGGCGGCGACGCGTGCAGCCAGACCGACGCGTAGGGCTCGAGCCGCACCGCGCCCTCGTGGAGGTGGGGCGCGGCGCCGGTGAGGGCATCGACGAGGTCGTCGGAGTGCAGGCCGAGCCAGTGCAGGACGTCGGCGGCCACCCACGCCTCGCGGTCGGTGACGTTGGCGGCGGCGAGGAGCGGGCCGTCGGGGTGCCGCCGGACCACCAGCAGCACGCCGGGGTCGCGCGGGTCCCACACCTCGGTGGGCGAGGCCGCGTGCAGCTGCGGCAGTGAGCGTCGTACGTCGACCAGGTGCCGCAAGCCGGACGCGATGCCGTGCGGGTCGGGGTCGGCCTCGAGGTCGGCCCACGGCATCCGCGGCCGGTGCACCCACCGGTTGTCGGCGGCGTGGTCGGGGTCGTCGGCCCACCCGTGGTCGTTGAGCAGCCCGACCTCGTCACCCGCCCAGATCACCGGCAGGCCGCCGAAGGACAGGATGATCGCGTGCGCGAGCAGGATGCGCGCGACGGCGTGCGGGTCGCCCGCCTCGAGCCCGGCGAGCGAGGCGAGCGAGCCGGAGATCCGCCGGTCCCCCGTCTGCTCGTTGTGCTGGAAGACCAGCCCCCGCGCCCACGATCCGGGGAAGGACCCGGAGTAGAAGTCGGACAGGAAGCGCCGGTGCGCGGCCGGGTCGAGGCCCACCGCGCGGGCGTCCTCGTCGGAGATGGCCCACCCGATGTCGTCGTGGCAGCGGACGTAGGTGATCCAGGCCGTCGTCGACGGCGGCTGCGGCAGCCGCTGGAGGGCGTACGTCGCGAGGCGGGCGTCGCGCGAGGCGAGCATCGACCAGACCTGCACCATCAGCCCGTTGTGGTAGGCGAGGTCGCTGACCCGGCCCGCGTGCTCACCCACGCCGAGGTAGGCCGGCAGGTCCGCCGGGCCGACGATCGCCTCGGCCTTGAACAGGACCGCGGGGGCCGCGATCCGGGCGACCGTGCGGAGCGCGCGGGTGAGGTCGTGCACCTCGGGCTGGTTCTGGCAGCTGGTGCCGAGGCGCTTCCAGATGAACGCGATCGCGTCCAGGCGGAAGACCTCCACGCCCAGGTTGGCCAGCGACAGGATGATGTCGGCGAGCTCGCGGAGGACGGCGGGGTTCGACCAGTCGAGGTCCCACTGGTAGTCGTTGAACGTCGTCCAGACCCAGCCCGCCAGCTCCTCGTCCCAGGTGAAGCTGCCCGGGCGCGAAGTCGGGGAACACCTCCGGCAGCGTCGCCTCGTAGGCGTCGGGCACCTCGCGGTCGGGGTGCACGTGGAAGTAGGCCCGCTTGTCCGGGTCGCCCGCCCGCGCCGCGGCGGCCCACTCGTGCTCGCGCGCGACGTGGTTGAGCACGAGGTCGAGGCACAGGCTGATGCCCTCGCCGCGCAGGGTGGTCGCGAGGTCGCGCAGGTCGTCGAGCGTGCCGAGGTCGGGACGCACGGAGCGGTAGTCCATGACCGCGTAGCCGCCGTCGTTGGGCGCCGGTCGCGGCGTCAGCAGCGGCATCAGGTGGAGGTAGCCGACACCCAGCCCACGCAGGTACGCCGCGCGCTCCCCCACCCCGCGCAGCGTCCCGGCGAAGCGGTCGGCGTAGGCGGCGTAGCCCACCATCGAGGACCGCTGGAACCAGTCCGGGTCCCGCAGCCTGCGCTCGTCGAGCGCGCGCAGCTCGGCCGGCCGGGACGCGTGCGCCGCCCGGGCGACCTCGACCAGGGCCTCGGTGACCTCGGGCGCGGCGTCTGCGCCGTAGACCCGCGACACCGTGGCGCGCAGGTCGGGCTCCAGGTCGGTCAGCCGCTGCTCGAAACCGGTGTCGGACATCACGCGCCCAGTATGGCGAAGTGGCGCTGGACGGCCTGAGCCCCGGGAGCAGGCTCCCGGGGCTCAGGCTGTACTGGACGGTGCGGCTCGAGGACTCAGTCGGAGAGGCGCTCGCCCGACTCGGTGTCGAAGACGTGGACGCTCTGCGGGATCGGTGGTCACGTAGAGCGTCTCGCCCTTCTGCGGGTGCTGGCGTCCGGCCACGCGGACGATCACGTTGGAGGGCGTGCCCTCCACGTCGCAGGTGCCGTAGACGAAGCTGTCGGCGCCGAGCTCCTCGACGACCGTGACCTTGACCGGCAGCCCACCGTCCTCGGCGGTGACGATGCGCCAGCTCTCCGGCCGCACGCCGACGGTGACCCTGCCCGACATCTTGCGCTCGGCGGTGGGGTCGACCGGGACCGTGTACTGGCCGACCTTGACGTCGCCGTCGACCGCCGTGCCCTCCATGAGGTTCATCTGCGGCGAGCCGATGAATCCGGCGACGAAGAGGTTGGCGGGCTTGTCGTAGAGCTTGAGCGGGGTGTCGACCTGCTGCAGCACGCCGAGCTTCATGACCGCGACCCGGTCGCCCATCGTCATCGCCTCGACCTGGTCGTGCGTGACGTAGACGGTCGTGACGCCGAGGTCCTGCTGGAGGCGGGCGATGTCGGTGCGGGTCTGCACCCGCATCTTGGCGTCGAGGTTGGACAGCGGCTCGTCCATGCAGAAGACCTGCGGTGCACGGACGATCGCGCGCCCCATCGCCACGCGCTGGCGCTGACCGCCCGACAGTGCCTTGGGCTTGCGCTCGAGGTACTCGGTGAGTCCGAGGATCTCCGCCGCCTTGGCCACCCGCTCCTTGCGCTCGGCCGCAGGCACCTTGGCCATCTTGAGCGAGAAGGCCATGTTCTCCTCGACCGACATGTGCGGGTAGAGCGCGTAGTTCTGGAAGACCATCGCGATGTCGCGGTCCTTGGGCGGCACGTTGGTGACCTCCCGGTCACCGATGTAGATGCGCCCGTCGTTGACCTCCTCGAGCCCCGCGAGCATCCGCAGGGTCGTGGACTTGCCGCAGCCGGAGGGGCCGACGAGCACCATGAACTCGCCGTCCTTGATCTCCAGGTCGATGCCGGGCACGGCCGGCTCGTCGGTGCCCGGATACCACCGCTGCGCCTTCTCGAAAGTGACTGATGCCATGTTCTGCTCCTTCACCGGCAGGTACGTGCCGGACGATCCGTAGTGAAGTGACCCGGGTCACAGTAGGGCCCCCGGGGGTGAGCAGCAATCAGCGCCCGACCCGTGGTCGTGCCCCGACGGTGCGGGGTGGGACGACCTCCGGTTGGCGCGGCTCGTCAGTAGGTGCCGAGGTACTTCTTCGGTGTGCCCGGCGCAGGCTGGCGCTGCACCGTCACCGAGCCCATGAGGGCCATCCCGCGGATGCGTACGACCGGGGAGCCCGGGCCGACCGCGGCGGGCACCTTGTCCTTGGCCTGGCTGAACTCGCCCATGATCGGGGTGCCGTCCATGACGACGTGCATGTCGGCCGGCACGATCACCTTGACCTCCCCCATGATCGCGCTGGCGTTGAGGAGCGTCTCGTGGGCCGAGAGCTGTGCCTCGCGGAGGTCGATGACCACTCCGCCCATCATGGCGAAGGCGCTGTGGTGCTCGGGCACCGACCAGACGCCCTGGCGCTTGCACTCGCTCATGATCGCGACGGACGAGTTGTGCCCGACCGCGGGCACCGCCGACGGCGTACGACGCACCGGCGGGCCGGCGAGGGGGGTGCCGGGGCCGGGCGCCTGCAGGTCGAGCGTGATCGGCACCAGCTCGCCGTAGGTCTTGGCCTGCCAGGTCAGCTCCAGCCGCTCCTCGAGCTCGTCGAGGTCGATCCGGCCGTCCCCGGCAGCGTCACGCAGCACGTCGGCGACGCGCTGGCGGTCGGCGTCGGAGATACGCATCTGCGACGGGTCGTGCGGGCGGTTCTCGATCTCCCCCATGGCTCCAGCCTAGCGAGGAGCGGGAGTCCCCGCCCGTGACGTGCGTCAGGGGCGCCGGTCGCGGGACCGGACGCCGCCCGGACACCCCAAATGCGTGGACACGGCGGCTCGTACGTCGGATTCTGGAAGACGACGTCTCGGGCACTGCACCAGCGGCTGTCGGAGGTGACATGGGCGCACTACCGAGCCCGGTCCTGCCGCCGGGCGCCCACCAGGACCTGGTCCGGGCCCTGCACGAGCTGCACCACGAGGCCGGCTGGCCCAGCCTCCGCTCGCTCGCGCGGCGCACCGGGGTCTCCCACACCACGGTGTCCAAGGTCTTCTCCAGCAGCGCCCTCCCGGCCTGGGGCACCGTGGAGCTCCTCGTGGAGGCGATGGGCGGCGGCCGCGCGGAGTTCCACGCCCTGTGGCTCGCCGCGTCCTCGGCGAACGACGACGCTCCCGCTCCGACCCTGCGGATCGCCGGTCGCCGGGCCGAGCTCGCCGTCGTGCGCGACCACCTGGCCGGGCACGGCGGCCTCCTGGTCGTGGCCGGCGAGGCGGGCATCGGCAAGTCGACCCTGGTCGACGCCGCAGCGGCCCTCGCCGACACCCGCGTGGTCGTCGGGCGCTGCCTGCCGTTCTCCACCGAGGTCCCGCTCATGCCGGTGGTGGAGCTGCTCCGCTCGATCCACGACGCGGACGACGGTCGGTGGATCGGCGAGGCGCTGTCCGACTGCCCGGCCTACGCACGTGAGGCGCTCGCCCGGCTCCTGCCCGAGCTGAGCGCTGCCGCGGCGTCGACCGACGACGTCGACTTCGCCCAGCAGCACCTCTACGCCGCCGTCGCGGCGGTGCTCGCCGGTCTCGCGGCGACGCGCCCCCTCGCCGTGGTGGTGGAGGACCTGCACGTGTCGGACGCGACGACCCTCGACCTGCTGGAGTACGTCCTGTCGCGCGACGTGGCCGTGCCCCTCACGGTGACGTGGCGCCTGGACGACCAGACGGTCCAGCGGTGGCGTGGCGAGTGGCTCGCACGCGTGCAGGCGCTGCCCGGGGTCCGGACGCTGGCCCTCGGCCCGCTCACCCTGGAGGAGACGCGCGACCAGCTCCGGCTGGCCGGGTGGCTCGACGGCAGCAGCCCGGACCGCGCCCGGCAGATCCACGAGCGGTCCCGCGGGCACCCCCTCTTCACCGCCCACCTCGCGATCCAGGGGGACGACCCGACCCTCCCGCCGCTGCTGGCCGACCTCCTGGACCGGCGCCTCGGCGACCTCTCGCCCGACCAGGACCGGGTGGCCACTGCGCTCGGCGTGGCCGACGGACCGGTCGGCGTCGAGCTGGTGGCCGCCGCCACCGGCCTCGACGACGACGACGTGCTCGACGCCCTGCGACACCTCGCGGGGCGACACCTGGTGAGCGTGGGGGCCACGGACACGGTACGGCTGGCACACCCCCTCCTCGCCGACGCCGCTCGTCGCCGGCTGCTCCCGGCCGAGGTACGCCGGCTGCACCACGCGTTCGCCGAGCTGCTCGGGCGCGGCGGCGACGCGGACCCGGCCGTGGTCGCCGAGCACTGGCGGCTCTCGGGAGAGACGACGGAGGAGGCCCGGTGGCGCGCCGCCGCCGCCCGCCAGGCACGCCGTCGCACCGACCCGCGCTCGGAGGCCGAGCACTGGTTGCGGATCCTCGAGCTGGGCCGCCAGCACGTCGTCGCGCCCGAAGGGCTGCTCACCGCGTGGCTGTCGGCGTTCGACGCCCTGCAGCTGTCGGGCCGGCTCGAGGCCTGCGCGGCGCTGGTCGAGGAGGAGCAACCCGACGTCGACGCGCTGCCCGACGAGCAGGCAGCCCGGGTGATCCGCCGCGCGGCGCAGGTCGCCTGGCTGGTCGGGGACGATCCCGAGGCCGCCGTGGTGCTGGCCGACCGCGCGCTCGACCGCCTGGCCGGACACCCCGTCGGCTCCGCGCTCGTCCACGTCCTCGACCAGCGCGCCAACGCCCTGATGGACCTGGCTCGCTACGACGAGGCGACCCACGACCTGCAGGGGGCGCTCGACGCGTGCGCCGAGCTCGACGACGACGCGCTGTACTTCCAGACCGCCGCGACGCTGGGGTGGCACGTGGGCCACCTCGGCGACCTCACCGGGGCGCTCGACCTGTTCCGCCGGGCGCGCAGCCGGGTGGCCGGCACGGCCGGACCGTGGCGGGAGGCCGACCTGGCGATGATGCACACCGACGTGCTCCTGCAGCACCACCGCCCGCCCCACGAGGTCGAGGAGGCCGCCCGGCTCGTGCTCGACCTCGGGCGGGAGTGGCAGCTCGACTTCCACCTCCTCACACTGGTGAAGGCGAACGTGGTCGAGGCCTACCTCGACGCTGGCCGGACCGGCGAGGCTGCTGCTCGCCTGGTCGACGTGCCCCGCTCGCACAGCTACGACGACTGGCCCGGTCAGTGGGTCTCGGCGCGCCTCGACATCGTCCAGGGCCGTACGGACGACGCGATCAGGACCATGCGGGGGCTGGTGAAGGTCGGCAGCAGCACGCGCAACAGGCTGAACCGTGCGGTGTGGGAGGCCACGGCGCTGCTGTGGCAGGAGGAGCCGGAGCAGGCGTGGGCGGCCCTCCGCGACCCGCTCGAGGCGTTCCTCGACTCGGCCGGGATCGCCGACTACTGGATGGCGTTCCTCGTGCTCGCCCGAGCCGCGGCCGACACGCGGACACCGTCGGGAGGTCGCCCGTCGGAGGAGGACACGACGGCGCTCGAGGACCTCGAGGACATGCGCCGGCGGGCGCGGCTCGACCCGCTGGACGCCGCAGCGGTCGTCGGCAGGGGTGGCGGCCGGCCTGACCTGGGAGGCCGAGCTCGCCCGGGCTCGCGGCACCGACACGGTGGACCAGTGGTCACGTGCCGCGGTCGCCTGGGGCCACCTCGGCCGACCCCACGCGGCGGCCTACTGCCGGTGGCGCGCTGCGCAGGTCGCGCTCCGCGAGGGCCGCGGCGCCGTCGCCGACCGGCTGCTGCGGCGGGCCGCCGCCGACGCCCGTGAGCACGTGCCCCTGTCCCGGGTGATCGCGGAGTCGTCGGACCGGCCGACGGAACCGCGGGGGTCGACGACGAAGGACTGAGACGTGGATGGATCCCTGCTCCGGGAGGGGCAGGGATCCATCGGGTGGGCGCGGCCAAGGGACGAGGACCGGACGCCCCCCGACGGCGCCCGGTCTGCCTCGTTCACAGGGCGTTGTCCCGGAAGTTCAGCCGGTTGAGGCTGCGCTCCTGGTTCGGGGTGGGCGTGGGCTTGGGCGTCGCGCCCTTGCCGTACTCGTCACCGAAGTCCTTGCGGTTGCCGGAGGAGTGGTCAGGCGACGTGACCTTGGTGTCCTTGTCGGCCTTGTGCCGGCTGATGTTCTGGGCCGGCGGGTCGATGTCGGCCCCGCAGGCGGCGAAGGCGGGCAGGACGAGGGCCGCGACGGCACCCCCGGCGATGCGGCGGCGGACGGAGTGGGTGTTCGTGTTCATGCTGTGTCCCTTCGTGGTGCCGGACCTGGTGGACCGGCCGTTCCTCCACGGTGGGACCGCCTCGACGCGGGTTGACAAGGGTTGACGAAGGCTGACAACGCGCTCTGCAGTGGTCTGGACCAGGTGCTGGTCGCACCCCCGATCGGCGATCCTTGTCCGATGGGCGCGCTACCGCGACCCGAGGTGCCCCCCGGTCCCCACCGTGAGCTCGTCGACGTGCTCCACGACCTGCACCACCGAGCGGGCTGGCCCAGCCTGCGACGACTCGCCGAGCAGACGGGCGTCTCGCACACGACGGTCTCGAAGGCGCTGTCGTCGACGGCACTCCCCCGCTGGGGAACGGTCGAGCTGCTGGTCGAGGCGATGGGCGGCGACGTCGCGCAGGCGCGTGAGCTGTGGCTGGCTGCGTCGACGCCCTCGGCCGGTCCCGGGACCGAACGCGGCGCGTCCCGGATCGCGGGTCGCGTCGCCGAGCTGAGGGTCGTACGACACCACCTCACGTCGGGCACCGGGCTGCTGCTGGTCACGGGCGAGGCGGGCATCGGCAAGTCGGCCCTCGTCGGCGCGGCCGTGGACTCGGCGGACGTCTTCGTCGCCGTCGGCCGCTGCCTGCACCTCTCGCGCGAGATGCCCCTCATGCCGGTGGCCGACTCCCTCCGGGCGGTGCTCGAGCACGACGGCCGGTGGATGGCGGAGGCCCTGGCGGCCTGCCCCACCTTCGTGGCCACCTCGCTGGCCAGGCTGCTGCCCGAGCTCGACGACGGCTCGGGCGGTCGAGCACCTGACGACCTCTGGGGCCACGAGCGGCTCTTCGCGTCGGTGGGCAGCACCCTGCGCGCGCTGGCGGACGTGCATCCCCTGGCGGTGCACCTCGAGGACCTCCACTGGGCCGACCGGAGCACCCTCGACCTGCTCACGCACGTCATCAGCAAGCCGTCGCGACCACCCGTCGTGGCGACGTGGCGCTCGGACGACCCCGACGTGTCGGACGCGCACGAGGACTGGCTCACCCGCACGCGCTGGACGGACGGCGTCGACGTCGTCGACGTACCGCCGCTCACCCCGGCGGAGACGGCCGAGCAGCTGCGGCTGCTCACGGGTGCCGGGGCCGACGACCTCGCCCGACGCGTCCACCCGCGCAGCAAGGGGCTGCCGCTGTACACCGCCCAGCTCGCCGCAGGTCCGGACGACGCCGCGCTGCCCCGCGCCCTCGCCGACCTCCTCGACCGGCGCATCGGCGACCTCGACGAGGTGTCCTGGCGCGTGGCGCGGACACTGGGGATCGCCCAGCGACGGGTGCCACCCGGCGTGCTCCAGCACGCGACGGGGCTCCCGCAGGAGGCGATCGACGAGGCGTTGCACCTGCTGGCGCGGCGTCACCTGCTCCGGCCGGGCACCGGGGACGACGCCGAGCTCGCCCATCCTCTCTTCGTGGAGGCCGTCGCTCGACGACTGGTGCCGGGTGAGGCCGCGGAGGTGCACGCCCGCCTCGCTGGGGCGCTGGGCGGCGCGCCCGGCGTCGAGCCGGCCGAGGTCGCCGACCACTGGCTGGCAGCCGGACGGCCCGACCAGGAGGTCTCCGCACGCGTCGATGCGGCGATCGTGGCGGCCGCGCGCTTCGCCTATGCGAAGGAGCTCGCGACGTGGTTGCGGGTGCTGGCCCTGTGGGACGCAGGGCCACACGCCCGACGACGTCGACCTGTGGGAGGTGCTCGTGCGGGCGATCGAGGCCGCCGTCGAGGCGGGCGACGTCGAGACGGGGCACGACCTGGCCGACCGCGCGGCCCGGCTGCCGCTCGAGCAGCTCACCGACCGGGCACGGGCGCAGGTCCTGCACCGGCTGGGGACCCAGCGCTACGAGGAGGGCGACGGCGCCGGGGCGGAGGAGCTGATGGACCAGGCGCTGCGGCTGCTCGAACCCCTGCCGCCCTCGCCGGAGCTCTTCCGGCTGCTCGAGGACCGCATCGGGCTCCTGCGTGCAGATGGGGCGACACAGCGAGGCGCTCGACACGCTCGACCGGACGGCAGGCCTCCTCGACGTCGCCGACGCCCGGTTCCGCCGTCGTCATCGGGCGTCGGTGGTCTGGAGGGCGAGCCTGGCCACGCGGGGACGCCGAGGCGGCGGTCGAGGAGGCGATCGGGGCACTCCGGTCGACGACGACCCAGACCCGGTCGCCGAGCTGATGATCGCCGCCAACGTGACGGACGCCCTGCTCAGCACGTCGTCGCCGGCGGCGCGCGCCGAGGAGATCGCCAGGGCTCCGCTCGCGACGGCGGCGGCCTGGGACCTCGAGCTGTCCTACCCGGGAGCCCTCGTCCGCACGAACGTGTGCTGGGCGCACCTCCTCGAGGGCAACACCCGCGCGGCACGGGCGTGGATCGAGCCGATCACCCGCTCGGGCCCCACCACCAACACCGCGTTCGCCCATCTCATGCTCGCGGCCGTCGAGCTGCGCGAGGGACACGCGCCGGCCGCGCTCCGGCGCAGTCGCGAGGCCGACGAGCACATCCGCATCCACGACCAGAACTGGACGATGTGCCTGCCGTGGGCGGCGGAGATCGAGCTCTGGGCGGGGCGGGCGTCCGACACGTGCCCACGGCTCGACGGACGTGCTGGCGCGGGACCTCGCCAGGGAGCAGGCCGTCGCGGCCGCCCCGCTGCTCGTCGCGCTGGCCCGGGCCCACGCCGAGGTCATGGACGAGACGGCGGCATCCTCGACCCTGCGACGATCGACGTCGAGCTCGCTGCGTGACGCAGGTCGCCGGCGCCGCGACCGACCCGTTCGGGTCGGGTGTCCCCGGACGTGGCCACGACCGCCCACGCGCTGCTGTGGGAGGCCGAGCTGTCCCGGCTGGAGGACCGCGCCGCCGTGGAGGTCTGGGTGCGCGCCGCCTCGGAGTGGGACCGCGTGGGACGTCCCCACGAGTCCGCCTACTGCCGGTGGCGTGGCGCGCAGGTGGCACTCCACGAGGGCCGAGCGGCCCTGGCGACCCGGCTGGCCGGACGGGCGCGCGCGGACGCCCGGCAGCACGTGCCCCTCGCCGGTGCCGCGGCCGCCACGCTCGCACGCGTCGGGACCACCTGAGGGATCTGGACAACCCCTCACCTCGGGTCGATCCTGAGGAGGAACCCTGGGAGGGCCGATGGGCCTGCTGCACCAGCCCGAGCTCGAGCCCGGTCCGCACCGCGACCTCGTCGACGCGCTGCACCGCCTGCACCACGAGGCAGGCCGGCCCAGCCTCCGCGCGATCGCCCGTCGGGCGGGGTGCTCGCACACGACCGTGCACCACCTCTTCACGCACCCACGGCTGCCCGCGTGGTCGCTCCTCGAGAGTGGTCGTGCCGGCGATCGGGGGCGACCCGGCCGACTACCGGGACCTCTGGCTCGCCGCGACGGCGGACGGCGCCCGGCACCTGCCTCCACCCGCGCGCACCATCGCCGGCCGCCGCGCCGAGCTCCTCGTCGTACGCCGCCACCTCGAGGCAGGCGGCGGGCTGCTGGTCGTCACCGGCGAGCCCGGCATCGGTACGACGACGCTGGTGGCCGCGGCGTCGCAGCAGGTGTCGACGTTCGTGGCCCGGGCGGGCGGGCTGCCGATCCTGGCCGACGCCCCCTTCGCGCTCGTGTCCGACGTGCTGCGCCGGGTCTGGCTCGACGACGGGGGCCGGTGGTTCGGCCAGGCGCTGGGCCGCTGCCCCGGCTTCGTGGCACCGGCGCTGTCCCGCATCCTCCCGGAGGTCGGACTGCCGGGTCGCGACGTGGAGGACCGTTTCGCGACCGACCGCCTCTTCGCGGCGGTCGAGTCCATCCTCACCGCCCTGTCCTCGCTCCGTCCGCTGGCGCTCGTGCTCGAGGACCTGCACTGGTCCGATCCCAGCTCGCGCGGGTTCGTCGAGCGGCACGTCGTCGGCGGGCGGGGTGTCCCGATCGTCGCCAGCCTCTGCACCGGCGAGTCCGCGCAGGCCGATGCGTGGCTGACGCGCGTGCGTCGCGAGGCGGCGCTGGTGCTGAACCTGGCTCCGCTGACCCTCAAGGAGACCCGGGAGCAGCTGCGGCTGATCGTCGGGCCCCGGCTGCGCCGCGGCGACGTCGAGCGCGTCCACGCGCTGGGCCGGGGGCGTGCCGCTGTTCACCGAGGAGCTGGCGCGCGCGATGACCGCGGTCACGGCGCCGGAGCCGCTGGCCGACCTGCTGTCCCGGCAGCTCGACCACCTCACCCCGGGCGCCAGGTCGGTGCTGCTCGTCGCGACCCTCGCGGACCGCCCCCTTCCCCCGCAGGTCGTCGCGGACGCGACGTCGATGGGCCGGCCCGAGCTCGCCGACGCCCGGCGCGACCTCGTGTCTCGACACCTGCTCGCCGACCCCTACGCCACGACCGACGTCACCGTCCGCCACCCGCTGACGGCCGACTCGGTGCGGGCCGGGCTCGTCCCGGGAGAGGCCGTACGGACCCACCGCCGGCTGGCGACGGTGCTGGCCGCGACGTCGCTCCCGTCGCCGGTCGAGGTCGCGGAGCACTGGCGTGGCGCCGGGGAGCCCCGTGAGGAGCTGCGGTGGCGGGTGGCTGCCGGGCGGGCGTCCTGCGCCGGGCTGTCCCGCGACGAGGAGGCGGTCCACTGGCAGCGCGCCCTCGACCTGTGGCCGGCCGACGGCCCGGCCCCCGCCGACGCCGGGATCACCCGGTGCGAGCTGTTGCTGGAGCTCGTCCACGCCATGGTCGGCTCGGGACGCACCGACCAGGCGAGGCCGTGGTGGAGGGGCTGGGTGGAGGAGGCCCTCGCCCTCGCCCCGGCGCTGCCGGGGCACGACCACGCCGTCGCGCTGCGCCGGGCCGGCCAGGTGCTCGCGCAGGTCGACCCGGAGACGTCCGTGCGCCTGCTGGACGCGGCGATCGCCGTGCTCGACCGGCTCGACGACCGCGTCCTTCTCGTCCGCGCCATGGGCGACAAGTCGGGCGCCCTGCGGGGAGCCGGCCGCAACAGCGAGGCCGACCTCGTCATCGACCGGATGCTCGAGATCAGCGCCCGGCTCGGCGATCCGGCACTGCACCGCGACGCCCTGGTCGAGCGCGCCTGGCACGACATCGTCCTGGGACGCACGGCCCATGGGTTGCGTGCGGCCCGGGAGGCGAGGACCGTCCTGGTCGAGGGCAACCCCTTCAGCGACGTCTGGCTCGGGACGTACCACACGGACCTGCTGCTGATGCTGTGCGCGCGAGCCGACGACGTGGCCGACGCGGCGGACCCCGGACTGGCTGCGGTGCGCGACGCCGGGATCGAGTCGTTCGTGCTCAGCACGATGCTTCTCTGCAACGTCGCCGAGGCCCGCCTCCACGCCGGAGCCGCAGGAGCCGCGTCCCGGCTGGTCCGCCCGCGCACCAAGGACGAGCCCCGGCAGTCGACCCGTTTCCTGCACCTCACCCGCGCGTGGGTGGAGGTCGTGCACGGCGACCTGGAGGCGGCCGATCGCCGGCTGGAGGCGATCGCCGCGCTCGACTTCGGGGTCAGTGCGCACCGGCAGGCGGTGGTGACCGTCCAGGCGCTGTGCGACCTGTGGCGCGGCCTGCCGGCGCAGGCCCTCGAACGGATCGGTGACGGCATCGCCGGCGAGACGGCCACCTCGTGGTCGCCCTACACCGGGTCGCTGCTGTGCCTCGCCGCTCGCGCGGGCGCCGACGTCGCCGAGGCCGACCCTGCCCGCCGAGCCGTCCTCGCCGCATGTCTCTCGGACTGGCAGCGCCAGTGGTCCACCGACCCGCTCGCGCCGGAGGCGGCGCACGCCGCCGCCCCGGCGACCCGCAGCACGTGGCGCGCCGAGCTCGCCCGGCTCCACGGCGTCCCGCAGCTGCAGCACTGGATCGGGGCGGCGGAGCAGTGGGACCTCGCCGGTCGCCCGCACGAGGCGGCGTACGCCCGTTGGCGCGCGGGCGAGCTCGCGCTGCACGAGGGCCGCAGCACGATCGCCCGGCGGCTGCTGCGCCGTGCCCACGCGCAGGCGCGCGGGCACGTGCCGCTCCTCGACGTGGTCGACCGGTCCCGCGCGGCGGTGCCGGACGCGGTCTCCTCGCCCGCGCCGGGAGGGCCGCGGGTGCCGAGGCCGCGGGCTGCCGTCCGACAGCGCGGGTGAGGCCTCAGCGCCCCCGCGGTGCGGTGACGTGCTGGTAGTCCTTCGTCGACACCCAGGCACCGCCCCACTCCCAGCCCACGCGGGCGAACGCCGCGACCGGGACGTCGCCGGCGCGGATGACACCGGGTCGCGCGGGCGCCGACCGGTCGCGGGCGATCCCGACGAAGGGCGCGCCGGCCGGAGGGTCGACGCGACCCCGCGTGACATAGGGGTTCTGCACGGGGTTGATGTCGATCGCCGCGCCGTAGGCGTGCTGCGACCAGCTGCGCTGTCCGGCCACCCGGCGACAGTTGAAGCCGGAGGTGTTGTTGGCCGCCATGGAGGCGTCGTCGTCGGCCCCGTAGTCGTCCACCAGCCGCATCCGCGCGACCGGGAAGCCGGCGTCGTACAGGCGTCCGAACGCGTCGGCGACCTGCCGCGCCCACCGCCGGTGGACGACCAGCTCGCCGGTCCGCGCCCGGCCGTCGAAGTCGCGGTGGGTCAACCGCAGGTGGCGCAGGTCGCCCAGCGCGACCGGACAGCCGGGTCGGTGGCTGCGGCGCATCCGGTCGGCGAGGTCGGCGTCGATGCGGCTCACCGACGAGGCGTACGCCGGGTCGTCGGCCTGCGCGCCACCGCGGTCGGCGGCCAGTCCGGTGCAGCGCTGCCGGGCGCGCCAGTCGGCCACGGCGCGGCTGCGCGCGGCGCCCGTGACCGGGACCGGCCGCCCGTCGGTCGCCGAGATCCTGGCCGGCGTCCACGACTTCCGCACGGCTCCCCCGGCGTCGAGGGTGACCGACAGGACCCCCGTCCGGGCCTGGCGCGCGTGGTACCAGACGAAGTTGCCCAGGCCGTAGGCCACGACCGCGTCGCCGGCCCATCCCCCGCCGCCGAGGACGTGGGAGTGGCTGCCCACGACGACGTCCGCCCCGGCCTCGGCCAGCTCACGGGCGAGCAGACGCTGAGACTGCGTCGGGCAGGACTGGTACTCCCGGCCCCAGTGGAGGTAGACCACGACGAGCTGGTCGCGCGCCGACGCCGCCTCGACCGCGGCGACCAGCCCCGCGGCGTTGCTGCCCCGCGCGGACGCCGTACCGATGCGCCCGGTGCTCGCCGACCACACGTCGCTGGCGCCCTCGCGCTGGACGCCGTCGGCCGCGAGGAAGGCGACCTCGAGGCCGCCGACCTCGACCACGTGGGGGTCGTACGCCGCCTCGCCGCGGCCGGCTCCGACCATCGCCAGGCCGCGCTCACGACCGGCGGCCAGCGTGTCCTGCAGGCCCTCGGCGCCGTAGTCCCCTGCGTGGTTGTTGGCCACGCTCACCACGTCGACACCCGCGTCGGCCAGCACGTCGACGGCGGCGGGCCGGGTGCGGAACCAGTAGCGGTCACCGGCGTTCTCGAGCTCCTTGGGATCGCGTCGACCACCCCGCGTCACCGGCGTCTCGAGGTTGACCATCGCGACGTCGGCGGCGCGCAGCGTGCGGGCGACGGGCCCCAGCCCGCCGGGACGGTCCAGCAGCCGACCCGCACGGCCCTCGAAGTGCACATCGCCACCGAACGCCAGTGTCACCTGCCCGTCCCGGGTCGGCGCCGTCGTCGAGGTGCTGCTCGTACCCGGGTCGGGCGGCGGCTCGTCGGTGGGCGAGGGCGCGGTGCAGGCGGAGGCGACCAGCGCGCAGGCGACGAGCGCCGCGAGGTGCCGAGCCCGTCCCTCCATCCCCCGATTGTGCCGGGGCGGGAGAAGGGCTGTCCGGAGTCGGGCGTCAGGCAGCCAGGGCGGCGAGGTGCCGCGACACCGCGAGGGCGGCCTGTCGACCGGCGCGCGAGGCACCGACCGTGCTGGCCGAGGGGCCGTAGCCCACGAGCTGCACGCGCGGGTCGCCCACGGCGGTGGTCGCGCCCTGCACGTTGCCGGGCACCGGGACGAGGGCGATGCCGCCCTGCGGTGAGCGCAGGCCGAGGGGCACGAGGTGCTCGACGGCGGGGCGGAAGCCGGTGGCCCAGAGGATCACGTCGACCGGTTCGAAGCGGCCGTCGGCCCACCGCACACCGTGGGGCTCGATCCGCTCGAACATCGGGAGCCGTCGCTCGTAGGCACCCAGCCGGGCCGCCTCCTGCTCCTGGGGGCGCAGGGCCAGGCCGGTCACGCTGACCACGCTCGCCGGCGGCAGCCCCTGTCGTACGCGCTCCTCGACGGCGGTGACCGCGGCGAGGCCGGCGGCGGAGTCGAAGTCGTCGTCGCGCCACACCGGCGGGCGGCGGGTCACCCACAGCGTGTCGGTGACGGGCGCGAGCTCACCGATGAACTGCACCGCGGAGGCGCCACCACCGACCACGAGCACGCGCTTGCCGCGGAAGTGCTCGGGCCCCGGGTAGCCGGCCGTGTGCAGCTGCTCGCCGACGAACGACGCGATGCCCGGGTAGTGCGGCACGAAGGGGCGCGTCCAGGTGCCGGTCGCGTTCACGAGCGTCCGGGTACGCCAGACCCGGTCGCCCGCGCGCACGACGAGGAGGTCGCCCTCGCTCTCGACGCGGTCCACCTGCACCGGACGGACGACCGGGAGGTGGTGCCACCGCTCGTATCCGTCGAAGTAGTCGGGCACGACGAGGTTGGCCGCCCGGTCGCTGCCGTCGGGCGCGGTCGACGCCGGCAGGTCGGCGACCCCGTGGACGTCGCCCATGCTGAGCGACGCCCACCGGTGCTGCCACGCGCCGCCCGGACCCGGGTTGGCGTCGAGGACGAGGTGGTCGATGCCGCGCTGGCGCAGGAAGTACGACGCCGCGAGACCGGCCTGACCCGCGCCGATCACCACCGAGTCGAGCACGGTGTCAGGCGCTGCTTCGTGGACCTGCATGCCGGTGCAACGCCCTTCCGCGCAGTCCTATGCCCCGCGCCCCTGTGCTCCTCGCCCCGCGCGTGGCAGCCTCGACGCATGACCACCTCCGTCGCCGCCCTCGCCACCCGGCTCCTCGAGCTCCACCACACCGGCTCCACGCTGGTCCTGCCCAACGTCTGGGACGCCTGGTCCGCGAAGGTCGTCGCCGAGGCCGGCTTCGGTGCGCTCAGCATCGGCAGCCACCCGCTGGCCGACTCCCGCGGCCAGGGCGACAACGAGGACATGACGCTCGACGACGCCCTCGACGGCGTACGACGCATCTGCTCGGCCGTGCCGGAGGTCCCCGTGACCGCCGACATGGAGGCCGGCTACGGCGCCGCGCCCCAGGAGCTCGTCGAGCGGCTGCTCGAGGCCGGCGCCGTCGGCCTCAACATCGAGGACACCGTGCACTCCGAGGGCGGGCGGATGCGCTCGGCGGCCGAGCACGCCGACTACATCGGCGCGATCCGCCAGGCGGCCGACGCGGCCGGCGTCGACCTGGTGGTCAACGCGCGCACCGACGTGTTCCTCAAGAAGGACCAGTTCGCGGACCCGGTCGGTGAGGCCGCCACCCGCCTGCGCGCGTGCGAGGAGGCGGGCGCGCGCTGCGTCTACCCCGTCGGCGTACCGGACGCGGCCGCCCTCCAGGCCCTCCTCGACGCGCTGTCCGGACCGGTCAACGTGATCGCCAACCCGCGCACCGGCAGCGCCGCCGGGTCGCTGGAGGACCTGCAGGTGATGGGCGTGCACCGCGTGACCTTCGGCCCCAAGCTGATGCAGGAGCTCGCGCCCGACCTCACGGCCCTGGTCACGCCCTGGCGCTGAGGGCTCTCAGGCCACGACGAGGACCGGCGACGGCGCCACCTCGAGGCGCACGACGTCGCCGGGCACCAGCCGCAGCGCGTCCGAGCTCGCCAGCTGGGCGACGACGTCCGTGCCGTCGGCGAGCGTGCAGGTGACCCGCGAGAGCGGTCCGAGGAACATCACCGTCGTCACGGTCGCAGCGCCGTCAGCGTCCTTGACGACCGAGAGCGACTCGGGACGCACGAGCGCGCTCCCCGGTCCGGTGGTCGAGCCGGGCAGGACGGGCACCTCACGGCCGAGGACGGCAGCCACTCCGTCGCGGACGTCGGCCGGCAGCCGGTTGCTGAGACCGACGAACTCGCCGACGAACCGGGTGGCCGGGGCGGAGTAGAGCTCGGCGGGTGGCGCGAGCTGCTCGAGGCGACCGGCGTTCATCACGCCGACCCGGTCGGCGACGGCGAGCGCCTCCTCCTGGTCGTGGGTGACGAAGACGGTCGTGGTGCCCACCTCGATCTGCACGCGGCGGATCTCGTCGCGCAGCTGCACGCGCACCTTGGCGTCGAGCGCCGACAGCGGCTCGTCGAGCAGGAGCACCGACGGCTCGATCGCCAGCGCCCGCGCGAGGGCGACGCGTTGCTGCTGGCCGCCCGAGAGCTGGTGGGCGTAGCGGTCGGCGTGCTCGCCCAGGCCGACCAGGTCCAGCATGTCGCCGGCCCGCTTGCGCCGCGCGGCGCCATTGTTGCCGCGCAGCTTCAGGCCGAAGGCGACGTTGTCGATGACGGTCATGTGCGGGAAGAGGCTGTAGGCCTGGAAGACCATCCCCATGTCGCGCTTGTTGGCGGGCACCCGGGTGAGGTCGCGACCGCCCACCGACACCGAGCCCGAGGTCGCCCGGTCGAGCCCCGCGAGGATGCGGAGGGCCGTGGTCTTGCCGCAGCCCGACGGGCCGAGCAGCGCGACCAGCTCGCCGGGCTCGATGTGGAGGGTGAGTCCGTCGAGGGCGCGGACCTCGCCGTAGATGCGGGTGAGGTCGGAGAGCTCGACGGCCAGCCCGCGCTCGGTCGAGAGGTCGGTCATGAGGACGCTCCTTGCTTGTGCCGGTCGCGGCTGAGGAAGGTGAGGAGGACGAGCAGCACGGCCACGAGCATCATCGAGGCGAGCGCGGCGGCCATGGCGGCGGGACCGTTGCTCTTGTAGAGGAAGGCCATCGCCACGGGCAGCGTGTCGAAGTGCAGCAGCGAGGCGAACACGTACTCGCCGAGCACCAGCGCCACCGCGATGAACGCGGCTCCGAGGATGCCGCCGGTGATGTTGGGCATGATGATGCGCACGATCACGGTGAACCACCCGGCGCCCAGCGAGCGGGCGGCCTCCGACAGGGTCTCGGCGTCGATGGCGGACAACGAGGCGTCGATCGCGCGGTACGCGTAGGGCAGGACCAGGATGACGTAGGCGAAGGTCAGCACCAGTGCGCTGTCCCCCAGCAGGTAGGTCACCCACGAGTAGACGTTGCTGATCCCGACGACGATGACCAGTGCGGGGATCGTCAGCGGGAGCAGGCAGAGGAACTCGATCAGTCCGCGTGCCCGCTGGACCCGCAGCCGCACCCACACCATCGTCGGCACGAGCAGGGCCACCATCAGCACGACGGTGAAGAGCGCCAGCAGCAGCGACGCGACGATCGAGGAGCGGAGGCCCTCGTCGGTGATCATGAGGGCCCAGTTGTCCCAGGTGCGGCCGGGGGCGCTCCCCCGGACCTGGGTGGAGAAGTCGAACATCGCCAGCAGCGGCACGAAGAAGTAGGCCGCGAACAGCAGGAGGCCGACGGTGCGGAAGACCTTGAAGCCCCGGGACTGCGTCATCGCATCCACCTCGCCGTCCGCCGGAGGAGCAGGTTGTAGCCCACCATCACGATCGTCACCACCACGATCATCTCGAGCGCCAGCGCGAAGCCGACGTTGGCCTGGCCGAGCAGGACCTCGCTGGTGATGGCCTGGCGGATCATGAGCGGCACGATCGGCTGGCCCTGGCTGACCAGCACGGCCGCGGTGGCGTACGCCGCGAACGCGTTGGCGAACAGCAGCAGCAGCGCGCCGAGGAAGGGCGGCGTGAGCAGCGGCAGGGCCACGTAGCGCCAGTAGGTCCAGGTGTTCGCGCCGAGGTTGACCGCGGCCTCGCGCCACTGCGGCCGAAGGCCGTCGAAGGCCGGGGCGAAGACGATCACCATCAGCGGGACCTGGAAGTAGGAGTAGACGACGACCAGGCCGGGCAGGCCGAACAGCCAGCCGTTGCCGTAGACGTCAGCCCCGAAGAAGTCCGACATGGCCTGGGTGACGACACCGACCGGGCCGATGGTCGCGATCCACGCGAAGGCGAGCACGACGCCGCCGAACTGGGCGAGCACGCCGCTGATGGCGAGCGACGAGCGACGCAGCAGGTTGTGCGCCGGCAGCGAGACGATGAGGTACGCCAGCACCGCGCCGAGCACCGCGCCGATCAGGGCGGTCGAGGCCGAGAGGACCAGCGACCCCCTGAGCGCGGTGAGCGCGGCCTCGCTCCGCAGCGCGTCGAGGTTGCCGAGCGTCGGGCGGCCGTCCCCGTCCTGGAAGGCGCCCAGCACCACGGTCAGGGTGGGGACGACCAGGAAGACGAGGACGTAGAGCAGGAACGGCAGGAGCGGGAGGGCCGGGCCGACGGCGAACCGCCGGCCCGTGCCCCCGCTCACGCGGGTCGGGGTGCTCAGCGGATGGCCTTGGACCAGTTCGCTGCGAGGTACTCGCCGGCGGTCACCGTCTGGTCGTCGGTCGGGATGACCGGGTCGCCGGTGACCTCGGGCAGGGCTCCCCAGAGCTTCTCGTCGATGGTGCCGGCCTCGGCCATCGCCTCGCCGCGGACCGGACGGGCGCCACCCTTGAGCCAGAGGTTCTGGCCCTCGTCGCTGTAGAGGAACTCCTGCCACAGCCGCGCGGCGGCCGGGTGCGGCGCGTCGGCGTTGATCGCCTGGAAGTAGTAGCCCGCGACGACGGCCTCCTCGGGGACGACCGTCTTCCACGTGTCGACGTTGGCCGCCGCGGCCGCGCCGAGGTAGTCCCAGTCGATGACGACGGGCGTGGTGCCCTGCTCGATCGTGGTGGAGTCGGGGTCGACGGTGAGGAAGTTGCCGGCCTTCTTCAGGTCGGCGAAGAAGTCGACGCCGGGCGCGATGTCGTCGGCCGACCCGCCGTTGGCGATCGCGGCCATCATGACGCCGCTGAACGCCGCACCGGCCTGCGTCGGGTCACCGTTGAGCGCCACCTTGCCCTTGAACTCGGGCTTCATCAGGTCGGCGACCGAGGTGACGTCGGGGACCACGGACGAGTCGTAGCCGATCGACATGTAGCCGCCGTAGTCGTTGACCCAGGTGCCGTCGGGGTCCTTGAACTGGTCGGGGATGTCGTCCCAGGTCTCGACCTGGTAGGGCGCGAACAGGTCGGTGTTGGCGAGGGCCACGGACTGGCCGAGGTCGAAGACGTCGGGCGCGCGGTCGGTGCCCTTGAGGTCGTTGGCCGCGTTGATCTCGTCCTGGGAGGCCGCGTCGGGCTGGTCGGAGCTGACCTTGATGTCGTACTTGTCCTCGAAGGTGGAGATGACCTCGCCGTAGTTGGCCCAGTCCGGCGGCAGGGCGATGACGTTGAGGGTGCCCTCGTCCTGGGCAGCCTTCACGAGCTCGTCCATCCCGCCGAAGTCCTCGGCGGACTTGGCGGACGCGGCGTCGACGCCGCTCTCGGTGGTGGTGTCGGACTCCTTCTCGGGAGCCGCGCAGCCTGCCGCGGCTGCGAGTGTCGCCAGCGCGGCGAGGGAAACGAGTGTCTTGCGCGTGTTCACGTGTCCTCCAAGAGTGCTCAACCGAGATCGGCACGGTGTGCCGGGCGGAGCCTCGTAGGTCCCGTCGGATCGGAGGCTACTCCCGAATGGACGTTTTGCGACCGACCGATGAACGGACGTGCTCGAACGTGATGAGCCGCGTCCGACGGCGCGTGCCCTGCGGCGTACGCTCAGCACCCGTGAGCACCGCTGATTTCCACTACTCCGACCTCCTCCCGACCGCCGGTTCCAACGGCGCCCCGGAGACGCCCTACCGCCTCGTCACGACCGAGGGCGTGAGCACCGTCGAGGTCGGCGGTCGCACCTTCCTGCAGGTCGAGCCCGAGGCGATCCGCCGGCTCACCGAGGAGGCGATGCACGACATCAGCCACTACCTGCGACCCGGTCACCTCGCGCAGCTGCGTCGGATCATCGACGACCCCGAGGCCTCGGGCAACGACCGCTTCGTCGCGCTCGACCTGCTCAAGAACGTCAACATCTCCGCGGGCGGCGTGCTGCCGATGTGCCAGGACACCGGCACCGCGATCGTGATGGGCAAGAAGTCCGAGGGCGTCCTCACCGGCGCCGACGACGGCGAGGCGATCAGCCGTGGCGTGTACGACGCCTACACCCGGCTGAACCTCCGCTACTCGCAGCTCGCGCCGTTGACGACGTTCGAGGAGAAGAACACCGGCACCAACCTGCCCGCGCAGATCGAGCTCTACTCCACGCCGGCCAAGGACGTCCCGGAGTACAAGTTCCTCTTCATGGCCAAGGGCGGCGGCTCGGCCAACAAGTCGTTCCTCTTCCAGGAGACGAAGGCCGTCCTGAACCCGACGCGGCTGATGGAGTTCCTCGACGAGAAGATCCGCTCCCTCGGCACGGCCGCCTGCCCGCCGTACCACCTCGCCGTCGTCATCGGCGGCACCAGCGCGGAGTTCGCGCTCAAGACCGCGAAGTACGCCTCGGCGCACTACCTCGACGACCTGCCGACCGAGGGCTCGATGGCCGCCCACGGCATCCGCGACGTCGAGCTGGAGGAGAAGGTCTTCGAGCTCACCCAGTCCTTCGGGATCGGCGCGCAGTTCGGCGGCAAGTACTTCTGCCACGACGTGCGCGTCGTCCGGCTCCCCCGCCACGGCGCGTCGTGCCCGGTGGCGATCGCCGTCTCCTGCTCGGCCGACCGGCAGGCGCTCGGCAAGATCACGCCGGAGGGCGTCTTCCTCGAGCAGCTCGAGACCGACCCGGCCCACTACATGCCCGACGCCGGCATGGCGCACGACATCGAGGGCGGCGCGGTCGTCCCGATCGACCTCAACCAGCCGATGGCCGACATCCTCGCCGAGCTCTCGAAGCACCCGGTCAAGACACGGCTCTCGCTCACCGGCCCCCTCGTCGTCGCCCGCGACATCGCGCACGCGAAGATCAAGGAGCGCCTCGACGCCGGCGAGGAGATGCCCGACTACCTGCGCAACCACCCGGTCTACTACGCCGGCCCGGCGAAGACGCCGGAGGGCATGCCGTCCGGGTCGTTCGGCCCGACCACGGCCGGCCGCATGGACTCCTACGTCGAGCAGTTCCAGGCCGCGGGCGGCTCGATGGTCATGCTCGCGAAGGGCAACCGCTCGAAGGTCGTCACCGAGGCGTGCAACACCCACGGGGGCTTCTACCTCGGCTCGATCGGCGGCCCGGCCGCCCGCCTCGCGCAGGACTGCATCAGGTCCGTCGAGGTCGTCGAGTACGAGGAGCTCGGCATGGAGGCGGTGTGGAAGATCGAGGTCGAGGACTTCCCGGCGTTCATCGTCGTCGACGACAAGGGCAACGACTTCTTCACCGACCCCTCGGGCGCGGTGACCGTCCCGCTGAGCTCGATCACAGGGGCAGGCATCCGGGTCCGCTCGGCGGAGTAGCGGCACCGGCCGCGGGAGCCGTCGTCAGGCGGCGGTGGTGAGGCGCGCGGCGAGGTCGGCCGCCGCCTCGCCGATCTGGTGGCCGAGGGCCTCGGTCCCCTCCACCCGGCCCTGGTGGGCGCCGCCGAGGAGGACGGTGGTGATCGGCGTGATGGCCTGCACGGCCTCGCGCACCGCCGGCAGGTCCTCGACGGTCGGGACCGCGAGCACCACGGCGTCGGGCAGCAGCGCGCGGGCGGTGTCGACCCAGCTCTCCACGGGGAGGTCGGCGCCGAGGTAGGTGACGTTGACGCCCCGGCTGCGCAGCACCAGCGCGAAGGCCAGCACGCCCAGCTCGTGGCGCGAGCCACGAGCCAGCCCGACCATCACCTGGGGTGCGCCCGCCCCGGCGTGCGGGAGCTGGTGGAACGCCTGCGCGAGCCGGCGCAGGACAGCGGCGCTGACGAAGTGCTCCCCCGCGACGCTCACCGTCCCCTGCTGCCAGGCCTCGCCGAGGCGTACGAGGGACGGCATCAGCCACTCGTCGACCGCGGTGGCGAGGTCGGCCTCGGCGAACGCCTTGTCGAGCATCGTCTCGAGGCGTACGACGTCGAAGTCCTCGCCGCACCCGGCGAGGTCGTCGAGCCGGGCGAGCGGCGAGCCCGGCCGGGGCAGGTCGGCGGATCGGGTGGGCTCGTCGAGCACGCGCCGCGCCGCCTCGCGCGGCGCCCAGCCCGAGTCGACGAGGTCGCGCATCACCGACAGCCGCCTGACCGCCTCGTCGTCGTAGAGGCGGTAGTTGCCCTCGGTGCGGGCCGGCGACACCACGCCGTACCTCTGCTCCCACTTGCGCAGGGTCTCGCGCGGCACTCCGGTGAGCTGTGCGGTGCGTCCGACGGTGTACACACCCGTCAGGGTAGCGAACTTTGGACAAACTGTGGACAGCCGCCCTACTGTCCCGTTGTCCACCAACGGTGGACAAACTGTGGACAAGCCGCAGGAACGCTTCCCAGGAGGATCCATGTCGATCACGGCCCAGCCGTTCATGACGGTCACGGCACGGCCGGCGGTGGACCTCGAGGAGCGCACCAACCGCCGGCTCCGGACGGCCGGCGTCGCCGTCCTCGTCGCAGCCGCGCTGGGCTCCGTGCTGGGCGCGTCGCCGGCGATCACGGACGCACCGTCGACCGACAGCCACTGCCGGGTGGACATCGTGGGTGGCTACTGGTTCAGCAGCGGGTGCGGCGAGGAGCCGGCCGCGACGACCCCCTGAGCTCCGGCGGGGGTGTACACATCAGCTGACGGCGCCGAGGCGGGTCGCGAGGGCGTCCGCGGCCGCGCCTGCGCGGTGCCCGAGGTGCACCGGGCCCTCGACGCGGTCCTGGTGGGCGCCGCCGAGCAGCACCTCGGTGAGCGGCAGGAGCGCGTCGCTGACCTCGCGGACCGCCGGCAGGTCCACGATCGTCGGAGCAGCGAGCACCACGGCCCGGGGCTCGATGAGACGCACGGCCCCGACCCAGGCCTCGAGCGGCAGGTCGCCGCCGAGGTAGGTCACCGCGACCCCGCGCGACCTCAGCACCAGCGCGAAAGCCAGCACGCCGATCTCGTGGCGCGAGCCGCGCGCAAGGCCGACGACGACCCGCGGGCCGCCGCTCGGGGCGGGCTGCAGCGACTGGAACGTCTGGGCGAGCCGGCGGTGCACCGCGCCGGTCACGAAGTGCTCGCCCGCCACCGAGATGTGCCCGCGCTGCCAGGCCTTGCCGAGGTGCACCATGGAGGGCAGGAGCCAGTCGTCGATCACCGACACGACGTCGGTGTCACCGAACCCCTCGCCCAGCAGACGCTCGAGCCGGGGGACGTCGAAGTCCTGGGCGCAGGCGACGAGGGTCTCGAAGCGTGCCTCGTGGGCCGGCTCCTCCGGTCGGGCGACCTGGGCCTCGGCGGCCGCGACGTCGTCAGCGACGTGACGAGCCGCCTCCTGCGCCGTCCAGCCCGCCTCGACCAGGCTGCGCATCACGACGAGTCGACGCACCGCGTCGTCGTCGTAGAGCCGGTAGTTGCCCGGCGAGCGCTGCGGGACGACCACGCCGTAGCGCTGCTCCCACTTGCGGAGCGTCCCGGAGGGCACTCCGGTGAGCTCAGCTGTGCGGCCGACGGTGTACACGAGTTCACGGTAATCGGACGCGCGGGATCTGGGCAGCCAATTCGCACCACCATCTCCCGCGCGGCGACCTTGGACGAAGGTTGCCCACGGACGTCGGCGTGGGCAGCGTCCCGGCCGCCGGAGGAGGTTGGCAGGATGGCGCCATGGTGAGCCCCGACAGCGTCCAGAGCGTGGAGATCGCCCGGGCCGAGAGCCCTCGCGGCGAGGTGGTGCTGCGGCGGCGGGCGAACGGCACCGGCGCCGACGTGCTCGAGCTCCGCGTCAACGGCGTGTTCGTGATGGACACCCTCGAGACGACGAGCGAGATCGAGCTGGCCGCGCAGGCGCTCGACCTGGTCGAGGAGCCGTCCGCGGTGCTCGTCGGCGGGCTCGGGCTCGGTTTCACCCTGCAGCGGGTGCTCGCCGACCCCCGCGTCGAGCGGGCGGTCGTGGTCGAGATCGAGGAGACGCTGGTGCAGTGGATGCGCGACGGGACGGTGCCGCACGGACCGGCCCTGCTGGCCGACACGCGCGCCACCGTGGTCAACGCCGACATCGCCATGGCGATCGCCGAGGCACGCTCGACGTACGACCTGGTGCTCCTCGACGTCGACAACGGACCCGGCTACCTGGTGCACCAGCACAACGAGGCCGTCTACGAGGAGGAGTTCCTCCACCGGTGCCGCGACGTCCTGGGCCCGGGCGGCGTGCTCGTCGTGTGGTCGGCCGACGCCGCACCCGACCTGCTCGCCGCGCTCCGCGCGGTGTTCGGCGCCGCGGAGGAGCAGTCCCACGACGTGCTGCTGCAGGACCGGCCGGAGGAGTACTTCCTCTACCTCGCCCGTCGCTGAGGACGTCCCGCGCTCAGCGCAGGAACGCCTCGAGCAGCGGGCCGGCGGTCTGCGACCCCGAGACGCCGGTCTCGACGAACACCGCGACGGCGAGGTCGCCGCGCGTCGCGATCATCCAGGTGTGCGTCGGGAGCGCGCCGGAGGCGTCGGGCTCACCGAACTCCGCGGTGCCGGTCTTCGCGCCCACCTCGCCCGGCACGTCCTGGAGGAAGCGTCCCGACCCGGTGGTGACCACCGCACGCATCAGACCGCGGAGGGTGCCGGACTCGGGGCCGGTGAGCGCCCTGTCCGGCGCCACCTGCTCGACCTGGTGGTCCGGCAGCAGCACCGGCAGCACGGCCCGACCGGCCCGGACCGACGCGGCGACCGTGGCCATCGCGAAGGGGCTGGCGAGCACGGTGCCCTGGCCGATCATGTCGGCGGCGGCGCCCGTCGCCGTGTCGGGAGGTGGGACCTGGCCGAAGTAGACCGGGAACCCGAGGTCGTGGTCGGTGCCGAGCCCGAGGGCCTGGGCCGCCGCAGCCAGCTCGCCGTCGGCGAGCCGGTCGGCGTTGCCGATGAGGGCCGTGTTGCAGGACTGGGCGACGGCCTGGGTCAGGGTGATGTCGCCGAGCGCGGACGCCGGGTAGTCGTCGTAGTTCTTGAACGACCGGCCGTCGACGACCGTCGTCGCGGGGCACGACACGACGTCGTCCACCCCCATCCCGCTGCGCAGCAGCGCGAGCGACGTGACGACCTTGAACGTCGAGCCGGGGGCGTACTGCCCCGTCATGGCCAGGTCGGCGCCCGCCGCCCCGGAGCCGTTGGCGCTCGCCAGGACCGCGCCGTCGGACGGCCGGATCGCCACGAGGGCCGCGGCCGGCGCACCCTCGCCGAGGGTGGAGAGCACGTCCTCGGCCTTCTGCTGGAGCGCGGGGTCGAGGGTGGTGACGAGGTCGGCCCCGTCGGTGGCCGGCACCTCGGCGAGGGTGCGCAGCTGGTCGTCGGCGTCGCGGGCGACGACGGCGGCGCCGGGCACACCCCGCAGCTGTTCGTCGTAGCGGGCCTGCAGGCCGGAGAGGCCGACCTCGTCACCGGCGACGATGCGGCCCTCCGAGGCCTCGACGACCTCGGCCGTGGCCGGGCCGACGCGGCCGAGCAGCGCCGCAGCGAACTCGCGCGTCGGGGCCAGGGGCATGGTGTCGCGCACGGCGAGCGCGCCGCGGATCCTCGCGAAGCCGGGCAGCACGTCGAGGGCGTCGTCCTCGCGCAGCACGAGCGCCTCGACGAAGGCCTCGGCACCCATCCCCTCTGCGCGCTCGACGTACGACGCCACGTCGACGTCGAGGACCCGCGCGATCCGTCGGGCGCTGCGGGCGACCTGCGGCCCCTCGACCTTGGTCTTGTCGAGCCCGTAGCGCAGCACCGGACGCTCGGTCACCAGCACCGCACCGTCGGCCCCGGTGATGTCGCCGCGCACCGGCGGGACCGTGCGCAGCCCGAGGGTGTCGCCGTCGGCGAGGTCGGGCGCCAGCGCGTCGGGCGCCCAGTCGACCTGCCAGCCGGTGCCGGCCGGCACCAGGGCCACCGTCGTGTCGTACTCCCAGGGCGCGCTGTCGGTCAGCTGCCACCTCCAGGCCAGCGTCGCCGTCGCGGAGCCGGGCTCGTCGCCGGTGCCCTCGACCTCGTCGACCGAGGTGACCTCGACGGCGACCGGCACCTCCTCCAACGGGGCGACGAGGTCGGCGAACGCGGCGCGGTCGGCGTCGTCGACCAGGGGCACGTCGGCGAGCGAGTGGGCTGACAGGGCGGCGGCGAGGTCGTCGGCCACCCCGGACGGCGGGTCTGCGTCGTCACCGCCGAGCACGGAGCACGCCGAGCTCACCCCCACCAGCAGAGCGGCCGTCCCGACGTGCATCCCGAGTCGCAGTGGTCGCATGCGCCCCATGCTCCCCAACGGGCCGTGACCGCTCCAAGCGGCCACGCCGCTACCCCTCAGCCGAGCTGGGCCCGGTAGTGGTCCTTGAACGCCGGGTAGTAGTCGTCGAAGTCGACGACGGCGAGGTCGCCCCCGGTCTCGGCGAGGACCATCCGGTCGAGGTAGTAGTCCCAGCCGGGACCGACGCTCTCGGCCAGCTCGACGTCGGTGACCCCCTGCGCGAACGTCAGCGTCGTGGTGCCGTCGACCTCGGCCAGGTCGATCTCCCACGCCCAGAGCAGGTCCGGTTCGACGGGCTGCGCCGACCGCATGACGACCCGGCGGGGCGGGTCGCACTCGTCGACCCAGATGGTCTCGTCGGCGACGTCGTCGCCCTCGGCGGTCATCCGGAAGGTGACCGATCCCGTCGACGGGTCACCGGTCCACTCCCCGATCCAGCGGGCGAGACGATCGGACTCGGTGACGGCGGCCCACACGTCCTCGATCGGCGCGCGGAAGGTGCGCTCGAAGACGAGGAAGGTCTCCCCGTGCCGTTCCTCGCGTCGACCGGTGGGGCGGGGCTGGTGGGTGGTGGTCATGCGGTCTCCTGGGTGGTGTCGGGCCGGTCGGACCGGTCGGACCGGTCGGCGGATCGGTCGCGGGTCGTGCGGCGCACCTCGAGGTCGAGGCCGTCGAGGACCGACTCGTCGAACCGGGGGCGTGGCTCCAGCCCCGCGAGCCAGTCGGCGAGCGGGGCCAGACCGGAGCGCTCGAGCCGGTAGTGCCGCTCGCGACCCCGGTCGTCGGCCGTCACCAGACCGGCCTCGGACAGCAGGCGCAGGTGCCGGCTGATCGCCGGTCGGCTGATGGCGTGGTCGGCGGCCAGGTCGACCACCCGGGCCGGCCCGGCGGCCAGCCGTGCGACCAGGTCCCGGCGCACGGGGTCGCCGAGGGCTGCGAACGGGTCCACCCACTATTGGTAACCGTTCGGTTACCTGTTGTCAAGGCCGCCCCCGGGACGCGCAGGCGTAGGAGCCCCGACAGTGGGTACGGTCGTCGGGTGAGCGAGACACGCACCGAGCACGACTCCATGGGCGAGGTCGAGGTACCTCGCGACGCCCTGTGGCGGGCCCAGACGCAGCGCGCGATCGAGAACTTCCCGATCAGCGGCCTCACGCTGCAGCCCCGGCACGTCCAGGCGCTGGCCCACGTCAAGGCGGCCGCCGCGACCGCCAACGCCGCGCTGGGCGTCGTACGCCACGAGCAGGCGCAGGCCATCGTCTCCGCCGCCGACGCGATCGTCGAGGGCACGCACGACGGGGAGTTCCCCATCGACGTCTTCCAGACGGGGTCCGGCACCAGCTCCAACATGAACGCCAACGAGGTCATCGCGACGCTGGCGGCGCAGGCCGGCGTCGAGGTGCACCCCAACGACCACGTCAACGCCTCGCAGAGCAGCAACGACACCTTCCCGACCAGCATCCACGTCGCCGCGACGCTCGCGGTCGTCGACGACCTCCTGCCCGCCCTCGACCGGCTCGCGACGTCGTTCGAGGGCAAGGCCGAGGAGTTCGCCGACACGGTGAAGTCGGGGCGCACCCACCTGATGGACGCCACGCCCGTGACGCTCGGGCAGGAGATGGGGGCCTACGCCGCCACGCTGCGCCTCGGAGTCGAGCGGCTCGAGGCCGTGCTGCCGCGCGTGCGCGAGCTCCCCCTGGGCGGCACCGCCGTCGGCACCGGCATCAACACCCCGGCCGCCTTCGCCGAGCGGGCCATCGCCGCGCTGTCCGAGCGGACCGGGCAGCCCTTCACCGAGACGCGCAACCACTTCGAGGCGCAGGGCACCCGCGACTCGCTGGTCGAGCTGTCCGGCGTCCTGCGCACCATCGCCGTCGGGCTCACCAAGGCCTGCAACGACCTGCGGTGGATGTCGTCGGGCCCCACCACCGGGCTCGCCGAGATCCACCTCCCCGACCTGCAGCCGGGGTCGAGCATCATGCCCGGCAAGGTCAACCCGGTGCTGCCCGAGGCGACGCTGATGGTGTGCGCCCGGGTCGTCGGCAACGACGCGACGATCGCCTGGGCCGGCGCGTCCGGCAGCTTCGAGCTCAACGTGATGATGCCGGTCATGGCGCACGCCCTGCTCGAGTCGATCCACGTGCTGTCCACCTCGTCGGTCCTGCTCGCCGAGAGGTGCGTGGACGGGATCACCGCCGACACCGAGCGGATGCGGCGCTACGCCGAGTCCTCCCCCTCGGTGGTCACCCCGCTCAACGCCCACATCGGCTACGAGCAGGCCGCCAAGGTCGCCAAGAAGGCGCTCGCCGACGGGGCCACGATCCGCGAGACCGTGATCGACATGGGCTACGTCGAGCGCGGGGACCTGACCGAGGAGCAGCTCGACGCCGCGCTGGACGTGGACTCGATGACGGGCCGGCGGACCTCGGAGTAACCGGTAGCCGCTCGTCCGGTTCCGGTCGTACGGTCACCGGATGAGCGAGACGGCGTACGACATCAAGCCCCTCAGCCCGCAGACGTGGCCCGCCTTCGACGACCTCGTCATCCGGCACAACGGCATCTTCGGCGGCTGCTACTGCATCTGGTTCCACCCCGACAGCCCGGAGCGCGGGCAGGGCAGGGAGGGCAACCGGGCGCTCAAGAAGTCGTACGTCGAGCGGGGCGAGGCGCACGCCGCGCTGGTCTTCGACGGCGACGAGGCGATCGGGTGGGCGGAGTACGGCACGCCCGTCGAGCTCCCCACGCTCCACCACCGCAAGCAGTACGACGCCGAGAAGGACGCCGACCCGGACTGGCGGATCACCTGCGTGTTCGTCGACAGGCGCTACCGCCGCCGCGGCGTCACCGAGCTCGCCATCCGCGGCGCGCTCGACCTGATCGCGGAGTCGGGGGGCGGGGTGGTCGAGTCGTACCCGCACGACCTGACCGACCAGACCAAGAAGATGTCGTCGTCGTTCCTCTACAACGGCACCCGGCGGCTCTACGAACGCCTCGGCTTCACCTACGTGCGGCCCAAGGGGCTGAAGAACTGCGTGATGACGACCACCGTCGCCGCCCGTTGACGCATATACCCCCCAGGGGTATATTTGACGCATGGATCACGGGACCGTCCCCGGAGCCGAGCACGGCTCCCACCACGACATGGGCAACACCAACGCGATGGCGGTCTCCGCCACCCTGCACTGCCTCACCGGCTGCGCCATCGGCGAGATCCTCGGCCTGATGATCGGCACCGCCCTCGGGTTGGGCAACCTGGGCACCATCGCCGTCGCGATCGGCCTGGCATTCGTCTTCGGCTACTCCCTGTCGACCCTGCCGCTGCTGCGGGCGGGCCTCGGGCTCGGGGCCGCCCTGACCGTCGTCCTCGCGGCCGACACGCTGTCGATCGCGACGATGGAGGTCGTCGACAACCTGGTCGTGGCCGTCATCCCGGGCGCGATGGACGCAGGACTGGTCAACCCGGTGTTCTGGCTCTCGATGATGCTCGCGCTGACGGTGGCGTTCTTCGCGGCCTGGCCCGTCAACCGCCATCTCCTCGCGCGCGGCAAGGGCCACGCCCTGACCCACCACTTCCACGGCGTGCAGCCGGTCGGCGCGCGCCGCTTCATCCCGGACCTCGCCACCTCGACGCTCGTCGCGGCCATCGTCGCCTTCATGCTGGGCGGCCTGGTGGTCTCCGTCGCCGACGAGCTCGAGGCCCCACGGGAGGCGAGCCACGCGGTCGGCGGTGCGTGAGCGCGTGCGGCGCCCTCTTCTCCCATTGCCTTGGCGGCTCCCGTCGGGACGGACATAATTCTGGGTATGGGCAGCACCCACGACCCCGGCCTGCAGCACCAGATCGATGCGTTGGTGAAGCAGGTGACGACCAACAGCGGTCGGATCGCGGCGCTGCAGGACCGCACCGACCAGTTCCAGACCGAGTCCCTCGTCGACCGCGAGATGCTCGCCGAGCTGCAGGCCGACGGCATCCTGAGCCGCGACCACGTGGCCCAGCTGGAGAAGGCGCTCACGTCCTCGCGCTGCATCGGCGCGGCCATCGGGATCCTCATGGCAAGCAGGCAGGTCCCCCAGGACAAGGCCTTCGAGCTGCTCAAGGAGGCCAGCCAGCGCGCCAACCGCAAGCTCTACGACGTCGCGGCGGAGCTGGTGGAGTCCGTGAACCGGGGCGTCGACGAGGATCCGCCACCGGCGTGATCCGAGGGCACGACCGAGGTGGCGCTCGTGGCCGATGACGCGTTCGCCGGAGTCGACGGAGCGTGGGGCGCAGGAAGCGCACGTCGAGCTCACCGGTCACGTAGGCGGTGGTTGCCGGAAGCAGCGAGCGGACCGCGCACCCCATGGCCGTGTCCATCATCGCCACTCCCCTCGTCCGGGCGACGGACGTGGACGTAGACGAGCAGCAGGTCCAGGCGGTCCTGTGCCGCGGCGCGGAACCGGGCGCTGCTGGCGTACACGTCCTATCTCGGACACGCCCAGCTGGCGCACTCCACTCCCCTGCTGCTGCCCCGAGGGCGAGCCCTGGCGACGCACGTCCACCAGGTGGTCGAGTCACTCGTCGACCTGGGCTGATCGCACAGACCGCACCTCACGGCGACGCGAGGCTCAGTACCAGCCGTTGCCCTGCTTGAAGCTCCACGCGCTGCACGGGGTGCCGTAGGTGTCCTGGATGTAGTCCAGGCCCCACCGGATCTGCGACTCGGCGGAGGTCATGTAGTCCGCCGGCAGCTCGTGGAGCTCGGTGAGGGCCTGCGGGATGCCGTACGCCGACGAGGTCGGGTTGTCGGCGTCGATGCGCCAGTCCGACTCGCTGACGTAGAGCGAGTCGAGGCAGGAGAACTGGTCGGAGGAGAAGCCGTACGCCGGCAGCAGCGCGCGGGCGATGTCGCGCGGGTCGCCCTCGGACAGCTTCTCCGAGCGCGTCACGGCCGAGCCGCCGGACATGGCGAGCGTCGTGGCCTTGGCCTTGTCGGTCCGACGCGCCGAGCGCGAGACGACCTGCCGCGACGAACGCTCCAGCGTGGTCGCGTCCGCGGTCGAGCCGGCAGCCTCGGTCGTGGCGTCGACGGACGGGCTCGGGGTGGCGGTCGCCACGTCCGCGGCGACCGGGGTCAGCACGTCGGGATCGCTCGAGGCGAGGCCGCCGGCGACGCTGACGCCGGTGACGGCGGCTGCCAGCCCGGTCAGGGCGACGCCGGTGCGCAGGGCTCGCCGCGGCGCGCGGACGGCCTTGTGCTTGCCGGGGACGCGATGCTTCGGGACGTACTTCTCAGACTTCGGCACAGGGGCTCACGGGGGTTGACGACAGGGGGTGTCACGCCGGGTCGTGCACGGAGGCGCGGGGGCGACCACGAGGACCTGGTCCGGCGGGACGGGGTGGTGCTGCGGGGGAACCCGGCGCCCTGCCGACGACCGAGGTCACGGAACGGTCACGAGCCACCATGCATGAGGCTTCAACCACGTGCAAACCGAACGCCACAATTGGAGCTGTCCCTTGCGTCACAGCAGTGTCGCTGTGTCCCGCTGGTCCCACTGGTCACGGGTCGTGACGACCGCCACCACCGCTCCCCCGTCGCCAGGCGCTGCTGTAACGCCGGGTGAGGAGCTGTACCCACCAGGATCTTTCATGGGGGGTACAAGCACTAACCCGGCGTTACAGCGCGAAAACGGGCGGCAGGTCGCCCGCCGCCTCAGAGGGTGACGTCCTCCAGCATCTCGGTCACGAGCGCGGCGATCGGCGAGCGCTCGGAGCGGGTGAGGGTGACGTGCGAGAACAGCGGGTGGCCCTTGAGCTTGTCCACCACCGCGACGATGCCGTCGTGGCGGCCGACGCGGAGGTTGTCGCGCTGGGCGACGTCGTGGGTGAGCACCACCTTGGAGTTCGCCCCGATGCGGGACAGCACCGTCAGCAGCACGTTGCGCTCCAGCGACTGGGCCTCGTCGACGATGACGAAGGCGTCGTGGAGGGAGCGGCCGCGGATGTGCGTGAGCGGCATCACCTCGAGCATCCCGCGGTCCATCACCTCGTCGATGACCTCGCGTGAGACCAGCGCACCGAGGGTGTCGAAGACCGCCTGGGCCCAGGGAGACATCTTCTCGTTCTCCGAGCCGGGCAGGTAGCCGAGCTCCTGCCCGCCGACGGCGAACAGCGGCCGGAAGACGACCACCTTCTTGTGCTGGCGGCGCTCCATCACGGCCTCGAGGCCCGCGCACAGCGCCATCGCCGACTTGCCGGTGCCGGCGCGGCCGCCGAGGGAGACGATGCCGACCTCGGGGTCGAGCAGCATCTCGAGCGCGACCCGCTGCTCGGCCGACCTGCCGTGGATGCCGAAGGCGTCACGGTCGCCCCGGACGAGATGCACGCGCTTGTCCGCCCCCACGCGGCCCAGCGCCGTACCCCTGTCCGACAGCAGGACGAGCCCGTTGTGGCACGGGAGGTCGCGAGCCTCGGCGAGGTCGATCACCCCGTCCTCGTAGAGCTCGTCGAGGTCGCTGGCGGGCACCTCGAGCTCGGCCATCCCGGTGTAGCCGGTGTCGGAGCTGCTGATCGCCTCGGCGCGGTACTCCTCGGCGTCGAGCCCGACGGCGGAGGCCTTGATCCGCAGCGGGAGGTCCTTGCTGACCAGGGTGACCCGGTGCCCCTCGTTGGCCAGGTTGCGGGCCACGGCCAGGATCCGGGTGTCGTTGTCACCGAGCCGGAAGCCCGAGGGCAGCGACTCCGGGTCGGTGTGGTTGAGCTCGACGCGGACCGTGCCGCCCTCAGTCCCGACGGGGACGGGCTGGTCGAGGCGCCCGTTGACGATGCGCAGCTCGTCGAGGGCCCGCAGGGCGGAGCGCGCGAAGAACCCGAGCTCCGGGTGGTTGCGCTTGCCCTCGAGCTCGGTGATCACCACCACCGGGAGGACGACCTCGTGCTCGGCGAAGCGTTTGGTCGCGGCCGGGTCGGCGAGCAGGACGCTGGTGTCGAGGACGTACGTGCGGCGGGTGCTGCTGGGCGGAACGGAGCTGTGCGATGCGGAGCTGGGTGAGGTCTTGCTGCTGGCCACGACTAACCCCTTGCTGCGGGTCGGCGCGCGCACTCCTCGCCCGGCCCGATGTCATTCAACGGACCGGAGAGCTCCCATCTGAGTGCCCAAGGTGTGCCTCCCGGTTCAGCCGGCTTCCCCACCTGCTGATGTCGCGAAAGTACGCCCGCGGATCACCCGATCCGGGGCGACACGCCCGAACGCGAGGTGACGGTCGGATGACGTCTGCGAGCCGTCGCTCAGCCGCCGAAGCGGCGCTCGCGCTCGGCGTACGCGCGGATGGCGCGCAGGAAGTCGACGCGCCGGAAGTCGGGCCACAGGGCCTCGCAGAAGTAGAACTCCGAGTTGGCCGACTGCCAGAGCAGGAAGCCGCCGAGGCGCTGCTCGCCGGACGTGCGGATCACCAGGTCGGGGTCCGGCTGGCCCTTGGTGTAGAGGTGCTCGGCGATGTGCTCGACGTCGATGATGTCGGCGAGCTCCTCCAACGAGGTGCCCTTGCTGGCGTGGTCGGCGAGCAGGGCGCGTACGGCGTCGGCGATCTCGCGGCGGCCGCCGTAGCCGACCGCGACGTTGACGAGGACGCCGTCGATGTCGCGCGTGCTCTCCTCGGCGGCCTTGAGCCGCTCGGCGGTCTCGGTCGGCAGGAGGTCGAGCGCCCCGACCGGGTGGATCCGCCAGCGGCCCGCCTCGGCGAGCGACTCGACGGCGCCCTCGATGATCCTCAACAGCCCGGTGAGCTCCTCGGGCGGGCGGTTGGTGAGGTTGTCGCTGGAGAGGAGCCACAGCGTGACCACCTCGACGCCGACCTCCTCGCACCAGCCCAGCAGCGGGCGGATGTTGTCGGCGCCGGCCTGGTAGCCCTCGGCGGTGTTGAGCCCGACCGCCTTGGCCCACCGGCGGTTGCCGTCGAGCATCACGCCCACGTGCTTCGGGATCTGGTCGTGGGGAAGGGACTTGACCACCCGGGACTCGTAGGCCGGGTAGAGCACCCGTCGCACGGCGTCCTTCACGTTGACCACCAGCCGATCGTAACGCCGGCGCGCGGTGTGACCGGGTACTCGGGGCACTCGGCTGCGCTTCTCACGTCCGTCCGGGTACTTTCTCCCCATGGAGACCTCCGGCCAGACCTCCCGCGACCGCGTCGAGCACGCCGTGGAGCGTGCCGGCGAAGTGATGGCCGACAAGATGGCCGAGATCAAGCCGCACCTGCGCGGCTGGCTGCACGCCGCCACCGCGCCGATCGCGCTCGCTGCCGGCATCGTGCTCGTCGCGCTCTCCCCCACGGCCTCCACCCGCGTCGGGTCGGCCGCCTTCGCGCTCTCCGCGCTCCTCGTCTTCACCGTCTCGGCGATCTACCACCGCGGCACCTGGTCGCCGCGCACGTGGGCGTTCCTGCGCCGCTTCGACCACGCCAACATCTTCGTGCTGATCGCGGGCACCTACACGCCCTACGCCCTGCTCTTCCTCGACGGCAGCGCGCGTACGACGCTGCTGCTCGTCGTCTGGATCGCGGCGATCGCCGGAGTGTTCTTCCGGGTGTTCTGGACCGACGCGCCGCGCTGGCTCTACACCCCGATGTACATCGCCCTCGGCTGGGCGGCGGTGTTCTTCATCCCCCAGTTCATGGAGGGCGCCAACCGCTTCAGCAGCGGCATCGCGGTCACCACGCTGGTGCTCGTGGCGGTCGGCGGCGTGCTCTACACGCTCGGCGGCGTGGTCTACGGCCTCAAGCGCCCCAACCCCTCGCCCCGCTGGTTCGGCTTCCACGAGGTCTTCCACTCGTTCACCATCCTGGCCTTCGCCGCGCACTACGTCGGCGTCTCGCTGGCGACGTACTCCCTGCGCTGACCCCGGCAGGACCGAGGGGTGAGGGTCCTCACGTCGGGCAACGATCGGGCGCGCCCGGTCGTCGTACAGGGGAAGCCCTGTCCCCCACCCCCCTTCGCGAGATGCCTGACTCCCCCATCGACACGTCCGTCCAGACCGACCGGACCGACCGGACCGACCGGACCGACCGCCAGCCGTTCCTCGACCTCAGCCTCCCGCAGCTCGTCGCCGGCGCCACGGCCGCCGCGACGTCGGCGATCCTGATCAGCCACCTGAACCTCCTCGGAACGGTGCTCGGCGCCGCCTTCGCGAGCGTCGTGTCCGCGGTCGTCACCTCCGGCCTCGTCGGCGGGTGGCACCGCGTGCGCACGGTGCCCAGCCGGTTCCCGCGCAACGTCCACGGCATGGTGGTGACCGCCGTGGCGCTCGGGCTGGTCGTCCTGGCGGCACGCGAGGGTCTCGCCCTCGTCACCCAGGACCTGCCGCGCGACACGTTCGCCGCGCGCTGGCTCGCCGAGGTCGGCCTCAGCCGAGGCTGAGCACCGCGAAGACGGCCAGCGAGGCGGCGACGACGATGCCGGCCAGCGCCCAGGCCGCGAGGGGCGCGCGCCGCGCGAGCCGCTCGAGGGCGAGGTAGCTCGCCCCGATGACGGCCAGCGCCGACGGTGACGTGCAGCAGCACGGCGAGCACCACCCCGGCGATCGCGCCCGCCATCCGCAACCGGCCCCAGAGCAGGCTCAGCGCCAGCGGCAGCACGATCGCCCCGGCGAACCCGCCTGCCAGCTCCGCCCACCACGATCGGTCGCCCATCCACGGCACGTCGACGGCGCCCACCCACGAGACGTCGAACAGGTCGCTGGTGGCGCTGTAGCCGAGGTAGACGATCGCGGCGATCGTGACGCCGGCCGCCACCCGGTAGGACCAGTGCTTGAGCGGCGACCACCGCACCGCCCGGCCGACGAAGATCGTCGCGACGGTGACGGCCGACCAGACGATCCAGCGCCGGATCACTCCCGTGCCGGTGTCGGCCATCGCGTCGCGGAAGACCCGGTCGGCCTCGACCCGGTCGACCTGGTGCCCCTCGGTGGAGACGTAGGACGTCGGGTCGCCGCGGCCGGCCACGAGGGCGTCGTGGAGCAGCGCGGCGGGCAGGTGGGCCCCGGTCTTGGGCACCAGCCAGGTGAACAGGGCGGGCACCGAGGTCAGGTCGGTGCGGAAGTCGGCGTCGGCCGGGACCAGCAGCTCGCCGAGGTGCCGGTCGCGGTAGGCCAGGCGCCGCTCGAGGGCGAACGTCTCGACGCCCTCCTCGGAGTGCCGCTCCAGCACGATGCGCGGATCGGCCCCGGGGTCGGGCGGCTCGCCCGGGCCCGCCGCGGTCGGCAGCGTGCCACCGTCGTAGAACCGGCGCGGCTCCACCGCCACCTGTCTGCCGATCGGTCCGACGCGCTCCCGAGCCCTCATGCCTCCAGTCTGGCGCCGGCGACCGACAGCGTCACGTGCCCAGCAGGTCGTTGCGGAAGACCCCGTCGGGGTCCAGGCGGGAGCGCAGCACCTCGAAGGCGGCACGGTCGTAGACGCCCGCCCGCTCGCGCAGCTCCGGGGTGGCGGTGGTCTTGCCCCAGTGGGTGCGCGGTTCCCACGGCGCCAGCGCGTCCTCGACCGCCCGCAGCGCCGGCGCCACCAACCCCGGGTCGAGCCGCCAGGTGAAGTGCGCGGCGACCGTGTCCCGCCCGCGGAACGGGCTGAGCCACAGGTCGTCCCGGGCGATCGAGCGGATCTCGTGGACCAGCAGGGCAGGGGCGACGAGGTCCCTGATCGCGGCGATGGTCGGCAGCAGGTGCGGGGCGGCGTCCCTGGGCAGGAAGAGCTCGCTCTGCAGCTCCTCCCCGACGCTGGGCAGGTGGGCCGCGCGGAAGTGCGGCAGGCGCTCGTGCCACGGGCCGGGCTCCCCCTGCTGGGGGGACGCGGCGACCGGGTCCATGCCCGGCACGGGGTGGACGTCACGGGTCGCCGGCGCGCGCGTGGCCAGGCACGGCGCCAGGGTGCGCGGCTCCCCGATCCGCTCCTTGACCCACACGGACGTGACCAGGCCGGGGTCGGACAGGTCGGTGAAGACGCTCACGCTGGCCCCGCTGGCGAGCACGGCCGGGAGCTGCTCCGCCACCTCCGCCGCCGGGAGGTCCACCCACACCCGTTGGCGTACGTCGTAGGTGGGCTCGGTCCGCAGCCACAGCCGCGTCACCACGCCGAGCGCCCCCAGCGACACGACGACGCCGGCGAAGTCGGGGTCCTCGCTGCCGATGCGCACGAGGTCACCGCCGGCGGTGACGAGCTCGACCGCGGTGACCGCGGTCGCGAGGGAGCCGTTGTCGTCGCCGGACCCGTGGGTGCTGGTGGCGCAGGCGCCCGCGACGCTGATGTGGGGCAGCGACCCGAGGTTGTGCAGCGCGCGACCCCGGGCGTGGAGCACGGGCGCGACCTCGGCGTAGGTGGCGGCTCCCGGCACGACCGCGACCGGGCCGTCGGGGCCGTCCTCGAGCTCGACGGCGAGACCGAGGTCGCGGGTGTCGACGTGCAGACCGTCGGTGTCGGCGACCGTGGAGAACGAGTGCCGCGACCCGATCGCCCGGACCCGGTGGCCGGCCGCCGCAGCGGCGGCGACCACCTCCTGCAGCTCGGCGACGTCCGTGGGACGGGCCACCTCGCGCGCGCCGTAGGTGACGTTGCCCGCCCAGTTGGTGCGGGGGAGGTCGGAGGTGGTCACACGTGCTCCTCGGTGCTGTCGTCAGGAAGGGTGAAGCCACACCCCGCGTCGATCGTCGCAGGCGTCCTCGTCAGGGATGACGCTGCCCGACCCGAACGGCTGCATCCCCCGTGAGGCGGCCGCCCGACGAGCCGCCACCTAGGGTGCGCCCATGACCACCGCGCGGACCGTCCCCGTCACCACCGAGATGGACGGTGACGAGCTGGACGCGCTCGACGCCTGGCACCTCGCGCGCCACCATGGGCTGGGGAAGATCGCGGTCGAGTCGTTCGTCCGCTTCCGCTACGGCGACGGGTTCACCAGCTCGCGCGCGCTCGCCCTGCAGGCGTGCCTCGCCGTCGTCCCCTTCCTCCTCGCCCTGACCGGCCTCGCGTCCGACATCGACCACGAGCGGCCCGCCGCGGTCGTGGCGCACGTCGTCGACTCGCTCTCCCCCGGCTCCGGGCGACGGGGACGCGCTCGCCTCGGCGGTCGACGGGTCGGACGCGTCCGAGCGCGCCGGTGAGATCGCCCTGGTGCTCGGCCTCGGCTTCGCGCTCCTGTCGATGACCACGGCGATGGCGCAGGTCGAGCGCGGCGCCAACCGCATCTACGGCATCCGGCGCGACCGCAAGGCGCTGCACAAGTACGGCCGGGCCGCGGTGCTGACCGCCGTGCTGGCCGCCCCGGTCGGCGTGGGGTTCGTGATGATCGTCGGCGGCAGCGCGCTCGGTGAGGCGATGGTGGAGAGCTACGGCTGGTCCGAGACGGCCGTCGACTGGTGGAACGGGCTGCGGTGGCCGGTGGGCATCGCGCTGCTGGTCTTCGCGATCGCCGTCCTCCTCGACCACGCGCCGCGCCGGCGGCAGCCGGCCCTGTCGTGGCTCGCGCTCGGATCGGGGATCGCCGTGGTCCTCAACGCCGTGGCCACGGCCGGGCTCGCGGCGTACGTCTCGCTCAGCGGGTCGTTCGGCACCGTGTACGGGCCCCTCGCCGGCGTGTTCGCCCTGCTGCTGTGGGCGCTGCTGTCGTCCGTGGCGTTCTTCTACGGCACGGCCGTGTGCGCCCAGCTGGAGGCGCTGCGAGCGGGCCAGGTCGCGCCGGCGCTCGACGACCCGGGCCGCCCGCACGCCACGACCGTCGGGGAGCGGGTCGCCGGCTGACCGTTGCGGGCCGGTCCCGGCGCCCGCGCGCTCGCGGCTGCTGCTGCTTCACGGATGCAGGAGGGGCAGCAGCGGCCGGAGGTCGCCGTGGACCTCGACCGCTCCGGCGTCGAGGAGCACCTCGCGCGGGTGGGACGTGCCGATGCCGTGCACCTGGCGTACGCCGGCACCGACCGCCGCGCGGACACCCGCCGGCGAGTCCTCCGCCGCCAGCGCAGCCGCGGGATCGGCGTCGAGACGGCGGCAGGCGAGCGCGAAGCCGGCCGGGTGAGGCTTGCCGTCCTCGACGTCACGGGCGGTGACGACGAGGTCGACGCTGTCGGGCTCCAGGGCCAGCGACTCGACCAGCGACCGCTGCACCCACTCCGGCCCGGCCGAGGTGACGATCGCGACCGGGGTGCCGCCGGCACGGGCCGCCTCGATCAGCTCCCGAGCCCCGGGCACGGCTCGTGCCGCCTCGTCCGGCACGTGCTCGAGGACCTCCGCGAGCACGGCCTCGGGGTCGAGCCCGTCCCAGGGCCCGGGCTCGGTCGCGAAGATGTCGACCGCCCGCCGTCCGGTGAAGATGGAGAGGTCGGGGACCTCCCAGCCCTTGTGGGCGAAGAACGACTCGTACCCGCGCCGGTGCAGCGGCTCGGAGTCGACCAGCGTCCCGTCGAGGTCGAGCAGCAGCGCGGAGACCCCCGCGGTCGCGCCCGTCATGCGGTCACGAAGAGCACGTCGCCGGCGGCCACGGACCCGCCGACGGCGTCGCTCGCGACCGACCCCTTCGGCGCGTCCATCAGCACGACCGGGACGATCGGCGAGACGTCCTGGCCGCTGGCCGTGGGCGGCAGCGCGGACGGGTCCCACGTGATCATCGGGTCGCCCGCGGCGACCTCGCTCCCCTGGGTGGCGAGGACCTCGAAGCCCTCCCCCTCGAGGCGGACGGTGTTGATGCCGAGGTGCACCAGGACGCCCACGCCGTCGCCGAGGACGACGAAGGCGTGCGGCAGGACCTTGACGACCTTGCCGGCGATCGGGGACACCACGGTGGTGCGGCCGGGCTCGGGCTCGATGGCCACGCCGGGGCCGACCATCTCCTCGGCGAAGACGGGGTCGGGCACGTCCGCCATCGCGACGACCCGTCCCGGGCAGGGGGCGAGGACCTGGACGGCACCGCTCACATCAGGTCCTCGATGTCGTCGGCGAGGTTGTCCGCCTCGGGCCCGACCACGACCTGGACGACGGTGCCGCTCGCCATCACTCCGTGGGCTCCGGCGGCCTTGAGGACGGCCTGGTCCACGAGGGAGCCGTCCTTGACCTCGGTGCGGAGGCGGGTGATGCACGCCTCGATCTCGACGACGTTGTCGGCGCCGCCGAGGCCGGCCAGGATCTGCTCTGCCTTGCTGCTCATCTCAGGTTCCTTTCGTGGGTGGATCCACTGTCGCGTACGCCGACGGGTGCGGCGCACGCGTCGTAGGGGTCAGCGGTCGGTCTGGGTGACCTTCTTGAGGCCGCGGGGGTTGTCGGGGTCGAGACCCAGCCGACGGGCCATCTGCTCGATCATCAGCTGCGCGGGCACGATCGACGCGATGGGCTCCACCGTCTCGGGCAGGTCCGGGCCTGCCAGGTGGAGGTCGCACTCCTTCGCGAAGTCGGAGGTGCCCCCGAGCCCCAGGACCCGGGCCCCGCGCTCGTGCAGGTCGCGGACCAGGTCGAGCATCGGCTCGGCGAGCGGACCCTCGCCCGCGGCGACCAGCACGGCCAGCAACCCCTCGCTGACCACGGAGATGGGGCCGTGCCGCAGGTCGGCGTAGGAGTAGCCGCGCACCGGGCGCAGGCACGTCTCCTCCATCTTGAGCGCGGTCTCCAGCGCGGTGCCGAGGAGCAGCCCGCGCCCCGACACCACCACCCGGTCGGTGGTGGCCAGCGCCTCGGCAGCCGCGTCGACGTCGGTCTGCAGCAGGCCCTCGACGGCAGCGGGCACGCGGTCGAGCGCATCACCCAGCGACGCCTCCCCCAGCGCGTCGGCGACGACGGCGAGGGCCACGAGCTGGGTGAGGTAGGACTTGGTCGCCGGCACCGCGACCTCGGGACCGGCCCGGGTCACGAGCGCGACGTCGGCGGCGGCGGCGAGCGGCGAGCCCTCGACGTTGGTCACGCCGACGGTGGCAGCCCCGCAGGCTCGCGCCCACTCCTGGGTCTCGACGATCTCGGCGGTCGCACCGGACTGGGACACCGAGACCACCACCGTGTCCGAGAGGTCGAGCCGCGCGCCGTAGTGCGTGGCGACGCTGGGCGCGGCCAGCCCGGCCGGGACGCCGGCGGCCACCTCGAGCAGGTAGCGCCCGTAGATCGCGGCGTTGTCGCTCGACCCGCGCGCCACGAGGAGCACGCGACGGCGCCCGGCGGCGAGCTCGCGCAGCCGTGGCCGCTCGGGCAGGAGTGCGTCGAGGGTGCGACGGGCGGCCGCGGGCTGCTCGCCGATCTCGGACGCCATCTGCGTCGTGGGTGCGGCCTGGGGTGAGGTGTCCATCGGTGGTCCTTGACAACGTCGACATGTCGGAGCCATGCTCTCCGACTGGTACGGACCAGACCGTACCAATGGATCCATCAGACGTCGAGAGGACGGCATGAGCGCCAGGATCGAGGACGGCCCGCGGCCCAAGCACGTGCAGCTGAGCGACGTGCTGACCGAGCTGGCGACCCGCGCCCTCGGGCCCGGCGCCTCGATCCCCTCGGAGCGCGAGCTCATGACGACGTACGACGTCTCCCGCGCCACGGTGCGCAAGGCCATCGACAGCCTCGTGGTCGGTGGGCTGCTGGAGAAGATCCACGGCAAGGGCACCTTCGTGGCGCGGCCCCGTGTGCAGACCAGCCTGCACCTGGCGTCGTTCTCCGACGACATGCGCCGCCGCGGCCTGGTCCCGGCGACCCGCCTCATGCGCGTCGACGAGGAGCGCCCGCCGCCGGAGGTCGTCAAGGCCCTGCGCCTGGGCGCGCGCGGCACCGCGTGGCGGATCGACCGCGTGCGGCTCGCCGACGGGCAGCCGATGGCGATCGAGCAGGGCTGGTACCCGTGCTCCCTCCTCCCCGGCCTCGACACCGCGGACCTGACCGGCTCGCTCTACACCCTCTTCGCGGGCCGCTACGACCTCGTCATCGACAGCGCCGAGCAGACCCTCTGGGGCGAGGCGGCGGAGGGGGCGACCGCGCGTCGCCTCGAGGCGCCCGTCCACACCCCGCTCCTGGTCTTCCGCCGCGTCTCGACCGCGGCGGGGCGACCGGTCGAGTACGTCGTCTCCCGCTACCGGGGCGACCGCTACCAGGTCCACATGAGCCTCGGCGCCACCCCGGGCGCCACAGGGAAAACCCGTAGGAACAGCACCACCGGAAGGAATCGGTCCTCATGACCACAACGGACGCCGCCTCGGGCGGCACCACGGAGAAGCGCAGGCTCAACCTCGCGCCGGTCCAGAAGTTCGGGCGCAGCCTCATGCTCCCCATCGCCGCCCTGCCGGCCGCGGCGCTGCTGCTGCGGCTCGGCCAGGACGACCTCCTGGGGCCCGACGGCCTCGGGTGGGACCGGGTCGCCGCCGTGATCGGCTCGGCCGGGGACGCGATCTTCGCCAACCTGCCGCTGCTCTTCGCTGTCGGCATCGCCATCGGCATGGCCAGGAAGGCGGACGGCTCCACCGCGCTCGCGGCCGTCGTCGGCTACCTCGTCTTCAAGGGCGTCGGCGACGCGATGTCCCCGCTCGTGCTCGGGCTCCCCGCCGAGGGTGAGGACCAGGCACTCATCAACTACGGCGTCCTCGGCGGCATCGTCATGGGCCTCACCACGGCGTTCCTGTGGCAGCGCTACTACCGCACGTCACTCCCGCCCTACCTCGCCTTCTTCGGCGGTCGGCGCCTGGTCCCGATCCTGACCTCGTTCGCGGCGATCGTGATCTCGGTCCTGATGTCGCTCGTCTACAACGGCTTCGACTCCGGTATCACCACCCTGGGCGAGTGGGCCACGGAGAACGCCGTCATCGGCGGATTCGTCTACGGCTTCATCAACCGGCTCCTCATCCCGCTCGGCCTGCACCACATCCTCAACAACCCGCCGTGGTTCGTCTTCGGCGAGTACTCCTCGGGCGGCGAGGTCTACCACGGCGACATCGCCCGCTTCCTCCACGGCGATCCGACCGCGGGCGCGTTCATGACCGGCTTCTTCCCCATCATGATGTTCGCCCTGCCGGCCGCCGCACTCGCCATCTGGCACGAGGCCAAGCCGCAGAACAAGAAGCTCGTCGGCGGGATCATGCTGTCCTCCGCACTGACGGCGTTCCTGACCGGCGTCACCGAGCCTCTCGAGTTCGCCTTCATGTTCGTCGCGTTCCCGCTCTACGTCATCCACGCCTTCCTGACAGGTACGTCGATGGCGCTGGTCAACGCGATCGGGATCAAGGACGGTTTCGGGTTCTCGGCCGGTCTGTTCGACTACGTGCTCAACTTCAACATCGCCACGCAACCGTTGCTGCTCGTCCCGATCGGCCTCGGCTACGCGGCCATCTACTACTTCCTGTTCCGGTTCGTGATCCGGAAGTGGAACCTCAGCACGCCGGGCCGCGAGGACGAGGAAGGCGCTGAGGGCACCGACGGCGCCCTGCTCACCCAGGACACCAAGGCCTGACGTGATCGTCTCAGCAGGTCAGGTGGTCACCCCGGCGCGGGTCCTCGCGCCGGGGTGGCTCCTCCTCGACGGCGACCGCATCGTCGAGGTCGGCGAAGGAGCGCCGCCGCGCACGCCCGACGTCGACCTCAACGGGGCGACCGTCGTCCCGGGGTTCGTCGACCTCCACGTGCACGGCGGAGGAGGTGCGTCGTTCGACGTCGGTACGGCGGACGCCGCGGCGATCGTCGCCGACACCCACCTCGCCCACGGGACGACGTCGATGGCAGCCAGCCTCGTCACCGACACCCCGCAGCGGATGGCGGACGCCGTCCGCGAGCTCGCGCTGCTGGTGCAGGACGGCCGGCTCGCCGGCCTCCACCTCGAAGGGCCCTGGCTGAGCCCGCAGCGCTCCGGTGCCCACCAGCCGGGCTCGCTCACCCACCCGGACCCGGCCGCGGTCCACGCCCTCCTCGCCGCGGGCGACGGCGCCGTCCGCATGGTCACCCTCGCCCCCGAGCTGCCCGGCGGGATCGAGGCCGTACGGCAGCTCGCCGACGCCGGCGTCGTCGCCGCGATCGGCCACACCGACGCGACGTACGACGAGTCGCGCGCAGCCCTCGACGCGGGCGCCCGCCTCGGCACGCACCTCTTCAACGCGATGCGTCCGCTCCACCACCGCGACCCGGGCCCCGTCGGCGCCCTGCTCGACTCCGCCGCCCACGTCGAGCTGATCGCCGACGGCGTGCACCTGCACCCGGCCGTGCTCCGCACGGTGTTCGCCGCCGCGCCCGGCCGCTGCCTCCTCGTCACCGACGCGATGGCCGCCGCCGGCGCCCCGGACGGCGACTACCGGCTCGGCCCGATGGCCATCGAGGTGCGCGACAGCGTGGCGCGCCTGGCCGACGGGAACGGGACCGGTGCGATCGCCGGCTCCACCCTCACCATGGACGCGGCGGTCCGTTTCGCCGTCCGCACCGCGGGCCTGGCGTTGCTCGACGTCGTCCACGCGGCCAGCACCGCGCCTGCGCGCGCGTGGGGACTGGACGACGTCGGCCGCCTCGAGGCCGGCCGTCGGGCCGACCTCGTCGTCCTCGACGAGGACCTCCACGTGGCCCGGACGATGCGCGCCGGCGCGTGGGTCGGCCTGTAGGCGCAGCCCTGGACACACCCACCGGTCCCGCCCCGGGACGGGCGTGGGTGGCGGCACATCGCGCCCGGCAACCCGCCCCGTCCGCGATCTGCCGCCACCTTCGCGGCCACGCCGACCCTCGAGCCGGGCCTACCCTGCTGGACATGGACGCACACGCCTGGGACGAGAGGTACGCCGCCACCGACCTGGTCTGGTCGCGCGAGCCCAACCAGTTGGTGGCCGCCGAGCTCGCCGACCTGCCTCCGGGCACCGCGGTGGACCTGGCGGCCGGCGAGGGACGCAACGCGATCTGGCTCGCCTCGCGCGGCTGGTCGGCCGTCGCCGTCGACTTCTCGCAGGTCGCCCTGGACAAGGGCGCCCGCCTCGCCGCGGACGACCCCCGCAGCCTGGACGTGTCGTGGGTCCGCGCCGACGCCACCACCTGGGAGCCGGCGGCGCCGGTCGACCTCGTGGTGGTGGCCTACCTGCAGGTCCCGGCGGGAGATCGGCGGCGTGCCGTGCGCAACGCTGTCGGGATGCTGCGCCCCGGCGGGACGTTCCTGCTGGTCGCCCACGACTCGACCAACCTCACCGACGGGACCGGCGGGCCGCAGGACCCGGCGGTGCTGATGACCGCCCAGGACGTCGTCGGCGACCTGGCGAGCACGCCCGCCCTCGACGTCGAGGTGCTGCGTGCCGAGCGCGTCGCCCGCGAGGTCACCGCCGCCGACGGCCACGGCGGCGAGGAGCGGCGTACGGCGTGGGACTGCCTGGTCCGCGTGGTCAGACGCTGACCCCGCGTCGGGACCCGGTCAGCGTCATACCGATCCGCACCGATGGGTGCCGGTTCGCATGACGCAGCGGCCGGCGATGCGTCCAGCGGCAACAGGGCGGAGGCTCGAGGTCACCTGATGACCCTGAGGCTCCGCCCTGTCGAGGGGGGACGCTGACGAAGGACGACGGCCCGCCCTCCGCTGGGAGGACGGGCCGTCGGGGTGGTCCGGGTGGTCAGGCGTCGGGGCAGCGCCCGACCACCCGGAGGGTCAGCGGGTCAGGCGGACCTTGACTCGCTGTGTGTTGCCGCCTTCGAGACGGACGACCAGAACGGCCTTGACGCTTGCCTTCTTGCCCAGCTTGGCGCGTGCACGCTTGTTGAGCTTGACGGTGACCTTGCCCTTCTCGCTGACGTCGAGGTCGAACGAGCCGGCCCCGAGGCGCTTGCCGTCCTTGCCGCGAGTCTTGAGAACGACCTTGCCCTCGCAGGCATCCGAAGCGCAGCTCAGCACAAGCTTGGCCTTGCCACGGCTCTTGGTCGCATTGACCTTTCCGCCCTTCTTGACCGCCACCGCTGGGTCAGCCGCAGGCGGCGTCGGAACGGTCGGCGGGGTCGTGGGCGGCGTGGTCGGCGGCGTGTCGGCGGGGGTCGGCGGCGTGGTGGGCGGCGTGGTGGCGGGGTCGTCGGCGGGGTCGTCGACGGCTCCACCACCTTCAGCTGCGCGGTGCCCCGACCCTCGTCGGTGGCCACGTCGCCGGCGTACTCAGCCACCAGCTCCACGGTCCCCGCCTCGGTGAACGGGCCGACCTCGAAGGTCGCCGTGCCGTCCTCGAGCTCCACCGCCGGCAGGTCGGTGCCGTCCACGGACAGCACCACCTCACCAGTCGGCGCCGCCTCGGCAGCCGAGCCGACCTCGACGACGACGTCACCCTTCGCACCCGTCTCCAGCTCCTCCGGCACGGTCACCTTCACCGTCGACGGAACCGTCTCGGGCTCAGAGTCCACCACCTTCAGCTGCGCGGTGCCCCGACCCTCGTCGGTGGCCACGTCGCCGGCGTACTCAGCCACCAGCTCCACGGTCCCCGCCTCGGTGAACGGGCCGACCTCGAAGGTCGCCTCGCCGTCCTCGAGCTCCACCGCCGGCAGGTCGGTGCCGTCCACGGACAGCACCACCTCACCGGTCGGCGCCGCCTCGGCAGCCGAGCCGACCTCGACGACGACGTCACCCTTCGCACCCGTCTCCAGCTCCTCCGGCACGGTGACCGTCACGTCGGACGCGACGTTCTCCGGGTCGGCCAGGTCCATGACCTGCACGTCGCGGTAGAAGACGTTCTCACCGCCGCCGTGGTTCTGCAGCCCGAAGTAGGACGGCCACTTCAACCGGTTGTCGTCGGTGCTGGTGAAGTCGTTGACCAGCACGTCGTTGAGGTAGATCCGGATCCGCTTGCCCTCGACCCGGATCTCGTAGTGGTTCCACTCGTTGACCGGCTTGAGTGCGGCGTCCCGCTTGTCGTTGGCACCCTGGAACGTGTAGATCGCACCAGTCGTGCGGTCCGGCAGGTCCGAGGCGTCGATCTGGATCTCGTAGCCCTGGTTGACGGCGATCCACGGGTCGTTGCCCGGGTCGGGGAACCCGACGAAGACGCCGCCGTTGTCGTCCTTGGTGAGCTTCCAGTCCAGCTGCAGCGAGTAGTCGCCCTCGAGCGGCTCGGAGTGCCAGAGCAGCCCCATGCCGCCGTTGCCCTTCAGCGTGCAGTCGGCCTCACGGGTGAACAGGCCGGGTCCGGCCATGTTCCAGTCCTCGAGGCTCTCCGCGGTGCCGTCGAACAGCGTCCGGTAGCCGGGGTCGGCCTGGGTCGCCTCGCAGGTGTCGGGATCGACGACCACGTCGTCGCCCACCCGGAACCAGTCGAACGCGCCGACCTGGCTGCCGGTGCCGTTGTAGGCGGCGACACCGATCTTGGGGTCGACCAGCCCGGTGCTCGGGTAGCCCGCGCCCATCGACTTCCACGTGGCGCCCTGGTCGACCGACCAGCGGCCCTGGATCGCGGTGCCGGTCGAGACCAGCTGCAGCTGCAGCTCGTCAGGAGCGGCGCCGTCGGGCAGGTCGGCGTTGGTGTAGACCATGTCGCCGTTGATCCGGCGACCCAGCTCGAGCACCCAGTCGCCGTCCGGCGTCTCCATCGCCACGAACTTGGCGTAGTTGGTCGCGCTCGTCCAGGCCACCAGACCGCCCTGCAGGTAGTCGTCGGTCCCGGTCATGGTCACCTGGGTCGTGGCGGTCCAGGGTCCCTCGGCGGGAGCCGGCTGCAGCACCATGTTCTTGGCGTCGACGGCCCCTCCGGAGAGGTCACCGCCCTGTGCGTTGATCCGCAGCTGGCCCTCGGCCACCGTGACGCCCGTGGCCGTCTTGTTGAGGACCGTGCTCCAGCGGCAGGTGTCGAGCGTCGTGCCGTCGAACTCGTCGTCCGCACCGGGCGTCTGCCCCGGGGCGCACGCCTGCCGCGGACCGAGGTCGAGGTAGTCGATGTTGACGTTGCCGTTGTCGCCGGCGTCACGCTGGATCTTGACCACGTTGGCACCGGCGCGCAGGTCGAGCCGGTCGGTGACCGAGCCCCAGTCCTTCCAGGTCGCGAACGGCGGCAGCGAGATCTTCTTGGCGAAGACGTCGTTGACGTAGACCGACATGACCTTGGTCTGGTTGGCCTGCGGGTTGGGCCCGTTGGCGTAGCCGAGCTTCACGTCGTGGAACCCGGCCGCGGTGGTGGCGACGTCGAACGTCACCGCGGTGCCGTCGTTCTCGAACCCACCGACGTAGCCCGTGCCGCTGTAGCCGGCGTGCTCGGTCTGGACCCGGTTGCCCGTGCCGGAGACGGTGCCGTCCTCGGCCTCGACGCGACCACCGGTCGGGTCGACGACCTTGAGGTGGTCGAGGTTGACGTTGCCGTCGTCACCGGTCTCGTAGGCGATCTCCACGGTGGTGACGCCGGCCGGCAGGTTGACGCGGACGGTGTGCGTGCCCCAGGTCTTCCAGTCGCCGAACGGCGGCAGGGTGATCGTCTGCAGGACGCCGCCGACGTACAGGCTCATCTTCTTGGCCTGGTTCGGCTGCGGGTTGGGACCGTTGGCGTAGCGGATCTGGAGGTCGTAGGCGCCGGCCTTCGGGGCGACGACCTCGACCGTGGTGCCGGAGCCGATGGTCTGGATGCCGTCGACGAAGCCCGAGCCGGTGTAGCCGGCGTGCTCGGTGGCGATGCCGGCGGAGCCGGTGAGGACGCCGTCCTCGAGCTCGTAGATGCCGTCGACCGGGGCCTCGGGCTCGGGCTCGACGTAGCCGGGGTAGCTGTTCAGCGTGTACCAGGCCTCGGTGCTCCACAGCGTCTCGTTCGAGGCGGACGCGAAGGGGCGCGGGGAGCGCAGGTGGACGACCCGGTCAGGCTTGAGGCCGTCGACCTCGAGCGTGACCGTCCTGCCGTCCTCGCTGGCGGTCGCGCGGGTGACGGAGAGGCTCTCCTGGTCCAGCTTGGGGCCGCCGTACTGAGCGGTGGCACGGTAGCGCCACTGCTCCACCTGGTACTTGGACGCGAGGTCCTCGAGGGTCGCGGCCGAGAGCGGCTTGGTGTACTCGATCTCGAAGCCACCCTCGACGACGTCCATCGACAGCATGTCGAAGGGCACGGCCTGGGTGAGGTCGAGCTTCTGCAGGCCGTAGCGCAGCTTGCCGTTCTGCCCCCAGTTGCCGCCGGCGCCGAGGCCGCCGATGATCAGCTGGCCGTCGTCGCCCTTGAGCACACGGCTGACACCGGCCTCGAGGCCCTGCGTCATCCGGAACAGCGCGCCCTGGTAGCTGCCGTCGACCTTCTCGAGGTCGGCGCGCTGCAGGCCGCCGTAGGTCACGTCGCCGATGAACATCTGTCCGGCGTACGGGCCCTCCTCGACGACGACGGGCGTGCTCGGGGAGTTGGCGATCTCGTTCTGGGGCATCCACAGGACCGGCTTGGTCACCGGCTGGTCGTCGAAGCGACCCGGGGTGCCGTCCTTCTCGGTGGTGAAGTGGTTGTAGAACTCGCCCGGCTTGATCTGGATGAGCTTGTTGGCCGGGAGCCAGCCGCCCTGGTTGTCGGTCACGAAGATCTCGCCCTCGGGACCCCAACCCATGCCGTGCGGGGTGCGCAGTCCGCCGGCGACGTAGTCGATCTCGCCGGTGTCCTTGTCGATCGTGATGTGGGTGCCGCGGTCCTGCGAGCCCTGCGGCACGGTGGTGGCGCCGCCGAGGTTGATGGAGACGGACAGGTTCACGTGGAACTTGCCGTCCTTGTAGAGCATGCCGAAGCCGAACTCGTGGAAGTTGCCGTCGAAGGGGTAGGTCGCGATCTGGGCCTTCGACTGGAAGACGCCCTCCGCATCCTCGCCGGTCAGCTTGACCAGGCCGGTCTTCTCGGAGATGTAGATCTCGCCGTCGACGACCTTGATGCCCTGAGGCTCCTTGAGGCCGCTCGCGATCCTGGTGCGCGTCACGTCCGCGGTCGAGTCGGCGCCCTTGACGCCCTCGAGCCGGTAGAGCTCGCCGAGCGAGACGTTGCCCTGGTCGTTGCCGTTGCCGCCCCAGGTGAGGACGAGCAGGTCGTCGCCGTCCCACTCGAGGCCGGTCACCTGCGGCTCGAAGCCGTCGGGCCGGAGGTTCGTGAGCTCGTAGGCGGGGTTCACCCCGTCGAGCGGGAGACCGTCACCGGCCGAGTCGTTCTGGCCCTCGCAGTACTTGAACCCGGGAGCCGTGACGCGCGTGACGCCGGCCTCGGTGCTGAGGACGGAGGTGGGCACGACCGTGAACGCGGCGTCGCCGGGCTTCTTCCACTGCAGCGTCAGCTGCTCGCCGCCACCGGCCTCGAAGAAGTTGATCCGCAGCTTCTTGATGCCCGGCGACAGCTCCGCCGAGCCGTCTTTCGGCGTGTTGCCGTGGAGGCCGTCGTTGTCGATGACCAAGGTGTCGTCGATGAACAGCTCGGAGCCGTCGTCACTCAGCAGCCGGAACGTGTAGGAGCCGGCGGTGGGGATCTCGAGGTTGGCGAGAGCCTCCACGACGAAGTTCTCGGACAGGCCGCCGAAGTCCTCCGGGGAGTCCCAGTCGATCGTCGGCTTGAGCAGGTCGACGTTGGGGGTCTGCGCGGCCTTCAGGGTGCAGAGCTCGGAGATGCCCTGGCCGAGCTGGTAGCCGCGCATGGTGACGCCGGGCTCGTCGCCGGACGGGATGGCCGACGCGGCGCTCGGCACCGTGGCAGCCAGGCTCGCCGCAACGGCAGCGGCGAGGGTCGCGGCGGCCCAGCGGCGCGCGCGAGGGGGTGGAGCGGTGGAGGAGTTCTTCGACACCGGGGATTTGCCTCTCGGAAGCCCGGCGGCGCGACGCACGCCGGGACGGTTGTGATGCCGCTCACCCTAGGACCGATCCGACAGTTTGTGAACAACTTTTGACTGGTGATCGCCATAAGGGGGTACCCCCGTTACAGTTCCGCTCGTGCTGGAGGACCTCGGACGGCTGCTGCACCGCTGGCGACGCCCGGTCCTCGCGACCTGGGCGCTGGTCGTCGTGCTGGGCGCCGTCCTCGGCGGCTCGGTCTTCGACCTGGCCGAGGCCCCCGACCCCTTGCGGAGCGACAGCGAGTCGGCCCAGGTGAAGGAGCGGCTCGAGGCCGCCGACCCCGAGGGCGAGCTGGTGGTCGCCGTCCTGTCCGGGGCGGACATCTACGGCGTCGACCTGATCGACCAGGCCACGCGCACGCTGCACGCCGTACGCGACCTCCCGGACGTCGTCGAGGTGCGCGACCCGTGGACCACCGGCGCGCAGGACCTCGTCCGGCCCGACCGGTTCGGCACGGTCGTCACCGTCGAGATCGACCACACCGTCGACCGCGACCGCGCGCTCGCCGCCGCGGCGGAGGTCGAGAAGACCCTGCAGCAGGTCGGCATGCCGGAGGTGCTGGTGGGCGGCCCCCTGCTCGCCGAGGAGGCCTTCGGCGAGCAGGCCGTGCAGGACGCCGCGCGGGGCGAGGGCGTCGCGATCCTCGTGCTGGTCGTGGTCCTCGCGCTCGCGCTCGGCGGGCTCGTCGTCGGCCTGCTGCCGGTGGCGACCGCGCTCGGGTCGGTCTGCGTGGCCCTGCTGGCACTGGCGGGCATGGCGCGGCTGACCCCGGTGAGCGACTACGCCGTCAACGTCGTCACGCTGCTCGGCCTCGGCCTGGCGGTGGACTACGCACTCCTGGTCCTCGGCCGCTTCCGGGAGGAGCGAGCAGCCGCGCCGGGCGCCGACGTTGCGGCGGCGCTCGGACGGACCCTGGCCACCTCCGGGCGCACGGTCCTCGTCTCGGGCCTCACCGTCGCGACCGCGCTGGCCGGCCTCCTCGTGCTGCGTGACCCGGTGCTCTCCCCGATGGCGGTCGGTGGCCTCGTCGCGGTTGCCGGCGCGACGCTGACCGGGCTGACCCTCGCCCCCGCGCTGGTCGCCGTGTCACACGGGCGGATCCCCGCACCCGCGGCGGGTCGCTTCCTGGGCGGCACCCCCAGCGCCCATGCGCTGCTGCCACGCCTGGCTCGGTTCGCACAGAGCCGCCCGTGGCCGGTGCTGCTCGGGTGCACCGCCCTGCTGCTCCTGCTCAGCACGCCCCTGCTGAGCCTCGACCTCCGCAACTCCGACACCCGCTCGCTCCCCCGCGACAGCGAGCCGCGGCTGACGCAGGCCGCGATCGAGGACCGCTACCCCGACCAGGTGGCCACCCCGGTCACCGTGCTGGTCGAGGCGGAGTTCTCCTCCCAGGAGACCGCGGACGCCATGGCCGGGCTGGCCGGCATCCCCGGCGTCGTCGACGTGCTGCTGTTCGACCCCGTGCCCGGCGACCTCAGCCAGCTCCTCGTCGAGCCCGAGCCGGACGCCGCCGGCGACTACGACGGCCCGAAGGTGCAGGACCTCGTCCGGCGGATGCGGGCCGCCGACCTCGGGGTCGACGTCCTGGTCGGCGGGCCCACCGCCGAGCTGGTCGACACCCGTGACGCCCTCGCCGACCGGGCGCCCCTCGCGGTGCTGGTCGTCGCGCTCCTCACCGCCCTGCTGCTGGGACGGCTGACGCGGTCCGTCGTCGTACCGCTCAAGGCGGTGGCGCTCAACCTGCTCTCCCTCGGCGCGACGCTCGGCGTGGTGGTGGCGATCTTCCAGCGCGGCTGGGGCTCGTCCCTGCTCGGCTTCGACTCGTGGGGCGCGCTCGACGTCACCACTCCCCTGCTGTTGTTCATGTTCGCGTTCGGGTTGTCGATGGACTACCACGTCTTCCTCGTCGCCCGGATCCGCGAGGCGTGGGACGAGGCCCTGGCCCGCCCGAGGCGCAAGCGGGATCGCGGCCGGGACCTCCGCGCGCTCAACGACGAGGCCGTCCTCACCGGCATCACCGCCTCGGGACCGGTGGTGACCCTGGCCGCGGTCGCGATCGGGATCGTGTTCCTCGGCTTCGCCCTCGGTGAGCTGATCGCGGTCAAGGAGATCGGCGTCGGGATGACCGTGGCCGTGCTGCTCGACGTCACCATCGTTCGCGGCCTGCTGCTGCCGGCGTCGATGACGCTGCTGGGCCGGTGGAACTGGTGGCTGCCCGGGCAGGGGCAGCAGGACTGAGCAGGACTGAGCTGGGAGGCTCAGCGCTCGTCGGTGGTGGCGGAGGCGCCGGAGGCCCCGGGGACGTCCGGCGCACCTGGGGCCGGCTCGTCGGAGCGCTGCACCGGCTCGTCGCCGTAGACGCCGGCGTCCTTGGCCGCCTGCGCCTTGCGCAGCTGCTTGACCAGGCTGAACGCGATGATGACGACCGCGATGATCATGAAGATCCACACGGCGAAGCCCAGCGGACCCGCCTTCACCTCGGTGTCCTTCGGCGTCGGGTCGTCCACGAGCGCGATGATCAGCAGGTCGAGCATGTCCCTAGTGTCCCACTTCGCGCTCAAGGAGCGGGGGTCGGGATCCCCGCGAAGAGATCGTCCTCGGGCAGCGTGCTGTCGACCGTCGAGTCGACCAGCTCGTAGTCCTCGGTGGGCCAGGTCTTCTGCTGGATCTCACGCGGGATCGCGAACCACATGCCGTCGGGGTCGATCTGCGTGGCGTGGGCGAGCAGCGCCTGGTCGCGGACCCCGAAGTAGTCGCCGCACGGCACCCGCGTGGTGATCCGCTCGTCCCACTCGGGCTCGCGCTCCCACTTCTCGAGCCGCTCGGTGTAGGGCGACTCGAGGTCGTGGGCGAGCATCGCCTCGTGCAGGGCGTTGGTCTTCGCCCAGCTCCAGCCGTGGTGGTAGTAGAGCTTCATCGGCTGCCACGGCTCACCCGCGTCGGGGAAGCGCTCGGGGTCGCCGGCCGCGTGGTAGGCGGCGACGGAGACCTCGTGACAGCGGATGTGGTCGGGGTGCGGGTAGCCGCCGCGCTCGTCGTACGTCGTCAGCACGTGGGGGCGGAACCCGCGGATCAGGCGCACCAGGCGCTCGGTGGCCTCCTCGAGCGGCACGAGCGCGAAGCAGCCCTCCGGGAGCGGCGGCAGCGGGTCGCCCTCGGGCCAGCCGGAGTCGACGAAGCCGAGCCAGTCCTGCCGGATGCCGAGGATGTCACGGGCGCGGTGCATCTCCTCGCGGCGGATCTCGGTGATGTTCTCCCAGACGTCCGGGCGGTCCATCTTGGCGTTGAGCACGGAGCCGCGCTCGCCGCCGGTGCAGGTGACGACGTGGACGTCGACTCCCTCGGCGACGTACTTCGCCGTCGAGGCGGCCCCCTTGCTCGACTCGTCGTCGGGGTGGGCGTGGACGTGCATGAGTCGGAGCCCGGTGCGGGACCGGTCTGCGGGGGGCTGGGCCATGGTCTGGAGTCTAGGAGGAGGGACTTACGCTTCTGTGCGTGACCACCGACCTCACCGACCGCTACGGCGCCCCCGCCCGGTGGCGGCGTCCCGCAGTCGTGGGGCTCGCCGTCGTCCTGGCCGTCGTCGGGCTGTCGTGGCTGGGCTGGACCGCGTGGTTCCACGGCAGCCCCGACGTCCGCTCGGAGGTCGTCACGTTCGAGGTCACCAGCGACCACGAGGTCGAGACGCGCGTCGACGTCCAGCTGGGCGACGGCGTCGAGGCCAGCTGCCGCGTCCGCGCCCTGGCCGAGGACAAGACGGCCGTCGGGGAGCTCGCCTTCACCCCGGTCGACGGCGCCAACGAGGTCGTCATCCGCACCGAGCGGCGCGCCACCTCGGTGGAGAAGCTGGGGTGCACCTCGCCCGACCAGCCGCGCCCGCGCTGAGCCGTCGGCCTGCACTTTTGCCGCAGGCTTGCTAACCTGACCCTTCTGCCCGTCCGGGTGCGCTGGCCCACGTCCGTCGCCGCGCCGACACCGATCGGACGGAAGATCCCACCGACCCGATGCGGGCGCGCTGAGGCACACCCGCATCCAGTACCACGTGAGCAGGAGCACCGACATGACCGACCAGGGCACCGTCTGGCTGACCCAGGAGGCCTACGACAAGCTGCAGGCCGAGCTCGAGGACCTCAAGGGCCCCAAGCGCCAGGAGATCATCGAGAAGATCGCCGCCGCGCGCGACGAGGGCGACCTCAAGGAGAACAGCGGCTACCACGCCGCCAAGGACGACCAGGGCAAGATGGAGGCCCGGATCCGTCAGCTCGAGGACATGCTCCGCAAGGCCGAGGTCGGCGAGACGCCGCCCAACGACGGCGTCGTCGAGCCCGGGATGGTCGTGACCGCCCGCATCGACGGTGGCGACGAGGAGAAGTTCCTCCTCGGCGCCCGCGAGAACCTCACCGAGGGCGACACCCTCGACGTCTACTCGCCGCAGACCGCGCTCGGCTCCGCGATCAACGGCAAGAGCAAGGGCGACACCGTCACCTACACGGCGCCCACCGGCAAGCAGTTCTCCGTCGAGATCGTCGACGCGGAGCCCTACCAGGCCTGAGCACCACCCCGATCACCGCCGGAGCGGTGGTCCACCCACATTCCTGACTCGTCGGATGTGGCTGGGCCACCGCTCCTCGGCATTTCTCGGAAGTGTCGCTCGCCGGCGGTGCGTGAGCCACGTTCGCGACGTACGGAATGTGGCTGGCGCACCGCTCAGGGTGGGGCGTACGACGCTCAGCTGTCGACGCGGTAGCCGCGCTCGCGGAGCCGCGCCTTCAGGTGCTCGGCGTGCGCCTCGCCGCGGGTCTCGAGCTGGATGCGGACCTCGACCTCGTTGAGGGTCAGCGACGGCGAGATCCGTTCATGGGCGACCTCGAGCACGTTGGCGCCCTCCGCACCGACCTCGGCGAGCAGGGACGCCAGGCCGCCGGGCAGGTCGGGGATGCACACCCGGAGGTAGAGGTAGCGGCCCGCGGCGGCGAGGCCGTGACGGATGACCTTGCTGAGCAGCAGCGGGTCGATGTTGCCCCCGGACAGCACCGCGACGGCCGGGGTCTCGAAGCCGGTCGGGTTGTCGAGCAGCGCCGCGACGGCGGCCGCGCCCGCGGGCTCGACGACCTGCTTGGCCCGCTCGATCAGGGCGAGCAAGGCGCGGGACAGCGACTCCTCCGAGACGGTGACGATCTCGTCGACGTGGTCGCGCACCGCCGCGAAGGTGATGTCGCCGGGCCGGCCGACCGCGATGCCGTCGGCCATCGTGCTCATCGACTCCAGCGGCACGGGCTCCCCGGCGGCGAGCGAGCCCGGGTAGGCCGCGGCGCCCTCCGCCTGCACCCCCACCACGCGTACGTCCGGGCGCAGCGCCTTGACCGCGATCGCCACCCCGGCGAGCAGCCCGCCACCACCGGTGGGCACCAGCACGGTGCGTACGTCCGGGGCCTGCTCGAGGACCTCGAGCCCGAGCGTGCCCTGCCCCGCGACGACGTCGACGTGGTCGAAGGGGTGGATCAGCACCGCACCGGTCTCGTCCGCGAACTGCCGGGCTCGCGCGAGCGAGTCCTCGAGGTAGCGGCCGTGGAAGACCACGTCGGCGCCGTAGCCGCGGGTCGCCTTCTCCTTGGGGATCGGCGCCCCCTCGGGCATGAAGACCGTGGACTTGATGCCGAACGTCGAGGCGGCGAGCGCGACACCCTGGGCGTGGTTGCCGGCGGACGCCGCGACGACGCCCTTGGCCCGCTCCTCGGCGGACAGCCGCGAGATGCGCACGAAGGCCCCCCGCGACTTGAACGAGCCGGTGCGCTGGAGGTTCTCGCACTTCAGCGACACCCGTCCGCCGACGAGCGCGGAGAGCCAGCGCGACTCCTCCATCGGCGTGGTCACCGTCAGGCCCTCGAGCATCTCGCGTGCGGCGACGATGTCGGCCAGGAAGCACTCCTCGGTCATGCCTCGCCCCTGCCGTCGTCGTCGGGGGCGTCCGGACCCGCGAGCGGGCCGTCGTCGTGGACCTCGTCGCCCTCGTTGGGAGGTGGCCCGATGTCGTCCTCGAGCGCCTCGTCGGGATCGTCGTCACCGACGTCGGTGTAGGAGGAGAGGTGCTGCGCGACGGCGTTGCCGGCCGCGGCGAGGGGTACGGCGACCAGCGCGCCCGCGATGCCGGCCACGAGCACCCCGCAACCGATCGCCACGATCACCCCGAGCGGGTGCAGCGAGACGAAGCGGCCCATGAGGAACGGCTGCAGCACGTGGCCCTCGATCTGCTGGACCAGGATCACGCCGCCCAGCATCAGCAGCGCCGTCCACGGACCCTGGTCGACCAGCGCGACGAGGATCGCGACGAGTCCGGCGATGGTGGCACCGATCATCGGGACGAACGCGCCGAGGAAGACCAGCACGCCGATGGCCACGACGAACGGCACGCCGAGGAACAGGGCGACCAGCATGATCCCGATCGCGTCGACGAGCGCCACGAGGACCGTCGCCCGCACGAACTGGACGAGCGACACCCACGCGACGCGACCCGATGCGTCGACACGCTCGCGCGCGGCGCGGGGGGCGATCCGCACCAGCCACGACCAGATGCGCTCGCCGTCGGCGAGGAAGAAGTAGGTGGAGAACAGCACGATGAAGAAGCCCGCGACCACGTGGCCGAGGGCCGTGCCGACCTCGGTGGCCCGGGTGACCATGCCGTCGGTGCCGGTGCTGCCGGACACGGCGGCCTGCATCTGCTTGATGTAGCCGTCGAGCTGGGAGTCCGAGACGTGGAACGGCCCGGTGCGCAGCCACTCCCGGACCTGACCCAGCCCGGTGACCACCGAGTCGGAGAGGTCGCTCGCACCCTGGGCGACCTGCTGGCCGACGAAGGTGAGCAGCAGCCCGACCGTGCCGAGGCCGAGGAGCATCACGACGCCGGTCGCGAGGCCGCGCGGCACCCCGACCCGGCGCAGCCAGATGACCACGGGTGAGGCCAGCGCGGCGACCAGCAGCGAGATGGCGAGCGGCAGGGTGATGACGGCGAAGAAGCGCAGGGTCCACAGCAGGCCGAGCATCGCGATCGCGATGGCGATGAGCCGCCAGGACCAGGCGGCTGCGAGGTCGAGGCCCCACGGCACCTGGGCGCGGCTGAAGTTGGAGGGGCCGGTGCTGAACGCCGGCTCGGTCCGGCGCTCGGCACGGGACTGCGCCCACTGGGCGACGATGCGCTCGGCGAGCCCGTCCTCCTCGCGGGCGAGGGCGGCGAACAGCCGCCGCCGTCCCGACTCCACCTCGCGGTCGCCCGGGGTGTCGGCCGGGGGCCTGCTCTGCTCGCTCACGTCGGTCACGCTACCGATCCCCCGCAGCCCTGAGACCACCCAGCAGACGGTGAGCCGCCACCGGGTGCTCCTCGGCCAGGAGCCCGGCGGCGGCCAGCACGTAGTCGTGGTCGACGACCACCCGCGGGTCGCGCGGCAGCTGCCACCCCCCTTCGAAGGCATCGCCCGTGGCCGGGACCAGCACCCGGCGTACGGCGTCGGGGCCGCCGTGGCGCAGCACGCCACCCGAGCCGACCAGCAGGTCGACCTCGCGGAGGTCCTTGCCGCTGCGTTCGACCACGCGGCCCTCGGGACTGACCACGACCTTGCTGCGTCCGGCGTGGCGCTCGAGGGCGATCCGGACGGCGGCCGCGGCGATGGCGAGGTCGGCGTCCTGCTCGGCAGCCGGGTCGGGGCAGCTGTCCGGGAGGAGGTCGGGCCGCTCACGGCGGCGTACGGCGGCGGCGTGCAGGTCGTCGCGACCCGCGGCCTCGACCGTGGAGACTGCCGACCAGCGCATGCCGAGGTCACCCTCGACCGTGCGGGTGACCGGCGTGGTGGCGACGACCTCACGGGCCAGGCCGCTGTCCTCGGGGTCGAGCTCGACGACGCTGTGCACGTCGGTGGTCGCACCACCGACGTCGACGACCACGACGTCACCGGCGCCGCGCTGCTGGTCGTCGAGGCCGCGCGCGAGCAGCTCGACGCCGGTCAGCACGACGTCGGGCGTCGCGCCGCGCACCATCGAGGTGAACGTGCGGCCCCGGGCGTCGGTGCGGCTGCTGAGGTGCTTGCCACCGATGACGTGGCTGAGGAAGATCTCGCGGATCGCCCGGCGCGCGCTGTCCGGGGCGAGCACGCCGATGCGCGGCACCACGTTGTCGGCGAGCACGTGCGGCGTCCCCGACCCGGCGAGCAGCTCCGTGACCAGGGCCTGTGACTCGACGTTGCCGGCGACCACGACGGGTCCCGGCCACGGCTGCCCGGCCAGGAACCGTGCGTCGCCCTCCAGCACCTCGGCGTTGCCGCCGTCGGTGCCGCCGACGAGCAGCACCACGTCGGGCTCGGCCGACCGGAGCGCGGCCAGCTTGGTCTCGTCGAGCCCTCCGTGCAGCACCACCACGACCTTGCCGCCGCTCGAGAGCGCGACCCGGCGGCCGGCCTCGGCGGTGACGAGCTCCTCGTTGCCGACGACCGCGATGCGCAGCCCGCCGCCGGCGCTCGAGCACGCCAGCACGTCGGCGTCGACCGCGCGCGCGTCCTGCTCGGCGAGCACGGCCACGCAGGCGTCGTACCCGTCGAGGACGTCGCCGGCGCCGGTCGCGTCCGGCAGCGTGGTCGGGTGGCTCGCCGTGGCGAGGAGCGCGCCGGTCGTGCGGTCCACGAGCACGGCCTTGGTGAACGTCGAACCGAAGTCGACGCAGACGACCGCGCTCACACCAGCACCGTCAGTGCGACCACCACGATGATCGCGACCACGGCGAGGACGACGACCTGCGCGCCGAGTCCTTGCGGGAGGTCGGTGCCCGTCCGGATCGCCCGCTCGGCCTGGCGGTAGCGGTGCCAGCCGACGCCGGCCGTCAGCCCCGACGCGACCAGGAAGGCGATGCCCAGGGCGACGTTGGGCCAGGCATCGTCCAGCAGGTTGAGGGCGCCGACGGCCGCCACGACGAGACCGATCGCGGTGCGCTCGTAGGCGAGGAGGGTCCGCTCGTTGGCCAGGAGGAAGCGGGGATCGGGGGCCTCGTCCACGACTCAGCCCAGGGAGCGGTCGAGGTCGGCGACGAGGTCGTCGACGCTCTCGATGCCGACGCTGAGCCGGATGAGGTCGTCCGGCACCTCGAGGTCGGTGCCCGCGACGCTGGCGTGGGTCATCTTCCCGGGGTGCTCGATCAGCGACTCGACACCGCCGAGCGACTCCCCGAGGGTGAACACCTCGGCGCGCTCGCACACGGCGAGGGCCTGCTCGAGGCCGCCCGCGACGCGGAACGAGATCATCCCGCCGAAGCGCTTCATCTGGCGAGCGGCGACCTCGTGGCCGGGGTGGGCCTCGAGACCGGGGTAGATCACCTCGGTGACCCGCGGGTCACCGTCGAGGAACTCCACGATCCGCTCCGCGTTGTCGCAGTGGCGGTCCATGCGCACGCCGAGCGTCTTGAGGCCGCGGTGCGTCAGGAAGGCGTCGAACGGTCCGGCGACCGCGCCCATGGCGTTCTGGTGGTAGCCGACCTTCTCGGCGAGCTCGAGGTCGCGCACGACGACCGCTCCCCCGACGACGTCGCTGTGGCCGCCGACGTACTTGGTCGTCGAGTGCACCACCACGTCGGCGCCGAGCGTGAGCGGCTGCTGGAGGTAGGGCGAGGCGAAGGTGTTGTCGACGACCAGCAGGGCGCCCGCGTCGTGCGCGACGGTCGCCAGCGCCTCGATGTCGCCGATCGTGAGCATCGGGTTGGTGGGCGTCTCGACCCACACCAGCTTGGTGCGGCCGGGCTCGATCGCCGCGGCGACGGCCTCGGTGTCGGCGACCGACGCGGAGCTGTGGTCGGTGCCCCAGACCTTGGCGACCTTGTCGAAGAGGCGGTGCGTGCCGCCGTAGGCGTCGTCGGGGATCACGACGTGGTCGCCCGGGCGGGTCAGCGCCCGGATGATGGTGTCCTCGGCCGCGAGGCCGGAGGCGAAGGCGAACCCCTTCTCGCCGTCCTCGACGGCTGCGAGCGCACCCTCCAGCGCCGTACGCGTCGGGTTGGCGGAGCGGCTGTACTCGTAGCCGCCGCGCAGGCCGCCGACGCCGTCCTGCTTGTAGGTGCTGCTGGCGTAGATGGGCGGGTTGACCGCCCCGGTCATCGCGTCGGGCTCGTAGCCGGCGTGGATCGCACGCGTCTCGAAACCGGACTTGTTGCGGTGCTCCTGGGTCACATGCCGAGGGTAGACCCCGCGCTCCCGACCCGGACAGCGGAACGGCCGCCGCACCCCCCGTGCGGCGGCCGTCCGCGTGTCAGCCAGCGTCAGTCGCCCGGCGACCGAGTCTCGGCCGGGACGGTCGTGCGGTCGGACCCGACCCACGGCAGTCGGCGCCGCGAGGCGAGGGTCGGACCGCCCAGGTGCCCAGGTACTGCGTGCACCGCCGCGGTCGCGCGTCGACTGAGATCTCGCGCGCCCACGGGTCGAGTCGCCGCGCCGAGCGGCGCCGTCGAGCCTTGCAGGGTGCGGCTGCACTGGACGTTGGCTGAGCACGTCGCCGAAGACGCACAGGTGACCCGGGATCGGCGTTCGGCGCTGCGGCAGTGCCCGAGCACCCGGCGGGGCGACACCGCCCGACGGGATGAAGTGGACGGTCGGCGCAGCCGACAGCACGGCCCCGAAGTTGATCGTCGATCGCGTAGCCGTCCGCAGCGGCGCGGCGAACGCCGATGCATGACGTCGCCACGGACGAGCTCGGCGCTCCGGCGGTACCTTCCGTCGCTCTCGGCCTTGGTGTACGCCGAGCCCGTACCGGCGTACTTCGAGTCGGACTCGGCCTTGGTGTAGGACGAGCCGGTGAGCGCGTAGTTGCCCTTGGCCTGGTACTTCGCGTCGGAGTCCGACTTCGGTGTAGTACCGGTTGTTGCTCTTCTTCTTGGTGTAGTACCGCTGGTCGGCCTGCGGCTTGAGCTCCTTGTTCCAGATCTTCTTCCAGTTCGTGGCCACGGCCTTGCTGACCTCGGCGCCTGCCGGCGTGACGGCCATCAGGCCACCTCCGACCAGGACACCCAGGAGGACGGCAACGAGGAGCCTGCCGGACCGTTCGACGTGAAGACATCACAATTCCCTTTCCACGGAGTGTTGCTGATCCCTTCACCGTCCTCCCGCGCCGACGCCTGCGCATCAGCGACAGCGCGACGTCTAGACCGCGTAGTTCCACCTATGCCGCCCGTCCGGCGAGACACGATCGCGCCCCTTGCCCTGCGCGCGACAATGGAGGCATGTTCGGATTCGGCAAGCCCACCACCCTGCCCACCCCCGACCAGGCGCTCCCGGGGCGCGAGCAGCAGATGTGGACCCTGGGCGAGCACGTGGTCCTGCACACCCCCGTCGTCAGCGACGACGTGCCCGACGGCCTCGAGGTCGCCGTCCTCGGCCTCGGCTGCTTCTGGGGCGCCGAGGAGATCTACTGGCAGGTCCCCGGCGTCTGGTCGACGTCCGTCGGCTACGCCGGCGGCAGCACCCCCAACCCGACCTACGACGAGGTGTGCAGCGGGCACACCGGCCACACCGAGGCCGTCCGCGTCGTCTTCGACCCGGCGAAGGTGTCCTACGCCGACCTGCTGAAGAAGTTCTTCGAGATCCACGACCCGACCCAGGGCATGCGCCAGGGCAACGACGTCGGCACCCAGTACCGCTCGGCGATCTACTGGACCACGCCCGAGCAGGAGCAGACCGCCCGCGAGCTGACGAAGGTCTACGGCGAGGAGCTCGCGCGCCGCGGGCTCGGCGAGATCACCACCGAGATCCGCCCCGCCAGCGAGACGCCGTACTACTACGCCGAGGACGCGCACCAGCAGTACCTCGCGAAGAACCCCTTCGGCTACCGCTGCCACGCCAACACCGGCGGAGTTCCCGGCCTGCTCGCCGACGGTCCGTCACGGCCAACCGAGAACCGTACGAGCCGCCTCGCGGCTCGCCGGCCAGTCCCCGGCTGACGTTCACCCACAGGGACGTCCGAGGGCAGCGTCGCTCGCGCTGACCAGGTCGCCCGGCGTCGACACGGCGGACCCGGGTGCTCGCGACTGCCGTCAGCAGTGGTCGACCGGCCGTCTCCGTCACGCGGCGTCCCGGCCGCACGGCCAGGAGGAGTGACATGCCGAAGTACGCCATCTACTTCAACCAGCAGTGGGTGGGCGACCACCCCGCCGAGTGGTACGAGTCCCGCGTGGAGCCGAGCACGGCCGTGGTGAGGGAGATCGAGGCCGCCGGCGCGCTCGTGTTCGCCGGCGGGCTCGTGGAGGACCGTTCCGAGGCCTTCAGCGCGGACGCCACGAGCGGCACGACCACGATCACCGACGGCCCCTACGCCGAGACCACGGAGTACCTCGGCGGGATCACGATCGTCGACGTCCCCGACCTCGAGACGGCGAAGATGTGGGCCGGAAAGATCGCTGAGGGGTGCGGATGGCCGCAGGAGGCCCGCGAGATCAAGTAGCTCGCGGGCCACATCTCCGGCCCCGTCGCCGCCGGGACCGGGGCCGGACGACCTACTGCGCCACCCAGTCGGTGAAGCTGCGCGGCTTGCCGAGCCAGTCCATGGCGGTGTCGCTGCCGTCCGGGCGCGTCCCGGCGACCCGGACGGCGACGCGGACCTCCTCGGGCGACCCGAGGGCCTCGCGGGAGATGCGCATGCGGACCTGGTCGGTGTCGTAGTCGACCCGCATCCGGTAGGAGCCCTCCACGGGCGGGCCCCAGGTCTTGTTCGAGAAGCCGTCGGCCTCGAGCAGGTTGTAGTCGGTGCCCACGAAGTAGCCGCCCGCGAAGACGTACTCCGGGCCGGGGTCGGCCGGGTCGGTGTCGAGGAACACCGCACCCGACGAGCCCGTGCGGTAGGACGGCCGCAGGTCGGTGTGGGTCGTGGTGATGACGATGTTGGCGGCCTTGTGCTCGACCTGCACCGACCGGAGGTCGACCCCGTGGCCGAGGTCCTTCGGGTCGGAGACCCCGATGCCGTCGGCGTGGGCCGGGAGGGCCTGGGTCAGGGCGAGGGCAGAGACCGCCAGGGTCACGGCGCTCAGGAAGGTCCTACGCATGGTGCTGGTCCGTTCTCTCGTCGGGCCCCGGGACCCCGGGGACGTACATGGAGACGCGGCAACGCGCGCCGAGGTTGCTTCTGATCGCACCTGCGGCTGGCATGATCCGCGTCCATGCACGATCCGACCGATCCGAGGAGTCGCGTGGCCGCCCTCACGCAGCGTCGACACGCCGTCGCCGCCTGGCTGGTGCACGCCTACACCGCCTCCGGCGTCGTGCTGGCGTTCCTGATGTTCGTCGCCGTCATGGAGGGGGACACGGTCCGGGCGCTGTGGCTCTTCCTCATCGCCATGGTCGTCGACGGCACCGACGGGATGCTCGCGCGCTACGTGCAGGTGAAGCGGCACGCCCCGTCTTTCGACGGCGCGCTCCTGGACAACATCGTCGACTACATCACCTACGCCTTCATGCCGATGCTGCTGCTCTGGAGCGCGGGCTACCTGGGCGAGGGCCACTCGGCGACGGTCCTCGCGGTGATCCCGCTGCTCGCCTCGGCCTACCAGTTCTGCCGGGTCGACGCGAAGACCGACGACCACCTGTTCCTCGGCTTCCCGAGCTACTGGAACATCGCCGCGTTCTACGTCGTGGTCCTCGACCTGCAACCCACCGCGGTCGCCGTCGTGCTGCTGGTGTGCGCGGTCCTGGTCTTCGTCCCGGTCGGCTACGTCTACCCGTCCCGCACCTCGACGCTGCAGACGACCACGCTCGCGCTCACCTGCCTGTGGCTGGTCGGGTACGCCGTCCTGGTCGCCCAGCTCCCCGACCCGAGCCCGGTGTGGCTGGCGATCTCGGTGGCCTACGTCGCCTACTACGTCGCGCTCAGCCTCCACCTGACGGCCCGGCGCGGGCGCACCGTGCCGGCGATCGGGTGACCTACCGGCCGACCTGCATCCGGACGTCGACGACCTGGCCGAGGTCGACGTCCTCGGCGCGACGTACGGCCACCTTCAGCGGCAGGAACCACGTGTCCTCGCGGGGGAACATCGCGGTGGTGAACTCCGTGTCGCCGATCCAGGCACGGACCGGCACCACGCCCCAGTAGACGACGTCGGCCTTCACCTCGTCGACGAGGTCGGCCGCGTCCGGCGGCAGGGCGACGAAGAAGAAGGGCGCCGGCCCGCGCCACTCGACGACCTCGCCAGCGAACTCGATCTCCATGCCCCCACCTTCCCAGCAAACCGCCCCCTGGACGGGCACGCACCGAGGCGGGCGGAAGACCCCACGGCCTCCGCCCGCCTCGCACCGCCGCACCCCTGTCGCACGACGGCCCTCCCTGGAGGGTCCGGTTCAGCCCCGGGCTGGGTCCGTGCTCACCCCAGGGCCGCGACTGCCGCCACGACGTCGACGAGGCCGTGGCCCTTGTCGTACGACGTGGTGCCGACCGGACCGGACTGGTAGGCCGCTCCGTCGGTGAACTTGTGGGCCGAGGCCTTCAGCGCCTGCTCGATCTCGGCGGGCGACGCCGTCGGGTCTGCCTGGAACAGCTGGGCGACGATCCCGGCGACGTGCGGCGCCGCCATCGACGTACCGCTGATGGTGTTGAAGGTGCCGATGTCGAGGGCGCCGGGACCGTTGCGGACGTCCAGGCCCGTCGAGCAGATCACCAGGTAGAGGCGGCACGACGAGGTGATGGCCTCGCCGGGCGCCGAGATGTCGGGCCAGGTCGAGGCGTCGGTGGCGAGGCCGCGCGAGCTGAACTCGGACACCACACCGTCACGGGTGCCGGTGTCCTGGTCGAAGTAGGACGCCACGGAGAGGATGCCGCCGGTGGGGTCCTGCCCGGGCGGGTTGGTCAGGCTCGTCGAGCCGTCGCCACCGTCGTTGCCCGCAGCCCACACCGTGACGACGCCCTCGGCCGCGAGGGCGCGCTGGAGCTTCACCGTCGCCGACTCGGGGTCGAACGCTCCACCGCCGGTCGGGCCGTAGGAGTTGTTGGTGACCTTGATCGGGGGGCAGGTCGCTGCCGGTACGCCGGCGCCGCACGGCGCCTCGTGGTTCTCGAGCACCCAGTTGAGCGCGGAGTCGGCGCCCAGGATCACGAGGCCCGCGCCGGTCGAGATCGACACCAGCTTGGCGCCGGGCGCGGCGCCCTGCAGCCCGCCCCCGTCGGTCAGCGTGGTCGGGCGACCGGCGACGATGCCGCTGACGTGGGTGCCGTGGCCGCCGACGGAGAGGGTGTCGGTGTCGACGAAGGCGGGCACGCGCTGCACCGAGCAGGTCTCGGTCAGCGGCTCGCACAGCGCCTTGAGGTTGGCGACGACGGCGCTCGAGCCGTCGGCCTCCCTGAGGTAGGGGTGGGTCGGGTCCACGCCGGAGTCGATGACCGCGACGCTGACGCCCTTGCCGGTCAGCGGGGTGCCGTCGGCCCCGGTCAGGGTGGCGGCCGCCTCGGCCCCGCGGGTCGCGGTGTTGGAGGTCTCGGCGAGGTCCTGGCTGAAGAGGTCGATCGGCTGCGCCCCGCCCTCGACGTACGTCACTCCGCCCTGGCTGCGGACCGCGTCGACCTGGCTGCGGGTGGCGTCGGCGATGACGACGCCGATCCGGATGAACTCGCCGGTCTTGCGCATCCCGGTGGCCGCGACGGCCTGGCGGGCCGCGGCGATCGAGGTGCCGTGCACCATCACCGTCGTCCTGCCGGTCAGTCCGCGCAGCTGTCGGGCGAGGAAGTCGGAGACGTCGGCCCGGTCGGCGGCCGGGGCCGTGGCCTGTCCGGCGGCCGGCGCGGTCGCGCCGACGCCGAAGGTGGCGCTGGCGGCGAGCACGCTCGCTGCGCAGGCGAGCAAGGTCTTGGGTCGCACGTGGTCCTCCCGAGGGGTCGAGGTCGTCCAGCTCTCCAACGAGCGGATCGGCCCCGGGTCACGCCCGGACTTCCGCTCGATCGCGGGCGGCAGGCACGCCGCGTCGGAACGGGTGTGGCAACCCGATTGCGTCGACCCGGACAATGGGGGCATGACCGAGCTCCCCCGCAAGGCTGCCGCGCGCACGGCCCGACTCGCTGCGCTCCCGCTCGGCTACGCCGGCCGGCAGGCGATGGGGCTGGGCAAGCGGCTCGGGGGCAAGCCCGCCGACGCGGTGCTCTCCGAGGTGCAGCAGCGCACCGCCGAGCAGCTGTTCCGCACCCTGGGCGAGCTCAAGGGCGGTGCGATGAAGTTCGGCCAGGCCCTCAGCGTCCTGGAGTCCGCCCTGCCCGAGGAGGTCAGCGCTCCCTACCGCGAGCACCTCACCGCGCTGCAGGACTCCGCTCCCCCGATGCCGACGGCGACCGTGCGCGAGCAGCTGACCGCGCACCTCGGTGACGACTGGTCCGAGCGCCTCGTCTGGCTCGACGGGGCGCCCACTGCGGCTGCGTCGATCGGGCAGGTCCACCGCGGCCGCTGGCGCGACCTCGCGGGCGGGTCGGAGTCCGAGGAGGACCGTGAGGTCGCCGTGAAGGTGCAGTACCCCGGTGCCGGCGAGGCGCTGATGTCCGACCTCCGCCAGATCGCCCGCGTGGCGCGCGGGATCGCGCCGGTCTTCCCCGGCATCGACCTCAAGCCGCTCGTCGCGGAGCTGCAGGACCGCGCGGCCGACGAGCTCAACTACCACCTCGAGGCGGAGGCGCAGGCGGCGTACGCCGAGGCCTTCGCCGACCACCCCGACATCGTCGTGCCCGCGGTCGTCACCGTCGGCACCGAGGTGCTCGTGACCGAGTGGCTCGACTCCGCCTACTCCCTCGCGCACGTCATCCGCGAGGGCACGCAGGAGGAGCGCGACCACTACGGCGAGCTGTTCGTCCGGTTCCTCTTCGAGGGGCCGCGACGCACCGGCATGCTCCACGCCGACCCGCACCCCGGCAACTACCGCGTCATCCCGGCGCCCGACGGCGGCCTCGGCCGCCTCGGCGTCCTGGACTTCGGTGCCGTCGCCCGGTTGCCGCAGGGCCAGCTCCCCGAGGCGATGGGCCGGCTGATCCGCATCGCGCTGGAGTCCGACGAGGAGTCCCTCGTCGCCGGGCTGCGCGAGGAGGGGTTCATCAAGGACCGGATCGAGGTCGACGGCGCGATGCTGCTCGACTACCTCGCGCCGTTCGTCGAGCCGGCCGACCAGGAGCGCTTCACCTTCACCCGCGAGTGGATGCGCACGCAGTTCGAGCGGATCAACGACCCCCGCGCCGAGACCTTCACCCTCGCCACCAAGCTCAACCTGCCGACCTCCTACCTCCTCATCCACCGCACCTGGCTCGGCGCCCTCGGCCTGCTCAGCCAGCTCGGCGCCGCCGTGCCGTTCCGGGAGATCCTCGAGGAGTCGCTCCCGGGCTTCGCCTCGGAATGAACTCGGGGGTAGTCCAGTGGCGAACGGCTGCCCGGCCGGGGTAGTCCAGTGACGAACGGCTTACCGCGGGCACGTTCGACGACCATCCGCCACTGGAGTACCCCACGGGTCGGCGACGCGCAGCGGGCAGACCTGCCCAGTGGCACGATGACGCGCATGTCCCGAGCCAGCGAGCCCACCCCCACGTCCGAGGCCGCGCTCGCGCGGTGGCACGCCGTCGTCGAGAGCCGCGACGCCACGGGGCTGAGCGACCTCATCGCCGAGGACGCGGTCTTCCGCAGCCCGGCCGTCCACACGCCCCAGGAGGGCCGCGAGACCGTCGTCGGCTACCTCACCGCCGCGTTCACCGTGCTCGGGCCGGGCCTGGCCTACGAGCGGGAGTGGCTCGGCGCCGACTCGGCGGTGCTGCAGTTCCGCACCGAGGTCGGCGGCCTGCAGGTGTCGGGCGTCGACATGATCACCTGGGACGCCGACGGCCGGATCGTCGACTTCACCGTCATGGTGCGTCCCGCGAAGGCGCTCCAGGCGGTCATCGAGCACATGGGCGCCGAGCTGCTGCGGATGCTGGAGGCAGCCGACCCCGCCTGACGGGTCGGCGCCGCCCCGTCCGCCGGAGGTGGCGGCACATCGCGCGCCAGAGCGGCCACAAGATCCGATGTGCCGCCACCCTCAACGGCGCCACCCTGAAGGTGGCGGCACATCACGCGGCAGGGGGGCCGTCAGCTGCGATCTGCCGCCACCCTCGGTCGAGCCGGCAGACCGACCCGACTCAGACCCAGAACCCCCGGCCTCCGCCGGACCAGTCGCCGAAGTGCTCCCGGTACGACGACGCGGGACCGCGCGAGCCGAGGTAGGACCCGACGACCGCGGCACCGAGGTCGTCGAGCTCGGGACTCACCATGCGCCCGTCGACCCGCCGCGCCATCGAGTCGATGAAGCGGGCCAGGCCGGGGTCCTCGCCGAGGCGGAAGAACGTCGTCTGCGCGCCCAGCCGCGCGGCGGCGTCGAGCTCGCGCACCGAGTGGGCGATCGTCAGGGGGTGCGGCGGGTAGGAGAACCACACCTCGCCGTCGGGCTCGAGGTGCGCCGTCGGCTCGCCGTCCGTGACCACCAGCAGCACGGGCTGGGCATTGGGGTGCTTGCGGAAGAACCGGTTGGCCAGCAGCAGGCCGTGGTGGAGGTTCGTGCCCTTGTCCCACCGCGCGTCGAGGGCGGTCAGCTCCTCGATCTCCATCACCTGCGCGTGACGGCCGAAGGCGATCAGCTGGATGTCGTCGCCGCGGAAGCGGGACCGTACCAGCTGGTGCAGGGCCAGCGCCGTGCGCTTCATCGGCACCCAGCGGCCGTCCATCGCCATGGAGAAGGACGTGTCGACCAGCAGCGCGACCGCGGCCTGCGTGCGGGCCTCGGTCTCGACCACCTCGATGTCGTCGACCTGGATGCGCACCGGTGAGGCACCGCCGCCCCGGAGCACGGCGTTGGTGATCGTGCGGGGCACGTCCCACGGCTCGGTGGAGCCGAACTCCCAGCGTCGGGTCGCCCCGGACGGTTCGCCCGCGAGCCCCGTCGTACGCGTCTCCCGCGCGCCGGACCGCCCGCTCATCCGCTCCGCGACGTCGCGCAGCAGCGCCTTGCCGAGCTGGCGCATCGCCTTGGGCGAGAGCCGCAGCTCGCCGTCGGAGCCGCGCTTGAGGTAGCCGCTGTCGCGCAGCGCCCGCTCGAGCTCCTGCAGGGTCTTGGCCGCGACCGCGGCGTCGGGGCCGAGCTGCCCGGCGAGCGCGTCGAGGTCGACGTCGTCCATCCGTGCGCCGTGGTGCGACTGCGCGAGCTGGTCGGCGAGCGCGTCGAGCTGGGCGAGGTCCTGCAGGGCGCCGGTGCCGTCGCCGAGCCCCATCCCTGTCCCCGGGCCACCCTGGAAGTCCTCCGAGCCCGACCAGTCCTCGCCGGGACGCAGGGCCTGGAGGTTGGCGTCCATCCGGGAGAGCTGCTCCATCAGCTGCGGCGAGCCGAAGGCCTGCTGCGAGAGCTCCATCAGCTCCTGGCGCTGCTCGGGCGTCATCGAGTTGAGCATCCGCTGCGCGGCGGCCGCCCGCTGGGCGAGCGAGTCGAGCAGCTCGTCCATGTCCTGCGGGTCGTCGGGGAAGTAGTCGCCGTGCTTGTCCATGAAGTCACGGAACTCCTCGTCCGTGACGCCCTCGCCGGCGTGCTTCTCCAGCAGGTCGTTGAGGTCGGAGAGCATCTCCTGGACGGCCTGCCGGTCCTCCTCGGTGGCGCCCTCGAGCGCCTCCTTCATGCCGGCGAAGCGCTGGTCGAGGAGCTCGCGGCCGAGCAGGTCCTTGATCGCATCGAAGGCCTCGCGCGCCTCCGAGGACTGCCAGTCGTACGACGACAGCTCGCCCACCGCCGCCGGCGTGGAGGTCGGCAGGTTGTCGAGCATGAGCTCGCGGAACGCGCGGTCGCCGTCGTCCAGCGTGATGTCGCGGGCCAGCTGCCCGCGCTCGGCCAGCACGGCCTGGTCGAGGAGCTCCTTGACCTCGCGCATCGTGCCGTCGAGGTCGTTGCGCTGGAGGATCTCCTGCCGGCGCTCGGCGACGCGGCGGGCGAGCTCGTCGAGGCCGGCCTGGTCGCTGCCCCCGCGCCGCAGGAACTCGCGCATCGCGCGCTCCGGCGAGTAGCCGGCCATGACGTCCTGGCCGATGGCGTCGAGCGCCTCGGCGAGGTCGACGGGCGGGGCGAGCGGGTCACCACCCTCGTACTTGCGGAACCGGCTCATCGCGCGCCCCCGGGCCGCTTGTCCAGCCGCTTGCGGAGCCAGACGTCGTCGGGCCACTCGTGGTCGGTGACCCGCTCGACCTCCTCGAACCCGCGCGCGCGGTAGAAGTCGAAGGCCCGGTCGTTGCCGTCGACGACCTCCAGCCAGAGCTCGTCGCCCTCGACCATCGCCTCGACGTCGGCGAGCAGCCGGCTGCCGATCCCGAGGCCGTGGTGGTCGGGGTGGACGTAGAGCTTCCACATCACCTCGCGGTCGCCGGCGACGTGGGGAAAGGCGCGGTAGGACTGCGAGAGACGCCCGAGGTTGGCCAGCGCGACCACCTCGCCGTCGACCTCCGCGACGAGGTGGGGGTTGCGCGCCAGCGACGTCTCGAAGACCTCGGGGACCCACCACTCGTCGAGCATCCGCTGGGCGTACGCCGCATCGATCGGGCCGTAGGTGGGTGGCACGACGGCCTCACCCAGGGCCCGGAAGGCCGGGACGTCGGCGAGCGTGCCGGGCCGGACCGTGACGACCGGGTCAGCCATAGACGGTCTCCCCGGCGTCGGTGTCCTTGCCGATGCGGCGGGCGAGGTAGAGCCCCTCGAGGGCAAGCTCGATCGCGGCCGCCCGCTCGCCGTCGTTGGTGGCGCCGAGCCGGTCGCAGACCTCGTCGTAGAGGTCGGACTCCCCCAGCACGGGCAGACCGGCGAGGAAGTCGCGGGCGCCCACGCGGGCGCCGGTGCTGACCATGGCGCCCTCCTCGATGGCCTCGACGAGCAGGCGCAGGTCGATGCCGGCGAGGTGCGCGCGCACGGTCTCGGCGACCGCGGTGCGGAGCAGGTGGGTGAGGATCTCGGTCTCGCGACCCTCCTCGCCGGTCTCGAACTCGATCTTGCCGCCGAGGACGTCGACCGCGGTCTCCAGGTCGACGACGCGCGCCACCGGCTCGTCCTCGCCCTGGGTGGTGGCGCGGTGCAGCGCCGCCGCGGCGATCGTCTCGGCGCCGGCGATCGCGAAGCGGGCGCTGACGCCCGAGCGCTGGTCGACCGACTGGGAGTCGCGCAGGTGGCGGGTGAACCGTGCCAGCACCTCCAGCAGGTAGTCGGGCACCTCGGCGACGAGGTCGGCCTCCTGCTCGATGACGGCGATCTCCTGCTCGACCTCGCGCGGGTAGTGCGTGCGGATCTCGGCGCCGAATCGGTCCTTGAGCGGGGTGATGATGCGTCCGCGGTTGGTGTAGTCCTCGGGGTTGGCGCTCGCCACGACGAGGACGTCGAGCGGCAGCCGCAGCACGTAGCCGCGGATCTGGATGTCGCGCTCCTCCATCACGTTGAGCATCGCGACCTGGATGCGCTCGGCGAGGTCGGGCAGCTCGTTGATCGCCACGATGCCGCGGTGGCTGCGCGGGATCAGGCCGAAGTGGATGGTCTCCGGGTCGCCGAGGTGACGACCCTCGGCCACCTTCATCGGGTCGACGTCGCCGATCAGGTCGGCGACCGAGGTGTCCGGCGTCGCCAGCTTCTCGGCGTAGCGCTCGTCGCGGTGACGCCACGAGATGCGCAGGTCGTCGCCGTAGGTCGCCACCGCCTGCTGGGAGGTGACGCTGACGGGGTCGTAGGGGTGCTCGCCGAGCTCGGAGCCGGAGATGACGGGGGTCCACTCGTCGAGCAGCGCCACCAGCGAGCGCAGGAGCCGGGTCTTGCCCTGCCCGCGCTCGCCGAGCAGCACGATGTCGTGGCCCGCGAGCAGCGCCCGCTCGACCTGCGGGATGACGGTGTCGGCGAAGCCGTGGAGGCCCGGCCAGGGGTCCACCCCGTCGCGCAGCCGCGCGAGCAGGTTGTCGCGGAGCTCCTGCCGCAGAGGCTTGAGCTGGTGGCCGCTCTCGCGGAGCTGGCCGAGGGTGCTGGGTGCGGGGTGCCCGTCCTGCTGGATCGCTTCAGTCACGCCCTCCACGCTAGACCCGTCCGCCAACGTCGAGCGCGCTCGAAGTCCGCTCCGACCACTTCGGAAAAGCAGGGTTCAACCCGCTGCAGCAGGGCAGGATGCGGCCATGCCTCTCATGCTGTTGCTCGTCGTCGTGCTCGTCGCCCTCGTGGCGGGCGGCGCCGGCTGGGCGCTCGGCCGCTCCTCGGTCGAGGTCCCCACCGACGGCGGCCCGGCGCTCGCCGAGCGCGACGCCTTCATCGAGCAGCTCCGCGAGCTGGCGTGGCAGCACCGGGACGTCTCCCCCGAGCTGTCCACGATCATCATCGACGAGATCGCCACCCGACACCGCCGCCTTCCCGGCGGCCCGAACGCGTGAGGACCCGCATGCCGACCACCACCGACATCAGCACGAGAGCCGGTCGCGCGGGCAAGGTCGTCCTCGGCCTCGGCGTCGTCGTCGCGGTCCTGCTCGGGATCCTGGTCTTCGCGCGCCCGACCACCGTGTCCACCGGACCCGACCAGGTCGCCCTGCACTACAGCGACGGCGCCTTCACCCCCCGTCGCTTCCAGGACTGCGTCTCGAGCTCCTCACGCACCTGGGACGGCCCGGGCGACAAGCACTACGCCTATCCGTCCTCGCAGCGCAACTACGTCTTCGGCGAGATGGGCGACCGCGAGCCCGTCACCTTCGTGAGCAAGGACGGCATCGAGATGTCGGTCGACGGCGTCGCGGCGTTCCTGCTCAACACCGACTGCGAGACGCTGCGCAAGTTCCACGACCTCATCGGCAACCGCTACGCCGCCTACATGGACTCCGCCGACGGCAACGGCTCAGCCGGCTGGCTCTCGATGCTCAGCGTCTACATCAGCCGCCCGCTCGAGACGGCGATCGACCGCGCCAGCCAGAACTACACCTACACCGAGCTCTACACCGACCCCAACGTCAAGGCCCAGTGGGAGCAGGACGTCCTCGCGCAGATGCCCGACCTCGTGGGCCGCCAGATCGACGGCGAGGAGGAGTTCTTCACGAACTTCGCCATCACGCTGCAGAAGCCGGTGCCCCCGGAGTCGGTCAAGGCCGCGCTGGTCGCCCAGCAGGAGGCCGTCGCGCGCGCCAAGGCCAAGGAGGCCGAGGCCGCCGCGCAGGTGAAGGCGGCGCAGGCGCAGGTCGAGGTCGAGCGGGCGGAGGCCGCCAAGATCGCCGAGCGGATCAAGGTGCTCGGTCGCGACGGCTACCTCAAGCAGTACGCCATCGACAAGGGCCTGAACCCCTACCAGCCGACCACGAGCGGGCTGATCACCGGACCCTAGGCAGGGCCTTCTCAGGACCTTCGACCCTGATCGCGGGACGGGCGCGGGGGGACGCTGGAGGTCCAGCCGAAGGAGGCACTCCCATGCACACCCCCCACGACCTCTCCCGGGAGGACTGCTCCCGCCTGCTCAACGCGGGCGTCGCGGGCCGGGTCGCGGTCGGCACCCCGACAGGACCGCACATCGTGCCGGTGAACTACGCCGTGGACGGCGACACGATCCTCATCCGCACCACCGCCTACAGCCTGATCGGCACCTACGGCCGGGGGGCGCTGCTGTGCTTCGAGGTGGACCAGTTCGACTACGAGCTCAAGCGCGGTTGGAGCGTCGTGGTGCGCGGCCGCGGCAGCTTCGTCGACGACCAGGACGAGCTCGCGGAGATCGCCCGGACATGGGAACCACGGCCCTGGGCGACCGGGCAGCGCAACCTCGTCGTCCGCATCCCGTGGACCGAGGTGACCGGCCGCCAGCTCGGCGGTGGCTGGGACCCGTGGCAGCACCTCCCCGCACGCAGGTTCGGGTGACGGCACACTTGCGCACGTGACGCACACTCCCTCGCCCGACCTCGGCGCGGACGCCCGCCTGCTGCTCGAGGCCGTGACCGCGATCTCCAGCGACCTCGACCTGGCCAGCGTGCTGACGCGGATCGTCGAGGCCGCGACAGCGTTGACCGACGCCCGCTACGGGGCACTCGGCGTGCTGGGGGGCGACGGCGAGCTCGTGGAGTTCGTCACGACCGGGCTCGACGACCGCACCCGCGCCCTGATCGGCGACCTCCCCCGCGGCCGCGGCATCCTCGGCGTCATCATCGAGCACCCCTCAGGCCTGCGGCTCACCGACCTCAGTGCCCACCCCGCGTCGGTGGGCTTCCCGGCCAACCACCCGCCGATGACGTCGTTCCTCGGCATGCCGGTGCGCATCCGCGGCACCGTCTTCGGCAACCTCTACCTCACCGAGAAGGCCGGCGGCGGACCGTTCACCGAGGCCGACGAGCAGCTCGTCGAGGAGCTCGCCCGCACGGCCGGCTACGTGATCAGCAACGCACGCTCCTTCGCGCTCAGCGAGCGGCGACGGCAGTGGCTCGAGGCGTCGGCCGACCTGGCCGAGCTGCTGCAACCCCCCGTCGACCTCGACGCCGTGCTGCCGCAGATCGTCACCAGTGCCCGCCTGGTCTCGCGCGCGCAGGCGGTCGCGCTCTGGTCGTCGCTCGGTCCCGAGCAGGACACGGTCAGCGTCGCGCCGGACGTGGACGCCGGGCTCGTGGCTGCGGCCCTGGCCGACGCACGTGGCAGCGCCGAGTCCGGCACCGGCTCGGCGGTCGTGACCGCCTCGGCCGACGACACACCGCTGGTCGTCGTACCCCTGCGCTCGCACCTGGCGCCGGTCACCGCCCTCGTCGCGGTCGCCTACCCCGGCTCGGGCCTGCTCGACGTCGAGGAGCGCGACCTCCTGACGGGGTTCGCCGACCAGGTGGCGCTGTCCCTGGACCGCACCCAGGCCCTCGCCGACCGCCAGGAGCTGGCGCTGATCTCCGACCGCGAGCGGATCGCCCGCGACCTCCACGACATCGTCATCCAGCGGCTCTTCGCGACCGGCCTGCAGCTGCAGGGCGTCGCGGCGATGACCGGCGGGAGCGCGATCGCGGAGCGGCTCGACAAGTCCGTGGCCGACCTCGACGACACGATCAAGGCGATCCGCGGCACGATCTTCGAGCTCCAGGACCGAAGCGGCGACTCCCTGCGCGCCGCCGTCCGCAAGCTGGTCAAGGAGTACGTCCCGGTGCTGGGGTTCACGCCGGTCGTGCGCACCTCCGGCCCCGTCGACACCGCCGTGTCGCACGCGCTCGGCGCCCAGCTGCTGGCCGTGCTGCGGGAGGCGGTGTCCAACGTCGCCCGCCACGCGCTCGCCGACGGCGCCGAGGTCGACGTCGTCGTGGCCGGCGACCGGCTCGAGCTCCGGGTCGCCGACGACGGAGTCGGCCTGCCCGCCGAGGTCTCCGAGAGCGGCCTGCGCAACGCCCGGCGACGCGCCGACGACCTCGGCGGGACGCTCGAGGTCTCGCAGGTCGGCGAGCGCGGCACCGTCCTCGTGTGGCGGGTGCCGCTGCGCTGACGTCGACGCGCCCCGGTCGTGCACGTCAGGCCGGCACGCGCCCGCACGCCAGAGGACCCGACGCCGAGGGGAGGCGCCGGGTCCGGTGAGGGACTGGTGTCATCGCAGGACGGGGTACTTCCGTACCAGGCCGGTGCGGTTCCACCAGCGACCCAGCCCCCACGTGGTACCGGCCGCGCCGAGGGCGAGGACGGCCATCACGATCACGCCGATGAGGTGGTCGTCGACGACCGGGTTGTTCGCCAGCGGGAGCGAGGCGGCGTACATGAAGGCGTACATGAGTGCGCCGGCCGCCGTGCCGATCCGCATCCCGACCCCCAGCAGGAGGGTCACGCCGACGCCGAGGAGGCCGGCCATGAAGAGCCAGTCGACCCAGGTCTGTCCGGCGAGGGAGGTGAAGAACCCGTGGAAGGGGTTGTCCGGGGGGACGCCGAAGCTGAGGAACCCCTCGGTCGGGCTGCCGCCGTTGAGCCAGGCGGCGTCCTGGGCCATGAAGTCGATCCCGGCCCGCGAACCGTCCTCGGCGAACTGCGCCCCGGTGCTGAAGCCCAGTGCGAAGGTCTTGTCGAGGAAGGCCCACAGGAACGTCACTCCGAAGGCGATCCGCAGGACGGCGAGGGCACGGGCGAGGCCGACGTTGTGGACCTCCTCGGTCTCCGAGGTGGTGACGCCCTCGGCGGTGATCTGGTGCTGGCGGTGGATGACGTTCATCGTCATCTCCTCCTCGGGTGGTGGGTTTACTGGGTCACCACCAGAGTCCCGCCGCCACGCTCGCGGCATCAGGGCCGCCGGTCACCCGCCGGCCGGGACCAAGGTCCCGACCGCGGGACGTCCTCAGCGCGGCCTGTCGCCGAGGAGCTTGGAGGCCAGGACGGCCGCCTGCGTACGACGCTCGAGGCCCAGCTTGGCGAGGATGCTGGAGACGTAGTTCTTCACCGTCTTCTCGGCGAGGAACATCTGCTCGGCGATCTGCCGGTTGGTCAGCCCCTCGGCGATGTGGCCCAGCAGGATCCGCTCCTGGTCGGTGAGCGAGGCCAGCTCGTCGGGCGTGTCCGGGCCGTTGCGGATCCGCTCCAGCACGGTCGCCGTCATCGCCGGGTCGATGAGCGACTTGCCGGCCGCGACGTGCCGCACCGCGGCCACCAGGTCGGAGCTGCGGATCTCCTTGAGCACGTAGCCCGCGGCCCCGGCCATGATCGCCGCGAACAGCGCCTCGTCGTCGTCGTACGACGTCAGGATGAGCGCGTTGATCGTCGGGTCGACGGCCCGCACGGCACGGCACACCTCGATGCCCGAGCCGTCCGGCAACCGCGCGTCGAGCACGGCGACGTCGGGCCGCAGGGCCGGGATGCGTGCGGTCGCCTCGGCCGCGGTCGCGGACTGGCCCACGACGACGATGTCCTCCTGCTGCTCGAGCAGGAACGTGAGTCCCTCTCGCACGACGTCGTGGTCGTCGAGGAGGTAGACGCGGATCGGCTCACCCATGGGGACATTCCACCAGACGCGAGGCCCGGCGCGTGCGTTCTTCAGCCCAGCTCCTCGACCAGGCGCCGGCCGACCGGTCTGGAGCAGTCTCCCGACGCCGCCCGGGCGGGCGCACACTGGGGATCGACCAGCTGAGAAGGAGGCGCTCCATGGCGCTCACGCACCGCACGGTCGCGATGATGATGCCGGTCACCGACGTCGACCGCGCCCGCACGTTCTACTCCGAGTCCCTGGGGCTCGACTACACCGGCACCAACGACGAGGGCAGCGCGACGTACGCCCTGGACGGCGGCTCGACGCTCGTCCTGCTCCCCCGCCCCGACAGCCGTCCGTCCGAGAGCACCGCGATGAGCTTCGAGGTCGACGACATCACCACCGAGATCGGCGAGCTCGAGCAGCGCGGCGTGGTCTTCGACGACTACGACCTGCCGGACCTCAAGACCGTCGACCACGTGTGCGTGATGGGCGCCGAGAAGGCGGCGTGGTTCAAGGACCCCGACGGCAACGTCCTCTGCCTGCACCAGGGGGACTGACCCGACGCACCGGAGCGCGGCCCGCTCAGATGTCGGTCGCGCCGTCGATGGACTGGCGGATGAGGTCGGCGTGACCGGCGTGACGGGCGTACTCCTCGACCATGTGGACCAGCACCCACCGCAGCGTCGCCGTCTCGCCCCTGGCCGGGTCGCGCGGACGCGCGACGAGCCGACCGAGGTCCGGGTCGGCGGCGAGGGCCGCGTCCAGGCAGACGTCGGAGCGGACGATGGCGTCGGCCAGCAGCCCGTCGAGCTCCGCGTGCGACGCGCCCGCCGCGCTGTGCCAGTCCCAGTCCGGGTCGTCGTCCCACGGAGCGGTGTCCCACGGCGGGGACGGCTCGTGGGCGGCGAGGTGGTAGGAGAGCCACCAGTCCTCCACGAAGGCGAGGTGCTTCAGCATCCCGCCCAGCGTCAGGTCGCTGGGCGGCAGCGGCTGGTCGAGCTGGGCGTCGGTCAGGCCGCTCGCCTGCAGACGGACGGTCCCCCGGTAGTGGTCGAGGAAGGACCGCAGCATCCCGACCTCGTCGTTGCTGAAGGACGGCTCGGGCCGCTCGATCGTCATGGCGCGGACCCTAGTGCGGCGACGCGCGGACAGGACACCGAATTCTCCGCGCCTGTCCGCGCGTCCACGACGACCGGGTCAGAGCGACGGGCCCTCACCGCGCAGCTTGTCGACCTCCCCCATCGCGTCGCGCAGCTGGCCGAGCCACTCGTCGGCGTGCTGGCCGACCAGTCGCACCGACCACGCGAGGGCGTCGGAGCGCGACCGGGCGACGCCGGCGTCGACGAGCGTGTCGAGCACCCGGCGCTCGGGCTGGCGCAGCCGGGTCATCACCGGCGCGGCGACGTGGGTGAACAGCGCCTCGGTGTCGCCGAGCCGCACCCCCCACGACACCTTGCGCTCGTAGCGGGCCTGGGCCTCGAGGGCGATCTCGATGCGCTCGGCCTTGGTCTCGGACCGGAAGCGGCCGATGCGGCCCTCCGCCTCGGCCCCGTTGACGTCGTCGGCACCGGCGAGGGTGCCGACGACCAGGATCTCCTCGCGGTCGACGGTGACGTCGACGGCGCTGAACCATGCCTCGGGCAACCGCCCGTGGAACCACTCGGACGCGTCGGAGGCGTCCGGCAGGTCGGCGACCTGCCACCCGCCGCGGCGACCGCGACGGCTCTCATTGTTCTTCATGCATTACATGATTACACCGCAACACAAACACGGGCCAGTATCGTCGCCGACGTGCCGTCCACCTCCTGTCCGTGCGGGAGCGACCAGTCGTACGACGCCTGCTGCGGCCCGCTGCTCGCCAACGTGGCCCAGGCGACGACGCCGGAGCAGCTGATGCGCTCGCGCTACACCGCCTTCGTCACCGGGAACGCCGACCACCTCTTCCGCAGCTGGCACCCGCGCACCCGGCCGGACGACGTGCGGCCCGACCGCGGCACCCGGTGGACCGGGCTGCGGATCCTGGCCACCGGGGCCGACACCGTCGAGTTCGTCGCGAGCTGGGAGGGCGGCTCCATGCACGAGGTGAGCCGGTTCGAGCAACGCGCCGGCCGGTGGGTCTACGTCGACGGCGACGTCAGTCGGTGACGTCGACCCAGCGCTCCCCCACCGGCGTCGCCAGGGACCGTCCGCCGGTGGCTGCGGCAACCACCTCGTCGAGCCGCTCCGCCCCCTCCGGCGAGGCGGCGAGCAGCAGCCGCACGCGGGCGTCGTACGCCACGTCGAGCACCACCACGCCGCGCGACCGCAGCTCCCCCTCGACCCGGCCCGCGTCGGCGTGGTCGAGCTCCAGGGCGAGCTCGGTGAGCAGCGAGCGGCGCAACGTCCCGGCCTCCACCACCGCACCACGCACGGCGTCGCCGTAGGCCCGCACCAGGCCACCCGCCCCGAGCAGCGTGCCGCCGAACCAGCGCGTCACCACCGCGGCAACGTCGCTCAGGCCGGCACCACGCAGCACGTCGAGCATCGGCGCCCCGGCGGTGCCCGCCGGCTCGCCGTCGTCGGAGGAGCGCTGGACCGCACCGTCCGGACCCAGCACGAAGGCCGAGCAGTGGTGCCGGGCGTCCCCGTGCTCACGCCGCAGCCCGGCGACGAGGGCGCGGGCATCGTCCTCGGTCGCGACCCGGCGCAGCGTGCAGAGGAAGCGCGACCCGCGGTCCTCGACCTCGGCGGTCGCGTCGCGGGCGATGGTGAGGTACGACGTCACGCCGGGCGCTGCGGCGACGGCTCGTCCGCGGGCTCGCCGCGGGGGCTCGATGGGCGGGGGCTCGATCGGGCGCTCCGCCGGACCGGGGTCCCAGCGCACCAGCACCTTCTCGAAGCCCTTGTGCCGTTGCATCCGCGCGTAGGAGGCGTAGGCGCGGCGATCGGCCTCGGTCAGCACGACGTTGTCGGTGAACGGCGTGAGGAGGGCACGGGGCCAGAGGCGACGAGCCAGCACCACGTTGATCTCGGTCGCCAGGACCGCCATCACCGCACCGATCCACAGGAAGCCGATGAGTCCGAGGACCAGGCCGAAGGTCTTGGTCATCGAGGAGGTGTTGACCAGCACGCGGTCGACGTACGCCGCTCCGCCGAGCTGCAGCACCTGCCACATCACCGCCAGCGCGTAGCCGCCCGGCGCAGCCCGCACGAACGAGTGCTGGGCGGTGGCGGCGAACCGGAAGAGCAGGGTCAGGAACGTGCCGACGACGACGACGGTGATCAGCGGGAGCAACAGCTTCAGGCCCTGGTCGAGCGCCTCGCCGAACAGGTCGGTAGTGCTGGCGATGGTGGAGACGATCGAGACCGCCAGCAGCGAGAATCCTCCGGTCACCAGCAGGCCGAGGGTCTTCAACCGGGCGTAGAAAGGGTTGGGGCGGCTGTTGCGCGGCACCGACCACGCGACGTGCTGGGTGTTCTGCAGCGCCTGGCCCAGCCCCATCGCACCGTAGAGCGCCGCGAGCCCACCGATCACGACACCGGTCACCGATCCCTGCAGACCCTCGGGCCGCCCCAGCTCGTCACCGATGATCGGGAACTGGGCGAGGGCGGAGTCGAGGATCTGCTCCTGCCAGTCGGGCTCGCCGCGCAGGATGAGACCGAGGATCGAGGTGCCGAGCAGCATCAGCGGGAAGATCGCGATGAAGGCGTAGTAGGTCAGCGCCGACGCGAGGTAGGGCCCCTGGTCGTCGAAGTACTTGTAGACGACCGCGATCGGGAAGCCGAGGACCCGATGGCGCCGCTGGAACCCGTCGACTGCCGAGACCGCTCCCACGAGGTGGAGGCTACCGCCCGGACCGGCTGGTCCCCCGCATCGACGCCCGGGACGCCGTCACCACCACCCGACCAGCTGTCCGCCGAGGCGTACGACGAAGCCGGCGACGACGACGAGGAAGAACACCCGCACGAAGCCTGCGCCGCGCGCCACCGCGAGCCGGGCGCCGAGGTAGCCGCCGGTGATGTTGGCCGCCGCCATTGGCAGGGCCAGCTGCCAGATGACCGCACCTTGCGGCACGAACACCGCCAGCGCCGCCAGGTTGGTCGCCCAGTTGGCGAGCTTGGCCTTGGCGGAGGCCTCGAGGAAGTTGTAGCCGAGCAGGCCGACCAGCGCGAAGACGAAGAACGAGCCCGTGCCAGGCCCGATCGCGCCGTCGTAGAACCCGATCGTCAGGCCGGTGAGCACCACGACGGTGAGGTGCTTGCCGCCCTGGAAGCGGAGGTTGGTGAGCTGGCCGACGCTCGGCTTGAACCACACGTAGGCGCCGACGACCACGAGCACGACCAGGATGATGGGGTCGAAGGCGCTGCGCGGCAGCATCGAGGCGACGAGGGCTCCGCCGACCGATCCCAGCCCGGCAGCGAGCATCAGCGGCAGGAAGGTGCGGGGGTCGGGGTGGATGCGACGGACGTACGTCGCCGCGCTGATCGAGGTGCCGCAGAACGACGCCAGCTTGTTGGTCGCCGCGATCTGCACCACCGAGGCGCCCGGCAGGCCCAGCAGCAGGGCGGGCAGCTGGATCAGCCCGCCGCCGCCGACGACCGCGTCGACGAAGCCAGCGGCCAGTGCCGCCAGCACGAGGAAGAGGATGACCTCCCCGGAGAGGTCACCCATGTCGGTGCCGCCCCACGTCAGCTGGAGGACGTGTCTCGGCGGAACTCCTGGACGACGACTGCGTCGTAGTCCTCAGGCATCGTGGTGCTGAGGCCCGGGCAGATGAACTGCTGGGACTGGTCGGCGACCATCGTCGCGGCCGAGCAGCTGAGCGTCGCGACCGGCGAGCCGTCGGTGGAGAACACCATCTCGAAGAGCGCGGCCCGCTCCTCGTCGGAGGTGTTGGTGATCGTGCCCTTCACCTCGGGCGTGGTGACCTCCTCCATGCCGGCCGAGCGCTTGATCGCCTTGAGCTCCCACCCGTCCTCGACGTCGAAGCCGTTCCAGGTGAAGGCCTTGCCGACCTCCACCTCGACCGGGTCCTTGCTGGTGGTGGCGCTGGTGCCGTCGTCGCTGCTGCAGGCGCCGAGGGAGCCGAGGCAGGCGAGCGCCACCAGGCCCGTGGCCAGCCGCGTGGTGGACCGCCTCACGAAGCGGCCACGAAGGTGAGCAGGTCCTGTCGGGTCAGCACGCCGATCGGCTTGCCGTCCTCCTGGACCAGCACCGCGTCGGCGTGCTCGAGCAGCGACACCGCGTCGGCCGCGGCCTCGGTCGAGCCGATCGTCGGCAGGGCCTCGGACATGTGGTCCTCGACCTGGTCGGTCAGCTTGGCGTGGCCGGCGAACAGCGCGTCGAGGAGCGTGCGCTCGGACACCGAGCCCGCGACCTCGGCGGCCACGATCGGCGGCTCGGCACGGACGACCGGGATCTGGCTGACGCCGTACTCCTGGAGGATGTGGACGGCCTCGGCGATCGTCTCGCCGGGGTGGGTGTGCACGAGGTCGGGCAGCTGGCCGGACTTGCCGCGCAGCACCTCGCCGACGGTGCGGTGGTCGGCCTGCGCGCCGGTGGCGAAGCCGTACTGGCCGAGCCACTCGTCGTTGAAGACCTTGGTGAGGTAGCCGCGACCCGAGTCGGGCAGCAGGACGACGACGACGGCGTCGGAGCGTCCCTCGGCCGCGAGCTCGTGGGCGACCTGGCGAGCCGCGAAGGCCGCCATGCCGGCGGAGCCGCCGACCAGCATGGCCTCCTCGCGCGCGAGGCGACGGGTGAAGGCGAAGGAGTCGGCGTCGGAGACCTCGATGACGCGGTCGGCCACGGACCGGTCGTAGGTCTCGGGCCAGAAGTCCTCACCGACGCCCTCGACGAGGTACGGGCGACCGGACCCGCCGGAGTAGACCGAGCCGGCCGGGTCGGCACCGATGACCTGGACGTCAGTCCCAGCAAGGGCGGCCTGCTCCTTGAGGTAGCGCCCGACACCGCTGATCGTGCCGCCGGTGCCCATGCCCGTGACGAAGTGGGTGATCTTGCCCTCGGTCTGCTCCCAGATCTCCGGACCGGTGGTCTCGTAGTGGGAGCGGGGGTTGTGGGGGTTGGAGTACTGGTCGGGCTTCCACGCGCCGGGCTCCTTGGAGAGCCGGTCGCTGACGTTGTAGTAGGAGTCCGGGTGCTCCGGCGCGACCGCGGTCGGGCACACCACGACCTCGGCGCCGTAGGCCTTCAGCACGTTGCGCTTGTCCTCGCTCACCTTGTCGGGGCAGACGAAGACGCACTTGTAGCCCTTCTGCTGGGCGACCATCGCCAGGCCGACACCGGTGTTGCCGGAGGTCGGCTCCACGATCGTGCCGCCGGGCTGGAGCGCGCCGGATGCCTCCGCGGCCTCGATCATCCGGCTGGCGATGCGGTCCTTCACCGACCCACCGGGATTCAGGTACTCCACCTTCGCCAGGACCAGCGGCGCGTCTGCGCCGTCCCCCTGGTCCCCTCCGGGGAGGTCGAGGGTCCGGCTGAGCCGGACGAGCGGGGTGTTGCCGATCAGGTCGAGGAGCGAGTTCACGTACTGCACCGGGCCAATCTAGCCTTCTACCCGCGCGTAGCCGTCACTGCCGGTTGCGTAGCATCGGGGCGTGGGGGCAACAGGAGCAGCACGCAAGCTGGCGTCGGCCGCGGCTCTGGGTGGCGGCGGACTCTCCGTGCTCGGCGCCGGGCTCTACGGGGTCCTGGTCGCCGAGGCGAAGATCGCGCGGCGGCTGATCGGCAACGCGAACGACGTACCTCCCCAGGCGACGGGCTGGTACGGCCGCGGGAGGCCGGGACCGGCGATCCGCATCGCCCTGCTCGGCGACTCGAGCGCGGCCGGCTACGGCGTGGACCGCGTCGAGGAGACGACCGGCGCCCACCTCGCGACGGGGGTCGCCGCGCAGGCGGACCGCCGGGTGCACCTGCGGTCGTTCGCCGTCGTCGGGGCGCAGTCGAGCGCGCTGGCCGAGCAGGTCGACGCCGCCCTCGGCACCCACCCCGACCTCGCCGTCGTGCTGATCGGCGCCAACGACGTCACCCACAGCGTGCTGCCGTCCGCGTCCGTGCGCCACCTCGCCGAGGGCGTACGACGCCTGCGCGAGGAGGGCGTGGCCGTCGTGGTCGGCACCTGTCCCGACCTCGGCACCATCCGGCCGATCCCGCAGCCGCTCAAGCAGGTGGCGCGCACCTGGTCGCGCCGGCTGGCGGCCGCGCAGACCATCACCGTCGTCGAGAACGGCGGCCGGTCGATCTCCCTCGGCGACATCCTCGGCCCGGAGTTCGACGCCGCGCCGGCCCTGCTGTTCGGGCCCGACCGCTTCCACCCCTCGGCCGACGGCTACAAGCAGCTCGCGTCGGTGCTGATCCCGTCCTGCCTGGCAGCGCTGGACCTGCTGCCCGACGACGAGGCGCTGCCCGAGCCGCGCCGCCGCGAGGGCATCCTCCCCGTCGCGGCCGCTGCGGTGCGCGCCGCTCGTACGCCCGGGACCGAGGTCGACGGCACCGAGGTCGGCGGCACCCAGCGCGGTCTCCGCGGCCGCTGGGTCGAGCTGCGCCACCGCCGTCGCCGGCCCTCCACCGACGCCGAGTCGCCGGGCGAGCACGAGGAAGCCGTCGAGGAGACGTCGCCCGACCCGGCTGCCGCTGGCGGTGCCTGAGCGACATTCCCGGCGTGCGGAACGTGGGTGGGCCACCGCTCCCCACGCGCGACACGGGTCGTACGCCACTGGCGGTGCCTGAGCGACATCCCCGGCGTGCGGAAGGTGGGTGGGCCACCGCTCGGCGCGCGCGACACGCGTCGTACGCCGCTGGCGGTGCCTGAGCCACGTTCCCGGCGTGCGGAAGGTGGGTGGGCCACCGCTCCCCCGACATGCCGACGGCCCGCCCGAGCTGAGCTCGAGCGGGCCGGCGGAGTGGATCAGTGGATCAGCTGGATCAGTCGCCACGCATGATCGCGAGGATCCGCAGCAGGTTGGTGTAGATCCAGACCAGGCTGACGGTGAGGCCGAAGGCCGCGCGCCACGACTCGCGCTCGGGGAGGCCGGCGGCGACGCCGTTCTCCACGAAGTCGAAGTCGAGGATCAGCATGAAGACACCGAGCACGAGGCCGGCGATCGCCATCACGAGGCCGAGCGTGCCGAAGCCGAAGAGGCCGGTGTTGATGCCGAAGAGGCTCAGCACCAGCGACAGCAGGCCGAGGCCCACCATGCCGAACATGCCCGCGATGACGAACGTGGCGGAACTTGTCGCCGACCTTGATGTCGAAGAACTTGTAGGCGGCGAGCGTGCCGACGAACGCGGCGAAGGTGCCGAGCACGGCCTGGGTCACGATGCCGTCACCGAACTGCGCGTCGAAGAACTTGCTGACCGCACCGAGCGCCACACCCTCGACGGCCGCGAACGCCAGGACCAGGGCGGGGCTGATGACGCGCTTGAACGAGTTCGACCAGCGAGAGCAGGAACGCGACACCGGCACCCAGCATGGCCAGCAGGCTGGCCTGGCTCAGGTTGTCCTCGTTGACGACCGTCCGGCCGAGGCTGTCGGTGGTCGTCATGTCGCCGATGAACCACCAGGTGGCGAACGCGGTGATGAAGACGAGGGCGATCGAGATGGCTGTCTTCTGGACCACCGAGTCGACCGTCATCCGGCCCTGGTCCACCTGGCCGGGCGTGCCGGTGCCCCAGGTCGACGGGTCGGTGCCGGCGTCGCCGTAGCCGGGGTAGGACGAGCCGCCGCCGGCGTAGGTCTGGTTGCCGTAGGAGTTGGAGGAGGCTCGGTTGAACTCCTCGGAACGGGCGAAGACGGGGTTGTTGCTTTTCATGGTCTCTCCTTGGAGGCCGCCTCCGGAGGTTCCGGAGGGTCGACGTCGTCGCGGTGACGACGCCTGTCGTGTCACCTCACTCTAGCCGGGGTGACATGTGTTCAAACGTGGGTGGAGGGCGCGCTGTTCCCGTCACAGCAACTTCTCAGGATGCGCCCCGCAGCTCGCAGCCCACCAGCTCCTCGCCGCGGCACCGGTCCTCGCCACGACCGCCCACGACCCGGTCCCGGCCCCTGCCGCCCAGCAGCACGTCGTCGGCGTACGACCCGATGAGGACGTCGTCACCCCCGCGACCGTGTGCGGTGTACGCCGCGCCCCCACCGACGCGGTCGTCCCCCGAGGTGCCGAGGTAGGTCCAGGTGCCGGGGTTGACGGGCATGACGACTCGCTCGACCTGGAGGACCGCGGCGCGCACGGGTCGTCGCTGCGAGAAGCGGACGACGAAGCGCTCGCGGGCGTGGTCCATCACCCCGCGCGCCCGGGCGCCGCTGCGGAGCACGTCCAGGGACACCTCGTCGCGGCCCGGGCCGCCGACGAGGCGGTGGCGGCCCGAGCCCAGGTAGACCTCGAGCTCGTCGCGACCCGAACCGCCGTCGAGCGTGCCGGCGCCGCCCTCCTTGCGGACGTGGTCCTTGCCCTCACCGCCGAGCAGCACGTCGGCGCCGCCGGTCGAGTCGAGGAAGTCGTCGCCGGCGCCCCCGTCGAAGTGGTCGTCGTAGGACTCGCCGCGCGTGCCGTCGTACTCGTAGGCGTCCCAGGCGTTCATCAGGAGGTCGTCGCCCCCGCGGCCCTCGATCCGGTCGCCGCCTCCGTTGCCGACGAGCTGGTCGGGGCCCTCGGTGCCGAGCAGGTGGTCGGGGTGGCCGGAGCCGAGGAGCTCGACGACCGCTCCGGACACCGGAGCGACCTGCGCGACGACCACGGTGTCGTCGCCCTCGCCGGTCGCGACGCCGCCGACCAGGTCGACGGTGACGCCGGTCGCCGACGCGGAGTAGTCGATCGTGTCGGGGCTGTTGTAGCCGTCGTCGCGCAGGACGGTGTTGACGCCGACGTCGACGAGGTCGTTGCCAGGCCCCGGGACCAGCGTGTCCCCGCTCGGCTCGGGCTCGCTCTCGAAGACCGGGACGAGGCCGTTGTCCCCGCCGTGCAACCGGTCGTCCCCGGGACCGCCGGTGAGCAGGTCGGCGCCCGCGTCGCCGCACAGGACGTCGTTCCCGCCGCCGCCGTCGATGGTGTCCTGGCCGGCGAGGCCGGCGATCACGTCGTCCCCGGGCGTCCCGGTGAGCTCGTCGTCCCGGTCGGTGCCCACGATGGTGGCCGCGCGCCCGTCACAGGTGGCGGCGGCCGCGTGGCCGGTCGCCGGCCCGGGCGCGAGGACCGCCGCCGCCAGGCAGCCGGCCGCGGCCAGTCGTCGTACGCGCATCGTCGTCCCCCTTGCTCGAGAGTGCCCCGGCTGGGGTTCGAACCCAGACTGTGCGGTTTTTAAGACCGCTTCCTCTACCGGTTGGGATACCGGGGCGACGACCTGGGAGCCAGGTCAGAGGTACGTCCGGCGAGCGTAGACGGCGTGCGCTCCGGCCGCGCGGTCGAGGAACAGCAGCCCGTCGCAGTGGTCGATCTCGTGCTGCAGCGCCCGCGCCTCGAAGGCCTCGGCCTCGAGCTCGACCTCCTCGCCGGTGCCGGGCAGCTGGCCGCGTACGACGATGCGGCTGGGGCGCTTGACGTCGCCGGTGAGGTCGGGGACCGACATGCAGCCCTCGCGCGCCTTCTCGTTGCGGCTGCCGGAGACGACCTCGGCGTTGCAGAGCACGAAGGTGCCGTGGTGGCCGCGGGTCTTGGGGTGCTCGGACACGTCGACGCAGAACACCTTGGCGCCCACCCCGACCTGCGGCGCGGCGAGCCCGACGCAGCCCGGCGAGACGCGCATGGTGGCGACGAGGTCGGCGGCGAGGCGTACGACGTCGGGCGAGGTCGGGTCGACCGCCTCGCCGGGCGTGGACAGCACAGCGGCAGGGGCGCGGACGACCTCGCGCAGCTCCCCGGCCACGCCGAGGTCGGTCTCGGTCCACTCCAGGACCCGGGGGTGGGGGCTCATCCGGGCGCGCTCAGAGCTCGTCGGCGTCGGCGGCGCGCAGCGTGACGCCGACACCGAGGTCGGCGGCGACGCGGGACAGCTCGCCCTCGACGGCGGCCACGTCGGCCCCGGCCGGCAGGTCGACCTCGGCGACGAGCAGGTAGAGGTCACCGGCCAGGCGGGTGGTGAGGTCGGTGATGTTGCCGCCGACGCCGGCGATCACCGCGACGACCGCGGACACGATGCCGGGGCGGTCGCCGCCGTGCACCGACAGCACCCACGACGTCGCGTCGCCGACCTCGGTGCGCCCGGCGGGCACCTCGCGGACGGTCACGGTGAGGCTGCCGTCGGCGGTGAGCGGCGCCAGGGCCTGCTCGATCTCGGCGTCGGCGGCCGGTCCCTCGCACACCAGCATCATCGCGAAGTGGCCGCGCAGCAGGGTCATCGTCGAGTCCTCGAGGTTGAGGCCCAGCCCGGCGAGCCTGCCGGTGGTCTCGGCGATGATGCCGGGACGGTCGTGGCCGAGGACGGTGATGGCGTGGAGGGTCACGTCGTCATTCTGTCAGCGCCCTCGCACGCGCGAAGACGTCGTCCGTCATCTCCCGCGTCAGCCGACGCGTGTAGGTGTTGTGCGGCGAGGGGTGGTAGCAGCCGACCAGCGTGACGTCGCCCAGGACGACCTCCGCGCCGTGACCGAACTTCGGCCGCCTCGCCGGCGCGGGAGCCCCGGCGGCGACCAGCGAGCGCACGGCGCCGTCCCAGCCGAACGAGCCGAGCGCGACGACGACCCGCACCGTCGGCAGCAGGCCGAGCTCCGCGGCGATCCACGGAGCACACGTGTCGCGCTCCACCGCGGTGGGCTTGTTCTCGGGCGGCGCGCAACGCACGGTCGCGACCATCCGCGCGTCGACGAGGCGCTGGCCGTCGCCGGCGTGCTGGCTGGTCTCCTGCACCGCCCAGCCGGTGCGGTGCAGGCTGGCGAAGAGCCAGTCCGCGCTCGGGTCGCCGGTGAAGATCCGTCCGGTGCGGTTGCCGCCGTTGGCGGCGGGCGCCAGCCCGACGATCAGCAGCGAGGGCTCGGGGTCGCCCCAGCCGGGGATCGGACGGCCCCAGTAGGGCTGGTCGGCGAACGACGCCCGCTTCTCGACCGCGACGCCCTCGCGCCAGGCCACCAGCCGGGGGCACGCCGAGCACACGCTCACCCGGGCGTCGAGCTCGGCCAGCGGCACGTCGTGGGCGAGTCGTCGTACGTCGTCGGCGTCGCGGGCGACCGGGGTGCCCGCGGGTGCCGGGTCGTCGGGCCAGCCGCTCCCGGGTGCGACCGGGCTGGTGAACCCACCTCCCACGAGCGGGTGCGGGAGGAGGACCGGGTCGCTCATCGGGCGATCGCGGCGGCCATGCCGTGCAGGATGTCGGCCTCGGAGACGACGTGCTCGAACACCGGCACCCGGTCGAGGATGCGGCTCCAGATGAGGGCGCCCGCGCCGATGACGTCGGCGCGGCCGGGGTGCATGTAGGGCAGCGCGCGCCGCTCCTCGACCGTCAGCGCGAGCAGGTCGTCGACGAAGGAGGCGGTGGCGGCGTTGGGCAGCACGGCCCGGTCGAAGGCGTCGCGGTCGTAGGAGGCCAGGCCCAGCACCCCGCACGCGATCGTCTTGATCGTGCCGGAGGTGCCGATGACGGTGCGGGCGCGGTGGAGCGGGATCCCGGACTCGTCGAGGTGCCGGTCGATGTCGGCCACGCACGCCGCGACCTGCTCGGCGGTCGGCGGGTCGGCGTGGAGGTGGCGCTCGTGCAGGCGGACGGACCCGATGTCCATCGACACCGCCTGCCGGTCCTCGCCCTGCCCCAGCACCAGCTCGGTCGACCCGCCGCCGATGTCGACGACGAGCACCGGCTCGGGAGGCATCGGGACCTGCGCGGTGATCGCGCCGGCGTAGACGAGCGCGGCCTCCTCGTCGCCGGACAGCACCTCCGGCTCGATGCCCAGGCGACGGCGTACGCCCTCGGCGAAGACGGCCGCGTTGCTCGCGTCGCGGGTCGCCGACGTCGCGCAGAACCGGACCCGCTCGGACGGGACGCCGTGGTCGCGGAGCCTCCCGGCGAGCTCGTCGATCGCCGCGAAGGTGCGCTCCAGCGCTTCGTCGGCCAGCACGCCCGTGCGGTCGACACCCTGCCCGAGGCGTACGACGCGGGACTCGCGCAGCGCCACGTCGAGCTGGCCGTCGTCGCGCACGGTGCCGATGAGGAGCTTGATCGAGTTGGTCCCGCAGTCGATGGCCGCGACGGTCGCCTCGGGTGTGGTCACCCGGTCATTGTGCAGGCGGCGGCTCGACGCACGGACCCGAGGCCCACCAGTCGCCGAGCCGGTCGAGGACCTCGTCGCCGAGCGGGTTGACGCCGCGACCCATGGCGAGCGACTGGCCGGCGAGGACGTGGAGGCACTTGACCCGGTCGGGCATGCCACCCGCGCTGATGCCCTCGATCTCGGGGACGTCGAGCCCGGCCCGCTCCCCCACCTCGGCGCGGGCCTCCAGGTAGCGCTCGTGCGCCGCGCGGTAGGCCACCGCGAGCTCCTCGTCGGTGCCGAGCCGCTCCTGCATCTCCTTCATCACGTGGGTGCCCTCGAGGGTGCCGATGCGCGACGCCGCTCGGGGGCAGGTGAGGTAGAAGGTCGTCGGGAACGGCGTGCCGTTGGGCAGCCGCGGCTCGGTGGTCACGACGTCGGGGTTGCCGCAGGGGCACCGGTGGCCGATCGAGTCGATGCCGCGGGGGCGCCGCTTGAGCTGGGCGCGGATGACAGCCTCGTCGGCCGCGTCGATGCGGGGGTTGTCGCGGGGGATCTCGTGGGGGGTCTTGTGGGGGGTCTGGTCGTCGCTCACTGCTTCGTCCCGTCGACGAGGTCGACCGGCTCCTGTTCGGGCGGGGGCGGGTTGCCGGCGAGCTCCATCGACTCCCACGCCGACGTCCACCAGGCCGTGGGCACGGTCTTGATCACGTCGTCCGGGTCGTTGAGCGAGGCCTGTGCCTCGAGCGGCCGGCCGTCGGGCCCGATCACCTCGAAGCCGGCCTCGCCGGGCATCAGGTAGCCGAACCGCGCACGGGCCTGGGCCTTGACGTAGGCCGGGTCGTCCCAGCGCTTCTTCTCCCGCTCGAGGTCGTTGATGCTGGCCTCGCGCTCGGCGATCTGCACCTTGAGGTCGCCGATGTGGGACCGCTGCTGCAGGTAGGCCCGCAGCGACGACGCGTAGGACACGGTCAGCACGGCGAGGACCAGCACCAGCACCGCGGCACGGCCCGTGAAGCGGGGCCGACGCGACGCGCTGCGTGGGGCCGAGGTGGCACGCGACGCCGCGGCGACCGGCTCAGCGGTGCGCGCGGACGTCGTACGCGCCCCGGCTGCCCGCGGCCGTGAGCCGCGGGCGCCGGGATGCGTGCTGGAGCCCTGCCGCGGGCCGCGCGATCCGCCGGGCCCGGCCCGAGGAGTGCGGCGCTGGGAAGGCATGCAGGCAAGTGTGCCTGCTCAGCCGCCGAATCGCGGGAAGGCACCCCGGCCGGCGTAGCGAGCCGCGTCACCCAGCTCGTCCTCGATGCGGAGGAGCTGGTTGTACTTCGCGACGCGGTCCGAACGAGCCGGTGCACCGGTCTTGATCTGGCCGCAGTTGGTGGCCACCGCGAGGTCGGCGATCGTGGTGTCCTCGGTCTCGCCGGAGCGGTGGCTCATCATGTTGCGGAAGCCGGCGCGGTGGGCGAGCTCGACGGCGTCGAGGGTCTCGGTGAGCGAGCCGATCTGGTTGACCTTGACCAGCATCGCGTTGGCCTGGCCGCCGTCGATGCCGCGCTGGAGGCGCTCGACGTTGGTGACGAACAGGTCGTCGCCGACGATCTGGGACTGCGTCCCGAGGGCGTCGGTGATCGCCTTCCAGCCGTCCCAGTCCTCCTCGTCGAGCGGGTCCTCGATGGAGACGATCGGGTAGCTGGCGACGAGGTCGGCGTAGTAGTCGACCATCGCGTCGGTCGTCACCTTCTTGCCCTCGAAGGTGTAGGAGCCCTTGTCGAAGAACTCGCTGGCGGCGACGTCCATCGCGAGCGCGATGTCCTTGCCGAGGGTGAAGCCGGCGGCCTTGACGGCCTCGGCGATCAGGTCGAGCGCAGCCCGGTTGCTCTCCAGGTTCGGGGCGAAGCCGCCCTCGTCGCCGAGACCGGTCGAGAGGCCCTTCTTCTTCAGCACGGCCTTGAGGGCGTGGTAGACCTCCGCGCCCTGCTGGAGCGCCTCGCGGAAGGTCGCCGCGCCGATCGGGGCGATCATGAACTCCTGGACGTCGACGTTGGAGTCGGCGTGGGAGCCACCGTTGAGGATGTTCATCATCGGCACCGGCAGCAGGTGGGCGTTGGGCCCGCCGACGTAGCGGAAGAGCGGCAGGCCGGCCGACTCGGCGGCAGCCTTGGCGGTGGCGAGCGAGACGCCGAGGATCGCGTTGGCGCCCAGCTTGGCCTTGTTGGCCGTGCCGTCGAGGTCGAGCATCGTCTGGTCGACGAGGCGCTGGTCGTCGGCGTCGAGGCCGACGACCGCACCGGCGATCGAGTCGATGACGCCGTCGACGGCCTTCTGCACGCCCTTGCCGAGGTAGCGCTTGCCGCCGTCGCGCAGCTCCACCGCCTCGAAGGCGCCGGTCGAGGCGCCGCTGGGCACGGCCGCCCGGCCGAACGCTCCGTCGTCCAGCAACACCTCCACCTCGACGGTGGGGTTGCCGCGCGAATCGAGGATTTCGCGGGCACCGACGGCAGAGATGATCGACATGGCTGAGCTCCTGAAGGGGGACGTCTCGGGGTCGGCAGCCAGCCTAGCCACGTCGGGTGCCGACGTCGCCCGGGTGTCCGTGGCTGCGACTAGCGTGCGCCGGGTGCCCACCCCCGACCCAGGACCTGCCGACCACCTGAGGACGTACGTCGACCGCGCGATGATCGCCGACGACCGGACCACCGACCCGGACGCCACTCGGCTGCGGCTCGCGATGGCCGGCGAGTCGCCGGCGAGGTTCCGCGACCGGCTCGTCCTCGAGCGCGCGGCACTGGCTGGCCCGGGAGACCGACCGCCCGCTCCGCGACATCGCCGCCGAGTGCGGCTTCCGTGGCTACGACGTCTTCGTCCGCGCGTTCCGCCGCGAGCTCGGCGCGTCACCGTCCGAGTGGCGAGCCCACCCCACGACCTGGGAGATCGACGCCCCCGGCGAGGTGCACTTCCACCCGCCCGACGGGATCCGGCTGCCGGCCCGGGCGTCGCACGACGAGACGACCCGGTCACCGAGGCCTACCTCGGCGCGTTCGCACCGGGCGCGACGATCGCCGACGTCGACCACGCGTGAGGTCATGGAGATCATCGGTGCGAACCGACGATCCTCATGACGTCCGGGGCTGCTCGCCGCCCTTCTCCGCCTTCTCCGCCTTCTCCGCCTTCTCGGCGGCCTTCGCGGCGTTCCACAGGCGCATCACCTCGGCGGTGTCGGTCGCGACCGCGTCGCCGAAGACGTGGGGGTTGCGCCGCTCCATCTTGGCGATGACGCCGCGCGCCACGTCGTCGAGGGTGAAGTCGCCCGCCTCCTCCGCGATGACCGCGTGGATGACGACCTGCAGCAGCAGGTCGCCCAGCTCGTCGCACAGCGCGGCCGGGTCGCCCGACTCGATCGCCTCGACGACCTCCTCGGCCTCCTCGCGCACGTAGGGGATCAGCGAGGTGTGGGTCTGCTCCCGCTTCCACGCGCACTCGCGCTGGAGGACCCGCATCTGGTCGGCGAAGTCCTCCAGGGCCGAGCTCCGGGGCACCGGGGTGGTCATGGCCTCAGCCGCAGCGGTGGTTGACCGGCAACGTCTCGGCGAACGCCGGGTCGGGCTCGGTCGACATGCCCGCCTTGGCGGTCTCGCCGACCGCGACGGACGTGCTGGTGTCGACCGGGGACAGCACGCCGTCGACGCTGCGCAGGCCGTAGCGCGGGTCGATCTCGAGGTCGTGGGTGTTGGGCCACTGGTTGAAGACGTCGATGCCGGCCTGGGTGGTCTGCTCGGCCGTCGGGTCCGTGACGCCCTGGTCCTCCAGGACGATCCGGCCGACCTGGTCGAGGATGTCCTGGGCGTAGGCCGACGTCGAGGCCAGCTCGACGTAGTCGTCCTGGACCTCCTCGGGCTTGGTGCTGGCGGTGCCCTGCCGCTGGGCGACGTCGCTGAAGTAGGTCGTGCCCGGCTCGACGCCGTAGTCGTCGGCGATCTGCGAGGCCTGCGAGCGCAGCGTCAGCAGCTGGACGACGTACTGGCGCACGAAGCCCATCGGCACCGCGGACTCGAGCTCGCCGACCGCGGTGCAGTAGTTGGCCGTGACCTCGTCGACGTGGCGCGTCGAGATCTCCTCGTCGCCGACCTTGACCGCGACACCGGGGCTGGCGCTGCCGCATCCGGTCAGCAGCAGTCCTGCGATGGCCACCATCGCCGGTTGGCGCAGCCGTCATCAGGCGGGTCTTGCTCACGGGGTCACTCCTTGGTCGACGCTGGTCAGGCGGGGCTGGGCGCGGGCGCGGGCGGGTCGACCACATCGTCGATCACCGCGCGGGCCCATTCAAGCAGGGCCACGCCCGCCACCGGGCGCACGGGGAAGCCGGTCCCCTGCGGCCGGGGCACGAGGATGGTGCTGACCGGCGCCTTGACGACGCTCTTCGGGTGCAGCCGCTGGAGGCGTACGACGCGCGACTCGGGCAGGTCGACCGGCGCGAACCGGACGTACTTGCCGGCCACCGTGACCTCGCGGACCCCGGCCTGGCGGCACCGGGCCCGGAAGCGCGCCACGACGAGCAGCGACTCCACGACCTCGGGCGGGTTGCCGTAGCGGTCGAGCAGCTCGGCGCGGACCTCGTCGACGTCGGCGTCGGTGCGCACCTCGGCCAGCCGCTTGTAGATCTCGAGGCGCAGCCGCTCGCTGGGGATGTAGTCGTGCGGGAGGTGGGCGTCGACCGGCAGCTCGATGCGGACCTCGGCGAGCTCCTCCTCGGCGCCGCCCTTGAAGTCGGCGACCGCCTCGCCGACCAGGCGGACGTAGAGGTCGAAGCCGACGTCGGCGATGTGGCCCGACTGCTCGCCACCGAGCAGGTTGCCCGCGCCGCGGATCTCGAGGTCCTTCATCGCGATGGCCATGCCGCCGCCGAGGTCGGAGTGCTGGGCCAGCGTCGCGAGCCGCTCGTGGGCGGTCTCGGTGAGCGGCTTCTCCGCCGGGTAGAGGAAGTAGGCGTAGGCGCGCTCCCGCGAGCGGCCGACGCGACCGCGCAGCTGGTGGAGCTGGGAGAGGCCGAGGGTGTCGGAGCGCTCGATGATCATCGTGTTGGCGTTGGAGACGTCGAGACCGCTCTCCACGATGGTCGTGCAGACCAGCACGTCGAAGCGCTTCTCCCAGAAGTCGAGCATGACCTGCTCGAGGGCGTGCTCGCCCATCTGGCCGTGGGCGGTCGCGACGCGCGCCTCCGGCACGAGCTCGCGGATCCGGGCGGCGGCCTTCTCGATCGACTGCACCCGGTTGTGGATGTAGAAGACCTGGCCCTCGCGCAGCAGCTCGCGGCGCACGGCCGCGACCACCTGGCGGTCCTCGTAGGCGCCGACGTAGGTCAGCACCGGGTGCCGCTCCTCCGGCGGGGTGGTGATCGTGGACATCTCGCGGATGCCGGTGACCGCCATCTCCAGGGTGCGCGGGATCGGCGTCGCACTCATCGACAGCACGTCGACGGACGTGCGCATCCGCTTCATCTGCTCCTTGTGCTCGACACCGAAGCGCTGCTCCTCGTCGACGATGATCAGGCCGAGGTCCTTCATCTTGATCTCGGGGTTGAGCAGGCGGTGCGTGCCGACGACGATGTCGACCGAGCCGTCGGTCAGGCCGGCGATGACCTCCTTGGCCTCCTTGTCGGTCTGGAAGCGCGAGAGCCCCTTGATGACCACGGGGAAGCCGGTCATCCGCTCGGAGAACGTCGACATGTGCTGGGTGACGAGCAGCGTCGTGGGCACCAGCACGGCGACCTGCTTGCCGTCCTGCACCGCCTTGAACGCCGCCCGCACCGCGATCTCCGTCTTGCCGTAGCCGACGTCGCCGCACACCAGCCGGTCCATCGGCACGACCCGGCGCATGTCGGCCTTCACCTCGTCGACGGTGGTCAGCTGGTCGACCGTCTCGGTGAACGGGAACGCGTCCTCGAGCTCACGCTGCCACGGGGTGTCGGGGCCGTAGGCGTAACCCTGGGTGGCCTGCCGGGCGGCGTAGAGCTTGATCAGCTCCGCCGCGATCTCGCGGACCGCGCGGCGCGCCTTGTTCTTGCGCTTGGTCCAGTCGCCGCCGCCGAGGCGGTCGAGGCTGGGGTTCTCGCCGCCGACGTAGCGGGTGACCTGGTCGAGCGTGTCGGCCGGGACGTAGAGCATGTCGTTGGGCCCGCCGCGCTTGCTGGGGCCGTACTCCAGGACGAGGTACTCGCGCACCGCGCCGCCGATCTCGCGCTGCCTCATCTCCACGAAGCGGCCGACGCCGTGCTGCTCGTGCACGACGTAGTCGCCGGCCTTCAGCTCGAGCGGGTCGATCTGCTTCTTGCGCCGCGCGGGCATCTTGCGCATGTCGCGGGTGGACGTCTTCTGCCCCGACAGGTCGTCGCCGGTGACGACGGCGACCTTCGCCTCGTCGTCGACGATGCCGTGCACGAGGTGGCCGCACGTCACGGTCACGACGTTGGGCCCCGCGGTGTCGCCCTCCTCGACGAGGCGGGCGGCGATGTCGTTCTCCCCCAGCAGCTCGACGAACCGCTCGGCCGGGCCGTGCCCGGCGTGCACGACCACGACGTCGCGCCCCTCGGTGATCCAGCCGCGGATGTCGTCGACGGCCCGCTGCAGGTCGCCGCGGTAGGCCTCGGCGGGGTGCGTGGGCAGGGTCCGGCTCGGCACGCCCGCCGTCTGCGCGTCGGGCACGTCGGGCACGTCGCCGGTGTCGATGCCGAAGGGGCTGACCGTCCACCACGCGTGGCCGAGGCCGAGCGCGTGGAGCCGGACGTCGGCGATCTCGCGGTAGGACGCGGCGCCGAGGTCGATCGGGGCCGTGCCACCACCGGCGGCCGCGGCCCACGAGGCGCCGAGGAACTCCTCGCTCGTCGCGACCAGGTCGTGCGCGCGGGTGCGGGCGCGCTCGGGGTCGAGGACCAGCACGGTGGTGTCGGCCGGCATCAGGTCGACGAGCAGCTCCATCGAGTCGACCAGCGCGACCGCCAGCGACTCCATGCCCTCCACGGCGATGCCGGCGGCCATCTTGTCGGTGAGCTCGAGCAGCTGCGGGTGCGCCTGGCCCAGCTCGGCGGCGCGGCGGCGTACGTCGTCGGTCAGCAGCAGCTCGCGGCACGGCGGCGCCCACAGGCGGGCGACCGTCTCGACGGTGCGCTGGTCGGCGACCGAGAACGAGCGGATGTCCTCGACGTCGTCGCCCCAGAACTCCACCCGCAGGGGGTGCTCCTCGGTGGGCGGGAAGACGTCGACGATCCCGCCGCGGACGGCGAACTCGCCGCGGCGCTCGACCATGTCCACCCGGCTGTACGCCGCGTCGGCCAGGCCGCGCACGACCTCGTCGAGCGGCCGGGTGTCGCCCGGCGCCAGCTCGACCGGCTCGATGTCGGCGAGGCCCGCGACCTGCGGCTGGAGCAGGCTCCGGATGGGCGCGACGACGACCTTGAGCGGACCGTTGGCGGCGTCGGTGCCGGGGTGGCGCAGGCGCCGCAGGACGGCCAGCCGGCGGCCGACGGTGTCGCTGCGGGGGCTGAGCCGCTCGTGGGGCAGCGTCTCCCAGCTCGGGTAGTAGGCGACGGCGTCGGGGTCGACGAGGTCGGCCAGCTCCTCCACGAGGTCCTCCGCGTCGCGCGAGGTCGCGGTGACGGCCAGGACCGTGCGCCCGCGCTCGACCAGGCCGTGGACCACGAAGGGCCGCACGGCACCGGGCCCGGTGAGGTCGAGGGAGGACTGCACCGCGGCGTCGGCCAGGGCACCACCCAGGGTGGGAGTGGCGACGACGCGCGTGGCGACGGCGGCGAGGGGCGTGGACGGCACCGGGGATCCCTTCGAGAGCACGCGGAAGAGCCCCCACATGAGCAGGAGGTGGGGGAGGATGAAAGTCTACGGGCGCTGCCCGAGAGGGGCTCGTGGGGGACGGCGGGTTTGTCCCGTGCTCCTCGGGGGTAGCACCACCTCAACGCCCGGCGTTGTCGGGCGGCCAGAACTTTTCTCCTGAGAGGAACAACGGGGACATGCGCACCACTCGTCTCATCGCCGGCACCGTCAGTGCCGGACTGCTCGGCCTGACGCCGATCGCGATCGCCGCGCCCAGCCAGGCGGCCGACACCTGGACCACCTCCATCGTCGCGACGCCGAGCGCCGCCCAGGTCGAGTACGGCGACGACTTCTACGTCTCGGTCGACCTGTCCAGCTCCGACGGCTACTCCCCCGGCAGCGCCGACGGCACCGTCACGCTGATGGCCCAGGAGGCCGGCTCGGCCGCGTGGGTCCCGGTCGCCAACGCGGAGAACACCTACGCGTCGTTCTACGACGTCAAGCCGCAGATGAACACCAGCTACAAGGTCGTCTACAGCGGCTTCACCGACCCCGACCAGGGCACCTACGGCGACAACTACACGCCCAGCGAGTCCGCGCCCTTCACGATCGGCGTCGCCCGCAAGATCACCCGCCCCAGCTCCGGCTTCGTGATCAAGGGCAAGGTCACGCCCGACTACGCCAAGAAGAAGATCGTCATCCAGGTCTCCAAGAAGGAGAAGAAGGGCTACAAGAAGTTCAAGACGATCAAGACCAACAAGAAGGGCAAGTACAAGGTCCGGCTGCCCCGCCGCGGCGGCACCTGGTACTGGTCGTTCACGGTCAAGGCCGACGCCAAGTACCTGGCCAACGGCTTCGGCTGGCGCACCTGGGTCTCCTGACCCCCACGCACCTCACGCACGTCCGCGACGGCCCGGCAGAGCACCCGCTCTGCCGGGCCGTCGCACGTCCGGGGCCCGACGTCGTACGACGTCACGCTCAGGCGGGCGGACCCGCGTCCACCTCCGCCTGCGAGCGCAGGATGCAGAACTGGTTGCCCTCCGGGTCGGCGAACACGACCCAGCCGGTGCCGGGGCCGTACTGGCCGCGCTGGTCGGCGACCTCCGTCGCACCGAGACCCCGCACCCGTTCGATCTCCTCGTCACGCGTGCCCGCGCGGGGCCGGAGGTCGAAGTGGATCCGCTTCGCCGGCAGCTCCTCGTCGGGCACCTCGAGGAACAAGATGGCGTGACCGGTGTCGGGGTCGCGGATCTCGCACTCCTCGTGCCCGGGCTCGTTGGGGTCGTCCTCGACGTCGACGTAGCCGAGCAGCCCCTTCCACCACTCCGAGAGCTCGTAGGCGTTGCGGCAGTCGACGGTCGTGTGCGAGACGAAGGAGGTCATGGCCCCACGCTGGCGCGACGTACGCCCGACCCGCAACCCGATATGGTCGTCGACGCCCGGTCATCGGGCGACCGGACGAGGGAGCCGTACCCGGACAGCGACAAGACGGCCGTCGAGGAGATGGCCATGTCGTGGTTCGTGCTCGTCCTGTCCGGAGTGCTGGAGGCCGTGTGGGCCACCGCCCTGAGCCGTTCGGACGGCCTCACCCGCCCGGTGCCGACCGCCACCTTCCTGGTGGCGCTCGGCCTCAGCATGGGCGGGCTCGGCTATGCCATGCGCACGCTGCCGGTCGGCACGTCGTACGCCGTGTGGGTCGGCATCGGCGCCGTGCTGACCGTCGTCGTCGCGATGGTCACCGGCGCCGAGGCGTTCTCGGTGGTCAAGGCGCTGCTGCTGACCGGGCTGGTCGGCTGCATCATCGGGCTCAAGCTCGTCCACTGAGCGGAGCCGAAGGCCCAGGCGGTGCCGAGGGGCTCAGGCGGTGCCGTGGCGCCGGACGAAGTCGACGATCTGCTCGGCGAGCTCGGGACGGCAGACGATGAGGTCCGGCAGCGAGGTGTCGTCCTCGTTGTAGACCAGCGGCGAGCCGTCGACGCGGCTGCAGTGCAGGCCGGCGGCGCGGGCGACCACGACCGGGGCGGCGTTGTCCCACTGGTACTGCCCGCCGGCGTGGACGTAGGCGTCGGCGATGTCGCGCACCACGCTCATCACCTTGACGCCCGCGCTGCCCATCGGCACCAGCTCGGCGTCGAGGTCGGCGGCGAGGGCCTCGACGAAGGCGGGCGGCCGGCTCCGCGAGACGGCGATGCGGGGCCGGTCAGACGTGCGGGGCGGCACCACGCTGGGACGGCCGGTGCTGAACGTCTCCCCCAGTGCGGGCTGGGCGACCGCGCCCGCGACGAGGTCGCCGTCCTCCCAGAGGGCGACGTGGACGGCCCAGTCGTCGCGCGGCGGCTCGGAGAACTCGCGGGTGCCGTCGAGGGGGTCGATGATCCAGACGCGTCGGGCGGTCAGCCGCGACTTGTCGTCGGACGCCTCCTCGGACAGCACGCTGTCGTCGGGACGGTGCTGGGTGAGGACCCGGTCGAGCTCGGCCTGCGCGGCGGCGTCGCCCGCGTCCTTGAGCGCCTTGCCCTCGAGGCCGTCGGCGGCGGCCCCGGCGCGTACGTCGAGCAGCACCGAGCCGGCCCGTTCGGCCGCCCAGGCGGCGAAGGCGTGGTCGTCGAGCGTCGTGGGATCGATCATGGCGCCAGCCTATCGACGGCCGGCGCCCACCTTCTCCCCGCTCCGGTCCCGGCCGGCGTGATGATCCGGGTCGTCGCCCGGATCCTCACCGGCCCCTCGGGGCCTGGGCACGAGGTCGCCACCGTCCGTGGCGTCGTAGGCCTGGTGGAACATCGCCACCGCCTTGAGCTGGGTGGACGCGCCGAGCTTGGCGCGCAGCGCCTTGACGTGGCTGCGGACGGTGCCCTCCGCGACACCCATCTCGACGCCGACCTCCGCGACCCGGCGACCGGAGGCGAGGAGCTCGAGCACCCGCCGCTGCTGCGGCGAGAGCGACTCGAGCTGGTCGCGCACGTGGCGGCGCCGGTCGCGGTCCACGGCCCACGAGGTGCGCAGGGCCGCCCGCTCCTCCGGGTCCATCGACGAGGCGCCGGCGGTGAGGCGCTGGACGACCTCGGCCAGCTGCGACACCGAGGTCGTCACGGTCACCACGTCGACGGCGTCGTTGGAGAGCATCCCGCCCCACCGGGTGGAGGTGTCGGGAGAGCTCACGATCACCACCCGCGCGTCGCCCGGCTGGGCGAGCGCCTCGACATGACCGACGACGGCAGGGTTGTCAACCCCGTCGACGATGGCGACGACCACTGCTGGTCGTGACGCCACGAGCACGGGCGAGCCGTCGTCGTCGAGCACCGACTCCCACCTCCGGGTCTCGGCCGGGACCCCGACCGAGCGCAGCGCGGCCGTGACCGCCTGCGCGACCAAGAGGTGCGGTGACAGCACCCAGACCGGACCTGGCACGCTCATGGGGCCCTCCTCCCGCTTGCCGGCGGGTCCAGCCTGTCCGTCGTACGCCCCCACACGTCCAGCCCTTGGCGAACGTGCACATATTTGGGGACGCGGCCTCTCCTCCTCTTCCGCACCCGCAGCGGGTAGCCGGCCGGCGACTACCCCCTTGAGGGGAAATCGCCGCGTGCTCGGGGCCCGCTGGGGACGACCTGAGGGGCTCCTTGACGAAGCCTCCACGAGTCCTGCGAACGGCGGACCAGACCGCCTTTGCCCTAATTGCGGTACGACCACAGAATCATTGGACCCCCCGCACCGTGAGTTGCACTCTCAGCCGAGAGCCTGGCTCACACGTCAGATGCACGTCGCGTCGGCAGCTTTGGGAAGCAGCCGCCGCGTCTCGACACAACAACTTGGGCTGTACCGCAGGGGGGTAGCACGAAATGCTGGGGTTCTGCAGGGGGGACGCGCGCCACAGGTGCCGGACGGGGATCATGGGGCTTGCCTCGTTCCTCGTCCTGGTGTGGATCGGGTCGGGGACAGATCACGCGTGGTGGTCGCCGCCGTCGGCGTCGACGGTGCCGTCGCTGGGCGAGGGGGTCGTCAGCGGCGTCTTCGTCGCCGCCGCCGGTTGCACCGCGCTCGTCACGTGGCGCCGCCACGTCGGCGCAGTGGCCGGCTGGATCGTGGCGACGGGCGCGCTCGTGGCCGCACAGGCACTCGTCGTCACGCTCATCGCGCTGCACAGCACGCCGCCGCGAGGGACGACCGTGCAGCTGCTCATGCTGGCGGTCGGGATGGTCGGGATGCTCGGGGTGGTCGTCCCGCTCCTGGCGCCCGAGCGCGTGCGCCGCGTCGCCGACGAGACGTTCGTCATCGGCCTCGGGCTGGGACTCGTGGCAGCAGGCCACCTGCTCCTGCAGTTCCCCCGCGTCCAGCCGCCGTCGACGCAGATGCAGCTGCTCATCGGGGTCCTGCTCTGCACCCAGCTGCTGTCAGCCGTGCTCGTCCTGCAGCAACGCGCGGCATCGCGACCGATGAGCGCGCTGCTCCTCGTCACGGTGGGCGTGGTGATCCTCGGCCAGCTGGTCCCGCCGTCCGGTCTCGCCGGCGGCCACATCGACGCCGGCCTCTGGCTCGCCCGTACGGCGGCCGGTGCCGCCTGGCTCGGCATCGCCTGGGCCACGCTGCGCCGGAACCTCGAGGACGAGCGGCGCCGCATCGAGTCCTTCGAGCACGTGCTCGTCGACGCCACGCGTGAGCAGCGCGCCCGGCTGCACGAGCTGCGGAGCACGATCGCCGGGCTGGTCACCGGATCGGCCCTGCTGGACCGCGAGGACCTCACCAGCGAGACGCGCGAGCGGTTGTGGGCCTCGCTCCGCCGCGAGCTCGACCGGATGGAGCGGATGCTCGCCGGCACCGGGCCCCAGACCGCCGACCTGCGTCTCGACGACGCGCTGACCCAGATCCTCGACCTGCAGCGGCTCAAGGGCCGCCACGTCGAGCTGCACACCACCGGCGACGTCGTCCGGGCTCCGTTCGACGCCCTCGCCGAGGTGCTCAACATCCTCGTGGACAACGCCGCCAAGCACGGCGGCACGGACGAGAGCGTCGTGGAGGTCATGCGGCGCGACGAGGAGACGGTCGACATCACGGTGACCGACTTCGGTCGCGGGATCCCCCGGGACCAGCGTCCGCAGATCTTCGACTGGGGCAAGCGCGGGACGGCGTCGAAGGGCGAGGGCATCGGGCTCAACGTCGCCCAGCGCCTGATGACCGAGGCGGGTGGCTCGCTGCGCCTGGCCGAGCGGGACGGCGCGGGATCGTCGTTCGTCATCTCGCTGCCCTCGGCCCGGCGCTCGCCGGAGAACGACCTGGGCAAGACCCGACTGCGCGCACCCAAGCTGACGATGGAGGACGGCCGTGTCTGGCGCGTCTCGGGGTGACCACAGGGTCCTGATCATCGACGACCACCTGCTGTTCGCGGAGTCGCTCGAGCTCGCCCTCTCCCTGGAGGGCTACGACGTACGACGGCTGGAGCCGCCGGAGGAGGGCGGGTCGATGGCCACGCTGCGGTCGCTCGCCCTGCGGGCCAACCCCCGCACGGTCCTCCTCGACCTCGACCTCGGCCGGTTCGGCGACGGGATGAACCTCGTCGCGCCGCTCGCCCGGGCCAACGCCAACGTCGTGGTGCTGACGGCGTCGGACGACGTCGGTCGCTGGGGAGCGTGCATGCGGCTCGGCGCACGCAAGGTGCTGTCGAAGACCGGTGCCCTCCAGCAGGCGCTCGCCACCGTGCGGCGGCTGCACCAGGGGCTGCCGGTGGTCACCCGCGAGGAGCTCGAGTCGCTGCTCGAGGCCTGGGCGCGCGACCGCCAGGCCCATGACGACGTACGCCGCCGGCTCGACCTGCTCACACCGCGCGAGCGCCAGGTGCTGGGGGCGCTCATCGAGGGTCGCACCGTGCGGGCGATCGCCACGGACAGCGTCGTGTCGGAGGCGACGGTCCGCACCCAGGTGAAGTCGATCCTCGGCAAGCTCGAGGTCTCCTCGCAGCTCGCCGCCGTCGGCATGGCCAACCAGATCGGCTGGAAGGTCGGCGCCTGAGCCCACCGGCGCGACGACCGGGAGCCGGGCCCTGCGCCGGCCCCGGGCGTCCGTGGACGCGGAAGCGGCGGCCGAGGAGGGGGACCTCGACCGCCGCCACTGGTTCGCATCGGTTCCGGGTGACGAAGCGTGGGGTTCCGCGTCACGCCAGAGGCCACCAGGAGGCGGCCAGTGCGGGGCTGGCCCGAGAAGAGCGAACCAGTGCTTGGTGCACCTCTTCGAGAATAGGTCCGGCCGGCGGAGCCTGCCCATCCCTCTGACTGGGTATCTCCCGGGTCTGCACGGCTTTCGCTCATTTGCGGCATGCCCGGTCGGACGGGCCTTCCTAGGCTCGCTGCAAGGTCAGTAACGGGGCGCCTTGGGCGGTGCTCCGAAGGGGGGTTGATGGGAATGACGCAGGTCGTGACCGACATGGTGTCCGGGGTGGTGCCCGTCGTGGCACCCGACCCGGTGACCGACGCGGCGGACATGGTGGCCGACCTGGTGGCCGACGCCGTCAGCGCGGACGGGGGCCTGCTGGACCGCCAGATCCCCCGCCCACGAGGGGTCACCACCCTGCCGCTCGTCGACCCGGTCGCCCTCGTGCCGACAGCCCTCCCCGAGCCGGTCGGCGCGACCGTCGTCCCCGAGCTGCCGGAGCGGAAGGCCACCCGTCCGGCCCCGATGTGGCCGGCGCCCGTCCTCGACCTCGTGCTCGCACTGGGACTCGCCGTCGTGTCGGTGTCCCAGGGTCGGCTCGAGCTGCCTGCCGCGATCGCGACGGCCCTGGCGTGGCCGCCGCTGCTCGCCGTGTCGGGTCGCTACCGGCGCCAGGCGCTCGGGCAGTCCCGTGGCGCGCGCCTGGGCGTGGTCCTCGCCGCCGGCGCCCGCACGGCCGTGCTCACCCTGGCGGTCTCGCCGCTGGTGTGGCACGCCGACCCGCTGGCCCTCGGCGCGCTCGTCGCCGGCTTCACCGTCGCCAGCGCCCTGCCCTTCGTCGCCGGCGTACGCCGTCCCCTCCCGCGCGTCGTGCTGGCGGGCCGGCCGCGCGACGTCCGCGAGGCCGTCGCGCACCTCCGGGCGAGCGGCACCCACGAGGTCGTCGCAGCCTGCCTCACCCGTGCGTCGAAGACGCCCGTCGAGGGCGACGTGCCGGTCTACGTGGGCCTCCAGGCCTCCTCGACGGCGGCCCACGACCACGGCGCCGACGCCCTGGTGGTGCTGCCGGGCGCGAAGCTGTCGCCCGTCGAGGTGCGCCGGTTGCACTGGTCGCTGTCGGGCCTGGGCACCGAGCTGTACCTCGGCACGGGCCTGCTGGACGTCGAGCCGCAGCGGACCCGGGTGATGTCGACCGCCGGCCTCGGCGTGCTGCACGTCGGCAAGCCCACGCTCAGGGGACCGCGCCGGCTGCTGAAGGACGTGGTCGAGCGGACCCTCGCGCTCGGCGCGCTGGTCCTGGCCCTCCCGGTGCTGGCCGCCCTCGCCGTGGCCATCCGGATGGAGACCCCCGGCCCCGCGTTCTTCCGCCAGGAGCGCATCGGGCGCGACGGCGTCCCCTTCACCATGCTCAAGCTGCGTTCGATGGGCATCGACGCCGAGGCAGCGCGACTCGGGATGGGCGAGGACAACGAGAAGGACGGCGTCCTGTTCAAGATCGCGCAGGATCCGCGGATCACGCCGCTGGGCACCAAGCTGCGCCGCTACTCGCTCGACGAGCTGCCGCAGCTGTGGAACGTCGTCCGCGGCGACATGTCCCTCGTCGGACCCCGTCCGGCCCTGCCGTGCGAGGTCGCCCGCTACGACGTCGACCCGCGTCGCCGGCTCGTGGTCAAGCCGGGCGTGACCGGCCTGTGGCAGGTGTCGGGGCGCTCCGACCTGACCTGGGCCGAGTCGGTGCGTCTCGACCTGAAGTACGTCGAGAACTGGTCGCTGCGCCACGACCTCTCCATCCTCGTCCGCACAGTCCGAGCGGTGCTCGGTCACCGCGGCGCATACTGATTTCGCGGCACCGTCTCGTCAACGACCGTGGGGGTCGACCAACACATGAACACCAGACCGGTACAGGTCGTCGTCATCGGCGTCGTGGCCAGCCTTCTCCTCGGCGGCTGCGGCGCCGACGGGGCGTCCCCGGACGCCTCGTCCTCGACCGCTTCCTCCACCTCTTCCTCGACCGCGTCCCCGGACGCCGACCCCGGATCCCCGTCGGGCGGGGACGGCTCGGGCACGCCGGGCCGGAAGAAGGACCGAGACGGGGACACGGCCGACGCCGGGACCACCGGGACCGACGGGACCGGTGCCGGGAGCGGTCAGGCGCCCGACACCGGCGAGTCCCCCGACTCCCCCGAGGCCACTGACTCCACCGACGACACCGGATCCACCGACGGCACCGCGCCGGGCTCCGCGCCGGCGCTCGAGATGCCCGAGGCGCCCGAGGCCCCCGTGTCCAGCCTCGCGGAGCTGCTGCCCCCGGCGAACCCCGCGCCGCTCGTCACCACGCCCCTCCCCCGCGGCGCGAGCGCACAGGGCCGGCTGCTGCGGCAGTTCCCCGACGCCCTCCGTCCGCCCCGGGGCGCGCGCGTCGAGAGCAGCAGCCTCTCGCCCATGGGCGACCGGCTGCAGGTCGGGCTGGTGGCGACGACGGCGCTGTCACCGGCGCAGGTCCTGCTCGCCTACCGCACGCGCCTCGGTCGTCGCGGCATGGACGAGACGGCGGCCCCGCCGAGCGTCGCCGGCTCCCACGCCGCCGCGTTCCGCCGGGGCGACAGCGTCGTGACCGTCACGGTCAGCCCGCGCGGCTCCGGGTCGAGCTACGCCGTCCACGCCTCGCTCCGCGCCGCGGGCGGGTGAGCGGATGTACATCTCCGTCCGAGACCGGCCCGCCGGCGGCACAGCCCGCGACTCCACCTCGACCCGGCCCCCCGTGGGTCGGGTCGTCATCACGCTCGGGATCGTGTCGCTCCTGACCGACGTGTCGTCGGAGTCGGTCTCCGCGATCCTCCCGCTCTACCTCACCGCGGTCGTCGGGCTCACGCCGGTGGCGTACGGCTTCATCGACGGCCTCTACCAGGGCGTCAGCGCTCTGGTCCGCCTCGGCGGCGGCTGGCTGGCCGACGCCTCGGACCGGCCGAAGTGGGTCGCCTTCCTCGGCTACGGGCTCTCCGCCGTCGCGCGCGTCTTCCTGCTCTTCGCCTCGGGCGCGGCCGGGATCGCCGCCGTGGTCACCGCCGACCGGATCGGCAAGGGCATCAGGACCGCGCCTCGCGACGCGATGATCAGCACCGCCACACCGACCGAGCACCTCGGCCGTGCCTTCGGCGTGCACCGGATGCTCGACACGATCGGTGCGGCGCTCGGACCGCTGATCGCGTTCGGCCTGCTCGTGGTCGTGCCCGACGGCTACTCCGTCGTGCTCGTGGTCTCGCTGGCCTTCGCCCTCGCCGGCGTGGCCCTGCTGGGCCTGCTCGGACCCGACGTCCGCGCCCGGCGCGACCGGGAGCGGAGCAGCGGACCGACGCCGCCGCCGTTCCGGTGGCGCGACCTGACCGACGCGCGACTGCGGCCGCTGCTCCTGGTCGCGGGCGTGCTCGGCCTGCTGACCATCGGCGACGGGTTCATCTACCTCGCGCTGCTCGACCACGGCGGCATCAACACCACCTGGTTCCCCCTCTTCTACGTCGGCACCAACGTCGCCTACCTGTTGCTGGCCGTGCCGGTCGGCCGCCTGGCCGACCGCGTCGGACGGGCCCGCACCCTGGTCCTGGGCCACCTCGCCCTCGTCGGCGCCTACCTGTGCTCCGTCCTCCCCACCTCGACCGCCGCGGCCACGGTCGGCACGCTGCTCCTCCTGGGCACCTTCTACGCCGCGACCGACGGCGTCATCGCCGCCATCGCGGGCCGCCTGGTCCCCGTGCAGGCGCGATCCAGCGGCATCGCCGCCGCCCAGACGGTGGTGGCGCTCGCCCGGATGCTCGCCTCGGCAGGTTTCGGGGTGCTGTGGCTGCTGCTCGGCCCGACGGTCGCCATGGCGACCGTCGCCGCGCTGCTGGTGCTCGCGGTCCTCGCCGCCGCCACCCGGATCCCGCGCCTCGACGGCGCCGCGGTCACCACGTGAGCACCCGCGCCCGGGTGCTGGCCTTCATCGCGGTCGTCGTGGTGATCGCCGTCGCGGCGACCGTCTACGTCGTGGACCAGGGCCGCGAGGTCCGCGCCGAGCGCGCAGCGGAGCCCGAGGCCGAGCAGACGCCCATCACCGAGGTCACCGACGGCCCGCGCATCGTCTTCCGCCACACCGGCCTCGACAGCCAGTACGGCGTCGTGGCCGTGGTGCCGCTCGACGACCCGGGCGGGCCGCGCGCGTTCACCGGCGTCTCCTGCAACCGGGTCGCGGCCCGACCCGAGGGCGCCTCGTGCCTGGTCAGCGACGACGGCGTCGCAGCGTCGTACGAGGGGATGGAGCTCGACGCCGACTGGCAGCAGGTCGGCGAGCACCGACCTGCCGGGCATCCCGAGCCGCACCCGGCTCAGCCCGGACGGCACGCTCGTGGCGACGACCGTCTTCGTGGCCGGCCACTCCTACATGTCGACCGGCTTCTCGACGGCCACCGAGGTCCACGAGTTCGGCGGCGGCGAGCGGTGGGGCAACCTCGAGAAGTTCCAGCTGGTCGTCGACGGCCGCGAGGTCAACCCCGTCGACCGCAACGTCTGGGGCGTGACCTTCGTCGACGACGACACCTTCTACGCGACGGTCGCCGCCGGCGGCAGCACGTGGCTGGTCGAGGGTGACCTCACCGACCGCACGCTGACCTCGGTGTCGCGGGACGCCGAGTGCCCGTCGCTGTCACCGGACGGCACCCGCGTCGCCTTCAAGGTCGACGTCGACCCGGGTCGTCCGGTCGTCTGGCAGATCGCCGTCGAGGACCTCGCGACGGGTGAGCGCACGCTCCTCGAGGCCGGACCGCGGGGGCTCGACGACCAGGTCGAGTGGCTCGACGACGACACCCTGATCTACGGGATGCCGCGCGCCGACGAGCCCGGCGTCACCGACACCTGGGCGGTCGACACGTCGCCCGACGCCACGCCGCAGCTCCTCATCGAGCAGGCGTGGTCGGCCACCGTGGTGCGCTAGCCCGCTGCGGCACATTTTGGGGAAGTTCCTCCGCTGGCTTGTCGGTCTGCAGGTCCCTGTGGAGGATGCCGGGGACCGCGCGACCCCCTGACCCCACCCCCGCTCGCGTGGTCTCGTCCCCTGCCCCCGTGTCTTCGAGGTTTCTTCATGTCGTCCCCTGTGCGCCCCACCGCACCGGCCGCTCCGTCCGGTCATGCCCTGTCCCGAGGCCGCCGCCGGCTCGTGCCCGTGTTCGTCCTCGCCGCCGTCCTCATCGCCCTCGCGCTCGTCGAGCAACCGACCCTGTCCGCCCACGGCAGCTCGGCCAAGAAGGCGAAGGCCGCCGAGGTCGGGCTGCTGACCCGCAAGTCCCCGGACGCCGAGGTCCGCAGCGGCCCCGAGCGCGAGGTCGGGATGCGCTTCAAGGCCAAGGTCGCCGGTACGGCGGTGGGCGTGCGCTACTACAAGCCGCGCGCGTCGAAGGCCTCCACCCCCGGGTCCGCCACCCTCTGGTCGAAGGGCGGCAAGATCCTGGCCCGGACCACGGTGACCCCGGTCAAGGGCACGGGCTGGAAGAAGGTCCGCTTCGACGCCGGTGTGCAGCTCACCGCCGGCAAGGGCTACGTCGTCTCGGTCCACACCGGCGCCAAGGGGATCCACCCCGCCACGCCGGGCGGCTTCAAGAAGGCGAAGAGCAACGACCAGCTGCGCGCCCCCGGTGACAGCAACGGCGTGACGCGACCCGGCAGCAAGGCGCGGTTCCCGAGCCACGAGTCCCGGGGCGACGCCAACTACTGGGTCGACGTGCGCTTCGTCCCGACGAACGCCGGGACCACCCCGGCCCCGACCCCGACCCCGACGCCCACCACGCCGCCCTCCGGCGGCTGGCCAGGTCCCGACAACACCGGCGTACCGGCCGGCACGGCACTCACGCCCTACACCGGATCGTGCACGATCAGCTCGCCCGTCACCATCACCGCGGTCGACGCGACCGGCCGGTGCAACGCGCTCACCATCCGCACCACGGGCGTGGTCATCGACAAGTCCCTCGTCCCGCGCGTCGACTCGACCTACGGCGACGGCAGCAGCTCGGTGACCATCACCGACTCCGACGTGCGGGCCGGCAGCTGGTCCGACGGCGCGCTCTGGGGCTACAACATCACCGCCCGTCGGGTGGACGTGACCGGCGGCCAGCACAGCTTCCACTGCAACAACAACTGTGAGCTGACCGACTCCTGGCTGCACGACCAGTACAACCCCGACGGTGGCAGCTACCACAACAACGCGTTCATCTCGAACGGCGGGCACACGATGGTGCTGCGCCACAACACGCTGCACTGCACCGCGATCCTCAACAGCACCGACGGTGGCTGCACGGCCGACGTCTCCCTCTTCGGTGACTTCGACCCGATCGACGACGTGCTGGTCGAGAACAACTTCCTCCGGGCCAACAACTCCTCGATCTCCTACTGCGCCTACGGCGGTCAGAAGGGGTCGAAGCCCTACGGAGCGACCAACATCCGCTTCATCAACAACGTCTTCGAGCGTGGCGCCAACCGCAAGTGCGGCGTCTACGGCCCGGTGACGTCGTTCGAGAAGGGTGCCGTCGGCAACGTGTGGTCCGGCAACGTCTGGGACAGCGGCGAGGCCGTCAACCCGTAGGCGCGACCCGGATCGGGCCTAGCGGGCTCCTCCACCGACCGCCACGAGCGACTTGGTCAGTCCGGCCACGCGCTCGTGGTGGATGGTGGAGCCCGGGAAGTACGACTTCAGCTCGGCGATCCCGACGAGCTCGGTCCACTGCACCTCCGACATGGCGTCCTCCGCCGTCTCCGGTCGGCTGTGGGCCAACGGCCAGCGGGCAGCCAGGCGCGCGCGGGCGGCCATCGGCATGAACTGCAGGCCCGGGAAGAGCCAGTGTGGCTCGAGCGGGAAGTAGCGGTAGGGCGTCTGCACCCAGTGGCGCGGCGCGAGCGCGTGGACCTCACGCGCGAGCGCTGCCCGCTGGGCGTGGCCGCCGACGTGCTCGAGCAGCGAGTTGGAGACCACGACGTCGTACGACGTCTGGGCGCCGGCCGCCGCCAACGACTCACGGGCGCGGCACGCGTCGCCGGTCACCGGGAGCAGCGACGGGTCGTCGGACTCGCCGGGCTCGAACAGGTTCAGGACGGTCACGTCCTTGGGACGGACGGGCGCGCGGCGCCACCACTCGACCGTGCCACCGAGGTCCAGGACGGACATCGTCGCCAGGTCGGGGAACGCCTGCTCCAGCAGCTCCCAGCGGCGCGCCCGCATGCGCGCGCCCGCCGATCCCGGCGCGTCCACCAAGGTGTGCCGCAGCCGTCCTGCGACTCCGCCGTTCGCCGTCATGAAGGTCCCTTCGTCCTCGGCATGCCGTTCACCACGGCACGCACGTCAGCTCGCTGTAGAGGTAGTCGACCGAGCGCGGCTCGAGCGCGGCGCTGCGGAACATCCGCGGCCGCGGCGCCGCCTGGGTCCGGGACAGCCACGGCGGTCGGCCGGCCACCCGCCGCTCGGCGAGGGTGACGAGCGCGTGGTGGCGCAGCAGCAGGTGGCGGTAGGGCGCGTGGCCGGCGCGGGCCAGGACGGCCGGGTCGGACACGTGGACCAGCGAAGCGAAGAGCGGCAGGCCCTTGCGCCGGTCGCGGCGGGCGATGACGTAGCAGGAGTCCTGGCCGACGCGCACCACGAAGTGCAGGGCGGCCGCGGCGGCACGGTGGTCGCGGTAGACCTGCAGGTCGGTCCCGGTCAGCGCCGCTTCGATCTCCTCGGGCGCGGTGAGCACCCGGACGCCCCGGCGCGACGGCAGCGGGAGGTTCGGGACCAGCGCCGTGGCAGTGTCGAGCCTCGAGAAGCCCAGACGCTCGTTGATGGCGACCACGTTGCCACTGGGCGAGAGGTCGACGAAGTCGTAGTCACGCTGGCGCAGCATCGCCCGCGCGAGCCGTACGCCGTGCGCGCGGTGCTCCTCGAGCACGCACCAGGCAGCGAGGTTGCACCGGCGGCGCGCCTCGCCGTCCACCACGCGCTCGGAGTAGAAGGCGAGGTAGACCCCGACCACGTCGTCACCCTGACGCAGGAGGAAGCCGTGGTTGGGCGCATCCACGCTCCACGGCGGAACGGCGCACCGCGCCCACTCGTCGGCGCTCAGCCTGGCATTGAGGTGGCGGTGCAGGAACGCGGCGACCGCACCGACGTCGTCGTCGGTGATCGGTGCCAGGTCCACCCCCACGGACTCTCCTGACATGCGCCCACCGTAGGAAGGCTCATCGGCGCCGGACGGAGCCGCTGAGCCACATACCCATATTTTGTGAGCCTCTGCCGGACGGTCGGGCTCGCGGAACGGGCCGCCCCTACGGTTCGACCCATGCGCGTGGTGAATGTCTGCTTCCATGGCATCGGCGCGCCGCAGCGCCGACGCGAGCCCGGCGAGGACTCCTACTGGATCAGCCGGGACGTCTTCCTCGGCGTCCTCGACACGGTCGTCGGGCGCGCCGACGTGCGCCTCAGCTTCGACGACGGCAACTCCTCCGACGTGGAGATCGCGCTGCCGGCGCTGCGCGAGCGCGGCCTGCTCGCGAGCTTCTTCGTCGTCGCCGGACGCCTGGACCGTCCGGGCAGCCTCAGCCGCGACGACGTACGTGAGCTGCACGGGGCAGGCATGACGATCGGCAACCACGGAATGTCGCACCGGCCGTGGCGCGGGCTCGACCCGGCCCGCCGCCGGGAGGAGTTCGTGACCGCGCGCACCGTGCTGCAGGAGGTGACCGGCAGCCGGGTCCACGACGCCGCACTGCCGCTGGGTCGGTACGACCGCGCCGTCCTCCACGAGCTGCGACCGCTCGGCTACCGCACGGTGCACACCAGTGACCGCCGCTGGGCCCACCCCGACCGCTGGCTCCAGCCCCGCTACAGCCTCCACTGCGGAGACACCGTCGCCTCCGTGGAGCGCGACGTGCTGCGACCGCCCCCGGTCACCTCCCGCGCCCGCGGCGCGCTCGTCGGCACGGTCAAGCGCCTGCGCTGACGGCGCTGTTCCGGCGATGCGCGAGTCGCGTCCGGCTCAGCTCGCAAGAGGGCGACGGATGAACCACTCCGTCGACAGAAGGTCCTCGCGGGCCGTCGTCGAGAGACGGGCGACGAGCCCGGGAAGGGCGCCTCGATCGACTTCCGAGCGGTGGGCGAGGATCGCGGCCAGCTTCTGCTCCAGCCAGGGCGACACGTCCACCCGATCCGTGATCTGCTCGTCCGGGGTGGCATGCACGGCTCGTCGAGCGCCGATGATCTCCTCGATCGTCTTCACCGACGAACGCGGGTGGGTCGCCAGGTAGACCGCGCTCGGCGCCCAAGGATCGCCCGCGTCGGGATACACGTCCCTGCCTGCGGCCTCGGCGGCCAGCAGGGTCACACGATGGGTGCGCACGTGATCGGCATGGCCCGTCAGACCGCCCTGGCCGTCGAACGTCAGCAGGGCTTCCGGACGGAGCTCGCGGATGTGCGTCACGAGGCGGTGCACCGCTTCTTCGAGGGGCACGTCGCACCAGCGGGGACGGCCCGGAGCCGACTCCGGGACTCGTGCGTCGGCGTATCCCAGCATCCTGGGTTCACCGGCCCCGAGGATCCGCAGCGCATCAGCGAGCTCGGCTGCTCGCTGCGTGCCCGGAGCCCACGTGGCCGTGACGACGGCAGTCCGCGCGCCTGCTGCGGCATGTCGAGCCAGGGTGCCGCCCGCGGCCAGTGACTCATCATCGGGGTGCCCGAACACGGCAAGCACGCTTGACGACCTCACGACGACCTTCCTGGCGACCTTCCTGGCGACTCCGGGCCGGCCCAGTATGGGCGCCTCGTGCTGGATGGGCGGCGCACCGGCCGCCTGCTCCCCCACCGCCGGATGTCGCCGTGGCTCGTGACGTGCGTGCCGACCGCCCCGCTACCGGGTGGGTGGCGGGGTGTGGAGCGGGGTCATCGTCGGCGGGGGCGTGGAATGTCGGGTGGCTTCGCTTGGTCGACCGCTCTCGTGCCCGATCGATCGCGCCGGTAGGTGTGGCCGTGGGGTGAGGTCCACTCGAAGCAGCCGTTGGCGGTTATCCGGTAGCGCCAGGCGGTGTGGGTCTTCAAGCGGTGGTGGAACCTGCAGAGCGCGGCGAGATTCTGCGTCTTGGTCGGGCCGGGCTGCGGTCTGACCGCCGGTTCAGCGTCGGGGTCGTGCGGGATGACGTGGTCGATGTCGCAGCCGCGTGCGGGTCGGGTGCACCACGGGAAGACGCAGGTCTTGTCGCGGAGGATGACCTGCTCGCGGATCCGGTCTGGCACCTCGTACGCCGGTGTCGCCAGCTGGGCGTTGAGGTCGATGACCGGCTTGATGGTGACCTTCGTGCGGGAGTCGGCGCACCAGTCGCGGACCTGGTCGAGCAGGACGAGCCGCTGGCCCTCCTCGAGACGGCCGGTCGGTCCGAACACGGTGGACAGCCCGTCGTTGGTGGCGTCGAAGTGGGCGTGGAGGACGACCTCGCGGGCCGCGGGGAGGTGCTGGGGGTCGGCTCCCGCTCCGGCGAGGTCGAGCGCGGTCTGGGTGCGGGCCAGGTCGCCGAGGGCCTGGGCCCGGCGCACGTCCAGGGACTCGGTCGACCCGAGCGCCTTGCGTGTCGCGGCCCCGTGGACCAGCGCCCGGTCGAGGTCGAGGGCGTCGGCGATGTCGACCTCGGCCTCGACCCACATGGTGCCGGCGAAGTGCACGTCGTCGTCGTGGATCGTGACGTGGCGTGGGTCGACGTGCAGGTAGCCGTCCTCCGGATCCTGGGCCGGGTCGGGCTCGGCGAGGTCGAACCGCTTGATCGCCTCCGCGACCAGCCGGTCCAGCTGCGCTGCACCGATCCGACCGGCGACCGCGGCGACCTGCGCGTCGACGAACGCCGCGGCCTCGCGGGTCAGGGACGGGGTGGAGTGGATGGTGACCTCGGCGACGGCCCGGGCCTTCCACGCCGGCACCCGGCCGGCCTGGACCTGCGCCCACAGGCGCGGGAGCCGGTGGCGCAGCTCGAGGGCCTGCCCGACGAGCCTCTTCGCCGCCGTCGTCGACGCCCCGAGAACCCCGCCGAGCTCGGCGAGGCAGAACTCCGCGACCAGCGGCGCACCCTGGCCGGCGATGGGTTCCTCGTGCTCGCAGCCCGGGACGGTGAACGTCGCGGCTGAGTGGATCGACTCGGGCGGGTGGAGGTCGGCCCACCGGGCGGCGGTGACCAGCAGGCCTGCGGCAGCGCGGTCCTCGGCGGTCTTCTGAGCACGGGCAAGGGCCAGCAGGTCGCGAGCGGTGAAGTCGTCGACCTCACCTGCCTCCAACCCTGCCAGTTCCTCGATCATGTGTTCGATTGTACCGCCGACCACCGACAGTCACCCTGCCGTGGATGGTTGCTGGCCACCCTTTCTCGGAGCGGTCTCGTGACGGGACTTCGTCCCTCCTCGACCACCGCAGGCGCTCTCTGCCCAGGGTCGCCGTCACTCCGGCACGAGCTCGGTGCCGTCGTCCCAGGTGTTGTCCCGCCACTCGTTGCCGGAGGCCTTCGGGTCGAAGGAGGTGATCGGGCCGTAGACGCCGCACGTCCCGTTGGCACCGTGCTCGAAGACGTTGCCGGTGAAGACCACGCCGGTGGCGTCGGGATAGGGCTTGCCCGGGGCGTGTCCGCCGTAGGCGCAGTAGGAGGCCGACGAGCCGTTGGCCTTGAAGAGGTTGTCCTCGACCCGCACGTCGCCGATCGGTTCGAAGTCTCCGAAGAGCGAGAGGTCGGCCGTGCAGCCGCCACCCGTGTCGTTGAGCTCCGCGGTGCAGTGGAGCACGTTGTGCCGTACGACCATGTCGGTGCCGCCGTTGGAGATGAAGGCGTTGTTGTGCGCCGCCTCTCCCGGCGGGTTGAACTGGTCGTGCAGCCAGGAGTCCTCGACCACGCAATGGGTGCCGCAGTGCACGCTGTGCTGACCGCCGGTGACGTCGGTCCGGGTCACGGTGAGGTTGCTGCCCCACACCGCGCCGCCGATCCACTCGCCCGCGACGACCTCGGAGTCCACGACCTCGACCGAGTACGACGGGTCGACCTGGGTGGCGGTGTTCTCCACGCGCGGGACCCGGGACGACTCGATCCGTACGTCGGGCGCCTGCACCACGATCGCCGGGCAGACCCCGGTGGCGTCGACCGCCGAGAGCACGACGGTCTCGGTGAGGGTGCAGGGCCCCGTGTAGGGAGTGAGCTCGGTGCCGGGCGGGACGCCGGTGGTGTCGGCGTCCGGGTAGGCGCCGGGCGTGGCGGAGTTCGTCGCGGCGGATGCCGGCGCATCGCTCGGTGCAGGGTCCTGGGGGCTCGCGGCGGTCGGCTCGTCGTCGAGCAGCCGCACGGCGAGCACCGCGACGACGGCCACGACGACCGCCACCACGGCTGCGGCCAGGACCGCGCGCGAGCGCCTGCGTGCCATCGCCCCCTCCTTCGACGCCCCATCATCGCTCCGGGCGGGGAGCAGGCGCGTACCCCAACCGGGGGATGTCGCGGCACACGCTCCGACGGGTGCGAGCGGCCCGTGGTCGACTCGCGCCGTGGGGATGACGATCGCATGCGTGTACAACGATCCTGCCGTGAGACGGCACTGCCTCGACCGCTCGATCGAGGCGTACGACGGTCCGGTGGAGGTGGAGTACCTGCCGGTGGACAACACCGAGCACGCACACACCTCGGCCGGCGCGGCGCTCAACCACGCCGTGCGACAGGCCAGCCACGACGTCGTGGTGCTGGTGCACCAGGACGTCTACCTGCACGACCTGGACCGGCTGGCCGCCTGCGCGCAGGCGCTGGACGACGAGCGCTGGGGCATCCTCGGCGCCAACGGCGTCACCGCCGACCACACGTCGGTGGGCCGGTTGCGTGACCGCGTCATCCTGATCGGGGAGTCGGCACCCGAGCCGGTGCCCGTCGACACCCTCGACGAGGTGCTGCTCATCGCGCGCCGCGACGACCTGCTCCGCGAACCGCTCAGCGAGGAGCCGGAGCTGGCCTGGCACGCCTACGCGGTGGAGTACTCGCTGCGGGTCCGGGCCTCGGGCCGGATGGCCGGAGCCGTGGACACTGCGATCACCCACAACAGCATGTCCACGAACCTGGCGCGCCTCGACGAGGCGCACCGCCACGTCGGGGACCTCTACCCGGCGCTCGTCCCGATCCACACGACGTGCGGCACGGTCGATCCCGGCGCCCGGGACTGGGGCCGGCTCCCGATCATCCGTGACCACGGCTGGCGACGCCGCTGGCTGCAGCAGTCCCGCATCGCCGCCCGCGTGCGCTCCGAGATCGGCGTCCAGGTCGTGCTCGCCGACATCGCGCACGAGGTCGACCTCCTCGGCTACTCCCGCGAGCAGCCGCTCCACCTGCTCAACGCGGACCGCCGCGGCGGCTTCGCGGCCGGGGCCGGTGCGTCCGTCGTCCTCGAGCGCGACGGTCGTCCGGTGGTGATGTCCGCGGTCGCCCCGCAACACGTGCGCGACGCGCTGAGGTCGCTCGGCCGGGCCGAGCACGTCCTCGTCACCGGGCTGGCGGTGTCCGACCTCGCCGACCTCGGTCCGGAGGTCAGTGGCCGCGACTGGCTCGCGGGCGTGCAGTGGGACGAGGTCTGGCTGGTGCGCGGGCAGGTCGCCCGGCAGCGGCCCGCGGAGTGGACCAAGCGCCCGGCCGTACCGCTCGGCGCGAGCCTCCCCCGCGGCTGAGGAGCCGCGTCGGGCGGCGGTCAGCCCGCCGCGGCGTCGGCGACCGCCACCGCGACGGCGTACTCGTCGCAGTGGGACAGCGACACGTGGATCGGGCCGGCTCCCCGGCTCTCGGCCAGCGCGCGCACCTCACCGCCGAGGCGGACGCTGGGCGCGCCGTCAACGTCGCGGCCGATCTCGATCGAGCGCCAGGCCAGGGGGGCGTCGCGGGCCGGGCGCAGCGCCTTGAGGACCGCCTCCTTGGCCGCCATCCGGGCCGCGAGGTGCAGCTCCGGGCGTGCCCGCGAGGTGCAGTAGTCGATCTCGGCGTCGGTGAACCAGCGCCGCAGGAACCGGTCGCCGGCGGTGCGGTAGAGCGTGGCGATGCGGGCGACGGACACGATGTCCGTGCCCGTGCCGACCGTCCCCCGCGCCTGGGTGCTGCCGCCCATGTCACGACTCCTCGGTCCGGCCGTCCCCCGTGGCGGCCACGGCTCCGACCCTAGGCACGTCACCCGGGCGGGCGAGGCGTCGCCGCCACCCTCACCACTATTGGGGAGCGTTCCCGCCACGCGCCTCCGCCCCTCCTCGCCACTGGTCCACTGGGTGCCGGGTCGACTGGGGTGGAGGCCCTGAAACTGCCAGGGGAGGCGATCGTGCACGACCAGATCAGGAACGAGCTCCGAGAGTTCATCGGCGACAACTACCTCTTCGGCGACCACGACAGGTTGCCCGACGACGAGGCGTCCCTGCTCGAGGAGGGCATCGTGGACTCCACGGGCGTCCTCGAGCTGATCGAGTTCCTCGAGGACCACTTCGAGATCGTCGTCGGCGAGTCCGAGACGGTCTTCGAGAACCTCGGGAGCGTGGGCGGCCTCACCAGGTTCGTCGCGTCCAAGACCCTCGCCGGACAGCCTGTGGGCTGAGGCCCGCAGCGTCGGGGAGCAGTCATGGGGGAAGTCCACGACCGGGTCGACGAGGACCCGGACGTCCGTCCGTTCCGCACGGACGTCGACAAGTACTACACGATCGTCGCTGACGGCCGGCGCGGCCCGTCGCAGCGCCTGCGCCTGTGGATGTGGAACGCCGACTTCCGCGTGGTCGCGAGCTACCGCTTCGACCGCGCCAGCCGGCAGTACCACGCCGAGCACCCGTTGAAGGGTCTGCCGGGGCGGGTCTTCGCCGCGGTCTGGCACCGCCGGGTGATGAACATCCACCACGCCGACATCGACCCGCGCGCCCAGATCGGCCCCGGCCTCCTCCTGATGCACCACACGGGAGTGTTCATCGGTCCGGCGGTCATCGGTGACAACTGCGTGCTGCACCACAACGTCACGATCGGGCAGCGGGTGGCCTCGGGCAACCAGGGCGTCCCGCGGCTGGGCAACGACGTGTGGATCGGACCCGGCGCGACGATCACCGGTGACGTGACGATCGGCGACGGCGCCACGATCTCCGCCGGCAGCGTCGTCTCGCGCGACGTACCCGCGCGGGCGCTGGTGGCCGGCAACCCGGGTCGCGTCATCGCCTCCGACTACGACAACTCCGCGATGCTCAACTACCGCGTGCGCCGGGCGCCGGTCCCGGAGGCGGCGGCCCCCGAGCCGGAGCCGGAGCCGGAGCCGCCGACGGCGGAGCCCGCGCCCGCGTCGGAGCAGGCCGCGGTGCCGGGGCTCGATCCCGCGCACGTGGACCGCGCCCTCGCCGAGTACGCGCGCCTGCGCGACCCGGCCGGCGACCGGCACCTGGAGGCGGTGAAGGCGGCGATCTTCCTGGAGGACGTCTTCCACGTCGTGCTCCGCGAGGAGCAGATCGACCCCGACCTGCTCGGCACCGCCGAGGGCATGCGCGCGGTGCTCGCCCGTGCCGGCGGGACCGCCTGATGTGCGGCATCTGCGGCGTCGTCGTCCTCGACGGCCCGCCGCCGGACCGGGAGCTCGTGACCCGGATGATCGGGCGGCTGCGCCACCGGGGCCCGGACGGAAGCGGCCTCTACCGCGACGACCACGCCGCACTCGGTCACACCCGGCTCGCGATCATCGACACCGAGGGCGGTGCGCAGCCGCTGTGCAACGAGGACGAGACCGTGTGGATCTCGTTCAACGGCGAGATCTTCAACTACGTCGAGCTGCGCGAGGAGCTGCGCCGCTGCGGCCACCGCTTCCGCACCGCGAGCGACACCGAGGTCGTCGTGCACGCCTGGGAGGAGTGGGGCGAGCAGTGCTTCAACCGCTTCAACGGCCAGTGGGCCCTCGCCCTGTGGGACTCGCGCGAGCAGCGGCTCGTGCTCTCGCGCGACCGCCTCGGCGTGCGCCCGCTCTTCTTCACCCGTGACCGGCACAGGATCGCGTTCGCCTCCGAGGTCAAGGCGCTGTTGGCCGACCCGGCCCTGCCGCGTGCCTTCGACCCCATCGGTCTCGACGAGGTGCTGCACGTACTGGTCGACGGTGGCGCCCCGCACGGTGTTCGCCGGCATCGAGCAGCTCGAGCCCGGTCACGTGGCGGTGCTGGACCGCGACGGCTTCCGGCGCCACCCCTACTGGAGCATCGACTTCCCCGACCGGGACGCCGAGCCGGGGCAGGACATCGAGGCGAACGCCGCCGAGCTGCGCGAGCGCCTCGTCGAGGCGGCCCGGCTGCGGTTCGTGCGCAGCGACGTGCCGGTGGGTGCGTACCTCTCGGGTGGCATCGACTCCTCGATCACCGCCGCGGTGATCGCGAGGTACACCGAGGCGCCGCTGCACACCTTCTCGCTGAGGTTCACCGACGCGGAGTTCGACGAAGGGGTCCACCAGCAGAAGATGGTGGCCGAGCTCGGCACGCAGCACGAGGAGATCGTCGTCTCGCCCGCCGACGTCGCCGAGGCCTTCCCCGAGGTGGTGCGGCACACCGAGACGCCCGTGCTGCGCACCGCGCCCGCGCCGCTGTTCCTGCTGTCGCGGCTGGTGCGGGACAACGGCTACAAGGTCGTCGTGACGGGCGAGGGCGCCGACGAGGTGCTCGGCGGCTACGACATCTTCCGGGAGGGCCGGGTGCGTGCCTTCTGGGCCCGCGACCCGGGCTCGGCCACCCGCGACCGCGCCGTCGAGCTGCTCTACCCGTGGATGGCGCGCAACCCGGGCAGCGCCCCGGCCTTCGCGCGCAGCTTCTTCGGCCAGGACCTCGACGCCGACGACCCCGCGATCTCCCACCGCCCGCGGTGGGCCTCGACCAGCGCCGTCAAGGCGATGCTGGCGCCCGACGTCCGCGCCGAGCTCGACCGCGGCCCCGACGTCGTGTCGCGGATGCCGGCCGGCAGCGACGGCTGGGACCCGCTCTCGCGGGCCCAGTGGCTCGAGATGACCACGCTCCTGCCGGGCTACATCCTGTCCAGCCAGGGCGACCGCATGCTGATGGCCAACTCGGTCGAGGGACGCTTCCCGTTCCTCGACAAGGAGGTCGTCGAGCTCGCCAACCGGCTCCCGGCGCGCCACAAGCTGTGCGGTCTGGACGAGAAGCACCTGCTGAAGATCGCCTTCGAGGACCTCGTCCCCGAGCAGATCCGCCGCCGGCCCAAGCAGCCCTACCGCTCCCCCGACACCGCCAGCTTCTTCAGCGGCCCGCCGCCGGAGTGGTTGAGCGAGGTCACCTCGCCTGCGGCCCTCGCCGCGGCGGGGGTCTTCGCCCCGCGGCCGGTCGCCGGCCTGCTCGCCAAGGCCGCGCGCACCGGCGGCGTACGGGCGGGCAACACCGACAACATGCGCCTGCTCGCCGTCATCTCGACCCAGCTGCTCCACCAGCAGCTCGTCGTCGACGCGGGGTCGGCGAGCGACGACGCACCACCCGCGCCGATGACCGTCATCGACCGGGTCCAGCACGTGAGGAGCACCGCATGACCACCGTCCGGAGCGACAGCCAGGTCGGCAAGCAGGTCGGCAGCCGGGCCGAGAGCCAGGGCGACGCCGACGTGCTCGCGATCGACGTCGAGGCGGAGGTCGCCCGGATCAGCGCCTCGCTGCGCGGCTACCTCACCCGCTCCCGCCGCAAGGGGGCGACCGTCGCGCTGTCCGGTGGCATCGACTCCAGCGTGGTCGCCGCGCTGTGCGTCGCCGCGGTCGGCAAGGACCGGGTCTTCGGCATCCACATGCCGGAGCGGGACTCCTCGGAGGACACGCTGGCGTTCAGCACGCTCGTCTCCGACTCGCTCGGCATCGACTCGGTCGTGGAGGACATCACGCCGGTGCTCGACGCCGCCCGCTGCTACGAGCGGCGCGACGACGCGATCCGGATGGTGTGCCCCGACTACGGACCCGACCACAAGTCCAAGATCGTGCTGCCGAGCGTCGTGGAGTCAGAGAGCCTCCGCCTCTACTCCGTGGTGGTGCAGGCGCCCGACGGCACCACCACCCGCCACCGGCTGACGACCGAGTCCTACCTCGGCATCGTGGCGGCGACGAACTTCAAGCAGCGGACCCGCCGGATGATGGAGTACTACCACGCCGACCGGCTCAACTACGTCGTCACCGGCACGCCCAACCGGCTCGAGTACGACCAGGGCTTCTTCGTGAAGCTCGGCGACGGGGCGGCCGACGTGAAGCCGATCGCCCACCTCTACAAGACCCAGGTCTACGCGCTCGCGGACTACCTCGGCGTCCCCGAGCAGATCCGCACCCGGCCCTCGACGACCGACACCTACTCGCTGCCGCAGTCGCAGGAGGAGTTCTACTTCTCGCTGCCGTGGAACCTGATGGACCTGTGCCTGCACGGCAAGAACACCGGCCGGCCGATCGAGCAGGTCGCCGAGTCCACCGGCCTGACGACCGCCCAGGTCGAGCGCGTGTACGGCGACATCGACCAGAAGCGCAAGACCACCGCCTACCTGCACCTGGCGCCGCAGCTGGTCGAGCCCGTGCAGGAGATCGGATGACCGACCGCACCACCGGTGGCGCGCCATGACCGCGCGCGACTTCCTCGCTGCCGCCCTGCGTCGCTGGTACGTCGTGGTGCTCGGCGCTGCGCTGACGCTCGCGGCGTTCGCGGTGGTGCAGCGCCAGGCCCCGGTGTTCTTCACGCAGTACAACATCGTGCTGGTGGGACCGTCCGGCACGGAGCACACCAACGTCCTCGAGAACCCGCGCTACGGGCTGCAGCCCCTCGTCGGGGTCATCTCCACCGACATGAACGACGGCCACCCGCCCCTGCTGACGGGCGACGTGGACGCCACCATGGTCGGCATGGGTGCCCGCGACGGGGTCCAGGTCCGCGTGCCGAACCTCGGCACGCAGTGGCGTCCGCTCTTCTCCGCCAACTACCTCGACGTGCAGGTGGCGGCCAGGACGCCCGCGGAGGTGCAGGCGTTGGCCGAGGAGACCTCGACCCGCATCGCCACGGTCCTCGAGCAGCGGCAGGACGAGCTGGGCGTGCCCGCCAACCTCCGCGCCCTCGCCGTACCGTCGTCGCAGGACCCGATCGTCTACCCCATGGCGGGCAGCAGGTCCCGCGCGCTCGCCGCAACCGGCCTGACGGGCATCGCGCTCACCGCGGTCCTGGTGTTCTGGCTGGAGCGTTGGCGCCCGCGCCGACGCGCGGCAGGCGCCCCGGCGGCTGCGCGCGCACGACGGCCGCTGATGCGTCGGCGACCGCGCTCGGCCGAGGTGCTGGCATGACCACCGACATGAACGCGTCCAGCGACACCTCCAGCGACACCGCGGCGAGCCCGGTGACCATCGCGGTGGTGACCTGGAACAGCGCCGACGTGCTGCCCGGCCTGGTGGCGTCGCTGCCCGACGGCGCCGGTGACGTCCCCTGGCACCTCGTCGTGGTGGACAACGACTCGACCGACGACACGGTCGCGGTGGCGCGGCGCCTGTGCCCCGAGGCCACGGTCGTGCAGACGGGACGCAACGCCGGCTACGCGGCCGGGGTCAACGCCGCCGTCGCCGCCATGCCGGACGCGCCGGCGGTGCTCGTGCTCAACCCCGACGTCCGCCTCCAGCCGGGCTGCCTGCCCACGCTGGTGGCGGCGCTCGACCTGCCCGGCACCGGGATCGCGGTGCCGCGACTTACCGACGGCGACGGGGCGCTCATCCACTCGATGCGCCGGCGGCCCACCCTGCTGCGAGCCTTCGCCGACGCGTTCGTCGGCGCCACCCTCGCCGGCCGGTGGCCGCTCACGGGCGAGGTGGTGAGCGATCCCGCGCGCTACGCCGGCGATGCGACGCCCGACTGGGCCGAGGGGTCCACGCAGCTCGTCAGCCGCGCCTGCCTGGACGCCTGCGGGCCCTGGGACGAGTCGTACTTCCTCTACTCGGAGGAGACCGAGTTCCACCTGCGCTCCTGGGCACACGGGTTCGGCGTGCGCTACGTGGCCGACGCCGGCGCCGTCCACCTCGAGGGCGACTCGGGCACGTCGCCACGGTTGTGGGCACTCCTCACCGCCAACCGCCTGCGGCTCTTCTCGCGGCTGGCGTCCCGGCCGCGGACGGCGCTCTACTGGCTCGCGCTGGTCCTGCGCGAGTCGAGCCGAGCGGCCCGCGGCGACGCGATCGCCCGTGCCGCCGTGCGGGTGCTCGTCCGACCCGACCTGCTGCACGCCCCTCGCGGGCCCGCGTGGCTCGACCGCGCTACCCCAAATCCGGTACTCCGCCCCGGCGCGGTCCGAGCCGAGGCCGCGCGTCCGTAGCGTGGCCCGAGGGACGACGAGTGGGTACTTCGTCGCCCCGCAGCCGGTCGCCGGGGGGCGGCTCCGGCACCAGAACGAGGGGGCTTTCACCTGATGCGGACGCAGCTGCACCACCTGCTCGAGGAGGGCGCCGTCCGCTTCGGCGACCGCCCGGCCCTGAGCCACCAGGAGGTCACGCTCGACTACGCCTCCGCCTGGGACCTGGCGTCGCGCACGGGCGCCGTCCTGTCCGGCCTCGGCGTCGCGCGCGGCGACCGCGTGGCGGTCTACCTCGACAAGCGACCCGAGACCATCGGGGGGATCTTCGGTGCCTCGGTCGCCGGGGGCGTGTTCGTGCCGGTCAACCCGGCCCTCAAGGGCTCGCAGGTGGCCTACATCCTCGGTGACTGCGGCGTGCGGGTGCTCATCACGACGCACCAGCGCTGGGAGACGGTGCGCGACGACGCCAAGGGCTGCCGCGAGCTGGCGCACGTGCTGCTCGTCGACGCCGAGCCGGGCGCGGTCCCCGATGAGGACGAGGTACGGGTGCACGCCCTGTCGGCCCTTCTGCGCGACGCGGTCGAGCCGCCGTCCGCGAGCCGGGCGATCGACCTCGACACGGCCGCGATCCTCTACACGTCCGGAAGCACCGGCCGGCCCAAGGGGGTCGTCCTGTCGCACCGCAACCTGCTCGTGGGCGCCGAGAGCGTCTCGACCTACCTCGGCAACGACGGCGACGACGTCATCCTCGCCGCGCTCCCCCTGAGCTTCGACGCCGGGCTGAGCCAGGTCACGACGGCGTTCGCGGCAGGCGCCCACGTCGTGCTGGTCAACTACCTCCTGGCTCGCGACGTCGTACGCCTGTGCGCGCGCCACCGCGTCACCGGCCTCACCTGCGTGCCGCCGCTGTGGATCCAGCTCGCCGCCGCCGACTGGCCGGTCGAGGCCACCGCGTCGCTGCGCTACTTCGCCAACACGGGCGGCCGGATGCCCCGGTCGACCCTCACCCGGCTGCGCGAGATCTTCCCGCAGGCCAGCCCGTTCCTGATGTACGGCCTCACCGAGGCGTTCCGCTCGACCTACCTCGACCCGTCCGAGGTCGACCGCCGCCCAGATTCGATCGGCAAGGCCATCCCGGACGCCGAGATCCTCGTCCTGCAGCCCGACGGCACGCCGTGCGGGCCCGGGGAGGAGGGCGAGCTGGTCCACCGCGGCGCGCTCGTCGCCCAGGGCTACTGGGGCGACGCCGCCCGCACCGCTGAGCGGTTCCGCCCGATTCCGGGTGGCCCCGACTGGCGTGCACCCGAGCTGGCCGTCTGGTCGGGCGACCGTGTCGTGTCCGACGAGGAGGGCTTCCTCTACTTCGTCGGCCGCACCGACGACATGATCAAGACGTCCGGCTACCGGGTGAGCCCGACCGAGATCGAGGAGGTCGCCTACGACAGCGGCCTGGTCCGCGACGCGGTCGCGCTCGGCCTCCCGGACGATGCCCTCGGGCACCGGGTCGTGGTCGTCGTCAGCCCCGCGGCCGAGGAGCTCGAACCGGGCGCGCTGCTGGCCGCCTTCCGCCACAAGCTGCCCCGCTACATGGTGCCGGCGGAGATCGTCGTACGCGCCGAGCTCCCCCGCTCCCCCAACGGGAAGTTCGACCGGGTGCTGCTGCGCGAGGAGCTGACCGCATGAGGACCTCTGACCACGTGACGGCGCACGGCACCGACGACGGGACGCTGCTCGTGGGCGGGGTGCCGGTCGACCGCCTCGCCGAGCGCGTCGGGGCGACGCCGTTCTTCGCCTACGACCG